>CBDCFD010000006.1:0-1470862 GCA_965216155.1 Dehalococcoidia bacterium | reverse complement strand
CGGCCGTTCTGTCCGTAATTGTCCTTGCCGCCCTCTCAGCGGCTCTCCCATCCGCCCTTCTGCCGGGAAACACGGCCTACGCCCAGACGAACAGCGCCCCGCAGTTCCCGTCCAGCGAGACCGGCACTCGCACCGTGGACGAGAACACGCCGTGGTATCAGAACATCGGCGACCCGGTGACGGCCACCGACCTCGACGACGACAGACTGGTCTATACCCTGGAAAACGCCCGCACCTCCCCGTTCACCATCGTTAGGGCAACCGGCCAGTTACAGGTCGGCGCACCCCTCGACTACGAGACCACGAGCCCTTACACGGTAAAGGTAATCGCTACCGACACATCCGACGCCAAAGACACCATCGCGGTGACCATCACGGTCACCAACGTAGAGGAGGATGGGAAGGTCTCGCTGACGTGGACCAGGCTCCAGGTCGGCGCCGAGGTTGAGGGCAACCTGACCGACCCCGACGGCAACGTTTCGGGCGTGACATGGCACTGGGAGAAGTCCTCGGATGAGTCGAGCTGGGACGCCATCAGCACTGCGACGCAAGCCACCTACACCCCGGTAGAAGGCGACGTGAACAGATACCTGCGGACCGTCGCCTCCTACACCGACCCTCTGGGGGCCGGAAAGACCGCATGGTCGGCAGCCGCGTATGTAAAGCCAGTGCCGCACGACAACCAAACGCCGGAGTTCCAGGCGAATACAGGTGGCGGTTACGGCTGTACCCAGGGTGAGACGGCAGATGTCTGCCTGTACATTAAGAGACACGCCCCGCCAGGCTCCGAAATCTACTACCCAAGCTATGTCGACATTACCGACAACGACCAGGTCCGCTACTCTATAGATGGAGCGGATGCCGTGAAGTTCCGCATTGGTCCGTTGAGCGGCGACCTGTACACTACGGACGCCCATGCCTACGATAACCCGGGGACAGATGGCATATTCGAGATAACCCTAACTGCCACTGACCCATCCGGCCAGTCCGGCAGCATCAATGTGGCTCTTAGTCCCTCCGGCTCAGCAGGATCGCCTACTGTGAGGGGTCCCGAGGAAATCAGGTACCCCGAGAACGGCACCTGGCCGTTGGCCACCTACTCCGCCACTGCCTCCAACCCGGACGGCGACATTCGCGACATTAGTGGCTGGATAATCAGCATTGAGACCGGCGGCGGCGACGGTGACTTCTTCGACATCGACAATAACGGTGTGCTTACTTTCACACAGCCCCCGGACTACGAGGACCCGGCGGACGAGAACGGGGACAACACGTACTCGTTCACCCATCACGGCCTACGACACCACTCCTCCCAGTGGGCGAAGACCCGGCCGGACTTCATTTAGGGTGCGCGTCACCGTCGCCGACGTGAACGAACCGCCGGAGTTCTCCGTGGAGACTGCTTCCCGCACCATCGCCGAGAACACCACGACGGGTGTGGCCATCGGTGACCCGGTAACAGCCGCCGACCCGGACACCGGCGACACCCCGGCCTACACACTTGGCGGGACGGATGCTACCTTCTTCGACATCGACGCATCGACCGGCCAGTTGCAGACCCAGGCCGCCCTGGACCACGAGGTCAAGAACACCTACACAGTGACCGTGACGGCTTCCGACGGCGCACTCACCGCCACCGTGGACGTGACGGTCACGGTCACCAACATTGACGAAGCAGGGACGGTCACTCTATCTACGGACCAGCCCCCGGCCCGCGCCGAAATCACTGCCGCTCTGACCGACCCCGACGAGGGTGTCACCGGCGCCGTCTGGCAGTGGGAGAGGTCCGGTGACGGGAACACCGGTTGGGCCGGCATCGGGACCAGTTCCCCCTCCTACACTCCGGTTAACGGGGACGTGGGGTATCACCTGCGGGCCACGGCATCCTACACCGATGGGCACGGGCCGGGCAAGACCGCGCAGGCAGCATCAACCCAGGCAGTCCAGGCCGGAGCAAACCGCCCGCCGGAGTTCGACTCGGCCACAGCCGCCCGCGAGGTCCCCGAAAACACGGAGGCGGGTGTGGCCATCGGTGACCCGGTAACGGCCGCCGACCCGGACACCGGCGACACCCCGGCCTACACACTTGGCGGGACGGATGCTGCCTTCTTCGACATCGACGCATCGTCCGGCCAGTTGCGGACCCAGGCCGCCCTGGACCACGAGACCAAGTCCGGCTACACAGTGACCGTGACGGCTTCCGACGGCGCACTCACCGCTACCGTGGACGTGACGGTCACTATTACCAACATTGACGAAGCAGGGACGGTTGCTCTATCTACGGACCAGCCCGCGGCCCGCGCCGAAATCACTGCCGCTCTGACCGACCCCGACGAGGGTGTTACCGGCGCCGCCTGGCAGTGGGAGAGGTCCAGTGACGGGAGCACCGGTTGGGCCGGCATCGGGACCAGTTTCCCCTCCTACACTCCGGTTGACGGAGACGTGGGGTATCATCTGCGGGCCACGGCATCCTACACCGACGGGCACGGGCCGGGCAAGACCGCACAGGCAGCATCAACCCAGGCAGTCCAGGCCGGAGCAAACCGCCCGCCGGAGTTCGACTCGGCCACAGCCGCCCGCGAGGTCCCCGAAAACACGGAGGCGGGTGTGGCCATCGGCGACCCGGTAACGGCCACCGACCCCGACACCGGCGACACCCCGGCCTACACTCTGGAGGGCGCGGACTTGGATTCGTTCGACATTGACAGCGCCAGCGGCCAGATACAAACAAAGTCTGGGGTGACCTACGACCACGAGACCAAGTCCAGCTACTCTGTAACGGTCAAGGCGGATGACAACAACGGCGGCACTGCCACCATCGACGTGACCATCACCGTCGCCGACGTTGACGAAGCGCCGGAGTTCGACTCGGCCACAGCCGCCCGCGAGGTCCCCGAAAACACGGAGGCGGGCGAGAACATCGGCGCTCCGGTAACAGCCACCGACCCGGACACCGGCGACACCCCGGCCTACACTCTGGAGGGCGCGGACTTGGATTCGTTCGACATTGACAGCGCCAGCGGCCAGATACAAACAAAGCCGGGGGTGACCTACGACCACGAGATCAAGTCCAGCTACTCTGTAACGGTCAAGGCGGATGACAACAACGGCGGCACTGCCACCATCGACGTGACCATCACCGTCGCCGACGTGAACGAACCGCCGGAGTTCGACTCGGCCACAGCCGCCCGCGAGGTCCCCGAAAACACGGAGGCGGGCGAGAACATCGGCGCTCCGGTAACGGCCACCGACCCCGACACCGGCAATACCCAAACCTACACTCTGGAGGGCGCGGACGCGGATTCGTTCGACATTGACAGCGCCAGCGGCCAGATACAAACAAAGTCTGGGGTGACCTACGACCACGAGACCAAGTCCAGCTACTCTGTAACGGTCAAGGCGGATGACAACAACGGCGGCACTGCCACCATTGACGTGACCATTACCGTCGCCGACGTTGACGAAGCAGGGACGGTTACTCTATCTACGGACCAGCCCCCGGCCCGCGCCGAAATCACTGCCGCTCTGACCGACCCCGACAAGGGTGTCACCGGCGCCGTCTGGCAGTGGGAGAGGTCCAGTGACGGGAGCACCGGTTGGGCCGGCATCGGGACCGGTTCCCCCTCCTACACTCCGGTTGACGGAGACGTGGGGTATCACCTGCGGGCCACGGCATCCTACACCGACGTGCACGGGCCGGGCAAGACCGCGCAGGCAGCACGCAACCCAGGCAGTCCAGGCCGGAGCAAACCGCCCGCCGGAGTTCGACTCGGCCTACAGCCGCCCGCGAGGTCCCCGAAAACACGGAGGCGGGCGAGAACATCGGCGCTCCGGTAACAGCCACCGACCCCGACACCGGCAATACCCAAACCTACACTCTGGAGGGCGCGGACGCGGATTCGTTCGACATTGACAGCGCCAGCGGCCAGATACAAACAAAGTCCGGGGTGACCTACGACCACGAGACCAAGTCCAGCTACTCTGTAACGGTCAAGGCGGATGACAACAACGGCGGCACTGCCACCATCGACGTGACCATCACCGTCGCCGACGTTGACGAAGCAGGGACGGTTACTCTATCTACGGACCAGCCCCCGGCCCGCGCCGAAATCACTGCCGCTCTGACCGACCCCGACGAGGGTGTTACCGGCGCCGTCTGGCAGTGGGAGAGGTCCAGTGACGGGAACACCGGTTGGGCCGGCATCGGGACCGGTTCCCCCTCCTACACTCCGGTTGACGGAGACGTGGGGTATCATCTGCGGGCCACGGCATCCTAGCTACCGACGGGCACGGGCCGGGCAAGACCGCGCAGGCAGTATCAACCCAGGCAGTCCAGGCCGGAGCAAACCGCCCGCCGGAGTTCGACTCGGCCACAGCCGCCCGCGAGGTCCCCGAAAACACGGAGGCGGGCGAGAACATCGGCGCTCCGGTAACAGCCACCGACCCCGACACCGGCAATACCCAAACCTACACTCTGGAGGGCGCGGACGCGGATTCGTTCGACATTGACAGCGCCAGCGGCCAGATACAAACAAAGTCCGGGGTGACCTACGACCACGAGACCAAGTCCAGCTACTCTGTAACGGTCAAGGCGGATGACAACAACGGCGGCACTGCCACCATCGACGTGACCATCACCGTCGCCGACGTTGACGAAGCAGGGACGGTTACTCTATCTACGGACCAGCCCCCGGCCCGCGCCGAAATCACTGCCGCTCTGACCGACCCCGACGAGGGTGTTACCGGCGCCGTCTGGCAGTGGGAGAGGTCCAGTGACGGGAACACCGGTTGGGCCGGCATCGGGACCGGTTCCCCCTCCTACACTCCGGTTGACGGAGACGTGGGGTATCATCTGCGGGCCACGGCATCCTATACCGACGGGCACGGGCCGGGCAAGACCGCGCAGGCAGTATCAACCCAGGCAGTCCAGGCCGGAGCAAACCGCCCGCCGGAGTTCGACTCGGCCACAGCCGCCCGCGAGGTCCCCGAAAACACGGAGGCGGGCGAGAACATCGGCGCTCCGGTAACGGCCACCGACCCCGACACCGGCAATACCCAAACCTACACTCTGGAGGGCGCGGACGCGGATTCGTTCGACATTGACAGCGCCAGCGGCCAGATACAAACAAAGTCCGGGGTGACCTACGACCACGAGACCAAGTCCAGCTACTCTGTAACGGTCAAGGCGGATGACAACAACGGCGGCACTGCCACCATCGACGTGACCATCACCGTCGCCGACGTTGACGAACCGCCGGAGTTCTCCGTGGAGACTGCTTCCCGCACCATCGCCGAGAACACCACGACGGGTGTGGCCATCGGTGACCCGGTAACGGCCACCGACCCGGACACCGGCGACACCCCGGCTTACACACTTGGCGGGACGGATGCTACCTTCTTCGACATCGACGCATCGACCGGCCAGTTGCGGACCAAAGCCGCCCTGGACCACGAGGTCAAGAACACCTACACAGTGACCGTGACGGCTTCCGACGGCGCACTCACCGCTGCCGTGGACGTGACGGTCACGGTCACCAACATTGACGAAGCAGGGACGGTTACTCTATCTACGGACCAGCCCCCGGCCCGCGCCGAAATCACTGCCGCTCTGACCGACCCCGACGAGGGTGTTACCGGCGCCGTCTGGCAGTGGGAGAGGTCCAGTGACGGGAACACCGGTTGGGCCGGCATCGGGACCGGTTCCCCCTCCTACACTCCGGTTGACGGGGACGTGGGGTATCATCTGCGGGCCACGGCATCCTATACCGACGGGCACGGGCCGGCCAAGACCGCGCAGGCAGCATCAACCCAGGCAGTCCAGGCCGGAGCAAACCGCCCGCCGGACTTCGACTCGGCCACAGCCGCCCGCGAGGTCCCCGAAAACACGGAGGCGGGCGGGAACATCGGCGCTCCGGTAACGGCCACCGACCCGGACACCGGCAATACCCAAACCTACACTCTGGAGGGCGCGGACGCGGATTCGTTCGACATTGACAGCGCCAGCGGCCAGATACAAACAAAGCCGGAGGTGACCTACGACCACGAGAGCAAGTCCAGCTACTCTGTAACGGTCAAGGCGGATGACAACAACGGCGGCACTGCCACCATCGACGTGACGGTCACTGTCACCGACGTTGACGAAGCAGGGACGGTTACTCTATCTACGGACCAGCCCCCGGCCCGCGCCGAAATCACCGCCGCTCTGACCGACCCCGACGAGGGTGTTACCGGCGCCGTCTGGCAGTGGGAGAGGTCCGGTGACGGGAGCACCGGTTGGGCCGGCATCGGGACCGGTTCCCCCTCCTACACTCCGGTTGACGGAGACGTGGGGTATCACCTGCGGGCCACGGCATCCTACACCGACGGGCACGGGCCGGGCAAGACCGCGCAGGCAGCATCAACCCAGGCAGTCCAGGCCGGAGCAAACCGCCCGCCGGAGTTCGACTCGGCCACAGCCGCCCGCGAGGTCCCCGAAAACACGGAGGCGGGCGGGAACATCGGCGCTCCGGTAACGGCCAACGACCCCGACACCGGCGACACCCCGGCCTACACTCTGGAGGGCGCGGACGCGGATTCGTTCGACATTGACAGCGCCAGCGGCCAGATACAAACAAAGCCGGAGGTGACCTACGACTACGAGACCAAGTCCAGCTACTCTGTAACGGTCAAGGCGGATGACAACAACGGCGGCACTGCCACCATCGACGTGACAATTGCGGTGCTCGCTGAGGATTTGGGTGAGTTGGGAAGTCGATATGACACAGACAACGACAGGATGATCGGCAGGGATGAGGCCATCACGGCCATAATCGATTACTTTGCCGACCGGATTACCAGGGACGAGCTGTTGGGGGTCATCACCCTCTATATCGCCAGTTAGTCAGCTTGGCTGGCTGAAGCATGAGAGGGTGGCATTGGCACTGTCGCGGGATGGTGGCTCGTAAGGTAGGCCACCAGTTCTGAACAGTTGCCAGCCCCGCGCAACTCAGGCCCCGCCATCAGCGGATACGATGTCGGGCACAGGCAGTCAGGAAGCACTGGCCGCTATGTCACACGGAGCATATCCGGCAAGTCCACGACGACGGACATCGGGGGCCTTTCGGCAGGTACAGACTATCAGGTGAGAGTGCGGGCCATGAATGCGGACGGGGTGGGACCGTGTGGTCCCTGCCGGGCGAGGGCCGCACAGCCACGCTCAGGAGGGCCGCGCCTCGGCGCCGAGGCGGCGGGGGCGGCTTCGTCCCCATAACGCCCGAAATCGTATACAACCCGAATGAGCTCCTTTTAACCGCCGAAAAGGACGGCGGGAACCCCAGGCTGGCTATACCATAAACGGCGTCGGAGGTTGTCTTACCCTCTTTATGGGACCAGGGTCGAAGACACCTTTGACCGTCAGACCCTCCTCAGACAGTCTTCGAACGCCTCCAAAGGTGCTGGCGCCCACACACCGCAGTAGTTGGAGCAGGCCTGGGCGGACAGTCAGCATAATCGGGCACGGCATCTACTGGCTGAACAAGTTGATGCATCAGGGAAGGCTCTGGCGCCGGGTGTGGCTGCTGCCGGAGCCGTGGCCGGAACCCAAACCCAACCTGGAGATCACCTGCCATGCCCCTGCATGAAAACCCCATACATACCACTGTCAGTCTGGCTCTCCTGGGGTCCGGCACCTGCTCCAAGCACTCGAACAGAGATTCCACTGCCTCCATATCATCACACTCCCAACTCTCACTTCCCTGTCTTTATAAACTCCCCTCCCTGACTTTGCAATCGTCCTGGGCATGGTGGAAGGTGGAGACCGTGAACCCATATAATGGTCCCATATTCCATCCTTGTCGCCCCGGTCGAGGAACGTCATGACCAGCAGGCCGATCAAGAAGACGCCGGCCACCAGGCCGGCCGACAGGTTCCCGGAATTCCCGCCCAGGGACGATATGCAGAACTCCATCTACCTCGACGCCCCGGCGCACCAGGCAGCCCTGTCCCACCATTTCGGCATGCCGGACACGACCATCATCCTGAGGCGAGGTGCCCATAGGGAGGACCGTGAGCCAGCGCCAGGGCCTGCGCATCCCCGACCTGCTGGTCGCCTTCGGCGTGGACCACGCCGGCGTTATCGACCGGCACGGCTATTCCATCGAGGAGCAGGGCAAACCGCCGGACTTCGTGCTGGAAGTGGCGTCCGTGACCACAGGGCAGAACGACTATACGCAGAAGCGGGACGACTACGCTGCCTTCGGCGTACCGGAGTACTGGCGGTTCGACCCCTCCGGTGGTGCATACCACGACGCTCCCCTGGCGGGGGATCACCTGGCAGACGCCGTCTACCAGCCCATCGAAGTTGTCCAGTTCGGAAAGAGCAGCTACCGGGGCCACAGCGCGGTGCTGGGCCTGGACCTGTGCTGGGAGGACGGACATCTCCGCTGGTACGACCCGGCGAGCGGCCGCTACCTGCTGACCTACGACGAGGAGGCCGAGGGGCGTCTTGCGGAAGCCGAGAGGCGCCTTGCGGCCGAGAGAGAAAGGGACGCCGCCCTGGAACGAGTGAGGGAACTGGAAGACCAAGTCGGGCGCCTCCAGGCCGAATAGCCGCCGACGCCCCCTTTACCCTGGCCAGTGCCAAGGTGATATGAGGAGCCTGGGAGTCCTTTCGGTCATCTTCAAATCACGAAATGCACATCCCACCACGCAGCGCGCGTCATTGCGGGGAGGTGCCGCAACGTAATAACGTCCGTTGGGAAACTGCTGGATCCGGAGCGCCGGGGGCAGCTTGCCGGTACGATGCAGGCGGGAAGTGGTCGCCTTGCCGAAGCCGTAGAGGCGACCCCGGGCAGTCAGGCTGATACGTCGACTAATTCCATCCATAATAGACCATTATTCCAACTGCTGCGTACCCTGACGCTGCACTTGATGTGCAGGCGGCCGTCCCGTAGGTATGGCGCCATTTCGTCAGGTGTCACAAGCCAGGGCTCCACAACGAGCCGCAGTCCTTCCCCTTGGCGGGGCCCAAGCCGACGCTGCTTTCGTCGCGCTGAACGTCCCGGCAACTCCAGTTGTTGAAGAGCAGAAAGCCGGCGATGTAGTCCATGGCGTCCGCTTCAGGGACGTTGGTCCCTTTGCTCGGCTGCTCGGAGCGCATCCCCCGCCGGCGGACTTGTCCTGTTGGCAACGGCGTCCAGGTCGCCTTCACCGTACCTGCAAGGAAGCGGGTGAAGCACGTGTGGACGCACTGGGGCGCGATCTCCGGTCAGTTGAGACCGGCGCTTGCAGCGCAACACCGGCGGGGTAGTCCCCATCCGGTCCGGGCTGTCCCGGAGAGCTGTTCCTCCGGGGTGGCTTGAACGCGGACCCGTTCGGTGTTCCCGGGCGAGATTCCCGGGCGGAGCCGTCCTGAACTGTTGGGGCGGCGGCGCTTCCCCCTTCGGGCCGCGTCTCAGGAAAGGCCGGCATTGGTCCTGTTACCAAAGTCAACCCTTTTTACAACGGTGAACCCACGTTACAAATAAGCATGCCGTCACCAGGTCGACGGGCCCCGCCCAAGCGGGCAATGTCAAAGAGCGCACATTCGAGACTCATTTTGCCCTGACCACCAGAAGCAGACCCAAGGCTAAGGTAGCCAAGAAAGACAAACCCGACCAGCCATCGGACAAGCCGAAGAATACGGCTAGCAGGAAGAAACTTGGCAGAACTGCAGATAGCCGCCCGAAGAAGGACACTACCAAGACCGCGAAGCCGGACCGCGAACGACAGGTCAAACCTAAACCAAAGTTAAGGTGAAATACGCAGATAGTGGAGGGCAAACAGCGGTGCCGGATCATTCTCCAAGTACGGATGAGAGGGCTTCACTGGCGCAACCAAGCCAATCTTCATCGCCCCTCGAATGTACATCCCACCTTGGCTTTAGTTTAGAATATAGACACTTCAGAGAAAGCTGCTTGCAAGGAAACAAAATGACGACGTCAGAAGCCCAGCCGAGCCCAATGGATGCCCTTCCCGGGGCGGAACAGTTCTTCGCGGCACCGGCCAGCCCGAAAGTGCGGAACCAGGCTCTGGAAGCCGCCAAGAAGCGCACCGAAGCTCTGCTCCAAGTAGACCCAGACTACCGTCTTGCGCTGCTGGAATCTCCCCCGTGGAACTTCACCACCGATCACCTCAGGCAGGTCAACAGAGTCCTCGACGCCTCGCCCGCCGCGAGAGACCAAATTAGAGACCTTGCCGCCCAATGCGCCGAAAAGGAGACCTCTCCCGACACAACCGCCAAGCAGTGGTTCACCGAAATGGGCTGTAGCCGACTGCTCCAACTGCTGGACCAGACCGACCTGCCTGACCGCATGATAGTAGCCTGCTGTGCCTGGCTGGAGACTCACGACGTGTCTCACGGAGCCTACCTGCTCCACCAGAGCCGGACAATGCCACAAACCGGCTTTGCCGAGTTCAAGCAGACACCAGAGGAGCAGGAGGCGGACCTGAGCTTCGTCAACGCCACCTGACCGAGGACGGCCAATGACCGGCGCACTCAGAGGAGACGTCCACTGGCATGCCTACGGCCCCGATAACGGGGCCGAACTTTCGGACAACCGGCCAGCCCTGGTGATCAGCAATGACCAAATCAACCGGCAACTCGAGCTCTGGAAAACCCTCTAGACGTTGGCTGGGTGCTGGTCGTCCTGACTGCACCGGGGTTGGATTTCGTTATCCGCCGAAAGCAACAGCAACACTGATGATCCGACCGATATGCGGCGGCGGCGAACTCAGTCCAGCGGGGTGATCCTGCCCATGGGATCCATTCTTCTGGCAGCGGCCCAGGCGGCCCTGAGTTCAGGATTGCGACTAGCGGCCCATTCGATGACCAACCCGTGGGCGCGCGGGGGGAGCCGGCCCTGCAATACCGTCAGGTTGTCCATGCCGATCATCACCTGGTCGCTCCCGTATCGGGCGTGAAAGTGCGGTGGCCCGTGGTCGTTGTAGTAGATGTTGATCACGATGCCATAGAAGCAGCATACCTCAGGCATCCGCTTGCACCGGGCGGGCTCCCGGCATCAGTTCTTCCACGCTCAGGCCGGTGAGCTGCAGGTAGAGGGCATCCGGGCACAATTCGATTTCGTCGTCCCATGCGATCGACCGGTGTTCCGTGATGTGTACTTTTTCGAAGTGATCCCGGTCGTTCCAGGCTGCGAAGACGCCCCGGCCGGCCAGATGCGACAGATCGACCTCTCCTGCTGGTCCGTCCGCGTAGCTGATCCAGATGCGGTAACCCGCCCGGGGCTCCACTGCGGTGGGCTGGACCAGTTCGTCTTTTTCCATGCCGCCTCCAAGAATGTGGGTAATACTGCGATATCCAATTTGCTGAACTGCACTGGGGTTCTTGGCTGTCGGCCGTTATAGTACCAGAGCGATGGTACAACAGCACGGCGTATATGCCTGGCGATGGACGTGAAGGGTTGGCAACAGTTCAAAAGTTAGTACATAAGATCGTATTGTATGGATGTTATCAGCAAGCGCATCAGCCTGACGGCGTGGGGCCGTCTCTACGGCTTCAACAAGGCCACCACCTCCCGTCTGCACCGGCAGGGCAAATTGCCCCCCGGCCTTCAGATCGAGCAACTCCCCAATGGCCGGTATTACGTCATCGTTCCTCCCGAGGGCGGTGCGCGGTGCGTTCTGTACGCAAGGGTCTCCTCCGCGGACCAGCGCGGCGACCTCGACCGCCAGGCCGGCAGGCTGGCCGAGTGGGCCACTCAGCATGATTGCCGCCCCGATGAGGTCGTCAAGGAAATCGGGTCCGGTCTGAACGGCAACCGGCGGCAGTTGCGCCGGATCATCGGCGACCCCTCGGTGGGCACGATCATAGTCGAACACAGGGAGCGGCTCTGCCGTTTCGGCTTCGAGTACATCGAAGCCGCCCTGCCGGCCCGGGGCGCCCGCATCCTGGTCGTGGATGACGGTGAAGTCGAGGATGATCTGGTCCGGGACGCGACCGAGGTGATGACGTCCCTGTGCGCCCGTCTGTACGGGAAGCGTTCCGCCCGGAGAAGGGCCGAGCGGGCCGTCGCCGCGGCCGGGGAGCTCTGATGCAGGCCACGTACCAGACGCGAATTTCGTGTGATGACGCGGCCCTGTCCGCGTATGCCGCACTGTACGGCAGGGTGCAGAGGCGTCTTTTTGCGGAGGTTTCTTCCGGCAGGTCCGCCGCATCGATGAAGAGGGCATGCGTCAGGGAATACGGCATACCGGCCCGGATGTTCAACGCGGTGCGGGTATCCCTGGAGGGGAAGGTCTCGGGGGCGCGGGAGTCCCAGCTTCTGCATATCGAGACCCTGAAGGGCCTGGTCCGCAGGGCCGGCAAGGAGTTGGCTGGCGCCGGGAAGAAGGGTGATTCGCGCCGGGTCCATCAGAAGATGCGCAGGCTGGATAACCTGCGGTCCAGGTTGGCGCGGGTCGAGGCCGACGCGGCGACGGGCCTGGTCCGGCTGTGCTTCGGCGGCGCTTCCCGCAAGGGAGCGCGTAAGAGAGTGGTTGTTACCAGTAAGAACCATTTTTACAATGGTATCGGAGAATGGCTACAACGCCACCGGCACACACACGGTGGTGGTCACCAGGACCGAAGTAACGTGACCCACATTTCAGCCGGCGATCCGGCTGAGGTATAATTCACGCATGACCACGATCAACACCATCGAAGATTTGGCCCGCATCCTGCGTGACCAGCCCACCTGGGCCGAGGCGCTACGAGCGCTCCTCCTGACTCAGGAACTTCTGGACCTGCCGGGCCGGTTCGACCGCTTCGTCGAGGCGCAGCGGGAATTCAATCAGGCCCAGCAGGAAGCGCCCAGCGGGAATTCAATCAGGCCCAGCAGGAAGCCAACGAAGCCCAGCGGGAATTCAATCAGGCCCAGCAGGAGACCAACCGGCTGACCGACCAGCGGCTCAACGCCATCGAAGGACGGCTCGGGAACCTGGAAGGCGGGCAGTACGAACGGACCGTTCGCACCAAGGCCCTGGCCCGGTCAAGGTTTATCCTGGGCTTCACAGGCTCCTACGTTGCCCTGAACCAGGACGGCCTGACCGATCCCCGGCTGAACAGCGCCATCGACCAGGCCATCTGGAACGGACTTGTCAGCCAGGACGGCTGCGCCGACCTCTTCGAAGCCGACCTCATAATCTCGGCCGAGGACAACCGGCACGCGGTCGTCGAGGTCTCCCTCACGGCGGACCGGGACGACATCGACCGGGCGAAAACCCGGGCCGGCATACTGGGGGCCATCACCGAAGGGGCCGTCACCCCGATCATCATCACGTCCAGGATGAACCCGGCCCAATCGGCGCAGGCGGAAGGGGCGGGAGTGACCACCTTCGTCATACCCTATCCGTGAGCAGGGCCAGGCTCCGCCGAAACTCACATCTCTGACAGTCAGGGCTGAAGGTCCAAACGCAGCCGTTGACTCCGTTCTCCCGCCAGCCGGTCTCATCGGCGTGGACCACCGGACTGCTGCGGATGCGTTCCAGCTACGACCGGCCGGGTCTGCTGCGCCACTTGCTGCGCCACACCGGCGATGGTCCCTGCGCTCAGCTTCAATTGATGCACCTGATGCACCGTTTGCAGGTACCATTGGATGGTCCTTATGCCGGACTAACATGCAGCCGGCCTTCCTCCTGCAGGGCGGCAAATAAGTTCACAGGCTGACCAGAGCCTGCCCCGTACTGGATACGGGGTTGATCCCCCTCGCCAACCGCTGCCGGTCCAGCGCACGGCCACTTCCCGCCGGGCAGAGGGGGTCGTCTCCGAAATCTGGGGCGGCCTCCGTTGGCCAGATCCGGCACAACGGACACCTCCGGGCGATGAATACGTGCTCCGTGACTTCCGAAGCCCCAGGGACTTCCGGAATGTCTGCCGGCACAACGCTACGCGAATTATGACCTCTACGGCAAACGCTCCGCCGCCAACAGAGCGCGGCGAGCTATGGAGTCCCGGGTCCACCAAACTGGACAAAATCAAGAACCTTCGTGATCAGGTTCAGTTTGGCGCTGTGACCGGTATCCCTATGGTGGGGCTGTTCCTGCCAAGCCTTCCCCCACCAAGCCCCCGCTGACCCAGCTTCCCGGAGCCGGTCCTTCACCCCTCTTGCCGGACTAACATGTCGGGTAGACTGGTAGGGCTATCGCATTTGGGAAGTTGAAAGTCTGACTTGCCAATCTTGATGGGAAATTGGACCCCATATTCCTGGTTTTGCTGCCGCGTGTGCGTAACGTTCGTTCCACCAAGGCAAGCGTCTATGGCCCCAAAGACGCATCACTCGTACCCGCGGAATCCTAATGCGATAGTCCTGCCAGTCTACCAGGGCTGTGCCACGTGAAAATTTGAGGACTGAATTACCAACTAATCAGGCCGAGTTGGCCCAAAAATATAGATTCCCGGCCATAAGCTCTGACATTTGCCCAACAAAGATGTCATCCAGAACCGCAATCGCACCCGGATTCTGCTCCAAGAATTCACATGCGATAGCATTGGGTAGATTGGCAGGGCCTTTTCATTTTCCGGTGGGCAGTGGAGTATGGGCAATGCCTAACAGGGCGAAAGGAGGTGAGAGGTGGGCGGTGGCGGGCAGACTGGCGACCGCATAGCTCACCGTCACCTGGGCCTTGGCCAATCACTGGCCGCCGCCGCTCCAGCCGGCACACCTGTTGGAAGTGCGGTCAAACCTCCCCATCGCCCGCTGCGTCAGCAGAGCGTCCCCCGGCGCTGCCTTAAAGGCAGTCACGTCTAGTATTCAGCCAATCTGGCATTGTCAGTTAGTACATGAGCACAGACAGGATGCTACCTTGGGGATAGACGAAGGGTTGTGGGATGTGAGGTGGTCATGGTGCAGGAGAAGTACGGAGTCCGGCTGGCAACACAGGAAAAGGGACGGCTCAGGAAGATGATCAGGGCTGGGAGGAGTTCCGCACAGGCGATTACCCGGGCCCGCATTCTGATTAAGATAGATGTGGGCTGGACCGCCCCCCAGGTGGCCACCGCACTGGACGTGTCGGAGCGGAACGCGATAGGAGCTACCATTAACTGGCGGTTCACTGCCCAAGACGCCAGACGCAAACGCCTTTATCCCTGCCAATCCTGATTTGGTTTAGTACTAGGCCGCAGGGTCACTGTCAGCCGCGGACAGGGATGTGGCTGGATTTTGCGGGTGGGGGTCTGACCTGACAAGAGTATGTATGGAGTGAAAGCAGAGGTGAAAGCGTTCGACGCGTTACGTGGCGGCAGGTCATCCTGTTGTCGCCGGACATGGCTATCGGCTACTCATTTTCAATGGGTCGGCGCTTTCCAATGGCGGCGGCGTCATGCGCCTTGGCGGCGGAGCTGTTCCTCCAACTCGCGGACGCGGGCTTCGGCGGCGGCGCGGGCCTCTTGCTGGGCGTTGGCGCGGGTGCGTTCATCCGCCAGGGTGGCGATGGGTCGGCCCGTGGCCGGGTCGTAAAAGCGCAGCTCACCCCCCTCCCACCGAATGTTCAAGTTCAACGCCACGCTGCACCCCTGCAAGTTGCCGTCCGGGAGGTCCTCGATGTCTATGGCGGCGTACTCCCCTTCCACCAACCGCTCCCCAGCCAGCCGCACACCGTGATACTCCCCCGTTTCGTCGAACCGCCAGTATTCCCCTATGCCCAGGGCAGCGTAGTCCAGCCGCTTCTCTCCCACGTCAATCTCCGCCGTGCTCTCCGACGCCACCTCCAGCACGAAGTCCGGCGGCTTCCCCTGCTCCGAAACCACATACCCGTTGCTGGCCTTGTAAGCTGCCGGATCCACTCCGAAGGCCACCAGCAAGTCCGGATACCGAGCCAAGTCCCGGAAGGAACCCGGCTCGGCGATTATCCAGCGGTCCGCCTCCACCAGCGTCCTTTCGGGATTGCCGAAGTGCTGGGCCAAGTGGTAGGAGTTGCCGGTCTTGTGCAACTGGTCGTAGCTGGTCATCTCGTCGGGTTCCCGCCGGGGCGGGTCCGGCAGCCGGAACCGGCCCCGGACTTGGGAAGTGTTGGCGAAGGTGTCGGGTGTGCTCATTTCGCACCTGGCAATTGGCGGCAAGGCCGACCGGCGGGCCGGAGTCGCCGCTACTTTGGCTGTCCTGAAAAGCATCATTTCACGGCCGACATTCTACACCGCCGGGCGATTTTCGGAAAGCAAGAAAGTGCGCAATGACGGCCCGTCTGGGAGCGCCCGGGTCTTGAAAGCAAGGAGGGGCGGCATACATGGACGACCAGGGGGCGAGCGCCGGCCGGCTCCGGCCCCAACTGGTATTCTGGGTATCCCAGGCCAAGAACCCGACCCAGGGGAAAGGGGACTGCTGCCGCTACTGAGAACCTATGCCAATCAGGTCTAACCGATGGTTATTGATGACAGCAGTCTCTTGACGCTTCACGGCAGCAGCCGGACGGCATTGGCCGCACGGTCTTATTTCCGCTCCACGTCCTGACGCCGGGCAGCTCTCGGCGTTTCGCAGGTTCAGTGCGGCGTTCAGGTCCCGGTCCAGCATCACTCCGCAGGAATGACAGATGAACGTCCGCTCAGACAGGTCCATGTTGGGCCGTACCGCTCCCCACTCGGAACAGGTCTTTGTGCTGGGAAACCAGCGGTCAACCTTCTCGATGGAGATTCCCAGCCATCCGCACCTGTACTCGATCTTGGCGATGAAAGCAGCCAGCGAAGCATCGGCCAGGGCGCGGGCCAGACGGCGGTTCTTCATCATCCCAGACACGTTTAGGGTTTCCACTACCACCTTGCCGACGGGCGTCGCAGTTATAGCGGATGCGGCCTTGTGGTGGGCGTCGTTCCTAATGTTCCTTACCCGGGCGTGTGCCGTCTCTCTCAGCCGGTATTTGCGTTCTCTCCGATTGCTGTGCTGGTTCTTGCCGTGGATCTTCCTCGACCGGGCGATGGACTTATCCAGCCGCCGCAATCGGCAGGGCAATCGCGTTATAAATTGGTAGACTTGGCCAGGCATACGAGTCCAGTGATGTGAAGGGGAGACGGGGGGAGTGATGAGGGAGGGGAAGGGCGCGTCCATTATGGATTATTTCGAGACGTTGGAGGACCCCAGGATAGACCGGTGCAAGCGGCACAAACTGCTGGACATCATTGCCATTGCCATCTGCGCCGTCATCTGCGGGGCCGACTCTTGGGTCTACATCGAGTTGTTCGGCAAGAGCAAGCTGGAATGGTTCCAGACCTTCCTGGAACTGCCCCACGGGATCCCGTCCCACGACACCCCCGCTTTCGCGGGGGCAGGCTCTTCGGCGACGTCTTCTCCCGGCTGGACCCGGAGCAGTTCCAGCAGTGCTTCATGGCCTGGACCCAGGCGGTGTCCGACCTGGTCCCCGGGGAAGTGGTGGCCATCGATGGCAAGACGGTACGGCGTTCCCACGACCGCAATTCGGGCAAGCGGGCCATCCACCTGGTCAGCGCCTGGGCCTCGGCCAACACGCTGACCCTGGGCCAAGTGAAGACCGAGGAGAAGTCCAACGAAATCACTGCCATTCCCCAGTTGCTGCAAATGCTGGAACTGAAAGGGTGCATCGTCACCATCGTCACCATCGACGCCATGGGCTGCCAGAAGGACATCGCCCAGGGGATTCTGGACCGGGGCGCCGACTACGTGCTGGCGTTGAAGGAGAACCAGGGTCAACTGTACGAAGACGTGCGGGACCTGTTCGAGGGAGCGGAGGAGTTCGGCTTCGAGGGTGTTCCCCACGACTACGCCACCACCCTGAACAAGAACCACGGACGGATAGAACGTCGGGAGTGCTGGACAATCAGCGACCCATCTTGCTTGGAGTACCTGAGCACCGGCCAGGACTGGCCCAGCCTGCGCTCGGTGGTCAAGGTGGTGGGCCGCCGGGAGACGCCGGAAGAGACCACGGTACAGCCCCGGTACTACATCAGCAGCCTGGATGCCCCGGCGGAGCGACTGCTGGAGGTGGTGCGCACTCACTGGAGCATCGAGAACTCCTTGCACTGGAGCCTGGACGTGACCTTCGGAGAAGACCAATGCCGGGTGCGTAAGAGCCTGCCCTCGTGAAAACGGGGGACCACGCACCGCAGAACATGGCGACGCTGCGGCAGGTTTCGCACAATCTGCTCAAGAACGAAACGAGCCTGAAGGTGGGCATCCAGGGGAAACGCCTCCAGGCCGGCTGGAAGGAGGACTACCTGCTGAAAGTCCTCCGCAGTTAAAACGCGATTGCCCTGCTGTTTGAAGACTGCTTCAACTGCTGGCCAGCCCAACATGTTATACTGGAATCATACAAGCTATCAGGAGTATGCCGGGACTCTGGCCAAATAGAGCATCGTTCGCAACCGACGATGGCTGTTGCCCTTGGGGCTGAATGACTAACAGCTGAACCTCTTGGTGAGGCTGCACACCTGCTACTCCACAAAAAAATAACTGCGGGCCCTTTGACAAGGCACCCCGAACTTTTTGAGGACGAACGACGAACAATGCGTCTCGTCCGAAAACACAATTCTTCGCCTGCCTGCCAGGCGGAGGGACCAACTCCCAGAGAATCCGGCGTGCCCCTGAATCACAGATTCTGTGTTCGGGGTGTTGCCTATGTCTGCCGAAGACACTCAGCTAATGCGAATTTCCGAGATTCTCATCCTGCTCGCGATCTCCAAGTCGACCTACTACGAACTCAGAAAAGAAGGGAAGTTGGGCCCTGCCCTGAGAGTCGGCCAGCGAGGCGTGCGTCACCGGAGGACCGACGTGGAAGCCTACGCGACGTCCCTGGTTGCGGCCCGCTAGTAGTCAGTCAACCGAGAAATAGCAGTTGTTCCGGTAGGGGTTTGGACAAGCAAGAAATTGCCAGTGTTCGGTTACTTCCCTAGAACACCTTCTATTTCAAACATGACTGACTACTAGCAGGCTGCTGAACAAAGGTGTTCACGTCCGGAATCGACGGGTCAAGTCGTTGATGCCCGGGTCCTGTTGGAGGAAATTGTGCCGTTCACACGGGACTTTCAGCCCCTTCGGCTTCGCGGACCGGCCCTCTTGGGGGCACCGGGCATAGCCAGACCCAGCTAGCCCATTGTCAGGTCATGCCATCCGGGCTTCCGGAGTTGCCGCCGCCTGCCCCAGCAGCTTGGCCATCCGAACCAGGTTGTAGGCCGTGGCCACCAAGTTCCCCGCCAGACCAGTCCGGTCCAATCCCCGGTAACGGGTCCGCCGGAATCCTCCCACGGTCTTCATCCAGCCAAAGATCTCCTCAACCCGTTTCCGAAACCCGTTTCCGAATCCGCTGGCTGACCGCGTACCCAGTATGCCGGGTGGTCCGGCCATCAATGGCGCTGGACCGCCCCTTGTTGTTCTGCGCGACGTGCGGCGTTACCCCGCGCCGCCGCAGGTCCGCCACGCAGTCCCGGGTGTCGCAGCCTTTGTCTCCGCCCAGCGTTCTGGGATGAAAGCCCCGTCCCCGGGCTTGCTCCAACAGTTCCGGCACAATATCCCGCTCCGCCGTACCCGTCGCTCGGGTGGTCTGAAAGTCCACCAGCATTCCATGCCGGTTTTCCATCAGGGCGTGGGCCATGAACACCAGCCTGGCCTCCTTGCCTTTACCCTTGCGCAGCAACCGGGCCTCCGGGTCCGTAGTGCTTTGGTGGGTGGCTTTGGTGGGTGGCATTGCTGCGCCGTTCCCCATGGAAGTCAACCGAGGGGTTGCCCGGGTCGGCATCGGTTGCCCTGGGCGGATCACCGTCCTTGGGTTTGAAGCTCTTCAGGCTGGCTGCCGCCTCAATCAGGGTTCCATCCACCGTGAAGCGCTCGTCCGGCAGCAGGCCCTGCCGCTCCGCTTCCAGCGCCACCTCGCCGAACAAAGCCTGGCCCACTCCGTGCCTCAGCAGCCGCTCCCGGTTCTTGGTGAAGGTGGTGGCATCGAAGCTGGGCTCAATCAGGTTCATATCCAGAAACCACCGGAAGAGGAGGTTGTAGTCCAACTGTTCGCAGAATGCCCGTTCACTGCGCACCGAGTACAGGGCAATCAGCAATGACGACTTCAGCAGCCGCTCGGGCGGGATCGACGGACGGCCCACATTGGCGTACATCCGGTCCAGGTCCGGGGATAGCGCCTTCAGGGCTTGGTCCGCCAGCATCTTGATAACACGCAGGGGATGATCCGTTGGCGCTCGCGTTTCCAGGTCCTCGCGTTTCCAGGTCAATGAAGGCCAGCATAGTCACCTGTGAATCATATCTCCCGCGCATCGGCTCAACCTCCGTCCAGGGTGGCGTCCAGGGTGGCGTCCAGGGTGATCCTATTTTAACCCGTTCCCTTTGGATAGTCGGGCCACGCCGGGTTTTTCAGCAGCCTGCTAGCATGTCCCGGTCGCCGGGCGTTGGAAGCGGATGACAAAAGGGCCGCCGGAAGAAGCGGCGACCTGTGCCCAGGGGCGGCAGGAAGCAGCGGCCCTCAGGGTGTGGACAGAAACCCAGCCCATTCATCCATCAGCGGGCGGCGCAGTTCCAGGAGGTCGGTGCGGGCGTAGGCCATCTCGGTGGAGCCGCCCAGGTTGTGGGCCAGGGCCGCCTCGCTGGTGAACCACCGGTCGTCGCCGCCCCGGACCTCAATGCACCAGTCCTTGAAGCTGCTGCGGAACCCGTGAGGCACGGCGGGGATTCCCAGCCGACGCAGCAACACCGTGAGGGTCATGTCGGACAGAGCCTTCCCTGGCCGTCCGGCGGGGAAGACCAACCCGGTGCCATGACCGTTCAATTCCCTGGCCTGGCCCAGGATTTCCAGGGAACGTCCAGACAGCGGGACCGTGTGCTCTCTCCGGGCCTTCATGCGCTCCGCCGGCACCTTCCAGGTGGCGGACTGCAGGTCCATTTCGCCCCAGGTTGCCAGTCTCGCCTCACTGGACCGGGCTGCAGTGAGCACCAGGAACTCGAATGCCAGCCTGGTCGCCATGTCGGCCCCGGACTCCCTGACCGTTTTGAGGGCCGCTGGAACGTCGAGGACGGGAAGGGCTGCGTGGTGGCGCTTCACCCGGGAAACCCTGGGCAAGGCCCGGGTGATGGCCCTGCCTGCAGGGTTGTCGGGCCGCCATCCCTGGGCGACGACCCAATCGAACACGGTCTCCATGCGCTGGCGGACCCGGCTGGCCGTCTCGGACTTGCTGGTCCAAATAGGGGTCAGGATGGCCAGAACGTCGCCGCTGTCAACCTCGTCCACCGGTTTCCTCCCGATAACCGGATGGGCGTAGGTGGCCAGGGTACTGGTCCATTGGGCCGCGTGCTTGGCGTTGCTCCAGGTGGGCCGGTGCATCTCGATAACCCGTTCCGCGGCTTCGGAGAAGCTGGGAACGGCAGGGCGTCGCCGTTCCTCGGCGGCCTGCCGTTTCTCGGCCAGGGGGTCCCGTCCCTGTTTGACGGCCCGCTGGTTGGCGGCGGCCAGTTCCCGGGCATCAGCGAGGGAGATGGCGGGGTACCCGCCCAGGCCCAGCATGGTGCGTTTGCCCGCGACCGTGACTCTTTGCACCCACTGTTTGGTTCCCGACAGTTCCACCCTGAGGTTCAGGCCATTGCCGTCGGAGTACATCCCGGGTTTGGAGACAGTGCGCACCATGGCGGCCGAAAGGGTCTGATGATTCCGCGTTCCGGGCATCCGGCGCCTCCGGAAATATATACCATTTTATATACCAATTTATATACCAACTTGGGCCGGATTCTAACGGAAGCCGGCGGGCCTTACAAGACCTCGATTGCTTCCTGTTGATACTGATTCGTGCGCAAGTCGCAGGACAATATGGTTCGTGGAAGTCTTTTGCGGTCCGCTGAAGGTAGTGAGGTGGCGGACACTCTCTCCGCCACTTTATTGGCCCATGTGGTACCCCGCCATCAGCCTTGCCAACGCCCGGGGTGACACCGAACAACACCCGGCCACCGTTCGGGTTGAGCATAGCGCACAAGGTCATAGCCGCCTCACGGCGCGTTCCTGTCGTGCTTTTAAACTCAAGCACAACGGACTCCCCTTCGGCTGCCAATTCCGCTAGTCGGTCGGGCGTCATAGTCCTGAACTCATAAACTCAGGCGTAGAATCTTCGCCCCGATTGAACCTCGTAACTTTGACGGCTCCCTGCTTTTCGATGTCGTACTTTCTCCAATCGGGCACATGAGCGGCCAGCAATGCCTTGAACAACTTCCCGTGGTTGGGCACCCGCAGGTGCAACAACTCGTGGGCAATTACAAAGTCTTGAAATCCAGGCTCCTGGTCGGCCAAGTCACTCGCCAGAGTGATGTTCCCTGCCGTAGAACAGGACCCCCACTTTCGCTTCATGGACTGAACGCGCAACCGGGGTGGCTGCACTTTCAATCGTTGCACCCAATAATCGACACGTTCGCTGATGGCTTTGCGCCGCTGCTCATCAGTCAACATCGACATCCGTACCCAACAATATCGTAAGCAAGCGTTCGACTGTCCGGCTCCGTCCGTCAGCCGGGAGTCCCAGGAGCGGCCGGTACAGGGCCGCCCGCAGCAGCCGTTCTTCGTGGGCGCTGACGGCGGCGTTGGGAAAGCGCCCACGAAGCGATTCGGCTTCACGCGCCAAGTCCATCGCATTGACTCCTGCGGCGCGAACGTCGGGGGCGTCTTTAAGCGCCCAATAGACACCGAACGCTCGCGGCGAGAGCCCACTGTCCTTCTTTGACTCTATAGCTGCCTCTTTCTCCCTGGCCAGGGCAGCCAGCAGGTCGAGCGCTGCCAGGCCCGTTGTCGTTCGCTCTTCCATGCCCTTCAGGATGTGTTCCGCCCGGTCCCTCAAAGGTCTCAGGACAGGACCCATCCCAGGATCGTTTTCGACTTCGCGCTGGAGGCCCCTTACAAGGTTGAACACTTTGGCTTCGTGAGACCCCTTTTCTCCCCGCAGCGCATTCAGTGTCTGCATATCGAAGGTAACGGATACATTTTTGCTAACAAACGCCGAGGTTTGTTGCAACGCACCCTGAGACGTGCTGTCTCAGGGAGGGGGTATCTCCCAAAGCGCACAGGAATATCCCGCGTGCGCCGTTGTGGTCTCGGTCCATCCTCCGTCCGCCGGTGGACGTCACTGTCTTTCTTCCGCCCAGCTTGTGGTTTATCTCTCCGGTCCAGCTCACTGTCTTTGAGGTGTAGGCCTCGTTGACGGTAAGCACCGTCCTGCCGTTCTCGGAAGCCTTGTGTTTCAGGAAGTTCCTGAACCGGTGGTGGGCGAAACTCAGCAGGTTGCGGACTGTCTTTGACCTGATCCTGCGCTGGCTCCTGGTGACCATCCCTGATGTTTTGAAGTCAGGCAGCAGTATGACGTCGAAGTTGCCGGCCAGGAACCGGGCTGTCTTGTGGTGGAGTTCGTTTATCAGGTTCTGAATTCTGACGGTCATTCTTTGGGCGGCCCGGCGCATGTTCCGCCGTCTTTTGGACGGCGCCTGCGCGGCACGGGACAGCAGATTGTCCTGGTGCTGGCACAGCCTCTGAATTCGTCCGAAGTCTTCCTGTCCCAGTTTCCCGCAGCCGTCCTCGGAGAACCATGTGATGAAGTTCCTCACTCCCGGGTCCAGGGCCGCCACCCTCACCTGGTCTGGCGCCTGGGACCGCAGGTTGCTCTCACTGAGGTGGGGTCCCATCTTCTTGAAGGGTACGCTCAGGTGGTATTGGTGGTGCCTCAGTGTGAGCTTGGCATCTCCGTGGGCGTGGGGAATTGGTTCCCTCCTTTTCAGTTCTCCCAGCAGGGTGTGATATACGCCCCGGCGGCTCAGTGCGGAGGCGTGAATGAAGATGGTCTGGCTCTCATCTCTCCGGGAGCGGAAGTGTGCCTTTGCGAAATCCCCCTCCTTCCTGAGTCCGCTGTTTTTGTCGGCCTTCAACTGCTTGTTGAATTTCTTGACCGCGCTGACTGCCAGGCATGCGTCCCGTATCGCGTGGCTTTTGACCTCGTAGGGGACGGGCTTTGTCCACGGTGGCAGCTTGGTGAGGATATCCTTCTTGATTTTCAGCCAGGACGCTTTGGGGGCGCCGCCGGAGGTCAGGAGTTCGATTGTCCTGTTGTAGGTGAACCGGCTGCCGCCGGACCAGAGTTTAAGCTTGGCCCTCTGGTCCCGGTCTGGGTAGATTCTTATCTTCCTGGATTTTCTTCCGGTACCTTCGGAGTCCGTTGGCTCTGGCAGAGAAGACAATAAGGATGGCGAGTAGATCCTGGGTGAGTTCCTCCGGGGGGCTGAGATCTCGCTGGTTGAGAACCAGGAGTTCGCCACCGTTTTGCTGGAGGATTTGCTCGATGAGTTCGGTTCCGAACCGGGCGAGTCTGTCCCGGTAGGCAACCACAAGCGTGAGCTTATCGCCTTGGTGAATTCGTTCCAGTATGGCAGCAAGTCCTTTGCGCCGGTAGTTGAGTCCTGAGGCGACATCGGTGATGACCTCTGCGTTTGGGAAGTGTTCCTGCATGAAGGCGACCTGTCGTTGGAGGTCGCCGGTCTGCTTGTGGCTTGAGACCCGGCAGTAGCAGATGGTGGTGCTGTTCTTGGATTTGCCAAGGTAGGACTGGACGTCATACCGGCGTTGTCCGCTTTGGGTTCTGATGGACGGGATGATTCCGGCATCGGCATACCTTCTGAGGGTGTGAGGGTGGAGTCCAAGGATTTTTGCGGCCTCTCTTGAGGGTAGATATTGCATGCAGTTATTATGCTCTTTGTTCAATGTTTATAAAGATAATACTTCACTGCAGATTACGGTTTTTGTCAGGTAACCCAAGCCTTCCTGAGCCGACCTTTCCTGCACCATGCGGCTCGTCTTGCTGGCAAGGTCCGCCACGTAAGTCACGCCGGTTGTGTAAGCATTTCGCACAGCCGCATAGAGTTGGGCCAGTTGCTTGAAGGTGTCAATATAGTCCCGCAGTTCCGCTGATGGAGATAGTATCTCCCAGAGGGCTTCAATTTCCTTGTAGGCGTCGAAGAATACCTTGCGACTCTCCGGGTCCAGGAAACGTCCGAAAACCACTTGCTCCAAGCGCTCGTCGTCAGCGCCGTCGCCCTGGCCTTCAAGATAGTCCGCCTTGGCAAGGGTTATCTTTTCCAGAAAGTCCCTCAACAACTCGTCGAGACTTTCAATGGCCCCGCTTACGTCGGACGAGTCGAACTGCAACGCCTTTCTCAGCTCCCTGAGAACGCCCACAAAGTCAACCACCAGGCCAACGCGCTTCCGGCTGCCAACGGAGTCAACGTAAGGACGGTTGACGCGGGCTATCGCCTGCAACAGGACGTGGTCCCGCATCGGCTTGTCCAGATACATACAGTAAAGGAGCGGCGCGTCGTATCCCGTCAGCAGTTTGTCGGTTACGATGAGTATCTTCGGGTCCTTTTCCGCCTTCTTGAAATCAAGCCGGGCGTCCTCTTCCTGTTGTGCGGAAAGTTGAAGCTCCGCAACCAGTGGGCGCTCAACGAAGTCTCTATCGTTCTCCGTATAGACCGGCGAGGTCCATTCCGGGGGCAGCAGTTTGTCCAGCGCTTGCTTGTACTTGGCACAGGCTTCCCGGTTCACGCCCACCAGGAACGCCTTGTAGCCAAGGGGCATGACATTTTCCAGGAAATGCTGGGCCACAAAAGCGGACACTTTCTCAATGCGGTCGTCGGCGGTGAGGAAGGTGCGCAGCCCAACAGCCCGGTCCAGGACCCGGTTGAGTTCATCAATGTCGGTGACGCCTTCCATCTCGGCCAGGGCGAAGAACTCCTTGTCCAGTTGCTCCGTCGGCACCGTCATCTCGCTGGGCGCCATGGTGTGGCGGATGGGGCAGCGTAGTCTCGTCCTCAATGGACTCGGCGATGGTGTACTTGTCCAGGTAGCCCAAGCCGTCGTCGGCGCCGAAAATCTTGAACGTGCCTTCACCGTGGGCGGTCCTCGCTATTGGCGTTCCGGTGAACCCGATGATGGTGGAGTTGGGCAGGGCCGCCATGAGATAGGTGCCCAAGTCCTTCGCTACAGAGCGGTGGGCCTCGTCGATGAAAACGTAGATGTTGCCCCGGGTATTGGCATCCCGCTCAATGCCGTCGAACTTGTGAATCATCGAAAGAACCAGGCCGCGTTTGTCGGTTAGGAGCAGGTCGCGCAATTCCGCCCTGGAACCCGCCCGCCATACCGGAATGTCCTGCTGCTGCATCTCGCCCAGTAGCCGCTCCACCCAACCCTTGAGCTGCCCTTCCAACTCCGTCCGGTCTACTACAACTACCACAGTCGGGTTCTGAAACTCATACTTCCGTTCCAGGATGATGCGGGCGGCGGTGAGCAGGGTGAAGGTCTTGCCGGACCCCTGGGTGTGCCAAATGAGTCCGCGCCGTTTCGCCGGTTCCGAGCAACGCTCGATGATGCGGTCAACGGCGCGGCGCTGGTGCTGGCGCAGCACGGATTTCCGAGTCTCCCCGTCCTCGACGTAAAAGAGAATCCAGTCTCGCAGGGTTGGCAACTGTTCATAATATAGTATAAAATCGTGTCGTATAGATGTTATCAGCAAGCGCATCAGCCTGACTGCCTGGGGCCGTCTCTACGGCTTCAACAAGGCCACAACCTCCCGTCTGCACCGGCAGGGCAAATTGCCCCCCGGCCTTCAGATCGAGCAACTCCCCAACGGCCGCTATTACGTCATCGTTCCTCCCGAGGGCGGTGCGCGGTGCGTGCTGTACGCCAGCGTCTCCTCCGCAGACCAGCGCGGCGGTCTCGACCGCCAGGCCGGCAGGCTGGCCGAGTGGGCCACTCAGCATGATTGCCGCCCCGATGAGGTCGTCAAGGAAATCGGGTCCGGTCTGAACGGCAACCGGCGGCAGTTGCGCCGGATCATCGGCGACCCCTCGGTGGGCGCGATCATAGTCGAACACAGGGGGCGGCTCTGCCGTTTTGGGTTCGAGTACATCGAGGCCGCCCTGCCGGCCCGGGGTTGCCGCATCCTGGTCGTGGATGACGGTGAAGTCGAGGATGATCTGGTCCGGGACGCGACCGAGGTGATGACTTCCCTCTGCGCCCGCCTGTACGGGAAGCGTTCCGCCCGGAGAAGGGTCGAGCGGGCCGTTGCCGCGGCCGGGGAGCTCTGATGCAGGCCACGTACCAGACGCGAATAGAGGGCAATGATGAGGCTTTGTCCGCCTATGCGGCCCTGTACGGCAGGGTGCAACGGAACCTGTTTGCGGAGGTCTCTTCCGGCAGGTCCGCCGCATCGCTTAAGAGCGCATATCTGCGGGAGTATGGAATCCCGGCCCGGATGTTCAACGCGGTGCGGGTATCCCTGGAGGGGAAGGTCTCGGGGGCGCGGGAGTCCCAGCTTCTGCATATCGAGACCCTGAAGGGCCTGGTCCGCAGGACCGGCAAGGAGTTGGCTGGCACCGGGAAGAAGGGTGATTCGCGCCGGGTCCATCAGAAGATGCGCAGGCTGGATAACCTGCGGTCCAGGTTGGCGCGGGTTGAGGCCGATATGGCGGCGGGCCTGGTCCGGCTGTGCTTCGGCGGCAGGAAGCTCTGGCGCGGCCAGTACAACCTGGAGGCCAACGGCTACGGCAGCCATGAGGAATGGCTGGCCGGTTGGCGGGATGCCCGCAGCGGCGAGTTCTTCGTGCTGGGCAGCCGGGACGAGACCGGCGGCTGCCAGCTGTGCGTGGCGGGGGTTGCCGGCGACGGCTCCCTGACCCTGCGGCTGCGGATGCCGGATTGCCTGGCCGGGGAGCATGGCAAGTACGTGGTCATCGAAGGCGTCAAGTTCGCCTACGGCCACGGCCAGGTGCTGGCGGCCCTGCAGGCCAACCTGGAGTTTGCTGAATGCAGGCGAAAACACGGCGATCAGGGCTGCCCGCGCGACCTCTCTGGGACAGGCAATATCGTACCGCTTCAAGCGGGATGAGAAGGGATGGCGGGTGTTCGTCACCACTGACCTGGCGCCCGTGCCCGCGGTGACGGACCGGAGGCGCGGCGCCATTGGCGTGGACCTGAATGCCGGCCACCTGGCCGTGGCCGAGACCGACGCCAGCGGCAACTACCTTCGAGCTTGGCGGGTCCCGCTGGTGACCTACGGCCGGTCCAGCCATCAGGCTGAGGCGCTGGTCGGGGATGCGGTCGCCGGGGTGGTGGAGCATGCCCGGCAGGCGGGCAAGCCCGTCGTGATTGAGCGGCTGGACTTCAAGCAGAAGAAGGCCCAACTGGAAGGCGAGTCCCGCAGGTACAGCCGGATGCTGTCCAGTTTCAGCTACGGCAAGATCAAGGCCTATTTCATCTCCCGCGGCCACCGGAATGGAGTGGAGGTATTTCAGGTCAACCCGGCCTTCAGTTCCGTCATCGGCCGGGTGAAGTTCATGGAGCGCTACGGGCTGACGGTGCACCAGGCTGCGGCGCTGGTGCTGGCCCGGCGTTTGCTCGGCTGTTCCGAGCGCGTTCCGCGCCGCCGGGAGTGTCCTGACGGCAGGGGCGGACATGTCGCCTTCAGCGTACCCGCGAGGAAGCGCGTGAAGCACGTATGGACGCACTGGGGCGTGATCCTGGGGCAGCTGAGACCGGCGCTTGCAGCGCAGCACCGGCGGGGTGGTCCCCATCCGGTCCGGGCTGTCCCGGAGGGCTGTTCCTCCGGGGCGGCTTGAACTCGGACCCGTTCGGTGTTCCCGGGCGAGATTCCCGGGCGGAGCCGCCTTGCACTGTTGGGGCGGCTCGGCCTCCCGCAAGGGAGCGCGTAAGAGAGTGGTTGTTACCAGTGATGACCATTTTTACAACGGTACGCAGGAAGTCAGCTGGCTCAAAGAAGGACTGGACGGCAAACCGGTAGGTTTCCTCTGATAGCTCTTTCCAGCGGGCCATGAAGCGGCGTGAGGCGTTCCAGGTGACGCCGTACCAGTAGTCCAGCAGGTGGGTCACGTTGAAGAGTTGCGCCGCGCCCAACAACTCGGGTGTTTCCCGCTCGTAACGCAATAACTGCCCGATGCCCCGGTCGATGGCGTCCTTATCTTTCGGGTTCTTGTTCTCGACGATAGCGACGGGGATGCCGTTGACCAGGAACATCACGTCGGCGCGGTTGCCCTTGCGGGCCGGCGGCTTGAGCGTCCATTCCCAGGTAACTTGCCGGACGTTGGCCCCCGGCGTATCGAAGTCAATGAGTTGGACCGGCTTTTGCCGCTGCTCGCTGTCGTCGTACCATTGCCGCTCGCCCCGCAGCCACTCCAACATCTGCCGGTTGCCCTCGATGGCCGGCGGCAACGATTCCAGCCGCTCGATGACACTCCTAACGGCATCGTGGCTCAGCCAGGGATTGAAACGGCGCAGGGCGTCTTCAGTTCGCCCCGGAACAGCAACCCGGCCTGGCCGCCGCGACGGGCGAGGGCCTCCTTTGGCGGCACGGGCGTCCAGCCGATTTCCGCCGCGTGGCGGACCATGGGCATTTGGACGGTGGCGGCTTCGGTGATGTATTGGGCGGTCATGGACGGCTCCCCGCTTGACCAGCCCCAAGGTTAGCTATACTCTTAGTCAAGTTAGTTTTCAAGGAGCCAACGATGGTTACGGTAAACGTCCACGAAGCTAAGACCAACCTGTCCCAATTGTTGAAGCAAGTCGAGGCAGGTGAGGAGGTCATCATCGCCCGCAATGGCAAGCCCGTTGCTCGGCTGGTGGGCGTCCAAAAGCGTGGCAAGCGGCAATTCGGCTCCATGAAAGGCCAGATATCCATAGACGAACGCTTCTTTGAGCCCCTGCCGGAGGAACAGCTTGCCGCTTGGGAGGGTGAATGTAGGTGCGACTATTGCTCGACTCCCATGCGTTAATTTGGTGGTTCGCAGGAGACCGCCAGTTGTCGGTTCCGGCTCGACGGGCGATAGAAGACGAAGAGAACGACATACTGATAAGCGCGGCATCGGCTTGGGAGATTGCCACCAAGCATCGCCTCGGCAAACTGCCGGAAGCAGAGGCTCTGGCCCTGGACTTTACGGGCACGATAGCCCGCCAGGACTTTGAGGAACTGCCCATAACCGTAGACGACGACGCCCGCGCCGGTGCGCTGCCGGGTCCCCATCGAGACCCGTTCGACCGTCTGCTCATCGCCCAGGCGCTGGCGCACAACCTGGTGTTCATATCCAACGAATCACTTTTTGACTGGTACGGCGTGCGGCGGCTGTGGTAAACCATGCCTCTTTCGGACTTCGCCGGTGTTGAGCTGACTTCCGCCGTATGGCGGACCATGGGCATTTGGACGGTGATGGCTTCGATGATGTATTGGGCGGTCATTTCGCCAGTCCGATTATTTGGCGCGGGACGCAATCAACGCGCGTATTTCGGGCGCCAGTTCTCTGGGCACTGCCATGACCGTCTGCGTCGCGTCCTCGAAAGCCTCCTCATCCTCAGCCACTGCTTCATCCTCGTCCTGCGATTCGTAGTGTTCGAGCACGCGCCGCACGCGCTCCTCATCCCAGCCGGGCGGGAGATTCCTGGCGTTGGTCATCGTCCTCTCCTTCTCATACGCCGCCGGAACGCGGCGAGCGGCTTACCTCTCAACTCGTATGCCGTGATCACGAAAACCTGTCCCGGGACCTGGCCGGGCACATAGATGACCCGCAGGCAACGCCCGGCGCCAGTGCGGCCGATGGCAATGCGCGATCCCTCTCTTCCGGCCCGGTCTTCGTCCGGCGAAGCCAATATGTCCGCCACTTCAATCTCCTGGACCTCATGGGAGAAAATATGCAGGTCGCCAGTCGCCGGGTCAACATAGAACCTGATGTTCATTGCTGCACTTGGGCCGGAAGCCGCCGATATGCCTCCCAAAAGCTCCGCTGCGTAAAAGAACGCACACCTACAAGTCTTCCACGCTGAGAGGTTGACTCCGCCCGGCGCGGTGTTCCGACAGAGCCTCGTCGGCAAGGTGTTCCAGCAAGTCCTCCGATTCGGGCCGGGCAAACAGTTCAGCCCATTGCCCCTCCGATTCCAGTTCAGCCAGCAGGAACCGGGCGAACCTGTCCTGTTCCGCTTGGGGAAGCTCGGCGGCTTTCTCGAAAGCCTCTTGGAGCAGTTGGTTCATCTGCTTTCCTCCGCTTTGCGGGAATGGGGCAATGAGGCCCAGCCCACTTCCGGCGCATGGCTAACCACGGGCATTTGGACGGTGGTGGCTTCGGTGATGCGTAGAGCGGTCATGGACGGCTCCCCGCTTGACCAGTCCCAAGGTTAGCTATATTCTTAGTCAAGTCAGTTTTCAAGGAGCCGGCGATGGTTACGGTAAACGTCCACGAAGCTAAGACCAACCTGTCCCAACTGTTGAAGCAAGTCGAGGCCGGCGAGGAGGTCATCATCGCCCGCAACGGCAAGCCGGTAGCCCGGTTGGTAGGCATCCAAAAGCGGGGCAAGCGGCAACCCGACACCATGAAGGGCCTGATAAAATTTGACGAAAGTTTCTTTGACCCACTGCCGGAGGAAGAGCTTGCCGCTTGGGAAGGTGATTGCAGGTGCGACTACTGCTCGACTCCCATGCCTTGATATGGTGGTTTGCCGTCAGCGAACGGTTGTCACAAGCCGCGCTCCAAGCGATTGGGGATGACGGCAACGACATTCTGGTCAGCGCGGCATCGGCCTGGGAAATCACCACCAAGCACCGCCTCGGCAGACTGCCGGAAGCAGAAGCCCTGGTCCTGGACTTTACGGGCACGATAGCCCGCCAGGACTTTGAGGAACTGCCCATAACCGTAGACGACGCCGCCCGCGCCGGTGCGCTGCCGGGTCCCCATCGAGACCCGTTCGACCGTATACTCATCGCCCAGGCACTGGCGCGCAACCTCGTGCTCATATCCAATGAATCACTTTTTGACTGGTACAGCGTGCGGCGGCTGTGGTAAACCATGCCTCTTTCGGGCTTCGCCGGCGTTGAGATGACTTCCGCCGTATGGCGGGCCAGCGATTCCAGGACTTCGCGCCGCCGATCCGCGCCGATCCGCGCGCCAACCGGCAGCATGGGGTGTCGGGCCGGGGTGAAGGTTACTGACAGGGGGGCCGGGCCAGGAGGCGGATTCAACTTTTCGACGATACCGAAAAGTTCCGACTGTGAGTCCATCGCTAACCCTCCCTCGCTACTTCGGCAACGGCAAGCAGTCCTTGAATCCAAGTCCACTAAGAGCCTATCCTAATAATCAAGTTATGCCCCCTATCGCAGCTATGAAATGCCATAGCCCAAAGGTTTATTAGGATAGGCTCTAAGTCCTGTGAACAAACCTGCTTCCGGCCCCCGGCAAGCGGCTTCAAATCTCTGCCTGGAGTTCAGTTGCTTGAGATAGGCGCTGTTGCGATAGTCCCCATTGGGCTGGAATGCGGCTGTTACTTCCACGTCCACGAAGTAGGGGGATGTGTCCAAAAACACCTTGTCAAAGCCAACCGCATCCACTGTGCCGACAAGCACGAACCACTTGCCCTTGTACTTGTCATAAGCCCGGGCCACGTTGTCGTATTCCCGGAGAATGGTGGATACGTAATAGATTGGGAGCGGCTCTCCCCGTATTCCGCCGGGCTGTGGCTCCAGGTAGTATTCCCCATCTATCCAGGCTACAGAGACCGGCTCGCAAGGGTCTGTTCGTAAGAAAGGAGAGGTATGCCTTACTACAAAGTCAGCAAATGGCTTGCAGGAAGCCACATCCGCCGGAGCTTCCGGCGGCGGCGTGGGCCGGGGAGTCGGCAAGTCCGTTAGAAAAGGCGAGTTACGGGTAACCTGGGCCACATCATCGACATGAGCCGCAAATTCTGTGAGTACGGCATTGATGAGAACCCATAAGCCGACTATGGCAATCAAACACAGGAACAGAGTCTTCAACGAGGGCATCCGCCTAACCCTCCCGCCCTTCGGCGGCGCGGTGCCAGCGGCCTATCATGGCTCACGGTAACCCGGTCTCAGGGTCATAGCCGGATAGCGAGTCCAAGGCCAGCCGCCGGCAGGCGGCGTAGGCTTCGGGTAGGTCCCTGGGGCGCTGTCCCTCCATCCCCGGCCGTGCGGCCCCAGGTGGGCGGCCAGTTCCTCGATCAGGAAAGCGCGGGCATCGTCCAGGGCGCGGGCTACGCGCCGGTCCAGGGCGTCCACTTCGGGGCGGTCGTATGGGTCGTCGGTCAATCCTAGGGCATCCATGGCCCCTTCCCGGGCGGCGTCCTGGACGGCCTCGATAGCCAGGTCTGCGATCTGCCCGGCGGTGCGGTCCGGCGTCCAGGCATCCCGCGCGGCCAGATGCTGGACGTAGCGCGCGGCGGCCCGGCAGTCGGGCATGGTCAGGGTGGGTATCAGGGTCTCGGTGGTGTCCGTCATGGTAGGCTATCTCCATCCCCCGGCTGCGTGGTCCCAGCCTGCGGGGTGTGCGCCGCTCCCGGGTGTCGGGGACAGAGACGTCCAGAATTTGCTTGTCGGCCAAGGGCACTGGTTCGAACACATCGTACACCTGCCAACGGTTGCCGTCGGTGAGACCGGCATATGGGATGCCGCCCTCCAAAGCGTATCCTATCATCTGGGAACTGTGACTGACGAGAGACTCACCCAGCTTTTTGGCTTCGAGAACAGCAACGGGCGTGGTTCCAGTTCCATGCAGGGCGTAATCGGCTCTCCCTTGGCCGACGCCCCACTCCGGCGTCACCAACAAGGGGTCGGACACATCCCATCCCAGCACCCGAAGCAACGGATCAATCAAGGCCATCCGAGTCCGGGTTTCGCTTTGGGAATTATAGTGAATTTTATCCAAAAGCTTGGATTTGGATAGGTTAGTGCTTTTGCGGGGGATTAGCCCTCGCGAAGCTTAACCTTAAAATCCTTGATTCCCTTCTTTTAGTTTGGGTTTGTTTCTTCGCCGTCGTCAATTATTCCTTGGATTAAAAAACCTTCAAGTATTTTTCCTCCTATTACTTCCATTTTCCCAGCGGTTGTGTCGTAGCAAAGCCAGAGGTGATTGTCGAGAACGGCAACTCCTAGCCGTTGTTCTATTATCATTTGGCTGAGTTGGTTGAACAGTGTGGTAGTGGGAGCGATGTATTCCACATCTTCTTCATCGGTTTCCCATTCGTTTGCTTTTTCTTGTTTTTCTCTTTCGTAGCACTCAGCGCAGTAGCTGATTTCGTTGAGTGCTTCTTTGCCATATGCCCAGGGGACGGGCATAGTGGCTTCGTTTTCGCAAGTGCTTTGTGTGGAGTCAGAGTGGCATTACTTGAGGCTGCTGAAGTGTCATTTTCGGATGATTCGGAGGAAATCGGCTCAAATGGATGGGACATTTCGCTTACGCCAGAGGATTTAATACCGGGACTCCCGCAGGCTCGAAGTGGCGGACGTTTCGGGTAACGACCGTCAGACCATGCTCTAGAGCGGTGGCGGCGATGAGCAGGTCCGCACCGCCGTGCCCGAGGGATGCCGACAACTGCCCCCACCGCCTTGCCGTCGCGGTATTCACAGGAAGTATTCGGTCGCTGTACCAGGCCAGTACCCGGTCCAGTCAGAGAGCCAGTTCTCGGGCGAAGGATGGGTTCCGTTGACGCTGTTGCGTGATGCCCCGCTCAATCTCCCCCACGGTAACAACGCTAATGTACATGTCGGCTGTACGCTGTGCCTCCACCCAACGAACTGTCTCAGGATTTCGCTCGCGCCTTCGGAGCGCCGACAGCACGTCGGTATCAAGGAGAAACATCACAAGTCCAGTGACCGGGCAGGAATGGACAGCCGCTGGAATTCCTGGTCGTCCTGCGGGATTTCAAGGAGCAGTTCAACCAAGGTCGAAGCATAAGACCTCTCTAGGCGACAAAGTCGGTCGTACTCCTCAGCCGCCAGCACGACCACGGCAGGCTTTCCCCGCCGTGAAACTCGCTGGGGCTCTCCGGCGAGTGCGGCGTTGACCAGCGCGCTGAACTTGTTCTTCGCATCCTGTAGAGGCCACTCCATCATAAACTCCTACGGCTAGGTGGTCTGGCTAGATTATATGGCAGTTTGCATCTGACCATCATCTAGCTTGTGGTTAGTCTAGCAAAGCGTTGAAAAAGAGAGGCGGCCTCGGGCGAAAACACCTTGGGACGCGCCGCTAACCGTGGGGGGTACGGGAATGCTTGGGAAAGGACGGCGGGGATGCTAAGCATCATTGCCATTGGGTTTAACCACTTCGCGCAACTGCACACTAACCGCTGTCCGGACCATCGCAGAATTGCCTACCGTCAAGCAAGACTGGAAAAAGTGGGCCTGGACAGACTCGAACCAACGGCCTCAGTCTGACTAGAACGTCTGGCTCCAAGGACCCGGAAAAGGCCCGATTTAAGCGCGAAATACCTGCGCCCTACCCCCTTACTTTTAATTGAGACCGAGGTCATTTATTCTCGATTCTTAACGTTGGTCCAATTCCGACGTCGGGGATGTACTTCGTGCCGACCGTTACGCTGTCGTCAACGTACTCGGTATCCGACACGCCGATGGTGGCGACGGTGGTCCATTTGGCGCCCTTCTTGGTGGTGCGCCGCTTGACCTCTTGGCCTGTGTAGGAGTCGTCGTTGCCCGGCGTCCAGGTCAGCGTGATTTCGCCGTCGGCTGACGTGGCTCTCAAGTTGGTGGGCTTGGGATTGGCCGTGGAAGCCGTGGAATGGTTGACCACCTCTTGGGCGAGAAAATCGTGCAGATAGTTGTTGTAATAATCCTGGAGTATGCCCTCTGTGTCACGGTCGGCAGCAAAAATGTTGTGGTAAGACACCGTGACCGTCTGCCCCTGGGTTACGGCCTTTTCCAGCGTAAGCGATAGTGTCTTCTCCGACACGGAGGCGTCGGTTACGCCGACGTCCTCGTTGTCCACGTGAACGTTCATGACGGCGATGATGTATTGGCTAGCCGGAACGCCGGTCCGCTGGCTGAGCGCTCTCAGTCGGAATGCTACAGAGATGTTCTCGTCGAAGGTGAGTGCGACGGTCCTACCGTCGGTGGAAGTGGCCGCGCTGACCAACCGAGGGCCGCGTGCGTCAACTTTATACTCGCGGTCGGCGGGGAACCCAGCGTGGGTCAGGATGGCGTCGTTGCCGGCCAAGTCCTTGATGTAGCCGCCCTCGGGAAAGCTCAGGGCGTTGTTTGGGATGACGATGCCATCCGCGTCGAAATCGCCATCCTGCACCCAGTAGTCGAAATAATTGTCCCGGTAGCATTCCCGCACCGCCACTCTGGTCTCGCCGTCAAAGTCCACTCTCACCTCGGGTGAGAAACCATCCGGAAAAGCAACCTTTTCGCTGTACTCAACCAGAACGTATATCTTGTCACCCTTGGCGTACAAGTTGTGGGGGTCCTGGTGATACCTTTACCCGCTGGTCTGTATGCGGACCGTTTTGACCCTGGGACGAATCCCATCCACCTGGTGGTCGGCCTGGTTGGGCAGAGCGGCGTGGGCCAAGTTGGCCGCACGACCTGAAGTGGCGCTGATGGCGCCGTTGTTCAGCCTCAAACTGTTGGCGTCTATCTCCAGGCCGTCCTCGTCCTGGTCGCCCTCCTGCACCGTGTAACGGTCTTCTTGATCCTATTCGGCCCCGCGATTTCTGGCTGCGTCGTTGGTAGGCGGTACACAAGAGACCTAGAGCACGTCTCAGGTCGTTTCGGGGCTGTCGTCGGATTCATCATCGGTGCGGTCGCCATTGGTCTGTCCGTGTCCAATCTGTTTATCAACCCGATCGACTTATAGATTCCCTTTGATAGCACGCTGTTTAGGCCGTACTTCCTGTGCGGCGTCCTGTCGGTGGCGTCTGTACTCGTCATGGTCGGCATCTGCTACTTGGTGAACGAGTGCCGGAAGAAAACTGTGGAACGGAGGACGGACTGAACGAATTCAGTCCGGAAATGCCTTCCCGTTCTCGAGGCGCCAGGGGCGCCGCCTGCCCCATCGGCGTGGCCCACACAGTGGGGGAATATATGAGGATACAAGCCACAATAGGCGCCATACAACTTACTTATACTCCCATTCTCTCCGCCACCTGCTCTTACACCCAGTCCCATTTCCTGCCCATGATTCCCCGATAACGTATTTCTCAGTTGTCTCATCTTCGGATGTACCCTCCGGTTTTGACCGCTACAAGCCGGAGTATTCCAGCGAATCAGTGGTATACCCACTGGAAAAAGCCGGGGGAAGAATGGCATATCCACGGCTAGTAGACCCCGTACCGCCGAACGGTTACCCGAACCAAACTCCGAGGTGCTTCGTAAACCAAAAAAGTGCTCCGTAGGTCAAAGCGCCAGATATGCCCAGGACGGCCAATATTCGACGGTAGCGGTACGCCCCTTTGATAGAGCACGCCCCACGCCCCCGCAGGTAGAGAACGAAGGCGGTAGCGGCAACTATCAGGCCAGCTCCGCGGAAATACCAACCGTATGTGTAGTAAAGGGTGTCGCCCAGCGACACCGCCTCCGCCGCAGTAGCAATCCCTAGTAGAGCTAGCACCACCGGCGAAACACAGCACGTGCTGCCTGTCAGGCCGGCAATAAACCCCATTAACGCGCCCGCACGCACGGGCCGTTCCTCGCGTGTCCTATCGTCCCGCGCTAGACTGCGTCCTGGCTTCTTCCCATCGCTAGTCATGCCTGACCTCGTGCATTCCAACCGGTCCCATAATGAAACCTAGAGTGACGGAGAAAACCAATTCAACCGACACCAGCGAAATCCCTTGAGATGGCTTCCAACGCAGCCGGTACATTATAACCTGCGGCACTCTCCGGGTAATTCTCATAAGTCTAGACCGGCCCCAACCCGTTAGGCGATTGGCGGATCAGCATAGCCGCGCTTGGTGTCTGCGACGCGGTGCGTTTGAACCACTCATCTATATCCAGGCCGGTGTGCTGGCAAGATCGCAATACGATCTTGCCCACAACCATCGCGTCATCCGGAGCATCATGGCGCCGAAAAAATGTCCAAGTCCCCTGCGATGCTCCCCATCCCACAACTTCGTGTCCTGTGCGTCTTCGCCGCCCTGCACGACATCGGCAAGGTGACCGTGGGGTCCCAGACCCAGATTTGGACGGATGCTGACCTGGAGGGACGGCGCAGGCCCCACCGGGCCGGCCATACGTTGGACTTGGTTCCGGTCTGCTCGGCGAAGACACGAATACCGGCGAGTGGTTTCTTGACGCCCTGGGATGGGAAGAAATCCGCGGGTGGGACTTGGACGGCGGTGAGACATTGGCGGCCCTGTTCGCCGCTGCGTTTGCCCACCACGGCGAACCCCTGAACCTCTACGACCCGAAATAGGCCAACCCTGCCGTCTGGCAACCCTCTGCCGGCATGGACCCCGAACACATCGTTCGGAAAATCGGGCGTCTGGTATGCAGGTGGCTCTCCCGCCCGCGCGGGGATACAGACATGCCAACAACATGGAACGGTGCTGGTTGCAAACGATTCCGGATTCCGGGTCGAGCCCGGAATGACGGGCTATGTTAGGACAATCGCATCAAGTCTGAACAGTTACCCCCGGTAAGACCTTGTTGACGACACAAGACCAAGGATGTAAAATGCTACTAATAGAGACACAGTATCAATAAGGCGAACCTTAAGGGATCATGGCACTGACAAAGCGGAACTCTACCGTCGCTGAGCAAATTCTGGAGATCCTGGAAGAGCGTGGTTACCGCTCAACCTCTCCCCGGCGCTCCCTTGCCGCGGCAATTGGGATGCAGGACCGCCACTTCACCGCCGAGGGGCTGCGCCAACAGTTGCCCCCTCGGCTGGGCCGGGCCACCGTGTACAGGACACTAAAGTTACTCGTGGAAGCCGATGTTCTATGCCGCGTGCTCTTGGAGGACGGCGAACTGCATTACCAGTTGAGCCATCACGGCCACCACCACCATCTCCTTTGCGTCCAGTGCGGCTCATCACAGGACCTCACCGGCTGTGACATCGAAGACCTGTTGATGAGTACCTCCGCTCACCACGGCTTCGAGTTAAGCGGTCATTGGCTCGAAGTCTACGGCCGCTGCCGGGACTGCGTTTCAAACGGGCGCCTAACCGGTTAGTATCCTTTTTGGCCACTATTGAGACTGTATATCAATAAACGAAGACTACTGAGACTTAGTCTTACTAATCCCTCTAATTGAGACCGTACCCCACGACAAATATTTACCCAGGAGGACACACTCGACCTATGTCGCGGATCGTATCAAGAGTATTTCGCATCCTGGTAGTATCGATGATTCTGCTGTTCGCCGCGGCCTGCTCCCGTGACACGGGACAGAATGGACCGGGAGCCGCCGCCGCGCAAGATTCTCCTACATCAACTACCAGCGCGTCCACGATGGTCACTGACCCGTCCCTCGCTTCGGGCATGATCTCGTCCGACCAACGCCCTGCGGGCAAGTTGAGCGTCGTAACAACCAGCAACATCCTGGCGGACTGGGTACAGGCCGTCGGGCAAGACCGCGTGGACGTTCTGCCCCTGCTGCCCCCCAACACCGACCCGCATTCCTTCCAGCCAGGCGCGCGCGACATCACGCGCGTGGCCGACGCCAACCTGGTGCTGAGCCTCGGCCTGTCCCTTGAAGCTGGTTGGCTGGACGAACTCGTTGCCAACGCCGCCCGGAACTCGAACGGGGTCGTTGCCGTCGGAGACTACGTAGACCCCATCGGCTTTGTCGATATATTCGACGGCCAACGTGCAGACCACGCGGAGGGAACTGCCGGACGGCTGCCTGCCGGCGAAGGAGAAACCGGGGAGGAACAAGGACACGAAGAACTCGGGCACGATGGCGACAAGAATGAAGAAGGCGGGCACGGCCACGGTGCGCTAGACCCCCATTTCTGGTTCGACCCGCTGCGTGTCAAGCGGGCGGTCATGCTTATCTCGGACCAACTATCGGCCCTGGACCCGGAGGGCGAGAGTTTCTACCGGAGCAACGCTGCCGCCTATAACAGCGGCTTGGACTCGCTCCATACCTGGATAATCGACGAGGTGGCGAAACTTCCCGAGGAACGCCGCCTTCTGGTAACGTCTCACGACAGTTTCCAGTATTTCGCCAAGCGTTACGGCTTTGAGGTAACCGGAGCTATCATGCCCCTGACCACCCAACGCGAGCCCGCGGCGCAGGACTTGGCGGGCCTCATCGAGACGATCAACCATGAAGGCGTACCCGCGGTGTTCGCCGAAAAATCCCATTCCCAGCGGCTGGCCAAAAGCATCGCCGAAGAGACCGGCGCCAAGCTGATCGGCGGACTCTACGTCGGCTCCCTGGGCGACGCGGGCGGTGAGGCCGGAACGTACATAGATTTGATGCAATACAATGTTCAGACCATCGTAGAGGCGTTGCGACAGCCGTGACCCTCACCTCCACATCCCCCTCCCTGTCTGCGGAGGAATTGACAGTTGATCGCGGCGGCGTCCGTGTCCTGGACAATGTATCGTTCACCGCGGGACCCGGCTGTCTCATGGGAGTAGTCGGACCCAACGGGGCTGGCAAGAGCACCCTTTTCAGCGTCATAGTTTCCCTGTTGCCTGCCACCGCGGGGCGGGTGCTGGTCCACGGCAAGTCCGCCGCCGAATCACGCGGGTTGGTGGCCTACGTGCCCCAGCACGAAAGGGTGAACTGGCGGTTGCCCCTGAACGCCTGGGACGTGACGCTGCTGGGAAGAGCGCGGCAAATCGGCTGGTTCCGGCGGCCAGGGAAGACAGACCGGGCCGCCGCCGAGGACGCGCTGCGCCAGGTGGGGATGTGGGAACGACGGAATTCCCTGGTATCCGAACTGTCGGGCGGACAGCGGCAAAGGGTATTCGTCGCCCGGGCGCTGGCCCAGGGAGCCGACATTCTGTTGCTGGATGAAGCCTTCAGCGGGGTGGACATCGCTTCGCAAGAGGTGATGGTCTCGCTGTTACAGGAGCTTCGGGACCAGGGCCGCACGATTCTACTGTCCTCCCACGACATCAACCATCTCGCCCACTACTGCGATGAGTGCCTGTGCCTCAACTGTCACGTCTGCGCCTGCGGCACGCCCAGAGATGTATTGACGCCGGAGGTCATGACCGAGCTATACGGTCCTTTCGGCGCCGTGCCAACCCACGGCCACGGCCTCGCCGGGGGCGATGATGGACATCATCACTGAAGCCGTAACCGGACCTTTCCAGTACGGCTTCATGATACGTGCGCTGATCGTGTCCGTGCTGGTCGGCGTGATGTGTCCCGTCTTAGGTGTCTACGTGGTAGTCCGCGGCTTGGGGTTCATGGGTGACGCCCTAGCCCACTCGGTCCTCCCCGGAATGGTAGTAGCCTTCATTGTCGGAATCAGCCCCTTCTTCGGCGCCATCCCCATGGCTCTCGCCACGGCCCTGCTGAGCGGCTACCTCATCAAACGGGCAGGCGTAGGCGAGGATACTTCGATAGGAATTGTCTTTGCCGGACTATTCGCCCTGGGAGTAGTGTTGTTGACCGTGGCCCGTGGCGTTTCCGTGAACCTGGAAGACATCCTGTTGGGGCAGGTGCTGGGTGTGTCGCGGGGCGACGTATTCGTGACCCTGGCCCTGGCGGGGGGTGTGTTGGCGTTGGTCCTGGGACTGCACAAAGAGTTGGTCTTCACCAGTTTCGACCCATCGGGCGCGTCGGTGGCCGGGCTTCCCACCGAAAAGCTGGAGTACCTGCTCCTGGTCTTGCTGTCGGTGGTGGTGGTCCTGGCGTTGCAGGCCGTAGGTGTAATCCTCGTGATTTCAATGCTTATTACACCGGCAGCCGCCGCGCTGCTACTGGTGCGAAACTTTGCCCGGTCCATGGCCCTCGCAGTGCTGATTGGGGCGTTGTCAGCCGTGGCCGGGCTTTACCTTTCCTTCTATTACAACCTGCCGTCGGGACCGGTAATGGCACTGGTGGCCACTGGCTTTTTCATCCTGGCGCTTGCCTGGAAACACCGCCCCGCGAGGCTAATTCAACAGCAGGTGGCTTGAACAGAGTGGCAGACGACAACCAGCCTCAAATCGGCCGCATATTGTGGCACGACTTAACGGTAACGAACGCGCCGGAGGTCCGGGACTTCTACTCCCAAGTAGTGGGTTGGACCCATACCAACCACGACATGGGCGATTACGCAGACTACAACATGAACCAGCCCGAGACCAGAGAGACGTTCGCCGGCATCTGCCACGCCCAGGGTCCCAACGCCAACATCCCGCCACAGTGGTTGGTCTACATCTACGTCGCCGACGTGGACGAGAGTGCCAGGCGTTGCCTCGAACTCGGTGGCAAATTGATTGACGGCCCCCGGACTACGGGGACCGACAAGTTCTGCATAATTCAAGACCCGGCAGGAGCGGTTGCGGCGTTGATCAGCCGGTGACACCCGCGCCCTGGCCAGGCATTTTAGGATTCTGGTCCCTGCTCCAGTCGGTCCATAATGCGCCTGGCTATGTAGCGGAAGACTGACACCAGGTCCTGTCAAAGTCGATTCCGATACACCCTCTCCGTACACCCTGAGCGGGCCGCGTAGCCGTCACAGGCCACGACTTTGAAAATTGAAAGGCCCTGAACTGACACACGAAGGGTTTACAAAACGCCTTTAATTGATACAATAGGGGCAATTCGCGTCAGCGAAGGTGGATGGTTTGACCATCGGGGGGGCCATAAGGGATCCTTTTTTGTCTATAAAAAATTCTTCCCGAGGAGCCTGCCTCCGCTCTGGTCATATTTCCGCTGAAGCACGTCAATGACCTGGATCGCGAGTCAGGTCTGACAAATTGGGTCCCTTCCCGCCACAATTCTCGGAACGCCTCTTTCAGACGATTGTCCTCTTTGCCCCCTCGTGACTCCGTCATCACGTCTCCCTGTGCCATGCTCCGGCTTAACCAGAAGTTAAACCTCTCCAGCAAGACTGCCATGCAATAATGATATGGATCGTGGCGCCAAGAACCATACGATTCGATGTGATTCTTCTTGTCGAGACAGACCGTGATGACACGATACTCCCACTCCCGAAGGTGCTTGAGCAGGTCCTGGTTGAACGAATACTCGACTCTGTTTCCCCCTCGCCCGGAGTTCCCAATGACCGGGCGTATAATACCGAACATATAATAATGGGAACCTGAACAGCGAGAGGTACCCCCCATGCCCCTGCCCTTGAGGAAACGCCCCGTCGTCGCCGTCGTGGAAGTCCACGGCGTCATCGGCACACGAGTGCGAATCCCAGTCTACGAACGCCTATTCGACACCATTGCCACGAGCAAACGATACGCAGCCCTGGTCCTCGACATAGACTCTCCCGGAGGCTCGGCTTCGGGGTCGGAAGTCCTCTACTATAGCTTGAAGAAGGTCGCCGAGACCAAACCCGTGGTGGCCTACGTGCGGGGGTTGGGAGCGTCGGGCGGGTACTACCTATGCTGCGCGGCCAGCCGGGTGTTTGCGCTGCCCAGCGCCATGGTCGGCTCCATCGGCGTAATCTACTTGCGGCCGGTCCTTCAACAACTGCTAGGAAAAATGGGAGTGGAATTCTCAGTCTACAAAGAGGGCAGGCTCAAGGACATGACCGGCTTCTGGCGCGGTCCCACCGACGAAGAAGGGGAGAAGTTCCAGGGACTCCTGACAGAGATATACGACAACTTTGTCTCGGTGGTCTGCGAAGGACGCTCCATCGAGGAGGCACAGGTCCGTGAGTTCGCCACCGGAGAAGTATTCACGGCGAGGAGAGGCAAAGAACTGGGTCTGGTGGACGAATTTGGCGGGTTCGACCAGGCGTTAGCGTCCGCCGCCCAACTCGGTGGAGCCAGACCGCGGCCTGCTTGGGTGCGACCGCGCCGCCCAGTCTCGGAACGGCTATTCGGCCGTGTCGGAAATAGGTCCGGGCTGGCCGCGGTGGCCGGCGTCGATTTGCTGCGCTTGCTCACCGGCGGCGTCTATTACATGGACCCGGCGTACTTGCTCGGGGACTACCGCGACGACTAAGGATAAACCGTTACTTCTCTTGGTCTGCCTCCAACAGCTTGGCTTCCTGCCACAGGGCTTCCTTCTCCATCAGCGGTAGGCTGTTGAAGTCCAGCCCCCGTTCCGACGCCAGGCCCTCCATCGACATGTAGCGTCTCTGAAATCTGGAGTTGGCCTGGCGCAGGGCGTCTTCCGCGTGGACGTCCAGCCAACGCGACAGGTTTACGATGGTAAACATTACGTCGCCCAGTTCGTGGACCCGTTCTTCCTGGTTGGCGGCGCGGCGCAGTTCGTCCACCTCTTCGGACAGCTTGTCCAACACCCCGGAGATATCGTCCCATTCAAACCCGGCGCGGCCCGCTCTGTCCTGCAATAGCTGGGCATAGGTCAACGCCGGCAGGTCCTTCGGAATGCCTTCTACCGGAGAGCTTGTGCCGCCTTGACTCTTCCGTTCCGCCTCCTTGATGCGCTCCCAGTTGCGCTCAACCTCCCTGGCGTCGGCGGCCGTGGCGTCTCCGAACACATGCGGATGGCGGCGGACAAGTTTTTCGTTAATGTATGTGATCACTTGGTCGACGCTGAACTCCCCCGCCTCACGGGCGATATCGGCGTGGAAAGCCACCTGAACAAGTATGTCTCCCAGTTCCTCTGCCAACGACTGGGGGTCTCCTTGGTCAATGGCCTCCAATACCTCGTAGCACTCCTCCAGAAGGTTGCGCTTAAGAGAGGCGTGGGACTGCTCCCGGTCCCAGGGACAACCGCCCGGGGCACGCAGCCGTTCGACTATGTCCAGCAACGACTGGAATTGGCTCATATCCATTAGGGCAATATTATGTTCAGTCATAGGCCGATTATATACACGCCGGCATTTGCGTCTCAAGGAACCGGATGATAACGTGACCGCCTATGGACCGGGGCCCTGGAAATATTGCGGCGCGGCTTTCCACTCTGCTGTTCGTGGTGTGTGTGCCCCTGTTCCTTGTAACCGGCAGCGTTGCCTGGGCGTTCAACGACCCCGGGCTGTACCGCCGGGGCTTTGACAAATACAACATATCCGGCGCTGCCGGGATCGACGAGTCGGACCTGCGGGACGTCGGGGCCGCCCTCCGGGCGTACTTCAACTCTCGCGGGGATCCCCTCCAAGTCCGCACCCGCGTTTACGGGGAGGAGCGGCAACTGTTCAACGACCGCGAAGTCCACCACATGCGGGACGTCAAACGGCTGGTATGGGGAGTGTACGCCATCGCCGTGATCTCCGGCATGTACCTGGCCGCCGGAACCGCCCGGTCTCTCGCGTCAAAGCGTCCAAACATCGCTGAAACATTGGCGCGGCGGCTGATATGGGGCGGGGGCGTGACCGTGGCGGGAATCGCGTTGTTTGGCCTATTTGCCTTGACCGGGTTCGAGGCCGTATTCCTCCTCTTCCACAGAATCAGCTTCGCAAACGACCTGTGGCAACTCGACCCCAGGACCGACTACCTGCTGGTCCTTTTCCCTTTGGGATTCTGGTTCGACGCAACCGTTTCCGTCGCGCTCAGGGCCACAGCCGGTGGGCTGATCTTGATCGCCGCCGGAAGCGCGTGGCTGTTGTGGCGGCGGTCTCGGAGGAATGGGGTAACTGAGTAGACGAGCGACTCCTCTCGTGGCCCGGGCATCAGCCGTTCTACTTAGAGCCGACCCTTCCGGGTCGCGTGCTCCGCTCTACGGCCCGTTCAATAGTCTCCGCCAGCCACGCATTGAGGCTCTTGCCATCCGCCCTCGCCGCTGCCGTAGCTGCGCGGTGTGTCCCTGGGGCGATTCGTAGCGGGATATTGCCCGAAAATGGCTTGTCGGGTTCCTGCCCACGCTCCAAACACATCGCAAGATAGTCGTCTATGGAAAATTTGAACTCCTCGTTGATCTGCTCCACGGATGTACCTTCGAAGAAGATCACATCACGGGTGTCCACAACTTCCCCGTGGAACGTTCGGGCCTCGTGATCGTACTTAACTGCGGCATGATAGCCCTTGTACTCCATCATGGCTCGATTCCAGCCTCCGTCAAGAATCTTCTCATCGCTTCGATTGCTCCCCTCGACGCATTACGTTGCGGATGCGGCCGGTGTGCGTGAGCCCTGACTCCATTCAACTCAATACCTATCCTGAAACCTGACCGCTCTTCCACAGATGCCCCACAGGCGGGAAGCTAGGATTCCTCGCGACATGAAAATGGGCTGGTCAGTCAAGACCAGCCCCCAATACCTTCGAAAAGACCAGTTGACTCCCGAATATGCCGGTGTCAACGGCTATGCAAAACGAGTCAAGATCCGTAACCGAACCCCATAGTCCAAACAGCGCCGACGTTAAGCACCCCCCATCAGGACCTGCGTATCACGCGGGTTCAGCCTCTAGCTCCAAGTTCGCCATTTGAGGATAGGCGCCCGCCGAGTCCACGTTTATCGGCGGTGTAAGGGTAGCCGCCGGCCTAATGCCCGCAGCCGCATCCTCCGCCGCAGCAGCCACCGCCGCCCATCGGGGGCAGCGGGCTGAAGCCGGTCTCGCTGGAGCCGCCGCGGGCGATGGACGCAAAGACGGACATGGCCCGCTTGGCGGGCTGCTCGCAGTTGGGGCAGTCTGCGCCTTTAGCGCTCATGGGTTGCAATTTGTCGAATTTGTGCTCGCAAGTCGGGCAGAAATATTCGTAAAGAGGCATTATCTATTCTTCCTTAACTCAGCCCCCATGTTATGGAGGCCCGAGTGTCGCAACTACAGTATGATTGAGCGTATTCTGAATCTAACCGACCCAGCCATCACCGTCAAGTGCCCCTCGTATCCGCCCCGAAAATCTCGTGCTTGACACCCTTCGCGGCGGGTGTCAGACTAGCTTCGGTTGCCTCTTCAACGGCGCCATAATCCCCGGTGATCAAGGGCGCGGTCACCGGCTACCTTAATCGAACTTCAGGAGGACAAAATGGCCGACGTTAAGATCGAAGTACGAGCAAACGGCCCCAACCGCGTGAGTGGTCCCATCGAGATCGTAGACCAGAATGGCAACAGCTATACCCTTCCCGATGGACAGTGGGTATCTCTGTGCCGCTGCGGCGCATCCGAGAACAAGCCGTATTGCGACGGTACGCACCGCGAATGTGGGTTCGAGGCTCCGAGCCAGGCCAGCTAACAATACTATCAACACCAGGCGGTCACTGGACCGTCTACCCCTGATAACAAGACAAGCCGGAGAAACGTTTCTCCGGCTTGTTCGTTTACGCGATCCCTGGTCTATCGCGCGTATGAATTTACCCGGGCCGGTGCAAGGTCCTGATCTTGCGCACCGAGTCTAACCGGTATTCGGCCAGACGGTCGGCCGCTTTGGCTGTGGAGACCTCCTGAGCCTTGGATATACTGATGATCCGCTCCATGATTTCGTAGATGCGTTCGGTCTTCTCCCGGGCGCGTTCGGCGCTGTACGTAGCGTCGATCTCCGCCGACACGTTGATGATGCCCCCGGCGTTCACGACGTAGTCCGGCGCGTAAAGGACCCCTCGCCGATGCAGTGCCTCGCCGTCGGCTTCCGTTAGCAGTTGGTTGTTGGCCCCTCCAGCCACGACCCGCGCCTTTATCCGGGGGATGGACTCCGGGTTGATCACGCCTCCCAGGGCGCAGGGCGAGAAGATGTCGCAGTCCACGTCCAGTATCTTGTCCGGCTCCACCACCTTGATCCCCATATCCCGGGCCCGGTCCAGGGCCTCGTCAAAGATGTCGGTCACCACTACCTGGGTGTCCTCCTCCAGCAAGTGGGCCGCGGCCTTGTTGGCAACCTTCCCGAACCCCTGCATTGCAACTTTCTTGCCTCGCAGGGAATCGGATCCCCACGCCTCTTTCGCGCAGGCCCTCATGCCCATGTACAGGCCCAGACCCGTCATAATCGAGGTGTCGCCGCTGCCCCCGGCGGTGGTTGGCAGCCCCACGACATAATCGGTCTCCCGATGAATGTACTCCAGATCGCGGGAGGTGCTCCCAACATCGGTAGTAGTCAGGTATCGGCCTCCCAGGGTTTCCACGAACCTTCCATAGGCGCGCATCAGGGCTTCGGACTTGTCCGTGCGGGAGTCTGCGATGATGACCGCCTTCCCTCCGCCCAGGGGAATGTCTGCCGCCGCCGATTTGTAAGTCATAGCCCGCGACAGCCGTAGCGCGTCCTGCAGCGCCTCTTGTTCGCTGCTGTACGGCCAGATCCGCACTCCCCCGCAGCCCGGCCCCAAAGTCGTGTCATGGATTGCGATTATCGCCCGCAACCCCACACCCGGATCAGTACAAAACAGCACTTGCTCGTACCCGCCTGCGCCCATTCGTTCCAGAATATCCATGGCTTGCCACCTCCTCCAGCGAGTCAGACCCGGCGAGATGCCGTCCTAGTCTGGCTAATATCCCGGGACGGCACTAGCTGAGACCATGCCCACATTCCATTACGTACGCAAATGGCATATATCTATTATAGACCCTGAAAGTGTTTCCCGAAACCGTCAACTGGTTTGCGAATTAGCTGCAAAGGTTCGACAAGACCATGCCACCTTCTTTACCTTCTTCAGTTCGATTCAACCGATTGAGTAGATGCAAGCAGCCGAGTATAATCTGAGGCAAGCGCCAGACTTCCTTATAGTCCAACTCAACACCGATAAATAGGAGGATGTGGGATATGACACAGCAAGCGATGCACGCCCAGATGGGAGGCGATACCGGCGGTTCGGAGGAGCTAATTCAGGCCGGCGCAGTCACCTTCGGCCTGGTGTACCGGACCAACGTCGGCACAATGAGCGATGAGGGTATCTGTATCCACGTCTATGGGAACGAGCTCGAAGGCGCTGACAAGGAGTTGCTCCGGTTCGATTGTTTCCGCATGAACCCACACTATCACTATCGCAACAAAACCGTGGACAAGAACATCCGGTTGGAACTGGACTTCACCGCCGAAGGCGACCCGCTGGCCTGGACCCTGGATAAAATTAGAAACCGGCTGCCCATCATGCTGCTGCGCTGCGACGCTGACGCGGTTGCCCGCGGCGTCGACCAGCGTGACGTGGACGCCGCCCTGCCCAAGATTGTGGCCTGGGCCGAGACCAAGACCCACCGCAGGGGGTAGCCGCTCCCCTGTCGCCGGCATCCAGCCATGAGGCGGAGGCAATGCGCGTATCCGGCCAGCACCGTGTCCAAAGGACCCCGGCATGTCCGGGGTCCTTTTCCGTGTGGTAGAATCCTCAGCGACCCGGCCATAAGCTGACCTGGAGGAGATATGCCCAACCGATACGCGAGCCCCCCGGAAATGACCATCGACCTGGGCAAGACCTACACTGCCTCGGTCCAGACGAGTCATGGTGAGATGGTCCTGGAGCTATTAACCGGCGATGCCCCCGCCACGGTGAACAATTTCGTTTTCCTGGCGCGGGACGGATTCTACGATGACGGCTGCTTCCACCGGGTGATCAACGGCTTCATGATCCAGGGGGGATGCCCGGAAGGCACCGGCGCCGGCGGTCCGGGTTACCGCTTCAATGACGAACCCGTGTCCAGGAGCTATACCAAGGGCATCCTCGCAATGGCCAACGCCGGCCCCAACACCAACGGAAGCCAGTTCTTCATCGTCCATGGAGACGATGTGGGACTCCCCCCAAATTACACAATCTTCGGCAGGTTGACGTCCGGGGAAGATGTCCTGGACACGTTGGCCACCTCGCCGGTTACCGGGGGATCCCGTGGCGAACAGTCGACCCCAGCCCAACGCCTGAGCATCCAGACAATTCAGATCACAGAGAGTTAAGCCGGCAGGTCAGGCCGTGGCTTGGGGCGTTTCCGTTTCGATGGGCTGAGGCGCGGGCGCCAGCCTGGGTCTCCGTGCCATCAGGAAGAGGACCCCGCCGAAAAAGTTCAGCCCGGCCAGTATCAGGAACGCTTCATTGTAGGTCCCCAGCCTGTCCCTCATGTAACCGGCCATCGGCGAGGATATTAGGAGCAGCAGATTCATCGGGACCGTGGACAGTCCCAGGATTTTGCCGAACGATGTCCTGCCGAAGTATTCGCCGCGCACCGCCACAGTGAGAGGGTTGCGCCCTCCGAATCCGATGCCGAAGAGGACGGCAAACAGGAAGAAAGTGGACAGGGAGTTAGCGGTGGTCAGTACAACCACGGCGCCCGCCTGGATGCTGGTAAATACGAACAACGCCAGACGCTTCGGCACCCTGTCCCCCAGGTACCCGCCCACCAACTGAAATCCCATCGCAACCACGGTATAGACCGCGACGATCAACCCCGTTGTCTCCACCGTGTAACCCTTGTCCACGATCAGCAGGCCAAGGTGGGACATGATGGCCAGTATCACCATGGACGTGAAGCCGTGGCCGAAAGCGATGAGCCAGAAGGCTGACGTCCTGAGGGCCTGAGATGCTGTGAGGTCTCCGCCGGCGGCATCTCGGGACCGCGTAGCGGAGCCCTGAACAGTACCTACCGTAGAAGGGGGAGCGGGCAGGTCGCCGTCGGGGAGAAGTCCGTAGTCCTGGGGCCGGTTGCGTATGACTCTGGAGACCGGGAAGGCTATCGCCATCACGAAGATGCCCAGGCAAGTGGCGGTTATAGACCAGCCCAGCCGGTCCTGGTCCGGGTTGATCGCCCAGGCAATCGCGGGCACGATCAGGAGGGCGCCGAACCTGCTGCCCACGTTGGCCCAACCGATGGCCACGGCCCTCCGCCGCGCGAACCAGTGATTTAGCATGGTCATCATGGGGACCCAGCTCCCCATTCCTTGACCCAGGGCCATAACGATGTAGGCCACATAGAACATCCAAAGGTTCTGGACGCGGCCGAAGAATACGAACCCGGCCCCGGTTATCAACAGCCCGATGAGCACCATCCGCCGGGTCCCGGCCTTATCCGTCAAGTACCCTTCCAACGGGCCCATGATGCCGCCTTCGATTCTGGTGAATGTCAGGGCCCAACCCAACTGGGCGCGGCTCCAGCCGAACTGCCGTTCCATCGCCACCGCCCATACGCTCATGGCGTGGAACAAGGGCCCCGTGGCGATGACCATGATGAATCCGCTGACCGCAACCAGCCACCAACCGTAATACACGCCCTTGAGACGCCTGTAATGTTGGGTTGCGTAAGCCGTCAAAACAGGAAAGAATTCTCCTGTGCTATATGGGCAACTAACGGGATAAACGGTGAAATGGTGTTGCTCGGCGGTAGTATATCATGGATCCGAATAGACAAATCCACATACCATTATATAGAGGATGGGTAAACAAGCGTGTCAATCCGGGTCCGGGCCGTTTACGCCGGTTTTTGGCTCCCCGACTCGACCCACAGGCGGTACACCGTGTTTCTCGTCATCCCCAGCGCCTCGCTAACCTGTGTGACCGCCTCGCGAGACCTGACTCCGGAGCTTCGTAACATCCGAAGCTGGCGCGCAGCCTCGTCAAGTGCCTCCTCGGTGGGTTCACCGTGCCGCGAGTCCGGAGAAGCGCCCTTTACTATGATGACGAACTCGCCGCGGGGAGCGGTGAAATGGGCAACGGCATGGGACACCGTCCCCCGGAAGACCTCCTCGTGTAGCTTGGTCAGCTCCCGGCAAACGGCAATCTCCCGGTCTCCCAACACATCCAGCATGTCGCCCAGGGTTGCCGCAATCCGGTGAGGAGCTTCAAACACGGCCAGCGTGTCGGGGGATTCGACCAGCGAAAGCAGCCGCGCGCGGCGGTCGCCGCTTCTCCGGGGCAAGAACCCGAGAAACCGGAACCCATCTCCCGGCATCCCGGACACAGATAGGGCCGTCGTGACGGCCGAGACGCCGGGTACGGCCTCCACCCTGTGCCCCTCCGAAGAGGCCATCCCCACCAACTCCCGGCCAGGGTCGCTAACACCGGGAGTGCCCGCGTCTGTCACAAGCGCCACGTCCCCCGATGCCAGCGCCTCCATAAGGGCCGGCAACCGTTGCTCCCGGTTGTGGTCGTTGTAGCTGACCATGCGCACCCGGAGGTCCAGGTGACGGAGCAACCTCCCGGTCACCCTCGTATCCTCCGCCGCGATAAGACTCACCTCACCCAAGACCCGCGCCGCCCTGGGCGTCAGGTCTTCCAGGTTTCCTATGGGTGTCCCAACTACATACAGGGTGCTCATATATATCGGGTGCTCATATATAAGGAAGCGCCGGGTCAGGCGGTTTTGAATCCGGAACGCTTTCCTTTATGATAATACACGCTCAAGCGAGCAAGAATTTGACCATGCCGACGCGAGGGACAAGCCGGGTATCAGACCCTCAATAAACAAAGCAACCCTCCCTCGCACACTGCTGAAGGTCTTTAGGAGATACCATGCCCACTCTAACCGGCGCTCACCTGTTTGTCCGCTGCCTGAAACTCGAAGGCATCAAGAAGGTCTTCACCATCGTCGGCGACACGATATTACCCCTGGTGGATGCCGCCCACGATGAGGGCATCGAGTTCATAGATTGCCGGCACGAGGGCGCGGCGATGCACATGGCCGACGGTTACGCCCGCATCACTGGAGAACCCTCGGTGGGCATGTTCACCGGCGGCCCCGGATTTGCCAACGCCATCTCCGGCCTCCCCGCCATCTACACCTCGGAAAGCCCGGTCATCTTTGTCGCCGGTTGCGCCGAATTGCCCGAAAAAGGGATGGCCACCTTCCAGGAGATCGACCAGACGGCTATGGCGGCTCCCGTCACCAAGGGGTCCTGGCTGGTCCACGACACCACGCGCATCCCGGAGTTCGTCGCCACCGCCTTCCGCACTGCAATGTCAGGACGGCCAGGGCCCGTTCACCTCACCCTGCCCATCGACCTCCAGGAAGCCGAAATTGCGGAGGACGAACTGCCAAAGTACCTTCCCCAGGAGTACCGCAACGCGGGCCGCGCCCACGGAGACCCCGCCAGGATAGAAGAAGCGGCGGCGCTACTGACCGGAGCGCAGCGGCCCGTAATCATCGCCGGCAATCCCGCCCGCTACTCGGTCGCGCCGGAACAGCTCGAGTCCTTGGCCGAGACCACCGGAATACCCGTGTTCACCGTGGAGCAGGCTAGGGGGCTCTTGGACGACGAACACCCGCTGTGCTTCGGCTACGCCGACGGGGCGCTCAACCCCGCCGCGCGCCGATTCCGCGAGGCCGACGTGGTGCTGCTCCTTGGCAAACGGCTGGACCACCGCTACCGCTACGGCCAGGTCTTCAACAGCGGCGCCAAGATTATCCAGGCTGACCCGTCCGAGGCGGAAATAGGCCGCAACCGGGGCGTATCCGTCAGCCTTCTCGGCGACCTCGGCGCGATCGTCGACCAGCTTACCGCCGCGGCAAAACAGGGGGCTAAAGGTGACTTTTCCGATTGGACCGGCCGCTTGGAGGCGGACCGCAACGCCTGGTTGGAGGAGTTGCGGTCCAGGGCCACCGGCGAGGAGCCCATGCACCCACTGGACATATACACCAGGATAGAAAGCATGGTGGATGATGACACGTTCATAGTTATGGACGGGGGAGACTACGTTCAGTGGGGCCGTTCCTATTTGAAGGCCCGTAAGCCTGGCCGGTTCATCCGCCTGGGACCCCTCAGCCACCTTGGGGCGGGGATTCCTTACGGGATGGCTGCCAAGCTTGCCCACCCCGAAAGCAAGGTGCTGGTACTTATGGGCGACGGCTCCTTCGGCTTTTACACGATGGAATACGATACCTGCATCCGCCATAACCTGCCCATCACCGTCGTCATGGGCAACGACTCCACCTGGGGCATCGACAAGACTTTCCAACTGGCATACTTCGACCGCGCCGTCGGGACAGACCTGCGCTTTATCAGGTACGACAAACTGGTGGACGCCATCGGCGGATATTCCGAGTACGTTGAGAAACCCGGCGATGTCGCCGCCGCTGTCCAAAGGGCTTTCGACTCCGGACTCCCGTCCCTGGTGAATGTGGTCGTGCGCTCCGGCGCAAGCCCCCTGGCAGACGCGATGATCGCCCGCCGCACCGGGCAGTAATCAGGCGCCCGGCTCGTACCGGGCCAGACACCCGCAATCTTCCGGTTCGTCGGGGCCAAGATTGTTACGATTTCCGATGTCCAGTCAAGGTTATCCGGCGTTTCCCTGGACATTCCCGGAGTTCTCACGATATTCCGTTGACAAATAAAGGCCTCCAGTATATTGTTTCCCCCACGGTGAATCACGTCAATCCTTAAAGCGTTGGAGGAGCAGACATGCTTAAGATCGGCCATGAGGTAGTCCGTCCCGGCCAAAGGTTAGGCGAACCTGACGTTACTATTCCGGTGCCCGAGGAATTGGAAACCGTACCGGGTATTCCCCTTAATATCCGGGAAGTTGACTGGTACGCGCGCGAATATCCCCTGGAGAGCATGAACGTCACCGAACGTGCGTCCCGCGACTGGGCCAATACGCTGCGCGACCAACACGCGGAAATGCGGGAGATCCGCAAGGAGCACGAGAAACTTAACCGCGCCCTGGTCATGGCCAGCCGGTTGACGTCCGACTTGGAGCCGACGGCTGAACCCACCGGTGAAGACCTCGCCCAGTTAATCAAGGATAAGGCCCGCGAGTTGGGCTTCTGCGAAGTCGGCATCACCGCCTTCGACCACCGCTACACCTACCAGAGCAAGAAGAACCTACTCACCTACTACCCGCATGTCATCTGCCTGGTCTACGAGCAGGACTTCGAGCCCACCCAGACCATTCCCAGTGTCGACGCCGAGATCGTCCACTCCAGCACTTACCGGACGGAAGGCGCAGCGGCCTTGGAGTTGGGTAATTTCATCCGCTCCCACGGCTATCACGCCCAGGTGACTGGTTCTGGCGACGCGCCTGGACCCTACATACCCATGTTTGTAGAGGCTGGCATAGGTCAGTTGGGGGCCTGCGGCTACCTGTTGACCCCCCACGTCGGGAACCGCTGCCGACTGGTCTCGGTTACCACCGACGCGGTCGTTTCCTATGACAAGCCCGTCGATTACGGCATCCACGCCTTCTGTCAAGTCTGCCAGGTGTGCGTCAACCGCTGCCCCGGCCGCGCCCTCATGCGCGACAAGATCTGGTGGCGTGGTCTTGAGAAGAACAAACTCTACTTCAAGCGCTGCCGCCCCGTAATGGCCCGCTACCTCGGTTGCGGTGTCTGCATGAAGGTCTGCCCGATCCAGAAGTATGGCCTGAAGAACGTCATGGACCACTACGCCGACACCGGACAGGTCCTCGGCAAGGGCACCCACGACCTCGAAGGCTACACCCTCGAGGGCAAGGGCTACTTCGGCCCCGGCGAGTTGCCGACCTTCGACCGTGACTTCTTCCACATGCCTCACGGGTCTGAATTCGAATGGGCGTTTGACCAGTTCAAGGACAAGATCAAGGCCACCGGCGGCGAACTCACCGATGAGCTCATGGATGAGTTCCGCAGGGAGATGCAAGACCACCTCAGCCGTGAGACCACGGACCAGTTGGTTATGATGGACCAGGACGCCGATTACATCTAGCTAACTCCGGCTTGGTTAACCTGGCAGGTTGTGCTGGCCGTGAGCCTCTGGATGGCTCACGGCCAGTTTATTTGCGGGAACAATCGCCGGAGATTGCCGCCACGGATGAAATCCCAAGTCCAGTCCGGATTCGGCCTAGGAATTAACTCCGCATGAGCGCATCCAGAGGCGAGAGACTTCGTATCCTTATTACGAATTTCGTTGCTATTTTCGCCGCTATTTCTACGATGCTCATAGCCACTCACAGTTGAGTTGTGAATTATCCAAGAGAAACGAAAATTGCTCCCTATACGCTATTGACATACGTATCTTGGACATATATTGTTTGGGGCAGAACTCGGACGCGTGCGTCCATGAGGCACTTTACTGGGAGGAGAAGATATGCTAAAGATCGGCCATGAGGTCGTAAGGCCCGGCTCAAAATGGGGCGAGGCAGACGTCACCATTCCCGTTCCCGAGGAGTTGGAAACCGTACCCGGTATTCCTCTCAACAACCGGGAAGTTGACTGGTATGCCCGCGAATACCCTCTGGAATCAATCAACTACACCGAGCGCGCCTCCCGTGACTGGTCCAACGCCATGCGCGACCTTCACGTCGAGATGCGTGAGATCCGCAAAGAGCACGACAAGCTCAACCGCGGACTGATCCTTGCTGGCCGCGCCACCGCCGAGATGGAGCCCGCCGTTGAGCCCACAGGCGAGGACGTCACCCAGTTGATCAAGGACAAGGCCCGTGAGCTAGGTTACCTGGAAGTAGGAATTGCTCCCTACGACCATCGTTACGAGTTCCAGAGCAAGAGGAATTTCACCTTCCTGCCCCACGCCATCTGCTTGGCCTATGAGCAGGACTTCGAGCCCACCCAGACCATCCCCAGCGTAGACGCGGAGATCGTCCACTCCAGCACCTACCGGACGCAGGCTGCTGCCGGTCTCGAGCTGGGTAACTACATCCGCTCCCTGGGTTACAAGGCCCACGTAATCCACTCCAGCGACGCCACCGGACCGGTCATCCCCATGTTCGTGGAAGCCGGCCTTGGCCAGCTCGGAGCCTGTGGCTACCTGTTGACCCCTCACCAGGGCAACCGCTGTCGCCTGATGATGGTCACCACCGACGCCCAGATCACCTACGACAAGCCCGTCGATTACGGCATCCACGCCTTCTGTCAAGTCTGCCAGGTGTGCGTCAACCGCTGCCCCGGCCGCGCCCTCATGCGCGACAAGATCTGGTGGCGTGGTCTTGAGAAGAACAAACTCTACTTCAAGCGCTGCCGCCCTGTAATGGCCCGCTACCTCGGTTGCGGTGTCTGCATGAAGGTCTGCCCGATCCAGAAGTATGGCCTGAAGAACGTCATGGACCACTACGCCGACACCGGACAGGTCCTCGGCAAGGGCACCCACGACCTCGAAGGCTACACCCTCGAGGGCAAGGGCTACTTCGGCCCCGGTGAAATGCCGGTATTCGACCGCGACTTCTTCGACATGCCCACCGGCACCATCGAAGACCACGCGTTCGAAGAGTTCAAGTCCAAGGCTCGCTCCGCTGGTGGCGACGTCTCGGACGAGATGCTCGAAGAGCTCAAGGGCGAAATGGTCAAGGCTCTCGGCCAGGAATATGACGTTGTCGCGATGATGGACGAAATGAACAACATCGACGCGGACTACATCTAAACCTGGACTGACCCGGCGCTCAGGTGGAGAGCCTCCACCTGGGCGTCACACCCGGAAACCACAAGGGACTGGCGGAATCGCCAGCCCCTTGGCTTTTATAAACCCCGCACCCGGCAATCCCGGCCTTCTCCTTGGAAGGATAACGGCCTAGAATTCCGCCATCACGATACCCCTCCAACTATCTCCAGGACCATGCGCGTGTATTGTGAATCGCAATAAAGTTGTTCCATCCACATAGGGTTGACAAATATTCGGCGAGCCGGTATCTTTGGCTTTACCTTGGGGTTACCCGTACCTTCTATCCAATCAACTAGGGAGGAGCGCATGCTAAAGATAGGCCACGAGGTCGTACGACCGGGCAAATTCCCTGGCGAGGCTCCGGTAACGATTCCTGTTCCCGAAGAACTGGAATCCGTGCCCGGAATACCCCTCAACCAGCGCGAGGTTGACTGGTACGCCAGAGAGTACCCGCTGGAAACCATGAACATCACCGAGCGAGCTTCCCGTGACTGGGCCAACACATTCCGTGACCAGCACGTTGAGATGCGAGAGATCCGCAAAGAGCACGACAAGCTCAACCGTCCCTTGATCATGGCCGCCCGGCTCACCGGCGACCAAGAACCTTCCGTCGAGCCCTCGGGCGAAGACGTCACCGAGCAGATCAAGCAGAAGGCCCGCGATCTCGGATTCCTGGAAGTTGGCATCACTTACTATGACCACCGTTACACCTACCAGAGTAAGAAGGACTGGGTGAAATTCCCCCACGTCATCTGCCTGGCCTTCGAACAGGACTACGAGCCCACCCAGACGATCCCCAGCGTCGACGCTGAGATCGTCCACTCCAGCACCTACCGGACGGAAGGCGCTGCGGGACTCGAACTGGGCAATTTCATCAATTCCCTCGGCTACCGCGCCCAGGTCCATAGCCCCAACGACAACACCGGCCCTTACATCCCCATGTTCGTCGAGGCCGGTCTCGGCCAGCTCGGAGCCTGCGGCTACCTGTTGACCCCCCATGAGGGCTCCCGCTGCCGGATCATGATGATCACCACCGACGCCAACGTTTCCTACGACAAGCCCGTGGATTATGGCATCCACGCTTTCTGTCAGGTCTGCCAGGTCTGCGTCAACCGCTGCCCCGGCCGCGCCCTCATGCGCGACAAGATCTGGTGGCGTGGTCTTGAGAAGAACAAGCTCTACTTCAAGCGCTGCCGCCCTGTAATGGCCCGCTACCTCGGTTGCGGTATCTGCATGAAGGTCTGCCCTATCCAGAAGTACGGCATCAAGAACGTGATGGAGCACTACGCCCAGACCGGACAGGTCCTTGGCAAGGGCACCCATGATCTCGAAGGTTACATCCTCGAGGGCAAGGGCTACTTCGGCCCCGGTGAAATGCCGGTATTCGACCGCGACTTCTTCGACATGCCCGCTGGCGACACCGAGGACTGGGCATTCAGCCAGTTCAAGGAAAAGGCCCGCGCATCCGGCGGCGTCATCACTGGCGACATGCTGGATTCCCTCCGCGAGGAAGTTGCCCGCGGTGCATCCCAGAGCAGGGACAACCTGGAAATGATGTACGAAGAGGAAGACTACATCTAGCCTTCCAACGAGTCCATCACCACCACGGCAGTCAGGGCCGGAGGAATATTCCTCTGGCCCTTTCACGTCAGGCGATGGCGCCGGAAATGGAGAAACAGTGAGCCGGAGCATAGCATCGGCGCCTTGGACAGATGCCCGGACCGGCCTTGCACATAAACTATTGTCCCATCCGCGATTACGGAATTATAGCTCTCCGCAAACCTGCCTAGAAGTTCTGCCTTGCCTGTTTGACCGGCCGTTTATTCTGGCCAACACCCCCCGCTTCCTCTTTCACCCAATTCCTTGACACTTCGCGCCAAAATCAATGTGGTTGCGCCGGCCTTGCACATAAAGTATGTAAAATAGGCGAGTTGATATGCAGGGCCGTCCGGACCTAAGAGTTGTCCCGGATGCTGCCCAAGTCGTGATCGTCCGGCGGTTCCGCTTCTATGGGTGGCAAACGCTCTTCCGATATGTCGTCCGGCAAGCGCCGCGGGTTGGGTCCTGTCAGATTCGACATGCGCGATTCCTGCTGGCGGGATTGAGGAACAAATGGACGGGGTTCCTGGTCCTGGACCCACTCCAAGTCCTCAATAATCAGACGGACTATCCGGATACCGTCCAGCAGGTCATCATAGCCCAACAGGTGCTCGTAGAAATTGCGGTGCAGTTCGTTGGCCGCGTTAAACCGCTCACGCAGGCGTGGCAGGCCAAACTCATGGGATAGAATGATGGCGGCGTCGCGTATCTGGTCGTGGCTGCTGTGGTTCCAGTTTCGGTCTTGTGCTACCGTCTTGACCGCTTGGGCCACTGCGCCCCAGGTCTTTTCCGACGCCTGCAGCAGGTCTCCATTGACTGACAGTCCGTATTCGGCTTGTTCAATCAGATGGCGACCTATAGCCTTGTACCTTTCCGACCGGGAGTTAAACATCGGATACCTGGCCCTAGAGTGACAAGGTTGGCGTCCCCCTACAGTTGCATGTCTACAACCGGCGCCCCCGCGCTCCGGGGTTGTGTCTGCTTCAGAGCGTCCGCCAACCGCGCCAGTTCCTGCTGATAGGTCTCCGAGTCCGAATCCCTGGTCTGCAGGTTGAAGACCACATGCTCCGTGGCCAGGCCGCGCACCTGCCGGTTCCGGCTCTGGGCCGAGAACGTTCCGTCGGAAGCTGCCAGATAGAGCAGCCACTCGTCCTTGGCTGTTTGCTGCTCCTGGGCCTGCCGGAGATCATTCCGCACGCTTTCGCTTTCCATTGTGTTCACCGAGGAGACAACCACCAGCTTATCGTAAGGGCGGACCCACCGCTCCACTTCTTCCTGGTCGGAAGTGCTGTGCCTCTCCACCAGGGCGCTGCCTCTCGCACCCTCGGCAAAAACCCAACAGCGCACCCCATGCCCTTGAAGATCGTTTCTCAAGGTCACGGCGAACGCCACGTCCTCGTCCGCGCAGGAGATGAAGCAGTCCTCCAGCGGTACCTCCACGTCTAATATAGAACCCTGGAAATCGGCCATCCCTTCGGGGACACCCGCGTTCCTCAGGAACTCCGTGGTGATTCGGCCCTTGGACCTGTAGAACGAGTCAATGCCAATGGTGCTGGGGCCGTCGTGCCGGACCGCGTCCAACCCGATGGCTCCGCTAAAGTCGCAATTCTGAAAGACCGTGTATCCCACGATACTGCCGCTGAACTGCGTGCCTTCCATTGCGACGCTATTGAAGATCGCCTCGTAAAAGTCGGATCCGTCCAGAATGGCGTCGGTCAAGTTGGTCCTGGTCAAGTTGGCCCGGTTCAGGATGGCGCCTGAAAGGTCCGCGCCGGTCAGGTTGGTCCCGGTCAGGTTGGCACGGGACAGGTTGGTGCCGGAGAGGTTCGCGCCCGACAGGTTGGCATCCGAGAGCACTATCCGGTCCATATCCGAGCCGGAGAAATCGGCCCGAGACGAGTTGGCCCCTCTCAGATTCGCCCCGTTCAATAAAGCGCGGGTTACATTGGCCTGACGCAGGTCAGCCCGGTACATGTGGCAGGGGTTCAGCCGGCATCCCGATAGATTCGCGCGCGGCAATGTCGCGCCCATCAGGTCGGAGTCCCGGATATCGGCTCCCGACAGGTCTACCTGCGGGATACGTGCATAGCTCATGTACGAGGCGTTGAGGTCCATGTTTTCACCGGGGTGCTCCTCACGCCAACGGGCCACCGTATCCCGGCCCCGTTTTACGAGTAGTACGTGTTCCATATTGGCCATATCAGCCACTCCAAACGAGACGTTTAGGACTAAGCAGATGGGATTTTAGCATACGCCCTCATGCGAGTTGAATCACTGGCGCGGTTTGCTCAACCACCGCATCTCACCGGTTGGTCCCGATGACCGCGCGGCGGTGTGTCCCTTCGCCGATCTTGGTGTCGCCGTCAAAAGCAACCACATTGAACAATAACCGGTTGCGGTCCACTTCCACCAACTCGGCGTGGGCCGTGATGGTCGCTCCGATGTCTGCGGGGGCGATGTGCCTGACGTTGACCTCGTATCCAACCGACGTCTGACTATCGTCCAGCAGTCCCCGGACAGCCTCTATCGAAGCCCCTTCCATTAAGCCAATCATCGACGGCGTGCTGAACTTGTTCACATGGTTGGCGACGTTGTGCTCGCAGACGATGGTCTGCCGCTCTCCCTTCAGTCCGGGGGCAATTCCGGCGCTTGCCATAAACCTGTGCCTCCGTATCACTCAAAATGGGTCCCGGAGTTGTATCATAACAGATGCGGCGCCGACGGCGGCGGGGTACTCAGCTTGAAGGGCAGGGCAATCGCGTCTTGAATTGGACTGCTGACACCCTGCCCTTCCCACCTGGGGTGACCACCTGCTACCATAATCCTTGCCGGAAGTCCGTCCCGGTCCAAATCCCTAACCCGTCGCCAGGTCCAATGTGGCCCACAATTTCCCTGAAATAAATTCTCCAGCTTCAGAGCACCCGAATGTGTGCCATCGCACCCTAACCCGCCGCCAGGCCCAATGTACCAAAATGGCCCACAATTTCCCGCGAAGAGCCTGCCCCCGGCTTGAACGGGGGCAGGAATCCTCTACGATAGCTCGTCGCTCCCGCGAACGCGGGAGCGACGCCGGAAGCGACACATGGGGGCAGTGGAGTTTCGCAATGTTCTCGTACTCAGCTTGAACGGGCGCCCATATTGAGATATGATGCTGCCGGTCGGAGTGGGCTTGATATGCCAACTAAAAGAGTCCTGCTTTCCGTAACCGACCTCACAGCGGACGAGACTCTTCACGTCCTCCGCAGGGCGAGAGAAATGAAGTCCGGCGATGATGGTCACAGACCCCTTCAGGGCAAGAGCATCGCCCTGCTTTTCGAGAAGCCTTCCTTGCGCACCAGGTCCAGCTTCCAGGTCGGCGTTCAGCAGCTTGGAGGGTTCTCCTTCTATCTCGGCCCCGAAGAGGTTGGCCTGGGAACGCGCGAGCCTGCTTCGGATGTGGGCCGTGTCCTATCCGGCTACGTGGATGGCATAGTGGCCCGGGTTTTCTCCCACGAGGCGCTGCAACAGTTGGCCGAATACTCCACCGTCCCCGTCATCAATGCTCTGTCCGATTGGGAGCACCCATGTCAGATAATGGCGGACCTGCTTACTATCCAGGAGAACAAAGATAACCTGGAGGGTCTCAACCTGACCTTCGTAGGTGACGGCAACAACGTCGCACGCAGTCTTTGCCTGGCCCTGCCGCCCGTCGGCATGGGATTCACCATCGCCGCTCCCGGAGGTTATTGCCTGGACCAGGAGACCCTGGACCTGGCGCGCAGCCGGGCGTCAGGACAGGGGCCGCGCGTTCAAACAATCCCGGACCCCGCCGATGCGGTGCGGGGTGTGGACGTCATCTACACCGACGCATGGACCAGCATGGGGCAGGAAACTGAGGCTGAAATACGTAGAAATGCGTTTCAAGGATACACTGTTGACGGAGCCTTGATGGAAAAGGCAGGCGCCGGAGCCTTGTTCATGCACGACATGCCCGTCCACTACGGAGAAGAGGTCATGCCAGGAATGTTGGACCACCCCCAATCGGTGGCATACTCCCAAGCCCACAATCGGCTCCATGCCCAGAAGGCAGTGATGGAACTGCTCCTGGGCGGCGAGTGACCGGGCGGCTCGAAATGGAAATAGACCCCGAAATTCACCAACAGTCCGGCCCAGAGGCCGGACCTATCCCGCCACCGGAGCTTGCCGGTCTCTACCCGGCGAGACGGCTCAGGGTGCTGGAAAACGATACCTCCGCGCCTGCGGCGCCCGCACCCACGTCTCCCGTCCCCCAGCCCCCCATTCCGGTGGTAGCCATAGTGGGACGGCCCAACGTGGGCAAGTCCTCCCTTTTCAACCGCATACTGAACCGCCGCCAGGCAATCGTGACCGACGTGGCCGGCACCACGCGCGACCGCCTTATGGCCGAAGCCTGGTGGGATGACTACCAGTTCATCCTGGTGGACACAGGAGGACTGGAAACCCGCCCGGAAGGTACGATTCAGACAAAGGTCCAGGAACAGGCAGACATGGCCGTGAGCGATGCCGACGTGGTTATTTTCTTGACCGACGGGTCGGAAGGGATCACCTCCACCGACATCCTGGCCGCGGACCGGCTACGGCGCACTCAAAAGCCAGTGATCCTTGCCGTGAACAAGGCAGACAATGAGATCAGGGAGTTCGCCGCTTCCGAGTTCTTCCAGCTTGGACTGGATGACCCCATGCCCATTAGCGCCTACCACAACCTGGGCGTCTACCAACTTATGGACAAGGTCTGTTCCCACCTCACGCCCACCTTCCCAGACGATGCGGAAGAAGTAACAGGACCACCCCAGGCCGAAGAGCTTAAGCTGGCCATCGTCGGACGGACCAACGTCGGCAAGTCCATGCTCCTAAACTCCATCCTGGGACATGAACGCTCCATAGTCACGCCCGAGGCCGGGACAACCCGGGACGCGCTGGACACCTACGTGAGCTACAACGATCAGGACGTTGTGTTGATCGACACAGCCGGCATCCGGCGGCGCGGGCGTGTCGAAAGAGGCATCGAAAAGTTCAGCGTGATGCGGGCCGTGAACGCCGTGCAACGCAGCGACATCACGCTGTTGGTGACCGACGCCAGCGAATTGGCGACCGCCCAAGACGCTCACATAGCCGGCCTGGCCTGGGAGATGTGCCGCGGCCTCATTGTGGTCGTGAACAAGTGGGACCTGGCATCCGACGGCAGCCGTCCCGCCCAGGAACGCGCCGCCCGCATAGTCAGGGAAAGTCTCCATTTCATGCCCTATGTACCCGTCGTCTTTACCTCCGCCTTGCACCAACAAGGCATCGCGCGTCTCATGGGCACTGCGCTGGAATTGCGGCAGGAACGGCTACGGTTCATCCCGGCGCGAGAGCTGCAATACGTCCTGGCCGACGCCCTGGCCGACCACACTCCACCCACCATAAAGCGGCACCGCAGGGAGCGTTTGCGCATCAACCGGCTCCGGCAGATAGGTGTAAACCCGCCTACTTTCCTGTTCACAGTGGACAACCCCAACCTGGTACACTTCTCCTACCAGAGGTACTTGGAGAACCGGATACGGAGCAACTTCGGGTTCGACCATACCCATCTCAAGTTAGTGTTTAGAAGACGATGATCTTCCGCCTTACGCCCCGTGTGTTCACCCTGACGGTGGTGCCTGCCCTCGGCATAGCCGTGGTATTAGCGTTTCTGACCCTGCCGCACCAGGCTCCCATAGCCCGGTACGCCGCAGTCCTAACCATTGCCTATCTCCTGGGCTCCATCCCCTTCGGCTATATGGTAATCCTTTGGCGCGAAGGGGTGGATATCCGTCAACACGGCAGCGGGCGCACCGGCATGACCAACGTGTTGCGGACCGCGGGCGCCAAAATGGCCGCACTGGTCCTGCTGCTGGATATGGGAAAGGGCATACTGTCCGTCCTACTTGCCCGGCAGATCATCGGCGCCACCGAAGCCGAGATGATCGCTGGGCTGTTCGCCTTGGCGGGTCACAATTGGCCGGTGTTCCTGCAATTCCGCGGCGGGAGAGGTATCCTCACGGCCTTCGGCGGGCTGTGGATTATCGCTCCGCCCGTGGCCGCTATCGCTGCTGCGGTAATGGTGGTGATCACCCTAATCAGCCGGTACATTTCCCTCGGCAACATCATCGGGGTGATAATCGCCTTCCTCGTCACTGCCGGCTTGGTCTGGATGGGGAAATACTCACCGGCTTACGCCGCTTATACCCTTGTGGGCGGCGCAATTATCATCTGGCAGCACCGCGACAACATCCAGCGAATCCTGGCCGGCAACGAGCGCCGCCTGGGCAGCCCAGCCGCCAAAACCAACTGACCATTCAGAGAAATGCCAGACATCCCCCTCTCCCCGCGGGAGAGCGCTGGAGTTAAGGCCGCGTGGTCTCCATCTCCTGTCTCGGCTACCGGGCAAGGCCGCAACCTCATCCTAGCCTTCTTCACCAGAGAGACAATAACCCCAATTCCGGAGAAGCCCAGGGATTGATATACCCCGAATGGACCAAGTCTTGAGCGAAAGGGTCGCTGTCATCGGCGCCACCACCTGGGGCACTGCCCTGGGCATCATCATGGCGCGAAACGATATCGCGGTAGACCTGGTTGTCCGCACCGAGGAAGAGTGCGCCCTGCTGGACTCCCAGCGCCAGAATGTCAGGTTCCTGCCCGGTGTGCCTTTTCCAGATGGAATGAACGTTACGGCCTCCGTACCGGATACGGTCCCGCTGGCCCAAATGCTCGTCCTCGCCGTCCCTTCCCCCACACTGCGCCAAAACCTGGAGACAATACGCGATAGCATCACGCCGGGAGCGATTATTCTTAATGCGGCCAAGGGCCTGGAATGGCCCGATGGAAACCGCATGAGCCTGGTCATGGAAGACGCCCTTCCGCCAGTGCTCCACAAGGGTATATGCACTTTGTCGGGGCCAAACTTTGCCAGGGAGATCGTCGAGGGTAAGATCGCCTCCACCGTCGTGGCAGGCCGCAACGCCGCCATAACCGAACATGCCCAGACCATATTGATGTCCCCCTCCTTCCGCGTATACACCAGTGACGACGTGACCGGCGTGGAGATGGGAGGCGCGCTGAAGAACATCATTGCCCTGGGAGCGGGAATCGCCGATGGCCTGGACATCGGTGACAATGGAAAGGCTGCGTTCATCACCCGCGGTCTGGCCGAGATCACGCGCCTCGGCATCGCCGCCGGCGCCCAGCCTCTCACTTTCGCCGGGCTGGCTGGTCTGGGGGACCTGATCGCAACGTGCGCCAGCAAGTTGAGCCGCAACCGTTACGTGGGCGAGCAGTTGGCCCAGGGCCGCTCATGGCCCGAAATTCGAGACTCGATGAGCAACGTGGCCGAAGGAGTCAACACCACCCGCGCTGCTCTGGCGATGGCCAATGAGTTGAATGTGGAACTCCCGATTACCCGGGCCGCCTATCGCGTGCTGTTCGAGGGGCTTGCGCCGCGTGACGCCATCGTGGAGTTGATGGAGCGGCCACCCCGCTCCGAGTGGTAGACCCGGCTGTCCCGGATCAGATCAGGTCTTAGCCGCCGGAACTGCCAGTGGCCGCGGGAAGGCCAGATAAGGCAATTAAAGCCTGCTATTTTCATGGAAGCGGCGTGCAGCATCACCGCAGGTGTCCCAAAGCAAGTCCCGGCACCTGTGCCATCAGCCATTCTGCCAGGACCCTCCGGTGGCAATTCTCTCCCGCCCTTTCAAAGCAGAGCAGGGTAAAATCGCTCATACCCGGCACTTCATCTAACCATCTCTGGAACTTATCGGACTTTCGCTTCCCATCCTCCAGACCCGCCAGATACTCTAAAGAGAGCCCTTCAAAGTCCAGAATCCCCGCGCGGTACGCCACCAAAAGCTCCCGTGCGGGGTATAGAAACGGGAGGGTTTCCCATTCGGTCTTGCGTCCTCGGGGGTGACTCCGGGACACCCTGTACCGGACGCCGCGCCAGTCGTCGGAGGCGTAGAAACTGGCGGTGTACAACAAGCTTATGTTCCCCGTGGTCACACCTCCTCCACGCGCTCGAACTCCACCTTCCTCCCCTGCCCTCGCAGTCCCTGTCCGAATGTGTGGCGCATCAAAAGCAGAACCGCGCCCAGGACTATGACGCTCACGTAGGATATGGCCCGGTCTACCACCACGAGCGCGGCGGCGCTGCTGAGGGGGATGCTCGAGAGTTTTAGCAGAATCGCCGTCACTCCCGGCTCAACCGCGCCAACGCCTCCCGGAGTGGGTACCAGCGTCAGCAATGAGTTGGCCAGGGCGGTGAATACCACCAGTGGGACCCCGGCTTCCAGGCCCAGAGCATGCACTACCAGGTATAACCGTCCGGCTTCGGCAAGCCAACCCAAGAGGCCCCAGATGAGCACCGGGACCACATCCTTCGACACTCCCCGGGTCCCTTCTCGCAGCCTCTCATACCTTTCGGCCAACCAGCCGGGCATAAAATGCGCCGCCATACCCCCGGCCAGGCTGATCCCGGCCATTACCACCAAGAGGACGCAAGCAAGGGCAATAGACGTAACCAGCACCGGCCAGGCCGCGCTCCCGCTGCCCCGGATCAGGAATGGGACCACAAACAGGAGCAGCAACATGACGAGGATGGTGTCAAGCACGCGCTCCGCCAGAATGGTGCCTATGGTCCGGGAGAAGGATGCGGCTTGCTCGTCACGGTAGAGGTAAGCACGGTAAGCGTCCCCCAACCTGAGCCAGGCTACCGAGTTGGCGAACCAACCCAGGAACACCAACTGGCTACAGTAGAGGATTCCCGGCGCCGCCGGCCCATCGAGTTGGACGTTCCGCAACAGCAAACGCCACCTCGCGCCCCGGAATATGAACGTCGTGTAGTGCAGGGGCAGGGCTAGCGCCAGGTACCACCATTCGCTGGAACGCACCTCAGCCCAGATGGCCCCCGGTTCCACGTCGAACCGGAACGCGAGGAAGCTAAGGAATACGCCCGCCAACCCCAGGGACACCAGGGTCGGCAGGGATAACACCCGCCGTTTTATGGCGGACGGGCCGCTGGAATTCTGCGGCAAGGGAGACATGGGAGTGCGGAATTCCAGTCAGACCGGGGACCGGGACCTTAACGCAGCTCTCTTGGCAGGGTGAACGTAACGTCTTCCTCCGCCCCGGTCAGGACCGTCACCTTTTCCGGAGCCAGGTACTCGATCACGCTTTCAACCAGCACCTCGGGAGTGGAAGCCCCGGAAGTAATCCCCACTTTATCCATGCCGTCCAACCAGGCAGGGTCAATTTCTTCCGGACCGTTGATCAGATAGGACGGGACGCCCTGGGCTTCCGCGACCTCTCTGAGCCGGTTGCAATTGGAGCTGTTGTCCGCCCCTATGACCAGCACCAGGTCAACCGACCCCGCCATCTCCATGACGGCCTCCTGCCGGTTGGTCGTGGCGTAGCAGATGTCGTTGCGTACGGTGGCGGAAGGGAATTGCTTCTGGATAGCGTCTATCGCATGGGCCGTGTCCCTCACCGAGAGGGTGGTCTGGGTCAAAACAGCAACTTCCGAGTCACCGTCCCATTCCGGCAACTCCCGGTCATCGCCGTCGGTCACCAGAGTCATCTCCACCTGGCCCATCGTACCCCGGACCTCCTGGTGGCCCCGGTGGCCGACGAGAAGCACCCGCTTGCCCTCGCCGTGGTACTTCTTCGCCTCGTTGTGGACACGGGTGACAAGAGGACACACGGCGTCAATGACTGTCAAGTTCCGCTCTTCGGCCTTTTGGAAGTCCTCTGGAGGCGACCCGTGGGCCGAAAAGACCACCAGCGACCCGATAGGAATTTCCTCGATTGCCTCCACGGTGATGGCGCCCTTCCGTTCCAGGTCGGTTACCACGTGGGGGTTGTGGACGATCTGGTGTTTTACGTAAACCGGCGCGCCATACCGCTGCAGGCAGATTTCAACGACTTCGATAGCCCGGACGACTCCTGCGCAGAACCCTCGGGGCGAACTGAGTTTTACTTCCACCTTGAGCCTCCTGGAAGGGCGTCAATTCCAGCTCTACCTGAAACCGTCAGTTTGACCCCTGTAGCAAGTGCATATATTTGTAGCCGGACCCGGTGTTGAGGAGGACCACGGTCTCATCCTGTCTGATTGTGCCGTCGTCGAGCAGCCGTTTCAGTCCGCACAGCGTGGCCGCGCCCTCGGGACACGCTATGATCCCTTCGGCGGTGGCCAATTGGTACATGGCCTCAACCATGTCACTGTCTTCAACCGCCAATGCTGTCCCGCCGGTCTCCCTCAGTATCGAGAGGATCATATAATCGGCAAAGGGCCCCGGAACGCGGAGACCGTCGGCGATGGTCTGGGCGTTGGCCCACGGCTCGGCGGTTTCTGAACCGTTATGGAAAGCTCGAACGATGGGCTGGCACCCCGCGGCCTGTACCGCGATGAACCTGGGCATGCTCCCCTCGACCCAGCCCAACTCCAGCAACTCCTGAAACCCTTTGTGCATCCCGATTATCCCGGTGCCGCCTCCGGTGGGATAGATAATCGTGTCGGGCAGGGTCCAGTTAAGCTGCATCGCAATCTCGAGCCCCATGGTCTTCTTGCCTTCGGCCCGGTAAGGCTCCTTCAGGGTCGAGAGGTCGAACAGCCCTTGCTCCTCGGACACTGCCACCGCTTCCCGCCCTGCGTCACCGATGTGACCTGCCACCAGGTTTAGTTGTGAGCCGGTCACCAGGCACTCCTTCTGGTTCGCTTCAGGCGCGTCCTGGGGCATGAACACCCGGATGTCCAGACCGGCCCTGGCGCAGTATGCCGCGGCGGCCCCGGCCGCATTGCCCGCCGATGGCATGGTAAACCCGGTGGAACCCAACTCCCAGGCCCTGGAAATGGCTGCGGATATCCCCCTGGCTTTGAAGGTCCCGGTGGGATTGATCCCTTCCTCTTTCACGTACAGGCTCCCCAGACCAAGGTCCTTGGCCAGGTTCCGTGCCTCCAGCAGTGGAGTCCCCCCCTCACCGAGGGTGATGACGTACTGCGGGTCTTCGACGGGCAGGAATTCCGCGAAACGCCACATCGTATCGCCGCGGCCCGGCATGGCGTCCCGGTCCACTTCCCGCCTCATTCTGGCCAGGTCGTACCTCGCCAACAGCACCTTGCCGCAGCAGGCGCTCATCCTGCTGGCCAGGTTATGGGGGTAGGTCGCGCCGCATTGGCTGCATTGCAAGTGGTCCAGGTAATTGGTCATATTTCAGCAACACCGGAAAGAGGGGCAAGGCCCCCGGAAAGTTGTGGGTATCGCGCCCATCATACTCCAAGGCTGCGCCAATATGCTATAATTTGGCCCCACGCCCTACTTGAGGAGAACTGTGGCTGGAGGTCCCCTCAAGATAGAGACCCATCTTCAACCTTCAATCCACCAACTATCTTTTTGGGCCGCCGGGATTCGCCCCGGCGACTTTCGCGCCAACTTGATCAGTGCGCGGAGGACCGGGCACAGGAATCCGTTACAAGAGGGTAGATTATGATTCCGGTGATGGACGAACTCAAGGTATTTAGCGGCAACGCCCACCGAGAGCTTGCTCAGGACGTATGCCAGTATTTGAACATACCTCTGGGCCAGGCGGAGGTGTTCAAATTCGCCAACGACAACACTTTCGTCCGGATTTTGGAGAATATCCGGCAGCGGGACGTTTTCATCGTTCAACCCACCTGCGCCCCGGTAAACGACAACCTGATGGAACTGCTGATTATGATCGACGCCTGCAAGAGGGCGTCGGCCGGGCGCATCACGGCGGTGGTCCCCTACTACGGGTATGGCCGTACCGACAAGAAGGACCAACCCCGGGTGCCCATCACCGCCCGGTTGGTCGCGGACCTGCTGACAGCCGCCGGGGCCGACCGTCTCCTGACCGTGGACCTTCACGCGGGCCAGATACAGGGGTTCTTCAACATCCCTGTGGACGAACTTACCGCCCTGCCCATTTTCACCAACTACTTCAACGGTAAGGAGATCTCCGACCTGGTGGTGGTCGCGGTGGACATCGGCATAAGCAAGAAGGCCAGGGACGTGGCTGAGCTTCTGCACGCTCCACTGGCCATCATCGAAAAGCGCCGCGTCAGCAACAACGATGACACCGAGATCATGAACGTGATCGGTGACGTCAAAGGCAAGGTCGCCCTCACTTTCGACGATGAGATAGACACTGGCGGCACGGTGCTCAACGCCGCCGAAGTGCTGGTACGAAGAGGGGTCAAAGAGGTCTACTGTTGCGTCACCCACCCGGTCCTGTCGAAACATGGCCCGGAGCGAATGTCCAACAGCCCGTTTAGCGAAGTGGTGGTCGCCGACACCATCCCCATGCCGGAAGAAAAGCGCAACGGCAAGTTCACCGTATTGTCGGTCGCGCCACTGCTGGGCGAGGCCATTTCCCGCATCCACCAGGGCAAGTCCGTAGGCGAGTTGTTCGACAAATAAGCCGGGAGGTCCTTCGTAAGATGTACGACCTGATTGTCAAAGGCGGAACCTTGATCGACCCTTCCCAGGGTCTAAACGGCATTAACGATATAGCCGTAGAAGATGGCAAGATCGCGCGTGTCGCGCCGGATATCCCATCCGAAGAAGCCGTCCGGGTGCTGGATGTGAAGGGCAAACTGGTGGTGCCAGGGCTTATCGACCTTCACACCCACGTCTATGACGGCGTTAATGGGAACGGCGTGGAGGCCGACATCGGCGGCGTCAGGGCCGGCGTTACAACCATGGTGGACGCTGGAAGCTCGGGGTGCGACACCTTCGGCGGCTTTCCTCGCCACATCATCCCCAACAGCGCCACCGAAATTATCTGCTTCCTGCATATATGCCGCACCGGGCTCGCCACTACTCCGGATATCTTCAGCCCCGCCAGCATAGACCTGGACAAGACCATTCAGGTTGCTTCTGAAAGCGGCGCTATCTCCGGCATCAAGGCGCGGATGGTCTCTCCCGCCTTGGAGATTATGGGAATGGAGATGCCCAGGTTGGCCAAACAGGCTGCGCGGGAGGCAGGGGTCAAGCTGATGGTCCACATCGGCGACACGGAGAAACGGTACGACCCCAACGTTATTCGTGACCTGCTGCCGATCCTGGAGGAAGGGGATATCGTCACCCACCTGTTCACCGCCAACCCCGGCGGGGTAGTCGATTCCGACGGCAAGCTCGTCCCGGAGGCGCAGGAAGCCAAAGACCGTGGCGTTTGGCTGGACACAGCCCACGGGCGCTCGAACTTCAGCTTCAACGTCGGCCAGCGCATCCTGGACCAGGGTCTCTTGCCCCACTGCATCAGCACCGACCTAACCTTGCCGGGAAGGCAGCGCACTGTCCACAGCATGACCGAGATGATGACCCGGTTCCTGGCCATGGGCTTTACGATGGAGCAGGTAGTCACCATGTCCACCCTGAACCCGGCCCTGGCCATCGGAGAAGACGACCGGCTGGGCAGCCTCCAGGCCGGCAAGCAGGCCGACATCTCAGTCCTCCACATCGAGGAAGGCGACTGGCTGTTATACGACGTTCTGGGAGACTCCCGCCGCCACGACAAGGCCCTGGTCCCGGTCGTGACAGTCAAACGGGGAGAGATTTTCGAAGCCGGCTGGGGGCCGAGGCCGTGGGGGTGGGAACCGGACCAGGCGTAGGGAGGAGAATAAAATGGGGACATTCTACGTCACGCTCAGAGTCGCCGGCCGGTTCAGGGAGCGGTACGCTCATATAGACGCTATGGTTGACACAGGGTCAACATATACGTCATTGCCAGAGAGTCTCTTAGCTGAACTGGGCATCGAACCTGATGAAGTCCGCACATTCAAATTGGCTGACAACCGGCTGGTGGAATACTCAATGGGGGAGACCCGCTTGGGGCTGGAGAACCGGGAGCGGTCCGCTCCCATAATGTTCGCGCCGGACGATACGACGCCCCTGGTAGGAGCGACGACCTTGGAGATATTGAGGCTGGGCATAGACCCCATAAGAGAACAGTTAGTCCCGGTCAACGCGCTGCGGAAGTGACGGTTCTTCATTCCCAGGATTGGTCGGCAGACCGGGCGTAGGGAGAGACGGAGTATTACTGATGGGAACGTTTAACGTTCAAGTGCAGGTCGGAGACCCTCTCGGGGAGCGGTATTCCCCCGTGGATGCCTTGGTCGATACAGGCTCTACCTATTCCTCGTTCCCAAGCACCCTGCTGACCGGGCTTGGAGTAACGCCGCGGCGGGCGCGCCAGCTGGAGTTGGCCGATAATCGGATCGTGGAATACCCCATCGGCACTGCCAGCCTGCTGCTAGAAGGGGATGAGGATGTGGCCCCAGTCATCTTCGCGCCGGATGATTCATACCCTATCATTGGCGCGACGACCCTGGAGATTTTCGGATTGGCAGTAGACCCCACCGCCCAGAAACTAATACCGGTGGTGGGTCTTTGGAAATAACATCCTACCGCCAACCAGCGGGCATCTGGGAGCCAATGCCCTTTGCCGGTTGCCCAGGTATTCTTTGCCTCTGATGAGGCGGCTCCGTTGATGGGTTCAACGATCTTGTAAGTTCTGGGCTTGGGTATAGACCCGGTAGCGGAAAAGCTGGTCCCGGTAAACGCCCTGCGGAAGTAACGGCCAGCCGATGTGACTAAGCTTGAGGCCCCTTGAGCAGTCCCAGGAACTTGTCGATCTCGTCGGTGGTGCGGAAGTAGCCCTTGAAGCCATACCAGTTGGCTATTTCTTCTGATGTTGCTCCATTCCATTCACCATTGGGCATTTCCTCCCTACTGTTGGGTAAGTAGCTGCAAAGTTGAGATTCGTCTAAACCAAATACAGCCATCAGTCGTGTGCCGTTTAGTCGAAACTTCAAGCCAATGTTTTTCTCACTCTGCCCAACCTCTACAACCAATACCGCCGCTATCCTTTCCTCGATCTTCACCTGAAACCCGAGACTTTTGCTACCAAAGGAAGCCTTGTATAGCTTGTGAGACGATCCGCTCTTTGGTCCAGACCATCCATCCCTTAGTCGGCGGTATAGGGAACCAACTTCTTGTTCGTCGGCAAGAGCTTCCATATCACTAGCCTTCACATATTGGGGCCCCTTTGAAATAGGCTGCGGTCTCGACATGGCCAATTCTGGCTCGATCAGAAGACCTGTGCCACAACCTCTCGCCCGTCTTCGGCCTTGAAGTGTTGCACGGTGGCTACGTTGATTGGTACGCATAGTCCGACAAGTATCGGACTATGCGTTCCGTACTGTCGTCCAGTGACTCGGCAATAATCAGAGATCGGTGTCCCTGATTCAGAGTTTCCGGCAACGAGGCTTCAAACTTCTCCTCAAAGGCTTGATCCAGCGAACCTGATATGCCTGAATACCCAGCCGCTATCCCTTGGATTCGCTCGGTCGAAAGGCCCTGTACCCACGAAGCGTAGTCCAACGCTTGGGCAGCTACCTCCCAAGGTGTCTTGCTCTTCTTGAGCTCTACGACCACAAGATTGCCAACCGAGTCTAAGCAAAGTAGGTCAATTTTCTTGCCAAAGTCCGTCTGCACCTGCCGTCCGATTACCAGCAGATTTCCATCAAGCATGGAAATATCACTTTCCAGCCAATCCTCCAGATCATGTTCCATATTGATTGGACCTCTGAGAATCTCCGAAAGGGTGTTCTGTGGCGTTACTTCCCACAATCGTATCGTTTGCGGCATCTCTTACCTCTGCTTCCGCCCCCGCAACGCTCTCATCACCGGCCGCAGCTTCGCCTTCAGGCTGAAGTGCCGGCGCAGGTTTTGCGCCACCAGCGGAGCCAGGTGGTGGTTCCCCGCTACCAGCGGCGCAACCCAGTTGCGTAGCTCCTTCATGGTAGGCGTCTTTTCGTCCCATGAAGGCACCAGGTTCTCCAGGGGATGCCATTGGCGTTCGCCGCGAAAGCGGGTCATTACCGTGCCGCCCGCCTCGATTACGGCCAGCGTTCCGGCAGCCATGTCCCACAGCCTCGGCGCTCCGATGATCGTGTACTGCATCACCCCACGGGCCGTCATCGCCAGTTCGTAGGCGATGCTTCCCGTGGTGCGGGGTTCGCCGGCCTTGCCCGCCAGCCGCTTGGAGAAACGGTTGGCGACGCCGAAATAGCCGGGTACTCCAATCAGCCGGTTGGGTACCGGCTCCTGCGTCTCGTACACCGATACCGGGGCGCCGTCGGCGAAACAACCGCCGCCCTTGCGGCAGTGCAGCACGCACCCGCCGCCGTCATTGGGCCACGGCAGATAGAGCGCCCCCGCCACAAGCCAGCCCCGGTACATGACCCCGATGGACGAGGCGAACACCGGCAGGCCGTTCAGGAAGTTGGTGGTGCCGTCCAAGGGGTCGAGAACCCACAGAATATCCCGCGCCGGGGCCTCCGACTCCCTTTCCTCCTTGGTGGCTTCCTCGCCGAGGATGCCGTGGTCCGGGAAGCGCCGGGTAATTTCGTCCGTAAGGTACTGCTGCGTGGCCTTGTCCGCGGTCGTAACCGGGTCGCGCTCCTTGTCGTCCTTGTACTCAACAACAATCTGCCCGCCGAAATGCCCGGCCAGAATACGGCCCGCGCCCCGGGCCAACTCCACCGCGTGGCGTTCGATTTCCCGGGCTAACGCATCGTCGAAAGAGTACAAGGCTACTTCACCGGCCAAACCGCTGGATAATTCGGACGTTCAAGACTGGAATTGCCCTTCGTAGATGCCGACTCCCTCAAGCCGCCCCAGGATTAGCTGGCAGATAAGGTCTCCGGCGCGGACCCGGGTGGGCAGCGGCCCTACGTTGTAGAACTCCAGCATTATCTTGTTGCGGAATCCCGGATGTATCGTCGGGGCGGATATGTGAATGAATAGCCCGATTCGGGCGATGCTGCTCTTGCCTTCAACTCGACCGCCCAAATGCTGCGGCAACGTTACCCTCTCCCTGGTGTACCCAAGAATCAACTGCTGACGTGGAATGTCCAGGTATTCGTTGCCGGATATGGTGATTTCTTGTCCGAACCGCCGGATGAAATTTGGCCAATCATACTGTTGAAGGTCGATTGCTCCTGCGATACCGGCCTGTTCCAAGTCGCTTAAAGCCGCCTGAAAGGAGTAAAACGTTTCCGACAGGGACAAGTCTATTGAACTACCCGTGATTAGCTCCTGGTCAACCTCCGGGTCAATCACCAGGTTCCCGGCTTCTAATTCACGGACAATTTCGCTTGCCGCCAGCCTCATTCTACCTTGGAACGCTCCAACCATTCTCTCGACGCCCAAAGTTGCTCCCCGGTGTTCAACGCTTCCCCAGGCATTCGGAAAATAATCTTTTCGCCGCCGTCATCGAACACCAACACTTCCAGGGACTGTTGTTCGAAGTCAATGGCGTCAATCGGCGCAAACACGCCTATGTTGCGGCCCTCCCAGTCTATCCGCACCTCCCTCTCGACGTCCGTTACGCCCTTGCTTATTCTCAGACATCGGATTTTGACTGGGTACGGCTTTCTCAGTATCAACGAGTAGTCTGGCATCTCTCCCCTCAGCAAACCCGTGAAGTGTAATGTCCTCTAAGCGTAGAGCAGTCCCAAGAATGGGTCAACCGGCAACTGTCGTCAACGTCCGCCGGGGCAATTGGCCGGGCCCGGGCGCTCTGCTATAATCCGGGGCGTCTAGTCGAGTTACCTCTTCCGTTGGGGAGGGGCCGGAGTGGGGGCGTTCGTATGGACTTGGAGCTTCAAGGCAAAGTCGCCATCATCGGAGGAGCGAGCAAGGGCCTGGGCCGGGCCTGCGCCGAGGTCCTGGCCCAGGAAGGCGTCAAGGTGGCTATGTGCAGCCGCACCCAAGCAGACCTGGACGCCGCTGCGGACGAAATTCGTGGGTCAACGGGTGGCGAGGTAATGTCCTTTCCCGGCGACCTGGACAGCAACTCGACCATCATTGACCTGGTCTCGGCCACCGTGGAGCGCTTCGGCCGCCTCGACATCATGGTCAACAACTCAGGCGGGCCGCCCCTGGCCAGGGCCGCCACTGCCAACGAAGACCAATGGGCTGTGGCCGTGCAACGGTCGCTCCTGTTCTTCGCCCGCATGTCCCGCGAGGCCCTTCCCCACCTGCGGAACCAGGGAGGCGGGCGCATCATCAACATCCTGGCCAGCACCGTCTACCAGCCTATAGACAACCTTGCATTGTCCGGCGCTACCCGCATGGGTGTGGTTGCCTGGGCCAAGAGCCTGGCCGACGAAGTTGGACGAGACAACATACTGGTCAACAACGTTTGCCCCGGCTCCATCCTCAGCGACCGGATGCTATCCAACGTCACCTCCCGCGCCAACGAGCTTGGGATTCCGGTGGAAGAAGCCCTTGCCCAACGCGCCTCGGAAACGGCCCTGGGCCGCGTAGGGCAACCGGTGGAGCTTGCCAACCTGGTGGCCTTCCTCGCCTCCACCAAGTCCAGCTACATCACCGGGACAACCATCCTGGTGGACGGTGGGTTGGTCAGGTCGGTGATGTAGGGGCGTCGGCCGGACTTACCACACAGTCACCATTTGAGGGGAAGCGGAAACCTATATCCCGGCCAAATTCTCCAACAAATCCGACGGCGCAAAGGCCTGCCCCAGCTTCACTGAGACGTAGTAGAACTCGGCTACAGTAATCGCTGGCGCTATGAGTGCCGCATTTCCGGTTTCAGCTAGCCTGCATACCGATGATGCGGCAGGCGTAAGACGTTCGGGAGCCCTCAGATACCACTACAGGGCAGGGTATCAAGCACGAACCGCGCCGGACCATCTACTTCCGAAGCGTTCGCCCTCACCGGACATGGGATCGCGAGGCTCCCATATCCGGTTAACCTCCAGGAAGTCTTCGTAGGTCGCATCTGGTAGGTCGGTCAGGGATCCCCTGAGCGTGCCTAGCGACGGCTTGGACCGGGGAGGGGCATCCTGCTTGATCGTCGTGAGCCTGCCGCAAGGCTTCCCACGGCGCGTGATAATTACTTCCTCGCCCTCCTTGAGACCCCGGAGGATTTCGCTCGCCTTGGCCTTGAACTCTTTGATGCTGTATGTGGCCATTAAGAACCCCGATCAGCTACCCAGCCGGTTTGAAGTACGGCACAGATATCTGGTTGGTAGCCTGGACGAACGTGACCTCCACCGGCATCCCAATAGTGACGTCCCTGGGCGGGCACTCGATAATGTTGGTAAACATCCGCACACCTTCTTCCAGTTCCACCAGGGCCAGGACATAGGGCACGTCTTCGGCGAATCCGGGCGTGCGGTTCTGGTAGGTCACGGTGTAGGTCCATACCGTGCCTTTTCCGGTGGCGGTCACCCACCTGATATCTTCCGACCAGCAATTGGCGCAAATGCCCCGCGGGTAAAACTGGTATTCATCGCACCGGTCGCACTTCTGTATCAATAGCTGGCCTCTGCGGCACGCATCCCAAAAGGACTTGGTCTCGCCGGAAACTGTCGGCAGGGGCTTGTTCCAGTCAGGCATGGTCTAATCCCTCCCCAGTATGGCCGTACCGCCGCTATGACGTGTGCCCAGCGCGCCTCCAGTGCCGTGGCACAACGCTATGTTGCAATTGGGCACCTGCCTGGGCGTCCCTTCGAACTGGCGCCTGAGCTGGCGGGTCGCTTCCATCAGCAGGAATATGCCGCGCATTCCCGGGTGGTTGGAAGAGAGTCCGCCTCCGTCGGTGTTTATCGGCAACTCCCCGCCGATTCTTATCCTCCCGCCCGACACGAAATCACCGCCCTCACCCTTCTCGCAAAACCCCAGGTCTTCCAGTGTCTCCAGGACCGTTATGGTGAAGGAATCGTAGATCATCGCCATGTCAATATCTTCGTGAGTAACCCCGGCCATGGCAAAGGCGGGTCCGTGGCTCTGGCGGGCCGCGATGTATTGCAGGTCCCGTTTGCCCGCGCCCTGGTGGGCCACCGCTTCTCCTGCGCCCAACACCCAGACCGGAGTGTGCCGGCAGTTGCGGGCGACCTCCGCCGAGGCCACTACCACCGCGCCCCCGCCGTCGGTAATCACGCAACAATCGGGCAGGTGCAGCGGTGAGGAGATCATCCGGGAGTTGACGATGTCTTCTACGGTGATCGGGTTGCGGAACAACGCTTCAGGATTCATGGAGGCATGGTGCCGCACCGCCACGGCAATCTCGGCGAGTTGCTCCGAGGTCGTGCCGTAAAGGTGCATGTGCCGTTGGGCGATCATGGCGTAAAGCCCCACCGTGGTCAGTCCATAAAGCTCCTCGAAGCTGTCCGGCGACGGTTCCAACCTGGGGTGTCCAAACCGGCCCACGCCCCCGGTCCCCACCGAGACGCCGCCGGACCTCGCCAGACTGCTGTAGGTGATAACGGCGCAGTTCATCCGCCCGGCGGCAATGGCGTTGAGACAGTGGGACAGGTGAAACTCAAACGACCCGCCGCCAACCGTGGTGTTGTCCACGTAACTGGGGTACATGTTCAGGTAATCGGCTAGGTTGAGGCCGCTGTTGCGGGCGGAGCTTGAGGCGGTGAGCAAGCCATCAACGTCCTGCTTGGTCAGTCCTGCGTCGGCCAAAGCCTTGATGACGCTTTCACCCTGGATTTGAAGCTCGCTCTTGTCCGGTGCATACCGTGTCACATGCTCATGGATACCGGCGATGGCAGCGGTGCGCTTCAGGTCGGGCATGAAGTCAAAGCCCCTCTCTATCTGGCCCGTAGACCGGTCTTCAGGCCGACGGTCTGGGTCTGAATCTGCTTTGGACACTGGACACCACTCTGTGGAGCAATGGAGCTTCACGGAGCCTGCCGGTGTTAACCCTCATCCCCATCCGGTACACCAGCTCTGCGCCGAAGTAATTTCCCACCAAAAGAAGGGGCATACCCAGGAGGGAGAGCGCCAAAGGGAGTTGAGGAGTCCGGCTTGCGTCCAAGTCCGGGACCCTGAGCGCGAGGCTCAAAGCAAAGACCAGCATTAGCGACAGGTTGGCCAGCATGTGCCAAGTGGTTACCCGGCGCTTGCGAGAGCCCGATACCATGCCAAAATAGTCCACGAACCCGGTAACCATTGCCAGCAAAGCCCCAAGGAGGCCAACGACAATGTTGTAGAAAGCCGCGATTACCAGCTCGGGCTGTGCGAATACCCAAGAAAGAATATCAAAGAGCAGGCTCGTCGGGAAAAGGGCGGTTGGAAAGTGGACAAACATGGGGTGGCTGGGATGCCCCAATGGCTTACCTTGTAAAACATCTTTAATGCTCATGTTTGCGTCACATCAAACCGCTCTTCACCGGCTCGCTTGTGACCCTCGATCAGGACCGCGTCCTTGTTACAATTATCCTTACTCGCCGGCGTTCAGCGCTGCGACTATATTGTTGGCGGCCTCCTCGGCGCTAATCTCCGCCGCCTCGGCTGCCGCTTGCAGATCCGCAAGGATGATATGCCGCTCATCGCCATGATTATCGTCTGGTTCACCGCATCCACAACTCAGGCACATATCGCTTCTCCTCTTCGGGTTCCAGCCACCCTTGGGAAACTGTTCCGGTCATGCGGCCGGAACATCCTGGAAATAGATCTCTTCACGGCGTCACCGGGACTGGAAGGCTCCCGGCAATCATAGCGCGCCGCCTACGTGCGGTCAATTGGGAATGTCCGAGACCCGGAATCCGGGAACGCTACAGGGAAGGCTCATTACTGGCTGTGGACGATTCTGGATTCCTGCTCAAGGCTGAAGCGACGGGGTAGAGGGATCGGAGCGTTATTCAAGAAAGCATTGGATTTTTGACTCGAGAGTGTTCATCTCCCGGAGTTCACACTCCCAAACGATTAGACACTTCCATCCACTTTCAAGGAGTTCTTGCTGATTAGCCCGGTCCCGCTCTTGCGTGCGTTCGAGTTTGGGAATCCAATAGTCCTGCCTGGACTTGGGAAGACGGCTGTCCGAACAATGAGGGTACGTGTGCTGATGCCAGAAACAACCGTGAACGAAAATGACCTTGCGACGGGCTGGAAACACGATGTCGGGCGACCCCGGAAGCGCTCGGACGTGCAGGCGGTACCGGTATCCCATCCCATGAATCAATTTCCGAACGCTCAGTTCAACCCCGGTATTTGAGCTTTTGATCCGGCGCATATTGTAGCTGCGCCGTTCTTCGGAAATCCTGTCAGCCATTCTTTGCCTATGCCGCCAAATCCAGAGGAAGGTCACTGATGTCCCTGAGCCTTCTTCCGCTTATCATAATCTCCATCATTTCCTGCGAGTCTCCGTAGTCCAACTCCTGCACTGTATTTTGCAATTCCGGCAATGCGAAGTGGTAAACGCAGTCAATGTCGCCGGTCCCAAGGGCCAGGGAAGCGATGCGGCTGGGCAGAGGTTCGCTGGTTACGACTACGATGTGCGGCAAACGCCCTTTCCGGTTTCGGATGAGATTCAGGGCCTCAGACCGCGCATTCTGGGCCCGGTCGCTGCGTATTGTCCACTTGCACGAGATGCTGGCGTGCAGTATAGGGAGACTATTGTTTCTTCGTCTCAGGTTGGCGAGCAGGGCATACGATGAATCTACAACCTGGCGCTGATTGTTGATAATTTCGTCCGGCTCAGGCTCACGGCTTATGACGATGTCAGGACTGATGATGTAATCGCTGCCAATAGCCGAAGCAAGCACAGAGTTGCTATTGGCCAAGCTCTCAAGCTCACTGAGATGCTGGTATTGTTCAAATCTTGCAATGCCAATCTTATCCCTAACGTTAATCCGCGCTACCGTCCAGTTTCCCGGCCTGAGATGGCCCAACGAGAGGAATATATCGTTGACGAATTGTTCGCAAGCACGCTCGAACCTGGAACCGGACCTGTGGCCGGGCAAACGCTCTGCGGAAGCACTGGCGCCTAGCCGCTCAACAATGCCTCGGGCTATAGCAACGCTAAACCTGTTGTCCCGGTCCGCGTTGCTTGGAATGCCAGACCTGTCGGTAGTGAGTACCGAGTCAAGGAGTTCGGAGTGGAATCTTGTCCTAGCAGCGGAAATTAAAGACGGCTGGACCATGATGGCACTTGGAGCTTTCCAACGCAGCAATGATTTGTTTTCCAACGGCTTTGGCGACGGGTGGAGGAAAAGCGTTTCCTACCTGCTTTTATGCGGCGGTCTTTCGCCCGGCAAACATCCAGGAATCCGGGAACCCCTGGAGGGTAGAGACCATCGGAACAGTCAGTCTTGGCATACACGAGAAATCCGGACCTGGAGGTTCGTCCGCCAGTCCTCCACCATCTACTCCCAGCTTGGCCCACGCCTTCCGCGCCCTTACCGGACCTAAATCGGGTCCGCCGTGTTTCATTGATCCACCGACGATTGTCGGCGCCAGGTTGTCGGCGCCAATGCTCCATTCACCGGCCTTCCGCCACCCGCGGGACGCCATTTGACTGTATATCTTTTCCCCAACCGTAGGCGGGCGGTCCGGCAGTCCGTCCGGCCAGGAAAATTCGTGCGCCAATTGCCTATCGAGCGCCACCAAAATAGCCCTTCTACGGAACTGGGACACGCCGAAATCCGAAGCATCCAGCAGTTCCCAACTGGCCCGGTAACCCAGTTTTTCCAAACGTTCAAGAATCAACTCCCTATAAACTGTGAAACGTGGATCAAGGATTCCTCTAACATTCTCTATCATCACAACCCGGGGTCTGGCTTCTCCAATCAGCCGCAGCGCGGCGGGGAACAAGTCCCTTTCGTCGGCATGACCTAACTGCTTCCCGGCCACGGAAAATGGAGGACAGGGCAGCCCTCCCGCCAGCAAGTCAACTCCTCTGAATTGTGTTCCGCTGATATTACGCACGTCGGCTTGTGTCACATTCCAGTGGTCCCTGTTCCATCTCAAGGTAGCGCAGCAGGTTGCGTCAATTTCAAACAGACCAGTGGTCCCTGTTCCATCTCAAGGTAGCGCAGCAGGTTGCGTCAATTTCAAACAGAGCCAAATGTTCGAACCCAGCCTGCTCCAGCCCCAGGGCTTGGCCACCGCCGCCCGCACACAACTCGACACAAAAAGAACCCATAATCGTCCGTCGCTCCTCCTAGCTGAAAATTATACACATGGGCCTAGCGGGTTCAAACTCGCTCCTGTCACTGATTTTCCGCCGTTCGACCCTTGCCGCCCGGCCCTTCCCACTCTAACGCTAAGGCGATATAGTAGTACCCGAAACCAAGGCCGACGCGATTGACGGGAGGACTAATGCTGGCATTTTTGGGAGGCACCGGCCCCGAAGGGCGGGGCCTCGCGCTGCGGTTCGCACTGGCTGGCGAGGAGATCATAATCGGCTCCAGAGATGCTTCGCGTGCGGCCGCGGCAGCCGAAGAATTACAGCAGTTGGCCCCGGGCGCCCGCATCGAAGGCGCTGCCAACGCCGACGCCGCAGCCGCGGCAGACATCGTGTTTCTGGCATTCCCCTACGAAGGCCAGCGTCCCACCTTGGAATCGATCCCCGAAGCTCTGGCAGGCAAAGTCGTCGTGGACGTAATAGCCCCGATGCAGTTCCAGAGGAGGGTTGGCGCAAGCGCAGTGGAGGTCGAGGCCGGGTCCGCCGCCCAGGAAGCGCAGCAGCTTTTGCCCGGCTCCCTGGTGGTCTCAGCCTTCCAAAACGTCAGCGCCGAAGAGCTTCAGGAGCCGGACAAGGTGATGGAAGGCGACGTTGTGGTCTGCTCAGACCACGCCGATCCCAAGGCCCTGGTCATGGGCCTGGTCGGCAAGATTCCCGATCTCAGGGCCGTGGACGGCGGCGCATTGTCCAACTCCAAGTACGTGGAACAGATCACCCCCATGCTGGTGAACATCAACCGGATATACCGGATACACGCTGGAATCAAGATCGTAGGCGTCTAGAGACGCAGGCCAAGAACTCTCCGAGCTACCGACAACAAGGCTATTGAGGAGTGTAATCCGATGCCGAGAGCAAGCATAGACCTGACCAACCCGCAGGACCTCGCAACGGTTAAAGGACAGTGGCGCTTCGCCCAGGGGCTGGTCCCCGGTGAACCCAACGAAGGGCTGGTCTCCCAATTGGCCGGCAGCCCGGCCCGCCTGCCCGATTACGACGATTCGGGCTGGGAAACCATTGCCGATCTCGGGGAGTGGCGGTCCCACGGGCTTACCTTCGCCTGGTACCGCACCAAGGTCACCCTGCCGGAAACCATCGCAGGACACGACATACGTGACACACGGGTGCTGTTCGAGACCTGCATCGACGATTACGGCGAGCTATGGATCGATGGCGACTGCAACCGTCAACTGGGCGCGGTCCAGGGGTTTAACGTGCCGCAACGGGTCGTGGTTACCGCCGAGCCTCAGCCGGGCGGGGAGCACACCATCGCCCTGCTGGCCATCAACGGCCCATTGGCCGCCCCGGGCGGAGCCGTGTTCGTACGCTACGCAACCCTGGCCTTCGAGTGGAGGTCGCCCAACTACTAGCTAAGGGCCAACCTTAGCTGGTTACTCGTCTTCGTCGGAGTCATCATCCAGGTCCTGGAGCTCGTAGCCCATGGCTACGAGCTCCGCCTGAAGCCGTTGCGAAAACTCCTGGACGGTGCCGCTCTCGGGTATGGTTATCTCGATCGAGCCGCCAGGACCGGTTCCGATGGATCCCGGGTCCTCTTTGGTCAACTCCACGCTCACCGACTCCCGGTGAATTCCCATCTGGTCGGTGACAGCGAAGATTATCCCCATGTCGGCCATGTTGATGATCTCGTCGGGCATGTCAGCTACCCCGGCCCACTAAGATTCCGGCGGCCACTTGGTCCCTCCCACTGCGGGCCTCTCCGATGCGGACATTCCCAGTCCATCGGTCACGGTCCTGCCGAAGGAGTCCAGGATCACCTCTCCCCACTCCTGGGCGTGGGACACCCTGAACGCCATGCGCTTGCCGCGGCTGGCCGCCCTGCGGTTCTCCTCGCTCTCGGCGGCCACCTCCGCGGTTATGGCCTCATCCATCGCATCAATCGACGGCACCAACTCCAGGGCCGTCTCCACAAAACGGGCGATCTCCCCCATCTCCTGGTCCATCACCACGAACACCGGAACGGTACCGGCCCGGTTCTCCGGCAGGAAGCTATTGGTCAACTCCAACTCATCGTCCCGGTTGAACACCTGCACCGAGATGTTCGGCGTGCTCTCCGCCAGCTTAAGGATCACCGGCGTCGTGCTAACCGCGTCGCCGCACCAGTCGGCGGTGAACACGGCCAGGTTTAACGGCCTCGGCAGCCCGTCGAAGAGAGACTTGGCAGGATCGGGCACCTGCAGGGTTTGGTAAATGTCCAGGAACGGCTGCTTGTTGACTTTGATCTGGTCGATGTATTGCTGTACGGTCATCCCCTGGTTGAACTTGTCGGCATTCAGCGACATGACGCCAATCCTCCTCGTCTGGGACTCACAGGCGTAGTTTCTCAGCAAACCCTTGGCTTGGCAATGGCCTGTCACATTCCCCCACGATCTTTCAATTGTCTCGGTCGATCGGGCGGTTGTGCCGGTCTCACCCACCCGTCATTCCGGCCTGGAGCCGGAATCCAGGAATACTTCCCTTGGGGCACGTTCTGTCACATCGACATTTCTGGGTCCCAGCCTTCGCTGGGACGACGAGATGACTGGTTCTGGGTAAAAATTGAAAGGCCCTGACACCTCCCCTGGCACCACACGGGGCTACCTGCCAAATTGCAAAGCCCCTACCTCGATGTATCGAAGGATTAGCCAGGTTAACGGCGGGGGTTAGCCGTGCTAGAATTGTGCCCAGCTACGACAATTTCCCCAGGGAGGGGTATCCCCGTTGGCAACCGAGAACAACGGTCCTCAGCTAAAATACGCCATATTCTGCCATGATACTGAAGACGACCCAGACGGCGAACTGATACTCAAGGGCGTCATAGACCTGGTCGATCTGCCTGCCCCGGTAGAAAACACCGAAGGGACAGGCCCGCTTCTGGCCGAGCTCGACGTCCAGTTGGCCTTTTGTATTACAGGGGCAGAGCCCGGACCCCACCATCTGTTGGTCGCCATCAAAGCGCCGGGCGCTCCGCTAGACCTCCCTCCGCCGCAGCTAATCACCTGGGAAGAGGGCATCATATTCCAACGCTGGATCAAGCTGTTCCGCATCCCCGTCCAGGGACCGGGCCGCCACGCCGCCGCCATATTGTTGGACGGCACACCCCTGGGCGAGGCCAGCTTTCTCGTCCGGCTCAAGGAAGACTCTAAGCCAGCCGGTTGAACGGCAAGCGGGGTCAAGCTACGCGGATCAGCCTTCAACCATGCGGGCTGGATTGGCCAACCCCCTACTCAGTGGTGAACCAACGAACATGCTGGGACGCCGGTGTACGGCGGGATCCTGTCCGCTCTCCGTGAACGCCGATCAATAGCATGGTCGCTAGTCCCCACTCTTCGTCCGCTCCCAGCAGGTCATGAAGCCCTGGAGCGCGAGTGATCCCGCCGGTTTCCCACGTAACCGACAATCCTTCGGCCACACCGGCCAAGGCCATGTTCTGGACCGCGCAACAGACCGCAGCGTAATTCTCTCTGGTCACCTCTTCGTTGGCGCCTGGAACACAGTAGACATAGACCACGTAAGGAGGGTCCAGCACCTTCTGGCGGGCGGCCTCCGCCCGGCGGGAATCCCCTGTCCGCTCCAAGACCGTTTCCTGGGCCATCGCCGCCGCCTTCAGCCTTGCCGGACTGTCCTTTTGCAGAACAAAGAACCGCCACGGCTCTGTCAACCGGTGATTTGGAGCCCAAACCGCAGCGTCCAACATCCGCTCGATCGCTGACCTGGACACCGGCGTGTCCTCGAATTCCCATGCCATTCGCCGGCTGTAGATCGCCTGATAAACTCCAACGTCTTGCATATCCCTGACAGTCATCGCATCGTCCCCCTGGGTTAAAGATTGGATGGGGTAAGTGTCTAACTTCCCGAATCCGTTTCGGGTAGTTGGAGGTCCGTATCATCGAATGAGTCTTGAAACACCTGCGGAATGGTGTCCAGGGAAAGACCTTCGGTTAGTCCCTGTAAAGCCCTGAGCTTACCGTCCTCGGGGCTGAATTCGCCATCCATGAAGATCGGCAGCCCCACGTGCATTGCCATCGCCGTGCCGCTGCCGCATCCACGTTAACGTCACGCATATCTCCGCCCATGACCACCCTCAGAATTCCAAGGACGCCTCCGGCCGGGTCCAGGAGCCTCAAGACGACATGGCTAATGCGCCCCCCCAGCGCTTTGGCCAAGAGCAAAGCAAGGTGATGTTGAGGGCAGTGCGAGGTCGCCAACCCCCGCATCTCAACCGCCAACATCCGGGCTTGTTCCAAAGACAGATGCACTACGTATGCCGACTTCCCCTGCTTGAGACGCAGAAGCAACTCTCCTCCCCACCCGTCCTCGCTTCGACGGACTTGATGCGGAACAACAGGTGCCATATACCACTCCAAGGCGCAGTGTACGTCGCCCGGTCGACAGTCTCCGCGTCGACCCTCCGGCCTCGAGTCCTTGCCAACGTAAACATTGCCTCGTCTACGTAGTTACATACTCTGTTACATACTCTGTCTACATACCATTTTAGGATGAGTATATCCATATCATACGCTACGTCAATAGCTATCTGAAACGTTTCTATCCATGCACATTTGTATATCGTGGAGCGTAAACCGCCTGTCACTTACGCTAGTCCAAAGGGATGGACCGTCCAGGCAAAAGATCATCACCTGGGGAAATAGTAGACCCAGCAGCGAGGTTCCCGTGTTGAACGCCGCACGCCTCTTGTCTATAATATCCTCAATAACTCTGCCAGCGTGCTGGCAAAGGGGGTCGATTCCGTGGCCAACCAGACTGGTAAACGCTATAACTGCGCCAAATGCGGGTCCGAATTCATCGTAACCAAGGGCGGTGAGGGGACGGTTATCTGCTGCAGTGAACCCATGCAGCAAAAATAACACCTGGCATCAATTTCCAAGTCTGAGAACTTGGTCCAAAGGAGGACCTATCCATGGCAAACGAGTTGGGCAAGCGTTATGTCTGCGGCACCTGCGGCAGTAGCATTCTCTGCACTAAAAGCGGCGAAGGCGTGGTCAACTGCTGCGAAGCAGAGATGGAGTTGCAACAACCCCGCAAACTGCCATCTTCTGACTAGCGCTTCTTTTCCGGACAGCCAGATATACAAAACACCCCGGAGCAATCCGGGGTGTTTCCTGGTTAACATATAATGGCCGGTATTGCCCTACCTGAAATACGGGATCACATGGCGTCCCATCAGCTTGATGGACTCCATGATCCGCGTGTGCTCCAATCTTCCCGGCTGGACGAAGCACAGGACCTGGTCCACTCCCGCCGCCTGGTAATGCTTCATCACCTCGATGACGGTGTCCGGATTTCCCATTGCGAACGCTCCAGACGCCAGGTGGTCTTCGGCGGTCTTGTCCGCCCGCTCGGTCTGCACGGCGTCCACCGCGAACCTGTAGGAGTCGGGTACCTCACGCCCCGTCCAGGGCGCGTACAGGTTCTCGGCCTGTTGGACAAACCAGGCCCCCTCCTGACCACCGACGCGCCGGGCTTCCTCGTCGTCCTCTCCGCAATGCACGATACACAGGGCGGCAACCTGATCGTTTACGAATGAGCCTACCGGGTTTGCATCCTTCACCGCCTCGCGGTAGGCGGCAACGCGCTCTTCCATCTGCGCGTAACCACCCAGATTGAAGCACAAAACCCCCAGTCCCAACTCTCCGGCCTGCCGGAAAGAATCGGGCTGGCTGCACGCCACCCACATGGGTGGATGGGGCTGCTGCACCGGCTTGGGAATCACCGACCGCTCTGGAATGTTGAAGAACTCGCCCTGGTGGGAGAATGGGTCCTCCGTCCACATCTTGGGAATCATGCCAATGGCTTCCCGCCACTGGGCCTTGGTTTGTTCCGGGTCGACCTCGAAACCGTCCATTTCAATCAGGGTTGTGGAACGCCCCGTGCCCAGGTCCATACGCCCATCGCTGAGAATGTCCAACACCGCCGCTCGTTCCGCCACCCTTACCGGGTGATTGTACTGCCCCGGCAGAAGCGCCACGGCATGGCCGATGCGGATTCGCTTAGTGCGCTGGGAGATCGCGCCGTAAAGCACCTCGGGCGCGGAACAGTGGGAAAACTCCCGCAGGAAATGGTGCTCCACCGTCCAGAAGTAGTCAAACCCGACTTCGTCGGCCAAGTCCACCTGGGCCAACACCTGCTTGTACCGCTCCGCCTCCACGCCAGGATAATGGGGTTCCGGTATCTGAATCTCGTACATCAACCCGAATTTCATAGTGTTAATCCTCACCGTGGGAGTCTTGCGAGCATTCTAGCACAAGGGGGTCAGGGTTGGGCGCGGATTACAATTGGGACAACCCTACCGTGTTCTCCACTTGATTGGAGTAGAGGACGAATTCGACGCGATAGGCGAAGCCGTTTACTCCGTAACACCCCCCGCCGCGGACGGCAATTAGCCCAACATGCCCCTGCTCCGAAACGTCCCCGGATGATCCCGGGGCCGTCTGCTTCGCCGATAAACCCACGCCGGGGTTGGGTTGCTAAGTGTTGACTTTTTCTCCGGGGAATCTCAGGAGATTATGGGCGGGTTTAACCTCTGCTAGTATTTTCGGGCCACACTTCCGTTCGGCGATCTTCAGGTCATGCGTTGCCTGCAGGTCCATCCAGATTCTCGCAGAGGTGCCGAAGTAGTGAGACAGGCGCAGGGCAAGCTCGGCGTTTATGTCGCGGCGTCCCTCAAGTATCGCGGCGGTGGTGCCGTCCGGCACCGCCAGCAAAATGTCGAACTCCTGTGGAGTGACTTCCATCTCGTTCAGATCGTCGGCCAGACCCTCGCCAGGGTGTATTGGGGGCATTCCGTCCTTGACAGGCCCTCCGTCAATTTGCATGGCTCACCTTTCCTTTCAGTGATAGTCTACTATCTCAACGTCGTAAACGTTGCCATTCAACCACCGGAAACAAATGCGCCACTGCCTGTTGATTCGGATGCTGTACTGCCCTTGCCGGTCCCCGGCAAGCGTTTCCAAGCGGTTGCCGGGCTTCATGGATAAATCGCTCAACGACCCTGCCCTGTTCAGGTCGTTGAGACGCACAATTGCCTGGCGGGCAAACCCTTGAAAAGCTAGGACGGTTTGCCCGTTGAATAGCCTCTCGGTATCCCGGTCCCGGAAGCTCCGAATCATGCTTTTATAGCGTAACGCTATCCCGCGGCGCGGGCGCAGGCTCTACGGCACCAGCATGGCTCGCGTTATCGCCGTTTGCCGCTGGTCCCACTCGGCCTGGGGGAACGCTTCGTTGATATCCGCCAGGGGGAACTTGTGGGAGACGATCTTATCGAAGGGCAGTTTGTCCAGGTTGCGGACCAGGAAGCTGAGCAGCGTCGGCAGCAAGTCTGGCCGGTACATCAACGAGCCGACTATGTTCTTCCCCGGCAGCAGCTTTGACGGATCGATGGAGACCTCACGCCCCCGGACGATGTCGCCGATCTCCACGAACGTCCCGCCGTTGCTGAGCATGTCGATCCCTTCGGCCAGTAGCTCGGCCCGGCCGACAAGCTCCATCACCGTGTCCGCGCCGCGCCCGCCGGTAAGCTCCTTCACTCGCTGCACGCGCATCTCAACCGTGTTGAACTCTTCGATGTTGATCGTGTAGTCCGCCCCGAACTCCTCCGCCAACTCCAGCCGGTTCTCCAGCCGGTCGAGCACAATCACCCGGTCGGCGCCCATGTCCTTGGCCATGGCCGTAGCGTTCAGTCCCAGGCCGCCCGCGCCTTGGATCACGACATTATGGCCTTCCCTGGCCCCGGCCCGCATCAGCCCGGTGGTGACAGTCCCCATGGCGCAGTTCACCGGCCCCAGAATATCGTCCGGCAATACGTCGGGCACTCGGAACAGCGGGTGCCGCGGCGGGAGATATAGGTAGTCGGCGTAGGTGGCCCGGAAGTACGGCCAAGTGCCCGCGCCTGCCCCTCCCCGGTTTACGCACCAGTTGGTGTCCCCCTTCAAACAGAGATGACAGTGGTAGCAAGGGAATACTGCTGAGTAAACGATCCGGTCCCCTTCTACTATCGGTACTCCTAGCGTGTCGGTGGAGACGCCTTCGCCCAACCGCTCCACCACCCCCGTCCCTTCATGACCCATCAACCGGCCCGTGGGAGGCAGGGGCGTGTTGACCTGATCGCCCCGCCAGGTATGCAGGTCCGAGCCGCAGATGCCCGCCTGGGTCATCCGGAGGATTACCGCGCCCGGTTCGGGGTCCGGTACGTCGTACTCCTCGATTTCAAAGGGCTTTCCGTACTCTTTAAGGACTACCACTCGTCCCTTCACTACGAATCTCCTTCTTGGGCGGCGGCCCGCCCTTCAGTAAATTTGCGTAACGATACCACACCCCGCCGTTTGAGCACAGGGCAGGCAGTCCGTCACACAGGGTCTTTCGATTCTTTGTCTGAACTGTGATTTATATGATTGCGGGATTTACAGAATTGGAGAATCACGCGAATCCCTTAATCTTATGAATCCCGGTTCAGACAGTTGCGCCAAACCCAATCTTGGCAGATTCCCCAAAACAAAGTATATTGTTCGCAACAGGGGCGAGGCCGAAACATCGGGCCACAACCCGCCCAACCTACAGGAGGTTTAAGTCATGGTTCAACCCAAGCGAGTGGGTCATCTGGTTATCAACGTCAGGGACCAGGAAGCATCAACCAAGTTCTACACCGAAGTATTGGGCTTTGAAGTTGCGGTGGAACGGCCCGGGTTCGGCACCTTCCTCACCTGCGGCAAGATTCACCACGACCTGGCCCTGTTCCAGGCCGCGCCCGACGCCGAGCCGGTCAAGGAAGGCGCGTTGGGGCTGAACCACATGGCCCTTCAGGTGGAAGACTTTGACATGCTCACCCAGTATTTCCACAAGCTCAAGGACATGGGCGCGGAGATGCGCACCACGGACCACAGCATGACCAGGAGCATCTACATCAAGGACCCGGACGGCAACGGAATCGAGCTCTTCTGCAACTCCTTCGACACCTCCGAAGAGGGTCTGGAAGAGATGCGCCGCCCAGGACGGAAGAACGGCGAGTTGGTCTTCAGCTAGACCGTAAGAAGTTCGTAACCAAGCCAAGCCCGGTCATGCTCGAACTGGAGCAGCGGAATGGACTGGACGGCCATTCTGCTTGCTCTTGCCTGACCGCCTCAGCCGCAAGACTTCAGAGCCGCTTCATAGACGATAACGACCGCCACGCCGGCCGTTATTGGGAATGTTACTCCCAAAGCCCACGCTATGTCTTGCATCCTCTCCCGCAATGAAGGTTTGTACAAGTTTCCCTACCTCCGTCTTCGGCGCATCGGCGTATTCAAGCGTCATCCATCTTCAGCCGTTAATTAGATGGCTGAAGGGTTTGGTCCGCAACCAAGCGGGACCCCAACGAAAGGGGGTCGGTAGGAACCGGCCCCCTTTTGCGTCTTCAAGCAAGGCATCAGTGGTCGTTGACGTTTGCTACCGCAGCGCGGGGGCGACCTCTTTTGCGAACAGCTCCACCGAGTTCAGCACCCTCTCCCTGGGCACCAATCCTCCCACATTCATCTCGCAGATGAACCCGGAAAGCTGCAACTCTTCCTGTATCTGCTTCAGTTGCCGCGTGACCGACTCCGGGTCGCCATAGGCCAACCTGTCACGCAATAGGTCCTGGTACGTAATTGCCGACAGCCGTTGACCCCGTTCGGCCCGCTCCTCGTCTGGCGCGGCCCCGGCGACGCTCGCCGAAGCGGCATAGTTCTGGGCCATACGCCGGTAAGACCGCATCGTGCTGGCCTCGGCCTCTTCCAGGGCGCGCTCCTCCGTCTCGGCCACGAACACCGGTATGCGCAAGAGCACGTCGCCTTCGCCGGCATGTCCCGAGTCAGTCCAGGCTCGCCGGTACTCATCCAATGCCCCCACCAGGTCGGGCCGGTCCATGCCACGCAGACCCACAAATATGTTATATCCCTGGGATCCGACCCGGGGGAAGGTCTCTTTGGTAGTAGCGGCGATCCGCACCGGGGGATGGGGCTGCTGGTATGGCTTGGGAAGCACGCAGACGTTGTCGAAGGTATAGTACTTGCCCTGATGGGAAAACCGTTCGTTGGACCAGGCAGCCAGGATTACATCCAGGCACTCCTGAAACCGCTCCCGGCTCTCTCCGTAGGGAATTCCGTAGCCCTCGTAGGACCGGGCGAAACCGCTGCGGCCCACCCCAAAATCGAATCGCCCCTTGCTTACCTGGTCTACCGTGGCCACTTCCTCGGCCATGCGTACGGGGTGGTTCAGCGGCAGCACGTTGACCGCCACGCCAATTCGCAGGTGTTCTGTCCGGGCGGCGATGGCGCCAGCCCAGATAAGTGGGGCCGACACCACGGAAGGGATTCCGGCTCCCGCATCGTCCAGCGGATTCCGGGGAGCGGCGAAGTGGCGTTCCGCCAGCCATACTCCGTCAAGCTCGCCCTTCTCGGCGGCGTCCACCAGGTTGAAAGCCTCCTCGAAGGAGTCCTGCAACGTGGAGCCGTACCTGTAGTCGCATTCCATTATTAGACCGAGATGCATTGGTCCTCTCCCTGCCGGGCGCATTACGCAGCCCGGACGTTAGTTCCAGATAGCGGCGATCCGGTATGCCAATTGTGTGTGAGACTCCCGCACGTCCACGATTTCCGCGGGAACGTCGCCTAGTATCCCCAGGGCGATCACCCAGTTCAAAATTTCATGGTCGCCCGACTGCTGAATCTCTTCCGGCGTCAGCTCGGCCAACTTGCTGCCCTGCCCTGACCGCAACAGTTCCAGGTTGCGCCGGTCGGTCTCTATGTCTATGGAACGGCACTGGAACTTGTGGGTGAGGAAGCTGTGGGACCAACTGGACGAGGCCACCACCGCCACTCGCTCATCCCGCGTGTCCAGGAACCGGCGGATGCCCTGGCCCAACTCGTAGCAACGCTGGGGAGTTGGACGCGGGGGATAGTCGGGCCCAGCCTCCTCACCATAGCAGTTGACGAACAGGGGGAGCAGCGGGAACTTACCGTCCGGGTCCAGAAATACCAGCGGGTTGATGATGGCATGCGCCAACCCCCAGTCCCAACCCTTGAGGGCGCTGGACGAGGCCATATCGAAGCCGCCCCGGATCAGGTGGTTGCGCATGTCTCTCGAGAACTCTTTGGGACAGTGGAACGAGAACTTGGTCTCGGGAGCCGCGTTCCAGAGGTTGGTGCGGGCGGCCCCGCGCTGGAACGGGTATCCGTCAACTTCAGCCCCGGTGTACAGGCAGAAAGGAGGCAGATTGTCCTGCAGGAAGTTCTCCGCCTGGTCGTCACCGATTACCATAAGGACATCCGGATTCCACTCGTGCAGTTTGTCGCGCAGCACTTTGAAGGACTCGACCACCTTCTTGTGGTCGCTTATGTCCTGGCTGAGTCCGTTGTCATCGCCCAACTCCTTGACCAACTGGGCGGGCGCTTCGTAGTCCGGTATCCTGGCATATACCCGTTCCCGGCCCTTGGCCCACACCTCCGGGGGAGTCAGGATGATTGGGCCGTGAGAGCAACCGAGCCCCAATAATTCCGCCATGCCGTCCTCCTGCCGGCTCTTTTCTCAAAGGCCGGCCGCACCTATTTTCTGGATTGTATGGGTAGCTATACGGACTGTCAATTGAACCCGTTGCCGCGCCCAGGGTCTTTTAGTTCTTGGCGAATTTGTCTGAACTGTGATTCATGTGATTCTAAAAGTTGCCATGATTTTCAGGAGTGGCAAAATCAGCGGAATCTCCCAATCACAAAAATCAACGGTTCAGACGACAACTAAAAGACCCGGTTGCCGCGCCACCATCTTTCAATTGTCCTGGTCAGGATAGTGCTCGCAGCCATGCTACCCTACCCGTCATTCCGGCCCCCGTATCCAGTACGGGGCAGGCCCTGAGCCAGAATCCAGGAATCCTTCCTTAATATTACGTTCAGATACCTGAGCATTTCTGGGTTCCAGCTTTCCCTGGAATGACGATGGAGCCGGTTGCGGTCATAATCGAAAGACCCTGCCTCTGACACCCGGCCCTTCACACACAGGGTGACCAGCCCTTACCATATTCATCACCGGATTCGTCACCGGCAGGAGAGCCTGGCAGAAACCCGGACTTTGCACGTAGTCTCAACTGGCCTGTGGTCAGTGGCCGGTGAGCTAAATCCCCCAAAATCCAACACTTTACTACAGACATAAAAAAGGTAACCCGGCCACTAATCACTAATCACTAATCACTGGCCACTAATCACCTTCCACGGCCAGGCATCCACATTGACGCAAAGAAACGGCCCCCGTAAACTGGCGCTAGACTTGGCAGGCGGCCATATTCAAACGGATAGGCGGAGAATCATGGCAAACGACAGGCTGTCCAGAGAGCTAGTCTACGGCAACCGCGGAATGGTGTGCTCCAACTCTCCGCTGGCCGCGTCGGCGGGAATTAAGGTACTCCGGGACGGCGGAACCGCCTTTGACGCGGCCCTTGCCGTGGCCGCTACCGAGGCCGTGACGATAATCCCCTCCTGCGGGATGGGCGGAGACTCCTTCATCATTGTCTACGATGCCGCAACAGGCCAGGTCACCGGCATCAATAGCAGTGGTGTCGCCGCCTCGGGAGCTACCCTGGACTTTTACCACGCCAACGGATTCAGCGAAATGCCCCTGGTAGGCCCACACGCGGTCTCCGTGCCGGGCGAGGTCGCCGCCTGGGAACTGTTCCACCAGCGGTTTTGCACCAGACCGTTCGGACAGCTATTGGACACTGCCATCGGCTACGCTCAGGACGGCTTCCCTCTCCCTCCCGGCATCGGCCGCGCATTTCGGGGCAGCCTGGGAAAGCTGGCCCAGTTCCCTTCCACCGCCTCGGTCTATCTACGGGACGGCCAGCCTCCCGTGCAGGGCGACATGCTGTTCAATCCGGACCTGGCCCGCAGCCTCAATCGGGTCATCGAAGGCGGCGCGGACGAGTATTACCGGGGTGGGCTCGCCAGGGAGATGGTCGCAGGGCTGAACGACTCCGGTGGACTGTTCACCCTCGAAGATTTTGCCGGACACCAGGCCGAGATATACGACCCAATCGCGACTACCTACCGTGACCACACCGTATACCAGACACGCCCCCCATCCCAGGGCCTCATCACCCTGGAGATGCTGAACCTGATCGAAGGGTTCGACGTGGCCTCAATGGGCCACAACACCACCGACGCAATCCACCTGATGGTCGAAGCAAAAAAGATCGCCTACGACGACCGCAACCGCTTGGCGGGCGATCCCAAATTCGTCGAATGGCCCCTCCACGAGCTTATATCAAAGGACTACGCCGACGGCAGGAGGGGAGAAATAGACATCCAAAAGTCCGCGTCCAACGAACGCCAGCTACTTCCGGTGGACGGCGACGGCGACACCACCTACTTCTGCGTCGCCGACGGCGCGGGCAACTGCGTTTCCTGGATACACAGCCTGTCCAACGGCTTCGGGTCCGGGTACATGGCGCCGGGAACGGGGATCGTGTTCAACAACCGGGCGGGGAGAGGCTTCAGCCTCGAGCCGGGCCATCCCAACTCCATCGCCCCCGGCAAGCGCACGATACACACCCTAAACTGTTACCTGACCACCAGGAACGGCATCCCGGCCATAGTCGGCGGCACTCCCGGAGGCGACTACCAACCCCAGTGCGGAGTCCAAATCTTGACCAACCTGATTGACTTCGGCATCGACCCCCAACAGGCCGTGGAAGCCCCCCGCTGGTGGAGCTTCCCCGGCACCGACCCGGCGACCATCAACACTCCAATGGACCTGCGGGTAGAACCTGGAATGCCAGAAGAGGCTATCGCCGGACTTGAGGCGCGGGGACATAAGGTTGCCCGCCGCCGTCCCGGTGTCTACGACGGAAAGGTCCAGTTGATCGTATTGGACCATGCCCGTGGAGTGCTCATGGGAGCTTCAGACCCCCGCGGCGACGGTCAGGCGGCGGCGTGGTAGGGGCCGGCGGCGGTAAGTTGCCGGTGGTCAGCGGCTGGTCAAGCCCGGCGGGTGGCGCAGGGAGAACCCCACCGGGGACGTGTCCCCGACTTGCAACCCATCGTTCCCCGTCAGTTCCGCCAGCCGCCGGCGCTGCCGTTGGGATATGATGGTAAAAGGCCGCGGGGCCTGGAATCCAATGGATTCCAACAACGGCAGGACTTCTTCAACCTCTTCTATGGTTTCCCTTATCTTGCAGAGGCCCCACTGATTTTCGTAGAAGTTCTTATGCCCAATATTGTAAGCATCCGAGAGAGCGAGGGCGAGTTCATAGTCGTAATATTCCGCTAGAATATGACGCGCGATGTTATCAAGCTGGTGATGCGCATCGTGCCTCCACCCCCTCTGTTCGCCGATGATTTTCAAATACTGGGCGACCGCGCCCCATGCCTTCTCCCCGGCCTGGAGACGGCTGCCATGCTCCAGTTCTTCCCGTGCATCGCGGATGAATCCGAGGCTTATGGCCCGGCGGTCTTCGGGGCTTTGAACTCCCGGTTCCGGCAATGGCGGTATCGTCGTCATATCATGCGTATCCTCTTCCCATTATGTGATATTGTACACCCAATCAATTTCCTCGTTTCTATTTCCTCATTTCCAAGGAGGGAGAACAATGCCTGGGCGCCGTTTGCTGGTCTGCTTCGCCCATCCTGACGATGAGGCGTTCCCCGTGGGCGGCGCGTTGGCGGCCCATGCTTCCCGGGGCGTAGAGGTACGGCTGGTGACCGCCACATCCGGGGAAGAGGGGGAGATTCGGCAGGAGGGGGCCGCCACCCGCGAGACCCTGGGAGCAGTCAGACGGGTAGAGCTTTCCTGCGCCGTCCGCGCCCTTGGCCTGGCCGGTCACAAGGTGCTCCATTACCGTGATTCGGGCATGGCCGGGTCCGACGCCAACGCCGCCCCCCTGGCGTTCGTCAACGCCTCTCCTCAAGAAGTAGTGGAGCAATTGGTAGGGGAGATGCGCCGGTTCCGGCCCCAGGTGGTGTTGACCTTCGGGCCGGACGGCCTGTACGGACACCCCGACCACATTGCAATTTGCAACCACGCCACCGAAGCCTTCGAACTCGCGTCCGACCCGGCGGCGTTTCCGGCGCAACTGGAAAGCGGCTTGACGCCTCACAAGGCGGACAGGCTCTTCTACAGCGTCCGGCCCAGGGGCTTCCGCATGGAGTGGGCGTTGGCCGTCCGCAGCGCCGGCATCGACTTCCCCCTGCCCTCGCCCAACCGGGCCAACGACGGCGTTCCCAACGAGGACATCCACCTGGAGATGCACTTGGACAAACAGCTAGAGGCGAAGATGGCCTGTATCCTGTGCCACCGCACCCAGGTAGCCGCCGACTGGCCCTATCACCGCGTCCCCCGCGAGGTCGCCATGACCGTCCTGGGCCGGGAATTTTATGTTAGGGCGCATCCTCCGGTAGAGCCGGGGGAAGAAGTGACGCCGGACTTCTTTGATGGGATCGTCTGAACTGTGATTTTTGTGATCTCCAGAATTTACATGATTATGGGAAAATCATGGCAATCCATCAATCATACGAATCACAGTTCAGACAATAGCCGGAGCTAACGGAGAAACTCCTCGGTCCAACGGTTATAGTCGTCCTGCCGCGTGACCTGGTTCATCAGGTCCGGCGAGGCCAGGGTCGGTCTGAGGTCGGCGGGGGCTACACCATCGCGCAGCGCCTTCAGCGTGTCGTAGACCGCCTTCACCATCGCCTGGAAAGACAGGTGCCCTTGCAGGGCTACGCGCACGCCGTTGGCGGCGAGATACTCCCGGTCCGCAAGTTCTCCGCTGCCGCCCGCAATCAACGGGATGTCCGTTGCCGCGTGGATAGCCTCCAGGTCGGCGCGGGAGTTCACCCCGGCCAGGAACATGGCGTCTACGCCAACCTCGGCATAGGCGTTGGTCCGGCGGATGGCCTCGTCCACTCCTACGATCTGGGCGGCGCTGGTCCGCCCGGCGATAACCAGGGACGGGTCCTGCCTGCCCGCGAGCGCCGCCTTCATCTTGCCTACGCCCTCTTCAATAGATATTAGCGACGCGCCGCCGCTGCCGAAGGGACGGGGAAGGTCGGTATCCTCGATGGTCAGCGCCGAGACTCCGGCGGTCTCCAGCTCTTCCACCGTGCGCTTGACGTTGAAGGCGTTGCCGTAACCGTGGTCGGCGTCCACCATCAGGCTCAGGTTTCCGGCGCGGCAGATGCGGTGAATCTGCTGCGCGAACTCGGTCAGGGTCAACACGATGATGTCCGGCGCGCCCAGAACGGTAAACGAGGCGATAGAACCCGCCAACATGCCAACTTCGAATCCCAGGTCCTCGGCCACCCGCGCCGATATAGGGTCAAACACGGATGCCGGGTGAACACACTTGTCCCCGGCCAAAATAGCCCGGTATCTCTCTCTTCGGTCGGTCAGGTTCATATCGCTCCTTTTCTGCGGTGATATACTGGCTGTCCCAAGGCCGGAAACGGCGGCCTTCAGGCCGTGGCCCATTCTAACATAATGGAAGATATGCCAATGGACACCGCACGCAAGGATGCAGCAGCCCAAGAACGGCAGGAACCCGAGCAGTGGATTATTCTGCCGGGAACCACCGTTGGAGGGGAAGTGGGAACGTTCAACGCTGATTTCGTCATATGGAGCCTCGACAAAACCCGGTCACGCGCTTTCACCGGAACGGTTGACACGGGTGCGTCGTATACCGTGGTTCCGGCGCAAGCCCTGGAGGAATTGAGCATAGAGCCGTTCGAATCGAGGGTGTTTAGCTTGGCGGACGGTTCCAGGCAGGAGCTTTCCATAGGCTGGGCGGAAATGGAACTGGAAGGCCGGATAGCGCCCGTGTACGTCGTCTTTGGCCCCGACAGCCGCAAGGTATTGCTGGGAGCAATGGCGTTGGAAGCCTTCGCTCTGGCCGCTGACGCCAAATACCGCCGCCTGGTCCCCGCCGAACTAACTCTGTAACACGGGAAACAAACATCATGAACATCCTCGGCGTTGACTTCAGCGGCGCAGCGCCCGACAAAAACACCTGGGCCGCCTGGGGAAACCTCCAAGGTGACGCCCTCTTCATTCAAGAATGCCGCCCCCTCAGCAGGCGCGAAACCTCCAATGAGCTTGAGACCCTGGGATCAAACGGCGTTGCCGCCCTCGACTTCCCGTTCTCCGTGCCCGTCGAATTCGCCAACTACTGGGTGCCCGGAGCCACCGGTATGCCCCGGTTATGGGACGCCGCAGCCGTTATGGACCTCTCCCAATTCACCGGACTTCGGGACGAATTCGTCGCCGAACACGGCGAGCCGAAACGGGAAATAGACCTTGCCCACCCCGAGTCTTTCTCGTGTCTGCACAAGGTCAATCCGAATATGTTGCCTATGACCTTCCGGGGGATGCAGATGCTCGCCCGGTTGTGGCCCCTGGGGTTTGACGTGCCACCGCTGCCACCGAGGAATCTCGGAAAACCGGTGTTGCTGGAGGTGATGCCGGGCGCAGTACTCCGGTCCCTCGGACTGCCTTTCAAGGGCTATAAAGGCGGCAAGCGGAGGATGGAGTGCCGGGAGATCATAGTTGAACAGCTACCCTCGCGGTCTCCAGTGGCGGTCAAAGCCTCAAATGCCGTCTGGAACTTGTGCCTCCGGAACCACGACTGCCTGGACTCCGTGGTTGCGGCCCTTGCCGCGGCGCTTTGGGCCACGCGCCCCGGCCTGTTCCGCCAACCCACCCCCTGGCATCAAAGCGTAGAGTCTACCGGTCTGTCGCCGGAAGTGGCCATCGAGGGCTGGCTGTACGCGCCGACTCTTATAGGGGAACAGCTCTAGCCCCTGACACGAGGTCTATCAACACCGGTTGATTCCCCCGCGCCAAGCCGCTAAGCTGATTGCGGACCGGGCCAGGGTGACCATGCTAGGAGCCCGGCACACCAGACTAACCCAAAACGCCAATAGGAGGACCGTCATGCGTATAGTCCGAGTTTACTCCGGCGACGACGGAGAGTCCCACTTCCAGGATCTGACAGCCGACGAGCTTGCCAAGCTGGTGTTCCCCATAGGATCGGGAGACATCAACCTGAACCAGCGCACTTCCCCGTCCTTCTCCGACTATCACAATGCGCCCCGGCGCCAGTACGTGGTCAACCTGTCTGGCACTGCCGAGTTTGAGGTGGCCGACGGCACCAAGGTCCAGATGGTGCCCGGAGACGTGCTGGTTGCCGAAGACCTGACGGGACACGGTCACATCGCCCGCAGCCTCGGCGACGACTTCCGCGTCTCCCTGGCCGTGCCTCTGGCCGACTAGCCCAGCGACCGCGAAACCCCTCCGGAGATTAGCCGGGAGTAGTCAAGACGTGGTAAAGGTGCAGCAAACCCTGCTGGCGGTGGGCGGTAGATATGACCCCCCTCCAACCCGGCTCCAGCAGGCGTTGCGCCATCTCATGGGTCAACTCGTTCTCCTGCCCCTTCCCAAAACGGGCGTTTAGCCGCCGGTAGGATTCGTATTCCACGGTATCTCCCCCTCCCTCCGCCAGCGCGTGGAGAAATGGCAACACCACGTTAATCGCCAGGTCCCTCGCACGGGCCTGTCCGATGGAAGCGCCAGGGACCTTCCCTGCCCCGGCCACCGATAGGGCCGACGTAAGGGTTTTCGGTTTGCCCGATTCAGACTCACGACGCAGGCCATCCACCAACCCCGGCTCCAGGGACCTGTCCACCAGGCGGGCCGCCCCGGCAATTCGCCGCAAGGGATGGTTCGCGGGCCGCACCCTGAAGCAGTTCCAGGCATCCGCTTCAATTCGTGGGCCCAGTCCCCTGGGAAGTCCGGGTGGTCGTGTAACCTCCTCTCTGCGGGGTAGTCCGGAGAGGTACGCAAGCCAGGACTCGATCGCCGCAACCCGGCGGTCGACCGGCAAGCGCAAAGCGGCGCTGGCCAGCGGCCGGTAGGGCGCGAGCAGGGAAAAGGGGTGTTGGTTGTGTTGGTACCCCAGCCCCTCCAACAGGGCCTCATATAGGGTCTGGTCCGCCGGTTGTTCTTCCAGGAAACGCCCGTATTGTTGGCTCTTGCTCAAGAACCGCAGGTCGCCGGCCTTATCCAGCAACCCGGCCATCTCCTCCTCAGTCTCGGGACGTCCATAGCCCCGTTCCTCCAACAGCCGCCACAAGCCAGGATGAGGCCCAACAGATCCCGGAGTCTCTGGCTTCATCAGCGGAGCGAGCGAGACCACCGGCGCGTTCCGCCCACTCTCCAGTCCCGTGGAAGCTGACTGCACGTCGAGGGTCACATGCAGCACCACCCCGTTGTAACGCGGGTCGTCCGTGTGGCCGTGAGCGTCCCAGTCCTGCTGGCGAACGTGTATCTCCACGTCCCCCTGCACCCGGCCCACGCCCTCCATCTCCAGGATGGCGTTGCGGAAGTCCGGCCCCGCGGACGTGCCGGGCCGTCCCGGATACAACACCCGCACTCTGGCCCCGGCCTGGGTGCGGAACCATTCCTGCCGCGCTGCCCTGCGCTGCCATAGCCTGGCCAACAGCCGTTCCGGAATACCGGGGCCAACAGGCTCCCGCACCTGGCGTATGGCCTGTCCCCGACTTAGAGTATACTGCACCTGGCTCCTTCCTCTTACATCAACACGCGTACCGCAATTGCGAAAGTATATATTAGTTATAAAACTATGACCAACACATTAACTCCCCTCTCCCCGCTGGAGAGGCTAGGGTGAGAGCCGTCACATGCTGTCAATCCCCCTCGTTATGTCCATCTCACTCCGGAGAGAGTACCCGCAACGGATCCCCGCAACTAAACTATCCCCACCCGTATAGGAGGCTTGCCATGAGACTGGAAGGAAAGGTCGCTTTCATCAGCGGCGGCGCTCGTGGTATGGGCGCGGCTGAAGCGCGGCTGTTTGCCAGAGAGGGCGCAAGCGTCGCAATTGGGGACGTCCTGGAAGAGGAAGGCCGCCGGGTCGCCGCTGAGATCGGCGAGGCTGGCGGTCAGGCCATATTCGTTACCCTGGACGTTACCAGCGAGACCCAGTGGCAGGAGGCCATTGCCGCGACGGTGTCCCAGTTTGGCAAACTGGACGTACTGGTCAACAATGCCGGCATCGGAGGCGGCGGAAACGTGGAGCAGACCACCGAGGCTGATTGGGACCGGACTATGGACATCAACGCCAAGGGGGTGTTCCTCGGCACGAAATCAGCCATTCCCGCCATGCGCCAGTCCGGGGGAGGCTCCATCATCAACATCTCGTCCCAGCTCGGGATCGTCGGCGTGGACAACAGCAGCCCCCAATACCAGGCATCCAAGGGAGCTGTTCGCCTTTTGACCAAGGCAACCGCCATTCAGTACGCACGGGAGGGAATTCGGGCCAACTCGGTCCATCCCGGCCCAATTATCACGCCCATGACCGAAGCGGGCAGGGCCGACCAGGACCGTCACGATCTGACTATCTCCCGCATCCCATTGGGCCGGTACGGCGAACCTGAAGACGTGGCCTACGGCGTGCTCTTCCTGGCCAGCGACGAATCATCCTTTATGACCGGCAGCGAACTGGTGATCGACGGCGGTTGGGTCGCCCAATAAAGGCTGGAAGTATCTTCCCCCTCTCTCCCGCTGACAGGGGCATGTAAAGGCTGAGACTAGACCGATTTCCCTGTCACTATTATGAAAATGCCCCCCGTCGTTCCGGCCTTCGCCGGAACGACGGGGGGGGGCGCTGCGGTGGGAAACGCCATACATACCCTTGTCAGCTCCGTCTACCGGAATATGTCGTCCAGTTTAACGGCAAAGCCTTCCAGGGTGGGGGAAGTCAGGGTTTCGCCCTTCCGGTAAGTATTCACTTCCTCATAATCGCCGTCGCCCAACAGCAACACCGTCACCGTTTCGGCGTAGGGGTCCACCAGCCAGTATTCCTTGACGCCGTGCCGGGCGTAGAGTTCGCGCTTGACCGTCAAGTCCCTATGGGCAGTGGAGGGGGAGCGGATTTCTACCACCAGGTCCGGTGCGCCCCCTATGTATGTGCTGGTGTCAATATGTTCTCGTCCCTTGGAGACGAAAATCAAGTCCGGCCGGCAGGGTGTCCGTATCCGACAGGCGCACGTCGCGGTCGAAATAGAAATACCCCAAGTCCCGTTCCTCTATAAACACGCCGAAGCGTATTCCCAATCGGGTATGGACCCTCTGATGTTTCCGGCTAGGCGACGCCGCCATAATCAACACCCCGTCTATAAGCTCCCACCGCTCATCGTCGGGAGTCTTGGCGTAATCTTCGTAGGTGAGTTTGGTTTTAGGACTAACCATGCTTGGCCTCCGATAATGACTTACGGCCAGTCCTTAACATGGACTGGCCGTAATGCTGGCAGGATTTCAGCATAGAAATTGTGACTCTCGCAGCTTACGACACCCACAACCCTTGGGCGGCGGACTCAAGCGGGTTACAGTCGGGAGCCTATGCCCGGCTTCTCCGCATACACCGTTTCCACCGGCTGTGACCGGCGGCTGTTCCGGCGGGGCATCGCCGGGTCTATCGCCCACGACCGGAGGCTGGACCGCTCCATAATAGGTTGCGGCGTTGGGTTGAAACTTAGGAGTCAAGGGGTGAGCAGTATCTTCCCGACGGTCTGGCGGCCCTCCAATTGGCGGTGAGCTTCCTCCGCCTCGGACAGCGGCAGCCTCAGCCCGACGTGAAGGTTCAACTCACCGGAGCCGACCCACGCCAATACTTCGTTGGCGCGCTGTAGCAGTTCTTCGCGGGTGGCGGTGTAGTCACCCAGGCTCGGGCGGGTCAAAAACAGCGACCCATTCCGCAGCGCCCCCGAATCTATGGGCCCAACGGGCCCGCTGGCCTGGCCGTACAGCGCCATGTATCCCCGCCGTCCCAGGCAGTTTAAGCCCTTGGCGAATGTGGTCTGTCCCACGGCGTCATAGATGATGCGCAGCCCCTCGCCGCCGGTGGCCTTCTTGACCTCCTCTTCAAAGTCCTGCCGGGTATAGTAAATCACGGTGTCGGCGCCTGCTTCCGAAGCCAACTCCCCCTTGGCCTCGGTGGAAACGGTGGTGAACACCTGGACCCCCAGCCGCTTCAACATCTGGATCAGCAGCAGTCCCATACCCCCTGCGCCCGCGTGGACCAGGGCCATATCTCCGGGATTCAGCCGGGTGATGCCGAAGACCAGGAAATGGGCCGTCATACCCTGGAGCATTGCCGACGCCCCAGTGGCGAAGTCCGTCTGCTCCGGCAGTTCCACCAACAACCATGAAGGCACCACCGCCTGCTCGGCGTAGGAGCCGGTGTGCATCGCATACGCCACCCGGTCTCCCACCGTCACCTCGCTCACTCCTTCACCGACGGCAATGACTACTCCGGCGGCCTCTCTCCCCGGAGTCCACGGAAAGCTGGCGGGAGGGTTGGTCCCACGGCGGCTGGAAACGTCGGTATAGTTGACGCCGATGGATTGGATGTCCACCAGGGCCTCACCGGGGCCCGGCGCGGGAGTTTCAACGTCCTCGTAGCGCAATACCTCCGGCCCGCCGACTTCGTATGCTCGGACCGCTTTCATCGCGTCCCTCCTTTAATTCTGTGTGACTTCCCCAGACTGGTCACCCACCCAGGATGGATGCCAACCCCGTGATGTCGGCAACGTTTTCCAGGTCCCAGAACTGCTCCAACGCCCCCTCGATGTGGTCTGGGGGCAGGATATACCGGCTGCAGTAGAGGAACTTGGCGTCCAACTCCTGCCGGTCCAGCGGCATTTCCGGGGTGCCGCGGGCGAACTCGACCCGGTGTTGAAGCCGTCTCCCTCCCCGCAGCGTAACGCTGACTTCGCTGGCCTGGGGCGCGAACGGCAGCGATTCCCCGGACGGCGCAACCGTTACCCGGTCCATGAGGCTGCGGACTTTCGGCTCCTGGACGGCAAGACCGCTGAATTGCTCGATGAGCGGATGCCCGTAGACCAGCGACGCAGCCACGACGTAATGCAAGCTCTCCTTGGCCTCCCATCCATTCCGAGGGCTGGTGAATGGCAAGGCATTGATCACGGCGGGCGGGGCCTCGACCCGGACCGAGTCAATGTCTCCCGCGTCGATCCGGTATTGCTGCATTAGCTGTAGCGCCGCATCGATGGCAGTATGGGAAGCCGTGTTGCAGGCAAAGGGTTTCAAGACCATCCCAGGGTCAACCACGCTATAGGGTGCGGCCAGGCCGGAGAAAAACCGCTCATGTTCATCCGGGTTGCCGGTGTTGGGCGGCTCAATCCCCAGACTCCCCTTGCCGAAGTTCTGCTGCGCCAACAACGCCGCCGCGACCCCGTTCATGGCCGCTTGACCGCTTTGGGCCGCCCTGCCCAGGGACAAGGTCCCGGGTTGACCTTCGCCGCTCCCCGCCATCGCCATCGCCATAGCGATAGCCGCGGCAAGTTGTTCCCTCTCCAACCCCAGCAGCCGTCCCGCGGCTACTGCGGCGGCAACTGGCCCGGCAGATGTCCGACTCAGCGTCCCGGCTCCGACTGCGTGGCCAGCGACAACATCGGGGGAGGGGCTAAGGGTGGAAAACCTGCACAACACCTCGCAACCCAGGGCGAAAGCGTTCAGCGCCTCCGCCCCGGCGAAGCCGTGCATCTCGCCCAGGGCCATAACCACGGGAAAAATCACGCAGCTTGGGCGGGCGGACGAACCTGCAAGCTCGTCGTCGAAGTCCAGCATCCGCACCATCGTCCCGTTGGCCAGACACGAATAAACCGGAGACGAGCGGATCCCCATACCGATAATGGTGCACTTGCCGTTGCCCCGCATCTCCTGGGCAAACTTGGTAACGGCCAAACCGTCCGGCTGAGCCGCGCCCGCTAGACCCACGGCGGCGGCATTGACCATCATCTCCTTCGACGCTTCCACGACGCGAGGCGGCAGTTGATCGAAAGAGGCCCCTTCGACCCACTCGGCCAACCGGTGCGCGAAACCCATGCCCGTTCTCCTGATACTCGCCTCTCGAAGCCAGAAAAGCATACTAGCAGCACCCCCAACACGCAACGGTAATGGCTAGTGTCCAGGGCAATCGCATCTTAACCTCTTCACGGCCAGAATAGGCAACCACAAGGGTTGCCCCTACAGCGATGGGGTCCAGGGCGGCAGAGGGTCCGGAGGAGACCCCAGGGGCCGGGCATCCGGTTTTCAGCGCGGCAGCGTTTCAGGTAGCGGACGACGGCTGTGAAGGTATGCAGACGGTAGCCGGAGCCGACGACGCGGATGACAAAGGTTTGAGAGTTGGGAAAAGGTTGGCGGTCTGCCTGGGCGCAGGTCCACTCCAAGCATAGCTCACCGGCCATGCGTCGGAGGTGGAGTTCCGCCAACGGACGGGCCAGTTTGCGTTTGAGAGCGCGGACGCGGGACCACAGGGCGTCAATTTCAGAGCCATTGCTCATGCTGCCGGCTGGTTTGCTCCTTCAGTTTTTGGAGATGGTGCGATGGCACACATTCGGGTGTTCTGAAGCTGGAGAATTTATTTCAGGGAAATTGTGCGCCATTTTGGTACATTGGCCTGGGTGGCGGGTTAGCCCGAATCCACCGAAGGAGGGCGTCGGGTCAGCGTCCTGAAGCGGTAAGAAGGTGCTCCCGTGCTTCTGGGATAATGGTTTTGAAACAGAAAACCGACCCCGGAAAAGGAGCACCCAATAGCAACTGTCTTGAAAGTCAATAGGAATGAGCGGCGACTGGCTGAGTCATATCGCACCAAGGGGAGCCATGTTTGAGCATGCCGTTGAGTATAACCAGCAGTTTGCGCATGGACGCGGCCAGCGCCGCCTTTTTCGGCTTGCCAGCTGCCAGCAGCCTCTGGTAGAAGTCCCGGATAGCAGGGTTGTGGCGGCTGGCTACCAACGCTCCCATGTAGAGGACGGCCCGCACCCGGGAGCGTCCGCCCCAGACGGCGCGTTTGCCCCGCAGGGTGACACTGTCTCGGTTGTAGGGGGCCACGCCCACAAGGGCGGCGATCTGCCGGCGATTCAGCGTGCCCAGCTCTGGCAGATTGGCCAGCAGAGTGAGGGAGATCTGCTCTCCGGCACCGGGAACGGTGCGGAGCAGGTCGTCCTTCTCACGCCACACCGGACTCCGGCGCAAAGTCTGACGCAGCCCCTTGTCCAAGTCGCTCAACTCTTGTTCCAACCACGCGATGTGGGCTTCAATGCGGGGACTAACGGCGCCGATGGCGGTGCCTAGCCGGTTCTTCCCGGAGACCAGCATGGTCATCACCTGGTGCCTGCGGGCAGTCAGCGAGTTGAGGACCTGGGTCTCGGCGTCCTTGAGGGGGCGCACCTCAGGACGGACGGCGTCGGCGAAATGGGCCAGGACCCCCGCGTCCAGAGTGCCGGTCTTGGCCAGCGTTCCGGTGGCCTTGGCGAAGTCCCTGACCTGGCGTGGGTTGACCACCACCACCGGCAGCGCCGCCGCGGCCAGGGCGGCCGCCAAGGGCAGTTCCAAGCCGCCCGTAGCCTCCAACAACACCAAGGCAGGCTCCAGGTCCACTATCTGGGGGATCAGTCCCTCAATTCCGGTCTGGTCGTAGGGCAGGGTCCATCTCTTCCCCGTAGGCCGGACAGCAACGTCCAACTGCGCCTTTGAGACATCAATGCCTACGAACCTCGCTTCTCCTTCCATCTGTACCTCCTCTTTCAGTGTTGACCCTTCCTTGCACGATGCGGGCTCGATTGGCCCAGGCAACTGTCCGGGTTCTACCGTTGAGGAACGCGGCGACCCCTGCTATTGGACGGTCTACCATGACCCAGATGCTACCGGTCTGCCGCGCTCTGGACCGCCACATATGAGCTATTGTCGCGGGCCAAAGTCAGGATACAAGATGCTGCCACGCCACCACCCCGACCGCATCCGTACCGCCTTCGACGACACCCGCCTGGTGGCCAACGCTGGGCTGATCCTTCCGGCCACCCTGGCCTTGCACTTGGGTCTGCCCCAACTGGTTGACCGGCGCCTGGACTTGGGCGATGCGCCGGGCCGGGCCAACACCGGCGACAAGATGATGACGCTGGTCGCTTCCGCGCTGGCTGGGGGCGACTGCATCGACGACGCCGATGCGCTGCGCACCGGGGGGACGGCCCGCGTTCTCGGTTTCACGGCTAAAGCTCCCTCCACCCTGGGCGCCTTCCTGCGCAGCTTCAGGTGGGGCCATGTCCGTCAGTTGGACCGGGTGAGCCGTGAGCTGCTGGCCCGGGCCTGGCAGGCGGGGGCCGGACCCGGCGGCGTGCCCTTGACTATCGACCTCGATTCCACCATCTGCGAGACCTACGGACTGGACAAGGAAGGAGCTCGGCACCATGGTTACATCGGCAAGCGGGGCTATCACACACTGCTGGCCATCGCCGCCGGCACCGGGGACGTGCTGATGGCCCGGCTGCGCGAGGGCCGGGCCAACACCGCCCGCGGCGCCGCCCACTTCCTGCGTGAGACGGTGGGGCGGGTGCGCTACGCCGGGGCCCGGGGGCAACTCACGGTGCGGGCCGACAGCGGCTTCTATACCCACGCCGTGGCCGCCGTCTGCCGCAAGATGGATGTCCGCTTCTCCATCACCATCCGCCAGCACAAAAGCCTGCACAATGTCATCGAGGCGATTCCCGAGGAGGACTGGGCGCTGATTCCCTACTGGATGGACGGCGCCGCCGATGTGGCAGAGACCACCTACACCCCCTTCCAGGCCGAGGCGGACGCCGCGCCGGTACGGCTCATAGTCCGGCGAGTGAAGCCCACCCCCGGTTCCCAGCTGGCCCTCTTCACCACCTACAGCTATCACGGCTTCATCACCGGCCGGGACGGGGAGATGCTCGAACTGGAGGCTGACCATCGCCGCCACGCCGAGATCGAGAACGCCATCCGAGACCTGAAGTACGGCGTCGGGCTGAACCATCTCCCCTCGGGCCGCTTCGCCGCCAACGCCGCCTGGCTGGCGGTACAGGTGATGGCGCACAACCTGGCCCGCTGGACAGCCCGCATCGGCCTGGGCGAGCAGATCGTGACCACCAAGACCCTCCGGCGGCGGTTCTTCTCCCTCGCCGGACGTATCACCCACTCGGCACGCCGCCTCACCCTGCATCTGCCACAGCGCTGGCCTTGGGAAACCCAGTTCAGTCGCGCCCTGGCCCGGCTGCGAGCGATTCCACTCCCAGCCTGACAACCCGTCTGCAACTGACCTAACCTCCCCGCCAACTCGCGCCACCCCGGTCCGCGAGTGTCTCTTGCTGTGTCCTCTCCCCGCCATCTCGCCTGCCCAACGTCCGCAGACGGTCAGAAGGCCCCCCTGCGGCGGCTGAAGACAGACACCGGCCCCATCTACCCGAAATCGTGCCCGGACCGTCGCCTCCCCTTGCCCCTCATCGCCCACTCCGCTGCTGTAATGTCATCCCTTCGGTGGATTCGGGGTTAGGGTGCGATGGCACACATCCGGGTGTTCTGAAGCTGGAGAATTTATTTCAGGGAAATTGTGCGCCATTTTGGTACATTGGGCCTGGGTAGCCAGGAGGATTGCGAAGTTGTCCGATTCTCGCCGACTGCCCGGCGTTGGCAATACTCCACAACCGGGCCGGTGGATTCCGGCGAAAGCGGGAATGACGAGGGAGGGGCGGGAAGGACGAGTTGGATGCTGCGTCAACACTTAGTGGACACCTCCGGGACTTTGCACTCATCTTACCTGGGTGGCGGGTCAGGGATTTGGACCGGGACGGGGTTCCGGCAAGGGTTATGGTAAGGCGTGGTCACGCTAGGTGGGAAGGGCGGGGTGTCAGCAGTCCAATTAAAGACGCGATTGCCCTGGGCTAGTGGTCGGTAGCCACTAGCCACTGACCACCGGCCACTGACTACCAGCCACCACATTTGCGTTGCCCAAACCTGTGCCTTATCATTAGCAACGATTCATCCTGAAGGCTGGTTCACTCCTGCCTCCAGTCCCTTAGTAAAGGAGAAACAACATGGTTTATGAGGCCATAAAGACCGATCAGGTAGACCGCGTGGCTATCATCACGCTGAGTCGGCCCGAGGTCTTGAACGCGCTCAATTTCAAACTGGTCACCGAGCTTGACCAGGCAATCGGAGCGATGGAAGAGGACGACGGCGTGGGGGCCATCGTCATCACCGGGGACGGGGAACGGGCCTTCTCCGCCGGGGCCGACATTCACGAGAACCGGGAGCTTGGCGACGATGAACGGGAACGGATCACCGCCATTCGTTCCGACTATACCTGGCATTTGGCCACCTCGTCCAAGCCCATAATCGGCGCGATCAACGGCCTCTGCTACGGCGGCGGCACCGTCATGGCCACGTCGATGGACTTCCTGGTGGGATGTGAGAAGAGCAGTTTCCGCTTCCTCGCCGTCAACTACGGCCAGATGAACGCCACCTGGAGCCTCCCTATGATGGTGGGCTGGCCCAAAGCCAAGGAACTGCTCTACAGCGGCCGTGAGGTGTTCGCTGAAGAAGCCTACCGCATCGGCCTGCTCAACCACCTGGTCCCCTCGGAAGAGCTGCTCGACAAAGCCATCGAGGTCGGCGCGGGCATCGCCAAAAACCGGGTCCAGGGAGTGGCCAACATCAAGCAGATGCTCTTGGAGCACACCGGCCTGCCACTGGAGGAGCAGTACCAGAACGAGATCGGCGCCAGGTCGGGCCGCTTCCGGGGACTATCCGTCGAAGAAGGCTTCAAGGACTTCCTCGACCGCAAGGGCCGCAAACCCGCCGTTTCCTGACGCAGGCGTCAGGCCGGACCACCGAGGCACATGACGCACATCTGAGACCCTGGTATTCCAACCGGGGTCTTTGCTTTCCAAGGAGTATTCGCTTTCCAAGGAGGAATAGCGGTCGCCAATTTGACGGAATCTCCCGCTCCTGCCGCCGTTCGCCCATCGAAGCTCTTGCTAAAGCTGTTACCGCCCCTCCTGGCCCTGGGGGCCGTCCTGGTCGCGCCCGCTCCCGAGGGACTGGCACCGGAGGGGCAACGTGCCCTGGCGGTCATGGCCATGGCCGTTGTATTGTGGGCCACCGAAGCGCTGCCCATAGCCGTCACTGGTCTAGTCAGCATCTTACTCCTGGTTTTGCTCGGCGCGGCGCCCAGCACGGAGGCCGGACTCTACGGCTTCGCCCAGCCGGTCACCTACTTCCTGCTTGGTATTCTGACCATCGGGCTGGCCGTTCAACATTCCGGACTCGCTCAACGAATGGCATCTCATACCATCCGCCTGGCGGGCGGAAGCCCACGAATGCTCTACTTCCAGATGTTGGCCTCCTTTGCGGCTTTGACCTTCGCACTGCCATCCGCTTCCACCAGGGGCGCGATCATGGTCCACGTCTACGAGCAGGTGATGAGCCACTGGGGTATCGCCAGGGAAGCGCGGCTAAACAAGGCCGTGATGTTGGCCATGGGTTCCCTCAACCGCCTTGGCTCAACCGCCTTGCTCGCCGGGGGAATCACCCCGGTGGTTGCCTCCGCGCTGATAGGAGACTTTTCCTGGACCCGCTGGTTTGTCCTTATGGCTCCGCCCTTCTACGCCATGCTGGCGGTGGGGGGCGTCATCCTCTTTTTCATGTACCGGTCAGGATTTACCGCGGATGGAGGTCCAACCAGCAGCAACCTAACCCTCGGGCCTGTGACAACGCCGGAAAAGAAGGCCGGCTTGATCGCGCTGGGCACCGCCCTGCTCTGGTTCACCGACTTCGCCCATGGTCTCCCGCCAGCCGTGCCCGCACTCATCGCCATGGCCATCATCCTCATACCGGGACTCGGTATCCTCACCTGGAGCGAATTCGAACGTGGACTAGGGTGGAGCAACTTCTTCGTCATTGCCTCGTCCCTGTCCCTCGCCCACGCCCTGGCGATCAGCGGCGCGGCCGCTTGGTTCGCGGGAATCCTGGTGGGTGCGGCGGCTGGAGTGGTCGATTACCCCATCCTGTTGCTTCTGGCCCTGGCTGTGGCGTCGGCGATCGTCCGCTTAATGATGCCCAACATCTCCGGATACCTGGCGTTCATTATTCCCATCGCCATGTCCACCGGACAGTCCCTGGGCCTCAATCCCATGGTCTGCGGCCTCGCCGCTGTCGTGGTGGGCGACGCTCTGGTCTACTATCCCGCTGGAGCCACCGCCAGCGTCTTCATATTCCAGCGCGCCAACATGGGCGCACCGGAGGTGTTCCGCTTTGGGGTCGTAATGACCCTGGTGGCAATCGCGGTCTTGATCTTCATAGTCATCCCCTACTGGCGATGGTTGGGCCAGGGACTAACGATTTAGCTGGCTAGGAGCCTGAAATGTCTCAACCCACCCCGTCCGAAACATCCACCGTGGGCCGCCGCGGCGCAACCGCCGATGTTACTGCCCACGACGGCTCCGAAATCCGCCTGCTGGTAGACGAAAAAAACGGGGCGGCCCGCGCCAGTCTCGTCGAAGTCAGCCTGGCCGCCGGAGGGGTCTCCCGCCCAGTCTGGCACCAGACCGTTGAGGAAATCTGGTACGTGCTGGAAGGTACGGGCCAGGTCTGGCGCTGCCCGCCGGATGCCGAGGCGGAGACAGCGCCGCCGGTGGCAGTGGGGCCGGGCGACGCCTTGACCATCCCCACAGGTTGGCGCTTCCAGTTCAGCGCGGGCGAGGATGGGCCGCTGCGCTTCCTCTGCTACACCTCTCCGCCCTGGCCCGGAGCGGACGAGGCCCAACCCGCCTTTCCCGGCGGGTTGGGCGAGCCGACGGTTTGAGGCTCGTCGCCGTTCCCGCCGAAATTCACATGGCTGCACAGGATGGAAACCCTCTGGGAGCGCGGGCATCCCGCCCGCGCTCCTTTCTCTCCCTTCTTGGCATTGCCAGTACGTGCTGAGAATACCCGATTCCGACAAACTTGACTTATAGTCATTGTTACTGTTACATTTCGACAGAACTGCACAGGGTTTAGACGTGTAGGGTATCTTGAGTAGCTAACGTCACTGGCCCGACGGGACGTGTGCAATGCAAATACGCTCCAGTAACCCCGGAATAGGGACCCCTCATCCGCGGGCGGCATCCTACCGCAGCCGCCGGCAACATACCATCCCCTGCAATCCTTAGCTTCTCCACCCAACCTGCCGGGGTCTTGCGCCCCTTCCCCGAGTCCCCTCCCCTGAGTCCTGCCGCCGAGCTTGCTCCTCAATCCGGCAGCCTTAGCCATTTCTTGCCTTGATTCGAGGGGCGGGGCCAACCGGCCCGTTTCGATAATTCCCGGAGAAATGCGGCGGCCCCTCCGCATCCCGCTCCAGGCATCTCTACAAGAAAGGAGGACCCCGGATGAACGAACAGGTATTGGACTATTCCTTTCAAACCAACTCGGGAACAATCTCAGGGGACGACGGCAACCGGTACGACTTCGCCGGGGCCGAATGGAAGGAACCCGACGCCCCCGCTCCGGGCATGAGGGTGGACTTCGACGCGGAGGGGAACAACGCCATCGGCATCTACGTGGCCCTGGACGCTCCGGTCGCGGCCCCCACACCTGTTGCGGCCCCTGCCCCAGCTTCCGCCCCGAGTTCATTTGTAAGTTCCGCCGCGAGCGCCATCCCGTCCGTTGACATTGCCGGAACGGTCCAACCCTTCTCCGGGCTGCTCAGGGGAGAGAACGACAGGATGGTCGCCGCGCTGCTGGCAATCGTCCTCGGCTGGACGGGCATCCATAAGTTCTACCTGGGCAACATCCGGACCGGGGTCATGCAGGCGATGGGCGGCTTCGTCGGCCTCCAGTTGTTTTACATCATTTCCGGCGCCTTCGGTTTCCTCGGCAGTTTCATCGACGCCTTTAGTTACGTTGCCATGGGATTCAGGTTCATAGGCATCCTGATTTTGATTGCGATGGGCGCGATTGGCGTTGCGGAAGGGGCCATCTACATCACCAAGTCCGACGAGGACTTCCGGGAAATCTACGTTGACGGCGATAAACAGTGGTTTTAGGCCGCAAGCCCGGCAGGGCCAACGGAACCCAACGCTAAAAGGAGGCACCAGGATGAATGGTCAGGTCTTGAACTTCGACATCGCAGCTAACTCCGGGGTAATCACGGGGGCGGACGGCAACCGCTATAACTTCACCGGGGCGGACTGGATGGACGCGAACAACCCCGCCCGCGGGATGGGCGTGGACTTTGACACCGACGGGAACAACGCCGTCAACATTTACGGCGACGCACCCGCGCCCGTCCCTCAACCCGCGCCGGCGGCAGCGCCCGCGTACGCAGCCCCGGCGGCAGCGGCGCCCGCAGTCTCCAGGCAGTTGCCCAGAATGTTGTTCTCATTGCAGCCATACGAACAGATACTCAGTGAGGCTAGTGACAGAGGCAACAGAACCCTGATTACAACCCACCGGCTGATTGGGCAGAGTTCCGAATTTTTCGGCCTCATCAAGGGTGAGACGTACATACCCCTGGAGAACATCGATTCGGTACAACAAGGGCGGACCATTAGCAAGAAGTGGCTGATTATCGGCATCCTCACGATTCCTTTCTTCGTCGGTATCCTTATCACAGCCTTCGTCTGGTTCTTCACCCGGAAAGATTTGTTGACATTCCGGTCGGGCTCAGGCGGAACCATAGAGATGGCTTCAGGCGCCAACCGCTTAACAGGGTTTGTTGATACAATCGAATCAGCCCGCCAGGCCCGTGTTGGCTGACGGAAAACGCGCGATTGCAAGATCCCGGCTTTCCCCGGGTTGAGCGTCCGGCGCTCCCGTCATTCCGGCGATGGCCGGAATGACGGGGCCGGTCCACCAAATCATTCGTACACCGGCAGGTAAAAGGCCATGAACGGAATGTTGTTCTCATTGCAGCCACACGAACAGATACTCGATGAGGCCGGAAGGAGAGGCGGCAAAGCCCTGGTCACAACCCACCGGCTGATACAGTCGCAGTCCGCATTTTTCGGCCTCGCCAAGGATGAGACGTACATACCTCTAGAGAAAATTGATTCGATACAGAGAAAACTGGTCATTCCCAAGGAGTTGTTGGTCATAGCCGCCGCCTTTGGCATTTTGGGGCTGATAAATGGCATTGGCTTCGTCTCGAGCATTTTGGGGTGGGTCCTGGGCATTTGGGAATTGATAGTTGGCTTTGTCCTGGGGGATATTTTGGGGTGGATACCTTTTATCCCGAACATTTTGGAGTGGATACTTCTCCTGCCTAACAAACTTTTTGGCTTTTTGGAGCCTCTATTTTCAACGGGTTTCGGCCTCGCGCTGATTGTCGTTGCCGCCATTTGCCTAATTGCTGCCTGGATTGGGGGGAGACAAATGGTGGTGTTCGAGTCGGGCGGGGGCGAGTCCATAGGAATCTCGGCAAGAGGCAACCGCGTGGAAGGGTTTGTTGAAGCAGTCGAATCGGCCATCCGGGCCCGCGCCGGCTGACGAAACCGCTCCGGTCTCCTCGCAACCACGACTCAGACGGCAACCTTAACCGCCCGCGCTGAACGTCCGCGCCAAGTCCAGCGCGGTGGGCAGGGGCAGGCCGGTCAACTGAATGAAAATTTCCCAAGGGCGATGGCCCTGATTAGGGCAAACGGGCTGGCGGCTACAGGTCTTGCAGGCGTCTCAGTTGCGCTTCCATCTCCCGGACCTGGGCTTCGGCGGCGGCACGGGCTCGGCGTTCAGCATCACGCTCGCTTTCGGCGGCGATACGGGCCTGGCGTTCGGCTATGCGGCCGTCGGCTTCTTCGTCGTGGGTCAGGAGGTAGCGTCCGGCTATCGGGTCGTACCACCGGAGCCAGCCATATTCCCAGCACAGGTCCAGGCCCAGGACCGCGCTGCGGCCCCAATAGCGGTCGTCGTCCACCTTGTTGATGGCGATAGGGACGTAGACGCCTTCGACAAGGCGGTCGCCGGCCAGCCTGGCCTGGTGGTACCGCCCGCCCGTGGGGTCGAAACGCCAGTATTCCGGCACGCCGTAGCCGGCGTAACCTTCCCGCTTATTCGTGTCGTCAATGTTCCCCGTGGTCTTGGAGGCGACTTCCAGCACGAAGTCCGGAGCCTTGCCCTGCTCCTCAATCGAGTAGCCATCCCGGGCGATGATGTTGTCCAAGTCTACGTCGAAGGCGACTATCAGGTCGGGTCTCAACAGGCCCCGCGACTGGCTGTGGCGCCAGCCCACCGGGGTTTCGCCGAGAACAAGCGTGGTCTCCGGCGAACCGAAGTGCCGGTGCAGGGCCGTCATGTAGCTCGGACGGTGGAGGTACATGGGGTTTTGCATATCGTCCCTGGGAGGCAATTCCGGGAATTTTCCCTCCACCGGCGCGGTTTCCGGGGGTGGCGGCCGAAAAGGTCTGGAAGTCATGGCGGGCCTCGCATGGTGATATAGCGCTGGCAAGCATTATACGCCGGGGAGGGGCAGCGCCAAAGGACGATGGGACAGGGCCTCGGGCATCCTGATCCAGACACATTTTCACCCCCCGGCGTGAAAAGTCCGGGCCAGGTTCAGCGCCGTGGGCAGGGGCAGGCCGGTCAACTGCCAAATCTGCTCCTTGCGGAACGCTTCCGCCGAGCCGAAGCGTTGGGCCATGTCCGTTGCCATCTCCATCGCCGCAGGCAGGGCTTGACCGGCGGGGATTGTCCGGTTGACGAGCCTCAGCCGCTCCAGCCGGGGGGCGTCCATCGGCGTCCCGGTCAGCAGCAGGTCGAGGCTGGCGCCAAGGTTGGTGATCCGTGGCAGCAGCGCCGAGGCGAGCCGGTAACTGACGGCCAAATCGGTGCCGGGGAATCCGAAACTCGCGTCCCCGGCGGCAACCCGCAGGTCGCAAGCCAGGGCAAGCTCGAACCCCAAACCGTAGCATTGGCCTTCGACCGCGGCGACTACCGGCTTGGACAGAACGTAGGGAAACAGCCCTTCAACCGGCTCGGATGATGCCCCGCCGCTTCCGGCCGCCAACTCCGAAACGTCGTGTCCCACGGAAAAGATGCCCCCTGAGCCGTGCAAGACCCCAATTATGAGGGCGTCATCGGCTTCCAACTCTTCCCACGCGGAGACCAATCCTTCCTGGAGTTCCCGGTTAAGGGCATTCCCCGCCTCCGGACGCTGCATCTCCACCAGGAGGACAGGGCCTTCCCTAACGTATCTCAAGCACTGCGGCATATATTCCCAAACCTTCCTACTGTGAGTCCGCCCCGGCAGCGGGAGAAAACCGCTGCTCCAGCGACATGGCATAGTCCAGGGGCAGTCCGATACTCTGGAACAGCCGGAGCTTATGATAGCTCAGGTATGACGTTGGAAACCGGCAAATCCGTTCCGCGATCTCCAGGGCCCGCGCCACACCCCGTCCCTGGGGTACCACCTCGTTTACCAACCCTAGGTCGTAAGCCCGCTGGGCGGTCAAGGAGTCGCCGGTCCAGACCATCTCCAACCCCAGGTTTAGACTGGTGAGATAGTACAGCTTGTGCGTGGTCTGCTTGGCTCCCATACCCCGCTTGACCTCTGGCAGTCCTATCTGGGCCTGCTCTTCCATGACCCGCAGGTCGCAGCCCATCGCCATCTCGCACCCGGCGGCAAGACACCAGCCGTTGATGGCGGCGATCACCGGCTTCCACAGACCGAAGTTGTTGCCATTGAAGGACGGGCGGACGCCCCGGGCGCGGTCGGCGTCCAGGAGCGCCTGGGCCGACTTGGCTCCCAGGTCGCGGGCGCGTTCGTCGCTCTGGCGCAGGTCCATGCCTGCACAGAACGCCCGGTCTCCGGCCCCCGTGATGATCATCACCTTCAGGTCCGGGTCGTCCCGAAAGTCCAGCCACGCCTCATTCAGCGCCTGGGGAAGGCCGCCTCCCATGGCGTTCATCCGCTCCGGCCGATTCATCGTAGCGATGAGGACCTGGCCCTCGCGCCTCCGCAGAAGGACATCGTTGGACTCTTGCATAAGTCTTCTCCCTGCGTCTACCGGTTGTGCCACACCGGGCGGCGGTTTTCCACGAAGGCGCGTGTGCCTTCGATCCGGTCCTCGCTGGCGTAGGGATTGGGCCCCACTTCCAGGGTCTGCGCGTAGTGGAAGGGAACGCCGATGGACCTGTATGCAGTCTCCTTCTGGAACGACCGGGTGACCGGAGCGTATTGCAACAACTCCCGGGCCAGCTTCATCCCGCCGGAGAACGCCGTGCCATCCTCCGTAGTAATATCCGGCGCTAGAGGCCGGATGTTCAGGCGTCCCTCCTCCGCTTGCGAGACGGCCTGCTCCTCACCCCGTTGCACCAGCCGGTTGACCAGGCCCATGCGATGCGCGGTCCCGGCGTCCAGCGAATCCCGCGCCCAGAGGATGTCAAGGGCCGCCGACAACCCCACCAGGTTCACCAGCCAGACCGCCGCCACATTCGGACCTTCCCCATTCTGGTCGAGGAGCGCCTGAAACGACGCCCCATCTTCCCCAATGCGAATGTCGCAGCCGAGGGCCAGGGCCAGACCCTCCCCGGCGCACACACCCTGGACCGCGGCGATGATGGGTTTCATGGTATCCACCCTCCCCCCGGCCCATAGGAGCCCCCGTTCCCTTCGTTCACTGTGGGAAGGATTGGGTTCGGCACAAGAGCCAACGCAGAAATCCTTACCGTCTCCGCATACCACGGCAACCCAGGCATCGTCATCGTCTCGGAACCGCGCAAAAGCCTGGTTCAACTCCCAGCGCATAACCGGCGTGAAGGCATTACCGCTCCCCGGAGATTCCAGCCGCACCACCGCCACGCGGTCTTCTACGTTATATGAGACTTCTGCCACGCTGCCGCTCCTTGTACTTTGAATCCAAGTGGGTCAAGAGAGATTCCACAAGCGCCGCGTGGCCTCCCGGACGCGGGTCAAATCCAGTCCTGACGACATTCCCAACCTGCGCTCTACAAGCCGTTTTTCTATCGTTGCCACGTTGTGAATCCTGACAATGGATGGGAGAAGCAATCCCGCTGAACTCCATTCGCGCGCCTCGACATCAAATTCGTCCCTTGCCGAGCCGGTGGTCACGCGAGCGACGACGATATCGTCGTCCCCCGTATCCAACATTACCAAAGCAGGGCGCCGCCTCATTCCGGCAGCATCAGTGAACGGGAACTCCAACAGCACGATTTCACCGGAGCGGTAAGACTCCATCATTTAGATTGCGTCGTAAATCGCGTCCGATTCGGCATATCCGGCGGCGAACTGTTCGGCTGTCAAGCGTCGCTGCGCATCATCCCGGTTGGAACCCGAAGATTCGGGGACGAGTATGATGACCCGCAGAAACTCTCCGGGAGGCAACTCCGCAACCAGGTCTGCGGGCAACTCCAGCTTGCCGTCATCCGTAACCTTCAGTGGACGTTCGTAGGCTTTGATTCCGGCCACTCCTCTTTGACGCAAAGGCTCAAAGAATTCTCTTAGTGAAACTTCGTGCCCTTCGTGGATAGTCCCCGCCTCACTGCGCCGTCGTTCCCCCGTCTATCACAAGCTCGCTTCCCGTGACGAAGGACGATTCGTCCGAGGCCAGGTACAGGACGCCGTAGGCAATGTCCTCGGGCTTTCCCGTCCTGCCCAGGGGAATCCGTTCCTCCGACTCACGCTGGAGCTCCGGGTCGCTCAACCTCCGGCTCGCCATCGGCGTGTCAACCGCGCCGGGATGGACCGAGTTGACCCTGATACCCTCCCTGGCGTACTGCACCGCGGCAGCCTTGGTGAATATCCGCACCGCGCCCTTTGAGGCATTGTAGGCGGCTTGGACGTAGTCCTGGCCCACCATCCCGGATATGGAGGAAGTGTTGATTATGGAGCCGCCTCCGGCCTTACGCATTTCAGGGATCGCCGCCCTGGTGCCCAGGAAAACGCCCTTGCCATTCACGGCCATGATCCGGTCCCACTCTTCCTCGGTACAGTCTTCCACGACGCCCCGGCCAACGATACCGGCGTTGTTGACCAGAATGTCCAGTTTGCCAAAACGTGAGACGGCAGTGGCTACGGCGTCTTGCCAGTCGGCGTCGCTGGTGACATCCAGACGAACGAATATGCACTCCCCGCCAGCCTCGTTTATCTCGGCCTCGGTGCGGCGTCCTTCGTCTTCCAGGATGTCGCCGATAACCACCTTTGCCCCTTCAAGAGCCAACATTCTGGCCTCGGCGGCCCCCATGCCTCTTGCGCCTCCGCTAACCAAGGCAACCTTGCCTTCCACCCGTGGCATAGCTCCTCCTGTGAAACTTCTAATTGTATACCCGGCCGATTTCCAACCACAGCCAGTATAGCCGCTACCCAATCGGCCTTCCAGTCGCCAGGGCTTCCTCGCCAAAGCACACCCCCCCACTTAGCAAGCGCGTGTGGGGTTGAGTTTCTCCAGGACCTTTTCCTTCTCGACCCGGCCCCACAGAACAATGGAAAGACCCTGGAGTCCCTCGCCCGCCCGTCCGTCCGGTTGGATCGCCCGCGCTGTATACTTGGACCACACTCCGCCCGGCCCATCTTAACAATCTCCAAATCGTCCTGAACAAGGGAGGCACTCATGGCATCGTCCCTAGTCCGTGGAAAATACGTGGTCTGCAAGATAACCAGCCCCCATTCGGCTGAAGTCATCACCGATGGCGCGGTGCTTCAGCGCGACGGTGAGATCATCGAGACCGGCAGCTTCGAGGAGTTACGGACCAGGCATCCGGATGAGCAGGTCATCGGGTCGTCCAATCACCTGGTAATGCCTGGGATGGTCAACGACCATTTCCACGTTGGTCTGACCCCATTCCAGATGGGCGCGCCCGACCTGCCCCTGGAGATGTGGAGCCTGGCCAGGATCGGAGTGCGGCAAATCGACCCCTATCTGGACCAGTTGTACGGCGCGGTGCAGATGATTGAAACGGGCACGACCACGGTGCAGGCAATCCACTCTCCGGGAAGGGGGGTTGGCCCCGTCAGCATGGAGGTTGCCGACAAGGTGGTTGGCGCGTACCAGGCTTCGGGGATGCGGGTCTCCTACGCCCCTTCCATTGCCGACCAGAACTCCATGGTGGCCGGAGCGGGCGGGGGAGAAGAGGATTTCGCCGCCACCATGCCGGGTGAATTGGGCGAGCGGTACCGTGCTTTCATGGCTCCCAGCTACAGGCCCGTGTCAGAGGTCATGCCGGTCCTCGACGAGATCTGCGCCAAATACGCTAACAACCGATACGAGCGTGTCCAGATAACCATGGCCCCCAGCAACGTCCACCGTTGCACCGACGAATTACTCATGGCGCTGAAGAGTCTGGCCGCCAGGTACAGCACGGGGATTCACATCCACCTCCAGGAAACCGTCTACCAGAAGCTCTACGGATTCCAGGCGTGGAACAAGACACCGCTTCAGCATTTGCACGAACTGGGCTTCCTGGGGCCGGAGGTAACCTGCGGCCACAGCGTTTGGGCAACCGACGAGGACCTGAGGATCATGGCCGAGACCGGGACCAACATCTGCCACAACGCCAGTTCCAACCTGCGGCTGCAAAGCGGAATCGCCCCCATGAATAAAATCCTGGCCGCGGGCATCAAGGTCGCCATCGGCAGCGACGAGGCCGGTCTCAACGACGACAAGGACCTGTTCCAGGAAATGCGGCTGGTGTTGAAGATTCACCGCGTCCCCGGCATCGGCCTGGAACCCCCTTCTTCCTACCAAGTGCTCCAGATGGCCACCGAGAACGGTGCCTACACAAGCTGGTTCGGCGACCGGATCGGAACGCTGGAACCGGGCAAGCGGGCCGACATGGTGTTGGTCAACCTGCGAAACATCGAAGACCCCTTCCTGGACCCGGAGGTCTCGATGGTCGACGCCCTGATCCACAGGGGAAGGGCCATCGACGTGGAAACGGTCATAGTGGACGGTGAAGTAGTCCTGAAAGACGGCCAATTGACGCGGGTGGACAAGGAAGCCTTATTCAAGGAAATCAAGGCGTCATTGGACAGGCCCCTTTCCGCCCTGGAAAAGGAGCGGCGGGAGTTGGCCCGGCTGGTAGAACCACACCTGCGCCGGTTTTACCAGGGTACGATGCCGCAAGACGCCGCGCCCCACACCATTTACAACGCGAGGGCGTGAAGTCGTGATTGGCGTTAGCGCGATAAACCGCTTCCTGCCCGTCTCCATGACCTACGGACATTTCCGGTACTACTGGCTTGCCTTGCTGACCGGAGTAACCGGCCATCAGATGCTCCTCCAGTTCACCATGCACTGGCAGATGTACGAGCTCACTGGCGAGCCGATGGACCTGGCCCTGCTGGGGATGGCCATCGCCGTGCCCGCACTGGTGCTGAACCTGTTGGGCGGGGTGCTCGCCGACCGGCTGGATCCAAAATTCCTCGTGGCAGCGGCCCAGACATCTACTGCTACCGTAGTGGTCCTTCTGGCGATTTCGGTCCTCACGGGGGTAGTCCAGCCCTGGCATCTGTTGTTGACCGCCGTCATCATCGGCGCGGGCCAGGCCGTGGACCAACCCAGCAGGGCCAGCCTTTCCCCCAGGCTGGTGCGCCCGGAGCACATCGTCAACGCCGTGGCCATGGACTCCCTGGTCTGGAACACGGTCAGAATCGCGGGCCCGGTCCTCGCCGGCGTGATTATCGAGCGGGTGAGCATCGAAGCCTCCATGTTCTTCAGCGCAGCAACGTTTTACGTCCTCGCGTCGGTGGTGTCGCTGTTGCGTATGCGCCCGCGCCCGCCGTCAAGGGGTCAGGTGGTGCAGCAGATAGGCGAAAGCCTGAGCTACGTCCGCCGCCATCCCATCTTCCTGCACGTAATGCTTCTCACCTTCTGCAACAGCCTGTTCGGGATGGCCTACATCGGGTTGATGCCCATATTCGCTGAAGAAGTCCTTCACGTCGGAGCCGAGAAGATCGGCTGGCTTCTTGGAGCATCCGGGGTCGGAGCAATCCTGGGCACCTGGATGGTTGGCAACCTGAAGGAGGGCTTCCCCAAAGGCATTATGATTCTGGGAGGAGCTGTCCTCTACGGACTTGCGCTGACCCTGTTCGCCCTGGCCGCGGGCCTGGAGCTATACCACGTGTCGATGGCGCTGCTGTTCGTCGTGGGCGTGGCCAACTCCTGGTACCTGGTGGGCGGCCTCAGCACCATCCAGCAGCTAGTGCCGGACCAACTGCGGGGCCGGGTAATGGGGTTGTACGGTATCACTTGGAGCCTGTCCCCCCTCAGCGTTTCACAGGCGGGTATAATAGCCGACTACCTCGGAGCGCCCATCGCCGTGGCTGCGGGGGCCGTGGTAATCGTGATAGTGGCCGGAGCCGTCTTCGCAGTCAGCCCGGAGGTCCGGAGTCTTCGGGCGGGTGAGGGACGTAGGACCGCGCCTGATCCAGTGGTTTCCTAGCCGGAGGGCTATCACCCAGTTAACCGCCAGATGATCGTTACTCAAACCTATTGCGGGCGGTGGTCAAAGGCCCAACAGCCCGGCACATCGCTTCGAGACCCTTCCAAAGATCACGTCCTCAGGGAAGTCGGTTTCATCTGGAGCATTCCGGCTAAATAGTGGAGCCAATGAGGGGATTCCGACTAATCGCAGGTCCGCGGAAACACTCAGGGGCATTCTGGATCAATTTCGCCGTGAAGGCCGCATTGATTTGCCTGCTGGCATTCGGGGCCTTCTCGGGATTGCAACAATTCGAAGGTAAAGCGTTCCTCTGGCGGCTGGCCATATACCCGATTGCCGCCCTGGCAATCCCCATAATTTGGGCAACGCTTGGCCGAAGGCCAGACTACCCTTACGCCACCGACGTTCTGCTGACCCTGCCTTTCCTCATCGACACCACCGGCAACGCCTTGGACCTTTATGACACGATTCAATGGTGGGACGACGCGAACCACCTCGTCAATTGGGCACTGCTCTCCGGCGCCATCGGTGCGCTGGCCTGGCGGACCCGTATCGGGTCTTGGGAAACGTTGGCGTTTGTAGTGGGGTTCGGCGCGGTCACCGCCATCTTGTGGGAGGTCGCCGAGTACTTCGCCTTTATTCGCCGCTCCCCCGAGCTTGCCACGGCCTACTCCGACACGCTGGGCGACCTGGCGCTCGGCCTGACTGGCTCAGTTTTGGCTGGCCTGGTAGCCGCCCTGACCCCGCGCCACCGTTAGGCTCAAAACAGTCTGGCATCATGGCATTGCTGTTCAGAACCCTTACGTTCAAATTAGCGGAAGTTGAAACCTTGGCCTCATCTCGGGTAACTACCACCTGAGATATACGAAGGCTCCGGGAAAAGGGTGATTCGGAGCCGCAACCTCTACTATTGGTGGAACAGGTTCAGCGCCGAGCCGAGGCGGAACCAGGCGATCTGTCCCGCACCGAAGGAGTGGTTCAGTTCCAGGGATTCTGTCGTCCCGTCGGAGTGGTGGATGGCGCAGGCTACCGGTTTATCCGGCGCGAGGTCTTGCAGGCCGGTGAGGCTGATCCTGTCGTCCTCGCGGAGCTTTTCGTAGTCCTCCGTCGATTGGAAGGTCAGAGGCAGCAAACCCTGCTTCTTCAGGTTGGTCTCGTGGATCCTGGCAAAGCTCCGGGCGATTACCGCGGCGCCGCCCAACAGCCTCGGCGATAGCGCGGCGTGCTCCCGGCTGCTGCCCTCGCCGTAATTGTCATCGCCGACAATCACCCACTTCACTCCCTCGGCCTGATAGTTGCGGGCGATGGCGGAAATAGCCCTGTCGGTCTCTCCGGTCAGCACGTCCAGGGCTTTGCCGTTGGCCCCGGTGTAGGCGTTGGTTGCCCCCATGAGCAGGTTCTCGCTGAACTTGTCCAGGTGGCCCCGCAGGTTCAGCCACACACCGGCAGGTGAAATGTGGTCCGTGGTGCATTTACCCTGCACTTTCATCACGACCGGCATACCGGTGAAGTCCTCGCCGTCCCAAGCTGGCCAGGGGTTCATCACCTGGAGGCGTTGGCTGTTGGGGTCCACGGCAACCTCGATGCCGCTGCCGTCGTCCGGCGGCGGGAAGTAGGACGCCTCGCCGGGGTCGAACCCGGTGGCCGGGACCTCCGGAGCGGGCTTGGGCGGGTCGAGCATCACCTCGTTGCCCTGGGCGTCGGTGATTGTGTCGGTCAGCGGGTTGAAGGAGAGCCTGCCAGCCAGGGCGAAGGCCGTTGTGATCTCCGGGCTGGCAATGAAGTTCATCGTCGTGGCCTGTCCGTCGTTGCGGGCGGGGAAGTTGCGGTTGTAGGAAGTCACTATGGAATTGGGCTGCTCCGAAGCCTCCCGTGACCGCCGCCACTGACCGATGCAAGGTCCACAGGCGTTGGCCAAGACCGTCGCGCCCGCTTCCCGAAGCGTCGCAAGCTGTCCGTCGCGCTCGATAGTCGCGCGGACTTGTTCGGAGCCGGGGGTCACCATGAACGGCACGGCGACCTTGATGCCTTTGGCGTTGGCCTGCTCAGCCACGTCGGCGGAACGGCTCATGTCTTCGTAGGAAGAGTTGGTGCAGCTTCCGATCAATGCGGTGGAAATCTCGTCTACGAAGCCGTTGGACTGATCGGCAACCTCCCGGGCAAACACGGAGATGGGCCGCGCCCGGTCCGGAGAGTGCGGCCCGACGATATGGGGCTCCAGCGTGGAGAGGTCGATCTCAACTATGCGGTCGAAGTACTGCTCCGGGTTGGCTTCCACGTCCGGGTCGGCAGCCAGCATTTCCTTGTGCTGGTCGGCCAGCTTGGCCAACTCTCCCCGTCCCGTGGCCTCCAGGTAGCGGGCCATCCGCTCGTCGTAGGGGAACACGGATGTCGTGGCGCCCAGTTCCGCGCCCATGTTGGTAATGGTCGCCTTGCCGGTGCAACTTATGGAGCGCGCGCCGGGGCCGAAGTATTCGATGATCGCGTTGGTGCCGCCGGAGACAGTGAGCGCCCCCGCCAGGAAGAGGATAACGTCCTTGGGAGCGGTCCAGCCGTTCATCTCGCCTGTCAGGTGTACCCCGATGCGAGTGGGGTAGAGCACCTCCCAGGGCAGACCGGCCATCGCCTCCACTGCGTCCGCGCCTCCAACGCCCACGGAGCAGGAACCGAGCCCGCCGCCGTTGGGAGTGTGTGAGTCGGTCCCGATGATAACCGCGCCGGGGAAAGCGTACTGCTCCAGGTTCACCTGGTGAATAATGCCGGCCCCGGGACCCCAGAAGCCTATGCCGAATTTGGCGCTGGCGGACCGGAGGAAGTCGTAGACCTCGTTGTTCTCCGCCAGGGACTCCCGAAGGTCTTGCGAACCCTCCACACGTGCCTGGATCAGGTGGTCGCAGTGGACCGTGGTCGGTATAGCCGTACTGGTGCGCCGGGTCTGCATGAACTGGAGCACCGCCGTCTGTCCCAACACGTCCTGAAGGATCACGCGGTCGGGCCGCACCTGCAAGTAGGTCCTACCCGGAATCAACTCCTGATTTTCAGGGTCATCCAGGTGGCTAAGCAGGAGTTTGTCGGCCAAGGTCATGGGCCGGCCAACTCTGCGACGGACAACTTCCAGGTTCCGCTGCATCGTTTCATATACTTTGGTTACAAATTCGGGAGTCGAATCACTTGCTACCATGAGGCATCTCCCACAGAAAAAATTGCAAGATAATCTAGGGCCGGAAACCAGCAGGTTGGAGTTTAGCAGTAGGGTTGAATGGCGTCAAACGTGGCGAGATTTTGCCAGAATCAGAACTTACATGGCTGGACAGGATATACAGGATTGGACACCGGGAAACAGTCCTTACGTCCTTGTGTTAAGTCGGGGTTTACTTCCTCGGACGATAATCCCTCGGATCATGGCAAACGTCATAGGTGGCCTTGTCTATGGGAACCCAGGATGTTCCTGGGACCCCTCTACGGGAAACGCTTCCTGGCCCAACGGGAAATGCGGACTCGTAAGTGAGTAGCCGATTCTGCCCTTGCGCGACTTCCTTCGCCAAACGAACGGCAGGCCCAAAGTCCCAGTCCTGGCTAACAATGATTGCAGCTTCATACCGCTGCTCGTAGGTTGCCCGCACCAGGTCCAGGGTCAAACTGACATCCACGGCCTTCTCTTGGCCTCCGGCGCTCACTCTGCCTTGATAGACGTATACCCCGCTATTCTTCAGATGCCTGAGATGCCTGAGTTTGTTCGACCAGAAACCGTGCCAGTATTCTTGAGAAGGACCACCATCCGGGTCTGGCACACCTGTGTAAAAACGAATTTCTGACAGAATGCGCCCGGGTGCTCAAGAAACCAGGGCATACGCCAGTTTCACAATGTCATAGCTCGGCCAAGCGTAAGGGGACGAAGGACCGGGAGGTCTTGGCCCCCAAGCCCTTCTCGCCAAATGATAGAGATTCTAACCATCAATCAGGACGATGGTACGCATAAAAACACCCGCCCGGGGGTCGTAGCCTCAGCCAAGATCCAGCGGACGGGGAGGAAGTCCGGCCAAGATACCACCGGACGCCGGCCATGTCAAGTTTCCAAAGAGCGAATTTGACAAGAACGCCTGCGTGAATCCAGAGGAAGATTCATTCAATCTCCGCAAAAGAGCGGGGGACAAATACAACGATTCAACAGTTGCATGATTGGCCCCGAGAAGAGTCGCTTGGCTCGACCTGCCAGCCGGAATATCGAGATGGGCCAGTTGCAAATACTCCGGCAGTAGCCTGCCATGCCGCTTCTCGCCGGTCCTACCGTCGTAGCTGACCACAAACGACAAACGTTGGTCGTTCATCCACGACAACGCTTCTACAAACTCGCCGAAGGAAACGCCATCGTAGTAACGGTGGTCCCTGGTGAAGGAAGTCCCCTGGTATGGCGGGTCCATGTACAGGACGTCCATCTCCGTTGCGAGAGCAGCGGCGTCTCGAAAATCAGACGACGATAGATTGGTCCTGCCGGACAGCAACTCCGACACCGCCATGATTTGCCGCCGCATCTTCAGAGGGTGCATCCCAAGCCGTCGATTGTCCGGGCTTTGGTTGAACTTGCCTGCCGAACTGTATCTGACCGAACCCTTTACTATTCGCGCCAACAGATAGAGAAAATGGTGCGGTTCGTGTGTGGAGTTAAACTCGTCGCGTACTTGGAAGAAATACTCTTTTCGGTCTGGATGCTGATCTTGCCAGAGCCGTTCGTAGCCGTCGGCTAACTCAGAGGGCCGGTCCAATATACATGCCCACAGGGCCATCAACGACGGGTTGATGTCGTTAAACAGGAACTTTCCCGCAAGTCCGTGGGCCGCCGCCGCGATGGAAATCGCCGCCGAACCGCAAAACGGCTCAATCAGGGACTTCGTATCTTTCGGAATGCACGGCAGGATGTGGCGCGCAATGCTTCGCTTGCTGCCTTGATAGGGGAACGGGTGCGGCATACGTATTGTCATAGCCAGTGGCAAATCCTCAGACGGCTACCCGACGAACAGGGTATAGGGGGTCCGGTTGAGTTGGGTCACCGTCATGGGATTTAACAGGCGGCGTTCGGGGTCCAACGCGCGCTTGGCTATCTCGACGTTTATCGGCGGCACCTGCTCCAGGGCGCATATCTCGTCCAGCGTGAAGAAGCAGGCCCGGTCCACCTCATGCTCGTCGGGTTTGGGTTCCCCGCCCGCCAACTTGAGCAGCAGCACTATGTACAGGCTGTTGGCGGAGTCCTCGTCGTAGCGGTTCCTGATCCCCAGGACCCCTTCAACCTCGGACTTGACTCCTGCCTCCTCTTCCACCTCCCGGACGACCGCCTGCTCGATGGTCTCGTTGGGCTCGATGAACCCGCCGGGGACCTGCCAGTTACCCCGCCCCCGGCGGGATGCGCGGCGCACCATCAGGAGCCGCCCGTCGTCCACGACCGCGCCTCCCACGCCAACGTTGTATCCGGTGTTGTATCGCTCTGGTGGAGGCATAGGTCAACTTCCTTTCATTTGAGTAACCGTACATCAGCCAGAAAGCTTTCCAACCCTTGAAGGTAAGGTCGCACCGATTGAGGATACTTATCGTGCAATGGACCTGGAACCACCAACTTAACCCCGGCATCCGACATTTCCCTGAATCGATTCTCGGAAACGCCTTCCTGTAGGGTCAACAAGTGCTTGGTCTCTATGCGATCGGCTTCGTTCAAGATTTGCCGCCACCGGTCTTTGGCAGTCGTCTTCACTGCCAGCATACGCAATTGACTGTTCGGGAAGTCAGGGTTCTTATAGGCTTCAGCATTGGGAAAGAGGAAGTCCGGTTGTATATCGGGTTCCGACTCCGGGTGCCAGGCAAAGTCTTGGCCCTCAACTGAATCCTCTTCGAGGAAAATTTCCCGGATGTGCAATTCAAGCGAGCGGCCAGAACGAGACTTGCGCCGTTGCAATATGGCTTGTATCTTGCTATCGAGATCATCAAATTACTCGTGACAGCCATGATCCGATTATCCTTGAAAAATATGCTCCCTGTGATAGGCGAGGAATTTTCGGTCAGGTCCACATTTTTCCGGGTGGTAAATCGTTCTCCCGTCGTAAAGTTCTATGGATGTTGAAAAGAACTCGTCGTTTCTTACAGTGTGTTTCCGGGATACCAGTACAGTCATATCATCGTTGATTGTTATCAACCCGGCGTCGAATGCCTTGTCGTGCAACATGGACAGTGACAGGCCGTTTCTGGGGTTCACCCTGTTTAGTTTGTCATGCCGCCACGGGATGATATGACTTGCCACTAGTAAAGCAGGCACCGATAACCCAGTGATACAACACCGTTCGTTGTACGCGCTCAAAACCGCCTCTCGAAAGAAGCTTTGGCCAATGCGTCCCGTGGTTTGCACAGCGCGGTCTTCTCCTGCGTGGCTGCCGTTCTCGTCCTGGACGGCACTGGCAGATAGTTCTGTAATCACTCCGACCTCTGTCATCGCACGTTGGGACTCGACTGCAAAGCGTTCCCAATTACTTTGCATTTCATTCCACATCGCGCGGTCGTTGCTGGATGCTCCTTTCAAACCCTTACGGCCAGTGGATGTAATTGCGGGATCGAGACTAGCGATATTGGTCAGCTTCATTGCCAGCGCTGACGGTGTCCGTCCGATGGCTTCCGCAAACCGAACAATCTCAGGATTTCTGAAGTGCAACTTCCCGAACGACAGGCGGCAATATAACGCGAACGCTATTAGTAATTGCTTTCTTGTCCAGTGAGACTTCTCGGACATGCCTCAGTACTCCCGCAAAAGATACAAGAGTAGGACTTATTCAATCCAACAACCAGAATCCGCAGTTTGTTGCCTAGTTATGATTCCTCTAATCTAGGCACATGGCCCACCAAGGAGCGGTGGGGAGCCAGGTAGCCCGGTCGGTTTCCCAGTAGCAAATATAGGCATCATCCGGTTCCGTGTATCCAGTAGAATCGGTACGCGGTAATCCCCATTCAGCATGAGTGGTGAGGATTACCGTGCCGTCGGGGCCGATGTTCAGACGGGGGGTGTCATCGTAACGACTACAATGAATCGCAACCCGACTTTGTGCAAGGATTATCCGCAAACGGTCATTGGCTCCGGGCACGAGTGTGTCGGGGACAACGATTTCGCCTGCCGCTGGGCTGCTGTAAAAGAAACCGAGATCAATGGGAGGTGTGCGGCGTTCTGAAAGGCTGATGTCTAGCACACCGCTTTCGTCGAAGCCATATTTAGCGCGATAGAAGGTCTGCTGGGCCCAGGTCAGTTTGTTCCAGTGTCGGATAACGGACCGGATGGCAACGGCTTCCCCATTGCTTTCATCGTAGATGATGATCCAGCCCTGGTTAGCCAACTCGGAAATAGTCATACGGTGAATTGAGGAGGTCATGAAGTTTTCTCCGGTTGTAATGGTGGAGTTCAGGCTCAGTAATTACCGTGATCTAGCTATGTTGTAGCTGCCCGAGGCATCAGACTTAGGGCAAAGTCATTGGCGTCCCTGAAACCAACGATGAAAATTCGCTCGCGATGTTGGGGCACAAACCCTTTCGCGTCAATCACTCGCCACGATATATAGTAACCCAACTCTTCCTTCAGCGTGTTGCGAATCACTCGGAAGGTATTGCCTCGGTCATGGTTGACCAAGTTCTTAACATTCTCCAGCACAAAGGCGTAAGGACGGTGATGTTCGATGATGCGGGCTACATCTAAAGAATAAAGTTCCCTGCGCCTCGCAACGGAAACCATGCTCCTGTCCGATGGCGTTCTTTTTGCTTACCCCGGCAATAGAGAAAGGCTGGCAAGGGAAACCCGCCAGCAACAGGTCATGTTCCGGAATGTCCGTCGCATGGATTTTTGTGATGTCACCGGCAATGAAGGAGTCGTCAGGGCCAAAGTTGGCCCTGTAGGTTTGTTGGGCGTACTTGTTCCATTCAGATGTGAATACGCAACGTCCACCAAGAGTATCAAAACCCCGGCGCATGCCCCCTATTCCTGCGAACAGGTCAATAAAGCGAAAGGATGATGTGTACATGAGGAACCCCAATACGCCTGCTATATTTTGACCACCTCGTAAAGCACCTGCATTATGGAACAAATGCGCCAGTGTGCCAAGTGCCTACTTACAGTAATCAGGACGATTCACCTTCCAGCGAACGCGCGTAACCGATAAGACTTCCAAGGACAACCGAAAGAACTCGGGCAAGAGAAACCCCGGCCGTACAGCCTCCCACTACGGCGAAGGCGCGACCCCGCGCTGGGGCCGCTCCTTTGCTCGGCCCTCCAGCCGATATATAATCAGCCCTGCTGGCCGGTCTAGCCCCACTATTCTGAGTCCGGCCCTGGAGAGGTACACGTCATGACCCAGCAAGAGGGAGGGTTCAGTCCCGAAGTGGTGCTGGACCACATGCGCAAGAACGGCGTTACCCACGTGGTCTGGCTTCCAGACAGCGAGACCAACTTCCTATACCTCCTTATGAAGGAGGAGCCCGGCCTGGACCTGATATCCGTCAGCCGCGAGGGCCAGGCGTTTTCCACGGCCGCCGGACTGTCGGTGGGCGGCGCGAAGCCCATCATTTTGATTCAAAACACAGGGCTCATGGAGTCCGGAGACTCCCTTCGCGGCTGGACTATGGGAATGAACATCCCCGTCGTGCTCATGGTAGGCTACCGCGGATGGACCCGCCATGGCGTGGACTCGGACACGGCCGCGACCTATACCGAGCGGTTCCTAAACGCCTTCGGCATCAAGTATTACCTGGTCGAGAATGACGTGGACGCCGACCGTATCTCCATTGCTTTCCAGGAAGCGGAGAGGACGAACCAGCCCGTTGCCGTCCTGGTCGGAGACGAATACCACGGCTTCAACCGCTAACCCGCGAATAGGAGAAAGTAAATGTTTCAGACCGAAGACATGATGAAGGTCTTCCAGGAGTACCGGGGAGACGCGGTGGTTATCCCCGGACGCGGAGGCCGTCACTGGGTAAACATCAGCACCAATGAGACCAAGGATGTACCCCTGGGCGATCCGGCCATGGGCGGCCACGCCTCCTTTGGCCTGGGTCTCGCCCTGGCCCGTCCTAACCAAAAGGTTGTACTCTTCGACTCGGAAGGCGACGTGCTGATGAACCTGGGAGCGCTGCCGACCATTGCGGAGAAAGCCCCCAAGAATTTCTACCATTTCATGCTCGACAACGAATGTTACGCCACCACGGGGGGGCAGCCCGTACCCAACGCCGCCAACGTCCAATACGATGTCATCGCCCGCGGCTCCGGTTACCCTTCGTCCTACGCCTTCGACAACCTGGAAGACTTCACCAACAACATCGCGCAAATAATGGAGCAACCCGGCCCGGTGTTCGTGGCAATGAAGGTCTTCCCGGAGATCGAAAACTTGCCCATCGGCCAGCGTAGAAGGTGGCAGACTCGCTCCCGAGACAAGGTCATCACAGACCTCCAAGAATCACTGGGCCCAAGGAGCTAACCATATCCCTTCTCAGAGAGAGTTAGGGTGCCACTAACCACTCGAACACCACTACCGGAGAAAAAGCCAATGCCCCATCAGGTTACTGGAGTCATCGCCGGCGCAAAAGGCGCTGCCGTGGAACTCAAGGACATTCTGGTCCCGGACCCGGACCCGGGCGAGGCCCTGGTCCGCATCAAGGCTTGCGGAGTCTGTCATACCGACCTCCATTACCGGGAGGGCGCGATCAACGACGACTTCCCGTTCCTGCTGGGCCACGAGGCCTCCGGCACCGTCGAGGCAGTGGGTGTTGATGTGGCCAACGTCGCTCCCGGCGACTTCGTGGTCATTGCCTGGAGGTCTCCCTGCGGCACTTGCCGGTCTTGCCTTCGGGGACGGCCCTGGTATTGCTTCGCCAGCCAGAATGCCCGGAACCCGATGACGCTGACCGATGGCACTCCCCTCTCCCCGGCGCTGGGCATTGGCGCGTTCGCCGAGCTAACGCTGGTCGCCGCCGGGCAGGCCGTTAAGGTAGACCCCAAAGCCAGCCCCGAAGCCGCCGGATTGATCGGCTGCGGGATCATGGCGGGCCTGGGAGCGGCGATCAACACCGGCGGCGTGAGCCGGGGTGATTCGGTCGCCGTCATCGGCTGCGGCGGAGTCGGCGACGCCGCCATCGCCGGTTCGAAGCTGGCCGGGGCGCACACCATCATCGCCGTGGATATCGACGCCCGTAAGCTTGAGTGGGCCAGGGAGTTCGGTGCGACTCACACCGTAAATGCGTCCGAGACCGACCCGGTCGAGGCGATTCGCGGTCTAACCGGAGGCAACGGAGTCAACGTTGCCATCGAAGCCGTAGGCAACCCCAGTACCTTCGAGCAGGCGTTCTACGCCCGAGACCATGCCGGGACGGTTGTGCTGGTCGGGGTGCCCAGCCCGGATATGAAAATCGAACTGCCGCTGCTGGAAGTGTTCGGACGCGGCGGTTCCCTCAAATCATCGTGGTACGGGGACTGCCTGCCAAGCCGCGACTTTCCCATGTACATAGACCTCTACTTGCAAGGAAGACTGGATCTGGAACGGTTCGTCTCCGAGACCATCACCATCAACGACGTGGAAGAGGCGTTCCACAAAATGGAGCGCGGCGAGGTGCTAAGGTCCGTGGTGGTCTTCTAAACGGGGGGGTATCCACGAAGGGCCGCGAAGTTTCACGAAGGGGATTTCTTGTTCCGCCGCGGCGGACGCCTTTGCGTTAAGTCCTCTGCGTAAAGTGTGATCCATAAAAATGATACTCGACGTAGACGGCGGGAGGGACTCGAAACCGTCTACAAGGAGCAAAGCATGACCACCAAAGAAATGGACCCCCAAAAGCGTATCGAGACCGCGATGACGTTCTTGCGACAGTCAGACCAAGAATTCGCAGCCGGAGACCGCCTTCAAGCCTCGGAAAAGCTGTACGGGGCGGCAGTGCAGGTAGTTACAGCCATCGCCCAACTACGCAACTGGCGGTACGATAGCCATCGCGCCATGAAAAACAATGTCTACCGGCTAGGTCGAGAGTACGGCGACAATTCTATAGTCGGCGGATTCGCTACCGCCGAGAAATTCCATTGGAACTTCTACCATGACAGCATGGAACCCTATGAAATAGAGGGCGAACGTCCTATCGTCCACGACTTCGTGGAACGCATATCAGCCTTGGTCGGCGCCGAGGGATAATCCCACCGGCGCCGACCAATCCTTGTCCAAATAGGTATGGGCGGGGCCTCTTGCGCTTCTTACGACCCTTGGCGAATGAAGTCGGAGATGTGTTCTCCGATCATCATGGTGGTAACATTGGTATTGGCCCGGACGCAGTCTGGCATGATGGATGCGTCCACTACCCGGATCCCCTCAAGGCCGTGGACCTTGCCGTATTGGTCCACCACGGCCATCGGGTCTGACGCCGGCCCCATCTTGCACGTGCATGAGATGTGCTGTCCCGTGGAAACCTCGCGGTAGAGGAACTGGTCCAGCGCATCGTCCGAAGCAAGCTCCTCTTCCGTTGGCTCGGTCTGCTCCTCAATAATGTCCCGGAAACCCGGTTGTTCGGCCAGCCGCACGCACATCCGCACCGCATCGCGTAGCCTCTTTCGGTCGAACTCCTCCTCAAGGTACCGGTAGTCCAGGAAGGGCTGCACCAACGGGTCCTTTGAAGTCAGACGCAACTCCCCATGCCCCACTGCCAGGTTCAGGATTACCAGCATCCTGATCCCCAGGGGGTCCATCCGGTCGCCGCCCCGGTTGATCCGCTCGGTGGCGAAAGACTGCATCAAGACCTGGATATCGTTGCGAAGGTGCGAGCCTTCAGCCGTGGTCCGCAGGGCCATCTGCATCCTGGGGGCTAGACCGTCCAACACATGCTCCGGCTTGGTCCTCCAGGTCACGGGAACCGTTGGATGGTCCCTCATGTTCTGACCAACGCCGGGAAGGTCATGCACCACTGAAATGCCAAGGCCGCTTAGCTGGTCCGCGGGTCCCACCCCGGACAGCAATAGGATGTGCGGTGAGCCAATCGCGCCTGAGCTGAGAATTATCTCCTCGCCCTCCGCGATGAATCTATCCCCGCCGCTCTCTACCTCGACCCCAACCGCCTTCTTGCCTTCGAAGATGATACGGTGGACGGTGCAGTTGGGCCGCAAGGTCAGGTTCAACCGGTGCCGGGCCATGTTCAAATAGCCAAGCGCGGTGCTCCACCGGATACCGTTCGGGTTGTTTACCGGACACGGGCCAACGCCGGAAGCATCGGGAAGGTTGTGGTCCGGGCTATCCGGGATGCCAATGGCGCGGCACGCATCGTAGAACGCCTGCTGGTCCGGCAACATCTCTTGGGGTTTGAACCGGCGCACAATGATCGGACCGTCGGAGTTGTGGAAATCGTCACCGCCGAAGTCGGTATCGGCCTCGATCATCCGAAAATACTGCAACAGGTTTTGGAAACGCCACTGGTCGTTGCCCTGGGCTGCCCAAGCCTCGTAATCCTCAGGCACACCCCGCAGAAAGACCTGCCCGTTGATGGCGCTGGAACCGCCGGTGACCTTGCCCCTTGGCACCAGCATCGGCTCCGCCTGCTCGGTGGCCTTCCCGGTGAACTGCCAGTTGTGGTCACTGGTCATTATGTCCGTGCCAGTGGCGTAGCCGAACTTGACCTCTTCAGGTAGTTGCTCGAAGTCCGGATAATCAGGCCCCGCCTCCAGCAGCAACACCGAGCGCGACGGGTTTTCACTCAACCTGGTGGCCACGATTGATCCCGCCGAACCCGAGCCAATCACTATATGGTCGTATTTCATAAGTAGAGCCCCCCCGCGCATTTTAGTTCCCAGTGGTCAGTTCCCAGTGGTCAGTTGCTAGTAGTTGACGGCTGGTGCCTGGCCACTATCCACTATCCACCGCCTACTCCCCCAGATTTATCACGATGTTGTCCGGGGAGGGGGCCAGGACCGCCGTTTGCGGTTCGTCGTAGGGGTTGGCCTCGATGTGCGGCGTGTTGGCCGGAACAAACAAGAAGTCCCCCGGCCCGGCTTCCACATACTCCTTGAAATCCTCCCCGAAGTAGACCCGCACATAGCCGCTCAGAATATACGCCGCTGTCTCGGCATCTCCGTGATGGTGGGGAGGGCCAGCCTCGTTGGGGGCCGCGGTCACCAGCCCCAACCAAATCTTGGATGCCCCGGCCGTGAGCGCCGTTATTCCTGGGCGCCGCTCCATCCCCCGGGTCTGGGCGGTGGTGTTGGCCTCCTGCGGCCCATGCACCACATAGGGCTTGGTATCCTGTGCCGAAGTGCTCATTTCAATGCTCCTTTGAAGCCCCGGGCCTGAACATTCAAGTTCCGAATCCACGGCTTTCGGTCCTCAATTTGGGCCCTCGCGTCGTTCCGGCCCTGAGCCGGGACCCGGAACGTTTCGGCCAAGAACATGACTTGCGCCTTGGCATTCCTGGGTCCCGGTTATCGCCGGTACGAATCGAGGAGTGTGCCTCACACTATAATTAGCAAGCCCATGTTTCCATATCTGCCCGCTACACAAACCAGCCTATGCCGCGGTAGTAGCCGCGCAGGTAGGCGATCTGGCCGCCGTGAACGGTATTGTCGTAAACCACGGTGCCGAGCATGTCGGCTACCGGGCGCGGCTCCGCGGCGTTGCCCACCGTTATCGTGCCTGCCAAGTCTTCATCAGTCACAGACCCCAACCATTCCCTGGCACAGTCCTTAATTGCTTCGTAATAACCGGTCAGCGCCTCGCGGGACGGGGCTTGCCAGGCTGCAACGTCCTCAGCAGACATGCCCTGCCCGGTCCCCACGTCCGCGCCCATCCCGCACTTCTCATGCCAGGCGTCCTGCACCCACAGTTGAGGCAGGGAGCGGATCCTCTCGTTCACTATGGCATCCACGACACGGGTCATGTGCCAGAGTAGCCATGCTATCGAGTTGCTCTGGTCGTTGGGTTGGGCGTTCCAGGCTTCGTCGCCCAGTCCGTCCAGGGCCCTGTCCACCATTCCCCAGTTGCGCTCCAGGGTTCCCTTGGATATATCGGCTGCGGACATCTTTTCTCTCCAGTACCAAATTCAGAATAGGGGTAAGGGCCTATCTGCGGCCCAGGCTGCTGGTCCCTTCGTCCACGTAAACCGTGTCGCCGACTCGCGAAAGCTTGATCTGCTGCCGGTAAACCCCGTGCCCTGCCGGGGACTGGGTGCTGTAAAAGTCCGACGACCACTCCACGTCTGCGGGGTCCGGCCCGGCGGTCATCGCCTCCGCCAACACCCGCCCCTCCATTCCAGGGGCAGGCGGGATTTCCAGGAGGCTCAAAATTGTGGGGGCCAGGTCGATATTGCCAGAGGGAGCGCCCACCTTCAAGCCGTGTTTGAAGCCGGGTCCCCTGGCAAACAGAATGTTATGCAACTCGGACCGCCCCATGGACCCGTGCTGGCCCTGTCCGGGCTGGCCTCCCGACGAATAGATCGAGCCTGCGTAACCGGCTTCGTTGGCCTTGGACCTCCAGCGGAATGACATCGTCACGTCGGGGCCGCGCTCGCCGTCGCTGCCGACCAGCGATGCGGGAAGCGTGCCCTGGACGCCGTCCACCAATTCCGAGACAGTCAGGTTGCCGCACCACGGCTGGCCCATCAACCACGTGGTCAACTTGACCGCCGTTTCCCGGTCCCGGGGGCTGGTGTAAAACAAGACCGACCCGCCATTGTGGGCCACGGCCACGCCGCCGGGCTCGCCTCCGGGAGGAAACCCTGCTTCCCGCGCCAGGGCCTGAACGTTGACTGCCTGTGTAATGGTTGAGTAACCGTGGTCCGACACCACCATGATGTTGGTATCCTCGGACCTTCCAGTCTCTTTCAGCCAGCCCAATATGTTGCCGAACTGGGCATCCGCCTCGCCTACCGCCGCGTTGGAGAGATCGGAGCCGACCCCCGCATCATGCTGAGACTTGTCCGGCTCGGATGACCAAATCAGGGCCACCAACGGGTCCCGCTCCGGAATAATGTACTCGGTCAGAATATGCACGGCATGGGCCATGCGGGCCGTGTTGGGACGGCCCTCATCAGGCCAAGGTCCGAACCTGGCGGTTATGTCCTCGTGCAAGGCGTACGGAAGGGTGAAGTCCGGATGTATCGTTGCCCCGCCCGCCGCGTCGGCTGTGGGATTGTGCAGGTACGCGTTCCCGCTGGTGCCCACGCCAATGGCCACGTATTCCTGGCCGTGTTCTGACAGGACTTCGGCCAGTGTCGGTACCAGCAGCACTCGTCCTGTCTTCTGGGCTACCTGGGACAATTGTGGTTCCATGGCCGGGATCGCCTGGTCGGGGTCGAAGTCCCGCACCACCAGAGTGTTGGCCGCAATCCCGTGGGTGCCAGGGTTGACTCCAGTGACCATACTCGACGCATTAGCCCGCGTAACCGACGGGTAGACGGGGTGGTGGTTGGAGAAAGTCACACCCTCAGACGCAAAGGCGGCCAGGTTGGGCATCAATGAGCCGGTCACCTGGGCCGGTTGGAGACCGTCGAACACTACGACTAATACCTTTGTCATTCTCCCCTCATCCGGTCGCGTTCCAGCCTCGTTCCAATTCTTGCGAGATACAACGGAAACCAGTCAGATTCCCGTTTTGTCTCGAGTGGTCAACAGTCAGCGCCCTCGCCCAAGAAATAATCGTACTTCCTGCCAGCCAGATCGGCCACTTCTTCCACGTCTTCGGCCAGCATATAACCCTCGTCCACCAGGTCTTGCGCCGCCTGCGTGACCTGTCGCAGGTAATCTTCCCGGTCGCTGTAGCGGGACGCGATGGACGTCCGGGGGTCTTCGGAAGATGCCCGATCCGCCTCCGTCGCCGGTAGCGGCAACGTCCAGCCCGCAAGCCCGCCGGTGATTCCGATGAACAGGTTCGGGTTGCCTATGCTTTCATCTCTCAGGTTCCAGCCCGTGTAGGTCGCCACCGGTACGGAAATATCCGGCAGGCGAATGCCTCCCAGCTCGTTGAACGAGTCGTCCAGGTCGGCAACCAATGCCGGGAATTCCTCCCCCTCTATGGCGGGCAGGGTCGTGGTGCGCCCCAGATGGGACTCCGGCCCGTAGTCCAGCCGGATCGCCCTTGTGGCCTGGGGCGGGACCCTCACGCCGGGAAGCTCGGCAAACCGCTCCAGCAGCGTATACGACTCCACCGCCGTACCCTCGTTGAGGCTGGGGTGACGGCTGGCTGGCGGCTCTTCTCCCGTGGACACCCAGCGGTCCAGGTTGTCCAACGCCGCCCGCAACAGCGGTGCGTAGTCCACGCTGTTAAAAGGTAGTTGCCCCCGTATCCCATCGTTGGTCCGCACCTCCAGGGGCGGGAACTCCCCGGAACCATGCTGACAACCCGCGAAATGATAACGCCGGACCGACGGCGACTCCGCCGCGTCGCTCAGCGTCTCCAGGTTGGTATGGATCAGGGCGGCGTCGCCCCGCCAATACTCGGCGGACGTGTTCGTGAACATGATCTTGGGGACCTTGCCCCGCTCTTCCAGGGCGTCCAGCAGCGAGCCTTGGGCGCCGGTGAGCGGGTCTGTCTGAGGCGTGTCCGTGAATGGGAACATCTCCGGGATTATGTAGCACACGTCCTTGGACGGCTGGCCGAAGCGCAGGTTGAACTCTCCCCGCATTCCGCCCGCTACGTGTGGGATAACCCCATCCAGCGCCATGCGGTCCTCTTCGTCCTCGTTGATCCCCAGGTGAAGGTATTGGCGCAGGAAGCGGCCGCTCTGGGACCGGCCCATGGCATAAGCGTAGTCGATAGCGCCCGCGCACGGGTTCCCCGCCGACGCCGGGGCGTACTTGAGGAAGGACACCACGTCCCGCATCGCAGCCATCCCCAAACCCACGATCCGGCTTCCCCGGGTAGTGTAGACCAACTGGTAAATCTTCCCCGGCTCGAACCCGGAAGGCATGTAGATGTGGCTCGGCTGGGGCTCCACCTCTTCATCCTCTACCCGGACGAACGACCATTGGCCCCTGTCCACCGGTGTGGCGGCGCTGTTGGGGAAGTCCCGGACAGTCAAGGTAGCTTCGGCTTCGTCTACGTCGGCGGCGGGGTTGGGAAGGTGTTGCCTGTCTGCCAGCAAGAACACCTGGGTTGGCTCGTTGCACTGGAACTGGCACAGAATCTTCCCGGTGAGCGGGCCGCCCTGTGGGGCGATGGCCTCGGGACCCCGCAGGCCGATCAGACCGGGCGTGGGTGGTACGTCAGCCTGCCACCCGCCCCATACCACAGTGTAACCTCGCCGCATCAGGTAGCCGTTGCCCGCCTCCAGTGGGGCGGTGGGGTCGGCCGCCGAAGGGACGCTGTTCATACTCAGGGCCGTCTTCCGGCCCCGGTTCACTACATCGAACAGGATGCGGCGGTTCCCCCGGTCGGCGTTCACCGGCTGGAGCATTGCGAAGTCCGCCGAAAACGCTACCTTCCCATTCGGATTGCGTGGCGCCAGGTCCAGGTCCGTTATTCCCTGGTTCCGGGCATTCTGCGGGTCCACCGCGAAATGGGCCGTGCCTTCCAGAAGCTCATAAGCCCCCACGTCGCCGAACGTCTCGCCGGAAGCGAAATTGCTCCGGTTCGTGATTTCCAGTTCTGTAATAGCCAATGCAAAGCTCCTCGCCGGTAGATTCTGGCACTAGGTTCTGTTGACGTTTGCAATTTAAGGCGGTTCAGCAAGCTCTATTTCGCCGCTACTGCGATTCTACCAGAAGAATTTAACGCAAAGACGCAGAGGACGCAAAGTTTTACAAAGAGGCGGACTTCGCATCCTTGACAGAGCATGACCCTTGAAACCATCCGCAAACGTCTGCCGCCGGGATGGTCGCTAAGCGTCCGCGGCTTTGAGGAAAGAGGATGGTCAGGCGGGCTGCGCTTCGATGCAACCTTTGAAATCAGAGACTCCCAAGGCTCCTCAGCCGTCATTATGGTGGAAGTTAAAGGCAGGCCAATAGAAACAAGACAGGTCATTTCAATGTTGGACAACTGGCGGCTAATGTTGTTGGCTAATGGCGAAGAGATCACAGAGGGCGAAAGCAATTATGCTTTTATGGTAGTTGCCCCTTACGTTGGGCCTTCGGCAAGGGACAGGTTGTCCGAAGCCGGCGTCAGCTTTGCGGATTCGACAGGCAACATCAGGTTTGCCGTCAACCGTCCCGCCGTTTTCATAGAAGCCCAGGGCGCGACCAGGAATCCCTGGAGAGAAAACGCTCCCCTGCGCTCGCTTAAAGGACGACGGACCGCCCGGGTAGTGAGGGGATTCCTGGATTACCGGCCTCCCTTCGGGACAAGAGAACTTGCGAGCGAGACCAAAAGTTCCGCCGCCTCAGTTTCCCGTGTCTCCGAACTGTTGGAACGGGAAGCCATCATCGAACGCGAGACCCCGAGGGGGAGAATTCTCTCGGTTGACTGGGAACGGCTGGTCCGCAGATGGGCCGTTGATTACAGTTTTCTGGACGCCAATGGAATGACACCGTGGCTGGAACCACGCGGAATAAGAACCTTGTTCGACCGGCTTCATGAAGCCGAGTTCGCATACGCGGTTACCGGGTCTTTCGCCGCAGTCCGTTTTGCCCCGGCAGCGGAGCCGCGATTGGCCGCTATCTATGCCGCAAACCCTGAAGATGCGGCGGACCGCCTGGGACTGCGCCGCGCCGAAACCGGCGGCAATGTTCTTATCGGGCGGCCCTTTGATCCGGTAGCCTTCGACCGGACTGAATTTGCCGAAGGCATCACTTACGTCCGGATTACCCAAGCGCTGGCAGACCTTATGACGGGTCCGGGACGCGGCCCGTCTGAGGCGGAAAGCCTGGTCGATTGGATGCGCTCCAACGAGGAAACATGGCGACTCCAATTGACGAGAACTACGTAAACGCCAAGGCCGTCCTGTTGGACGCGCTGGAAGCCCTGGGGCCTCTCCGTCAAGCAATTATACTGGTGGGCGCCCAGGCGGTCTACGTTCACACTCAAGAGCGGGATGCCGACTTTGCGGTCTCGCCTTTTACTTATAACGCCGACCTTGCCCTGGACCCGGAACTGCCCGGCAGTGAACCAAAAATCACTGAAGCCATGCTGTCCGCCGGCCTCAGTCTCACCGGCCAGCCCGGCATCTATCGGAAGACCGATGGTTCCCAAGTGGACTTGTTGGTCCCGGAGGCAGTAGGTGGACCAAGCCGCAGAGGCGCGAGACTTGGCAACCACGGGAATCGAGCCGCCATGAAAGTTCACGGACTCGAGGGCGCTCTGGTCAGCCGCAAGTCCATCACAATCGGGTCTCTATCCGGCAACGATACACGGTCATACGCCGTTGAAATCGCTGGGCCGGCCGCATTGTTGGTAGCCAAAGTCCACAAGATAGCGGAGCGGGCCGAGTCAAACTACGCGCGGCGCATGTACGACAAAGACGCCTTCGACGTCTATCGCATCCTCCGCGCTGTGGACGCCGCGGAATTGGCCGCCGAAGCGCGAAACTTGCTGGAGCGCCGGATTTCCAGCCAAGTCGCTGCCGATGCGCTTTCATGGAACCTTCCTCGTGAAACTTCGCGCCCTTCGTGAATCGACCGCCCCCGGAACTTCGCATCTTCCCCCGCAATGCTATAATCCTCCGGACGCAATTCCAAGCTCAAGGAGGGAGCATGATATACGACGCAGAGAAAAGGGACATCTCCATCGCCGTGGGCGGCGACGCCATGATCACGCGGCGAATGCAGCCGTTCCATGAGGAGTCTTTCCTGAAACTGGTCAAGGTCTTGCACGATGCCGACGTCAGCGTGGTCAACCTGGAGATGCTGTTCCACGACTACGAGAGTAGCTGGCAGTGGAGCGGCGCGACCTACACTCGCTCCGACCCGCAAAACCTGGACGATCTGAAGTGGATGGGCATCAACGCCGTGACCACCGCCAACAACCATTCCTTCGACTTCTCGGAAGGCGGGTTCCTCACCACATTGCGACATTGCCACGACAAGGGCCTGCCCCAGGCCGGGGGCGGCCACAACATCGACGAGGCCAGAGCGCCGGCCTATGTGGACTCAGCCATGGGCCGGGTCGCGGTCATGTCCGCCACCACCACCTTCAGCGACCAGTCCCGCGCCGGAGCAGGCCGACCGGACTTCCCGGGGCGCCCCGGAGTCAACGCCCTGCGGCATAAGCTGGTGCATCACGTGGAGCGGGACGTCTTCGATGCGCTCAACAAGGCCAACCGCGAACTCGGCTACGACGCCGCCAAGGCCGCCTCTCACGCCTTCGGGTTCAGCGGAGTCGAAGAGGAGCCCGACCACTCCACCGAACTCGAGTTCCTGGAGAAGAAGTTCCTTCTGTCCGAGGAGTTCGGAATCCACACTTCACCCAACGACGACGACCTCGCCGGCATGGGCAAGTGGATCCGGGGAGCTTCCAAGCTGTCGGACTTTATGATGTACAGTGCCCATTGCCACGAAAGCGGAGCGACGGGCGAGTACCACGGCTCCACCCGGACCTCTCCGCCCGAGTTCCTTGAGGACTTCGCCCGCTGGACCATCGACCAGGGGTGCTCCCTGTTCGCCGGGCATGGGCCTCACCTCCTGCGGGGCATCGAGATTTACAAAAACAAGCCCATCTTCTACAGCCTGGGCAACTTCATATTCCAGAACGAAAGCGTGCTCTGGCTGCCCGAGGAATCGTACCGCCGGTTCAACCTAACCCACGAGCATACCCCTGGCGACTACTTGGACACCCGCTCCGGCGGCGGGACCCGCGCCTTCGCCGGGGACCCTGTCTTCTGGCAAAGCGTGGTTGCGGTGTGCAACTACCAGGGCGGAGAGCTCAGGGAAATAGTGCTCCACCCGATAGACATGGGCCACGGCAGGCCCATCCCCCAGCGCGGGCGCCCCGTCATGGCCGAAGGCGATCTCGCCCAACAGACCCTAACATGGCTGCAAGAAGTCTCCAAACCCTACGGCACCGAGATCACCATCAAAGGGGATACGGGGTACATCCGGTTGTAGCCCCGGACCAGTTAGCTGCTACTATTGGGTTTCGCCCCGGTTCGCTGGTGACAGGGTAGTGGTGACAGATTGTGGTACACATATTCTAATGTTGTATAGTCGGTCACCGCTACCCTGAAGTTATTAAATAGCCACATATCCCAACAGACAGAATCGGCATGTAGACCGAGGGTGTTCTCGGAATCCTTCTTATCGCTTCGCCCATCCAATGGTGGTTGATGAGGGGAGGACACGCAATGATCAATTATGTAGCTTGCGACCTGTTTACAAGCCCGGCCCGCGTCTTGGTGAACACTGTCAACACCGTCGGGGTAATGGGAGAAAATTGCGAAACTCCAAACGAGGCGGTCTCGGCCGGGTTTGGGAGACCAAAAATTACGATTAACGTAATTGATGATTTGGCCGAATTTGAGGGTTTTGAGAGGGTGGAATCAGCCAGATACCGGCGCTCCCGGAGACCGGAAAAGCGAAGACAAAAGGTGAGGAATGTAGGGAGAGGGAATAGGGGCATTATCCTTAGAGCCTGTTTACAATCTCTTCAGGATTAGCGTCGCGAAGGCAAGAACCACCATTTGCAGACTGGTATTCAGCTTTCTCTCGCAGTTCTTCCAGAGTCGGCGGCACTTCTCCAGCCAGGCAAAGGATCGCTCCACCACCCATCCCCCCGTCTTCACGGGGGCTAAAGGCAGGCAGCACCACGAAGGTGTGCAGTTCATTGCGTTTCACCACTTCCACCGAGGCTCCCAACAGGCTCTGTACCGCCGCGGCAAAGGGCTTCCCGGTGTAACCCCCATCGACCAGCACGTTCTGCACCCGGCTCAGGTCGGCCTGGCGTTGGTCAAACATCGCCAAAGCCCCAGCCCGGCCGGTAACGTTGGCGGTGGTCACGTGAATCGCATGGGGCAACCCCTGCGTGTCCACCGCGATGTGACGCTTGATCCCGGACACCTTCTTGCCCGCGTCATAGCCCTTGTGCTCGGCGCTGTCAGTGTTCCTGACGCTCTGGGCGTCCACGATGCAGAAACTGGTCTGCTCTTTTCGACCATTGCTCCGCCGGGCCGTGCCAACCGATTTTTTTAAGACCTGCTCCAGAATGGATTCTTGCTCCGGGCCGGGCCGCTCACTCCATTGCCGGAAATACTTGTAGCCAGTGCGCCAATCCGGGAAGTCCGCAGGCAGCATCCGCCACTGGCGCCCGCTTTTCAGGAGGTACAGCACCCCGCAGAAAACGTCGTACAAGTCCACGGTGCGGGGCTTGGTCCGTCGGCGGGCCGCCTCCAACGTGGGAAGAATCCGGGCAAATTGCTCCCGGCTAATGTCGCTGGGATAGGAATGAGATATGATTACCCTGCCTTGGTAATAGTCTCAACTTAACATATTCCACAGATCGTAGACAGGTTCTTACTCTCATTGGCCGATGAATCCTATCCACGCCATTTTTATTCCGCCTCTTCGGCAACTAAAGAGTTTCGCAATTTTCTCATATTGGGTAACTGTTCAGAATCGAGGGGTAAATTTGCCAAGTGCCAGTTGATAGTTGATAACAGTTGACTTGAGAGTAGGCCGCAGGGGCGAAACCCTGAATTGTCCGCTTGCAGACACTCCGATCTCCTCTCCCAAGTACGAACAGTTACCATATTGGTGCCTCCAAATTGGTGCCTCCAATTAATTGCGGGTTGCGTAGGCTGCATTCCATTAGGTGTGATTGAGCCCGCAATTAGATTTATTAACGAAAGATTTAAGGGTGGTCGCAAATCGCACACCCCTTCCGCAAAAGCAGTGGGCGAAAACCCGGTGGCGGTCTATCAGGCCGTGGGTCCTCTCGACTCAGAAAGGGCGGGATCATCTCCCCGCTTCTCTGTAGTCACAGGGCCAAAACGGACACCATAGGACTACGGTAGGTAATAGAGCTTTGCAAGTCTACATGATCAAGCGCACCTTCCTCTTCATACCAACCATGCTGCTAGTGGCCACCCTGGTGTTCGGCATACTCCGGTTGGTGCCCGGAGACCCCGCCATAAGCCTATTGGCGGGAGGGGCGCAGACGGAAACCGAGTTCACCGAAGAAGACCTCCAGAGGTTGCGAGCGAAACTGGGCACAGACCGGCCGATTTATATCCAATACAGCAAATGGGTATGGGGCGTGATCCAGCTCGACTTTGGCACTTCTTTCTTTTACGACCAGCCCGTCTGGGACGACATAAAAAAGCGGTTCCCCATAACCTTCGAGCTGGCGGTGATGGCACTTCTGATGGCCGGGGTGGTTGCCATCCCCCTGGGACTTATATCCGCCATCAAACAGGACTCATTGCCCGACTACATAGGCAGGATCATAACCATCGGAGGTATAGCGGTCCCTAACTTCTGGATAGGCATCCTGCTGGTATATATGCTCGCCAACCTGTTCGACTGGTTGCCTCCCCTGGGCTACAAAGACGTCTGGGATGCCCCTCTGGACAACCTTCAACAGCTTGTCTTCCCCGCCCTGGCCCTGGCGATTACTCACATGGCCTTTGTCGCTCGCGTGACCAGATCGGCGGCACTGGAGGTGTCCAGAGAAGACTACATCCGGACCGCCCGGTCCAAGGGGCTGAGCGAGGCGGTCGTAATTGGCAGGCACCTCCTCAAAAACGCCTTGCTCCCGGTAGTCACCGTCGCAGGCTTCGAGGTCGGGCGACTCATGGGCGGCACGGTGCTGATCGAGACTATATTCAACGTGCCGGGCATCGGGCAGTTGCTCATCAAGGGTATCCAGCATCGCGACTTCCCTATGGTGCAGGGCATAGTTATAGTAATCACGTTCCTAGTTCTGGTCCTCAACCTGGTCGTGGACCTGGCTTATGCGTGGCTCAACCCACGTATCAGGTACAGCTAAACTCGGGGGAACTACACCGGCATATGGTTGTGAAATATGAGCCAACAGCGAGAAGCTAGTTTAGCGCCCCAGGAGGGGCAGGCTATCACGGGATTGCGGGCGAAACGGACTCTCTCGAGCCATGTCCAGCTCTTTTTTAAAAAGAAACCTCTGGGTGCCGTAGGGGCAACCATGGCGTTCATTATCGTGATCATAGCCATTTTTGCCCCGGCGATACAGACTCAGGATGTTAACCTCACCGATCACAAGAAATTGTACGCAACGCCCGGCAGCGAAATGTTTCTCGGTGGCGATCACTTGGGACGGGACATGTTCAGCCGGCTGGTGGCGGGAAGCCGCATATCCATTCGGGTGGGCTTGGTCAGTGCTCTGATTGGGTGCACTATCGGCCTGATCATAGGAGTGTCCAGCGCCTACTTCGGCGGGATATACGACCTGGTACTCCAGAGGGTGATCGACGCCGTGATAGCTTTCCCTGGCCTTGTCCTGGCATTAGCGCTGATGGCGGCATTGGGCTCTTCGATCAACAACGTAATCATCGCGTTGTCAATCTCTTTCATGCCAACCACGGTGAGACTCATTCGCTCTCAGGCGCTGGCCGTGAACGAGATGGACTACGTTCTGGCAGCCCACTCAGTGGGTGCAAGCAGCCTGCGCATAATATTTCGTCACATGATTCCCAATGTGTTGGCCATCTGGATCGTCGCTTTCACATTCCTCATGGGGACCGCAATTATCGCCGAAGCTTCTCTAAGCTTCCTCGGCCTCGATGTTGGGCCCGACGTACCATCCTGGGGCGGGATGCTCAGGGGCGCTACCAAGAACTACGTGGGTATTGGACCCTGGCTGCCGGTGATTCCAGGACTGGCCATATTCATTGTGGTTTTCTCGTGGAACGTTCTGGGAGACTCCCTCCGTGACGTATTGGATCCCAGACTCAGAGGGTCCGACTAGGCTAGAATATCCGCCCGGTGTCGGGCGACAGGGGCCTGCGTCTATCGCCCATCGCCCCCTCTATAGTCAAGTAGGCGACACCACAACCACAAGCTTCACTCCGGCATTACACGATTTCTTTGATGCGCCCCGGGTACCGCAGTAGCCTGGGTGCGGGACGGATCGGTTAGCCGCCAGGCTCAGGCCTGCTGGATGACGATCAGCAGACCTGGATAGTAGAGTCAGCTAACCGCGCGTGTGGCCCGGTGTACACTCCGTTACGGATGGCAGCCGCGTTAGGCGGGGCCTACCAAAGCTCTTGGGAAGCTAGCCGGGCCCCCTCCACCATGGACGCCAGCTTGGACCAGACTATGTTCGTCTCCACCTTGCGGCCCCAAGCCGAAGTGCCGAAGCCGCAGTCGCTGCCGGCCAGGACGTTTTCCCTTCCCACGGCGTTGGCGTATTTGAGAATGCGCTGGGCGATCAACTCCGGATGCTCAATGAAATTAGTGGTGGTGTCAAGCACTCCCGGAATCAGTACCTTCCCTTCGGGGAGATCTACGTCCTCCCATACCTTCCATTCGTGGGCGTGCCTGGGGTTGGCTCCCTCGAAGGATAGGCCCACAGGACGGGCTTTCAGCACCAAGTCCACGATCTCCTTAAGAGGAATGTCGTGGTGATGGGGCCCTTCCGTATTTCCCCAGCAGAGATGCAATCGCATCCGCTCGGGATCAATGTCCTTCAGGGCGTAGTTGATCACCTCTACGTGTAATCCCACTACTTTTTTGAATTCCTCCACCGAAAGGTGGGAAAACTGGGAGACCCGGGTCATGGCAAGGTCGGGGCAATCGAGCTGGAGAATGAGTCCGGAGGCCGCGATGGCGTTGTATTCGTCCTTCATGACCTCCGCCAGGGCATAGAGGTAAGCCTCCTCTGTAGGGTAATACTCATTGGGTAGAAAATTGGCAATTACCCCCGGCGAGGCCGCTGTCATGAACACTTCTTCCACGGGCGAGTCCGCCGATGCCCTTTTCAAAGTCTCGATATCCTGTTCTACCGCTGGCCAGTCCTTCCATGAGATGGGTCCGGTGCAGGCTGGTTGGGGCATGTTCCGGGAAGAAAGGTGAGTCTGCGTCTCGGCGAACTCCGGGAAATCGTCATCGTCCAAGCGCGGGCGCCTGCGAACGACGCGCGCGCCCTCAAAGCCGCAAAGCCGCTCTTTTACATAAGTGGCATACTGGGACCGGCCTTGCTCGCCGTCGTTCACGACGTCTATCCCGGCGCTCTGCTGTTTAGCCACAACCTCGGCGACTGCATTGTGGACCCCTGCGGCGAATACGTTTGGATCAAAACTGGACTGTTCCTCACGCTCCCTCAAGAGGTCTTGGAGGTCTGGCGACCTGGGCAGGCTTCCGGTATGTGTGGTCAGAATCCTGGATGTGCTTCTTTTCATGGGACCTCCCTTGGCGTGGATTTTTACTTTGTAAAGGCTCGGAGTAAAGGCTCGGATTGTGGTTGCAATCTTACTCCAATGACATTGCAAGTGGGCAACATCGGATGGCCATTGTGAGGACGTAAAGCTGAACATATCCTATAGGTACTATGACTCAACGGCCACGACTTCCGGACTTCTCTCCAGGGCGTTTCAATTTCCTGCCGGATGCCGTCGTACCCGGCGCCGCTGACATCGTCCTCTTCCCATCCCCGGTCCCACTTCGTTAACATTACATCACCAGACATCAGCCGCGACGCAAACCTTGCTCCCCCGAGGAGAACGAATGTCTCTAAATGGGACAATATGTCCCCGAAAGAAACGCCAGCTTCGATCACGGTAGGGCATGCGATATCATGGGGAACAGGAGGACAATCGAGACACCCTGGGTGTTTGCCGTCTGGGTGAGCGTTATCGTGAAGAGAATGTTTAGGAGGAAGGTAGCCGTCGATGGTGGAGGCAATATTCGGAGTCGCCGTACTGATTGTCGTCACAGTTATCCTCTTGAAGACTTTCGGCGGATCGACCCCAAAGGACTACATAGATACCAGGGGCAGGCCGCGTTGCGGCCGATGCAAGAAGATATCCTACCGGGATAACGTGACCGCACAGAGGGCGGCGGACAACGCAGGGAGGCGCGGTACATATCTGCGTGCATACCATGAGCGGAAATGCGGCCGCTGGCACCTAACTTCCCAGCCGCCCCGGGTTTTGCGCTTTTGACTTGGGGCAGAACTGCATTGGACTGAAAGAGGTAGACCTGAGCCGCAGCTCAACGGTTCCCCAGAGCAACATCCGGACCGGAAATAGAACGGCAGCCCTTATTTCCGGCGAATTGGACTAGCGTTGACACTGGTATTAGCATTGATATTGCCGGAAGATCGTACCGCTACACACCAAAGGAGGGACGAACATGGACTTCGGACTGTTCAACACCTGGAACGCCTATTACGCCGACGGCAAGGTCCCCTGGGACCCCGAGTCCCGCGGGGCAAGTTGCTGGAAGAGGAAGCCTATACCAAGAATTACGAAGAGATCGACGCCGTCGAGGATATGGGCTGGGACTACGTCTGGCTCGGTGGAGGCCACTTCTCGAAGCAGGCCAGTATGGACCCGCAGGTCCTCCTGTTGGCCGCGGTGCTTGCCGAGCGCACCAGCAGGATCAAAATCGGATCGTCCATTCATCGCCCGGTGATAAGGCAAACCGATGAGACAGTGTCCGCATCAGCGTTGCCTCATGAGAGGTACGGGTTCGACAACTTGTTGCTGGAGGACCCCCTCCAGACTGCCGAGCAGATTGCCATCGTCGACCAGGTGAGCCAGGGCCGGTTCATCTACGGCGCGGGTGGCCGCACTCGCGGGTCCGACTCGCGCCGGGAGCAGTTCTTCGAGTACCTGGAAGTCATAAAGCAGCTCTGGAGCGAGGACCATTTCTCCGGGTTCGAGGGGAAGTACTACAACTATCCTGCGTTCTACGAGTCCTACCTCGCCATTCCGAAGCCTTACCAGCAGCCTTACCCTCCCATGTTGTTGCCGGTGGACAGCCAGGAAAGCTTTGTGCCTATGGGGGAGAAGGGCTATCGAATTGCCATCGGGGCGGGAAGCTCACCTCACAACCCCAGAGGGTCGGCCGTTCTCAAGGAAGATGTCCAGGCCTACCGGAGGGCCTGGATTGATGCGGGACACCCCGGCGATCCAACCACCGTGGTCCGCATCCCCACGCTGGTGGCCGACACACAAGAGGAGGCCTCGCGCTACACCAAGAACTTGATGGACCTCGCCAGGGCCTACTACTCCGGTAGGGTGGCCATCGGGAGCACCGACGCGGGCACAGCCAGCCCCGATGCTACGGCGGAGGTGAACCTGTTCGGGACGCCGGAGGAAGTGGTCGACAAGATCGAAATGCTCCGCGACGACTTCAGCACCGACGAGATCATGTTCGAGGTCAACTGGACTTCATCGGTCCCGCGAGACGTGGTGATGAACACCATGCGGGTACTGACGGACAAGGTAATCCCGCACTTCAAGTAGGACCCAGAGCTATCCAAGCGTTGCGGCGCCGCTTCCGGGCTTAGCGGAACAGGGGCATCACCCTTTCGCTGAAGAGCCTGAGGGACGCCGCGGTCATATCCGAAGACATGAATCCCCGGTTGGTGAGCATCAGGTAGCGGATGCCGGCGTCGCGCATCCGGGCCAGTTGCTTCACCACTCGACCGGGGCTCCCAATCACGTTTTCCGGAGCATCCGGGTCCGGGGCCGCGCCGTAGCCCTCGGGACCCATAGGCGGGGTCTGGCGGTCCATTGGGAATTCGGCGGGGTTCCACCGGGTACGGTAGTCTTCCATCCGGCTGAACGCTTCGTACTGGGTGGGAAGGAACTCGTTCAACGCTTGCTCGTCTGTCTCAGCTAGGTGCATCTCCCGCCAGACCCATATCTGGTCCAGGTTGTCGGTCGTCCATGCTTTTATCAACAATTCCTCGGCGTTGGCATGGGTTACAATGGAAATGCCGTGGATAATACCGGGATACGGCTCCCGGTGATCCGAGCTTAAGGCAAATTGGGGGCAGGTCGATGACCACACCGTCGGGAGTTTTGCAGGGAAAGGTCGCCATCGTCACCGGAGCGGCCAGTCCCATAGGCATGGGACGTTCCATCACCACCGGTCTGGTGCGGGCGGGCGCCCGCGTCGCCATGCTGGACGTCAACGAAGATTGGCTGGAACAAACGGCCAACGACCTGCGGGAAATAGGAGGTGACGACTCGGTATTGCCAATAATAGCCGACGTTACCGACCCGGAATCGGCGGACCAGGCGGTGGACCGCACCGTCAGGGAGATGGGCGGACTTCACATCCTCGTCAACAACGCCGGGATCAATCTTCGCTCGGGAGGATTTACCTCCCCGGGAGAGTCCGGGCGGCAGACCGATTTTTGGGAAATCGATCCCTCCGGCTGGCTGCGGATCATCGCCGTGAACCTAAGCGGGCCGTTTATTATGTCCCATGCTGTTGCCGGTCACATGGTGCGGCAAGGATTCGGCCGCATTATCGGCGTCACCACGAGCATGGATACCATGTGGCGCAAGGGTGGCGCGCCTTACGGGCCGTCTAAGGCCGGGCACGAGGCATTGGTGGCCATCATGGCCCAGGACCTGGAGGGTACGGGAGTCACTGCCAACGTACTTACACCGGGAGGGGCGACCGCAACCAATATGGTGTTGCCGCCGGAAGGGACCAGCGCCAACACCCTGATCCAACCTGAAGTGATGCAGGCACCGGTGGTCTGGATTGCCTCCGACGCCGCCAGTCACTGGAACGGGCGCCGTATCATCGCCTACCACTGGGACGACGCGCTGCCATTGGATGAGCGGTTGGAGCGGTGCAGTGCGCCCGCCGCATGGCCCCAGCTGGGGATTCAGGCAGTCCATCCGGACTGGTACGGGCAGGACTGAGCGAAAACCACAAGGTCTTCAGCGGTTACATGAGGGGCCGTGATGGTGCTGGTAGTGACGCCGAGGGAGTCATAGGCTACTCCGAGACGTTGCTGAGGTTGGGGGGAAGGTTGCTGCAGCGTCACAGGCTGCAACGCGCTTGCCAATGCAACTGCGAACGTGCCGCGCCCATAATGGCTGGAAAGCCCGCAAATAGCAAATAGGCGGCCCGAAGACCGCCCCTGCTAGTAGTCCCGGGTCTGGCTGTTTGGGTTGGGTCTAAGCGGTGACCTGGTAACACCAAATGCGGTGGATGACGTCGGGTTCGCCCTTGGGGAGGGGATAGTAGGGTTCGGAGACCTCGGCCAGTTTCCACTTGCCGGCGTCCTCCATGCCCGCCTGGTGTTCCTTGAAACCACCTTCCTCGTAGAGGTCCACGCGCAGGCTAAACGCTATGAACCCGCCAGGTCTGGTGATCCGCGCCAACTCGTCGAAAGCGTGAGCCGGCGCGTGCCCGGTGGTGAACACTCCCACGCTGATCACGGCGTCGAAGGAGTCCGTTTCGTAACCCAACGGTTCGCCAAGGGTCATCTGCTGGAAATCACCGTACAGGTCTTTGCCACTGGCCTCTTCCAACATCCCAAGGGACAGGTCCATGGCATAGAGGTCCTGGAAGCCCAAGGCGGCCAGGCACTCCCCCACCAGGCCGGTACCCGCGCCCGCGTCGAGAATCTTCGCTCCGGCAGGAACGTGCTTCACGAATAGATCCACCGCGGTCTGAGGGGCGTTCCACTCGAATTCTTCGGCCAGGTCTTTGTCGTATTCGGCGGCCCACTGGTCGTACCGCTCCTCCAACTCCTGGTTGTTGGTTGAGGAATAGACCCACTGGACCCGGTTGTGGCTATCTTGCATGTTACTTCCGGCAGACGTAGAGACCCCAGCCCAACTCGTTCTTATCGACTGCGGCGGCGGTCTCGATATAGGCTTTGGTCAACCACTGGAAGTGCTCGGCATCTTCCAGAGTCTCGTCCTTGGGCGTGCGTTCCGACAGGCAAAGGTAGCTTTGCTTCAGGTGCTGGGAAACGTTTACAGCCTCGATCACCTCGAATCCCTGGTCTTTGAGCGCCTGTTGATAGGACTCGAAGGTGAATTCGGTATCGAACAACAGCCTGTCGTAGACGTAGGTCTGAGCTTCGGGGGTGATCTCCCGCTTTGGCCGGACCAAGTCGTCGAACACGATGATCCCACCGTCGGCGAGGACGCGGTAGACCTCGCTGATTACCTTGCGTTTGTCGGGCACGTGGTAGATGACGGCCTGGCTCCAGACGTGGGTAAACGTCCCGTCGGCAAATGGCAGCTCGGTTGCGGAAGCCTTTTGGAAGGCCACCCGTTGCTGCAATTCCGTGTCAAGGGACTGCCGTTTCTCCAGAGCGTTGTCCACCCGGACCCCGCTAAGGTCGATGCCGGTGACATGTCCTCCGGTCTGTCCGGCCAGCCAGATGGCTGTGGTCCCGTTGCCGCAACCCAAGTCCAGGACATTGGAGTCCTGGCTGATGCGGCCCTTCGAGACCATCGTACGGTTCAGGTTCTCACAGCCCTTTAGGAAGTCCGTCCCCGTTCTATCGTCGAAGAGCGCCCAGTGGACGCTTCCTTCCTCGTCCCAGACCGACCGGTAGATTACGTCTTCGGCGTCGTAGTAGGACTCGGTCTCCGACTCAGAAAACTTGCTGACCATGCTTGGCGCCCTCCAGGTATTCCACGAAGCGGTTATCTTGGTCTACCAATATCATCTGCGGGTCCACTGGCACGTCGGTGATGTCGAAGGACATGATAATCACGCAGTTGCCGGGAGAACTCAGCCTGGCGGCTGCCCCCTGGATCGCGATGACGCCCGAGCCTCGTTCGCCGGCAATGGCGTAGGTCTCGAAGCGGTTGCCGTTGGTGATGTCGCAGACCAAGACTTTTTCGAAGTTCCACAGGTCCACCTTGTCCATTAAGTCCTCGTCGATGAGGATACTTCCGACGTAGTCCGGGTTGGCGTCGGTAACCCATGCTCTATGGATCTTAGACCTCAATACCTCACGCATTTGGTACCTCCTGAAATTCTTTCGCCCTGGCGTGTCGCGCACGTAAGTAGGGCTGCATGTTCGAGAAGAGCTCGTGGGGCGTTCTTACCGTTCCTCGATGCGTGCGAGTCCAAACCAGTTGAGCGTAGGTACATCGTCTGGACCTAGACGCGCCGACTCTGTTGCTGGTCTAGCGGCGAGTTATGGCGAAAGGGTACTAATACTGCCAGATTGCGGAGCGAAATAGCTCGGTGGCAAGACCAGGGCTGGAGGGCTCAAGGAGAGGGGGTAAGTAGACCCCCGATAGGTTGGTGTGAGAAGCTAAGGCTCGCAGGGGAGACAATACCGTTGGCGGCTCGTTATCGTAGCCACCTTTAGATATGAACGCCCCGTCTGGGGATTAGTATAATATGGTTGCATGATTCACGTCCGGTCAATTAGGCGCGATTGATGCGCGACATCCCCCCACGTCTAACCCCTCGGCGCCTGGCTGAGTCTAGCAGCGCAGTCCGAGGCGGTCAAGTTTTGGCATTTGGCTGGATGATGCGATCAGGATGAATCTGAGGATTGTGTACCTTGAATACGTCAAAGTACTGCTGTGATTGCCGGAAAGAGTCAAGAGTAGACTCTAGAATAGCGGCTTTGTTACAACAGAGAGAACTCAATGGGGATGTGCGTTCAGGTTTGTACGTGGCCGGAAGATCGCGGTCACTTATTGTAAGGAGACTGGCGACGCGCGGACAGGATTGGGTGGTGTTGCTTGACATCTAAATGGCGGTGACGTGCCAACACTGACAAATACCGCTAGAATAGAGCCAATCTAGGGGATCCGGTCCCATTGCTAGTGCTGGAGTTCTTACTACGCCCTTGAGGAGAACGATATGACAAATACTCAACAGCAAACGTCCACGGGCGATGCGGGTCAGGGTGGGGATTTGGGAAGGTATGATGTCCTCATTATTGGTGCGGGGGTTACCGGACTGTATGCTTTGTACCGGCTCCGGGAGTTGGGGTTTTCGGTGCAGTCCTTCGAGGGCGGCAGCGGCGTGGGCGGAACATGGTATTGGAACCGTTACCCCGGCGCGCGCTTCGATTCCGAAAGCTACACCTACGGATACTCTTTCTCAAAAGAGCTATTGCAGGAGTGGGAGTGGAAGGAGCTCTACTCCGGCCAACCCGAGAACGAACGCTACCTCAACTACGTAGCTGACAAGTTCGACTTGCGCCCCTACATTCAGTTGAACGCCCATGTCACAAGGGCGGCCTACAACGAGTCCCAACACGTCTGGGAGATCGAAACGGCTGACGGCAGGCGTGCCCGGGGCCAGTTTCTAATTACCGCCGTCGGTCTTCTGTCCGCCCATTATGTGCCCGATTTCGAAGGGCTGGAGACATACCAGGGAACATGGTGCCACACCGGCAGGTGGCCCAAAGAAGGGATGGACCTGGCGGGCAAACGAGTCGGCGTTGTTGGCACCGGGGCCACCGGCGTCCAGCTTATCACTGAGATCGCAAGGGAAGTCGGCCACCTTACCGTCTTCCAGAGGACAGCCAACTATTGCGCGCCGCTCCGCAACCGGGTAATCGACGACGAGGAGCAACGCGAGATCAGGGAGAACTACGACGAAATTTTCCGGAAGTGCATGGAGACTCCGGGTTCCTTCATGCACCAGTTTGACCCCCGCTCCGCCCTGGAAGTCTCCGACGAAGAGCGGATGGAACAGTACGAGCAGCTATGGCAGGAGCCAGGCTTCAAGAAGTGGCTGTCCAACTTCCACGACGTGATGCTTCCCGGCGAGGCTAACGAGGACTACGCCGAGTTCGTCCGCAATAAGATAAGGGAGCGCGTCCACGACCCTGAGGTCGCGGAAATGCTGGTGCCCAAGGACCACATGTTCGGCTCCAAACGGTTGCCCTGCGAGAGCGGTTACTATGAGGTTTATAACCGGGACAATGTACTGCTGGTTGACGTACGCAAGGCTCCCATACAGCGCATCACGCCCACGGGCCTGCAGACAGCCGACGCCGAGTACGAGCTGGACGTAATCATATTCGCCACGGGCTATGACGCGGTAACCGGCTCCCTGAACCGGATCGAAATTCGGGGCGAGGGTGGAAAAACCCTGCAGGACAAATTCGCCCAGGGCCCGCGCACCTACATGGGAATCCAGAGCAAGGGGTTCCCGAATCTGTTCACAGTCAACGCCGCCTCGGTCGGCAATTTCGTCAGAGCCGCCGAGCCGTTGGTGGACTGGGTCAGCGAGTGCATACGCTATGTTCGCGACAACGAGTTCGCGACCATTGAACCGACCCTCGACGCCGAGGACGCATGGGTCCGGCACGTGAACGAGGACGGAGCAAACATCCTCCGTTCCAAGGCGGACTCCTGGTTCGTGGGGGCGAATATCCCCGGCAAGGCCCGAGCCCTGCTTACCAGCCCGGACACCGCCCCTGCCATGCGGGCCAAGCGCGTCGAAGTGGCCGCCAACGGTTACGAAGGGTTTAGTTTGCTGTAGGGGTTATACCAGGCTCCCGTCGAGTGAGCATGTAAAGGACTGGAGCGAAGGCCGGATGCTCAAGCGCTCAGCATCCGGCCTTCTTGGTCCCAGGGAAAAACGTGTCATGACGTCTTCTTTTGGGAGAAGGTCAGGGTGAAGGCGGGCCTCCGCATCTATACATCGGTTTACTCGTGGGTTTCTCCCTCACCCCTACAGCAAGCTCAGGACGGGCCTAATCTGCTCCCTCTGGTAAAAGGGACCAATGGCGGCTTCTGCTGCCTTTCCCACCAGGGTCATTCGATTATGTGGATCAAGGACGCTTATGCGCCGCTACTACCCCATCCGTCATTCCGGCCCCTGTATCCAGGCAGGGGCCGACTTTGAGCCGGAATCCAGGACCCCTACCTTAGAATCACGTTTAGATACCTGAGCATTTCCGGGTTCCAGCGAAAGCTGGAACGACTATGGAGCCGGTTGCGGTCATTATCGGAAAGCCCTGCTTTCCGATGTGATTTCGTTATCCTCAGCGTCTTTCCATGTATAATAAATGTCGCTTTATTGTGGCCGTTTGGGAGACTAAACCGGCCATGTAGTATGGGAGGGATTCATGGTAAAAGTATCCAGGTCTGGTATTTTGGCGGTGTTGGTGGTTGTCCTTCTGGCTCTGGCCACGATAGCCTGCACAACCCCCGCTGAGACAACTATCAAAGAGGTGGAAGTCGAGAAAATCGTCACTCAACAAGTGATTCAGACCGTCGAGGTCCCTTTTGAGACGGTCGTCACCAAGGAAGTCGTTAGAGAGGTTCCGATGCAGCAACTCGCCCCGCTGATTGTCGGCAACCTGAACACCTTTACCGGCTCGCTCTCCGAATTCGGCCCCCCCCTCCGCAACTCCATCGAGCTTGCCGCCGACCACGTAAACCGCGCCGGCGGGGTCCAGGGCGCTTCAATGGTCATCATCAGCCGCGACACTGCTGTGAACCCTGTGCAGGGCGTCGATGCGGCCAGGGCGCTCGTTGACGTCCAAAACGTTGCCGCTATCGTCGGGGCGCTCTCCAGCGGCGTTACCGTCGCCGTGGCCCAGTCGGTTACGGTGCCCAAGAACACGCTTATGATTTCCGGCGCGTCAACCGCGCCCAGTATCTCGGTGCTGGAAGACGGCGATTTTCTCTTCCGCACCACGCCGTCCGACGCTTCTCAGGGCGTTATCCTGGCCCGCCTCGCCCAGGAACTAGGATACGACACCGTCGGCATAATGTACATCAACAACGCCTACGGCGAAGGCTTGGCCAACCAGTTCGAGGAGAGTTTTACGGCCCTAGGCGGAACGGTGACGGCCAAGGTCCCCCATGAGGACGTGCAGCCAACCTACGCCTCAGAGTTAGACAAGGCCACCGATGGAGACCCCGACGCGCTGGCGGTCTTGAGCTACACCGGCCAGGCATCCGTATACGTGCGCGAGGCGTTGGAAGGCGGTTACGCCGATGAGTTCCTCTTCGCCGACGGCACCAAGGGGGCAGAGTGGATTGAGGGCATCGACGCGTGGGACGCGCTTGACGGCTCGATGGGGACCGTGCAAGGCAGCCCCGGGTCGCCGGCGAAAGACGCTTTTCTGACCTCTTATACGGAGTCTTTCGGCTTCCCACCGTCCCATCCGTTCATGGCCGAGCATTATGACGCAACGGTCCTGGTTGCATTGGCCGCCGCCAAAGCCGGCAGCACCACCGATTCCACCGCCATCCGGGACGCTCTCCGCGACGTGGCCAACGCTCCCGGCGAGGTCGTCGGCCCCGGCCGGGATGAAATAGCCAAGGCGCTCGCCCTTATCGCCGAGGGCAAGGACATCAACTATAATGGCGCCGGCGGGGACATCGAGTTCGACGAAAACGGCGACGTGTTCGGCACCATCGAAATCTGGACAATCAAGGACGGAGAAATACAGTCCACCGGCAGGTGGGAGACGCCCTAGCTTCTCCCACCTGCCGCAGGGCAAACGTTGGGGCAATCCTTTGTGGTTGCCCCTTTCTCATTCAGGCATCCGCCGCCGGGGCCGAGTCAGGACTCTGCGCTGCCTGACGCCGCTCTTCTCCTAGAATTCCGCCGGGCCGCAGCAGGATTACCCCCACGATCAGCGCCCCTATCATAAAGAGACGCAGGCTTGGGTCGGCGAAGATTCCGGGAAGGAATTGGGTACCCGACCAGATTCCCCAGACGATGAACGCGCCCAGTATTGCTCCCAAGTTGTTCCCCGAGCCGCCTACCATCAGCATCGCCCAGATGACAAAGGTTGCCAGCAGCGGGTCGAAGGTCAGCGGCGCGAGGAACCGGAAATGATGGGCGAATAGCGCACCCCCGATCCCCATGATCACCGCCCCCAAAACGAACGCTTGCAGCTTGAACTTGAACACGTCCTTGCCACTGGCCTGGGCGGCGACTTCGTCTTCCCTTACGGCTCGCAACACTCTTCCCCAGGGCGACTTGACCGCCCGGTCCACCGCCAGGTACAGGACCAACAGTACGGCCAGCACCACGACGATGTACAGGTAATCATAATGCGCCGGGTCCACCAAGTCGCCGAGGAACGCCGGTATCCGGTAAAGGCCCTTGGAGCCGTTTGCCACCCACTTCTCGTTGAGAAAAAATAACCGCACGGTCTCGGCGATTCCCAGAGTGGAGATTGCCAAGTAATCGTCCCGCAGGCGCAGCGTGACGTAGCCGATGACTAGGGCGACGATGCCGCAGACCGCCGCCGCAGCTCCCATTCCCAGGAAAAACCACAGGTCTATACCCAGGTCGAGGAACCAGGTCTCCGACCAGTTGCCCCCGAATTTGAAGTCCTCAAACAGGGCGGGGTCGGGAGGTTGGGTGGTTAGCAGCGCGGTCGTATAGGCCCCCAGGGTGAAGAACCCGGCGATACCGATGTTGAACAGTCCGGTTACTCCCCAATGGACGTTCAATCCCAGGGCGAACACGGAATAGATTCCGGCCATGATGGCGAAGCCGACCATGTAGCTGAGGATGCCGGTTAATTCCATGCCGGCCTGCGTCCTTCGGCAGGGGAGATACTCCCTCTTACCTCCGTCGATTTCGGCGTCAATTCCTGGGCCCTCCGAATATTCCCCTGGGCCTGATCAGCAGCATCCCGATCATGATCGCAAATGCCACTGCCGGTTTGTAGCTGGGGTTGATCCACTGGGTCGAGATCTCCGAAGTCACACCGATCAAAAAGGCTCCAACCAGCGCCCCATAAGGGTTGCCTATCCCTCCCAGGGTTACCGCTGCGAATAGCGGGATCAGGAACTTCCAACCCATACTCGGCAATAGCTGCGCCTGGAACACGGCCAGCATTATCCCGGCGGTGGCGGCCAGAACCGCGCCTATGGCCCAGGTCCACCAGATGACCCGCCGCGTGTCGATGCCGCTGACGAGGGCCAGGTCCGGGTTGTCTGCCGTGGCCCTCATGGCTTTGCCAATCTTGGTGTGGGTTAGCACTATATAGACGCCGACTATGAGAATGATGGTGACAATGGCAATGAAGATGGCGTCCGGCGGTATGCGCACGTCCATGGGCAGGTGGAAGACCTGTCGGGACTCCCTTGGGTAGCGTTGGGTCTCGCCGGTCCAGATGATCTGGACCAACCCTCTTATCGCGATGGCCAACCCCAGAGACGCCATCGCCAGGACCACCGCGTTGACTCCCCGCTCCCGGAGACGCCGGTAGATGGCCACGTCCAGGATGATTGTCCCGGCTGCGACGACGGCAACCGCGATGGGTATGGCGATGAGGAGCGGGTACCCGAAGGAGAATGGGCCAAGGCCGCTGCTTTCGATTCCGAGTTTAGGCAGCAGGTAGCCGACGAAGAACAAGGCGATATACGCGCCCATGGTCATGGAGTCACCGTGGGCGATGTTGGCGAAGTTCAGGATGCCGTAAATCAGTGTCAGCCCTACCGCCCCCAGGGCGATGATGGCTCCCAGAAACACTCCGTTGACCACGAGTCCCATCTTCACAAATGGGAGGAACCCGAACGCCACCGCCAGCAGGACTATTGCGGCCGTCGTGTGCGCCGGGGTCCAGGCAAGGGAGATTCGCCTTGCGGTGTCCTGGATGGCGGTCATAGGGCGATCGACGGCTCCGGGGCTGGTTGAGGCATTGACCGGCTCCACTCATATATTAACATTTTTGCTGAATATGTAGGCAGTTCCCCGGGGCATGTGGATATTAGTGGTGGAGAATCCTCACCTATATCAGGCTGGATTCTCAGCATTGGTAGTGGAATCCCTACTTCTCGTCTCCATAAGCACCCCTCTACACTCACGGGTATCTCGAATCTAGGAGGATATATCATGGTGCGTATTCGGTTGATAATGGTTCTTGGGTTACTAGCCTTAGTCGTGACATTTTGGAGGGGTGGTGTCAGCCCAGAACCGCGGAAACAACGTTGACGGGTCGGAGTACAAGACGCACGATGAGCTTCTTCTTGAAGTCGCAGGCCGCGTGGGCGAGTTCGGTGGGGTATTATCTCGGAGGATGGCACCGTGCTGAACATCTACCTCACCAGTGGTAAGGATGAACCGACCAAGCAGCAGAAATCAAAGGATGCGGTCGAGGATGCATTCGGAGCCAAGCCGGGGACCAGGTTGGTAACGTTACAGGCGCAGTACACCATGCTCGACCTCGGCGCGTGGTACTCCCAGATGCGAGACAAGGTCTGGGAATACGACGAGGTTGTAAGGACTGACCTTGCCGAGCAAAGGAACCGCATCGTCATCGGCGTGGAAGACCTGTCGATCCGCAGGGACTTGGAGGGAACGCTGACCGAGTTGGGTATTCCGCTTGGAGCGGTGGTCATAGAGCAGGCGTCTCGCCCAGTCTTTGACCACACCTTAGAGGACCGGGCGGATGATGACGAGATGATGGGCGGATATCAGGTTTCATCTAGTCAGGGAGCTTGCACGATGGGGTTCGTGACTATCCGGTCTGGAGAGGCGGGATTCGTCACCAACGGACACTGCACGGAGGCGTACTGGAACGGGGGTGTGAACAGCACCCGCTTCTACCAGCCGACGATATCCAGCACAAACGGCATCGGCACTGAGATCATAGACCCTGATTTCGATTCGTCGTTGCCCAACTGCCCCAACACCCACGTCTGCCGCAGGTCAGACAGCGCGTGCATAAAGCTCGATTCAGATGTGGACCACAGGCGTGGGTACATCGCCAAGCCCATCGCCATCGGGTCCAAGACCGTGAGCCACGGGAACCAGTTCCGCATTACCAGCGAAAGCTCAGTCGTGGTGACGGGGAACTTCCTGAACAAGGTCGGAAGATCATCTGGGTGGAGACAGGGCAGGGTTGTTGGCACATGCGAGAATTTCCCGACGCGACACTCGTTGGACGACGATGAAGGCGACCCATCAGTTGCCCATACGCTTACTTGCCAACACAGAGTATCCATGTTCTCACAGCGAGGCGATAGCAGGTCGCCCATGTTCCGCATCACAGGCGGAAACGACGTGGAGTTGGTCGGGATACACTGGGGCAGGATAGAGAGCGATGGGGAGACTGTGTTCTCTTCCATAGGTCGGATATACTTGGACCTGGACTCTTCGGCTACCTGGGACTCCTGCGCACCCGGGCAGGGTTGCTGACCAACTGGTGGCTTATCATTCGCAACCTGGGTGCTTTCAGGCTCGTGGGAATCCCCCCGTGGGCCTCTTCCGTGGAGGAGACCATGCCAAGATTCATGCCCATGTCGGGCTGGTTTCTACCCCTGATGCTCTTCGCAGCGGTAGCGTGTGCCGGACTCCCGACGCCAGAATCCACGCCCGCCAAGACGACCCGCACGGTCCCTAAGCTGCCTCCGCACACGACCTCTCCTGTGACCCGAGAAAGAGTCCCCAGTCCGACGAGATTCGTGTACTCATGGGATGGACTTATGGAGGTGCACGACCAGGTCGAGCAGGTCATCATACTTTACCCCGAGGTGGTGTACTCCTGCCCAGAACATCACCGGCAGATGGTGGTAATCGAAGTATCAGACTACCCGAGGATAAGTGGGGAGTTGGAGAGCAAACTGGTCGAGGCGGATGTCCCTCATGGCTCGTATTTAGTGCGCGACGCGGCTGTGATGCTCGGAGATGTCAGCGCAGGACCCGCCTGTTCTTGGGGTTCTGGGTTTCGACATTGGATGAACTATTGGATGAGTTACAGTCCGGAGCACCGGGAACGGATGGTCAACCTGTTCAGCCGGGTCAGGGATATTCCGATAAGCGGGGCCCGGTCCGTGGAGATGGGAGGGGAAAGCAACTTCCGCATCGCCCTCGAAGTGCCGGACGAGGAGACCGCGCAACGGGTCAAGAACGCCGCATGGAAGGCGGGCGTCCCCCCGATGAATGTCTTCATCATAGAGGTTGCGCCATAGAGGTTCCGCCTTGGAGTATGCCTATTACATCTGTTGAGCAGGGCCTACCCTGAATGTCTCCGAACATCTCCACGCCCTAATTTGTGGGCAAAATCTAGTATGTGGGCGGGGCCGCATTGAGCGGCAAAAGATGGGCAAGACTTGAGCTATCCTCCCAGGTAGAGGCTGGCCACCTCGGGGTTGCTTAGCAGGTCTTTGCCGGTGTCTTCCAGCCGCTTTTCGCCTGCGACCAGGATGTATCCTCTGTCGGACATCTGAAGCGCGTCCCTGGCATTTTGCTCCACCAGGAGCAGGGCGACGCCGGTCTGGTTGATCTGGCGTATCCGGTCGAACACGATGTTCATCATGGCCGGGGACAGTCCGGCAGAGGGCTCGTCTAGCAGGAGCAGCGCTGGGTCGAGCATGAGCGCGCGGGCAATTGCCAGCATTTGACGCTGACCGCCCGACAGGCTTCCGGCCTTCTGGCCCGGATGTGCGGTCAGGTCGGGGAACAGCTCGTACATCTCTTCGATGCGGCCGTCGTAGCCGTCGTCGCGGAGGAATGCGCCCATCTCCAGGTTTTCCCTGATTGTCAGGGATGGGAAAACGTTGTTGGTTTGAGGGACATAACACAGACCGGCGCGTACGATCTGCTCGGGCGGGCGGCTGGATATGTCGGCCCCTTGAAATGTCACGCTTCCGGTGCGCACCCGGACCAAACCCACGATGGCCTTCATCAGGGTGGACTTCCCGCAGCCGTTGGGGCCGATGATGGTCACGACCTCGCCCTGGTCCACGGTGATGGAGACCCCGTGCAGGATTTCCGTCTGCCCGTATCCCGCTACGATCCCGGACGCCTCAAGCAGCGCCATGAACCATGCCTCCCAGGTAGGCTTCCAGCACTTCGGGGTCCTGTTGCACCTGCCTTGGGGTCCCCTGGGCGATGACTGCGCCGTTGGCCATGACTATTATCGGGTCGCACATGGCCATGATGAACTTCATGTCGTGCTCGATGATGACGAAGGTGACGCCGCGCTCGACGCTGGCGCGGAGGATGTTCTGGGACAGGCCCCGGAGCAGGGTGCGGTTCACGCCTGCGCCGGGTTCGTCAAGCAGCACCATTTTGGGGTCGGCCATCAGGGTCCGGGCCAGCTCCAACAGCTTCTTTTGGCCGCCGGACAGGTTGCCCGCATACTCGTTAGCCAGGTGGGAGAGGCTTACAAGCTTTAGGACCTCTTGGGCCTGTGCCTCGATGCGGCGCTCCTCCCGGGAGACCCGCCAGGGCAAGAGCCAGGACGCCCAGAGGCTTTCCCCGGCCTGGGGTGCGGGCACCAGCATCAGGTTCTCCAGCACCGTCATGCGCTTCATCTCTCTGGGGATCTGAAATGTGCGCATGAGGCCGAGGCTGAAGGTCTGGTGCATGTCCATCCCGTCGATGCGGCGTCCCTGGAAGATGATCCGACCGCTGGTTGGGTGCGTCGCGCCTGAAACCAGGTTGAACAGGGTGGTCTTGCCCGCCCCGTTGGGGCCGATGACACCGGTGATCGCGCCCGGCATGATCTGGAGCGCGCAGTGGTCCACAGCCCGGACCCCTCCGAAGTCTTTTACAACGTCGCGGACTTCAAGAATTGGCGAGGTTTCGGCCAAGTTTGCCTCCCGGCGCGGTGCGATTGGATGGGACCCGCAGGGCATTTCGATTATTCCAGGGTAGAGGCCGGAACCGATAACTCGCACCGTCTTACCGGGGAAAGCCGGGACCGGGGACGGCTGATATTAACCCACCACTCCCTATTGAATCACTCCGGGTTCCGGCTCAAGGCCGGAACGACGAGGGGGCGCCAGTCTGATAATCGAAAGGCCTGTATGGGACCGGGTAAGGGCATTGCCGGAATTCTACCGCGCATCATTATAAGAGCACTCGCGAATCCCCATCAACATAACGCGCTGCATGTACAAGGTCTTTCGATCTTCCTGCCGGAATTGAGTCCTGGATGGGGGCGGGTCTTGGGCCATTAGGGACTGCGGCCCCCGCTTGTCCGGCGAGAAACACGGCCCCCCACCCCCGGCTTGATCCGGGGGGCAGGCTCTAGCCCCCTCTCGCAGGGAGAGGGGATGCCGGGCGACGGGGATGTAAATTCCAAGGTCCATGTTTATATGTCGTATGGGTAGGGTCTGGCCCAGGGCAGGAGGGCGCGGAGAAGCTGACCGGAGTCGGGGGCCCGGCCCGGTCGCGGCAACCATTCAGGTAACGCATGACCCGGGTGAAGGTGGACAGATGGTAACCGGCTTTGACGACGCGGAGGACGAAGGGGTGGGGGTCTGGCATGGGCTGACGGTCGACTTCGGCGCGGCCCCATTCCAGGGCCAGCTCTTCAGACATGCGTTGGAGGGCGAGTTGGGCCAGGGGCCGGGCCAGCTTACGCTTGAGGGCGTAGATCCGGGACCTTATTTGGCTGAGTGTCATTTTTCATGCTCCTGAGGCTGGGTTTTTTTATTTGGGGTCAAAATGGGGCATTTCGTGGCATTTTGCGGTGGCCGGTGGCCGGTGAGGTTACGTCCGAGGGGGAGGATGCGGGACATTTTTCAATGCTATGGTGGCCATTCTTGCGCTCCTGAGCCTGAGATTTGTTGATTTGGTCCCAAGGTGTGCATGTATCCTCGGCAGCGGATACGGCTTTAGGACGGGACTGATGTTTGGTGAGATTTATGGTAGAGAAGGGGCGCCGGGGTTGGGAAGGGGCTGGTGTCAGTGGGATTGGGGTGATGGGTCCTTCGAGGAGTGAGGGATTCGGATGGGAAGTCCTTCGACAATGCCAGACTCGAATGGGCTACTGGCTCCGAAAGGCCCTGTGACAAGGGTTGTGACAATTGGCAACAGGCTAGAAGAAGTACAAGTCCACCTTGATGCGATTGTCCTAACCTAGCCCGTCATTCCGGGCCACGTATCCAGTACGGGGCAGGCTTTGACCCGGAATCCGGAATCGTATGCAACCGGCACCGTTCCATGTTGTTGGCATATCTGGATTCCCGCCCCGGTTCAATCCGGGGGCAGGCTCTTCGCGGGAATGGCGAGTTGCGGCGGCGGGACATCGTTAGAGGATTGTCACAATGATGACCGATGCGGGATCCAGCCGGTCCGCACCCACGAGTCTAAACAGTTACCCGATTCCTACAAATTTGACTTATAGTCATTGTTGCTGTTACATTCAGTCAGAAATGCACAGGGTTTAGACGTGTAGAGTATCTTAAGTAGCTAACGTCACTGGCCCAACGGGACGTGTGCAATGCAAATACGCTCCAGTAACCCCGGAATAAGGAACCCTCACCCGCGGGCGGCATCCTACCGCAGCCGCCGGCAACATACCATCCCCTGCAATCCTTAGCTTCTCCACCCAACCTGCCGGTGTCCTGCGCCTCTCTCCCTGAGTCCTGCCGCTGAGTTTACTCCTTCCGGCGCGGGGCACCCCCCTGGAGAGAGACTGTCGTATCGCCGATAGCCTGTTTGCTCCTTCCGGCGTGGGGCGCCCCCCATGAGGCGGAATTTTAGAAAGGACGGTTATTACAATATGAGTACTGCGCTTGTTCTCAAAACCAGACGCGCCGCCGCGACCTGTATCATCCTGGCGGCAGCCTTCATTGTCCTGGCGCTGGCGGCGTCCCACGGGACCGCCAACGCCGCGGGCCTTGCCCAGTCGCCGTCGCTCCAGCACGTGTTTAACGGCTCCGTAACCATCGACGGCAGCTCTGCCCCGGAAGGCGCCACGGTCGCCGCCCTGATTGACGGCCAAACCGCAGCCACGTCACAGGTAGGCGCGGACGGGACGTATTCCGGCCTGGTGATAACAGACGCCGTGTCCGGCGCGGCGAACGGCGCCGCCATTACTTTCACGGTCGACGACGCAGCCGCCAGCCAGACCGCCGTTTTCGCAACCGGCGCGGCCCAAGAGTTGGACCTTACCGTCACCACGACGGCGGAGAACGCCCCCGCGCCAACCGCGGCGGCCACGGCAATTCCGGCGGCCACGGCAATTCCGACGCGGCCACACCAATTCCACCCACGCCAATTCCGCCCACGCCGGTCCCGCAGGCCAACCCGGAAGGCCGACATGATGTCGGCCTTCCGGGTTGGCCCCACGGTGCGGCTGCGCCCGCTGAACGACGTGGTCGACGCGGACTCCGACGGGCTGGTGGAAATACTGTTCCGCAACCCGGCCGTGAACGACACGGTGATGGTGGCCGACCTGACCGTCTCCATCCCCGCCGGGTTCCATCTCTACGGCGACGGGTTCGCCACAGACACGGCGGCGGGGGCGGCCAGCGGCTCCTTCAAGACGCGCCGGGCCAGAGCCGGACCATCTTCCTCAACATCAAGGCGGAAAAGGTGGGGCCAGCCACCATCCACTTCAGCGGCCTCTACTGGCCAGAGGGGAACAAGGACCTGTTCAACCCCATCTCGCTGACCCACCCCTTCACGGTCAACGCGGCGTCGCCGGACCCGTTCAGCGAGTCGCCGACCAACCCGCAGCAGATGCCGTCCGCCGGGGGCGCTGCCGCTGCGCCTGCGTCTCCCCCGGCCGCGCCGCAGCAGCCGCAGAGCACGAATTCCGGCGCCAGTTGCAGTCTCAGCCCAGCCGGGGGCATGAGCGGCGCCGGAGACCTGGCCCTGCTGGGTCTCCCCCTGCTCGGCCTGGCCGGACTGGCGGGCCTGCGCCGCCGCCGCTAGGCGCAGGCAGTTGACGGCCGGCCCCCGGGACTCACAGGGTCTTTGGGGCGCCGGTCAATTTCCCCTTCTCAAAAGCTGACAGGAGTATGTATGCGGCGCTTCGGTCACATCCCCTGTCGTTATTATGAAAATAGACCATTTTCATCCGCATGTGCGGCCCTCGCAAGGCCATGAGTATTTCCAGCGAAGGAACGACGGGGGGCGGCTGCGCCGGTGGAAAACGCCATACATACCCCAACCTCCTTTGCAAAGGGGGCTGTATATCCTGCCTGCGGGGCTTCATGCTCCGGCAACCGCCTCACGGCGATGGTAATATGATGCCTGAAACGGTCGGCGGCATGTTCTATCCCTGATGCAACGGCGGTTGGAATGAATGTCAAGACGATTCTTGCAATAGGTGCGGCGGCTTTTGCAGCCATCGCTTTTTTCGCCCTGTTGGAATGGGAGACCCACGCCCAGTCGGGCCCCGTCCCGGATGTGCTCAGGGACGTCTTCATATATCGGAAAGGCGAAAGCCTGTACAGTTCGACGGCGCAATTGACCTGGCAGGCGGCCTCGGGCGCCACCCACTATGAAGTTTTCGAGGGCAGATCGGCCGCCTGCACCTTCGGCAATTGCACCCGGATAGCCCAGAACGTTACCGGAAGGTCTTACAATCGTTCCATCGAGGGTGCGCGAAACGACAGGAACTACTGGGTAAGCCCCTGCAATGCCAATGGTTGTTCCGGCGCCACCCAGGCGGTGGACCGCGCTCCGGCCAGCCCCTGGAATGTGCGTCTGTTGCAGGTAGGCTCCGGGATAGTTGTCCGGTGGGATGTCACAGGCTCAAGATCGGTCGACCATTACAAGATCTACCATTCCGATTGCAACTCGGGAAAAAGCCCGAAGGCGCTGACGGGCGACGCGGACGGGGGCAGTTACTCCCACCGCACCCCTTCCACCCAGGGGAACAATTGTTACTGGGTAACCGCCTGCAGCGAAAAAGGTTACTGCTCGCTTGTTGACACCCTCAGCCCGGCGTCATTCGGAGCGGCGCCAGAGCCGACGCCGATACCCACGCCCACGCCAGTTCCCACGCCGACACGCACGCCAATACCAACTCCCACGCCAATACCAACTCCCACGCCGACGCCTACGTTAACGCCGACGCCCACCGTTGCGCCGCCCTCGCCGAAGTTCCACGCAGAGCAGACGAGCGTTGTCACGGGGCAGCCGGTGAAGCTGACGCTGCTGCTGGACAATAAAGACGAATACCGGGAAATGAACATATCGTTCGAATATTCGCCTCCTCCCGGGTGGACCTTGATAGAGTCGGATACCTGCTCCCGTGTCCAGTGTGAAGGCGATTACACCCTCGACCCCGGCGGGAAGAAACTCATCTCGCTGGAAGTAATTCCCAATGAGCCCGGCGGTCTCTCTGCCGAGGTGCGAACCCGGTGGACTTTCGGGGACAACCGCTCAAACCCTGGTGAAGCGATCGATTCGGTATCGTTTGAAGTGATAGAAGCTACCCCTACCCCGGTGGTGGCTCCAACTGAGGAGCCGACGCCAACCCCTATGCCGTATGTAGCGGGGGAGCCGACGGTGAACCTGCACGCGACCCAGACGGAGGTAAATGTCGGGGATGCGGTGACGCTGAACCTTGCCGCGCACAACCCCACCACCAAGCCGGAGATGACGTTGACGCTTATCCTGCAACCACCTTCCGGATGGTCTGTGAGCGGGCAGGGATTCGTCGAGCAGTGTACCGCTCAGTGCGTCAGCAATTACAAGGTGCCGCCCGGAAGTCAGAAATCCTTTTTCATAGAAATGCGGCCCAATCAGGCCGGCAAAGCCAACGTGGAAGCAAAGATGGAGTGGTACTTCGGGGGGTGATACCTCGACCCCGGACGGCAAGGTGGAGTCGCTGACGCTGGAGGCGATAGACCCGTCGGATAAGTCCGTCCTGCCAGCCGCCCTAGACAAAGCATTGCCGTCGGGGATAACAGAAAGAGTCCCTGACCTCCCCGTCGCCCCTCCTGCCGCCGCCGACGCTGTCCCTCTCTGGGGATGGATAGCAATGGGCTTTGCCGGGCTTGGGGTCCTGGGAGTGTTCATAACCCTGGCCACCCGGAGGCACCATGCCCCCCAAATCATAATGGCGCCAGCCCCGGTCGCTGCTCCGGCAGCGCCAGCCCCGGCTCCGGCAGCGCCGCCCCAACCGCAACCTGCGCCGCCAACCCCGCAACCGCCGCCACAGCCGCAGCCTGCGCCGCCCCCAGCGTCAGGAACCCGTCGAGCCGGGGAGCATCCCTGGTGACGTCGTCCCCAACTACCTGGGGCGGGCCATATTTTTCACTATCTGTTGCTTTGCGCCCACCGCAATAGTGGCCATCGTGTACGGGGCACGAGTAAACAGCAATCTGAACAGTGGCGAAATCGCGGAAGCGCAACGGCGTTCCACCATAGCCAAGAGATGGCTGTGGGCATCGGCCGGATGGGCTGCGTTACTTCTGATGTATCAGTCTTGTTCGATTATTTCGGGTTTTTGAAAATCGGGGCCGGAATCCAGAAATGTCTCGGAGCAGATACGTAGCTGGTTGGGAACAGTCCTGGATTCCGGCGCAAAGTCTGCCCACGTATCCAGTACGGGGCAGGCTGTACTGGATACGGGGGCAGGAAGACGGGAGAAGTGTAGAATGCAGCATGGTAATTCGCCGGTTGAACGTATACCAGCGGTCTCGCCGCCCCACATTACAAGAGAAACCGCGAATCATAAAATACCCGCACGCCGCCTTGAACAAGCCCCTTCCTCCCCAAATTCGCCTAACCGGGGCCGTCATCGCCGGAGGCCAACGCTTCCCGCACCCCTTCCCAAACGCCGGGGACCGCCGGGCCGCCCCAACCGTCGTAATGCACCAGGGCGTCCAAGGGTAAGCGGTCCCGCCAGCCCGCCGACTGGAGCAGCGGCTCGTCCGGGAACTCCACCGGATACCCCAGGCACAGGTAGGCCACCGGGATGATGTGGGGCGGGATGCCCAATAACTGGCGCAGTTGGGGCCGTTTCAGAATACTGACCCAACCCACTCCCACCCCCTCTGCCCGGGCGGCCAGCCAGAGGTTTTGCACGGCGCAGCAGGTGGAGTAAACGTCCGTCTCCGGCATGGAGTTCCGTCCCAAAACCTCCTCGGCCCTGGTGGGGTCGCAAGTGACGCAAAGGTTCACCGGCGACTCCATGATGCCCTCCAGCTTCAGGGAAAGATATTGGGAACGGCGCGGCTCGTCGAAAAATTGGGCGGCGGCTCGCCGTTCCCGGTCGAAAAGGTCCTTGACCCGGCCCCGTGTTTCGCAGTTGCTCACCAGGATAAAGTCCCAGGGTTGCATGAATCCCACCGAAGGGCCATGATGGGCGGCCTGGATGATGCGGGCCAGCACCTCCGGCGGCACCGGGTTATCCCGGAAGGCTCGAATGTCCCGCCTCGCGTAGATCGCCCGGTAAATCCCCTGCCGTTCTTCGAGTGGAAACCCGTCAAATCCAGTCATCGTCTCAGCCCTGTCCCGCCCGGCTGCGGAATATACTATGCTCTCGCCCTGACACTCTCCCCCTGAGCCTGTCCCACAAGAGTTTGGCGATATGAATACCGGTGGGTGTGATTGGCCTCAACCATTATATACGCCTTTACGACAACGCACCTGCACTCCTGGCCGATATTCGTTCCTCACCGGGAGTTATAGACTGGCTCAGGGGGAGAGAGGAAGAGACCGGGCTGAAGGGGCTGAGCTTAATAAGTTTTCTCGGCCGGGAAGAAGCCCAAACCTGCCGCAATGGGTCCGACGAACGGCAGCGCCGCTTCTTCTATCACTTGGGCCTATCGAGACCTTCTCCAGAACGCTGGTGGCACTTTGAAGAGCACCCCTCGGATGGCTCTCCCCCCATAGAGTTCGAGCTTTATTGGGCGGCACTGGATAGTCCTCCACAATTGGCGGGAGGCCAGGACAAGTACCTGAAGAATAGGCATCGTATCAGACACGCGGCCCCCGTATTGGCTGGTATGGAAATTCGCCGGTTGAACGTATACGAGCGGTCCGCCGCCCCACATTATAAGAGAAACCGCGAATCATAAAATGCCCGCACTTCGGTGACTGAGACGTTCCCATTCTTCAATGGAATCCCCGTGCATCATCGGCGAAGGCCACCACTTTTGCCATTCCATTGACTAGGTTATGGTCAACGGCGGCCAGTCTTTGGCGTCCGCAGTTACCCGGTTACCTTTCAACACGAAGACGCCATTTCCGGGCCAACAACAGTGACGTCGTATTTCATAGCTCACACCTGGTTTGATAAGAATGGGGACACAGACAAGGCTGATGTCCGGTAGCATACGGGACACGGGAGAACTGTTCAACTTGGAGAATCCCGGACACGGAGGCTTGGGGGGCGGTGGTGTGCCGCGGGGATTGCCCCCCCTGGTAATTCCCGCGTGGAGAGGAGGTAGCCGGTGGCCGGTGGGTTTTAAGTTGCACTCTCCCTTATAATTGGCTAAGCGACAGTGTGCCAGACTCTCAACAATAGTGGAGAGTGGAATTGCAAGAACAATCTTACAGGAACGCAAGCAGGCCGCTGTTGGCCCAAGCGACTAAGGAATTGGCCGAGGGGGACCTGCGGCAAGCCTCCGAGAAGGGTTGGGGCGCGGCAGCTCAGATGGTCAAGGCAGTGGCCGAGCAACGGGGTTGGGAGCACCAAAATCACGCCAGGCTGTTTGGCGTAGTGGAAAGATTGGCGGAGGAAACCGATGACAGCGACCTGTCTACTCTGTTTCACGTCGCAAGTAGCTTACACGTCAATTTCTACGAGAATTGGCTACCCAACGGGATGATTGCAACCGGGCTGCGCGATATCGAGCGATTCCTGGATAGAATGGAACGATTGCTGGGATAGAAGCGGGCAGGCGGAGAGAGACGATTGGACGATTAAATGAAGCCCCATCAAGTAGATACAGTTGGGTGTCCATTCTCCCAGCGGGATGGAATTGTTGCGGGTTTTCCGGCGTAGGTGTGGGGACCGAGCGCCGGAGTCACCGGCCGTGGCAACGCTTGTATTTCCTGCCGCTTCCGCAGGGGCATTTCTCGTTCCGGCCAATCTTCCGGTCTGCCATCCGGTGGACGTACCGTTTGTCCTCGCATACGGAGCAGGTGCAAGCGGTTGGGTGGTCTGCATACCAATTGGGTCGTACCATATTGTTATTTTACTCGCATTGGTATCCGAAGGGGATTCAGGTATTTCCGTAGGCCGTTTAGCCGGCCGGGTGGGCCGGATCGAGTTTCCCAGTCTCCAGGTATAGGACCCGTTCGGCGATGTTGGTTGCCCGGTCGGCGACCCGCTCCAGGTCGTGGGCGATCCACAGGAGGTAGGTTGCCCGCTGTATGGTACTCGGGTCCTCCAGCATATAGGCCAGCAAATCACGGTATACTTGGTCGTACAGGTCGTCGACTTCGTCGTCGGATTCTCGCACGTCCCTGGCTTGGGTGATGTCCCCGCGGACCAGGGAGTCCAGGCTGCGCCTCAGCATATCAGTGGCCTTTTCTCCCATCAATGGGATGTCGATCAGCGGCTTCAACGGCGGCTCTTCACCCATCATGAGGCTGATCTTGGCGATGCCTTCGGCGTAGTCGCCCATCCTTTCCAGTTCCTCTGCTATGTGGAGGGTGGCAATCAGCCTTCTGAGGTCCCTGGCGACGGGTTGATGCGACGCGATCAATTCGATGGTATTTTCTTCGAGCAAGGTACATGCTTCGTCTATCAAGTCGTCTTCCTGGATAACCTGAGCGGAGGCGTCCAGGTCTCTGCGTTTCAGGGCGTCCAACGCCTTGGCCAGGGCCTTTTCCACCATGCTTCCCAGGGCCAGGAGATCGTTGGTCAATGTGTCCAGGCCGGTGAAAAGGTTAGGTCGTATCATGGTTGGCTCTTCTCCCTCCGCCGGTTTCTTTGCCTGCATTTCTTCCGATCACAGGACCGTCGCAGCAATAGGAACTGGGACCACTGGTCCAGATCGCCGTTTACGATATTTACTGTAACTCTTGCCGACGACTCCCAAATCCGCTTATGTATAGCCAGCGCGGTAACGGGTTACGAGGCGTCTCGCTCAATTTCCCTAGGGTTCCTTTGAATAAGCGCGGATTATAGCAGGATTGCCATCACAATAATAGAGGGGGTCCACGGAAAGACCCTGCCTGGATTGAAACATCCGTTGCGGTAGGTTGGGGCCTGTATTATCATCCCCAAAGGAGCATTGCCGCTCCAGCCGCAAAGCATGACTTGAAACTTACGGGATCACTTGGGAGGGGAAGGGGCGCAACTCGCAACGTCCGCTGAGTCGTCCTGTCGAATATGCAGTCAAGACCTACCGAACATAGTGGTGTGTTAGACCCGGAGGACGGACCCGGCAATGGGTGGAGCTCTCCGGGCCTGGAGCGTTCGTTCGCATCGGCCTCGGAGAGCCCACCGGACTGTCCGGTCACGGCGGTGATCGACATTGGCTCCGGCACGGCCCGCGCCGTGGTAATGCGGGTCAACGAGGGCGGTGGCATCGAGGTTATCGCCCAACAGCGAATGAACCTGGACTTGATGAGCCACGTAAGCGGACAGGGAGCGTTGGACGCGGAGAGCATTAGCCACACGCTGGACGCGGTTGAAGACTTTGTTCAGGTGTGCGTGGGTTATGGTGTCAGTACGATCCACGCGGTGGGAACGGAAGCATTGCGCGAGTCGCAAAACGCCGCCGAGATCACAGAGTCCGCGGCGAACAGGTTCGGGGTGTCGTTCCGGGTTATAAGCGGATTTGAGGAGGCCGCGTACTGCTTCATCGGGGCAGTGCACGGCCTGCCGGTCAACAACGGGTTGATGGCGGACCTGGGGGCGGGCAGCCTGGAAGTCGTCGGATTTGCCGACCGGTCCCTGGAGAGCCTTCATTCCCTGCCATTGGGCAGCCTTCGGATCGCAAACCAATTCGAGCTTACAGACCAGCCGAATGCGGAGGACGTAACGGCAGCCTATAGGTATGTCAGAGACTACCTGGAGTCGGCCCACCTGTTCAATCCCGGGAACGTAAGCGGTTTGGTGGGTTCCGGGGGTTCGATGCGGTTGCTGGCGAGGCTGGACCGGAGGCGCATTGCCTACCCGGTACTGAAGATGCACGGGTACTGCATTAGCGGCGAGAGCCTGGCCAACCTGACCAACTGGCTGGCGGGGGCCACCCGTGATGAACGCCACCTCATTCCAGGTATGAATCCGCAACGGACCCACTCAATTGTGGGCGGAGCCGTGGTTGCCCAGGCCCTGTTGGAGCACGTAGGCGCGGACCGTATTATGGTATCGGGCCAAGGGCTCAGGGAGGGGTTGGCCCGGCACCCATCGCCCCTGCCGGAAGACAGCAAAATAACCCTTCCCGCACGTTCAACGGTGCGCATCGACGGCCTGGCGGGCCTGGTCCAGCGGTTCGCGTTGCGCTTTTCGGAGCGGGGGCCCCGGCGGGCGAACCTGGCGCGAAGGCTCGTCGAAGCTAGTTGGCGCGGCAGGCGCGCCCGCATGACGTCTTCCTTGCAAAGCGCCGCGCTGGTGTTGGACATTGGCAGCGCCATCGATTTTTACAACCGTTTCAACCGGACTGCGACGGTGATAGCCCGCTCGGACTTGCCGGGGTTTAGCCACCGGGAGTCTGCCCAAATAGCCGCGATCTTGCTGACCGCGGAACGGGGAAGAGTGCCGCGGCTATACCGGAATACAGCGCTCTTGACGGCCGGTGACAAGCGCCGGTTGGGTCAAGCCGCGGCCGCGCTCCGGGTTGCCGACGAACTGGACCGGCGGCTACCCCCGGGTTGCCCCGCCGAGTCTGTATCAATCTCCCGGGAATGTGGTGTGGTCTCCGTTGTCACGCCGGCATGGTCGAAGGCGTCCGCCGCTGGCATCGGAGAGCGTTGGGAGAGCGAGTTCAACCAACCCATTCACATCCGCAGAGGTGAGAGATGACCAACGGCTTGATGGACACCAACTTCCCGATGGGCAAACGTTATGGTGAGCACCCCTACGACGGAAAATATCCGGGCAAACTCATAATAGTCGAGGGGATAGACGGGTCTGGCAAGAGCACGCAGATCGACCTGTTGGGGAAATGGCTCAACAGCCTTGGTTTCGTAACAATATTCACCGAGTGGAATTCATCGCCGATTGTGCGGCGGACCACCAAACGCGGCAAGGATGAGCGGATGCTCACGCCAATGTCCTTCAGCCTGATTCACGCCGCCGACTTCGCCAACCGCGTTTATACTCAGATTCTACCGGCCCTGAAGTCGGGAACAATCGTGCTGGCCGACCGTTACGTTTACACAGCGTTTGCCAGAGATGCGTCCAGGGGGGTCAACTCTGACTGGCTGCGCCGGGTCTATTCCTTCGCCGTCACCCCATCCCTGCCGCTGTACTTCAAAGTGCCGCTGGAGGAGTCCATGCGCCGGATCGTGGCGGGGCGGGAGGAGATCGGGTTTTACGAGTCGGGACAGGACATGGGGTTCTCCGGCAGCCGGGCCGACTCGTTCCGCACTTTCCAGGGAAAGTTGCTGGAGGAGTACGAAAGCCTGACCGAAGAGTATGGCCTGGTCACCATAGATGCGACCCTTCCTATCTCCGCCCAGCAGCAAATGGTGCGGCATTACGTAGAACCCCTGTTGCCGGGAGCTATGAAGGTACATGGTCAGGACGTTCACGAAGCCCTGACGACCTCGGGGCTCACGGGCCGATACATACGCCCGGCGGCGCCCAGCCGCTCCCTAGAACCGGCGTCCACGCCCGACATATAGCCCAATACTTCAATTCTTTCGGACACCGGCCCTTTGGACACCGGCCCTTTGGGGCGCCGGGATGGTCCAAACCGCCGGCAAGAGAAATCAATTCGTCAATCCATTTGTAACCGGGGAAACCAGCAAATGAATAAGCCGAATTTCTATGGCCATACTCCCCTGAATTTTGGAGATCACGCCATGCCCGGACGGTTGATCGTCATAGAAGGCACCGACGGGGTGGGGCGTTCGACCCAGATTGCTCTGCTAAAGGAGTGGTTGGAAACCGAGGGTTACGCGGTGCTGGACACGGGTTTCCGCCGGTCGGAGTTGACTGGCGACGGCATCGACAGGGCCATGCGCGGCAACACCCTGGACCACATGACCCTCAGCCTTTTCTACGCCACCGACTTTTGGGACCGGATGGAGAAGAGCATCATTCCGGCGCTGCGGGCCGGGAAGGTCGCACTGGCAGACCGCTACATCTACTCCATCATCGCCAGGGCGCGGGTCCGGGGCGTTCCCGTCCGTTGGATGGACGACGTGCTGGAGTTCGCCCTCGTGCCGGACCAGGTGTTTTACATGGACATCGACGTCGATCACCTGCTGCCGAGAGTGCTTGCCCGCCGGGAACTGGACCACTGGGAATCGGGTGAGGACTTCCTGCGCCGGTCGGACCGGCACGCCAGCTTCGTCCAATACCAGGACTCCTTGCTCAAGGAATTCGGAAACCTGGCGACGCAATACGGGTTTGAGACGGTGGACGCCCGCCGCAGTGTCCGGGAGGTCTTCGAGACCCTGCAACAGAGGGTAATGAATACCCTGGAGACGATGGACCGTTAGCAGGGACGGTGGTTAGTGGGCACTGGTGAACCCGAAAGTACTGCCCGCTCCCTCTCGACTCTTGACCAGCACGCTATTATCTGGCGCAACGCACTCCTAACGTACCCCTGTTGATACGCTCAGCCGTGATCTTGGCGGATGAGTCAGCTACATTGGACTCTAGAGGGCCGGTTTCGGGGACCTGGTTGCCACGGGTCCGCGCGCTAACGGCGGGGCTCCCACCGGAAGAACCGGGCCGCCACCAACATCCCAACGACCAGCCAAACGGACATCACCAACAAGCGGAAAGGTTCGAATCCCGAGCCGGTCTCGTACGGGTTAAACGATGTTTGCAGCGCCAGGGAGAAATGCCTTACCGGGAATACGTCGGCGAAAGTCTTGAGCCAGGCCGGAGCGTCATTCAACGGAATGAACACGTCGGATACGAACATCAGGGGTAGAATCGAGACGTTGACGATGGCCGGTGAAGCATCGGCGGTCGGTATGATCGACGCGATGGCAAGCCCCAGGGCGCAGAAGGTAGCCGCGCCCAGAGCGATGGTCACCAGAAACGCGGGAAAGGTGTTGCTTGGAAGGTCAACTCCGTAGAAGAGGACTCCCGCGGCAGCCACCATTCCAACCAGGAGTACGGCCAGGAACATCGCATGGACGACCCTGCCAAACAGCAGGGACCAGCTTGGCAGAGGGGTGCCCCGGATACGCTTGAAATGTCCCCGGTCTCGCGATAGGGAGACCCCCATCGCCACATTGGTGTAGCAGGCCCCGATAACCGATAGGGCGGCGATGGAAGGCACGTAGAAGGTCGAGGTCTTGACCGTGCCGCCGGGCAGCGTCATATCGTTGTTGCCGAACAGCAGATTGAAGATCACGAGGAACATGAACGGGAATACGAAAGTGAAAACCGCCGCCACGGGGTTGCGCCAAAAGGCGGTGTTCTCATACCTGACCTGCCTCAATGCAAGGGAGATTGCGGTCAATCGTTCGCCTGGTCCTGCCGGGCGGCATCGGCAATTTCGACGAAGACATCCTCCAGGGAAGCGGGGGCCACCGCCAGCTCCTTCAGATCGACTCCGTGCTCCATCGCCCATCCGGTCAACTGGTGCAAGCTCTTGGCAGGTGTATCCGTCATGATCGCGAACTGGCCGTCGTTGCCGGTGGATTCGGCTCCCAATGCTTCCGGCATGAGGGGAGAACTGGATTCCAACTTGAAGCGGATGGAGGTTGACCCATCTCCCCGGACCAGTTCGTTGGGAGTCCCCTTGGCGACGATCTGTCCCTTGACCATAATGGCCACCCGGTCAGCCAGGTTTTCCGCCTCGTCCATGTAGTGAGTGGTAAGCACCACGGTCTTACCCAGCCGTTTCAGGTTTCTGATCATCTCCCACGCGCCGCGCCGCGCCGACGGGTCGAACCCGGTGGTCGGCTCGTCCAGGAACAGCAACTCCGGGTTGCCCGAGAGCCCGATGGCCACATCCAGCCGCCGCTGCTGGCCCCCGGAAAGCCGTTTCACCCGGACTCTTCGCTGCCCGGTCAGTCCGGTGGCGTCCAGAATCTCGTCCAAAGGCAATGGGTCCGGGTAATACCCCCGGAACAGGTTTATGGTCTCATGCACATTGAGATAGGGTTCTATACCGGTGGACTGGAGCACGATTCCGATGCGCTCTTTGAACTTGCGTTCGTTGCGGGACGGGTCGTGGCCCAACACCGATACCTCTCCCGCGGTCTTGTTCAGGTACCCTTCCAAGATCTCTATTGTGGTCGTCTTGCCAGCGCCGTTGGGGCCGAGGAGGGCGAAGACTTCCCCGGTGGACACATGCAAGTCGACGCCCCGCACGGCCTCCACTGACCCATACGATTTTCGGAGTCCGCGCACCTGAATCGCCAGGTCGAGCGAGTGAGCAACCTTCGACATGCCTCAATGATAGCCACCGTTACAGGAGGTAGCAAGCGGTCTCGGGAGTGGAGCCGCGCTAACCACCACCGGGATTTGCGCCCGAACACGGACTGAACGGGACGCGCCTTGACATGGGACAGGCCCACCTTTAGGTTGAGGTTGAATCACATCCTGCGAGGAACATGTATGACCATAAATGCCTTGGTGGTCCTTCCGAATGGCACCGTAGACCGTCCGCCAGTCGTACTCGTTCATGGGGCGGCTAACTCATCGCCGGTATGGAGGTTCTGGCAGCAGGGACTAGCTGAGCGAGGTTGGCCCTCCTACGCAATCGACCTGCGGGGTCACGGCGCCAATGATTCCAGGGACCTGTCTCAGGCTGGGATGGGAGACTACGCCGGAGAAGTGCGTTTCCTAATCGAGCATATTGGACGCCAGCCGGTGGTGATGGGGTGGAGCATGGGCGGGCTTATCGCGATGATGGCGGCTGCCTCGGGTGGATGCGCCGCGTGTGTCGCGCTGGCCCCCAGTACGCCTTCGCGGGAAGAGGACCCGGCCGTCGAACTGCGGACGGGGGAATTCGGGCCGGAAGAATACGGAATAACCAGCCTGGACCCCGATAACCAGCCGGCCATGCCCGACCTGGACAGGGAAGAGCGGGAGATAGCGTTATCCTCCATGTCCCGAGAGTCCCGGCTGGCCAGGGACGAACGGCGGCGCGGCATCGTCATCGAAACGATGCCCTGCCCACTCTTAATAGTCACCGGAGATAAGGACCGGCAATGGCCCGGCGAACGTTATGAAGACCTGTGGCTCGAATCAGACCGGTTGACCGTCGAGGGCGCTTCCCACTGGGGGCTGGCGCTGAATCGGAGGGCCATTTCTCAGGCCCTCGCCAACGTGACGGAGTGGATGGAACGGGCTGTCGGCGATCAGGGTATTGATGTGAGCAGTTCTGGCTCGTACAGGACCATTGAGCGGAATCGATAAACAAGTATGACTTCCAAGCTCACTCATCCGACACTTTGATCAACAGCTTGCCGAAGTTCTCCCCCTGCATCAAGCCGATGAAAGCCCTGGGAGCGTTCTCCAAGCCCTCTACAACGTCCTCCCGGTACTTGATCTTGCCCTCCCTCATCCAGGCGGCGATGCGGCGGCGGCCCTCGTCGTGGCGGTCCCGGAACTGGCTGACGAGGAAGCCCTCGGCCTTTGCCTGTCGGCCCACCAGCAGGCCCATCTTCCTGGGACCGGGCTCGGGCTCGTCCCGGTTGTATTGGGATATGGAGCCGCATAGAGAGATTCGCGCTCCCAGGTTCAGGTGGTCGAAGACCGCGTCGGTGATCTCGCCGCCGACGTTATCGAAGTAGACGTCGATCCCCAACGGGCAGGCTGCGCCCAACGCCGAATCGACGTTCTCGGTCTTGTAGTTGATGCCCGCGTCGAAGCCAAGCTCGTTGACGATGTAGTCGATCTTGGCGGGTGACCCGGCGACGCCGACGGTGCGGCAGCCCATGATCCGGGAAATCTGCCCCACCACCTGGCCCACCGCACCCGACGCGGCGGACACCACTACCGTATCTCCGGTCCGGGGCAGCCCCACTTCCAGGAATCCGAAATAGGCCGTCATGCCCGGCATTCCCAGGACTCCCAGCGCCGTCGATAGCGGCCCAAGGTCCAGGTCAACCCGCCTCAGATTGCTGCCGTCCGAAACCGCGTATTCCTGCCACCCCAGGGAACCCTCGACAATCTCCCCCTCGGCAAAGGCAGGCGTCCGCGACCGGACAATCCGCCCCACCACACCCCCGACTATGACCTGCCCCAACTCCATAGGCACAGCGTAAGCATGGGCCGCCCGCATCCGCCCCCGCATGTACGGGTCGAGGGACAGCCAGATGGATTGGACCAGGACTTCCCCTTCACCCGGCTCCGGTATTGGAGTCTCGACCAGGGTGAAGTCCGATTCGCGGGGGTAGTTGACGGGACGCAAGCCGAGGGTGATTTGGCGGTTGATGGTGGTAGTCATGTCGTGTCCTTCATTGGTTAATGTTTCTCAGGTCTCGATAATCCGGGCCAGATAATCGTATTCGGCGTTGCGCTCTGGAAAGAGGATATGTTCTCCGGCGAAACGCTGCCGGTCCCATTCCCCGCCATACCGAGTAGCCATCGTCTGGTAGGGAGTTTCCGAAACTATGTACGAGTCCAGAGCAACGTTTGTCATCCCGGACCGCTGGCCTATTGTTTCCGTCAGTTCGCGCATTTTGTGGCGGAGCCGCACTTTGTCCTCATGGTCGGGCGCATCGGCATATAACATTCCGTGGGGTTCTACGAATACGATTCGCTGCGCCTTTTCCGATTTTATCCACAGGATGAAGTCTGGGTAGAAACCGCTGTGTTGAAAGAAACCTACGCCTTTGCCCCGCGTCAGGTTCCTCAATAGGAACAACTCTTTACCGGCTAATGCGCCGTCTTGTTCCTCGGTACAGTACGTTCGCAAGTCACGCACAAATTTGCGTTCGCCCTCATTCAGTCCCGGCGGTTCGCTGTCTAACTTGTCCCCGCGCTTAATCAGCAGGGGTTGATATAGGTGGCGGTCAAAGTGAACGTTGGGAAGCGCCTCCAATTCTTCCCGATATATGCGGTCGCCCTTGCCAATCAGCCGGCGCACGTCCGCGATTAGCTGCAACTCGGTGGCCGATATTTTGACGGTGTAGTTCCGGAAATTGGCGTCCTTTTCGTCCAGTTCCCGGTATTCCATGTGATCGCTTTCCCAACGTTCCTGCCGCACCCGGTAGAACTGCTCGGCGTATTTCAGGACAATGGCGGTTGCCGCATCCTGCAAGCGCGGCCTTTCGGAGAAAGAACGCGGCCGGAGCGTCGAATCATCGGCAACCAGCTCATAGTGGCCCTCTCGCAGTATCTTCTCCGGCGCGCCGGGCCGCGCCAGCATGTTGACGAACCCTTTGCTCTCCTTGTGTTCCAGCAGTTTGATGTAAATTTCCTCCCAGTCAACCAGGGCCAGGCTTTTTTCGGGGATGCGCTGGCCTTCCGGCGTTATGGTCGCCGTTTCTCTGGCGCCGTTCGCGCCGCTGGACACCTGAAGCGCCTTGAGCGACAGGTCCACCCGCGCCGTCACCGCCGGGTCGATGTCCAGAATGAAACGCTCTTCCTCGGCAAAGCTGCCGTGCTCCGGCAGGCGCGGAATAACCAGTCCCCGCCCCAGGAGTTCGCGGTTGGGTCTTATGGGCAAATCAAGCTCAACCAAGCCGTGGACAGGGGCGCCTTCCCGCTCCAGGTAGTCGCGGAATTGGGTCATGTAGTTGGCCCGCACCGCGAAGATGTTGAGAGTTTCCAGCAGCCGGATGTAGTCGGGATGGCCGCCGTCCAGGGCCGCGCTGCGTTTCAGGCTCATGTCCCGCCCCCGCAGACGGACGCCGCGCCCGAACATTTGAATTATCTCCGAACCCTCGCTTCGGCCAATGTTCAGCAGCCCCATGTTGGACACGCGCCAGGAACTCCAGCCCTCTATGAATTTCTTGGCCCCAATCAAGACCTCGACGGTGCTGTCCGGGTTGTTAATCCCGTTAAACATCGAACCGGAGAAGGCGTCATCCTCAATCACAATCCCGGCGTCGTCGGCCTCCACCAGCCTTTTGAAAGCGCCCGTATCCCCGATGTAGACCAGTCCGAAGTAGCCTTGGTCGCCACCGGCTTTGAGGCCCAGTTCCCCATCGCTGCCGCGCAGGTCGCACAGATGCAGCCCGCCGCTGGCGGGGGCGTGAAGGACTTTAGCCAGGATGTCCTGATATATGCTTGCCGCGCCGGTCCGGCGGCGGCGCAGGTAGGGGAATTTGTCGGCGAAAATGTCTTCCCCGTTGGGGCCAATCAGTCCTGACTTGCCTTCCAACAACCGGCCGATAGTTTCCGTCACCCATCCGCCCCGGTTCTCCAAGACCCGGTGCAGGAAACGAACGACGGTCAGAATGTCGCTGCGCTTCTGCCGGGCTTCCGTGTAGACGGCATTGACGCTGCTGCCGACAAATACCCACAGGGGCTTTTCCAGGTTGTAGGGCCGCAGCGCCTCTCCCTGTTCGCCAAAGACAAGCTGCTGCTCATAGAAGGAAAGCAGGTTTGCCAGCAGCAACTTATCCGTCTCATCTTCCGTCGTTTCATTTTGCAGGTTGAGGATGTGAAAGTCCTTGCCATAGCCGTCGCCGTAAAAGTAGCGGTAGGAATAATCGAAGGCTATCGCTTTCCCGTATTCCGCCGTGAGTTCGTCGTTTTGCGCCGCGGTCAAAGCCTGTCCGAAAGTGGCGCTGTACTCAAATGTAAACCCGGTCTCCCCCAACGCATCGCGGACGCTCCGCCACGCTTCCCCGCCAGAACCCTTGTGGCCCTCGTCCACGAAAATCAGATTGTTGCCTTTGAAGGCTTCAACGGGAACGCTCTCGCCCTCGCCGCGCTTTTCCTTCACCAGTTTGGTAATTTCGGTGCCCTGGATGTCATCCGCCGCGTTCATCCGCCGCCCACTTTCGTTCAGGGCAAAGCGGGCTGCGGGGATGCCGGACGCTTGCAATTCGGCTATGCGCTGCTCGGTCAGACCTTCGTTGGGCGTAATCAGCAGGATGTTGTCCAGCGGGTCTTTGTTGTAGTGCAGGAATTGACGGTAATTCAGGTGCATTATCAGAGTCTTGCCGCTGCCCGTAGCCATCCAGAACGCCAGCTTTTTCAGGTCGGTTTCCTCGAATGGCGTGAAATGAGGTTCATTGGGCCGCCGGTTGGCGTTGCGACGGTCAACCCGTTCGTTCAGGGAGCGCAGCAAACCGGCGTGTCCGTTGCAGTAGCGGTCGAGAAAAATTTCGGTATACAAGGCGGCCAGGTATTGGAAGTACCGCAAGGCGACCGGCTCGGCGCGGCCCGCGTTCATGGCGTCCAAATGGCTGCGGATGTTGTCGTCGTAGCGGGCCAGGTCTTCCGGCGCGACCTTCAGTCCATCGCCGCGCGAGCGCAGCCGGTGGTGGACGTAACTGCGGCCATCGGGTCAAAGCCCTCCTGGGCCTGCTCGATGTCTTCCAGCAGCCGGCGGGTGTTCTGGTAGCCCAATAAGTCGTGCAACCAGTCCAGCAGGACCAGCCGCTCCCCCAACCCGGCGTAGTTCTCCGGACCGGAGTTGCCTGCATTGGCTCGGGCGCGGGGACGGAGCATATACTTACCTCAGTTACACATCCGCCCGGGCGAACATTCGCTCCCGGAACAACCTTTCCACGGCCTCGGCCCGGGAAGTGTACGAATCGCCGTTGACGTAAACCCTGTCGGCGCCGTAGTCTAGTCCTTGCTCGGCCACAAACTCTCTGTCCCGCTCGAAGTCATCATCCACCCAACCCTCCGTTTCCCGCCAGATAACCGCCACGCGGCGGCCGGGGGCTTCGCGGGTCTCGCCCTGATACACCAGATAGCGCCGACCATCGTCTTCGTACACGCGACGCGTTCTAACGTTCAATCCCAACAGGTAGTTGAACGTTTCGGGAACGTCCACTACCTTGACCCGGGTCTCGCCGTCAATCTGGAGGCGAAGTTGGTAACGGAACGGGCTGACCAGCTTCTTCACGTTCAGCAGCGTCTCGCTGCCTTTGGTCTCCCACCGGAGCATGTACTTGAGCAGGTAGTCATCGTATTCTTCCTCAAATGCCAATTGCTCCGTCCGGCGGTCAAACTCTATACTGTTCAGCGCGTCTTCGTAGGACTCCAGGCGGATGTACTTGACGATGCGGGGACTGCGTTCCGCTTCTTCCGCCGTGGCCGGTCGCTGAGGTTTGCCGCCCTTCCATTGGGGCGCGAATGTAACCTTCTTGATGCGGGGCAGCAACACTGTGTCGAAGTACTCCCCCATCTCCACTAGGATGAACTTGCGCTCTCCATCGTCTTCGCGGTTCAGGTTGATGACCGCGTGGCCTGTGGTGCCGGAGCCGGCGAAGTAGTCGAGGACCACGTCTCTGCTTCCGGGATCGCATACTCGAATTGAATCCACCACTGAGACAGGCGCTTTGGGAAAATCGAACGACTTCTCCGAACCGAATAAATCAGCTAGCGTTCTAGTTCCATTATCACGAGCCGAGTATTCCGACTTGTCCCACCATGTCCGAGGCAATGTCCCTTGGGTTTGTAGATATTTCTTGGTGTAAATCTGGTGGCCGATGTCCGTTTCTTTTACTTGTGCTTCCTGCAATACTTGCGCCGTCCTCTCGACACCATACCGCCATACTCTTTCTCTGTCGTAATTATCTTTTGGCAAAATGACAAATTCTGCCTTGCTCGGATTTTCTAAAGTTTTCCAAAGTGACGCATCTTCTTGCCATTCCATCTTTGGTATGCGGAGTGCCAACGTCCCATTCTGACAATATATGGGGAAGTACTGCCGAGGCCGGTCAGCCCGAAAATTGCCTGAACTGCTTTTTCTAAAGTTTTCCCATTCAAAACCCCGACCATCGTTGTCAATTTCACTATATCGCTCCTTTTGAGTTTGCGTGTGCGGCATACGACCAACCATTGCAGCACTAGACGAACGTGAGAAGAACAATCCGTATTCGTGGTTCACAGCAAAACCTCTGACCGTGGAACGTCCAGAAGGATTGTTGCGAATTGCTACAGTGGCCAAATGATTTTCTGATCCAAAAACACGCTGCATAATAAACATCAGCCGGTGTAACTCGTAGTCGTCGATTGTCGTGCAGGTTATTGCGTCATCCATAAGGAGCCGGATGGACAGCAGTATTCGACCTTCCAAAAGGCTAAGCCAAGATGAATGTTCATACTCGTTTTTATAAAGAATTTTGCTGGCGAAAGTATTATAAGGTGGGTCAATGTAAATACACTTCACTCTCTCCCTGTATTTGTCCTGCAACAGATTCAACGCCTGCCAATTCTCGCTGTGGACCAGCAAACCGTCAGTCATCCCGTCCAAATTGTCAAAGCTGGCGAGCAGCGCATCCGTGAAATCACGGTCGAAATGTTTGGTGTCCAAAGGCAGGGTTGGGCGTGATTGCAAGAATGTGCCGCTGCGGTCGGCGCCGTCAATGTCAAACAACTCCCGCCACTCGGTCCATTGCATATCGTTGTCGGCGATGGCCGGGTAAAAGTCGGGGGCGATGTTGGCCAGTGTGACGCAGTATTGGGTATCGGCGACGAACTTCCGCTTTTCCCAGAGCATCTTCTGGAAATTCTCGATTTGCTCGAGGAAGTCGATAATCGGGTTGCCGACGGCCTTAATCAAGCGCATCATCTGGAACCAGCCTTCGGCCATTCCCTCGCCGGCGTTCTCCATTTCGTCCAGGTTCAGGACTTCGTTTTTCAGGTAAAAGTCCAACTCGTGGGAGAGAAACCCTTTCAAGTCCTTGTGGATGAAAAAGTCGGAGTTGTTGCGCCGGGTGTACTGCCGCAGGTGGTGTTCCAGGTTGCTGACGGGGCCGTTTCCATTGCGGCGGCGCTCAGAGGTCAGCGCAGTATAAGCCCGGGGCGCCTTTTCGAGCCGCTGCGGAATCGCTTGCGCGGCCTCGGCGATGATGTTGTCCTGCTGGTTCCGGCTGCCGTAACGCTTCTCCTCATCCGCCGTCAAGGGACGGTACTCGAATGGGACAACGACCTCCCCGGCGTCCTCGTCCCATTGGGCATCGCCGGCAAGGGGCAGGAAGAAACGCTTGTCGCCCTTGACGTTGTTCTGCTCCACGTTGGCGGCCCGGAGCTTGAACCGCGCCGTCACGCCGTTGGAAGCCTTCCAGTCGTAGTCGTGGAAATGCTCGGCGGTCTTGATGTAATACTGGTCGCTGTTGGCCCAATGGAGATAGACTTCCTCGCCGTTGTAGGGTATGGCGTACCGCTGGCGCCGGGAGTAACGGTGCTTCGAAATAAAGTCTCCGTCCTAGTAGTAGCGGCTGAAAAAGGTGTACAGGTGGTTGTAGATTTGGGTCTCGACGGCGGCGCGGCTCTTGCCGCTTTCTGCGGCCTGCTCTCTCGCTACATGGTACGCCCTTGCAACCGGAGCATCGTGATAGGCTGGGATTACATCCCCGGCGGCGTCGATGGCAGTGTCGCCAAGGGTTTCTTTGATTTGTCGCTCCGCTTGCTCCACGGCGGCGCTGGCCTGGGCCTGTTGGAACAGCGGGCCGCTGTCCAACTCGGCGGCGACGGCGTTGGGCAGCTTTTCCGTGATGAATTTCTCGATGGCATCCCGCTTGTGGTTCATAATGCGGTAAATGCCAAAGTCTAGGTCGGCGCAGTCGAACTGGAACAACTCACGTAGCAACTGCTGGAATTTCTTGAGGTGGGGTTCCGACGTCGTTAGCGCACTTGTCATCGTGGCCCCGTATTATACCCGTAGACTGCCTGAGCATGAATACACTGCATGTCAGGGTTTGTCCGTTTATTGCGACAAGATTGGCGTGGCCGCATCTACACCGGCGGGCGCTGGTTGTGCCAATCCGTCGCTTGCTCGTAGGCGTATGCCAGCCGGAGAAGAAGGGCCTCATCCAGGTCGCGCCCGGTCAACTGTAGCCCGACGGGGAAGCAGTCTTCTTTGGCGAACCCGCAGGGGATGGAGATGGCGGGGAGTCCCGTCTGGCTGGCCATACCGTTCAGGTACACGGCGCGGGACCGGGCCGGGACCGTTTTGCCCCTGATGACAGCGGTGGTGGCGTCCCATTTGTCGCCGATGGTGCTGCCGGTGGGCATGGCGATCGCGTCTACTTCCCGGAGCGCGGCGACAACCTCCTGCCGGATAGCCATCCGCTTCTGCTGGGCGTGGATGTACTCGGCGAAGGTCTGCTCTTCCCCGCGCTCCAACTGCGGGTGTATCTCCACCCACTCATCGAGCACCTCTTGGGAGAAATTGTCGCGGAGCCAGACCGGCGCTTCGGCGGCCAGGGAGTTGTTCCGCGCCTCGTAGCTCAGCGGAATGCGGACTTCCAGGACTTCGGCCCCCAGATTTTCCAGGACTCCCACGGCCTTCCTGACGGCGTCCTCTTCGTCCTGGCCGATCCAGTCCTTCCACACCCAGCTATCCGATGGCAGCCCAATTTTCAAGCCCCGGATGCCGTCCTTCAAGGTGGACAGATAGTCCCCAGGCGGAAGGTTGATACTCACCGGGTCGTTGGAGTCGTAGCCGGTGAGGGCTTCCATGGCGATGGCGTTGTCTTCAACGGTCCTGGTCAGCGGTCCGGCCTGGTCGGTAGTCCATGATGTTGCCCAGACTCCGGCCCTGCTGATGCGTCCGAATGTGGCCTTGAACCCCACGACGCCGCAATTGCTGGCCGGGTGGCGTACCGACCCTCCTGTGTCCGTACCGATGGAGAGCAGGCCCATCCCGGCGGCGACCGCCGCGCCTGAGCCCCCGCTGGTGGTGCCGGGACTGGTGGATGGGTCCCACGGGCTGTAGCACATCACCGGGGTCTCGCCCCTGCCGATGTGGGAGTAGACCTTGCCCAGCAGCACCGCGCCCGCTTCTTCCAGCCGGTTGTGGACTGTTGCCGACTTTTCCGGCTTGAAGTCCATCTCCCTGGGGTTGCCGAAGGTCGTGCGGACTTCACTGGTGGCGATCACGTCCTTGAGGGTGTATGGGATGCCGTGTAAGGGGCCCCGGTAACGGCCTCCGGCGATTTCCGCCTCGGCTTGCCGCGCTTTTTGCATGGCATATTCGGCGGCGAGGGTGGTGAAGACCCTGAGCGTAGGGTCCAGCCGCTCGCTCCGGCGGATGCAAGCCTCGGTAAGCTCCACCGGGGAAAGCTCGCGGCTTTTGATTAGCTGGCTGACCTGTACGATTGTAGCGTCCAGCAAATTGGTCCCGGCCATAATACTTCCTCGCTGAAACTAGCCCTGGGCCCCGAGGGGGTAACTGCTCTGGTCAGGTTGGTAGTCGCGGAACCGGGGCATTACTTCTTGGGCAAAAAGCTTCATGGACCTGATTACTTTGTCGTGAGGGATCTGTCCGATGGAGAAGGTACAATTCAGGTACGTCATCCCGGTGGACTCGGTCAGCCGTTGGATTTTCTCCGCCACGACCTCGGTCGTGCCGAACAGCCAGTCCTGGTACAGGAGGCCGGGGTCGTCTTCGTCGGGCAGTCCCGGGGTCAGATCGGTCCTGGCTTTTCCGGCGTCGACCCGCAGGGTGTTGGTGCGGAGGCCGCGGGCGCTGCGCGTGTGCCAGACGGCGTGGGGGATCTGTGCCCTGGCGTCTTCTTCGGAGTCGGTAACGTAGACGCCGCGCTGGACGATGAACTCCTGGGGCCAACTCTTGCCGGAAAGGCTCACCGCATCCTGGAACATGCGCCATGAATCGACCACCCGTTGGGTCGAACCGGCGGTCCCGCCCGTGATGACGTTCATTCCCCGCTTGAGGGCCGAAGCCATGCTTTCCACGCTGGAAGTGGCCCGCCAGAAGGGAGGGTGGGGCTGCTGCAACGGCCGGGGGAGGATGGTGGTCTCCGGGATCTGGTAATACTTGCCTTCGTGAGAGAACGGTGCATGGGCAAGGGCGTTGGAGATGACGTCCAGCGATTCCTCGAACATCAACCGGTTTTCGTCCAGCGGGCGTTGGAATCTCTGGAACTCGTACTCCTGGTACCCGGTGCCAAACCCGACCTCCAGCCGTCCGTTGGTCAGGTGGTCCAACATGGCGATCTCTTCGGCGGTGTGTATGGGGTTGCGCAGGGGCAGCACCACGACGGCGGTGCTGAAACGGACCCGTTCAGTGTGTTGGGCCAGGGTTGAGATCAACATCAGGGGGTTGGGCAGAAATCCGTAGCTGGAGAAATGGTGCTCCGCGGCGACCACGTAGTCAAAACCCAATTCGTCGGCCAGTTTGGCCTGCTCGATGGCGTTGGAATAGACCTCTGACGAAGAGAGCATGTCGGGTGATTGCATGAGCATGAATATCCCAAATTTCATCGTTTGGCCTCTCGAAGTTTAATTATGGGCAAGCCTGGTTAGTACCCCTTCTGTTTGTCGATCACACTCAGCAGTTCGCGCCCCTCGGAGAAGCGGCGCAGGTTCTCGCAAAACAGGTCTATCGTCCGGTCCAGCCGGAGGGGCGAGCCGCCGGATGCGTGAGGAGTGATGATAACGTGGGGATGGTCCCATAACCGGCTGTCGGCTGGCAGGGGCTCCGGCGAGGTCACGTCCAAGCCCGCCCCGGCGATGAGGCCCTGGTCCAGCGCCTCCAACAGGGCTTCGCCGTCTACGATAGGGCCGCGAGTGACATTTACCAGCAAGGAATTTGGCTTCATGTGGCGAAACGCCTCACGGTCGAACAGGCCGCGTGTCCTGGGCGTAAGGGGGCAACAGACGGAAACGACATCCGACTGCTCCAACAGGTCATAGAACCGTTCTGTGCCCCAGACCTCCCGCACGAAGTCAGGCTTCTCCACGGGCTCCGGATCGACGGCGATCACTTCCATGCCAAAGCCGCCAGCGCGGCGGGCCACCTCAATGCCGACGCCTCCCAACCCGACGATACCGAGGGTTGCCCCGCCCAACTCCCAGCTCTCGCGGCGGACGGACATTCGGATGTCCCAGGTGCGCTCTCTAACGGCGCGCCCGACGCCCCTGAGCAGACCCAGCAGCAGCGCCCAGGTGTGGTCGGCCAGGTGGGTGCCCACCGTTCCCTTGGCGCTGGTCAGAATGATGGGACTTTCGACAAACTCCGCAAACATCAGGTTGTCGATGCCTGCCCCCTCTGCCTGGACCCACTTGAGACGGTGCGACGCTTCGAACAAAGCACGGTTAAAGGTGCCGAAAACTATGTCCACGTCGCCAGCGTGAGCGAGTTGTTCCTCCTGGGTGTTGGCGACGATTATCTCGTTGTCATGGGATACTGACCGGACGCGCTGCATCTGTTCTTCGGTCAGCTCGTCCAGGTTGGCGTTCATCATTATTTTCAAGGTCTTATCTCCTTGTGGCGTGAGAGTGTAAATGGAGTGGTGGCTGGATTTTACACCTTTTGAGCTAGGGACGGCTGGACTTATGTATAATCCTTCCCGAACGCACAACCACGTAAGTGAAGGATTCCCTGGCAAGCTTTAGGAGGCGCGGCAGATGTTAGTCGTTGACTCGCAGATACACCTTTGGGGGAGCAACCTGCCAACCAACCCTGCTCATAGGCAGATCACGTCCTACACCGCGGAGGATGCCCTGAGAGACATGGCCGAAGCCGGGGTGGACGCGGCGGTGGTCCATCCTCCGGGTTGGGACCCCGGCTCCGACGCTATTGCGGTGGAAGCGGCGGGGCAGCATCCGGAGAAGTTCTCTGTCCTGGGCAAGTTCCCCCTGGACGACCCGGCCAGCGCGTCGCTGATCGACGGCTGGAAGCAGCAGTCTGGGATGCTGGGGTTGCGGTTCACCTTCTTGCAGCCGCACCAGCAGACTTGGCCGACGGACGGCACGATGGACTGGTTGTGGCCGGCGGCGGAGGAAGCCGGGCTTCCCGTGGGGCTGGCCTGCGCCGCCTTCCTGCCGGTGGTGGGCCAGGTGGCCGAGCGGCATCCGGGGCTGAAGCTGATCGTCGACCACATGGGCCGTGCCGGAGGCGCGACCGACTCCGCGGCTTGGGAGACGCTGCCCCATCTGATCGACCTGGCCAGATACCCCAACGTGGCGGTGAAGGCGTCGGGAGCGCCCAGTTACTCCTCGCAGCCCTACCCCTACAACAACATCCATGATTACATCCACGAGATATACGACGCCTTCGGCCCGGACCGCATGTTCTGGGGCACCGACATTACCCGTATGCCCTGCTCCTGGCGCGAGTGCGTGACCATGTTCACCGAAGAGCTATCCTGGCTGACCGAAGAGGACAAGGAGCTTGTCATGGGCAAGGCGCTGTGCCGCTGGATTGGTTGGGACCTGCCGGGGGTGTAACCGGGTGGTCGACCGATTTTAAGCGGCTGCATATCATCATAGGAACTCGATAAAAGTACGGCTGGGAGTCGTTCCGACACAGCGGCGTTCCTGTTTCCTGGGAGCTAAGACAGGATAAACTTGTCGTCAGTCAGGGTATTTCGATTGTCGGAATGTCCTCAAACCATAGCACTTGTTCCGTCGCATTTGAGAGAAAGGGTTAGAATACATTGACCGTCATCAAGATTCTCGCATCGCTTGCCGCCCTTTTGGTCATTGGTCTATTCATCGTCGCTGTAGCTATGTACTTCAATTTTATTCCGGTCCCCGGTCCCATTCTGTCTCTCTTGTCTGGAGCCAAAGGGCCAGAACACTCCGCACGCTACTACCCACCCGACACGATGGCTTATGCTTGGCTGACCATCGCCCCCGGCGGCGGACAATTAGAAAACTCTCGGGATATTTGGGACCGTTTCAACCAGTTCCGCGACTTCCGCAGAGTGATCGACGACCTACAAGATGATTTGGAACAGGAGACGGGCATTGACTTTCGCAAGGATGTCATGCCGTGGGTCGGACCAGACTTTTCGGCAGGATTCATTGACTTTGATTTCAGAAGGCAAGAACCATTACTCGCCGCTACCATTGGCGTTCGGGACCGGGAAGCTGCCGCCGATTTTCTGGACGACTGGTTGGACTACCTGGAGGATGAGGAAAATGCCGATTTTGATCGGGACACTTACCGGGATTTCGACATCTGGTTTGACGCCAGCGAGTACCAAACCTACGGCCTCTCCAACGACATCCTGGTATTCGCCACCACCGAGAAGGCGCTTGAAGAAATCATCGACGGCATTTCTGGAAACATCGACCGTTCGCTGGCCGATTCCGAACATTTTCGGGCAGCCCGGGCTGCCTTGCCAAAACGCCGGTTCTCATCCCTCTACGTTGATACCCAAGAGACTCTGGAATTTGCCAGTGAGTTTAGCGAAGTAGACCTTGATGATCTAGACATCGCAGCTCTTGACAATTGGCGTTGGATATCCGCCTCTGCTGCGTGGTTCGACTATGCCCTGGTTGTCGAAGCAATAACGCCAAGCGGCATCGAGCAACCGCTCGAATTTCCCAACCTGGAGGTTCCTATCCAACTGATGCCTGAAGACACGCTGGCGTTCGTTGCCGGGACCTTTGACCCCAACATCGAGAATTGGCGCGATGCTCTGCGCCACTACGATATTTCTGACCTACTTTCGCAACAGGAAATTGAAGACTTCAATGGCGCGATCGACGAGATTGAGTACTATCTGAACATTACTGACTTGCCAACACTGAGTCTGGACTCCAGCGCCGATGAAACAATCGATGTGGTTTTCGATTTTCTATACGGGCTGACGGACATCAATTTCGAGACCAATTTCTTCAATTACCTGACGGGCCAAATGGCGGTCACCCTTCGTGATACTGACTTCTCGGCGGTCGAAAACGACCCTATGGGAAATCCCGTCGACATAGTTATGATGCTGCCATACGAGCAAAACAGAGAAGACGACCTCTCAGATACGATGGACCAAGTAGTCGACCTCGTTGCAGACAATACCGACATCCGCCCCAAAGATACGGACATAAACGCTGACAGCGATGCTCGAATCTACGATGGCGATGGTGGATACACTCCCGGTTACGTGATCCACGGCGGACGCCTCATCATCGGCACTACCAGGGAGTCTCTGGTTGATAACGTTGCGCTGCACGAGAACGGCGCTGGCAGTCTGGAAACCGATCCCGAATACCGGCGGGTTGTTGACCGCCTGCCCGCAACATCACAATTCATGGCCTATGTTGACTTGGGGCGGATAACCCAACAACTGGAACACGACGATATTGACCTTACTTATGACGAACTAAACATTATACAAACTAGCCTGGGTCGATTCGTGGTCAGTATCTACCTCCCGCATTGCATCAACCCTCCTGACGATACGTTTGACTGTGAAATAGCTCCCGGCGACGACTATAACCGGACTACCGCAGTTCTGACGCTTTTCCCCGAATGATATTGAGTCATCCGCAAAACCGTTATGCCCGGAGAGGGACACACAGTAAAACGCCCCGGACAAACGGATGCTATAATAACTCACCCACAATCCTTAGAAATGAGGTCAAATGTTATGGCAGAAACTACTGGACTGGGACACGTTGGCATTTACGCGGACGATCTGATGAAGCAGAGGGACTTCTACAGCCGGGTCATGGGCCTGAAGATAGCCGATGAGGACCTGGAAGGCCGGGGCATGGTGTTTATGAGCTCTGATCCCGTGTCTGAGCATCATGAATTTGTGCTGATGAAGGGCAGAGTTGCCGCTGAGGGGACCAACGTCATCCAACAGATCTCGTTCAAGGTGCCCACGATCGCCGACTTGCGCGAGTACAAGCACAAGTTGGAAGAGGAGGATGCGACCATCGAGCGGATCGTTAGCCACGGCAACGCTTTCGGCATGTATTTCCTCGACCCCGAAGGGAACCGGGTCGAGCTCTATTACCGCACCGGGTTTCCGGTCCCGCAGCCCCACGGTGACCCAATTGACCTGGAACGGTCCGATGAGGAGTTGCTCGCGGACGCCCGGAATCTCCTGCTGACCAAGCAGCCGGCCAAGTAACCTAGAAAACCCTTACTGTGACCGGATTTCGCGCCCAACCCCAGGGTGGTGCCACCAGGGTTGGGCGCGTTCTCGTTCCAACTTCCAGCCGGGAGATAGACAGATGAAGATAACCAAGGTGGAACCGTTCCTGGTGGATGGCGGGTGGCGCCCGTTCATTTTCGTCAAAGTCGAGACCGACGAGGGCGTCACGGGTTGGGGTGAATGTACCGACCCCAGGTCTCCCAACGGGGTAATCGGGACCATAAAGGACCTGACGCCTGCGCTCTTAGGCCAGGACCCCGGCGCGTATGAGATGCGCTCCTGGGATATGTACCGGGCCTCCCGGCAGAGTCCCGGCGGTATCGCGGCGAAGGCCATCGCCGGGATCGACTGCGCCCTGTTGGACGTCAAAGCCAAGGCCCTGGGGATCTCCGTTACCGAGTTGTTCGGGGGGCCGACGCGCGACACCGTGCGAGTCTACTGGTCCCATTGCGGCACCAGCCGGGCCAGGTATTCGGAGCTTCTGGGCACGCCGCCAATTCGCACCATGGAGGACATATCCGATCTTGGGCGGGAAGTCGTGCAGCGCGGGTTCACCGCCTTGAAGACCAACGTGGTTATGCCCGGCGAGCCTGCCACGGTGTATGGCGGGGGCTTCGCGCGCGGCCCCGGAAGCACCGACGGGACGGTTACCGCCCCGGTCTTGCGCCACATCGAGAATTTAATCGGGACTTTCCGGGACGCCGTGGGGCCGGACGTGGACATAAACCTGGACCTGAACTTCAATTTCAAGCCGGAAAGCGCCGTGCGCATTGCCAAGACTCTGGAACAGTTTGACCTGCTGTGGCTGGAGATCGACATGTACTCACCGGAGGGGATCCGCCGCATCCGGGAGTCAACCAACACCAAGATTTGCACCGGCGAAAACCTGTTCTATATGCGGGAATATCTCCCTTATTTCCAGATTCAGGCGGCGGACGTTTTCATGGTCGACGTCCCCTGGAACGGGTTCACGCAGTCCAAAAAGGTGGGTGACCTGGCTGAGGTCTTCCAGCTAAACGTCGCCCCGCACAATTACTACAGCCACATGTCCACCTTCATCAGCGCCAGCCTGTGCGCGGTGCTCCCCAACGTGCGGATTATGGAGATCGACATCGACGACGTTCCGTGGAAGGACGACCTCATTACCGAGCAGCCCAAGATCGTCGATGGTTATATGACTATACCCGACGGTCCCGGCTGGGGAACCGAATTGATTGAAGAGGAGTTGGTCAAGCACGCCTGGACGGGGTGATGGCATTTGCCCTGCCCCTCTTTGCGAAAGGGGATTGTATACCCAGCAGTTCGTCAAATCTTGATGCGTCGAGTCCCGTTATGGTATGGTGCCGAAAATCAAGAGTTGCTCAAGTCAGGGAAGCTAGCCATCATGCAAATGCAACCTCGATCGAGATTCAACCCAAAGCGCCGGATACGAGATATTGATGACCCAGCGGAGCTTGTCCGTCTCGCTAATCGCGTAAAATATAGTGGCAACCCTCTGCACAAGAGGAACCCTGGGGATTTCAACCTTACCCCGCCTTCCCAACCGCGCCCTGACAAGACGTTATGCGATGGATCGGGGATAACGACAAGAACGCAGGCGATGGAAACGCAGGCGATGGAGTTGCTTAAAGAAAGAATAACCCGGGGATTTATCAGTGTACAAACACGCGGCGAGTTTCCGCAAAATATCTGGTCAGTAAAAGACGGAATTCCTTTTGAAGCGCAACTCGAAAACCAAGCGCAAGGGACCTACCACGGTTACCCTTTACCGTCAACTGACGATTTCCGTGACGAAGTTCTTAAACGTTGGAATCAGCCGTGAGCGCATCATTCAAAATAGACTACGAATGGCTATCCAATCAGGGCGACGACGCGATTGAACAATCGACGTTGGCCGAACTTGCCATAAGCGTCGGAGACTTGTGCGCCACTACGGTAGAGGATACTTTTGCGAAGACCGTTCGTTCGTCGGCGCGTCTTTCCGCCTTCTATCTGGCAGAATGGTTCGCCGCCAACTGGTGGAGATTATTGTGGGAACTCAAGGCTGATACTTACTCCTGGAAGGCCAGTCACAAGGTCGGCAACGCCGGGCATGGCTATGTTTGGCCGGACTTGTCATTCAGCAGCGATTGGCAATCAGTTTTTGTCACGGCCCGCCACACCGCGTTCCAGTCAATGGAGCCGATACAGTACTTGAGGGATTTCCAAATACCTGTCTCCATAAGTGAATTTGAGCAAGGTGTAGAAAACTTCATAAACGGGACGATTGCAAGATTATCCCATACCCAAAGTGCTCAATCCTCTCTGAGTATGCTCTGGGACGTAGTAGACAATGAACGCCGGGACTCCGACGTTTCCAAACACCGCATTTTGGAAGCTTGCATGGGATACGACCCTGGCGAAGCGCCTCCTCCGTTGTTAGACGGTTTGATGAAACAAGCGGACTTGTATGGCGCCAGCGCCGTTAGGGAGATGTCCGCAGCCTGCAAGGACCAGGCAATGTTTCAAATTGACGACCTTCAGGAACATGCATGGACAGACGGTGTAACCGTTCGCGTACCCAAATGCGGCGATATACGTGAAAGATTCAGGAACGAGTTATATGATTCGGATGTTCCTTGGAAGCGGGCTACGCAGGCTGCCCAAGTAGCCCGGGAAGTTTGGGGCGTGGAAAGTCCAGTCCCAACTGCCGCGTTTTCCGAATTATTTGGCATCCAACCGGCAACACTTATAGAAAGTTGGACTGGCAAACGGATGCCATCATTTGCCGGATTCCGTGAGAGACCTGATTCAGACGAGTTCGACATCGTCTGGAACCGCAGGCATCGAACATCCCGCCGTTTCGCTTTGATGCGCCTAGTGGCGGACCATATAGACGCCGGTAACGAAGGAAGGCTTTTGCCAGGAACGAACTCCGCGACGAGCAGGCAGAAGTTCCAACGCGCGTTCGCGCAAGAATTCCTGTGCCCGTTCAGCGCCCTGCAAGATTACTTCGGCGGTGAAACGCCGTTAGACGATGATATTGAGGACGCGGCAGTCTGGTTCGATGTCTCACCGGGTATGGTCCACACATTGCTTGTCAACAAAGGCGTCTTGGACCCTGAGACTCTCCCGGATTATGTTCCCAGGACCTAAACGAGCACCAAGCAAACGGGCGGTCTGACGAAGAACCGCCCGCTTCCTTCTTTTTCGACATTAGGAATCCTCAGCTACCCTTCCACGGTCATTGCTCCGCCGAGGGTCTGGCCTCTCCATTCCGGCCTGTAGTAGGAGTAGACGGCCGATATCACCGGCTCGGCGCGCACCGGAAAGAGTGCCCTTGCCTGGAACTCCAGCGATAGCGTCTCCCCCGCCGCCATATCTTCGATGTAGATGATGAGCTTCCTTCCAGCCAGGTCGCGGCGTTTGACCTTGGGATCGGCTTCGGCCATACGCTCGACCGACTCCATCACCGGGCTGAAACCGGTTGGGATGGAGATGTCCAGCACCACCATGCCGGACTCCACGAACTCGGGTGGGTTGAACGTTACGTCTGCTGAAATCGTGATCAGGTCGTCCACGTCCACGTGACCGGTCCCATAATCCACGTCGATGTCGAATACCGGCTTGCCAACGTTTTCCACAGTAGGCAAGTTGAACCTGCGGACTGCCTGCACGACCACCTGACCCTCGCCTCTGGCCTCGACTTCGATCCCCGCGCCCGCCGGGACCTCGATGGTCTGTAGCACGTCGGCGTTGTCCGGGGTGATGGTCACGCGCTTGATCCAGTCTCCGGCGGTCAACATGACGGTCATGTCCACGTCTGACCTGGCGGTGGTGGCGAACTGGGTCATAGCCTGTAGGCCCACCACGGTGTCCTGGGTCGAGCCGTAGCCGCCGTAGGCGTTGCGCTGGTTGACCAGCCACTTCCCGGTGTTTGACGCGCTTATCCGGTCGCCCCGTTCCAGCAGGGCCAGGGTGGCGTAGCCGGTGGTCTCGACGGCGGCGCTGCTGTTGCCGCGGGGAGGGCGTGTGAATCCGGGTTCTATGGGAAGGGCGCCGGGTTTGGCTACGACCGGTCCGCCGCCCCAACTCAAGCCGTCGTCACCGGCAACGGCCATCGACATCAGCTTCTCGTAAGCCGCTCCAGCGCGGTCACTGTCGGCAAGCTCCAACGCATAGGAGACAATGGCGGTGGTGTACGGGTCCTCGATCTCGCTCAATTGCCTTTCCAGGAAGGCAATCGCCCTGGACGACGCTCCGGCTTCTCCCGACTCCAGCAGGGCAATCGCCACGTAGGCGGTCAGGGCGGTGTTGCCCTTGAGTCCGCCCAAAAGCTCCTGGTGGTGGAGGAAACCAACTGGCTCGAAGGAACCGTCGGCCCGCTGGTGGTCCAGTATCCAGGCCGACGCGCTATCAAGAACGTCCGGGTCGATGTGAATTATTCCTCTGGCTTGGGAGAAGGTCTTTAGCACGAATGCGGTGAGCCAGAGGCTGCCCTGCTCGTCGCTGTCGCCAAACGCGGAGAAGCTGCCGTCGTGACGGTGGTAGGTGAGCTCCCGCTGGTAGCCGGTCAGCATCAGGTTCTCGGCTTTCGCCATGATTTCCGGCTTGATCTGACCGGTGTCGCGCAGGTAGTCGGCCACGAACACGTTGGGAGCGAACAGGACCATGTTCTGCTCCCCGCAGCCAAAGGGCATCTTCAGTAGTCCCTCCAACCCGTCGATGGTCTGGGCCATGTAACTGCCGGTGACGGAGACCAGGGTCCGGGCGGAGTCGTCCACAGCGTTGAATGGGACCGCTCCGTCAAAGGTATGGCTGTTGCCCGGCGTTAGGACCAGGTTCTCTACCAACTCCTCGGGAACGCCTCCCGGTTCGACCAACATCTCCTTTATCATCGCGTCGGCGGCCTCGGAACTGCGGGCCGAGACTTCCAAATCTATCTTGCCCACGTCGGTAAGCCTGATGCGGAACTCCGCACTACCGATGTCGTTCGGGCCAACGGTGACGGTCCTCCGGGGGCTGTCCAAAAGCTCGTACTTACCGGAAGGAGCAAGCTCCACCTGAATTTGCTGCGCCGCGTCCAAGTAGTTGTAGAGGGCCACCTTGGCCGGCAGCACCTCGCCTCGGATACCGGAGAAGGGCAAATCAACCTGGAGGAAGAAGGGCTGGAAAACCTTGAGTTCGCTTTCGGAGATGCCCAGGCCGTGCTCCCTGGACAGGGCGACGGCCCGCAATACCCAAGTCGTGATGCTGTCCGGCGCTTCCACGGGCAGCGTGGCCCGGCCCTCTTGGTCGGTGGTCACCCCGGTCCAGAGCCAGGTTTCCGGGAAGAACTGGCGGACCCTTTGCACCTCGGCCAAGCCCTGGTCCGCTACCTGGCTTGGGGGTGCGTGAACGGGGACCGCCTCGGCCATCGCTGGTGCGGCCGTGGACTGCGCGACCTCCTGGATTACCTCCACGAGTTTCCTCCGCACCCGCTTGTTCTCGAACCGGAGGCCTTCGGGGACATCCTGGTTGGTCATGACCACCACTCCAGCATCCTTAAAGGTCTCCAACGCGCCGCGGGTTGTGATCCGGGAGCGGGTGCGCAGGTCATGTAGCTCGGCCTGGGGCTGCATGTACAGGTCCTCCAGTTTGTCGAAGACCTGTTGCAAGTTCAGGCGGTTCTCGGCCAGGATGAACACCGACCGGTCCACCGCCACCAGCCCAACGTGAGACGGCCCCTGGGTCTCGATCCGTATGTCCACCGCCTCCCCAGGCCTGACCTGCTCCTCGCTGAAACTTGCCTGGACTTGGTGCGGGTAGGAAGCGGCCACGTCGAAGGGCAGGTAATCGGCGGCCACCTCGCTGTTGGGCAGGACTTGGTAGACCAGCAGGCGGCCCCCCGGAGCCATCACGGGAGTCACCGTAAAGGAAATCTCCGGCGAGTTCGAGACCTGGGAGAAGACGACCTTGCCCCGGGCCACCACCTCATAATAGAAGTTAGTCGTCTCCCTGGTGGCGTGGACCCGGAACCTGGCTTGGTCGCCCACTTCCAGTTGGGCGGGATCCTCCTGGGCAACGTGGATAAAACTTCCCGAGGGCGAGTAGCTGGCTTGCATGGGAAGGGAGGCATACGCCCCTTCGGTTTCGGCCTCCACCGCCAGCGCCACGGCGTCGGCGGGCGGTTCCACGGTCAATACTGCCGTGCCGTTACGGGTGGTTACTCGCTGGGTAATCTGCTCCATCCGCTCGAAGTCTTTGTCCATGTAGATAAGCTCGACCGTCACTCGCTTGTCCAGAGGTTGATTGTCCGGTGTCTCGGTGACCACGAGAAACGAGAAGGGAAGCGAGGGTTTGAATACACGGCTTTCAGAAATTAGATGGAGGTTGACCGGGGTATTGGCCACGGTTAGGAGACGGGTGGTAGTCTCTTCATAACCGGTGCCTTTTTCGCGGACAGTCACGTCCAGGCTCACGTTGCCCATGCCCCGCCCGGCGGGAACTCCGGCAACATAATGGACCGGCGGCAACTCGAAGGACTCGCCGCCGTTTATGTCCCTCGTCAGGGTGGCGAACTCCTCCCAGACTCCCACGTAACGGGAGGCAACGATCTCCACTTCCCCCTGCACCGGCTTGCCGAAGGTGTATTCCGCTTCTATCCTGCCCGTGATCTTTTCGTTGGCCAGCACCCACTCCTTCGGCAGGTCTACCGATACCTCGTACTTCGGCAGGACGTACTCCTCCACCCTCACGTCCACCTCGGCCTTTGCGTCCTCGGTGTGCGCCGTGACCTTCCAGACGCCGAGGTTGGGCTCGCTGGACAGGGGCATGTCCAGGGTGGCCATACCGAACTCGCTTGTTGACACTTCCTTCTTGAACACCTTGGAACCCTTGGCGTCCTGGACCTCGATGGTGATTTCTCCGGTCAGTGGCCTGAGCTCAGGACCGACGGTGAGCACCCGTATCATCACCTTCTGACCCGGCTTGTAGATGGGCTTGTCGGTCTCCAGGAACAGGCTCGCGCCGGACTCGACGCGCATGGTTGCCGTGTCCTCGAAACCTGGACCCTCCACCCGCAAGTTATAGTTGCCTTTTGGTAGATTGGGGACCTCTAGATATACGGAGCCAGTCCCGAGTATCAGCCCGGATGCGTCGATCTGGGTGTTGTCTCCGGTTATCAGGCTAACGCGGACCACGCCCTGGGCCGGATTGTCCCTGTGAAACAATGAAACGGAGACACCTTCTGTTTGCCCAGAGCGGAGAACCTGTGGAGCAATGACCATGTAGCCATCAATTTCATTGGATAGTGGGGCGGTTGGCGACTCTGAATTTGGAGCCGGAAGTTGGAACGGAGTTGCCCTCGGGATACCGGGAGCCGCGGGCTCGGGTGTTTGGGGTTTTGCGGTGGTCCCATCCGGCGGGGCGATCTTAGCTACGGCAGTCCCTTCCGTCGGGGACACCGGCGGCGTGTTGGCCGGTTGCAGTTGGGAGCAGCCCGCAGCAATTGCAACCGCGATGATTAGGATTCCGAGGAAAAACAGTACGAATCCAGGTTTCATGACAATACCTCACAATACCTCGCCAAGTAATTTATCTAGTATGACGGAGAAGCAAAGGCAAAAGTTCCACGTTTAATTGATCGGCCAGGCCGGATTTGTCTGCCGCCGGGTTATGCTATCATTTGGGATACAGACACTGACATCATTCTGATTCGGGGCATGAGGCGCCACATGACGTCCAAAATATCTCGTCACACTGACAGTTATATACCCTACCGGACGGTTCTACCGGAAGGTTATCTCTGCCCGGACCCGGAGCCGATACTGGACGGTATGCAGCAAAGCCCGATTGTCACTGAATGCGACCACCTCCTTCGTCACTACTTTGAAACCGGGGACCGGGCTGACGTGCTCGTTGCTTCCGACGGGTTTATCTTCTACGACGAGAGTAGCCTTAATATCCGGGTGAACCCCGATCTTTACATTACTTTTGGAGTCGATGCGGGCTCGGTTTTCAGCCGCAACGGTTACGTGATATGGGAGGCTGGCAAGCCGCCGGATTTCGCGTTGGAGGTAGCGTCTGAAAGTACTCACAGGCAAGATACCGAGCGCAAGCCTGGCTTGTACGCCCGCATCGGGATTGGCGAATACTGGCGCTTCGACGGCAACGGAGGCGAGTTCTATGGGTACGTGCTGGCAGGCGACCGGCTGGTTGACGGGGCATATCAGCCCATCCCCATCACCAGCGGACTGGATGGGATGGTCTGGGGTTACAGTGAGGCACTGGGCCTGTACCTCTGCGGAGAATACCGCTGTCTCAGGTTCTTCGACCCAAAAACGGATAGCTATCTGCACAGCATCGGAGAAGAGCAGGCCGCCCACCGGCAGACTCAAGACTCTCTATTACAGGAGCAGGCCGCCCGCCGCGAAGCCCAAGACTCTCTATTACAGGAACAGGCCGCCCGCCGCGAAGCCGAGACCGAAATCGAGCGGTTGAGGGCTGAAAATGACCGCTTGCGGGGCGAATAGCGGCTTTCCGCACTTTCGAATAACTGGGAGGGACCATGGCTTTCACGAGAATTCACCATGTTGGTATGGTAACCAGCGATCTGGACGTGGCGAGGAACCTGTTTTGCAACGGGTTCGGACTATCTGTGGACGAGCACCGGACTCCCTGGCCGGACGAGGGCGGTGCAGGCAGCGGCTCCGTCACCAGAGTCGAATTTCCCATCGGGGAGATGTACTACGAAGTAACCCGGCCCAATGATTCAAACAGCAGCGCGGCCCAGTTCTTGAGCGACACCAACGGGCGCGGGGGCATCCACTACATCTCCATCGCCAGCAGCGACTTACAGGCCGACGTGCAGACGCTCCTGGGCAGGGGGCTTCGACTGAAGTCGGACTGGGACGGGACCGGGCCGGTGTTCCTGGACCCCGCTTCCAGTCAAGGGCTGGAGATACAGATCATGCCCGACGACCATTACTACGTACATCCCTACTATCGTGGCAAGGGGTTGGTCACGGGTATGGCGCACGTGGGACTGGCCGCCCGCAGCGCCGAGGAAGTGCGCGAGTTCTGGGGCGGCGTGTTCGGTTTTGAAGAGGACAAGTCAATGGAGCGAGGACTGGACCGTGCCGTGGAGCGTGCGCCGCGCCCCGCCGGTGACCCGGTCCACCTGGTGGAATTCCCCCTGGGAGGGTCGGTAATCGAGGTCAGCATCCCCACCACTGAAGACAGCGGCACAGCCCGTCTGGTGGCGCAGCGGGCGACCCAAGGCGCGGTCTACCACCACACCTGCCCCCACGCCCCGGACGTCCACAGCTTCACCGACGAGGCTCTGGCGGCAGGGATTCAGCAGATAGGCAGTATTCCGCCCAGGGAAGAGCGCTCGCGGGTAGTGGCCTGGTTCCACCCCCGCACCTGTCTGGGGATGTTGGTGGAGGTGTGGAACCGTCCCCCCGGTGATTTCCATTACCAGGCGTAGGGGGAAACTGGGAAGAGAATAATTTTCTCAACATAGTCCAGGTAATCTTCCATGAAGTTAGGCGCGGCATCGCGGTCACGTGCGCCAATCACGCCGGGATTTCAGGCCTCCCAGTCCCACGACGGCGACGGACATCTCCGGACCGATTCATGTCCTGGAGGGCCTCGTCGCTACCGTCTTGAGATTCAGAAGACTAGGAAGACTGCACCCAGAGGTCGATAATCTGGTCTCATTGGTCATAGGCGGGGTTGGGGGCAAAGTAGGTGAAGTTCGCGGCATTCCTGGGGAAGGGTTTGGCCGTACTTTCCGGTTCCGAGCCACTTTAACGTATGCGGGTCTCCGGTCGTTCCCGCGAAAGCTGGAACGACGATGGAGCCGGTTGCGGTCATAATCGAAAGGCCATGATGAATGAGTCCACGGAGTACCAAACGCGCCGCCCTTGTGGTATGCTTGTGCTCTGAATCATTGAGAGGAAATCAGGCCATTTATCATGGAAGCAGCCCAGCTAGTCAGGACCTTGCCCAACGCTAAGATACCCGATTTCGGCCCCGGTGATACGGTGCGTGTGAACTTCCGTATCCGCGAGGGGGACCGGGAGAGGGTCCAGGCTTTCCAGGGCGTGGTCATCAGGCTCCAAAACGGCAACGGCCCAGGGGCCAACTTCACGGTGCGGCGTATTTCCGCCGGTATAGGTATTGAGCGGATCTTCCCGATTCACTCGCCGCTCATTGATTCTCTTGAGGTCACCAGGCGGGGTTCGGTACGCCGGGCCAAACTCTACTACCTCCGGGGGTTGCAGGGACGGGCCGCCAGGATCAAGGAAAAGACCTTGCCACGCCGCCCGCGAGCCTAGCCCGCTTCCAATCAGGCTAACCAAGAATTCGGGCCGGGGTATTGGCCCTTGCCCGATTCCCACCAACTTCCCCTTCGACCCGCAAGTTGGGCGGAGTGCATGAGATACGCCGAAGTCGCTGTCGATGCCCCCGTCAGCCATTCCCGCACTTTCTCCTACAGCATTCCCGGCCATCAATCGCTTGTGCCAGGCCAGCTCGTTTGGGTCCCGTTTGGGAGGCGTATACCCCAGGGTGTGGTCATGGAATTGGCCGATACGCCACAGGTAGAGATAACCAGGGACATTCTCCAGCCCATCGACCCCGCCCCACTGGTGAGCCAGACCCAACTTGCCCTGGCGCGGTGGATAAGCCGGCACTACCTCTGCTCCTTGTTCAACGCCGTGGCCCTGTTCCTGCCTCCCGGATTTGAAGACCAGATGCGGTCACGCCTCTATCCCGCTGGTGACGCGGATTCGGCGGATGCGGCGTCTGAGGCTGAAGCGCCCCTCCGGCAGCTCGCCGCTAAGCCTGGGCTGAGCGAGGCCGACTTCGTCAAGATGCTGGGCAGAAACGGCGACCGGTTGCTGCGGCGTCTGATTGACCGAGGTGCGGTGCGCAGGGAGGTGGAGTTGCCAGTTCCCAGGCTGAAGCCCCGCTACTTCTGCGCCCTCGTTCCTCGCCCGCCGTATGGCAACGGGTCCACCAGGGAAAATCCGGCCCCTTCATTGCCTAACCGCCAAGCTCTGCTGTTGGCCACTGTGGAGTCCGCGGCGGAGCCATACCCGTTGACCCTGGCCAACAAGGAGTTCGGCTCCGGAGTTGCGAATACCCTTTTGCAAAAGGGTCTCATTGGTCAACAGTGGACGAGGCTCGACCAGAGCCCGATTCCCGAGGAGGCTGACCCGAACCCCAGTCCTCCTTTGACGTTGACCGTCGACCAGGCGGACGCACTTGAGCGTATCAATAAGGCGATGGATGATCCGTCACACCAGCCTCGCAGCTTTCTCCTGCATGGGGTCACGGGCAGCGGCAAGACCGAGGTGTACCTGCAAGCAATTCAGAATGTAGTTTCCAGCGGGAAACAGGCCATTTACCTGGTGCCCGAGATTGCGCTGACTCCCCAGACCCTCGAGCGCGTGGGCAGCCGGTTTCCCGGCCGGGTCGCCGTCGTGCATAGCCGCCTGACCCCGCGTCAGCAATTCGATCAGTGGTGGAAAATCCGGGAGGGTGAATATGATGTGGTCGTCGGGGCCCGCAGCGCGTTATTCGCTTCCGTGCCACGGCTGGGGCTGATAGTCATTGACGAGGAACACGAGTGGACCTATAAGCAGGAGGAAGCCCAACCTCTGTATCATGCCCGCGATGTGGCTCTCCAGTACGCCCGGCGCAACGGGGCTGTGGTCGTGATGGGCAGCGCCACTCCCGACGTGGAGACTTATCACCGTGCCCAGGCCGGGCAACACCGGTTGTTGGAGCTTCCCCGCCGCATCGGGCGGAATGGACCGGACCGCGAAACACCGCTGGCCAAGGTCCGTGTCTGTGATATGCGCCAGGAGTTAATGGATGGGAACCGCGGGATCTTCAGCCGGGGCCTCTCCCAAGCACTCGCAGGCTGTGTTGGGCAGGGCCATCAGGCGGTGTTGTTCCTGAACCGTAGAGGCAGCGCGACCATAGTCCAATGCCGCGGCTGCGGCTACGTCGCTATCTGCCGCAGTTGCTCCGTGTCAATGGCATACCATTCCATGGACGCCTCGCTCCGGTGCCACCGTTGCAACCGCAGCCGAAGGCTTCCCGGTAGATGCCCCCAGTGCGGCGGCAGCCAGATACGGCGGATGGGCGCGGGTACCCAAAGGGTTGTGGAGGAAGTTGAGGTCCTGCTGCCAGGAGTGCGGGTAGAGCGTTGGGACTCCGATGCCACCCGTTCCGGCCTGAGTCATTCCGAGACCATGAGCCGGTTCGCATCCGGAGAGACCCAGGTCCTGGTGGGGACTCAGATGGTGGCCAAGGGGCTGGACGTCCCCAACGTCACCCTGGCCGGGGTCGTGCTCGCGGATATTGGGTTGCACGTGCCCGACTTCCGCACCGCCGAAAGGACATTCGGCCTGTTGTGCCAGGTTGCCGGGCGGGCCGGGCGGGGCAGTTTCAAGGGGGAAGTCCATATCCAGACTTACAACCCGGAACACTATGCAATCGCCGCCGCCGCACTTCAGGACTACGGCATGCTTTACCAGCGAGAAATCCGGTCGCGCCGGGAGCTGGGCAACCCTCCGTTCAACGAGTTGGTCCACCTGGTGTTTCTGGACTCGGACGCCACGGCCTGTCAGAGGAAGGCCATCGAAACCACGCGGTTGTTGCGCCAGAAAGGCTATGCGGAAGGCTTGACCGACGTCGAACTGGTCGGACCTGCGCCTGGATTGCCGGCAAGGCTGCGTGGGCGTTACCGCTGGCACGTGGTGGTCAGGGGGCGCAACCTCCACCGGTTTCTGGAGGGTGTAAAGTTTCCCCCTGGAACCGGCGTCGACGTAGACCCGGCCCATGTGCTCTAGCCGCGCTTTGCACTCCAGAAACCCCTTGGCTATAATTTTCCAAGCGTCGGGCCCGGTTTGAGCGCGGCCCGAATATCGGGGAGGCAAACATAGTGACGGTCCTCGGCATGAAATTCCTACCAGACCCCATATTGAGGCGGCGGACCCGCAAGGTCGGAAAGATACCTGCCCGGATGAAGCAGTTCACCGACGACATGATCGAGACCATGCACGCGGAACTGGGCGTCGGGCTGGCCGCGAACCAGGTGGGGTCGCTACAGCGGGTCGCGGTGATCCAGCTTCCAGATTGGGAAGAGGCGATAGTCCTCATCAACCCTGAGATCATCCGCCGCGAGGGAGAGCGGGAAGTCGAGGAAGGTTGTCTGAGCATCCCCGGGTACCGTGGTGTTGTTAAACGGTCGGTCAGTGTGAGGGCCCGGGCTATCGGCCTGGATGGCAAAGAGATACGCATCAGGGCGGACGGGCTTCTGGCCCAGGCCCTCGAGCACGAGACAGGTCACTTGAACGGCAGCCTTTATATCGACCACCTTGTATCCCCGGACAGTTTCTACAAGATCGGCGCTCCCCAGGAAGGTGAAGAGCCGGGTGACACGCCTCCGGGCGGCCCGGATGACTCTCAGCCGTCGGAAGAGGGTGAATCCCCGCAGTAAGCGCCGGATTGCGCCAGTCCCCATTCCTCTGCCTGTGCCTCCAATGGGCGGGATTTGCCGGTCGTGGGTGGCTTACCATGCTCGTGTTACCATGCCCCGGACCCCTTAAGTGCGCTTCGAGACGGACATGACTGACTCCAACATGAACCTTGCCGACATCGGCTCGCTGCTGTCCCGGCTGGACAAGTTTTTTTCCTCGCGGCAGGTGAACGCCTACCTGGTGGGCGGTTACCTGCGCGATTCGTTGCTCCGGCTACCGGTGGGCCCGGACATCGACCTTGCCATCGAAGCGGACCCCTACCGGGTGGGCCGGGATCTGGCGGACTGGCTGGGCGCGGCTTTCGCGCCCCTGGGCCCCTCGCACGGCGTGGCGCGGATAGTTGTTGCGGGTGCCGGAGACGTGCAATCTCCAACCGAATGGGAAGACGGCGAGGAGCCGCCTGCCTCTAGCGGGAAGGGTTGGACCATCGACCTGGCCCCTCTCACCGGCTCCATCGAGGACGACCTGGAGCGCCGGGACTTCACCATTAACGCCATGGCGGTACCGCTGTCTCTCTGGGAGACGGATGCCCTTGGCGAGGTGGCCATCGATCCTTTCAACGGGCGGCAAGACTTGGCGAGCAGGTCGATACGAGCGCTGCGTTCGGACTTGTTCCGAAAGGACCCTGGCAGGCTGCTGAGGGCGGTGAGACTGGCGGGCCGCTTGCGCTTCCGTCTCATACCCGAAACGGCGAGATTGGTGCTGGAAAACGCGCCTCTGGTCAGTCAGGTCTCCGGTGAGCGTCTGCGGGACGAGTTTCTGAATATTCTCTCCTTGGACGGCGCAAAGGGTTACCTGGAGGTAATGGACCGGCTGGACCTTCTCTGCCGGGTCATTCCCGAGCTAGCCGATACGAAAGGCGTCGAGCAGCCGCGGAACCACCATTATTGGGACGTTTGGGGACACGTGATTCACGCGGTCGAGTGCGCCGAGCTTGTTACCAAGGGCCACCAGAATTCGCCGGTCTACTCGTTGTCACCATGGACGGCGGAGACACATGCGTATTTCAACCAGACTATGACCGGGGGCCACTCGCGCAGGACCTATCTCAAGCTGGCCGCCCTGCTCCATGACATATCGAAACCCCAGACGAAGACGACAGACGAGACAGGCCGGGTCAGGTTCCTTGGACATTCTGAAGAGGGCGCGACCGTAGTCCGGAGCCGGTTGTCTAAGCTTAGATTCCACACAAGGGGAATCGCCGCCGTATCCAAGATGGTCAACTATCACCTGCGGCCGCTGACCATGTGGCAGGGACGCGATCAGCCGACGCCCAGAGCCGTTCACAGGTACTTCCGGGACCTGGACGATGTGGCTATCGACACCCTGTACCTGTGGTTGGCGGACTATTTGGCTGCAAGAGGTCCCGAGTTATCGCTCGAAGACTGGGGAGTCCATGCTAGAATGGTTGCGCACTTGCTTGAGGCCGGAGGCAAGCCGCGTACCAACGACCGCACGGAACGGCTGGTGAACGGCCACGATTTAATCGAACATTTTCAACTTGGACCGGGCCCCCTCATCGGTACCATACTGGACCGGATCGACGAAGCGCGGGGGACAGGTGAAATCTCCACCAGGGACGAGGGTCTAAAATTGGCCGCCGACGTCCTGGCGGATATCCGCAGGGAGGGGAAGTAGATGCGGGCGCGGAGCATCCGGTTGACACTGGTAGTCCTGGTAATGATTGGGCTATCCGTTGCATCTTTAGCGTTCCAGAACATCAATATCACCATTCCCGGACTTCTTCAGTTTGAGCGTGGCGGCGATGGGCCGCTGGGCCTCAAGCTGGGTCTGGACCTCCGGGGCGGCGGCCACCTGGTCTACCAGGCGGACTCCGGAACCCGCCTCGACATTGTCTTCGACCGGCAGGTCAAAGCAGAGGAGATCGACCTCGCGCTGGCGGATGCGGGCATCCCCGTTTCGACAGAGACCGTAAGCCCCACCAGCTACCGCGTTCGAGCGCCATTGCTGTCCGGTGAGCAACGGGAACTAGCCAGGAAGACCCTGGAGTCTGAAGTCGGGACGTTGGACAGTTTCCGCGTCACCGATGTCAGCGACCCAACCTCCGACCAGATGGAAGGAGTGTTGGACACGATCAGCCGGCGGATCAACCGTTTCGGCATCGAGGAACCCATTGTCCAACGCTTCGGTGACGACCGGATCATAGTGCAGCTTCCTGGCGCAAGCGGTTCAGTCAGTCAGTTGACGTTTGCCGAGCCGGTCGAGGGCGAGGACCTCTGGGAAGTCTTGAGCGGCATGGACCTAGGAGACGTTTCCTACGAACAAGTGGACGATAAGTCGTTCAAGATAACATCCGGCACCCTTGGTGCGGACAGGCAGGGCGAACTACGGGATGCGCTGGAGGGCCGGTTCGGCTCCCCGGAGTCATTCCGCGTGACCAGCGGGATCGACGAGGCCAAGAAGCTGATCGGCCGGACGGCGAGGTTGGAATTCAAGCGCCGGACCTGCGCCGACACCTCCTGCAACGTCTTCGAAGACTCCGACATCGGCCTCACCGGCGACCAATTGGAGGGCGCCTTCGCCGCCCAGGACAACCGGGGCATAGGTTGGGTGATAAACATCCAGTTCGACGACGAGGGCAGCCAGAGATTCTCCGACCTGACCCAGGCCATAGCCGGGATCAACTCGGAGCGCATCGCGGTCTTCATGGACAATGACGAACTGATCGCCCCTTTCGCACTGAGCTGGATACGCGACGGGCGGAGCGAGATCAGTGGTAGCTCGCTGGACCCATTCACGAGGGAGGAAGCCCGGACTCTCGCCATCCAATTTGAGTCGGGCCGCCTGCAGGTGCCTCTTAGGCTCATTCAGGAAAGCGACGTGGACGCCATCGGGGGTTCGGCGTCGCTGCGGGCTAGCCTGCTGGCGGGGTTCATCGGCTTAGGACTGGTCGTCGTATTCATGCTGGCCTACTACCGAATGGCCGGGTTGGTGGCGGCGGTGGCGTTGATCTTCTACGCACTGATCCTGCTCGCCGTGTTTAAGCTGGCGCCGATCACGTTGACCCTCTCACACATAGGCGGGTTCATTCTCTCCATAGGCATGGCGGTGGACGCCAACATCCTGATCTTCGAGAGGATGAAGGAAGAGGTGAGAATCGGGCGGACCTTGGCATCCTCGATGGAAGTCGGGTTCAACCGTGCTTGGCCCGCGATCCGGGACGGCAACTTCTCCACCCTGATTACCTGCGGGGTGCTGATCTGGTTCGGCGACCGGCTAGGCGGCGGGCTCATCACCGGGTTCGCCATAAGCCTGGGCATCGGCGTGCTTATAAGCATGTTTACAGCGGTTGTGGTGAGCCGCAACTTGCTCCAGCTATTGGCCTGGGTTGGCCTCAGGGACCGGGTTAGCCTGTTTACACCCGGGCCGGCGCCACGGGCTGCGGGGGGTGGCAGTTAGAGATGTTGGATATAGTTGGTAAGAGGGGTTGGTATTTCCTGGTTTCGGCCCTGCTCATCCTTCCGGGATTGGTCTCGATGATAGCGCCCCCGGACGGATGGTCAACCGGAGGTTCCGGACTCAAGCCTGGAATCGACTTTTCCAGCGGTTCCGCGCTTGAAGTGACTTTCGACTCGCCAGTGACCGAGGAGCAGATTCGGGGCCGGCTTGCCCTGTTGGATCACGATGAAGCCCTGATCCAGAAATTAGGAAGCCGCTCCTTCTTCATCCGCACCAGGGTGCTGGAAGAGGCCGTCGGAGGCGGGGAGTCCGAACGGGTACGCATCGAGAAAGACATGGAAGAGACCCTTGGTCTGGAGAGGGACAACGTGCAGTTCGACTTCGTCTCTCCGATTATCGCGGCTGAGACGGTGCGTACCGCGTTTTTCGCGGTGCTGGTTGCGTCGGTCGGAATCTTGCTGTACATCTGGTACGCCTTCCGCCGGGTGCCCCGGGCATACCGGTACGGCGTGAGCGCCATCCTAGCCCTGGTCCACGACGTCGTATTCGTGCTTGGAGTGTTCTCCATTTTGGGCAGGGTGATTGGCATGGAGGTTAACTCCATGTTCATTGTGGGTGTGCTCATCGTTGCCGGCTACAGCGTCAACGACACCATAGTCGTATTCGACAGGATAAGGGAGAACCTGCTGCGGTACCCCGACCGCCCCCTGGGAACCACGGTCAACCAGAGCATAATGGATACGGTCGGGAGGTCGCTGAACACCAGCTTCACCACGCTGTTCATATTGCTGGCGCTGCTGCTAATGGGTGGGCCAAGCATTCGGGAGTTGCTGCTGGTGGTCGCCGTGGGGGCGATTATCGGGACCTATAGCTCGATTTTTGTCGCCAGCCAGTTCCTCGTCATCTGGGAGCGGGGCGAGATCGGCCGGGCGCTGCGGTTCCGGCGGCGGACCGCAGCGGCAGCCTGACACTCTATGCGGGCCGACCAATGGGGGTGGTCCCGCCATCCCCAACGGAGTGGATGTAACTAACGACAACGGGGGGTTAGGATGCCCGAAACAATGCAGGCTACGACGTGATTCATAACTCTGGTGTTCCTGCCCGCTGCGACCGCAGGGCTGGCGTGCTCCTCTGAACCCACTCCCACATACATCTCGATACCCACGTCCACTCCAGGACCAACAGCTACACCAACCCCCACTCCCACGCTTACCCCCAACTCCCGAGCCCACGCCGACTCCTACACCCATCCCATGTACCACCGGCACCACGGAGGAGCGTTGGGTGAGTGATGATTTCTGGCACAATGCGAACTCGACCCGGACGCGGGCCGAGTTGCGCTGCCAACGTCAATGCCAAGGACTACCTTGACACTATCCCTCTACACGAGGCGCCAGAACACAACGAAAACGCGGCGGTCGTTCAAGCCCTGCTGGATGCCGGCGCCGACATCGAGGCACGGAACAGCGATCGCAACACGCCCTTGGGCCTGGCGTTAATCGAAGAACGGTCTGCCGTGACCCGGACACTGCGGGAAAACGGCGCGGCTGAGGTTACGCCTGTTGGCCCGTCATATCGCGGGGGTTGTTACTCGGGACTGAGATTGAATCCCGGCGACAGGTGTTCCGGCGGCGGCGTCACCATTTCCATAACCGAAGGCGGGTGCATCGGGAAAGCCATTGTCGGAAACTTCTCCAACGACGGGACGGTTTGCGGTCCCAGTCTGGACTTCCACGGCCTCGAAATGTCCCGCAGCGCCGACGGCGGAGCTTACACCCTCGACGAAGTACCTTGACCGGCTTGCGCCGGGGCCGTCTCTAAACTCGGACGGCCCCGGTGATTGTCCGCTTCCCTTGCCCTCAGCCGCGGCGGGGCCGGAGCAGGACATGGATGGAAAATGGGCGGTGGATGGAGGCGGGAACGGCCTCGAACAGGGTAATGTATCTCTCGGCTTCGTCTATAAGGTGCAATACGTAAGAGCGGATAAACCTTGCGTCGGGGTCATAATCAGCAAAGTGGCGTTCCTGCTGTATGTCGGTGAATACGCGGCCGAAGGCCCGCACTCCCGCCGGAAACCGGCTCATCGCAGACCTGTCGCTGCACTGACGCCGGGCGTGCCCGTGTTCCAGGGCCCGGTAGGTCTGGCGCCACGCGGGGTCGTTCCGGCTGGCGCGGGTGGAGCCAACCAGCGTGTTGGCGCGAGTGGGCGAGAGCGTGAAACAAGGCGTAGTACGCGGCGCTAACGGCGCGGCGCAGTTCGGCCTGCCGGGGCCTTCCCCGACGCCCGCTGACACCGCCGGTTGCCAGATGCCTGGCGATTCTAATCAGGTCGTGTGGATTCACGATACTGGTCCGCAAGGAATTCTTCCCACTCGGACTTCTCCACGAACCCCTTTACCGGGTTGGTGAATACTTCGTCCTCCGTGGTCTGGTCGAGTATGATGCCGGACAAGCCGCCGGTCCAACCGGGGTCCAGCCGCTTCTGGTCGCCGTCGAAGACGATGTAGATGTGCAGGAACTCCTCGTCGTCGATGCCGAACCAGGGTTCGACGATGATGGGGTCGAACACGAACTCGTCCCCGAACCGCTCCTCCAGGGCCGTTCGGACAATCTTTTCGACCTTCTTGATTGTTTCCGGGGTAGTCCTCACTCTCATGGCTCAGCCTCCCGACTGGTGTGTTGGCAGCCTCTCGATGATACCAGCGTACCCGGTTTTGGCGTGACTTGCACACCTTGGAGGCGTCCGCTCACCCCTGCCCTCAGTCGCGGCGGGGCCGGAGCAGGACATGGATGGAAAACGGGCGGCGGGTTGCGGCGGGAACGGCCTCGAACAGGGTAATGGCCCTTTCGGCTTCGTCTATAAGGTACATGACGTCGGAGCGCAGAAACCTCGTGTCCGGGTCGTAATCGGCAAGATTGCGCTGTTGCTGTGCCTCGGAGAACACACGGCCGAAGTGACGCACTTCCACTGGAAACCGGCGCATCGCAGACCTGTTATCGCACTGACGCTTGGTGTGCCCGTGTTCCAGAGACCGATAGGTCTGACGCCACGCCGTTTGGTCCCGGTTGGCGCGTGTGGAGCCAACCAGCGTGGTGGCGCAACTGTTTGCGAGGGTGTGAAACAGGGCGTAGTAAGCGGCGCTCACGGCACGGCGCAATTCAGTCTGCCGGGGCCGGCCCCGCATCCCCCAGGCGCTCCCGGATGCCAGCAGCCTGGCAATCCTAATCAGGTCGCGTGGGTCCACGGTAATTGTCCCCGTAGACTTCTTCCCACTCGGACTTCTCCACGAACCCCTTGACCGGGGTAGTGAATACTTCGTCCTCCGTGGTCTGGTCGAGTATGATACTGGACAGTCCGATGGTCCAACCGGGGTCCAGCTTCTTCTGGTCGCCGTCGAAGATGATGTAGATGTGCAGGAACTCCTCATCGTCTATACCGAACCAGGGTTCGACGATGATGGGGTCGAACACGAACTCGTCCCCGAACCGTTCTTCCAGGGCCGTTCGGACAATCTTTTCGACCTTCTTGATTGTTTCCGGGGTAGTCCTCACTCTCATGGCTCAGCCTCCCGACTGGTGTGTTGGCAGCCTCTCGATGATACCAGCGTACCCGGTTTTGGCGTGACTTGCACACCTTGGAGGCGTCCGCTCACCCTCAACGGGGTGTAACCACAACCCGCCCCAGTACACGTCGCTCGGCCAGCGCCTCAACTACCCACGCCGCCTCTTCCAGGGAAACAACTCGGCTCACAACCGGCTCCATCAGTCCTTCGGAGACCATGTTGGCGACCCTGTGAATCGTGGCGCGGGAGACGCCGGACGAACCCATCAGGCGGGCGTCACGAAAGATGATTTCGGCAAGGTTCAACTCTACGGGCCGCCCGGTTACCTCGCCCAGCAATATCAGCCTGCCGTACTGGGCCAGGCTGCGAAGGGTGGATGGGAACAACGCGGAGCCGACGTTGTCGATGATGACGTCGGCCCCCTGGTCTTCGGTCAGGGCGAGGACCAACTCGCTGAAGTCCAGGTCTTCGGTGTGGAGGATTTCTTCAGCGCCCAGACTGGCGAACTCTCCCAGCTTCTCCGGGGACGTGGTCACCGCCATGACCCGGCCCCCCAGTGCGGATGCGGCCTGCAGCGCGTGAATGCCGAGGCCGCCGCCAGCCCCCGTAACTACCACGGTGTCGCCTTCCCTCACCTGGGCCACCTGTTCCACGGCCTGCAAGGCAACTCCCATGGGGCAGCCGAACAGCGCGGCGCCGGTAAAGTCTAGCTCTTCGGAGATTGGGACGGCGCTGAACTCGTTGACCACGACGTACTCGGCGAACCCGCCGTTCCGCCCGTGTCCGATACCTTCGCCGTTATAGCACCGGTGTTCCTGTCCCTGGAGGCAGCGTTGGCAATAGCCGCAGGCATTGGTCAAGAGGGTTACGACGTGGTCGCCGGGGTTTAAGGTTTCTACGCCTGGGCCGGTCTCGACTACTGTTCCCGATATCTCATGCCCCAACACCACGCCCGGCGCGACACCGCGGCGCAGCACGCCGGTCATTGCCAGCAGGTCGTGATAGCAGAACCCGCAGGCTTCGACCCGGACCAGAACTTCGCCGTCGCCCGGCTCCGGGGTTGGCAGGTCTAGCACCGACAGAGTCGGAGGGAGGCCCGGTTGTACCAGGGTCAGTGCGCGCATCATTGGTGGGAATTATATCCGGAGAAGGTTGCGCCGCCAATGGTGCGTCCAACTATAATTGGCAAGGCTTGGTAGAGAATTTAACCGGCTATTATGATCGAAGACTGACACGAGTAGACCGGGCCAGTGGGAGGCGAGAAGTGAGAATCGGAGCACATGTATCCACGTCTGGAGGAATCAGCAAAGCCGTGGGCCGCGGCGTTGAGATCGGTTGCGAGACGATACAGATATTCGGGTCCGCGCCCCAGGCATGGGCCTTCAAGCCGGCCCCGGATTCGGAGGTCGAGGCGTTCCGCCGTGAATTGGCCGAGGCGGAGATGGACCAGGTCTATCTTCATGCGATCTATCTAATCAACATGGGGGCCAAAGACCCCGCACAGGTGGAAAAGGGTGTCCAGTCCCTCGTCAACTACATGGGACTGGCGGCGTCCATCGGCGCTGAAGGTGTGATATTTCATCCGGGAAGTCACAAGGGCGTGGGCTTCGAGGCCGTACTGCCCCAGGTCATTGCTTCCGTTTCCAAGGTATTGGAGAACTCGCCCGAAGGTCCTTACCTGGCTGTGGAGAATATGGCCGGCATGGGCCAACACATAGGGGCCAAGCTGGACGAGCTTGGGCAGATAATCAAGGGTGTGGACAATCCCAGGTTGAAAGTCTGTCTCGATACACAGCACACGTTTGCCGCCGGGTATGACCTGACCACGGGCCAGGGCATCGAAGACATGATCTCCGAGTTTGACGACGCGATCGGACTGGACAGGCTGGCGGCGGTCCACGCCAACGACTCCAAGCGGCCCTGCGGCTCCGGCGTAGACCGGCACGACAATATTGGGGAGGGCTTCATTGGCGAGGAGGGATTTGCCGCCATAATGGGCCATCCTTCCTTCGCCGGCGTTCCCTTCTTCCTGGAAGTCCCCGGCTTCGAGGGTAAGGGTCCCGACCGGCAGAACATCGACATTTTGAAGGCTATCCGGGACCGAGTGGGGCTGAGCGGCTGATGCACATGTCACGGCGAGACTTCAACCGCCTGGTGCGGACCGCGTTGCGCCAGCTACCCCCGGCTATGCAATCCGCGATGGATAATGTGGCCATCGTCGTTGAAGATTGGCCCAGCCCGGATGACATGGAGCTTGTTGACGGCGAGGGTACGCTGTTTGGCCTCTACACAGGCGTACCGCTGCCGGAACGGGAGGGGGCGGGCCCCGCGCTGCCGGACAGGATTGCGCTATTCCGCCGGCCCATCCTGGGAAGCTGCTCCACCAAGGCCGAGGCCCAGCGCGAGATTCGCATTACTTTATGGCATGAGATTGGGCACTACCTGGGCATGAGCGAAGAAGACCTGGACCGGGCGGGGTATGGTTAGTGGGGTTGCAGCTTCGGTCACCTACCGTTGGCTTCCGTAGTTAGCCCCGGTGATTAACCGGCTGGCGCGGAATCCCCTACAGACGCTGGCGTGGCTCATTGCCACCGGGTTTGGGACGGGGTTGTCGCCCGTTGCGCCGGGGACGGTCGGGAGCCTGGCGGCGGTGGTGCTCTACTACTTTTCTCCCCTTGAAGCGGAGTTGCTGCAAGACCGGGGCTCGTCTTTCGGTGATATTGCCCTGTTCCTCCTGGTTGTCGCAGTCAGCTATTACGTGGGGGTATGGGCTGCGGAAAAAGTGGCGTCACCGGAGGACCCGGACCCTCACCGCATCGTATGGGACGAATTCGTGGGGATGTGGGTAACATGCCTTTTCCTGCCGAAAGCCCTCGTTTGGCTGGCAATGGCTTTCGTCGTGTTCCGCCTGCTTGACGTGATCAAACCCTTTCTCATACGCCGTCTGGAGCGTCTGCCCGGCGGGCAGGGGATTATGGCGGACGACCTGCTGGCGGGGATTTACGGGGCGATATTGTGCAACGCGTTCTATTGGTACGACCTTCTCTACGGCTTTGAGCGGCTTCTTCATCAGTAACTGAAGCAAGCCGGGCCGGATTCCTGTACGCGGCAGGCCGCATTGCCCGCAAATTGGGCCTGTGATATACTCCCCAATGCTAAACCGCGCCTCATGGCGCTTCCCAGGTCTTTGTGTGCCTTGGCTCCGTGAGGGGGCTATACTGGGAAGAACCAGGCGCCCCTACATCAGGATGAGAAAGGCAGACTATATGGTACAGACATTACAAGCCCCCGCCGACGAACGGCCAGCACCCCCACCCAGAGAGCCGCTGACGATGAAGTCGCTTCTTGAAGCGGGAGTCCACTTCGGGCACCAGACCCGGCGATGGAACCCACAGATGAAGCGCTATATCTTCACCCAGCGCAACGGCATACACATCATAGACCTGCAGCAGACCCTGGGCCTCATCAACGAGGCCTACCGGGCCATGGTCCAGGTGGTGGCCGACGGCGGCAAGGTGCTGTTTGTTGGCACCAAGCGCCAGGCTCAGGAAGTGGTGCAGAGCGAGGCCGAGCGCTGCGGCATGTGGTATGTGAACCAGCGTTGGCTCGGCGGCACCCTGACCAACTTCCAGACTATCCGCACCCGGATCAATTACATGTTGGAGCTTCAGCAGAAGCGGGACCAGGGTTATTTCCGAGTGCTGCCCAAGAAGGAAGGGGTCAAACTCCGGGACACCCTGAACCGCCTGGAAAAGTATTTCCTGGGGATGCGGGACATGACCGAGTTGCCCACGGCCCTGTTCGTGATTGACATCGGGAAAGAGGATATCTGCATCGCCGAAGCTATCAGAGCCGGAGTACAGGTCTTCGCCATAGTCGACACCGATTGCGATCCCGACAAGGTGACCCACACCATCCCCGGCAACGATGACGCGGTGCGTTCGATACGGCTGATCGCCGGGAGAATGGCGACGGCGGCCCTGGAAGGCCAGGCCCAGCGCGAGGCCATAATGCTCGCTCGGCAGGAAGAGGCGGCGGAAGAGGCAGCGTTGGCCGAGGCCGCGGAACGCGAAGCTCTGGGGTTGGATCAAGAAGAGGACGGAGAGGCGGATCTGACCCTGGACGAGCAGATCCAGCGGGATATGGAGTTCATTATCGAGGAGTCGGATTTCACGGCTGCGGCTCCGGTACAGGATGGACCGCCTCCCGGGACACCGCCCACCGGATAAGCGCCTTCCCCGAGGTTGCTGGACGGGAGGGCGTCCGCGCCCGCTCCTAGTCCAGCGCCTGTCTGGCATGAACATTTTTCCTTCGCCTTCTATTTGAACAGGAGGGAGTCACTTGGCCGTCACCGTCGAGCAAATTCGAGACCTCCGGAACCAGACCGGCGCCGGTGTCATGGACTGCAAACAGGCCTTGGAAGCAAGTGATGGCGACCTGGAGAAGGCCGCGGAAGCTCTCCGGGCAAAGGGTTTCGCCCAGGCGGCTAGGCGCGCCGACCGGGCAACCAACCAAGGATTGGTCGAAGCCTATGTCCACACCGGGGGGCGCGTCGCCGCAATGGTCGAATTGGGCTGCGAAAGCGACTTCGTCGCCCGGACCCCGGAGTTCAGGGGCTTGGCACATGATATCGCGATGCAGGTGGCGGCCATGGCCCCGGCCTACCTTGACTCGGCAGATATCGAAGAAGGGGACGAGCGCCCTCCGGCCCAGGTCAGCCTGTTGCGCCAACCATTCATTAAGGACAATTCCAGTTCCGTGGCCGAGATTGTCCAGGAATTGGCCGCGAAGATGGGAGAAAACGTAAGGGTCCTCCGGTTTTCCAGGTTGGCACTGGGGGAGTAACCCCCGGCCGGACGAAATGAGCCAGGCTCGGTACAGTCGGGTTGTTCTTAAACTTAGCGGCGAGGCTTTGAAGGGCGCGCAAGAGTTCGGTATTGAGCCAACGGCTGTTAACTACCTTTCCGGCCAGATAATCGAGGCCCACGATTTGGGCGTCGAGGTTGCCGTAGTGGTCGGCGGCGGGAATATCATGCGCGGGGCCTCGGCCGAACTCCAGGGAATGGACAGGGCCACCGCCGACTATTCGGGGATGATCGCGACGATCATCAATGCCCTGGCCCTACAGGACAGCCTGGAGCAAAGGGGAATTACCACCCGCACCCAAAGCGCACTGCAGATTCAAGCCGTGGCTGAGCCCTATATACGCAGGCGCGCCATACGTCATCTGGAAAAGGGAAGGGTGGTGCTGTTTGCGGCGGGGACCGGCAACCCTTTTGTCACCACCGACACCGCTTCGGCGCTCCGGGCATTGGAGATCGATGCCGAGATCCTGCTTATGGCCAAACACAACGTCGACGGTGTTTACGACTCAGACCCCAACGAGAACCCGGACGCCCGCCGGTTTGGCAACCTGGATTACATGGACGCTTTGAACCGGCGTCTTGGGGTTATGGACACAACCGCGCTATCCATGTGTATGGACAACGATCTGCCTATCGTAGTGTTCGATATCTTCCGGCCTGGAAGCATGGGCCGAATCCTATGCGGTGAACCCGTAGGCACCATAATCACCGGGAGGGATTGACCGTGACAACGAAGAACGATGACCAGCAGACCCCAGAAGACGTGCTGTCGGAAACAGAGCGGAAGATGGACCACACCATCGACGCCTTGAAGCGGGAACTGAACACTCTCCGTACCGGCAGGGCTACACCGGCCCTGATCGAGAATGTTCCCGTCGACTACTACGGCACCCCCACCCCGTTGAAGCAGATCGCCTCTATTTCCGCCCCGGACGCCCGTGCAATTCTGGTCCAGCCCTGGGACAAACAGGCGCTGCGCGAAATAGAAAGAAGCCTGATAAAGTCTGAAATGGGCTTCAACCCCTCCAATGATGGAAACAACATCACCGTTCCGATTCCCCCTCTGACCCAGGAACGCCGCCAGGAACTGGTCAGGATGTTGAAGCGGAAGTTGGAAGACGGGAAGGTGTCCGTCCGCAACGTACGGCGTGACGGTCAGGACACGCTGCGCAAGATGGAGCGGGACAAGGCCATTTCTCAGGACCAAACCCGCCGGGCTCAGGACCAACTCCAGAAGGCCACGGACAACCATACCAAGCTGATCGACCAGGTTGGAGTCGAAAAAGAAGCGGAGATCATGCAGGTCTAAGCCGATGCAACTAGGCGCCGAAGTCTCCCAACAGGGCTTGCCGGCTCTGCCCGGGGTCCCCTGCCATGTCGCCATAATCATGGATGGCAACGGCAGGTGGGCGAAGCAGCGAGGTCTCCCTCGATTGGAGGGGCACCGGGTCGGAGTGGAGCGTATTCAAAAAGTCCTGGAGACTCTGTCGGAACGGCAGGTCCGGTATGTAACGGTGTACGCATTTTCCACCGAGAACTGGAGCCGCCCTCAAGAAGAAGTGGCCGGGATATTTGAAATCCTCCACCAGGCTCTGCGGGAGCAGACCACGGTCCTCCACGAGAAGAACGTCCGTATCGTCCACCTCGGCAAGATCGAACGGCTCCGCGCAGAACTGCAGACAGAGGTTGCCCGGGCGCAGCAGATGACCCGGGGCAATACCGGCATTACTCTCAACGTGGCCTTGGACTACGGGGGGCGGGAAGAGATTCTGGAGGCGGTGCGCAAGATCGTCCGGGACGGCGTGAAGGAAGAGGAGGTGGACGAAGAGTTGTTCCGGAGCTACCTATTCAGCCACGAGTCGCCGGACCCGGACCTCATTATCCGCACGGGCGGTGAGCTCAGGATTAGCAATTTCCTGCTTTGGCAGTCCGCCTACAGCGAGTACTACCACACCACGACACTCTGGCCCGACCTCGGCTCTGATGAGTTGGATCGGGTACTGGAAGAATACAGCCGCCGTCAGCGGCGCTTTGGCAGAGTCGACCCCGAGGGCTAATCCTTGCTTCCGCGGGTCCTGACGGCCCTGATTGGTCTCCCGGTCCTGGTGTCGGCCATCTGGTTTGGAAGTCTCTGGCTCACCGTCCTGGTATTGGTGGCCGGGGTGCTGGGTGTGCGGGAATTCTACCGCTTGACACCCCCCGGAGTTGGCACACTTTCCACCGGCCTCGGCGTGATCTGGGTGGCGGCGATGGTGTTGGGAGCTCAGGCCGCTTCGAGCCCGGTCAATTTCCTGGAAATCTCCGCGGTGATCTGGCTCATTGGTGCGTTCGTTGCGCTTCTCTGGCTGATCGGCCTGTACACGGGGGGCAGGTACCTAACCGCCGGGATATACACGCTGGCCGGACCCGTGTACGTTGGGTTTCTTCTTTCCCACGCCCTGGTCCTGCGAGAAGCCGGCGGCACTCCGGATTCGGGCAGGCTCTGGCTCCTCCTGGCGCTGTTGGTCACATTTGCCACGGATACCGGGGCGTTTTTTGTAGGCCGGACCGTGGGACGGCGCCGGATGGCCCCCGGAATAAGTCCGGCCAAGACATGGGAGGGCGCGGCAGGAGGATTCGCAACCGCCATCGCGGCTGCCATCGCGCTGGGGCTTCTCCTGGACCTGGGCATAGTATTGTGGCAAGTGGCAGTCATCGGTGCTACAGTGGGCGTGGTCTCCCAACTCGGAGACCTGCTGGAATCCGCCCTGAAGCGATTATCGAATGTTAAGGATGCCGGTAGTATAATCCCTGGACATGGCGGGATTCTGGACCGGCTGGACAGTATGGTGATCTCCCTGCCCGCAGTGTATTATCTCGTCGCTACGGTATTTGCACCATGAAAAAAATCGTGATCCTCGGTTCCACCGGGTCCATCGGTAGGCAGACGCTGGATGTAGTCCGCGCCTTCCCCGGGGAGTTCGAGGTCGTGGGACTGGCAGCCGGGAACAATGTGAAACTCCTGGCAGAGCAGGTGCGGGAATTTCAGCCGCGCTATATGTGGTGCATCAATCCGCCGTCGAATTTACCTGGCGGAGTTTCTTTTGCGAATATGTCCGAGATGGTCTGCCTGGACGAAGTGGATATCGTTATGGTGGCCACCATCGGAAGCGTTGGGTTGATGCCCACACTCGATGCGCTGAAGCAGGGGAAGACGGTAGCCCTGTGCAACAAAGAGCCCATTGTGATAGCCGGAAAAATCATCAAGGAGTACGAGAGCCGCTACGGCGGCACGGTCTTGCCGGTAGACAGCGAACCCAGCGCGATCTGGCAGTGCATTCAAGGCGAACCCGGGGGCATACGGCGTTTGGTGATCACCGCTTCCGGAGGGCCGTTCAGGAACACCCCCCTCGAGGAATTGTCCGGCGTGACGCCGGAGCGGGCGCTGCAACACCCCACCTGGAAGATGGGCCGGAAGATCACCATCGACTCCGCTACATTGATGAACAAGGCTTTCGAGGTCATCGAGTCTCACTGGCTCTTCGGCGTCCCGTGGGAAGACATAGAGGTGGTGGTCCATCCCCAGAGCACTATTCATTCGATGGTCGAATTCGCCGACGGCTCGGTGAAGGCGCAGCTAGGCCCCCCCGACATGCGGCTACCCATACAGTACGCGCTGTTCTATCCCCGCCGCCTTCCCAACGAGATGATCCCCCGCCTGGACACGAGCATCCCGCACAACCTGACATTTCAGCCGTTGGAGCCGGAGCGGTTCCCATGCTTCGGGTTGGCTGTAAACGCAGCCCGGCGAGGAGGCACCTTCCCGTCGGTCCTGAGCGCCGCCGACGAGGTTGCGGTTCACGCATTTTTGGATGGCAACATCGGTTTCACCGAGATTTACGATGTTGTCGAAAGGGTGCTGGCGGAGCACGACTCATCGCCATCCCCCGATGCAGGGGATGTACTGAGGGCGGACCGATGGGCCACCAAATTCGCTCACAGCATCACCGGTAAGCAGGTGTAAATGGAATCCTTTCTGATAGCCGTCGGCTCCCTGGTCCCGATGCTCCTGGTTCTGGTTGTGGTCCACGAGCTCGGCCACTTTGCAACGGCGCGAAAGCTGGGCGTCAAAGTACTGGAGTTCGGCGTCGGGTTCCCGCCCAGGGCGTTCGGAGTTTACACGGGAAGTACCCGGGTCCTACTTGACTCCGGCACGGCGTATCTGAATCTGGATGGCGCTTCGTCCCTCCGGAGGGGTCAGTTCGTCAAGCTAGCCTCCGGTGAGGACGAGGATGGAAACTTGGTGGCCCGAATCGTCGAGGCTCCCCGCACTGACCTGAAGCTCAGGGACCGCTTGCCCGGACGCGGTGCGCTTAGCGAACAACTAGGGTCTGACGAGTTGCTGCGTCACGAAGGGAAAGTCCGTTCTGTCGAAGATGGCTCCGTCGTAGTAGCGGACATGCTCTACTCTGTTAACTGGACCCCGTTGGGAGGGTTCGTCCGTCTCGCCGGCGAGAACAATCCCAACGTGCCGCGCAGCCTGGCGGCCAAGGGCGTGGGCACCAGATTTCTTGTGCTGGTGGCCGGCCCCCTGATGAACGCAATCCTTCCCATCGCTTTCTTCACTATCCTGCTGATGCTGCCGCAGGACGTGGAAATCGGGCAGGTCTCGGTGACCAGGGTGGCCGAGGGATCTCCCGCGCAGGTAGCCGGGCTACGCGAGGGAGACATAGTTACCGGCGCCGGTGGGCACCGGATCGAAAACACGTCAGACCTGAACCGGGCAGTCAATTTGAACGGCGGCGGATTGATGCCGTGGCGCATCGACCGGGGCGGTCAGGCGCAAATCTTACAGGTCCAACCCCAGTTTTCCAGGCCCGAAGGCCGGTGGTTGACCGGCATTATGATTCGCTCCGACCTGGAGGGGCGGGTTGTAGTGGACAACGTGAGCAAGGGTTCTCCCGCCGAGATGGCCGGGCTGAAGCCGGACGACTCCGTGGCTACGGTGGACGGAAAGCCTATCACGGCGGTGGACGACCTGGTCAACGCCATACAACTCAGCGCCGGTTCAGCTATGGATTGGGGTCTGGTGAGAAACGGGACAGCACGCAACGTGGTGGTCGCCCCGCGGTTCCAGCGGCCGGAAGGTGAGATGTGGCTCACCGGCGCGTCTACCAGCCTGATCAACAGCGAGTCCGACACACGTTCCAGCCCGCCGTGGATTGCCCTGAGAGACAGCTTTGTTCGCACCTGGGAGGTGCTGGTCCTGTTGAAACAGGGGGTAACCGGCGCGTTCTCTCAGGGTGCGGCCCCCCAGCTTTCGGGCCCGGTTGGCATCGCCCAGATCACCGGCGAGGTTACACGGGAAGGAGGTCTGGCGGGCTGGATGGCCATAACCATCCTGCTGTCCATCAACCTGGCCATCCTTAACATTCTCCCAATCCCAATGCTGGACGGCGGCCGTCTGGTATTCGTGGTCCTGGAATGGGTGCGGCGGGGTAAACGAGTCCCGCCGGAAAAGGAAGGAATGGTCCACTTGATCGGCTTCGTGGTCCTGATCGGGCTGATAGTCATCATCAGCGCCAACGACATAAGCCGGCTTGTCCAGGGCCAGAGTTTCCTGGGCGGGTAGGCCCCCGCGCCAGGGTTGCGGCTGCTTGTAGCGTCACACCCGGATTCCGTGTAACATTGCTCCGTACCCCCGTCTTAGGCTTGGTGCGTCAAACCCGCTCAAGCTGCTCCGGTACAGGGACCGCGGCGGAGACCACCATCTATTCTTGGTTTGCGTAGGGGCCAGATATGAAGCATCGTAGGGTAACCAAGCCGGTCTATGTTGGTGGCGTGAAGGTTGGCGGCGGCGCGGACATTACCGTGCAGTCCATGACCAAGACCGATACCCGCGACGTGGCCGCTACCGTCAAACAGATTCACGGCCTCGAAGAGGCAGGCTGCGAGATCATACGCAGCGCCGTCCCGGATATGCAAGCGGCCCAGGCGATGGCCGAGATCAAGAAGCAAATCCATATACCCCTGATCGCCGACATTCACTTCCATTACCAGTTGGCCCTTGAATGCGCCAAGGGCGGTGTCGACTGCCTCCGCTTGAATCCCGGAAACCTGCGCGACGAGGAGCAAGTGAAGCAGGTCGTGATGGCCGCCAGGGAACGGGACATTCCGATTCGCATCGGGGTCAACTTCGGCAGCCTGCCCCCGGTTGGCGGCATAGGCCGGACCCGCGGCTTCTCCAGGCACATGGACCTTGTTAACAAGCTGCCCAAGGCGGGGGAAGAGAGCGAAGACGAGTACAGCGTTGTAGACCATATGGTGGCAACGGCCCTCTGGGAGATAAGCCTGCTGGAAGCCCAGGACTTCGATAAGATCAAGATTTCCATGAAGGCATTTGACGTTCCCACCACCGTGGAGGCCTATCGCAGGCTGAGCGAAATGGTGCCATACCCCCTGCACCTTGGCATCACCGAGGCGGGGACCATCCAGTCCGGATCGATCCGCACGGCGGTTGGCCTGGGGCTGCTTCTATATGAAGGTATCGGGGACACGATCAGGGTTTCCCTCAGCGGAGACTCGCGAGAGGAAGTTACCGCCGGTTACGAGATTCTGAAGTCTCTAAACCTGCGCCGCAAGGGCGCTGTCCTGGTGGCCTGCCCCAGCTGTGGCCGGGCCGATGTGGACGTGATCAAACTGGCCAATGAAGTTGACGCCCTGCTCAAGGCCAACGATAAGAACGTCAAGGTGGCTGTGATGGGCTGCGAGGTCAACGGCCCGGGCGAGGCCAAAGACGCGGACGTCGGGATCGCTGCGGGAGCCGGGAGGGCCGTCATCTTCCGCAAGGGAGAGAAGGTCCGGGTCGTGCCCGCGGAAGAGATGCTGTCCGCGCTGATGGAAGAAGTGGAGAAAACCCCTATAAATTAGCCTAACTACTTTATCCGGCTTGGGTCTATCCTCGCGTGTGCGAGGGAACCAGCTAGGAAGGGTAGTATGGAGGCGGCTGTTTGTTGGGTAGTGGACTCGTCCCAATCCGTCAAATCAGCCCGTAACTAACTGATCCCGTAAATTCGGAGATCAACAAATGACGATGGTTTCGCCAGAGGAACGTATCTCCCGGCTCGAAGGCGTTATCGAGCAAATCAATGAGCGTCAGGGGTCCCTTGAGCGCATACTCGAAGAGCGTACTTCAACCATCATAAGTATGCTGGACCATAAGGCGGACAAGACCGAGATGCGGTTGATGTTCGTGATCACGCTCACTCTAATGGCCGTCCTGTTCTCTGCTGTGTTCGGGCTGCTGGGCGTTGTCTTGACCAGAATCTAGGCTCGTGCGGGCGCGAGGATGTGATGATGGTGTCCTCAAAAGAACGGACCGCCAAGCTCGAAGGCGTCATGGAACAGATGCTTGAGCACCAGAGGACTGTTGAGCGAACGCTCCATCGACGCGCTTCAGGGAAGATAGGGACGCCAGACTGGAGAGACCTCAGCGGAGAATTTTGGCTGGCGCTCGGCATACTATTGGTCTTCTTCGCGGTCGTATTTGCGATGCTGGGCATTGTCCTGTCCAAACCCTAGCCCCATCTGCGGGAGGCGAGTTCCACCCATGAGACTATCAAAGCTGGTTACCAAAAGCTTGCGCGATGACCCACCGGAAGCGGAGTCGGCCAGCCACCGGTTAATGCTGAAGGCTGGGCTGATCTACCAGGTCGCGTCTGGAGTTTACGCCGCCCTGCCGCTGGCTTGGCGTTCCCTTAGAAAGATAGAGAACATCATCCGCGAGGAGATGGACGCGGCGGGCGGACAGGAGCTTTCAATGCCCGCCCTTCAACCGATGGAGCTTTGGGAGCAGAGCGGACGAAAATCTGCTTTCGGCAACAACCTGTTCGCCCTGCAAGACAGGAGGGGCCGCGAAATGGCCCTCGCGCCCACTCATGAAGAAGTGGTTACAAGCATAGTGCGGTCCAACGTCCAGAGCTACCGCGACCTACCGGTAATCCTCTACCAGATACAGACCAAATTCCGAGACGAGCCTCGTCCCCGCGCCGGCCTGATCCGAGTGCGGGAGTTTGCCATGAAGGACGCTTATAGTTTCAACGCAGACGACGACAGCCTGGAGGAGAGCTACCAGGCCATGGCCCATGCCTATCGCAACATCTTCCGGCGGTGCGGTCTACCCGTGCTCATGGCCGAAGCAGACAGCGGCGCAATCGGCGGCAAGGACTCTCACGAGTTCCTGCTGGTTGCTCCCACTGGCGAGGATACGGTGATCCACTGCGCTTCTTGTCTGTATACGGCCAACGCCGAACGCGCCGAATCGATTTACCCGGAGTTGTCCCCCGAAGAGGAACAGCCGCTGGAAGAAGTGGCCACTCCCGGGATTAAGACCATCGCCGATCTGGCCCAATTCCTGGACATCCCGGAGGCGAAGACCCTGAAGGCCGTGTTCTACATGGCCGACGGCGCCCCGGTGTTCGTCACCATCCGCGGCGACCTGGAAGTCAACGAAATCAAGCTGAAGAACGCGCTTCGCGTCATCGACCTGCGGATGGCCGGCGACCAAGAGGTGGCAGAGGCCGGGTTGGTCGCCGGGTCCGCGTCTGCCATTGGAATCCAGGGGATTACGAGAGTCGGAGACCCGTCAATTGCTGCGGGCAACAACTTCGTGGTGGGGGCCAACAAGACCGGCGCTCATCTGCGGGGGGCCAACTACCCGCGGGACTTCCAGGTGGACATATTCACCGACATCTCACTGGCGCAACCCGGCCAGCTATGCCCCAACTGCCGGACCCCCTTGGACGCAGTGCGGGGTATCGAAGTAGGTCATATCTTCAAGCTGGGGACCGGATACAGCGAGTCGTTCGGGGCCAGTTTTCTGGACAACGAAGGGCGCCAGAAGCCCATCATCATGGGGTGCTACGGCATTGGCGTGGGCCGGTTGCTGGCGGCGGCGATCGAACAGAACCATGATGACAACGGCATCGTTTTCCCCGCGCCTATCGCCCCTTATCAAGTTCACCTAGTGGGCCTGAATCTAACCGACGAGGCGGTGGCCAAGGAAGCCGATAATCTCTACGACCACCTTCAGTCCCAGGGGGTAGAAGTGCTTTACGACGACCGGCCCGATCAGACCGCGGGTGTCAAGTTAAACGACGCGGACCTGTTCGGGCTGCCCGTCAGGCTTATAGTTAGCCCCAGGAACTTGCGGAACGGCACGGTCGAGATCAAAGAGCGGGGACAGGACGAGGCGATTATGGTCCCCTTGGACGAGGTGGCGGAGAAGGTCGAGGACCTGCTGAGTTCAGCGGCCCTTTAACCGTTGACCGGACCATTCGCGTGGCCGGAGGGCTGGGCCCCATTGGGAGAAGGCCATTGACCTGGGCCATTCCCCTCCCGGTCAGGTGGGCTTCTTGCTCAAGCTAACCGCCTGGTTCGTGGAAGAAGGGACCGCCATCATTTTGTAGCGCTGGCTAGCGCGTAACATCCGGTTCCTTGTCCAAAACCGAAAGCAGGTAGGCCAGATTTTCGCGCAACTGGGGGGCCAACTGGCCGTGTGAATTCGCCAGCAACGACAGCAGCCGGAATTGCGCTGCCAGGTCTGCCGCCAGCGCCCGTTTCGCCTCTGCCATGGTCTCACCTTCCACCGGGACTCGCACGCCATGGAGGGGCAGTTGCGTGCGCGACTCTCCGGCCCAATACTTGTCCAGGCTGTCCATGATGATAATGGGGACGTCCCTGGAGATGACGAATTGGGAGTCCTCCGGGGAGTCGGCAGGGCGCAATACATCCACGATCACCTGGTTCACGTCGCTGTGATTGAGGTGAAAGGTGGCCTTGTTGGGCTGGGTGGTGCCAACTAGCCGCCATTCCCAGTCCGCAGGAGTCGCGTTGTCCGCTCCTGGCTGCACCTCCACCGGGCAAGCCAGGTCTTCAGCCAAGATGCGGTCCTCGGGGTCTCTGTTGTCGCCTTGCATGACTAGCTCTCCGGGTCCACTTCCCAGGCCACGTAGACTTGCTCTGGGAGTGTAATCGGGCCAACGGCCTCTTCGTACTCGCGCACATGCTTGCTCGAGAGCACGGCTATCGCCTTCAGCATTTGTGGGCTGACCTTGATACGCGCCCTGAGTATCGGCTCCCGCTCCTCCATCTGCTCTCCGAAGAACAGGACCGCCGAGTAAAGGCTGCTGAAGATGTGCATGGAATCGCAGTAAAAGGTAATGGGTTCCCCGGAATTGCCATTGGCGGCTTGAGTGTCGCCCGGGTTCACGTACGTCTCTTCCTGGGGCACCTGGTCTTCCGGTGGCACGTAGGGGCGCTGAACGATAGGCATGATGACTCCAATTGCGGGACCTTGGGCGAACCGTGGCCTTGGCAGCGCCCAATGGCAATACCCGCGGATCGACTGGTGAACGCGCCCCTATTATACACCGCGCGCGGTTGTGGGCGAGGACCCCGGCGGACGCTTCCGCAGATGGTAATGGCCCACCGCCAGCGCCTCCCATTCCTGGGTAGTTCTGGTCTGTCCGATGAGCCCCAAATTCATCATTACCGCGTAGCCAAGCTGGTCCCTGGAAGCGTTGGGGTGACCGGCGATGGCGGAGCGGACCTCCTGCGATGTGTAGCGGTACAGGGGTAAACGGTGCCGCTCCACCAATGCCGCCAGGGAACACTCCAAGAGTTCCAGCGCCGGGACCTGCCATCGGATTCCGGAAGGGAGGCTGTGGACCAGTTCGGTGGGACGCCACCGTACAATGATCTGGTCGAGGCGCTCCAGTAGGAGATCCACCTTGCCCTGGGCGTTGAGCCGCCGCCGCGGACCAGTCTTGATGACCCCGGTTACAGGTGACGGCTCCGCACCCAACACGGCCCACCCACTCTCCCGGACACCGGTATCGAGGGCAAGCAAGACCCCGCCGCTCACGGTCGCGTTCATAACAATTCACCCTGGAAGAAGTCCGCGCCGCCGCTTCCGATTGGGAGGGCGCTCGCGGTAAACACTCGCGGACCCTTGAATTCGGCGGCTGCAAGCCAATCAAGAAGAGGTAAGGCCAGGTCGATCTGGATGCCGCCGTTCTGCACGGCGGCGCACTTTGCTCGTGGTCCTTCCTCCGGTGGCGGCTGCGAAAGAGGGAGAGGAGACTCAGCCTTGTCCACCCTTCAGTAGAGGTCCACATAGAAATACGTGCCGCATTGCACGCAGAGCCAATCACCTTCGTCGAGTGCCAGATCGCCGCCGCACTTGGCGCAGCACTTGAGGTAGAACCAGTCCACGTCGTACCGTTCCGCATGGCGTGTCTCCCCCAGCTCCGGAAACTCAGCAGCAATGCTCGTGGAGCAAACCAGGGGGAGCAGGTAAAATATATCAGTATAAATGTTCTATTACAACCCGGAAATGTCATCCCGGCTCTGCCCGGGGTGAGGCTCGGCAGGCCCAGGGTCTTTCAGTTTTCAATGCCAATGGCAAACCTTCCGGCAACCCAAAATCGGGCTGTTCTGTGCGGTAGCCATGGGTGAAAATTGAAAGACCCTGCCCCCGGCCTATTCAAGATGTTCCTATGTTTGTCGTAGCTTATTCATGCAAAAGAAACGGAAAGCTAATGCAATTCACATCGGCATTTGTCATTGACACTGAATATCCCCCCTATAATGCTCGGACAGGGCCGAAACAGGGCCATAAAGGTTATCGCAAGAGGGAAGGAAGACCATGAAGCTGAAGATACACCATCCACGGATACTCCTAGTGCTGCTGATGGTCATTGGAGCGATTACAGCCTCGGTGGTGTTGTTAGCCGACCGGGGAGGGAGCGAGCCCGTGCGCTCAGTAGAAATACCCGCGGCCCCATTGAAGCCGCCTACGGAGAAGCAGAAGCAAGACGCTATTGATATCGCCAAGGCATATGGGATCGTAGAACAAATAAATGGTGGTCAGGACTGGACTGTAGAGCACATCTTCTGGACGGCAGTGGCCAGAACGCAAGCTATCTCCTTCGAGGCTAAGTGGGAGAAACCGGTTAAACATGAAGGCCCTTGGTCGTTGGTCAAGTGCAAGGGCACTAGGAAGTTGGTATCTCCGATAGAGTGGAGCGAGGTTACCAGGGTAGAAGTAATCGTGGATATCAATAACCGGACCTTGATTGGTCTGGGGGTTACGGCTGAACCGGACGAGAACCAACCGGTCATGGGGTCTGGTCACCTCGACTCTGTTGCCAAGCTTTACGATGTAGAATCCGGCGATATCGTTTTCGAAGGCATTGCAAGCGACTTACCTTTGCCACAAGACTTCTGCCCTGCTGGCACGCATTATCAGGGCTAGAGCATCTTGATCATTTGAGAATTGATCTTACGGAGGGGTCATGACAAATCGAGGGGCCACGCGATTAACGTTATTAACAGCCGTCGTTGCTACTTCAGTGGCTTATCTGATATTCTCAGCCGTGAGTCTGGTGGCGTCAGCTACAGTGTCCAGTGCTAGTACCGCACCGGATGGGTCCTTCCACGAGTTGGACTTGGGCGATGGAGACTTTGTGTTCAACTGGGACTTCGTAGAATCGGGGGATGACTCGATCGACAACGTCGATTGGGGTATGCGCTTCATTTTTACCGGCAGTTACGTGACGACACATTATGTTAAGGACAAGCTCGATGGTGCAAACAACAACCCAGCGATCGGGATTCCCTTGGATGCTTTGTGGAGGGGGGCCATCCATGCCAAGCTAAATGATGGCCCTAACCAGACGGGGAGCGAATGGGACTCGGACACGGGGATCAAGAATCACGTAAGTTGTAGTTGGAATTGGGGCCACATGCGGGTATATGCTCGATCGGATGAGGGCCACAATTATAACTCAACATTGGGGAATTATGTGGTCGCGTCCATCCATAAAGATTATGAGCTAGAACCACTCTGCAATAACAAATATCAGAGCTATGAGTCTGATGAAGCCAGTTGGCTTCTCCGCATAGATTACACGGCTTTGAGCCGCCCACCCTATAACTGGAACACGAGTGAGAGCTTCAACTTTCGTAATGGATCTGGCGGGCAGATACTCTATCTTGGAGATGTATCCCACAAGTACCATAGTGATGGATGGGGGACTAGAGTCCGTGTCCCGAGATGGCCGGGTGGAGGCGACAACGATAAATGGGACCATATTCCTGTTAAGTATGAACCTGGGATTGTTTCTCTCTGCGGCGGTCGTGATTGCTCTTTTGGGAGCTTGGCGACCGCCGCAAGCCTATTCTACTCCTGTGATAGATAGTCCTCGTCGAGTCTCGTTTGAGTCTCTGGGCTGGACTGATGATGTGTTGGTCACTGCCAACACCGATCCAGCAAAGGTACGTTTCCTGTTGCCGGATAACCCGGTTCAAGGGAAGCCTCTGTGGTATGGGGTTCGCCTCTCTTACGAGTGGGAAGGCAGCCCCGGTAATCCCGGCCATTCTGGGCAATTTGGAGACTACGCCATGCTAATCGGGGAGTGGAACGGGCACGGCTTCTATCAACTGTCTCTGAAGCCTGTGACTGATCTTGAGGACGGATACAAATGGTCCACAGTAGATATGATTAACGGCGGCAGCCACGGCTACGAGACCAGCCCAGTTTTCGCCGGTGCTTCCACCAACTTTGCGATGTACGAGGCTATACAACCTGGATGGAATGAGGTTTCCATCTTCCCGTATCTCATGGACGCGAGTAATAACGACATAGTGGTGTTGGTTAAGAAGGAGTCGGAGATCATTGCCACGTCCTGGAGGCGCGCCTTTTTTGAGGTAGAGACCGACGCTGAGGTCGGGCCTGACACCATAGACTTGCGAATCGAGGGAGAGAATCTAGGGTGGGGCGTGCCTGGTTTGTCTATCCGGGCGATAGTTTTCCGGGAGGATGGCAGCAGACGAGTCCATAACTGGAGCTTAGGTACATTGGAGCCATTAGGCTCTATCGAATTTATACGTAGCGTTCCCAATGATGCGGGGGCGCCGGTTCTCAGCGTTATTGTGGAATTGAATTGGGAGTCGGGGCGGCAGGTATTTCAAGCGTGGCCTAAGGAGACTGAGCCGCCTTGGTATACTTGGCCAGTCTTCCGCTCGTCCGTAGGCAGCATGATAGCCCTGGTGGTAGTGTGGGTTGGCGCACCAATGCTGTTCCAAGCGTGGCGGGACACCCGCCGGAGCCGGCCGTTATCCTGAACTTCCGGAACTCACTGGTGGTCGCCGCGGCCATCGTCTTGGCTGTGGCGGTGCTGTTGGTGACGGGAAGGCCGCCCTTCGGAAGAGATGCCATAGATGCCCGCTTCGAGGAGGATCATCCCTTCTCATCCACTCCCGAGTTCCCGACCGCCAACCAGGACGATTATGCGGCTCTCAGGGGCATCGCCGATGCCTTCCTGGAATCGCCGGAATGGAGCGAGGTTGGCGTTTCTCCGGGAAGCTGGAGCTTCGCCGACGTTGCCGCCCTGACCAGGCGGGGTGTGCGGATCGGGGTGTACGCCGACGTCCGCTTCGATACGCCGGTGTCTCTCGCCGGGCCTGCGGATTTCATCAGGTGCGGACAGACTGAGACATGGGAAGCTAAGGGAGAAAAGCTCAAGCTTGGCGGTCTGCGCATCTGGTTCCTGGACGGGGAATCCGAACCCTACAACGTGCTGCCGATGAACGAGTACGGCGACCTTCCCAGGTTGCAGGAAGTCCAGTCATTTGTTTTAACCCCCGTCGAATGCCCGACCGGCTGAAATCGCGCTTCGGTAAACTAGGTTCGGTCCTCCTATGAAGGTATCCTCATTCGGTGACCCAACCCAGGATGCGGCCAATGAAGCGAATGTTGCCATCTCGCCGGGTACGCCAGAATGCCTTGACCCGATAGCGGGCGAATCCTATAATGGCGTGGCCCATCCCGATGAAATACCTCCATACCCTTGGCCTGAGGCTGACCGCACTTGCCCGAGTCCATCACCCAATCCATCCAAGAGTTGGTCGATACAGCCCTGGCCGAATTGGGCGCCATCGACGACTCCCAGACCCTGGATCAATGGCGGGTCTCATACCTGGGCCGCCGTGGCCGCCTGACCTCCATCCTACGTGGCCTCTCTCAGCTTGATCTGGAAGAACGGCGCACCGCGGGGGCGCTGGGCAATGAAGCCAAACGCAATCTCGAAGAGCGGCTGGACCAGCAGGCGGCCCGCATAAGCCAGGCCCAACTGGACCGCTCCGCCGAGCTTGACCGCCTGGACGTGACCCTGCCGGGACGTCCCCTTGCTTCGGGGAGGCTCCACCCCACAACCCAAGTAATCCGCGAGATTACCGGCGCGTTCGCATCTATGGGTTTTAGCGTGGTTGAGGGTCCGGAGGTGGAGTGGGACAGATACAATTTCGAGATGTTAAACATCCCCCAGGGGCATCCGGCGCGGGATATGTGGAACACTCTGTGGGTGGACTACCAGAACGAGGCCGGCCAATATCCAATGTTGCTGCGAACGCACACATCCCCGATGCAGGCGCGGGTGATGGAGAGCAGAGAGCCGCCGGTGCGTGTAGTCGTGCCGGGAAAGTGCTACCGCTACGAGGCCACCGACGCGACCCACGAGTGGCACTTCCACCAGGTTGAAGGGCTTGCCGTGGACGAAGGGATCACCTTCGCCGACCTCAAGGGCACGCTCTATGAATTTGCGCGGCGGCTGTTTGGCGAGGAGCGGAAGGTCCGGTTCCGCTGCGACTATTTCCCCTTCGTCGAGCCGGGTGTAGACATGTCCATCGACTGCTTCGCGTGCAGCGGTGAAGGGACCGGCTGCCGCATCTGCCGGGACAGCGGCTGGATAGAAATCATGGGAGCCGGGATGGTGCATCCCAAGGTCCTGTCCGGCGTGGGTTATGACACTGAGAAATACACCGGCTTCGCCTTCGGCCTGGGGCCGGAGCGAATCGCCATGCTCAAGTATGGCATTGACGACATACGTCACTTTTACTCCAACGATTTGAGGTTCCTTCGCCAGTTCTAGCAACCAAGCCGGTGTCCTGGCCGGGTCTGCCTGGACCCATACCCTGCTGGACCTGACCCGGCCGTTAACCGCGACACAAAGCCGCAACGCAATCAATAGCAGCGCGAGAATATGAGAGTCCCGCTTTCCTGGTTACGAGAATACGTTGACGTGGACCTGCCCGCCCGTGAACTGGCCCACCGCCTGACCATGGCTGGCGTCGAGGTGGGGGACGTCATCGAAATAGGCTCCTGGGGAGACTGCGTCGTGGGGCAGGTGCTGTCCGTGGGTCCCCATCCCCAGGCAGACCGGCTATCCCTATGTCAGGTGGCCACCGGGACCGGAGAGTTAGAGGTAGTCTGCGGAGCGCCCAACGTGGCGGCGGGTCAGAAAATCTGTTTCGCCAGGGTGGGCGCAGTGCTCTACAACACCCACTCCGGCAAACACGAAGCCCTCAAGCCTGCCCGGATTCGCGGCGTCGTGTCTGAGGGTATGATCTGCTCCGAGCTCGAATTGGGGCTGGGAGACGGTCACGAAGGCATCGTGGTCCTTCCGGACGAAGCTCCGGTCGGGACCCCGTTGGACGAATACCTGGGAGACACGGTCTTGGAGTTGGAACTGACCCCAAACCGGCTCGACTGCCTTTCTATCCTGGGTGTGGCCCACGAGGTTGCGGCGCTCACTGGCCGGCGGGTCACCCCTCCGGATATCAGCTACCCTGACGACGGCCCGCCGGTAACCGATGGTGTGACGATTTCCATAGCCGACCCGGACCTCTGCCGCCGGTACACCGCCACCGTGATACGAGGGATCGAGATCGCTCCATCTCCGGCCTGGATGCAGGAGAGGCTCACGCGCGCCGGAGTCAGGCCCATTAACAACGTGGTCGACGTGACCAACTACGTCATGTTGGAGTTCAACCAGCCGCTCCACGCCTTCGATTACCAGCGGATCAAGGACCGCACGGTTATAGTGCGGCGGGCCCGGCAGGGGGAGTTGCTGACAACCCTGGATGGAGTAAACCACGAGCTCACGCCTGAAGCGTTGGTAATCGCCGATTCCAACAATGCCATCGGTCTGGGAGGGGTCATCGGGGGCGCCAACAGCGAGATCGGACCGGGCACCACAGACGTCCTTTTGGAGTCGGCCACCTTCGACGGTTACAACAACCGGGACACTGCCCAACGATTACGGTTGCGCACCGAAGCGACTCTCAGGTTTGAGAAGGGTCTCAGACCGGAACTCGCCCCTATCGCACTCCGCCGGGCGACACAGCTCATCCAGCAATTGGCTGGCGGTACTGTGGACCGGGGTTTCGTCGATGTGTTCCCGGGGCAAGAGGAGGCGGCCCAGCCCGTACCGCTTAGCGCCGCCCGGTTGAAGAAGGTCTTGGGAATGGACCTGGACATCGAAACTGTGCAGGGCGTGTTGGAGTCACTTGCGTTTACCTGCCGGCGGGTGGACGCCGACGGGTTATCAGTCGCGGTCCCCTATTGGCGGAATGACGTGAGTATCGAAGAAGACTTGGTGGAAGAGGTGGTGCGGATTACCGGTTACGACTCCGTGCCAACTACCATGCTCTCCACCCCGATACCCTACCAGCAAGGCCGGACCATGACCGGCCTGGTGTCCAGGGTGAAGGACCTCCTTGCTGGCGCAGGGATGCAGGAAGTTATCAACTACCCGCTCATCAGCCTGGAGGACCTCCAGCGCGTCAGCCAGAACGACGATGTTGACCCACCCCTCCGGCTGTCCAATCCCTTGAATGTGGAACAGGGATACCTCCGGCCGACTCTCCGGGCCAGCCTGCTGTCGACTTTGGCGCTCAACCAGGGACACAGCGAGGGGCCGTTCCGGCTCTTCGAGGTAGGCCGCGTATTCCACCGAAGGAACGGCGACCTCCCCGAGGAACGGGAGACAGCATGCGGGGTGCTGGCGGGCCGCCGTTGGGAAACTTCCTGGCTTACCGATGAGGGTCTACTGGACTTCTATGACGCCAAGGGCGTGGTGGACGCGGTGCTGGAGCGGCTGGGGATCGCGGCCAGCTATGAACCGGCGGAGGACCCTTCTTTCGCCCCTGGCAGGTGCGCCAGGGTGGTGTCGGGAACGGCTATCCTGGGAATCCTCGGGGAACTGCATCCGGGCGTGATCTCGGCTTTCGACTTGAACGCGCCGCGCGTGTCGCTTTGGGAGTTGGACCTCGAGGCGTTGAGCGGGGCGATGCTCGGCGATGCCCGCGAGTTCCAGCCGCTCTCCCGTTACCCGGCGGCCAGACGGGATTTGGCTCTTTTGGCGCCGGCAGATGTTCCGGCAGCCCGTATAGAGGCGATTATCTCTCAAAGCCGGCTGGTCTCCAGGGTTGAGTTGTTCGACCTTTACACAGGGGGAAACGTCTCCGAGGGCTTTAAGTCCCTCGCATTTCACGTCTACTTCCAATCACGGCAGGAAACGTTGACCGCCGACCAGGTCAACCGGGCACTGGAAGGCATTTTGCGCAACCTGGATAGACAGGTTGGCGCGGCTCTTCGCAGCTAAGAGGAAGGTAGGACTGTTATGACCAGTCACGGTCATCACGAAAGCAGCCACGGTGAACACGGTCACCATGTCCGCCACAGCGGCCACGGGCAGCAAGGCCGCCAAAGCCACGGGTTGGACCCCGAGCATGGCCACAGCCACGTGGATGAAGATATGCTCAGCGTAGAAGAGGCTTACGAGCGGATTATGGCCTGCTTCTCTCAGCTGGATTCTGTGGAAGCGCCCCTCTTGGACTCCCTGGGTCAAGTGTTGGCTTCGGACGTCTATTCTCCGTTGGACCTGCCTCCCATGACCAACTCGGCCATGGACGGCTACGCCGTGCGCAGCGAGGATATCCAGGGTGCCGGAGCGGATTCGCCCAGAACGCTTAAGGTGATTGGACTGGTCGCCGCGGGAAGTGTTTCAGACGATACGGTAATGCCAGGCACTTCAATCCGCATAATGACCGGCGCTCCGATACCCGATGGGGCGGACACTGTAGTCCCGTTCGAAGAGACCGACGAAGTGAAGCGGCGCCAGTCAGGAGCCGCCATGGACCAGGTCAATATCCTTTCGGGTCTGGGCCGAGGTAGCAACGTGCGCCCGGCGGGAGAAGACGTTCGCAACGGCGAGCGCGTGCTGGAGGCCGGCACAGTCATCAGGCCCTCGGAGATCGGGGTCATGGCGTCGCTGGGCCTGGGCCAAGTCAGTGTAACCCGCCGCCCGGTGGTGTCGATTCTCGCCACCGGGGACGAACTGGTGTCAACGGGTATGCCGCTGGAACGGGGGAAGATTTTCGACAGCAACAGCTTCAGCGTGGCCGCCTCGGTGGCCGCCGCTGGAGGAGTCCCCCGGGTCCTCGGCATCGCGCGTGACAACATGGAGGACTTGCACCGGAAGCTGTCCGAGGCCGAGGGTTCGGACTTGATAATCACCTCCGCCGGTGTGTCCAAGGGCGATTACGATATCGTCAAAGATGTACTTACGCAACGGGGAGAGATGAACTTCTGGTCGGTCCGGATGCGGCCTGCAAAACCCCTGGCGTTTGGGCAGATCGCGCAGGGGGGCCGCGGCCCGGTCCCACTGATGGGCCTGCCAGGCAACCCGGTAAGCGCAATGGTGGCGTTTGAGATGTTTGCCCGTCCTGCAATCGCCATCATGCTTGGGAAACGGCCGATGCCCCGGCCGTCGGTGGAAGGGATACTGACGGGTCCGATCTACAACACCGACGGGCGCAGGGTGTATGCCCGGGTAGAAGTAACCCGCAGCAACGGCTCCTACTACGCCAACCCAACCGGCCCGCAGGGGTCGAACATACTCACCTCCATGTCGCGGGCCAACGGGCTGGCCATCTGCCCGGAGGACATACGCTCCAAGGCGGCGGGCGAAAAGGTGAGGATCATCATGCTGGACTGGAACGAAGAGGTTGACCTATGACGACCCCTGACCCGGACACCATGAGTCCCGGAGAGGACTTGACCACACTTGAAGAATCTCCCCTGTACCAGGTTAGCTTCGACCGTCTCGTGGAACTCAAACGCTCGGCGGTGGCTCTGGTGGCCGATAGGCGCGTCGCGACGTGTCCGTCATTGATGACGCCGACCCACGAGTTGGACGACGCGCAGGCGTTGATAGACGAGATTGCCGAATTTTGCGGTGATGACCCAGGATTCATCAACAACAACATGGCCATTCAGGAGATAGTGTTCCGCACGCTCTTGGCCAACGCCAACAAGCCCATGACCCTCAATGATCTCCACTACGAGTTGACCGAACGCTGGTCGACTCCCGTCCGTCCCATCAACATCTCCGAAGAGGGGCTGGCAAGGGTCCTGGAATCCGACGATTACTACGGGTTCGCCAGGGTGCCGGAGAAAAACTGAGAATTCCCGGCAGAAGAAATAAAAGTAACGTAGCCGGTACAGGGGCAAGCACTCATGGCAAGCACTCATGGAAGGATGGCCAAAGGGAGCGTCAGATTCTCGAAGAGCGTGTAAGCCGATTGGAACAGCTAGTCGATCGTATGACCGAAGCCCTTGCTACCAAAGAGGACATTAGACTTCTCAGAGAGGACAATAAGGTTCTCCATGATAGGCTTAATAGTCACAATATTTTCATTCCGACTGGGTTCACGGTAACCGCCGCAGCGGTGGTTTTAGCTCATCTCCTGACATAAGACGCACTATCCGAGGGCGATCGGTCCTGTAATAGCAGAGGGGTGCGGTATATACCGCACCCCTCTCGGTCTGGCTAATGTGCTGGTGAGCAAGTTATGAAGCGGTCTGCTGGTTTGCGATACCCACCAGTTTCTGGAATGCGGGTTGATCGCGGACGGCCAAGTCGGCCAGCACCTTGCGGTCCAGCTCGATGCCCGCTTGTTTCAGCCCGTGAATGAACTGGCTGTAGGTTGTGCCTGACTGGCGGCAAGCCGCACCGATCCGTACGATCCACAACCGGCGGAAATCCCCCTTCCGCTCTCTGCGGTGCCTGTAGGAATAGGACCAGGCATGCAGCAGGGCTTCTTTGGCCCACTTGTAACTGCGGTGGGACTGGCCCTGGAAGCCACTGGCCTCCAGCATGATTTTCTTGTGGCGCCGGTGTTTAGTGACGCCCCGTTTCACTCTGGACAAGGTGGGTCTCCAAAAAATCGATTAGTACGGTTACCGGTAAGGCAGCAGATGGCTGAGGCGCTTAACGTCGCTCTTGTCCACCGGCAGCTTGTCGGAGTACTTGCGGGTGACCTTGGTCGGCTTCTTGCGCCGGAGGTGGCTGCTCATCCGCTTGCGGCGCATCAACTTCCCCGAACCGGTGACGTGGATCCTGGCGCTAGCGCCCTTGTGAGTTTTAAGCTTCGGCATCGGCTGTGGTTTCTACCTTCTTCTCAACCCGTTCTCCCTTCGGCAACGAGGGGAGCAGGATCATTGATAGCGCTCTACCTTCCATCGAGGGGGCCTTCTCCAGGCGGACCTCGTCTTTCAACTCATCGGCGACTCTCTTGAGCACCGACAACCCGATCTCGTTGTGAGCGGCTTCCCGGCCCCGGAAGCGCACTGTCAGCTTGACCTTCGAGCCGTCCTTGATAAGCTCCCGGACCTTGCGGGTCTTGGATTCCAGGTCGTGGGAACCAATGTTGGGCCGGAACCGTACCTCGCGGAGCTCGGTACTCTTCTGCCCTTTCCTGGATTCCCGGTCTTTCTTGGCGGAAAGATAGCGCAGCTTCCCATAGTCTAGCACGCGGCAAACCGGTGGGTCGGAGTTGGGGGCCACCTCAACCAGGTCCAGTTCCCATTCGCGTGCCTTCTGGAGTGCCTGACCAACCGGCATCACGCCAAGTTGTGCTCCATCCTCACCTATGACACGTACCTGTGGAGATGTGATCCGCTCGTTAACACGATATTGCCTAGCTATACCTCTTACCTCCGTAAGAATCCTTAGGGAATGGGCTTTGGTTAGAGTGTTAAACTTTACCATACGCCTGGTTGAACGTCAATCCAACGAATTGCGCCGTAATTGCGCTAAAACGGTTCCGGTTCGCTAACTTTCCCCGGCAGATACATCGTTGCAAATTGCGAGTAACTGATAGATGGCCTCCGCGCCGAATGTCAGGGCGTCTATAGGAATCCGTTCATTGGGGCCATGTATCAGCTCCGAAAAGTTGAATCCCGGCGGTAGACGCATGGGAAGGAAACCGTAGGTCTGGATTCCCAGCCTGGCGAAATGGCGCGCGTCGGTGGAGGCCGGAAGAAGCATGGGGACGGGCACGCCCTCCGGGTCCATTTGCCGCATAACTTCCCGGATGTTGGGGAAGAAAGTGAGGTCTGGGGCAGCGGGGCCGGGGTCGAAACGGACCACCTCGGCCTCTATACCGCCGCCAATCACTCCGCGTACTTCGGACACCAGGTCATCGGGAGTGTATCCGGGCAGCAACCTTCCGTCCAGGTCCAGGACGACATCTCCGGGAGTGACATTGATCTTCCGCCCGCCTTTGACCATGGTCGCGTTTACGGTATTGCGGAAGAGGGGCGAAAAGAGACGGCCTCTCTCTCCCATGAGCTTCAGCACCGAGGCGGTCAATGCCGGGTTTAGCATAGACTTGAATACCGGCGAAGCCGGGAATGGCAGTACGGAGGCGATGGCCTCGATCATCCGGCGTGTCACGGGGGTGACGTGGACCGGCAACGGGTGCTCCTCGAGTTTCTTTAGGACGCTGGAAAGGTGGGCCATCGCCCCCGGCCGGTGCGAAAGGGAGCCGTGCCCCGAGGGTCCCCTCACCTTAAGCCGCAGCCAACAGGCCTGTTTCTCGGCGACCATGATAGGATAGAAGCGGCGGCGGCCTATGTGAAAGCTGAAACCGCCGAACTCTCCGATGGCGTGGCCAACGCCGTCGAACAAGTCAGCATGGTTTTCCACCAGGAATTTAGCCCCGTGGTCTCCCCCTGCCTCTTCGTCGCTGACCAAGGCCAACAGGATTTCGCCGGGCGGCCTGGAGTCTTCAGACTTTGCCCGCAACAGGGCGGATAGCATCATCACTATTCCGCCCTTCATGTCCAGGGTCCCTCTCCCCCATACGAAGCCGTCGTCGACCCTGGCCTCAAACGGCGGTTGCGCCCATTCCTGGCCCACAGTTGCCACCACGTCCACATGGCCGTACATCAGGAACGGAGGCGCTGTGCCGCGCCCCTCCAGCCGTGCCAGCAGGTTCGGACGGCGGTGGGATGGTCCCAGGAGTTTGACCTCTATGCCCGCCTCAACCAGGAGCCCGTGGATATAGCGCAGGCATTCACCCTCGTTGCCGGGCGGGTTGGTAGTGTCGAAACGGACAAGACGCTGCAACAGTTCCACCATGCTGGGGCCTGTACCGGGTTGGGGTATCGTGGAAAAGGACGACATCTGCCTTATAGACTCGTGTGAAGCGTTCTTGTGTGAAGCGTGTTATTCAGGCATTCTCCGGAGGATGTAGGCCGTATAATCTTACCAGTTGGCAGGCCGGTACCGGCCCCGTGAGCTAGCCAGGCAAAGTCTGGGAATCAACACGTTGGGACCGGCCCTGAGCCGTAGGAGAATCCTCGTGGCGCTCGAAGCTACACTTGTCCGGATTCAGCAGGAGACGCCGACGGTGAAATCCTTTCTCTTCGACCTGGGCGGCGGTGAGATGGAGTTCAAGCCGGGCCAGTGGGTGGACCTGTATGTGGATACCGGTCCGTCGGTCGAGGCCGGCGGCTACTCGATAACGTCCACGCCGTTACAGCGTGGGAGTTTCGAGCTTGCGATTAAGAAACTCCCGTGGGGCGCGCCGGCGATCTACCTCCATGAGCGGGCCAGAGAAGGGGAAGTCTTCACCGTCCGGGGAGGGTCCGGAGATTTCTGTCTCGATCCAGACTGGAGTGGTCCAATGGTCTTCGTCGCGGGAGGCATCGGGATCACTCCCGTAATCAGCATGCTGCGCTACCTGGACCAGACCCGGATGGACCAGGATGTCAGGCTTCTTTACAGTGCCGGCAGCCCTTCGGAACTGGCGTTTCGGGATGAAATCGAACGGATGTCGGAGCGTAATCCCGGCTTCAACGCGATCTTCACTGTCACACGTCCCCATGAAGAGCTATGGAATGGGCGGACAGGGAGGATTGGCCGGTCTCTATTATTGGACCAGCGCCCTGCAGGGGAGAGCCTGTATTATCTTTGCGGCCCTCCTCAGCTTCAAGACGACTTATCTTCGGTGCTGTCCGAAATAGGAGTGTCTGGTTCGCACGTCAAATCGGAGCGGTGGTGGTAGCAGCCGGATAGGCGCGTGTCCTACGTGCCCCAGTCCGTTCCGAAACCGGCGCGGTCTACCACGTGACCGCTGAAGCTCTGGGCGGTCTGCCGGGCAAGCCAGGCGGCAGGCGGACCGACTACCTCGGGCTCCACCCACCCGGTCCAGTCGAAATCGTCCGGGCGCACGAACACCGCGCCCTCGGTCTTGATGCCCCCCGGGTTGAGTGAGTTGACTGCTATGTTGTGGTCCGCCAACTCCTGTGCCAGACCCTTGCTCATCATGTCCAGCCCGGCCTTGGTCACCGAATAGCTGATTCCGCCGGGACGGACCGTGTGGGCCGCGCCCGAGGTTATGTTAATGATGCTGCCGCTTTTCTGCTCGATCATCACAGGCGCGACGTATTTGCAGCATAGGAATGGGCCCCGCAGGTTTACGCGCATGGTCAAGTCCCAATGCCGGGTCTGGAGGTCGGCGAGCTCCACGTTGACCTGGACTCCGGCGTTGTTCACGAGTACGTCGATGCGGCCGTAGGCGTCCATCACGGTCTTAACGAGTTCTTGCACCTGCTCTTCGTCGGTAATGTCGCACCGGACGGCCATCGCCTGGCCGCCTGCCTCTTCGATCTCCTGGACCGTGAGGTTAATGTTGCCCGGCAGACGGCCTCCCTCCTGCTCGCTCCTGGCTACAACGACCACCTTCGAGCCTTGCTCGCCGAATACCTTGGCGATTGCCTTGCCGATGCCCCGGCTACTGCCGGTGACGACCGACACCAGACCTTCCATGCTCATTCCCGGTCCCTCCTATGTACGCCCCCAGCCAAGTGGGTTAATAACTTGAGAGAGTTTAGCACCGGGATGGCGGTCCAGCCACCGGAGTCTGCGTTCGCCGGGCTCACTAAATCCGTCATTCCCGCCCTGGTATCCGGTACGGGGCAGGCATTGCGCCGGAATCCAGGAACCCTTCCTTAAAATCACGTTCCGAAAAATCACCTTCCGATACCTGAGCAATCTGGTTCCAGCTTTCGCTTGAACGACGATGCGGCCGGTTTCGGTCACAATCGAAAGGCCCGGGTACTAGGCCAGGGCAATCGCGTCTTGAATTGGACTGCTGACACCCCGCCCTTCCCACCTGGGGTGACCACTCGTTACCATAATCCTTGCCGGAATTCCGTCCCGGTCCAAATCCCTAACCCGCCACCCAGGCCCAATGTACCAAAATGGCCCACAATTTCCCTAAAATAAATTCTCCAGCTTCAGGACACCCGGATGTGTGCCATCACACCATATCCAAAATCTGAAGGAGCAATCCGGCCGGCAGCATGAGCCTTAGCTCTGAAATTAACGCCCTGTGGTCCCGCGTTCTTACTGTGAAAGGGTTAAGATGCGATTGCCCTGGCCCCTAACCAGTAAGTGTTCAGACTTGAGGGGAAATGAGCAACCTGCGGGTTTCCAGGAAGGGGTTTAGGCCCCTGGCCCGCCAGGTGCCGAAGAGGGACGCCAAGGTCATTTTGCTACCGGTTCCCTCATCCGAACGGGTCCCGCCGCTGATTTTCCGGCTGACCACCAGGTGGCGAAGACTGCGTTCCGCAGCGTTATTGTCCGAAGGCGTCTCCGGGTGAGACACGAAGACAAACAATTCCCCGTATCAAGTACGGGGCAGGCTCTTGATGTGACGCTCAATCCGCCGGCAGAGCTTGGCTTGCACCGCCAATGGGTCTTCCATGAATGGACGGCACAGCGCCAGCAGCCGCTCTTCCAGCGCCAGTTGCCCCCGGGACGGCGGACGCCCTCCGGCCGATGCCCAAGCCCTGGCCTTGGCGTAAAGCCGTTGCACCCCCAATGCCCACTGGGTCAGCCTGCCGTCTTCCGGGTACAAGACCTTCAGCTTGTGGATGTCCCGCAGCAGATGGGCCCAACACCTCTGTTTCAATCCGGGGTAGTGATCGTAGGAGGCGTAGAAATCGCTCACCAGAATCCCGCCGAAGGACTCGCCCAGGACCTCGTCCACCACCTCCTTGCCCCGGCCCCGGCGCAGGAAGAACCGCTCCGTGGGAGTGCTGAAAAGCCTGCCCCCGGCCCGGACCGGGGGTCCAAACGTAGCCGTTTCTCCCGTTCTCCCGCCAACCCGTCTCATCGGCGTGGACCACCGGGCTGGACCGGATGCACTCCAGGACCTCGCCCACTTCCGGCCCTCCCTGCCGGGCAACTTGATGGACGGCCCGGACGATGGCCCCAACGCTCAGTTTCAACTGATGAAACGTTCGCAGATACCATTGGATTGTCCTTATGGGCAGCCGTCCCTCTTCCCGCAGGGTCGCGATCAGACTCACCAGAGCCTGCCCCGTACTGGATACGGGGTTGGCTCCCAGGCGTTGACGGCCCGCGGCCAGACCTTTCAGAGGGTCCTGGGGCAACCGCCGTTTCCGGCACAGCGGACACGTCCGGGCTATGAAGACATGCTCTGTAACTTCGGCAGGAGACGCCGGAAGTTCGATGACCTCCCGGGTCCGCTGCGCCCAACCCCCGCTCAGGGTAGTATGGCATTCGGGGCAAAACTCCGGGGCGTGGGTCACTTGCGCTGCGTTCCGGTTCCATCCGCGGCCGGGCAAAGCCGTGGGGACGCTTCCTGCGGGGCTTCTTTTCTTCCTCCGCCGCCTCCTTGCGCCTGGCGGCCGGTTTGTGCCCCGGCATCCTGGCCCCCGGCCCGCCGCCGCCGGACAGCCGGGCCTCCAGACTCTCGACCCGCTGGCGCAGTTCCGCGATAATCTCCAGCAGCGTCTCCCGGCTCGCCTGGTTCAAGTCCACTTCCGTTTCCATAGTTCTCTTATGCCACAATCGCGCCCCGGACGCCAGCGTTTTCCGCTCAACGAGAAGATTAGCATATTCGCCTCACCAAGTCTGAACAGTTACCCTAACCACGCCTTCCGTGACACCCAATGACTTCTGTAGTAATATGGGCGCGCCGGTGGGATATTGCGCCCCGCTGGCTGGAATTCTCCCCCAAATGACTCATCTCGGAGGTGGGATTATGGCGAACCGCCTGGAAGGCAAGGTCGCGGTGGTCACCGGCGGAGGCCGCGGCATAGGCCGTGGAATCGCCCTGCAACTGGCCCAGGAGGGAGCTTCGGTTATTGTCAACGACCTGGGCTGCGACGTCGATGGTTCTGGTACTTCCACCACTCCGGCAGACAATGTTGCGTCGGAGATCAAGGAAGCGGGTGGACAGGCGGCGGCCAACTACGCCGACGTTGCCACCATAGACGGCGGAGAGAGCGTCATTCAAAGCGCGGTGGACTCCTTCGGCAGGATTGATATCCTGGTCAACAGCGTGGGCATTCTCAAACAGGGCATGATCTACCAGATGACCGAGCAGGACTGGGACCTGGTCATCAGGACCAACTTGAAGGGCGCCTTCTGTCCCACCAAGTTCGCCTGTATCCTGTTCCGCCAGCAGCGCGGCGGCAAAATCGTGAACCTCACAAGCGACGCCGGGCTGGGGGCTCTTGGCAGCTCCAACTACGCCGCCGCGTGTGAAGGGATTATCGGGCTGACCCGCACGGTGGCCAGGGACATGGGGCGTTATGGAGTGAATTGCAACGCCATATCCCCTCTGGCCCGGACCCGGCTTTTCCCCGGACTCGTCGAGGAATACCGGGAGGCGCAGGCCGGAGTAACCGCCGAGGATGTTGCCAGGATCGGGGTGTCTCCGCCGGTCACGAACTGGGAAGGACCCGGTTCCGCCGACGACCCGGAAAACGTTGCCCCGTTGACCGCGCTGTTGTGTACCGACGAGGTCGACAACATGAACGGCTATGTCTTCGGCGTGCGGGGCGGGAGTATCTACCTCTACACCAACCCCCAGATCGAACGAAGCATCCACAAGGAAGGCAACTACAGTATGGATGAGATGGACTTCCTTGTGCCCAAGATGATTTCCCCCAGCGTCAGATAGGCAGTCCTTGGAGCGGCCCGGAGCGACCCTAAGAAGGGAGAGGATAAGTCATGGGTGATCGGCTGGCAGGAAGAGTGGCGATCGTAACTGGCGCAGGGCGCGGTATCGGCCGGGGAGTGGCCATGCTCCTGGCGGAAGAAGGTGCGTCCGTCGTGGTAAACGACCTGGGTGTGAACCTGGATGGTACGGGTGCGCCTACGGACACGGGCCCGGCGGACGAGGTGGCGGCCGAGATCCGGGAAGCCCGCGGCGCCGCGGTTGCAAACCGTGACACGGTAGCGGCTTATGTTGGCGCACAGGGCATGGTCCAAACTGCATTGGACAACTTCGGCAGGGTTGATATCCTGTGCCACGTTGCCGGGATCCTGAGAGACCGTATGGTTTTCAACATGACTGAGGAGGAGTGGGACGCTGTTTTAGCGGTCCACCTCAAGGGTGCGTTCAATACCGTCCGGAACGTGGTGCCGCACATGGTCCAGCAGAAGTACGGACGCATTTGCCTATTTTCGTCCGGCTCCGGCTTGGGCAACACCGGCCAGGCCAATTACTCCGCCGCCAAGGAGGGGATGGTCGGATTTGCCAGGGCGCTGGCGCGGGAACTGGGCCCCCACGGCATATCGGTGAATGCCATCTATCCTGGCGGCGCGACCCGTATGACTGGTTCCGTGCCTGACGCGGCGCGAGAGCTAAGGGCAGCCCGCGGCGTTATCGGCGGCGGGCAGATGGCTGGCCGGGCCGCGGAAGCCTCAGAAGGTTCCAGGGACGCGGGGAACAACGCCCCAAAGGTGGTCTACCTCTGCTCGGAAGCCGGTGGAGCAATTACCGGCCAGGTGATAGGCACCAGCGGTTGGCAGATGGCCCTTTACTCGCCGCGCCACGTCGTCCGCAGCATTCACAAAGACGGAAGGTGGACCGTGGACGAACTGGCGGAAGCGGTCCCGGTATCCCTGGCCGCGGGAATGGTCAACCCCGCTCCACCGCCGTCGGACCCGTAAGCCCAGTGGCCGGTGGTTAGTGGCCGGCACTGGACGGGGTTGTGTGATATGGCTATGTTGAAGAGCTGTCTAGAGCTGGATGTCTGGAAGAAATCAATCGAATTGGCGGAGATGATTTATCGAGTCTCTGCGTCATTCCTATCACTGGCTACCGGCCACTGCTAACGCCCTCCGGTGCGAATCTCGTTGACCAGCCCAATGGTCGTGGACACGATGATACCCCCGATGGGAGCCCCCAGGTGGAGGCTGTGTTCCAGGGTGTAGCCTCTACCCAGAAAGTCGGGGTCGGCCTGGGACCCATAGGCGATCCCCATGTAAGCCCCAATGACCCCTCCGGCAATAGCCAGGAGTAGCGTGGCCGCTATGTACTCCCGGCGGACGGCGAAATTGGCCCAACCGATATAAGCTCCCACGCCTGCGCCAATGCCGATTCCGAAGTAGTAAAGGTTCAGGTGAAGTTGCGAGGACCAGGGGTAGCCGATCAAAGCGTTGAAGATAAGGACGGTCCAACCACCGGCGATGCCTAGAACGGTGGCCAATAAAAACCCCGCCAGAGTCCTGGCCACAGGGAACGCCCAGAAGAGTATTCCACCTTCTCTCATTTGAGCCTCGTTGTGGAAATGCTGGCGCCCCCTCCCCTCGATTCGCTGTCCTCTCCCCTCCGAGCGAGAAAGCTGAAGTTGGAGAGATGTCCCTCACCTGCGGTCAGAGATACCGTTCACGCGAAGCGTGAGGACCCGGACACCTCGCCATAATATCACGGACGGTGAGTCCGGCCCGCGAGGTCATCTAGGTGGATACACCCGCTTCCTTGGCTTCTCTGGTCGCTTTGAGCCATCTCCACCTTTGTAGAGGGTCGCTTACGGCTCGCATCCAGACCCCGAACAAGTTGAACGACAGGGCCGTCAGGAAAATCGCAAGACCGGGGATCACCACGATCCACCACGCTGTCTGAATGTACTCGCGCCCCGAGGCGAGCATCAGGCCCCATGAAGACTCGGGAGGCTGGATCCCGAAGCCCAGGAAGCTGAGGGTCGACTCGGTGAGGATGGTTCCGGGGACGTCCAGGGTGGCCAGGGTCATAAGAGGCGTCAGCAGATTGGGCAGCACGTGACGGACGATGATCCTGCGGTCGCTGCAACCTATGGCCCGGGCGGATTCAATAAAGGTCTGCTCACGCAGCGACAGCACAACGCCCCGGGTGACACGGCAGTAGATCATCCAGCGGGCGACGGCGAAGACGATCAGGATGTTGATGAAGCTCGCTCCCAGGATGTAGATCACCATCAAAGCGAGGAGCAACAACGGCACCGCCATAAACACGTCTACCGCGCGCATAATAATGTCGTCTACGACGCCGCGGAAGTAGCCCGCGGCCAGCCCCAGGAATATCCCAAGGCTGCTGGAACAGAGCACTCCCAGGACTCCTACGGCCAGGGAGATGCGGCCTCCCCACATCAGCCTGCTCAGGTAGTCGCGCCCTAGGTGGTCCGTGCCGAAAATGTAAAACCTTGTCTCCGTTACATACGGTTTGACGGTGTTATCGACGACGGCTTCACCGCTGGAGAACGGGGGAAGGTGCCTGAGGGGAAGCTGCTGCTCTTTCGGGTCGTGGGGAGAGGCGATGGGCGCGAATATGGCCCCCAGCACGACGATGATGACGAACGCCGCCGAAATATAGGTGATGGGGTCGTTGAAGAACGCCTGCACCAGCGGCCGTTGCAAGACCGAGGCAACCGGGTTGGTGCGCTTGTCTAATGTTGCTGTCTGATTAGTCATCGTTATTTGGACTATCGGGGCGTGGCGGTCCGCATGCCTACTTGTACACGATGCGGGGGTCCAGCCAGGTATAGATCAGGTCAACTATCAGGTTGGTTATCATGACGATAAGCGCAATTGTAAATACCGCCGCGGTCACCACGGGCAGGTCGCGGTAGTTGATCGCCTCGATCAAAAGCTGCCCCAATCCCGGCCACCGGAATATGACCTCCACCACCGTGGCGCCGTTCATGAAACCGGCGAGTTCGGCCCCCAGAAGCGTCACGATGGCGATGGAGGCGTTTTTCAAAACGTGGGTGTAGAGGACGGTGTTTTCGCCCAAGCCCTTGGCCCTGGCGGTCGACACGTACTGTTTTCCCAATTCCTCGATCATGGTGGCCCTGGTGATCTGGGCGTTGCGTCCCAGCACCCTGGGGCACAGGGCAATGGCGGGCAGGATGATGTATTTCCACCCGCCGGGCCCCAGGCCGTCGTGGCCGGACGTGGGGAGCAGTCCCATCTGCACCGACACCAACAGGATAAGCATGAGGGCGAGCCAGAAGTCGGGGATGGAGATAATCGCGAAGGACATGACGTTTACGATGCGGTCTACGATGCCGCGAGGCCGCCGGGCCGCCAGTATCCCCAGGGGGATGCCCAGGGAACCGAGGCCCCATGCCACCAGACCAAGTGCGAAAGTATTGGGGATGCGGTCCAGCACCATCCCGCCGGCGTCAATCCGGTGGCGGATGGACTTGCCGAAGTCCAAGACCGCCAGGTTTTTGTAGAATTCTCCAAGGCGCACGTAAAGCGGCCTGTCGAACCCGTACTTCGCCCGCAACGAATCGATCATCTCCTGGGTCGCTTCCTCGTCCACTAGCAACTGCACCGGGTCTCCCAGCACGTTGATGGCGAAGAAGAGCAGGGCCATGATTCCCAGGATGATGAATATGGAGTGGCCCAGCCGCCGGATCATGTAGGCGCGCATTTCAAACCTATGCGACTATTCTTTTGCACGACCGCTGTCCCCGGTAATCCCGGACCCGCTTCACAACGAATCCTTGAGAAGGTACCTTCCATTTGTCACGCTATAGTAACGTCATAGCCCTGCGAATACAACAGATACGTACCCGGAGCCCGGGTCTTGTCTTTGACACGTTTCCAGTCGGCTCGCGAATACCCCCTTACGGAAAATGGGAAAGTAATGCAGTGAGACGACAATCGAAAGACCGTGAGCCGGGGGCTGGATTTGGGATCGCTTACAACAGCCTACTAGCTTTATTGGAACGGGCTAGGGTGCGGGCCGGGCTTTGCCAGAGCCGGTGCTACTGGGGTGTGGAGACCAACAATATCTGTACGTGAATCTCGTCCTCGATGGAAACGACGGACCGGGCCGTGGGGACGGGAATGTTTAGCTGCTCCCAGGTGACGATGGTGCGGCCCAGGACGTTCAGGACGTTCCCGTCGTTCCGGACCTCCAAGTCGAAGGTCAGGGGGAAGTCTTCGCCCTTTATGTTGAGAGTCCCGGATAGAGGAAGCTGGAAACTCTCCCCTCTGCTGAACTCCGCGGGAAGGTCAGTTACCCTATCTACGGTGAACGAGGCAATGGGGTGGTCCGGAAACATGCGCTCGTGGACGTAGAGGTCGCGGTACTGCTGGTCGCTGGACAGAGATTGCAGGTCCACTTGGATGGTGGACGGGTGCCCGTCGAGGTTGATTTGGCCCGATAATCCGGTCGTGCGCATTACAGCCTTGATCGGGTTGGGGAACCGGGCCAGAACCTCGCCGACGGTAAACGTGATCTCCGACCCTTCTCCTACCACGTATTGAGTGCTTCCGCCCGGGGAGCCTGTGTCTGCCGGAACGGTGGGCCGGATAGCCTCTGTGGAGGTGGGCGCGAGGGTGGCGGTGGATTCCGCCGGTGCGGCGCTCACAGGCTGCACGGCCGGAGCGCGGGTGCTCGTTTCGGCCGGTCCGGTAGTGCTCGCGCCGGTTGGTGCGGTCGTGCCCGCGGCGGCGGGCGCCCTTTCGGTGGCAGGCGCTTGGGCCACAGTTGGACCGGCGGATTCGGTAGGTGCGGGAGTTGGGGCTTCGACCCGTTCGGGCAGGGACAACTCGCCGGTCTCGGCGTCGCCTTGCCCCATGAGCCCGTAGCCAAGCCCCACCGACGCGACCAGGAGGACTACGGCCAGACCACGCGCGGCCATGACTGAAAGTCCGCCAAACGAAGGGGTTAGCACGCCAACAATCACCAAGACTATTGCCGCCAAGGGGATAACGAAGGAGGCGAAGCGGTCGAGCGTAGAATTGCCAATCAAGGCGATCACCACAATTACGACGAACACGGCGGCCAGCGCGCCAACGTAGTATTGAATTCGCCTTGGGTTGGATGACAGTCCCGACCATAGCAGCCCCGCCCCGATGCCAAAGACCAGTGATCCCAAGGTGACCGTTGCGGTGTTGAACACGCTGTCCACCGGCGAGCGCAGGGGCAACGACACCAGGGACGCCACGATGGCGGCAATCGAACCGGCGATTAGGCCAGCTATCATCTTCTCTCCTTTAGCAGGGGGCCGTGCTCTGGATTAAGTATAGTCTGCCGGTCTGAATTTACGCAGTAACGATCAAGAGATTATGGAGATGAATCGCCTCATGCTGGAAATAGGATTCGGACGCTAGAAGGACCCGGGTCCATCCCGGGTCCTTCTCATTAGGTGTCAGCCACTGCCGGGGTCCGGGTAGGACGATTGCAAAGTCAGGAAGTTGGCCCGAATAGTTGGGCGATGGTCTGCATTGGGCTGAAGGCGCAAGTCTTGGCTCGCAGGGGCATGGACATCCGGGGGGAAACCATCCTTCCAGGCGCAGGGCGTTCAGCCCGGTGTTGACCAGGGTGGCGTATACTTCCCCCAGCCCGGGACGGCGCAGCGTGTGGACGTCCTCATCCCAGCTGCGGTCCTTCACGTGATGCAGGCTGTTCTCAACGCTCCAGTGGTTGCGAAAAACCAGAAGCAGTTCCTTTGGCCTGCACTGCCGGGAATGCAGGCTGGTCAGCAGATACCAACGCTCCCGGCCCACCTCCCTGGCGACTATATCCACGCTCTCCTTCTCCACCATCGCGCCCTGCCCCGCCCCGGGAAATCCCGACTCCTCCCGGATGTAGTCGGCCAGTGCGTTATCGGTCCAGATCCGCCGCCTATCGATCGCCCCCGCTTTTTTCCCAGGGTCTCCGCCTGCGGCTCCCCCAACTCCTCTGCGGCAAACCCGTCGGCCAATGCGGCCAGCGCTTCAGGCTGGTTCCCCTTGATTCGGACCAGATAGTCCCGCCCCTGGCTGACTATGGCCTGGCACAGGTCCCGCTCCGCATAGAGGGCGTCCATGGTCAGCAGCCGCAGCCCGGGATAGCGCTGGAACAATTGCCCCAGTTGCTCCCGCAACACCCCGGGTTCGTGCCGCTTTCCCGACGCCGGCCACTGGGCCAGGCACAACTTCAGGTCATGGGCCAGCACGTTCACCATGACCAGGGGATTCCCCTTGGCGTCCTCGGACTGCTTGGTCCACTTGCCGTCCACCGAGGCATTCAGCCTCCCGGTCCGCCACCACGCGGGCCACCCAGCCAGTCAGGGCGCCCTGCAATTGTTCATGCGAGACCCCTGCCAAGGTGCGCGAGATGGTGGCGGCGTGGGGCGGGTGGTCCCGGAGAAACCCCAAGGGCTCCTTCAGAGCCGGCCAGTTCATCCTGGCGAAGAGGGCGATGTGGGCCATGGTGGTCTGACCGCAGACCAAGCCCGGCAGGGTCAGACGCAGAATGGCTTGAAAGGGATGGCGGACTCCCCTGGCCCTCCTGGGGTCCGGCGCCTGCTCCAAGCACCTGAAAAGAGATTCCGCCGCCTCCATATCCCCGCACTCCCGTCTCTCACTTATCTACCTTATGTAAACATCCCTCGCCAACTTTGCAACCGTCCTGCTGGCCGACCGCGTCCTCTACCTTTAACTCTTTCATCAGGTCTGTAATCTCTTCCCAGGTCGGGTCTTCGACGAATATGCCGTCCCTGCGGCGGGCTTGCTCCGTGCGGAACTCTGGTTCTCCCGGATAGAGGACTTCGGTAAACCCTGGAGCCGGCGGAGAGGTCTTGATGAACTCGGCGAACTCTTTGACCTCCGTCTTAAACGTATCCAGGGGCCGGAAATGCTCCACGTTGAAAACGGCGATGAACACTCCGTCATTGTGGCGCGCATTGGGGTCGATCCCGAAACCCAGCCCGGTCAGCAACGCCGAAAACGTCTCTACCATGAAAGACAGCCCGTAACCCTTGTGGCCCTGGTCGGCGCCAACGGGCAGAATGGCGCCGCCTTCCCGGTAGTCGTCCGGGTTTGTTGTCGGATTGCCGTCCTTGTCGATAAGCCACCCTGGAGGCACCTGTTCACCCCGGCTCCTGGCCAGGCCGATCTTACCGGCGGCGACGGCGCTGCTGGCCATGTCCAACAACACGGTGCCCTCGAGGTCGCTGGGAACGCCGATGCAAATGGGGTTGGTGCCCAGGCGCCGGGCCCTGCCGCCGAAAGGTGCTACCGATTTGGGTCCCGCACCGGAATCGGCGGTGATCATCCCGATCATACCCTCATTGGCGGCCATGGTCGGGTAGTCGCCCAGCCGTCCGATATGACTCTGGTAATGGACCGTGATGGCCGCAACTCCGTTGACCCTTGCCTTTTCGATGGCCATCCGCATGGCGCGTTCAGTAACCACGAAACCGAAACCCCAGTTGCCGTTGATCACCGCCGTAGCAGGGGTTTCATTGACTATTTCAAACGGAGCGCCGGGTACGATGTGTCCCCGGTCAATACGTCCGACGTAGTCAGTGATGTGGATGACTCCGTGGGAGTCGTGTCCGACCAGGTTGGCCTTTACCTGGTGGGTGGCGACGACTTCGGCCTCCTCATGAGAGACGCCCTTGGCACGGTAGATGTGGTAGGTGACTCTATGTAGGTATTCGGGGTCGAAAACAGGCATGGCCCTCACCTCCTAGTCCGCTGGCCAGTAGTCTACTGCCGGTTCCACAGGTTGTCCACGCAAGGCGCGTTTGACTCGCCAGCCGACGGTTGCTATAGTCCCGTAAATTCCCCGGAAACGCTTTGACCGCGTCCCTGGATGGTCAGGAGAGGATAGGATGCCGGCCAACCTGCCTCCCCAATATTACGTCGCAGAGCAACAGTACCGCGCCGCCCGGGGCACAGCCGAAAAGGTGGCCGCGCTGCAACAGATGTTGGCCGCCACGCCGAAGCACAAAGGGACCGACCACCTGCGCGCCGACCTGAGGGCGAAGGTGGCCAAGGGCCTGGAGGAACTGGAAAACCCCCGGCGCGGCTCCGGCCAACCGCAACCCTTCGTGGTCCGCAAGGAAGGAACGGGCCAGGTGGCCCTGATCGGGCTGCCCAACTCCGGTAAGTCACAACTTCTCGCCACACTGACGGGCGCGTCCGCCAAAGTCGCCGTCTATCCCTACACCACTCGGATTCCCCTGCCTGGAATGTTGCGCCACGAGAACGTGAAGATTCAGCTAGTGGACACCCCCGCCATCAACGATCGCGACATTCAAGGCCAGCTTTTCAGCCTCCTGCGGAACACCGACCTTTTGCTTGTGGTGCTAGACCTTTCCGGCGACCCATTGACCGAGGCCGACGAGGTGTTTTCCGAGCTTGACCGTTTTAGTTATCGTCTTTTGGGATGCGATGATATTCTTGACCCAGAGGACCCGTTGATCCAGAAACCGGCGTTGATTGTAGGTACCAAGGCTGACGAGCCGGACGCCGAAGTGGCCTTCGAGCTCTTGCAGGAGCTATACAGCACACGCTTCCCGATGCTTGCGGTGTCCGCATTGGAAGAGACCCGGCTCGAAGAACTGGCCCGGGCCATCTTTGGAACTCTGGGCCGGGTGCGCGTCTATCTGAAGGCCAAGGGGTCGGAACCCGACATGAAAGACCCCCTCGTACTTGCCCGAGGCAGCATGGTGGAGGACGCCGCCGTTCTGGTGCACAAGGACTGGCTTCGCCGCTTCAAATATGCTTCTCTATGGGGCTCCGGAAAGTTTGGAGGTCAGCGCGTTGGCCGAGACTACGTCCTGTCCGATGGCGACATAATCGAACTCCACGGGTAGCGGGAACAACGCGGAATCTGCCTTTCCCTCGCCGGAAGATTTTCCGCCCGTTCTCCCGCGCACCCGCTTGTCCGTTCGCCAACCCTCACCATGAGTCCAACCCCATTCCGTTTGACGTATTAGGTATCATCTATGCAATTTGCTTTACATAAAGAGGCGAAATGGGTGGCTTTAGGTTCCCGGCTACTGACAGTTGCCCAGTTACAAAGGAGTACACCGCTGCTAGAGTAGTTTCCAACAGTTGTACTCTTGGACGGGCACTCCGGGTCCAATGCAGCATCACGGAGGGGAGTTGTGGGAATGGCGCTGGATCTTAAGGCCGGCACACCGGTCTACTCGCGGACTCTGGACGACGTAAAGGTCGAGGTATATTTCAACCAATATGGTTACAGTGTGTTCATCGTGGGCGATGCGGTGGCTTCATTCCTGAGTACCGCGTCCTCGTTGGACGACTGCCTAGAGGAAATCGACGCTCTGGAGCGTTTGGTCAATTCAGACGTGTACAAGCGCGAGGTTGCGCGGCATTTCTGATATGGGCGGAGGACTGGCCTCCCCCGCCCGAGTCTCGTACCGGCAATAGCCCATACGGGTGGTCCGTTGGGGGTGACGGCGCGGCCGTCTAGTTGATGGGCCGCTCCATAAACACAGTTACACCCATCTCCCGGTAGTGGTCCCGTTGATCGGGGCCACCGTTGCGGAAGCTGATCCTAACACCCGTGCCTTCCAGTTGCTTGAGCACGTGACGCACGCAATCGTCAGTGGTCCGGTAGGGGAACTCAGGATGCGCCTCCAGGTCGAAGCTAAGATCGGCTGGGCCCCAGGTCAGGCAGTCTACGCCTGCCTTGGCAAGTTTTTCGGCATTAATAACCCCGGTCACGGTCTCCATCTGCATGCAAAGCACGCCGTTGTTGTTCCACCATTCCGCGTATTCCAGCCGATCATCGCGGCCCCGCACTCCATGGCGGGCCGCCCCTCCCCAGCTCCTCTTCCCCTGCTGAGGGTAATAAAACGAAGCCAGGGCCTCGTCGACCACTGATTCGTGTTCCACCAAGGGGACCTCTATCGCCGCGGGCCCCAGGTCCAGGATGTTGCCGATCAGGTAGGTGTGGCGCGTGTTCTTGATGCGGAACTGGACGGGCATCTCAAGGTCTTCCGCCAGTATACAAAGTGCGGCCAGCTTCTCTTCGTTGTAGGGGCTGTGCTGGCTGTCGACGGTCAGGAAATCGTAAGCATCCTTGCTCAGGATTTCATCCAACTGGGCCCTGGTTGAGTCCAAGGGCACGGAAACGCCGATGACGATTTCACCCGCCCTGATGCGCTGCTTGAGTGTGCCTATTCCTGGCATGGGAGTCCTCCTTGGATTCTGACTGCTTGCCGGGCATAATGGTCCAGTGGGCGAGGCCACGGATTGCGGCCAATGGAAGTTAGTGCATGATTATACCGGCCTGAGAGGCTCGGTAGGAGAAGGTTGGCAGGAGCGGCAGGATTCGAACCCGCGACCACTGGTTTTGGAGACCAGCGCTCTGGCCAGACTGAGCTACGCTCCTGCGTTGCGTGAAGCTAACGTATTAACACATTACGAGTATACGTTGCCCCCAATATTCTAGTCCAATCGCAGAGCTTTGAAAAGGATTGCAACAGTCTCAGCAGGGGTCATCTGTAGAAGCGATTGGTCTGACCCGAAGTTGTCGAAGGGTTTCGGTGTCGAAGGGGTCTCTCCCAGCCTCCAAGTCGTTGAGCCAGGCCAAGCGGGTGGGACGGTAAGAGCCCCGGCAAGTCTCCTTGGCCGAACGGTCCACCCACGCGAGGAACACCGTGAAGTCCTCGATGGCCTCTTGGTACCGGCCCATGACGGCGTAGACCAGCCCTCTGCTGTCTCTGGCCGGGCCGTCCGGCTCGGTTGCCAATGCCAGTTTGCAGTAGGGCAACGCTTTTTCAGGCTGGCGTTGCAGGCCCAACTGCCAGCAGAGGGTGTCGTTGAACTTCGGATCGTCAGGGCGGAGTTCATGGGCGCGCAACAGGTCATTTGTAGACCGGTCCCAGTTCTCCAAACCGAGTACACCAGTCCGCGGTTGAAGTAAGCTATCGGAGAGTCGGGTTCCAATTCAATGGCATGGGTCAGTTCATTCCGGGCAATATTGAGGTCAGCGGGCCGATTCCTCTCCATGTGCGCCACGGCCCTGTTGACGTAAGCGCCAGAATCTCGGGGATTGATAGATACGGCTTGGGTCAAATCGTGGATGGCCAGGTCTGCGTCGCCATTTCGTCCGCGCTCCAAGTAGGCGATACCCCTGCTGTTGTAGGCGTCGCAGGAGCAGACCGTGCGAGAGGAAGTTCCGGGGGTACGGCGCCTGCGCTAAAGGGCACCGTCAGAGAGATGTCCGCAGCGCCCCAGATCCCGCCAGGACAAGGTCCCGGCGTTGAGGGATTCAACTCCATCGGCGGTTCGGCCACGGTCAACGACGCAGCATACGACCTCACGTTCTTCAAGCATTACGGAGTCAATCCGTTCATCGATGCCGAGGATGACCGCCTCTCCACATTCGCGATGGACGTGGATACAGCGTCCTATACTGTGGCGCGGCGCTTTGTCCAAGACGGGTACCTCCCTGATTCGGACTCGATACGAGTGGATGAGTTCGTAAACTTCTTCGATCACGGCTATCCGCGGCCCGAACAGGAGGCCTTCGCCATTCATGTCGAGGGTTCTCCGTCTCCCTTCGGCGGGGGCGAACCACTGGCTGATGCGGGTAGGACTTCAAGGTAAATCGGTCTTTGAAGAAGACCGGAAGGACGCGACTCTGATTTTCACCATTGACGTATCTGGCTCCATGAACCGGGAGAACCGGCTAGGACTCGTCAAGCGGTCGCTCCGGCTTCTGGTCGACCAACTCCGGGAAGGCGGCAAGGTGGGAGTCAGTTACCGGACACCAACGGCGTGGCGGCGAGTCGCCTGCCCGATGTTCTGCCGAGGCCGAACCAAATGGTAACGAAGAGGCATAGCGCGGCCGCGACGCTGATCGACACAGGCCAGCCGGCCCACCCTGCCGCGACGGCCAGTGGCAGCGCTCCCAGGTAGTGGAACCCTGGAGTGAAGTGCAAGACTCCCATCACCCGGCCCCTTATCTCCGGCGCGGATGACAACTGCAAGATGGTTGTGGCCAGCGGCCACACGGTGCCGAGGCTCAACCCCCCCAACACCAGGAACAGGGCCCATGACATCCAGAACCAGTATGACCAGGCGAATAGGGTTAGGCAGGCGCAAAACAGGAACAGGCAGACCAGCAGCCAGCGGTATAGCCAGGCACGGCCGATGAAGGTGAGGCATAGATTGCCGATCAGCGATCCGATTCCCGATGCCAGGAGCAGCAGACCGGCTTCGGACGCTCCGCTGCCAAGTTGGTCCTGGGCGAACGCCGGTATCACCTGCAGATGCGACATTCCGAACCCGCCAAAAGAGCATGCTAGGACGATTACCGTCAGCAACACTGGCGCATCCCTGATGTGAGTGAACCCATCCGCAAAGGTTTTGAGCAAAGGTTGAGGCTCGGGTCTAGAGCGTTTGGACTGTGTCTGAATGCGCCAAACGCACAACACGCTGAGCACATAAAAGGAGGCGTTGAGGGATAGAGCGGTCCCGAGGCCCCATATATCGATCACCGCCCCAACTAATGGCGGCCCGACGATCCGGCCGATGTGTACCGCGGCGTTAAAGTGTGCCACCGCGTCCAACAGGGTCCGCTCGTCAACCAGATCGGCTACCATCGCCACCCGCGCCGGTTGGTTTAACGCCTGTAAGATCCCCAACACCACTGCGGCAACATAGATATGCCAGACCGCCACCAGTTCCATGATCGTCAGTGTGGCAAGCAGCCCGATTATCGAACCGACCGCCGCCTGGATGGTAATCAGCAACCGCCTCCGGTCGATGTGGTCGGCGATGACCCCGCCGACCACTAGCAGACTCACATTTGGAATTCCGTAGAGGAAGAGGACCAGCCCCAGTTGGGTGTTGGAGCCGGTCACCTCCAACACCAACCACCCAAGGACGAGGAATTGCATCCCCTGGGAGACTGCCTGGGTGGAGGAGCTAGTCCAGTACCACCGGAAGTTGGCAGACCGCCACGGACCCATCATCCGGCGCAGGTAGGATACGCTGTTGCGCCCGCCGGGGCCCGCTTCTACCAAGTCCAGGTCCAGATGGCTCTAACCTTAAACGTCCCTGATTCCACTGTAGACATGCTCCCGGATGGGGAGATACTCGAGTCGGAGGACAGGACATCATCTTAGCAGAGAGGTCGCCTTACCGGACTCAAATAGGGTGTACCTGTGAACATGGCTGGTGGCTGGGAGGTTAAGTCAACCAGGCGAAGTCCAGTATCTCTCTTAGATCGCGTACGGGGCAAAAGGTCGCGGCTTCCAGATTCCGAGGTTCGTACCCCGCCCTATTTATCCAGACCGCTTTCATCCCCGCCGACGCCGCACCAACTATGTCGTTTTCGAATGAGTCCCCTATATGAACGCAGTCCTCCACCGCCCGTCCCATGCGGGCGGCGGCAGTCTCGAATATTGACCGGCCGGGTTTGCCAAACCCGGTGTCTCCTGAGACCAGGACATGATCGAAGAATCGGGCCAGGTCCATCCTCGCCAGCTTTGCCCTCTGTTGGTCCGCATCGCCATTGGAAATCACACCCATGCGGAATCCCCGAGTTTCCAACGCCGCCAGAACCTCCAGCACATCCTCGAATATGGTCCATTCGGCCTCGTAAGCCTCCACGTAATCGGAGAAAAGACGGTCCGCTTCGTCAGGAGTCACGGGTTGAAGGGCCACTTCGCGAATTCGTCTCCGCCGTTGCTCGGGGAAACTTATGCCCCCGCGAAGGAATTGCTCCATGTGCCGTTCGGACGCCTCCCGCCACTCCGTCCAGAACTCCTTAAAGGTCGAGGATTTGAGGATGAGATGATGCATCTCGAAGAAGACGCGGGCCCCGCGTTCCTCAGCTCGGTCATGGTCGACAAGAGTCCCGTCAAGGTCGAAGAAGACCGCCTTAGAGTTGGAGTTAGATTCGGGTCTACCAATATCCATTCAATCAGAGCCCTCGCCGCAATCACCGAGGGATCGTTCGAGGGTGTCTCCGGGCGCAAGGTCTTCGTTGGAGCCTTCGATCATCTGCCCTAAATAGGGTTCGAATGTGCGTCGGTATTCCGCCACCTGGGTGTCGATGTCTTGGCCGCCCTTTGACTGTACCTCGGCCTCAAATATTTGGCCGGCCCGATCGACTGTGTCCAAGTTGAAGATGACGTTGTCCTTGTGCCAGAACTCGCGGCTCTTACGGACAACTGCCCTTGGCGTCTGTCACATCCCAGAGTTGGAACCGGCTGGTGCGCGCGCCATTCTCCTGGCGGTCATAGTAGTAGATGATCTGCGAGTTTCCGTGCTCGACGCGTATCTTGAGCCGCCGCGTTCCCGTCTCATCCCCGGAACCTGGCAGGTGGTAAAAGAAGTCGACCTGCTCTTTGACCGTGATGAAGTGCGCGCCGAGGTCCCGGAGGACAAGGCGTACCGGCGCGAAGTCGGGGCAAAATGCCTTGATCTCCCTGGTTAGTCGCATGTCCAATTAAGATTCTCCGCTTGTCCCCGAGGGAACTGGTAAGGGCGTTCCAATACCCATACCGTCTCGATTCGTTACTTTCCGGCAGATGTAGCCTGGCTCGTCAGCAGACAGCTCCTCTATCAAGGCCCGGGCAGCTTGTTCCTGTGAAATACAATACTTAATGATCACAAACAATAGCGTATCAAGGGCTCATATTCCCATCGAGGCAGCATGGCGATACGCGGGTAAGTATTGTTGCCCCCGAGGCCGGTGGACTCCGGAATGGTGAATGGTACCCATGGAGGTATTCACGTTCAGCTATGGATAGACGCGAAAGGCCGTATATTTCCATCTGGTTTTCCATCCGTCTATACTATGCGGCTGGCGTCCTACCCGTTATCATTGTTTGGAACGATTCTAAAGGAGATGGATTTATGGAGTGTGAGTACCTGAACTCGAAGGATTTGGCCGAACTGATCGGAGTGACCAGGCAGTCCATTTATAACTGGCGGAAGCGCGGCAAGTTGCCAAAGGAAACATGGATAGGGCCGCGAACGCAACGATGGAACAAACGCGAATTCCTGGAGTGGCTTGAAGCGCGCCGGATTCGGGATGTTCAAGGGCTGTAGAAATAGAAATCGCGCCGGGACGCAACCGGCGCGAAATCAAACCGTGGAAGGTTTCTACCAGTGACTACAGAACAAGTCTATACCTTGCCATCGGAAGAATCAAGCGTTGACGGATGTTGTCTACACTGTGACAGTCCATTCGAGGAAGCAATACCGGACTGTTGCGTCTACTGTGACGGCACACTAAAGCGCAGAGCCGCAAGGACGCCAACGCCAGTACCAACGCCAAAGGTGATACTGCCGAATGCCAGCGCATATCGGCAGACGGTAGGGGCGGGAAACGCTATGGAAATCCTACCAGCGGCATACACGCGCTCGGACGGTGAGACGATCATCTATGCCGGACGTGTTAGCTCCATCTATGGGCGTCCAGGTTGTGGCAAGTCTTTTATAGCGTTGGACGTAGCCAAGCAATCGTTGGCGCGTGGCTCGCATGTCCTATGGATTGACGCGGAAGATAACGCCGAGACGTTGGGCCGTCGTGCTGACCTATTGGGATGTCCAGACGCCAAGGGAGATAACTTCTGGTTCAGCGCACCGGAGTTGATTCACGATGATAAGGCGATGGCGGAAATCATATGGTGGCTAGAGCGTGGAGACTATCCCGGATTGGTCATCATAGACGCCTGTGAGTCTGCCGGATGTCCAGTGGACGGCTCGGACGTAAAGCCTTGGATGGCTCGATTCGTTGAACCATTCAAGGCAAAGGGCATCGGCGTATTGATGTTGGACCATATCCCGAAGAACTCCGAAGGGCGGGCGGATGGCCCCATCGGGAGCAACTACAAATTCTCCAGCCTGAACGGTGTTGGATTGCGTGTCAGTGGCAAGCCTTGGAATCAAAAGGTAGGCGGTCGAATCACGTTGACGTCAGAGAAGGACCGGCAGGGGCAATTGCCGGTTGGCCTACATGAAAAGGTAGCGGTCATAACCGGCGATTACGTGGACGATGTATTCACCTATGCGGTAGGCAAGACCACTGGAGAGAAGGCCACTGACCTAACAACCGTCAAGGCGTTGTCAGGTCTTGGTGGATGCACCGGAAGGAATCAAGGGATATGACGGCTTCACCGGCAAGCTAAAGGCCAAGCGTACCAGCCTTGTAGCGGCGTTGGGAGTGTTGGTATTGGATGGTCTGGTTGACCGTGTTAGCGACGGGAAGGGATACCGCTACATCATCACGGAGCAAGGTAGAGACGCGGCGGAAAGTGGCAATATCACGGACGCCAGCGATTCCCAAGTCGGCGCGTAGAATGAAAACGAATTGCCGTTATGCGGCGTTAAGTTTGCTGTTCCCTGTTCCCTACCCCTATAGGGGAACAGCAACCATAACGCGCTGTTCGATTGATTGATCTTTGTTTGATGGAGGTTGAACGATGGAATCTTCGGACAACGACCAACAACTACGGGAAGACACGTCAATTGCGTTACTAGACTTGGTGGCGATTACGCTAGGAACGCTTGACCACACCACGAAGGAAAGGGTGACGATAGACGAATTTATGGAAACATTGGACACGGCGTTGAAGATGAGGCTGACCAAGCCGGACGGGGAGTTATTGGCGTCACGGTTGCCGCGTCTGCGTGACTGGTTTGAGAGAAGGGCAAGAAGGTGTAGGTATGAGTTTGGGATGATGCGCTCGATTGATGAAGTCTTCGACGAACTCGAACGCGACACTGACTAACTAGGGGACCCTTGCCGTCGAAGTCTAGACATACCCGGCAACCGAAGGATGGCCTTTTCAGTGTAAGGAAGTATCAAAATGAGCCTTGTATTGAGACCGTTTCAGAGAACATTTCTCCGGGAAGCACTCAAACCGAACATCACGATAGCAGCCCTTTCCATGCCGCGCGGGAACGGTAAGACCACTTTAGCCGGTTTCATTGCGTCAATGGTCATGGACCCGTTCAACGCCATGTTCAGACCGGGAACGGAAAGCGTGATGGTAGCGGCGTCCATTGAACAGGCGCGATACACGTTTAGGGCGGCGCGTGGCTTCCTTGGTGAGGATGGCTACCGATACCTAGACTCAAATACCAGAATCGGAATCCTCCACGTTGCCACCAAGACGCGGATTCGGATTATCGGGTCAAACGGAAAAACTAGCCAAGGTTTGGTAAATTGCCCTTGGGCGATTTGTGATGAACCTGGCGCGTGGGAAATAAATTCTGGCGGCATGGTTTGGGATAGCTTGCTCACGGCTAGGGGCAAACCGGACTCGCCGTTGAAGATATTGGTTGTGGGAACGCTTGGGCCGCTCGGATTCGGGCCGGGGCATTGGTGGTTTGACCTTGTGGACCGCGGGAGTACCAATAGCGTGTACGTCATGGCGCTAAGGGGCGATCCGGCCAAGTGGGATAAGTGGTCAGAGATACGGCGCGTCAACCCGCTTACGGCAATCTCGGCAGACTTCCGAAGGGAACTTATGGAGGCGAGAGACGAAGCGCGTACAGACCCGCGCAAAAAGGCAGCGTGGTTGACGTTCAGAATGAATCACCCAACCCGTGACGAAGATAGCCAGATGTTATCTGTGGATGATTGGGAGCGGTGCCTAGCGCGTCCAGTAGCGGCAAAGGAAGGCCGTCCAATCGTTGGCGTAGACTTGGGCGGCGGGCGGTCATTCTCGGCTGCTACGGCCATCTGGCCTAGCGGTAGGACTGAGGCGCTAGCGGTAGCGCCTGGACTGCCAAGCATAAGCGCCCAAGAGAAGCGCGACCGTGTACCACAATCGACGTATCAACGGTTGGTTGATAGCGGGCGGTTGCTGGTAGCGGATGGCCTACGAGTCCAACCGCCAAGCCAACTTATGGATGCCATCCTGGACGCCTGGGGCAAGCCAACGCGGGTTATCTGTGACCGCTTCCGGCTACCGGAATTGGAGGATTGCGCCAGTGGCATCCGCATTGAACCAAGGGTAACGCGATGGAGCGAATCATCCGAAGATATCAGAAGCCTTCGGAAACTCGCCAAGGACGGGCCGTTATCTGTGGACCGTGCAAGCAGGATGTTGTTGACGGCAAGCCTAGCTGTGGCTTCCGTAAAAAGTGACGATGCGGGAAGCATTAGGCCGGTGAAGCAGGCGTCAAATAACTGTAGCCGAGACGATATAGCCATCGCCTTGATGTTGGCGGCGGGTGAGTGGGAACGGCGCAACCGGAAACCGAAGGCGTCCACATCATCCGGCATCATCCGGTGAACGCGGCAGTAAGGGAGTGGAAGCGCCTACGTCTCAAGGCGTTGGACCGTGACAACTGGACTTGCCAGATATGCGGTAGGCGAGGCCGGGGCCGGACTCTTGAAGTGGACCATATCCAGCCTGTGGCTATGGGCGGAAGTCCTAACGACCTAAATAATCTCCAGAGCCTTTGCGCGTTCCCGTGTCACCGTGACAAGACAATTTCGGAAAACAGTAGGCCAGATAACGGCTGGCAAGCGTTGGTTTCACGTATTGCACAGGAAGGCGTATAATATGAATGGATGATACTAAGTATCTATTCGTAGACTTGGAGAATACGCTATGACGCCACTTGCCACCCTTGAAGTCCGGGCCGCAGATATTCGCCGAAGGTTGGGCGAGATAGGCGGCATGGTCCACAGCGACATTACGGAAGAAATCACGTCGGAACTTGGCACCCTTCGGGCGGAACACGCGGCTAACGAACTCCAACAGACCGCCTTGAAAATCTCGGATGGTACTCCCACTCCGGTTGAATCCCGCAACTCGGAAGGCATGGAATTTCGCCAACTCATTGAACGCTCCAACGTCGGCGAAATCTTCCACGTAGCCGTCAACGGCGGGAACACCACAGGCGCAACGGCTGAACTCCAGAAGCATTACGGGCTGGAGGTTCGCAGCGTTCCCCTTGCCATGCTGATACGCCACTACCCAACGGATGTTGAACTGGAGACCCGCGCGACGGCTGCCCCTTCGGACGTGGGCCGGAATCAGCAAGGGATACTGCCCTACGTGTTCCCGCAATCCGTGGCGGTGTTCCTGGGGCTGGATATGCCTTCTGTGCCAACCGGTGACGCAGTTTTCCCGATTCTTACGACCGCTCCAACCGTTGGCACTCCGGCGGAAGGCGCTACGGCGGCGGAATCGACCGGAACATTCACGGCTGAGGTATTGATGCCCAAGCGGTATCAGACCTACTTCACCTATAGCCGGGAGGACCGCGCGCGGTTTACTGGCATGGATGAGGCGCTCCGGGAGAACCTTTCCGAAGGCATGTCAACCGAACTGGATAAGCAGGCTATCTCCGGGGCTGGCGGTCTGCTAACAGGGACCATCCTTGCCAACAACAACGTAACCACGGAGACCACGTTTGCCTTATACCGCGCTCAATTCGCCTATGGACGCGTGGACGGGCGGTATGCGTCAATGGTTGGCGAGCTCAAGGTTGTCATGGGCGCTGCCACGTATGGACACGCTGCCAGCCAATACCGCAGCACCAGCGACAACACCGATGCGCTTATGGCGTTGATGTCCATTACGGGCGGTGTGCGCGTCTCGGCGCATGTTCCTGCTGTGGCTTCCACTCGCCAGAACGCCATCATCCGCATTGGCATGCGCCGTGACTTCGTACAGCCCGTGTGGGATAGCGTGGAGTTGATTCCCGACAGCATCACCAAGGTAGACGACGGGGAAATCAAGGTTACGGCTGTCGGCATGTTCAACCAAAAGCTGTTGCGCTCGGACGGATTCTACAAGCAGCAAACCCAACACGCCTAGCATGGCTGGTAGGCTAATCAGTGGACCTACAGGGGCTGGCAAGACACAACTTGCCAGCCTAATCCTGGCGCAACTTCGGGGCCGTGGTGTGGCGGCAGACTTCCAATCCATCTACGCGGCTTTGTTGCTACTGGAGAGGCATCCAGGCGGGCGCTACCCGGAACGTGACCCACTCGATAGCCATGCCCTACCGCTTGCCGAGTACGTTCGGCAGGCGATTATCACGGGAGCGGCGGCGCATGACCTGGACGTGGTGGTTACGTCAAGCGATGGCAACCCGGAGCGGCGCGGATTCCTACTGGACCGCCTGGGCGCTGGCGCTACGGAGACCATCGTTGACCCTGGCCTAGCCATAGTCCGGGAACGCCTATCGGTTGACGGTGTGTTGTCTAACCAATGCGAGACGGCTATCGACAGATGGTATGGACGGTTGTAATGGATAACCTGCTAATGGAAGTCCGGTTTGTGGAAGATTCAACCCGGCAATCTCCGGGCATGTTGACGGGAACGCTTTTGACGTATGGCGAACGCGCCAGAGACCGGGCGGAAAAATTCCTTCCCGGCTCGGCAACGTGGCCTGCCAATGGCTTCATTGTCAATGAACAACACAATAGACAGGCTCCAATTGCGCGTGTAGTGCCTTTCCTGGACGGTAACTGCCTAAAGGTGTCCACAAGCACTACCCAACACGCAACACGCAACGGGGCCGGGATGCGGCTGTCAACGTCCAGGAAGGCATCCTAACCGGGTTGTCTGTGGAGTTTTACGCCAAGTCTGCCCAAGTGGTGGGCGGCATCCGGGAAATCCGGCAGGCGTTCATTGAAGCTGCCGGACTTGTGGACCTTTCCAGTTACGCGGGAAGCAACGTGGAGATACGGGAATCCAATGGCGGCGTAATGCTGCCGGGAGCGGCTACGCTATGGCTATAGATGTCACCGTTGATGTTCTGGTAGCGGCCATCCGTGTTGGCAGCACGGCGGTAGAGCGGGCGGAAGTTGAACGACTCCGGGATTACGCCATTGCCGAGATTGCCCAACACTTGGGAGACGCCTACGCGGATGCTGACCCGGCCATCCTGAACGAAGCGGCCATACGGCTAGTGGCCTTCCTGTATGACGTTCCTAGCGTGGCGCGTGGGCTGGCCTTTGCCAACGCCTTACGGCAGTCTGGCGCGTCTCGGATGCTGTATCGGTTTCTAGTCCATCGTGCGGGTTTGGCTACGCCAGAGGCGGCTATGGCCCAAGGCGTCGGGACCGTAGGGAATCCCGTTGTCAATGTGGAAGTGGTGGGCGGCGAATTGATAGTCACTTACGCGGATGGCACGGTAGAGCAGGAAACGCTACCGGCTGGCGTGGGGCAAGGTGTTACCCAGGATGCGCTAGACGCGGCCATCGTTGCCCATGCTGGCATGGCGGAAGTCCACCACTCACCACCAACAGTCCCAACACTCCCGACAAACCATCTACGGCGCTCGGATGTAGCGGCGGGAGCGGGCATAGCGGTAACGCCTACCAGTGGGAGCGATACCGCTTTCACCATATCGGCTAGTGCTGGCGGTGGACCGGCTGGCCTGGCGGGGTCTTGGACTTGGGTTGTGGCTTTCCCTCCGGACCAACCCGGAGAAATGAAATTTGCTGCTACGGTTTCCGTAGGCGAGATTGACACTTGGGCTTTCAACACTGGCACCGGCTATGACGCGGCTAGGGTGCAATTGCTGGCGCTGGCGGCGGGAGACCAGATTGAGATTCAACAGAGCGCAGCACGCCATCAACTTGTCACCGTAACGGGAACGCCTACCCTTTCGGCAGACACCGTAACGGTAAGCGGTAGGGCGAATCGCGGGCAAGGGTTTGAAGTACCACAGCACAACACGGTTGTTGCCATTTCGATTATTCCGGGGCCGATTCAAGGCGTGGACCAGACCGCCAGAGACGCGGCGGCAGAGGCGCAATCGACGGCAGACGGGGCGGTAACGAGCGCGGCCACAAATGCGGCTGCCATTGCTGCGCTACCGGCTGGCGGCGGCGGTAGTAGTGGCCCTACTCTGATTGACACGTATAGCGCACCGGCTGGCGGCACAACGGTTAACGTATGGGTCAACACTGGAGTAACCGTACCAGAGACCGTCAAGGTGTTTGCGATCCAATGGCAGGATGGCAACTTCGGCGCTGGCGGGTTAAGTGACCTGGACGATTGGACCATGAACCTATATGACGCGGCGCGTTTCCGTGATGGCAAGACAGCACGCACGAATACCAGACCGGCGAATCAAACCCGGACTTACGCGATACGCTTCCAAGCGAACGTATTGGAGTTTCGCGGAACGGCCATACCCGCGAATAGTGGACTCAAAATCGGAGTGTATAGCTTCTAATGCCACTGGACACGCCAATAACAATCAGGTTGGAAGCCATCGGAGACAGAGACGAACACGGCGAATACATACCGGGGCCGGTCACGGAATATCCCGTATGGGCCGATCAGACCAACTCCGGGAGTACGGACACCGTTACCACTGGAGGGACCGTCGTGGTGGAAGTCCGAACGTTCACGGTCAGATGGTTTCAGGAATTGGCAGACCATCGGACCGACCTAATCACACTGAACGATGAGTACGGCAACCGTTGGGATATTGAATCCGTGGGCATCGGGCGAGACCGTAGGCGGGCGCTCCAGATAGTGGCGTCCAAGTACATCGCCTAATGACTCAAATATCTTCCTTCGGCGGCTCCAGTGTCGCTCAAGTCTTGAACATCCAAGCCACTCAATCGGCGGCTAATCAAGTGGCGCTCACCGTTACGGCCAACACCAAGGGCGGTGAGAGGATACGGAAATTCATACTGAACGCTGGTAACGCGCAGAACGTGGCGCGTATCTTCGCGGAATCTGCCAGACGGCGCATGTTGCCGGACCTGAAAAGCAAGCTGCCCAGGCGCTCCGGGAGACTGGTAGCACGGTTGGAGATACGGCAGACCGGGCTAGAGGTAGGCGTATATTCAATCTTCTACGGTCGTTTCGTGGTGTTCAATAACGGTAGGGATTCCGTAAGGGAAGTGATAGCGGATTCATTCGCCAGACACCAACGGGCCATAGTCCAAGACGTATTGGAAAGGATATTGCCATGAAATTCCCGTGGACGGCTAAGCCTGAGACACGCGCCGTTGACTACACCGATACGTTGGTTGCCCTACTGGTGGAACGTGCTACCGGGAACACGACGGCGGCAGACTCGCAAGCAACGGCAGCTTTTGAAAGCGCCGTTGGCACGGTTGGCCGAGGATTCGCAGCGTGTGAAGTAACGGCGGATTCGCCTTCCGTCCAGGCGGCATTGACGCCAGACGTTATGGAGTTGGTGGGCCGCAGCCTGGTAAGGGGCGGCGAGATTGTCCTATACATAGACACGACGGACGGAGTGGTGAACCTGCTACCAGCGCAATCCCATAACGTCTATGGTGGGCCGATGCCGTCTAGCTGGCGGTATGACGTGTCGCTATCGGGGCCGAGCGTGACCCAAAGCTACTACGACATCAACGCTCAATCCGTCCTACACTTCCGCTATGCCGCTCACCGGACTACGCCGTGGCGTGGTCAATCTCCCATCGAAGTAGCGCATTTATCCGGGAAACTCTCGGCTGAGACCGTCAAGGCGCTCGGAGACGAGGCCGGAGGGCCGGTTGGACGGATTCTCGGACTGCCTACGGATGGGGCCGATCCCGGCATAGTCCAATTCAAGCGCGACCTGGCGGCGGCAAGGGGCGGAATCGCTACCGTCGAAAATGGCGATTGGGGCAAAATTGACGGCAGCTACGCCAGCATGAAAACGGAACGCTTCGGGGCCGAACCATCGCGGCCTTTGGTGGACCTTGCGAAACAGGCGTCAAGCGAAATCTTTTCCGCCGTGGGATTCAACCCGGCATTGTTCCAAAGTGGCGATGCGGCCAGCTTGCGGGAAAGTTGGAGACTTGCCCTATTCCAGTGTCTTGCTCCATTGGGCCGGAAGGTTCAAGCGGAATTGTCGTTGAAGTTGGGCATGGTTGAAATCACGTGGTCAGAGTTGAGAGCGTCAGACCTACAAGGGCGGGCGCGTGGTTTCCAGTCTCTTGTAGGCGGCGGGTTAAGCGTCCAGGCGGCGGCGGCGGAAGCGGGTTTGATGCACCGGGAGGCCGCTCCAGTAGAGGCGGAATCTAGGATATAGGCTGAAATTGGCCTAGTGGACGCCATGCCTTGCGTCTGAGAAGCCCATACAGGCGTCAAACCCGGTCAACCCGTAGCCCAACTTAACGCCAGAAACCCACCTTAGAACGGTAGCGGTGAAAGGTAATCCGCCCATTCTTGGAAGATTATCGCCTGCGCTTCCGCCAAGTCTGACCGCATATAGACGCCTTCCACTCCGGCGAATGGGTTATGGCTCAAACAGAACTCGGTTGCCGTGCGGTGCTGGTTGGTCTCCGTGGCCCACGTCTTGAAACTGGAGCGGAAGCCGTGCGGAACACAACCCAAGTTGTCTTTACGGGCACGGTCAGAGAGCGTGTTTTCCGAGATGCGCTTGCCGCCTGGCATGGCGAATATCAGACCTTCACCGCCCAACTTTTCCCGGACTTCCTGTAAGAGAACCATCGCCTGAATCGAAAGTGGCTTGCTGTGGCCGCGTCCATCCTTGGCGTGGTCGGCGGGAATGGTCCACAACTTGGCGCTCCAGTCTATTTCGGACCACTCGGCAAGGCGTACTTCACCGCCCCTTGATGCGGTCAGAATCATAAACTCGAAACACCGGCGGGTTGCCAATTGAGCGACGGAATCGCGGATGGTTTCAATCGCGGCGGCTACGTCTTGGTAGCGTAGGGATTGATAGGATTCCTTCGTTCCCGCGTGTTTCCGAATGGCGTTTTTGATGGCATCGCCAGCCGGATTCATTTCGATATGGCCGATGCCTACCGCCCATCCGAACACTGACCGTATGCGTTGGTGCATCTTCCTGGCGGTCTCGCCCTTGGTAGCTTGCAACCCGGAGATAAAATCAACCACGTCGGCGCGTGTGATTTCGTCAATCGCCATATTCCCGAACACCGGGAAGGCGTGTCGCTCCATCTGTTGAATCCAGTTAGTCCGAACCTTGTCAGACCGCCATTCTTGACCTATGACCGCCAACGCCTTGTGAGCCGATTCGCGGAACGTAGGGGCGGTACTGGCGGTGTTCAACGCCTTGGCCGTCTTGCCGTTGGTGGCCCAAGGATTGATTCCCTTGTCTAGCTGGACCCGGTTTTGAGTAACGAGCCGCTTGGCGTCTCTGGTGGAGACACGCGGCCATGAACCTAGCCCACGGTCCAGGCGCTTGCCTTCGTAGCGGAAGCGTTGAATCCATGATTTGGTTCCGTTGGCCGAAACGTTGAGGTAAAGGCCATCTCCGAAGTGGTATTTTCCCGCCTTGTCTAGCGCCTTGATTGCGGTGTTGGTCATCTGAGTTGTCATCGCCTTTTTCCATCCGTTTGCCATCTGAGTTTTCCATCCGGTTTTCCATCTGGCGGGTGGAAAACAAGGCAATTTTACAGGCTAAGGCGTGATTTGTCTATACCTAGAAGGATAGAAAAGTACCCCTGGAGGGACTCGAACCCCCGACGCGCGACTTAGGACGCCGCCGCTCTATCCTCTGAGCTACAGGGGCAGGTTGGTGGAGATAGGGGGGGTCGAACCCCCAACCTCGGCATTGCGAACGCCGCGCTCTCCCAATTGAGCTATATCCCCGCACAAATCCCGAAACCCCGAACGCGAACGGTCCAGATTCGGGATCTATATGAAATCGTAAGGCCCCCTGGAAGACAATGTCAAGTCGGGCGTGCCCTCCGTTCAGTGCCCTTCGATTATGACCGTTATGACCGAAACCGGCTCCATCGTCGTTCCAGCGAAAGCTGGAACCCGGAAATGCTCAGGTAACTGAACGTAATTCTAAGGAAGTGTTCCTGGGTCCCGGCGACAGCCGGGACGAGAGGGAAGGCGAGTCCCGCGCGAGAATCGAAGGGCCTTGGCCCACCGTGTCCCAATAAAGCTACTCTTTCGAAATCAGGACCCCGTCTCTCTTAATACTTGAACTCCTCCCGCACCGGGCTGAAGATGTCCAGGGCCTTGGCCGGGGTGTCGCCGCACCTGGCGTAATGCTCGACTCCGCCGGGGATGATGTACATGTCGCCGGGTTTCAACAACTTCACCTCGGACTCGATGCCCATCTCCATCTCGCCTTCAATGATAATTCCGGCCTGCTCGTGGGGGTGGGTGTGCCGGGGTACCTCAGAGTTTGAGTCGATCTCCACCAGGGACAACAGGACGTTGTCGCCCCAGAAAGTCCGAGTACGCGCACCGTCGGTTAATCGCATCGAGTCCCGGTCGTGGACGTTTTTGAAATAAGACATCGCTGGCTCCTCAATAGTTAATTTCCATTACTTGAACGCCAGCCCCCGCTCGTTGAGGGAGACGTACCGGTCGCCGTTGCCGAGCACTACGTGGTCCAGAAGCTCTATGCCGAGCAACTTACCCGAGTCTATCAGCTCCTTCGTGATCGATACATCCTGGGGGCTGGGGGTCGGGTCGCCGGATTGGTGATTATGGACGATAATGATTGAAGGAGCGTTTTCCCGGACGGCGGGACGGAACACTTCGGCGGCCCTCACCACCGATCTGTTGACGTTGCCCACGTAGATCTCTTGGATGCTCAGCACTTCGTTCCGGGTGTTTAGCAGCAGTACCCTCAGGTGTTCTTGGTCCAGCACCGCCATGTCCGCGATGAGAAGATTCGTAACGTCCTGCGGGGAAGAAATGGTTGCCCGTTCCTCTGGAGATTGGGAGACGAAGCGGCGGCCCAATTCCAGGGCTGCTAACAACTGTGAGGTCTTGGCTTCGCTGAGCCCTCGTTCCGCGCAAAGCTCCGCGAAGCTGGCTTTGGAAAGTCCGGACAGGCCGCCAAACCGGGAAAGGACACGGGAAGCCAGCGAGAGGACATTCTCGCCCTGCATCCCCGTGCGCAGCAAAATGGCGATAAGCTCGATGTTGCTGAGGTAGCGAGGTCCGTAGTGCTTGAGCCGTTCCCGGGGCCGTTCACCCTGGGGCAGGTCGCGGATTAGCGTATGGTATTGTTCCGTTTCGGGGGGAGCGGTTAACGTCGCCATGCGGTTTGTCTCCTGTCAATAAGGGAGCTGGGCCACTCTGCTAAACTGAAGCCGTGGCCGGTGGGGAGCCAAATTGAGTACCGGGGGCCAGGGAAAAGCAAACTTGTTGATGAGACTCAAGCCCAAGTCCTTTTACTATGGGTGGGTTGTTGTTGCTGCCGCTGGAGGCATGGAGTTTGCCAACGCCGCGTCGGCGATCGGTATTTTGTCCATTTTTGTCGTTCCGATGGGCGATGAGTTTGGTTGGAGCCGGACCGAAATTGCCGGGGCAACCAGTGTGGGAGCCATCCTGGGCGCGTCGCTGGCCCCGTTCATTGGCCGGTTCGTGGACCGGTACGGTTCCAGAATGGTCCTCGTGGTCAGCGGCAGCATCGTTGGCGTCTCCTGCCTCTACCTGTCTCTGGTGCAATCCCTGCTGGGGTTTTACCTGGCCTTTACCGCGTCAAGGATAGCCGACCAGGGCGGAATAAAGATAGGGACTTCTGTCACCGGGGGAAAGTGGTTCCTGAAGTACCGGGGGAAGGCGACAGGCCTGGTGTTTTTCGCTGGGACGTCTGGAATGATCGTTCTGGCTCCTGTTGCCCAGTTGGTGATTGCAACCTGGGGGTGGCGCGAGGCCTGGTTGATCCTGGCAGGTGTGATGTTTGCGGTTGGAGTGGTCCCCTGCGCTTTATTGCTGCGCCGTCAGCCGGAAGACCTGGGACTCGCCGTTGACGGTGGCCCGGGGAGCGGCGAAGCGAAACTAGCGATAGAGGCTTCTTCAACCGATGCTCCGGCGCGGCCTTCCCCGGGGTTGCGGGAGGTCTCAAGAACGCCTGTATTTTGGGCGATTCTTGCCTCGTTGTTGTTAGTGAGCGGTGCAACATCCGGAGCGGCTTTGCATCTGGTCTCTTACCTGACCGGTCAGGGAGTCAACCCGGCGGCGGCGGTTGGCGCCATCAGCATTATGGCCACCTGCGGGGCCGTGGGCGCGCTGTTTGTGGGGGCCTTGGCCGACCGCGCATCGCCCCGGTGGGTGATGGTTGTCCTCTACCTTACGGGAACGGCGAGCCTGGGGTTGCTGATTATCACGGACAATCTCTTCGAGACCTATGCGTACGCAGTACTCGCCGGGGTCTCATCTTCGGGAATAAACACGATGACCCCCATCATGTGGTCCAGTTACTACGGACGCGATGCCCTGGGGTCGATCTTCGGAGTGAGCCGAGCTGCTCAGGTCTTGGGATTCGCGGTGGGGCCGCTGGTTTCGGGGATCTTTTTCGACGCCACAGGCAGTTACAAGGGCTCTTTTTTCGCCTTGGCCTGGGTGGCGTTAGCGGGATGCGCGCTGGTGGCGGCGGCAGGAAGGCCGGCGGTCAGCAGGTCGCGGCGAGGAGAAGGCTGACCGCCGGGAAGTTACCGGTTCCTACGCGAACTGGAACTTGGAATACTCGCCCTCCTCCTTGGTAATGAACTCCAGCAGCACGGTCTGACCGTTGCGGTTCACTTCCAGCGCCCGGCGTATTGCCGGCACGATCTCCTGAGGGTCGGTGATCTTCTCGCTGTAAGCGCCCAGGGCCTGAGCGACCTCGGAGAACTGTCCGCCCACGCCCTTGATGTTGTACTGCTGCACCGACACCGGCCACCGGCTATCGTCGTAGATGGCCATCGTCGAGTTGTTCAACACGATGGTGATGATCGGCAGATTGGCGCGTACCGCGGTCTCTATGTCCATACCCACGGAACCGAAGGCGAAGTCCCCCATTACGTTGATGACCTGCTTTTCCGGTGCGGCCATCTTTGCGCCCATCGCCAGTCCGAGGCTGTAACCCAGTTGGGTCGACTTGCCCCAACCGATGAAGGAACGGGGACCCCTGGCTTCCCAGAACGGCACCATGTACTCGCGGGCGCTGCCCGATTCGTGGGTGACGATCACGTTGTCCAGGTCCACGGTATTCATCAAGTCCCATACCACACGGTAGGGGTTTATGGGGACCTCGCTGGAGGTTAGCTTGGGCATCCACCGGTCGAGCCACCGTTGTTTGATGGAACTGATCTCGTCCTGCAAAGCCTGGTTGGCGGGACGACCGTCGGAGCCTGTCTGACGCTTCAGTTCATCCAACAGTTGTCTCAGGACGAGCTTGGAGTCGCCCACCAGGGGATGCTGGCACTTGTAGTCCTTGTTGATGTCGGTGTCGTCGTTGGTCGAGTGGATTACCACCTTCCCCCGCGGTATGGGCACCCCGAAGTTGGTCTTGCTGAAGCTGCAACCGATACCGAATACCAGGTCTGACCTGGTCAAGTAGTGATGCACTCCCTCTGGAATGCTGGTTGCCCCCGTACCGACGGAAAGCGGGTGATTCTCGGGGAAACCGCTCTTGCCCGCCATGGTGGTCATTACCGGCGCCTGAAGGAATTCGGCTATCTGGCGAAGCTCCTCGGTGGCCTCGGCGTAAAGCACCCCCTGACCGGCGTGGATTATGGGATGCGACGCGGCCAACAGCGCCGCGGCGGCGCGGCTGATGGCGTCGGGGTCGGCTGCCGTGCGCATGATCTGTGGGGCTTCATAGTCGAAGTCAAGCTCGTCAAGCTCCTCCGCCCCAACGTCTTGCGGTATCTCCAACAACACCGGGCCGGGGCGGCCGCTGCGCAGCTTGGTGAAGGCCCTGCGCATTACCTCGGTCACCTGGCTGGCGGACGGTATCTGAGCCGACCACTTGGTGATTGTCTCGTAGCTCCGGGCCGGGCTGAAGATGGGCGGAGTGCCCAGCCGGTCCCTGGACGCGGCCGCGGGCAAAAGGAGGATGGGCACCGAGTCGGCGTATGCCTGGGCAACGCCTCCAAAGGCGTTTTCCGCGCCTGGGCCCGACTGCATCAGGAAGATGCCGGTGCGCTTCCCATTGTGAATCCGGGAAAAGCCGTCCGCCATGTGGACTCCGGTGCACTCCTGACGGAAGACTATCGGACGTATACCCGCTATGGCTGCGGGCTCTATCAGCGGGTTGGAGGGGATACAAGCCAGAAAGTCGACGCCCTCCATCTTCAAAACATTCGCAATTGCGGTAACACCGTTCATGCCACTCTCCTCTGGGGAAATCCCTCGGCAGTGTAGGTTGGCCCGATGCAGCGTGTCAAATTAGTGGCCGGTGGTCAATGGCTGATGATTGGTGGGACTAGCCACTGGTCACCGGCCACTCGACGACCCGCTCGGGAGAGATGCGGATAACGGGATTCTGGTCGATGTCCATTACCCGGTATTGGGGGTATTTGGCCCGCAGGACCGGGACTGCCGAGGCCCGCTCGTCGCCTTCTGTCAGTAGCTCAGCGCGGCCCGAGACCAGGATGTACCAGAGATGGGTCCAGTCTTCCTCGTAGTGGTCCACAACGAGGCTTACCCGGGGGTTGGCCTGGATGTTCCTGATGCGCCGCAACCGCATCAGGGCCGTCCGCTTGGGCTTCTGGTCCAGAACGGAATAGACCAGTCCTTCATGGACCGCGAAGCACACGGGGATTACATGGGGAACACCGGTCTCGCTGGCGGTCGCCAGGTGGCCGGTGCGGGCGTGGGACAGTAGATGGGTCTGTTCGTGCGTCAGAACGGTCATGGTCTGCTGTATGACATGGCGGAGGTAGGGGGCTGGTTTGCTTAAAGGTTAGACTTCCGAGGAGAAGGCCAATGGGTCTTCCAGGAGTTCGAGATTTTCCAGCTCAGCTTTGGCCGCGTCTTCGAGAACCGCGTCGCCCTCCTCGATGCAGTTGACCAGCACCTTCTTGGCGAAGCTGCCGCCGATCTTTCCCAGGGCGCTGATGCCCGCCAGTTGGACCTGGAAATCGTCGTCCTCGAGCAGGGGGATGAGGTATGTCACTGCGTCTTCTTCACCCAACTCCCCGCACGCGTTGGCCGACTCGTAGCGGATTGACGGTTCTGGGTTCTGTAGCTCGCGCAGGAGGACCGGCAGCCAACTAAGCTCACCGGTGCGCCCCATCGCAAAGATGGAGCTTGATTTCAGGTCAGGGTCGTCGCTTTCGTATGCCTTGGACACCAGGTCCCGAATGGCTGTGGTATTTAGAGGGGCGATGGCCTCCAGGCTGCGTCTCCGCACTTCCAGAGGCTGGTCGGGGTCTTCCAGAACGCCCATCAAGCTGTCGTGAAGAGTGTCCCTGTCACGGGCCAATAGCTTGCCTTCCTGGACCAGCACCGGGAATTTACCCAGGGCCAAGGCCGCCGCCGCGCGCACTCTGACACTCTGGCCCGACTGCAAGACCTGAACCAGGCTGGGAATGAGTGAGCGGTCCTCGTGCTCCCAGAGACCTTCCATTGCCTTCTCAAGGATGAATTCGTCATTGTCTCTGAGGCACATCTTGAAGATGGCGGAAAAGTCCAACTCGGGGTTTTCCTCCGCCGACTCCACCATAGCCGTAATGGTCCGTTGCTTCCGCTCCAGTTCAATTCCGAACCAGGTGCGGGCGAAGACGCCAAGCTCTGCGGGCGAGAGGTCGGAAACTTCGATGAACTCGGAGACCGGGACCGGTCCGGTCTCGCCACTGAGGGTTTCCAGGAATTGCTCTAAAGACATGGCGTATCCTACCTGCCCGAGAGCGTTGACATTCTAAATGAGAAATACGCGGTGGGTACTAACACTTGGCGGACGCCGCCGGGACAAGGGCGGCCGCACTTCCAACCATACTTACCTTGGAGCGTTGTCTCGACCGCATTTTCACGGTCTCAGCTCTGGTCACCAGCCTAGTTTCGGCGTCGGGTTTGTGCTGGCTTCCCGGCCAGTATAGCATAAGGATTCGCCCCGGCCACTCCTGAGAATGTGGTTTTCCCGCAGTTATTGATCTCGATTATTCAGTTGGCGGACCGGGTCCGGAGGCGGTCGTTGCATGAGGCTATGTATGGTCTGGGGAATGTGCTCGACCAGGTCAGATGCGAGGGAGCCGGCGTTCCCCAGCACCGCGGTGGTTGCTTCCGCCGCCAGTCCGTGCAGGTACACGCCGCAACAGGCCGCGTTGACGGCGTCGAGTCCCTGGGCCATCAGTCCCGCTATGGTCCCGGTCAGCACGTCGCCGGTGCCTCCGGAAGCCATCCCAGGGTTGGCGAAGGGCGCCATTCGTACTAGACCGCCAGGTTCGGCGATAACCGTATGGGCGCCCTTCAAGACCACAGTGACGTTCCAGCGGCGGGACCACTCCCGTGCAATCCCCACCCTGTCCCGCTGTACCGCAGCGTTGGAGGTTCCAACCAGGGTGGCCATTTCGCCGGGGTGGGGCGTCAACACCACGGGTGCGCCCAACCGTTCCCACCAGTTTTCTATGGTAGAGAGGCAGTTCAGGCCGTCGGCGTCAATCACCGCCGGTATGGGGCAAGGAGGGTCTCCCATCAACAGGCCCTCGAGAAGCCTTGCCGTGCCCGTCGACCAACCAAGGCCGCATCCGATCGACAAGGCATTGTACCGGTCCAGGCCATTGCGGAGCACTTGGGCTGCGTCGGAACGAATGTGCCCTCTGTTGTCTTCCGGCAAGGGGAGGTGGATGACCTCGGTCAACTTACCGGCGGCAATGGCGTAAACTCCCCGGCCTGATGCCAAAGTGGTCAGACCCGCGCCCACCCGTATAGACGCCTGGGAGGCCAGGTAGGCCGCGCCCACATAGTTGCGGGAACCCGCGACCACCAGGGCGTGACCGAATGTCCCTTTGTGGGAGTTTAGAGGCCTTTCAGGGAGATTGCTCCGCACCCAGCCGGGGGACAAGAGTTCCAGGTCGATGTCTTGCTCGCCCTCCAGGTCGGGGGCAAGGCCGATGTCGGCGATTTCCATTCGGCCTGTGCGTTCAACTCCGGGAAAAGTCAGGAGCCCGATCTTGGGGCGTCCCAGGGCAACGGTGACGTCCACCGTGGGGCAAGCCGGGTCCACTTCCCCGGTATCGCAGTTGAGGCCGGTGGGCAGGTCCATCGCCACCAGGGTAGGCTGCCGTCTACCCGAATCCCCATGCAGGCGGCTCACGACATCGCGCACCGGCCCGGACAGCGGACGGGAACGCCCGGTACCGAGAATAGCATCAAGGACCAAGTCTGACCGCGAGATCAGCTCGTCCAGGTTTCGCAGGCCGGGGTCTTCAGAGGCGTCGGAGACGGAAACCCCATACTGGAGGGCAAGCTCCATCTTGGGATCGCTCTCCGGTCTTCCCCTGACCACGTAGGCGGTAACGTCCGCTCCCCAGCGGCTCAGGTGCCGCCCGGTGACCAGGCCGTCAGCGCCGTTGTTGCCCGGTCCAACCAGTACGAGGACACGCTTCCCTGCGGCGCCCCGCAGCAGGGTGCGGCAGCTTTCCGCCACTGCCAGCCCCGCGTTCTCCATCAGGGTGCCGGTGCCAACTCCCTGACGTTCCGAAGCCTGCTCTAGCGCGGTCATCTGGGCAGCGGTGACGATCTTCACGCGGGACCGTCCTGTTGAACGACTACGAAGGCCACCGCGTATTCCCTGGAGTGGGACAGGCTGACCGAAATCTCCCGCACCCGAAGCCGGTCGGCTCTCGCTTGGGCCCTGCCGTGCAACTTGATCGCGGGCGCTCCGCTTGGTGCGCGCACTACCTCGATATCCTTCCAGCCAACGCCCCTTACGCCGGTGCCCAGGGACTTCATTGTTGCTTCTTTGGCGGCGAACCGGGCGGCCAGGTTGGGGGCCCGCCCCCGGCAGTAGGACTTCTCTCCAGCCGTGTATATGCGGTCCAAAAACCGTTCCCCGTACTGCTCCACCATGCGGTGAATTCTGGGGATTTCGATGATGTCGACCCCGGTGGAGAGCATGAAGGTCAGGTCACCTTCTCAGACCGGTTAGGGACAAAGCGCGTTCACACCAGCCCGCATGTCCGGGAATTATTCAGTGGGAGTATGCCCGCTTAGCCCCAGGTTGGCCAGAATCTTGGACACCGAGTAGCTCCGGTTGAGCACGTAGAAATGGATACCGGGAACCCCATGTTCCCAGAGTTCCGCGACCTGCCGGGTGGCGTACTCGACGCCTAATTCTCGGGCCGCCCGGTCATCGTCGGCGAAGCGGTCCAACTCCTGGTCTAGGGCATAGGGTATCTTCGCGCCGCATAGCGAGGTAAACCGCCGTATCTGGCTGGCGCTCAAGATGGGCAGTACGCCGGGTATGATGGGCACATCTATGCCTGCCTGCTCGGCCCGGCGAGTGAAGTCGAAATATTCCTCGTTGTCGAAGAAAAGCTGGGTAATCAGGAACTCTGCCCCCTTCTCCACCTTGAGCTTGGCATACTGGAGGTCAGCGTCCAGGTCTTCCGACTCGCTATGACCTTCGGGGTAGCAGGCGGCGGCGATGCCAAAGTCGAAGTTACCCCTAATGTGCGCGATTAAGTCGGACGCGTGGTGAAAACCGTTCTCCGCCGGGACGAACTCGGTGTCTCCGCGGGGAGGGTCGCCCCGCAAGGCGATGATGTTCTCGATTCCTGCTCCGTTGAGACGATCGAGGACGCTATGGACTTCCTCTTTGGCTTGACCAACGCAGGTCAGGTGGGCCATGACCTCCAGATCATGCTGTTCGTTGAGCGCCACCGTGATCTGCTCGGTGAAGGCCCTGGTAGAACCCCCCGCCCCGTAGGTGACGGATACAAAGTCCGGATTGAACGCTTTCAACCGGTCCACGGCTCGAAAGACCGCGGGAATCCCGTCCTCAGTCCTGGGTGGGAAAAACTCGCAGGAAATGGTCCTGGTTTCGTCTAAAATTTGCTTAATTCTCAAGGTGCACGTTTCTATGGGGATGACGTTAAAGGTCCTGGGAACAAGCCGCCCGGTGAGGTTGCCCGTGGGAAGTATTAAGGGCCATGATAGCATCGAGGAAAATTCCTGTCTAACGTCGAATGCTGTTAGAATTCCGGTTGCCTTTTCTCCCTAAAGGCCTTCAAACCCTCTTGAGGGTGGCTGGAAGACGCAACGTATTGCACGAAAGCGAAGGTCTCCAGCGCTACTCCGTTCTTCACCGGCAAGTCCTGACCCTGGCGTGTCACGGACTTGATCCAGCCCAAGCCGGGCCTGCTCTTGACCCGTAACGGGCCCAGTAGACCCTCCAATGCTGCGTCCAGCTCTTCTTCCGGCACAGCCCGTAGCACCAGACCGCAGTCCGCCGCCTCTGCGCCGGAAAGCCACCTGCCCGTGGTCAAGAGTTCCATTCCAAGCTGCATTCCGACGAGCTTGGGGAGGCGTTGGGTCGAGCCTCCTCCGGGCATCAGGCCGAAATTGGTGTGCTGGTCGCCGAGGCGGGCATTGTCGGCGGCCAGAGCCATGTCACAGGCCATCATCAGCTCCAACCCTCCTGCCAGGACGAACCCGTGTACCACGGCAATTACGGGTATGGGAAGCTCTTCCAGCTTGAAGAAGCATTGGTTCAAGCGTGTCAGGTACTTGTGGAGTTCGTCCGGGTCCTGGAACGCCGTCTCGAAATAGACCAGGTCTGCTCCGGCGCAGAATGCCCGCCCTTCACCACGGATGACCAGTACCTTGACACTTTCGTCCTTTTCCACGGACCTGACCGCATCCTCCAGGTCTGCCAAGAGACCGGGGCTAATCGCGTTCAATGCGCTGGGGCGATTCAAACGGATAGTGGCGACGGCGTTTTCAATATCCAGCTTAAGGTTGGTATACTCCACCGGTACCTCCCGAGGCGTTGAATCTGCTTCGATCAATATACCAAGAATATACCAGACCGCCCCGGCCAGGGTTTGCCGGCCAGGGTTTGGGAGAAGGTGTGGTCCGAGTCTATCTGAGGGTACACCCCCGCAGTTCCCGCAACCAGGTTGTTGGTTTTCGAGGGGATGTGCTGCACGTCCGCGTGACCGCGCCTCCGTCGGATGGCAAGGCCAACCAGGCTGTCGTCTCCCTGCTGTCCGAGGCCCTGGGAGTGTCCAAGAGCAGCATCCGCATCGTCCGGGGCCACGGTTCACGGGACAAATCGGTGGATGTAGACTCCGCAAGTGGGGAATTCATACGGGAGCGATTACCCTGGGTCCCGGACTAGCTAGCTCTGTTCCTTCGGCCGCAGATCGGGTTGGCCCGGAACTCCCCGGGTTTAGTATAATGTTCGAGGCGGACCGGACATGCCCCGAACTGGGATGGTCCGGTTGCCCCGACACCACTACCCAAGCCGGAGAGGTGAACTTGGAATACTTGAACTTTAGCTGGATTTTGGAAGGCTCTCTGGCGGCTTCCAAGGGGCCGGTCAACCGCCGGGACTTGATATTCCTTAAAATGCGCGACATCACGGCCATAGTCCGCATGGAAGAGCAGACCATTTCCGGCGAAGCGTTGGAAATGCGGGACCTCTACGAGCCGGTCCCCGATTTCACCGCACCGACCTTGGAGCAGATCGAGCGTATGGTCCGGTGGATCGAACAAGAGATCGAGACCTGGGAGCATCCCGTGGTAGTTACCTGCCGGGCCGGTCTCGGCCGTACTGGCACGGTACTGGCTTGCTACTTCGTGTACTGCGGTTATACGCCGGAGGCGGCAATCAACTTGATCCGCACGCTGCGCCCTGGCTCCATCGAGACCCCGGACCAGGAGGATGCGGTTACGCGCTTCTCGGACCTGCTCAAGTCCAGGGAGCGGGAGAGGCGGCGCAAAGCCATAGAAGCCCTCGAAAACACTTAGCGCTGGAGCTTTGGATTGGCTGTAGCCCCGGTACCCCTGGAAATACCACGCCCTCTCCTGGAAGAGGTCTACCGCGAGGCGCGGAACGCCTTCCCCGCCGAATGTTGCGGCTGGCTATCCGGTCCCAGAGACGCGCCGGGCGTTGCCAATGTCCGGACTTGCGAGAATGCCCAGGCGTCGGGCGCCCACCCCACAGCCGCCGACCGTACTGCCGAGACCGCCTACGTGCTGACTGGCAACGACCTGCTGGAATTAAACTTGAGCCTGGAAGGCGAGGCTCCCGCCCGCATCATCTACCATTCCCACCCCAACGGCGGGACCTACCTGTCCGAGACTGACCGGGTGGTGGCCACCAGTCCCTGGGGTGACGGTCCCGCATACCCGGTACAACAACTGGTCGTGGGGATCGACGGCCAACGGGTGGTCGCAGCGGTCTTGTTCGATTGGTCTGAAGAGGAAGCCGGCTTCGTCGAGATAGCCCGTTATGACGGCGCCGAAGTCTGACCTGAGGACCGCGGCTGCCAGACTGTTTCTTGGTGAATCTCCGCTTTCGATTGTTGTTTTTGGCCGTGGCCGCCGCCCTGGTGCTCTTTGCGTGCGATCCGCCTGCCAAGTCCCCCATCCCCGGCCTTCCGCCAACCCTCTCGGCGCGGTTGCCCGAGTCGCCCAAGGACTTTGGAATCGGCCAGGCGCTCCCGCCCGCCCAACCCGGAGGTACCCATACTGCTGGGCCAACCAATCCGCTAAAGGCCTGCGGAACACCCGTCACCGCATTCCCAACCCCCCACCCGGCCAATTCCGAATGGGTGCGCCGGAGACTCGACGCGGTAATCGAGCTATATGGTCTTACCGAGGAAGGCGCGGCATTGTTCCGCAGCTTGGACGTGCGCCAAATGCGGGGAGAGCCGGGGTTCTTCGGGAGCTATGGCTTCCACGGTTGGGCGGGAGTGGGTGAAGCCCGGCCTATCCCGGTTATGCACGAGTTGTCCCATTCATACTGGGGCGGGTTCCCGGTCGAAGGGCGCCCCGGGCTCAGTTGGGACAGGCCGCAGGGAGGCGGGATTCCGCCAGCCTTGGAGCGGTACCACGACGATACCCTGGTGTTCATGTCCCAACCTCCGGACGAGTTCGAGCTTCTGCGGCAACGCCTCCGCAACCTCCCGGACCTCCACTCCGGCAACTTAGAACCGTTGTTGCACAACCTGGAAGCCGACATGGTCTACAACACTGGCGGTGACCTCTCCCTCGTCCCGCCTGTCCTTCGAAAATACTGGAGCATGGCCTTGGACCCGGGTCCCTTCGGGTCTTGGGACCAGGCCGTGTCGTGGTTCCGGTCTCTAGCCGATTCCGGCCGGGCGGCTGTGAGTCAATATCTTGGGTTTGAACACCTGGACTTGCGAGACTACCGGCCTCCCGTGCCGACGGAACGTTGGCCGGATGATGAAACGGGAACAATGGATGTCCTGGCCGGAGAGGAGAGACAACGCCTGTATGATCTGGCGGAACAATTCGACCTTCTGATCGGCGGACCTCAGGCGGACGAGAATTTCAGCTTTTGGCGGCCCTACTTGCGGGACAAAGTCCGGCTCCACCGGAAGCACCCGGAATACCTGGCATCGTTGGACTTTCCCCGCGCCCGCCAGTTGGCGGCGGCGCTTGATACCGTGTCTAAGCTAGAAGCATTGCCGCCGCGGGAGCAAGCTGACCGGCTGAAGAGCCTTATCACCGAGAGTCCTTTCCTGGTCAACTTTCTTCCCGCTATAAACAACAGGGCATTGGTGGACCTCTTCGCCGGCAACCCTCAACTGCCGGAAGGAGCGACTCTACAGGCGACTGCCAGTTTCGTAGACCGGCTCAGCCGGTTCGAAGGAGTCGTCAACGGAGTCCTCGCTGCGGGGAGGGAAGACTCTCATCGGGGTGCGTCGGAGATGCGCCGGTTTCTTGAGCAGACCAACTATGCGCCGAAAGAGGACTTGCGGTTGTTCTTTGAGCTGATGCGAGAGCAGGACCCGGCCACGGCCAACCGGATATTCCTCGACACGGAACAGGCCGTCGTCCATGGCCTTCTCAAGCAAGTCCCCGCTCAGGTGAGGTTCATTTTAAGGCCCGAACAGTTGTTGATGAAACTTGACATAACGGCTAGCTCAAGTCTCCCGGAGATGGCGGCAGGGACTACCATGCTGGTGGAGGAGACCTCCGGTAATTACGTCATCGACGAGCCATTCCTGGACGCCATGTATTCCGTTATCGCGGCACGCAGCGAGATGCAAGCCTCGGACATGGCCGGCATCCTTCAGCATGAGAGGTTTCCCCTTCACGGCTTCATCAGGAGGCAGCCGGAAGCCGCGGTCCTGGTTCTAGGCAGCGAGATAAGATCTGCGGTGGACATGGTGCGGGACAGTGACCCGGTAGTTTCGCCCCCGGCGCGGATTGTCCATGCGTTGGTCCAGGCCGGGCCTGATTTCGCCGCCGCGCTGGTCACCGGGCTCGATGCCAGCGGCGAGGAAGCGTTGGTGGTGGCGTCCCTGGGTTACATTGCCTACGATGCCCAGCGGACGAAGACGGCCCCGGGTTTAGAAATCTCCCTGGAGCAGGACGCCCGGTTCCTGGAGGCCCTACTGGCGAATAACGGTGAGGAATGGTTATCCGAAAGGTTGGGCCGCGTTTTCTCGTTCTTCACCGGCCCTGAGTCCGGGCGGCCGGCCCACTTCGCATTCCAGTTCCGGGCCACGTTGTTGGCCGCCGCCGAACACCTTGACGACCCCGCCGGCAGAGAGACGATTCGAGAAATCACTGGCCGGGCGTATCTGGAAGCCGAGCCTCCGCGGTTGCCTCAAGCGCCCAGGCGGACCACGGCTATGGCTCCGGTGACGTAGCCTGACGCCATGAGCGCGAGACCCGAGGCGGTTACGATTCGCGGCAGCCTATCCCGCGTCAGGACCAACACCAGCCCAACCAGGATCAGTCCAGTAGCCATCCCACCGGCAACAAAGTGGGAAGGCTCCACCTGATTGGACAGAATGCCCTCGCGGTAGAACGGGTCGGCGTAGGACAATATGGTGACGTTAAAGACGCAGCTTCCGAATAGCCCGCTGACGCCCAGGTCAGGCGCTCCCATGCGCACCGCCGCCACCGTGGAGGCCGCCTCCGGCATGGTGGTCACGAGCGAAACGGCCAGGATGCCCAGGGTACTGGAAGCCACGCCGGTGACGTCGGCAATTAGGTCCGTGCTCCAGGCCAGGAAGAACCCGGCAACCACGACTCCGGCGGAAATGAGGCCGAATATGACCCAGGCCTTTGTGAGGCTTATGCCCGTGTCCTCAGCGCCTTCCTCCGCTGAGTCCTGGGGGCGTGTGGCATAGACCACCCACATTCCGATCGCGTAGACCAACAGGATGACGGCGGAGGCAACTCCGATGTTCCAATAGGACAGGCTGGGCCGGAAAACACCGAAGAGGAGCGCGCCTCCGGTGAGGATGGCCGCCAACACTATCAAGTAGCCCTGCTTCGGTGACACTCTTTGCAGGAAACTCTTGCCGCCAAAGATCGACGCCACCACCCCCATGGTGAACATGTTGGTCATGTTCGCCCCGAACACGTTGCCCACCGCCAGCGCCGGGTTGGGCGGGTCCAAGCGCACGGCGGAAATGTTGGCGGAAAGCTCCGGTAGGGACGTGGCCAGGGCGATGAAGATGCTGCCGACGAAGAGGCGCCCCCACCCGGTGAGAGTTGCCAGTACGTCGCCGTATTTCGCCAGTTGGATGCCGAGGAAGATCACGGCGGCGGCGCTGGCCAGGAAAACGGCGGCTCCTAGGGCTAGTTCACCGCTCAAGGCAACGAGTGGCCGGTCGCCAGTGGCCCGTTGGCAGAGTGTGGATGGTCGCTGCCACTGATCACTGGCCGCTAACCACTGATGACGACTCGAGCGCCGCCACGATGCGGCTGCCCATCTCCGTAGTACCCACCGCCCCGGACCCGGCGGCTGCAATGTCCTGGGTGCGGTACCCCTGGGTGATAACCTGGTCGACCGCCGCTTCCAGGCTGGCTGCTTCTTCGGTCAGACCGAGAGAGTATCGCAGCATAAGGGCGGTGCTCAGGATTGAACCGATGGGGTTCGCGATTCCCCGGCCTGCTATATCCGGTGCGGTGCCGTGAATCGGCTCGTAAAACCCGGACGTCCGGCGTCCTTCCATCGGCGCCTCGGCGAGGCTGGCGGACGGGAGAAGGCCCATCGACGCGGCCAGCACCGAGGCTTCGTCGGTCAATATGTCGCCAAAAGTGTTCTCGGCGACTATCACGTCAAAACTGGCGGGACGCTGGATTAGCTGCATGGCGCAGGCGTCCACCAGCACATGCTCCAAATTAACGTCAGGGTATTCCGCCGCCATGCGGGTGGCCACCTGCCGCCAAAGCCGCGACGATTCCAGCACGTTGGCCTTGTCCACCGAGGTCAATTTCCCCCTGCGCCCCTGGGCAAGTTCGAAGCCGACCCGGAGAATCCGTTCAATCTCGGACTCCGTGTAGCGCAGCGTGTCCACGGCGGTCCAGCCCTGGGGTGTCTCGTGGCGCTCCTTGGGCTGGGCATAGTAGAGGCCGCCGGTCAACTCCCGGACCACCACCATGTCCACACCATCCAGGACATGGGGCTTGAGCACGTTGGAGTCGGCCAGCAGGGGGTAGACCTTGACCGGGCGGATGTTGGCGAACACGCCCAGATGAGCCCTCAGTTGCAGCAGGCCGTCCTCCGGCCGCATCGTGGCGGTGGGGTCGTCCCACTTGGGCCCGCCGACCGCGCCGAACAGCACCGAGTCGCTGCCTCCGGCCAGGTCTCGCACCGAGGGCAAGAGGGGCGTCCCGTGGTTGTCGATAGACACCCCGCCAACGTCCCCGTACTCCAGCCGGAACCGGTGCCCAAAAACCCGCCCCGCCTCCTCCAGCACCCGGACGCTCTGCGCGGTAACCTCCGGTCCGATGCCGTCCCCACCCAGGACGGCGATGTCAAATTCCACGGATTCTCCCCCCTTCCTGACCTGTCCAATTCGCGCCCCAGTATACAAGCAAAGAGTACCATCCGCCACATGACGCTGACAGGGAGAGTTTCCCGATAGCGTTTGCTATACTGCTTTGCGTCTCTGCGCCTTTGCGTTAAATCGTCCCCGTCTAAAGGCGGTAAACATGCCCCACCAGACCGAACCCAACGCCAACAACGCCCTTGGCGATTTGCTCCGCCGGATGATGCCCGGCTGCGAAGTCCGCTCGGAGAATACTCAGACTTTCATCGACCATCCGGGCCGCCATGCCGACGTGCTGATTACCGCCCCGGGCCGCTCCCCTGTCGTAGTCGAAGCCGAGTATGAACCGGCCCCCGAAGCGGAAAAGGACGCTTCCGACCGCCTGGGTCTCAAAGTCGTAGGCGGGTCGCGGACCGTCGAGGCCGCCATCGCCCTGCGCTACCCCCAGGCTGTGGAAAACGCCTACGATGTGCGCCAGGCCGTGGCTGAGGCTCGCCTCTCCTACTGCGTCCTGCATGAGGATGGCAGCCGCTTCCCCGAATCCGGCTGGCTGGAAGGCTCCGTAACCGACTTGGCGGACCTTATCCGCCTGGTATCCGTTCCGCAGACTCGCCGGATGGCCTGCGCCATCATCGCCAACGCTATGGTCTTTCACCAGCGCATCGCGGGGATGCACGAGGGCGTAAAACCCCTGCTCCTGGTCTGCGGCCCCGGCGTAGCCAACCCGCAGGATGAAACGCTGGCGGCGTGGGCCGAAATTCTGAAAATCAACTACTGGCCAATCTTCGCCATCGCCAAGGACATCCTGGAGCAGATACCCGGCGACCCCGCCGCCGGACTCTTGCGGGGACTGCGCGAGACCGCCCAACGAATCGACGCAACCGGCGTTGACAACGCCCACGACCTGACCGGACGCATCTTCCAGCGCCTCATCGCAGACCGCAAGTACCTGGCAACCTTCTATACCCTGCCTGCGTCGGCGGCATTGCTGGCCCGCCTCGCGGTAGCCAAGATGGACGGGGTGGACTGGTCCGACGCCGAAGCCATCGGCAAGCTCCGCATCGGCGATTTCGCCTGCGGCACCGGCGCGTTGCTCTCGGCGGTCTACGAGCAAATCGCTTCCCGCCACGAGCGCGCAGGCGGCGATGCTTCCGTGCTGCATCCGGTGATGATGGAAGAAGTCCTGTACGGCTGCGACGTAATGCCGTCGGCCATTCATATCACGGGGTCTACACTGTCTGGAATGGAGCCGTCGGTCAGTTTCGGAAACTCCCGTCTCTACACCATGCCCTACGGCCGCCAGGCGGACGGCAGCGTGAAGATAGGATCGCTGGAACTACTTCAGTCCTCAACTGAGTTGACCTTGTTCAACACCAGCGACCCGGCCCTCCGCACCGGCAGCGTTGGCGAGGAGACCGCCGCACAGGTCAACGTAGACATCCACGACGGGGGCTTCGACCTGGTGATAATGAACCCCCCTTTTACGCGAGCTGGCTCGGATTGGGAAGGTAACGAAAGACAGGAAGACTACGTCAAGCAATTTAGGGGATTGAGCACCGCATTAGATGCACAGAAGGAGATGGCGAAACAACTGAGTCAGTACACCAAAGGCACTTGCTACCACGGTTATGCCGGGATTGCCTCAGGTTTTGCAGCCCTGGCCCATCGCAAGCTCAAGCCCGGCGGGGTGCTCGCGCTAGTGTTGCCCTTGTCTGCTGCTGCCGGTCTGTCATGGCAGAGTTTCAGAGAGATGCTGGCACGGGATTATACGGATTTGATGGTTGTGAGCATTGCCGCCAACGGCAAGGACATGTCCTTTTCGGCGGATACCGGAATGGCGGAGTGTCTGGTGATCGCCCGCAAGAACTTAGCGAAGGATGACCATTCACTACTTTCACGGGTTCATTGCACCTCATTGCGCCGTCGCCCACAAGGATTTGCCCATGCTGGCGCCGTCGCTACACCCATAATTGGAGCTGGGTATGTGCGGGATATCGAACGTGGCCCTTATGGCGGGACGCCCGTGTTCGTCGGCAATGAAATATCCGGAGAGATGTTAAGGTTTGACGCTGGTCCAAACGGCGAGAGCTGGGCTGCCGTGCGTCTGATTGATTATTCCACTGCCCAAACCGCCTACTCCTTGGTGTGTTCAATGTTATGGCTCCCAGCTATGCCGAAACCTATGGATCTCAAGATTGTTCCCTTGACTGAGGTAGGAGAACGCGGCATTTATGACATGAACATCGTCGGCAAATCTCCAGCTGCACCTTTCACCAAATCACACCCAAGTCCAACCGCCACTTATCCATCCTTGTGGAACCACGACGCCAAAAAGGAAACTCGGATGGTATGCGCTCCTGACTCGCAGCTACAGGTCAGGCAGGGGATGGAAGCTAGAGCCGCTGCTGTTTGGGCCACCGCCAGCCGTTCCCACATCAACCGTGACTTCACTTTCGGCTCTCAAGCTCTTGCAGTTGCGTTCACCGAGTGGGAATCAATCGGCGGCAGAGTATGGCCCAACGTGATTTTCGACGACAGGCGGTTTGATAGCGCATTCGCAATCTGGGGCAACAGCACCCTGGGGCTTCTAGCCTATTGGTGGCACTCTAGCCGTCAACAGTCAAGCAAAGCAAGCATAACCATCAGTGCTTTGTCTTCCCTCCCGGTTCTGGACTTCCGCGCCCTCAGCGACGAACAACTGGACACTGCCCAGGCGATTTTTGAAGAATTCCGCGACAAGGAACTGAAGCCCGCCTACCTTGCCGACGCCGACCCCAACCGGGCGCTGCTGGACCGCCGGGTAGTCTGCGGCCTGCTCGGTTTCGACGAAGGCGTGTACCAGGGAGTGGGACGCCTGTCCGCCAAGTGGTGCGCCGAGCCGTCGGTGCATGGGGGGAAGGCGCGGCCCAAGGGTGCGGCGCTGGTGATATAGTTAAGGAGGAATCATGGCAACTGTAGAGGGCCAGATTGGAGAATTGCGCGGAGAGATAAGGGGCCTGAATAACCGCATGGATGATATGCACCGCCTGCTAATGGTGTTAATAGGGATTGCGGGTGGTGGCCTGATTACGGCCATTATCGCCGTAGTGTTGCAGTTGGTGAAGCAGTAGATCTGTTGCCGGACGGGGAGACCGTACACAACGCTTTCTTTGACAGGTCGTTCAAGCCATGAAGATTACATACTTCCGCGACACGGACACCCTCTACATCGAGCTTTGCCCCGCCGACGTGGACGAGACGCGGGACCTGGACGAGAATACCCTCCTGGACCTGGACGGCGAGGGCCGCCTTTGCGCCATAACCATAGAACACGCCAGCGACCGCATGGCGATACCCTCCTTCTCCTATGAGCAAGTTCCCGCGTGAGTGCGGATGCGATCTCCTTCACAAGGGCGCTTGGGACAATGGCCCGAATTCTTATCCTATGTGAAGAGTCCCTTAAGCCATGCGACGAACCTTTGACACAATTCTCCGTCGACCGACAAATCCTGAGTCCTGATGGCGGCTCCCATTGGCCTCGGTTCCTCCCTCGTCGCCAACCATGCGTGGACTTTCGCTCTCAATATCTTGCCCTCGCTGAACTTCCGGGCATCTGGATGAATGCCGTCGATATAGGTTTCAGAACGCGGCCATACCGGGTCAGCGACCGGGCCATCTTGACCACGAAGTCTTCTAGCTCGCCCGCAGAGCTATTGTCCGGCATCAGCCAGACGCCAACACGCGGTACGTCTTCGTTCGCTTCGATGATTATGCCGTCACGGTTGCTCTCGATCGGAGCAGTAATATCCTCATCACTGAGCCGTCTCCTGACTGCCTCCCATCGCCCCGGCGCATTATCATCGGCATCGACGAGAATGCCGACAGCCCGGCGCCTCGGGTCTCTGAGTGCGAGGCCAAACATACTCAGGGCTTTTCGGTCGTTGCCTGCATCCAAGATGTCGAAAGGGGGTTCTTCACCAGTCTGACGATGCCAGAGATGTCCCACCACATGCCTGTCGTCTTGACCTTCGACTATTAGAACGGCGTCAGAACTCGAGCGGGATTGCAGACCCACGGACTACCTAACCTCGATTCCAATTTCCTGTTCGGCAACTACGCCGAGGTCTTCCTCCGTGTACTCTACGACTCTCGTGCGGTCCCCTTTGCGTTCGATTCGGACGAGAGCGCCATCCATTTCTTCTACTTCAGCCGCCGCCTGCGCATAACCTACAACGCAGTCCCAACCGTGCGTTGTTGCAAACACCTGAACGTTGTTTTCATGCGCGGACCTCATAATCATTTTCCAGAAATACCGCTGTATGGAATGGTGAATGCCATTCTCGGCCTCGTCTATAACCAAAAAGCCGTTCCGGCTATTGGCCAATGCCAGAGCTACTCCGAACAGCCGCACAGCCCCGTCCCCGAGGCTTCGCAATGGGACCGGGCGATTTTCTCCTTTGACTCTTACGACGACGCGACTTCCTCTCCGCAGACTTTCCCCCACGACTGCGATGCGCTCTACTCTATCACCACAGACCAAATTCAGAGCGTCTACCGCTCTCTCCTCGTCATCGGTGAGAGCTACGTTCACCCAAAGCCAATATATAGTCTCACTATCCATGGGACTTGGACCAAACGACGTGCAACGGATTCCGGACAAGGGCCCGGAGTCTATTGTTGAGGCTCTGATTGCGCTTCCACGTAAACCACTCGTGTAGTTTCGCCTTGTACCGGAATTTAAGATAAAATGCCGGTCACTTCCCATGTACTCCCCTCGAATGGTCCATGTATCTGCATCCAATGGCCCGGTAAAATGGGGTCCGAAACGTTCAGCATCGTCTTCAGTTGCCGGATTGGCTTGAAGTAAGAGTTGGTGATTTTCCTTGAGTGGGCAGATTGAGATGGTGGCGCCTGGGAAGAAGGACCTCCCAAAGAACAGCGCCTCCCAGTTGGGCGCCAAGGACCTGTCACCGTCTTTATCCATATCCTGCTTGAGCTCTTCACGTCGTTGCAACGTTTCCTGGAGCACGTTGGCACTGCCTCGGTCGGCAAACACGCGCACGGCATCGAGCAGCGTCGTTTTACCAGAACCATTCATCCCGGCTATGAGCGTCACCCTGCCCAGGCGTTTAATGATGAGTTCCCGGATGCCGCCAAAACCTTTGACTGCAAGGTCCGGCAGATGAAGGCTATGATCAATCGGTTTATTGGACATGGTTTCCCCTTTGCGCTTAGTCCTATCCGCTTATGTTTCATGTCGCATTATAGCCGAAAGTCTCATCGCACTTGCCGCGCCTCGGCCACGTCTAGGACAACTGACAACCCATCCTTGCCAACCGCTCGCCCCTTGGTCTATCATCCCCCCAATCTACCGCAGGGAGATGCCCGTGGATTCAGCCTTGGCGGCTGTTCGGTTCGTGGACGAGTTGAAGGCTATCGTGGGTGAAGATAACGTCTACTACCACCCCGAAGACCTGCTGGTCTACGAGTATGACGGCTCCATAGACCGGGGACTGCCCGAGGCCGTGGCGCTTCCCATCTCGACCGATGAAGTCAGGCGGGTTATGGCCCTGGCCTACCGTGAGGGAGTCCCTGTCGTGGGTCGAGGCTCGGGGACGGGGTTGAGCGGCGGGGCCATCGCGCCGCCTGGGGGCATACAGATCGCGTTCAGCCGCATGAACCGTATCCTGGAAGTGGATACCGAAAACCGGACCGCCACGGTGGAACCGGGTGTGATCAATCTTGACCTGGACAACCACGTTCACAAGTTCGGTTTCCGCTACGCCCCTGACCCTTCCAGTCAGAAGGCTTGCAGCTTGGGCGGCAACATCGCCGAGAACTCCGGCGGACCCCACTGCCTGGCGTATGGAACGACCACCAACCACGTGCTGGGGATGGAAGTAGTCCTGGAAGACGGCTCGGTGGTCAACCTGGGAAGCGCGGCCCGCGAAACGCCCGGCTACGACCTTCGAGGCGTTTTCACGGGTTCCGAAGGGACCTTCGGTGTCGCTACCAGGATTACCGTCAGGCTCCTGCCCCTGCCCGAAGCGGTCAAGACATTCATGGGAGTCTACCCGGACGTGGACTCGGCCTGCACGGCGGTCTCGGCGGTTATCGGCCACGGTATCGTACCGGCCGCCCTGGAGATGATCGACGCCCTGAGCATTCAGGCCGTCCAAAATGTGATGGACCTGGGCTATCCCGAAGACGCCGGTGCGGTGTTGCTGGTCGAGTTGGAGGGCCTGCAGGAAGAGGTCGACGAGATCGGGTTGGAAGTTGAGGCTGCCCTCTGGGAGTCGGGCCCGACCCTGGTGCGGACCGCCGACGAAGCCGGCGACCGGGAAAGGTTGTGGGCGGGTCGAAAGGGTGCGCTGGGAGCCCTGGGGAGCCTGGCCCCCAACTACTACCTGGTGGACGGTGTCGCGCCTCGAACGAAGCTGACCGAAGTTCTTCGCGAGGTGGCGGCCATCAGCGAGAAGTACGGTATCCCCATCGCCAACGTATTCCACGCCGGAGATGGGAACCTTCACCCCTGCCTGCTCTTCGATGAGCGCCAACCCGGCGCCCTGGATACCATCATCGAAGCTGGCGCGGAGGTGATGAAGGTCTGCATCGACGCCGGGGGCGCGCTGACCGGCGAGCACGGGGTGGGCCTGGAAAAGAAAGAGCTAATGCCCTTGGTTTACACCGATGAAGATATGGACGCTATGCGCCGTGTTCGCGACGCATTTGCCCCCGGAAACCGCCTAAACCCCGGCAAGGTCTTCCCGGATGGGACCCACTACCATCCACCCGCCCGCCGTCCCGAACCGGGACTGTCCATCTAGGCAAACCAGCGAGAGGCGAAGGTTTTCGAGATGGCCCTCCGGGAATTCATGGACATCGCTCACCGCGGCGCGTCGGCTTACGCCCCGGAGAATACCTTTGCTGCTTTCGACAGGGCCTTGGAGTTGGGAGCGAGCCATGTCGAGTTTGACCTTCATTTCTCCAAGGACGGCCACATCGTCATCATCCACGACGAGACACTTGAGCGGACGACCAACGGCACGGGTTTGGTTGCGGAGACCACCCTGGCCGAGTTGCGGTCCCTGGACGCGGGGTCCTGGTTCTCCCCCGAGTTCGCCGGAGAACCAATTCCGACCTTTGGCGGGATGCTGGAGCGGTACAAAGGAAGGTTCCACTTTCACGTCGAAATCAAAGCCGACGTCCGTGGCTTGTCCAGACGCGCCGTGGACCTGGTGCGTGGCTATGGGGTTGCCGGCAGCGCAACAATCACGTCTTTCCAGTCCGCCAGCTTGGAGGAACTGACCGATTACGCTCCGGAGCTACCCACCGGATGGTTGGTCGTGGACGTGGACGATTCAACAATCGACCGGGCCAAACGTCTCGGCCTGAATCTGATCTGCCCCCACTCCTCCAAACTTACCCCCGAGTTGGTGGACAGGCTGCATCGAGATGGCCTGGAAGTGAGAGCCTGGGGAGCCGCCGACGAAATCCTAATGCGACGGGCCGTCGACGCCGGGGTTGACGGTCTCACAGTCAACTTCCCCGACAAACTCGCCGAATATCTGGCTTCCAAATGAGCCGGTTGGGACTCTCACTCCCAGCAAGCCTGGAGCGCAGTCTGCGTCAGGATGGAGTCGTTCCGGAAGAACGGCTTGGCGATTACTCTATCGACGGCGTCACACCCCGCGCTGCGCTTAGACCATCCCAGCGCCATGAAATCCTGGAGATAGTGCGGTTCGCAGCCGAGGAAGGTCTGGCCATCCACACCAGAGGCGGGGGTACGCAAACAGGTCTGGGGAACATCCCGGAGCGATACGATCTGGCCTTGGACCTGACCCGCTGCGATAAGGTAATCGACTATCAGCCCGCCGACCTCACGGCCACCGTCGAAACCGGGATCAGCCTGGATTCGTTGCGGCGTAACTTGGCTTCGGGCGGCAAGACACTGCCGGTTGAGGCCCCTTTATCAAGCCGCGCAACCATCGGTGGGGTCCTGGCGGCCAACTCCAGCGGGCCAATGCGCGCCGCATTCGGCCTTCCCCGCGACTGGCTCATTGGGATCAGCGTAGTTGATGGTACGGGTGTTGAGACTAAGTCCGGGGGAAAGGTAGTCAAGAACGTTACCGGCTACGACCTGGGCAAGCTGTACGTCGGCTCCCTGGGCACCCTGGGAGTCATCGTCGAGGCTACGTTCAAGCTCAACCCCCTACCTCAACAGACCGCAGCTTTAACGGCGGCTTTTAAGTCGTGGCCCGCTGCGATCAAGACTGCCCGGGAACTGTCCCGCCAGGTGTATGCTCCACAGGGAATACAGGTCTTGGACCGGGTCGCCGCGAGACGGTTGGCCGGCGGCATGGACTCGGAGGACGCTTTGCTCGTAGCGTTCTTGTCTGGGCGGTCCGGCGCCGTTAGACGTCAACTTGCCGAGGTGGATAACCTGCTCCGGGACAAACTCGCTCCGGTGCGTCAAGTCGCTGATGCCGTTGAAACCCGCCATCTACTGAGGGACGTAACCGGCCTGGGTTGGGTAGAGGATCAAGAAGCCCGTCTTATACTGAAAGCCAGCGTACCCCCCTCAGCGGTCGCGAATATGTTGGCCGAACTTTCGGAGGCTGTCGCCTCGCCTGAAGCGTCTGGCTCGAACGGGCCACGACCCGGAGTCATCACGGACCCAGCCTTTGGACTGGTCCGGATTCTGTGGTGGAATGTCGGGGAACCCAGTCTGTCGGAAGATGATGCCGCAGGGCTGGCCGGGGTCGTCGGCCGCGTACGGCAGATCGCTTTAAGCTACAATGGTTCGCTGGTTGTCGAACGCGCTCCGATTGCGGTCAAACAACGGATTGACGTTTGGGGAGACGACCCGGAGGGGATCGAAATTATGCGCCGGATTAAGGCGAAGCTGGACCCTGCGGGCATCCTCAATCCTGGCCGCAACGTCGGGGGCATCTGATGGCGGAATATCAGGAAGAAACTCGGGAGAGGCTGACTCTCCCCATCGTACCTGCCGAGGCCGGGTTCTACGGCGATGATGTGCCCGCCGAAGCCGACATGTACCGCTGTGTCCACTGCGGTCTGTGCCTGAGCGCATGTCCGACCTATACGACCTTGATGGTCGAACCCGAGTCTCCCAGGGGCCGCATTGCGTTGATGAAGGCGGTGAACGAAGGACGTGCCGGGATCACTTCCAGGGTCGTTTCCCACTGGGAGAAGTGTCTCCAATGCCGTGCCTGCGAGGCCGTCTGCCCATCGGGAGTTCCCTACGGCAGGATCATGGAGAACACTCGCGCCCAGGTGCTTTCCCACGGGATGCAGTCGGACGGTCTGAAGCGGATCAGCCGCATATTTCTCCGGGGCGCACTGCCTTACCCTAAAAGACTGCGGTTGGGGGCGCACCTTATCCGAATCTATCAACGATCAGGACTTCAGAAGCTGGTCAGGGCCTCAAAGCTCCTAAAGGTTCTGCCCGGCGGAATGTCAGACCTGGAGGCGCAGCTTCCCGACTTTCGCGGGCCGTTTTTTGGCCCCTCCAACGACGCCTACCCCGCCCGTGGAGAAAAGAAACGCACCGTCGGCCTTCTTTCCGGCTGCGTCATGCCTCTGATGCAGGGGAGCACGATGGCCGCTGCCGTCAGGGTGCTCACCCGCAACGGCTGCGAGGTCGTCGTTCCCGTAGGCCAAGGCTGCTGCGGTGCGCTCAATGTTCACAGCGGCGACCTGGAGACCGCCCGGGATATGGCCAGGCGAAACATCGGCGTGTTCCGTGACGCCGGAGTTGCAACGATTGTGGTGGCGTCCGCGGGCTGCGGCTCGGCGATGAAGGAATACGACGACCTGCTCAAAGACGACGCTGAATACGCCGAAGCCGCCCGTAGCTTCGCGCGGAAAACGGTAGACATAACCGAGTTTCTGGCGTCGCTGCCGGTGGACCCTCCCCGGAGACCACTGCGCCGCAAGGTCACTTACCAGGACCCCTGCCACCTGGCCCATGCCCAGCGAATTACTTCCCAACCCCGCGAGGTGTTGAACTCAATCCCCGGGCTGGAACTGGTGGAGATGGAGCAGTCCGCCATGTGCTGCGGGTCGGCGGGGATTTACTCGATAATCCAACCCGAGCTTTCGGGACAAATTCTCGACCGGAAATTGGACCACATCATTGCAACCGGCGCGGAGCAGGTAGCCACCGCCAACCCCGGTTGCATGTCGCAGATCGATCAGGGGTTGAGGAGTAGAGGAGCCGGGCAAAGGGTCTGCCACGTAGTGGACCTGCTTGACGAGGCCTACCAGGCAGAGGAGTCGGGCTAGTTCCGTCCCTAGCTATGCCGCATCCTGGCTTGCCGCCTGTTGGTTTGCCGACTGTTGGAAGGAAGCCAAAGCCCGCTGCGCTGCCGCCAGGCTTGAGCCATTGGCCACCTCGTAGCCCTGGCCGGACAGCACTACCTCCAGGGCGGACAAGAGGGCAAATACGTTGGTCTCCCTGGCCGACTCGCCCATTAGGCCGATCCGCCATACCTTGCCCCGCAGGTCCCCCAGGCCGCCCCCAATCTCGATATTGTGTTCTTGTAGCAAACTGCGCCGGGTTGCCGCGTCATCGACACCATCTGGAATTACGGCGGCGGTTAGTGGATTTAGGCGGTGGTCCGGCTCCGCCAGAACGCTGATTCCAAGCGCCTCCAGTCCCGCCCACAGGACCGACGCAACCCTGGAGTGACGCCGAATGCGGTCCTCTATTCCTTCCTCCATTACCATGCGAAGGGCTTCCCTCAGGGAGTAGTTCATGGAGATGGGAGCGGTGTGGTGGTAGGCTCTGGCGCCAGACCAGTAAGTCTCCAGTTCCTTTAGGCTGAAATAGAAACTCTGTATCCTGGACTCCCGGCTGTTTACGACCTCCATTGCCCTGGGGCCAAAGCTGATTGGGGCCAGGCCCGGCGGCGCGCCAAGGCACTTCTGCGACCCGCTGTAGCAGACGTCGATGTCCCATTCGTCCATGCGCATCTCGTGGCCGCCAAGGGACGTTACCGCGTCTACTATGACCAACGCCCCATGCCGGTGTGCCAGCTCGATTATCTCGGGCAGGTCGTTCAGGACCCCCGTGGAGGTCTCCCCGTGAACTACTCCCACAGCCTTGACTCTGGGTAGACGGTCCAGGGTCCTGGACAGCGTTCCGACGTCTACGGGTTGGCCCCATGGGCTGTCGACCACGTGGGTCTCCGCGCCGCAGCGTTCCGCAATGTCGGCCAACCGGTGGCCGAAGTAACCGTTGCGGCAGACAACCATCGTGTCGCCGTGCTCAAGGATGTTGGCGCAGGCTGCTTCCATCCCCCCAGTCCCGGTGGACGAGATGGGAAAGGTCATGGGGTTGGCCGTATGATAGATGCTGCGCAGCATCTCCGAAACATCGTCCATCACCTGAAAGAACTCGGGGTCCAGGTGGCCTACGATTGGGAGAGTCATGGCCTGCAGAACCCGTGGGTGTACTGTGCTGGGGCCCGGCCCCAACAAGAGCCTGGGCGTTGGACGGAGCTCATTCATGTACGGTACAGTCAAACCGTTCCTCCCCAACCGTCGTCTGGAATGGCGTTGGAAAAAGTGCGGCCCTTATTAGCGCCAAATCCCCCTTTGATGAGGGGGATTTGGCAGGTTGGCGGCCCGGATGTGACGTCCGCTAAAGTACCGCGGATGAGCCTCCGTCGATGTTGACGGCGATGCCGGTCAGGTAGCTTGCGCGTTCGGATGCCAGGAATGCGATCACGTCCCCCGCTTCGTGGTCCTCCCCCATACGGCCCAGGGGGACTCCCCTGCCCCGCACCGATTCGGCCCAGATGTCTTCAATCGTCACGTCGGGGTTGTTCACCTTCTGCACTTCCAAGCGCCGCTCGGTCTGGCCGCTTTTGATAAGACCGATGCACACCGTCGACACCAGGATATTGTCTTTGGCCAGGTCCTTGGACAGACCCTTGGTGATCGCTTGACCAGCGGCCCGGGAAATGGACGTGGGCATCGAGTTGGCTCCCGGAGTGCGCCCGCCAAGGTTGGTCACGTTGATGATGCGGCCACCGCCTACTTTACGCATCTCGGGTACGGATTCCCGGATGAAGCGTATGGCGCCCCAGACTTTGAGATCGAAGTCGAACTCCCAGTCTTCGTCGCTGACGTCTTCAAAGTTCTTGGCCATTGAGGCTCCGGCGTTGTTCACCAGAATGTCCACCCTGCCGAAGTGGTCGACGGCGGTCTTGACCACCCTGGCCGCCGCGTCTTTGTCGATAACGTCTCCCACAACGGGAAGTGCGACTCCCTCAGTGGCAACTTTAATGTCGTTGGCGGCCTCCTCTAAAACGTCGGCCCGGCGAGCCACCAGGACTACCCTGGCGCCCTCTCTGGCCATGCTGAGAGCGGCGGCCTTGCCGATGCCATAGCTGCCCCCGGTGACAATCGCTACTTTGTCCTGTAGTCCCAGGTCCATATCCTGAACTCCTCAGTCTCGAATACACAAGCTCTTTTCAAGTACAACGCCGCCCATTATAGCAACGAGGAAACCCTTAGCAAACAGGGGCCCTTAAGTTCTGACATTCCGAGCTTGACCATCACTCTTTAAGGGTGCTGTATTCCCTTTACCGCGCTTAAGATAGACCCTGGATTTGTAGGCAACATCACATTTACGATGTTCAATCTGGGGCCGTTTCCCCTGAAACTGACCTACGGCATGAAGATCTGCAGCCTGACATTTGAGCGGTTGGGCAGGATGGCCAACCAGGGCTACTCTGGCCGGTTTCAAACCGGCTTGGGTCTGCCCCTGTCTCTACGCACCGTCGGCTGAGGGATTAGTTGTTAAAGCTCGATCCCCGCGTTCCGGGCCACGATGTCTATGTCTTTGTCACCCCTTCCGCTGAGGCAGACCAGGACAATCTGGTCTGGAGATAAGTCCGAGGCGAGCTTGGAGGCATGGTAGACGGCGTGGGAGGGTTCGAGTGCCGGAATGATGCCTTCCGTCCGGCATAGCAGGTGGAACCCTTCGAGGGCTTGAGAATCGGTCACGCCCAGGTATTGGGCCCGTCCCGCGTCCTTCAGATAGCTGTGTTCAGGCCCAACTCCGGGATAGTCCAAGCCCGCCGAGATGCTGTGGGTCTCGTGTATCTGGCCGTTGGCATCCTGGAGCAGGTACGACATGGCCCCGTGCAACACGCCGGGCCTGCCAGCCGTCAAGGTCGCCGAATGTCTCTCGCTGTCCAAACCGTCGCCGCCAGCCTCCACCCCTACCAGGCCCACGCCGTCGTCGCCTATGAATGGGTGGAAAGTCCCGATGGCGTTGCTCCCGCCGCCGACACAGGCTACGACGTAGTCCGGTAACCGTGACTCCGCCTCAAGGATCTGCTCGCGTGCTTCCATCCCGATCACCCTCTGGAAGTCCCGCACCAACATGGGGTAGGGGTGCGGCCCCACTGCGCTCCCGATCAGGTAATGAGTGGTCTCAACATTGGTCACCCAGTCCCGAATCGCCTCGTTGATGGCGTCCTTGAGAGTGCGTGTGCCCGACTCCACCGGGATCACCTCGCATTCCAGTAGCCGCATACGGAACACGTTGAGCGATTGACGCTGGACGTCCTCCGCTCCCATGTAGACAAGGCACTCCATCCCCAGCATGGCGCACGCGGTGGCTGAGGCCACTCCGTGCTGGCCCGCGCCCGTCTCGGCGATGATCCGCCTCTTGCCCATGTGGTGCGCCAGAAGCGCCTGACCGAGAGCGTTGTTGATCTTGTGAGCGCCGGTGTGCGCCAGGTCCTCCCGCTTCAAGTAAATCCTCGCGCCGCCGCAGTGCCTGGTCAGGTTTTCGGCAAAATACAGGGGCGTGGGTCTCCCGGCGTAGTTGCGGAGCAGATGCGCCAGCTTTCCCTGGAAGTCATCCGAGACCCTGGCTTCTTTGTACGCGGCCTCCAACTCATGGAGGGCCGCCATCAGTGTTTCCGGGACGAACTGCCCGCCGAACGCCGCAAACCTGCCCCGCTCGTCGGGAAGGCTGGCCTGTTTTTCTACCACCATAGGGTGCTACCTCGAGAACAAATATTGGAAAAGAGGCCGGTTATTGACACGCCCCGCTTTCGTTCCTGGCGACCCGTATGAACTGCTTGATTCTCTCCGGGTCCTTTACACCATCGGTCTCCACTCCGCTGGAAACGTCGACCCCCCAGGGGTTTACCGTCGACACGGCGGCGGTTACGTTCTCCGGTGTAAGGCCCCCGGCCAGCAGGAAGCGGTGTCCGAGTCCGGACAATCTGGAGGCAATGCTCCAATCGAATCTCTGGCCGGTGCCGCCCTGCAGTCCTTCCACCAGGCGGTCCAGGGTAACCATGTTACCGGCATCTGCGTAGGTCTCCAGGCGGGAGGCAAACTCTTCCGTCGCCGTTTCACCGGACGCCGAATCCGGAACGTGCAGCACCTTTATCACCTGGGCGTCGGTTTGCTCGCAATATTCGGGAGACTCCGCGCCGCATAGCTGGGCGGCGTCAAGCCCGCATGACTGAATGGTCTGATTCACCTCCGCCAATGGCTGGTCGGCGAACAGACCGACAAACCTGGGCGAATGTGGGAAGCACTGCCTGACGCTGGAAACTATCGAAGCTGCCTCGGAGATCTCAAGCCTCCGGCGTCGTCCAGGGACGAACACAAGTCCGATAAAGTCGGCTCCCGCCTCTGCGGCGGTGAGGGCATCTTCGACGGTCCGGACGCCGCAGATCTTGACTTGCATTAGACCCCCGTCGATGGAACGGCCAATTGCGAAAGCTCCCGTACCTTGGCCCCGATATCCGGCGCTGTCACCAATGCTTCCCCGACCAGCACCGCGTTGACACCGCACTCCCCAAGGGTTTGCAGGTCTTCGGGGTGATTGATTCCGCTTTCGCTGACGATGACTTTGCTCTTCGGCGCCAGAGGGGCCAGCCTTCGGCTCACAGCCAGGTCGGTGACGAATGTTCGCAGGTCCCGGTTGTTGATGCCGATAATTGAAGCGCCAGCGTCTACGGCTACCTCTAGCTCGGCTTGGTCATGGATTTCGACCAGACTTTCCATACCCAGACTAAGCGCCAACTCCAGCATGCCCCGGAGTTGGGCCGGCTCCAATATGGCCACGATCAACAAGATGGCGTCCGCGCCAATTGCCCTTGCCTCGTAGACCTGGTACGGATCGAAGAGGAAGTCTTTGCGCAACACCGGTGCTTGCCTGGACGCCCCAGCCCCTTTGATCTGGCTCAGGTGCTCAGGCTCTCCCTGAAACCTGGCGTCGGTCAACACCGACACCGCCGATGCCCCATTACCAGTGTAGGTGTTTGCCAGGTGTACCGGGTCAAAGTCCGGGCATAGCAGCCCCCGTGACGGTGAGGCTTTCTTGACCTCGGCCATCAATCGGACGCCGCCTTGACCCAGCGCAGCGCCTAACGACAGTGGCGGGGGTTGAGTTGCCAGGCGCTCCCGGAGGGCGGCCAGGGGCGTTGCGTTGCGTTGCAGGGCAAGCTCCCCGCGTTTAGCGGCTACTATTTCGTCAAGGATGCCAGGCATATCAGGAAACCTCAACTTCTTGATTGCTCAAGATGCTTTGCAGCGAGTTCATTACGAATTCCTTGGCCTCCATAATCTCAAGCAGGACCGGCACGTCTTTCTTGTCGTAATGGACAATGACGCCTTCGTTTTCCTCAGCATAGTCGAACTTGCCATCCCCTAATTCCACTAGAAGGATGTCCACGTCCGGGCTATATTTAAACTTCATACCTTGCCCTCCCGGCCGGATAGACGGTAACTACCATAATGCCCTGTTATTCCTCTTCGTATACTACTCGCAGTATATGATCATCATCCAGCGGCAGATGGACAGTGAGCCGGTTTTCCCGGCCAATCCGAACCTCGCGCGGATTCTGCACGAATGCTGCAATTCTATCAAGATCAACCACGAACCCCCTGCCAGCCACAATGTCGAGCTTTATCAACGCATGACGCATGAGGAGTGAAACGGACGGGCTTCCGGGTCATTGCCCGCCTTCCCGCTGGCTTACCTCAACCAGGCGGTCCAGGCTGGCCAGGGCCGCGCCGTTGTCGATCAGAGCGGCGGACATCTCCACGCCTTCGCGGATGCTCTCTGCCAGGTCTCCGGCCATCAGCACACCGGCGCTATTGAGCGATACTACGTCCCGGATTGGGCCTGGCTCGCCATTGAAGAGGCGGCGCATCGAGGCGGCGTTCTCTTCCCTGGTCCCGCCGCGAATGGCCGAAACCGGGGTCAGCGGCAGCCCGGTATCCTCAACCCGCACAGTCCACCGGCTGAGGGAACCTTCGCGGGCTTCCCAGACCGTGGAGTCCCCCGATAGGGAAAGCTCGTCCAACCCGCCGTGGCCGTGAACAATCATCGCCCGGTGAGCCCCCAATATCCCAAGAACTTCGGCTATCGTCTCTCCCAACTCAGGGAAGGCAACCCCCAGAAGTTGGGTCTGCGCCCCGGCGGGATTGGTCAGCGGTCCAAGGATGTTAAACACGGTGCGGATACCGATTTCCCGGCGCACTGGGCCGGCATAACGCATGGCTGGGTGGAACGCGGGGGCGAACATGAAGCCCACACCTGCCTCTTCGATGCACCGGGCCACTCCCTCCGGGGAAAGCTCGATCTGCACTCCCAGGGCTTCCAACACATCGGCGCTGCCGCAGGTCCCCGACGCTGCCCGGTTGCCGTGTTTGGCGACCTTTAGTCCGGCGGCCGCCGCTACGAATGCCGTGGCGGTCGAAATATTAAAGGTATTCTGACCGTCGCCGCCCGTGCCAACGGTGTCGATCAGCGGACCTTCGACCTCGACTTTCAGGGCAAACTCCCGCATCACGGCGGCCATACCCGCGATCTCCTGGGCTGTCTCGCCCTTTATGCGAAGTCCGGTTAAAAAAGCCCCTAGCTGGGCCGGGGTAGCCTCTCCGCCCATGATCTCGCGCATAACCACGGCCGCTTCCTTCAGCGTGAGTGAATGCCCGTCTACTACCGCACTAATCGCTTCACGAATGTCCAACGTTGTTACTCCGAGACTTTGTTGGCTCAAGATTCCCTGAAGGCTTCCAAGAACTCATGCCTGGAGATACCGGCTTTGGTGCAGCTTGTCCTCAGTGTGGAAAACTTGATATTGGTATGGTTTGGCAATGTCAGTGAATTTGTGGTCCCGTCTGGGTTTTCTCTTCCGAATATCAGATGATTCGTCTCGCGGATAAGCCGGAATCCCAAAACACGCAAGGCTCTGACGGCTCTGGTTCTCGGTATGTCCCTCGGAAACCGGGACATTATATGGGGACTTCGGCTTCCGTCAAGTAAACCTCCGAAGCTTGTTCCTCGGCTTCGAATACTTCCTGCCCAAAGGTCTCTACATGGGCGCGAACTGCTGATTTGGCATCTTCGAGAGCTTCCTCGTAGGTATCTCCCTCTCCGACCACTACACCCCATATCCCTATCGGATAAGCCACAAATCCATCAGAGTGTTTTTCAACGATGAACCTTACGTTCCTCATTTTGATTCTCCTAATCACTTTGCTGTTGTGGCGGTTCACCCGCTTCAGAAGGATTTAGAGCGTATGGGGACCATTTTACAGCGGCAAGTCCGAGTCCACGATTCGCCTCGCCCCATGTATAACCGTGAATATCTCTACGGTATCGTCGTACAGGCGATAAAGCAGCCTGTAGGGACGTACGATGACTTCGCGTATGTCCCGTCGGCCAAGTCTGGGGACGACGCGGCCGGATTCGGGGAAATCGGACAAACGCGCCGCTGTCTGCACGATACGTTCATATTCCCGGTTCGCGGTAGACTCCGAACCTTTCGCAATGAATAGTCGAATCGTCTCCAAGTCATTGATGGCTTGCAGCATCCAGACTACCTGCGCCACTTGGCGAACCTTCGCACGACCTCTTCGTGGGGTATTCCTTGTCCATTTCTGGCTTCTTCGAGACCAATCTCGATTTTGAAAACCACGTATAGCTGGTACGCGGCTTCGTCTATCGCCTCTTTCCTCGACAACTGGTCAGGCAAGTGTCGCATCACGTCCAGAATCTGAGCTTTCTTCAGGGTAAAACCGGGTTTGGGAGGCGCAGTCTGTTCACGCCACCACAAGCACGGCCCCGTCTGCTCGGGATACAGCTTCCACAGGCGGGCAACCGCATCGTCAAACGTCACTGCGTCCGGGAATTTCCTGACCAATTCGATGATGTCCACTTTGGCAGTCATGCCGCTTCCCTCCTGTCCATGCCAACAATTATCGCATCATGCCGTCCTGTGTCCATCCACCATGTCCAGGAAGTTTTGCAAAAGGTGCTTTCCATCGGGAGTCATTATGGACTCGGGGTGGAACTGGACTCCTTCGACGGGGAATTCCTTGTGGCGCAGCCCCATTATCAGGCCGTTTTCGGTCCAGGCCGTGACCTCCAGGCACTCGGGCACCGTGTCCGGGTATACCACCAGTGAATGGTATCGGATGGCCTCGAAGGGGTTGGGCAGGCCGGACAGGACTCCGGCGCCGTTATGGTGGATCATCGAAGTCTTGCCGTGGCGGATTTCCCCGGCCTGGTCGACCACGCCGCCGTAGACGTAGCCCACGCATTGGTGGCCCAGGCAGACGCCGAGGGTGGGTACCCTTTCACCGAAATGCCGGATAACGTCGTTGGAAATGCCGGCTTCCTTCGGCGTGCATGGCCCTGGCGATATCACAATGCCGGCGGGGGCCAGGTCTTCCACCTCTTCCAGTGTGATCTTGTCGTTCCTGTACGTGAGGACCTCAGCGCCCAGTTCTGACAGGTACTGGTACAGGTTGTAGGTAAAGCTATCGTAATTGTCGATCAAAAGCAGCATGGGGCGCTCCTAGAAAAGCTCCACAAACTCGAGCCAGTTACCGTCGGGGTCCGTTGCGTAGCACGCTTTGCGGGCCAGGTTGCCGTTATCGTCGTACATCGAGGCTGGCGGGTTGTTGTAGGTAAGGCCCTTTTGCGAGGTCTCCTCGTAGAACTTGTCCAGGTCCTCGACAAAGAAGGCCAGGTGGGACGCTCCCAGGTCGTTGCGGTTGATGCCGCCGGAACCGCTGGCCGGAGATAGGTGCTGGATCAACTCCAACTGGTGGCCCTCTCCCATGTCTACGAAACCGCCCTTAATGTGAGCGCCGGGAAACGCGAGCACCTGCTCAACGAACTCCCCCTGGCGCTCCGTGCGGCCCGCGACTCGCATCCCCAGCACATCGGAGTAGAACTGCACCGACTTTTCTATGTCTCGAACAACGAAACCCGTGTGGAAGAACGACTTCAACATTGCTGTCTCCTTATAGCTCGATCTATGAGGCTAAATGCCGTTTTCGGCCACGTCAATCGCCCGCATAAGCGCCCCCGACTTGTGCCGGGTCTCCTGGTACTCGTCCTCCGCCACGCTGTCGGCGACGATCCCGCCCCCGGCCTGCACGTACATCACCCCGTCCTTGTATACACCGGTCCGCAACACCAGGGCTGTGTCCATGTTCCCCGAATAGCTGAAGTAGCCTACCGCGCCGCCATAGGGTCCTCGCTTCTCCCCTTCTACCTCGGAGATGATCTCCATGGCCCTGATCTTGGGCGCCCCCGACACCGTTCCGGCGGGGAAGCATGAGCGGAGGGCGTCATAGGGTGTCAAATCGCCGCGCAGCTTGCCTTCCACGTGCGAAACCAGGTGCATGACGTGGGAAAAGCGTTCCACGTCCATAAGCTGGGTCACCTGCACCGTTCCGGGTTCGCTGACCCGGCCGATGTCGTTTCGGCCCAGGTCAACCAGCATGATGTGTTCGGCCCGTTGCTTCTCGCTATTTTTCAACTCGGCCTCATTGGCGTCATCCTCCCCCGGGGTGACGCCCCGCGGTCTGGTGCCGGCTATGGGATGGGTGGCGGCGACGCCGCTCTCGACCTTGACCACGGTCTCGATGGCCGCACCCACTATCTGGAACCCGTCCAGGTCCAGATAGTACATGTATGGAGAGGGGTTGACGCTTCGCAGCGCCCGGTAGACCTGGAACGGATGAGCGTCAGTGCGGCGGGAGAAACGTTGGGAATTCACGACCTGAATCACGTCCCCCGCATAGACATACTTGATGCACCGCTCGATCGCGCTGGCGTAACGTTCGGGAGTGAAGTTGGACTCGATGGCGGCGGGACCGTTGAAACCTGCCCCTCCCTGAAGTTCTGGCGGCAATGTAAGGGGTTGTGCCAAGCGGTGGACCATCTCGTCGATGCGGCATGTAGCCGCGGCATAGGCTTTTTCCACATCGCCGTCAAGGTAGGCGTGGCTAACCACTTTGATGTCGTGGCGAAGGTGGTCGAAAATCAGGATCGTTTCCCCGAACATAAACACCGATTCAGGGACGCCCTGCGGGTCTTCAGGCATCGGCGGGACCCTGGGCTCGAAGTACCGGATGGTGTCGTAGGCCAGGTAACCGACTGCCCCGCCCTGGAAACCGGGGAGACCGTCCACCGGGATGAGTTGGTACTTGCCCATTTCTTGCTCGACCAAGAGCAGTGGGTCCACCTCGCCGCCGGGCAACCCCGCGCCGGTCTGGAGAACCTTGTATGGTTCAGTCCCGATGAAGCTGTAGCGGCCCAGCCGCTCACCGCCTTCTACGCTTTCGAGCAGGTAGGAATATGGGCCGCGGGCCACCTTCAGGTACGCCGACACCGGGGTTTCCAGGTCCGCGTTGATGGACCGGTAGACCGGGACCAGGTTGCCCTGATCGGCCCGGGATTTGACTTCTTCCAACGTTGGGTGGTACATGTTGCCACCTTGCCAGTGCTGAATTTCGCTCCGAGTTCGGGTCGGATAGGCCATGGCGCGGGTAACAAAAAAAGACCCATCCTCAAAGGGACGGGTCAATACCGTGTTGCCACCCTAATAGCAGGTCGGGCTCCAAGAATGTAGACGGAGCTGGACCAACTTCTCTGCCGGCGGGAGGGGTACGGGGTCTGGTCTACATTCCCCCTGTGCCGCGGACCTTTAACGGAGTCCAACCGTCCCGGCCTAGCACCTCGGCGTTGAACACTGTCCAACTACTTGCGGTGATCGGCCTGCGGCTCCGGGGTCCATTCGTGCTTCTGCGCCTGGCGCCGGCTCACACCTAACCCGGCTCTCTTGGCCACGCTGGAAGCCTACTACTCCCCTTCACAGCCTTTAAATGTTTTATTGTGCGAAAAAGTGTAGAGCGGCCCCTGCATCTATGTCAAGCCGGGCGCCCATCACGCCAGGGCAATCGCATCTAAATTTTAGACATAGTTTAGAATATGGGCCACTCTTGCAATTGGAGCGGCCTCATGGAGAATAGGCCCGTATCCCCGCTGACCGAACAGTTCTCAAATCTGAAAGACCCCCGGATTGATCGAACCAAGCGGCACAAGCTAATCGACATAGTAACCATTGCCATCTGCGCCGTCGTGTGTGGGGCTGATACCTGTGTAGATGTGGAGTTGTTCGGCAAGTCAAAGAAGGAATGGCTCAGCGGGATACTCGATCTGCCCAACGGCATCCCGTCGCACGACACCTTCGGCCGGGTCTTTGCGATGTTGGACGCCAAGCAGTTCGAGGCCGGCTTCATCGAATGGGTTCGGAGGGTGAGCAATGTGACGCAAGGACAGATCGTAGCCATCGACGGCAAGACAGTCCGGCGTTCCCATGACAAACGTATTGGCAAGGGAGCAATTCACATGGTGAGCGCCTGGGCCTCGGCCCATCGCATGATTCTGGGTCAGACCAAGGTGGATGCCAAATCCAATGAGATAACGGCCATACCAGAGTTGCTGCGAGTGCTGGAGGTGCCGGGGTGCATTGTCACCATAGACGCGATGGGCTGCCAGAAGGAGATTGCCCAGACCATCACCGGGCAAGGGGCTGACTACGTACTGGCACTCAAGGAGAACCAGCCACAGCTATATCAGGACGTGAAGGACACATTCAACCTCGCGCGCCAGGCAGAATTTTCCAGTGTACCCCACGATTTCCATGAAACTCTGGAAAAGAGTCATGGTCGAATCGAGACTGGACGATGCTGGACTATCTCTGACCCGGACCTTATAAGCTATCTGGATGACCGCCGGCAGTGGAAAAAGCTCAACAGCATCGCAATGGTGGAATCCAGGAGAGAAGTTGATGGCAAAGTATCTGTCGAGTCTCGATTTTACATATCCAGTCTGCCTGGCGACTCCGGCGTAATGCTGAATGCTGTCCGCGGACATTGGGGTATCGAGAACTCAGTCCATTGGGTTCTCGATATCGCCTTCCGTGAGGACGAGAGCAGAGTCAGGAAGGGCGACGCAGCCGAGAACCTCTCAGTTCTGCGCCGCATGACCCTTAACATGCTCAAGCACGAGACCACCTCCAAGGGCGGCATCGCCGCCAAGCGTAAGCGGGCGGGCTGGGACACCGAATATCTACTCAAGGTGCTGGCTCAATCAGATGCAATTGCCCTGCCCATCACGCAGAGTCTTTTCATTCTCGGCCTGACCTCATCCCGTCGTTCCGTCCTCGAACCGGAATCCAGCAATTCTTCGTTGGTGTCACCCTCGGTTACCTGTGTCACCACCCAATACCTACTGACCACTGACATTTCCCCCTTCCCAACCCCGGTGCCCATTCCCTACCATCGCTTTTGCTAAATATCAGCCCGGACCCAAACCCGTATCCCCACACGGAGAATAACTGGCACTAAATGGTACATGCTGGCTCTAATAAAAAATAACTCAGGCTCAGGAGCGTGATAAATGACCATCAGCACCCAAGGGTCCCGGAACCTGCCTCGGCCCACCCACCGGCCACTGGTCACCCATGCCAGACCCACACCCCTTCGTGCTCCGTCACGCCTACTCCAACAAGCAGAAGGCGCGGTCACGAATGGTCCAATACACGCCCCCATCCAGTGCTCGATTCCACTAGGACCATCGAAAGACCCAGGGAACGGAGGCAGGGCCATTTAATTCTGATTACGGACACCGCACGTTGTTCCTGCCCCCGTACTCGATACGGGGACAGGAACAACGGACCGCGTAGTAACGGCGCATCAGCGTCTTGGTCCACATAATCGAAAGGCCCTGAACGGTGGGCTCTGACATTGACACCAATGGCGAGGCGTCATAAAGTCTATTTCACTTATAGATATACCGGAGGTGCTTCATGGTCACGGCAATTAGCGACGACCTGTTTGCTCCTGGGGTGATTGCCGATCCCTATCCGTATTTCGGCCAGCTTCGGGACGAAGACCCCATCCATTGGAACGAAAAGTACGGGGTCTGGATTCTCACCCGGTACGACGACGTTGTGTGGCTGACTCGCCATCACGAACAATTCTCTTCCGAGACCTTCAAGCGGGACCCGCGCCCTCCCTATCCCGCCATCGACGAAGAAGACTCGTCCCTCTACGAATTCATCAAGGCCTTCCAGATCGACCGGTTTATCCAGCACGACCGGCCCGCTCACTTCGACATGCGGATGGTGCTCAGCCGGTACTTCACTCCCAAGGCGATGGAGTCGTGGCGCCCCCTCGTCAGGAACGCCATCAAATACCTGATAGACGGCATTCAGGAGAAGGGCAGCATGGACGTGATGCGCGACTTCGCCATCCCGTTGCCCTTGCTCGTGATCGCCCAGATGATGGGTGTTCCCGAAGAGGACCGGCCCTACATCCGGCAGTTGGCCGAGAAACTCCTCTTCCTCAACCGGGGTGAACCCGACCGGATGCGGACCTATTCAGAAGGTGCGGCGGGAATCAAGGAATTCATAGACCCGCTTATTGACCAGCGGCTAGCCAATCCGGGAGAGGACCTGCTTACGGTGTTGGCCGAAGGTGAGAAAGACGGCGTCTTCAACCGCGACCAGGTATTGGCCAACGCCGCGCTGTTGCTGGTGGCAGGCCACGAGACGACCATCAACCTCATCTGTAACGGCACACTGGCGTTTATCCGCAACCCGGAGCAGTGGGCGCAGTTGCACGAGGACCCCGTTGGTATGACCCAGAGGGCCACCGAGGAGTGCCTGCGCTACGATTCGTCGGTCAAGTCCATTCAGCGGATCGCCGCCGAGGACGTTGAGATGCGGGGCAAGATCATCAACAAGGATGACCGGGTAAGGTGGTTCATTACTTCCGCGAACCGGGACCCGCGAAAATTCGATGAAGCTGACACCTTTGACATCAACCGCTGGCCCAATCCTCACGTCGCGTTTGGCGGCGGCATCCACCACTGCCTGGGCGTTAATCTGGCCCGTTTGGAAGGGCAAGAGGCGTTCATGGGCTTGGCGCAGCGGTTCCCCGGCTTCCATCTTGAGAGCGAAGACCTGGAGTACCAGCCAACCATCAACCTCCGGTCCCTCAAGACTCTGCCGGTAACCTGGGACTAGCCTCTAACCGGGCCCACCCGCCGGTTTCAGTAATTATTAGGCCGCGGTCCAGGCGCCTGGACCGCGGCCTTCTTGTGTCCGGCCCCCTTGAGGATTAGCTTGCGGGGATAGCCGGTCCCGTCGAGTCGACGATGGTGACCGGAGTGGCATCGGTGAGCAGGTGTTGGCCGTAGACGACAACCTGATCGCCGGGTTGCAGGCCGTTAAGGACCTCCCGGTATCGGTCGTCCGTTAACCCAACCGCGACTCTTTCCAGATGGGCCACACCGTTTCGCACCACGTAGATGCTGGACTGGCTCCCTGAACTCAGCACCGCTTCCTTCGGCGCCAATAAGGTCTCGCCCCGCTGGATCGAGACCGACACCTGGCCCGACACGCCCGGCCTCAGGACAGGCATGGCTCCCACAGGCTCCATCTTGACCAGGAAAGTATGACCGGTTGCTCCGGCGGTCGGGTTAATGCGGGCTACCTTCATGTCCAATACCTGATTGGGCAAGGCTGGGCTGGTGAACTGCAGCACCCGGCCAACTTCCAGTCCACTGATCACAGTCTCTTCCACCAGGAACGACACAACCACGTCGGTCGTGGCGATGGTGAACACCGGAGTCTGAGGCGAGGCCATCGATCCCACGGACAACTGGTTCTGTGTGATTATGCCATCGAAGGGCGCGGCCACTATCATGTCCTCAAGTTGTTGTTGGACCAGGGCAACTTGCGCCTGGGCCTGCGCGACCCCCGCGTCCGCCGCATCTATGCCGTGTGCGGCGTAGGCTAGGTTGTTGGTGGCAACCTCACGTTCCGCGACTGCGACCCCCATCCTGGCGGTGGTCAGCGCCGCGTTTTCCGGCTTAATTAACGTTTCCAGGCGGGACGCGGCCGAGGCGGCAGACGCTTTCGCTCCCTCCAACTTGTTCCTCGCCTGGGCTATAGTGTTGGCTCCAGGGCCCATAATCTCGTTCAGTCTGGCTTGGACCGAGTTTAGGACGGCCTCCGCCGTTGCGACTCGGTTTACGGCCAGGGCAATGGTGTTGCTAGTGGGGTCTTCAAGCTCGGTGAGCCTTGCTTCGGCGGTGTCCAGGGCAGCTTGAGCGATGACCACCTTGCTCATGGCCCGTTCCATGGAGATGCCCTCGGGCGCTATCAATTCATCGTACTTGGCTCTTGAAGAGTCCAGCCGGGCATGTGCAGCGTCCACGTGGTTTTGTGCCAGGGCCACGGTTTCTGCGCTTGGGCTAATGAGTTCATCCAGTTCGGCCTTGGCCGACTCCAGGTCGAGGCGGGCTTGAGACTCACCCCAGAGGTCGGCCCGAATACGGTCGGGGATGGGTGAGGAAGAGATCACCTGTCCCAGCAGCACGGCCAACCGCTGTTCCTGGGCGGCGATGGTGTCTTTGAGCGCGGCTATCTGCCCGGCAGAGAGGGAGGAATCGAGCGAAGGGTCCCGCATCCGGTCCAGATTGCGGGCCAGCCCGGTCCTTGTCTCCAATATCTCCGGCCAGGGGTCTCCGATCGAACCCTTGGTTAGCTCGCCAAGGATGGCCTGGTTTAATCTCGAGCCGTCTTGTTGATTGAGTACAGCGCTTAGGGCTTGTTGGGCCACCGCCACTTCTCCCTGGGCCTTGGCCAGCGCATCGGCGGGCGGGTCCAGGACTCTGAACATCCGCGTCTGAGCGCTGGCCAGGTCTCGCTCGGCTACGGTTACCGCGCTCTTGGCCGCCTGCAGGGCCGCCGAAGATGGGGCGGAGAGCTGGTCAAGCTCAGCCTGGGCGCTGGCCAGTCCTCGGCGAGCGCCTTCCACTGCGCTCCGTGCCACCACCAGATCGGAACCGGTGGGGTCCTGTAGCTGGGAAAGGCTGATGTTGGCGTTTGCCAGGTTGTTCTTGGCAGCCACCACCGCGCTTTTGGCTGCTTCGAGGGTTGCCGGAGTGGGGTTTAGCAGCTCGTCCAGGTCCACCTGATCCCCGTTCAACCGGCTCTGGGCCTCCGCCAAAACGCTTTCGGCCATCTTGATGTCCGCCTGCGATGGGTTGAGCAGTTGGTCGAGATTGGCAAGGGCCGCGTCGAGTTTGGCCTGGGCCGCGGCCTGATTGGGTTGGACAGCGGCTTTCGCCTGCTCCAGCCGGGCCTGCGCGCTGGTCAGTTTGGCTTGAGCTTCCCGAAGCCGCGCGTCGAGCGCACCATGTTGTAGCTCTCCAAGCACATCGCCTGCACGGACGGACTCGCCCACGCCGACTTCCAGCCAGGCTACCTGCCCCGAGGCCCGGGGCACAACATCCACCTGGTCGCTGGCGTCCACCTTGGCGGCGTAGGCCCTGTTGGTGGTTATTGAACCGGTGAATGCCGGGGCTGTGGCGACCGACACCGACCGGGCTCCGTTGAACCTAGTCTCGGTTGCGGGTGCCGTGCAGGCGGCCAATGCCAACAGCCCAGCCATCAGCAGAGCGGATGCGCGAAATATCCGGTCCGGTCTCATCGAGAGTTTCCCCATAATCGAATCATCGTTCCTTTTTCTAATTTTCAGGTCATTCCGGTTAATCGGCGGGTTCGGGCCCAGGACCGGCTCCGGTGCCCGCTTGGGTTACCGCTTCCGGCTGGCGCTTGCGCAAGAACACCGCGGGAATCAATGCCGCGAACACCATTATCGACGCGATTAAGAACACATCGTTGAACGCGCTTATGTAGGCTTCCCGGTCAACAATTTCGTCCAACATCTGTATTGCCGCCTGATTGGCCCGCCCATTCATCCCGGCAACCGCGCCGGCAGACTGCTCCAACTGGGATATTACCCGCACCGCTTCCAGGGAGCCGGGAGTGACGGTCTGAGACAGGCTGCTGAAATGAAAGGCTTGCCGCGCTGTCAGGATTGTGGCAAAGGCCGCCGTTCCAAACGCCGGGAATAGCTGCCGCAGGCTGTTGGTCAGCGCCGACGCCCTTGGCAGCTCCGAGCGGGGCACCAGGCTCATTGTAAGCGTTATTGCGGGGACAAACATCAACGCGCTGCTAACTCCCCGGACCACCAGGACGGTGATCAGCTCGCTATCGGTGGTCGTGAGGTCCAGATTTGCCAGTTTCAGGGTGGCGAAACCAGCCCCGAGTATCCCAGGGATGATGAGCGGCCAGGGGCCCACTTTGTCGTAGAGCCGGCCTGTGAGCGGCATCACCGCGGCCAGCGCGATCCCCTGAGGCATCAGGAGCAGACCGGTCTCGATCGGGATCATGCCACGCACGTTTTGCAGGAATAGCGGCACGAGGAACACCACCGAGATCAACACCATGGTCGCGATAAAGTACACGCTGGCGGCCATCGTGAAGGGGCGGTTGCGGAAGATACGCAGGTCGAGGAGCGGCGCTTCCTCAGTCAACTCCACGTATATCCAGGCAGCCAGGGACACGGCGGAAACCGCGAAAAGGACTACAACGCTGGGGGCGCCCCAACCATCCTCGGGGGCGCGGGTGAGGGCCAGGAGTACGGTGGAGAAACCGGCTCCCGCCAGGATAAAGCCCTTGAGGTCGAACTTGCGGGCGTCGACTTTATCGGTCTCCCTTAGCCACAATGAGGTCAATATTACGGCGGCGATTCCGATCGGTACGTTGATAAAAAATACCATTCTCCAGCTGGAGGTCTCCACCAGGTAGCCGCCAATGACTGGCCCGAATATGGGCGCGAACAGAATCGGTATGCCGAAAATGCCCATCATGGAACCCTGCTGGTCCCGGGGCACAGTGCGGAACATCATCGCCAGTCCCAGGGGCATGGTGATCCCGCCCGCCAGACCCTTGATGAACCGGAAAGCGATCAGCGAGTTGATGTCCCATGCCAGTCCGCACAGGACCGAACCCAGGGTGAAGCCAGTGACTGACAGAGCTTAAAGCCGCTTGGTCCCCAGCCGGTCGCTCAAGTACCCGCGGTGGGGACGATCAAGGCCAAGGCCAGCAGGTACATGGATATGATGAGCTGCGCCCTCTCCAAGTTGGTGCCGAGGGCGTTCATGATTCTGGGGAGCGCAACGTTGATCACCGTAGTGTCCAGGATTACCGTGATACTTCCCAGCACCACGACGACCAGCACTTGCCATTGGTAGGGGATGCGTGGCACGGTCAGCCTGCGCCCGGTGCGGAAACGTGGATCTTCACCTCCACCGAGGAGCCGGGAATCAGTGGCGCGTAGTTGTCTTCCAGAACAATTTTCACCGGCACCAGTTGGGACACCTTGTTGAAGTTCCCGGAGGTGTTGCGGGAGGGAAGCAGGCTAAATGTAGCGGCGGTCACCGGAGACACGGTGTCGACGCGTCCGGCGAGGGTCTGGCCCAGGGAGTCTACATGTACTTCCACAAATTGCCCGGAGCGAACGCGGCCGATGTCCCGCTCGTCGATGTTGGCCGTGATCCACGCCTGCTTGGGGTCCATCAGGGTGACGATCGATTGGCCTTCCGGGATGGTGTCTCCCACCCTGGCCCAGCGGGCTGCGACTACTCCTGAGATGGGCGCAACCACGTCTACCAGTTGGTCCTGAACGTCACGAAATCCCAGCTTGGACGTGTCGGTGGTGTCCGACTTGGATATAACCGTTGGAATGTCCACGACCGCTATGACTTGGCCTTGAGACACGGGCAAACCAACGTCGACGTTCATCCTGATGATACGCCCGGCGTTGATGGACCCCGCCTGTACCAGCGCGGTGGTCACATGGGCATTGTTGGTTGAAACGAAGTGGACCGAGTTGTACCACAGGCGGTAACCGAAAAGGGCCGCAGCCACTAAGATGGCTACGGCGGCCAAGGCGATCAGCGTTCGAACCCGCCAACCGCTCAGAGGACCGGCTGCTTGGCTCACTTATAAACCGAGGCTCATGAGAGCGCAGTAAACCCCGATGGCCGCTCCCGGCGCCCTTGGCCGGCGTGTGGGGCAGCCACCGGCACAGCCCTTAGTGTTGGACCCTCATCCAAGCTTAGTCCAAGAGAGGTATTGTTGCCGAGATGCGGGGCACGTCGCCCACGGACTTGGTTGTGTGGCCCTTACCTGTCAGGTCCTCGGCTAGATTGACGTGGCCGGGGCCGAAACGGTGTGTTGTACCGTCTCCTAGTCCGATCTCGACCGCGCCCGCTAGAGTTATCACGTATTGGCGCCGTGGCGCGTTGTGCCAGTCGCTAAATCTGCCGGGCTCAGAAGCGCGGAATACTATGCCCTCGGCGTTGTGCAACTCCCCCAACTCCGGGTGGGAAGCCAGGTCCATTTCCTCGATGTGGGACTGACCGTCGTCTCCCGTGTACAGCCTTGAGATGCTCATCCGTTGCACTCCTAAAGGAGGATTTTGGAGCATGGATACCGGTCCGCGTGGCCTCAGGGTAAAAGTCTATGCCCTCCATATGCAGTAGTCAAATTCCCTCAGCGAGTGGATGCTTGCAGGGTTATAATCTTGGGAGCAATCGCCAGGTAGGTGTGGATTTCACCTATCCCGGCAATCCTTCGGAGGTAACGGCATGGGCGTCTTGTATGAAAAGCGGGGCCACGTTGCGTACGTGACCATTGACAACGCTGAAAAGGCCAACATCCTGGACCGGGAAACTTCGGACGCTATTTCCGAAGCCTGGAAAGAAGTCTGGGACGATTCCGACATCCGCGCCACGGTCCTGACCGGAGTCGGCGACCGGTATTTCTGCGCCGGACACAACCTGGGCACTCCCGCGGGTATTACTCCCGAGGAGCGGGAGCGGGTCCGGATAGAGAACATATTCTGGCCCCCCTCCGGCACCGTCAACGGGTCCAAGTTCGGCGTCGATGGCAGTCTGGGCGACCATTACCCCCAGATATGGAAGCCGGTGATCGCCGCCATCAACGGCTGGGCCGCTGGGGCGGGCTTCTACCTGATGCTCACCTCCACCGACATCCGAATCGCCTGCGAGGAACACGCCCAGTTCAAGTTCGCATTGCTCAGCCAGGGATGGGTCGGCCACGGCCCAGGGGCAACCTACCTTACCCGCCAGGTCTCCTACGCCGACGCCATGCGTATCCTGCTGACGGACGCGCCTTTCGACGCCAAAGAGGCGCTGAGGATCAATCTAATCAACGAGACCGTGCCCCACCAGCGCCTGATGGAGCGGGCGGAAGAGATCGCCGCCGATATTGTAAAGATGCCGCCGCTAGCCGTGCGCATGATGAAGGAATTCGTCGTCCGGTTCCGCGAGATACCTGTGTCGGAGGCGTGGCGAGTCCAGACGCTCATGAATTACCTGCTGACACAAATGACCACGGACGGGGACGAGGGGCGGGCAGCGTTCCTGGAGAAACGCGCCCCCAACTTCACAGGCGGGATCCGGGAGAAAGGCGAAGGTTACCCGGAAATCAGCGAGGAACAACGCGCCCGCCTGGAGAGCGTCCGGAAAGAATTGCTGGGATAAGTGGCCGGTGGCCGGTAACCACTAACCACGGCCACTGGTCGCTAACCACCGACGGGAACAGGTATCCCAGGTATGTTCAGGTCGATGCTACCCAGTTCGTTTCGGGTTGTGAAATAAAGGGTTTTCCAGTCGACGCCGCCCCAGGCCATGTTGGTCGAGGCCGGGGCGCCGTGGACAATGGTCCCCAGGTGTTGACCGGACGAATCCAAGACCCAAATGCCCCCGGAGCCGCCGCAGTAGACGTTGCCTTCTACGTCGACCTTCATGCCGTCCGGCACCCCGGGGCGCTCGCCTCGCAGGTCGGCAAATACGCGGTCGGTGGCCAGGGCGAGGGCGCCGTTGGGTTGCATGTCAAAGGCGCGGATGTGCCCCCGGCGCGAGTCATTGATGTACAGGATGCTTTCGTCTGGCGAGAAGGCCAGCCCGTTGGGCGTTACGAAGTCGCTGACCAATAGGGTAATCGTGCCCAGGTCGGCGCTTACCCGGTACACTCCGGCGTAATTTAGCTGATATTCGGGAGCGGGAGCGCCAGGGTCGGTAAAGTAGATGCTCCCATCGGACTTGACCACCACGTCGTTGGGCCGGTTCAGGCTCTTCCCCTGGTAGCTGTTGGCCACCACGGTCAAGCTGCCGTCGGGTTCATGGCGGACTACGCGCGGGGTCCGGTCGCAGGCGATCAACCGTCCCTGGATGTCGCGTGTCAGTCCGTTGGCAAAGTTGGTCGGCTCCTGGAAGAGCGTTGCTCCTTCACCGGGCGTCCATTTCATTCTGCGGTTATTCCCGATGTCGCTGAAGAGTAGGTACCCTCCTTCTTTCCACCAAAGGGGGCCCTCGGCGGGGCCGTTCTCGTTTCCGAAGCCGGTTGCCAACTCTTCTATCAAAGCCTGCGGTTGGTCAGCGGAGACAATGGACGCCAGACCTGGTGAGACTTGCTCGATAGGCATGACCATCTCCTCGCATCGGTTACCGGGGCAAGCTGGAGGCATAGTAACCTTGAGCCTCGACCCTTGTCCAGCGACGGATACAAGACCCTGGGCCAATAGCGGCGCCATGCTTGAATCCAGGAGCGTGATGGTAGACACTATCGTGACGTACACGCCGCGGTCGCGTAGTGCTGACCCGGGACGCAGCTTGATTTCGGTTGTAAGGCCTTGTAAGGCCGTCCTCGCACCCCGGTCCTGTCACACTCCGGTCGTAAGGAACAACCGTCTTGGCATACTTATCGGAATCAGAGATACACCTGCCCTGGACGCCTAAAGGCGAAAGCCCCCTGGAATGGCTGTGCAGTAAGACCCTGGAGTCTTTGCCCGCCGGCGATTCTCCCCTGCGTCTCGTGGTCTCCGAGTCCGGTAAGTCCGGGTACAGGTGCGAGGTCACGACGTTCCATAGTGGAGATGGTCTTTTCCCCTTCCAGCGGGACCTGGTCTTTGAATTCAAACGCCGCCATGTCGAGAACACCACCATGTTCAACGCCGTTCTTCTGGTGCCTACGGGAATCGGCGCGGCTATCGGTGGCCATGCGGGCGACGCGACGCCCGTGGCCCAACTACTTGCCCAACTCTGCGACACTTTGATCACCCACCCCAACGTGGTAAATGCCTCGGACATCAACGAGATGCCCGCAAACGCGCTATATGTCGAGGGTAGTGTCGTCTGCCGGTTGCTCATGGGTACTGCCGGGTTGCAGCCGGTGCGCGGGAATCGGGTGCTCGCGATCATAGACTCCCATCCCGACGGTCTGTTCACGGGGCTTGCCTTGAACGCGGTAAACGCCGCCCGGTCGTCATACGGTCTGACGTGTCCCCGAGTGGTCAAGCTGGAGCCCCGATTAGCGATGCGCTCCGAATACACGGGTTCCGACAGGGCGGCGGGCTGCGTGGAGAATCTGGAGGGTCTGTTCGGTGTCCTCGACACCTATAGGCGGGACTACGACGCCGTTGCCCTGTCCTCGGTCATTACCATGCCGTTCCATTTCCACGGGGACTACTTTGGCAGCAGCGGGGAGATGATCAATCCGTGGGGTGGTGTGGAGTCTATGTTGACCCACGCGATCTCGAGCATTTATGACGTGCCGTCCGCACATTCGCCGATGCTTGAGTCCCAGGAAGTTCTGGATATGGACCTGGGGATCGTCGACCCACGGATGGCCGCGGAGGCCGTATCCATGACCTTCCTACAGTCGGTTTTCAAGGGCCTCCAGCGAAGCCCGAAGATCATCACCGGCGCCCAGTCTATCCGAGACCGGAACGTACTGACCGTGAGTGACGTTTCTTGCCTGGTCATACCAGATGGCTGTATCGGGCTTCCCACACTGGCCGCGTTGGAGCAGGGTATCCCGGTTATAGCCGTCGAGGAGAACTCTAACCTGATGAAGAACGACCTGGAAGCGCTGCCCTGGCGTCATGGCCAGTTCTTCCGCGTCGGCAACTACTGGGAGGCGGCTGGAATCATGGCTGCCCTGAAGGCGGGAATAGCTCCCGCTTCCGTCCGGCGCCCGCTGGTCCCGGTCCCGCTGGCGCCGGCAGGAACCGGGACCCCGGAAGCCGGAACGACGGATTCGCCTGCTGATTGAGCTCTTCACGATTTGGAAGAGTGATTATGCTACAATTAGTTTTATTCCCGCCAGTCCCTGTTCACGTCTGTTGGCTGGGACAGCCCACTAGGTCTCTCTATGAGCAACGCTCCGAACCAATCGTCATTAGCTCCACCGGACTTGAACGGTGTCACAACGCCGGCTCCCGCCAGCCCCATCCCCGAATGGGCCAGTGAGGTTAGCACACCGGCGTTCGTCTACGACGAACGGACTATTCATCGGATGCTGGACTGTGCAGGCAGCTTTCGCGAGTCGGTTGGCCTGAAATTGCATTTCGCGGTGAAGTCCTTCTCATTTGCGGATGCGCTCCGGCTCATGGCGCCAAGGGTCGACGGGTTTGCGGTAAGCTCCCTGTTCGAGGCGAGGCTGACTCGCGCGGCGGTCGGCGGCCAGGTTGCACTTAACATAACTACTCCCGGTCTCAGACCCCAGGAAGTGGACGAGATTGGCCGCTTGTGCGACGCCATTTCCTTCAACTCCCTTAGCCACTGGGACAGGTACCGCCAAAGCCTGGAGGCACTGGTCAGTTGTGGTCTTCGTGTGAACCCGCAGGTCTCCTTCGCCGACTACCACCTCTACGACCCATGCCGCCCCAACTCCAAACTTGGCGTGCCCCTGGACGACCTGGTGGCCGCGTTCGGTGACAGCCCGGACAGGTTCGCGGGTTTGCAAGGGATATTGTTCCATTCCAATTGTGACTCCCCGGACTTCGACGAACTCTATGCGACAGTGGAAAGGATTGACGCCCGCGCATCTGGGATATTGCGTGGTGTCGCTTGGATCAACCTGGGCGGCGGGTACCTGTTCGAGGATGGCAGAAGCTACGACGGGCTGCGCGACTCTGTGACGTACCTGAAGTCCCGCTACGACACAGATGTTTATTTCGAGCCGGGGTCTGCCTTAATACGCGAGGCGGGCTACATAGTCGCAACTGTGCTCGACACGTTCGATAGCGGGGGCCGTATGGTGGCGGTGCTGGACACTTCGGTGAACCACATGCCGGAGGTGTTGGAGTTCGAATTATCACCGGACGTACTCGGGCACGACGACGCCGCGCCCTACGAGTACATCCTGGCGGGTTGCACCTGCCTCGCGGGTGATCTGTTCGGCGAGTACCGGTTCTCTCAAGAGATTCGTGTGGGCGACAGAGTGGTGTTTACCAACTCAGGTTCCTACACGCTGGTAAAGTCCCATATGTTCAATGGCGTCGCTCTCCCCTCAGTGTACGCGCTTGACACCTCCGGAGAATTGGTCTTGAAGAGCAGCCCCAGCTTTGAGGAGTTCGCGGGCAGATGGGGACTGTCGCCTGCTGCGGCGAGGTGACCCGGTCGTTTCGACCTGGGTGATGATGAGCGGCCCGTCAGGACATATACTCCAGCTTTCCGACTCGGTTGCCAACCGGAAAGCTGCTCTGCGCATGCTTCCAGGGGATGAGGAACTGACCCTGGGCAGATTGCTGGACAAATATCTCAAGCACGTTCAGATTGACCAACTCCTCCGGGAATCCCGGATCACCGGCCACTCCGCTGACTCCCTCTACTCGCTTCAAGACCTGGTCTACTCTAGCTCCGACTCCGGCCTCCTCAAGGATATGTTCACTGGAGTTGCTTTCAAAGATGAAGGGCGAGAAGGGGCCCCGGTCATCGAGACCGGTGACGTTCCGATCTCTCGTCAGACAGTCGCCGCGGGGCAGGAAATAGCCCTGACCGACATCACCATCGACCGCATTTACGTGTTCTATGACCGCAACTGGACCGGATTCCACGCCCGAAAATGGGAGCGGGACCCCGGTAAGTATGCGGGTTACGTGGGAAGGGTTTTGGAAGAGGCTCACGGTCCGAAGACAACGCGTGAGCTATTGGAACTCGGCTCCCGTGAGCACCGGCTAAAGTTCCTCAAGACCCTGTCCAAGGCCGTCTGGAACAGCCAGTTCGAGAACTACTCCCGGTTCATTGGGAAAAAGCTGGTCTATAAATCGGGCGACGAGACCGTCGACAACATAATGGAGGGCGGAGGTGCGATCTGCTCCGAGAAGGTGCAGGCCCTCAAATTCCTCACCGATCATTATGGCTTCGAGTCTGAGTACATCATCGCGGGCAAAGACGCCGCTGGCCCGGTGCCCGTGGATCATCTTCGCGGACTGTTAACCAGCTTCGATTTCCGGTTCTCCAAGCGCTATATGCGCTTCTGGCAACATACCGCCCTGCTATATAACGTCGACGGAGTCCAGGTGTTGGTCGACGCGACTAACGGGAATATACCTTTCCTGTTTCTGGAAGGGGATTCGGTAGAGCGAGTCCTGGGCTACGAGGACAAACAGGCCGTGCCGGTTAAAATGGTGGAGTCCACGGAACAGTTCTACTACCACCGGGTCCCGCAGGATATTCCGGAGAATCTTTTCTTCGCCATGGAGGGTTGGTTGCCCTTCTCGGACCTTCTGCAGGTGTTCGACAACGAGCTCGGTCTTTTCCTTTCCGAAGACTATTATGTGATGCCCATCCCCTACGGGAGCGAGAAACAGTTTCGGCGGGACAGGCAGGAATACCTTGATGCCTCCCGGCGGGCGCGGCTCGAATGTTCGGTTACCGCGGGCTGGACCTTGGACACTCCGCTGGGCCGGGGCCTTCAGGCAGCGGAACCCGCGGTATGCGATAAGATAATGGAGGCGGAAGAGCACTTGTTGACTCGAATAGACGAGTGCGGCGGCGAGGGTCATGAGTGCGGATTGGTCTTGATGAAATTGCGGAACGGGCCAGACCAACTTCGAGGGTGACACCGCGACTACGGAGGACTGCTTGCTTCGAACCGGTAGCGTGACGGGGACTGTTCTCAACGGCCTGCTAAGCGTGACCCGCAGCAGGGAAAGCAGTCGTGCGTGTGGCAGGGAGCCGTCCGGCCTGGGACTTGAGACCTTCCTGGAGCGTGTCCGGAGCTACGATTTCAGCGGCCATTCCGATACCAGCCTGAGGAAAACCCTATTTGACCTGAAGGAACGGCCGGTTGCCAGTGAGACGGCAGCATACGTTTTCGCAGTGGTCGCGGAGACCATCGACCGCCGATTGGGTATGTGGAGGGTGTTCGATGGACCCTTCACCCGTTTCAATGGCCCGCCGTATATTGGACTAGACCAATCCGCCGTCAGCGATGCGTTGTCGCGCGTCTCCGAAGAGCGGAAATACCGGCGTCTCTCGGAAATCCACCTCCCGGCGGCGTTTTACAGCGCCATCCGTAGACATGGCTCCGATACAGGGCTCCGGTTTCAGGTCACCGACGAACAGTTGCTCGCCGGCCTGCACATGTTTCACGGAAGAGTCGTTCAGATGAACGCCGGAGAGGGCAAAACGGTGGCGGCGGCCTTCCCCGCGGTGCTGCATGCCTTGCTGGGGCGTCTTGTTCATCTCGTTACGGCCAACGACTACCTGGCCGCGCGGGATGCCGAATTACTGCTGCCGGTATACGAGTCTCTGGGCATCAGCTCCGGGGCCGTTTTCGGCCAGATGGAAGACGCGGAGCGAAGATACGCCTACAGGAACCAAATCGTCTATGGGACCATGCGGGAGTTCGGGTTCGATTATTTGAGGGACAATCTCAAGGTTAACCCCGATGACCGGGTGCAAGGGAACTTGCAAGCGGCCATCATAGACGAAGTGGACCACGCGCTGATCGACGAGGCGTTCACTCCTATGATCATTTCCGGAAACCCTATAGAGGTGGCGCGCCCTGTGGGCAAAGTAAAAGGGGCGGTCTCGGCCCTCATCGATGCCCAGCATATCAGGGCCAAGTCATTGGCTGAACGCGCGTCCGGGCAGGATGTCCGGGAAGGGGTGCGTCTGGAGTTGATGGCTAGGCTGATGCTGGCCCAGCCGGAAGATTCCACTCTTCAAGACCTTCTCGCCGTCGCTCCCAGCCGGGCCAGGCGCGTCCGGGCTCTGGCCGGAGATGACCACTCCGGCCTGACCATCGGGCTTCTCTACGCCGTCGATCCGGACTTGCGCTTCGTCACCCTGACCGAAGAGGGTTGGGAGTTTCTGGAGAAGCAACTGGGCCGGATTTACGACCGTTGGCGCTCCGCGGAATACTCGGCCCCCCCGGACGTAGGGGACCGTATGCCTATCGCTGAGCGCCGCAAGCGCGCCGTCAATCTCTCCCGCAGGGTTGCTCGCCAGTACGCCCTGGGCAACTACGTGTACCAGATGCTCCGCGCGTTCCTGCTTCTCAAGCGGGGAGTAGACTACGTTGTCGATGATGATGCCATCGTGCTAATCGACCGGCACACCGGCAGGCCCAAGACTGACTCAGTGTACCAGTTCAGCCTGCATTCGGCGTTGGAAGCCAAGGAAGGTGTTACTCTCAGGCAGGAATTCGACACGCTGGGGCAGATATCCGTCGCCGGGTTCATCGCCCTTTATGACCACGTCAGCGGTATGACCGGGACGGCTGCGGTATCTGCCGGCGAGTTCGATCAGAAGTATGGGTTGGACGTGGTAGTGGTGCCACCCAGCAACGCGATGATGCGGGTAGACTTGGGGCCGCGAGTCTACCTTACCGGAGAAGAAAAGCTAAGGGCGTTGGTTGACGAAGTAGTCAGGCGGCACTGGGCCGGGCAACCCGTCCTGGTGGGGACCGGCACGGTGCGGCAGTCGGAGGAGTTGAGCCGCCGTCTCGCCGAGCGCGGCATACCACACAATCTGTTGAACGCCGTAGCTACTCACCAAGAAGCTCAAATCGTTAGGGACGCGGGCCGGTTCGAGGCGGTTACCGTGGCAACCAACATGGCGGGACGCGGGACCGACATACTTCTGGAGCCAGGTCTCAACGCGCGGATAACACGCCGGTACGTGGGACTGATCGAGGAGTTGGCGGCCCGGGATGCCGGAGATGTGGTTGTGTCCTGCCGTTCTCCCGGACAGGCACAGTCGCTCAGGGAGGAATTAGACCTGGCGCTCAGTTTGGATACTGCCTGCGACGGCCGGGAAGTCCGCGTTTCGCTCAAGGGCAGGCATGGTGCGGGAGTTGGTGAGGTCAAGACTGAGTTTTCCCTCGGACTGTGTGTGATAGCGGCCGAGATGCACGACTCTACCAGGGTCCACCTGCAATTCAACGGCAGGAGTGGCAGGCAGGGTGAATTTGGGGAGACCGTGTCGTTTCTGTCCCTCGAAGACCGGCTTTTAAACCTTCGGGCCGGAGAGATACTGAGGCTTTCGAGGCGCCTGGGAGTGGATGCGATTGGGAGGGAGTATTTCTCGGGAGACGCGGTCGCCAATCTGGTGGCAGGACTCCGGCGGGATTCCGAGCGGGAAGGCGAGGCGCAAAGGGGCCTGATGCAAGACTACTTCGCGGTCCCTGATTTACAGACCCGCCTCTTCTACCGCCGCCGCCAGCAGGTCATAGGCTCCTCCCGAATCCGCGATAAGTGCCGTGAAATTGCCTTCCTGCAAGCATCCGGGTTGGTTAACCGCTACCTGGATAGGTCGACTCACGACCTGTATTCCCGGCAGTTCGGCCGGCTGGCAGAGGAGGCCGCGCTGGACTACGGAGTGAACTGCTCGGACCTCTATGGTTGCGCCCTGGACATACTCCCGGAGGAGATTGGCCGAATTCTTGCCGGGAAATTAGACGAGTCCTCGGCCTGTGCTGGGCCGGGCTTGTTCGAGGAAACAGCCAGACTTCTGTACTTGCAGACCAGCGACGGACTGTGGAGGGAGCATCTGACCCGGCTTCGAGACTCTATGTCCAATCATATTCTCGGCGCGCGCAGCCACAAGTCAGCCGTGGCCGCATACGTGCGGTATAGCTCCAGGGCATGGGACGAGTTTTGGGAGCAAGTGGACTCCGAATTCCTGGTGAAGTTGGCGGCTTTTCCTTTCTCATCGCCTGGTCTTGAGTTGGAGCGGCCAACCCCGGCAAGTGAACAATCTGTAAGCGAACAAGTGGAGATGCTATTGGCGGAGCTTCCCAGGCCGGCGGTCCCACCGGCGGTCCTAATGGAAGCTGCCGCAAGGAGTGACTGACCATGGTCCGAAGACCAATAAAATTAAGCGCAGCCCTGTCCCTGGGCGGCCTAGTGGCGGTTTCCCCGCTGATTGCCGCCTGCGGTGGCGGCCCTTCCTACGAAGATTGGGCGGCGACCGACGGCGCGGCAGGACGGATTAATCTGGACGACGTGCAAGCCGCCTTCAAGGATTCTAAGAGCGCAACCGACTTCGAGCAGCGGGTGAACGAGATCTACGAGGGCGACGGGCTGATTTTGGTCAGGGCCAAGCAGGACGGCTCCCAATTGACGCTGGAGGGTTGGGAAGACTTGAATGGTAACGGCGAGATAGATGACTCCTCGGACGACCAGCTCTTCGACATCGTGAAGGGGTCCAACGACGAATACGACATGCGCGGTTACCACGGCAACGGCTACTACAACAGCCATTTCGGGGCGGGCGACTTCCTTTTTACCTACCTGTTGCTATCGTCTATCGGCCCCCGGGGTTATTACTACAATACACCCCCTGCCCGCACCTCCGACATGCGGCGCCAGCGCACAAGCTACCGGCAATCGTCGGCCTATACCAGGCAGGCCCAGCGGAACGGGTCCTTTCATCAGCGGCAGGCTCAATTTGCCGGGTCCCGCTACCAGCAATCTCGGGGCAACGTAAGCTCCAGCCGCCGCACTTACCAGTCCACTCAGAGGGCAACCGGGGGGTTCAAGAGTAGCAATACGCTGGGGCGGAGCCGGCCGTCGTCTGGCTTCTTCTCCAGTTATTCTTCTAGGTCGGGTGCGTCGGGTGCTGGCGGCGCTTTCCGGGTGAAGGGACGGGGCTTGTGAGCGGCCCGTTTGAGTTCAGGGCAAGTCTGACCGGTATGGACCCGAAAGACTGTTTCCACTTGGTGTTGCCGTCTGGGCATAGCAGACTCTCCATCGGTCAACTCCTGGACCGCCTGTTCCCGGAAGACGAAGACGAGCGTGAGGCAATTGCGTCGGCCTTCGACCTTCGCGCGAACCCGGACCTCCCGGAGATATACGGTGTCTTTCTGGACGTTATGGAGGAATGGCGGCAGGGTAGATGCCTATTGGCCGTGTCCGCCGGGGAAACGGAGGATGCCGCCCTCGCCTCCAGGGTCTCCACCTACTTGGAAACTGCCCCGGCGCCAGGTCCGGCCCATACTGCTCCCTACCTGCTTAACATCCACGTTGAGCAGCGCTACCACGCCGTCGATTACGCGGCTCGTTCCGAGTTCTGGGGCTCTAAAGACGAGCTGCTGGACTGGCTTCGGTCCATGACGCTCCTGTACTTCCTGGACAAGTATGAAGTGGAACTACCCGTTGTCCCGGTAGAGGCCGAGGACCAGGCCCTAGTCCAAATAACCGATTTGGCTCAGCATGAGGGATTAATTGCTAAGTCTGAAGACGGCTCAATCCTTGAAATGTCCGAGGAAGGTAAGTTATATATCGACGAGTTGCTCGCTGAAACCGAGTCCTACATCGACTTATACGAACACTTCAGGGACACGTTCATGGACGTAGACTCGGACAGGATTGAGTTCGAGACCGGCAAAGGAATCGACCTGCGTGTCCAGGTATTTGGCGCGGAGAGCTTGGACCCCGTGCGCACAGTGTTCCTCTTGCGCCTATATGACGGGTCGCTGGATGAGCATCTGCCCGAATGGAAGACCCGGGTCCACGAGGAAGAGTTTTTCGACAGCATACTTGAACCGGCGGTCAATCGGTACGACGTGGGGGACGACCTGATCGGCTGGGTCTGCGAACACGGCTTCGCTTACCTTGAGGAGCGCCGGGAAAAGATGCGGGAATTGGAAGAGCAGAGAGCAGTCCGGCGGCGGGTGCGGAGGTCTCTACCACGAAGCTAGATCGCCACGAAGAGCACCATCGCAGAGCTGATTACCACCGCGCTTTCGATGTACGCTACGCCTATGTTCCGGTCCGTGGATAAAGCCACCGAAACCTTCACGGAGTGCAACACGAGCAAGTCTATCAGCAGCCGCATCACGTAGAGGAGGGCAAACCCGATCACCCCATAGATGACAAAGGCGGCTATGCTTTCACCCCAGCCAAGGAACTCGCCGAACACTGCCTTCATGGCAACCAGGCCGATGGCTATCAGGTTGCCCCCAAACGCGATACCCACCGCTATGTTGTTGCCCTCTATCTCGTCGTGAATGTCAAAGGAAGTGGTGAACTCGTAGAACAGGGCAAACGCAACCAGCAAGACAAGTCCCATCCCGAAGAACGCCAGCGATGTCAGCGCCGCTTCGATCTCACTGCCGCCGGCCTCGCCTGACACCGCCCCCGCAACCAGTAACCCGACGGCTACGTACATACCGAATTCGGCCGCGCCGCTCCCCACATTTTGGCCGCGAACGACCTCTTCCTCGATGTCGAACTTGTACAGCACCAGGCGATTCATCAACGGCCGCACCAGATTCAGGGCGACGATCCCCGCGAGAGAGTAGAGAAGCACCCTGAGCACGTCCACGCCAAAAGCCTGGTTGAATCCAAGCCCATCTTGTGCCATGTACGAACTAAGAAGGACCAGTTCGGCCACCGAGGATGGTCCCGCCCCACCGAGTCCCCCAAAGGGAGACGGATGGTACAAGGCCCCAAGAAAAATCAGGATCACCCCGATCAAATAGCCGCTAAGCCGCAGCGCAACCGCCAGGTTCTGCCTATCGGTGACTTCTTGGTCGACGTTGTAGTGAGTAACCAGGTCCCGGATGAATTTGGCTATCACCAGCACCACTAACCCCAGCCCTACGAACACGAGACCCCGGAGGAATGTCTGGAGGGTCTCAACCAGCGTATCTAACATCAGCTTCTCCCGCGCCCTGGTTCCGGACGTTCACCCTTATATAGAGTGATATTGTCCGGCGATAGTACCTCGCTGAATACTACCTCGAAGGGTCTCACTTCCCACTTGGTGATCGACAGGACGCGGAGATCATTTTCGCTCAGGAAGTCCCAGTGATAGAAGCTCTCGCCCGGCCCGCTCTCATCTCTATAAAAGAAGACCTCTGCGCTGTTGCGGTAGTAGTAGTCGTCGCCTTCGATCGTGACGTAGTTGTCGATGGAGTGCTGCTCGTCCAACGCCACCAAGTCGTCCTCGCTAAGCCCGATGCTGCCCAGCCCCGAAGGTTCGGGGTTTCCGGTAGCGGAGATGGCTAGGTCATATCCCTCGGTCCAGTCTATCCAGACCTGGGTATCCCCTTCGGAGCACACCAACTCGTACCAGGTCTCCGGGCCGGTGGTGTACCGGTGACGCCTCTCGATGAAGAAATAGCGGTCTTCATATTCTAGGCCCAGGCCGGAAATCGTCAGTACATCGCCGACTCTTGCCGCCCGGATCGTGTCGTCCTGGCTCGGGGATAAGTCGCGGCCCCGCTTGCGTTTTTCCCTTCCAAACAACCCCCGCAGCATAATGTCAGACTCCGGAGGGCCGGGCAGAGGCCGGACTCGTGGTTGAGGATGAGGTGAAGATCATGGGACTCAACACCTTGTTTAGAATAAAGTCGGAGCCGGGACGGGCGCTGTCAAAGCCCGCCCGGGGGGTTGAGTATACGCAGGCCGCCGAAGCGGGTCAATCAGAGTTTAGGGGTGAGAAAATTGCGAAACTCTTTAGTTGCCGAAGAGACAGAAGAAAAATAGCGTGAATAGGATTCATCGGCCAATGAGGGTAAGTGGAATTCATCTGACATTTTGACGGTATTCGTCCTCCATCAGCGGTAGCAAGCCCAGCCGGGGAGTTTCGCAATTTTCTCCAGGGGTACTTGACCCTGCCACCCGAAGAATATAAGGTTGAACTAGGGGAATTCCCAGTGGGAGTGAAGGAGTGCGCTATGGGAAACGTCAGCGCCGGTGGCTGGTTAGTCATGGGAATCGTCCTGTTGGTGCTGGGGCTGTTGGTCCGTTCACGATTGTTTGAGTTTCTCGTGGATTTTACCGGCCTAATTCTCATTGTCATCGGTTTAATTGCTGTTGTGGTTGCGTTGGTCTCCATGATATCTGGCAAGGGACGTAGGTCAGGCAGTTTCTGACCTACTTTTCCAGCGTTCTTTCGCCCTCGGGAAAAGGGTGAGGGCGTCCCCCAACCCCACCCCAACCCATTACGCTAGACTATACGGTGAACGAATATAACGAAAACCTGATTGGAGGTGCGCCATGGGAATGCTCTCGCGTATGTCCACCATTGTAAAATCGAAGATGAACCGGATCATGGACCAAGCGGAGGACCCGCGGGAAACCCTGGACTACTCCTACGAGAAGCAGATGGAGATGCTGCGCAACGTCAAGCGCGGCGTGGTGGAGATGGTCGCCGCCAAGCGCCAGATCCAGCAGCAGGCGTCCAAGGTCCAGGAGAGCGTGGCCCGGCTCGACATGCAGGCCCGGCAGGCGCTGGAAGCCGGGCGGGAAGACCTGGCCAGGCTGGCCCTCCAGCGCAAGCAGACGGCGCTCCTCGAGCTTCAGGGGTTGGATGAACAGATATCCGGCATGGAGCTGGAGCAGGAAAAGCTCACCCAGGCGGAACAGCGGCTCCAGGCCAAGGTTGCCGCCTTCCGTACCAAGAAGGAAGTCATCAAGGCGCAGTACAACGCTGCCCAAGCCCAGGTCCGCATAGGGTCGGCCCTGTCCGGGATCTCGGAAGAGATGGGCGACATCGGGCTGGCCGTCGAACGGGCCGAGATGAAGACCGACAAGATGCGAGCCCGCGCCGGAGCCATCGATGAACTGGCTGCTACTGGGGTCCTGGAGGACTTCACCGGCGGCGGGGACGACATTTCCAGGGAACTGGACAAACTGGCCGCCAGCCAGAACGTGGAATCCGAGCTTGCTTCCCTTAGGGCATCCCTGCCTTCAACGGAACGAAGGCAGCTACCGGACGGCCGTGAATGATCGTTCGCATCACCAACGAGGGCCAGTACAATCTCCCTGGCTCCTTCATAGACCAGCTAAACGACATCGACAACGATTTGGTGGAAGCTGTGGAGACAGAGGACGAGACCAAATTTCAGACCCTTTTGGCGATGATGTTGGGCCTCGTCCGTGAAAACGGGTCACCCCTGCCCATCGACGAACTGGTCGAGTCTGACCTGATCCTGCCGGAACCCGACATTACGCTCATGGAAGCCGAAGAGCTATTCGTGGGCGATGGGCTGCTGCCAGGCTAGACTGGTTATGGTGTGGGTTGGTAGGGGCAACCCTTGTGGTTGCCCTGGCGTCCCCAACGCCGGACGGGGCGGGGACAAGCCGCCGCCCCTGCAATTGCGCTCCTGAATCAGGCAGGCTCGAACATGGGAAGAGCGATCTCCCCTTCCCCCTGGTCTTCCCAACTCAGCTTGACCCGCATTCCGCACTTGATGTCCTTGGTCGGGTCTTGTACGCCCACGATGTTGGTCATGATGCGGAAGCCTTCATCCAGGTCCACGTAAGCGACGGCGTAAGCCCCCAGGTCCTTGAAGGCCGGGTGACGGCTCTGCATGATTACGCTGAAGGTGTAGACCGTGCCCATCCCCTGGGAGACGTTCCACTTGGTGTCGGCGGACCCGCAACTCGTGCAGTGGCGGCGCGGGTAGAAGATGACGTTGTCGCACTTATTGCACGTTTGATATGTCAGATCGCGCTTCTTGGTGGCCTCCCAGAAGGGCTCGGTGTCATTCTCGGGGAATCTCGGTTGTGGCCTTAGCGGTGGCATCGTAGCTTCTACTCCAATTCGTTTCTGATTCGTCGATTAGTCAGCGGCCAGTATGGTTACTCCGGTGGCATGTCGGGAACCGAGTTGACCCCCGTTGCCCACGGCCACCGCCAGTTTGGGGTCCGGCGTCTGTGACGTGGACTCACCCCGTAGCTGCCGGGTTGCTTCCATCAGAAGGAAGATTCCCCTTGCGCCCGGATGATTGGAGGATAGACCGCCGCCGTCTGTGTTGATCGTGGGCTTGCGGGGGTCGTCGAAATGCAACTTCCCGTCGCTGACGAACGCCCCTCCCTCGCCCTTGGGGCAGAAGCCAAGGTCCTCGATGAGGCACATTACGGTGATGGTGAAAGAGTCGTAGGCCATCAGGATGTCGATTTCGGAAGGAGACACCCCGGCTTCGCCGAAGGCCACCGGAGCCGACTGGGCCCCGGCGCTGACGGTGATGTCGCCGCCGTTCTCCCGGTATTTGGTGGCCTCGCCGCCGCCGATGATCCATACCGGCTTTTTCCGCGCGTTTCGGGCCATCTCAGCCGATGATATCAGCACCGCGCCGGCGCCGTCGGAAACCATGCAGCATTCCAGCAGGTGCAGCGGGTAGGCTATCACCCGGGAATCCAGCACGTCTTCCGTGGTGATCTCGCGCACACCGACGAACTCCAGATCGGTCATGGCCTTCACTGCCTCGGGGTTGCGCATGGCGTGACGCCGGGTGGCTACCGATATGGCAGCGAATTGCTCGTCCGTTGTGCCGTACTGGTGCTTGTGACGCTGCTTGACCATGGCGTAATTGCCGATAAGCGTCAGGCCCCAGGGGTCTTCCATGTTGTTGATCATGTTCGACACGCCCTGTCCGGTCGCTCCAGCCGTTCCGATGGCCCGGCGGTCGGAGTGGGACGTCGAACCGTAGGTAATCAGGGCCAGGTTGCACTTGCCTTCGGCAATCATGCGCACGGCGTGGTTGGCGTGGAACTCGTAAGAAGTCCCACCGACGGAAGTGTTGTCTATGACCTTGGGCTTGAACCCGAAGTACTCGCAAATGCCCAGGCCGCCTATGCCCTGATCGGTCCCGGTGTCGTAGACCGCGTCCACGTCTTGCCACGTGAAACCCGCGTCTTCCAGGGCTTCGGCAGCGCAGGAAGCTTTCATCTGGAGGGCTCCGGTGCCGGGGCCCACCACTCGTAACGGGTATTCGTTAATACCCACTATCGCTGCGACTCTATCTCCTCTTGGCATCCTTTGTTACAACCTCCTCGGGACCGATTAGCTGATTTGACATTAAACCCGGTACGGGCTAGATTGAGTCAATGCGCATAGGTCTGGTTACCGATACTCACCTGCCCGCCCTCGTTCGAAGTATAGACGAGATGGGGCCGGAACCCGCCGCTTTTTTCTCCTCCGTAGACTTGATCCTGCACGGTGGAGACCTGACTTCCCCCATCATTCTTGATTGGCTGGAGCAGTTTGCGCCTGTTCTATGCTCCACCGGCAACAACGACCCATTGACCGATTCGCGGATGGAAGAAGTCCAGGTATTGGACATTGATGGCTGGCGTATTGGGATGGTGCATAGCCTGGACCGGGAGTTTCGGCCCGTCCACGAACTACAGAAAGCCTTCCCGGCTCCCGTGGACATCATTGTATCGGGTCATACGCATTTAGAGCAATTGAAGCTCCGGGACGACGTTGTACTCATTAACAGTGGCAGTCTCACCTTTCCCCAGCACAAGGACCTGCGTTTGGGCGGTGTTGGACTGCTGGAGATCGGACCTGGGCGCCTCCACGCGGAGATCATCGCCATCGGCGAGACCCCGGGGCGTCCCAACCCGGTCAAACCGATGGTCCTGGACATCTAGTCCGCCCGTTCTTCCTGCAAGCCCCGTCCAACCCGGCTTCAACTCCCCGGACAACCAGCCCCTTGACCTGTAGTTCCTTTCAGATGGGAAGGACTGGCTCGGCGCGTTCATCCGGCAGGTCGATTTCAAACGTGTTGGCATTGATGGCCAGCAAGGCGTAGTAGCCTATCAGGGTAGTCAATTCCGTGAGTCCCTGAGCGCCAAACTGGTCGATGCCGGCCTGGAAAGCCTCCTGGCTGACCTTGCGGTTGTTGAAGAACTCGGTCCCCACCTGGACTACCGCGGCTTCGTCGGGCGGCATGGAGGGGAGTGGTTGGCTGTCCCTGATGGCGTCGACCAGTGCGTCGCTAAGTCCCGCCTGCCGTCCCCGGGCCGCGTGGGCGTTCCAGATGAACTGGCAGTCCGTGGCGCGGGCTGTGATTAGCATAGCCAATTGTTGAATCCTGTCGGGTAACGAGGACTCCAACCGCAAATAGTCGGCCAGGTGGTTGCAGCGGCGGCGCATTTCCGGGCTGTTGATCATCGCGGAGCCCGGACCCGAGGCGACTACTCCCCCGCTGTTTGCAGTCTCGTGATCGAATGCTTCGCGGAATTGTTCCGGCACGTTGTCCCTGGTGAGCGTCGGTGTGCGGGCCATTATTCTCCTCCTCGGCGAGGTTGGGGAAACAGGACGCATCATACCGACGGCGGTATGGGTTGGCAAGAACGAGGTTAATATGGATGCACAGGATATACAGGAGGGGATATATTGACGTTTGCTGATTGGAGGATGCAGGATGAGGATAAGCGAAGTGATATTCGAGGTGACCGAGGCCATAGAAGGCGGTTATGACGCCAGGGCCTTGGGATACAGCATCTTTACTCAGGGAGATGACTGGGAGGACCTGAAAGATATGGTGAAAGACGCTGCGCTTTGCTACTTCGATGATGATGAAACCATGCCGCGCGTGATAAGGCTCCACCTTGTTAAAGACGAGGTTCTGGCGGTGCGAGGCTGCCAAGGGACCTGTGGCGATGGGGTTGCCTGCCTTGCTTGCGCTCCGAATCAGATAAGCCCCAATCGCCGGGCGTCTTCCTCAGTCCATCGGCAGCCACGCAATACGTTCCGCAGAGTCCTGGGAGGCAGCGTATCCTGTGGAACATGGTAATGAAGGACGACTCTGCGGCCGTCAGGATGCAAGTAAACTCTCCCGGAACTCCGTCCCCGCCGATATACAAACCCATCCCGTTCCAATGCCCGGACTAACTCTCGCACTGGGACGTTCCGCAGCAGCCGGACCAACCCCGGTGGAACTGTCACCGGGATACCGCTACAACTGCCCTGTCAATGACTTCTACGTCGCCCGTTGGAATTTCCTCTCCCGCATCGAGCATATCCTCGATGTACAGGTCTGCGGCAACCCGCAGGGCGTCTAGCGCCTCCTGCTCGCTGTATCCCCAAGCCGCGCATCCCGGAAGTGCCTCTATCCACGAGCTCCAACGCCCGTCGTCCTCGAGTTGAAGCTCTGCTTTGAACACGTATGACTTCATGGCAACCGTCCTATAAACTGTGACAGATGATGCAATTTAATTCTGGCATTGTGGCCTGTTCATTGGCAACATTTGAGCCTGTCCTCACCCTTGACAATGACTATCCAACACCATTGCCTACTCTAGGCTGAAGGAGATTAGCCTATGGACGCGAATTGGCGACGGGATATCTGGTTGGCGTTAGAAGACTTCAGGACGGTCTCTGACCTAGCTGGAAGCAAAATTGTCTTTGAAAAGGAAGATGTTGAATTCCTTCATAAACCACGCCTGCCGACTGGGAAGATGGCCATATATGGCTTTTGGTTCGATGGCGCTTGGCTGAAAATCGGTCAGGCGGGGCCAAATTCGGGTCCGCGCTACACATATCAGCATTACGGTTTTAAGGTTGGTAGTACGTTGGCAAAATCGCTCAGTAGCGATGAGTCAATGCGAAAAATTGCCGGACTTGAGAAGGACGATGAATCAGGGTGGGGGGAGTGGATAGAACATGAAACCAGCCGCGTGAACATCCTGTTGACTTCTACGAGAGCTTTCCTGCCGTCCGGAAGCGTCCCCTCCGGGACGCAAGAACTTGCTGTCCCTGCTGGAAGCTTTCCTGCATGTACGTCTACATCCAAAATACGAAGGTTGACGGACTGAAGTCTTCCATTTCTTGAAGGACTACTTGGCTAGTGATCGCTATACCGTCCCGCTTGCTGTCACTCCGCCCTTGACACACGCCAGCCAACACCCTAGCCTTCAACCACTGAAGTCCCACATATACGGTTGATGGAGCAAGACCATGACCAGTACCGCCACGCGCACAATCGTCGTCCTGGACCCGACGGCTCCCCCCAGGGAACTCCGCGAGAGCATGGCGCCGCGTCTGCCGGACCTGCGGGGTAGGGCCGTTGGGCTTCCTTTGGAATAGCAAGCCCAACGGGGACATCCTCTTCGGCAGGTTGGAAGAGCTGCTGCGGCAAAAGTACGAGATCAGCAGCGCGACCTACAGGAGCAAGCCCACCGCCTCCGCCGGCGCTACAGAGCAGGTGTTGGAAGAACTGGCAGGGGCCTCCGAAGCGGTGATTGTCGGCCTTGCCGATTGAGGGTCCTGCACGTCGTGGAGTGTTCACGACTCAGTGGAGATGGAGCGGCGGGGAGTACCCACCGTGACCGTATGCACCCATATGTTCCAGCGGTTGGGCGATGTGGAGCGCCGCTCCCTTGGAATGCCCGAGCTCGCGATGGCGGTGACCCAGCATCCCCTGGGCGGTCTCAAGTCCGAGGCGGTGCTTGCCAAGGCCGACGCCCTGCTGGAGCAGGTTGTTTCGGGACTCACCGGGCGGTAGGGCCAGATGCCCCGGTTGACCTCCCATCAAATCGAAGTCGCCGACGACTACGAGGCTGTTCAGCGTCTATACCTGGAGCTCGGCTGGTCGGACGGGCTGCCGATTATTCCGCCCACACCCGAGCGGGTTGAAGCGATGTTGCACACGGTTGACCTGACACCCGACCGGATCATCACAGAGATTCCCCCAAACTGGGGCGGCGCGACCGTGGAGAAGTTGGCGGTCAACGCGGTGATGGCCGGCTGTTTGCCCGAGTGCTTCCCGGTAATCGTAGCCGCGGTTGACGCTATGGGCGACCCGGCCTTCAACCTGTATGCGATTCAGGCCACGACCCATCCCTGCGCTCCCCTCCTTATAGTAAACGGTCCCATTCGGGAGACCCTGGGGATCAACGCATCGTCGGGGGCTTTCGGCCCCGGCTGGCGAGCCAACGCCACCATCGGCAGGGCCATCCGGTTGATGCTGCTGAACGTCGGCGGAGGCTACCCCGGAGTGGGCGACATGGCCACCTAGGGAGCGCCTTCCAAGTTCAGCTATTGCGTCGCCGAGAATGAAGAGTTAAACCCCTGGCAACCGCTGAATGTTGAACGGGGGTTTCAGCCTGATCAGAGCACGGTGACCGTCATTGCGGGCGAGCCTCCCCACAACATCAACGACCACTCGGGACGGTCGGCGGAAGACATCCTCACCATCATCGCCGGGGCGATGGCGGTTACTGGCGCAAACAACGCCTACACCGGCGGAGAAACCCTGTTGGCCCTGGGCCCGGAACACGCGGCAACCATCGCCGGGGATGGCTTCAGCAAGGCCGACGTTGTGGAGTGGCTGCGGTGGAGGGCCCTGGTCCCGCTGGAACGTTACACCGAAGACACGCTGATGGAGCGCTTCCGGCAAATCCCCGGCGGGCCGGTGCCGATGGTCCGCGAAGCCGAGGACTTGGCCGTCATCGTGCTTGGCGGGCCGGGCAAGCACTCCTGTTGGATACCCACATTCGGGGGTACGACGCACTCGGTTACGAGGGCCATTGGTTAGACTACCGCTGTCCGTTTGACCCTCCCGAAGCTAAGTGACTATCTCGAATCCCCACGAATTTGCCCTGCGTGGAGAGAAATCCCTCTTTTGAGAAAGGGGGGAGGTACAGGACTCCTCATTTCGGAAAGGGGAGGCAGTGGACTGTCCACGGTTTTGAGATAGTTTCTTAGATGAGGCGTCTGCGAGAGTTTTGGCAGGGCGACCGGAGGCGACCACGCCGCCGCTGTTGGCGGTCTCATGGTCGAAGGCTTCCGGGAACTGCTCCGGCACGTTTTCCCTGGTGAGTATGGGAGCGCGGGCCATGAATCTTCTCCTTGGCGAGTGGGCTTACTATAGCACAAATCCTAGAATTTGTGCTATAGTAAGCCCACACTGAGACAAGTCGCATAAGCAAGGCTTGTCTCGGGGGAGCTTCCATGCAACCGGACTACTACACGACACTTGACGTTTACCTCTATCTTTACGAACACGCCAAGCCGGATGGACTGGTCCCTCAGAGTCTCCGGGAACTCGCGACGGGTTTGGACTATAAATCGTGGTCTACCGTGAGGTGGCACCTCAAGCACCTGGAGAAAGTTGGGCTGATCAACAAGGGGGATGGACCCCGGGGCAAGGCGACCATCAGTATCGCGGATATGTCCGTCAAATCGCCGGACCTGGCCTACCATACGATCTCCCAAGAGGTCCGTATCCCATGGAAGAAAGAAAAGCAACTCGCAGAGTTCGGACAGACCGGCCCGGTGAATCAGCCATCGTCCGTTGAGTCAACAATTGGAAGCCTTGGCTCGTCCACAGAACATGGTAAGGTTAAAGCAGCCAAAAAACCGGGGCGGCAGCCCGGAACAGACGCGGCCATGACGACCACATTCATTAACATCTTCGGAGCCACGGGCAACCTTGCCCGTCGGAAACTGATTCCGGCGCTCTTTGACCTGCACTGCAAGGGACAGTTGCCCCCTGGTCTAAAGATTATCGGCATTGCCCCAGGAGAGATGACCACTCCCGAATTCCGGGACCTGCTGCAAGACCCGGAAGCGCCGCCGGAGCAATGGGCTGGTTTCGCTAACCGTATCAGCTACATCCAGGCCGATGCCATTAGTCCAGAGGACATGGCACGGGCATGGGAGTCCATTGCCCGACTTGCGCCTGGACAGGACGCCGGCCGGGCTAACTGCCTGTACTACTTGGCCTTGCGGCCCGGTCTTTACGCTCCGGCCATAACCGCCCTTGCGGCGGCGGGCATGACCGCCAACGGTCCCGGTTGGCGGCGCGTCGTCATAGAAAAGCCCTTCGGCTCCGATGGCCGGACCGCCCGCAGTCTGAATGAGCACCTGCACGAACATCTGAACGAGGACCAGATATACCGTATCGACCACTACCTGGGCAAAGAGACGGTACAGAACCTTTTGGTGCTCCGTTTCGCCAACTCCATCTTTGAACCCATCTGGAACCGCAACTACATCAACAAGGTGGAGATTGCGGTTGCCGAAGAGGACCTGGTTGGGGAACGCGGAGAGTATTACGATGCCAGTGGCGTGTTGAGAGATATGTTCCAAAGCCATCTATTGCAACTGCTGACGCTGGTGGCGATGGACCCGCCCCACTCCTTCAACGCCGACGCCCTGCGCAACGAGAAGGTCAAGGTGCTTAGCGCCGTCCGCCGCCCTTCCCTCCGCGAGATCGAAGACCACCTGATCATAGGGCAATACGAAGGCTACCACTACGAACCGGGAGTAGCTCCCAGGTCGCAGACCCCCACCTACGCCGCGCTCAGGCTGTTCATTGACAACTGGAGATGGCAGGGCGTCCCTTTCCACCTCCGCTCCGGCAAAGGTCTGGCGGCCAAGTACACCGAGATGACCATCAGCTTCCGTTCCCCGCCCCACATGCTATTTCCCGTGCCCGAGGACACGGATATACCAGGCAACACACTCTCAATCCGCATACAGCCCGACGAGGGAGTGAAACTGGAACTTCAGTCCAAGGTCCCGGGGGCGGGTCTCAGAATGCAGCCCGTCAACTTGGAATTTCACTACCACGACGGGTTCACCGGCCTTGATATACCCGACGCCTATGAAAGACTGCTGCTGGACGCCATCGCAGGAGACGCATCCCTCTTCACCCGGAGCGACGAGATAGAACTGGCGTGGAGCATCATCGACCCTATAATGCAAAGGCTCGACCTGCCAGGAGCGCCCACGCCCTACCGTTACCTCCCCGGAATGCACGGCGTGCCCAACTAGGAGAGATTTTCATAATTCCAAACATAAGACTGGACTGCTGTGGGGTGGATAAACTTCCCATGAGAGGACCCCAAGTTTGAGGCTCCGTCACAGCCCGCAGCCTAACTCATAATGATTGTGACATGATACACAATGTTGACGTGCGACAGCGTTAAGAATATGATGTTGCCGTCACCACCATAGGTGTTGGCGATAGCGTCTTTTGATTGGATGCAAAGCGTGAACCCGATGGAGCAAATCACCTCGGTGTGAAGGAGGTGTGACAGAAAATCGTAATCACCAGGGTGTGGACTAACAATGGCCTAGGAGATTAATTCAGGAGGAAAAGGAATGGCAGACAAGGATATCGCTTTAATGGCCCACTTGATGCGCCGTGCCGGTTTCGGAGCGACGTATGAAGAGCTCGAAGCCCGCGCCGCCAAGGGCTACGAGGCCACCGTGGAAGAATTGCTTCAGCCCGACTCGCACCCCGCTCTTGATCGGGACGTGCTGATGCGGTATCAGCCACAGTGGGTATCCCAGGCAGGACTGGAAGGTCAGCAAGAGGAGTGGACCTTCCGCATGATCAACACCAAGCGCCCGTTGGAAGAAAAGGTTGCCCTCTTCTGGCACCAGATCTTCTGCACCGGCCACGCCAAGTGCGAGTATCCCAAACAGCAGCAGATCGAGTTTGACATGTTCCGCACCATGGGCATGGGCAACTTTTCCGACCTGCTCATGGGTCTGGCCACCGACCCCGCCATGATGTTCTACCTCGACAACTGTATGAGCCATAAAGACGCGATCAATGAGAACTGGGGACGCGAGCTTCTGGAGCTCTTTTCCCTGGGCGTCGGAATGGACGGTGCGGCAAACTACTCCGAGGAAGATGTAAAGGAATGCGCCCGCGCCTTCACCGGTTGGACTGTCACCAACTCCGTTCCCAGGTACCCCTACGGTAAGTACGAAGCCGCTTTCATATATGACCCGTCAGACCACGATTACGGCGAAAAGACCTTCCTGGGTGAGACCGGCAACTGGAACGGCGAAGACATCATCAAGATCATCGCCAAGCAGCCCGGAGCCGCTAGGTTCATCGCCCGGCACCTGTACAACTTCTTCGTCGCCGACGAGCCACAGGTCCCGGCCTGGCAGAACACTCCCCCCAGGGACCCCGAAGCTATCAAGATGTTGGAAGACGAGTACTACCGCTCCAACTACGATGTCCGCTCGATGCTGCGGGTACTCTTCAACTCTGATTTCTTCAAGGATGCCCGCTTCACCAAGGTGAAGAGCCCCACCGAGACCGTGGTCGGCACGATGCGCTTGGTTGGCGACTTTGACATGCCCAAACCCGGCCTCAACGCCATGACCTTGACCATCCGCTACATGGGTCAGGACCTGCTCAACCCTCCGACGGTAGAGGGCTGGCACACTGGCAGGGAATGGATCGACAGCGGCACCCTGGTCGAGCGCATCAACTTCACCGCCGACGCGGTGGGCAATACTGAGCTTCCCGGTGTTCAGTACATCATCAGCCGGCTGGCCTCCGAGGGCGATACCATCTCTGCCGAGCGGCTGGTCGACGGCTGCCTGGAGTTGCTGGGAGCCTACGAGCTGGCCGAAGTTACGCGCAACGAATTGGTTGCCCTGGCCACCAGCGAAGGTGAGCTTCGGACTGGATCTGATGAGTTCGGCCAGAGGGTCGGCCAGATGCTGCAGTCCATCGTCTCCACCACCGAGTACCTATTCGCATAACGAGAGGAGGGGGAACGACATGACATCCACCAAGAAAGACCCCGTATTGGTGGTACTCCAGCTCTCAGGGGGGAACGACGGCCTTAACACCATCATCCCTTATGGTGACCCCCTGTATACGGACAACCGGCCCAATGTGAGAATCGAGACCGACAAGGTGCTGCCCATCAACGACTCTATCGGGTTCAACCCCGCAATGGCCCCGATGAAGCGGTTGTTCGATGAGGGCAAGGTCGCCATTCTCCAGGGCATCGGATACCCCAATCCCAGCCGCTCGCACTTCCGCTCCATGGACATCTGGCACACCTGTGAGCCGGACAAGGTTGGAGACGAAGGCTGGTTGGGACGCGCCATTCGCGACCTCGACCCAGGGAAGGAAAACGTACTGACCGGCGTCAACTTCGGCAGGGGCCTTCCCAGGTCCCTGGTGGCCCCCGGTGTTCCGGTGGCCTCGGTTGGTAACCTCGAGACCTACGGTGTGTTGACTGGTATCGAGATTGAAGAACAGCGCTCCAAGGCTTTGGACGTGTTCTCCAGGGTCTACTCGCCGATGATCGGCCAAGGCCCGGTACTGGACTATTTCGCCCAGACCGGTCTCGACGCACTGGAAGGCGCTGACATTCTCAGCACCGCTCCCGCCATGTACTCCTCCACCGTGGAGTACGGTGGAGACACAGTTGCCCAATACATGCGCAACATCGCCCAGGTCCACCTGGCGAATTTGGGCACCCGGGTGCTCTACACCACGGCGCCCTACAACAGCTTCGATACCCACGCCGGCGAGTTGGCCAACCACACCAAGCTCTGGACCGAGACGTCCAACGCGATTGCCGACTTCTACGACGACCTGAAAGAGCATGGCGCTGGAGACAACGTGGTCACCCTGGTCTTCACCGAGTTCGGACGCAGGGTCCACGACAACGGCTCCGGTACCGACCACGGCTCCGGCGGAGTGGCCTTCGTGGTAGGCGAGTCGGTCAAGGGCGGTCTGTATGGTGAGTATCCCTCGCTAGAGGCTGACAAGCTCCTGGAAGGGGACCTGCACTTCAACAACGACTTCCGCGGCCTCTACTCCACTCTCCTGGAGAAGTGGATGGGCCTGGACGCCAAACCCATCGTGAACGGTGCTTTCGAGCATATGGAGTTCATTTAGTCAGGCCCGTTCTCAATCAGTCGGAGGTGAATATGACTCCCACGCAAATATCTCACGTACAGCTACAATACAGCCACACCATTGGTCGTGGCGAACAGTTCGGCCCGGGTTTCAGCTACCCGGTCCACGTTGCCCGGGGCGAGGACGACCTCATGTATGTCCTGTGCCGCTCTTCGGAGTACCGGCCCGAGGGTACCCGGATAGCGGTCTGCACCGTCGATGAAGAGTACGTTAACGCCTTCGCTCGCGGCGTCGCTCAACAGGGTCCCCACGAGTACAACTTCGAAGACGGTTCCCTGGTCTGGCCCGTCACCGTGGCAATCGCCAGCAACGGCAACGTCTACGTGTCGGATGAATGGCTCCACCGCATCTCCATCTTCACCAGGGACGGCGATTTCGTCGGTAAGTGGGAAGAGCGAGTCGGCAGCGGTGACGGCGAGTTGGACCGGCCCGCCGGTCTGGCCATCGACGCGGATGACAACGTCTGGGTCGCCGACAGCATGAACCACCGTATCCAAAAATTCACGCCGGACGGGAAGTTCCTGGCTAAGTTCGGTACCTACGGCGACGGCGACGGCGAGCTCAACATGCCCTGGGGTATCAACATAGACAAGCAGGGCAACATCTTCGTCGCTGACTGGCGGAACGACCGGATTCAGAAGTTCAGCGCCGACGGCAAGTTCCTGATCAAGTTCGGTTCATCCGGATCGGGAGAGGGCGAGTTCAACCGTCCTACCGACGTGGCCGTGGACAAAGACGGCATCATCTACGTCGCCGACTGGCTGAACAACCGCCTCCAGGTCTTCGACCCGGACGGCAACTTCGTAACCCTCAAGACCGGTGACGCGACTGTCTCCAAGTGGGGCAAGGACAAGCTGGACGCGAACCCGGAAATGTGGGACGAGCGGGACCGCGCCCAGGGACTGGAACGGGAGAAGCACTTCTGGGCCCCCACCGGGGTCGAGGTGGACGACGACAACAATGTCTTCGTCTGCGAAGGTCCTCGCAACCGCATCCAGGTATACCGTAAGCAGTCTCCCACCTTCGCGGGGCCGCGCCTGTAGCCCCCAACGGCACTTGACCCTTCGGGAAGGCCTCCGGCGATAGACGGGGGCCTTCTCATTTGTAACCGCTTTGTAACCGCCGGCTGTTTCCGGCTGGTATACTCCCTCCAGCCTGCGCAGGGCAAGGAGTCGGCATGGACCAGAAAGAGCGCATCGCCCAGGCCATCCGCGAGTTCGATTCCCAGGGCTGGCACCGGACGGGCACTTCCGTCGACCACCAATCGGCCCATTGGTTGGCCGGCAAGGTCCGGGAGATCGGACCCGAGCCGAACCTGGAGCCGTTTGGACTGAGCAGGGTCGATCCCCAGGATTGTTACCTGGAGGTGGATGGAAGCCGCATTCCGGGCTTGCCCATGTTCGACGGTCATTTCACGCCACCCCACGGGATAACTGGGCACATCGGGCCGATCGGGTCAGGATCGGAAATCGGTCTCGGAGAGGTGAGTCGCGGGGGCCCAGGCAACCAAGTCTTAAACAGCGCCCGGGAGTCCGGTGCCCACCTGGGGTTGGTTGCCGTTACCGTCGGAGACCGGCCGGGGCTAATGCCTATGAACGCTACGGCGTTCCCCTGTTCCTTCGGGCCGCCCGTTTTGCAGGTGCCTAGGGAAGTGCAGGAACAGCTCAAGGGTTACGCGGAACGCGGTCTGGAAGCAACGGTGACCGCGTCCGTGACCCGGACCGGCGCCGAATCGCTCAACGTGGTCGCCCAAATCGAAGGGTCGGACCAAGACCTTCCGCCTTTGATTGTGATGACACCCCGGTCCGGCTGGTGGCAGTGCGCCAGCGAACGAGGCGGCGGACTCGCCTGTTGGCTTGAGTTAATGCGGGCCGTATCCGAGACCACACCTCGCCGGGACGTTATATTTCTTGCGACCAGCGCCCATGAGTTGGGGCTGATGGGCATCCACAGTTTCCTTGAGAGACGGTCTGGAATAGAGACCGGGGCTTTTGCGTGGGTCCACTTCGGTGCGAACATCGGCGGCGCTCTCGACCCCAACGCCTGCTTCTCCGCCACCGACGACGATCTGGAGGAGCGGACCTCAGCAGTCCTGCAACGCAGTGGAGGCAATCCCGCCGAGGCGGCAGCCCGCGGCGTCACCGTCGGCGCGGAGTCACAGGTTATCGCCAGTCTTGGAGGCCGTGTCACCGCAATGGTCGGCGGCAATCCCCTGTTCCACTTGGAGTCGGACCGTTGGCCGGGCGCGGTCGACGTGGACGCCGTTGCCCGATTCGCCACAGCATATTCAAACTTAGCCATTGAGCTTGCGGGGAGCTAATCTTTGCCATGCCCATCAAGGTAGCCCGAATACCAAATCTAGAATGTGAAGCGTTCTACTTCGATATGGAGCGCCGCGGCATCGAACTAATCAGCATGGAGCCTAACGCGGTGACAACGGCGTTGGACGCGGGTGAGATTGACGCCGGGCCGGTGTCGTTGGTTGATACATTCCGCCTGGTGGCGAAGGCCAACCCGATTACCGGCTTCTGCGTGGCGTCGGTTTCCCGTGCCACCGCGAGCTTGCTGTTTTCCAAGGAGCCGATTGAGGACTTGAGCGGGAAACGAATCGCGCTCGGCGGCGGCGACGCCACGTCTGTTAGTCTGCTCCATGTGTTATTGACCCTGAAGCACGAAGTCCGCCGGGAGGCGTTCGTCGATCAACAGTCGGAACACGACGCCTTCCTCCTGACGGGTAACCAGGCGCTTCGCCGTAGGAGAGGCGCGCGGGGCTTTCCCCACCGGTACGACTTGGGCGAGGAATGGCAGGCGTGGACCGGGTTGCCCTTCGTCTTCTCCAGGTGGATGGCTCGCACCGGCATGGAACGTCAGGACCTGGTGGTGCTGGAAGACTCCCTCTTTGTCGGCCAGGAGGACTGGATCAACAATCTTTACTTAGCCACCGGACCGCGAAACGACCTACTCATGCTTCCCAGGGAAGTTCTGGAGTATGTGCAGGGCCTCCGGTTCTTCATCGGAGTGCCGGAAGAACGGGCCATCGCCCTCTTCCAGGACAAGATGGCGCTGTTGGACGATGTTTTAGCCTAGTCCTCTCCGTGTGTTATATTCTTCAATGTCGAAATAATCGGCGTTTCATCAAACCCTCTGGAGGTACAGAAGCAACGTGGTCAAAATTAAGCACATAGCTTATACAACTACAGACCCGGACAAAGTCGCGGCCTTCTACGTTGAGACTTTGGGATTGCAGGAGGTCGGCCGGGGCAGCGGCGGCCACGTCTACCTCAGCGACGGCGAGCTGAACATGACCATCCGCAAGTGCAAGTCCGCCGGAGACGCCGACGTAGGGGAGCAGGGCGCGGACTTCAGCGGGCTTCACCACATCGGTTTCGTCGTGGACGACGTGGAGGAGTACGCCTCCCGCATGGAACAGAATGGAGCCAAGCGGCTAACTCCCAGGTCCGAGAACCGCGGCCCCGGCCCCAGCCAGGCCGAGATCAAGCTCAGCGGACCCGACGGTGTGATCCTCGACATCTCCGAGACCGGCTGGCTCGGCAACTGAGAAGATGCCCTGAGACGAGGCTTTACTCCTCTCAGGGCCTTTTATTTTTGCTCCCAGGGCAACCACAAGGGTTGCCCCTACATCCAGCATCGTGTTGCCTTGTGAACTTCTGCCAACGACCTCATCGCTTCTTTGTATCCCCGTGTATCCCCGTTTTCCAACACGGAGAGAGCGCTGGGATGCAGGTGCAACGGGAAAGTCCTGCGAATGGGGTGTTCCCCCCGTTGCTGGAAACCTTGTCGTGATGTTAGCGTAGATGCACGCGCACCGGCGAAGGGCGGCCCCAGTTTATCATCAGGAGGTGTTGGTCATGATACGCACTATTGGCTTTTCTATCGTCTTTGCCCTCTGGCTGCCGGTACTTGTGGTGGCTGTGACGTTTGCCAGGTTCGGGTCCTTGCCGGCGACATCGAGAGTTGCGGCGAATCCGCTCCTCATGGGTTTGGCGTTGGGGTGGGTTTCCGCCATCCCGTTGACCCTGGCTGTCCTCCTCCTGCACCGGCGCTCCCCCATCCTGGCCTACGTTTCCGGCTTCCTGTTGGGGGTGACGACGGTGTTTGGCTTCATTGTGGGTGGACTCCTTGGCCCGGTTGGAGTCGTTGGATACATGGTAGCGGCTTCGATACCGGCCTGGATACTCCTGGGCATCGTTGCCATGGTCCAGAGGGGCAGTGGCAGGCAGGCTGCCAGGGTCTAACCGCCAGGTCCACAGCTAAGAGCGCCTGACGAGACTTGCGCCCGGGGTCATACACTTTGACGGTGTGATGCCGCCATCGACCCAGGGCGAAGCTAGTAGCCGAAGCGGGCAAGTCCCGCTCCGGCTACTATAATTTTCGGACTCCCGCCTGAGTTGACACGGAATTGGCAATCCAACTAACTTGGAAGAGCAGTCATAACGAATCCGGCCAGCAGCAAAGGCTCTGTAGCAAGGGGAACCCGGAAGCAGCAGGTGAAAGACCATGACCACAGGCCAACCAAAAAACCAGCTTCATCTCCCCGACCTGACAATCAACAATTTTCGCGGCATCGACCATCTAACCCTGCCAAGGCTGGGGCGCGTTACCCTGCTCGCTGGGAAAACGGCATCGGCAAGACCACGGTGCTTGAAGCCGTCCGGGTCTATGCGGCGCGGGGCCGTTTCCCCGTGTTGTCTGAAATCCTTCAGGGCCGGGAAGAGGTCTTACTTGCCACTGACGAGGACGGCGACAGCGTTCCCGATGTTGACTGGGCGGCTCTGTTTTACGGCCGGGACCCTCACCAGCATAAACCTATTTCAATTGGTCCGACAAAAACTGACGACCAACTCTGGATTAAAATAAGACCCTTGACTGTGGAGCAATCATCTCGCCTAGCCCGAATTTCTCCTGAACTTCTGGATGATGACCATTCGCAGGCGCTGAAAACGGTGTATAGGAACTATGAGACTATAACGCCAGGATCGATTTTTCCCTTCAGCGAACCGGGAACTAGGCTCTCTCCCAGAAATGCCAGGAGCCGGCTTCTACACCGAGATTACCGATTGTTGAACGAATCTCAACCCCCGCCCGCGATACCTTGTGAGTCCCTCGGTCCGGGCCTGCCCGACAATTCCGATATGGCCCGCTTTTGGGATAGTGTGGCGCTCACCAAGTATCAAGGCCATGCCGTGCAGGCTTTGCGCCTGATATTTGGCGATGATGTTGACGATGTTGCAATGATTGGGGAAGCTAGCCGTAGCCGTCTGCCTGGCCGCAGGGCTATCGTTAAGCTCAAAGGTCACGAACGTCCGGCGCCTTTAAGAAGTCTTGGAGAAGGAGCATTGCGGATTTTCGGTGTCGCCTTGGCCTTAGCCAACAGCCGCAATGGATTCCTTTTGATAGACGAAGCGGAGAACGGCATCCACTATACGTTGCAGAGCGATTTCTGGCGCATGGTCCTGCGGATGGCGCAGGAGAACAACGTGCAGGTTTTTGCGACGACCCATAGCTGGGATTGCGTCAGGGGATTCGCTCAAGCGGCAACGGAATCGGAAGACGTTGAAGGAGTGCTCTTCCGGGTCGAGCGGCGTGGCGCAGAGTTGCGGGCGGTGATGTATTCGGAAAAAAATCTCAGGATTGCCGCCGAACAAGATATAGAAGTCAGGTGATTGGATGCCTAACGCCGAATCGGAAGTCGTCCTTCTTGTCGAAGGACAGGACGATATGCACGTTGTGCGTCAGCTATGCAATCGTTATCAATCTATGCCGGAGTTCGCTATTCATGTAACTGGCGACGACCGCAAACTTCTTGACGCCATCGGCCCCGCAATGCTGGTCTCTGGACGGACAGCAGTTGGTGTTCTGGTAGACGCGGATGACGACCCGGATAGCCGTTGGGTTGAATTAAGGTCACGGCTTCTTGAGGAGGGAATCACTACTCCCGACCGGCCCAGCCCAGACGGAACTATCATAGACATTGGAGTTAATCCCCGGATAGGTATCCGGGTAATGCCCGACAATTGGTCTCTTGGTGAAATCGAGGATTTCGTTCAGGGAATGATTCCCCAAGACGACCCGGTATGGCCGCGGTCTGAGAGATACGTTGATGACATCCCTGCCGAATATCGAAAATTTCGTCCGGGCAAGCTGCTTCGGGCCAAGCTGTACGCCTGGCTCGCAACGCGGGAGATTCCAGGACGCATGGGCGCGGCCATTGGAGCAGACGACCTGGATGCCCAGGCAGCGAACAGCGTAAGATTTATGGACTGGCTCTGGGACCTATTCGCATAAGCATGTTCAGGCAGGCGTAAGTCATGGCAGATACGAACGGACCGGCAAGGCCCTTGGCCTGCTGAAGGAAGGGGTAGCCCCAAGCTAATCATCCCGAAAGCTCCGGCCTGGCGCGGGCGCCGCCCCATTTCCCGTTAGAAGATTATGCCCAGAAAGAAAAGTATCACCAGAACGGCGATAATAAAGAACAGGCACCCGCAACTGAAGCCAAGCCCCTTCCGAAACCCCTCGCCCATCAGCCAGCTTCCCTCAATGCCCAGGCCCTGATCAAGTGGTATGCGATGGCCAGCGGGCCCGGGATGGCCAGGACTCTGCTCCGCTCTTCCAGGGCCAATAACACCTCGTCCCGGTCAAACCAGCGCACGTCGGCCATCTCCTCGGTGTCCATGGCGATCTCCGTGGTGGCCGCATTGGCATGGCATCCGATCATCAGCGACGAAGGGAATGGCCAGGGTTGGGACGAATGGTATTGCACCGTGCCGACCTGGATGCCCGCTTCCTCCATCACCTCGCGGGCGACGGCTTCCTCGATGGACTCACCCTGGTCCATGAACCCTGCAAGGGCCGAGTACCTTCGCATCTGCACCAGTCGTCCTCGGGACTGTCCCAGGAGGCAACGGTCCTTGTCATGCACAACGGTGATGACAACTGGGTCGGTCCTTGGGTAATGCTCGGTCTTGCATTCGGGGCAGCGCCGGACTTGACCGCCCCTGGCGATGTAGCTTGCGTTGCCGCAAACGGAACAGAAGCCGTGCCTATTGTGCCAGTTGAGTTGGGCCCTGGCCTGGGCGATAATCCCGGATTCCGGTCCGCTTACGTACTCGGCGGCCGCCCTCGCGTCCTCAAACGTCAAAAGTCCGCGGTCTTGAAACTCGGCCATTGCTTGCCGGTGCCCGGTCACGTCGACGACAAAATGGGCCACTCCATCAATTAGTCCCAGGAACAGAGGTTTAGCATCGACCCCCGACCGTTCCAACTCCGCGGAGCTTATCCAGGCCAGCTCTTGCCCGCCCCCCGGGGCGATGGGGACGTTCAAATCACCCATGGGCAGAAACTTGGACCCCAGGTCGGTCGCTACCTTCGACAACCACTCCTCGTCGCGGCGTTCGCGTTCACCCCGGTCCAGTGGGTTCGAGGCGAAAATGTGGGGCGCTTCAATTCTCTGGTTCATGCTCTCGTCCGGTCCTGTTCTAACATCGATTGGCCGAATGCTTGGCCACGGGGTGTATTTTGATACTTGATTCCCAATTCGTCCACCCTTTGCCGTTTGAGGCGGTCTTGGCCGCCTCTCCCCGGGTAAATCCCTTTACAATGGGCTAGAACACTAGAAGGGATGGCCTCAATGACCACGATCTTTCTTGTGGGGGCGGGTGGCTTCGCCGGCTCGGTCCTCAGATTCATACTTAACCGGGAAGTGCTTCAGCTTTTGCCCGCCGGAACGGCGTTCCCTTACGGTATTTTGGTGGTGAACGCCGCCGGATGCTTCATCATCGGAATCCTGGGCGGGCTGGCGTCGGCGCACGGTATTCTGGGTCCAAATAGCGGAGCGAGAGCCTTCCTGTTCGTAGGGTTCCTGGGAGGGTTCACGACCTTTTCGGCTTTCAGCTACGACACACTGACCCTGTTCCGTGACGGCGCGTTCGTCTTGGCGCTGGCCAACGTTTTCCTACAGATCGTGCTGGGACTGGTGGCGGTGTGGTTGGGCTACCGGCTAGCGGTCTGGTGAGGTTGGGCGGCTTGAGGAAGGCATCAATGATTCAACCGCACTGAAGATTACGTGGAGGGGGTGTTGCCACTCCCTGCTCCACGGTCCTGTAAGGCGTCTTATTGTCCTGGGAGGCGTACCGTTCGAGTTAAACTGAGATGTGCTGCCGGATGGCTTAGTAGCGCCAGTTGGGTTTGCGTTTCTGGAGAAAGGCGGAAATACCCTCCTGGGCGTCTTCCTTCTGCAGGTTGTCCACCATAACTGCCTGGGCAAGGTCGTAGGCGGCTGGCCGGTCCATCTCGATCTGTTGGTAAAAGGCTGGTTTGCCTATGGCGAGAGTCTGAGAACTGGCCGAGCTGATCTGGCGGGCCAGCTCCATGACGTTCTCGTCGAGTTCTTCTTCAGGGACGACTCGGTTGACCAGTCCCGCGTTCAGGGCCTCGGCGGCGGAGATAGGCGTACCGGTTAGAAGCATCTCCATCGCTTTCTTGGTGTTTACGGCCCTGGCCAAAGCCACGCCCGGCGTAGTGCAGAACAGCCCGATTTGAACACCTGGTGTAGCGAACCGGGCCGATTCGGCGGCCACGGCAAGGTCGCAGGTTGCCACCAGTTGGCAGCCCGCGGCGGTGGCCAGGCCATGGACCTGGGCGATTACGGGCTTGGGCAACAAACGGATGGCTTCCATTACCTCGGTGCACAGGGCAAACACCGCAGCGTAGGAGTCATGGTCTTGGTCTGCCATCTCGTTCAGGTCATGGCCTGAACTGAAGACCGGGCCCTGGGACCGCAGCACGACCACTCGCACCGCGGGCTCTTCCTCAAACTGGTGTAAGTAGTCCTTAAGAGTCTCCATTACGTCGGTGGAGAGGGCGTTGTGGCGTCCGGGGTTGTTCAAGGTTAAGATCGCAACTCCCCCGTCTTGCACGTATGTGACCAGTCCATCGCCCATGTTCTACTCCTGGGACCGCTCCGCCTGGAGTCTTGACGGGCGGCGGCGAAGTTTCGCCATATTGTAGCGTATCCCTCTTGGTTCAGGGCTGGAATACACCGGGCCGGGGCCCCTGTTTCCTAGCCTTCGGCTATCTGGAATGGCACTCCCAGGGCGCTTGAAGGGCTTATATTAGCGGTCAGGTACCCGTCCGCGCTCTGAGTGATACCGCCTTCGCCGCGCATCTCATTGCCCTTGTCTGACAGGTCCTTGGCGATCTTCTGAATATCTTCGACCCCCCATGCCAGATGGTATACGCCCGGTCCTTGCTCCTGAAGGAACTTGTTCATGGCAGAGTTGGGATCCAATGGCTCGGTGACCTCGAAGTTGGTGGGGCCAACCTTATAAATGGCGTTCTTCATCCCCCGGCTTTCGTATACTTGCAGCCGGTCGGGTTTCATGCCGAAATTCTTTTCCAGGTACTTCACCATTGCATCGCGGTCGTGGACGAGAAACCGTACGTGGTGTACGAATTTAAACATGCAGCCTCCTTGGACGGGTTGCCTCCGGACCGGTCGGCTCCGGATAGTGGGCGCATTCTAGCCCTGGTCTGGTTGCCAGTCAACGGCGCATGCCGCTTGGGCTGAACGGTGCTCATGACTGGAATTGCGGGCGGGCGTGGTCTAAACTCCTTACGCAAGCTTGCAAGGATTGGCGGGTGAAGGCTATGGGCATAAGCGTGGACACGCTCAAGGCGATGATCAGGGACTTCCAAGGGTTTGAGATCTCCGATGATGAATTCGAGCTGGTACTCCCTGCCATCGAAGGATACCTGGCGGAAGTCGAGAAACTGAAAGACCTGGACCTATCCAGCGTGATGTCTTCCCGTTTGCTACGGGCCAAAGAAGGAGGTGAATCATAATGGCAAACTCCGATCTCATGAGGATGACCATTTCCGAGTTGGCCCCGAGGATTCAAGCCAAGGAGGTCTCTCCGGTTGAGCTTGCCGAAGCCGCTCTGGAACAAGTAGACAGGCTCCAACCCGTTCTGAATTCCTTCATAACCATCCTGCACGACCAGGCCAGGAGCCAGGCGAGGGAGCAGGAAGCCGCGTTAATGCGGGGCGAGTACCGGGGACCCCTCCACGGCATTCCGATAGGGATCAAAGACAACCTCGACACCGCGGGTATCCGCACTACGGTGGGTTCCAAGGTACTGTCCTCCCAGGTCCCTGCGGAGGACGCCCTGGCCGTTGCCAGATGCAAGGAAGCAGGGGCGGTAATCCTGGGTAAGGAGAACCTGGAAGAATTTGCGGCAGGCTCTACTTCAAACAATCTCCACTATGGGGCGGTACACAATCCCTGGGACCTGGACCATATTCCAGGAGGCTCAAGCGGCGGCGGCGGAGCAAATGTGGCGGCGTGCGTTACATTCGCGTCCCTTGGCACCGATCTTGGAGGATCGGTAAGGGGTCCGGCCAACTTCTGCGGCGTAGTCGGCATGAAGCAGACATTTGGCCGGGTGAGCCAGCGTGGACTCCAGGTGACCAGCAACAACGGCGACCACATCGGTCCCATGACCCGCTCGGTCGCCGACAGCGCGATTATCTTGCAGGTCATTGCGGGTTACGATCCGTTGGACCCCAGCACGGTCCCGGTGCCGGTCCCCGACTTCTCATCTCTATTGGGTGAGGGCCTTTCCGGGTTGAAGATGGGCATCCCCACTGACTACTACTTCGATTTCCTTGACCCGGACACCGAAGCCGCCGTACGCGGCGCCATAAGCGCGCTGGAGGAGTTGGGCGCGGAGGTCAAGGAAGTGTCGTTGCCCAGCATGAAATACGCGGGAGCGCTGCGGATAGCAGGTATGGCCGATAGCCTGGTCACCCACGAGACCTACTTGAGGGAGAACCGGGACGATTATGGGCCGACCGTTCTTTACCGGACTCTGGCCGGTCAATTCGTTCTGGGGCGTGACTACTCCAAAGCCATGAAGGTCCAACGGATCATCAAAGAAGAATATGCCCAGGTGCTCCAAGAAGTGGACTTCCTGGTAACTCCTTCCTCTCCCGTCCCGGCTTGGCGCATCGACTCGGAAACGGTGAGTATCGTAGGCACCGACTATCCGGTGCGGGGGCCAGGAGCGGGTATGACATCCAGATGCACAAGCCCGAGTAACGCTACGGGTCTCCCGGCCATGTCCGTGCCCTGCGGCTTTAGCAAGGGTGGGTTGCCGATCGGACTTCAGCTCATCGGGCGTCCTTTCGAGGAACCACTGCTCTACCAGGTTGCCCACGCTTATGAAGACGTTTCTCCCAGTAAGGGGCGCAGGCCGGCGGTGGCTATCGGGGAATAACCGGCTCGCCCGGCGATGGTGCACACGCAGTAAAGCGGAGCGAATATGGCCCGGACACCAAGGGATGAAACAGTAGACATCGGCGGCCTGAAGTTCCACGTCAGAGACTGGAGTGGGTCGGGACAAGGGATTGTTCTATTGCACGGCCTGGCCTCGACCTCCCATATCTGGGACCAGGTGGCGCCAATCCTAGCCAGGGATTACGCTGTGGTGGCCATGGACCAGCGGGGCCACGGCCAGAGCGCCAAGCCGGACCACGGCTACGACTTTGCTTCCGTCGGCAGCGACCTGATGGGCTTGATCGAGGCTAAAGGTCTGGAGCACCCTGTTGTGGTGGGTCACTCCTGGGGCGCAGACGTGGCGGTGGAGTTTGCGGCGGCCCATGACGGGGTGGCTAAGGGCATCTGCCTGGTCGATGGAGGGATGATCGAACCCTCAGTCCGGCATGCAAGTCTGGCCGATGCCAGGGAGCAGATGGCCCCACCCATATTCACTGGCGTGTCCCTATCTCAATTCGTGGAGCGTATCCGGTCGCGCCGGGACCCTGCCACTATGACCCCTGAGTTTGAGGCCGTCATCCTGGCAAACTTCGAGGTCCTGGAAGACAACACCATTCGGGCCTGGCTCAGCCGCGATAATCATCTTCGAATAATCGATGCCCTATGGGACCATCATCCTCCGGCGCTGTTCCCGAAGGTCAGGCGCCCTGTCTTGGTGCTGCCCGCGCGGCGTGAGGATTACCCGGAGGCCGCCGAGCGAAACGAGCGGCGGGCCGTGTCGGTGCAAACGGCGGTCGATGCCCTGCCCAATGGCAAGGTGGTGTGGCTGGAAGACAGCATCCACGATGTGCCCGTACAGCGTCCCGGGTTGGTGGCGGGACTGATCAAGGAGCACATCGACTCCGGGTTTTTCGGCTAGCGGCCGGACAGCCGGTCCGTCCTTCCCTATGTCAGCACCGAGATAAAGACGCCCGCGACCACCGCTGAGCCGATGACCCCGGCGACGTTCGGGCCCATGGCGTGGGGGAGCAGGAAGTTGCCCGGGTTGGCCTCTTGGCCCAGGGTGTGGGATATGCGGGCCGCCATGGGAACTGCCGACACTCCCGCCGAGCCGATAAGCGGGTTGACCTTCTCCTTGACGAAAAGGTTCATCAACTTGGCGAAGAGCAACCCGCCGATGGTCCCGCAGGCGAAGGCGGCGATCCCCAGTACCAGAATGGCCAAGGTGCGAACTTCGAACACTCTTTCGGCGGAAAGTTGGGTCCCGATGGTAAGCATCAGGAAGATCGTCGCGATGTTCAGAATCTCATTGGACGCTGCATTGCTAAGCCGGGGGACCACACCGCTTTCGCCGAATAGGTTCCCGATCATGAACATGGCGATCAATGGCGCTGACTCGGGGACGAACAGGATGATGATGATCATCGCGCCCGCGGGGAATATTAACTTCTCGGTCTTGGACACATCCCGCAGCGCCCGCATACGGATCTCCCGTTCTTTCTTCGTGGTAAGCAGGCGCATGAGCGGAGGTTGCACGAATACGACGCTGGCCATGTAGGAGTAGGCCACTACCGCGGTCACACCCAGCAGCTCCGGGGCAAGCTTGGCGGAGGCGAAGATCGTGGTTGGCCCGTCTGCTCCGCCGATTATCCCGATTGCTCCCGCCTCCTTCAACGAGAAGAGGTCCGGGGAGGTGACAAACCCCATGCCGAGGGCCGTCCAGAAGGCAACGAATATCCCGAGTTGGGCGGCGGCCCCCAGAAGCATCGTCTTCGGGTTGGCGATTATCGGGCCGAAATCGGTCAATGCCCCGAGGCCCAGGAAGATAAGGGGAGGGAGAATGTTCCAGAAGGAAAGGGAGAAGTGGAAGATCAACCCGAAAATCCCCGAGGACTGCATCTCACCGGAGGGGTCGAAGTCTGTCAGGCCTGTTCCCGGCAGGTTGCCGAGGATGATGCCCAGCCCTATGGGGAGCAGGACGTAGGGTTCGGTCCGCTTGATGATGGCGACGGCGGCGAATCCTATTCCCAAGAGTATAAGCAGGGCGTTGCCCCAGCTCAGGGACGCAAACCCTGACTCGCTCAGAAATTCCAAAGCATGCCGTGGAAGCCTCGCAGGGTTCCGGGACGCCGGTTAGCCACCCCTGCGCCCGATTCTGCGAGAGGAAAAAGCCTCCAATCTCCCGTAGATTTTCCAGTCGTCCACCGGCTCCGAGTCTTCCGCACTGTCCGAGCCGTTGCCGCCATTGGCGAGATTCTCCTCTCCCGGGATGACGGGGACCGCCTCCTGCAACTCCGTGACCGCGGCCACAGACGCCGGGACCGGTCTCGGCGTGGAGACGGTGGATGGCGTGAATCCAGAGGCTTCTATGCTGGTCTCGACCGTCCGGGTCCGGATTTGGGACAGCACTCGCACGACTATGGTGAATAATATCAGGAACAACAGGACGACGAATGCGGCTCCGAAGCCGCTATAGGTTGTGATAAGCGCCTTTTCGACGTCGAAATCGATCATAAAAACGGGTCGTCTTGTTTCCGGCGAAATTGAGGTCCAAGGCAATCTCGCAAAGGTATATTCCTGACGGACAATCGCCCGAATACCGCGGCAATTCCGAGCGTACTTGCGCCGGAGTACCGTGTCAACGTGGAGCGGCGGTGGTAACTGTTCAGAGTTAGTGAGGTGAATTTGCCGAACCCCGCCGCCAGGCTGAAAAACACTGGCGTCCGGGGGCCGGATGTGGCATAAGAGAACAATGGAAACGAGACTGGACTTGGACCAGGCGAGCCGGGAAACCCTGCTGGTGATCATCGCGGAACAGCAGGGGGTCATCTCCGGACTGCGCCAGCGGGTCGAGAGCCTGGAAGCCCGGCTGTCCGGCGGCGGACCGGGAGCCAGGATGCCGGGGCACAAACCGGCCGCCAGGGGCAAGAAGGGGGCGGGGGAAGAAAAGAAGCCCCGCAGGAAGCGTCAACAGGGCTTTGCCCGGCTGCGGATGGAACCCGCCGCGCAAGTGACCCACGCTCCGGAATTTTGCTCCGAATGCCATACTGCCCTGAGCGGGGGTTGGGTGCAGCGGACCCGGGAGGTCATCGAACTTCCGGTGTGTCCTGCCGAAGTTACAGAGCATGTCTTCATAGCCCGGACGTGTCCGCTGTGCCGGAAACGGAGGCTGCCCCGGGACCCTCTGAAAGGTCTGGCCGCGGGCCGTCAACGCCTGGGAGCCAACCCCGTATCCAGTACGGGGCAGGCTTTGGTGAGCCTGATAGTGACCCTGCGGGAAGAGGGCCGGCTGCCCGTAAGGACAATCCAATGGTATCTGCGAACGGTCCATCAGTTGAAACTGAGCGTTGGCGCCATCGTCCGGGCCGTCCACCAGGTTGCCCGGCAGGGAGGGCGGGAAGTGGGCGAGATCCTGGAGTGCATCCGTTACAGCCCGGTGGTCCACGCCGATGAGACGGGCTGGCGGGAGAACGGGGTCAACGGCTGCGTCTGGACCCCCGGTCCGGGCCGGGGGCAGGCTTTTCAGTACTCCCACGGAGCGGTTCTTCCTGCGCCGGGGCCGGGGCAAGGAGGTGGTGGACGAGGTCTTGGGCGAGTCCTTCGCCGGGATTCTGGTAAGCGACTTCTACGCCTCCTACGATCACTGCCCCGGCTTGAAACAGAGGTGTTGGGCCCACCTGCTGCGGGACATCCACAAACTGAAGGCGCTGTACCCGGAAGATACGGTCTTGGCGAAGTGGGCCCATGGAGTGCAGCGGCTCTACACCAAGGCCAGGGAGTGGGCGGCGGCGGGAGGACGGCCCCTGCGCCAAGGCCAATTGGCGCTGGAGGAACGATTGCTGACGCTGTGCCAGCCTTTTCTGGAAGACCCGTTGGCGGTGCAAGCCAAGCTCTGCCGGCGGATTGAGCGGCACATCAAGAGCCTGCCCCGTACTTGATACGGGGAACTGTTTGTCTTCGTGTCTCACCCGGAGGCGCCCTCGGACAATAACGCTGCGGAACGCAGTCTTCGCCACCTGGTAGTCAGCCGGAAAATCAGCGGCGGGACCCGCTCGGATGAGGGAACCGGTAGCAAAATGACCTTGGCCTCCCTCTTCGGCGCTTGGCGTGCTAAGGGCCTCAATCCCTTCCTGGAAACCCGGCGGTTACTCATTTCCCCTCAAGTCTGAACAGTTACCGGCGGTGTGGTCCTGCCAATCCGGTCCCACCGCAGCTAAGACCAAGGCCAGGCAGGACTACTTTCGGCCAAAGATCCGAGAGATGAACGAGACCCTCTGCCGGGTGGGGGGTTGATCCGCCGCATGCAGGTATTTTTCCGGGTCGCCGTCGAAAGCCACCTTGCACCCGGGGGCGCAGAAATAGTAGGTGGCCCCCTGATAATCTGACCGGCCGCCGGGTGGGTTACCGGTATCCACTACCATTTTGCAAATCGGGTCAATAGCGGTCGCCACGATACTCTTCTCCTGGGGGATTCAGCTAGTGTGCTTGAGGCGCAGGGAGTTGGTTACCACGGTGACCGAGCTAATTGCCATTGCCGCGGCGGCCATCACAGGATTAAGGAACCCCTGCTGGCCAAAGAAAAATTGCAGGCCGGTTGGAACGCCCCCGAGAGCTGAGAACACGGGGAAAAGGGCCCCAGCCGCAATCGGTATTAGCATGACGTTGTAAATAAATGCCCAGAAGAGGTTCTGCTTGATCGCTCGAATCGTGGCCCGGCTCAAGTTGAACGCTCCGATTACCGTGGAGAGATCGGACCGCATCAGGGTGATGTCCGCCGACTCCATGGCCACGCCGGTCCCGCTGCCCATGGCCAGGCCAACGTCCGCTTGGACCAGGGCCGGGGCGTCGTTGATGCCATCTCCCACCATGGCGACCGTCTTGCCCTGCGACTGGAGGCGCCGCACCACGTCAACCTTGTCCTGGGGCAGCAACTCCGATTCCACATGGTCCACGCCCAAGCGCGCGGCAACGGCGGCGGCAGAACGGGGATTGTCGCCCGTCAACATGATTACTTCCAGTCCCAGTTCCCGAAGGTGACGCACCGTGTCTACGGCGTCGGGCTTGAGAGTGTCTGACACCGCGATGATGCCCATCGCGTTTTTGCCGGAGGCTACGAAAACCGGCGTCTTGCCCTCGGAGGCCAACTCTTGCGCCAGGGTTGCCATGTCGAAGAGCTGCACGCCGTTTGCATGCATCCACGCCTCGTTGCCAATGTTGACCGATAGGCCGTTAGTCCGGACGCGGATTCCCCGGCCTGGCTCGGCCTCGAAGCGGTCAACGGGGCAAAGTATAATCCCACGCCCCTGGGCTTCCTTGACGATCGCCTGGCCCAACGGGTGTTCCGAGCCGTGTTCGGCCGACGCGGCGAGCTTGAGCAACTCTTCGCCGGGAACTCCCAACGGATAGATGCCTGATACGACGGGCTCGCCGGTGGTGAGGGTACCCGTTTTGTCCAGCACTACGGTGTCGACCCGGTGAGCAACTTCCAGCGCCTGGGCGCTGCGTATCAGTATTCCGCGCTCCGCTCCCTTTCCAGTACCGACTATGATGGCGGTTGGGGTGGCGAGTCCCAGGGCGCACGGACAGGCGATAATCAGCACCGCGACGAACACCATTACCGCCGGAGTGAGCGACGGCTCCGGGCCCAAGATGCTCCAGAACATGAAGGCGGTCAGGGCCACGATAATGACCGCCGGAACGAAATAGGCTGCGACCCGGTCTGCCAGCCGCTGAATGGGCGCTTTCGAGCCCTGCGCATCCTCCACCTGCCGGATGATCTGAGATAGCATCATGTCCTGTCCGACACGGGTAGCCCGAAAAGTAAACGCGCCGGTCTTGTTGAGTGTAGCGGCGAAGATGGGTGAGCCAGGAGACTTGTCGACCGGCATGCTCTCGCCGGTGAGCATCGACTCGTCGACCGCTGAGTGACCCTGGGTCACCTCCCCGTCTACGGGAATCTTCTCCCCTGGTCTGACGGTAAGCAGGTCGCCGGCTACGACCGCGCCGACGGGAACTTCTTTCTCTTCACCGCCGGTCACAACCCGGGCTGTACTGGGCCGCAGCTCGATCAGTCTGCGGATAGCGTCGGAGGTCCGACCCCTGGCGCGGGACTCCAGATACGCGCCCAGCAGGATCAATGTAATGATCATCGCAGCCGTGTCGAAGTACACCATTGAAGAGATACCCCTGGACGCCAGAAAACCCGGCGCCAGCCAGCCGAGGAGCACCACGACGACACTATACCCGTAGGCCGTGGTGGTCCCGAGAGCGATCAGGGTGTGCATGTTGCTAGCGCCATGCCTGAGCGCGGTCAGACCTGACCGGTAGAAGCTCCAGCCCGCCCATAATTGGACAGGCGTCGCCAGCGCCCACAGCAGGAACGGATAGTAAGTCAAAGACAAGAGGGATTGTGTCCAAGGGAAGGCATGGAAGCTCCCCAGGAACAGCAATATGCCGCCGATGGCGGATACGATGAAGCGGCGGCGCAGGGAGCGGGTTTCCCCGGTGCGTGACAAGCGCTCCAACTCGCCAAGGGTATCTTCGGGGTCCTCACCACTTCCAACCAGTTGGTATCCAGCGGCGGAGACGGCGTCACGGAACCTAGCAGTCCCGGCCACTCCCGGCAGGTATTCCACCGTGGCCTTGTCCGTGGCGAGGTTGACGCTGGCCTCGATGACACCCGTCACTCCTTGTAGGGCCCCCTCCACGTGGGAGACGCATGCGGCGCAGGTCATGCCGCCTATTGTGAGGGTCGCCTTCGATGGGGGGATACTGTAACCGGCATTGGCCACGGCGCGGCGCAAGTCTTCGACGGGCACTTCCCCGCCGGAGAGCTCCACAGCCGCGGTCTCCACGGCCAGGTTTACCGACACACTGGACACACCTTCTACCGAGCCTATCGCCTTCTCCACGTGGGAGACGCACGCGGCGCAAGTCATCCCCCGGATGGGCAGTGTTACCAGGTTTTCCCGGTCTTTGATGCCTGCCATGGCCTGGAGACCCTAAGCGCCGTCTACGAGAAGCACGTTGCCGGTGGAAGCCCGCTTGCGGATTTCCATAACCGGCTTGTATTCGCCGGAGAAGTAGAACGCCTTGGCCCGCTCCATGTTCTCGAACTCGATGACGACCAGCCGGGTGGGAGACCAGTCTCCCTCCACCTTTTCGGAATTTCCGCCGCGCACCAGGTACTTGCCACCGTATTTTTCGACCAGCGGGCCGACCTTTCCCCGGTAATCATCGAAGGCCGCGGTGTCTGTGACGTTAATGTCGGCAAAGAGATAAGCCGCCATTTTGACCACCTCTTAAATCTTGTGGGCTAAACATAGCATCCATGTGAGCATATCGTAGGTCATATTCAACGTAAATACGTTGTTACCCATGCTACTTCAGCCGGGATTGGGGGTCAACGTTCCGTCGTTCCGGCCTTGAGCCGGAACGACCAGAGTAGGGAATTGGGATTACGAGATTCACGGTTATGAAATGGCCGGGTATGGAGTGGCTCAGGGTAGGAGGGCGCGGAGTAGATCTTCCGGGTGAGGGGCCCGGGCCTCTTCGCGGCAACGATAGAGGTACCGCATGACCTGGGTGAAGGTGGGCAGGCGGAAACCGGCTTTGACGACCCGGAGGACGAAGGGGTGGGGGTCCGGCATGGGCTGACGGTCGACTTCGGCGCGGCCCCATTCCAGGGCCAGTTCTTCGGACATGCGTTGGAGGATGAGTTGGGCCCTGGGGCGCGCGAGTTTACGCCTCAGGCGGCGGACTTGGGACTTCAAGGCTCTGATTTCAGCGTCGAGGTTCATCATTCTTCACCACGATTAGTTTTGAGGGGGATGGCGTCGAGCAGGGTCTGGACCTCGTTGGCGAGGTCTTGGACATCCCTTAGCTTGATGGCGTAGCTGAGGATGGTGCGAACGGCGCGGAGGCGGATATTCGGGACGGGAGACTCCAGAAGCTCAGCAAGAGCTTGAACGGCCTGAAGGGTGAGGCCCTGGAGATTGGCCGTGGCGACGCCGGCAGCCTTTTGTTGGAGTTGGGCGAGTTCGGCGCGAAAATTCTCGTCTTCGAGCCAACGGTACAAGGTGCTGCGGTCCACTTTAGAGAGGCGCGCGGCCTCGAAGATGGAGGGGGAGGCGGCGAGTATAGGCAGCGCCTTTCGCTGGTTACGGGAGAGGTTGGAATTTTTTAGGTCTGTAGGAGAGTGTGGCATTTTGTGGGAAATTACCTCCGGTTGGATGTTTGTTGGGTGACAGTACTGATGGTAGAGAGGTGCAACACGGACTGGGAAGGGGGAGATGTCAGTGATTTTGGAGTCCCTGGACTCCGCTGCGCCAGGCTAAGAATGAGCGGGGGTTGGAATGACTTGCTTATGGGTTGGATTGACACCGGTGGTTGGGTTGCCTATTTTACGTAGGCAGCCGCAGGGCGGCGTGGAGGTAAACCGTGGCGCTTGGTTGGGCGATAGTCAGTACCGGATTCCATCCCGACCTCAAGGTCGTTCCGGCAATCGCTGAGGCGCAGGATTCAGACCTGGTTGCCGTATATAGCAGGGACCGGGGCCGGGCCGAAACATTCGCCGAGAAACACGGAGCGAGCGCCGCATACGATTCGGTGGACGCTATGCTGGCGGACTCCAGGGTCGAGGCGGTGTTCGTCTGCTCCCCCAACTCGGTCCACGCGGAACATACGCTGCAGGCCGCCCGCGCCGGCAAGCACGTCTTCTGCGAGAAACCGATGGCGACGTCCCTGGAGGACGCGGTTTCGATGGTGAGAGTCTGCCGTGAGCAGGGAGTAAAGCTGGGCGTCGGGTATCATCTTCGTACTCACCCCGGCCACGTGATGGCCCGACGGGCTATCGAGGAAGGTGTCCTGGGCCGGTTGGTGTTGGCCCAGGGGCAATGGGCGTTCGGCGCGCGCGGTCAGGAAGGCCCCCCTCCCCGGAGCGGCAACCGGCTCTGGTGGGACGACCCTGGGCTGATCGGGGGGGCATCGACAATGATGGGTACCGGCGTACACGTGGTGGACCTGATGCGCTTCTTGATCGGCGGCGAGGTGACCGAGGTCAACGCGATGACCGACGGCCAGACCAGCCGCCAGCCGCTGGAACAACTGGCCACCGTGTCCCTGCGGTTTGAAGGGGGGACGATTGCCACGATCGCGTGCAGCCGGCTCCTGCCGGACTCCCGGAACGACTTCGCCATTTACGGCAGCTTGGGAAGGGCGGCAGGGCAGGCGACCTTGTGGGAAGCCAGGCAGGGGCGGGTGGAGGTAATCAGCGACGAGGTGCACCGGACTGAGGTCTGCGCCAACCATTACCTGGGCAACTTCATAGCCGAGGTGGAGGACTTTCACCGCGCCATCGAAGAGGATAGGGAACCGGCAGCCACAGGAGTTGACGGACTAAGGGTGGTGGAAATCACGCTTGCGATGATCGAGTCTGGCTGGGAAGGACGAACGGTTAGGTTGTCTCGGGTGGAGGTCTAGTTGAGTCTTTGTGCCGTTAATGGGTGACAATTTGGTCTTGACAACCAGATTTTGGCGATGATAACCTTGCGTTGCGCTCAATAAGAGCGGACAGTTTATGTTCTAGGAAGGCGAGCCCCTGACGTGGGCTCGTTTTCTTTTTTGGAGTTGGGCTGTGGGGCTACGCACCGTGATTTTCGTAGATGGGCAGAATTTCCGGAAAAATCTGCAAGAGTTTAGGGATTGCCGGTCACTGGCCTCTATTCAGATATGAGCCATAGTTCTGCCAGAAATTGTGTAGCCCTTCGCTAATGTCGCTGTCGGGGAGAGAGGTGAAGAGTTCATCAAATGTCGGCCAGCGGAGTTGTAGCTTACCGATTTGTGTAGCTGCGTCGAAATTTTTTCGTGGCGGCAGCTTGCAATTCCTGAGGTCTTCCAGAATGTTGCTGTTGGTTTCATATTCTTTGAACTTGTGCTGGTAAAGTTTTCGGTAATCGGGTGTGTGCTTGGAGATCGCGGGAGTGACCAGTGCCACATAGACCTCGTCCGCAAAAGCCCCGCAGTCTTGGAAATAAAGGGCGCTTTCGATCACTCGGACAAGTTGGTTTCGGTTCGGGTCATTCGTGACCCCGGGTGATATGTCTGATTCCCACTTCATTTCGCAGAAGCACATCCAAGCCCTTGATTCTAAAGAGCGTCCCAAGCGAATACCGCCCTTGGTTCCTGTGTCTGGAGCGATTGAGCCGATGGACATATCGAGATGTGTTCGGCTTTCACGGATTCTAGGAGTCATCGGACGAAACTCCAGCCATATTTTGGAGTCATCAGGCGGATGCAGGTCAGAGCGACCGGTAAGCAATTCAGCGAGTTTTTCTACGCCGCTCGCTCCACATATCGCATAGCCGCAAGCGACCAGAAAAGTCCAGGTTGCCTCGTCGTTAAATGCTCCTGAACCGTCAGGGCGTCGGCTGCCAAGAGTCGAAATCAGATTCTCCTACTAAGCTCAGCGTTTGACATATTTCATTTTGGTGGTCTGTGATTAACGATGCAAGTGATGTCATGGTTCTTCTTCGGGGCGGAGGCGGCCATTCTGTAACTCAGCCATCCCAGCGTGGGTAAAACCATCCCTGCCGCAGGATACGGCTGCGGAATTCCAGGAGGCGACGGTATCCGGCGTGGTCGTAGCGGTAAGCGCGTTTGAGGTTGGCTATGGTGAGGCGGGGTTCCACGTCGTAGGAGCCGACTACTGGACGCCCAGGATAGGACCTGGCGGCGTCATCGGCAAATAGTAGCAACTCAGCCTTGGCAAGTAGCTCGTCTTCGCATCTGGAGTGGACTCGGAGGGGCGGCCCTTCACCGGGAATTAGGAGATATTCCATCGCTTAACCAATGCGGGGGCAGCGGATGGGCGGGCTTTCCCGATAGTTGGGTGGCAGGGAAGCCAGTCTAACCTCCGCCGATGGCGGGCAAAAAATGGACCTCGCTATCTTCGTTCAACCGTTCCAGCAGGCCCAGTTGGCTGGTCTCGCCGTCTACTATAACCGCCACGCCGGGAATTAGCGAGTCTTCCTCGCGGTCGTACAACACCTCCCTGGTGCCGGGGAATTGCAACTCCAGGTTATTGATAAGTTGACGGACCGTCGCGCCTTCGACTTGGACTATCTGCCGGCCGCCAGTGAGGCTCTGCATCCGGGTTGGAATCCAAACCTCTGCCATTGCTACCTACCCGCCGTTTTAACTCCGGCTTTGCCGTTCCGGGAGATGGCCCGGCATTGTCAGCCGTCTCGATGGCGTCAGGCCCTATAGTATCATAAAATGCAGCCGTTCCCGGAAGAGGTAAGGCAGGACCCCAGGGTCTTTTAATTGTCCAAGAAAACCATTGGGTTAACGGGACCCGTTGGGGGATTCATCCCCCAACCCCCTTGAGTTCAGGGGGTGATATGCTTGGCAGGACTTGCCGGATTATTCACCGTGAATGGATTATCCAGCGGCTACTGAGAATTAAAAGGCCCTGGGCAGGACCTTCCTCCATTTGCGACCGTATAAACCATCGAAAAAGAGGAGCGAAATGGATACGATAATCATCAAGGGCTGCCTTAACGGCGGCCGAGGCCGCGAGGACAACCCCAATGTGCCCTGGACTCCCGAAGAGGTGGCCCAGGAAGCCATCAGATGCTACGACGCCGGGGCGTGCATCGTGCATATTCACGCCAGGAACCCCGACGGCAGCGCCAGCTACGACCCAACATGGTACGCGGAGGCCAGCGCGATGATTCGCGCCCAATGCGACCTGGTGTTGAATTACACCACGGCCAGGAGGTCGGGGGTGTCGGTGGACGAGGTCACGGGGTATTTGCTGGGGACTCCCAACCCGGTGGAGATGGTGTCGCTCAACCTGGGTCATGGGGTGCGTTGGCCGCAGGACCCAGGAACCGGGAAACGTCAGACGACGATGTCGCCCAACAGCTACGAGGACATCTGCGCTACTCTGGACGCTTGCTACCAACGGGGCACTTTTCCGGAGCCCGCGGTCCACGATACCGGGATGCTGAACAATGCGATTACCCTCATGAGGGAGGGCAACATAAAAAGCTCGCGGTACTTCCTGGTGGAACCCGGCGCTCACTGGGGAGATGGACGCCAATCCATGGTGGGCTCGCCGAGGAACTACACCCAGATCACCGACAACATCCGGGAGTTTTACCCGGATGCCACGTGGCTGGCCCACAGCAACGGGGATCAGACGTTCGTCATCGGGGCGATAGCGATAGCGACCGGGGCACACTTGCGCGTGGGCATGGAAGATAGCCCCTTTCTACCAAATGACCCATGCCCGTCGTCCAACGCGAAATACATCGAGTGGGCGGTCAACATGGCGCGGGCGCTTGGCCGGGAGCCGGCAACCCCGGAACAAGCCAGGGAAATACTGGGGTTGCTGCCAGCCATCAAAGACTAGGGCAATCGAGGGGCGGGCCGCGGCGGACTATGAACTCAGGTCCGCCACGGCGTGCTTGATAATCTCGGTGGCCGTGTCGTAGCCGATCCTGGCCATGTTCAGCGTTAGGTGATACAGATTCGGCTCATCGGGGTGGGAGTTGAAGTACTTGCGGAAGAACGCAATCCTGGCCTGGTCCAACTCTTCCACGTAGCTCTTGGACTCGTCGCGGTCGAAGTGTTCCCGGCGCATCATGGCCTCTACCCTGGTCTCCAGGGGAGCGAGCAACCCTACGTGGATTACGCCAGGGGAGTCTCCCAGAATGACGTTTGCGCCACGGCCTATGATTACCACGTCGCCCTTGTTGTAAAGGTCCCGCACCACAGTGGTAGTGGCTTCAATGAAGGCTTGATCGTCCACCTTGTGGGCGGTTGCCGTGGTCTCCCCCGCTAATTCTGCGTAGGTCTCGGGGGGCAGCGTCTCTATTCCCCGGCCGAAATAGGGTTCCCCGCTGACGCCGGAGACGGCCGACCGCTCGAGCATGGTCTGGATGAAACTGCCCAACCGGTCCCGGAACCGGACCACCCGTTGTTCCTTGTCGATCAATGCGCCGACGGGGGAGCCAACCAGCCGGGCTGCCTGGGTGAAGACCAGCCGGTCGACGAAATTAATATGAAGCTGTTCGGCTACCATCTGTCCCACAGGGACAGCGCCGCTGCCTATCGCGCCGTTGACGGTGATGACCGGCATTGCAACCTCCTAATTGAGAGAAGCATGAGTGGGGTTACCAGTGGCGCCGGATGGAAAACGTGAGCCCACGCGGCTCAGTCCCCCATCAACCTGGAGCGGCGGCGGGCATACTCATCCGCCAGCAGTCCCATAGCCCTGGAATCGTACCACTCCCCGTCCTTCAGGTGGGTCTCCCGCAGATGCCCTTCCAGTACGAAGCCGATGTGCTGGCAAAGCTGGAAGGCGTGTTCGGAGTATTCGGGCACATCCACCCAGACCCGGTGCAGACCCAGGGCGTTGTAGGCCTCGTCGAGCAGGCTGATCATGGCGATGGTCCCGTAGTGGTGATGCCACAGGTCTTTGCGTCCTACCAGAACAAACGCCTGGGCCTCCTGCAGCGGCCATTCGACCACCAGTTGGGCTTCACCGATATGATCGCCCTGCTGGGTGTAAATGGAGTAGATTTTACGGTCCTCGTGCTGAAATACTTCCTGGACTTCTTCTTCGGAGGCGTTGACGAGTTCATAGGGCGAGTAGCCGATGTGGACAGGAACGCCGTCATTGTTTAAGCCGTACCACATGGAGCTTACATCCGCGTCGTTCAGCCACCCGGCGACCCTGCCGGCGTCTTCCCGGGTGGCAGGTATTAGCCTGACCTGTGGGAGCATTTTGACTCCTCCAGCTTGTTCTGCCGGGCTACATATTCTAGTATTTAGAATCGTAATGATCTGCATTTTATCAATGGAATATTCCAAAATCAATCGGGAAGCTCCAATTCGCTCATACGACGACAATAGAGGAGTAAGTTGGCCTATATTACGTCAGTAATCCGGACCGAGGTAGAGCGAAACCGTTGCACACGGATGCCGGTAGGGGATGATTGCGGCAACGGTTTGCTGCCGTTGCGGTCCTCTCCGGCTGGCGGACATTGCGATTCAAGAAAAAGGGCGAGGTTTCAATCTCGCCCAGAAGGTCCTCTATTCCGGCAGAGTGAACGCCGGTATGCACCCTGACTCTAGGAGGCTGTGATTGGCGCGGTACGGGCCGCCGCTACTGCCCGGGTCTGGTCCATCAGGCTGCTGAAGTTCTCAAAGGTCAACGACTGGGGGCCGTCGCACTTGGCGATGTCGGGATTGGGATGGACTTCGATCAGCAGGCCGTGAGCACCGGCGGCGACGGCAGCCAGGGCCACGGGGGTCACCAGGTACCAGCGTCCGGTGCTGTGGCTGGGATCGGCGACGATTGGCAGATGGCTTAACCGCTTGATCACCGGGATCGCGGCTACGTCGAGGGTGAACCGGGTGAATTGCTCGAAGCCGCGGATTCCACGTTCGCAGAGCATGACCTGGTTGTTGCCGCCGGCCAGGACGTACTCCGCAGCCAACAGCCACTCTTCGTAGGACGCCGCCAACCCGCGCTTGACCATGACGGGCTTGCGGGTTTCGCCGACTTCGTCCAGCAGGTTGTAGTTCTGCATGTTCCGTGCGCCGATCTGGAGTATGTCGGCGTACTGGGCGACGATATCGACGTCTCGGGGCGACATTACCTCGGTGATGATCGGAAGCCCGGTCTCCTGTTTGGCCATGTCGAGGAGTTCCAGCCCTTCGATGCCCATTCCCCGGAAGCTGTAGGGAGAGGTCCTGGGTTTGAATGCGCCGCCTCGAAGGATTTTTGCGCCGGCAGCTTTCACGGCGCGGGCCGTGGCTACCATCTGTTCCTCGTCTTCGACTGAGCAAGGGCCAGCCATAATCACCGGATCGGGCCCGCCGATTACGGCGTCCCCGACAGTGACCGTGGAGCTGTCCGGGTGGAACTCGCGGCTGGCCAGCTTGTAGGGTTTGGAGATGACTACCACTTCCAGTACACCGGGAAGGATCTCCATCTCATCTTTGAGGTCCGGGGTGATGGTGCCGAGAACGCCGACCACGATTCGTTCCACCCCGTGGAATACCTGCGGTTTCAGGCCCGGGTGGGTCTCGATTCTGCGTTCAACTTCCGCCAGTTGTTCCGGCGAACTGTCTTTTCCCATAACGATAATCATGTCTTCTTCACCTTAGTCCGGTGGAATTCCCAACCCACCGCACATAGCAAGATAGTAATCTACAGGACTTTTATATTCCAAAATTCTATCGGCCCGAAGGCCGTAATAAGGGAAGCGCACAAGCAGGAAAGGCCGCATTTCCATCAGGGAGATTCCACTCCCTGGAGACGGAGCACGTCGGTGCCTTTGAGGTAAAGGTTCACCAAGTCCTGGGGTTCTTTATCAGTGTTGACGAGGACCATCACGCGGATGCAGCGAAGCAGGCTGCCCGGCACCGCCACTTCGGTGGCCCCCATAAGCGCAGTGTTGTTCCAACCAGCCTGGCGGGCGGCTGCGGCGGGGAACCCGGCGTTCAGGTCCGGGGTGGTGGTGAAGTAGACCGCGGCGACGTCCCGTTCGGTGATTTGGTTCGCCTCGATCAGGGCCGTCAGCAGCTCCTTGGTTGACCCATGAATGGATTCCGCCGTGTTCTCTTCGGCAATCGTCGCTCCTCGAATGCCGCGGCACGTTGACATCAGGCAGATTCTCCCGCTGCGGCGATGGGCTTGCCGGCAAGTTCAGAAACCAGCCTGCTCGCCCGCGCTATCAGTTCGTCTCGGGGCGATTCTAGCATCACCCGCACCAGTGCGCTACCTACAATGGCGGCCTCGGCGCGTTCGCAAACACGCTGCACGTGGTCGCGGTTGGAAATCCCGAACCCGACCGCCAGAGGCAGGCTGGTATGGGCACGGACTCTTTCCAACAGGTCGAAACCACTCTCGGAGACCTCATCCCTTGTTCCGGTGACTCCGGTGAGGCTGATCAGGTATATGAACCCGCTGGCGTCCGAGCACACTGCCTCAATGCTTTCGTCAGTGCTGGTCGGGGCAAGCAAGTAGATGGTGTGAATCGAGTGCCCGGTACATTCCGCGGCCAGCGGACCCACTTCGGCGTGGGGGACGTCCACGGGGATCAGGGCGTCGACTCCAGCCTGCGCCGCCTCCCTGGCGAACCTCTCCAGCCCATAACTGTAGATCGGGTTGTAGTAGCCCATGAGGATCAAGGGAGTGTCGGGCACACGGTCCCTCAGCTTTTCCACCATGCCCAGACATTCCTGGAGGGTGACCTGCTGTTGGACGGCTTGGAAGCTCGATTGCTGGATGACGGGGCCCTCGGCGAGGGGGTCGCTAAAGGGTATACCAATCTCCACAGCGTCCGCGCCCGCTTCGACCAGCGCCGGGACCAATTCCAGGGTTGCTTCACGGTCCGGGTGTCCCGCGGTTACGAATACGATGAGTCCGGACCTGCCTTCTTGGGAGATGGCGTCGAATGTATCGCGTATCCGGTCTCTGTTCATCCGATAGATTCCGATATTCCAACTGCCGAGGGGATTTGGGCAAGTGAATCCGACAGAGTAATAAGCCTATCTCACATAGCCGGCATTGTCCAGCCCCCGTAAGAAGTGGCGGCTATTGCCAGGGCGTTCTGCCCGGCATGGGCCGCGACGCCGGGCCAGAGGGAGCCTGTTCGGTGATACAGCCAGGCTAACAGGAGCCCGGTGACGAAGATGGGACCCAGCAAACGCGGGTCTACGTGGAAGAGACTGAACACGACGGCGCTGGCCACCAGTGCCCAGCCGGCGCCCAACCGGTGGACGAGCCCCGGGAACACGAACCCACGGAAGAACACCTCCTCGGTAAACGGGGTCCAAATTGCCAATGCCTGGTAGGTCAGTATTAACCACAAACCGGGGAAAAGCAGGTCTTGGGGTATCTCCGGTGGTTGAAGGATGTCCCAGCCCGATAGATGGACCAATGCGGTGTAAACGGCGTTTACGGCGAGACTTCCGCCCAACGCTCCCGCAGTCATCGCTACACATCGAATTGCCGAAACCGCAGGCGCCGTCAGACCCAACACGGACAGGGGGGCATTACTTTTTCTCAACCCAAACCACCACACCGTTGCCAGGATAGCGAACCCAATCAGGTGGCTGCTTTCCCAGGCGGTTACAGCGGCGGAGTGGCGGCCCGCGAGCATACCAAGCAGTTCAGATAGGAGAAGTATGACGGCGAAGCACGCCAGGACCAGGATGATTCCCAACGCGACGTGGCCTTCGCGCCAGGGCACGTAGAGGGCCTGGCCGGTGTCCAGCGCCGAGTCAGGCGGTCGGCTCATCAACGCACGTCCACATTGTTGGCAGTAACGGGTTGGCAGTAACGGTGTTCGGCGTTCGACGTCTGTCCACAGCTACCGCAGGTCAATAATAATCTCCGCGACTCCCCTCTACGACTCCGCGAGGTCCAGGATGGGGGAATTCTCTTGGGTCGAATTGCACGTGAGCTTTCCAGAGAGGATAATACCAGAAACTCAGGCGCAACCAGCGACTACGAGGAACGGTCACCTATGCCCCAGGAAATCTCCCTCAGCCGGGAAGCCTTTTTGTTCCTTGCCGCGGAAGCGGGATTGGACGTCAACAGCCCGCACATGGATGAACTTTATCCCTACGCGGAGAACGCCCTGGCCGGGCTGCGTTCCCTCCACAACATCGACGTTTCCGGGACCGAGCCAGACATGGCTTTCCAACCTTCGCCGCCCGCGAGCGAGAAAGCGTAACAGACATGGAAGGAATCGAGCTCTGCTATGCCAGCGCGGGGACACTCTCCCGCCTGGTACAAAGCAAGGAAGTCTCGCCAGTTGACATAATTGACGCTCATTTGGCCCGCATCGAGGCCACCGAGCCGATGCTCAACTCGTTTATCACGTTGCTCCCCGAGGAAGCAAGGGCCGCCGCAAGGCGAGCCGAGCGGGAGATTCAGTCCGGGAATTACAGGGGCCCGCTCCACGGCATCCCCGTTGCTCTGAAAGACCTGTTCAATACCGGGGGCGTGCGCACCACTTCCGGGTCCCGCATTTTCGATAACTTCGTCCCGGAGAGGGACTGCACAGTGGCGGCCCGGTTCCACCAGGCCGGGGCGATCCTGCTGGGCAAGCTGAACATGCACCAGTTCGCCTACGGACCCACGGGGGAAAACCCCGACTACGGCCACATGCACAACCCATGGGACCTGGAACTCATAACGGGCGGCTCCAGCGGCGGTTCCGGGTCCGCGGCGGCTGCCGGTCAGTGCACGATCACCACGGGGAGCGATACCGGCGGCTCGATACGCATTCCCGCCGCCCTCTGCGGCATAGTCGGACTCAAGCCTACCTACGGGCTGGTGAGCCGCTACGGGTTGACTCCCCTCTCCTGGTCCCTGGACCATCCCGGCCCCATGGTCAGGACAGTGGAAGACGCCGCACTGTCCATGAACGTCATTGCGGGGTACGATCCCAACGACGCGGCCTCGGCGAGGGTAGAGGTCCCAGACTACACCACGGCGCTTACCGGGGACGTCAGAGGTCTGCGGATCGGGGTTGTGCGGGAATACTTCGAAGCACCGCTGGACCCCGAGGTGGAACGCGCGGTTAGGGAAGCGATTGGGGTCCTAGAATCCCTGGGCGCGGAAGTGACCGAAGTGTCATTTCCGATGTTCAACGACTCCCAGGCAATCTCGGGGGCAATTTTGATGGCCGAGGCCGCGGCATACCACCGTGACCTGTTGGCCACCGACGGGGACAAGCTATACCCGCCGGTCAGGGTGCGTCTCGAAGCGGGGTTGTTCGTCAGCGCCGCCGATTACCTGCGCGCCCAGCAGGCGCGGTCGCTTTTTGACCGGCAGGCGCGAGAGTTGCTTGAGCAGGTGGACTTGCTGGCCGGTCCCACCGAGCCTGTGACTGCCCCGGCGTTGCTGGCGGAACGAGTGCAGGCGGGGGAATATCAGATCGGGACCACGGGTGCTTTGACCCAGTATACCCGCCCCTATAACTTGACCGGTTTCCCGGCTATCTCTGCGCCATGCGGTTTTTCGGAGGCCGGACTTCCCATGGCGCTACAGCTAGCGGGCCGTCCCTTCGACGAACTGACGGTGCTGCGCGCGGCGCACGCCTACGAGCAGGCAACCGAATGGTCCAGCAGGCGTCCGCCCATCTAACTCCGGGGCCTTTCGATTATGACCACAACTATGACCACAACCGGCTCCATCGTGGTTTCAGCTTTCGCTGGAACCCGGAAATGCTCAAGCATCTGAACCTGATTCCAATGTAGGATTCCCCGGTTCCGGCTCAAAGCCTGCCCCGTACTGGATACGGGGGCCGGAATGACGGACGGGTGAGACTGGCACAAACGCCCGATCGACCGAGACAATAGAAAGACCCTGCTGCATCTAACCTGCACGTTGTTGCCCGGACAACCTGCTGGCAGTATGATCGTTGGTACTTGGGAGCTATTGCACTTGAGGACGCCGGGAGGTAACTGTTCAGACTTGAGGACGGGGGACCCGCTTTTGAAAAAGCTGCGCAAAACTTTTACAGTTGGCATCGGATGGGATATTGGCCTCAAATACGATGCCCTGCCGATTCCACTTAAGTCTGAACAGTTACGCCGGGAGTGGTGAGGGGGCGATGGAGCGGCCAGTAGATGCGCCGGAGGATAGACTGATTTGCCCGAACTGACAGCCGTTACTTTTGATCTATGGCAGACCCTCCTCCTGGATAATCGGGAGTTGGGCCGCGCCCGGACCCTGGTGCGGCTGGAAGGGGCGCAGACCATTTTGGCCCGTCATGGCTTGGACTACGACCTAGAAACCATCCGGTTGGGATACCGCGCGTGCTACCGGGAGTGCCAGCGAGTGCGGGAGGACCACCGGGACCTCAGTTTCCGTCAACAAGTGGAGTTTTTCATAGACCAGATCGAAGATGGTCTGTTGGGCAAGTTGGACATGGAGGCGATAGACGAGATCGAACGTATCTATTCCGATTCGTTCTTTGTCCACCCGCCCCTGCCCCACCGGGACGCGGCGCCGGTGTTGCGCGATGTCAAAGCGATGGGACTCAGCGTCGGTCTGATCTCCAATACGGGTATGACTCCAGGTATCGCTTTCCGGCGTTTTCTCGACGAGAAGGGGATGCTTGAGTATTTCGACACCCTGACGTTCTCGGATGAAGTGCTGCTTTCCAAGCCTTCGGACGAGATCTTCCTGATGACGCTCCGAGCCTTGGGCGCTACCCCGGACCAGGGTGTCCACGTGGGGGACCACGTAAAAAACGACGTGGTGGGCGCAAACCGGTGCGGGCTCAAGACCGTATGGATTACCGGATTCTATGAAAACGAGGACCCGGCTAACCCGGAGACTCAACCCGATGCAACGGTGGACCAACTGGGCGACGTCGTCCCGGCCATCGCCCGCCTGACCAAACGCACGCAGGTGGACTGATTGCCTGCCGGGAGCCCACGGGTCCTACCCTTCACAAATCAGAGTGAGCCCCGGCTCACGGTCGATGACGAATGGTACAGGAAACCGCACGAGACGCATCCCCGGACAGCGGCGCCAGCGAGCTCTTGGAGCTTTGCGGGCGCATGTTGTCGCAACGCCGTCTGATCGTCGCCAGCAACCGGGGGCCTGTGGAACACCAGATGACCCCGGATGGCCGGGCGGAACCACGCCGGAGCAGCGGCGGCGTGGTGACTTCGTACAGTTCCCTGGTCGAGTCCTCGGAGTTCACCTGGGTTTCCAGCGCTATGGGCGAGGGAGACCGGGTGGTCTCTTCTAACGGAACCGGACCCCTGGTCAAGTCTGCGCTGCCCGGACAAAAGATCAACCTCCGGTATGTGGTCACGCCGAGACGGGTCTATCACAAGTATTACAATGTTCTATGCAATCCCCTCCTCTGGTTCTTGCAACACTACATGTGGAACCCGCCCTATAGCCCCAATGTCGATGCTACGGTGCAGGACGCATGGGACACAGGGTATGTTCCGGTTAACCGGGCCTTTGCCGAGGCTATTGCGGAAGAGGCGGGCCGCAGCGGGCAGGCTCCGGTGGTCATCGGCCATGACTACCACCTATACCTGGTGCCCGAGCTAGTGCGCGAGAAAGTCCCGGAAGCGATTATCCAGCACTTTGTACACATTCCCTGGCCGTCGCCTCGTTACTGGCAGATGGTCCCCAATTCCATCTCCCACCGAATTTGCCAGTCCCTCTGCCGAGCGGACTTGGTGGGGTTTCAATCACCCCAGGACCGCCGCAGTTTCATGGATACGGTGGAGGAATTCCTCCCAGATGCGCGGGTGGACCGGGACCTGTCAAGGGTAACCTGGCGGGGGCAGGAGACCTTGGTCAAGGTATACCCCGTCTCGATTAACGTCGAGGACGTGCGCAGGATGGCCAACTCCCCACGAGCCCTCGACTACGAATCGAGGTTGACCGACCTGTGTACAGAGGTCACCGTAGTGCGAATCGACCGCGCCGAGCCCAACAAGAACATAGTGCGAGGGTTCCGTGCCTATGACCTGCTGTTGACCAACCATCCGGAACTGAAAGGCAAGGTCAGCTTCCTGGCGTTTCTCGTGCCCTCGCGGACCCATATCCGGCAATATCAACGGTACATGGACGAGATCAACCAGGCCGTTTCCCAGGTGAACGACAAGCACGGCGGCGACGGATGGCAGCCCATCCGCATGTTTGTCGAGAATAACTACACCCAAGCCATCGCCGGGATGAAGCTTTACGACGTTCTGCTGGTCAACACGATCATGGAAGGGATGAACCTGGTGGCCAAGGAAGGCCCGGTAGTGAACACCCGGGACGGCGTGCTGGTCCTGTCCCAGACCAGCGGCGTCCACCACCAATTGGCCGAAGGCGCTCTGACCGTGTCTCCCACGGACATCAACGGGACGATGGATGCGATGTACCGCGCCATCACCATGCCTTCAGAGGAACGCAAGCGCCGCGCTTCCCTGCTGGCCGACTCCGTTGGCCGCGAGGACATCCGGCAATGGCTGCGCCGTCAGATCGAGGACATCGTCCAGCTTCTGTAGACGAGGCATCATCAAACGAGGCATTATCCGGGTCCGACGCTCCTGTAGTAGCCGGGAGCCCGGGAGAATTTGGGGAGAATCGCTACCGGCGTAGATTTTCCGGATTCCGGCTCAAGTCCGGAATGACGGAGTGATTGATGGGACGCCGGATGTTCTGCCTGTACGGATACAATGCCGGGGCTGCGCGTCCGGGAGACGCGCGCCGGGTGCGTGGATACGCGGGATATCGCGGCTCAGAGATGGGTGGGGTGGATAACCTGCCGGATGGGGGTTAAAGTAGTGGCAGTGGGAATGGGAAACGGGGACGGAGTGCAGCGAGGGTCCCGCCAACTATTCCGAAAGGAGGACTTCGCCTTATGGACAATATGTTTGACGCCCACCTGCCAACCGGAGAAGAATCCGACATCCAGCTTTGCGTATTTCCGCATTTGGAGGAGTTCCTGGCGATAGACCTTCGAGACGGCCAGACCAAGATACACCTGCTCAACACCAAGGAGATATTTACCGAACACTATTTTCATAGCGTAGAGCACGAGTTCTCGGAAGTGCTAAGGCAGGAGAACCGGGCACCGTTCGCCCACATGATCAACTTGCCCCTCCGGATGGACGAGATGGTGCGCGAGATTGCCATGAGCTTCATCCTAGACCGGCTGGGCGTTCGGCTGGACGACGAGGATAGCATCCCCACGGTGGTGGTAATCGTGGTAGGCGGCAGTTCGCTGCCCGGCCATGCCGAACAGGTGGTCAGCGGCTTGCGCGACCTGATCAGGTCCCATTCGAATGATGCGGTGCTTGCTGAGTGGGACGAGGTCGTATCCCGGTTGGTCGCGAGCGAGAACCAATCCGTGGAGAAGGAGGACCTGTACGAGCTGACCGACTCCACGATCGGCGATTCGCCCGACTACTCCACCCTATGGGGAAGCAGGAACTAGAAATGAGCTTGACAGCTTTGACCCTGAGTAGCCGCGACGATATCTCGGATGCCGACCTGGTGTCCGTAGCGCAACAGGCGGAACGGCTTGGCTACGACACTTTTTTCACCGGCGAGGCCTGGGGGCGTGACGCATTCACGGTGCTAACCATGATCGCCTGTCATACGACTACCCTTCGGTTGGGCACCGGGATCATACCCGTTTTCAGCCGGACTCCCGGCATCATCGCCCAGAGCATCGCCTCTCTGGACCGCATCTCCAACGGAAGGGCCACCCTGGGTCTCGGCACCAGCGGACGCATTGTCATAGAGCAATGGCATGGCGTTCCATACGAGAGGCCACTGGCCCGGACCAGGGAATACATGGAGATTATCCGGACCGCTCTTTACGGGCGCACCGTAGATTACGACGGCGAGTTCTTCAAGTTGAGCCGGTTCAGGATGGCCTCCCCTCCGGTGCAGCGGCATGTGCCGATGTACGTGGCGAGCCTGGGGCCCAGAAACTTGGCGTTGACCGGCGAGTTGGCGGATGGGTGGCTGCCGATATGGGTTGACCGGCGCAGGCTCCCTGAGATGGCAGGGATCGTTGCCGAAGCGACTCTCAAGGCAGGCAGGGAGTTCTTTACGATGACCGTTGCCCCGCAGATCGTGTGTTACGTTACAGAGAACGGGGAAGAGCTGGCGGAAACGGAGAAGCGGGTGCGCTCCCACATGGCCTACTACATCGGAGGGATGGGCCAGTACTATTACAACCTGTTCAGCCGTTCCGGGTTCCAGGCCGAAGCCGACGCGGTGCGAGAGGCCTGGTCGGCAGGGGACAGGGGCAAGGCGGCGGCGATTATTCCCGATGATCTCCTGGAGAACATCACCATTATCGGGGACGCGGCTACCTGCCTGCAAAGGATGGAGCAGTTCCGCCGGGCCGGGGCCGACATGCCGGTAGTTGCCTTCCCCCACGGTTCGACCCTGGAGGGGATGAGGCGCACGATTGAGGTGCTCGCCCCCGCCAACAGCGAATCCGGAAGATGAAAATCGGCCTGATCTCCGACACGCATTGCGCTGGCAGCGGCAACGATCTGCCCGGCCGCGTCCTCGAAGCCCTGCGAGGTGTTGACCTAATCCTCCATTGCGGCGATCTGGAATGCCTTGGAGTCCTGGACTACCTGGAATCGGTAGCGCCGGTGCTTGCCGTGCGGGGTTACGAAGACCCCAGAGAGCCGGGAGACCGGCTTGCCGACGCAACCAGGGTAGTCCACGCGGGAGGCGTGTCCATCGGCATGGTGCATGACATCCAGTGGCCAAGCCCCAGGATAGCCACCACCGGAGACGGATCCGGCCTGGTGTTGCCGGAGGGTCAAGCCGGGCGGCTGCTAACCCGCAAGTTCGGCGAGCCGGTAGACGTGGCGCTCTTCGGCGACACACACGAAGAATTGGTCTGCCATTGGGACGGCATCCTGCTGGTCAATCCCGGCAGCCCTACCTACCCCGGCAGGCGCCACCGGCGAGGCACCCTGGGGACCATCGGAATGTTGGAATTGGAGGACGGCGCGGCCCGGGCGAGGATTGTCAACCTGGAGCCGCCCGGTGACGATAATCCCCCCGCCGCGGCGGACTTTCAGCCTTAACCTCGCTTCACGAAAGGGGGAATCATTGTATCTTCACTCCTCGGATTCACCAGCAAGGAACCGGCGCACTTCGTCTGTGTCTGGAAGCATACGAACGCCATCCACAACCACCCCGAATCTCTGGTATGCCTCTCGCTCCCGTTTAGCCCTTTCCTCGCGTTCAGTCTTGCGGCCTTCCTCCAGTCCAGTCTTGCGGCCTTCCTCCAACCCAGCCTCATGGCCTTTTCGCAAGTAGCGCTCTTTAATCAATATCTCGGCAAGCATGTACAAACCCTCCACGAAAACGACTGTGAGCCCCGCTGACAGAATGATGAACGGGCTGGAACCGCGCCCGATGGCCATAAAGGTTTCGATAGGGCCGTCATTCGTGCGAATGTGAATCTCATACCAGGCGACGATGCTAACGCTGGATATGACCAGGACAGAGAAGACGATGCGGTAGAGTACAAGGGCCGACCGGGGTACAGCCCAAATTGATTCCCGTTCTTCCAGAATGCCCCTCCCAACCACCAACTATGGCATGGCAACCCCGGTTTCCAGCAGGGGCATAGCGTAAGGTTACGTTAAAACGGGGGTAGGAGGTCTCAAGCCACCTTTGCGTTAAAAGCCCCTAGCCCAGCCCGATCAGTGGATCGACCTGCAAGAACACGGGGGCGAACACGAGCGAGACGATTGCCATCAGCTTGAGCAGTATGTTTAGCGAAGGTCCGGAGGTGTCCTTGAACGGGTCACCGACCACATCTCCCTCTACCGCCGCCTTATGAGCATCCGATCCCTTGCCACCGAAATTCCCAAGCTCCACGTACTTCTTGGCGTTGTCCCATGACCCTCCGGCAGAGGCCATCATGATGGCCAGCATAAATCCGGCGGACACCGAACCGATCAATAGTCCACCCAGGGCCGCCTCTCCCAGTATGAAGCCGGTGGCGATTGGCGCTATTATGGCCATCACGCCCGGGAGAATCATTTCACGGAGGGCACTCTTGGTGCTGATGTCGACGCAGCGGGCGGAATCGGGCTGAGCAGTACCTTCCATCAGACCAGGAATCTCCCGGAACTGGCGCCGCACTTCGTCGACAATTCCCTGGGCCGCGCGGCCCACAGCCTGCATGGTCATAGCGGAGAAAAGGAAGGGAAGCATCGCGCCGATGATCAGCCCAACCAGAATGTGGGGTTGCAGGATATTGATTCCCACCGCATCGGCGGCCAACCGTCCGTCTTCACCCAGCGTAATCAGCTTGGCGCTAACCGAATAGGCGGCCAGCAGGGCCAGGGAGGTGAGAGCGGCCGATCCGATGGCGAATCCCTTGCCCGTTGCGGCGGTGGTGTTGCCGAGGGCGTCCAGGGCGTCGGTGCGTTCCCGCACCTGGGGGTCAAGTTGGGCCTGTTCGGCGATGCCGCCGGCGTTGTCGGCCACCGGGCCGTATGCGTCTGTCGCCAGAGTGATGCCCAGGGTGGAGAGCAACCCCACGCCTGCAAGGGCCACTCCGTAAAACCCTGCGAACCAGTAGGCCAGCAGGATTGCCGCGGATATACATGCCACCGGGATAAGCGTGCTCTGCATCCCGGTGGCGATTCCGCTGATGATGACGGTTGCCGCACCGGTCTGGGACGACTCGGATACCCGCTTGGTGGGCGAGTAGCTATAGGAGGTGTAATACTCGGTAGCGAGGCCGATTATGGTGCCTGCCACCAACCCGGACACGACGCAACCGAACCAAGACCAGTTTTTGGTGATCGTGACGGTGAGGATGGCGGCGAAGATAATCAGCAGTCCTCCGGCGGTGAAAATGCCGTAGCGCAAGGCCCACAGCAGTTTGTCGAAGTCGGCCTGCTCGCCGCTTCGGACTACGAAAGTCCCCAGAATGGCGGCGACGATACCGGCCCCGGCCAGAAGCATGGGGAACACTGCCTGGGGGTCGGTAAAGTGACCCCCGCCGCTGCCCACCGCCAATGCTACCGCGCCGGCTGACAGGGCGATGGCGGAAATGATGCTGCCAACGTAGGACTCGAACAGGTCCGCGCCCATACCGGCCACGTCGCCCACATTGTCGCCCACGTTGTCGGCGATCACGCCGGGGTTGCGGGGATCGTCCTCGGGGATGCCGGCCTCCACCTTCCCAACCAGGTCGGAGCCGACGTCCGCCGCCTTGGTGAAGATGCCGCCGCCAACCCTGGCGAATAGGGCAATGGAGCTAGCGCCGAAGCCGAACCCGGCCACGGCGCTGATGTTCTGGAACACTGTGTAGAGGATGGTTACACCCAAGAGGCCGATGCCCACCACGGTCACACCCATGACCGTGCCGCTGGAGAATGCGACCCGCAGGGCCGGGTTTAGCCCTCGCTGAGCGGCTGCCGCGGTCCTCACGTTTGCCCTGACGGCCACGTTCATACCGATAACTCCGGCCAACCCGGAGCAGACCGTACCCACGACGTAGGAGATCGCGGTGGCGGGCAGGTTGAGTTTATGGGTAAACAAGGTATAGTCCAACACGGCCAGGGCGACCGTTACGACCACGGCGAAGGGGAGCAGGGTGAGGTATTCTCTCTTGAGGAATGCGTTTGCCCCTTCTTTAATGGCATCGCCGATCGCTTGGATCTGGGCGTTCCCGCGGTCGGCCGACAGGACCCGTATCGTGGTTACCAGGGCGAAAACCAGGGCTAAAACGCCTGCTGCCAGAGCTAAAATTATGGGTATCATCGCCTGTCCTTTCGCGTAAAAAAGCGCCTCTTTTGAGGCGTGCGAAACTTATCATAACACCCTTGGGGTGTCAAGCAAAGCGGACTTTATCGGCAATTGAACTTGGAGTTGGGGTAATCATTCGGTTGTTCTCCTTTGCATTTGTACGCGGCATTGGCAGAAGCTGATTTTATCCGCAAAATGGAGTAACCGCTTTGCTTGCGTCAGTTTCTCCGAAGTCTGAACAGAACGTAGATTGCGAATGCCCGACGGTCCGCGGCGCTGGCGCGTTCCAACCTGGTTATGGCGTCCTCGACTTCGTCAACGAGTAGCATGACTTGGGCGCGGGAAAAATCTGCGTCTGGGTTGTAGTCGGCACGGTGGCGTTGGTCTTGCATCTGCACGAATAGTCGCCCGAAAATTCGGAGTTCCGCCGGAAATTCACTCATGCCAGACTGATTGTCGCATTGATTCCGGGTGTGTCCGTGTTCCAGCGCCCGATAGGTCTGGTTCCAGGTTCGTTGGCTCCGGTTGGCGTGGGTGGAACCGGCCAGGGCATTGGCTCCGGAGAGGGCAAGGGCATGAAACATAGCGTAATAGGCGGCGCTTACGGCGCGGCGCGGTTCGGTCCAGCGGGGCCGGCCACGGCTTCCGCCGACGGCCCCGGACGCCAGTTGCCGGGCGATTCTAATCAGGTCGCGCGGGTTCACTATACTTGCTCACGGACATACTTTTCATAACCCTCTTCCCACTCGGATTTTGCTATGAACGACCTGCCGGGAACGTGGGGCATCTCCTCTTCCGTCATTTCATCAAATAAGCGCTCTATCAGGCTCAGGGTCAACGTGGGTTTCAGCCCTTTCTGGTCTCCGTCGAATACGATGTAGATGTGCAGGAATTCGTCGCCGTAATGGTCAATTTCAGGATTTACGATAATCGGGTCGAATACGAACTCGTCACCGAACATTTCGTCGAGGGCCTTCCTGACTATGCCCTCGACTTTCCGCGTTACTTCCTCCGGCGTCTTTATTCTCACGCCCAAGTAATCGGCTTCGCGCATTGCCATCCTCCTGAAGGTTTCTGCTTGTCAAGCGTACCAAGGCGCCGGTCAAATTGTCCATTTGCCGGAAATTCAACGCAAGGGTCCAAGAACACAGGGGGGGCAAGGAATTCTCTTGATGAAACTTCGTGGTCCTTCGTGGATGAGCCGGCCCCCGGCGGCCATGCCCACAATCGCGCCCCGCCATGTTATTATGGGGCGGTTACGCCCATTGTTAAGGAGGACACAGCAGATGGCGACAGGCGCTCAAACATGGACCGAAGAATTCGTGGAGGCCGCGGGCTCGAGACTCCAAATGGTAAAGGGAGGGAGCGGCGATCCGCTGCTGATCCTCCATGACGAGATGGGCCACCATGGCGTGCTCAGCTACCAAGAGGCACTGGCCCAGGACTACAGCGTCTACATTCCTTCCCATCCCGGCTTCGGCGAAACGGAGCGCTTGGATTGGATCATGAATATGCGCGACCTGGCGGGTTGGTACCTCGAAGCCATCGACGACCTGGGTTTGCAGCAGATCAATCTGGTGGGTTTCTCCCTGGGCGGCTGGCTGGCCTCGGAAATGGCCGCCATGTGCCCGGACATGTTCAAGAAGCTGGTGCTGGTGAGTCCGGCGGGAATCAAGCCCCCCGCTGGGGATATCTTCGATATGTTTCTGGTGGTTGCCAGGGACTTCATAACGGCGGGCTTCCACGACCCCGAAAACACCCCGGAGTTCCTGGAAGTTTGTCCCGAAGAACCGAGTCCCGAATTGACCGAGGCATGGGAAGTGGCCCGCGAGGAGGCCTGCCGGTTGAGTTGGCGTCCTTATATGTACTATCCGGGTCTGCCCAACATTCTCCACAGGCTGAAGAGGGTCCCAACACAGATTGTGTGGGGCCGGGACGACAATATAGTCCCCGTCAGCGCCAGCCAGGTCTTCCAGGAGTCGATTGCGGGTTCCCGCGTGAGCGTTTTGGAAAACTGCGGGCATTACCCCGCTATCGAAAAAACCGACGAATTCCTTCGCGTTGTGAAAGGCTTCCTGTCGTCTTAGGGATTCCTTCCAGTATGGTAAAATCCCTATCGTAGCCGGAAGGAGAATCGAAATGTTCATTGGATACTTCACCGAGAGGCCATACCAGGACCCGACATCCGGGTATTTCGGGGCCACAGGCAAGCCGATCATGGACCTCAACGTGAGCAACGACATTTACAACCCCGAAATTGGAGCTGCCCTCTACAACCGATATCTGGACGAGAAGATTTACGCTGAAGAGATGGGTTTTGACGGGCTGATGCTCAACGAGCACCACAGCACGCCATTCTGCATGGGCGGCGCGATGAACGTGGAGGCATCCATCCTTGCGCGCATCACCAAGCGGGCCAAGATCGTTCTGCTGGGCAACATCATCCCCATTTGGGACGATCCCCTCTGGCTGGTCGAGCAGCTTTCGATGATCGACCTGATTTCCCATGGCAGGCTGGTCTCCGGTTGGGTCCGCGGCACAGGGCGGGAGAGCGTGGCCCACAACGTTGAGCCCCACTACAACTGGGAGCGGTTCAAGGAGGCGCACGAGCTTATCGTCAAGGCCTGGACCACCCCCGGACCCTTCCGCTGGGAGGGCAAGCATTACCAATACCGGCACGTGAATCCCTGGGTGAAGCCTTACCAGAAGCCGCACCCGCCCATCTGGCTGCCAGGCGTTGTTAGCCGCGATTCCCTCATCTGGGCCGCGGAGCAGCGGATACCCTACATTATGCTGGCGACCGAGATGGAGCCCACCAAACAGGCCTTCCAGCTTTACCACGACACCGCCGCCGAGCTGGGTTACCAGTCCGGACCGCAGAACATCGGCTACCTCTGGAAGGTACACGTCGACGAGACGGAGGAACTAGCAGAGGAGGCGGGCCGTAAGTACGTGCAGGGCCCAAGCAATCCGTTCCTCGCGGGGAACGAAGGCACGGTCAACCCGGCGCTACTGAACCTGCCCGGCCTGACTTCCAGAAGGAGGGTGCTGCCAACCCAGGCAGTGGCCACGCGGGCCCGCGGCGGCAATGCCGGCCCTGCCGGAGCTCTGGGGCGTCCCTACGAACAACAGATCGAGAATTACACCATCATCTCCGGTACCCCGGACAGCGTGATTCCGAAGATCCGCCACGTGCTGGAGACCGTCCGCCCCGGAAGCATCTTCTTCTGGGATGGCGACGGGGCGATGACCCACGACGACGCGATGCGCAGCCTGCGCCTGATGGGGCAGGAAGTGATACCTGCGGTCCGCGAGATGGCCAAGGAACTGGAACTGCCCGGCCCATTCGAGATGGACCCGGCGACGAGCAAGCCCTACGCGGGCAATGCTCCGGTCATCACCCAGACAGCGGGATCTCAGGCGGACGACTAGAGCCACAGTGAGATGCCGGTCCTTGCCTTGACCCGAGACGGGCTGGGCAGGGACCGAATGCCGTCATTCCCGCCCTTTCCCCAGGGGAAGACGTAGAGGGTTGCATGATCACACTTCAAGAGCGGGTAAGTTGGTTGGAAGGCGCTTTCCAGCAGCTTATGGCCCGCATGGACGCATTACCAACCCGGGATGAAATGCGGGCTGAGATCAGAAGCTCGGAAGTGCGGATGATCAAGTGGATGGTCGGCATGATGGTTGCACAGGCTGGCTTGACTGTTGCCGCAGTCGGTACTGCCGTGGCACTGGTGAAGCTGATCTCATAACGTGACGGCTAATGAAATTCCTTCCGTGACCAGACGGCAATTCTCCCCGCAAGTGATCGTAATTGGCGGCGGCCCGGCTGGCTCCACTGCCGCGACGTTACTGGCCGAACAGGGTCTGCGTGTTCTGCTGCTGGAACGGGAGAGGTTCCCCAGGGACCATGTCGGCGAGTCTATGCTGCCCGCCAGCGTGCCGGTCTTGCAGGAACTTGGCGTCCTGGAGCAGATGGAGGAAGCCGGGTTCCTGCCCAAGTACGGAGCAACCATGGTCTGGGGCAGGGATGACAGCCCCTGGAGTTGGTACTTCGAGGAAACCAACACCAGGTACCCCTACTCATACCAGGTGTGGCGTCCCCAGTTCGATCAGATACTCCTAGAAAACAGCCGCCGCCACGGTGTGGACGTGCGTGAGGGTCACCGCGTCGTCGAGGTCATCTTCGAGTCGGGCAAGGCTGCGGGAGTCAGGTTTCAGGACGAAGAAGGGGCTTTGCACACTGTGGGCGCGGCGTTTGTTGTGGACGCCAGCGGGCAGGGAGGCGTTCTCGCCGCAAAACTTGGCCTCCGCAACTGGGACCCCTTTTTCCGAAACCTGGCCGTGTATGGGTACTACACGGGTGCGAAACGACTCCCTGGGCGCGATGAGACCAACATCTTCATAGAGGCCCACCCCAGGGGTTGGCTCTGGAACATTCCTCTGCACACGGGATGGGCGAGTGTCGGCGCCGTAGTTGACAGCGAGAGCGGGCAGGAGGGCGTGGGTAAACTCGGTCTCCGGGATTTCCTCCACTCCCAGTTGGCGGCGGCTCCCCACATGGGCGAGATGTTGCAAGACGCCACCCTGGTCTCGGGGCCTTTCATAGTAAAGGACTGGTCGTATGTGTGTGAAAGGCTGGTGGGCGACGGGTACGTGCTCGCCGGTGACGCGGCGTGTTTCGTCGATCCGCTGTTCTCTTCCGGCGTCCATCTGGCGCTGATGTCGGGGGTCCTGTCCGCTGCCTATGTGACCACGGTCTTGAAAGATCCCGGGTTGACCGAGGCGGCCGGCGACACCTACCAGGAGCTTTATTTCAAGGAATACTCTCACTTTCGCGAGTTGGCCCGGCTCTTTTACTCAAGCAACTTGGCGTCTGAAGGGTACTTTTGGGAAGCGCGGCGGTTGCTCGACGAGGATGGTAAGTTCTCGCCCAGACATTCATTCATCCAGGCAGTGGCCGGGCAGCCACCGCGAGGGTACGAGCGCGTTGTTCTGGAAAAAGGTGAGCCTCCCAACAACTTTGTAAGCAGCGTGAGAGAAGTTGAGTCGGAACGGGCAGCCCGGCGTTCCCGGTGGGGAAATGCGATTGCCGGAGCGCGAGCGGGAGATGACCGGTTGCTACTAGCAGTGCCCCGGCTCTCTCCTGGAGTAGAGGTCAAACGCAAGGCGGTGCTGGGCGATGGCGAGTTCGTCTGGGGCACCGTACTCACCACCGTCAGCCAGCCAGAGGGGACACCCTCCAGCGGCCTGGTTACCCGGCTCGTATCTATGATCGACGGCAGCACCTCGGTAGGGGAGCTGTTGGCCGGGATGCGAAGTCAGGCTGACCCGAGCCAGGCCGAAATGCTGGACCGAAGCGTGTTGACGACGCTTCAGATACTTTTCATCGACGGTACGATTGAATCGCTGACGGGTATATGACCCGGAGCAACGGGCACACTCGAATGCCGGGACTGTTAGATAGGAGGCAGGTATGACCACTACCAAGATACCCACGGAAGAGGAAGTTCTGGGTTGGATGACTTCACTGAGCAATTGGGGGAGGTGGGGTCCCGACGACGAGCTGGGGACGCTGAACCTGATCACGCCGGAAAAGGTCGCCCAGGCGGGCAGGTTGGTGAAGGAAGGAATCAGCGTAACCTGTGCCAGGCTCATCGTGCCGGAAGGTGCAGCGGATGTGACCTCGATCCCGCCGTTGCATTACATGGTACGCACGGGCGAGTCTGCCCCCAGCAGCGGTGGCGGAGGGTCATCAGACTTCTTCGGGTTCTCATTCCACGGCTTGACTATTACCCATCTGGACGCGCTCTGCCACCAGTTCTGGGACGGCAAGATGTACAACGGCAAGGACGCTTCCCTGGTTACAGCCGACCAGAAGGCTACGGCCGGCCATATCGACCGGGCGCAGAACGGCTTCGTCACCAAGGGCGTGATGCTTGACATAACCAAGGTGAAGGGCAAGGAATGGCTGGACCCCGGGGAGCCTGTATTCACCGAGGACTTGGAAGCCGCCGAGGCCGCCCAGGGAGTCCGCGTGGAAGAGGGCGACGCCTTGATGCTCCGCCTGGGTTGGTACAAGCGGCGGCTGGAGCTTGGCCCGCCGGAATCCGGCAGGCCGGGACTGCACGCCGAGACTATCCCGTGGCTTCGCGAGCGGGGTGTATCCATCCTTGCGGGCGACGCTTCACAGGATATGGACCCCGCCGGCTACCCGAATCTGGGCTTGCCGGTACACCGTGTGGGCATAGTTGCCATGGGGCTGTGGCTCATAGACGCCGCGAACTGCGAGGAACTGGCGCGGGTCTGCAACCAACTAAACCGCTGGGAGTTCATGTTCGTGGTTGCCCCGTTGCGCTTCCACAACGCCACCGGGTCCCCCGTGAATCCCCTGGCGGTTTTCTAGGGGACTCACATGCCTAACATTGGTTTCCAGGTACAAGTGCCGGCCAGCCCGGAGCAGGTCTTCGAGTACATCACCAGATTCCCCGTCTCGGGCCGTCCCAGCCGGAGGACGCTGGAGGACAGGTACGGCAGGCTCCTGGAGCAGGACGGAAACGATTACACTTTCCAGGACGACACCAACGAGGAGTTGCGCTGGCGGTGCACCTTCGACCCGCCCCGCCAGCGCGTCATGCGTATCCTGGAGTCCAACTGGGCGGACCGCATCGATTTTTTCGAGCCATCGGAAGACGGAACGATTTGGACCATCGTGTGGGAGCTAAAGACCCAGGGTATAAGGTCGTACACCCAATGGCTGACCTTCCAGCTAACGGGAAAGCGCAGGACTTACGAGCAGGTAGTCGCTCCGGTGCTGCGGCACTTTGGCCAGGCCGAGGCCGCTCCCACCAACTCGACTGGACCGAATCCCGAATTGAGGGCAGAGCCAACAGAGGAAGTCCACTCCGGGGAAGCCCCCACCGAAGAATCAGCATCAGCGGAGCCTGACCTTCCAGCTAACGGGAAAGCGCAGGACTTACGAGCAGGTAGTCGCTCCGGTGCTGCGGCACTTTGGCCAGGCCGAGGCCGCTCCCACCAACTCGACTGGACCGAATCCCGAATTGAGGGCAGAGCCAACAGAGGAAGTCCACTCCGGGGAAGCCCCCACCGAAGAATCAGCATCAGCGGACCTGCCGAGGCAACGAGCCCTGAAGCTCCCGAAACACCCCGCGGACCCAGACCCCACGTCCGGCGCAGAAGACGGTCGTAGCTAACCGCGGGCTTAAACTTGTCAGTGGTGCGAAGGCCAAACCAATAGATGATACGCCGGAAGTAGACCTAAACATCTGGCATTAGGGAGTTACACGCATGACTTCTGATGTTGACCCTGCAATAACAGACGCACCCGGTACGCCGGACGGCGAAACTTACGAACCGCTTCCCCAACAGGAACAGTTCTACCGGGCGCCGGCCCGTTTCGGCTCTGTGCCAGTCGAGGCGGAACCCAAGGGATGGGACAGGCGCGAGGGCTTCCGCAAACACTACCCGCTTATCCACCTGCCAACGCAAATCATAGAGCGGGTATCCCTGGGCCATACTGAACCCCACGAACCCAACCGCCTGATTTGGGGCGACAACCTGCATGTGATGCGTCAGATTCCATCCAACAGCATCGACCTGATTTACATTGACCCGCCCTTCTTTTCCGGCCGCCAGTACAACGTCATTTGGGGCGACAACAACGAACTGCGCTCCTTCAACGACATCTGGGAAGGCGGAATGGACGGCTACCTGATATGGCTCAACGCCCGCCTCTACGAGATGAAGCGGTTGCTCAAGCCAACCGGCTCTATATATGTTCATTGCGATTGGCACGCGAGCCATTACATCAAGGTAGAGATGGACAAGATATTTGGGTATCTAAATTTCATAAACGAAATCGCGTGGTATTACACTGGAGCGGCAGCAAAGAGGGACCGATTTGCAAGGAAACACGATGTCTTATTCTGGTATTCTCGTTCAAGCAAATGGATATTTAATGTTGATGATGTGCGTACAGAATATGCTCCAGCTACAAGGGAGAGATTCAGCCACTATATCGGCAATATCCGAGAGGGCGGAGACTTTGGCCCTCAACAATTGAACCCAAAGGGAAAGCACCCCGATGATGTTTTTTCAATCTCGATAGTTGCTCCTTCGGCGCGTGAGCGTATAGGTTACCCTACACAAAAGCCGGAAGCGTTATTGGAGCGCATCATCACAGCATCATCTAATGAAGGCGATGTCGTAGCTGACTTTTTCATAGGTGGAGGAACTACTGCCGCAGTTGCTCAACGGCTTGGCCGGCGATGGATTGCCGTTGACCAGTCCCGCGTTGGCGTAGCCGTTACTGCGGAACGCCTAAAACAACAGGCTATCACTCGCGGATTGGAAGACACGCCCATACCTGACTTTACCGTGGAGCAATGGGGAATCTACGAGGCTGAACGGCTGTCTCAGATGCCAATTGAGGAATTCCGCGATTTCGTGCTTCGCACTTACGGGGCAACCCGCAGCGGCGACGCCGCCGACGGCCCCAACATTCACGGCTGGCGGAACCAGTTTCCCATTTGGGTAGGCGGGCCACATCTCGATTCGCAAGCCACGGCGGGAGATGTCAGCGACTTTGCCAACGCCATCCGCCGGACGCCGCAGTACCAGCAGGCCAACCTGCGTGACGGTATAATGCTGGCCTGGGGCTTCGGAAGGGATGCGGTTGCGGCCGCCGAGCAACTGCGTCAGCAGGAAACGGTGGACGTCAATTTTGTGCGGCTGGCGCAGGTCCGCATTGGTGATGACGATTTCCGCGAGCATATCATAGGCCGTTCCACCGACAAGGCGGACTACAGCGAGTTTCTCACTTTTGTGCAGCCCCCGCAGGTAGAGGTGGCGTACCGCGCTCTTGGCGGGCGCTCCGTTACCTTCGACGCCGGCGATTCCGTTGTGGTCAACCCCGGCGCCGAGATAATCAACGTCCAGTGGGACTTCAACTACGACATGCAGCGGTTCACCGCCACGCCAGGCTATTCGCTGAAGCGGGACCGCAACAGAAAGCCGGAGTTGAAGGTAACGCACAAGTTTGACAGGACTGGCAAGTTCCGGGTTGCCTGCCGCGTCCAGGACAGCCTCGGCGGTGAAGCTATGTGGGATGGAGAGGTGGAGGTGCGTTAGCGGATGATTAACGAATTCAGCCAGTACGAGGATGAATTTCAGCAGTGGGTCAGGGACGGCTATCCCGGCGCCAAGCCGAAGACGCTGGACTACATCCGGCATCTCAGTGACCCGGATGACGACACCCGGCCCCGGGATGGTACGCTCTGGGACCACCAATGGGACTGCTTCCTGTGCGTGGTTTATGCCCATGAGATAAAGCGGGATGAGCTTGCCCAACCCAACGGCGTCCTGCTGAATGTAGTGACCGGTGGCGGCAAGACCGCCATCATCGCGGCGTTGATAGCCTGGCTGAGGCTGGCCCACGACGTGCAAAAGTTCGTGCTGCTCTGCCCCAACCTTATTGTTAGAGACCGGCTGGAGGACGATTTTCAGGACGGCAAGGTATTCGCCGACCGTGACCTGATTCCCAAAGACGCGCTTTTGACCAAGGACGATTTCCCGCTGACCACCCTGGGCAGCGACCGGCCCGGCGGTTGGGCCAACCTGTTAAGCGCCAGCGTAATCCTGGGCAACATTCACCAGTTTTACACGAGCAACGCCACCGGCCAGACCAACCTGGCCGACCTGATGAACGGCCCCAAGTTCGCCCTGTTCAATGACGAAGCCCACAACTCCCCGGCGCCGGAATGGGACCGGACGCTGGAAAGGCTGCGCCCTCAAACCGTCCTGCGGGTGGATACGACGGCCACGCCGGACCGCGCCGACGGTCAATCGCCGGACAGCCGGATGATTTACGAATACCTGATTCAAGACGCGCTGGCCGACCGGCTGGTCAAGACGCCGGTAGTCTACCAGCCCAGCATAGCCACCGTGGAGCTTACCTATACCGATGCCCGCACCGGCGAGACGCGGGGCGTAGAGGAGATTGATTGGGCGGAAGTTGACCGCCTGGGCATAAACGCGACCCAATGGGTCACAGACGACAAGCCGATGCAGCAGCAGATGGCGATTGCCTTGCAGCGTCTCCGGGAACAGGAACGGCGGGCCAAGGGGCGCTACCAGCCGATACTGTTCGTCGTCGCCGTTTGCAAGCTGGACGCGGACAGGGCGGCGAAAACGCTCAACGATTATTTCAAGGTCAGGACGCTGCTGGTCACCGAGGACAGTTCGGACGCCGAGCGTCAACAGGCCACCGCATTGGGCCGGGCGCAGCGCGGGAGCCGTCCATACAAAGCCGTCGTCAGCGTGTTGATGCTGCGGGAAGGTTGGGACGTGCCGGAAGTGGGCGTGATACTGCTGCTGCGGAAGTTCGGCAGCCGGGTCTACGGTCAGCAGGTTATAGGCCGCGGCCTGCGCCGCGTCCGCAGGCACAACGTGGAAGGGGACGAACAGCAGATTTGCGCCGTCGTTGACCATCCCAAACTGGAACACCAGTGGCTATGGGATATATTCAACAGTAAGGTCCGCACCGAGGTTGGCGTGGACCAGGAATTCAACGAGGACGAAGACCTGCCGGAGCCGCCGCCGCGCCAGCAAATGAACAAGCCGCAGCAAGTTATTGACATCCCTGACCCGTCTGACGATGACGACGGAGAGTTTGAAATTGACCCGAAACTTGGACCGGCTGACCCGCTGCAAGACTGGCGGGAAGTCCTGGCTGGCTTGCAATACCCATCCCAAACGGTGACCATCACCGGCCAGGACATTACCGGCGTCCGGCGGCAGGAGTTGACCGGCGACGGTTGGGTAACCTTGGAATCCGCGCCTGTGAATACCGGCGGGGCGTCCATCACCGTTGCGCCGGAAGACCTGGCGGACGCAGTTAAGGACGAAATGCTTGTGATGGCGGACCGTTTGTTATCCCACGCCGGCCACACGCTGCATTTCAAGGGCCGGATTTACGGAATCGTGCTGGAACACGTCCGGGCGAAGTTTCTGGACGGCGCGTCCCTGGGCCTCGCCGAACCTCACCACTTGGAAGCCCTCTGGAGGACGCTCCCTACAGTCGAGAAACGAATCACCGGCGTCTCCGGTCTCGTCGAAGGAATGGTGAAATATGCCGATCAGTAATCGCGGCATATACGAAGCGCCAGCCAAGAGTCCCTACAACTTCGAAAAGTACGACAGCGACCTGGAAAAGGAAATGATGGCGAAACTTGAGGCGGACGCCGAGGTCTTGAAATGGCAGAAGCGCCACGGCATTTCAATACGCTGGATTGACTCGCGGGGCCGACAGTGCAATTATCGTCCTGATTTCCTGGTCGAGTATTCCGATGGCCGCAAGGCGCTCATCGAGGTAAAGAACCCGGCGATGATGGATTCCCCATCCGTCCTCCGTAAGCGCAGCGCGGCTGAAGAATGGTGCCGCAAACGCGGAATGACCTATGAAATAGCCACTACGTCGGATTCCTGGTGAAACTTCGCGCCCTTCGTGGATAAACTACCCCCAACACTGCCGCCTGCCAGCCTTCGTCCGGCGGCACCTTAACAGCGCGTGGGTTTTGCGACCACCCCGTTACTGGCCGGGCGGCGGCTCGTTGAAAGGCTCGCCCTTCTCTTCGGCTTCCATGCGGCGGCGGTTCCAGTCGGTCCAGACCTGACGCTCTTCGACCCGGCCTTGCTCCTGTCCCTCGGCCCGTCCCTCGGCCCGGAGTTTTTCCGCTTGAGGCTTTAGAATCTTGCGTTCAAAAAACCTGTAGGTGACCATTGTTGCGCTTCCTCCTGTGTCCAGGACTGCTATGACGAACGAGAAAATTGCGAAACCTTGTGCTTCGCCAGATATTGGCCTGTATCGCTACGATAATACCAACTCGTCTTTCCCGCGAAAGCGGGAATCCACTACGATAGCTCTAGGGCTCCCGCTTTCGCGGGAGCGACGGATGGGGGCAGTGGAGTTTCGCAATTTTCTCATGACGAACAGGGCGTATATTACTGTCAGCGGCGCGGCCGGCGCGCTGCCCTCAACTACGGCCCTGGCGAGCTTGGCGATGCTGTCGTGCCTGCCGCTTTTCACTTCGTCCCAGGCTATGAACGCTGTCCAGCCGATTGTCAGGGCGAAAATCAAGCCCAGACACCAAGGCAGCCACTTCCGGCCTACGCTCCATAGGGATTCCCGGTCGGGGCCTTACCGGGTCTCCAGTTCGGAATCCCGGCGCTGCGGAGTTTCCTCGCTTGACGCGATTAATCCGTTACTGATACCTGCCTGCCCTGGTCGGAGGAGGCGCGGATGGCGTCGATGAATTTGTGCAGGCCCACAGCCGTGTCGAAGTTCGGCTCGCAGACGCCGCCGGTTCGGATGGCCTGGCCGAATTGATAGTACATCTGGCCGACGTTAAAAGGCGCGCCCTTGGGCATCCCTTCCAGCACCCAAACCAGCCGGGACGGGACTTCAATGTCGTGTAACGCGCTGTCAGCGTTCTTGGCGCCCCTCAGCCGGACGTCGCCGAGTTGGGGGGAGTCCTCGGAGTCGGCAACGAGAGCGCCTTCGCGCCCATACACCTCCAGTTTGTAGCCGCTGTCGGACCAGGGAACGCTGGCTACGTGTACGGACCCGACGCCTCCGCAGGCCAGCCGCCCGCTGACCAGGATGTTGTCCGGCGCCGTCACGTCCACCATCTGCCGGGTATCCGACTCGTACCACTGGGGGGCCTGGGTGGACACAACCGTCGAGACTTCACTGAAGTCTCCGACCACGTACCGGAGCGCGTCTATGGCGTGGCCGCAGGCTATGGTGAGGGTGGTCGCGCCCAGCGAATCGTCCCGCTGCCAGGTGCGGTCGGACGTTCGCGTAAGGACTCCTCCCCGGACCAGGCTTAGGTTGCACGACATGACTTCGCCCACGTAGCCGGTTTCCACTAGTTCCTTCATGTACATCACCGCTGGGGCGGCCCGGGCTTGCAGGCCAACCATTGTCTGAACGCCCTTGGCCCGCGCCAGTTCCGCCATCTCCTGGGCTTCGGCCAGGGTTGCTCCCAGAGGCCACTCCGTGAACACGTGCTTGCCTGCGTTCAGCGCGTCTATGGTTGGTTGGTAGTGGGACGGCACCCGCACTACAACGGCCACCGCGTCGATTTCCGGGCTGGCCACCATGTCGCGATGGTCGTGAAAGGCCAATCGCGCTCCGAACCTGGCGGCGGACTCCTCGGCGCTCTCCCGCCGTGTGGTGCATACGCCCGTCAACTCGAACTCGGGACTGGCCAGCAAGGCAGGGAGATGGGACCTGTGAGCCCATCCTTGGGATACGTTAGCGCCAATTACGCCAATGCGGATTTTGTCGGATGCCATAAGCTCTCCCTCTTAATGGGCAGGATTCGGGTCGGGTTTGGTCCAACCGCCGGGTCCGGACCAGAACCGGCCATGGCGGTTGGTCCTTGGGTTGCGGGTATCCTAACACGCCCCAGCGCGGCGGCCAATTGTTTGAAATCTGGTGGTGGCGTTGCGATTTAGGTAGTTTTGTTCAGAGGGACAAGTCATATTCAGCGTGGCGGGCATTAAATCTGCCGCAGCTACTGGCCAGACCACCTAAGACGGAATGCTACCGTCTCGCTTGCCGACGTTTTCCGCATCGGGGTAGTCCTCCCTCAAAGCATAAAAACCTTTTTGATGGGGTCGAACAAAGCGGTTATCCTTACTAATCCGGGATAACAATGTATTGGCTGGGTCTTTTCCAGCGGTTCGCCCCCCCATTTCCACAACGGCATTATGGAGTTCGCGGTAGTACATCGGCTCGCCATTGCGCTCCCGCAGAATTTCTACCGCCAAATCTAGCACCGGATGTCCGTTCTTAGCCGGTACTGTGTCTGGAGAATCTTGGCCGATTCCTAGCAAGCCGTCAACGTGGTGTAGCCTAGTCTCTAATTTTCTGCACTTGGCCTCACATTCTTGGATCTCCTTACGCAGGGTTTTCAGCTCATCCTCAATTTGGGACTTTTCATACCGCAGAGAATCGTCTAACGGACTGCTCATATGTTTAACTGTTTGTACAGTTGATATTACAGTTTGAGTGTAGTACAGATTTCAGGTGTATGGGAGTTTGCGGTAGCGGGTTTAATGCTCGACACGCCGAATCAGATTCGTCCCGATGAACGAAACCACCTAAATTGCAGCGTTACCCCAATCTGCCGGTCACTACTCACTGGTCACTTGCCGCTGATATAATCACGTAGATTCAGATTCGGCTCCAGGCTATCCACAGGAACAGACCAGAAGGGAGAAACCATGAAATACGACGTAATCATCATCGGAGCGGGTTCCGCGGGATGTGTACTGGCGACCCGCCTGTCTGAGGACCCCAACCGTTCGGTGCTTCTGTTGGAGGCGGGACCTGACTACCCGGACTTTGAGACCTACCCCGACGACCTGAAGTTCGGGTATAACCAGATGGCTTCGGCGGTCGACGCGCCACACAATTGGTCCTTCAAAGGGATACCAACTGCGGAGCAGGGAGAGACCATGCCCGTGCCGAGAGGCCGTGTGGTTGGCGGCTCAAGCGCGGTCAACGGTCAGGTGTTCTTGCGCGGCGTGCCCGAGGACTACGACAATTGGGCCTCCTGGGGCAACGACGAGTGGTCCTTCGTGAATACGCTGCCGTATTTCAGGAAGGCGGAGACCGACACCGACATCTTGGACGATTTCCACGGCAACGACGGACCGATACCCGTGCGCCGCCACAAGCAGGAGACCTGGCTTCCAGCCCAGAGCGCCTTCTACCGGGCATCCCGTGACGCCGGCTATCCCCACGACCCGGACATGAACCACCCCGATTCCCGGGGTATAGGGCCCATCCCCATGAACAACCCCAACGGCGTGCGCATGAGCACCTCCCTTACGTACCTCAATCCGGTGCGGAACCGGCTCAATCTGACAGTCCGGTCCAGCGTTACGGTGCACCGGGTCGTGATCGAGGGTGGCCGCGCCACCGGTGTCGACGTCGAAAGTGGGGGCGACCGGTTTATCGTCGAAGCTGAGCAGGTGATACTCAGCGCGGGAGGTATTGGTTCTCCCCAGTTGCTGATGCTATCGGGCGTCGGCCCCGCCGAACACCTGCGGGAGATGGGTATCCCGGTCCGGTTGGACTCCCCCGGCGTGGGACAAAACTTGCGGGACCATCCAAACGTCAGGCTCCCAATAAGAGTGAAAGAGGACTTCCCGCTGGACCCGGAAGCGCCTCGCAGCCAATTGGCCTTGCGCTACACTGCTGCCGGTTCCAGCGACCGTAACGACATGCAGATTATGCAATCGTCCTTCTCTTCGCCCATCGGCGGCGACCCTCTGGAAGGAGAAGGCATCCGGTTCACGGCGATTTTGGAACTGGCCGACGGCGCGGGAGAGCTGAAGCTCGCATCCACGGACCCTCACGTCCAGCCGGTGCTCAATTACCGGTACTTGGAAGGCGCCCGGGACCGCGAAAGGCTGCGCGAGGGCGTCCGCATCTGCCTGGGCCTCCTGGAGCACGATGCCTACAAAGACATCGTGGAAGAGTGCATCAGCCCCACTCCGGATGATTTGGCTTCGGACGAGGCCCTGGACCAATGGCTGCTGCGCAACGTCACGACCACGCAGCATATCTCTGGGACATGCAAGATGGGGCCGGACTCGGACCCGATGGCCGTTCTGGACCAGTATTGCCGAGTCCGCGGGATAGAGGGGCTGCGGGTGGTGGACGTTTCGACGCTCCCCGATTGCGTGCGGGCCAACACCAATGCCACGACGATCATGATTGCCGAGCGGGTGGCCGACTGGATGAAGTAGCCCGTTCCAGCCCAAGATTTAGATCCTTGGAGTAACAAGTGCGTTTCGGTTCGTTCGTCTTCAGTATTAGCTCCGATCCCAACACCGACCACCTGGCGATAGATAATACATTGCGAGAGGTGGAGTTGGCCGAGGAGATCGGGATGGACGCCGTCTGGTTGACGGAGCATCACTTCGACGGGGCTGTGGCTTATGCCGACCCGGTGGTGTTCGGCGCGGCGGTGGCGGCTCGGACCAAGCGGGTGAAGATTGGGTTTGCGGTGGTGGAGATGGCCCTCCACCACCCCGTCCGGCTGGCGGCGCAGACCGCGCTGCTGGACAATCTGAGCCACGGCAGGCTCATCGTGGGCACGGGCAGGGGGTCGGCTTATAACGACTACGAGTACATCGGCTTCGGCATGACCCTGGAGCAAGGGCGCGAGATGCTGGATGAGGCCGAGGAGCTACTGGTCAAGGCATGGACCGGACAGGACGTGGTGCACGAAGGCCGGTTCTGGGAAAGCAGTTTCCCCATTGTCAGGCCCCGTCCATACCAGCAGCCCCACCCACCGCTGGTGCGGGCGTGCATCTCCGAGGCGTCGGTGATTGAGATGGCCCGGATTGGCCGGCCAGTCCTCATCGGTATCCAAACGGTGGATACGCTGCGCGACAGGCTCCGGGTCTACCAGGATACGATGCGCGAGTCCGGGTTCTCCGATGTTGAAATAGGGAATGCGATGGACCAGACCTGGGGGCAGCGGGGCCTTTACGTCGCCGAATCGGACGAAGAGGCGCGGGAAGTAGCTACCACGGCGCTGGTCCGATACCGGGAGCATTTGCTGGACGCGAGGGTAAGGTACAACCCCGGCGGAGCGCCAGCGCGGGACCCGAATGCGCCTACGCCAGCCGCCGAGATGGTGGAGCACGCTTTCCTTGCGGGCACTCCTGAGACGGTCGCGGAGGGTATAGAAAAGCTGAAGGCCACCGGGTTGCGCAACTTGCTGTTGAACCCGAACGTGGGGCAGATTCCTCTAGCACAGGTTGAGAAGTCCATGCGGCTCTTTGGCGACAAAGTGCTGCCGCTGGTCAGGTGATTTGACGCAAAGGCGCAGAGTCGCAAAGCACCGCAGAGGTTTTTGACTTTGTGCCTGCTTTGGAGGCTTGAATGAGCATTGGCGAGTTGTTTGGTCTGGATGGCAAGGTGGCGATTGTCACCGGCGGCAACGGGGGCTTGGGGTTGGGCATGGCCCTGGGTCTGGCGGGAGCCGGGGCGGATATCGTCGTCGCCGCCCGTAACATGGACAAGACGGTCCAGGCGCAGGCGGAGATAGAGGCGCTGGGCGTGAAGTCCCTCGGGTTGCCCGTTGACGTGAACCTCGAGCCGGACATCACCGGGATGGTGGAGCGGACTATCGAGAAGTTTGGGCGGGTGGATATCCTGGTCAACAACGCGGGTATGACGGTCCGCAAGGATCCCCAGGACCTCAGTGTCGAGGAGTGGGACAATGTGCTGGACGTCAACCTGCGCGCGGCGTTTCTTGCCTCCAGGGCGGTTTACCCTCACATGAAAGGCCAGGGCGGGGGCAAAATCATAAGCGTGGGTTCGATGTTCTCCCTGTTCGGAGGCGGCGGCAGCGGAGCGCCCTACTCGGCCAGCAAGGGCGGCGTCGTCCAGTTATCCAAGAGCCTAGCGGTGGCCTGGGCCAAGGATAATATCCAGTCCAATGCCATTCTTCCCGGCTGGTTTATGACCGAACTTACAGCGGCGGTGCCGGAAAATCAGCCCGAGAGGTACGACCTGATTAACCGGCGCATTCCTACGGGCAGGTGGGGCGAGGCCGGCGAATTGCAGGGCGCGGTGGTGTTTCTGGCGGGCAAGGGTTCGGACTACGTGACCGGGGCAGTTTTGACGGTGGACGGCGGCTACTCGGTGATGTAGGCTGCGGTCTACTTCCTTCATTGCGGGCATTGCGGGCATTGCGGGGCTAATTCAGCCGGTCCGGCGGTACGGGTAAGTATTGTGGTGCGGGTACATGTCGATGATGCAATCGCGCATGTATTGGCCCTTCGACCCTGCGGCCATCAAGTCCTGATGTACCTCGGCCGGCACACCTTCATACCAAAACGTTCGGCCGTTGTTGAACACCACTGCTAATTCTTTTGTTTCCGGGTCGTATCCCACCGCGTATATCATGCTCGAATCTACGCTTGCCAGGTCCATCCAGTCCCCCTCCAACCGCGATAGTTACGGATTTCCCGGACGCGGCGGGCACTCAATGTTCGTCCCTGCTTTACAGCGGAGCTGTAGGCGCTTGATAGACTCATAGTCTATGGACTAACAATATATGCACCGTTAACGTCCATGCCAAGGTGGACACTTACCAAGCAACCTTCGGACAACATATACGGTACCTTAGAAGGCTGCGTTCACTCACGCAGGAAGAAGTGGCGCACCGGGCTGGCGTCCACGTGACCTACCTCTCCGGTATAGAGCGGGGGATGAGAAATCCCTCTCTCAAGAACATACGGGCAATCGCCGAAGCGTTGGGTGTCCCGGTGGGCGCATTGTTCGAGCTGGAGCCTATCTCCTCTGAGGCCCTATCCCCTGAGCATAGGTTGCCGGAGCCGGTGGCACCTGAACCAGCGCCGCCTGAACCGCTACCCCCTGAGCCGGTGGCACCCGGACCCATCATCGCGGACGCAACACCTGCCGAACTATCCCCAACCGGATATCTTGCCAACCCCGTGGCAGATGCAAACGCTATACAACCGGCCCCCGAATCCTAGAAACTATCTCAAAATCAACTGGTCCGGCTGATAAACCCAGGGCCTTTCGATTATGACCGCAACCGGCTCCATCGTCGTTCCAGCGAAGGCTGGAACCCGGAAATGCTCAGGTATCTGAACGTGGTTGCAAGAGAGGGTTCCTGGATTCCTGCCCCCGTTCAAGCCGGGGGCAGGCTCTGCGCAGGAATAACGGGTTGAGCGCCGCGCCAGGTTTTGAGATCGTCTCTTAGTCCAACTGCTCCAGCAATGCCCGGGACAGCATCATCTTGACCGGGCTGATGGGGCGGAATGTGCGCGAGACGCGGACGTCCCCAGCCAGGCTTAAGATGGTATAGGCGTCGTAGGGTTCCATCCCCTTCTCGGTGACCAGGAAGTCCACCATGTCACGGACGGACTGTTTCATCGCCGGTCCCAGGTCCTCCCCATGGGACAGAATGACGAAGTAGCCGGGAGTCATCGCCCTGGGGCCGGAGATATTCATCCCCTTCTCCACCGTAACCCGCAAATGGGTGTCCGCCGAACATTCAGCCCCGGTCCCGGCCACCGCGCCGTCACCCACGACTGCATGGCAGTCCCCCAGGGCGAGCATCCCGCCGGGCACGAACACGGGCAGGTAGAGAGTGCTCCCCGCCACCAACTCCTTCAGGTCGATGTCACCCCCATAGGGACCGCTGTCGCTGGCCGTCAACTGCGTGTAGGTGGGAGTGGTGGCAACCAGTCCCATCGAAGGCATGAGAGGCACTCGGAGGCCATTGGGCAGGCAGGCGTGACCGTCTTCCAGAGTGATAATCGTGGGGTACGCTTCGGTGAACTCTTGCTCCAAGAACCCACGGCCGGGTGTGACCATGTGGGCTGCGCCTTCCTTGGGTGTGATACTCAGGAATTCCACCTTGAGAGCGTCGCCAGGCTCGGCCCCATTTACGAAGATGGGGCCGGAGGCCGGGCCTTTGAGGTACTTTTCGTTTAACACCGCCGGGTCGCGCTCGCCCTCAAAGGCGTCCCAAGTCTCCACCATCAACTCTTCACCCGAGTCGATGGTGATGGCCGGCTTGGCTTCCGGGTCCAGGACGTAAATGTGGTGCTCCCTACCCAGTCGTTTCATCTTGACTCCTCCAGATTTCCCGCCGCCACTCGCCGTTTTCAATAATGGCGAAGGAAGCGCTCAGGATGTCTATCGAGAAGGGGTGGTATTCCTCATCGTCCGGTCCGGCGCCGCCCGGATCGTATCCGATCTTTTCGCACAGGGCTTGCCCATACCTGTTGCGGGTATCCGGGTCGTTTACCTCGACAGCGCGGCCATACAGCTTGAACTCCCCCTCGCTGCCGTTGCGGTCGGATACGGTGCTATGCAGGCTGCAACGCGGGTCTCTCAACAAATCCAAGGCCTTCCGGGACTGCCACATCATGCCCAGGTACAACTGTCCTTCGAAGATCAGGTGTTCCACCGGGCTGATCCGCGGCCAACCGTTTTTTCGGAGCGTCCCCAACAAGACCAGGCCGGTGCTTTCGAGGCGTTCTTCTCCTATGGCTGCTAGTGACGGTTCACGGGATCCAAACTGGGACCAGTCCATTTAAGACCAAAGCTCTGTGCGGCTAAAGGCTGACCTGGCGATATGAGACGCCAGTGGCCGGGTCCAGGTCGACGACCGTAATCTCGCCAAGGTAGTTGCTAGACGACGGCCCGCGGGCGGTGCCGGAGTAGACCGCGGTGACGCCTCCGTGGGAAACGTCAACGTGACGGTCCCAATGGCCCAGGGCGAGGTAGTCGCAGGTGGCGTTGACGACTTCCGAAGGGAATATCGGAGAGGAGCGCAAGTCCGGGTCGTTGTCGTAGTGGTAGTGGCCATGGGCCAGGGCTACGAGCCAGTGACCTTCCCGGCGGCCGGGCATCCCCTGGAGGGGGCGAAACTCGGGGGTGTGGGACAGCATTGCCCGGCCCCAGACGTCGAGGGTCAGGTCTGGAAAGTGGACAGCTTCTCCGTCGGCTCCCTCAATGACGCAGAGGTTAGCCGGTTTTTCCAGAAACACGTCCCGGCAATATATGGACCCTTCCCCATACAGATCGTGGTTGCCGGGGAGGACAACTGCCGGCATGTTCAGCCGGCCGATCTCATCGAGGAAGTCTTGCACGATCTCGTCGGACACCCGGGCGTTGTCGAATATGTCACCCACTAGAAGCAGCAGGTTGCCTCCCAGCCGGGGCGCGGCGTCAACCACCGCCCTGAGGGCCTTCAGGGCATAGGGATGCCCTGACCCGTCTCCCAGGTGAACATCCGATGTGTGGATTAGCCTTACCGGTCTTCTGGACCCCGAACTCTGTTCCTTCAACTGCCAGTCCTGCCTTAGCCTTTACCGATGACGCCCTTCTCCCTGGCATTGGCGATTCCATCCTTGTCGTAACCCAACTCGGTCAGGATCTGTTCGTTGTGCTGACCAAGCAGGGGCGGCGCCAGCCGGATCGCGGGAGGGGTTTCGGCCAGCTTGAGGGGAGAGAAGGGGACGCGCAGGTCGGGAACGTTGGGGTGGGGCATGTTCACCACCATGTTCCTCGCGTTGACCTGGGCGTCGTTGATTACGTCAGAGACAGTGTTGATGGGTCCAACGGGGACTCCAGCTTCAGTGATGATATCGACCCAATCCGAGACGGTCTTGGTCTTGAAAATCTCGCTCAGGACCTGAACGCAGTCGGCGCGGTTTTCCACCCGCGCCGTGTTGGATTCGAAGCGCGGGTCTTCCAGCAACTCGGGGTGGTTGATGCCCTGGCAGAGCCGTTCCCAAAGCCCCTGGTTGCCGCAACCCAGGATGAAAAAGCCGTCGGAAGCCGGGAAACTCTGATAAGGCACCAGGCTGGGGTGCCCCGACCCGAGGCGGCGGGGTTCCACGCCGGTGGCCATGTATCCGGTGGCGTGGTAGCTCATGGTGGCGACCTGTCCATCAAGGAGCGAAGCCTCGATGTACTGACCCTCACCGGTCTTGCTGCGGTGGTGGAGGGCAGTCATGATCGAGCCGTAGGCCATCATCCCCGCGAACAGGTCCACCAGCGAGAAACCAACTCGCAGCGGCACGCCGTCGGGCTCACCGGTCAGGTTCATGAGTCCGCTGTATGCCTGGATGATCAGGTCGTAGCCGGGCTTATCGGCCAGCGGGCCGGTTCGGCCGTAGCCGGATATGGAGCAGTAGATGATTTTAGGGTTCACCTTTCGGACGGCTTCGTAGCCGAGACCCATGCGGTCAAGGGCGCCGGTGCGGAAACTCTCGACCATGATGTCGGCTTTGCCGGCCAGGTCCAGGACGATATCGACGCCTTCCTTCTCGCGAAGGTTGACACTGAGGCTGCGCTTATTCCGGTTAAAGGAGAGGAATTGGGTGCCCTCATCGTTCCAAAACGGGGTCCACGACCGGGTCTCATCTCCCAGGTTGGGCTCCTCAATCTTGATAACATCCGCGCCCATGTCGCCCAGCATCTGAGTGCAGGACGGACCGGCGAGGGTGCGGGTAAGGTCAACAACTTTAATATCGTCTAAAGCGGCAGTCATATAACCATCTCCAAGAATGGAAAGGTGTGGTTTGCGGAGGAATTATAGCATGGCGGGGAAAGGGGTGGTTTTATCCACGAAGGGCCGCGAAGTTTCGCTAAGCCGGTTTCTTGTCCGCCGCGGACGCCTGTACGATTATCCTATGCTATGATGATTCTGGTCTCCGGTCCGAAATTCCGGTGAGGAAAGGGGCACCCGTAAAGATGCGAACCACGATAGACATCGACGCAAAGTTGTTGGAACAAGTGCTGATAGCGACTGGGGAGAAGTCCAAAAGTAAAGCTGTGCAAGTGGCGTTGGAGAAATACGTCCGTGACTGGGCCATTGCAGAGCTACTGGCGGTGGCGGGGAAATTGGAGATTGTGGAGAACTTGCAGGAACTGGAAGAATTGGAAATCGAGAAGCAGAAGAAGTTGTCATGGTAGTCGCGGATTCATCTGCGTGGATTGACTATTTCAGGGCGCCGGAATCCCGTATAGGACGGGAGGTGGCATAACTCATAGCCAGTGGCGAAATGGCTGTAGTCGGAATCGTGGTGGCCGAGGTGTTGCAGGGCGCCCGCAATCCGGAGGAGTTCGATTTTCTCAAGACACGCTTGGACGCCCTCCGGTTTCTGGATGACGATAAGAACACTTGGGTGATGGCTGGACAACTGGCCAATGGACTCAGGCGGCAAGGCAGGATAATTCCCCTTTCCGATTTGGTCATAGCCGTTGTCGCCCTTCAACACGACGAGCCGGTTTTTACGACCGACAGCCATTTCAACCTCGTGCTTGGACTTCGGCTGCATCGGGCAGGAACTTAAACACATGACTGACAAGAACCGGCCCAGTGTAGTAGTGCTGGGCGGCATCAACATGGACCTGGTGAGCATGACGCCCCGGTTCCCACTTCCCGGCGAAACCGTAGTTGGCACGAGATTTCTTACTTACCCCGGCGGGAAAGGGGCGAACCAGGCTGTGGCGGCGGCCCGCATGGGCGCGGACTCCGCGATGATCGGGCGCGTCGGGGACGACGTGTTCGGGGGGCAACTACTGGATGCCCTCTCGGCCAGCGGCGTATCCGTCGACGGGGTGGCCGTTGCCCGGAATACCACCTCCGGACTGGCGATTATCATCATCGACGAAACGGCCCAAAATCAGATAATCCAGGTGTTGGGCGCCAACGGCACCTGCGGCCAGGAAGAGGCTACCCGTTGCATTCAAGCCCTGTCCGGATCATCGACGGTACTTCTTCAATTGGAAGTGTCGCTGGATGCTTCCCTCCTAGTCGCCATGGAAGCCTTCTACCAGGGCAGGACCGTAATACTCGATCCGGGCCCGGTGCGCCAGCTTCCGGCGGAGTTCTACTCCTGTTGCAGCGTGATTACACCGAACGAAACGGAAGCCCAGGCGTTGGTGGGGTTTCCGGTGACGGACCCGTCCTCAGCGGCGCGGGCAGCGGAGGTACTGGTCGACCGGGGAGTGGGTATAGCGATTGTAAAGCTGGGTTCCCAGGGTGCGTACTTCGCCACCGGGGACCAATCGGGGCACGCCCTTCCTTTCCAAGTGGATGCGGTCGATTCGGTGGCGGCGGGGGACGCCTTCAACGGCGCTTTCGCGGTTGCCCTGGCTGAGGGTCAGGAACTCGCCGAAGCGGTGCGCGTGGCATCTGCCGCGGGGGCTCTCGCCGTGACCAGGTCCGGTGCTCAGGACTCCATGCCAACCCGGACCGAAGTGGAATCGTTGCTCAATAGCCAGCCGTAACGCCGTCAAACCAACGCCAAGTTAAACGCCGGGCCGGGTCCCAGCCGTTCAGTAACCGGCGCTAACCGGCGCTAATCGGCGTTGGTCTGCGCACGGGCAGTCACCCTTGCCAATAACAACGTGACGGCGCCTAGGGCCACAGCTAGCATAGCCAGGACCATGGTCCACCAATGCGGTGCGGCGGTCACTTCAAACAAGATGCCGCAGACCGACATCAACGACGCCAGGATGACTGCCCCCAGGGATAGCAACAGGACTATGCGGAAGAACGCCGTCTGACGGCCGTCGATTTGGACGCACAGGCTGGCGAAGAAGGTGGTAGCCGCCAAGACCGACGCGATCGCCGCGGCTTTCCAGTAGGCGTCCGGGCTGGGTGTCAACCAAATTCCGAGTACGACCAGGCCGAAGCAGGCGCCGGCGGTCAGGGTCCCCGACACCCCCAATAACGCCCATCTCCCGCGATGGTAAAGTGCGGAGGATGGCAGTGCCGAGAGGCAGTCCACCGCCAATACCAGTGCTGTCAGGAGCAGTTGCCCCCGGGTCCTGGTGTATTCCCCCAACAGGATGATGGCGAGCAGGACCAAAACCGACGCGGCCAAAGACGCCAACATCCCAACCAAGAAGAGCCGGGGGCATAGAATTTTGCGGAACAGAGCAGCCACGGCGGGTTGCCGAGGGGCTTTATGCCCTCAACATGGATGTGAGGCTGCTTATGCTGTCTACTCCATCCAGCCGGTAGACCATGTGGATCACGTTGGCCTGGACGTCATCGGCAAGCAGGCCAAGGGCGCAATCTCCGAACTTTCCTGCCAATTCTTCCACACTCAGGGGCCGCTCGGGAGTACCCCTGGAGGTCGAGGCTTCTTTGGACAGGACCGTCCCGTCCCGCAGTTGGACTTCTATCAAGCTGCGAATGCGTTGGAAGCCCATAGCCTCCAAGCCCTCATGCAAATACGGTTTGACGCGCGACATCATCTCCTGTACTTCGGGGCGGAGGACTACTTCGCCGGTAAACTGGGCGATGCCGCCCGCTCTCTCCAACAGCAGGATGCCCATGCAGAAGGGGATGCTGAACTTGGCCTCCAACTCGTCGGTGGGGGCAGGGTACCGCAGCGCCGCCAGCACGTTTGAAGTCGTGCCTATGCGGACCTCAGCGACGTCATCGGGCTTGATGTCATGCTCCAAGATCAGGTCCAGCATGGCGTCCATCGACGGATGAGCCAGGGAGCCGCAGGGGTAGGGTTTAATTGACACACCGGGGTCGACGAAGGTGTACGGATTGCCGAGCTTGCCCTGGATTGCCTCGGGGTCTACGCCCGATCCCGCAACCTGGAAGTAGCCCCAGGGTCCGTCCAGGGCTTCGGGCGCCGTGCGGTAGCCGATGCGGGCCAATTCGGCAGCCACGATACCGCCCTGAGCTGCTGCCCCGGCGTGGTATGGCTTGGTCATGGTGCCGAAGGCGACGCGGATGCCCGCGCTTTTGCTGGCGGCAATGCCCAGGGCCTGGGCGATCAAATCCGCGTCCATTCCGTGCAGCTTGGCCGCCGCGGCCGCCGCGCCAAAGATTCCGATAGTCCCGGTGGAGTGAAACCCGTTCTGGTAATGGTAGGGTCTTATGGCTTCCGCCACCTTGCAGGCTACCTCTACCCCGGTGCAAAAGGCGGTCAAGGTGTCCCTGCCGCCGGCGCCGACTTCTTCCGCCACCGGAATGGCGGCGCTTAGCACCGGAGTCGTGGGGTGAGTAAGGAGGCCGTAAACCCTGTCCGGCAAGGTGGAAATCTGGGTATCGTCGTAGTCCAGTGCGTGGGCGCTGACTCCGTTAGCCAGGGCGGCGTATTCGGCTGGCAGGGTCTCGTCCCGGCCGATTACCGTGGCTTTCCCGTGGAGCCCGAGGCCGGAGATGTACTGCCGGATCAGGCGTGTGCAGTCTGCATTGACCCCCGACAGGGTCACGCCGATGCCGTCGATGACCGCTTCTTTCGCCCGCTGTATCACATTGGCGGGTATGCTCTCGTAGGTGACACTGTGTATGTACCCGGCTAGCTCTCTTGTCAAAGAAGCGTTGTCGGCAACCATTGGTCCGGACCTCCAGGCAGGTGAGATTTCAGCCAACTGACATCTTAGACCAAAGTGGTATTATGGGGAAGATATGATGAATAACGACCGGTTTTGTCCGGCCTGCGCCGCTCCCCTGGAAGAGAAGGAAGAGGCTGGGCGGCTGAGGCCGGTATGCTCGAAATGCGGCAAGATTGTCTTCTATGACCCCAAGGTTGCCGCGACCTGCATCGTAGAACGCGAGGGCAAGGTGCTGATGGTCCGCCGGGGTAATCAGCCTGGCTACGGCCTGTGGAGTATGCCCGGCGGTTACGTGGACCTTGGAGAGGTAGTCGAGGCCGCCGCGGCCCGGGAGGTGGTCGAGGAAACCGGTCTGGTGGTCGAGACCGGTCATCTGGTGGGTATTTTCTCCGAGGCCGGACACCCGGTCATAGTCGCGGCTTTCTCTGCTGAAGAGAAGGGGGGCAACCTGGAACCGGGCCCGGAGGCCCTGGATGTGTGTTTCTTCAGTCCGGACGCGCTGCCCCCTCTGGCATTTCCTCGCGATAGGTTGATTCTGGAACGTTGGCGGGGGATGCAAGGGAGTGGGTGAGGGTGGTCTTTGGAGACTTTCACAAGACCGAATTGGCACCGGTGACAATCAAATATTGTTTAAGAGACGCTTGACGTGCTAATATCTCGTCCACCGAATGGCGAGGTGAAACTATGGCTATCCTAAGAGCAGCAGATGTCGCCAATTATTTCTTGGCGATGCAAGCTTCGGTCCAAGCCGTTGACCGCATTACTAACCTCAAGATTCAGAAACTTTGTTACTACGCTCAAGGTCTTTCCCTTGCAAGGTTCCATAAACCGTTGTTCTTTGACGACATCCAGCACTGGCAAAATCGTCCAGTGATTTCCTCGTTGTGGCGAGAGTACAGGAGTTTCGGATCCAATCCGATCCCGTTGCCAAAGCAACCCTTGAATGTGGAAACTTATAGTTGGGAAACCAGACGGCTGTTGCATGATGTAATGCGGACATTCGGTCATTTGTCTGCGTGGGAATTACGAAATAGGACTCATGCCGAACCACCTTGGATCGATACTCGGGATGGTTCCTCGATTACACATCAGAAAATGAGAGACTATTTTGAGCCGCTGGTTGAAGATATGAAAGCCTTTAGTCAACAGGGAAGAGCGGATGATACAGGGAAGGAACTTGCTCACAAGATGGCTAACGACCCCAAGTTCAGAGAATTAACCGAGCGAGGACTTGCTGACTTGGCAGCAGGTCGATATTCCAGCCTTGAGGATGTCCGCAGGTCTCTTGGCGACATTTGATGCTGTAATCTCGAGCACCGCTCGGGCTTTTCTGAACTCTTTGACTTGGTTTGAGCGGGCTGAGTTCAAATGGGCGCTCTGCGGCCTCCTTCGCAATCCTTATCCGGATGGCATCTCCAAAGTTACTCTTGACTTCTTTCCATATACAGCCGACACCTACGGATATACTTGGGGAGAGTTCTGGATAACATATAGCTTCGTCAATGCCGCAACGATCAGTATAGCCAGCATATATTGGCGGCCGGATTCGCCAAGACGCGCAGGCGAATTGTTTGAGATCTGATCGGTCTTGAACTCCCATCGTCAAGGCTTCCTATGCTCAAGTCCATCCTCTTCCAAATTCCCAAACATGCCCTTGACCTGCTCTTTCCCCTTAGTTGCGTCGTTTGCCACCGGGAGGGACATTTTATTTGCTTGGAGTGCGAGCCTGCCCTGCCCCGGTTGGTCCCGCCGTACTGCCCGATTTGCGCCACGCCTGACACGCTGGGCGCCTGCCGTTGGTGTTCCGCCGTGCCGCTCAGCGTGGATGGAATTCGCGCTCCGTTTATCCTGGATGGTCCTATAAGGGAAGCCGTTCATAGCCTCAAGTATCGAGGCGTCCGGGCGTTTGGCCGGGAGCTTGGGCGGTTCCTCGCCCGTTACCTGGAAGAGCATCCGGCGCCCGGAGATCTCATCGCGCCGGTGCCGCTCCATCGCAGACGTTTGAGGGACCGGGGTTACAACCAATCTGAACTGCTGGCCAGGAGCTTGGCCAAAGAGTCGGGCCTAGACCTGGACGTTTCGCTGCTTTCGAAGGTTAGGCATTCCGCGCCCCAGGTTGGCGCAAGCCGCGAACAACGCCGGTCCAACGTGGAAGGAAGTTTCCAATGCCGCGCCGACCTGGCCGGGAAGGCTGTAATTCTGGTGGACGACGTGGCAACCACCGGGAGCACCCTGTCGGCCTGCGCTTCGGCCCTCAAGGACGCCGGGGCGTCCTCGGTTTGGGGGCTGGCGCTCGCCCGTGAGAGTTGGCGTCATTGACCGGCAGGCGATTCCGGCGCCGGTGGCGACAGTAGCAGATTGACAATAACTATGCAGTCTGTTGAAATTACGATGCCCGGAGGGTTAGCCCCGTATCCGGACAGGATGCAGCTAGTCTTTCTGGTAAACAAGACGACCTACGGAGGAAAGAACGATGGCGGGAAACACGTTGATATACGTGGGCGCGGAAGTCAGCGGTCTGTATCGCAAGGAATCCGGGGAAGCTCATTGGGAGAACCTGACCCGAGGAATGGCGCCGTCGGCACAGGTCAGGACAATCGCCATTCATCCCGATAACCCAAACGTCATCTTCGCCGGCACCCAACGAGGCGTTTACCGGAGCAAGGACCGGGGCGACAATTGGGAGCGCATGAACCTGACCGAGGGACGGGTTGTCTGGTCTCTGAAATTCCATCCCGGCGACCCCAACACAATGTTCCTGGGCACCGAGGGGAGCGAGATCTTCAAGAGCGTGGACGGCGGTGAGAACTGGGAGTACCAGGCCACCATATCCAACCCTGACTCGGTGCAGATGGCTTTCGCCACCCGGATTCTGGGCTTGGCCATCGAGGCGGACAGCCCGGACCATATGTACGCGGCCCTCGAGGTCGGCGGAGCGGCCCGTAGTTCCGACGGCGGCAAGAGTTGGCGGATCGTTAACCGCAACTTTGCGGGCGACGTGGACTTGATGGACTTGCATGGTGTGGCTGTTGGCGGCTCCGACTCCAGCTCAGTGTTCATCTCCAATCGAGTCGGCGTTTGGCGCACGCGAGACCGTGGCGAGAACTGGGAGAACCTGGAATTCGACAAGTATTCTCCCATCAAGTATTCTCGGGGCGTCCAGGCGGACCCAACGAACTCCAATACCCTGTACGCCTGCGTGGGCATGAATTTTGGCAGCGAAGAGGGCGGCGTCCTTCGCACCACCAACCTGGGCGATACCTGGGAGCGGTTTGACAAGGGCATCGCTCCCAAGAGCACCACGTTTGGAGTCTCCGTCAACGCCCAGGACCCAAACCAGGTCTACTTCTGCAGCCGGAAGGGTCAGGTGTTCGGCACTCACGACAGCGGAGATAGCTGGACCGAGCATAGTTTGCCCGACACGGTATCCAACGTCATAAGCGTGGCCTGCTCCTCTGCTTAGCCAGGCCGAATGTTTTCGGCGCTAGGCCGATGAGTTCAGCCAAAAATAGGGTGTAGTTGCCTGGGGTGGATGATGAGTCCACCCCAGGTCTATTTATCGCGGGGCGCTCCCCGAGTTTTAGCAGGGGAATGTGGAGTCATGGCGGGAGAATCAGGTTTCAAGTCAGGCTTCGATGATGTCGTGACGGCTGCCAGGGAGCTTGCGCCCCTGATCCGCGATTCGCGTGAAGAGGTGGAGGCGGGCAGGCGGCTGCCCGCCCGGTTGGTCGAGCAATTGGACGGGGCCGGACTCTTCCAACTCAGCCTTCCCCGATCGATGGGTGGGCCCGAATGCGAACCCTTGACCAGCTTTCGGGTTGTGGAGGAGCTTTCCAGGGCTGACGGCTCGGTGGGATGGTGCTCCATGCTCTCCAGCACCTGCTCTCTGTTCGCCGGTTTTCTCCCGGTGGAGGTGGGGAAGTCCATGTTCGGGGAGCCTCCCAGCTTCAGGATGGCAGGGTCGATCAGGCCGGAAGGCCGGGCGTTGGCCGTAGACGGCGGTTACCGTGTATCGGGCCATTGGGACTATGCCAGTGGCATTAACCATGCCAACTGGCTTATGTGCACGTGCGTTATCGAGGATGGAAACGGTCCACTGTTGACCGGAACAGGTCTGCCGGCGACCCGCTCACTGCTTGCACCGGTGGAGAATGGGACAATTCTCGACAACTGGTCCACTGTGGGAATGCGCGGCACCGGGAGCCACGACTTCACTCTTGAGGACGTTTTCGTGCCAGAGGAGAACAGCTTTCTCCTATTCAGCCCTCCGCAGGAGTCCGGCCCCCTCTACCACCCACGGCTGTCGCTGATTGCGGCATGGGCCCCGGTGGCGGCCAACTCCCTGGGAATGGCCCGAGGGGCGATGGACACATTTATCGACCTGGCGTCCGTTACAGGGTCCACAGGTTCGGCGACGCCGTTGAGGGAGCGGCCTGCGGTGCAATCCAAGGTTGCCGAGGCAGAGGCGATAATCGGCGCAGCCCGCGCTTACGTCATTAGTTCAGTGGAGTCGGTATGGCAAGCGGTATGCGGTGGCATCGAAAATCTGAGTATGGAAGACCTGGACATCGAGGTGGCCCGCGCCCGCCTAAGCATCACCCATGCGATATGGGAATCGGTCCGGGCAGTTGACCTGCTCTTCCACGCCGCCGGTACTAACGCCGTGCACCGGCGGCATTCGCTAGAACGGTTCTTCCGGGACGTGCATACGGCGGCGCAACATGTCGGAGCGGCCTCGTCTAACGTGGACGCCGCGGGTCAGGCCTTGCTTGGACTCCGGCCGGAGAGCCCAGGCTGGTAGCAAGGGCTTCCGGTTGACTCGCTCCGCGATTGCAGGCTATGGTTCGCTACGGTCCCAGTCCGGCATGGCCCAATACCCTTCGAAGGGTATCGCCACGCGAGCCTGTAGTCCCTGCGCTCTCTTGAGCCGCTGGATATTGTACAGGTGGGTTACGTATTCGTAGTAACGGTGGAGAAAAGACGCCTCAAGCGTGATCAGCGATTGGGTTGGGTCTTCAGGGTCCGGCTTCACGCCACCGGGAAAGAGTTGGGGGTATTGGGCGAAGAAGCCGGTGCTTCCTCCATCGGCGGTCTTCTCGCGCAGGCTGCCCACAGTCTCGTTGCTCAGTATGCGCCAAGCCAGGTCCATCCCCAGGCGCAGCTTCTCCAGGATGATGCCGGTGTCCCAGTAGAGGTTCTCGTCCAGCCGGCGGTCGTGGGGAGAGTCCAGAAGACCGTCGAACTCCGGACCTTCAGGCAACCCGCCAGGGAACAGGATGCGCCCCCACCGTTGCCAGAACCACCGGAGGTCACCGGAGGCCATGTGGCTGAGGTTGCGCCGGATGCTCCAAAGGCTCCATTCCCAACGGTCGGACTCAAAGTCCAACTGAGCGTCGGTAAGTCCTTCGATCTCGTCGCAGATCATGCGGAACAGATCGGACTCGAACTGGGGAAACAGAGCGGTACCAGGTGCGATTTCAGGTAGAGTCTCGTCCGCCATGCGAAATATACTCCCAACTTGTGGTGGTTTGTGGGCGCCGGATGGGGGATAAGGCTAGGGGCCGACCCAGGTCTCGGACCAGGCGAGGCAGGCACTACTGCTCTCCCGGTCGCCACGCATCTCCAGGGACACGACACCTTCCGCCACCTCGCCGTTAATGGTGATCTGGGCATTGCGGGCCGGAGTGAAGCAGCTATATACACCGAGAGGCCGCCCGGGAGTGCTGCCCGCGGGGGCCGCCAGCATGAAGGGCTCGAGGAAGTTGTACCAAGTCAGGGAGATGACGTCCTCGTCGCTCTCGATCCGTTCCGTCCAGAATGAGCGCCCATCGCCGGACTTGGTGAACTCGGCTTCCGTAACCGGGATGCTCTGATCGGCGAACTCCTCGAACAGGTAGGACTCGATGGCCTCCTGAAGCCAGCGGGCGAGGCCGATGTTGTCGGAATAAACTGCGACTTCGTCATTGCTCTTGATGTAGAGCACGTGGCCCTGTCCCGCTGGGGAAAGAAGGATGCGCCAATGGCTGACGCGGGTCGTCTGGGCGCCACCTGACTCTTGGGACAACCGGATAAAAGAGTTTTCTCCTGTGAGATAGACACGGTTGGGGTCGATCGGGTTGGAGACCATCGACTTATCTTCCTCCTTTTCCTTGCACCGGGGTCTGGTCGAATCTCGTACCGGGGCGAGTTTCCTGACACAAAAGCAGCCGAGGCGGCTTCAATTAACTTAAAGATTGCCCCGGCTGCATCCTGCCGTATTACTGGTTGGCTATCCGGCTAGATGTCCTTGGCCGGGAACCAGTCCTGTTTCCAGGGGAATTCGCCGGTCTCGGAATCGAAGGCCGGCAGGCCCTGCTCGACCCGTTCCCGATAGGGACTGGTAATAGGTTCGCGGTAGGGGGAGATTCCACACTCGTAAGCCGCGGGGCCGAGCTTGAAGTGCTTGGCCTGGTCCAGGGTCTCCACGAAGGGCATGTTCAAGTCGTAGAGCTTGTCCAACGTCTTGGGCCGGGGGCCGGCCTTGGAGACGTGACCGTATAGCTCCCGTCCGACGATATCTTCGACCATCCAGACGGTGTCGATGAGCTTGTCGATGTCCACGCCGGTCTCGATTCCCATATCTTCCATCATATGGAGGATATCTTCCGACGGAGCCATGCCAGTGGCGCGTCCGTTGCCGCAGTAGGGGCAACCACCATAACCGCCGATGGTACCGTCGATGTCGAGGGTGTCCTCGGAACTCAGGGTCGTGATAGCGGCGTAAGCGGAGGCGATGGCCATGTTGCGCCCGTTATGGAGGTGCAACCGAAAATTGGTGATGTCCGGCCAGCGTTCCTTGACCCGGTAAACGCTCTCTTCGACCTTGGCCGGGGTGCAGTGGCTCATGGGGTCACCCATGGAGACGCTGCGGACCTTAATGCCGACTTCGTCCCACATGCCGTGCTGCTTCTCGAGCAGGGTCATCAGGGTGTCAACGGGGAACTCGCCGAGGAAGTTGGAACCCCAGCTTGCGTTGCAGCCGATACCGGCCTCGGTGACGTTGAGCTCCTGGGCCTGGGCGATGACCTGGGGCCAGCGTTCCATCTCCTGCATCTGGGTGCGGTTGGTGTTGCGGCGGACGAACACGTCGCAGAGGTGGCAGGAGAGCCTGGGGTAGCGGTCCCGCTCAATGGTCAGAGGAGGAGAGTAAGCCCGTGCCCGCTCGACGCCGCGGGCGTTGAGGGCCAGCGCAGTGTAGGTCACCCCTGCTTTGGGTGTGAACTTGGTGACGATCTCGTCGATTCTCTCCATCTGGGGGGTCCAGCGGGGGCTGACGAAGGAACCTACAACGATTTGCTTTAGTCCGGTTTCTGAAAGGGCGTCCAGCAGCATGACCTTGTCGTCGACGCTGATCTGTGCGTCTTCGATCTGCATGCCCTCTCGCATACCTTCTTCCTTATAGTTAACTATTGGATAGTCTACCATTAGCTTCTCCTTTCTCGTCCCGTTTGGGACAAGGTGTGGGCGCATAGCACACGTAGGGAACCCCATCCGCCCATTGGCCGATTCTCGCCGGATTGTAGCGTTGGGGCGAGGCGGCTGTCAATTGCAGGAGTGGCGGCAACAGCGTGGCTCGCCACAGTTGGCAGGGCAAACGGATGCGCTTCCGTGCTAAGATGCAATTATAGATTGCGCTTATTTCACACCGCTGGCGGACGGATATGACGACTGCGAGAAAATTGATTACCGCCGACGAACTCCTGCGATTGCCCCGTGGAAACGGCAATCGCTACGAGCTTATCCGGGGAGTTCTGATTGAAAAAATGGGTACTGGAGACCCTCACGGTATAGTAGTGAGCAGAATCGACGGTATTATGTTCATCTATACAGAAACCACCGGATACGGAACTACCCGGAGCGGTGAGCCGGGCTACCACCTGGACTTCAACCCTGACACTGTCCGATGCCCAGACGTAGCGTGGATAGCGCCGGGCCGTATCCCGGAAGGCACACAAGGCTACCCTAACCTGGCTCCCGACCTGGCCGTCGAGGTCAAGTCACCCAGCAACTCCAATCCTGAAATGGCCGCCAAGGCGTGGGTGTGGCTCAGCTACGGTTCCCAACAAGTATGGGTAGCCGACCCGGAGCGCAGCACGGTCACATTCTACCGGCCCGGGACTGACGCGCAAACCCTGGGCGAGGACGACGAACTTGCCGGCGGCGATTTGCTCCCCGGCTTCACCGCCCCTGTCTGGCGCCTGTTCCGCCGCCAGCGCTGACCAGCGGGCAGGTAGGTGGAGTGGCAACCTTGCGAACTGTCCCTATTATAGCCATCGGTACACTCCCCACATGAGGGTGGAGTATAATCGGCGCAATCGGCAACGAACGGGGACCATTCTTTCCATTGCCCTGGAGAAACAAGATCGTGGCCGAGACTATTGCCCAAGCCGTCGAGCAAATCAAAAGCGCCGTATCCATGCACGGTCTGGACGAATCCGCCACCAAGCAGGGCGTGGTTCTCAGGCTGCTCAGCCTTGCCGGATGGAACCCTTTCGACCTTTCGGAGGTTGTACCCGAATATACGGTTGGCCGCCGCCGGGTCGATTACGCGCTCATGCCAGGCTCGCCCAACGCCGTATTCATCGAGGTCAAACGGCCCGGCGAAAATCTGGATGGACACCAACAGCAGCTACTGGAGTATTGCTTTCAGCAAGGTGTAAAGCTGGCGGTGTTGACCAATGGGCGGACTTGGTGGCTCTATCTGCCCTTGCAGGCGGGACGTTGGGAACAAAGACGTTTCTTGACCATCGACCTTGAATCCCAGGAACCCGGCATCGTGGAACGGCGGTTTCTGGAGTACCTTTCCCGGGAAAAGGTGAGCAGCAGCCAGGCAGTTAACGACGCCGAGGATTTGGTCGAGTCGCAACAAAGAGCCGAAACTATTGGCAAGACCACTGTAGAAGCCTGGAATCACATCGTCGAAACGCCTGATGAACTCCTGGTTGACTTAATCTCGGAGACTACCGAGCGTATTTGCGGGTTCAAGCCTGAACCGGAGTTGGTCGAAGAATTTCTGCTGCGGCGCGTCCGCGCGTTGCCCGATGCTTCGTCTCCCCCGGAAGAATCGCCCCGGAGTGTCCTGCCCAAACCTCCGCAAGTTGGCAGGCAGCGGCCCATCAACGGCAGGTTCCCTACGATTCCGCTGCCGGCGCCCATACCCGCAGGCCCAACATCCACCACAACCATCAGGCAGCCGCAGCCGATAGACGGCAAAGGTAGTCGGCCAGAATACTTTACTTTCCTCGAAAACCGGCGTGGGTTAAACTCCTGGAATGACGTTCTAATGCAACTTTGCGGCCTGCTCAATGAACTCCATCCACAGGACTTTGACAAGGTGTTGACAGTCCGCCGCAGTCAAAGGCACGGGGCCAAGTGGCCTTACCATTTCTCCCGAATCGCGTCCGACTTGCGTATTCCAAAGAGTATTCGAAATTCCGGTATATACGCAGAGGCGGCCTGACCGCTACTACAATGGTCAATCTTTGCTACCATCTAGTGCAGCTTTTCGGCTACGAGCAGGACTCACTGACCATTGAGTTCCAATGAGAGGAGTAGGGAATTTGACGCCAAGGCGCAAAGATGTCCTATTCGTGAAACATCGCGCCCCTTCTGTGGATAGACTAGAGAAAATTGCGAAACTCTTCAGTCGCCGAAAAGACAGAAGAAAAATAGCGTGAACAGGATTCATCGACCAATGAGAGTAATTGGACTTCGCTGATATTTTGGCGGCATTCGTCCCCCAGCAGCGGTAGCAACCTCAGCCAGGGAGTTTCGCAATTTTCTCAGACTAACCTCGAATTGACACGTATAGCGCGCGGCTCATATAATGCCAGCAATCGGAGAATATTTCCGGTATTAACAATCCAGGTGTCCATGGCACGTAGGGGAGCTCGGTTAAGCCGGGTTGAGAGGGTGGCCGATCTTGTCACCGACCCTTGCGAACCTGATCTGGGTAATGCCAGCGTAGGGAAGCGACGCCCGTCGAATCGTATATCCGGTCGAGGCCGCCAACCCCTATCGTTGGTGGCCTTAATTATTTTCGGAGGTGATCCATGGCTCGCGTAGCTGATGTAGGTCAACTACTCCAAGGCAAGTCCACTTTCCCGGCCAGCAGAAAAGTCTATCAAGTCGGTTCGAGGGCCGACATTCGCGTCCCCTTCCGGGAGGTGAGTCTGACGCCCACCGCGGGCCGCTTCGGCCAGGAAGACAACTCCCCGCTGAACCTTTACGACACCAGTGGACCCTATAGCGACGACTCGGCACGTTTGGATCTCCGGCATGGGCTTCCCGCCCTTCGGGCCGCGTGGGTCCATGAACGGGGAGACGTCGAGGATTCTACCGAAAACCGCACCGGGTACAACGGCAGAGGGACCGCCCAGCCTTTCCCCGGACTACAGCGCAAGCCTTTGCGAGCAAAACCCGACCGCACGGTGACGCAGATGCATTACGCGCGTCAGGGCATTGTTACTCCGGAGATGGAGTTCATCGCCCTGCGCGAGGGAATGGAACCGGAATTCGTGAGAGAGGAAGTTGCCAGGGGCCGGGCCATCATCCCCGCCAACATCAACCACCCCGAGTCCGAACCGATGATTATCGGGCGGAACTTCCAGGTGAAGATCAACGCCAACATCGGCAACTCCGCCGTCTCTTCCTCCATCGACGAAGAAGTAGAAAAGATGCTTTGGGCCACCCGGTGGGGAGCCGACACGGTGATGGACCTCTCCACGGGTGATGACATCCACACCACCAGGGAATGGATCATTCGCAACTCTCCCGTGCCAATCGGAACCGTTCCCATTTACCAGGCTTTGGAGAAGGTGGAAGGCGACCCGAACGACCTGACATGGGAGCTCTACCGGGACACCCTCATAGAGCAGGCCGAGCAGGGCGTTGATTACTTCACGATCCACGCCGGTGTGCTGCTGAGATACGTTCCCATGACTGCTAACCGGATCACTGGCATCGTGTCCCGCGGCGGCTCTATCATGGCCGGGTGGTGCCTCGCCCACCACGAGGAGAACTTCCTTTACACGCACTTCGGCGAGATCTGCGAGATTTTGCGGGCCTATGATATCTCCTTCTCCCTGGGCGACGGTCTCAGGCCGGGCAGCATTGCCGACGCCAACGACGAGGCCCAGTTCTCCGAGCTGGCCACTCTGGGCGAGCTGACCAAGTTTGCCTGGGAGCACGATGTTCAGGTGATGATCGAGGGGCCGGGTCACGTGCCGTTGCACAAGATCAAGGAAAACGTGGAACGCCAAATCGAGGTCTGCCACGAAGCGCCCTTCTACACCCTGGGGCCTTTGGTCACCGACGTTGCTCCGGCATACGACCACATCACGTCGGGAATCGGCGCGGCGATGGTCGGAATGTACGGCACGGCCATGCTGTGCTACGTGACCCCCAAAGAGCACCTGGGTCTGCCCAACAAGGAAGACGTGAAGGAAGGCGTCATCACATACAAGATCGCCGCCCACGCCGCCGACGTTGCCAAGGGTCACCCCCGGGCTCACCAGTGGGACGATGCCCTGTCGAAGGCGCGGTTCGAGTTCCGCTGGGATGACCAGTTCAACCTGGCCCTCGACCCGGAGACGGCCCGCGACTACCATGACGAAACACTTCCGGCCGTGGGGGCCAAAGTCGCCCATTTCTGCTCCATGTGCGGCCCCAAGTTCTGCGCCATGAAGATCACCCAGGACGTCCGGGAATATGCGAAGAACCTGGGTGTGCCTGTGGAGACCGCCTTCGAGGCCGGGATGGACGAGAAGTCCCAGGAATTCCGCGAGGCGGGCAGCAAGATTTACCAGAAGACCTAAAATGGCTCAAAAATGAGGCGACGGCGCGGACGCCTTCGCCTAACAATCGCCCAGTAATCAGGGAGCCGGGCTCACGCGGCAAGGAGATAGGCAGCCGCCAGGGTCCGGTTCCTCTTTGTGTATGCCGGGAACGCGTAGTGGTATACTCAATCTCTAACACCTCTTAGCCGGTCAGGTCGGAGCACATAGATGTCATTGTATTTTCTGTTGGGCACCCTTTCGACGGAGGGCCAGAGATTGGCCCACCGAGACCCGGACTTGTTGTTGAAGGCCACCAGTTCAATCGACTTCGAAGATGCGAAGATCCTGGGCCGTTACGCCGTGTTGGGCCGTTACGATTACGTGATAATGGTGGACGCCGAGGACAACGAGGCAGTAGCCCGTATGTCAGTGGAAATAGGCGTTGGGACAGGGCTGCATATCGAGACCCTTCCGGCCATTGCCATCGGGTTCCTGGCTGACCAGGACCCCTTTGTCCCGGCGGAAGATCCCGAAAGCGTAAGGCTGAGCCCCAACTAAAGATGGGTGATCATGGTTACGCCAATAGAAAGCCGCATGGACCGGGCGAGGGAGCTATTGCAGGCTGCCCGCGATGAGTTTGCTCGCGCCGAGGAGGCGCGGGGAGGCGCGGCGGTGACCGGACTGCGGAATGCCTGCGGCAAGGGCTGGCTGGCAGCGCTGGAAGCAGCCAACATCCATTTCTTGAGCCAGGGCATCCCGGAATCGGAGCTACCGGCGAATGACCGGGGAAGACGATTCTTCGTTAGGCGATATATGGACCGGGACATGCGAAGGGCATACAACGAGATGCGAAATACTTTCCACATCGACGGCTATTACGAAGGCATAGTCGAGTTTGAGGACATGTCCGGACATTTGGATGAACTAGAGGAATTTATCGAGAACATCAGGCCATCCAGGAGCGCATGATGCCAGAAGCAGGCGTCCCCAAGGTCATGACCATCGCCGGATCCGACTCGGGCGGCGGCGCGGGTATCCAGGCAGACCTCAAGACCTTTGCGGCCCTGGGAGTGTATGGCACGGTGACCCTTACCGCCATAACCGCCCAGAACACGGTGGGCGTCACCGGCGTACACGAGATACCCACGGACATGATCGTGGCCCAGATGGACGCGGTGATGGGCGATATCGGCGCGGACGCGGTCAAGACGGGGATGCTCTCCAGCCAGGAAATCGTTGAGGTAGTGGCGGCCCAAATACGGAAACATGGGATCCGGTCGCTGGTGGTTGACCCGGTGATGGTTGCCAAGAGCGGTGATGTGCTTCTGCGCGACGATGCCGTAAGCGCGGTCCGCACCGAACTGGCGCCCCTGGCAGCCGTGGTCACCCCGAACATCCCGGAGGCTGAGGCACTGACCGGGATGACCATTCAATCAGACCATGACGTCCAGGAGGCCGCGAGAAAGATAGTCTCGATGGGCGCGCGCGCGGTTGTGGTTAAGGGCGGGCACCGGGAAGGCCCGGCTACTGACGTGCTGTACGATGGCTCCGACTTCCGGGAGTTCACCGCCCCCCGCATCGACACAGTCAACACCCACGGCACCGGATGCACCTTTGCCTCGGCGGTGGCGGCGGGACTGGCCCAGGGGCTATCCGTAGAGGACTCGGTGGCCCAGGCCAAGGACTACGTGACGGAAGCCATCCGGGCGTCCTTCCCCATAGGCCGGGGCCACGGCCCCTTGAACCATTTCTACAAACTATGGCGGGATAGCTGATGACGACGGCAAAGACGGAACTGTTGACCGCTGACGACCTGCTCCGTCTGTACGGCGAGGGAGTGCGGGGCGAGCTAATCCGGGGGGTGTTCTGCGAAACTGTGTCTACAGGACGCAAACATGGCAGGGTTGTGGTCAAATTTGTTTTGGCATTGGGGAACTTCATCGTCCCAAGGGAGTTGGGAACGATGAGCGCGTCCGACACAGGAGTCCGGCTTGACCGAGGTCCGGATACTGTCCGGGAACCGGACGTGGAATTTACATCGGCCGAGAGGCTGCCGCCGGACTTGGAGGTTACGGGATATTCGGAGGTGGTCCCCGACCTGGTGGTTGAAGTGGTTTCCCCCAGTGACCGTCCAAAGGATGTCTATGATAAGGCGCGCATGTGGCTGAGCCACGGAGTACGCTTGGTGTGGGTGGCATACCCGGATACGCGCACAATAGACGTTCATCAGAACGGCAATCCCGTAGTGACGCTCACCGAGGAAGACACGCTTGACGGGGGGCTGGTGCTCCCCGGGTTCACTATGCCGGTCTCGGAAGTTTTCGAGTAGACCTACCGGGCTGTATAATAGAGACCAGTTCTCAGCCCCTATCGTCAGCCTTCCCCCAACATTCCTAGAGGTACGCCACCGATGTTTACACCCGTGTCTAGCCGCGTCAGCTTTCCCGCGCTGGAATCCAACATCCTCCAATACTGGAAGGACAAGGATGTCTTCCACCGCACCGAGACCGAGCGGGAAGACAAGCCCCTGTTCATGCTCTTTGAGGGTCCTCCTACCGCCAATGGCAGCCCTGGCATTCACCACGTACTGGCCAGAGTCTTCAAGGACGTCATCTGCCGCTACCGCACCATGAAAGGCTACCGGGTGATGCGCAAGGGCGGCTGGGACACCCACGGCCTGCCGGTCGAGTTGGAGGTTGAGAAGGAGCTGGGCCTCCAGACCAAGCGGGAGATCGAAGAGTACGGGATCGAGCGTTTCAACCAAAAGTGTAAGGAGAGCGTCTTCCACTACCTCAAAGAGTGGGAGACCATGACCGACCGGATTGGCTTCTGGGTGGACATGGATGATCCTTACGTTACTCTGCATAACGATTACATCGAGACCGGCTGGTGGATACTCAAGGAGCTTTGGGATAAGGGTCTGCTATACCAGGACCTCCGGGGCACTCCACATTGCCCACGCTGCGTCACGAGCCTTAGCTCCCACGAGGTAGCGTTGGGGTACCGGGAGGATACACCCGACCCATCAGTGTTCATCAAGTTCCGTATCCAATCGGTCCCGGCCTCAAACGCCTGCATGGGCTGGGCTTCGGACCAGAGGGTCCCGGCCTACTTGCTCGCCTGGACCACGACTCCGTGGACGCTGCCGGGAAACACGGCGCTCGCGGTGGATGAAGATGCCGAATACTCGGTGATTGAACTGGAACAAGATGAGGAATCCCAACGCCTCGTGTTGGCCACGGCATTGTTGGACTCGGCGGCGCAGCATGAATACCGGACCGTGACTACGGTCAAAGGGTCCGAGCTTGTGGGCATTGAATACCGTCCCCTCTATAGTCCGTCGGAGTATGGGAGCGACATCCGCAGGTTCGTTCGCCGCGGCAACAACAGCGCGACGCCGGAGTTGGAGACCGTAACCGAGTTCCAGCCGCATGTGGTTGCCGCCGATTTCGTCTCCATGGACGACGGCACTGGTATCGTCCACATCGCCCCCGCCTTTGGTGACGAAGACCTGACCCTGGGAAGAGATAAGGAGTTGAACTTCGTCCAGCCCGTAGACCTCCTGGGCAACGTGACGGGCGATTACCCGTTCGCCGGCAAGTTCGTCAAAGAAGCCGACGGGGAGATCATGGCCGACCTTAGAGACCGCGGCCTCCTCTACCATCGGGATGTCTACCGCCACACCTATCCCTTCTGCTGGCGCTGCGACACACCGCTGCTGTATTACGCCAAGAGTTCCTGGTACATTCGCACCTCGGCGTACAAGGATGATCTGGTCAGCGGCAACAGCGCCATCAATTGGTACCCCGACTACATCAAGGAAGGGCGGTTTGGGGAGTGGCTTCGCAACAACGTTGACTGGGCTATCTCCCGGGAAAGGTATTGGGGAACGCCCATCCCCATCTGGCAGTGCGACGACTGTTCTAACTCGGTGTGTATCGGCAGCGTCTCCGAGCTAAAGGAGATGGCTGCGCCGGAGCACGAAGGCGAAATCGACGACCTGGACCTGCACCGTCCCTACGTGGACGGGATCGTTCTTACATGCAAATCGGACGGTTGCGGCGGCCAGATGCACCGCATCCCGGAGGTGATGGACGCCTGGTTTGATTCGGGCGCGATGCCCTTTGCCCAGTGGCACGTCGGGGGACAGGATGACGTCAAGAAACTGCGGGAGGAGGGCAGGTTCCCCGCCGACTACATCTGCGAGGCCGTGGACCAGACACGCGGCTGGTTCTACAGCCTGCACGCCCTTTCGACCCTCCTGGAGGGTGAACCTTCATATCGCAACGTTATTTGTCTGGGCTTAGTCCTCGATGAGCGGGGCCACAAGATGAGCAAGCACGTCGGCAACGTGGTTGAACCGCTGCCCCTGCTGGACGAGTACGGCGCCGACGCCCTCCGGTGGTACTTGTTCACCGCGACTCACCCGGGAGAGCCGCGGCGCTTCTCGGCCCGGCTGGTCAACGAGACCCTGCGCCGTGTGCTGCTGACCCTGTGGAACGTCCATTCCTTCTTTACAAACTACGCTTCCATCGACAATTTCCAGCCGGACCAGGCCCCGGCTGGCTGGAGGCCCCAGAACGAATTGGACCGGTGGGTCCTGTCTGAGCTCAACTTATTGATCACCCAGGTAGACGGATACATGGACGGCTACGACCCGACCAACGCGGGACGCCGCCTCCAGGAGTTTATCGACCAACTTTCCAATTGGTACGTGCGGCGCAGCCGCCGCCGGTTCTGGAAGAGTGAGAACGACCAGGACAAACTCTCGGCCTATGTGACGCTCCACACTTGCCTTGTCGCTTTGGCGAAGCTAATGGCCCCTCTGGCCCCCTTTGTCGCTGAGGAGATTTACCAGGACCTGGTGTGCGCCGTGGACCCCGAGGCCCCCGACAGTGTTCATTTAGCCAACTTCCCGATGGGTGACCCGTCCTTGATCGATGAGCCGTTGATGGAGGCCACACGCCTGGCCATGCGTATCTCCAGCATGGGGCGCGGCGCGCGGTCGAGGGGTGGACTCAAGGTGCGGCAACCGTTGTCCCAGGTCGTGGTGCGGACGCGGACGAATGAGGAGCGCGGTTACTTGGAGCTTATTACTCCGCAGGTATTGGAGGAGTTGAACATCAAGGACCTCCAGCCAGTGGCGGACGGGTCCGGCCTCTACGACCGGGTATTGCAAGAGTCCGGAGATAAGACCGAAGCCACCTTGCAGGTGGACAACTATTGGGTGGCGCATGAGGGCGGCTATATGGTGGCCGTGGACGCGACCATCACGCCGGAGCTTGCCGAAGAGGGGTTGGCGCGGGAGATTGTGCACAGGATTCAAAACATGCGCCGCTCCGCCAAGTTTGATCTAACCGACCGGATCGTGACCTACTATCAGGGGCCGGATGAGGTGGAGAGCGTGATGACGCGGCATGCCGGCTACATCCAACAAGAAACCCTCACCCAGGAGATAGTCAATGGCCAACCGGGTGAAGGGGCCGAGACCGAGACGGCCAAGATCGAGGGTATGGAAGTCGTGCTGGGGGTCAGGCGGATATAGCCGCGCTGAGCCGGACTCCCGGCCACCAGCCTCCCGGTCAATGGTCTATGGCATAACCAATGCCTGAACTTCCAGAGGTAGAGAACGCCCGGCGGTGCCTGCTCCGCTCCGGGTTGCCAGGCCGCAGCTTCAAAGCCGCAGACATCCGCTGGGCTCGGACAGTGAAGCGTCCAGACCTTGAAGGGTTTGTGCTGGGACTCCGAGACGCCGCGGTTGAAGGTGTCCTGCGCCGGGGCAAGTACATCCTGATGCCGCTCCGGGTGGAAGGCCAACACCCCGGCCCGACGTTCATGCTGCACCTTGGGATGAGCGGCGGATTGAGGGTCGAGCCCGCCTCAAAACCCGAGCCTCCAATGGTGCGCCACTCCTTCACGCTGGATGATGGCCAGGAACTTCGTTTCGTCGATGGACGGAAGTTCGGGAAACTCTGGTTGGTAGACGACCCGGCGGAAGTGCTGCCACCGTTGAGTCCCGACCCTTTGGAAGAGGGATTCACGGTTGAGGCCCTGGCCGAGTCACTGGCGGGACGCCGCGCTCCCATAAAGGCGCTGCTGTTGGAGCAGTCGGTCTCCGCGGGGCTTGGCAACCTTTATGCCGATGAGTCGTTGTATCTATCCGGTATCCACCCGGAGCGGCCCGGGGCCGGGTTGTCGATTCAGGAGGTCACACGGCTGAAGGAGTCCATCTTTCAGGCGTTGACGGCAGGCGTAGCGATCTACGACAGGGCCAGGGATGAGACGTGGCCCGATCCTCCCAGGGCGTTGACCGCCTGGACGATTCCCCGCAAAGAAGGAGATGTGTGCCACCGCTGCGGCACACGCATGGCCGTCACCCGGGTCAGGGCACGGACCACCTGGTTCTGTCCGCGCCACCAACTGTAGACATTCTGTTACGCGGCCGTCCCGTAGATGTGATCCGGGATGACAATGATCACGGACCGTTGGTCCTCGATCATGGCCTGGTCGTATTCTTCCCAGTTGGGGTGGTCCTCGCCGGAGGCAGCACGGTAGGTCTCCCGCAATGCCAGCCGAAGCTCATCGGGGCCGGTGTTGCCTGCGGATAGGATTTGGGCCTGCCCTTCCAGGACCAGGAACCCCCACCAGCTCTCGCGGGAAACCAGGAGCGAACAGCGCGGGTCACGCCGCAGGTTCTTGAGCTTTGCACGGGACTCGGTGACTGTGAAGCCGATCCCATCCCTCACCGGGCCGCAGCTAATAATACTCATCTGGGCAGCGCCATTCCGGCGGAAGGTGGTCAACACGCCTCGGTGGGTCTCGGCCGCCAGGGCTCGAACGTTATCCGGGAGCATTCCGATCCCTCCTGAAGTCTTGTGTTCACAGGACAAAATCTATCTCGAATAGGTCGTAGTGGGAGAGTTGCATATCCAGGCTGGCGTACACGCTCTGGGCAACGTGGTTGTCCCGGTCGACGTAGAGTCGCAGGCCGCAAACGTTGCCGTTGCGCCGGGCCTCTGTGCGAACGTGGGCGTCGAGGGCGCGGTATACTCCACGCCGCCGGTAGTCCGGGGCCACGTAGACGCTCTGAATCCACCAGAAATATCCGTTGCGCCAGTCGCTCCACTCGGTGGTAATCATAAGCTGTCCCACGACGGCGCCATCAACTTCCGCCAACAGATAGAAACCGCGGGTAGGGTCGTTGAATACTGCGGCGACACCCTGCCGAAGACGGAGTATATCCAATTCCTTGCCTTCGGTTTCCCTGGCCATGGCGGCATTAAAGGCCGCCACGGTTTCAATGTCAGAGGCGGCTGCGGTCCTGATCTTGATGTCTGATGTGTCGTGCGGCAAGTAACGGCTCCTGGTTAGCTGAGCCAGAAAGTCGAGCCGGACTCGCCCTTCTGTACTTCGATACGCACCGGGAATGCGTCCTTAAGGTCTTCCAGGTGAGTGATGACGACTATTTTGTCGAAGTCATCCTCGACAGCCCCGATCACGTCCAAGATTCGCTCTCTGCCCGCCGTGTCCTGGGACCCGAAACCCTCGTCTATGAAAAGAGTGGGCAGGGGAGCGCCCATGCGCTGGGCCAGCACTTTCGATAGTCCGATTCTGAGCGAGAGATTTACTCGGAAAGCCTCGCCACCGCTGTACATTTCGTAGGCTCGAGGGCCGAGCTCGTCGCTTACGTTTATCTGCAGCGTTTCTATTGGGTCCCCCCTTCCACTGCGACGCTCGCGTTGGGTCTCCAGTTGGACCTGCATTCGGTTGTCGGTCATCCGGCCCAGTAGAATGTTAGCCTCTTCCTCCAGCCGGGGCAATACGGTCTCGATCAACATCGCCTGGATGCCATGCCTGCCAAACGCTCCCATCAATTCGCGGTAGACTCCCTGGTCTTCCTCCAATGCGGATAAACGGACTGAAGACGCGGCGATATCACTCCTTAACCCCTCCAGCCGCCGCATCTGCCCTTGCAGATAACCTTGGCGGGCGGTTGCCTGTTGCACCTGGGTTTCCAGCACTTTCAGGGACGAATCCGCCGATTCCAAATCCGCCTGTAACGATGGCAGTTCCTTGACCGCTTCCAGGTTGGCCGCGTACTGCAACCTGAGCCTCTCCAGTTCCGCCCGGCGGCGTTCGAGTATGTCGTTGGTGCGTTCCCACGCGGCGGTTTCCAGGGGTAAGGTGTCCTCGGCGTGGGCAAGCCGGCGGCTACGTTCCAAGGAGGGTTGAAGTCCCTGGATTTCGACGTAGGTCTGTTGGCGCGCCTGCTCATCGTAGGCCAGAGATTCGATCTTCTGGTCCACGGCTTGAAGTTCCGCGTACTCCTGCGCCGCGAATGCGCCGGAGGTAAGGGAGTCTGTGACCCGCGCCAATTCGCTTCCGGCCGCTGCCAGGTCCTGCTGGGACTGGTGGGACTCCTGTATTCTGAGTTCCAGGGCGGGGAGTCTTGCCTGAGATTCCTTTCTCGCGCTGGCCAGCGTACCTTCCCGCTGGGCGAGGACGGTTTCCATTGTGGCTTGCTTGGACTGGAGTGCTTGGAGACGCGACTGATTCTGCCGGAAGAGGTCGCGTTTTTCTTCGATGTCGTCCCGGTACGTTTTTTCCAGACGCAAGCAGCCGTCATCCCCCAAAGGCGTCTGACACAGGGGACAAAGAGCGTCGCGCGTGTCGGAACGGTCGAGCAGTTCCAGTTTGGAGCGGAGTTCCAGACCCTCGGTCTTGTATCGTTCGGCGGTGCTTTGGGTCTCGCCTATCGCGGTCGAGATAGCCCTCAACTGCTGGCGTTCCGCCGCGACCGCGACTTCCTCACCTTCCAACTCCCGGAGGCGGGACTGGACCTTTTCCAACTCCAACGTCAATGCAGGTCCCGCCTGAACCCTCGGCTGTAGCTCGCTCTGAACCTTGCGCTCCAGTTGCTCGGCCTGGACTTCCAGGCGTGACCGAGCGCCGTCGATGGACCGCACGACAACAGTCCTCTGGCCGCTAAGCCGGTCCAGCTCGATTCTTGCCGCTTCCATCGAGTCGAACCGCCCCCTCGCCTGCTCCAGCCTCTTGACTGCCTCCCGAATTGCGTCGGCGTCGTCTATTAGGGACTGGTATTGTTCGATGCGAGCTTGGGTGGCTTCCAAGGCAGCTTGAAGTTCGGCGGCGTCTTGTTCCAACTCTTGGATCTGGGTTTCCAAGGAAAGGATTGCCTTCCGCTGGCGCTCCAGTTCCTCCACTCCGGCGCGAAGCTTTTCGGCTGCGTGCCTTTGCTCCAAGACTTGCAGATGAATCCCCGCCAGATGGGACTGCACCTCTGCAAGCGGGACGGAAGGGTCTCCGATCTCCTCGGCGTCGGACTTCATTCTTCGGAGTGAGCCAATCATCTCGGCGGCGGCGGCCGTAGCATCGTTGAGCCGTTCCCTGGCCCTGTCCTGAAGCCGGTCGTAGGTTTCAAGGCCCATGATCTTGGCAAGAACGGCCTTGCGTTCGGCCGGGGTCTTGCTGGTAAACTCATCGGCCCTGCCCTGGAGGAGGAAAGCCGAGTTGATGAAGGTATCGTAGTCCATGCCCACGGTCTGGACTATCTTGGCCTGGGTCTCCCGGACGGTGTTTCCGGTGATGGCCTGCGGGGAGCCGCCGCCCAATACCTGAAACTGAAGGTCGGTTACACCTTGGCGCCGGCGGGCGCCGCCTCGGGAGCGGCTGCGGATGACGCGGTAGGAAGTGTCTCTTGAGAGGAAGTCCAACTCGACCCGACATTCCGCCGCCCCGTAGGAGATAAGGTCGTCTTGGGACTTGCCCCGGGCTTCACCCCACAGGCACCAGGTAATGGCGTCCAGCAAGGCTGACTTTCCGTGTCCGTTGGGGCCGCACAGGCATGCAACGTGGATACCGGCGAAGTTGAGGGTCGGCGCGTCTTCCCGGTAACAGAGGAAATTACGCACGCTGAGGCACTGGGGTATCATAGCGGTTGACCCAATTCTATCACGAAATCATGCTTGATTTGACTTCCTTACTGACTTATCCTTTGGGTAAGGAGATACGTAATGATAGTCAAGATAACGTCAAAGCGCCAAGTCACCTTTCCGGCACAGGTCCTGGATGCGTTGGGCGTGGGCCCGGGCGACCAACTCGAACTGGAAGAGGGACCAAACGGTTTCATCCTGCGGCCCAGACGTATAGACCGCTCCTGCCTTGCGCCGCTGAGAGACAAAATCCCGCCCGGACATAAGCCCTTCGACCTTGAAACCTTCCGGGGGCAACCCTATGACCCGTCGCTACGGAATTGACGCATCGGTACTGGTACGGCTTTTGATCGGGCTTCCTCCAGCGGAATTTGAGCGTTGCGTCCAGGAATTGAGCGCCCTGGTCGAACATGACGGCGCTGAAATCTTCGCATCGAACCAGGTCATCGGAGAGGCATACGCCGCCGTTCAGCATCACTACGGCGTAACCAACACCAACACCGACGCCCGCTCCGGATTGCTGAGCGTCCTGAGAAGCGGGCTGGTCTCCCCCTTGAACGGAAGCCCGGTTTTGACGGCCTTGGAGGTTTCCGGCGGCCCCGGCCTGTTCGACCGCCTCATCGCTGACGATTACCACCGAGCCGGTCTGGAAGTCCTGACACTGGACCGCAGGATGGCCAACCTGCCAAAGTCGCGTCTCCTGTAACCAGGGATGCTCCTGAGTTTTCAATGCTTTGGAGGACAACGGCAGGGCATGACTTCAACCATGTAGGGAATGCCCTGTCATTCCATGTAGAACGGGTGTGGGCTTGCCATTGCCAAAAGTTGGCTTCTTATCGCTCTGGCGGGAACCGCCAGATCAACTGTGGCGAAACGGATAGCGTGTCCCTGGATAACTACGGCCTCATCGACCATTTCGCCGACAGATGGATGCAAGAGAAGCCCGGATGCGTTGGCCGATAGCGGGTCGCCGTCGCTTTCCTGAGACCGCAGATCGGCGTAAACTTGGTATATGTACCCGATGCGTAGAGATTCTTTCCGGTACTGGCTTTCGAGAATGTCCTCCAGCCTGGCGCGTTCCAGAAAGCAACCATCGGCCATGATGTTGTCGATGGAATACGGTTGTAGCGTTAATGGTTCGGGGTCTGGGGCGACATCAGATTCAAGGGTTTCCGAGTCAACCGCGTCGGGTTCATCCGGCGTATCCGGGTCAGGTTGTATACCATCTGGTTTCCTATCATCACCGAATTTATCCCGCCACATGGGATCATTTCGGAAACAGTCAATATCCTGGGCTTTGTTCTCAAATGTAAAACTAATCAACTCATCAGCTTTCCATGACCCTGGCCGGACTCCGTGAACGGTTTTCCGTAACTGGCTGAAGTACCAACTACGCGGCGGATTAACGGGTGTCCACTTAACCTTAACCTCAAGCCCGTCCCCCGGGTTTTCCGTAATCCTTCCGACCGCTTTGATGTACATTGCCCCAACGGATTGTCCCCGGTTGGAGAACGGCAGATTATGCTTTTGGACATAGACAGCCTTGATTGTAATACGGTCTCCGGGCCGCATCGACTTTACTTGGTCCAGGTATTCATCGTCATAGCCATTCTCCCAGATACCCTCTCGTAAAAATCGGGCAGTCTGGTCATCTGTCCCGCCATAGGAAGCTCCCACAAACCAGCAAGGCCGTTGTTTGGTGGTTTCCGGTACGGAAGTCATAACTTTCCTCCGAGTCTTGGAATGGAAATTGCCCACCCAGTCCACTCCTTAAGCATGGCGCGGGCAATCATTGCCACCGGGTTCATCCTGAAATTCGGGGCGGAGAACGCTTGCCCGCTGTCTTGGTAGGTGACCCAGGTTTGGCCCGAAATGCCGGAAGGCGGCGGGGGGCAGCCTTCCGCCCTTATCGGAAGCACCCGCACCCCCCAGGTGAGGGCTACTCACATTTCCATCATCACGTTGGGGTTGAGGTTGGATGTCTCGAATATCGCAACGTCGGACGAAATGATGTCCCGTACAATTTGGTTGAATATATGCTCGCCGTAGCCGGCACGAAGCTCTTTGAAGTCCAGCGAAATCCGGTCGTTGCCCGGCATGGAATTGTATTGTTCAACTGCGCCGCTAAATTCGTTCTCCAGGTTTTCCACAAGCCGGGTTGAATCGCAGTTCTCCGAATTGAGGTGGTATCCGAATACTACTCTGAGAGAGTCTTGTTCCTGCCTTCTGGTGTATATATATTCCCAATCCTGGTCGGTAAACCCGTAAGGTGAACCGGCGTGCATGAGATACCGGATAATTGCGAGCCTGCCGCGGGCCGGAGGTTGGGAATCACCCGGCCCGTCTGCGGTTGTCATCAACAGTTGGCTCTGGTATCGGCCCAGTAAGGTGGATTCGTTCTCCAGGTTTTCCACAAGCCGGGTTGAATCGCAGTTCTCCGAATTGAGGTGGTATCCGAATACTACTCTGAGAGAGTCTTGTTCCTGCCTTCTGGTGTATATATATTCCCAATCCTGGTCGGTAAACCCGTAAGGTGAACCGGCGTGCATGAGATACCGGATAATTGCGAGCCTGCCGCGGGCCGGAGGTTGGGAATCACCCGGCCCGTCTGCGGTTGTCATCAACAGTTGGCTCTGGTATCGGCCCAGTGAAGTTAACTCGATGGCAAAGTCTCCACCGGCAGCCTGCCGGACATGGGCATATCCATAGTTTTCCAAGAGCTTGGCGGCGTCAAGCAATCGGGAGAGCTTTATGTTTGTTTTCTCCTCTATTGCATAGCCATGCAACGGGTAATGGCCCTTCTCAGGGTCGTCCTTGGGATTGCCAATCCGAGGGCCGCCATATTCCGCCGGGCATTTCAGCAGCAATATGCTGTCTCTTTCCATCTGGGCGCTCATTTGGGCGCTCATTGCTGTGTTCCTCCGGAACTGTGCTTGGAACAGGTCGATTATAACTACGCTCCTTTAACCAGTCACCGCGATTCTGGTCAGTTACTTGCTCTCCACAGCCTTGACCCTTCCAACCGGCCCCGCCTACAATCGTGGCGTGGACATTACATAAGCTCGCCGGAACTGTGTATTCAACCGGCGGTCTTGGGAGCTACGACGTGCTGGAAAACCTTACCGAGAAGTTGACCGGAATCATGGGGAGGCTTACGAGCAGAGGACGCCTGACCGAGAAAGACATCGACGATGCGATGGGGCAGGTGCGCCGGTCGTTGCTGGAAGCCGATGTCAACTTCCGCGTCGCCAGGGACTTCGTGGCCGCAGTGAAAGAGAGGGCTTTGTGCGCGGATGTTATGGAGAGCCTCACGCCCGGCCAGCAGGTTGTCAAGATAGTCCACGAAGAGCTCACCGCCATGTTGGACGGGGGGGACCACCGGATCGTGTCCTCCAGCCAGCCCACCAATACCATAATGTTGGTTGGGCTTCAGGGGTCGGGTAAGACTACGACGGCGGCGAAGCTGGCGTTGGCGCTGCGGCGGCAAAACCACAAGTCGTTGCTGATAGCCGCCGACCTCCGCCGCCCGGCTGCGATTCAGCAATTAGAGACGCTGGGACGCCAGTTAGATGTCCCGGTGTACTCGGAGGACCCAGCTACTTCCAATGTGGTCCAGGTTGCCAGGGCCGGGGTGCGCCGCGCTGAAGAACTGGGAGTCAACTGGGCCATCATCGACACCGGCGGTCGTTTGCAGATCGACGAAGATCTGATGGAGGAGTTGGAGAAGGTCAAGCAGGCTGTTTCTCCGCAGGAGACCCTGCTGGTGGTCGATGCCATGACCGGCCAGGACGCGGTCAACGCGGCCGAGGGATTCCACACGCGAGTTTCTCTCACGGGTCTGATTATGACCAAGATGGACGGAGACGCCAGGGGCGGCGCCGCTCTGTCCGTGACCCGCGTCACCGGCGTTCCCATCAAGTATATGGGTGTGGGTGAGCGGGCCGACGCCCTTGAGGCGTTCCATCCTGACCGGATGGCCTCCCGCATCCTGGCGATGGGGGACGTGCTTTCTCTTATCGAAAAAGCTCAGGAAGCGGTTGACGAGAACCAGGCGAAAGAGTTGGAGCGGAAGTTCCGGCAGGCATCGTTTGACCTGGACGATTTCCTCCAACAGATTCAGACGGTCAAAAAAATGGGTTCCCTGAGCCAGATCATGGAAATGATCCCCGGCATGAGCCAGATGAGTTCGAAGATGCCCACCGGGTCCTTGGATGACGGCCAGATTCAACGGGTGGAGGCTATCATACGGTCGATGACGGTCGAGGAGCGCCACCGGCCAGAGATCCTCAACAATAGCCGGAAGCGGAGGATTTCCCGGGGAAGCGGTACGACTCCCCAGGACATCAACCAACTCTTGAACCAGTTCCGGCAGACCCAGAAACTGATGCGCCAGCTAAGCCGTTCCCGCAACCCGCGTAACCTGATGAACATGTTCCGGTAGGCGGGCTATCCCACTGGGGTACGCATGGCGGCTAACATATACACGGTCGCGTAACTTCGCCACGGCGACCAGCGGCGGGAGAACTGCTTGACCTCGCTGTCCTTCACAGGTTGGCCGTCAAAATATAGATTAGACACCGCGCGTCTCAACGCCAGGTCGCCCAACGGCAGGGCGTCGGGGCGGCCCAGAGCGCGGACCAGCAGCCATTGGGCGGTCCACGGGCCTACGCCACGCAACCGCATCACCCGGCTTACGGCCTCCCGGTCGTCAAGTTGGTGTAGAGACTCCAGTCCATCGGTCTCCTCCAGCGCCTCCATGGCGATCCCGTGGACATATTCTGCCTTTCGCCAGCTAAGCTTTAGTCCGCGAAGTTCCTCCACCGGGACTTCGGCCAGTCGTTCGGGGCGAGGGAACGCGTAATAGGGGACCCCATCGACGACCAGCCGTGGACCATGGGTCTCGATCAGCAATGTGCGGATAACCCGCGCAACCTGGGTGCTGATCTGCTGTCCCAAGATGGCCAGAACAAGGGACTCGAAGACTGTGGCGGTGTGGGGCAGGTGGAGCCCGCAAAACCGTTCTGTGATGCCGGACAGAGTGGGGTCACCATCCGCCATGCGGTAGAAGGGTGTCAGGCGCTGGTCCGCACCCAGGAGCCAGCTCACGAGGTCCGAGGCTCTGGCCACGTCTTCGGCGTTCAACCGTTCCCCTTGAAGCTCGATCTGCAGCCGTGGTTGTTGGACGCTGCCCGCCGAGGACACAGATGCCAGCACAAGGTTGCCCTTGAGGTCGAGCAGCCGCCGGTACACGCCGTTTTCCAGCGAGTCGGACCCGTAGCGCCCCTGGAAGTAGGTGTGATACCCGGCCGTCAGATCGAAGTCAAAGGGCGCCGCAGGGTCAATGGAAGTGGTCTCACGGGTCATATTTACTGACTCACCGGAGCGCCGCCGAGCCCAGGGAGGTGTATACCGCGCCCTGGGGCAATAGGGTGCTGCGTATGAGATGGACCGCCTCGACTTCCCAGGGTAGCGACCTGGGCGCAGGCATTGATAACACCGCATCGCCGATGGCCTGGCGTTGGTTGGGCCTGACTCCATCCCGCACTCGGCCGATGGTGAGGTGGGCCCTGAAGGGCCTCTGCTCCCGCTGAAACCCCAGGTCTGCCATTGCTGCTTCCACGGCGTCTTGGATCCCTGATAGGGAGTCCAGGCCGCCGGCAACCCCGGCCCACAACACCCTGGGCTGTCTTTGATTGGGGAACGTTCCCAACCCTGAAAAGCTTAACCGGAAGGGCATATGACCCACTGTTGATTTCCTCACCGAATCGAGGACTTCTTGGGCCTGGGCCGATGGGATGTCTCCCAGGAATTTCAGGGTGAGGTGGATACCCTCTGGGTTTACCCAGCGCACGCGGTTGCCTGTGGCGTTACCCAGCCCGGACATAACTTCACCCAGGGTCTCCCTGGCCTCGTCTGAAATGTGGAGGGCGATGAATGCCCGTATCTTCGAGTTGGGGTCCGCCATCACGTAGTCCCTGCCAGCAGCCGGGCCAACCGCCTGTACCATTCCGCCAAGTCGTCTATCGAGTAGACCGCGTTCGCCGGGCTGGGGTTGGGGGTCACGAAGATCCGAGTGTTCCCGATGACCCGGTCTTGAAGGCCCAATTCAGGGGATTCCCTTTCTTTCTCGGCGTAGCGGAGATATGCCTTGTATGCGGTGACGCCGTGGAAGGTGGCGACGCGAGGCTGGAATTCCAGCAGTTTTGCCCTGAGCACCAGCGCCCACTGCCGGAAATCGGCGGCCTTGAGACCGGAACCCTGGGCGGTTGCCCGCTTCACTACGTCGGTAAATCCTATTCCGTCGTCCAGTAGGTCAGCGTCGTCCTCGGGGCCCAGGCTGCGACCGATTAGACCGGACATGTTTAGCGCGGGCCAGAACCGGTTACGCGGGTTGGCGAAGTAATGGCCTGTTCGGATGGATGGGATAGAGGGGTTCAAACCGACGAAGACCAGGTCCAGACCAGCGCGGAGGTAGTCTGGGAGCGTGGGCATATCTTCCATGTCATGTCCTCGGCATGTCCTCCCGTACCGGCCAAGCGTCAGGCCGTCAAAGGGAAGAGGGCGGCGGCATTTCCCCCGAGAATGGCGGCCTGGGTATTGGCGTCCAGGTGAGCTTCGTTCAACTGTCCCAAAGCCCTGTCCGCGCGGATGAGAGGGTAATCGCTGGCGAACAGGACCTTGTCTGGACCGGCCAGCCTGGAGACCTCGGTGTAAATCTCGGCCTGGTACAGGAACGGGCTTGCGGCCGAGTCGAAGTAGACGTTGCGCATAACCTCGGGTACCTCAGGCATCAGCGCGTAGAAGGGCAGCCCTCCGCCGAAGTGGGCGCAGATTATAATATTTTCCGGGAAATTCTGGATGAACCGGTAGACTTTGTCCGGCGTCGTGTGGCCCTTGCCGGGGTAATCGTGGCCCACCGGCTCCGAGCAGTGCAGCAAGACGGGCAGGCTTAGCTGACGCGCGGCGTCCATGAAATGGGAGAGGCAGCCGGGGTTGGTAATGTCCAAGCCCTGGGTGTCCGGGTGAAGCTCACCAACTCCCCTGAGCCCGGCAGCGGCACACCGCGACACTTCTTCGACAGCCGCATCCCCCCAGGATGGGTTGACTGAACAGAACCCAATCAACCGTTGAGGAAAACGGCCCACCGACTGAATCAGGTAGTCGTTGGCCTCCCGCGCCAACTCCAGGCCGCACCAGCCGATTCCCATTACCACGGCGCGGTCTACGCGGTCCCTGTCCATGTCTCTTACCAGGCTATCCGCGGTGGCCAGCCGCGCCCTAGGGTTGGAATACATGCTTGCAAAAGTGGCGTCTTGGGCTGCTAATTCGGCTCGGCGCAGTTCAAAGTCGGGCGGAGTGATATGGCAGTGGGCGTCGATCAGCATGTGAATCGGGGACCATTATAGGTACGCGATTGCCCGATTGCCAGTAGACCGCCTAGACATGTCGACGGGGGCAGGCTTATAATTTTGGCGCCGAATTTTCGACCTGCGGACCTTTGTGCATGGCTGTTACGCAGGGGGCGGTCCGGTGGGGGTAAGCGTTGACCACAAGCACGACCAGAGCAGATCAGGCGTATGATGCCGAAGATTTGGCCCTGTTAGCCCGCGAATTGCGCCGTGACGTGATAAGCGCAATATACGCCGCAGGGAGTGGCCATCCAGGAGGTTCCCTGTCTGAGTTGGACATTCTAATCTCCCTGTATTTCCGGGAGATGCGCCACGATCCTCAGAATCCCCAATGGCCCGACCGGGACCGCCTGATCCTCAGCAAGGGCCACGCTTCACCGGGGTTATACGCAGTGCTGGCGAAGGCGGGTTACATTCCACATGAGGAGTTGGGGACCTTCCGCAAGCTGAACAGCCGTCTTCAGGGCCACGCCCACCCCATGGCGCCTGGAGTGGAGATGAATTCCGGCTCCCTTGGTATGGGGCTCTCGTTCGCCCTCGGTTGCGCCCTTGCGGCCAAATTGGACGATAGGGACAGCCTCGTGTACGCAGTCCTTGGTGACGGCGAATGCGACGAAGGTGAAGTCTGGGAAGCCGCGATGGCCGCGTCGCACCACCGGGCGACCAACCTGATCGCCTTCGTGGACCGGAATCGGATTCAGAACGACCGGCATACCGACGAGGTGATGACATTGGAGCCTCTGGCGGGGAAGTGGCGCGCCTTTGGATGGCGCGTTTACGAGACTTCCGGCCACGACTACCCGGAACTGTTGGATACTATCGCGAAGGCTAAACGGCGCCGAACCCGGCCCACGGCGATCATTGCCCATACGGTGAAGGGGAAGGGCGTCTCATTTATGGAAGACAATCCGGCATTCCACGGCCGGGCGCCCAATCAGGAGGAATTCGAAGCCGCAATGAAGGAGCTCGCGTAATGGTGGCGCAAAGGCAGATGGGTTCTACTCGCGAGACCTTCGGCAGGACGTTGCTGGAAATCGCCGACGAACACCCGGAGATAGTTGTTCTGGGCGGAGACCTGAATGTATCGGTGTTTACCCACCTGTGGCGCGATCAGTATCCCGAGCGGTTCTTCGATTTCGGCCCAGCCGAGCAAAACATGGTAGGCGTTGGGGCCGGTCTTGCCGCTTCCGGCAAGACCCCATTCGTGGCTACATTCGCCGTGTTCGGTGTTGGCAGGCCATTCGACCAGTTGCGTGTGCTGGTGGCCCAGGCGCATCTAAACGTGAAACTTGTCTGCACCCACGCCGGTATTCTCACCGGGGAGGACGGCATGTCGGCCCACGGCATCGAAGACATCGCGCTGGCCTGCTCTCTATCAGGTTTCACCGTGGTCTGCCCGGCTGATTCGGTAGAGACCGCCCAGGCCGTGCGAGCGGCGGCAAAGACCGAAGGTCCCTTCTACATTCGGCTTTCCCGGGCAAACACGCCGGTGATTCACGATGAAGGCTACCAATTCGAGTTGGGCAAAGCCGAGGTCGTCCATGATGGCTCGGACGTTGCGATTGTAGGTACCGGGGTGATGGTGTCGGTAGGGCTGGATGCGGCCGCGCTCCTGGAGCAAGAAGGCATCTCGGCCCGGGTCATCAACGTCCATACCCTGAGCCCGATCGACGAATCTGTCATCCTGGCCGCAGCCCGGGACACGGGGGCGATTGTCACCGCCGAGGAGCACTTGGCCCACGGCGGCCTTGGCAGCATTGTCGCCCAGGTCGTCGGCCAAGCCAGTCCTGTCCCCCTGGAGATGGTGGCCCTGCGCGGTTACAGCGAGTCCGGCACAGCCAACGAGCTGATGGCCAAGGCGGGCCTGACTCCAGAATCGGTGAGGGATGCGGCAAAGCGGGCCATCCAGCGGAAGTAACCCAGGTTTTACCTGCTCCTCTTGAATACCGGACCCGACAGGGCCAAAGGTCCGCTTGGCCGCCCGTCCCCTGGCTTTACGTTGCCCGGCGCAGACGGGGAGTACGTTGACCTGGGCGCGTTTCTGGGGCGCCCGCTCATTCTGGTGTTTCTCCGCCACTTTGCCTGACTCTCCTGCCGGGAGCATTTGTCACATTTGCGGCGTAGATTCGGGGAGGTGGCGGCATCAGGGGCGGGAGTGGTGGCGGTATCGTTCGAGACCAGGGACCGGCTGCTCCAGCAATCTTGCCTCATGCAACTTCCCTTTCCATTGCTCTCTAATCCTGAGCGTGACGTTTACCGCGCCTACCAGTTGCCTTCGGGCACGGCTTCACAGGTATTTGGCGCCACGGCTTTGTTCGCCTACGTGAAACTTCTGGCCAGGGGGAGGTGGGCGGGGTTTCGCAGGAGCGACCTTCGACAATTGGGGGGAGATTTCGTGATTGATGCGGAGGGAATAGTGTGGCATGAGCACCGAAGCAAGGCCCCGTACGACCGGCCGAAGGTAGGCCGGCTCTTGCGGGGCCTTGAAGGATTTTAGCGCCAGAGAGCTTTAGCGCGGCTAGTAGTCATCGACATCGTCATCGGTGTAGACACCGGTCTCACGCCCCTGAAACACGTGAATGACGAAGCCGTCGCGTGGAATCCCAACCGCATCGATCAGGTCCTCGTCGATGCAGGTTATTATCTCTTGGATCGAGTCCTGGGTAAGACTCTCATCGACCGCAAGTGAGACATGGATCAGGTCAAAGGTGAAATGGATGTCTACCCGGCCGACCGGCCGCTCGCCTTCCTGGATAGTATAGGCTTCGGAGTAAGGGGTTCGCACCTCACGCTCGAAGATAAACTCCGCCACGGACCTCCTCCTGGTCTATTCTCTGACGTGCCCGTCTCCGACGACCACCCACTTGTAGGACATTAGCTCTTTCAGTCCCATCGGCCCCCGAGCGTGGAACTTCTGGGTGCTTATTCCCACTTCCGCGCCGAGGCCGAATTGACCGCCGTCGTTGAACCTGGTGCTCGCGTTGACAAAAACGGCAGAGGCGTCTACTTCGTCCAAGAACCGTTTGGCAGCATCCCGGTCTTCCGTAACAATGGCTTCGGAGTGGCCCGAGCCGTAGGTCTCGATGTGGTCCAGGGCGTCGTCCAGAGAGTCGACCACTTTGACGGAAGCCAGCATGGAAAGGAACTCGGTCCCCCAGTCATCCTCGTTGGCCGGGAGAATGCTGCCGACGCGAGTATCTCCACTGCTGCCAGGGGGCGAAGTGGGATTGGGCCCGAGGATGCTAAGGGCGCGGTGGTCGCAATGTAATTCTACTCCGGCTTCGGTCAACTCCCGGGCGATCCTGGGCAGGCACAGCGGGGCAATCTCGGAGTGGACGATCACAGTGTCGAGGGCATTGCACACCGACGGCCGCTGCACCTTGGCGTTGAATACGATGTTGGCCGCCTTCTCCAGGTGCGCGCCCCGGTCAATATAGGTGTGGCAGACGCCGATGCCGCCGGTGACCGCGGCCATGGTGGCGTTTTCGGCGACCAACCGGACCAGAGTATCCCCACCGCGAGGGACCAGCAGGTCGATGTAGTCCTTCATCTCCAGCATGGCGTTGATCAGCGAGCGATCGGGGTTGTCGATGAATTGGACCGCTTCAACTGGTCCTCCAGCCCTGGATATCGAGTCGCGCACCAGGTTAGCCAGCGCGCCGTTGGAGTGAATGCTCTCCTTGCCGCCACGGAGTATACAGGCGTTGCCCGACTTAAGGCTCAGCACGGAAATGTCTATGGTGACGTTGGGGCGGCTCTCGTAGATGCTGCCGATGACTCCAAGGGGTACCCTACGCCGGTCGATTTGCAGCCCGTTGGGCATCGTCCTCGACTCCAGGGATTCCCCCACGGGATCGGGCAGGGCGGCCACCTGGCGGACGTCCGCCGCGAGGGCTTCCAGCCTTTCCCCGGTCAGCAGCAGCCGGTCCAGCAGCGAGTCGCTTAGCCCGCCGGCCTTACCAGCTTCGTAATCCAGGACGTTAGCGTCCAGGATGGGTCTCTGCTCCGTCTCCAGGGCTGCGGCGATATTGAGCAGGACCTTGTTCTTGACTTCGGTGGGGAGCAGGGCCAGCGTCCGCGACGCATCGCGGGCTGCGCGCGCCTGGTCCATCAGGTCTTCGATTGTGCTAGTTTTCATCATTCACCCGGTTGGCGCTAAGCAATTTGAGCACGACTGGAATTAAGGTATGGTTCACAGGGTCCACACCTAAAGCGAAGTTCTCCAGGACAGTGGCGCCCAGTAGGTTGTCAGCATCATCGTTGCCGAACACGGAGTAGGAGAACTTTATCCTGCCATCTATTCGAAAAGGGACGAGCGCTACGCCCAATTCCTGTATGGTCCCATCTGCCAGCTCAAATTGTGCAATTTCTGTGGGTTGGTGCCCGAGGCTCCTGAGCAGATACCCTTTTACCTGTGTATGGGTAGCGGCTGTATCCACCACAGCTTCGATGCGTTCAAATCTCCGCCCTGATGTATCACCGACTTCGAGGGAGTATTGAAAGACCGTCATTTAATCTGGCTCCTCGCTTAAGGCTAATCGCCACACGCGAACCTGGAATTGGGTGGGTGATAAAGGCTACAACAACACCAGGTTGTTGCGGTGGACGACTTCCTGGCCGTATTGGTACCCCAGCGCGCCCTGAATCTGGTGGGAGCGTAGCCCCCGGATTCGTAGGACGTCCTTGGCGGCGTAGTTGGCGATACCGCAGGCAATCCGACGGCCTTCCATGCCCACAATGGAGATTATATCCCCTCTTTCGAACTCACCGGTTACCTCCCGTATTCCAGCGGGGAGCAGGCTGCGGTGATGGGCTTGCAGGGCCGACGCGGCCCCATCGTCGACGAACACTTCACCTCGCAGGGACATTGAGCTTAGCATCCAACGTTTCCGGGCCTCAAGTTTGTCGGCTGAGGGCTGAAACAACGTACCGATCGCCTGGCCAGACGCAGCGCGCAACACGGCGTCTTCGATCAGGCCGTGACACATGACCATGGCGATGCCAGACTTGGTCACCATGCGGGCGGCATCGATCTTGGTGGGCATCCCGCCGCGGGCCCATGGATTTAAGCCTCCGCCGGCCAGCGCCTCGATACGTTGGTCGACTTCTTCCACCCAGGGGACCAGCCGGGCATTGGGGTCCAGGTGAGGATCGGCGGTAAAAAGTCCTTCTATGTCGGTGAGTATTATAAGAAGGTCGGCGTCCACCAGGTTTGCCAGCAATGCCGAGAGGCGGTCGTTGTCGCCGAATACCTCGCCGATCTCATCCACGGCAACGACGTCGTTTTCGTTGAGTATGGGTACGACGCCCAGGTCGAGCAGGCCCCGCAAGGTGTTCCGGATGTTGAGGTAGGACTGCCGGTGTGAGAGGTCTCCGGCTGTCAGTAGGGTTTGGGCAATCTGGATGCCGTGCGACGCAAATGCTTCCTGGTATACACCCATCAGCCTGATCTGTCCCACGGCGGCCAGGACCTGGCGCGAAACGATGTCTTGTTTGTCCGCGTAGCCTCCCAGGGCATCACGCCCCGCGGCAATGGCCCCGGAAGTTACAAGGAGGACTTCAATGGACTGCTCGTGCAGCCGCGCGATCTGAGCTACGATGCTGCCGACGACCCTGAGGTCGAGCGCCTGGTGCGCCGGCGCTTCGGTTAAAACGCTGGTCCCGGCCTTAACCACGATTCGCCGGAATTTGGGTCCCTGGAAGTCAGTCATATCGGTCGCTGGCCGGTCTCAGGTTCGTCCGCTGATTGCTATATATGGGTGAGGGTCTAAGGGGAGGGGAATACCCAGTAAATCAGGTCAAAGTATACCATGCGGTGTCCGGCCCGCAGGCGCATCTTTTTTTCTGCAGCAGGGCGATTTGACTGTTGTGTGAAACTCACCCTACGAGTTCTCCCGTCGATGGCCGGTACCAGGAATGCTAAGGGGCATGTCACATTATTCGCCGAGACATCCTGGGTCCCGGCTCAAGGCCGGAACGACGTGAGGGGTCCGCAATCAGAATGAAGAGGCCCTGCCGTCTCCGCCCGCGATGTTTCCCCTTGTTGGGCGCTGGCGCGCGGATTAGAATAGTTGCATCGGGGCTGACTTCAGGTGTCAGCCCGTTTAGGCATGGGGAACGCCCATGGCATATATGGAATCCGCGCTGCTTTCAGCCAAATCTTCAAATCCGAATGTGAGTATATGTCGTTAAAAGGCATCCTTTCCCTCGTTAACCGGCACCCAATGTTCCTCCAGCCGGGAGAAGCGGGGATTTCTCCCGCAAGCCCGTTCGAGGTTACAGTGCGGCAGGGCTCCCGTCCGGCCTACATCGGCGCGTTGTGGGACGCCTACCGTGTCCCGACCCTGGTCCTCACCCCACGCCAAGAAGATGCAAGAAGGCTCCACGACCAGCTTCTGACCTACCTTGGCGAGGATGAGCCGGTCCACCTGCTGCCCGAACCAGAAGTGTTGCCATACGAACGCCTGGCCGTGGACGCCAACACCAGCAACCAACGGTTGGCTGCCCTGGCTGCCCTGGCGTGCGCGCACGCACCCTCAGGCCGGGCGGATAATCCATCCCCGCTCGTGGTTGCTTCAGTGAGCGCGGTCCTGCGGCGGACCCTGCCTATGAATGTGGTGGCGGGGAGAGACGCCGGAGAGAACGCCCGTGAAGAGGCCGGAGAAAACACCGGGAACACGTGGAGGACCGGCCAGCGCGTCCGCCTCGATGAGGTGCTGCCCCGCTGGGTCGAACTTGGATACCACAGCGAGCCGGTAGTAGAACATCCCGGGACCTTCAGCCTTCGAGGCGGGATACTAGATATTTACCCATCCGACGCCGAGCTCCCTTTCCGCATCGAGTTATGGGACGACGAAGTTGACACCATCAGGCGGTTCGATCCCCACACACAACGGTCGGTGGGAGAGGCAGACCGGGTGAGCATCATTCCCGCCCGCGAGCAGTTACCGGCCTTCGTGGACCATGAGAGGGTTGAACGCCTAATCGGCGAGATGGACTTCAGCCGTTGCAACCCGGAGATGCGCGAACGCATTGAGGACGAACTGGCCAGTCTATCGTCCGCTCCCAATCTCGAGACCCTGACCTTTTACAGCGGTCTCCTGAACGACACCAGCCTACTGGAGTACCTGCCTGGGGACGGACGTATCGTTTTGGAGCTTCCGTCCCAGATCGAAACCGAAGCGGGCGACCTGGAAGAGCGGTTTGAGCGCATGAGGGCGGGCAGAGAGGACCGCGGCGAGCTTCCCAAGGGTTTCCCTTCTCCGTTTCTTGCGTGGGACACGCTCTCTAAGGACCTGGAGCGGCGGGCACGTATCCTGGTCCATGGCTGGCTGGGTGAGGCCGAGGATAACCTGTTCCAACCGGCGACGGCCTACTACGGCAGGTTGGAGCAGTTGGGGAACGATACTCAGCGGTGGGCGTCCCAGGGGAAGGCCATCGTAGCGGTCACGCAACATTCCCGCCGCCTGGCCGAGATTCTCGAAGAGCAAGGCGTCCACGCCAGCTTGCCGGCTTCGGTAGACGAATCCCCGCGGGCGGGCGAAGTCTTGCTTGTCGCCGGCTCCCTCCGGGAGGGATGGCATCTGGACAGGGTGAGCAACGAGACCGGAGGGGGCGCGGCCAAGGGTCTGGCCCTCATGTTGCTGAGCGACGCGGAGCTATTCGGTTCGGTCAAGGAACGGAACTACCGTCGACAACGGCGGGCGGAACCGGGGACAGAGATCGCCAACCTATCTGACCTGGTGGAGGGAAGCTACGTCGTCCATATTGACCACGGTGTGGCGAGGTTCGGCGGCACTACCCGGCTGGGAGACGAAGACGAGGAAAAAGAATACCTCGTCCTAGAGTATGCGGAACGGGACAAGCTGTACGTACCGACGGAACACCTTGACCGGGTTACGGCCTACGTCGGCGCGCAGGACCACCCACCGAGCCTAACGCGCCTCGGTTCTGCCGAGTGGTCCAGGATCAAGCAGAAAGTCAAAGGCGCCGCCCGGGAGTTGGCCGCGGAGTTGCTCCGTGTGCAGGCGGCAAGGGAATTGGCCCAGGGGCACGAATTCGGTTCGGACACCGTATGGCAACGCGAACTGGAAGATTCCTTTCCCTATGAAGAAACGCCTGATCAGGCGGCGGCCATTACCGACGTTAAGACCGATATGGAACAGACTAAGCCGATGGACAGGCTGATCTGCGGAGACGTTGGCTACGGCAAGACTGAAGTAGCGTTACGAGCGTCCTTCAAGACGGTCAACGAAGGTATGCAGGTGGGCTTGCTTGTTCCTACGACTGTGTTGGCCCAGCAGCACTACGCAACCTTCAGCGAACGGCTAAGCCCGTTCCCCATCCGGGTTGATGTGTTGAGCCGATTTCGTACCAGGAAGGAGCAGCAGGCAGTCATACAAGAGCTGAAGGACGGCTCGCTTGACATCGTAATTGGCACCCACCGGCTTCTGCAAAAGGACGTCCAGTTCAAAAATCTTGGACTCGCCGTGGTGGATGAGGAGCAGCGGTTCGGTGTGGCCCATAAGGAACAGCTCAAGAAGCTGCGCCGTGAGGTAGACGTGCTGACCCTCAGCGCCACGCCCATCCCGCGCACGCTAAACCAGGCCCTTTCCGGCATCCGGGACCTCAGCACCATGGACACTGCGCCCGAAGCGCGCCTACCGGTGAAGACCTTTGTCAGCGAGTACAGCGACGAGGTGATCAAGGAGGCCATCCTGCGAGAAATGGAGCGGGGCGGACAGGTATTCTTCCTGTATAACCGCGTGCGCACTATCCAGCAAAAGGCGGCCGAACTGGCCGAACTGGTCCCCCAGGCCAGGCTCCTGATCGGACATGGTCAGTTGGCCGAGAACGACCTTGAAGAAGTGATGTACTCCTTTGCCAACGGCGAAGCTGACGTGTTGCTCTGCACTACGATCATTGAATCGGGGCTGGACATGCCCAACGTCAACACCCTGATAGTGGACCGCGCCGACCGCTTCGGACTTGCCCAGCTTTACCAACTGCGGGGCCGGGTGGGCAGGGGCGACCACAGGGCCTATGCATACATGCTGGTCCCCAAGGGACGCCGCATTACCGACGCGGCCCAACGGCGGTTGGAGGCCATTCTCGAAGCGTCGGAGCTGGGAGCCGGGTTCCGGATCGCTATGCGCGACCTGGAGATACGTGGCGCGGGGAACTTGCTTGGGTCGGCCCAGAGCGGCCACATCAGGGACGTGGGCCTGGACTTGTACGGCCAGCTACTCAAGGAAGCTGTCGAGGAATTGAAGCATGGCGGGGGAGATGACCCCAGCACCGCCAGCGCGATCATGGCCGAACTGCCGAGGGTGGAGCTTCAGATGCCGGCGCGCATCCCGGAGAGCTATATCCCGCACATGGCGTCGCGCCTTGCCATGTACCAGCGAGCGGCCTGCCTCAGGGAGCGCCACGAAGCCCCGTTGCTTGGGGCTGAGCTAAGGGACCGGTTCGGTCCTCCACCCGAGGAAGTGGAAAACTTGCTCAAAGTGGCTGAACTAAGGGCGTTGGCCGGCGGTCTCGGAGTTGAGTCGATACTCCAGAGCAACGACGGGATCGTGATCCAACTCCGAGTCCCTGTTGGTGGCGCACGAGGGCCTCTTCAAAGGGCGTTGGGCCCTTCCGTCAGCGTGGGCAATCAGCGGATGCACATGCCGACGCGGAGTTTGGGAGACCAGTGGCTATCCCGGCTCACCAGGGTGTTGGAGCGGCTGCAGGCGTTCCAGGAAAGGTTGAAGGCACTGGCGGATTAAGGGTCTTTAGCAAGAATTCGCTCTGGCAGCTAATTACCGATGCAGCTTATATGGGCGTATCTCTTGACGTAATATTGATAATCAGATCTTATACTTGCAAAGATTAATCCGCTCGACGATATGCGAAGCCGCTAATGTCTTGCCATTGATCTAACGAGCCCGCCATTATCTCCCGTAGACCAGGGTATTTGGCCGGCTGACTGCCCAGGAGAACCACAGTTGGCTGCCGCTGCTTGGAATGGGCGTTAGGTGTGTGCCTTCGAGCGGGCCTGAAATGGCGCGGCCAAAGAGGTCCCACTTGCTGCCGGTCTGTTCGTCGGTGATCTCCGTCCCGTCTCCTATGAACGTGAGTTTTTGCCCGTCCACGTCGGGGACGAACACTCCGGTTGCGCCAACGTCGCGGCCCTCCGAGATGTCACGGGTGTCGATGGACGAGGCGGTCCCCTGCTTGAAAAAGACCACCAGGTTCTGGCCGTTCAGGGTGTATTGAATCGCCGGTTCCTGCCCTAGCAGGGCGAACGGGATAGCCAGGGACTCATCGCCAATGGTTACGCCAACCACACGCTCCATTAGCCCCAGCCGCGAGTCTATGGGCCCCCGGTAGAGGAAAGGGTTGTCCCGGTCATAGCCCGCATAGGGGTTGACGCCATAAGGCCGGGAATGGCCCGTGTTCCGGGAGAGGACTTTGCCATCGGGAAATGACCCCTTGAATTCGTCCCATGACACGATGCTGAGGTAGAGTTGGTCCAGTTTTTCCCCGGTCAGGCCGCCGACTATGGCATCACCGCCCATTTCCTGCCACCACGACTCGGTCTGCCGGTCGTACATTATCAGGTTGCTGTATCGGAGTTTTCCCGAAGTCCCGAAGTCGAGCACCTGGTCTCCCACCGTGCGCCTGTACACGAAGGCGCTATTGCAGAGGGGTCAATAGGTGATGACGACGGGCTCACCTCCCACTGTGTCATTGACGATTTCGTGCCACATCATGACCTGCATGGGGTAGGCCCGGGCATCGCCTTTTATGTGGACGACCTGTACGGGTTCGCGGCCATCCAACCACTGACCGGCCTCAGTGACGGTCTCGAAGGTGGGCGCGTCTATGGCCGGAATGCCGTCCTTGCCCGGCCCGCCGCCGAGTATGTCATCGTAATCCACCGATCTCAACGTGAAGTCGGTGTCCCAACCCCCGGGGGAGATTCCGGCACGGCGCAACTCCGCTTCCGCCTGCTCATTGCTAATGGGCGCAATCCCGGTAGCACCCGTATCTCGCGATGAGACCCCATCTTTCTTCTCCAACAAGGCGGGAGGCGGCGATGCGGCTGGGTCCCCGAGCGAGTTGCTGGATGCGGATGAGAAGCTGTTCTGCGGCACTTGCTCCTTTTTATCTGATTTCACGCCGGATGGAGACTCTGGAGCGGATTGTCCCTTCTTGTCAACTTGATCTGAGGACTCCATTGCTGCTGTAGAAGGACCAGAGTTTACAGAGATGGGCGTGGCGACTGTCTCAGGTGAAGCGGCTGTACCGCACGCGAGGGCGAACGCCAGGGCCAAAAGCACCGTAAAACGTGGGAAAGAAGTCATTCGGTAGTCCCCTTTGGAGAAGGTGAGGGACTTGTTGCGGAGCGCAAATATCCCCGCAACTTGTCAAAGATTGGATGCCCGTTTTAGTTGGAGGATGCACCCCGCAGGGCCTTTCGATTATGACCGCAACCGGCTCCATCCGCAGTTCCAGCTTTCGCTGGAACCAGAACTGCTCAGATATCTGAACGTGATTCTAAGGAAGGGTTCCTAGATTCCGGCTGAGGGCCGGAGTGACGGATGGGGTAGTAGCGGCGCATAAGCGTCCTTGATCCAGATAATCGAATCATCCTGATGCACCCCTGCGGGTTCGTAGTAGGCTATAATAGATGTCCGAGGCTCACCCGCAATTGCGGCGAGTGAGGCCTTGAGGTCGTTGAGTAGACAAACGGGGTGTGGCCCAGCGGCAGGGCGCCACGTTCGGGACGTGGAGGTCGGTGGTTCGAATCCACTCACCCCGACCAACATTCGACCTCGGTTTGGATGGGCGAATCACCGCCCCCGCATGACCTATAGTATTGCGTCGGCGTCCTGAAGCTTGCCGATATCGTCCCAAGTGTATCCGAGGGTATCGATCAGGACTTCTTCCGTGTTTTCGCCGTGGGCCGGAGCCATCTTCCGTGTGGAGATGGGTGTCTTGTTGTAACCCACCGGCGTCTGGAGCCATTTGGAAGGACCCAGGATAGGATGATCGAAGTCAACGATATACTCGTTGGCCACCACCTGCGGGTCGTTGGGCAGGTCAAACCACGTCTTGCACCCGCTCCCAGATCGTGTCTCCGGAGTCACTGAGCAACTCCGCCCAGTCGTCCAGCGGCTTCGTAATGAAGATGGAGTCGAAAATCGCTATCAATACCTGGCGGTTTTCGGTCCGGGCCTCAATGCTGTTGAACCGCTCATCGTCCACCAGGTCGGTCCGTGCTAAGGCGTTGCACACAAAAGGCCAGTAGCGGTCGCTCTGGTTCATGGAAAACGCGATCCATCGCCCGTCCTGGCATTTGTAGTAATTCCAGAGGGGGTTTCGGGCCATGGGGCGCACCGGGACGTTTTTCGTGAGCAAGGCCATACCGTTTCGGAGGCCGCCCAGCCACATCATGCTGCCCAGGTGAGAGGCGTCCACCTTTTGACCGATGCCCAACCGCTCGCGGGCGACCAATCCGCCCAATACCCCGTAGGAGAGCATAATCCCGGCCATCTGGTCCGCCACCCCTCCCACACTGTATGGCTGGCCGTTGTCCAGTCCAGCCCACCATAGTCCTCCGGAGCGTGCTTCCCCGGTCAAAGCGAAGGCGGGCTTCTCCGAATCGGGGCCCTTGGGGCCGTAACCAGTGGCCGAGCCGTACACGATCATGGGGTTGTGATTGACCAGGTCTTCATAGCCCAGTCCCATCCGCTCCGCCACGCCGTGCCGGAAGTTCTCGACGAATACGTCGGACTCGGCCACCAGTCTGTACATTACCTCCACGCCCCTGGGGTTCTTGAGGTCCAGTGCGATGCTCTTCTTCTGGCGGTTAAGGCACTCGAAGTAGGAGTTAAGGTTGCCGCCAGGGCCAAGTTGACACCGCCTACTCGTGTGAACTGCCTTCCGTGGTCTCCGTCCAACGATTCCACCTTGATTACCTCGGCTCCCAGGTCGGCCAACATCATGGTGGATACCGGTCCGAACTGCCACATTGTCCAATCTATAACCCGGATTCCGTCCAACGGGCCCAATTTCCCATGTGCGTTGGTTGCCCCGGTGTTTGGCTGGTACGGGGCCTGCCGGGAGCCGCATTCGTCGCAGAATTTGGCGTCCTGGCGATTCTCTCGATGACAAGTGACACAGTTCATTACGGTCTTAACCTTCGGGAAGAAACTTAGGGAGGAGGGAGGGATAGGGAACCGAAGCTAATGCTCGAAGTGGTCCCCGGGCCGCAGCCCCACGGAACTGGTCCATTCCGGCGCCATTATCTTGCCGGAGCCGGGAGGCTGCACCCTGCCTACCGTAATCACACCATCGGCAGCGGCGACAGAGAATCCACTGTCGGAAACGTCGACGACTTCCCCCGCAGGCCAGCCGCTGGAGGCGGTGCTCATGGAGCCCCGGAAAAGCAGGATAGGTTCACCTTTGTAGGAGGCCGCCGCTCCGGGACTGGGATCGCACCCTCTGACCTGGTTGTATATGGTGGACACGGGGGAGTCCCAGTCGATGATTACATCCTCGGAGCAGCACCAACCTTCGTAGGTGGCCTGGGACTCATCCTGGACCAGTCGAGGGGCGCTGCCGCCGGCCACCATGCGCACCGCTTCGGCTATCGCATCCACGCCCAAGGGGAATAGCTTGTCGAAGTAAAGGGAACCGAGAGTGTCGCCGGCCTCGATTTTGACTGTCTTCTGGAGGAGCACAGGGCCCGTATCGAGTCCTTTGTCGGGCCAGAAGATTGTCAGGCCCGTTTCCGTCTCCCCCCGGATTATCGGCCAGTTCATGGAGCTGGGTCCCCGGTGCCTGGGGAGCAGGGATGGGTGATACTGGATGGTCCCATATTTGGGATTTTGCAGTATCGACTCCGGGATAATGTCGGTCACGAATGCCATGACGCAGAGGTCGGCGTTCAGACCCGCGAAGGCGTCAACGGCTTCCCGGGAGCGCATGCGGCGATACTGGAGCAAAGGTATGCTCCGTTCGTCTGCCGCAGCCTTGAGGGGGTCGGGGCGGCCCCCTTCCCTGCCCGGCGGCACGAACACACCAACGACGTTTTCACCCTGCCCGGCCAGCGCTTCCAAGACCTTGCCCCCGAAAGCTTCCTGGCCTATGACAACGATTCGCATCTCACCAGCTATAACCATGACCTCAGTACTGGCGTTGTTGCCTGGATCTTCCGCCCATGTTCCCGTAGGAGACGTCGGGGTCGGTTACCACGTCGATCAGGGCCGCCTTGCCGGAAGCGAATGCCCGTTCCATCGCGGGGCGAAGCTGTTCCGGGTCGGTGACCCGCTCAGAGTGGCCGCCCATCCCCTCCATGATCTTGGCGTAGTCCGTGTCCTGGGACAAGAATGTGCCCAGAGCCCGGCCGCCACGGCGCAAGACCCCCTGGGTGGTCTGGTTCCAGGCCCCGTTGTTGCCGACGATGGACACTATGGGCAGGTTGAAGCGGACGTAGGTCTCGATGTCGAAGCCGGTGAGGCCGAACGCGCCGTCGCCGTAGATAATGCAGACCTGTTTACCGGGCCGCGCCAACTGGGCGGCGGCGGCGAACCCACTGCCCGCACCAAGACAGCCGAAGCTTCCGGGGTCAAGCCAGTGTCCGGGACGGTTGATCCCAAGCACCCTGGCGGCGAAGGTCACGAAGTCGCCGCCGTCGCCGATGACAGTGGCGTCGTAATCCAGAACGTCGCGCAGTTCCTTCATTACGCGCATCGGGTGGATCGGGGTCTGGGTGTTGTTCAGCATCGGTTCGTCGGCTGCTTTTAGGGCATGGTCTTCAGTCATCACCTCTTCGACCCATGCCTTGCCCGGCGACCGGTACCCGGTGTCACGCAATTGGTCCATCAGTTGACGCAGAATGGCCTTTGTATCACCTACCAGGCCGACTTCGACGTCCCGGTTCTTGCCGATCTCCGCCGGATCCATCATTATCTCGATCATCTTGGGGTTCTGGGGGAACATGTTCTCTGCGCCGTAACCCAGGCGGAAGTCGATGGGCGTGCCGATCAGGAGCACGGTGTCGGACTTGACCAAGCCGTAGCGGCGGCCGAGGCTGCCCAGATTGGGATGGTCCGAAGGGATGCTGCCGCGCCCCATTGCATTCAGGAACACCGGGGAGTCGATAAGCTCGACAAATTCCCGCAGCTCTTCGGCGGCGTCACACCACCAGATGTCAGACCCCGCGAGGACCATTGGGCGCTCAGTGTTCCTGAGCACCTCAGCCGCCCTGGCGATATACTCGGGGTCGCCATAGGCTTTGGCCTCGGTGCGGTACCTCTGGGGGTAGCGCACGTTATCCTCTTCGGCCTTACCGTTCACGACGTCGATAGGGATTTCCAGGTAGGCCGGGCCTGGGATGCCGGTGGTCGACTCGCGGAAGGCTTCCGCCACGTATTCCGGAATACGTTCGACGCGCTTGACCTGCTCGGCGAACTTGGTAATGGGCTTCATGAAGGTGACGCTATCGAAGTCCTGAAGGCCGCCCTTCAGGTGCTCCCCGATTGCGGCGTTGCCGCCGATGAGGATCATCGGACTGGGGGCCTGGAAAGCGTTGGCGACGCCGGTGATAGCGTCGGTTACACCGGGGCCGGCGGTAACGATGGCCACACCGGGCTTGCCGGTGACTTTGGCCCAGCCTTCCGCGGCGTGGGCTGCTGCCTGCTCGTGCCGGAAGTCGATGATCTCGATGCCTTCGTCGGCGCATCCCTCGTAGAGGTTGTAGATATGCCCGCCGTTCAGGGTGAAGACGTACTCGACGCCCTCCTTTTTAAGGGCCTTCGCAAACAGATGCCCGCCGTCAATTTCTGCCATTACGCCTCCATGCGCCAGTAGGACGATTAAACTAAATTGGATGCGACAGGAGGAACTGCCGCGTTAATATGATCGAGTCGATGGTCCAGTCTGAAGGACCGCAGGAATAGCTAGACTGTTTTGAAGAACAGACCGATTATAGGCGCGACAGTGGTTGCACCGAGCCTGACATTCACCAATATCAACGTCCTAAACTTGGCATCTGTATTGCTTCCCATGCTTTGAATGTCGACTCTTAAGTCTTGCATTGCCGTTCGCATGACTCGCAGTCTTGGCGGATCTCGGACAATGCGGCAACGATCCGTTCCATCGTGACTTCCAAGCGCATGACTTCCAAGCGGTCAATGCGAGAGTCCGGAGTCATCAGGAGTCCTCCTGTCACGATTCACCCATTATACAGGTCAGGCCGAGGGCGACAAGTCGCACCTGGTGATTGAATAACGGCCTGTGAGGCTGAATTCCAGCGGATTCGTCTAGTATTCCGGTGCGAGGCAGCGCAATGAGATTATGTGGACCAAGGACAAGGACGCTCCTGCGCGGCTACGGGGCAGGCTTTGAGCCGGAATCCAGGAACCTTTCCTTAGAATCACGAGAATCACGTTTAGATACCTGAGAATTTCCGGGTTCCAGCTTTCGCCGGAATGACGATGGAGCCGGTTCCGGTCATAATCGAAAGGCCCTGCGGTGTGCGGCCGCAGCCTGCGGATGTTGACTTGGGAATGTATAATCTCAGTGTCCCGCGCTTAAGATGTTTCGAAAATTTGTAACCGAACGAACACGACGAGGTAACCGAGGAGGTCCGCATTGGCCGAGGTAGAAGGAAGCGCATTGGTCGCCCAATCCATCCAGAAGGAAGGGATCGAGACACTATTTGGACTGGCCGGAGGTCCGATCCAAGACATCATGGGGTTTGCTCCTCATTTCGGAGTCCGCCCCATAGGTGTACGCCATGAACAGGCCGCGACCTTTGCGGCGGCGGCTTACGGTTACCTCCGCAACCAGGTGGGCGTAGCGGTACTGGCCGCCGGTCCGGCGGTGACCAACGGAGTGACCGGGGCTCACGTGGCCTACGACAACTGCTTCCCCCTGGTGATTCTCGGAGGCTCCGGTCCCCAGCGGGGACGCTACACCGGCACGTTCCAGGAGACCGAAAACATCCCCATGTACAAGGGGATTACCAAGATGGCCGTGCAGGTCGAGAGTACCGCGCGAATCCCCGAGTATATGGCGATGGCGTTTCGCAGGGCACGGACGGGAAGGCCCGGCCCGGTCTACCTCGACCTGCCATCGGATGTGATCCAGAATTCGGTGGACGAAGAGACTGTCCGTTGGCCCTCCAACTACTACACCGACGCCGCTCCGATGGGCAATCCCGAGCAGGTGAAGCGTGCCGCCGAGCTTCTTTTGAACGCCGAACGGCCAATGATGATCGTGGGCAAGGGAGTCCGCTGGTCGGAGCCCACCGCCGAACTGCGGCAACTGGTCGAGTCGTTGGGGATGCCCTACATCGCATCTCCCATGGGACGCGGGTTCATACCCGACGACCACCCGCTGAATTTAGGGGCCGCACGCAGCGCGATCATGGGCAATGCCGACGTGGTGCTGGTGGTGGGGTCCCGGCTCAACTGGATGTTCGGGTTTGGCCGGCAGTTTCCTGCGGACGCCAAGGTCATCCACATTGATATCGAAGCCGAGGAGATCGGATTCAACCGCTCTGTGGACGTTGGAATAGTCGGAGACTCGAAGGCGGTGCTGAGGCAGATACTCGGCGAAATAGAAGGGAAGACCGCAGGAATGGCGGAGCGCGCGGAGGAAGGTCCTTGGCTCTCGGGGCTGCGGGAGCGAGTGGAGTCCAACGCGAACGCGATCCAGGAACGCCTTACCTCGGACGCCAAGCCGATCTTGACCTACCGGCTGCTGCACGAAGTGAGCCAGGTCTTCCCCAGGGAAACGGTTTATTCCGTGGACGGCCAGACCACACTTGCCACCGGCAGACAGGTGTTGCAGAGTTACACCCCGGCCAGCCGCTTGAATTCAGGCTCCAATGGTTGCATGGGGGTAGGCGTTCCCTTTGCTGTCGGAGCGAAACTTGCCCGGCCTGATGTTCCGGTGGTCAGCGTCAACGGTGACTGCGCTTTCGGGTTCAACGCGATGGAGATGGAGACGGCCGTGCGATACCAGTTACCCATCGTCTTCATTATCAACAACAACTCGGGGATCGTGGGCGGTAGTTTGGAGGCCAACATGGGTCTTCCTGACGGCTACGAAGAGCGAGTCGCAACGTACACCCCCGAAATCCGCTATGACAAGATTCTGGAAGCCTTTGGCGGCCATACTGAGAACGTCACCGAACCTTCTGAGATCAACTCCGCGCTACAGCGGGCCTATCAGGCGACGCAAGAGGGAAAGGTTGCCTGTGTAAATGTAATCTCGGAACCCCTGGAAGTGGCGCGGTCGGGCGGAAGCCGAGGCGGCTCGCTGATGGGTTATGACCGCTAACAGTAACGTCCGGTAGGAGAAGAGGAAAATGTCTGACCTGGTATTGCAAACCGCCATAGGAAACTACGGTCATACGACGCCGTTGAAAGACGGTACGGTAACGTCAAAGATGTTTGACATGGAGCACATCGAGGTGTCTCCGGTCACCAGCATTTTCCGCCGGATGGTGAGAGGTCTCGAGTTCGACGTGGCGGAGATGGCTCTTTCGACGTATTTGTGCGCCCGCTCCCATGGGAAAGCCTTCACCGGGCTCCCGGTGTTTCTAACGCGGGCCTTCTATCACGGAGGGTTGGTGGTGAACGCCCGCAGCGGGATCAAGTCGCCCAAGGACCTGGAAGGCAAGAGGGTGGGGTTGCGCAGCTACACGCTGACTCCCGGTGTTTGGACCCGCGGCATTCTTCAGACCGAGTACGACGTGGACCTGGAGGCGGTGACCTGGGTGCTGTCCGGCGACGAGCACGTGGCAGAGTTTGTCTCCCCGTCGAACGTTGTGTCGTCTGCCAACAGCGACCTTGGCGCGATGCTCCTCTCGGGAGAGATAGACGCGGCTATCGGCGCGGGAGCCGTGGATTCCCCGGACATTCAACCACTGTTCCCGGAGGCGGACGAGGCCGATGCCGCATGGCACCAGAAGACAGGGGTTTACCCCATCAGTCACATGTTGGTAGTGAAGAACTCAGAACTGGAGTCGAACGAGAGCCTGGCCCAAGAATTGTTTGAAGTATTCAAGGCGGCGAAGACCCCCTACATGAATAGCCTTACGACGGGAGAGGCTTCCAGCCCTGCGGACCAGGCGCTGCTGAAGATGGGCAAGGTCGTGGGCGGCGACCCGGTCCCCTACGGGTTCGAGAGTTCCCGGAAGACGCTGGAAACTTTTATCGGATTCAACGTGGAGCAGGGAGTGATCCCGCATACGGTGGAGCCCGAAGAGCTGTTCCCCGCCGACACCTTGTCCCTGTCCTGACCGCAGTCCGGTCTCTCAACAGGCATGGAGGCGATATGCCGCAATATTCGTTCCGAATTCCCAATGCGGACTATCTGGGGTTCCCGACCACGCCGGAAGCAATTGTGGATACGGCGTGCAATGCCGAGGAACTGGGGTTTGACGCACTGTTCGTCAATGACCATGTGATCGTTGACGATTCACCCCGGAGCACTCTTTGGCGCAATGTCTATGATCCCCTGATGGTGCTGTCGTACGTGGCGGCGCGGACTACCAAGGTCTTGCTGGGGACCTCGGTCCTGATTATGCCGTACCGAAATCCCGTGGTCACGGCCAAGATGGTGGCGACCCTGGACCAGATGTCGGGAGGGCGGGCGATTGCCGGAGTAGGATCGGGATGGAACGAAGCCGAGTATAGTGCGTTGGGAGTACCGCACCGAGAGCGGGGGGCTCGGACCAACGAGTACCTGCGGTTGTGGAAAGCGTGTTGGGAACCTGGCCCCACCACCTTTCATGGGCGGTTTTTCTCCTTCGACAACATGCACGTCAGTCCCAAACCTCTGCAGCAGCCCCATCCACCGATTTGGATTGGGGGGTCCAGCCAGGCCTCGTTGAGGCGGGCGGCCCGGTTCGCCCAGGTGTGGCAACCAACGCCCACGGCACTGCCGGACCTGATAGACAACATGGCTTACCTGCGGGATGTATGCGCCGAGATCGAGCGGGAAGATGTCCCTCGCACCCGAATGAGCTTCCGGGTTAATTTCAGCCACATTACGGGCAGTTCCAGTTCCGGGGGAGACAGACCCACCGGCCAAGGCAGTGCCGAGCAGGTGGCATCCGACATGAAGCGTTTCAGGCAGGAGTCGGGGCTGGAAGAGTTTCAAATCAACTTCAACGGCTGCGGCAGCCTTCAACAGCTTCTCGACTCAATGGATGTATTTGTTCAAGACGTGAAGCCGAGGGTCGATGATTAGAGGTCCATCTTGACGGTTTTTCCAACGGATCGAGAGGAAAAGCGCCGGGTCCTCATGGAGGCCGTAGAGAGTGTCCGGGGTATCCAGGAGGCGGGAGCCCAAGAAGCCGAGGAGACCGCTACCCTTCCGCGAGCCTCGGTGGATGCCCTCTACGACTCGGGGCTTCTTCGCCTAAAGCTGCCCCACGTCCTGGGTGGCGCCGAAGCCGACGTAGTGACACAGCTCGACGTGCTGGAGGCGGTGAGCCGGATCGAGCCTTCGGCGGGTTGGTGCTTGATGATCGGCGCCGCGAGTCTTGGCGGCCTTGGCGCGTTTCTTCCGGATGATGCCATAGAGGAAGTCTTTGTTGGCGGTCAGCCTCCGAGGGCCGCAGGTGTCGCCGCTCCGCTTGGCACGGCTGTACCCGTGAAGGGATGCTATGAGGTAAATGGGCGCTGGCCTTTTGGCAGCGGCGTCCGGCACTCCCAGTGGGTATCGGCGGGTGCGCGTGTTGTGTCTGAAGACCCGGGATATCCCAGGCAGTTGAGGATCGCGATGCCCACATCCAAAGTGAGGATTCACGATAACTGGCAGGTGATGGGTCTGCGCGGCACCGGAAGCTGCGACTTCTCCGCCGAGGCCCTGTTCGTGCCCGAAAGGTTTGCATGGGACGCGACTTCGACCGAACCGAAACGAGGCGGTCCACTATACCGGCTGGGCAGGCCGGCTTTCGTGACCAACGAACATTCGGCCTTTGCCCTTGGCGTGGGGCGAAGGGCTTTGGACGCCGTGACCGAGGCCGCCACTGCCAAGACACGCGGCTACAACTCGACTAATCTGCTGGCGAATCGTCCGGTTTTCCAGGGGGCTCTTGGTGAGTGCGACCTCCGGCTTCGGGCTGCCAGGGCGCTGAATGTGGAGATCCTGGAAGAGGCTTGGCGGTCTGTATGCAACGGCCAGACCCCGGAGCCATCGCTGCAAGCGCAGATGCGTAGCTGCGCTACCTACACGACGGAGGTAGCCGCCGACGTGGTCTCGCAGGCGTTCAGGTACGGGGGCGGGTCCGCCCTATTCATGTCCAGCGTGCTGCAGCGCTGCCTGCGGGACATCAACGCCGCGGCGCAGCACCAGATGGTCAGCGACACCGCCTACGAAAACCACGGCCAGTTCCTGTTGGGGCTGCCCGAGGCGAGGGCGATGGAGTAAGGGGGGTCTGCCAATCATTGGGGCGGGTGGCCCGGATGGGGGTCAGTCTCTCGTGGGCAATACGTGGGCAGTGGGGTCACAAGGCCAGGCGTCGCTTGGCCTTGATGAAGGCCGTCGGAGTCGGCAATGAGCACGAATGTCAACGTTGATATGGTCCCAAGAACCTTTCTCCATCGAAGTGAATCAGGTGCGATGGGGCATCCGCGCACCAGACCTCTGTTTCCCATGAAATAGCTCTCAGATAACGCGCCATCACTGTGCGGTCGGGGAACGCTGTGACGTACACAAGGGAAGCTCTGGCTCCGCCAAACAGTTCCGCAAGTTCATTGTGCCGCTTTGGGTCAACCGGCCCGTGGCTAGTAACAGATTCTACAAGCAACAACCAATTATTCGTTGTATAATAAAGGTTCACATCTGGCATCTTCCCATGAGGGTTCAAGGTTACGCCGAGGTCGGCAAGTCGATGCTCTTGAAAATAATCCGCTTTATCGCCTGTATCGCCCACATAAATTACTTCGGCTCCCGGGGCGAATCTGGGCGCGAACCCGGTAATAATCTGCTCTATTAGTAGGCTATGTTCCCCTGGGGCAAGCATGATTTCCGTATGTTCGTCCAGCATTACGGGAATCATTTGCATGTTGCGTTGCATTTCCCATTTGGCGGCAAGAGACCCTATTTCATCCAGGTAATCGGCAATGGCGCGTTGCCAGGAATCGGTCCTGTAAGTCTGGATGGCCCTGAAAGCCTCCTCGCTTATCTGGTAGCACGCTAAGGGACTGTTGACAGGCCGGTTGGGGTCATCCGGGTTGTAAAGCGCGACACTTGCTTCAACGAATTGGTGCATCGTCTGCCGACGGAAGGTTTCGTGTGTATTCGGAGCGTACTCGCGTCCGTATTGCTGGCGGGCAAACTCCATGATCGGAGTGATGCCAATTAACGGCCTTCGCAAGTCATTCCAGTTTCCAGCGGGCTTCAAGTCAAGAAGGGCCAACAGTGTAAGCGCAGACCGTTCGTTAAGCTGCCCGCGAGGCATCTCTATCGCCCGAAGAATCTCAAGGGCGTCGTCGATTTTCTGCTGGGCCTGAGCCGACGGATCATCCTCCATCACGTCTGCCAACTCCCTGTGTATTATGTGGTTGATTTGCTCATCCGAAAGCTTGCTGTCGCCGATCCGCTTTCCTATTCGCTCCAACACTTCACATGCAGGATAACGCAACGACCGCAAATCGGCGGCGTTCACCTGGGTGTGGCCGTTAAACTGCCGGAAATAACGGTCAACCATACTGCTGTTAAGATAGGCGGCAAGTCCGTGTGCCAGCGCAAGAGAGAAACCCTTCCTCTGGATATGGAATACATTCAGATGGTTTTCGAACCCTATCAGTTCCCCCGGAATATCGGGTGGACATACCGAGGCTACGATACGACGGCGTTCTTCTTTTGAGGTGAAGCGCCTGGTGACGACAAAGCAGCCGTTATTCGGCCATAACCATTTGCGAGTCTGGTCCGTCACGCGAATCGCGTTGGGCTTTTTCATTGCCCTTGGCCACCTGAAGTCGCCTTGTCTGAAATGCGCCGGATATAGAAGCGATGCTGTGTCTGCCGCTGGCCATGCCCGCAACTCCTCCTTCAGCCGAAAATCCACGACCGGTCCCGTAGATACTTCCACACCAAGGTCGGTAAGCGTAGTTGTGAAGCGCGTCATGCGATCGGCAATATCTTGCTCCAGATCGTTGGTGGCTATGTGGATAAAGCAATCGGGATCGTCGGCTTGAATTACGGAGGCATATTCCGCGACACGTTGCGTCATCCCGGCCGCGATGTACTCTCCTGAGGCGGGGTCGAACTCGAACACGTCTCCCGCGCTGGCCGAAATCTTCACTCTGGACGGCTTGTGTCCCTTGACGGCATGGAGGATGATATTTTCCTGTAGGATGCCATCGCCTCTAAACGTAGAATTGCGCTTCTCAAAAATGTGAATCTGCTTGAGGCCCATAACAGCAAAGAAGACCTGCCGAAAATGCCTGAAGTATGGCCCGTTACAAAACGAACGTGGGGCGATTGCGACCATCTCTCCGCCTTCACAAAGCCGCTGTGCAGCAAGAAACAAGAAGCCTGCGTAGAGATTGGAGGTCTCGATTCCCGACTTGCACAAGGCCACCCTGTGTTCAGAAAGAGAGCCGATTTTCTTGTAAGGCGGGTTAATTATTGCGTGAGTGAAAGATTCTGAACGGGTCTCATTACAATCAAGAAAATTGGACTGCATTCCTGCGGGATTGTTCAGAATAAAATCCTTCTCCCTCAACTCGGTGGCAATCTTGATGTGCGCTGCCTCGCCCTCAGTTACGGCCTGCTTCAAGGTGCGTCGCAAGTACTCGGTCAATAGCGGTTCTATTTCATAGCATACAAGATATGCGCTCCGTGGGCGCTCATCCCCCATGCACATGCGTTCGACCAGGGCAGCGGTCAGCGAACCCACACCTGCCCCTGGGTCCACTACGGACACATGGCCGGACAAGCTCGTGAACAGGCTGGCCATAAACCGGCCCACGTGGGTAGGCGTCATATATTGCCCGAACCGGGCGCGCCGTTCGCGGTCGAGCCTCGGTGAAGCGTCAATCCCATAGAAGTCGGCAATCTCGGCGAAGGCTTCGGGCATCAGTTTTGAGTATCCTTTGATACTGGGTCAATAGTTTCCGGGGTGGCCTGAAGCGGCGAGTCAAGACTAAAACGGTCAGGCCCAATAATTCAATAGGGTAGTGTCATTACCGGAATTTATGGCGACACTTCACAGCCTGATGCCATACCATTGCGCCGGAACGGTGTTCAAATGGCGACCTGAAAATCGTCATCCGAGAAACACTCAACAACACCTATACCGAGCGTCAACGTGGCGAAGCCCTCTAAGAGCCTATCCTAAAAATGGGTAACACCCGCACAAAAGGGGTATTATTAGGATAGACTCTAAGCGTTAGCCCCGCAGCAACGCTTGTATTTCTTGCCGCTGCCGCAGGGGCAGGGGGTGTTTCGGCCGACTTTGGCGGAGCCTCTGGGGGCGCCGTTTCGATTAGGACCGGCGATTCCCTGCATCGGGCTTGACGGAGTGTTCGGCCGGTTTCGTTGCCTGTCGGCTGGCGGCGGACCCAATGAGACGTGGAACAGGGTGTGAACCACATCGTATTGCATCCGCTGCTGGAGTTCCTGGAACAGCTTTTGCCCTTCTCCGCGATACATGACCAGCGGGTCACGCTGGCCGTAGGCGTGGAGGCCGATGCCCGTCCGCAGGTTTTCCATGGCAGTCAGGTGGCTGATCCAGTGAGTGTCTATGGCGCGGAGCAGCAACAGGCGGGTCAGGATTTTCATGTCCGCTTCGCCTACTCCCACGGCGGCCACTGACTTTCCGGCCAATTCCGAAAGCAGCCGGGTCAGGATTTTCATGTCCGCTTCGCCTACCTCGGACTCTCGCTGCTCGAAGACCGAATCGGCGTAACTGGCGAGAATTCTCCTGACCTCGTCCAGGCTGAGCCGGTTCACTTGCTCCTCGGTGGTTAGTTCCGCGGGCGGAGTGCAGATCATACCGAGGTCGTCGAGCAAGCCGGGAACGGTCCAGCCGTCGGAGTGGCGGCCGGGCAGGTTCTTGCGCACCAAGGCTTCGAACTCGCTGCGCACCATCTCCACGACCTTGGACTTCAGACCGGCCCCTTCGAGAATCTCGCCACGGTTCGCGTAGATGCTCTTTCGCTGCTCGTTGAGCACGTCGTCGAAGTTGAGGAGGTGCTTGCGTATGTCGAAGTGATGGCTCTCGACCTTGACCTGGGAGCTGGCGATGGACTTGGTAACCAGACGGTTTTCGATGGGCATGTCCTCTTCCATACCGCTCCAACTCATAATCGACTTGATCTTGTCGCCCCCGAATCGTTGCATCAGATCGTCTTCCAGGGACACGAAAAACTGGGAACTGCCGGGGTCGCCCTGCCTCCCGGCGCGGCCCCTGAGCTGGTTGTCGATGCGGCGGGCGTCATGGTGTTCTGTGCCGAGAACGTGTAAGCCGCCCAGAGCTACCACCTTATTGTGCTCATCCTCCCAGCCGGGCCGACCGGTGTCCGCTCCGCCAAGCACGATGTCGGTGCCGCGGCCTGCCATGTTGGTGGAAACGGTGACCGCCCCGAGGCGGCCCGCCTGGACGATGATACCTGCTTCTTCCTCGTGGTTCTTGGCGTTTAGCACCTGGTGGGGGACCCCGCGCTTCTTGAGCCGTTCGCTTAGTTGCTCTGAAGATTCGATGGATGTGGTGCCTACCAGGACCGGCTGGCCCGTTTCATGCAGCTCGGCGATTTCAGCCGTAACGTTCCGCCATTTGGCCTCCCCGGTCTGAAACACCAGGTCCGGGGCTTCTCGCCGGACCATGGGCACGTTGGTAGGTATGGTGGTGACGTCCAAGTTGTAAATCTTTAGGAATTCGTCCGCCTCGGTGGCCGCGGTACCGGTCATGCCAGCCAGCTTGCCGTACATGCGGAAGTAGTTCTGCAGGGTGATAGTGGCGTAGGTGACGCTCTCGCGCTGGACCTTCAGCCCTTCCTTGGCTTCTACAGCCTGGTGCAGGCCGTCGGACCACCGCCTGCCGAATTGGAGCCGCCCGGTGAACTCGTCGACGATGACCACTTCGCCTTCCCGCACCACGTAGTCCTTGTCGCGGACCTTCGTCACGTGGGCGTTCAGTGCGTTCTCGATGTAGTGGACAAGGTGGAAGTTGTCGGGATCGTACAGGTTGCCCACCTTGGTCCATCCCTCCATTTTGGAGATACCTTCCTGGGTCAAGGAAATTGCGCGGGTGCGGTCGTCGATGGTGTAGTCTTCCTCTTGCCGAAGCCTGGGAGCGAGCTTGGCGAAGTCGGAATAAAGCTGGACGGGATCGGCTGCGGGTCCACTGATGATGAGAGGAGTCCGCGCCTCGTCGATCAAGATATTATCCACCTCGTCCACGATGGCGAAGTTGAGCTCTCGTTGCACTCGCTGGTCCGCGTCGATGGCTATATTGTCCCGCAAGTAGTCGAAGCCGAACTCATTGTTGGTGCCGTAGGTAATGTCGGCGCGGTAGGCTTCGGCGCGGGTAACGGCCCGCAGGAAACGGGGGGAGTCCGTCCTCCCGCGTTTACCGGACGCCGAGGGGTCTTCGTCAGGGTCGTATATGTAGTCGGCGTCATGCTGGAGACAGCCGACGGTAAGGCCCAGGCTGTGGTAGACGGGTCCCATCCAGACCGGGTCGCGGCGGGCCAGGTAGTCGTTGACGGTGATTACATGCACGCCTTTACCCGTCAGGGCATTGAGGTACACCGGCAGGGTCGCCACCAAGGTCTTGCCTTCTCCGGTCTTCATTTCGGCGATTTGGCCCCGATGAAGGACCACCCCGCCGATTAGCTGGACGTCGTAGTGACGCTGGCGCAAGTTGCGGCGGGCCGCATCGCGGACGACCGCGAACGCCTCGGGCAGCAGGTCATCCAAGGTTTCTCTACCGGCGAGACGGTCTCTGAACTCAACGGTCTTTGCCCTTAGCTGCTCTGCGGAAAGCGACTCGACTTTTGGTTCCCAAGAGTTGATTTTGCCGCAGAACGGGCGGACTCGCTTGACCGCCTTTTCATTGGTCTCGGTGACTAGTTTCAGTAATGTGGATACCATGGCATTACTACCTTAACTGGAAATGTCCCAGCCCATCGCCTGGAATAGAATGGGGCTATGCTTAATTCAGATTGCCCTTCCTATTGTGTGGCGTCATCCTGGAACGAGGGCAGCGGTTCCGCGAACTCTTCTCCCGCCGCGATAGCGGCTTCCCGCCGTTGGTTCCACTGTTGGATGACCTCCATTCTTACCGCGTTCTGTTCTCTGACTTCCGCTCGGACCTGTTCTCTGGCTTCCGCTATGGTCTGTTCCCTGACTTCTGCCCGGACCTGTTCCCTGGCCTCTGCTACAGCATTTGCTACGGCTTCAGCTATTCTTGCTTCCTCCTCTTCTTCCTTTCGCCTTCTCGATTCTTGTATTTTCATTGCCAACCAATCGCCGACTACCACGATGAACCTCCAAGTCTCAATTGTGGAAACGGTGGCTACTGCCGATGCCGTGCCCGCCGTCGGTATGTTCCGGAAGATGGAGTTGACCGTTTCGGGCCAATCATCTCCAGTTTTGTAGAAGATTTCATACCAGCATATCCAGCCGACGCCGACAAGGGTAAGGACGGCGAACAGGCCAAAGTACAGTGTGCGCCGTGACTCCGGTATGCTCCAGATTGATGCCCTTGGTTCGTTGGCGTCAACCCCGGAATGTCTCCTGAGAAATCGCCGAATGTTGGTGAAAACGGTCACAGTATGTTGAGACTTTGCTATCTATTGCAACGACTCTTTCCACCACTCGCCCGTATGCGTTAAGCGCGGAGCCACTGCTTAGAAATCCAGGTCAATACTCCGATAAGTATGTAACCTAGTACCCCTATTTTATCGAAACCTGCGCGGGGTTGCACGTCCGATTGGCCGTTCCAGGGATATTTCAATGGTCTGCGGAGGCTACGGAAACGGGCTGGTGTCCACTGCCCCCACCAGGTCTGTGACGTTGGAAACTCCGGCCTCTCCCATGTAAGCGGTCAACTGGTCTACTATGCGGAAGGGCGCCCACAGGTCGGCCAGGTTGGCGCTGCCTACCTGGACCGCTGTGGCCCCGGCGAGGAGGAACTCCACCACGTGGTTTCCGTGGAAGATGCCGCCCACTCCTACGATGGGAACGTCAACCACCTGTGCGGCCCGGTAGACCATCGCCAGGGCTACCGGGCGGAGGCCAGGACCGGAAAGGCCGCCGGTGACCGCGCCAAGCGCCGGACGCCGCGTCTCCACGTCAATCCGCATGGCGGGGATAGTGTTGGAGATGGTCAGAGCGTCGGCACCCGCATTTACCGCTGCCTTGGCGATGGGGGCAACGTCCGGGACGTTTGGCGCGAGTTTGGCAAGGACTGGGAGGTCAGTCTTTTCCTTGACTGCGGCGACGGCCTCAGCCGTAAGTTCGGCGTTATGGGCGAATATCTTGCGGTGCTTGACGTTGGGACAACTCAGGTTCAACTCTATCGCCTGATAGCCGCTCACGTCGCAGGTCATTGAAGCCATCTCGCCGAATTCTTGCACGCTCTCGGCGGAGATGCTGAGCAGTACGGTGGTGTTAAGTTTCGACCAGCGAGGAGCATACTCGGCTAAGGCGGCCTCGATGCCGTGGTTGGCCAAGCCATTAGAATTGAGGAAGAGACGCTCCTCGTATTTCAGCCATTGGCTGTATAAATGTGGGCTCGTGCGCGGCTCCGGGTTCCCGTCCCGACGGAGCCGGGTGAAGGTCTTGGGAATTACTGCCCCCACCCGGCTCAAGTCCATATTCGGGGGTATGCCGCCTCCGTAGCCATCGTGCCCGAAGGTTCCCGACGCAATCATCACCGGGTTGGCTAGTCTCAGGTGATGAGGATTGCCGGGTGCCAAGTCTACCGATAGGTTCACTGTGCTATCCTTCCACTATTGTGGCTACGCTATCCGTCCGATTCGTCCTCCTGCCTCAAAAACGGGTTGTAGTCGCCACTGGTCTCAGGGTTCAGGTTCATGCCATCGCCTCCGCTGCCCGCGGCCCCGTTTCCGGGTTGAGGGATCAGGAAGCCAGCACCATTTACGAGGCCGTCTTCGTCCTCGATGTCGTCGTCCGTCCCGAAGAAGTCGTCATCCGGCGTTCCGTGGGCCTCGCCTTCTATGCCAATCGGGTTGATACCGGGAGATTCGTCGCCGATCCCCAACCAGCCACCGGGCGCGATGCCTGCCAGTTCCGGAATGGGGTCTGGATGTAGCAGCTTGTCCATGCCTGGGATCTGTACCCGGGCCGGGATCAGCCTGCCAATGATGACATTTTCCTTCAAGCCCAAGAGCGTGTCCTTGGCTCCACTGACGGCAGCCTGGGTCAACACGCGGGTGGTTTCTTGGAAAGAAGCCGCGGACAAGAAGCTGTTGGTAAGCAGGGATGCCCTGGTTACTCCCAGCAATACCGGTTTGGCCGTGGCGGGCTCTCCACCCTCAGCCAGGACCTTGGCGTTCCGCTCCTGGAACTCAAACCTGTCCACCATCTGGCCGGGAATGAGGTCGCAATCGCCGGTGGACTCCACTTGGACCCGCCGGAGCATCTGGCGGAGAATGATCTCGATGTGCTTGTCGTGGATGCTCACGCCCTGGGACTGGTAGACCTGCTGCACCTCGTTGACCAGGTATCGTTGCAGGTCATCCTTGCCACTGATGTTCAGGATATCATGGGGGTTCAGCGGCCCGCTGATCAGGGCGTCGCCGGCCTTAACCAGGTCGCCGTCCCTTACCAACAGGTGGGCAGGCGCGGGGATGACGTGCTCCCGTTCCTCCACGTCCTCCCAGAAGATCGACACCCCTTCAGGGCTTAGTTCCACGCGGCCACCGATGTTGGCGATCACCTGTTCCGGCGGCTCCGCCAATTCCCCGGAAGCGCCGTCCTCCGAGGGCTCCTCGATTGCGGCGCTTGCCAAGATCATTCCGGGTTCGACGTACTCACCGTCGTCGACAAGTAGCTGGGTTCCCTCCGGCAGAGGATAAAACTCCTGGAACTCCTCCCGGCTGACCAACCGCAGCCTGCGGCCCTCGTCGTCGGTCTCGAGGGTTACCACGCCGTCGATGTCGGCGAGGATGGCAGCATTCTTGGGGATGCGGGCTTCAAACAGCTCTTCCACACGGGGCAAGCCGCCAGTGATGTCCCCCCTAGTCAAGACAACGCCACCGGTGTGGAATGTGCGCATGGTGAGCTGGGTCCCCGGCTCGCCAATGCTCTGGGCCGCGATGATGCCCACGGCCTGTCCTTCTTCCACGCAGATGCCGGTTGCCGGGAGCCGGCCGTAGCACATGCGGCAGACGCCACGCTGGCATTCGCAGGTCAAGGGAGACCTGACGCCTACCTCGGTTAGACCGGATGCGACGATCTTGCCCGCGATTTCCTCGTCGATCTCTTCATTACGGTCCACGATGATCTCGCCCGTGCTTGGGTCCGGGACCGGCATGGCTGCCATGCGCCCGACGATGCGGTCCTTCAGTGAGGCATGGATGGTGTCATCCGGCCTCTCGAACACATAATGGGCGTCCCAGGTGCCGCAGTCATCGTCGAGGACGATAACTTCTTGGGCGATGTCGATCAGCCTGCGTGTCAGATATCCGCTGTCGGCGGTCCGCAGGGCGGTGTCTGCGAGCCCCTTTCTCGCGCCGTGGGTGGAGATGAAATACTCCAGCGCCGTCAGACCCTCGCGGAAGCTGGACACGATGGGCATTTCGATGATGCGGCCTTTCGGATTGCTCATCAGGCCCCGCATCCCGGCCATCTGCTTGATCTGGGTGATGTTTCCCTTCGCGCCCGATTCCGCCATCACCGCGATGCCGCCGAAGTTGCGCAGTTCCTGTCTCACTAAACCCTCGGTTTCATCCGAAGCCCAGGTCCAAGCGTCTACGATCTTGGCGTAACGTTCCTCTTCCGAGATCAGGCCGGACAGGTACTGGTCCTCGTACCCGCTGACCATCTCCGTGGCCTGGCTAAGGATAGCGGGTTTCTTTCCTGATACCTGTATGTCGTTGATCGCGATGGTGATGCCGGAACTGGTGGCATATTGGAAGCCCAAACCCTTGACCTTGTCGAGGACGTCAGACGTTTCTTCGTTGCTCAGGTCCCGGTAAAGGTCGGCGGTCAGGTCCTTGAGGCCGCCCCGGTCCATCAGCCGGTTCCGGTATTCTATTGACGGGGGCAGGATTTCGTTGAATATCATCCGGCCCATCGTGGTCTGCCAGTCTTCGTGATCGGAGTTGGGAACTTTCCGCACTTCTATGGGCGCTTGCAGATCGATCAACCCGGAGGAGTGGGCGATGCGGGCTTCGTCGAAGTCGTAGAACTTCCGCCCTTCGCCCCGCGCTCCTTCCCGAATTTCGGTCAGGTAGTAGCAGCCCATCACCATGTCCAGTGTCGGGGCGACCAACGGGTCTCCCGACGCGGGGGACAACATGTTGTGGATGCTGAGCATCCCTTCCCGCGCCTCCAAGACTGCCATGCGGGATAAGGGCACGTGTACGGCCATCTGGTCCCCGTCGAAATCGGCGTTGAAAGCCGAGCAGACCAGGGGGTGGATCTGGATGGCGTTGCCTTCGATGAGCACGGGCATAAACGCCTGGATACCCAGCCTGTGCAGGGTCGGCGCGCGGTTGAGGAGTACCGGCCTGTCCTTGATCACGTCTTCGAGGATATCCCAGACTTCAGTGCGTGCCCTTTCCACCATCCGCTTGGCATTTTTGATGTTGGGGGCGATGCCGAGCACCACCAGCCGGTGCATGACGAAGGGCTTGAAAAGCTCCAGGGCCATGCGCTTGGGCAGACCGCACTGGTGCATCTTCAGCTCGGGGCCTACGACGATCACCGAGCGGCCACTGTAATCCACCCGTTTGCCCAACAGGTTCTGCCGGAAGCGGCCCTGCTTACCGCGCAACAGGTCCGAAAGGGACTTTAGCTTGTGGTTGTGGCTGCCCTGGATTGGGCGTCCCCGGCGGCCGTTGTCGATCAGGGCGTCCACCGCTTCTTGTAGCATCCGCTTCTCGTTGCGGATGATGATCTCCGGGGCTCCCAGGTCCATGAGGCGCTTGAGCCGGTTATTCCGGTTGATGACGCGCCGGTAGAGGTCGTTGAGATCGCTGGTGGCGAACCGGCCTCCGTCGAGCTGTACCATGGGGCGCAACTCCGGAGGAAGCACCGGCAGGATGGACAGGATCATGTCCTCTACCCGGTTGCCGCTGTTGCGGAACGATTCCACGACGCGGAGCCGCTTGATGGCCTTCTTGCGCCTCTGCCCGGAAGTGGAGTGCATCTCATTGATAAGCTGGTCTCTGAGGGCCTTCAGGTCGATGGTGCGCAGGATGGCCAAAATTGCCTCAGCGCCCATGGTGGCCTGGAAGACATTGCCGTAAGTGTCTTTCAACTCGCGGTACCGTGACTCGGCCAGCAGCTTATGGACCCGCAGGTCCTCCAATTCGTCGACGGTTGTCTGGAGTTTCTCCTCCAGCGCGCGCTCGTCATTGGCCAACTTGTCGTTGATGGCGTCCATCTCGACCTGGGCGGCCATGCGCTCAACGTCGCCTTCCGGAGTGTGTTCCGCGGCTTCCAGTGCTTCGATCTTCTCGCGGAGAGAAGCCAGGGTCTCTTCGGCGGTCTGCCGGACCTGCTCCACATCGAAGTCAAACCGGGCCCGCGCTTCTTCGATGGTCTCCTGGCGGGTCTCGTCGTCCACGGAAACCACGATGTGCTGGGCGAAGTAGAGGACCCGTTCCAGGTTGCGCGGGGAGAGGTCCAACAGAAGTCCCAGCCGGCTTGGCGTGGTCTTGCTGAACCAGATGTGGGCTACGGGAGCTGCCAAGCGGATATGCCCCATGCGCTCGCGGCGCACTTTGGAGCGGGTGACCTCCACGCCGCATCTATCGCATACCACGCCACGGTAGCGGATCCGCTTGTACTTTCCGCAGAAGCACTCCCAGTCCTTGGTCGGACCGAAGAGACGCTCGCAAAACAGCCCATCCTTCTCGGGCCGGAGGGTCCGGTAGTTAATGGTCTCAGGCTTGGTTACCTCGCCGTGAGACCAGTTCATGATCTGTTCTGGAGACGCTATAGATATCCTGATTGCATTGAAATTGGTTGCCTGGCTCTCGGCTCTATCCGCCAATCTGACCATTAAATCGCCTCCAGGGGCTGGAATAGCTCTGTGCCATCTGTGAGTCCTTGCATCAGCGGGGTCCGGTCGTCCTCGTTCAGCAACTCCACTGCCAGACCGAGGCTTTGCAATTCCTTCAACAGCACGTTGAAGGACTCGGGTACTCCCGGTTGGCCAATGGGTTCTCCCTTCACAATCGCCTCGTAGGTCTTTACACGGCCCGCCACGTCATCCGACTTGACCGTCAGCACTTCTTGCAAGTTGTACGCTGCGCTGTAAGCCTCCAGAGCCCAAACTTCCATCTCCCCGAACCGCTGGCCTCCGAATTGGGCCTTACCGCCCAGGGGTTGCTGGGTGATCATGGAGTAAGGGCCAGTGGAGCGGGCGTGAATTTTGTCCTCCACCAGGTGGATAAGCTTGAGGATGTAGATGCTGCCCACGGTTACCAATTGGTCGAAAGCCTCGCCTGAGCGGCCGTCGAACAGTTCGAACTTTCCGAAGGTGGGCGGAGCGATACGGCGTTCCCGGTGGACCATAAGGGCCATGTGCCGTAGCTCTTCAAGGTCTTTTCCTGTGATGTCCTCGCCGGCCACGTTGCGGAGCCACATCTCCAAACAGGCTTGCTGGGCCTCGCCATGGATCTCCTGGTCCAACAACCGTTCGCCGTCGTAGCCCTGTTCTTTCAACCAGCCGGCCAGCTTGGGATAGTCGATTGCCGGGGAGCCGTTATTGGGGCCGCCGTCGACAGCCAAAGCCTGCTCGGCGAACCAGACCCTGGCCAGGGCGTCCTCGATGGAGTCGTCCCGTGCGCCGTCGAACACCGGCGTGTTGGCCCGGAAGTTCAGGGTCCTGGCGGCCCACCCAAGGTGGGTTTCCAGGACTTGACCAAGGTTCATGCGTGAGGGCACACCAATGGGGTTGAGGATCACGTCCATCGGGGTGCCGTCCGGCAGGAATGGCATGTCCTCTTCAGGCAGGATGCGAGCGACCACGCCCTTGTTGCCGTGGCGGCCTGCCATTTTGTCACCGACCGAGATCTTCCTTGTTTGGGCGATCCAGACCCTGACGGCTTCGTTGACACCGGGCGGCAGGTCGTCCCGGTTAGTGCGGTTCAGTATCTTGACGTCGATCACCTTGCCGCGTTCCCCGTGGGGGACTCGGAGGGAGGTGTCCTTAACGTCCCTAGACTTCTCGCCAAAGATGGCCCGAAGCAACTTCTCTTCGGCCGTTAGCTCGGTCTCGCCCTTTGGGGTAACCTTGCCGACCAGGATATCTCCGGGGCCCACGTCAGCGCCGACGCGGATAATCCCCCGTTCGTCCAAGTCTCTGAGGCTGCCCTCGCCGACATTGGGGATGTCCCGGGTAATCTCCTCGGGTCCCAGCTTGGTTTCGCGGGCTTCCATCTCGTGTTTTTCGATGTGGGTGGAGGTGAAATAGTCCTCCTTGACCAATCGCTCGCTAATGATGATGGCGTCCTCGTAGTTGTAGCCCTCCCAAGACATGAAGGCCACCAAGACGTTTTGGCCAAGGGCCAAGTCGCCCTGGTCGGTGGAGGAGCTGTCGGCGAGTACGCCGCCCTTCTCGACCAGGTCTCCGGCAGCGACGGTTGGGCGCTGGTCGAAGCAGGTGCCCTGATTGGTGCGGGCAAACTTGATCAGTGGGTGGCAGTATTCCGCGCCATCCCGGTCGACCACGATTATTTCCCGTCCGGTTACCGACGAGACCACGCCCTTGGCCCTGGACAGGACAACCTGCCCACTGTCACGGGCGACCCTGCCTTCGATTCCGGTGCCGATAATCGGCGCCTGGGGCCGGAGCAAAGGCACTGCCTGGCGTTGCATGTTGGAACCCATGAGCGCCCGGTTGGCGTCGTCATGCTCTAGGAATGGGATAAGCGCCGCGGACACGCTCATGATCTGCATGGGGGAGACGTCCATCAGGTCCACCGTGTCCGGTGAGTCCTGAATGTATGTGTCGCCTACGCGTGCCTCGACCCGCTCGGCGACGAACTGGTTGAATTCGTCCAGGACCGAATTCGCCTGGGCGATGCGGTAGCGTTCTTCCTGGTCCGCGGATAGGTAGATGATGTCGGCTTCCTTTGCGGCCACGAAGGGTGTCACTTGGACCAGGGTGCCTTGGGGCAACGCCCGGAGCGCGGCCATCCTATTGGCGCCGATGGACCGGCCCTTGTTCACAATCGTCTTTCCTTCTTCGTCCAGCACCGTCTTCGTAACCGTGCGCCCCCGGAGGTCTGCCGAGTCGCTGGGCAAGGCCTTGAGCACGCGGCGGTAAGGCGACTCTATGAATCCGTAAGAGTTGATCCGCGCGTAGGACGCCAACGAGCTAAGGAGCCCAATGTTGGGACCTTCGGGTGTCTCGATGGGGCAAATTCTACCGTAGTGAGAAAAGTGAACGTCCCGGACGTCGAACCCCGCCCGCTCCCTGGAGAGGCCGCCAGGGCCCAGGGCCGATAGGCGCCTCTTGTGGGTCAACTCGGCCAGCGGGTTGGTCTGGTCCATGAACTGGGACAACTGGGACCCGCCGAAAAACTCTCTGACCGCCGCTACCACCGGGCGTATGTTGACCAGGCCCTGGGGGGCGGCGGTTTCGGGGTCCACCAGGGTCATCTTTTCCTTAACCATCCGCTCCATGCGGAGCAGGCCCACGCGCACCTGGTTTTGTACCAACTCGCCCACCGACCGAACGCGGCGGTTGCCCAGGTGGTCGATGTCGTCGGGCTGGCCGTCGCCCTGGTTGATGCGGATCATTGTCCTGATGACCGCCACCACGTCATCGACGGTCAGAGTCATCAGGTCGTCGTTGGACGTCTGATTCAACCGGCGGTTGAATTTGTAGCGGCCAACCCGTCCCAGGTCGTAACGGCGGGGTGCGAAGAACAGGTTGCGAATCAGGTTCCGGGAGTTTTCCAGGCTTGGAGGTTCGCCCGGGCGGAGCCTGCGGTAAAACTCGATCTGGGCGCCGGCAATCCGCCGGGCCAAGGCGACGTCGTATTCGTCATCGGGGCGGAGCATCTCCCACACAGCGCGCAGGTCGTCTTCACGGAAGGAGACTTCGCGGGCTTCCGCCGCAGGGTCGCGGTCCAGTGTCGACCGGATGTACTGATGGTTCTCGTCGTCGTCCACCTCGGCGAACCGTTCGAGCAATTCCTCATCTGAGGCAATGCCCAGGGCCCGTAGGAAGGTCGTCGCGGACACTTTGCGTTTTCGGTCCACCTTGACCGACAGCACATCCTTGGAACTGGTCTCAAATTCGAGCCATGCCCCGCGTGACGGTATCAGCTTGGCGAAACACAGGTTCCTGTTGCTGACCGGGTTTCTTTCATAGACGAAGTAAATTCCGGGAGAACGGACCAATTGAGAGACCACGACCCGTTCCGCGCCGTTGATGATGAAGGTACCGTTGTCGGTCATCATGGGAATGTCTCCCATGAATATCTCTTGCTCTTTGATCTCCCCGGACTCCTTCATTTCGAGCCGGGTCTTTACATAAAGGGGTTGCGAGAAGGTTATTTCCCGCTCTTTGCACTCCTGGGGAGAGTACTTGGGATCTTTGAAGTAATGCTCCAGGAAGAACAACTCGTACTTTTTCCCTGTGTAGTCTGAAATCGGGGAAATCTCCCGATATACCTCTTTGAGGGCGTCGGATGTGAACCATTCGTACGAGCGGAGTTGGCTCTGGATCAAATTGGGAACGTCGATTACCTGTGGAATCTTGGCGTAGGTCTTAATCTCGGGCGGAGCTAAAGGGTGCCCGATCTCCGGAGCAGAAAATACCATTCTCCCTCTCCTTGGAGCGTTTGGGATGATTCGGCTGAACAGCCAGAGTCAGGGCGCAAGAATAGGCCAGGGGCCGCAGTAATTCGGAAGATTAGACGGAGTCGTGGCTAGAGGCATGTTACTGTAACGACCAATTATACGCGCCCATTGGGGGTTGTCAAGCCGTAATAAGCAAGGTAACTGTTCAGACTTGGTGAGGCGAATATGCTAATCTTCTCGTTGAGCGGAAAACGCTGGCGTCCGGGGCGCGATTGTGGCATAAGAGAACTATGGAAACGGAAGTGGACTTGAACCAGGCGAGCCGGGAGACGCTGCTGGAGATTATCGTGGAACTGCGCCAGCGGGTCGAGAGTCTGGAGGCCCGGCTGTCCGGCGGCGGGCCGGGGGCCAGGATGCCGGGGCACAAACCGGCCGCCAGGCGCAAGGAGGCGGCGGAAGAAGAAAAGAAGCCCCGCAGGAAGCGTCCCCACGGCTTTGCCCGGCCGCGGATGGAACCCGCAGCGCAAGTGACCCACGCCCCGGAGTTTTGCCCCGAATGTCATACTACCCTGAGCGGGGGTTGGGCGCAGCGGACCCGGGAGGTCATCGAACTTCCGGCGTCTCCTGCCGAAGTTACAGAGCATGTCTTCATAGCCCGGACGTGTCCGCTGTGCCGGAAACGGCGGTTGCCCCAGGACCCTCTGAAAGGTCTGGCCGCGGGCCGTCAACGCCTGGGAGCCAACGTAACTGTTCACACTTGATACGATTGTCCTAACCTAGCCTGTCATTCTGGGCTCGACCCGGAATCCAGAATCGTTTGCAACCAGCGCCGTTCCATGTTGTTGGCATATCCGGATCCCCGCCTTCATGGTAATGACGAGTTGCGGCGGCGGGACATGGTTAGAGGATTGTCGCAACGATGACCGATGTGTGATCCAGCCGGTCCGCCCCCACGAGTCTGAACAGTTACCCCGGCTCTCCCCCTTGTCATGTAATGAGAACTTCTGTACTATAATATATGTCCGACCCGTAAGACCTCCCATAAGGACCGGGCCAATTCAGGACAGCCACTGAGGCGCCGGAATGCTCAATGACCAAAAAAGCTAACAAGGCAACCCGCTCCCAGCCTCTCCGTCGCTCCCCGGATTCCGCCCCCGGCCGGCCCGCCGGTCCGGAAGCGCCCGATATGTCCGGAAATGACCGGGAAATCGAAATTCTCCGTCTCACTCCCCGCCGGCAGGCCGTATTGCCCGTCGTCGCACTCTCGCCTTCGCAGACACTTTCTTGAAGAGGTAAAGCATTGACTTTTTCCCAGCTCAGGACTCAGGTGGAGGCCCTCTGCCGAAAATATGCCACCGAACTCGAGGTGTACCGCCTCCGGCCCTTGGCCCTGGACTTTTGCGATGACATGACCAACGCCGTAACCGGTTCCAAGCCCGGTCCCCATTTGTCCCTCCTGGAGTGGACCCAGGTATTTTTCAAGCGGATGACCGCCCGCGGCTTCCGCCCGCGGCATCTCATGGCTCTCCACGATTACCTGGCGCGTTGCCTCGAGAGCCGGGTCCTCCCCCAGGCCAACGATGTCCTGCGGAGCCTGCTCCCTAAAGCCGCGCAGCGCGGCCTGATCCCCCGCTCCCTCCAACCCGTCCCCTTCTGAGCCGTGAGACCCGGCCCGCCCTCTGGAGTCACATTGATAACCCGCGCTAGGGCAGCGTATAATATGCTAGCAATGCTACGTTGTTAGGCGCTACATTAGTTAAAAGTGACTTTGTCCCACACGGAGGAACGAACATGGTCGACGTATTGACGGGTACCTTTACTGTCAAAGCGGGGCACGCTCAGATGCTCAAGGGCGGCGTCATTATGGACGTCGTCAACGCCGAGCAGGCCAAGATTGCCCAGGAGAACGGCGCAGTCGCGGTCATGGCTCTGGAGCGGGTGCCGGCAGATATACGAGCCGACGGTGGCGTTGCCCGCATGACCGACCCCAGCATCATTTGCGAGATCATGGATACCGTCAGCATCCCCGTAATGGCCAAGTGCCGCATAGGACACTTCGTCGAAGCCCAGGTACTTGAAGCGCTGGGCGTTGATTACGTAGACGAGTCGGAAGTCCTCACTCCCGCCGATGAAGTCCACCACGTTTGGAAGCACGACTTCACCGTCCCATTTGTCTGCGGTTGCCGAGACCTCGGCGAGGCGCTTCGCCGGATATCCGAGGGTGCGGCCATGATCCGCACCAAGGGCGAGGCTGGTACTGGCGACGTCGTGGAAGCCGTCCGCCACATGCGGGCGGTGCAGGACAACATTCGCAAGCTGCGGACCATGCCCGACGACGAACTTGTCGTCGAAGCCCGCAATCTGGGCGTGAGCTTGGACCTGCTGACCCAGACCCGCGAGATGGGCCGCCTGCCCGTGGTGAACTTCGCGGCCGGCGGCGTGGCCACTCCCGCCGATGCATCGTTGATGATGCAATTGGGCGCGGACGGCGTGTTCGTCGGGTCCGGAATTTTCAAGTCCGGTGACCCGTCACGGCGCGCATATTCTATCGTGCAGGCTGTAACTCACTACCAGGACCCCAAGATTCTCGCAGAGGTGTCCAAGGACCTGGGTGAAGCCATGGTCGGGATCAGCGCGCGCACCATTCCCGAGGCTGACCTGCTCGCGCCTCGGAGCAAATAGCGCCAGCGGACAGCAAGCCGAGTTGAAAATAGGTGTTCTCGCGTTACAGGGCGACTTCGCCGAACACATAGCGGTCCTGAATAAGCTGGGGATAGAAAACCGGGAGGTCCGGTTGCCGGCCCATTTGGAAGGTGCGGATGGGTTGATAATCCCGGGGGGTGAAAGCACTACGCTTAGTCGGCTTATGGACATCTACCACCTCCGGCACGCCATCTCCCGAATGGCCGGGGACGGCAAAGCAGTGTGGGGCAGTTGCGCCGGTATGATAATGCTGGCTCAGGAAATCACCGAACAAGACCCCGTCCCGCTGAGGTTAATGGATATCGGAGTCCACCGCAACGCCTATGGGCGGCAGGTTGATAGCTTCGAACAAGACCTTGAAATAACCGGGCTGGGGCCGGACCCCTTTCATGGTGTATTCATCCGGGCGCCAAAGATCATCAGAGTGGGCCAGGACATAGAGGTACTGGCATCCCTTCCGGACGGTGAACCTGTGGCCGCCAGGCAGGGAACGTTGGTGGTAACGTCCTTTCACCCGGAGTTGACGGGCGACACACGTTTCCACGAGTTCTTCGCCAACCTTGCGTCCGAGGGATCCCCTTCGGCGGCGGAGTAATGCAGAGCATACGCATTAGCGACGCCATGCGATGCCTGTTCCTGAACGTTCCAAACGGACCGAACCTGGTTTGTCCAAACGAGTCCCTTCCGTTTGGAGGAGACCTGAGACGGTCGGCAATTTGGCGCGACGCATTGGTCCAACCACGGGACCGGGTCACTCTGCTTTCCTGGAGCGGAATGTCCCTGGATGGAATGGTGTCGGCCCGCACCAGGCGGGGGCACCGGGTCTGGGAGATAGACAAACTATACATCCCGGATCAAGTACAGGTGCCCAACGATAAATGGTACGGCCCCGATAACCCGGCGTTTCTTGCCCTGCTCGACGAGATTGTGCCAATGGCCGGCACCCGGCGGGCGGAACGCATACTGACTAGAGTCCCCGCCATGAGTCCGCTGGTGTCTCGCGCCCAACGCGCCGGGTTTTTCCCACTGCTAAACGAAAGTCTCTTGGAAGGCCATGTCAGAGGCAACAACCAGGACCGCGCTCAGCCTATTGGCTTGCTGCAGGACCGCACAGGCCAGGACGATTATCCGCTGTTTCAGTTGTACTGCGCCGCAACTCCCCAGCAAGTGCGTAACGGCCTCGGTCTGACTTTCGACCAATGGCGCGATGGCCAGGAGCCTGATGGTCGCCGGCGTCAAGAGTTGGTGCTCCGGCTGGAGGACAAGGTTACCGGGCTGTTGACTCTCGGCACACACAAGGGAACGAACATGGGGCGGATGATGTCCCATCCCGGCTATCCGGACGCACTGCCTGCGATGTTGGAACAAGCGATGGCCTGTCCAGGGTTACACCGCTGGCTGGTCCCCGATTACCACAATCGGGAGAGAGAAGCATTGCTCAGGCGTGGACTACAGGAAGTTGCGCGATATACGGTTCTAATCAAGACGGTGGCTGTACCGGTGATGGAACATGGTATGGCCCCTGTGGAGGCGTAGGATTGGCGATGGTCGTACAGTCGGTCCGTGAAGAACTGGACCGTCTACTTGATGCTCTGCCCCCGCGGGTAATGGTTGCCCTGCGCAGCCGGGATGACGTGGAGGAACTGCTTGAGGTGGTCCTGGACCTGGGCCGGTTGCCCGAGGCCCGTTTTCCATCCGGTGATGTCCCTCTGTCGGACCAGCAAATCACGTGGGACGACCTGGAAAGCGTCGTTAGCCGCCTCGGAGAGTTCGGGGGAGACAACCGGGCTGGCATAGAAAAGACACTCCACCGGATATCCGCCATTCGCAACCGCAAGGGACAGGTGGTGGGGATCACTTGTCGTGTGGGCCGGGCGGTGTTTGGCACCATCAAGATTATCGAGGACCTGGCCTTGTCCGGCAAGAACATCCTCTTTCTGGGGCGCCCGGGTGTCGGCAAGACCACCATGCTCCGTGAGATGGCCCGGGTATTGTCCGACGACGCCCGGAAGAGGGTCGTCATAGTAGATACCTCCAATGAGATCGCCGGTGATGGGGATGTGGCCCACTCGGCCATTGGCCGCTCCCGCCGGATGCAAGTAGCCACCCCAGAGAAGCAGCACGGCGTCATGATCGAGGCCGTCGAAAACCACATGCCCGAGGTTGTGATCATCGACGAGATGAGCACGGAGCGTGAAGCCGCCGCCGCCCGGACCATCGCCGAGCGTGGCGTACAGCTCGTTGCCACAGCCCATGGAAACACTCTGGACAACCTGGTCTTGAATCCAACGCTGTCGGATTTGGTGGGCGGCGTGCAGGCTGTCACGCTTGGAGACCAGGAAGCCCGATACCGGGGCACCCAGAAGACCGTCCTGGAGCGCAAGGCGCCTCCCACCTTCGACGTTGTGGTCGAGATTCAGAGCTGGGAGCGGGTAGCCGTCCACGACGGAGTCGCCCACGTGGTCGACCAGTGGTTGCGCGGGTTTCCCGTCGCTCCGGAGCTCCGTTGGTTGGACGAGGGCGGAAAGGTAAACCGCAGCCAGGCCGCAGCCAGGCCGAGTGAAGCCGCGCCCGCGCCCTGGAACGCCAACTATTCGCCCACACCACAGCAGTCTATTAGTCCGCCGCAGCAGTCCTTCGAAGACCTTCCGGTCAAGGATGACGACCTAGATATCCGGGTGTTTCTCTTCGGGATTGGCCGGGACAAACTTGAAGCAGCCAGATCGGAGTCCGGAGTCTCCGTCGAGATGGTGAACGAGTTGAGGCGGGCCGACGCGGTCCTGACCACCAAGACCCATTACCGGCGGGGTTCTCAATTGGTCCGAATCGCGGAAGCCAGCGGCACGCCGGTCTACGTCCTGCGAAAGAACACCATGCCCCAGGTCCGGGACTTTTTGCGTACCCTCGCCAAGGAGCACGGTAGAGTTCCGGCCGGACCCGAACCCTCCGAAGAGGACTACAAGGCCGTATTGGAACAGGCGATGCAAGAAGCAGAAGAGGCGGCCCAGCGGGTCTTGGGCGGAGAGACCTCCATCCAGTTGTCGCCCCAGCGGTCATACGTCCGCCGTCTCCAACACCTCCTCGGAAACCGCTACAATGTAGCGTCAACCAGCCGGGGCCGGGAGCCCAGCCGTTCCGTCATGTTCTACAGGCCCTAAGCGCCCTGTCGACTCCGCGCCGCTAACCTCGGGGGGATAGGTGGATGGCCATGCCGTTGTTCGTTTCATTCGAGGGTGGTGAAGGAACGGGGAAGTCCACCCAAGCACAGTTGCTGCATGACAGGCTATGGGAGGCAGGGGAGCGCGCCACCCTGGTCCGCGAGCCGGGCAGCACGCCTCTGGGTGAGCACTTGCGGTCATACCTGAAGAGCAGCCAACCACTGACCGGCAAGGCCGAATTACTTCTCTTCGCGGCAGCCAGGGCGGAGCTGGTCAATCAAAGGATAGAGTCCTCCCTGGCAGACGGTTTCCACGTCATCGCCGACCGCTTCGAAGCATCCACCATCGCCTATCAGGGCTACGGCCGGAAGGTGGACTTGGACGTAATCGGCTATTTGAACCTGTTCGCCACCGGCGGCTGTGCGCCGGACGTCACATTTCTTCTTGACTTGGAGCCCGCGGAGGGGTTGCGCCGGGTCGGGATCCCCCAACTGGCCTTGGACCTTGATGGACAAGAGCCGATGCCCAGGGAAGATATTGCGGGTGAGCGCCGTTTCGAAGATGAGGCCCTCGGCTTCCACAGGCGAGTTCGGAGAGGTTTTCTGGCGCTCGCGAAGAAAAGCCCGGGCCGCTGGACCATCATAGACGCCGTGGAATCGCCCGAACGGATAGCTGAGAAGGTCTGGGCAACAGTGGCAGCGAGGCTGGACCCGGCGGCCCAAGAGTAACAACGCAAAAGAAAAGCCCCCCCGGATTCGGAGGGGCTCAACCTTGGCGTTAGCTTGCCGCGCCCGAGTACGGGTGGGCGGACAATGCAAGTCTAGTCGTCGGCCGGGACCGCGGCTAGGCTGTCGAGTTTCGCTTCGATGACCTTCCGCATTTCACGGACCCTGGACAGGTCGGGGTAAATTCCCTCGGCCTTCTTATCGAAGATCCTCTCACCATCGAGGAATACTTCCATGATGCCCTGTCCACGCGGGGAGATGGTGATCGCGACATCGGAACCGTAGAAACGGAAGAATTCATTCGCCATCCACGTGGCGGTAGCGTGGTGCTGTCAAGGTACGCAGTAGGTAATCTCGATCTGGACTTTGCCTTCCATAGCTCCTCCCTGAGCTTAAAATGGGGTCACCCGGAAGTCTAAGCCGTATAATGTCACAAGTCAACTCCCGGAGGGCCTAAACCAGGGCAATCGCATCTAAATTTTAGACATAGTTTAGAATATGGGCCACTCTTGCAATTGGAGCGGCCTCATGGAGAATAGGCCCGTATCCCCGCTGACCGAACAGTTCTCAAATCTGAAAGACCCCCGGATTGATCGAACCAAGCGGCACAAGCTAATCGACATAGTAACCATTGCCATCTGCGCCGTCGTGTGTGGGGCTGATACCTGTGTAGATGTGGAGTTGTTCGGCAAGTCAAAGAAGGAATGGCTCAGCGGGATACTCGATCTGCCCAACGGCATCCCGTCGCACGACACCTTCGGCCGGGTCTTTGCGATGTTGGACGCCAAGCAGTTCGAGGCCGGCTTCATCGAATGGGTTCGGAGGGTGAGCAATGTGACGCAAGGACAGATCGTAGCCATCGACGGCAAGACAGTCCGGCGTTCCCATGACAAACGTATTGGCAAGGGAGCAATTCACATGGTGAGCGCCTGGGCCTCGGCCCATCGCATGATTCTGGGTCAGACCAAGGTGGATGCCAAATCCAATGAGATAACGGCCATACCAGAGTTGCTGCGAGTGCTGGAGGTGCCGGGGTGCATTGTCACCATAGACGCGATGGGCTGCCAGAAGGAGATTGCCCAGACCATCACCGGGCAAGGGGCTGACTACGTACTGGCACTCAAGGAGAACCAGCCACAGCTATATCAGGACGTGAAGGACACATTCAACCTCGCGCGCCAGGCAGAATTTTCCAGTGTACCCCACGATTTCCATGAAACTCTGGAAAAGAGTCATGGTCGAATCGAGACTGGACGATGCTGGACTATCTCTGACCCGGACCTTATAAGCTATCTGGATGACCGCCGGCAGTGGAAAAAGCTCAACAGCATCGCAATGGTGGAATCCAGGAGAGAAGTTGATGGCAAAGTATCTGTCGAGTCTCGATTTTACATATCCAGTCTGCCTGGCGACTCCGGCGTAATGCTGAATGCTGTCCGCGGACATTGGGGTATCGAGAACTCAGTCCATTGGGTTCTCGATATCGCCTTCCGTGAGGACGAGAGCAGAGTCAGGAAGGGCGACGCAGCCGAGAACCTCTCAGTTCTGCGCCGCATGACCCTTAACATGCTCAAGCACGAGACCACCTCCAAGGGCGGCATCGCCGCCAAGCGTAAGCGGGCGGGCTGGGACACCGAATATCTACTCAAGGTGCTGGCTCAATCAGATGCAATTGCCCTGGGGCCTAAACCCACCGAGAGGTTGGATCATTTAGTTGGTCCAGCTAGTGCGTGTATGCCGTTCATGCCGCCATGTGAACCGCGTAGAAAATAGTGATCGTTGCAGCAACTGTTGGTACCTGCTCACCGGCATCGAGCCGGTGTCCGTCGAGCGGGGAGAGAGGCTCGCCAAGCGCCGGCGCATTCACGTACGACGGCCGCTATTCGCCTTCTTTCTCTGTCTGTCCATAGGGCTAATCGCTTGGTGGTTATCTCTACGCTTTGCATTGGATTCCGTGCTGTTCCCCCCTCCTCCGGCAACCTCCACCATTAGTCCGGCCATTACCGCTCAATCCTGGCCACAAGGCAGGCGCACCGCGGCGAATACGGGCTTCACTCCCGAGGAGGCTCCCAGACCCACCCATGTCAAGTGGAGCTTTAGTACTGCCAAGTCCCTATTTGCGGGGCCTGCCGTCACGGAGGACCTCCTTTACCTATCTACAGAGGACGGCCGCACCGTGGCGCTCGACCGTCACCGCGGCGAGTCCAGATGGGAATATCACAGCGGATTGCCCTCCGGCTCCGTGCCCGCCGCGGCGGGTGACATCGTCGTTTTCGTCGTCAGATCAGGTCTGACGGTGGCTTTAGACCGGAATACCGGAGAGAAGAGATGGACTATATCCTGGCTTCCCGAGCTCTGGGCGTAGGCGACTGGCGGATCATGTTTCGGCACATTATCCCCAATTGTTTTTCGCTCTACATCGTGATTGTCACCCTCCACCTGGGCGACGCCATCATTGCCGAGGCTGGCCTCAGTTTCCTCGGAATAGGCGCACCTCCTCAAGAGCCATCCTGGGGGGCCATGTTGACCGGGGCCGCCCAGAACGTACGCATAGCGCCTTGGCAGGCGGTCTTCCCCGGCCTATGCATCGCCATGGTGGTGTTCGGATGGAACCTCCTGGGTGATGCGATGCGGGACGTCTTGGACCCGCGGTTGCGCGGCACGACTTAGCCTCGTACACCGTCGTATTGCCTCTGTACCTGGCAAGCATTAGCATGTTGACCTGTCCGGGATACGATCTCAAGCGCCGTGGACTCCTGGAAAGCGGCGAAGTAGGCGGGTTGTCATGCGAGTAGATGTCCATACCCACGTCTGGCCGGATAGGATCGCCGGCACGGTGCTCGATTCCATGGTCCGCGACATGGGACTCGATGCCATTGGTATCAACACGGTGGAAGGCGTCAAGGCCCACATGAAAGAGTCGGGCGTGGACAAGTCGGTGGTGCTTGGCGTGGTGGAGAGGCCGGACCAGGTGAGGCGGGCCAATGACTGGCTCATCAGCATCCAGGACGAAATGCTGGTGCCATTCGGCGCGATTCATCCGGAACTGGAGGACAAGGCGGACGAGATCCGGCGGTTGCGCCAAAACGGGATCAAGGGCATTAAGCTGCATCCCGTGATGAACAGCTTCTACGCCGACGACCCGAAGATGTTCCCTGTTTATGAGGAGTTGGGTGACGACATGACCCTGGAGATACACTCAGGCCGCTTCCCCAACGGCAGTCCCGACGACCCTCTATACGCAGCTCCCGAACGGATTATGAACATAGTCCGCCAGTTTCCCCGGCTCAAGATCATCGCCCTCCATCTGGGCGGAATGTACATGCTCGACGAAGCGGAGCGAGTCCTGCTCGGACAGGAAAACGTCCTGGTAGACACCACTTGGCCTCCGTCGCTACGAGAGGTGGCCGCGGAAACCCTAACCGCCATCTTCAACAAGCACGGCGCACATAAAGTCTGCTTCGGGACTGACTTCCCCCTGGCCAGCCAGGTCACCGACTCCGAGTACATTCTGGGACTTCCTTTCACCGACGCGGAAAAGGAAGGAATCCTCGGCGAGAACGCCCGGTCTTTGATCGGACTGTAGTGGCCGCCGGAAACAAAAGAAAAGGGGCACGGACCTAAAGCGCCGCGCCCCTGAACATTGCCGTTATACGAAGATGCAGTGTTAAGCGGTGACCAAGCCCTCGGCAATGGCCCTGGGAGTCATGTCACCCTGCTCTGCCAGATGGACCTTGATGGCCTCGGTGACCGAAGCCAGCATCTCGGAGTCAACCGAGGCGGCCTCGTCGGCGTATCCCGCCTCGGAGAGCAACTGCTGGGTCTGCTCCTTGAGATGGTCCAAAGCCCATGCGACCTGCGCCTGGGATTCTACTACCCCTTCGGGGAAATCTACGTGGGAGCCACCGGCACCCAACTTGTCATATCCGCCCTTGTGCCAGTGACCCCTGGAGCCGTGGGGGTCGAAACGGATGATCTCGGTCCCGCGAACGTCCACGCCTAAGGTGGGCCCGCCGAATTTGCTCTTCAGGCACCGCATGGGCCACAGGTACACCGTGACCTCCTTGGATTGGGAAATCGGACGGACCAGTACCTTGCCCAGGTACGACTCACCGTCGATCATAGTGGCCATGTGAACTCCTCCTCAGTCATCTTAGGGTCAAGTTTTCTATCCGGTATGTTACCACAAAACGGTAGATTGAGTGTGCCCGCCGGTCCGCTGCGGCGAGAATATGCTAGCCGGGAGACACCAAGCCGTGTATCGCTCTCCAGACCTTTTCCGCCGTCAGGGGCGTGTCTATGTGGCGAACGCCGAAGCGTCCATGAAGCTGCCGGTGAGCGGCTGGCCAGCATCGTCATAGGCCATTCCCTCCCATAGGGCCTGCCCTATGCCCTGAACTATTCCTCCATGCACCTGCCCGTCCACCAATGCTGGGTTGATGATTCTGCCGCAGTCGTGGAGCGCCACGTAACGGACTATCTTAGTCTCACTCGTGTCCGGGTTAACCTCCACCACCACATGGGTACTGAAGGAGTGGGGGCTCTGGTAGGCGCGGCCTGGAGTGAAGCTCCCGCTAAAGTCGAGACCCACCTCGATTCCCGGTGGCAACTGCTCTTCCCGGTGAGCCGCAGATGCCAATTGCGCGAAGGTGACGTTTCGCTGAAGGTCCCTGCTGTTGAGTGCCCGTCCGTTTTGGAGCACGACGTCCTCCGGCGGGCACTGCAGCAAGTGGCCGGCAATCCGGGTGAGTTTCCCCCGGGCTTCCCGGGACACGAGATGGAGCTCAGACCTTCCAACCACCGTTGCGCGAGTCGCCCCGGTCCCACCTCCCGAGGGCACTACCGCCGTATCCCCGTGCAGTACCTCGACATCGCCGGGGGTTACACCAAGCTGGTCCGCAACAATCTGGGAAAAGGCGGTGGCCGGTCCTTCTCTCCGAACCCGCCCCTCACATCTGGAGCGATAACCCTCACATTTCCATCGGAGAGACCCAACAACCCCGCCAGTTGGCGCCTCACACGGTTGGGAGATTGAGTGGAGGCCCAGACGGTCAAGAAGCCTTCGTTGGGCTGATAATGGGCGGCAAGACCGCGAGTTTCCATAGGCACAGGGGCCAGGCGCTGAACTGTGTTTCGACGCCGTCACCCGTGAACCGCTGCATCATCATACGCTCTTCAAGGGATAGGGCCAGCTATTGTCGCTCCGCAATAACTCGATGAGCTAACCTAATGCCCGTTCACTTCGTAACGTCTCACTGCTCTCGCGCTCCTTCGCAGTCTAATTGCTGGCGAGTTCCTTGATTTGACCCCAGCCCAGTCAGTCTACTAGCAAATTGTTGATGTATAGCTGTAAACTGCCTTGCATTGGACGGCTGTGCTCCGGTCTCGAAGGTGCTCCGGTCTAAGGAAGAATGTTCCCACGTTGAGTTCATTCAGATCTTCATCAGGCCGAAGGACACGCGTAATTTGTGGGAAGCAAACGAAAGTAACCTAGAGTCAATAGCCATCGGTGCCGGGATCCTCGGCACCGGGGGCGGCGGCAACCCTTACATCGGGCAGCTTCGAGCACGGCAGGCCATCCGGGAGTATGGCCCGGTTACCGTCCTGTCCCCGGAGGAGTTGCCCGAAGATTCCCGCGTCATCTGCGTAGGAGGCATCGGCGCGCCGACCGTAGGCATCGAGAAGGTGCGCGATCTCCAGGCATACTACGCCCTGCGGGCCATCGAAGACTTTACCGGCATCACGGCCACGGCCCTGATATCCAACGAGATCGGCGGAAGCAACTCGGTGGAGCCCCTCATCCCGGCCGCCATCGCCGGGTTGCCTGTGGTCGACGCCGACGGAATGGGCCGGGCCTTCCCGGAATTTCAGATGAAGACCTTCTTCGTCTACGGAGTGCCCTGGTGTCCCCTGGCCATCGCCGACGAAAAGGGCAACAAGGTGGTCATTCCGGAGACCATCAGTCCCGCCTGGGCCGAACGTCTCGCCCGGGCCATGACCGTGCAGATGGGGTGCGTCGCCTGCTATGCCGTTGCCCCGATGACCAGCGAACAGGTCCGCCGGACCGCCGTTCTCAACACCCTGTCGTTGGCCCGCGACCTGGGTGACGCGGTGAAAGCCGCCCAGGCTCAAAGCGAGGACCCGTTGGCAGCCATCCTCGCCGCCTGTCCGGGCAAGGTGCTTTTCGGCGGCAAAGTGGTGGACCTGGACCGCCGCACCACCGCCGGATTCGCCAGGGGAAGCGTCTCCCTGGACGGCCTGGGAGATTTCAACGGGGAGCGGATGGTCATCGAGTTCCAGAACGAAAACTTGATAGCCCGGCGGGAAGGGCAGACCGTCTGCATCGTCCCAGACCTGATCTGCGTGGTGGACACGGAAACGGGCAATCCTGTCACCACGGAGCTTCTGCGGTACGGGATCCGGGTGGCCGTGCTGGGATTCCCCGCGCCGGGACACTGGATTACTCCCCAGGGTCTTGCCGTGGCGGGACCCCGCGCCTTCGGCTACGACGAAGACTTCGTACCGTTGGCGTTGTAATTCGGCGGGACGGATGAGGATAGGAGTAGACGTAGGCGGCACCAACACCGACGCGGCCCTGATGGACGGCAGGGAATTGGTAGCCAGGGCCAAGGTCCCTACCACCCCGGACGTGACCTCCGGTATCATCTCGGCCCTGGAAAGCGTGCTTGGCCAGCGCCCCGGCAACACGGCCGTACGCGCCGTCATGCTTGGCACCACACACTTCACCAACGCTCTGCTGGAGCAGCGAGGGCTCGCCCCTACGGCAGTGGTACGATTGGCCTTGCCTGCCACAAGTCTGCTCCCGCCTCTGGTCGATTGGCCGGTTTCTCTGAAGGATGCCATCGGAGGCTTCACACGCATGGTCCACGGCGGTCATGAGTTCGACGGGAGGGAGATCTCCGCCCTCGAACCTTCCGAATTGCGGGACTTTGCGCGTGGCCTGGCTGAAGCTGGGGTCAGGGCAGTTGCGGTGTCCGGCGTGTTCTCCCCGGTGAACACCGGTCACGAATTTGAAGCCGCCGCGATCATCCGCGAGGAAGCGCCGGATTGCCTGGTGACTATGTCCCACGAAAACGGGCGCATCGGCCTTCTGGAGCGTGAGAACGCCGCAACGCTGAATGCCTGCCTGGGAGAGTTGGCAGCCCGGACCATCCACGGTATCGAGACCGCCCTGGAAGAGTTGGCCCTGAAAGCACCTCTTTACTTGAGCCAAAACGACGGCACGTTAATGGACGCATCCTTCGCCGCCCGGTTCCCGGTGCTGACCATCGCCTCCGGACCGACCAACAGTATGAGGGGCGCGGCATTCCTTTCCGGCGAAAGCGACGCAATCGTGGTGGACGTGGGCGGCACTTCTTCGGATGTAGGCGCACTTGTCCGGGGCTTCCCGCGCGAGGCTGGCACGGCCGTATCCATCGCCGGGGTGCGGACCAACTTCCGGATGCCGGACGTCCTCTCCATCGCCCTGGGCGGAGGCAGCGTGGTCCAGACGGAGCCCTTGCGCATCGGCCCTGAAAGCGTTGGTTACCGGCTGCATGAAGAGGCGCTGATATTTGGAGGGAGGACCCTCACGACCACGGACGTCGCGGTCGCGGGTGGCCGGGCCACCATCGGCAGTCCGGAATTCATCAAGGACCTGCCCGTTGACCTGGTCCGGGCCGCGCTGGATGAGATACAACAACGCATCGAGACCGCCGTTGACCAGGTGAAACTGAGCTCGGCCCCGGTGACTATCGTGCTGGTCGGCGGGGGCAGCATCCTAATCCCGGACACCCTCGCCGGCGCGTCTCGTGTCGTGCGCCCGCGCGACTCCGACGTGGCTAACGCCATCGGAGCGGCGATCGCCCAGGTGAGTGGGCAGGTGGAGCGGGTCTACTCCCTGGAACAGACAGGCAGGACGGAGGCGCTGGCCGCCGCGCAAGCGGAGGCGGTTTCAAGGGCCGTGGCCGCCGGGGCAGACCCGGCAACGGTGGAAATCGTGGAGCTCGACGAGATCCCCCTCACGTATCTGCCCAGTAACGCTACCCTGGTGCGGGTGAAGGCCGCCGGGGACCTGGCGGGGGAGTAGTCTGTAGCTAGAAGCTCGCCTGCTGGTTGATCGTGGTGTAGGTGACCGGACTGGTAATTGTAAGCCCGGCATCTACGGGAAGGACCACTCCGGTGACCCAACGCGCTTCATCACTGGCCAGGAAAACGGCGGCGTGAGCTACGTCCCAGGCAGTGCCCTCGGTACCCAGAGGGGCCGCGTTTCGCCGGTTATCCCGCATCGCATCGTCCATGCGCGGCGCGGTCATTGGCGTGTACAACAGGCCCGGCGCGATGCAGTTAACCCGGACGTTGTCCTTACCGTGGTCGGCTGCCATCGAGTAAGTAAGGCCGACAACCGCCGACTTGGTGGTGGTGTACGGCGTCTGGGAATGTGCTCTCAGCCCCGCAATAGAAGAGATGTTGATGATCGAGCCGCCGCCGGTCTCGATCATTTTGGGGATGGCCGCGCCGCTGGCCAGTATCATGCTCTTCAGGTTTACCGCGATGATCCGGTCCCATTCTTCCTCTGGTGTATCGACCACAGTCCCGCGCCTCGACATTCCCACGTTGTTGTCCAGGATGTCCAACCGGCCGTAGCGTTCCACGGCGGCGTCCACCATGGCCTGGCAATCCCGGGCGTCGGTCACGTTGGCCTGTATCGCCGACGCCTCGCCGCCTTCCTCGCGAATCATGGCCAGAGTCTCCTCGGCGCGTTCCAACACGGCGTCCGCCAAGAGCACGCTGGCGCCTTCCCGCGCAAAGAGCACTGCCGCGGCCTTACCGTTCCCGATACCGGGACCGCTGGAGCCGGCGCCTGTGACTATGGCAACCTTGCCTTCGAGCCTGGGACGTCGTTCCGGCATCATCGTCTCTCCAGTTGATCTTCAAGATCCTCGGCCAGCTTACAATCCTTCATTAGACCGCGTGTTGTCAAGGATGGCCTCGGCATCCAGCGCCTTTCGATTATGACCGCAACCGGCTCCATCGTCGTTCCAGCTTTCGCTGGAACCCAGAAATGCCCAGGTATCTGACCGTAATTTTAAGGAAGGGTTCCTGGATTCCGACTTTGAGACGGAATGACGGATGGTTGAGAAGGTCTCAAACGCCTGCGCGACCATGATAATTGAAAGACCACGCCGGCATCGGGCGTGGCTGCATTTTATGAAGCCTGACTGACAGATCTGAATGGATGGCATCCTACGGAGTCTCGTATTATACTGACATCTGAATTCTAAGGTGTATTGCTGTGGCATTGGAACAAAGAGTAAGCAGGTTAGAAGGGGCCTACGAGCAAGTAGACCGGCGTTTGGAAGAATTGGACCGGTCGGTTGGTTCCCTCCGAACTGAGACGAACATGGGATCCAATTCCCTGCGGGCCGAAATGAACAGCAGGTTTAGCAACCTGTATATTCTGATGTTCGGGTCCTGGGTAACCATCATGGTGGCTATCATAGGTCTGTACCTGAGAGGCTAAGAGAGACACTTCGTCTCGTCGTCGAGAAAGCATGAATGAACCGCTGCGTTTGGGCGAAGATGTCGCCCTTTTCATTGACTGGGAGAACTTCAAGATCAGCTTGGCCGTGGGTCGTCGGCACCCGAACGTATCCGCGCTCAAGGAAGAAGTCTCCAACCACGGCCGTGTCGTTGTGGCCAAAGCCTACGCCGATTGGGTGACCCGCGCCCCCGAGCTGCGCGGCGCGAGCCAGTTTATCAACGACCCGCCCGCCCTTTACTTAGCCGGTATCGACCCGGTTTACGTCCCCACACGGTTGGCGGCGAGCAACACGCCCAACGGCGAGCCGGGACGGACTATCCGGGTGAAGAACAGCGTCGACGTCAAGATGACGGCGGACTGTATTGAATGTGCCCATTCCTACCCTAATATCCGCACCTTCGTTCTCGTGTCGGGAGATTCGGACTTCATCCACGTGATCAATGCCCTCCGAACCATGGGCAAGCGCGTGATTATCATCGGCGTGTCATGGGCCACTTCCCGGAGATTATCGGACCAGGTCGACGAGCTCATCCTGTACGATGTCGATGTGGACACTGTCACCCCGCCGGAGCCGGTCCGCGCCGAGAACGGTCGCGCCGAACCCCAACCTCGTCTACCAGCGCCGGTTATCCCAGCCGCCCCAGCCCGGATCGAACTTCCGCAGATCATCAGCGCAATCGAGGAGATCGTCCGCGACGAGCGTAAGGCCGGTGGAACGCCTTTGCTCACTTCGATCAAGCAAAGGCTTATGCGCCGCTTCCCGGAATTCGACGAGAAGAAGGTAGGTTTCTCGGGATTTAAGAAGCTCATGTCCCGCGTCGCGCAAGAGGGACAGATAAGACTCATTACGGCCGGCCTGGTAGACTGGGCGATCATGGCCGACGAGCCGGAACCCGACGAGGCCCACACAGGTTCCTCTCGCGCCGTAGCCACCGCCGCGGCCCGGGGTAAGGGACGGCCAGGTGCCAGAGGGAGACCAACGACCGGCGCGGCTCAAGCCGCGGCTGGCGAAGAAACCTCGGAATCCACCGGGGAGACCCCGTCGGAGACCCAGGCCGTTGAGCCTGACTACAGGGTGAACGACGACTTAGAGCTCACGCCAACGAACTTGGAAGAATCCGCCGACACGCTTGAGACCGCTGTTGGACCCGTCTTCGACGAGCCACACCTGCAACCGGTTAACGAGACGGATCCCATACCCGGCTATGCCGGACCTGAGCCTACGCCGGCTCCGGCGGAGCAGCCCTCCGTGGACCTGGACGCACTTCTCGCCGACGCAATGGCGAACCTGGAACTACCTCCCGGCCCGGACGACGGTCAAAACGGCCGAAGATTAGCCGACCTGATCGTGATGGCGGCCACCCTAGAGGAGCGGGGTGACGTTAGCCACGTTGCCCTCAACTTCCTGATCTCAGAAGTCTGCCAGGCCTTGGACGAAGGCTTGAAAGCCGAATACGCCGAGATCACCAACCGTTGGGGAAAGGCATATTCCAAGAGCTTTGTGACCAAGATGGTCCGTGGCCTTGGTAACGGTGAGCTGTTCGTCAAAGGCTGGTACAACGTACCCGCCGATGACGGCGGTAGGCCCAGGCGCTTGAGGACGTTCTATTTGAACCGCGAGCACCCGCTGGTACTTGGTGTCCTGAAGTCCCGCTGGGAGTCCCAGGACTCGCCGGACCTGACTGCCGAAGAGCCGGAGAGCGTACCCGTGGCCCCAGAGGACGTACTGCCCGTAGGCGATGAAGTCATGGACACAACTGAGGCCCCAGAGGCTTCGGCTGAAGAGGCCGTTCTCACCAGCTTCTCCCCCGCCGACGCCTAACCACCGGCAATCATCCGCGGACCAGACCTTGCCAGAACGGCAGGGACTGGTCCGCGGATTCATGGTCCTCAGATCTCCGCTACATGTCCAAGATGAGGGTGGACCAGCCGAAGTCCCGCGCCCCCAAGCCCTCCGCCGTATAGGGATGATAGTATTCCCTGAACCCCGACTTCTCGATACACTCCTGGCTGCGCGTCACGATGGTATCGGCCAATTCCGGGTAGCCGTGCCTCCGTAGCGCGTGGGATAGGAACCAATTGGTGTTGATCCAGCTCGGGCCGCGCCAGATGAACCCCCTGGGGTTGCCCGGTATGAACTTGGGGTTCGACGCCGGTACTGACGGAAGGGGGTAAGGGGTCCAAAAGTGATCGGCGTTGGTCAACCATTGATCGACAAGGCGCTCCACGATCGGCCGGGGTAGATCGTCAATTATCAGCGGCATTAGCGAGCTGATGGTCACGACCTTCACCGGAGTCTCCGCGACTCCCGACAGGTCGAAGAACGCGCCCGCATCTTCGTCCCAGCACTTGGAAAGCAACGCGTCGCGTGTCTTATCGGCTTGCCGGTTGAATTCAGCCGCCTCCGGAGCATCTCCTAAGAGCCTGGCGAGGGACCGCAGGCCCATCACGTAGATGGAGTTGACCAGCACGTCTTCAAAGTGGAATATGTCGGCGGCCAGTATCCGGTGGTCGTCGCCCCGCATCGGCTCGTAGGCCGCGTAGACCTTCCTCAAGGCGGCGATGAATCCCTGGTTGCTTAGCTCCTCCAGACCCAAGGCTTCGTCGTACTTGGGCGAGCAATCGGTCCCTGCCTCTTCCGGCTGGATCACCGCGATCAGACCATCGTCGTCGGGGTCGCGCGCTGCCCGGAGCCAGCGATAAAACCCGGTCAACGCCGGAAGGGCCGCGTCCCGGAAGGCTTCGTCTCCGGTAGCCTGGAATATCCGCTCTACGGTATAAGCAATGATGGGAGGTTGCATCGTGGAACTGTAGTTTGGGGAAGTCATCCCGACTATGTTCCGGGCAAGGAAGTCCGGCTGCTTCTCCATCTCCCAGAAAATAATATGGGGGATGAACCCATCGGGGAGGGCGCCGCTCATCAGCGTCGTCATCTCCGCCTTGGCCTGCTCCTGGTCCAGGTGAAGCAAGGCTATGGCGTGGAAGCAGGAGTCCCAAAACCACTGGAACGGGTAGCCGGTGAGTGAGGGACAGACAAAACTGTATTCCTTGCCGTTCCAGTCGGCCACCCCACGGCGTAGATTGGTCAGCAGTATGTTACGCGCGCCCTCCTCCAGTTCACTGCGGTTCATGTCCCACTCCTATCGCTTTCTACTCGCCCTGCAAACGGCGGGCCTCCGCCCTCAGCCGTTCCAACTCCGCCCGCGTTTCCCCGTGGGCGGCCCGTTCGTCCCTGTGAGCGGCCCGTTCCTCCCCGATGCTTCGCAGGTAGCGGCCGGCGCCGGCGTCGTAGAACCGCAGCCGCTGCCCCCAGTGAGAAAAGGACGCGCACAGGCTGAGGTCCAGTGCCGGGCTGTAGCCCCAGGCTATCCCGTCGGGCCCGGTGGTAACCGCTATGGGTTGGTAGACCCCGTTGACCAGAATATCCCCGGCCAGGGCGTACCCGTATAGCTCGCCGCCGGTGGGATCGAATCGCCAGTATTCGCCAATTCCAATGCGGGAATAGACGAGAGGCTTCGTCCCCGTATCCAAGCCGTGAGTGCTCTCCGAAGCAACTTCCAACGCGAAGTCCGGAGGCTTGCCCGCCTCCCAGATTACGTAGCCATTGCGCCGCCGTATCGCCGCAGCGTCCACGCCAACGGCGACGTAGAGATCGGGCCGCACGCGGACGTTTAGATCGCCCGGTTTGTAGAAAACGAAGCCACCCGTGTCGACGACCACGTCGGGGCGGTCGGCAAAGTGGTCACGGATCAGGTGGCCGCATTCGTCAATAATGGGAGCTTGCTGCATACCGTCCGGCCTGAATTCGGGGTCAGGGCACACGAAACCCTCGGGCAGGACCGCCCGGTAGGGGATGAAGGTGGTGGCAGGGTGAATGGTCTTTGAGGTCATAACCGGCCTCACGCCGCGTGTCAGGATGGGGTCCAAGACCTTGGGTTAGCCGAATGATAGCACAGGCGGGCGGCGGACAAAATCGCTCATGCCCGGCCTTCTCCACTAATGGGAGCGTTCGCCCGAAAGCGATTGCAGGCTAACTTGGTCCAAGCGCAGGTTGCAGACCTTGATTCTGTGACTTGGTGTATATCTTGGATTGTTCATCGCGAGCAATCTTTCCGTCCGCCAACAACCCTCCAAGTACGGAGTAAGTCAGATAGTTTCTTCGGCCGCCACGAACGGCAGAGTGCAGATTCAACATGTCTGCGACCTGTACATTGCGCAGACCCTGCGGATTGTGTTGCAACAATTCCAGGATTGCCTCTTCAATCTGACGCAGTCCTTCACTTGCTAGAGACCGGACGGTGTTATCAGCGTTCGATACGTAGAATAGCTTGGATTCCGAATCCCATGAAATCCTGCCCTGCTCGACAAGCCCGCCAAGCACCGAGTAAGTCAGATAATTCCGCCGGCCGCCCCGAACGATTGAACGTAACCCCAGCATATCCGCAATCTGTACATTACGTAGACCTTGCGGATTATGTTGCAACAATTCCAGGATGGCATCTTCAATCCGCCGCAGTCCTGTCTGTGCCAGGGATCGCGCCCCCGCATCGGTGCTCATCCTGTTTGCCCTTCCCAAATCACCATCATGCGTCCGATGGAGGTGTGGGTATCAAACCAATGCGGCACCACACACCGGGAGCAGGTTATGTCGCAGTCATCAATTTCCGGGCACGCCTGGGAGCAGTTGTCACACGCCGGACGGATGCAACGGACACAATACCAGTCGAACCTCGGGTCGAGGAGTATGCCGCAGTAATAGCATTCTGCTACTGGCTCTTCAGGGTCCCAGTCGTCATTCCAGTAAGGATATGGCTTCATCACAACAGTAATCCTTTCTGAATGTCCCGTTATGAGTGTGGCATCTGCCCCGGCCTACCGCCTTCGTCTGACGGGCTACGGGCCGGGACATCGGACGGGAATTATCTCATAACTGAACGGCCTACTCTTTGTACACCCTCAAATACTTCTCCCCCACGGCGTTCCAGGTGAACTCGGCCAGAGCGTACTCCTGGGCGTCCTGGCCCAGTTCTCGACGGTATTTGTCGTCGTTGACGAGGCGGACCAGTTGGGCGCCTGCTTCTTGCGGGTCGAACCTGGGTACCACGACCGCGCCGCGGGTTAACAGTTCCCGGTTCGCGCCTACGTCGTGGGTCAACACCGGCGCCCCGTAGGCCATCGCCTCGAAGAACACCAGGCCGAACGCCTCATAATGGGAGAACAACACGAAGATGTCCGCCCTGGCGTACCAGGCGGCCAGCTCTTCGTCCGAGACCTCGCCCACCATCTGGACCTCGCCCTCCAGGGAAGCGGTGTTCACCATATCCCGGATCTTCTCCTCGTCTCCTTCGTCCCGGCCCACCAAAACCAAGCGCACGCGCCGTTGGAACTGACCCCGGACCTGCTTGTAAACGTTTAACAGCCACTCTTGCCCTTTGTGCCTGCCAAGGCGCCCTACACACAGGACGGTCATGGGCTCTTCAGCCTCATTGGCGTCCTCTGATCCCGTCTTGTTTTTAAGACTATCCAGATCGTCAGGGAGAGGCGCCCCCCAGCCAATGGTCCCAAGCTTCCGCTCCCGCACCCAGTAGTCCCGCCGCACCAGATGGGACTCCTGCCGCGTAAGGGTTATCACGCTGTCCATCACGTTACAAATGAAGGAGTTTATGGGGCGCAGCCACCACCGGCTGATGGGCAATTCGTGGTAGGAGGGCGTGAACACAAACCGGGCCTTGTTCCGGAACCAGAACCATGACCAGAAGTGCCCCCAGAACCAGCCGTCGCCGACAAAGTGGACCACGTTGGGGTTGAACTCCTCCAGGTACCGGCGGACCTGCCTCGGGGAGAACCAGACCAGCGGGACCGAGTAGAGGGGAATCGAGCGGCGGGGGAACCCGTCCAGCCGGTATATTCCTATCCCCTCGGGAGTGGTGTCGCGGTCGGCCCAGGTGGGTTGCGGCACCCTGGGAAAAGAGTACTTGGTGGTCAGGACCGCCACGGCCTCGACGTCCGGCGACTTCTGTATCTGGAACGTAAGTTGCTCGATGGCGCGTTCAATGCCGCCGAGATACGGCCTGAAATAGGGCGTCAGGAACAGTACACGCAAAGGCTCAGCGCTCAAACCGCCTTCTCCAAACCGTGTTTCCAGGCCCCGGCTACTTCATCCATTGGAAGGTCCAAGAGCTGGCCCAGCCGCAAACGAGCCCCGCCGGTGGTCCCCAGCCTGCGCAGACCGACGCCTGAGCCCGCGGCCAACTCCGCCAAATCATCCCAAGATGATTCCGGGAAAGAGATCACGATACGGGACTGACGCTCCCCAAATAGGGCCACGTCCCACCTTTTCGGCCAATTGGTCTGACTGCTGAATCCCACGCCGCCTTGAATGCAGCATTCGCACAGGGCCACGGCCAGCCCGCCGTCGGAGCAATCGTGGGCTGACGACACCAGACCTTGACCGATGGCACGACGGCAAAGAGCCTGCAACCGTTTCTCGTACTCAATTCCGATAACCGGACGGCCTGCAACCGCATCGTGGATCACACGCAAGTACTCGCTGCCCGCCAAGTCCGAAGCCCTCGGCCTGTCAATGTGGCCGCCCAGGAGTGCCACCACCATCCCTTCCCCTGTGAACGCCGAACCCACACACCGGGTCACGTCTTCAATTACCCCCAGTCCTCCGATCACCGGGGTGGGGAAGATAGCTTGTCCAGTGGACTCGTTGTACAGGCTTACGTTACCGCTCACGACCGGAACATCCAGGGAGCGGCAAGCATGGCCCATCCCCCGCACGCACCACTCGAGTTGGTGGTATATCTCGGGCCTCCCTGGGTCTCCAAAGTTGAGACAGTCGGTGAGCGCCAGCGGTTCGGCCCCGGAGCAGCTAAGGTTCCGGCAGACCTCGGCCACCGCGATCTGGCCTCCCTGATAAGGGTCCAGGTAACAATACCGCCCGTTGCCGTCGATGCTCAAGGCGATAGCTTTCCCAGTGCCTTTCAATCGCAGGACTGCCGCGTCTCCCCCCGGGCCCAGGACCGTGTTTGTCTGCACCTGGTGGTCGTATTGCCGGAAGACCGGCTCCCGGCTCGCAATGTTGGCCGAGGCCAGGAGCTCCAAAAGCACTCTCTCCGGCGGTGACCCTGGGACAGGTACGTCAGCCAGAGACAGCCGCTGCCGCTCGGCGTAGTCCGCTGACGGAGAGCCTTTGAGCCGGTAGCGCGGCGGGTTGGACAGGTGCCGGATCGGGACGCTGGCAACGGGTTGCGCGGCGTCGACGACCACAGCTTCACTATCGCCCGTAACTACTCCGATCTCCAGACAGGCAACTTCCCACTTTTCAAATACTTTCCGGACGCTATTGACCCCGTTGGGAGGGACGACCAGAATCATGCGTTCCTGCGACTCCGAGAGCATAACCTCGTAGGAGGTCATCCCCTTCTCACGCCGCTGGACCCGAGACACATCGAGGATGATTCCCCGTCCCGCCCGGGCCGCCGACTCGACGCTGGCGCTAGTTAAACCGGCAGCGCCCAGGTCTTGAATCCCTTTCACCCAGCCGGTGCCCAGGGCTTCCAGGCAAGCCTCGATGAGCACTTTCTCCAAGAAAGGGTTGCCCACCTGCACCGTGGGCCGCAGCTCTTGTTCCTCCTCAAACGTGCGGGAAGCCAGCCCCGACGCACCGTGGATGCCGTCCCGCCCAGTGTCCGAGCCCACCAGCAGGAGCACGTTGCCCTCGTCTCCAGCCGACGCCGTAGCAAGGTTTCCCTGTTCCACCAGGCCGACACACATCGCATTGACCAACGGGTTCTGGGAATAGCAGGGGTCGAAGTAGATCTCCCCCGCCACGTCTGGCACGCCGATGCAGTTGCCGTACCAGGAAATACCGCCCACCACTCCATGAAACAGGTGACGGTTCCGTGGTTCCTCCAACGGCCCGAACCGCAGCGAGTTCAGAAGTGCGACAGGTCGTGCACCCATGGCCAGAATGTCACGGACAATACCGCCGACCCCCGTGGCCGCGCCCTGCAGCGGCTCCACCGCCGAGGGGTGGTTGTGTGATTCCACCTTGAATACCGCCACCAGGCCGCCGCCCAGGTCCACTGCGCCTGCGTTTTCCGCTCCCTGTTGAGACAACACCCGCGGTGACCGGCTGGGCAACAATCGCAGCAGAGGCGCGGAATGTTTGTATGCGCAGTGCTCGCTCCATAAAGCGCCAAACATTCCCAACTCAACCGGGTTGGGTTCGCGGTCCAATCGGTCGACTATCAGGTCGTATTCGGCCCGGGTAAGGGCGATTTCGTCTAGTTGCTCTTGGGTTACTGGCATACTACCGGGTCCAGGGTCAGTCCTTCCCGCTGTTATGCACGGCTAATGATGCTTCATCATACGACACTTTGGCCACTTCCCCGCCGTTCACTCGGAAGAAATGCGCCGCTGGACCGAAGAAGCCGCCTGCCTGTTCCATGCCGGTCGTGGTTATCATCGTCTGCTGGAACCGGGTAACTTGCTCCAGCACCCGCCGCCGCCGGGTTGAGTCCATTTCCGAGAGAACGTCGTCGAGCAGCACAATTGGACCTTCACCGCGCACCACCTCCAGGAAGGCCGCTTCGGCCAAGCGGAGCGCGAGCGCCATGGTCCTCGCCTGTCCACGGGATGCGTAGGACCGCATCTCCACACGATCTATCTGCAAGCCCAGATCGTCACGATGGGGGCCCACGGCGGTTGTAGACGTCGCCCGCTCCCTTTGCTCGGATCCAGCCAAGTTGTCCCGGAAAATATGCTCGGTAGCGGTAAGGTCTTCGCCCAGCGGAACACTGGGCCGATATTGGACAAGAAGCTCCTCCACATCTCCGCTCAGGAGCCCATGGTGCTGCTCGCACATCGGACCAAGCTCCCTCACCGTCTCGCTGCGCCTCCAGGTCAACCATGACCCTTCCCGGACCAACTCATCGTCCCAAAAGGCCATTTCATCTGCACCGGCGCGGCCGTACTTTAGCATCCTGAGTAACTGGTTCCGCTGTTGAACGATCCTCTGATAGCGTTGCAACGCCTTCAAGTAGGTGGGATCGGACTGAGAAATGAGGATGTTCAGATAACGCCGGCGTCCGGAAGGTGGACCAAAAACAAGTTGGATATCCTCAGCGGTAAAGAGCACCGCGTTCACGATGCCGACCAACTCCGCCGCTGTCTTGCGGACCCTGCTAACGCGAATTTCTTTGCGGATCGAAAGCCGGCCGTTGCCGCTCCTGCCATGTCCATTCCCTTGGACCCCCTGGCCGGACTGGTAGCCGACGTAGACCGATAGACGCTCCCCGGACCGCTCCAATTCGCCGCCGACCAGGGCCTGCCCGCCCTCCGGCAACGCATCGAGACGGACCACTTCACGCTCGTTCTCCGCGCGAAATGAACGGGCGATGGCCAGCAGGTAGACCGCCTCCAGGAGCGTGGTTTTCCCCTGAGCGTTGGCCCCGAAAAACACCACAACCCCCGGAGGCAACGCCAAGTCCAGGTCTTCAAAGCTCCTGAAATTGGTCAGCCTGAGACGTGAAAGATAAGCCAACCGCTCGACCCCTTCTCGTGCGCCTGGGACACGGCCCTATTGTACCAGCAAGGCACAGAATCACGGGCGCGGGACAGTGCGGGAGCAGACCAGACGTGGAATGACGGGAAGTTAGCCCTCGGACTCTAGGGACTGTATCTGGTCGGCCAGGTTCTGGGCGGTGGAAACGTCGCCATCCGAGAGGCGGAAACACCTGTCCAGGTATAGCTGAGCAAGCATCGACCCTCGTTGCGACGAGTCCTTGGCAACCACCAGCAGGTTGGGCACCCGGAACTCATCGGGCAGGTGGCGGGCAAGGGTCGTAATCTCTTCGGAGACTTCTTCCACCGTATTCGCGTCCCGACCTTCGACGGCGAAACGCAAACGCCCCAGCAGGCGCGCCAGCTCAGCCAGCTTGTCTTTCTCACCCATCAAGCTGAATAGCACTTCGTTGACGTGGAAGGAGCGGTCTTCCTCCGATTCCGGGGCGGTAGCCTCGACCAGAGACTCCGGTACCGCGTTCCCCAACGCGCCGAACCTGCGTTCACATAGGTCGGAATAAGCCTGCACCGCTTCGGTAACCGACTCCATCATCCGCGGCAGGTCGAAGGAGAACATGCTGCCGGCAAAGGCCATGTCATCTTCCCGAAGTCTACTGAGACGGTCCAATTCCTCGTAACTATCGACAGCCTCGGGCAATGGCGGCATGGCAAAAGCCGAAAGGTCGTTCAGGGGCATGTTCCCCAGATGGGAGGCCAAGAATGGGGGTACGTACTTACCGAGGTCCGCCTTGACCGGCAGGATTATCACGTAGGTCGCATACACTTTGTCCGGCTCGGTGTTCACCCGGAAGTAGACGATGGCATGGCCTTTAGGCTGCTGTGGGTCCCCTCGCTCAAAGGTGAGGTCCATGTTTCTCTCAAACGTTCAAACGTTGAAGCTTACGCCGTTGGGAATTCATTATAGGGCATGGGGATGGTGGGTACTACAACGCCCGCACGATATCTATCCAAATCGACTCCCCGGCCAGTCGCGCACGTTCCATGTTAAAATATTGGCCTGAATCCCCGCCATCCCTCCGCACAGGAGTCGAGACATGACTGACCAAGACCTGAAAGAGTTCGTTTATGACCAGGTGGAGATAGGGGAAGAGCTGGGTTCCTACGAATACGTGATGACCCAGGAGATGCTGGACAACTTCCGGGCATCCATCGACGACCCTGAAGCCACCTTCCCCACCCTGGCCGTAAAGCACGACGCTACCGCCCTGAACATGGTCTACGATGACACGACAGGCGGTGTGAATGCCGGCAATGAGGTAGAATTTTTCAATCCGCCGGTCCCGGGCAAGAAGATATACGTCACCGGCCGGATCGCCGACAAGTACCTGCGGCGCGATAAACCATACCTGGTTATCGAGGCCACCGCCGTCGACGAGGACGGCCGTCTCCTGGAGAGGCTACGCACGTACCAGATGAAAAAACCCGACGAGGTGGGCAAGAAATGGCAACCGCAAACCTAGACGTGGGAGCGCAGATTCCCTCGGTCACCAAGTCTATCACCCAAACCAGCATCGACCAGTTCGAGTCATGTGGCATCCTGGACCGGGAGAACATCCACAATAGCCCGGAGTTGGCACAGCGCAGGTTGGGCACCAACTACGCCATTGCCTCGGGCAGGATGTCGGTGGCCTTCGCGGCGGAATCGTTGCGAAGGTTCTTCGGCCCGGAGGTCTTCAACCACAGTGGGACGGTCAACCTGAAGTTTCTGCGTCCGGTAAAGGGCGGGGACACGATAACGGTAACCGGGGCGGTGGCCCACCAAGAAGATACTCCCGGCGGAACGCTGGTCAGCGTTGATCTCTCCTGCGAAAACCAGGACGGAAACAAGACAGCCATCGGAATGGGGACGGCCCTGGTGCCCAGCCGCTAGCTTGCGAGCCGCCGCATGACCAATCCGCCAACCATAGAAGAACGGATCGCTAATCTGGAAGGTTCCTTCGCGCAAATTGCGAACCGCCTCGACCGGGTAGGACAGGACGTGCGCGGCCTCCGGACAGAGATGAACGGGCGGTTCGACCGGCTTGATCAGCAATATGACCGGGTTAACCAACGGATTGACCGGGCTACCCAGCGAATCGACGATGTGGAAAGGCGAATAGACCTCGTCGGTCAGCGCATCGACCGGTTGATATATTGGCAGCTCGGTCTCATTGGAGCTGTCGCCGCATCAATCGCTGTGAACCTTTTGACCCGCTTCCTATAGTTGAAGACCAACCTGACCGGGACACCGGGTGTCCCGGTTGCAAGCCTAATAACTATTCATTACACTTCGAATATACCACCAACGTTTCAAGGAGTGATATGGCTGACCCTGAATTCGGCAAGGTCGAGGTCGACATAGTCTACTGTGTACCTTGAGGGTACTACCCGGTCGCCTCGTGGCTGGCGACGGAGCTATGGTCTTCCCAAAACGCGGGAGACGTGGCAATCAAGATGACTCCCCAGGGCGCGGGCCGCTTGGAGGTATTCCTGAACGGAGAAAAGATATTCGACCGGAAGGAAGACGAGGGCGGCTACCCCAATTGGCCAAAGGTAAACGAGTTGAAGATGATCGTAGCCGAGAAAGTCTTTGACTTTGACGATGCCCTGGCCAACGATTAGCGGACACCTTTTTCCAGGATACCGGCATCGAGATGCAGTCCTGGGCCAGGGACTGCATCTTTCATGAAATCCACGGTCGCGGAGCTTTGCCAGTGGTTAATCCAGAACATCTATCTGTAGTGACATCCGGCCCGGCGGTCTTTGCCGCTTGGCGCGCGGAAAACCCCGACACCATCTTGGAATTGGCTGGCGCAGACTTGACCCAGGCCGACCTCCAGGGTTGCAAGATCCGCAAGGCGGACTTAAGGGGTGCGGACCTCTCCTACGCCAATCTCTTCCGTGCGAGCCTCGCGGGAGCCAACCTGACCGGGGCAGTCCTGTCATCCGCAAACCTCGGGAGGGCTACCCTAACCGGCGCGGACCTCAGCGGGGCCAACGTAACCGGGGCCAACCTCCATTGGGCAGATTTCAAGAGGGCTTGTCTAAACGGCGCAACACTCAGCGGAAGCCGCGCTGTAAGGGCCTGCTTCCTATTCGCGGATCTTACTGACGCCGATGTGAGCTCCGCAACCATGCTCGAAGTAGACTTGCGAAACACCAACCTGACCAGTGCCAGCTTTCGTGCGGCCAACATGAACGGAGCAGACCTGGACCGCGCGATAATGACCGGGACGGACTTTACCAAGGCTATGATCCGTGACTCCATGTGGACCGGTACGGATATGCGCGGCGCAAACTTCCACGAGGCCAGCCTGCACCGCTCCGACTTAAGCCTGGCGGTATGGGACGAGACCACCCGCTTCCCCAAAGGGTTCGACCCTCTCAACACAGGGTACAAAGACGTCAAGGAATAGGGGACCATAGGCCACCCTATCCGGCTGCGGCTTAGGCTTATAGGAGGCCCCGGTGCCAGCGATACAGATCTCCGGTGAACGGTCCGGCGTAGGTAAGACCAGCCTGGCCGGGGCGCTCCTGCTCCGGATAATGTCTTCAGGGAAGGCCGCGGGTTACTACAAGCCTTTCACCGCCTCCGATGGTCCCGATGCCGACGCCACTTTCGTATCGGAGAGTCTTCTCACAGGGATAGACTCTTCGGCGGTCCCTGCTCCGGTCCGGCTCCTGGCTAACTTTGGCGCGTCAGAGGCCGCCTCACTCGCAGGAGAGATCGGCGCCGCCGCGTCCGGGTTACCCGCCGTTGACACGCTGATCGTGGAAGGGCCGGACCTAGTTTCCCCCTCGGGAGACTCTTGGAATCTACCCGGCCAGGTTGCCGGACTGCTGGATACCCGCGTGATACTGGTCTTGGGTTTTGCCAACCGGCGCTCCGCCGCCGCTACCCTTGACTCCATTGAGCAATTGGGTGGCCGGCTATTGGGAATCGTAATCAACGGCGTCACCAACTTCCGCTCTCGCGTGACGGCCGAGGGGCTCATCGGTGACCTACAGAGAGCCGGTGTCCCGGTCCTGGGGATGATTCCGGAGGACCGCGGTATGCTGGCCGTCACGGTTGAGCAGATTGCCGCCCACCTGGGAGGACACTGGGTCCAAGACCCAGAGGACACCAGCCTGCTCATTGAGCGGTTCCTGATCGGCGGCAATATCATGGACTCTGGCGCAACCTACTTTGGCAGGTACTCCAACCAGGCCGTCATCACGCGGGCAGAGCGTCCCGACATACAACTCGCCAGCCTGATGGAGGACACCAAATGCCTGGTGCTCACAGGCACAGGGGAAACTAGCGCCTACATCAAGGCCGAGGCCATGCAGCGTGACGTCCCCCTTATCCGGGTCGAGCGAGACACGCTCCCAACGGTCGAGGCCCTGGCCGGACTTCTTGACAAAGCCACGGCCCACAGCGCCTGGAAGATAAACAGGTTCAGCCAATTAATTCAGCAACACCTCGACATTACCGCTGTCGAAGCACTCCTTTAGCATCTGAAAATCCCGCGTCACGCTTGACGCCACACCTTGGATGCTCCTAAAATAACCTTGTGGCCCGTCACAGCGTGGGTGCTGTAGATGTGGAAATGCCAGCCACAGGAGGATCAAATGGCCATCACGATGGAAGGCGTAGAGCTTGGTGTCACCATCAGCGAAAAAGCTGCGGAAAAGATCAGATATTTCGCCTCCAAAGAGGGGTTGGAAGGGGACGTAGGGCTTCGAGTGGCCGTGAAGGGTGGTGGGTGCTCCGGTCTGACTTACGACTTGCACATTACCGACCAGAAGCTGGAGACCGACAAGATCGTCGAGCAACATGGCATCAAAGTAATGGTGGACAAGAAGAGCTTTATCTATCTCGTCGGCACCGAGTTGGAATTCTCGGACGGCTTGAATGGTAAGGGCTTCGTCTTCATCAACCCCAATGCCAAAAAGACCTGCGGCTGCGGTACCTCGTTTAGCGTTTAGCTCCCACGTCTCTATGATCGACAAGACCGCCGCCTTTGCATGCGTGAAGGCGGCGTTTTTGCTTCCCCGCAAAGGAGATACCCATGAACTCACCAGCGGTCTATTCCGGCTTGGCGGCCGAGTACGACGCGATTTCCACCACCGCCGGCCTCCATGACGCCTCCTACGTCGGACGCCTCACGGCTATCGGTGAAGACGTGTTGGACTTGCTGAACCGGCTGTCCACCAACAAGGTCATCGACTTGGACAGCGGCCAGGGTGCGCCGACAGTTCTCACGACAGACCGTGGCCGAATCCTGGACCTGATCGGCGTGGCCAACCTGGGAGACCACGTGTTGCTGATTACCAGCCCCGGTTGCCAGGAACAGGTCATCGAGTTCCTGGACAAATACACAATCATGGAAGACCTGGTCGTGAAGGACGTAACAACCGATTCCGCTATGTTCGCTGTTATAGGCCCCTCCAGCCGCTCGGCGCTGGAGGCAGCCACCGGGACCGGTCTCCCTGACCTTGCCCCCTACCACAGCGTCCGGGTGGAGATCGATGGCGAGAGCGCCGCCATTGTCTACAGACCGCTTGGTCAACTTCCCAGCTTCGATGTCCTGGTCTCGGCGGAAAATGCGGCCAAGGTCTGGGACCACCTCCGGACAGCGGGTCTAACGCCGGTGGGAAGTGAAGCAGTGGAGATCGCTAGAATCAAAAACGCAGTCCCGGCCTTCGGACCCGAGATGGGGGAACCATACAACCCCCTGGAGGCTGGACTTATCGGCTCCATCGACTTCGCCAAGGGGTGCTACATCGGCCAGGAAGTGATAGCCCGGTTGGACACGTACCAGCGCGTGCAGAAGTACCTAGCGACGCTAACGTTTTCCCCGGAGGCGCAGGTCTCCGCAGGTTCGGGCCTTATCAGGGACGGAAAGCAGGCAGGATCGGTGACTTCCGTTACGCGGCTACCGGCTACCGGAGAGGTAATCGGTCTGGGCTACGTGAGAAAAGCCAGCGCGGAAGCGGGTGTGCGTTTGGAACTAGAGGGACCGGCAAAGGGTTGGGCCGAAATTCAGGACATTCCTCAACTCTTCGGTCCTGGTCAAGAATAGACCAGCCCGGATACTACGACTCGTCGGCCACCCTGATCTTGCCCTCCGGGGTGGCCACCATCAATGCGGTGAAGTCGTAACCGCGGCCCCGTAGCGCGTCGCCCCCGCCCTCGCAGCGGTCAAGCAAGGCCATAACCTTCACTACTTCGCACCCGGCGTCTTCGGCCGCGCCGATGGCCTGGAATAACGACCCGCCCGTGGTACAGGTATCGTCGACAATCGCTACTTTGCTTCCTGCCGTTAACGGTCCCTCTATGAGATGACCGGTCCCGTGGACCTTGGCCTCTTTTCGTACAATGAAGGCCGGCATAGGATCGCCCGCCAAGTGGCTGGCCACGGCCACAGAGGCCACGATGGGGTCTGCGCCGATGGTAGGACCGCCCACAGCAGCAGCCCCCGCCTCCCGGATTACAGGTAGGAGCGCTTGTCCGATGAGGTAGGCCCCCTCCGGTTCGAGACTCAGCAGCCTCCCATCAAAATAGAATCTCGACCTCTTCCCGGAGGTCAGGGTGAAGTCTCCATAGGTCAACGCACCCTTCTCCAAGGCGAGTCCCAGTAACCTCTCAGCGGTGCCTCCCACGATCTTCACCTCTTGTGCGATAGTGTCCCCGCGCCCTTGTTCTTCATCACTCTGATATAGTCCGTGCCGCCGGATGTACCCTTCCACCCTGGCCGGTACCTGATACCGGACCGAACGCCCCAGGGCAACGCGCTGGCGTATTTCGGAACTGGAGATATCCACCGGGTTCCACTCCATCCACACCAGCCTGCTTTCAAGAGTGGGGCGCCTCTTCAACAACCGTCCTGGAAGCGGCCTTGAATACTCGTTCTGGCCCCTTTGAAAGACAGCCAGGGTACAAAGTTCCAACAGCCTCTCCGGGTCTTTCCAACGGTCGATGTGTTGCAGCGCGTCCGCCCCGATGATAAATACCAGGCTAACATCTTCTCCGTGCTCCGCCCGAAGCAATCCCAGTGTATCCACTGAATACGTCGCGCCGGGTCTGTCTATCTCTGTCCTGCTCGCGCTAAAGTGGGGATTATCCGCGATCGCTAGCTCGGTCATGCGCATCCGGTCGTTGGCAGGGGATATCTTAGCGTCACCGCGCAGCCACGGCACGCCCGCGGGCACGAACAGCACGTGGTCAAGTCCCATCCCGCATCTTGCGCGCTCAGCAATCATGAGGTGTCCCACGTGGATAGGATCGAAGGTCCCGCCCATGATGCCCAGCTTCATGCTAGAACCACTCCACCTCGGCCTGCCCTATGCGGATCGTGTCGCCAGCCTCGATCCCGGCCTGTTCCAAGCGCGACGCGATCCCTTCGCGTCCCATCTCGCGCCAGAGTTGCAACAGGACCCTGGTGTCCCTGGTGTCGGCCAATGCTACCAGACTCTCCAACCTCTCCGAGTGGACCACATATACCCCGTCCTCCAACGTAACGGCGCTGCTACGATCAATCCTTTGCCTTCTCCTTGGCGCATCAGCGGTCACTACCGTTTCGGTCTGGTCCTTGGGCAATGTATCCAGGAGACGTAGTACTTCACCCATTAAGTCGTCCACACCTTCGCCGGTGACCGCCGATATGAAGAACACCGCGGGTTTCATACCTCTGGGACCGGGGGCCTTACTGATAGCCTCTCTCAGTGCCTCCTGGCGCTCCCTCACTTCCGTGACATCCACCTTGTTGACCGCCACGATTTGGGGCTTCTCGCCCAGCACAGGACTGAACTGGACAAGCTCCTCATTGACCATACCCAGGTCCGCTACAGGATCGTCAGACAGGCCGTCCAAGAGATGTATGTACAATCTCGCCCGCTCGGCATGCCGAAGGAATTGATGGCCCAACCCCACACCAAGGTGCGCGCCTTCCAGCAGCCCGGGGATCTCCATTAGCACGAAGTCTCTTCCCCTCGTATACACCACACCGAGCACTGGTTCCACCGTTGTGAAGGGATAATCCGCGATACGTGGTTCCGCCCCTGTGGTCCTGGAGACCAGAGTAGACTTTCCGGCGTTTGGCCGTGCCAACAGTGCCACATCACCCAGAAGTTTGAGCTCAAGGAACAAAGTCACTCGCTCACCGGGCGCACCCCTTTGGGACAGCACGGGTTCCTGGTTCGTCGCGGACACGTACCTCGCATTCCCCCATCCCCCAAGCCCGCCTTGCGCGACCAAAACCGGCGTGTCATCACAAATATCGGCCAACAACGTCTTGCTGCCGTCACGCTCACGGCGGAAGACCTGTGTTCCGAGAGGGACCTTGATGATCTGGTCCTCACCGTTCCTACCCTTTCGGTCCTTCCCGCGTCCGTGAGCGCCGCGGTCCACATATATCGTGCTGGTGAACCTCACATGCAATAGCGTGTTATATGAGGAATCACCTTGCAGGAGCGCGCTGCCTCCGTGGCCTCCGTCCCCACCGTCGGGCCCGCCATGGGGCTTGTACTTCTCACGAAGGAAGCTCGTGCATCCGTTACCACCATTTCCGGCTCTTATGTCTACCCGAACACTATCTATCAATTTTGTGTGCCTTGTAACAGTAATAATGGTGTTGATGGAGTTGATAATCCTAGCTGCTGCTAGGACTATATGTCGTGGAATACACCTATTCTAACATGATCGGATCACTGGCAATTGTTGATGGCTTTGAAGGGAGTGTTGCTCATTATTCGCTGTCTGCTCTCCTGTGGACACTCGTCGTTCGGTCTATCCAGTAAGCATCAGAGAATGGCAACAGCGTAATCAGAGTTCTTATCGTAGTGGTGACGGTTATCAACTACATTTTTAGGGAGACGCTGCCGTACAGTCCTGGGTCATGTTTGCTAGGCGCGGTGGGCAGTGCTATTCTGAGGCAGCAGTCCGGGCGGGTAGATAGGCGCTTGGACTCAGGCGGCTGATCCTGTGGGTTGCGAGCGGTTAGGGGCAATGACATGGGTGGTGGGGCTGGCCCTGGTAATTGCAGTAGTTGCGTGCGCCCAGCCGTTTTACAGCCCTGCGGGTAAAGCTGTCGATATACCGGTTGACGACTCGAGGAGAGAGGGTGTGGCCATCGACCGTATTGCATACGTCAATAACGACGGCGACCTCTTTACGATAAAGGCCGATGGCAGCGAGCAGCTCAAGCTCACGGGAACGAGCCAGATGTCGTCGTCCCTTCATGCAGCCTTGGCCCAACCAGCAGGGCGGGAGAGCCTTTACACCTGGCCTACATGGGCGCCCGATGGACAGAAGATTGCGGCTTCCCGCGTCCAGGTTTCCAGGGGAAGTGCCGTGATTTCCGTCGAGGTTATTGATGTTGTTACCGGACAGCAGAGGACGGTCTTCACCAATGAGGCGCCGTCCCTGGTAGCACAGGGGGCCCCGCATTACTTGTATTGGTCTCCGGATAGCTTGTCACTGGCTGTACTGGCGGGTTCCACGGAGGGTTTGACCCTCTATGTAGTCGATGCCGATGGCGCTGGTGGACCTGTTGCTGTGGCCACTGGAGCGCCGTTGTATTTTCAGTGGAGCAGGAACAGCGACGTATTGGCTATCCATGTCGGGGATGACCTGCTGATTGCACGGAAACCGTTTGGCGGTCCTGTCCCGGTCATTGAGTCTGGCCTGGCGGGGTTCCGGGTGCCTGCGCTGTCCCCCGATGGGTCAATGGTGGCATATACGGGCTCGGTGGGGGGACGGAATTCTCTCCAGGTTGCCCAGGTTGGGAATGGCCCCGGACAGCGAAGTATCGTCGAAGTGGGTGAACTATCTGCATTTGCCTGGTCACCTGATGGGAGTGAGATGGCGGTCGCAGACTCTCCGGAGGAGAGATCGGGAGCTTTTCAGAGGCTTCGGGTCATCGCCAACGACGGGAGTGCTGTCCGCACCGTTGTTGAAGGGACAATCGTGTCCTTCTATTGGTCCCCGGCCGGCAATAGCTTGGCTTGGTTGGACCTGGATGGGTCCGGTGAACGCGCCAGGTGGTGGGTGGAATCTGGAGCGGGGAACCCGGCTAGAGAGTTATTCGCCTTTCAGCCGTCTTCCGACACGGGAATTATGTTGTGGTTCTTCGATCAATATGGATACTCCCACTCCCCGTGGTCTCCTGACGGCACGGGACTCGTATTTGCGGGCTCTCAACGCGCGGGGATGGGCAGCGCCAATGGGCATTCTCCCAGCGGCGACCGGGTGTACGTGTTGGATGTGGAGGAAGGTAACCTGCCCAGGGAGTTGGCGGCTGGTAAGCTGGCTTTCTGGTCGTGGAACTGACCCACTACCCCACGGACTGCGCCCCCGGTAAACGATTGTGGCGATATTAGTGCGCTACCTTACGAACGCGGTCGTGATTCTGCTCGTGGCCGGTTTCGTGTCGGGCTGCGGCAACGTACCAACACGCTCATTGGTCCCTACTCCCACCCCGGAGCCCGATCCGGGAGTTTTGTTACAGAGGGCTGCCGAGGAGCTCCTGTCCCTGGATACGGTGGCATTTACGCTGGACCACGTGACCGGAACCACGGTGCTATTCCCAGGACTGGAGATGAGCCGGGCTGCAGGTGTAGTGGAGGTTCCGGACAACTCACGCCTCCAAATCGACGCCGAGGCCGTGCTGATGAACGCCTTCGTCGAGGTCAATATCGTGACTTTGGGCGAGCGGGCTTACATGACCGACTTCATTTCCGGAGAGTGGCGCATCGTCCCCGTAGAGGCCCTTCCCATTAGTTTGGCAGGATTCGGCCAGACCCTGGCGGACATAATTGACGCAATGGACGTCCCCCGGTGGATGGAGACAGTCGAACTCGACGGCAGGGCGGTTGACCTTGTAGCCGGGCGAGTAACATCGGGAGACCTCGCTGGACTGGTGCCGAGGGCGGGGGAAGACTTTCCAGTGGAGTTGGAGCTTTGGCTTGACCGTGAAAGCGGGCTGCTGTGGCAGGTGCGGATTACGGGTCAGGTGGTGTCGACCGATATGCCCGAAACGGTGCGCCTGCTTCGGCTGAGCGCGTTTAATGCCCCGGTGACGATCTCTCCCCCGAACTAAGGTATCCCATCGTGACCGCCAAGCGGGCAACGCTCCCGCCTTACGTTGTACTGACCATCGTGGGCCTGGGCGCATTCGTGACCGCGCTGGACCAGACCGTGGTTGTGACCGCGTTGCCCAGCGTGATGCTCGACCTGAAAATTCCGTTGATCGAGCTGGACAGGGCTTCCTGGATAATTACGGCTTATCTCCTGGGTTATACTGCCGCCATGCCTCTGCTTGCCCGAATAGCGGACGTGTACGGCTATTCCACGACCTACAAGCTGTCTCTGATAGTGTTCACCGTGGGAACGTGCTTGGTGGCGGTCTCGGGTAGCTTGGAGTGGATGGTTGGGGCCAGGGTAATCCAGGCAGTGGGCGGAGGGGCAACGGTCCCCATTGGAATGGCAATCGCCACTGCCGCGGTCCCCCGCCGCCAACAGGGACTGGCTCTGGGCATCGTGGGGGGAGCCGCGGAGGCTGGGTCCATGTTGGGTCCGGCCTACGGCGGGGCAATAATCGAGATCGCGGACTGGCGGTGGATATTCTGGCTCAACGTCCCTCAAGCGGCGCTGTTGTTCGTGGGACTTCTGTGGCTACCCAACCGGATAGACCGGGACGCCCGCGTCGACTACCTGGGCGGGGGGTTGCTGGTGGCGGCGCTGTTGGTGGTATCCCTGGCGCTGTCCCGGCAGAGCTTATTTCAGTTCTCGTCGCCGTTCCCATTCGCCGCGCTGGCGGGCGGTCTCGCGCTGGCCGTCGTGCTGGCTGTGGTGGAGACCCGGACCTGGCAGCCGCTTCTGACTCCTATCATGTTTCGCTCCTTGGCTTTCGTGTCGGCGAACGTGACCCAAGTCCTGGTGGGAGTAACGCTGGTTATCGCTATGGTGACGGTGCCGCTAATGGCTAACACCGTGATGGGGAAGGACCCGTTCACCGGAGCGATGTGGTTGCTTCGCATGACTGTGGCGATACCCGTGGGAGCCGTTTGCGGCGGGTGGTTGCTATCGAGGACCGGGGTCAGGCCTGTGACAGTTGTGGGGCTGGTGATGGCGGCGGCGGGACTGGTGATGGCTTCCAGGTGGGGAATCCAGGTGGCGGACCCGGAGTTAAGCGTTCACCTAGCCATCGTGGGATTTGGATTCGGACTGGTGATTACGCCGATAGTGGCGCATGCCCTCAACTTGGTAGAACAGGACTACCGGGCAACGGCTGCGTCCCTTGTTGTCGTGTCCCGGATGATGGGAATGACCCTGGGGCTGGCGGCGCTTAGCGCCTGGGGCATCGGGCATTTCCAGGCCCTGACGGCGGGGTTGGAATTCCCATTGCCGCAAGTGGGCGAATCTGCTGGAGAATTCGAGGTTCGGAGCGCGGAATACGGGCTACAACTTACCTCTGCTGGCCTGTCCCTATTCCACGATTTCCTGCGAGTGGCGGCGGGAGTGGCGCTGCTGGCGATTGTTCCGGCCCTGGGGATGAGGCAGACGAAGGTGGACCGGGGAGAGGAGTGAGGGAGCGGCAGCTATCCCTGCAACCGGCGCAATTGCGCCTCCAATCGCCGGACTTTCCCTTCTGCGCCTCGTCGGGCGACAAACTCGTCTCTGGCGTTTGCTCGGCGGCAGCGGCGCGGGCCTCGGCTTCGGCCGCCCGCTCTTCCTCGGACATGCGGGAACGAGGTTCCGGCTATCAGGCTTCGGGTCCCTGTTCCCGCAACCGTCGTAACTGTTCCCGCAAGTCTGCTGCCTCCGCTTCGGCGGCGTCGGCGCGGGCCTGTTGGGCGTCGGCGCGTTCCCCCTCTTCGTCGAAGTCAAGAAGGTACAGCCCCGTTTTCGGGTTGAAGAAACAGAGTTGCCCGGACTCCCAGCAGAGGTCCAGGCCAAGGGCCGGGCTGTGGCCCCATATCTGACCGTTGGGCTCGTGGTGGATTTCCAGGCGGCGGTACTCACCGTCAACCAGGTCCTCTCCAACCAACGGGTCCCCGTAGTATTCGCCCCCCGTGGCGTCGAACCGCCAATACTCGTTGACGCCCAGGCGGGCATAGATTCCCCGCTTGGGGCCGAGGTCGTTCCGGGAAGTGCTGACCGAGGCGATTTCCAGGACGAATTCCGGGGCCTCGCCTACCTCGCGCATGAAGTACCCGTTGCGCCTGCGGATTGCCTCGGCGTCGACGCGGAAGGCGACGTAACAGTCGGGCGAGACATGGCGGGTATGTTCCTCCCCGTCCACCACTTCCACGTAATAGATGGGGGAGTTGCCATGGGCCAGGGTCATGCGGTGCCTGGAGAAATGGCGGCGCAGTATTACGAAGGTGTCGGCTAAATAATCAAATTGATGCATGGCGTCGGGCAGCGGCTCGTCAAGGTCGGGCGCGGCGTTGGGGCCTGGGAAGACCATCGGAGGAGGGCGGTCCAATAGGCCCATAGCCTCCACTTCCACGCGGCCGAGCCGCCGTTTCTTAGTGGTCATTGTTTGCCTGCCGGTGTTTGGGATTGACCCATGATAGCACACCGGCGGAACCGCGAAGCGAAAAGAGAAGGCGGCCTCAGTGCTGAGGCCGCCTTGCTATGTGGTCCTTCTTGGGGGCTGTTGAGATTGCCGGTTATGCGTCGGGCCAACCCTCGGCCTCTTTGCCTGCGGCGAGCGCCGCCTTGACCTTCGCGGCGGCATCGTCAGTCACCCAGGCAGACCAGACATCCTCATTGGTCTTGAGCCACTCCGTCGCGGCTTCGGCGGGAGTCGGATCGGCGTTCGCGTCGATCCACTGGAAAATGCCCTTGTATATGTCGATGGTGAACTCCCATTCCTGGAGGAAACCGATAACCTCCGGGGCCCGGGGAAGCAGATCTTTGTGGACCGCCACCAGGACCAGGGAGTTATCGAAGGCGCAGGCTTTGTCGCTATCCCAGCATTCTTTGGTATAAGCTGGCTCTTCCAACCGGACCAGGTCCAACTTCAGGGCCGGGTCACCTGTCCCCCACATATAGCCGAGCCAGGGCTCTTGCTTCTCAAATGCGCCGTAAATTTCCGAGAACATGGCGTCCTGTGAGCCGGGCTTGATGACGTGGAGGGAATCGGAAAGGCCATACGACTCAATCTGCACATCGTTTACCAACTCGCAAGACCATCCGGGCACACACGCGACTAGTCTGGCTTTGCCTCGACTCTCAGTGGTTGCGAAAAGCTCCTGGAACTCCGGCTTCATCAGGTCCTGAGGGGTCTTGAGACCGGGGTTCTCCGCAGCGACGTATGCAGGAATGACGAACGTGCTTTGCCAGTCGCCCACCAGGCTCTTGCCTACCGAAACGACCTCGCCGAGTTCGACCGCCTCTACCCATCCTATTGATTGGTTGGGCAGCCAGATCTCCATCGTTACGTGCGTGTCACCGGCCTTTAGCCCCTGGAATAGCGGCAGCGTGCCCCCGAACACCAGATCCGTGGGATAGCCGTAGCCAAACTCCACGATGTATTGGGCGATCCGGTTCTGGACCTGGGCGCTAGTCCAGTTCAGGTCGGAGAAGACGATGGTGTCCTTCTCCGCCGGGACCGGAGTAACCATTACCTGGACCTCTTTGGTGACTGTCCTGATTACTTCTTTGGGGACCTCTTTGATAACCTCTTGGGTAACGATGACCTCTATTGGAACTTCCTTGACGACTTCAACCGGGACTTCTTTGATTACCTCTTTGACGACTTCCCGGTCAACGGGTACTTCCTTGATCACCTCGATTTCTCTGATTGTTTCCGCCGGCGCCCCGCACGCGCCGATAATGGCGAAGATGGCTAATGAGAGACAGAGGAATACTCCTAGCTGGATGAGCCTGTTGCCTGTTGCCACAACTTAACCTCCGGGAACATGATTTAAGTTAAGACTCCCGGGCTGCTACCCAAATCCGGGGCATGGATGGTTCGCAGGCCGATTGTCGGCTAGTAGACTATACTACGTGAAGCTACTACGTCAACATAAATCGGCGTACGATTTACGCACTCGCGCACAACATTATGTCCAGCAACTCCGTTTCCCTACAATACGGCGGCGGCTTTTCGCCGTTAATTCCCGGAGATGGCATCCTGGCGGCTGCGGGTTGCCGCTTGGGTCAAACGGTCGATTACGATAGCTATCAAAACTATGGACATGCCAGCTATGACGCTGTTGCCGGGGTCCTGCCGCTGCAACGCCCGGAACACGTCTTCTCCAAGCCCGCTGGCTCCGACCAGCGACGCTATGACAACCATCGAGAGGGCGAGCATGGTCGTCTGGTTGATGCCCGCCATGATTGTCGGCATAGCCATCGGCATCTGGACCTTGGCAAGCAATTGGAAAGAAGAAGTGCCGAAGGAGCGGGCCGCTTCGACAGTCTCCGGCGACACCTGCCGGATTCCCAGGTTGGTAAGCCGGATGGCCGGCGGAACAGCGTATATGACGGTTGCGATTACAGCCGGGGTGTAGCCAAGGCCGAAGAAAAGGATGCCTGGCACCAGGTATACATAGCTGGGCATGGTCTGCATCCCGTCCAGAATGGGCCGCATGATGCCATTGGCCCGGTCTGACCTGGCCCCCAGAATGCCAAGAGGCAGCGCGATAAGCACGGACATAGTCACCGAGAAAATGATAATGGCGATGGTTTCCACGGCGCTGTCCCATCGGTTCATCAAGCCGATAAACAAGAAGCTCAGCAGCGCCAGCACCCCCAAGCGCCAGCCGACTATTATCATGGCCGCGATGCACACCGCGGCAGTACTGACCGGCCATGGAATCCACTTCAGTCCGTCTTCCAACTTCACCATGATTATGGTGATTAGTTTGTCGATGCCGTCAAACATCCCGCCCCAGTTGCGTACCAACCAGGTAGTTGCGTCCTTAATGTGGATGGATATGATACGGTTTATCTCCACGCTCTTCGTGGAGCCATCATCTTGCTCCTGGGGTACCTGGCTGGGGAAGTCCATCTCCGGTCCCCACGCCAGGAGGCAGACTATGAGCATGACGACGACTACGGCCAGGCCGGTCAGCCAACGAACGATGGGCCGGGTCCCGCTGAGGGCGGCCTTCCTCGACAGGGTAGCCGGGCCGTTGTCCGGCGAGGTTGCATCCGGGGCTTGCGGGTCCGTTTCGTTGCCGGTTATCGCTGCCATCCGGGTCTCCTCGGTTGTAGGGGCGTTTCGCGAAACGCCCCTACATTCTGGGCATCCTGGATTCCGGTCGTGCCAATCGCGGTTATTGGCTATTCCCTTGGGGATTCGCCGCGATTGAGGAGTTGGCGGCGGCGTTGGCTTCGTAATCGGGGTCGGCGTAGGACGTTTCGGCGATGGCTTCCGCCAGGGCGCTGCGATGCACTTCGCCCACCAGCTTGTTGTCGCCGCCGACCACCGGGATGGGGAAATTGCTGCCCAGGGCCATCGGGATGAGCTCGTCGAAGGTGGTGGACGGCGTTACCGCCTGGTATTCCTGGTCGATGTAACTCCAGTCCTGCTCGAGCTTGGCAACGCCCGCCCGCAGGGCGCGTTCGGCGTTGGTAATGGACAACATGCCGATGTAGCCTTCGCGCCGGTCAACAACCCACGCGGCGTCGCCGTCGCTGGCGGCGATGGTGTGCAGCGCGGCCCGCGGCCCCTGGTGTCCCATCACCGTAGCCTTGGGCATCACCATCACCTTGCTGGCCGTCAGGATAGTTTCCAACCGCACGTCCTGCGTAAAGTCGCCGATGTATTCGTCCTCCGGGCGAAGCACGATGTCCTCGGGCGAGCCGATTTGGGCCACCTGCCCACTCTGCATGATGGCGATGCGGTCGCCCAGCTTCAGTGCTTCGTTGAGGTCGTGAGTGATGAAAACAATGGTCTTGTGAAGCTCGTTTTGCAGGCGCAGGAGCTCGTCCTGCATCTGGCGGCGTATCAGGGGGTCGAGGCCGCTGAACGGTTCGTCCATCAGCAGAATCCCGGTGTCCACCGCCAGGGCCCGGGCCAGCCCCACCCGCTGCTGCATACCGCCGGACAACTGGCGGGGGTAGGACCCTTCCCAACCGGACAGGCCGACCATGTCCAGCACCTCGCGGACGCGGGCGTAGCGCTCCTCCTGGCCGACGCCCTGCACCTCCAGGCCCCAGGAAGCGTTGTCCAGCACGTTCCGGTGGGGCATCAAGCCGTAGTGCTGAAAGACCATCGCAATCTTGTTGCGGCGAAATTCGATGAGGTCTTTGTCGGACATCGCGGTGACGGTCTCGCCGTCTATGACAATCTCGCCCGCCGTGGGCTCGATAAGGCGGATTAGGCAACGCACCATCGTTGACTTTCCGCTGCCCGAAAGCCCCATGATCACGAAGGTCTCCCCCTGTTCGACATCGAAGGAGACGTCCTGGAGACCGATCACATTCCCCAATTCGTTCTGAATGAAGGTCTTGTCCATACCGGCGTACTGAGCGGTCAAGACCTTCTCCGGGTCTTTTCCAAACACCTTCCATACCGATCCGACGTGAATGAACGGCAGGTCAGCCCCATTACCGGCGGCAGGGTCTACTCTTTCAACAGCCATAGTCTCACCTGAAGAGTGGAGCCATACGGGTCCCGGGAAATTGTCTGCCCAAAGCCGCAAGTCAAGCACTCATGCGCGGCCAATTTACCCTATTAGGCTACTGATGGTTTGTCAAGCCGGAGTTCGAGAAAATTGCGAAACTACCCAACTGAGCTTGCGACTGCTAATGGGGGACGAATACCGTTAACGTATTTGCCGAATTCCCCCACCCTGAATGGCCGACGAATCCTATTCACGCTATTATTCTTCTAGCCCTTCGGCAACTAAAGAGTTTCGCAATTTTCTCGGAGTTCGTCACAGACCAGGGTTTTTCGGCAATTGTCTGAACTGTGATTCATCAGATTATGGGATTTCCAGGATTAGAACATCCCGGAATCACAGTTCAGACAATTGCCGTCGCCATGCCTACATGGAGTACGCTTCTTCCAGCCGCCGGATGCTCTCCGGGGACAAGCGCCAGCCCGACGCGGCGCAGTTCTCCTCGGTGCGCGCGACGCTGTTGGACTTGGGGATGGTGATTACGGAAGGATGGGACGTTACCCAATTGAGGGCGGCCTGGGCCGGCGTCTTCCCGGCCTCGTTGGCTGCCTGCTCCAACACCCGAAAGCGGCGGTCGGGGCGGAGCCGGGAACGCGCCGCCAGCGAACCGTCGGCCAGAGGTGTGTAGGCGATCACGGTTACGTTGTTGTCCTGGCAGTAGGGGAGAAGCCGGGACCCGATTCTCCGGGCCTTCAGGCTGTAGAGGACCTGGTTGGACACGATGGGATAGCGGGTCATGGCCGCCTGCGCCTCTTGCAGCCCCTCCCTGGAAAAATTGCTCACCCCGATAAACCGGACCATTCCCCGGTCAACCAGTTCCTCCATCGCCCGCATAGTCTCGGATATGGGCACCCTGCTGTTGGGCCAATGGACCTGGTACAAGTCGATCACGGCCACGTCCAGCTTACGCAGGCTATCCTCAGCGGCCTTCAACACCTGATCGTACCGCAGGTGGTTGCCCAGGACCTTGGTCGCCAGAAAAACGCGCTCCCGGACCGGCTCGATAGCCTGTCCGACCTCCACCTCGTTGCGGTACATCTCCGCCGTATCGACGAGAGTTGCGCCCAGGGAAATGCCCCGGCGCAGCGGCTCATTCCCGCCCTTGTACTTCCATGTCCCAAGCCCGATTTCGGGGAGCATGACCCCGGTGAGGCCCAACTGCTTTAGTTCCATGCTCGCACAGGCTCCTCCGGGAGGCGGGGATGGCTGGCAGCGCCGGCGGCTGCGCGGCGGGCCGTCATTCGATGAAGTCTCCCCCGTGCCATTTCCGGTAGACTTCCCTGAATGCGTCGAGATTGTCCGCCGGGGCGTTTTCCAGGAACTTCCGGTATATCTCCTCTTCGGTCATGCTCCGCTCCTCTGGCCCCCGGCTGGTCTCATAGATCTCCTGCCAGGCGGCGCGGAAGGCGTCCTCGCCAATGGCGTGGTAAAGCTGGAGGAACAACATCTCGCCGTAATAGTAATGACAAGAGTGGAACTCGAACTTGCGGTATTTCTCCGATCCTAGTTGCGCCAGTTTGTCCACTATTTCCTGAACGGAGTCTATTCCTTTGTTCCGGCAACGGGCGTGGATTCGTTCATCAACCCGCCGCTTTCGGGATTCTAAGGTCTCCCCGTATAGTTGAATCTGCACGTAGGATTCAAGAAAGTCGGTGCCTCCTTCGTAAAACCATACAGGGACATCCACCGGAGATGAGCTGTTCCAATAGAAGTGTGCCACCTCATGAATCAGGGTTCCCCTCGCGTCCTTGATACCCCGTAGGGGGTCTACTATCATGTGGCTACCCCGGTGTAGACCCGATGCTCCACAGGGATTATCGGAACTGCGGACCGGAGAGTACCGGCAGCTTGCCAAGAGCAGAATCAGGTCGTTTTGTGGAAACGGGATTCCCATGAAGGACTCGATTTCGACTGCCGCCTCTTCGATCAATGAGGTGATGTCCCGCCTGGATCTTCCCCGAGTTGCCTGAATATCAGTGGCCAGTACCTCGCCGCGCAGTGGGAACAATACTGTGCGAGACTCCATACGGTGGTCCGTCAAGAATGGACGAAGTTCGTTGATCGTAAAGTACACAAACTCGCGGCCAAAAATTGTGACCAGCGCGGCCTCATCGTCGCTCAGCCCGTCTGCGAACCAGTCCTGCTTGAGCATGTGGGCCAGCAGGTCGGGGTATTCAGTCTGAAGGAACCGGACGGATTGGATAGCGTACCTGTCCCGCGACCTGAAGGGGGGCTGAAGAAAGGGCGAATTCGCTATTCGGTTTGCCAGGGCCGTATCTTCCCGGGCGATGCCCCAAACGTAGCGAACGGCCCACTTTTCGTCTTCGGTTACGCCGTCGGCAAACCAGGGGAAACCCAACAAGTTCTGCGCCATTGCGAGGTCTTCCTGGGCGATGTCCCAAACGTAGCGAACGGCCCACCTTTCGTCTTCGGTCAGGTCGTCGGCAAGCCAGGGGAAGCCCAACAAGTTCTGCGCCATTGCGAAGTCTTCCCGGGCGATGTCCCGAATGTAGCGAACGGCCCACCTTTCGTTTTCGGTCACGCCGTCGGCAAACCAGGGGAAGCTGAGTATGTTTTGGGCCATGTCACCGTTTCGTCGAGCGATGTCGTAGAGGTAGCGAACGGCCCATCTTTCGTCCTCTGCGACTTCGTCGTGCAGCCAGGGGAAATTTGCCACGGAGTTGGCCAATGAAGCATCTTGAATGGCCGCCAGCGTAAGGGTCCTCAGAGCCATCCACTCGTCCTTGGTAACGTCATCGGCCAGCCATGAGAAGCCAATGACCGCTTGGCGAGGTCAACGTCCTCTGTTGCCAGCATATCCAATACCTGAAGGGCTCCGCGGCCCTCGCCGGTGAGGGCTTGGCGCACCCAGGGAAGGGACGCAACCGAAGCGGCTAGTGTTGGGTCAGTCTCCATCATGCCGGACAGGGCGATCAAGGCTTTTTCGTCGTCCAGGTCCAGAGGATACGTGGCCCAGGGCAGCTTACTCTGCAATTCAAGAAACGGCCCGGACGTGGGAATCTTGCTGTTGATAATCTCAAACTCTTCGGAAGCGATGACCTCGCCCTCTACCGACAGGTCCACCCGGTAGGAGCCGGTTTTCCATTGTAATGGCTGACTCCAACCCCGGCCCCGGGAAGGCGAACTGGTCGTCCAGCCTTCATCGACATACGCCTCGGCGGTTTGCCGGGCAAAGACACTGCCGTCAGACCGGTAGAACACGGCCTCGATTTCATAGTCGATTCGCTGGTCCTGGGGTGGATACGTTAGATTCAGTTCCCACCCCACATAACGAGTTGTTTGGCGGGGGAAGGTCTTGCGGTACACCCGCGCGTCGCGGGGCACGGATTCATCGCCGCGTTCGTAGAACTTGAGTTCGGAGACATGGGCATTGATTGATGGAATGTGGCCCGTTGGCGTGGGTCGCGGCGTGGGCTCCGGCGTGGGCTCCAGCGTGGGCTCCGGTGTCGGGGTAGCTGTGGGTGCTGGCAACGGTGTAGCCGTCGGCGCGGGTGTCGCGGTTGGGGATGCGGTTGGTGGTGGGACGGGTGTTGCCGTAGGCGACGGGGCCCTCGTCGGTGTGGCTGTGGGAGATGGTGTCGCGGTTGGGACTGCGGTCGGCGTTGGAGCGGGTGTTGCCATGGGTTCCGGAGTCCTTGTCGGCGTAGCTGCCGGTTCAAGCGTGGGCGCAGGTGACATTGTGGGCGTCGGCGCGGGAGGCGGTGGGGATGTCTGCGTTGGTACGGTCGCCGGGGCCGTCGTAGGTGTAGCGGGGAGACGGCTCGGCAGCTTTCGCCGGGGCCGGGGTTGTCTCCTGAGCAACCGCAGACGGCTCGGTTGGCGCTGGCGCGTTTTCGGAACACGCCAGGATGCCCAGCAAACTCAGTGCCAAAACAAAAGCAAGACCGAGCGATATTCTTGCCATCTGAATACTTCCTCTGGCGCCTTTGTGGTCCTGGAGCGCGTGACTTGACTTCGCCCAAAACCCTGAGATTTCCGGCATTTTCAGGCGATGCTGACAGGGCGGTCAGTCGCCGTCGGCAGCGTCCGGCAGATCGTGGAACACCGGGCGGGCATCGTCCGCCCGGTGGGTATGGCTTCCCAACAGGGCCAGGACCTCCCGGTGATTGCGGGTCATCTCCTGACGGTTGCGGTCCATCTCCCGGCGGAGGTCCCGCACCAGCCAGAACGTCCATCCGCCGAGCAGGGTGACAATCAGGGTCGTATGGGCCAGAATCAGCCCGCCAATGGCCCCAATGGCCCCAATGGCCCCAAGTCCGCAGCGTCCAGCGTCATCCTTTGGCCTCCCCCTACACCTTGTCCCAGCAACGAGACAAGCCTAAGACTAGCCGAGACTAGAGCGGATTTCAACGCCCGGTTAAAGCTCCGGCAGCACCAGCCTAGCGTCGGAAAGGCTTACCAGGTCTCCCCGCTGGTTGACGCCCCTGACCCGGCACTCGACGATGTTTTGACCGTTTTCAACTGCCTTGGCGGTGACCTCTGCCTGGAATGTCACCGTGTCGCCGGCGCGGAAGGGTTCGATGGCCCGCATCAGCAGACGGCCTCCGTTATAGAAGGCGGAGAGAGGGAAGGACTGCTCCAGTGTCTGGTCCACGTAGGAGAGAGTGGCCGGGCCGCTGTTTACCGTGCCGCCGAAAAGACCCTCCCTGGCAAACTCGGGGTCGGTGTGGATGTTGCTTTCGCTGGGAGGGCCAAACATCCGGAAATCGTTCTTGCGGTTGATGATCTCCTGGCTTTCTGAGATGGAAAGGGGAGGGAGCTTTTCTCCCACTTCCAGTGACTCGTAGGACCGGAGCTCCCGCTTGGCCTTGGGCGGAGTGGGTATTGTTGGCTCCACCGTCGCGGCCTGAGCTGCTTGCCGGTCTTCCGGGACCTCCCGTTGACCTTGAGCATAATCAAAGATGCAGATGTAGTCGTACCGGGCCACAGCCTCGCCGTGCTGGTTTGTGGCGTCGACGCGGAATGTCACGAACCTATTCCCTCGCCGCTCGTACTTCTCGAACACTTTCCGGTTGCCGGTTAGCGTATCGCCGGCTTGGACCGGCGCCCACCACCATAGCTCGCACTTGGCGAAGGGCGTCTGGCGCCGGGCGGTCTTTGAACGCTCAAGCGCGGTGAAGCCATTGGCGTCGGCTATGTCTTCCCGCATCAGCGGGGCATAGGTGAGCGCCATGGTCGGCATAGGAATTGCTGGGGAGTCATGATAACGGGAGTCCGGGTTTTGCGACACCAGCGCGTACCGCGCAATATCCTCTGGAGTGAGGGTTACGACGCTGGGACGGCCCTGCTGTCCCGCTTCAACGGCTTCGTACACCCACAACTTCTCCTTTTCTTGCATCATTCTTGACCACCTTACTGGACTTGGCTCGCGGACCAACTCCTACTTGACTCTTAATTTATCTTACCTCAATCCCAGGTACCCGCAAAGAGTTTAAGCCCCGGGGCGGCACTGGACACCGGCCCTGTAAGCCAGGGCAATCGCGTCATGAATTAAACTGCTGACACCCCGCCCTTCCCACCTGGGGTGACCACCCCTTACCATAATCCTTGCCGGAAGTCCGTCCCGGTCCAAATCCCTGACCCGCCGCCCATGCCCGATGTACCAAAATGGCCCACAATTTCCCTGAAATAAAATCTCCAGCTTCAGGACACCCGGATGTGTGCCATTGCACCCAAACCCGCCACCCAGGCCCAACGTACCAAAATGGCCCATAATTTCCCTGAAATAAAATCTCCAGCTTCAGGACACCCGGATGTGTGCCATCGCACCCTAACCCGCCGCCCAGGCCCAACGTACCAAAATGGCCCACAATTTCCCTGAAATAAAATCTCCAGCCTCAGGACACCCGGATGTGTGCCATCGCACCCAAACCAGCCGCCCAGGCCCAATGTACCGAAATGGCCCACAATTCCCGCGAAAAGCCTTCCCCTGGCTTGAACGGGGGCGGGAATCCACTACGATAGCTCTTGGCTCCCGCCTTCGCGGGAGCGACGGATGGGGGCAATGGAGTTTCGCAATTTTCTCCCCGTAAACGTGCGCTTGCGGCAGGGGTGTGTAACTGGTCGTCGAAATCCTGGCTAATCCGTGCTATGTTGTCTTATGAATCAACGCTTATTAAAGATTGGCGCGGCTGCTGAACTGATAGGAACGACGCCGGGGCAGATGCGGAAATGGGAAGCCACCGGCGAGTTGTTGCCAGCGCGTAAGACTCGCGGCGGCACGCGCTACTACTCGGTTACAGACCTTCTTGGCCTAGCCAATGAAGCCTCGCCATAGTGCTCTATCACGCAGTTAAGGGGGCAGGCAATGGCAATCGAGACCGACGATTCCCGGCTGGGGCGGCTGGAAGGGCTGGCCGAACAGCAATCCATCGCTATACAGGACCTCAGCCACCGGCTGGATACCGGCATGTCGGAAATCCGCCAGGAAATCCGGGCGCTCAACGCCAGGATAGACCGGCTGTTCTTGGCGGGTCTGGCCGGCGGCGGCGGCATCATCGTGGCCTTGGTGGTCCAGATAGTCCGCGCCGGGTAAATCCCAGGGCCGGGCAACCGGCCCCTATCCAAGATGAGCCACTAGCCTCACCGCTCCCGTTGCGTACACAAGTCCAGACCAGGAGACGCCGATGGACGGCCCAACCTTGCAAGCCGTGGCAGTATTGGCCGCGCTGCTATTCGCCGTGTTAGCTCTGGTAAGCGGCATGATATTCTGGATTGAATGGCTGCTTTATAGTGCTCTATCACGCAGTTAAGGGGGCAGGCAATGGCAATCGAGACCGACGATTCCCGGCTGGGGCGGCTGGAAGGGCTGGCCGAACAGCAATCCATCGCTATACAGGACCTCGGCCACCGGCTGGATACTGGCATGTCGGACATCCGCCAGGAAATCCGGGCGCTCAACGCCAGGATAGACCGGCTGTTCTTGGCGGGTCTGGCCGTCGGCGGCGGCATCATCGCGGCCTTGGTGGTCCAGATAGTCCGCGCCGGGTAAATCCCAGGGGCCGGGCAACCGGCCCCTATCCAAGATGAGCCACTAGCCTCACCGTTCCCATTGTGTACACAAGTCCAGACCAGGAGACGCCGATGGACGGCCCAACCTTGCAAGCCGTGGCAGTATTGGCCGCGCTGCTATTCGCCGTGTTAGTTCTGGTAAGCGGCATGATATTCTGGATTGAATGGCAGCTTTGCGACCGGATGGACCGCGACGGATTAGTGCAGGTTAATCAGATTAGAGTAGGTTTCTGATAGCGGGCAATAGGCCCGGGTAGCTGGGATCTTCGGAGGACGGAATGAAAGTAGGATTCATCGGACTGGGCACCATGGGTAGCAGCATGGCATACAATGCCCTTCAAGGCGGCAACGAAATGGTCGTCCACGACATCCGGCGCGAGGCTGCGACGCCCCACCTGGAGGCCGGAGCAGTCTGGGCGGATACCCCGCGCGAAGTGGCGGAGGCCTGCGACATCGTATTTACGTCGCTTCCTGGCCCCGTTGAGGTGGAAGCCGTCTCCCTTGGTGAGGAGGGGCTATTCCAGGGCCTAACCGAAGGGAAAGTGTATTTCGACCTGAGCACCAGCACGCCCAACCTGATCCGGCGCATCCACGAGGAGGGCGGGGCCCGGGGCATCCACGTCCTCGACGCCCCGGTCAGCGGCGGGCCGCGCGGGGCCAGGACGCGGAACTTGGCCATCTGGGTTGGCGGCGATAAAGATGTGTTCGACCGGTGCAAGCCGGTGCTCGATTCTATTGGCGACAAGGCTTACTACGTCGGCCCTATAGGTTGCGGCGCGGTCGCCAAGCTGGTCCACAACTGCGCGGGTTACATGATCCAGTGCGCCTTGGCCGAAGTGTTTACCATGGGGGTCAAAGCCGGTGTCGAGCCCATGGCCCTCTGGCAGGCGGTTAGAAAGGGAGCTTCCGGGCGCCGCGGGCCATTCGAAGGGTTGGCGGAACATCTGCTGCCAGGAAAATTCGACCCGCCCGACTTCGCATTGCGCCTCGCCCGGAAGGACGTGGACCTGGCGGTGGGAGTTGGCCGGGAATACGACGTACCGATGAAGATGGCTACCATCGCCTTGCAGGAACTTACCGAGGCGCTTAACCGGGGTTGGGCCGAGCGTGATTCCAGGGTGGCGATGCTGCTTCAAGAAGAGCGGGCAGGCGTAGAGGTCCGCGTCGACGAGGACTTGTTGCGGCAGACCCTGGAAGAGGAGCGGTCCCAGGAGTAATGTCACCTGCCCCTACAGGTCCATTCCCGCCTGCCAAAGTGCCGGTAATGCAAAAGTTACCGCGATGGAGAAGGGCTGTTCGGGTCTACCATGCCGGGAAGTGAGTGCCGATGGCAGTCAGAAGGCCCACGGCTATCAGCGCTGCTCCCAGCGGTCCGGATATCCGGCGGCCCCACGGCGCGTTTTTCTCTATGGCCATGACGGCGCCAAGGGCAAGCATCCAGCCGATGCTTCCTGAACCCACGGCGAACATAAGTAACATCAGCGGCCAGCAGCAGCCCAGGCAGTAGACGCCGTGGCTCAGGCCAAGGTTGAATGTTTGACGTGAATCTCCTCCACCTGACCAGTGACCTGCAATGAAGCTCAGGGGCGACCGGCACTTGTCCAGACAATGGTATTTCAAAGGGGTGAACTGGTAGACGCCCGCCAGGACCAGGATTCCGGCGCCCACGTGCCGGTCGTAACCGTAAAGCGCCGGGACCCGGAAGAATGCTTGGTGGATGGCCAGGTCACCCAACTGGACAAAATCGAGAACTTTCGCCCTGAGGTTCGTTCTGGATCTGTAGGCTCAGAGCATCAAAGGAAGTCCGGTTCCCATTTCGGCTGGTCTGTGATATCCGCTATCATTAAGTTGACAATAACCCGCGTGAGAAATATCGATAAAGAATGAATCTGACGGAACTCATTGCCAGCGCCCCCTGGCGGGAGGCGGTCACCTACCGGGACACTTGGCCCCATGAATACGTCCTCAGCGAGAAGGACGGGCAGCGAGAACTGCTGAACGCCATCTACGCCCGCTTCTTCCGCGTGAACAACAAGTACCTCTTCATCGGTGACTTCAAATACTGGTTCAACAGCCATTGGGACGGCTTTGACCCCGATGGTGAGAACGTGATTAACCGCGCCCGCCTGTATCGGGACCGCCGGGACTTCGTGATTCAGACCGGTGACACGGGGAAGCCGGAGGACTATCCGACCAACCCTGCCCACCAGAACCCAGACGCGAACTGCTGAGGAGAATCAACATGCCTCAAGAATCAACCCTGCTGGCGTACTTGGTGCCCCGCCTGACCAGTAGCGTGGAAGACACGGCCACCGATGCCCTGGCCTTCATCCTGAACAAATCCCCTGCCTGCCGTGATGCGCTAGGCCTCCTGCTGAGAGAAGGAGAGGGGACCTGCAGCTAGACGCCTTGGCCAGCTTCGACACCCAGGTGACGTACGAGGACGGGTCTCGCCCGGACATGGTGGGCTATGACCAAGGGGGCGGGAAGCGGCTGCTCGTCGAGTCGAAGTTCTGGGCCACCCTTCTTGAGGGTCAGGCCAGCAGCTACTTCGACCAGCTGGAGGACGCGGGGCCGGGGGTGCTGCTGTTCATCGCTCCCGCCACGAGGCTGGAGATACTGTGGGGCGAGATCACACGCCAGATGGAGAGCGGGCCGGATGGGTTCAAGCTGGAGGCGGTCGAAACATCCAACCAGATGCACAGAGCCAGGGTGATGGGGCCAGCCAAGCAGGATAAGCGACTGCTGCTGGTTAGCTGGCCTCTGCTCCTAGACCGCATGGCCGCCGATGTGCATCCCGATTCCCTGGTTGCTTCGGACATCCGACAACTCCGCGGACTGGCACAACGGGAGGACGACGAGGCTTTCCGACCCATCAAGACAGCAGAACTCAGTCCCTCAGTACCCCGCAGGCTCCAGTGGCATAATCGCCTTATCGACGATGTAATTGACAGTCGTGGCTGCCCAGAAGGCTGGATGTCCACCGACGGCTTCAGGGCCACGGCGCAGCGGGACGGCTACGGGCGGTATTTCGGTTTCACGACCGATCTGGGCGAAGTGATTCCAGGCTCCTTGTTCCTGTGTGTGAATTACCGCCTGTGGGCAACCAGTGGCGATACTCCCTTGTGGCTGCGGATTTACAGCGACGTCCCGATCAGCCCAGTCCATCTTCGGGGCAACGTACCCTCACTGGTCGAGCATGGGGGGAGCAGCGGTCATTCCGACGTGCCAATCTACCTGACGCCCGGAGCGGAATTTGGGCGTGTCCTGGATGACGTAGTGCGGCAAGTCAAGGCCATTTGGGAAATGGTCAATTGACTCTGAGCGAGCCGGGTGACGAACAGACAGAATGACCAGATGGGCCGTGCTGGCGAGCACTCAGGACTCGGTCGCGAATGGAGTAGTCGTTGCCATCGTCGTCTCCATCAGAAGCTGACAGGGTCACCCAGGTGGACCAGTACCCCAAACCCTGCCCACACGGCCAGATAGCCTGCTATCAGTAACGAGACCAACCGGACGTGACTGGATTTATGATTGGCCATCCGGTGGAATAGGGCAATCAGAGGAAGGCTGGTAGGGAGCATCATCGCGAATACCATCAAAGTCCAGCTCGCGGCGAAAAATACCGGCAGTGCGGCATCTTCGCCGGATAACTCTCCCAGGGCATCATGTTCGAGGAAGCGGCTGTAGGGGGACCTGCCCCACACCCACAGGCTTAGCCAGGCCAACGCGATACGGCTACTAATAGAGCCGCGAAGAGCCGGTCGTTTCTCACTCGCGGCAACATGTGCGGTAAGGACAGGTCCAGGGGAGGTTAGGCTTCAGACCGCTGGCGGCTGACTAGGGCTGGCGTTGCCACCGCAGGTCGGGTTGGCGGGCTGCCTTTGCTTCATCCAGACGCGAAACGGGCGTGGTGTGAGGCGCGTTTCTCACCAGGTCCGGGTCCTCGTCTACCTCGCGGTCGATGTCCCGGAGGGCCTGTATGAAAGCGTCGAGGGTCTCCTTGGTCTCCGACTCGGTAGGCTCCACCATCAGCGCTTCATGCACGATCAACGGGAAATACATGGTAGGTGCGTGGAACCCGTAGTCCAGCAACCGTTTCGCTATCTCCAAGCCGCTAACGCCGCGGGCCCTCTGCCAGTCGGCGGAAAACACCACCTCGTGCATGCAGGTCCTGTCGTAGGGGATAAGGTACTTGTCCCCCAATTGTCGCATGATGTAGTTAGCGTTCAGAACTGCGTTGGCGCTAATCGACTCGATGCCCGCGCGTCCCAGCGTGCGGATGTAGGTGTAGGCCCGCACCAGGACGCCGAAGTTGCCGTGGAAGCTGCTCATCCGCCCGATGGTGTGTTCTGGAGTGAACAGGCTGAACACAGGGGAGCCGACGTTGCCGTTGCTTGTCACCACGGGGGAGGGAAGGTAGGAGGAAAGCTCGTTCGCAACGCATACCGGACCCGCTCCGGGCCCGCCGCCTCCGTGGGGTGTACTGAAAGTCTTGTGCAGGTTGAGGTGAATGACGTCGAAACCCAACTCCCCCAATTTCACCCGCCCCAACAGGGCGTTCATGTTCGCGCCGTCGCCGTAGACCAACCCCCCGGCCTCGTGGACCAGCCGGCAGACTTCCACGATGCTGGTGTCGAACAGCCCGAGCGTGCTGGGCAACGTAATCATGATACCGGCCAGGTCCGGGCCGACCAGTTCGTGCAGGGCGTCAAGGTCCACGTTTCCCTGGGCGTCCGACGCCACGGTCACTACATCGAACCCCGCCATCGCCGCCGAGGCCGGGTTGGTGCCGTGGGCGCTGTCGGGAATGGCAACCTTGCGGCGGGCCGTATCGCCGCGGGCATGATGGTACGCGCGCATCATCAGCATCCCCGCGAACTCGCCGTGGGCCCCGGCCAGCGTGGCCAGGCATACTCCGGGGAGGCCGGTGATCTCGCCCAGGTATCCCTGAAGCCTGTGGAGCATCTCCAGCGCGCCCTGGGACTGTTCCTCGGGTTGCAGCGGGTGGATGGCGGCCAATCCGGGCAGGAATGCCACCTCGTCGTTGATCTTGGGGTTGTACTTCATGGTACAACTGCCCAGTGGGTAGAAGTGGGTGTCGATGGAGAAGTTCAACTGGCTCAGCGAGGTGAAGTATTGGACGACCTCAGGCTCCGACACTTCCGGCAATTCCAATTCAGACCGGAGCATCGACCGGTCTGGCATGGGTTGGAGCGGAACGTCCGGCTGGGGCAGGACCGTACCCACCCTGCCGGGAACGCTGCGCTCCATCAGCAGCTTGGAAGTGTCTCTGGTGCCTCCGCCGCGGGCCATTATGCGAACTCCCCAAGGGCTGCGACCAGCGAGTCGATCTCCTCGCGGGTGTTCATCTCCGTTACGCAGAGCAACATATTCCGGTGACTATCGGCCGGTGGCCGGTCTCCCGTGGCTGGTGAAAGCTGGCCGTTATCCACTGGCCGCTGACCACCGGCTACCGGCAACCGGGATTCGCTGAGGTCCAGTCCTCCCAGGATGTTCCTCTCCATTAGGTGGCGGTTGATCCCAGCGGGGGAGGCGGGGCATCGGACGACAAATTCTTGAAAGAAGGTCCCATCTATCGGCAAAGAGTAACCCGGAAGCTGGGAAATCTCCGAGGCGGCATAGTGGGCCTTCTGGTAGCACAGCTCTGCTACCTGCCTTAGTCCTTGCTTGCCCATGGCGGCCAAATAGATGGTGGAGGCCAGGGCGTATAGGGCCTCGTTGGTGCAGATGTTGCTGGTGGCCCGCTCCCGCCGGATGTGTTGTTCCCGGGTCTGAAGTGTTAGCACGTATCCAGTCCGGCCCTGGCTGTCCACAGTCTTACCCGAAAGGCGGCTGGGCATCTGGCGAATGTACTGTTGCTTGGTTAAGAAGAGTCCCACGTAGGGGCCGCCGAAGCTCGGGGGGATGCCCAGTGGCTGCCCCTCGCCGGTAACGATGTCCGCGCCGTAATGTCCGGGAGGATTGAACATCCCCATGGCTGTCGGGTCCGCGGAGACCACGATCAGCGCACCGTTATCGTGAGAGAGCTTCGTTAGACTGTCCAGGTCTTCCAAATACCCGTAGAAATTCGGATATTGTACGGCCAGGCACGCCGTGGCGTCGTCAACCTCGGGTGAATTTGGAGAGACGATGTTAAGCTCGATGCCTTGCGCCTGGCAGTAAGTCCGCACAACCTGGAGATAGGCGGGAGATAGGGTATTGGCCACGGCCGCTTTATTGCGCCGGGTCACGCGGCAGGCCATTAGGACACCCTCGGCAAAGCTGGTTGCCCCGTCGTACATCCCCGCGTTGGCCACTTCCATACCGTAGAGGCTGCTGATAAGAGTTTGGAACTCGTAGATGACCTGCAACGTTCCCTGGCTAGCCTCGGCCTGGTACGGCGTATAAGCCGTCAGGAACTCGCCGCGGGTCATCAATGCCTTGACTATGGACGGGATGAAGTGGTGGTATGCGCCCGCGCCGAGGAACGAAGGTCCACTCCCCATCGGGCGGTTGCGCGACGCGAGGCCCGCCAACTCCCGCTGTATCTCCAATTCCGACATGGGGTCGGGCAAGGCCAGGGGCGGGTTGCGGAACTGTTCGGGGATGTCCAGAAATAGATCGTCAATGGAGCCCAACCCCAGCGCGGCGAGCATTTCGGCCTGCTCATCCTGGGTGTTGGGTATGTAGTGGGACTGGAGAGTCATAGACGCTATCAGCCTTACACCGGGTGGAGATGGTCCGGACGGGGTTGAGGACTAATGAAGACCGTTGATGTAGGTGTCATATTCGTCGGCGGACATGAGGGTTCCCAGCTCCGACGGGTCAGACAGCGAGACTCGCAGCAACCAACCTTCACCGAAAGGGTCCTCATTGGCCAGTTCCGGATGGTCAGCCAACTGCTCGTTCACCTCTACCACGTCGCCGCTGGCCGGGGCAAACAAGTCGGATACGGCCTTCACCGACTCCACCTCGCCCATCTTCTCAAGTTGCTTGATAGTGGACCCGGCCTGTGGGAGTTCGAAGTAAACGATGTCGCCGAGTTGGTCCTGAGCGTACACGGTGATCCCGGCCAAGGCGCGTTGGGTGTCTCTGTCTTCGACCTTGATCCACTCATGTTCGGTTGTGTACTTGCGGTCACTGGGGTTCAATCGGTCTGTGACCTCCTCGCGGAGGGTTGGGGGGAGCCGCGGGACCGGGTATAGAAAGGCAGGTCCACGACACGGACGCTGGCGGCCCTTCCTCTGATGTCCACGTCCAGCGAATTGCCTATCTGGGCGAGGCCTGACCCAACGTAGCCCAATGCGATGCTGGTGTCAAGGGTAGGTGAGTAGCTTCCGCTGGTCACGCGCCCCACCGGCTGACCCTGGTCCAGAATGGGGTATTCGGCCCTGGGTGCGCTGCGGCCAGGGAGAGTCAGTCCGACGAGCTTGCGGCCGGTGCCTAGTTCGTGCTGCTCCTTCAAGACGCTGGAACCCACGTACTCTTTGTCGAACCTGACGAACCGTTCCTGTCCGGCTTCGATGGGAGTTGTCTCCTCGTCTATTTCGTGTCCGTGCAACGGTAGAGCCGCTTCAAGCCGGAGGACGTCCCGGGCCCCCAGGCCGCAGGGAACAGCGCCCAGTTCCGAGAGTGTCTGCCACAACAGCCCGGCCTGGTCCGACGCGACTACGATCTCGAAACCGTCCTCGCCGGTGTACCCGGTGCGGCCGACGTAGGCTTGCTGCCCTTGGAATTGAGTCTCCATCCCGGCGAAGGGCCGCAGAGACGAAGGGTTGTCCTCGAATACTCCCTCGACCAGCCGGGGTGTGTCCGGCCCCTGGAAAGCGATGAGCGCGGTGTCGACGGTGAAGTCGTCCATCTGGCAGCCGGAAGGAAACCGTTCATCGATCCACCGTTGGAACCACGCGACCACCGCCCCGCGGTTACCGGCGTTGGGGATCAGCAGGTAGCGGTCTTCGGACAGGCGGTAGAAAATCGTATCGTCGATGGTCCCGCCGGACTCGTTGCAGATGAAGCAGTACCTGGCGCGTCCGACTCGCAAGCTGGCAACCGGCGCCGTCAGCACCCAGTCCAGGAACTCGGTGGCCTGCGGTCCTGAGATATACAACCGGCCCATGTGGGACACGTCGAACAACCCGGAAGCCGTCCGCACCGCCCGGACCTCTCCCATCGTTCCCGAATACTGGACAGGCATATCCCATCCCGCGAAGGGCACGATTCGAGCGCCCAGGGACGTGTGCGTGTCGTACAGAGATGTGCGGGCGTTTGGAGCGGTCAAAAGGGCAAACGGTCCTTAGAACGGTCCTTTAGATAAGAATTAACCCCGCCGGGAAAGGGCGCGGTTAGCATGATAGCGTCGATGGGAAGTGGACGCAATGAGCCCAAGCGCCCGGCGGTCGAGGGCGGATGACCTGTATAGTCGGTAGTCCAACTATTTTGCTATAATTCTCGTCGCAACCAAGGACCACCATGGGAGGCAGCCATTGCCCGGCAGGCTTGAAAATAAGGTCGCCATCGTCACCGGCGGCGCGTCGGGGATCGGGAAGGCTACTTGCTACCGTTTCCTGCAGGAAGGGGCCAAGGTGGTCGTAGCCGACCGAAACATCGCCGGCGCTGAAGAAACTCGCGGTCTGATGGAAGGGACCGACGAGAATTCCGCCGTCGTCGCCGTGGACGTCTCCAACGCTTCCCAGGTCCAGCGGATGGTGGACGATACGATCGCCCAATTCGGCAGGCTGGATATCCTTGTAAACGGGGCCGCAATCCTCATCCGCACTCCCCCCTTGGTGGATGTGGACGACCTGGTCTGGGACCTCACCATGGACACCAACCTGAAGGGGCTGTTCTACTGCTGCAAATACGCCATTCCGGAGATGTTGCGAAACGGCGGCGGCTCCATTGTGAACATCGCCTCCATGTCCGGCATACGCGGTATAGCCTATTCGGTCCCCTACGCCGTGAGCAAGGCGGGTGTCATCCATCTCAGCAAGGTCGCAGCCGCCCAATATACCGCCCAGGGTGTCCGGGTCAACTGCATTGCGCCTGGCGGCGTTGATACGCCCCAGATGCGGGGCAGCACTGCCAGCGCGGAGACGTTTCAGCAGCGAAACGAAGACCACCCGTTGGGAAGGGTGGGACAGCCTGAGGAGATCGCCAATCTGATAACCTGGCTCTCCTCCGGCGAAGCCTCCTACGTTAGCGGCAGCACCTACATTGTGGATGGCGGCGCTTGGGCCGGGGCGGAATAGGTCCCCTCCGGGCACGATGACACTATGGACAAGCTAATCGACATTGCAGAACGCGCGGTGGCCGACTATGGGTTCCGTCAGGCGGTACTCTACGGGGCCGCCGACGTGGCACGGCGGTGGGAGCTTTCGGAGCAGGAACGTTTGGTGTTGGAAGGGCCGGTGCTGGACATGCTGGCTGCGCTTCCGATTCCTGTGGAGCCGGAGGACGTTCCCGCCGAACAGGCCCGTCTTGCCCACGCGATCCGCGAGTCAACGTCAGGTTAACCTTTATCCCGGTGAAGCGCGGCCCGGATCCGGTAGGGACTGGCGGATCAAGGCTGGATTGGTGTCGCGGGGGGAAGCGTGGGCTCTCTCGCGTCGTAACCAACCATCTCAACGAATCCTCTCCCGGTGACAGATGCCGGGCCTTTCACCCCCTCGGCTACAACAGCCCCTTCCCAATACGCCACCGGAATGAATGAGCTTGCCGCAAACTCGGCGTCTGTCATCACCGGTATCAACGTAAGGTCTATGTCCAGTGATTCAATCCTGAGCGTCCAACCCATGGGGTATTCCGCCCCAGTAGCTTCGCTGGTCCAACTTCCCGTCGGAGCGAGCGCGATATCGTGGCCTGGAAGGTGCACCTCCTCGGAATCTTGAGGGACGTAGGTGCCGTAGGCGGTGATAGGTTGGTGCCCTTGCTGTTCCCAGACCACCGAGACCATTATTTCGGAACCGTCGTCCAGGTTAAGACTCAACCAGTCCCAGCCTATGGCCATGGTGCTGAAATCGCCCCATTGGTGGTCCATCCATGTAACGCCGGTAACTTGCCGAGGGTTACCTGCCACGGACACGACGCCGGAAGTCGCCAGGTTTGTCCGGGAGTAGTAATGGGTTTTACCTGCTATCCCCAGATCCACGAATCCAGTGCCGTCATGGAGCACTGCGGGTTTCTGTGAAGTCGCTTGCAGCTCAACAGTGTACTCTCCCGCCTGAAACTCCAGGGAATACTTCTCGCCGTTTCCGCTCATGCTCCAGTCGATCAACCGCAGGTCGAATACCCCGGAAGTAGTTTGCAAGAGCGGTAAGCCTGCCTGCTCCGCCGTTAGGTGAATGTCCGCTGCGTGGTCCGCCCAGCTAAGTTGCGCCAGGCGCGGCGTGAGGCCTGACGGCAGCACTAATTGGAAGGTGACGAAGTGATAGCTGTATCTTTCACCACTCCCAGTCGTTAGATGGCCGTTGAAATACCACCATTCCACAGGTGACAGGTGGGCGCCCTCGTCTTGAGGGAGTTGCACAAAAGAGCTCGGTGGTCCCGCTGCGGCCGTGGGATGGACGGTGGGGAGGGGAGTTGGGGTTGGGACCGGAGTTGGGGAAGGCGTCAGCGTGGCGGTGGGCGCGGGTGTACGCGGAGCGGGCGTAAACGTGGGCACCCGAGTTGGAGAAGGCACGGGAGTTGTGGTTGCTTTCAGCGTGGGAATATGGGTGGGAGCAAGGCTCGGAACGGTCGTTGCATAGAGGCCGCCACTTGTGGTTGTTGGCGGGACGGATGTACTGGCGGCGTCCCGGCTACATGCGGAGAGACTAATGACTAGGATGAGCCAGAGCGGGATGAACAGGGCTGAGTTGAGAAGTGACTTGTCCATGATCCAACAACTACCTTCGATTATGACACAGGCAGGGTCGCAATGACGTCCAATATCGGTGTCCCGGCAAAGGCTTCCGATTGGCAGGTTCCCAACCATCCAGCGGATAACCCCCCTTTGGGAAAGAGGATGTCTGAGGGGATTTCCCTATTGCCAGGCAGAATAGCCGGGGGTTGTCGCCGGTGTATGATAGCTCCGCCCGGTTGTGCGGGCACATCGCGTTGACGGAGGAATATCATAGTGGCTGAACTTAGTCGGCAGGAAATTAACGATTATTTGAATGAGTCGCACGTTGCCAACCTGGTCACGGTCCGCTCCGATGGCAGGCCCCACGTTGCCCCGGTGTGGTTCCTACGCGAAGAGGGCTGCGTCTGGGTAATAGCAGGTGGAACGGCCGTCAAGGTGCGCAACATCCAGCGAAGCCCTTCGGTAGCCCTGTCGGTGGCTGCCGACTCCCGACCTTACCGATACGTTATCTTGGAAGGGGATGCGGAGGTCACCGAAGACAACCTGGAAGAGATGGTCAAACGTATCTGTGTCCGCTATGACGGCCCGGAGCGTGGAGCCGAGTTCGCCGAGGAGCTTTTGTCCTCCGGCGGAACGGTGCTGATTCAAATCCGGGTGACAAAGACCATGTCATGGGTTGATGACGGTTAGGACTGGCCGGATTGCACGAGGGGCGGCAATACGTTCTCTATCCAGGGAATCAGGTCCCTTATGACCTCGGTACTAATCTCGTGGGCCATGTTGTATTCGTGGAATTCCGGAGCGTAGCCTGCGCCTTCCAGGAATTCCCTGGCAGCGTATGCTCTGTCGGCCGTCACCATTGGGTCTGATAGGCCGTGCGCGATGAAGATCGGCTGCGTCCTCTCGGTAGGTAACCGCGGTCCCAGTTCGTCGGTGTCCGGTAGGGTCGCGCTCAGTGCCGCAAGGCCGGCGAATTTGTCCGGGTTGGTGAGCCCGCACCGGTAGGTCATCCCGCCCCCCTGGGAAAATCCCAGCAGGACCGACTGGCCAGGGGTGACTTTGAAATGATCGAATACTTCGTCGAAGAATTCCGCTAGGAGGACTTCCGCCTGCTTCGGTTCGTCAACGGGACCCATACCCCGAGGCGTCATCCAGCCAAATCCCATGTGCCCGCCGCCGAGGTCGAAGGGAATGGGAGCGTTGGGGCAGGCGTACACGTAGCCCGTGCGGTTGATGGCGGGGGTCAGGCCGGCCAGGTCTTGCATGTTTGCGCCAAAACCGTGGAGCAGCACTACCAGGGGATAGGTGAGGTCTGGGTTGTAATCGTCCGGCAATATAGTCAGATACTGGAGGCCCTTGCCCTGATGTTGCTCGGCCTGCATTATCGCGTCTCCGGAGCTTCCCGGCCCGCTATGCGGTGAGACCACGCCGGGAGCTATGAGTTTTCCCCATCCTACCATTCCCGGCGCCCGGGGTGGAACCCTGTGCCGGAATGGGCAATATAGAGGCAAAGCCCACTTCCGCGAAAAGGGGGGCCTGGTCCATAATGCCCAGCGGGGTGTGATAGTCTGCCGATGCGGAGCGATGGCTGCGGCGCCCCGCGCAACTCGTTACTTCTGAAGGGGGACACTTCCGATGGCTTTCATCTATCACTTGGTTGCGAGCTCTGACTGGGAAGTGGCAAGTTCACAGGAGGAATACAGCGCTGAAAGCCTGGCCCTGGAAGGCTTCAATCACTGTTCCAAGGACCATGACCAGCTATTTGCGGTCGCTCGCAGGTTGTATGCGGACCGGACGGATATGTTGGTCTTGGAGCTGGACACAGGCAAGTTGAGTTCTCCTATTGAAGAGGAACCCAGCAGGTCGGGAGAGATTTACCCGCACATTTACGGTCCCATCAACAAGGTTGCTGTAGAAAGGGTCCTCGCTTTGGACCTGGGGGAAGGCGGCAACTACAGTTTATTGGAGACCTGAGTCCGGGAAAGCTGCCGGTCTGTGCGAGGGAACTCGAGGGGATAGAGTCTAGCGGGCTATTGAAAAGTTCCGGGGTCGGAGTCGAAGCGGCCATTGGGTGAGTCGTTGGCCCGGGCTGTTTTGATCAAAAAGAGCAGAAGGCCGCCGCCGATCAGGAAAATTGCGATGAATAGCACTCCCACGGCTGCCCACAGCCCGGTCTCGTCCCCCACCATCCTGCCGTGGGCGGCGACGGATGCCAGCAGACCCGAAAGGTTAAAAGTACACCACCCCATACAAGACCGGCCAGACCAGGACAACGAAGTACCAGAAGATCGACACGGCCTCCATGCTGGCCGTCCCCCGAGGGAAACCACGCGTCACCGCACCGGCGGTGACCAGGCCCAGGCCCAGGACGGCGGTCAGGACGTGGATGGCGTGGAAGCCTATGAGGACGTAGAATATCGAGCCGTATGAACTGGAGGTCATCGTCAACCCGTAGCTGATAAGTCTGACCCATTCTATACCCTGCAGGCCCACGAAGATGCAGCCAAGAGCCAGGGTGATGACCAGCAGCACGGTGAGAGTTGGGGCGGAAGTCTGCGGTTTTCTATACCTGCTCATAAAGAAGAACATGGTCGCGCCGCTTACCAGCAGGATGGAGGTGTTGATCGCGGTGGCAACTACGGGGAACCTGGGCTGGTTCAGGGGAGGCCAGAAGTCCAGTGAAGCCCGGATGGAGAGGAAGGCGCTGATCAGTCCGGCGAAGGTCATGGCTTCAACCACTATGACCAATACCATACCGAACCGGGCAAGGGCAATGGTATTGACCCTGGGACCGTCGTCGGTCCACCAGTTGTGATGGCCCCCATTGACCATTCCCGCTGGCGGAATGGGGACATCTGTAGCAGTGCCACTCAGTCCGTCGCCGTTGCGGACGCCGGCCGAGTGCGAAGACCCAGGGTACTGCCGCTCTTCGCTCATTGTTTCTGTGTGGAAGAAATGTCGAAGAAGGTGCCGGCTAGGAAGAACCCGACAAAGAAAAGGGCTATCAACCCAAGCACCCAAAGGAACTTGGCCTCAAATCTAAGGTGCATGAAGTTGGCAACCACCAAGGACGCCTTGATGGCCCCAAGGGAGAAGAGAAAGGCTAGTAGCCCCGATTCCACCACATGGGCTGCTCCTGCGCTCAGCCGGTCAACGACCGACGTCACCAGTAGCGTGGCCGCGATGCTGGTGCCTGTGAGCACCAGCAAAATGAACCAGATTTTCAGATAATTTGGCCAGTGCTGCTCATGCTCCGTGTGTTCCGCTGCCATTGAGTCGTTGCTCCTACGAGAGATAGAAAAGGGGCCACAGGAATAGCCACACGATGTCCACGAAGTGCCAATATAAGGCGGTGGCTTCCAGTGTGAACTTGGGTCGCCAATTCCCCATGTAGAGGATTAGGATGACCGTGAAGGCAACCAGGCCAATGAGCACGTGGACGGCATGGAGCCCAGTAGCCGCGTAATAGAGCTGCCAGAACGGTCCCGAATGGATCGTGTAGTGGTGGGCGATTTCCGTAGGCCATTCAATGGCCCATTTCAGTGCAAGGAACAGGATGCCGAATGCGAGACAACCGAGAATGCAGAGCTTGGATAGACCGTGGTTCCCCGTGGCGCTCATCTTGTGTGCCAAGGCTACCAGCATACTACTGGTCAGCAGGTTAAAAGTGTTTACCGACCCGATGATTGGGTTCGTATGCTCCGACGCTTCCCTCCAACCTGGGAAAGAAATCCGGAACAGCACGATGGTCATGATGACGCCGCCGAAGAGGACAACCTCGCCGGAAAGGAACAACCACATGCCCAGCTTGGGCGGGCCGATGTTCGTCGGCTCAACCTGTTCCATCGGATGTGCCTGCGCGTGCGCCATTCCGCTAATCCCTCGAAGTTAGGGAAATTAACCTTCCCTGAGGCTCGTAGTCCATACCGTTCTCCACCCCTTCAGGCGTGTATTCGTACGGGTCCCGGTCCACCACGGGGACCATGTCTCCCCAGTTCAGATGCGGTGGGGGAGACGGGGCCGCCCACTCCAGGGTAGTGGCTTCCCATGGGTTGGACGTTGCCCTCTTGCCGGCGATCAAGCTGTAGAAGAAGTTGAACACAAACAGGAACTGCACCAGAATCAACAGCACGCCCGCAAGTGATGCTACGTCGTTCAGCCAGGCATAGTCTTGCAGGAAGGGGATGTGGTCGTATGCGGCATACCTCCGGGGGTAGCCGGCAAATCCTAGAATGAACATCGGTGTAAAGACGAGGTTGAACAGGATGAACGTGGATATCGCATGGACCTTTGCGATCCCCTCGTGCATCAACCTCCCGAACATCTTTGGGAACCACCATTGCACTGCGGCGAAAGTGGCAAGGATCACCGATGCGAAGATCACGTAATGGAAGTGGGCCACGACGAAGTAGGTGTCGTGTAGTTGAATGTCGGCAACTGTCGCGCCCAATTGGAGTCCGGTCAGCCCGCCTACGATGAAAATTACGTAGGCGAAGAAGGCGTATAGGAACGCCCCGTTGAATCTGAGTGACCCTCCCCAGAGGGTCAAACCCATTCCCACGACGATGACCAGGAACGGCACCGAGATAATAATCGTGGTGATGCTGAACCCCACTGCCGCCAGGGGGTTCAGGCCGGCGATGAACATGTGGTGGGCCCAGACCATGAAGCTGAGCACTCCGGCAAAGATGGTGGCGTAAATGATCTCCCGGTAACCGTGCAGGGGTTTCCTGGCTGCTGCCGGGAAGATTTCGGAGATGACACCGAGGCCCGGAATCAGGATTACGTACACTTCCGGATGGCCGAAGAACCAGAACAGGTGCTGCCACAATAGCGGGTCACCCACCGCCTCGCCGGTAACCAGGTAGAAGTGGGTGCCGACGTTCTTGTCTAACAGAAGCATGAATGTTCCAGCGATCAGCGGGCCGACGGACAGCATAAACAGGAGAGAGGCGATTACCACCATCCAGATGATGAGAGGGAGCCTCATCAAGCTCATACCGCGAGCCCGGAGGACGAAGGGTGTGACCACGAAGTTGATTCCACCCATGAGCACGGCGGCGAATTCAAGGGCAAGACCGATCGCCCAGAGGTTGATGCCCCAATTGACGCCGGTAAGCTCGGAATTCGCGCTCAAGGGTGCATACGCCGTCCAGCCGCCCGCGAACGGGCCGCCAGGAACGAAGAACGAAGCCATGATGACAACGCTGGAGATGAAGAACGTCCAGTAGGACATCATGTTGAGAAGCGGAAACGCCATGTCGCGAGCGCCGATCATCAGCGGGATCGTCAGGTTGCCGAAGAATCCCAGCAGGATCGGCATGGCCACCCAGAAGATCATCAGGGTGCCGTGCATGGTCACGTAGGCGTTGTACCGGGCGGGGTGCAGGAATTCCAGCTCGGGCAGCGCCAGGTGAGTACGGAAAACCAGCGCGATTATCCCGCCGAACATAGCGAAGAATAGCCCGTTCAACAGGTACTGCTTGGCGATCATCTTGTGATCGGTTGAGAAGATGTATGTTCTTACCCAACCCATCTCGGCGTGGTGGACCGCTGCGTGTGCCGCCATCACGGAACTCCTAAGGTAACCGTTCTAGATTCGAGCCAGCTTGCGAAATCGGCGGGTTTCAGGACCCTTACGTTGGACATCATCCGGTAGTGGCCCAGGCCGCATAGCTCGGTGCAGATGGCCGGGTATTCTCCGGCTTCCTTGGCCACGAACCAGACCCGAGTCTCTCTCCCTGGAATCACGTCGTATTTAATTCTCAAGTGAGGCACGAAGAAGGAGTGGATCGTGTCCCCCGAGTTCATTCGGAGGATGACCAACCGGTTCTCCTCGACCACGAGGTCATTGCCCAGGGTGAAATCATCGGCGGTCCCATGCTCTCCGTCGGCGCCGGGGTAGTCGAAGGCCCAGAAGAATTGGCGCCCCGTGACGTTCACGGTCAACGCTTCACCGTGTTTGGCTTCCAGGCTTTCCTCGCCCTTGAGGATAGTCTCGGCCCACCCCCAGGTGGAGAATACGGTGATCACGATGTCGAAGATGATCATTACGATGTCTAAGATGATGAGGCGGGTAATCCAACCGCTCAAGTGGCGGGTCGCGATGGGATTCTTGCCCTGGCGGAATTTGATTAGGGCAACAGCAATTAAGGTAAACGACAGGATGGCTACTGCCAGGGTGACCATTGAGATGATCAGTAGGCTCCAGTCGAGCCACCAACCATGGGTGGAGATGTCGGGCATTATTGGCATGAGGTGCTCCCTAGTGGGCCGGGGCGGCTGTAGCGGGACTTTCGGGTTGTGGCTCCCGGACCGGTACCCTTCCTTCTATCCCCAGTTGTTTCACGTGGAGGATGTATGCGATGAGGTTCCAGGTGTCTTCGTCGGAGATCTTATTGGACACCATCGGCGTGCCTTTCACACCCAGGCGGATGGACCTGAACATGTCCTGAATGGCGGGTCTGCGGATCGGGTCATGAGCATAGTCCCTTGGCACAATCGCTATCAGTTCCCCGTCTTGGAACCAGTCCGCTACCTGGTTGGGCAGGGGTGCGCCGCCCATCTCTACGTCTCCGTGGCACGCCTGACATGCCCGGCTTACGAACAGGCCTCGTCCAATCTCCACCCTCTCCGCCGAGCGGAAGTCAACCGGAATCTCCGGGACCTCCATGCCGGGGCCGGTGGGTTGATTGAACTTCCATGCGGCATACCCGAACGTCTTCACGTATTCGATAACCGCTTCGAGTTCTTCATCCGAGAAGCCGGAGAACCCGGGCATGGGAGTGCCTGGGAGTCCGTTCTTGATGGTCTTCTTGAGGTCTGAGTCCAGCGCCAGCATGTCGGGCCGGTTTGAAGTGTTGAACTTGAAAACTACGGCGCGCGACCGGTGAGACTTTCCCGTGAAATCTCTGGGGGTCACGTCCAGACGTTCCGGAGTTATCGGGTCCCCGTCGCCGTTGGCCCCGTGACATGTTGCGCAATTTCTCTGATAGAGCTCGCGTCCCTGGGTGACCTTCCCCATCTCGGGTTCCCAGCGGATCCGTAGCCTCAAATCGTGATGGTCGGCCAGCCGGTACAGGGCCTCCCGCATAGACGGAGCATTCGTACTCCGGAGCGCGGTGACGCTGTCGTCTACTAGCCGGTTGTTCTCTTCCCTGTCGGTGATTTGGGCGAGCTGGATTAGGTTGGCCCTGACTTTGACCAGTACCGGGCGGACCGCCCCCTGCTCCTCGCGCGGGGCGTTCGCCATCAGGAGATCGATCCCGCCGCTTATCAGGCCTTCAGCGGAACGCACCACCTCGGCGCGGTAGGCCAACTCCTCCTGTGCCGCATCTTCCATCGAGAAGATTCTGGGAGATGGTTCCGGCGCCTGGAAAGCAAAGGTCAAAGCGACCCCTCCCACCAGGAGAAATAAGGTAATCAGCAAAGCGATGAGTACGTGTTTCACGCTATTCGCTCAACCTTCGCAAGGGGTGTCCCCAACGCGATTTTCCCCTGTGCCTCAAGGACGCGGCCCGGTTATAAACCCGGTTGAAACCGCCTTGCGTCCTACGTAATATGCTGCTTCCGTTCAAACGGATGGACAGTATCATAAGGCCGCCGAACCTGTCAATGAATTCGGAAACGACGGGGTACAGTCCTCGCTGAAGGGGTACCGGCGGATGCGTGTGCGTTCACCGTCACAGAGCGACGACACTGTCCACCATCATCGCGCCGAACAGCAATCCCAGGTAAAGCAAGGAGAACAGGTAGACGTGCCTTGCATGCCGGGCGCTGTATTGTCTGGTCAACCGCCACGCCAGGGCGATGAACCCGGCTCCTAGCGGAATGGCGGCTCCCAGGTATATCCAGTCCACCGCCTGAGTCAAGGCAAACCCGAGACTCGCGGCGACAAGCACCAGCGAGTAGACGAATATATTGGAAGCAGTGTATTTCTGGCCGGATACCACGGGCAGCATCGGGACGCCGGCGCGCTCGTAGTCCTTCTGAATCAGCAACGCCAGTGCCCAGAAGTGGGGCGGCGTCCACAGGAAGATGATGACAAATAGGTAGACGGCAGGGATGCTCAGCGAGCCGGTCACGGCCACCCAGCCGACCATCGGCGGAATGGAACCCGCGGCGCCGCCAATGACTATGTTCTGAGGCGTGGTCCTCTTGAGCCACATGGTGTAGACGAACACGTAGAACAGCGTGGCTGCCAGGGTGAGGACCGCGGCCAACAGGTTGACCCCGCTCCACAGGACCAGGAAGGCCGCCAGGTTGAGCAGAATGCCGAAGGTGAGGGCGCTATTGGGTGAAATACGGTTCGCGGGCACCGGCCGCTGCCACGTGCGGCTCATCTTGAGGTCGATATCCCGGTCCCAGTAGTGATTGAGCGCGTTTGCCCCGCCCGCTCCCAGAGCGCCGCCCAGGCACACAAGAAGAGCCAGCCCAACTGGTGGTACTCCCTGGGATGCCAAGAACATTCCTCCCAGTGCGGTAAGCAACAGAAGGACAATGATAGGTGGTTTGGTGAGGGTCAGGTAGTCGTTAAGTACCCTCAACAGTGCGACCAGCCGCGCGAGCTCCGGCACCGCTACTGCACGCCGTTCAAGCATGGGCCCGCTCCTGGCTGGACGGATTTACCTGCGTAAAACCCACCGCTGCAAGCCACACCATGGCGCCCCACAGCAATGTCGCCAAGGCAAGGTGCAACGCCCTCAGCTCCACCGGAAAGCGGAGCCAGATGGTCAGCGCGCCCACTAGCACCTGGACCGCGAAGAGAGCGGCGGTCGAAACGCAGAGATAGCGGACCTCTTTGGGGTTCCCTTTGTCTCTGAATCCAAGATGCAGGGCGTATAACAGGAGAATTCCTATCAAAGCCGCAGCGGTCCGGTGGGCCATGTGAATTAGCTGAGGCTGAGTCTCCGGGACCAGGCTCCCCTGGCACGCCGGCCATTGAGTACAGGCCGTCGTTGCGCCTGACACCGTAACATAGGAACCTGTCATGATAAGAACATACACGCCTATCCCGGCGGCTGCAACTACGATTAAATAGCCCGGCCTGCCTCCGGCTCTCGGGTTGTCGCGGAACTGGACTGTGCCCCCGCTTCGACTGGCTATCAATACCACTATGAGGCAACCCAGTAGGGCTTCCGCCATCGCCAAATGGGCCGCAACCAGAGAGCCGTGCAGTTCGGTCAGCACTGTGATTCCACCCAGAACGGCTTGTATCACGACCAAAACCAGGGCGAGGCTTGTGCCTCCGATCAGCCATCTATATCGGCGGTAGGCTGCCCAAGCGAAGCAGAAAGTGGCCAACACCAGCGGTCCCACCAGGGCTGAAGCCACCAGCCGATGGCTGTATTCGATAATCGCATCGAGCTGCAGGGGTGGAATGACATTGCCGTAGCAGAGCGGCCAGTCGGGACAACCCAGCCCGGAGCCGGTAACCCTGACGACACCTCCCAGTACCACCAAGGCGAATACCGCCGCGACTGTAGCCAAACAGAGACTACGGAACCAATGGCTGGGCCTGTTGAATTGGGAAATAGGACTGCCGGACTCCACTACTGCCATCAGATCGCACCGGAAAGTATCATAGCGGCCTCATGATGTCAATTTAATCTGAGGAGCTGCTTTGGCTAATGCGGGGTGAGGAACGCCCCATTTCTCTCCCGCGTGATTCCTTGACAGTGCATGGAGCTGGACTTAACATTGATATCCCAAGCCGAGGTAGCTCAGGTGGTAGAGCACGGCACTGAAAATGCCGGTGTCGACAGTTCGACTCTGTCCCTCGGCACCACACTCGTAACCGGAAGAGGGGCCTCCTTGTTCAAGAAGGCCCCTCCTAGTTTGTAACTGCGGGCGCCCCGGTCGGTCCGGGCGCGGATTCTCCTCCGGTGGAGCGGACAAGCAGTACCGGGTCACCCGAATTGCGCACGACCCGGTCGGAAACACTTCCCAACACCCACCGGCCAACTCCTGAGCGCCCGTGAGTGGTCATCGCGACCAGCCGGTCCGGTGTCTCTCTGGCCACGTCAATAATCGAGGCCGCCGGGTCCCCCCTGAGTAGACGGGTCTCCACAGAGCCGATCCCCTCCAGCGACAGCCGCTGTTTTAGCTGCTCCAGGTACCGGGAGGCTTCCTCCTCTGCCTGGTTAGTCATGGATTCGGCCATACTCGCAAAGGAAGGGTTGTAAAACTCGGGCGCGGCAGCCAGTTGGAAATATTCGCTCCGGGATGGCAATACACGGACAAGATCGACGGAGAGGCCCAGACCTCGGGCGATTGGGACCATGTGCGGGATGATCTGTTCCGCCAGGGCCGATCCGTCCACCGGCAGGACAACCTTGTCGAACCTCTCCTGATGGCCTGACCCTTCCTGGCCGGAACGCACGACCAGCAGGGGTGACGCGGTCAGATGGAGCACGCGGTCGGCGACGCTCCCCAGCCACCAGCGAGCGGCCCCGGAACGGCCGTGCCCCGACATGGCGATGAGGGATTCAGGCTCACGCTGCGCCTCCGCGACGATCTCCTGCGCGGGAGTACCGGCGGGTGTCACCGTCGAGACATGGAGGCCCGCCGAGCGCAAGCCGGATGCCACGCCTTCCAGGTAGGCGGCGGCATGGTCCTCTAGGTGGGTTTCCGATTCGTACTCGTGGGCTTCGGGGTTCACGCTGCGGCCAATGGTAGGAGTCGGTGGCTCCACGACTGTCATGAGCGTAACCGGGATTGACAGGCCCAGGCCCAACTGCCGCACATAGGGCAAGACCTGCTCGCTCAGAGATGAACCATCCAGTGGCGCCACAATACGCGAGTACATCGCTACACATCCTCCGGGGTCCGTTGATCCAGCGGTCGGCGTCCTATGCCTTGGACAGTCCTGCGATGAGGCTGGTAGCGCGGTGTACGGATTCTCCGGGATTGGGACCGGCGCCCATCGGCGAGAGCAAGACCTCGCTGGCGCCGAAGGAGAACATCTCTTCGATCCTCTCCGTCACCCTGGCTTCATCGCCCCAAAATACCACCGAGTCGATCATGGCGTCGCTCCAGGTCCCGTCTGCGGCCTCGGGGAAACCGGCCTGGATGAGCATCCGCTGGTAGAAGGGCAGCCTTGGGTTGGTGATCTGCCGCCTTACCAATTCCCGGACCTCTTCGGCGTTCTCGTGGACGCACACCGGCGCGTGGGCAATCAGCGGCGGGGTCTCGCGTCCAGCCGCGTCGGCCCCTTCCCGCATGGCCGGCAACGCCACGTCTCTCAGATATTCCCCGGGGCATATCCAGCTAATCGCCCCGTCGGTCTCCGCGCCGCAAAGTTCGAATGAACCCCTCTGAAGCGCTGACGCCATGACCGGCACGTCCACCGGCGCCGAGATGCTGTCGTGGGCTTGGTAATACTCGCCCTCGAAGTCAACCTCTCCCTTCTGGAGCAACGACTTCAGGATGTGCACGTATTCCTTCAAACGGGCCAAAGGGCTGTTCATCCGGATGCCCATTGAGCGCATCAGGGGCCGGTGGCTGGGACCGACACCCAGCCTGAACCTGCCAGGCGCAAGTTGGGCTATTACCTGTACTTGCTGGACCATGACCAGCGGGTGGCGGGGGAACGTGGGGACAATGGAGGTGCCGAACTTGATGCTCCGGGTCTGGACGGCAGCCGCGGCGAAGGTCGTGAGGCTATCCGGACGAGCGCCCCCCGTGGTCAACCACACCGCCGGAATTCCGGCCGATTCACAGCGTCCGATCCGCCCTAGCACCTCGGGTGTATCCGCACCGCTGACAGCCACTCCAATTAGCTTGTCGGTCATCTCACGCTCCTGGTCGTCGGTTAGTTCTGGTCGTCGGTTAGTTCCGGGAATAGGTTAGGTCTGCCCGGACCTGGACACGGGCTCCAGCCAGTCCTCACCGATCAAGACAACGTCCCCGTTTCCCAGTTCCACGTAATATGAGGGGAAGGTCTCGGCGTAGTCGGAACCGGCAGCCTCGAGCCAATCGGCGGTACACTGGGGGGCAATGGTCCCGGTGGACCCTTTGGCGTCGCGGGGCGGTTCCTTGTAGGTGCCTTCGCTGCGCTTGATCCGTACTTGCTGGTTTATGCTGAATTTCCGGTCCATTAGGTACTCCTGGTTTGATCGTTCCGCGTCAGACAGGGCGGTCACGACGACGCCATCCCTTGCCGGAGGAGACGGGCGAAGTATACCACGGCCGAGAGGTGATATACTCAGCTAGCGGCGTGGCCGGGCGCTTGCGAAACTATCAATTGTACCGTTTGCGCGGGCAGGATTTGGCCCCGCTCAACCTGCATATTTTAAGCTAGGGACTTGCCATGGATACAGGCCTCAAAGACAAAGTTGTCATGATTACCGGGGCGACCCGCAACCACGGCAGAGCCAGCGCGCTGGCATTCGCCGGGGAAGGGGCAAACTTGCTCCTGTGTACCCGCCAGAGCATGGACCTTCTGGAAGAAACCGCGAGTATGGCTGCCGAGTCCGGCGTAAAGGTCGTGACCGGGCAATGCGACGTTAGCAGCGAAGCTGACGTAGATGCGTTTGTGAACATGGGCCTCTCGGAATTCGGCCGTATCGACGTGTTGGTGAACAATGCCGTCTGGAGGGTACGGGAGAGCCTGCTCGAACTGGACGATGAGAAATGGGGGGCGGCGTTGGCGGTCAACGTGGACGCGCTGTTTCTCACATGCAAGGCAGTCCTGCCGGGGATGACCCAAAACCAATGGGGGCGCATCATCAACTACTCCGGTATCGCTCCATTTCGTGGTGTCGTGGGCCAGGGCACGTTGAAAATGGCGGTTGAAGGGTTTACCAGGGCGGTTGCCAAGGAGTACGGGAGATTCAATATAACGGCCAATTGTGTGGGTCCTGGGAGCATCGAGGTCGTGCGCACTCCAGGGCAGGAATCGAGTCCTCATGAGAGCGCCGCGGCGCTGGACATCCCGGTCCCGCGGCAGGGCACTGTTGAGGAGTGCTCGGCGCTGGCGGTCTTCCTGGCCAGCGCGCAGGCTTCGTACATCACGGGACAGGCGTACCTGGTCAATGGCGGGGCCCACTTTTTGTAAGAGTTGTCACAGTTTTTGGGGAGGCGTCACAGATTGCAGACTGGACTGGAAGGAAAGACCGTTCTGGTCACCGAAGTTGCCCGGAACCTGGGGATGGCCACGGCGCTGGCATTTGCCGCCGAAGGGGCGAACCTGGTGTTGGGGAGCCTTGATGGTGGAGAGTTGTTGGAGCAGGCTGCGCATGAAGCGGCGGCTTCGGGCGCGAAGGTAGTCACCGCTTCTTGCGATACCGGCGACGAAGGGCAGGTCCGGGAATTAGCCCGCAAGGCTCTGGCGGAGTTCGGGTCTATTGAGGTCCTGGTCAACAACGCCCTGTTGCCCGTGGAGCCTTTGCCCCTCGATCAGTTGTCTTTCCAGACATGGAAGCGCAAGATCGGCGTGGAACTCAGGGGAGCGATGTTGGTCTGCCAGGCGGTTGTCCCGTCCATGGTGGAGCGCCGGTGGGGTAGGGTGATTAACTTCGCCGGCCTCGCGGCATTCAACGGGGATGACCCGATCAGTAGTACCGCCGAACTGGGCATGATCGGCCTTACCAGGGGAATTGCCCGAGAGTACGGAAAATTCAATATCACCGCCAACTGCATCTGCCCCGGTGGAGTGGAAGACCCCGGAGCAGGGGAGGGGCTGGTGTATCCTCCCAGCGACGGCGACCCGCTCCCACGTTGGGGCAGGGGCGGGGAAGTCGGGTTCCTGGCGGTCAGTCTCGCCAGCGAAGACGCGGGTTATTTGACCGGACAATGTCTTCTCCCCAACGGCGGTAAGTTCTTCCTCTAGCCATATTGGCTCGCACATGCGGGGATATACCGGAGGGCCGGGGATGCTTGACCCGTCCTACGGACGGTTCCCCGGCACATGCGGGTATGGACTGGCCGGCAGCGCCGGAAGCTGGGACAGCGATGATTCCCCCGCACATGCGGGGATATACCGGAGGGCCAGGGATGCCTGACCTGACCTACGAGCCATACCCCGAAAAACACTATGCCATATTCAGGATGACCCGGCCTGACCGGTTGAACGCCCAGGGGACGCAGATGCGGGAAGACCTGGACGAGGCCATTTTGGAGTTCACCCAGGACCCGGACATGCGAGTGGGCATCGTCACCGGTGAAGGCAGGGCTTTTTCCGCCGGGGCTGACCTGCGGGAGATGGCTGAACGCAACGCTTCCGAGGCGGTTTCAGACGAGGTGTCCCAGGCGCGTTCCGAGGAGAGGGCGCTCCCGCCTCCCGATCTTCGCGTCGACGGGCTGCGGTCGGGCCAGCCCTTCTCCCGGAATCCCAAGCCATTCATCGCCGCGGTCAACGGACTGGCCATTGCCGCCGGTATGGAACGCGCCGCAGATTGCGACATTCGCATCGCTTCCACCGAAGCCTACTTCGGGTTGTTCGAGGTGAAGCGGGGTATCCTGGCCAACTACGCGATCCATCACCTTGCGCGGATAATGCCCTATGGCGAGGCCATGTACCTGATGCTGACAGGGGATACCCTGAGTGTCGAAGAGGCCCACAGGTTGGGATTTGTCCACGAGGTCGTCGAGCCTGAAAGGCTGATGCCCCGAGCGGTTGAGATCGCCGAAACCATTGGGGCCAACGCCCCGTTGGCGGTCCAGGGTACCAAAGCCGTGGCCCAGCACTGGCGTCTATACGGTGTGGAACAGTCGTTGCAGCTTAACGCCTGGGTGAATTTCCGCGTCAACAATTCCGAAGACGCCAAAGAAGGCCCTCGTGCCTTCTCGGAAAAGCGGGACCCCGTCTGGAAAGGCCGTTAACCAGCCGAGATTCGGCCCATGACCGGCATTGCGGAATTCGACAGCCCCTATTATCATTAAGGGTGATTGCGAAACTGGCGCCCGGGCGACACCCTGTCCCAAGGAGAACGTAATTGGCAGATCTGCCTAGCGAAAAAGCCATTCAGCGAATGCGAGTCTTCATCGAACGCTATTGCGACAAATCCGGCACGTACACCCATCCCGGAGAGGGTGTCACCGAGGCTGTGGTCCTCGGCCTTGCCCAGAACGTCGACGACATTGGCCGTCCCCTCTGCCCATGCCGCTTCTACCCCGACAAGAAGGAAGAAGTCAAAAACCGGACATGGATATGCGCCTGCGACGACATGCAGATTTACAAATATTGCCACTGCCTGCTGTTCGTGGATAAAGAGGGAATGCCCATCACCGAGTACTTGCCCGAAGACCATGAAGGCAGGGCTATTTACGGTCTGGTGAAGGACCCGAATCCAGACAAAGGCCGCCCCCTGCGCGACAAGGCCGAAGAACGAGAGCAGGAACGAAAGGACCGGCCCTCCTAACCCTTCGTCCTATTCCTGGCTAAACCCTACCTTCCTCGTCATACCCCTGTCGGACAATTTTATCGCTCTTGCCGGCATCATTCTGCCGGTAAGAGCGATTGGCCTACGGTATGGGCTTCAAATTCGTCCTGACAACCCCTTCCACGTCGCAGGTCCCCCTCTTTCGACAGGGTTATCCTTAACGCATCGGATCGCCCCCCTTCTACGAGGCATGGCTTCCCTGTAGACGTGCCTACGGATTCGATGCGGATTTCCCCGTGCAAGCCTAACCTCAAACCAGCCCATCGTTGCTGGATGGCATAGCGTGTGAAGGGAGGCCATGCGCCGGGTAACCATCGGCGCAGAGTTGTGTTCACCCTGGCTGGCGATACGCTCAGGGACCCGTCGGTTGCCAGCCAGGGATGCAGACGGTGTGGCGGCTAATGCATGGGTGAAAACGCGGCGGGCACCAGGACCTTGTTCTCTTGGGCTACCCGTCCTGGCGCGCCTGAGGGCCAATGGGGAGACTTGCTGGCTTCCTTGCGGACCTCCTCCCGGTGGTTCAGGTCGTTGTAGGGCCAGACGTGCATCCACCGGTTGAGGTTGCCGGTCTCGGTGTACATGCCGGCGGCCAGGGGAGAGAACTCCTCTCGGTAGGGCAGGGCTTCGGTCCACCGGCGGACCAACTCCGGGATCGACCCCGGCTGATAGGTGTAGATACGCATCTCATAGATATTGCCCAGGGCCTGGTCTCCGCCCATCGGTTTCATAAACGGGGCCGGAGTCCATATCTCCGAGTTCATGTTCAAGATCGCGCCGTTGCTGGGGGGCGGCCAATTGGGGTCCTTGGACGACTCGGCCCTGATCCTCTCCCTCTCGTCCATGTTCTCGTAGGGCCAAACGTGGATGACCTGGTTCAGCGGACCGATCTCCGTGTGCCAGAAGGCCCCGAGCTTGGAATACTGCTCGCGGTGTTTCAGGGCGTTGCCGAAATTCTCCTCGTATTCGGCAACCGTGCCTGGTTTGAGATCGTAGGTGCGGACTTCATATATCATGACGACTCCTATGCGGGACTGGCTCTGCAGGGTGTAACGCGCGAGGGTTTGAGTGCCTGATACTACGCGGCCAGTGTAGCAAACGCCCTGATTAGAGGCAATTCGAGGAACGTCTGCGCCAGGGTAATTGGATTGTTCGGTTGCGGCATTTCCCGCTCCCGCCATTCACCATTCGCGCAGTGCAGTCGAAGGACACTCTCGACGGCGACAGCCCATTGGACTCACGCGGTCCCGTTCAGGGTGAGCGGAGAAGGTGTGGCTGGACCGACTGTTGAAAAGCCCTGGCGCGGCAAAGGTTTATAACTGAGCCGCGAAACCTCGGATAATCTATGATGTTCCAGGATAATGGAGCCAAGATTAGTTAAGATTGCGAAGCCGCCCGGCTGCTGGGAACGAAGCCGGACACGCTGAGGAAGTGGGAGTCCACCGGCGAATTGTTGCCGCACCGCAAGACCAAAGGCGGGACCAGGTATTACTCGCAGGTATTACTCGATGGAAGCCCTGCTTGGGCTGAGGACGGACGACGCGCCGACCGTCGGATACGCCCGGGTATCCAGCCACGACCAGAAGGCCGACCTGGAGCGTCAGCACGCCGCGCTGGGAGCCTACTGTGCGGCGAAAGGCTGGCGGAGCTACGTCATCAAAGACCTCGGTTCCGGCATGAACTACCGCAAGAAAGGCTTGCAGGAGCTTCTGGAGCTTATCCTGCGCCGCCGCATCCGCCGGTTGGCGCTGACTCACAAAGACCGCCTTCTCCGGTTCGGTGCGGAGTTGGTGTTCGCACTCTGCGAACACCAAGGCATTGAGATTGTGATAATCCACGCAGGCGAACAACCCAGCTTCGAGGAAGAGTTGGCCCAGGACGTGCTGGAAATCATCACCGTCTTTTCCGCCCCGCTGTACGGCGACGAAGCCGGAAGCACAATCAACTGCTGGACACGCGACCGGGCCTGAGATTGAAGAGCAGGCTAAACAGTTGAGCCTCGTATGAGCATCGTCAAAACCCACAAGGTCCGGCTGGTGACTAACAACGCCGAAGCGAACCTGCTGGCCCGCCATCTCGGTTATGCCCGCTTCGCCTACAACCACGCCCTGGGGGACTTCAAGGACGGGCTGGACGGCGGCGAGTGGCGCGGCGACAAGACCCTGCGGCCCAGGTTCAACGCCGTGAAGCGGTCGCTGGCCCCGTGGTCGGCCAAGCTGAGCCAGAACGCCGGCAAGTACGCCATCATCGAGTTGGGACAGGCAATTGACGCCTTCAGCGCGTACCGGAAGGCGGTCAAGGCTGGCCGGAAGGTCAGGCACGTCGGTTTTCCCCGGTTCCGCAAGCGCACGTCGGCCAGCGGGTTTCGGGCTGATAACGGTCCCGGCACGGTCAGGATGGACGGCAAGAGCATCCAGTTGCCGAAGATTGGAACGCTTCGCACCCGTGAACACCTGCGGTTCGACGGCGACGTGGCCGAGGTCACGGTGAAGCGGGAAGCTGGCCGGTGGTTTGCTTGCGTGGCTGTCAGGACGCCCGGAACGCCGCCCCCGGCCCGCAACGCCGAGAACGTGGTTGGCGTGGACGTGGGAATCAAGTCGCTGGCGGTGTGTTCGGACGGCACGGTGTACGAGAACCCGAAGGCCCTGCGGAAGTCGCTGGGCCGGTTGCGGCGGCTGGACAAGTCCATTGTCCGGTCGAGGAGCATCCACGGCGAGACCCGGCACAGCAACCGGAGAGAGCGCAAGTACCGCCGGAGAGAGACGGCACACGCCCGGGTAAGGAACGTCAGGAACGACGCCCATCACAAGGCCGCATCCGCTATAACGGCGAAGCCCGTCGGCAAGGTGGTGGTAGAGACCCTGAACGTATCCGGGATGATGAAGAACCGCCGTCTGGCCCGGTCCCTGGCCGATGCTTCGCTGGCTGGCCTCATCGCCAAGCTGGAGTATAGGTGCAATTGGCTTGGAATCGCCTTCGAGAAGGTGAACCGCTGGTTTGCCAGCACGAAGACCTGTTCTGAGTGCGGAATGGTGCGGCCCAACATGGACTTGTCGGAGCGGACGTTCATCTGTCATTCCTGTGGAGTGATGCTTGACCGGGACCGGAACGCCGCCCTGAACCTGAGACACGCCGAGAGCTGCCCGGCGTCGGGACGTGGAGCGGAGATAAGACCGTGCGGCCGAGGCCGTCCGGCAGCCGCTGTGAAGCGTCAAGAGACCGCTGTCAGAGATAATCATAGATTAGACCTGATTGGCATAGGTTCTCAGTAGCGGCGAATCCGCTGGAAGAACCACCACCGGCCAGTGCGCTCTGGCTACAAAGGTTGGCGGGAGTCGAATCCGGCGTTGGTCTCATGCCAGAAATCGATGCGTTCTTCGCCCCGTATCCAGCAGAGGTAAATCTCCCTCCCTTCCCGCAACGACGGGAAGTCCACCAGCCAACTGGAGAGGTCTCTAACGATGATGCCTCTTTCCCCAACTTCCCTCAGCTTGCCCTGCAGGCCCTGGGTGAGGCGGTTCACTGCGCGTTGCAGCTCCCTCCGCTCCGTCTCATGGCTGGTCAAGCCGTTACCCCGGTGCGCCCTCAACAACACGATCAACTCCTGCTGCTTTGCCGCCAACTCGTCGCGCACCGGCATCAGACCTGCAAAAGTCTCGATCAGCCAGGGCAACTCGGCGTTGGCCTCTTCCAGAGTAAACAAGCGTCGTCTCATATCGTCCTAACTTTATCGCAACCGCCCCTGCCGCGCAAAGCCATCCTCCCAAAACCCGGAGCCTTTCGATTATGACCGCAACCGGCTCCATCGTCGTTCCAGCTTTCGCTGGAACCCGGAAATGCTCAGGTATCTGAACGTGATTCTAAGTAAGGGTTCCTGGATTCCGCCTCAAAGCCTGCCCCGTACTGGATACCGGGGCCGGAATGACGGATGGGGTAGTAGCTGCGCATAAGTGTCCTTGATTTACATAAGCAGCAATCCCCGGACCCATCATTACCACGAAAATTGCTGCCTTCATCCTGATCATGGTGGGTGGCCTTCACCATCCCACGGCTCCAGGGCAATCGCGTCCTGAACTGGACTGCTGACACCCCGCCCTTCCCACCTGGGGTGACCACCCGTTACCATAACCCTTGCCGGAACCCCGTCCCGGTCCAAATCCCTGACCCGCCACCCAGGTAAGATGAGTGCAAAGTCCCGGAGGTGTCCACTAAGTGTTGACGCAGCATCCAACTCGTCCTTCCCGCCCCTCCCTCGTCATTCCCGCTTTCGCCGGAATCCACCGGCCCGGTTGTGGAGTATTGCCAACGCCGGGCAGTCGGCGAGAATCGGACAAATTCGCAATCCTCCTGGCCACCCAGGCCCAATGTACCAAAATGGCGCACAATTTCCCTGAAATAAATTTTCTAGCTTCAGAACACCCGAATGTGTGCCATCGACTATATCCAAAATCTGAAGGAGCAATCCAGCCGGCGCCATGAGTCTTAGCTCTGAAATTAACACCCTGTGGTCCCGCGACCGCGCCCTCAAACGCAAACTGGCCCGTCCGTTGGTGGAACTCCACCTCCAACGCATGGCCGAAGAGCTATGCCTGGAGTGGACCTGCTCCCAGGCAGACCGCCAACCCTTTCCCAACTCTCAAGCCTTTGCCATCCGGGTCGCCGGCTCCGGCTACCGTCTGCATACCTTCACAGCCGTCGTCCGCTACCTGGAACGCTGCCGCGCTGAAAACCAACTGTCCGGCCCCTGGGCCCCTGGCGTCTCCTCCGGACCCTGCCGCCCCGGACCCCATCGCCGTAGGGGCAACTGCGGATGGAGGGGTTCGCCGGTATCGCCAATGCCTGGACCCCAACGCTGTAGCGGCACCCCCCGGCCACTGGTCACCGGCCACTGGTCACCCACCACCCACCACCGGCCACCGGCCACCCACGGCCTGGACCCCATCGCTGTAGGGGCAACCCTTTTGGTTGCCTATTCCGGCCGTGAAGAGGTCAAGATGCGATTGCCCTGTCCCACGGCCCCAGCCTCCGGCATATCGAGGCGAAAAGTCGTACAATATGTGCCTACACGGACTAGCCGGTAACTCCGGCACTCAATGGAGCCGCCGATTGTCTTCCGATAAGAACTTTTTCGGTGAAGGTGATATGGCCCTCTTGCAGGACCGTAAGGGTCGCCGCCACCTCTTGACCCTCTCCGACGGGCAGACGTTCCACAGCCACCAGGGGAGGCTGGCTCACGCGGAACTGATTGGCCATACCGTGGGTGGCTGGTACCGCACGGACAAGGGACACGTCCTGCTGGCGGTGCGCCCCACGCTTGGGGACTTCGTCCGCGAGATGCCCCGCGGCCCCCAGATTATCTACCCCAAGGACCTCGGCAACATTGTGTCCATGGCCGACATATTCCCCGGCGCTATGGTAATCGAGGGAGGGCTTGGGTCCGGCTCCCTCACCGCGGCGCTGCTCAGAGCGGTGGGCGGCACGGGACAGGTCATCACCTACGAGATCGAGGAGTCGGTGATTCCCCGGGCCAAGTCCAACATTCAACGAGTGCTGCCCGACATTTCCCGGCTCACAATCAGAGTGGGAGACATCTATCAGGGCATCTCCGAGCGGGATGTCGACCGCGTCGTGTTGGATGTGCCCGAACCCTGGCAGTCGGTGTCTACTATTGGGGATTGTCTCGTGATGGGGGGTATAGTCCTCAGCTTTCTGCCCACAATTTTGCAAGTTCACCGTTTGACCCTGGCCCTGGAGGAAGACACCCGGTTCCAGATGATCGAAACGGTGGAAACTCTGCTTCGGCCCTGGCACGTCACCGAGCGCAGCGTCCGGCCGGAACACCGCATGATTGCCCACAGCGGTTTCCTCACTACCGCTGTCAGGTGTGAACCCAGGACAGCGCGGCCCGCCGTTGGTGAGTCCGAAGTGCCCCAGGCGCCGGACGGCGAAGAACAGGAGGGATCTACAGGAGGGATCTAATGGATGTGATGGATAGAGACCGGACCATCGACTTTCTGAATCAACACGTCAAGACCGACATGCTGATGAAGCATCTGTTCAGCGTCGAGGCATCCATGAGAGGCTACGCTCGGAAGTTCGGCGAAGACGAGGAGCGGTGGGCAATCGCGGGCCTTCTCCACGATTTCGACTGGGAGATATGCCCAACCCCGGAAGACCATCCCAACTACGGGGCGCAGATTCTCCGCGGCCACGGCTACCCCGACGACATCATCCGCGCCGTATTGACCCACGGAGACCACACCGGCATCGCCAGGGAGTCCCTCATGGAGCACACCCTGTTTGCCGTGGACGAGCTTTCTGGATTCGTGCGAGCCGTGGCCCTAGTGCGCCCCTCCAAGAGCCTGAACGACGTCACCCCCCGGTCGGTGCGCCGCAAGATGCGCGACAAAGGGTTCGCCAAGGACGTAAACCGTGACGACCTGGCAAGGGGCGCGGAAGAACTGGGCATCGACCTCGACGAGCACATAGCCTTCGTAGTAGAGAGCATGAAGCCCGCCGCCGCCCGCATAGACCTGCAAGACTAGCGCTTGCTTGGAACAACCGATGCCGGTGTTGATCACCATCCCCTCAATTCACAGAGTAGTGGCTCCCTCCCCCTTTCTCGAAGAGGGGCTTTTGATGGGAGACTAACCGGACGCTGGCCTTGGTCTGAAGTTTAGATGGCGGGCGGTAAGAGTCGGAGTCGGTAGCGAGGAAGTGAGACTCCGGCTCTCGTGCGCCGGTCTAAATCCCCACAAGCTGGGCGTCTCGACGTTCTTACCCTGTGCCAGCACCTTGAAGTCCCCGAGTCCGGAGGGGTCCACCAGTTCAAGTATCCCCCTGTAGTTGGCCGTGAACTCCGTCCGTCCGGCGGTCACGTTTCGGAGGCGTCCCAGCAAATCCTCCACCCCCAGGTTTCCCAGGAAAGACCTCTGGTCCGTGATATCCAGGAAGTCCAGTCCTGCCCGTTCCCCAAGCCGGACCACGGACGTGAAGTCTACCTGGGACGTGATATCCTGCCGCCCGATCCGCTGCAGGGGGCTATCGGTCTGAACGTGTCGATAGAAAGTGCTCAGCGTACCGCGGAGACGGTCCCGGGCGGAGTATAGCTCCCTGGCGCTCCGTCCGTAATCTACGGTCAGGACAAAACCACGGCTGAGGGCGGAAGCCGCATTGTCGCCCCATCCTTCCAGACCCAAATTGATTTCAGCGGTCTGGCCATCGGCAAGCGTGACCCCCAGGTCATCTAGCCTTTCCGCCAGTGCAGGCGTCGACAGTTCCCCGGTACAGGTAATCAGGTTTCCCTCCTCCTGTACCACGTACACTTCCCGCAACGCCCCCTCTTCCATAACTACTTGATGGACCGGGAAGGCGTCCAAAAGCTCGTTTGAGAGAATACACCCCTCGACTCCGCTGACCGGCAGGGCATCCGCAACGATTCGATGGGCGTGTTTCAGGTCACGTTCATGCCCGGCTGTTACTCTCCGGTCGATGCAAAGGTAACTCATGGCTTCTGAAAACCTGGCGGGCAAGTCCTCGGCGTAGCTCAGGATGTCTCGACACAGGAGGCCATCACCCGCTCCCACTTCCACTATTGTAAACCTGCCGGGCGAACCCATAACCTGCCACATTTGGTGAAGCTGTACCGCGATCAAGGCGGCGAAGCCCGGGTGGACCAACGGGCTGGTGAAATAGTCGCCCGACGCTCCGACCCGCCCCCCGGAGGCGTAATAGCCACCATGAGGCCAATACAACGCCGCTTCCATGAATTCAGCAAACGAGATGGCGCCGTCCTCGTCGATGCGGCGGCGGACCTCAGCTTCGGCGGTCATGGCGTATGCTCAGAGGCCATGCCGATTCTCGCTTTCAGAGTACAGAGGGGAATCGGGACATTTTTCGTTTTCCGGCGCAAAGTGGGGCATTCGGGGACATTTGCACTCCGTGGGCTACGGGGATTGAGGCCCCAGCGTGAAATCTGGCAGCAATCATGTTAGCGAAGCGGGACCGGGCCTGAAAAGGGGACAGTGTCAGCGATTTGGGATGAAGTAGCGTCGTTGGTGTGCGGTATGGGGGAGATTTCGAAGGGCAATCCAGGAGGATGTGGACCAGGGATAGTCCTTAGACTCTGTTGCACCTCGATCCTATCCTGAGCCTGTCGAAGGGATAGGCGGAATGGCGCGGGTGCACCGGGCAAATCTGAACAGTTACCATTCCTGCATTCCTGAGAAGATTGCAAAACTACCCAACTGAGCTTGCGACTGCTAATGGGGGACGAATACCGTTAAGGTATTTGCCGAATTCCCCCACCCTGAATGGCCGACGAATCCTATTCACGCTATTATTCTTCTGACCCTTCGGCAACTAAAGAGTTCCGCAATTTTCTCCATTCCTGAGAATGGTTGACAAACGATTTAACAAAGTGTTTAATGGGGGTAATGGATAGCGGATCCCCGCTATCGGCGCTTGTTTTCCCTGAAGACGAGCGCTTTTTAGTGTGTTCGGCCCATACACCGCTCCCGATGGCGGTCTATCGCTTCCTTGATGTCGGCGTCCGGGAACACCTTGACCCCGAATTTGCCCATCCTTCCGTCGCCACGCCAGTACATCTTGCCGTCAAATAGGTTCCATCTCCCCGGACTTAGTTCGCAATCCCCTCTGATCCACTCATATATGTCTCTGGAGACCATATCAGCTAGTTCACAGGGATGAGACCCAGATTTGGGTATGAATCGGAGTCCAGTTTCAAGCCAACTTCGAAATGCTGAATCTGGCACCCATTGCGTCCCTTCGACTAGAATTCTGGCGTATTCCAGTTGATGTAAGGCATCCTCCTTGGGTCCTTGACTCTCGAATGTGATACGCCCCATTCGCTCCGTGGAGTCGTTCGCAAGGAAATCAACGTATCGCTCAAGGAGCATCAAAATTCCCACCGAGTAAACGTCGGTGGGAAGGTATGGGTCGATCCCTGCATCAATAAAGTCTTGTTGAAAAGCCGTTTTTCTGATACCCGCTCCAAATACTTTGAAGTCACTCGTGATGATGAGGTGGTTGATTGCGGCGTCAAACGCAGATTGCTTCCCCTTGTCATCGCCGAAGTGGTAGATTCCATCTCTATTCCGCATGGCCGGTTCATGGAAAGTAATTTCTGTGGTTCGGAAAAAAACTTCCTTGATCTTGTCCGCCTGGGTGATGTAGTCTTCTCGTGCTTCGTCAGACATAACGACACCTCCCAATGAGAAGAACTGAGGGGAGTCCAAATGTGACTCGGGATTGGACTTGCCGTTTTCATCCAAATACAATCCGCTGGTCGGCCTTTGCCGCATGAGTGGCTGACCAGCATTCTTCTTCTTGAACCGGTTCCGGGGCTCCACGTGACCGTAGGACTTCATAAGTTCACTTGCTTCCAGATGGGCGACATGGCTGCTAAGTTGCTGGCACGACGTGGGGTCTACATCAGCCCTTAGCAACAAGACTTCGAGGGAACGAATCACCCTGGAAGCCTCGGCAAGTAGGAGCGCCTTTTTCCGAGCTACCCTCCGGCCATGTGGGTCTCCATGCGATGTTTGGTTGCCTTGATTTGCCATCGTCCAAGTATAACACTCGGACATTCAGTGCAATGAAGTAGGCTACCAAGCCATTCCTAAATTACCAACGCCGCTCCCTTTGGCCGGGCTTTACCGCCGTGGACGCTGGGTTCGGCACACCACTTGGCGGCGAGGCGGCGGACTCCCTGGTACACGGCTTCGCCGAATCCCAGAATGTCGCAGACCACCCGACGGTCCAGGAGGGCGCGGTTGGGGTCGGCGTCGGCCAGGTAGGCGGGCTTCAGTTCCTTGTCCCGGAACTCCTCGAAGATGGTCTCGGCAGTGGCTAGCTGCTCGTCGCTGAGAACGCGGAAGTCCAAGGTCGGGAGGGTTTCAGCCAAACGGACACTGATCGTAGCTTTGCTGGACTGTTGACGACTGGAGTGCCACCAATACGCCAGGAGACCCAACGTGCTATTCGCCCACACCGTAAAGGCGTAGTCGAATTTAATGTCCCTGAACACAACATTAGGCCAGACTCGACCGTCCATTGATTTCGATTCGGTAAAGGCGACGGCTAGGGCTTGAGAGCCGAAAGTAAAATCACGGTTCAAATGGCTCCGACTTGCGGTGGACCAAGCAGAGATCGCTTTGGACTCCAACCCTGGCCTCGCTTGTAATTGCGAATCAGGCTCGCAAATCATCCGTGTCTCTTTCTTGGCGTCGTGGTTCCATAAGCAAGGATAGGTCGCTGTCGGGCTAGGGTTGGTCTTGGCAAATGGGGCGCGAGGAGGTGGACCACTGATATCGCGATGTACCAAGCCGAGATCACCCAGGTCTTGTAGCAACGCGACACGCAAATCAAGGGGAGACGGGCTGCCTGGAAGCCAGAGCTTCGAATTGGACAGGGCGTAGGAAGCTTGCGCCTAATGAGTAATCGGTCAAGCGCACTCCTCCCCAGACCTGTCCGTCTAATGGAGGGAACCCGATTATCATCTCGCCTGTAGACTCGTGCCCGACCACGAGGGAGGTACCACCATATGGTCCTTCGTTAACTTTCCTGACCCTGTCCGTACTCGCAATACAGTTGGCGATCGAATGCGCATCGGGGAGTCCTCTAGGGCGACTGTTCAGAGAGCCGAACTGGGCCGGTTCCTCCTTTGACTCAGGCGATTCTCGTTTGCGGGCTATGATGAGGCATTCGGCCATTCCGGTATCGGACGAAAACGACATTGCTGCACCACTGGAAGCAATACTAAGGATCGTCGAGTCAACGTAATCCCTAGCTAGCATTTGTCGGAATTTCTGCCATGACAAACCGGCAGCGGCGGATAAGGGTAGGACAAGGCCCAGAATACCTCCTGGCTTAAGCTTCCGATGGGCCAACGCCGCAAATGCTGAGGCCAAGCCCGCATTGCCATGGTAGCAACTGCCTATAGTGAGTTCGGCCAGTTGCTTCGCCATGGCCCTCTGCCCCGACTCACTTGTGTTGAATGCAGCAAATGAGGGGTTAAAAACGTTGATATGAGACCCCTCGTGGCTCGTGTTGCTGGTAAACGGTGGATTCATTATCACCAGGTCGAATCCCTGGTCGGGGATGTCTGCCATGATCTGGGCGGAGGTCTGCTCGCCGACACTCCCGGTCCTCATTGCGGGGTCGCTGCTATTGAACAGAGTAAGCGCGGCGGACGACTGGAGCAACTCCAGCGAGCCGATCTTCACACTGCCGTCGATTTGGCGACCATAGGCGAGCGTGTAGAGGCGAGAGCTTCCAAATCCGATCCCGGGCTCGACCCCGGACAAAGTAGACCCTGTAATGTGGATGGCCGAGGGCATCACGTCGCAGCCGTAAAGGACCTCCTCCATCATTACCGGGTGTAATTCGGAGGGGTTGCCTCCAGTGTTTTCGTACCGGGCCGCGATCTGCTTGTAGACTGCGGAGAGCAACGCGCCGGTGCCGCAGGCGAAGTCGGCGACTCGCAGCTTGCCGATAGACTCTTTGTCGGACCAGCCGATGTTATCCATCTTGGCTACCGCCAGCCTTGCCAACAGCGCCGCCGACGCGGGCAGGGTGTAGAACGTCGCCAGGTACTTGCGGTCGGAAATGAGCCTCTGAAAGATGCGGCCGGTGAGGTCGTGGGCGTTGTTTACTCCGGCGGCGCCCACCTTCTGGGCGGTGCTGCGCAGTTCCTCAAGTATCTGAGATGCGAACTCCGACGGCAATTGGTCCAGGATGTCTTTGGCAATGCCGAAAATTGCCCAATAGTTGATCTTCAGAATGTCCGTCCAGGCGGCCAGGGTCTCTTCCTGCGCGTCGGCTATCTCGGGGCCGCATACCAAGCGCAGTGGCTTGATGGTCTGGTGCATCCCCGCGATGCGCTCGTGGAATACCAGGGCATTGGCCATGATGGCGCATGCCATACGTCGGGTCTGAGGAACGTCGCTCATCCCCAACAGTCTGGCTATGGCAAGGTTGATCCCGGGGTTCGTATCACCCATTGCGTTGAGGATTGCCGCGGCTTGTTCAATCCCCTGTTCCAGGGCGGTAGCCGCCTCGTTCACGGCGCGTTGAGGGACGGAAACCAGACGGATGATGTCGGCCAGGTCCGAGGTCGATCCGTCCAACCAGCCTGACACTGGGAACCGAGTCCCATCATCGTTGAGGACCGCAAAGGAAAGTTGGGCTTCCTGAATGGCCGCGTGCAAGTCTTCTGACTGGCCGACCGGCTCGGGATAGCGCAGAGCTATTGCGGCCTCGATTGGCCGAGGATCGACGGTCACCGCCATGCCCAGCCTGGAACTGGCATCCTGTTCGACGGTACCCGCCGGCATGTATTCGGCCTCCACCACCACCGGGGAACGGTCGGCGGCGGTGATTAAGATGTCGGGACGTTGACCGGGATGGTCCCTAATGGTCTGGGTAGTCTCGGAACGCACGCGGTAGCCGTGTAGCATCGGACGCAAGAGAGCGGCCAGAGCGTTGTTGGCGCTGGGTTCGGTTTGGTGGGGCATATCAATCCCTCGGGATGTAACCGATCTAATGTATTATAATCGCCGCGCCGGGGCCTTCCCGCAATGGCAATCTGTCAGAGGCAAGCTCTCGGCGCTCTGCCGGAGGGGAGGTGATTAGGGACGGCTAATGAAAAGGGGGCCTATTCGGCCCCCTAGTTGGTCCGCGATCTGGGAAGGCGCCCTACCCCCGCTGCTCCACGGGGACGTACTCCAGGTCCATCTCTCCGGCGTACTCCAGCAGCGGGCGGATCAGGATGTTGTCCGCGTACTGCTCGGCGCACTGGAGGGTCCAGCCGGGGATGCGCCCCAGGGCGAATATGGAGATGAACAGGTCGTCGGGAATATCCAGCAGGTAATAGATCGAACCGGCAAAGAAGTCAACGTTGACGAAGATGCCACGGGACCGGTAGCGCACCATGACCTCTTCTTCCACATAATTGAGGATCTGGAACCAGTGGGGTTGTCCAACCTTGTCCCCAAGGGCACGGGAGCGCTCCCGCAGGTGCCGCGCCCTTGGGTCCTCCGCCTTGTACACCCGGTGCCCGAACCCCATGATGCGGCCGCCGTTGTCCAGAATGTTCCGGCAATACTCTTCCGCGTTCTCCGGCTGGCCGATCTCCAGGGCCATCTTCATAACTTCCTCGGCCGCGCCGCCGTGAGCGGGCCCCTTGAGGACGCCGACGCCAGTGACGACTGCCGAGTGAAGGTCGGAGATGGTCGAGGCGGTTACGCGCGCCCCGAAGGCTGATGCGTTGGCCCCATGTTCAGCATGAAGGATAAAGTCCACGTCGAGTAGGTCGGTGGTCTCCTGGTCGGGGAGTTCACCAAACAACATGTACAGGAAGTTGCCGGCGTGGTTAAGGTCCGGGTTGGGCGCGACCGGCTCCAGCCCTCGCCGCAACCGGTGGTGCGCCGCCACGATTGTCGGCCCCATCGCGGTGAGCCGGATGCCCTTTCGGATAGTGGCTTCCACCGAATTGTCCTTCACCTCTTCGTCGAAGGCGGATAGGGCCGAAATTCCCGTGCGCAAGGCGTCCATCGGGTGGCTATCCTTGACCAAGTCCAACACCTGGATAACCTGGTCAGGGATCCGGCGGTTGGCCCGCAGGTGGGCGTCGAACTCGGCCAACTGCTCCTTGTTCGGCAGGCTGCCGTATAGAAGGAGGTAGACTACCTCTTCGAAAGTGGACTTTTCCGCCAGGTCGTGGATATTATATCCACGGTACAGCAGCTTGCCTTCCAGGCCGTCGATGAAGCTGGATGTCGTGGTGTCCAGGTAGACATCCTTCAGCCCCTTCTCGATCTGAGGAGCCATGAACTATCCTCCTTTGGGGTGCTCGGCCAAACTGCTTCGGGTACGATAAACGACGCGGAACCCGCAATTACACGCCGGTAAATGGCCATGCGCACAAGGTAAAATTAGGCAGGGAACGTCGGCGATTTTAGCATTCGACCATTTGAGTGTCAAGCAAATCCAAAGCTGGGGAAAGGCTAGCCGCTCCCCTGGCTGAAAGATAGGAAGCCTATGCAGTTGGGATTAGTATTGCCCAATCTGGGAGCGTTGGCCAACCCGCCAACCCTCACCCGCCTGGCCCTTCGCGCCGAAGAACTGGGGTTCGACGGGATGTTCGTTAGCGATCACCTGGCCTTGCCCACAACACCCGGTACCCGGTACCCATACCGGTCCGACGGGACGTTTCCGTTGCGCCCCGACGAGCATATTCTGGAGCCGGTGACGACCCTCGCTTACCTGGCGGCGATCACGGCCCGGATCAAGCTGGGCTTCAGCGTTTTGGTGCTGCCTTACCGCCACGCCGTTCTAAACGCAAAGATGCTATCCACCCTGGACGTCTACTCCGGCGGAAGGCTGATAGTTGGCGTTGGCGTGGGCTGGATGAAGGAGGAGTTCGAGGTACTGGACTCCGACTTCGACCACCGGGGCCAGGTTACCGACGAGCACATCCGGCTGCTGCAAGCGCTATGGCGCAGGGACGAACCGGACTTCGCCGGGAACTATTACCGCTTTACCGGAATGACCATGTACCCTAAGCCTGTCCAAAAACCACATCCCCCCATCTGGACCGGCGGCATCTCCCCCAGGGCCCTGCGCCGGGCCGCCCAGCTAAGCGACGGTTGGCACGGCGTTAGGATGACCCCGGACCAGATCGCCAAGGTTGGAAAGCAACTAACGGATTTGCGGTCCGAAACTGGCCGGGACGCACTCCATTTCGACGTGTCCCTTCGGACCGGTATGGACCTGACCAACTCCGCGTTGCCCCAGAACCGTCTCCCGATGCGAGGCTCTGCCGAACAGGTCGCGGAAGATGTACGCCACTACCAAGACGCTGGTCTGACCTATATGGTGCTGGAGCCGAGAGCGCGGGACGCCAGCGAGTTCTTGGGCCAAATGGAGCGGTTCGCGGGGGAGGTCAGGCCGTGGTTGTAGGGGGCTAATCATTGGATGCGCATTAACTTGACGTTACCTCCTCCCAATGGAAGCCTATAAATCAGCGAAATTATCGAAGGGCCCGAGATACCATGTCCTCGTATAGCTTTTGGTCTCTGAAAAAAGACCTAATCTGAACGGTATTCGTGCCTCTCGCGGCCTTCTGGACGTCGTAAACCCACTCTACTGCGTCGTAAGCTTTGTCGAAGGCATCATTGAACCATTTCTCGTGCGAATTGATTTGAGCCTTCGATTCGGACGCAGGAAGTAGCAGGTCCTCACTGCCACCTGACCTAATCGTGCGCCGCAATATCGTGCCTACCAAAGCGACCAAATCGTATGAGGTCGGACCAGCCCAATCTAAAGCCGGAAATCGGTCGGAGGTGGCTCCGGGGTTGTTTGCTCGCAAATGAGCAAGCCTAGCCTTCACTTCGGCAGAAACTAACCGGCCTACTACCACCGGAAGCAACATCTGCTCTCCGGTGTTGTCCGAGTTGGAGATTGTTCTGTAGATCCGATCACCTGGCGACCGCCGCTCGAAAACGGCTTTTAGATCATGCTTAGCCAATATGGGATACCCTAAGAAGGCGGCACCGAATTGTCCCAAGTGGGTGATAGATACCTTGCGTTTCTGGTACCGAGCGTTGTGTACTCTTCGTTGTGCCGCAGTTAGGAATCGTAGATCTCCCAATTGTTTTTCGTAGTACCAAGGGGGTTCACATTTTTTGAGTTCATCCGCAACGCGGTCATGTACCGAATCGAGAGACGCCAACTGCTCGGCTTTCACTCCGGTCTGCGAGTTGCTCGCCTTGGCAATTCTGTCATGGAACGTTGCGAGTCCCTCAATTATCCGGACGTTGCATCTAACAGATTCGTCCAATTTGGCCTTGGCACGGAATAGTGTGTAAACTGTTTGACAACCGTTTACAATCTGGAAGTTATTGATCGTTACGCGGTTGGCCTGTTCGTCAACAGTCAGACCGTCGCATACTACGGTTACACCGTTATTTAAGAGATGGAAGTGATTCTTGACCACAGGGTCCTTCAGCGTTTCAAGAATATCCTTGTTGACTTTGTTGGAACCTTGAGGGCCCCTTGGATTTAACACGAAGATTGCCGACCGAAATTCTTCGTATGCATCCACGAGAGCGCTGGCTGGTATAGTGGCTAAGACACTCTTGAAGTCCCCACCCATGTAGTGGAAGGCGAGCCCGTTCTGATTGTGCGAGATCGGCATCGTCACTGTCGGTGTGTCACCGAAGGATAGGCTGCGCTTCGTCTCTGCGAGTTCAAGGATGCCTTGAACTTCAAACGTAAAGTCTTTGGTGTGGGTGATATTCCCTTCCGTAATCACCCACGGTTCCGAGCCAGGACCTTCACAGTAAGACTGAGCAGCCGGTAGTATCCTATCGCCCGCCGCCAGAACTGCGTAGACAGAGAATGATTCATCGAAAAGACAGTCTTGGATTGACGGATACGCCTCTTTCACCACGGCGTTCGCATTGTCCAACACGAACCTCTCATCCACCAGTGCTGTAATCGCGGACCGGAATTCTTGGACATCGGTTCGGGTAACCCGGGTGCCTTTCGCTTGAAGTAGAATGAGCCTGGTGTTTTCTTGGTCTACGTAATATCCGTCAATGCCTAAATCTTTGGGGCCACCTAGTGCGGTTAACTCAACCAGTTCAGAGTCGTCAATGTCTTTGTCAGCTAGCAAACATTTCAGTGCCCAATGAGCAAATGCCCTGTCTGGAGCAGATCCCGAATAATGTTGCCGATTCAACTCGTCTATTTCGGTGCGGGCAGCGTTCTTTCTGTTACGAGTAGTCATGTCACATTGATCCTAGAATCGGGAGAGCATAAATGCATCGACCACGAATCGCCTCCGCCGTCTCCGGTGGGAACTTCGCTGGCTTGGTGGCCGTTGACGGTAACTCCGACTGGCCCATGTTGCGAAAGCCTGTCTCTAGCGAAAGCTGCGTACTCCGGGCTTATGTCCACGCCAATAAAGTGCCGATTGTTGTCAAGGCAAGCTATACCAGTAGTCCCAGAACCCATGAAAGGGCCGAGAACTACATCTCCTTCCAAAGTGAAGAGTTTAATGAACCATTCCGGTAATTCCTTGGGGAAGGTAGCACTGTGGCCTCTATTGGAGCATTCTGTAGGCAAGTGAAGAACGTTACTTGGGTAAACCAATTCCCGGCCAACCCAATTCGAAACGTTGCGGCCTAGACCACTTTGGGCTCGGGATTCGTGACGCTTTTGGTCCTGGTCCGACAGACTCTTGAGACGGCTTGTGGCCCAATTGCCCACCGGCACCTTTACCGAGTCTTGGTACATCCGAAACTTCTTGCTAGGCGCGAAATGTAAGCACCGTTCCCAAGCATCCCGAAAACGATTGGGTCATTTCCCTCACCCAGACCCACTCATGCTTTTTCAACGCCAGAATTAGCTCTAGTACATAGGTTTGACGCTCTCCGTTTGCCGCACGTTCCTTGATATTGAGCACGAATGAACCGTCCGGTTTAAGGACACGTTTAATTTGCTCCGCTATTGGCATGAACCAATCGACATATTCGTCAAACCTGGGCCCTTTATAAGTGCTCTTGCGGTTGTCGTCGTATGGAGGCGAGGTGAACACTAAGTCTATCGAATGATCCGGAAAACTTTGTAGAACTTCCCCAGCATCACCCTCTAACACTGAGTCAAGAGGCGGTAAAGCATTGCCGTTGGTGTGGTGTCCATTTCTATATATCACGATTTATCCGATGGTCGGAAACGTTGAAAATGGGCTTGTCGTATAGCCAATTCTACAACTACAAGTGGGTGACCATCAACATCCAGTTACAGGCGATTTTAGGCCCCCCAAAACTCCATACGCTAATTCCGAACGGAAATTCCAGGAATGCGGCTAATTCTTTGGGACTCATGCCTGTGCCCGGTTGCCTATGTTTGCACTGGAAAAGGTGAACGACCGATTCATCATCGGATCCGGGGATATAGTAACCGTCAGTCTCGAAATCGTCAGAGCCGTCGATGGCAGTAAAATCCGCGATGTCGGTCCCTTGGATGTCGCGCCCGACGCCCAAACACGTGGCAAACGCCCAATGTCGAAAACCCCGGTCGATGTTCCCGCCGTAGTATTCTTCAGCGGCTTCCTGAATGAACGAAAATACATGGTCGTAGTTGTCTTGAGCTCGTTGCCGAATAGTCACAAAGAAACTCCAGATGCAGGGGCATTGTGTCCATTATACAGCGCATGAAACGAACTTGCCGTTGTAAACCCGGTAGATGGTCTGCCCCGTGGCCGTTTGTTCGGTCGTTATATTCTCCCTCATTTGGCGCTACTCTATCCGAGTGATAAATGCGTCGGCAAATGTATGCTATCATGGTGGCACGGAAACCCCGTGACTATAGAACAACGCAATGCTTGCCGGAAGGGGACATCATGGCCTCTGCTAATCCAATCGTTACAGTATCAGTTGATTTGATCATAGAAGAGAGGGGCGATCATTGGGCAGGTGTCCTCGAGCAACTGGGTATCACCGTGTATGGAGACTCCGAGAAGGCGGCTATGGACCGGGCCGGCCAAATGCTCGATTTCGTAGCCGGCGCGTTCCAGAAGCATCACACGCTTGAGGACTTCCGCGCTTACCTGGACGCGCACAGCGTCCAGCACAGCGTCACCACGCCGTCAACCGCTCCAACCGTGCGCAGGTACAGGCGAGAGGAAGTATTGTCCTTTGCCTGACCGTCGCATCTCGTTGGCCGAGACCGAAGCCGTGTTGAGGAACATGGGCTATTCCCTTCTTGAGGATCAAGACGGCCTGCGGTTTTACAGCAACGGCTCTTCCGCCCGACCTATCTTCCCGGATGTCAACCATGCCGCGACACTGGGAGATGTTGCCAGGCAACTGGAAGCGCACGGCATCAATCTGGACGTCTTTTATAACACGTTTGACGCCCTGTAACCGTAGGCTCCTCGTAAGCCGGGCCGGGTTCTTGACTGGATAACACGGACAACCGAGCCCTTCAGGGCTTTTGCCTGCGCCGGGCCGCAATCTTATCGACGTTGCTGCCCGCGGCCAACGTTTCTTCCACCGTCGCAATCCAACTGCTGAGAAGTTTGACGTACTCCAGGCTGACGGTATCGCTTTTGACGTGCCCGATGCCCCCATTTACGATTTCCGCAGCCAATTCGCGGAGAGCGGCGGTGCTCAGCAAGGAGCAAAGCTCCTCTACCCGCTCCGCCGAAGGAAGCCTGTCGAGCCGGTCCCGCAACTCACCCTTAGCGTCCTGGCTTCGGCTGAAGTTGGAATAGATAGGCAATTCGGACCCGGTTTTGGCTAACATCAAACGGTCCCTCCCTGCGCTCGAATGGAGGATGCAAGGACATCGGGGCGGCCCGGCTGAACCCGTCCGCCCCGGCATGGCCGTGTGTTATCATGGAAACGCCCCAGCCCCAACTCCTGTAGCGGACCACGGGAGGACTGCCATGACTACCAGGTTGCCGCCGGGCGGCCGTCCGAAATCCCCCCCATCCCGGCATCATCGTTCCCGACGACGACGCCCCGGACGACATCGAACCGCTGCCCGATGCCATGAACCAACTGCCCCACTTCACCGAAACGATAGAGGTCGTCAAGACGGTTTTTCGCGGACTGCCCGCGGCGCTGGTCAGCGGCGACACTCCCATCTACTATGAAGAGGAGAGGGAACAGCGGATAGTGCGCCCCGACTGCTACGTCGCGTTCGGCGTGGATACCGAGGCGATAATGCGCTGCAACGGGTATTTCATGCGCCGGGTGCGGAAGGCGCCCGACTTCGCCCTGGAAATCGCGTCCGAGAGCACCCACACGGAGGACATGGGACGCAAGCGGGACATCTACGCCCGGCTTGGCATCGGCGAATACTGGCGGTTCGACGCCACCGGGGGCAAATACTACGGCGAGCCGCTGGTGGGCGAAGTCCTGGTAGGCAGAGAGTACCGGCGTATCGAGATTCAGTGGAACGGCGAAGGTCTGGTCTGGGGGCGCAGCGAGACGCTGGGGCTGGACCTGTGCTGGGATGCCGGGCGGCTGCGCTTCTATGACCGGCGGCCGGGGAATACCGGCTCAACATGGGGGAGTTGGTAGACGCTCTTGCCGAGCGGGACCGGGTGATTGCGGAGAGAGACCGGGCCCTTCGGGATGCGGAGAGCGCCATAGACGCCGAACGCGCCTCCCGTCAAGATGCGGAATCGCTCGCCGCCGACGCGGAAGCCCGCGCTGACGACGCGGAAACCCGAGCCACCGATGCGGAGGCTGCCCGGGTATCCGACCAAGCCAGGATTCGCCGACTCGAGGAAGAATTGCGCCGTCGGCAGTAGGGCAAACGGTGAGCGCTTCTCCGCCCGCATGTTCCCTTCTGCCCCTGAAATTGCAGTGTTCGCGCTTCCGTCATCCGGCTATGACACGATTGCCCCGGCGCGGCACCGGGCGATGCTACAAGGGCAGGGACCGAGCCTCCAGCGCCCGGCCCACAGCCTGCCCAAACATGGCGGCGAAGGCTCCATGTTCCGAGTGGGCATTGGGGAAACGCTCTAGCGCCCCTCGTGCGGCCTGCCTGTACTGCGGGTTCCCGGCGAGCGCCGACAAGCGCAGAAAAAACAGCGCAGCCCTGGCATTTTGGGACATCACGGCAACCGCAGCGGACAATCTGCCCGGTCCGATCTCGCTAATGTCTGCAAACCCGCCATCGGGTAGCCGGTGCCAACGGGTGATGGCGCCGGCCAACTCTTCCGCCCTCGAAAGGTAGACGTCCCCACCAAGAATCGCATAAGCATCCAATAAGGCCAGCCCGGTTTCCACTTCATCCACCAGCAATCCGGGCGTCTGTGCCCCGTTGTCCTGGTTGCCATCCCAATAGTGCAACATCCGCCCATCTTCCGCGCGGAACCTCTGCCACAGTGTCTCCAAGACCTGCTCGGCTCGCTGCCTGCAATCGGGCCGGCCCAATAGCCACCAGGCGTCCAGGTAGGCTGAGACAATCGCGGCGTTGGCGTCGCAGTATACGTACTCATCCACCACCGGGACCTCCGGCCGCTCAGTGACTCCCGCGCGGGCACGGTCATCGACAGCAACATAGTCCTGGCAACCCCAAAATGCCCCGGACTCTTCGTGGAACAGGTTCAGTTCGGCAAAATTGATGAGTCCTTCGGCGTTTTCGCGGCAGGTGAGGTCCCCGGTCAAGAGATAGGCATGGAGGTAATTACGCAGCAGCGCCGCCTGGTCATACAGCAGCTTTTCCCGGTGGGGCTCGCTCCAGTCCGGCTTGGAGGAGTAGCGGAAGAACCCGCCAAGGGCGGAGTCGTACATCGGGCTGGCGCGTAGCTCCGCCAGGGTGCGCAAGACATGGACCAGGTACTGAGGCTCGCCAGTGGACTGGTACATGTAGAGGAAGAATTCGTTGGCGTCGGCGTGCAAGAACTTGAACCCACTCCCGAAACCGCCGTGCAAAGGATCGGCGAGACCTTCCAACATGCCAACTATCTCATACAAGAGCGCCGGGGCAAGCGGCTGACTACCCTCGCCGTCGGGTCTCATGGGGAAGCCGGACGGCGCCGCTTCCCCTGCCAATCGCAATTCACCTTGCTGGTGTAACTCTACTATCCGGACCAGCAACTCGACGAATGGGTCAGGGTCCATGTAGTTGACGCTGAAGAGATGGTCACCCTCGTGGGTCAGAAAGGCAACGGTTGGCCAGCCATCCTGATTGTAGCGGAGGTCGACGTCGGGACGTTGTGACTCCTCGACGCGCACCGGCACGAAGAAGGCATTAAGTAGAGCGGTGGCCTCGGGGTTGGACAGCGCGCCCTCGTCCATGCGCTGGCAGAACCCGCACCAGAAGGCGGTCAGGAACAGTGCCAGAGGCTTCCCTTGCTCCCCGGCTTCCCGAAACGCCTCTGGCCCCCACTCGCGCCAACGTACCTGGTGGGCCAGGTTTGGCCGCGCGGAAAAACGAAACATCAAGTTATTATCGCATTAGCCAACCCGTGCTGCACCAACCCCAAATCGGTTATACAATAACAAGTGCTCTGCGGAGGGATAGCAGAGCGGACGAATGCGCCGGTCTTGAAAACCGGTGCCACCAGTGAAAATGGAGTAAACCGAGTGTAATGGAATGCAAATGTCAGCGTAATCAGGACCACTTTTAGCACTCATTGACAACCAGACCCAATGGGATGAAATGAAAAGGATTTACAAAAGGATTTACAAGGTTTGCCGCTGCACAGACTTATAGCGACCCTTGGCGTCAGGCTATCCCTTGCCGTTTACCACCATTGATCTTGTAGGGTTGCCCCGGAAGTTGCCTCACCAGAAGGCCCGTCAACGACCGATTTGGCGGGATCCTTCTGACTCTAACGTGGCTCAGGCATTCAACTCCAAACGGATCTGTTGCAGTCATCGTCGACTGGCGCAATCCTGGGAACGGGCTATCGGAGTTCCGAAGGAGCCTCCATAGAGTCTGGAATACAGACCTAGAAGTCGCAGCCTTCCCGACATCGCCTTTCCCAAGCCCAGATGGAACTGGGTGTGGCTTAGCATCGACCCATAACCCGGACGGTGGCGGCAGTGGACCTATCTGGCATCGCACGTTGCCAGGACAAACTACTGAGGCTGGCCCGGTTCGGGACAGACCAAGAGGGCGAGGTCCTGTATCTGGGCCCCACAGCGGTGGGGGCTCTGATGGCAATCCGGCCCCGCAACGTCACATCGCGGGACCTGGTGTTCCAGCTGTCGGAGCCGCAGATCAGCCGCCGGATACATGACGCGGCCGAGGCGGCGGGACTGAAGGGACACTACTCAGGGGAATCCCCGCGGGTGGGTATGGCGATGGACCTGGCCGAGGCCGGCTTCGATGCGATCGCGCTGATGAGCGCGGGGAGCTGGAGGTCTCCAGTCGGGCCGTCGCGGTTCACCAGAACCCTGTCCCGGATTCCGGCAGGGAGGGCGATGGCCCTCTATTATGCACGCTCGGCTCCTGCATCGGCCTAGCAGTCCATCGCCTCACGCAGTAGTGCGAGACACCAGGTCGCGATAGATTGGTCCCTGCCCTGAGAGAAACCCTTGTGCCGCTGTGCAAGAGTTTCACCCTGATCCGGGGCATGCGCATCCCCGCCCCGGTTGACTTGTCCCGGGGCGGGGAATTTGCGTTCCACAGGGGGCCAGAACGGGAGGATGGCTTCACGCTTTGCGTCCCACCAGCATCGCCCAGCGGTGCAAGAACATGAAGCGCCCGTTGTCCAGGTATGGATACATCCCTGTGGCGGGGCCGCCGTCGAGTTCCGCTTGCAGCTCCTCAAGGATAACCTTCCGGGATTCAGGGGGCGTGCCGGTCATGTCCATCCAGCTGTCCAGGTTCCGCTGAGCATCGAAATAGGAGGTGTGGACGATGGTCAGCCCGCAACCTTCAGTCATTTCCCGCAGGCTGCTGGAGGCCAGCGCGTTGGTGTGGGACGGGTCCCGCAGGCGTTCCAGGCGGTTGTGTGTCTCCGCGGTGGCGGGGTCATCGGATGTGGTGATGTCAATGATGGCGACCTGGCCGCCGGACTTGCAGACCCGGACCATCTCCCGGAGACACCGGTCTGGGTCCTCAAATTGGTGCATTCCTAGGCGACAGGTCACGACCTCGAAGCTGGCGTCGTCGTACGGGAGGCTGCGGGCGTCGCCCTCATCGAAAATGAAGTTGCTCAAGCCCTCCGCTGCGGCCAGCCGCCTGCCCTGGGCAACCATCTCCGGCGTAACGTCGACGGCCACGGCATCAGCAACCCTTGGCGCCGTCGCCCGCGCCACCAGCCCAGTGCCGGCGGCCACATCCAGCACTCGCATATCGGGATGCAACTCCAGGTTCGAGATATTCCACGACAGAACATCATCGTTCCCGCCGGATGTGACGTAGGCGTCCCACAGGGAAGCCTGTTGGGAGAAATGCGCCCTTATCAAGTCGTCGTGGGTCCGGTCTTCAACCATTGGCACCTCTCCTCGGGCGGTGGCTAACCGATGTCATGTTGCATGTTGCAGGAAATCAAGGCTCAGGGCCGGCATTATGGGCCATGGCGCAATCCCTCTCCCTGATCTTCTCCAACACCCTGGCCCCGGTCTCCCCCCACTGCTCCGCCAGATCGTCAACTAATTCCGCCTCCTGCCGGTTCCTCCTGGTATGCACCGCCTCCCTGGGACCGGCAGGCCAGTGAAGCATGATCTCCCCCAGGTCTTGGTGGATCTCCGGGAATGAGCCGTAGCGGATGGTGCGGCCGTCAGGGAATGTCAGGCTCCAGTCCCCGGTGTCCAGGGCGGCCCACGGGTGGAACCCGGCCGGGATCTCCCTCCCTCCCTCCACGTAGCCGAAGTTGGGCAGGTCCTTCTCCTGGACGATGTGGATGATGATGCCGGCGCCGCGGGCGTGGAGTTACCTGAATGTGCCTGCTCCAGGTATCGGGAAACGGTGACATGGCTGACGCCCAGGGAGTGGCCGATACGCCTGAGGATCCAGCCCTGGCGGCGGCGCTCCAGGGCAAAGTGGACTTGGTCGTCCCGGAGCTTGCCAGGGCGGCCGGGGAACTTTCCCTCGGCCCTGGCCCGGTTTATTCCGGCCACGGTCCGGCGCCGGATGGCCTCCAGTTCCCGCTCGGCTGTCCTGGCCGCGAAGCTGGCCAGGATGTCCGCAAGGAATGTCTCGGGGGTGTTCGGGTCCGCGTCCAGATACTGGGCCTAGGAGGCCTCCGCCTGGTTCAGGGAACGGATTTTCACCCCCATCTCCCGGAGGTCCCGGAGACGCGCCGACGTCCCGGTGGACGTAACGGTCCTGGACGCCGGCGGCGTGGAGCTCCAGGAGTTGGGACTCCGGGTCGCTGCCTGGGACTCCCTCCTGGCGGCGCCTGCTGGTGCGGATGTAGCCGTAGGTGGTCATGTTCCCCAATTACCATTTTGAAACACACGGCGTCTAGCTGCCATACGTCATTTTGTAACAGTTAGGAAACGGTCCCATTTCGTGACACCGGGAAGAGACCGGGAGCGCTAACCATGCGCCAGACACCCGTCAGCTCAGCTGCTGGGGAGCCTCACTCTCCGGGCGGGGTGACCTCTTCATCATCCCCCACACGATGCGATCCCTCCCCTGAGAAGCGGGTGAGGGTCCCATCGCCAAGACATGCTCGCACCGTCTGTCGTTGCCCTTCCGCCTTGTCTGGGTGGGCATCTCCAGCTTTTCGACGGAAATGATAAAACGCGAAGTCAAGCTCCTCTGAGAAAATAAATGATGCGGTAGCCGAGACGGCAAGACCACGCGCACCGGAGGGGGAGATGCCGGAAGGGTCAGGCAATGGGGATCAGGCCGCGCCGGGTGGACCGGTGGAGCCCACCCTATGGGACCACCTCGACAGGTATCTGCGGCACCTGGACGGCCGGGATTGCACACCTGCGACCCACCATCACAAGAAAAAAGAGAGCGGCCTTTTTCTCCGATTTCTGGCCGGAACCGGGCACTCCATGAAGGTGGACTCTCCAGGACGTGGAGAATCCTTCCGGACCTCTACTCCGTGTCCGACCTACCACGATGAACACCGGGTCCGATTTCGGTGGGCGTCCTGCCGTGTTCTCCGGCGATGCTGCTCCCCGGTGCAGGCGCTGCACCAGAGCGGCGCTCCCTCTTGCACTTAATGACAAAACGGAAGGTCGAGTCGTTCAGCTACCATTAATTTAGGTACGCATTAGGGACATCACATCCGGAAAGCCACGCCTGTCAGGTGCAACATGATCATTGAGCCGGAAGACTTGCGGATTTTCCTGGAGGGGCTTTGCGGGACCAGCGCCGTTCCCCTCCTCCTGGCCCGTGACCCCGACGCTCCCACCGGATGGCGACAGTGGACCGACGAGGATTCGGACGCGCTGTGCGCCTGGGTCTCGGCCAAGGCGGAGGAAAGCACCACCGATGGCAATGGGATTTCTTGTTACAACGCAAAAGGGGCGGCCAAGGCGCTCAATGTGTCGGTACCCAAATTACAGGTTTGGCTTAGGAGACGAGAATATCCTATACCTCACATCAAAGATGGTCGTAAAATCACTATCCCAACTTTCCTTCTGAAGGAATGGCTACGGGCGGAGGCTACGAAGACAATTGAGGATCGCCCCTAATCCTGGTGGTTCCCCACGGACGGCTATGGACATGGCTAAGAGCATCAGCGGCGGAGGCTACGAAGACAATTGAGGATCGCCCCAAGCACACCCGGGCCCCGTCACGGTCCCACCTGGGCCGGGTTACTTTCAGGCACGACATCAACACGGAGGCGACGATGACAATACCCGGAGCGATGGAAGCGCCGAGCTTCCCGATGACGCCACCTCAAAGGGAGGCGGCGGAGCCACTGGAGAGCACATTCACACTGCTGGGCGGCCCGGGCTCAGCCAAGGCTATTGACAAAATCGCCGAGCAACAACGGGGCGGGTCACAAACTCCAACCTGTAATTTTTGGCTCACTTTAAGTACGTTAGTCATAGACCTCCGCCCTTTCCAACGCAAGTGGAGCCAAATTTCCCCGTTATACCCGATGTGGGAGTCGGACCGGAGGTGACTACCATGCAGCAGCCAGCACTCGAACAGTTTCCCCTCGATGAGCGGATCGCCGTTGTTCTGGCGCATCAGCAGTGGGCCTCTGCCTCGGATATCGCCATAAGGTTGGGTCTCTCGGATCCCGACGTGTACGGGGCCTGTCATCAGATGGAGAAGGACAAACTGATTGTCGGCCGCGAGCTGGGCGTAACCCGCCGGATGCAGCGGCGGTATGTGCTGACGCAGTTCGGCGTTATGCACGTGACCCGGCCCTTCCAGCACCAGGGCCTGCTTCGGGCAGCGCTGCCCCTGACCTGGCAGATGACGGAAGAGGGGGTCACACGGATGCTGGAATGGCTGCCCATGATCGAATCCCTCTATGAGATCCTGCCCAGGTTCTGGACCAGCGGGCTCGCCGCACCATTCCAGTGGCAGTCCCCGCATCCGGACCCGTCCTGCAGCAGTTATAGATGGCTGGGCCAGCCCACCCTGACGGAGGTCCGGTGGTTGCCCAGTGGTCGTCTGCACGCCGTAGCTATCTGGCAGGTTGAGCGGCATGCCAAGCGCCCCAGGTCCTACTCCATACCCTTCTTCTGGGCCGGCCTGCTGCCCCAGGAGGACTACCGGGCCCGCAGTCTCCGGCTGGCTTCCCGGTTCATCCGCTGCCCCCGAGGTCCTGCAGATCCCATCCGGTGGGATATAGAACCTCCCGTGGCGGCCATCGGCCTGGACCAGTTTGCAGCGTTCCGGTCGAGGACCGCCTACGGCGACGACGTGCAGGTGGGGGCTGTGGACACAGCCGGAGCCCTTGGTCTGCAGAGGCGAGTCACAGCGAGTGGACTCTGAGGGAGAAGCCTCCGCAGGCCAGGTCGATCGGCAACCCCGAGGCTGCGGCCATCGGAGAGGGTCCCGACCTGGTAGCTCTCGGCGGCATTCGGGAGTACCGGCTCTTCTCCTTTTTATCTGAATTCCGGGCAGCCACCAGGGCGGACCTGGTGAAGGCGTTTAACATGTCCGGCGGCTCAGTCAACATTGCATTAAACCGCCTGGAAGCTCGAGGCCTGGTTACAAGCGTGGGGGAAAAGGAGAAAAACCTGTACATCACCCAGAGGGGTCGCGACATGCTGGCTGCTCGGGATAGGGTGGATGCCGGCCGGCTGGTGGAGGTCACGCATCTGGACCCGGAGGGAGAAGATGCAGTACGGGAACGGCGCCACGACTCGGCGGTGGCAGCGGTGGCAGCGGCGTTCCGGAGGGCTGGGATGCCGGTGGTGGCTGGCTGGAGATGGGTGGTGTCCTGGCACGATGGCCAGCTGGTCCCAGATCTGTGGGTGCTGCTGCCGGTACCCGGCCGGGAGGAAGGGATCTGGGTCCCCGTCGAGGTGGAGTTCACAGCGACGGCGCAGCGGCGCATAGAGGAGAAGTACCGCTCATACCGCCTGGCCCGGGTCCGTCTGGGAAAGTCGTTCCCCATATTGGTGATCACCGGCGAGGCGCTGCCTGCGAAGCGCTTCGACGACTAGGCGGGAGATCTGCCTGTGCTCACCACCACCCAGAAGGAAGTCCTCACCGGCGTATGGGAGGGTCCGGAAAGCGTCTGGCGGCGGAAGGGCCGCCCGGAGGGGTTGAGCGATTTCGCCAGGGAGCACCGGGCTCACCTCTGGCAGCGGACGGGACGGTCGCTGGACTACAGCAAACCCTCGCCCGAGGTCTGCGAAAAGTTGCTCGGAGAGGAATACATCTGGTCGGACCCCCAGACCGAGGCCCTCGCCGAGGGCCTGGATCGGGATTTGCCGCCCATCGATCCCCAACTCCAGGCGGAGATGGACCGTGTTCTGAATGAGGCCAAGGCAGGGGCAGGACCTTCCGCGAACAAGCCGGTTTCCGCTCCGATGCCACCAACACCGCCCCCAGCGCCGGTTAGAACAGCGCCTACTGCCCCGGACCGGGCTCGCCAACGATTGCAAGTGTTGGGAGGGATCAACCGTCGGGTAGCCGAGGCCGACTGGACCGCTGCAAGGCGGGTGAAAGAGACCGCTCTCACTGATGCGGAGCGCCTGTGCCTGCAGCGTGTGCGGGCCATCATCACCTATGGCGCTAACCGGCACTACCAGGCGGAAGAGCCACGGGTGGAGCAATCGCTGCAGCGTTGTCTGATGCTGGAGGACCGGCATAAGCACGAGATCCGGTCAGGAAATGCCCTGAGGCGGTTAACGATGTCCCGGACCAAGACGGATCCTCGTCAGGCGTTTCGGAGCCTCCTGAAAGACTATCGGCATATCCGGCGGGACGCCTGCCGGATGTTCGGCCAGTGGGCCAAGATGGTGGACCGGGCTGCCCGGAGGGCCAGGACACTTCAGTAGGGTGCTCCAGCCGGTGGTTCTGCAACCCAGGCCTGTTGAAATACCCCACCATCAGCTACAACTACCGGACAGTTCAGTGGGAAAGCGTCCTGCAATTCCTGTCGGTGCTGATGTAGGGGGGCTGTTAAGCAAACGGGGTGGATCCGTGGGGAATCCCCCAGGAGTACCGGACACTTGGTTTCCAGCGCCGCGGGAGTTGCTCCGGCGATTCCGCTCGCCGGCCAGGGGTACATTCCCGGGAGCTGCACTCCGTGACCGGGGCTGGCTATGTACCTGGATATGGCCACGGTATTCCGGTGCTGACGACTCTCTGATAATGACAAATGAAGGGGAGTTCCAGGTCCACCTGATCGCCGTCCTGCCCAGGCTCTCCGGAAGCTCCCTACGGTGTTAGTCGGCGGCTTCCTGCAGGTCCGTCGGGCCGGAAGGCCTGACGTGGATGTGGACCTCATGGGTCGGCTGTTCCGCCGGCCTCGGGGCCCAGGCCTGACAGCCAGCTCCAGGGAGCACGAGCTCCGCCTCCGCGGCGATGCTGGCCGACGTCGGCCTGACGTGCACCTTACGCTCCGCACCCAGCTCCACCAGGTCCGGCAGGACTAAGCCGGTTACCGACACTAAGAGCGTCGGCCCCGCCTAGCCATGATCTGGAGGGTAATGACGGTTGCGCCCCCAATGGCCGCGGCCGCGGCGCAACCCCCGACTCCAGCGAGGACTACGGCACGGTGCCCAACCACCACGCCCACGAAACCAGTGAGCATGGCGGTCATCGCCAAGCCCGTCATCGAGAAGAAGCCCACTTTCAGGAGCCGCCGCTCCCATTTGGTATATCCGTTCATCGTGTCTCTCCAGCTGGTCAGGGAGGTCCGTTCGATCACGGGCGCCCTGAAGTTGATGTCATACGATTCACCTCACCACGAGGCGCAGCGCCCCCGGCGTCATCCGGCCCGCCGGCCCGCCGGCCTGGGCCAGTCTGCCGGAGGCGCTGCCCCGGGATGGGATGCCTAGCCGGCGCCCGTCAGGTCGCTGAGCCCCTGAACCCCTTCGGGTCCGACGTGGAGGTGCAGATGCTCGACGTGCTGAATGACCACCTGGGGCTTGGGATCTGCGGTCTCCCGAGGCGCCAGCTCGGGCATGACCAACGCCACCTCCTGGTCGATCTGCTCCGCGGTGGGCGGGACGATGATGTGATGGGGTCCAGCCAGTTCCACCAGGCGCTCCACCCAGAGGTCGGCGCCGAAGATGACGTCGACATGACGCTGGGCGGCCGCGTCCGCGATGACCTGGTCCGGCTCCATGTTTGGGAAGGCTAAAACCGCGATGATATAGACCCCGCGGTGGAAGCGTTCCTTGATGACCTCGGGGATGCTCTTCGCCGCATCCCACGCCTGGGCCGGGGGCGAAGCCTGGCGGTGCCGCCCCGCGTCAGTGAGGAGGCGCCACTCGCCAGTCTCAGGATCGATGATGTACCGGCCCCCCTTCGCCTCGATGGCGTAGCGGGCCACGCCCTCGATCCACACGGGAAAGTCGATCTGCCGCCCGTGGGGCAGGATCCTGGCCTCATAGAGGGCGCGGGGGGGCTTCGCTCTCCTCCAGGATACGGTAGATAGTCTGTTCCGCCCTCCGCATGGGATCGTCCACGCGGCACAGCGGGAATTCCGGTTGGATTTTCATTTGTCCGTTCCTTCTCCTTAGTTCGGTCTGTGTGGCCTCCGAGGCCGGCGGCCAGAGGCGCAGAAACGAGGCCGCCGGCGGGGGGGGGGAGAAGATTGGGGAGAAGATGTGCGCCGGTGTTGCGGCGATACACGATCCACGGGCCCAAGCCCATCTTGGGGTTGGTATGGGAGCTTGGTGGACGGCGAGGTGACAGATGGTCCGAACGGCTACGGAAAGTTAGAAGCTGAGAGCTAGGAATCCTCTGAACAAGACCGGCTCCGGGCGGTCCTGTTCAGAGGCGCGGAAGGACCGGGGGGCCCCATGGGCCTTCCGCGCTCTGCTCAGGCTGGAGGCTCCTGTCCCGGATCCCGCGCCGTCTAGTACTGAACCAGATCAGGATTGGCAGGGATAAAGGCGATGGAGTTTGCGTCTTGGGCAGTGAACCGCCAGTTAATGGTAGCTCCTATCGCGTTCCGCTCCGACACGCAGGCGCTGACGGCGCTTTCCAGGCTGTCTTCATCTCCGTTGCGTCCGCGCAGACAGGCCCGGGCCAGCACGCTGAACTCGATCTCCGCCATATTCAGCCAGCTTCCGTGCTTGGGAGTGTGGTGGAACTCCAGCCGCTTGGCAATGCGCCGGGCCTCGGCCGCCGGGAAGGTCTCGTAAAGCGAGGCCATCCGGTGCGTGTTCAGATTGTCGAGAACCAGCCGAATCACCGGGACATCGGGGTAGGCCTCATCCACCAGCCACCGCATTTGCTGAGCGAAGTCCTGCATGGTGCCTTGCCGGGTTATCGCCACGTGGCGCCAGCCCCGGCGAGGCTCACAGGTGAGGAACAGGTTGCGCGTCCCTGCCCGCTCGTATTCGTAGTCCTCACGCCTCGGCCTCCCAGGCTTTGCCGGCAGCGGTTCCGTACGCCGGCCAGCAACTGGGTTGAGGTCTCGTCAAAGCAGACCACCGGCCTCTGGGGATCGTAGGGCTCGGCGTAGAGATCCAGCACGTCCTCCACGGCCGCCACGAACTCTCCACCTACCTTGGGGATGCACCGGGGATGCTCCATTGTTTCTTGAGCCACGGCGTTTCTTGAGCCACGGCTTGAGCGTGTTTTTTCAGCCGCAGGCGGACCGTCTCGGGAGACAAAGACTCCACCAATCCCAACTCCACCACCTTGCCCGCCAGGGCCCGCATGGTCCAGTGGTCATGACCATCGGGCACCGGGCGCTGCAGGCCAGGGCTATCAGGTGGGCCTCCACCCTTTCATCCACCTTTCTGGGCCGGTTGACCTGGTTATGGCGCCTCAGCCCTCGTCCAGTCCTTCCTCGGCATACCGCCGCTTGGTGCGGAACACGGTCCGCTCCGACACGTCCAGTGCGGTGGCCACCTGGGGGGCGGTCCAGCCCTCATCTATCTTGATCAGGATGCGGGCCCGGGTAATCGTCTGTGCGGAACTCCTCCCAGCCCTGATCATCTTCCTGAGCCGTCCCTTTTCCGGTGTTGCCAGCCGGACTCCGTACTTCTCCTGCACCATGACCACCTCACATCCCACAACCCTTCGTCTATCCCCAAGGTAGCATCCTGTCTGGGCTCATGTACTAACTGACAATGCCAGATTGGCTGAATACTAGCTATGCCCGGTGCCCCCAAGAGGGCCGGTCCGCGAAGCCGAAGGGGCTGAAAGTCCCGTGTGAACGGCACAATTTCCTCCAACAGGACCCGGGCATCAACGACTTGACCCGTCGATTCCGGACGTGAACACTTTTGTTCAGCAGCCTGTTAGGACCGCTGCCTACCGGGCGACTTTCTCAACACTCCCTCCAACCCGGCCGTGGAATAACCGGAAACGCCTGGGATCAGTGCCGGAGACCACCACCTCGACCTTTTCACAGGGGCGCCATGGCCCCATGCCACAGGCCTATCCGATGCGAGGGCCGCCCGGTGGAGGCTGTCCCCTTGTCCCCTTGTCCCCAGGGTGTGCCATTGTTTTCATTCCACCCCTGAGCGTCGCTTCCCATGAAGTACTAGAGAGAATTTGCGTCCGGATCGCAGATATAGTATCCGTCGAAATAGTTGGTCTTGTGCCGGACGCCACCCCCGGGGATTTTCGTCTCGCGTGCCACATCACGGAGTCCCCGGTAGTGGTGGAGCAGCGCATCGGTGACGGTTCGCCGGCTCGCAGGGGGTTCGCCGTCGCCATTGGCCTCGTGCCAGACCAGGTACTCCTGGTACACGCTGTAGGAATCGGCGGGTCTGGGGCCGCTCCGCCCCGTCTCGGCATCCCCCAGGACCGCCCTCCTGGGGTCCGTAGTCAAAATGCGCGGGATAAACTCCCCGTCCCAGCGCGGGCGCTCAGCCGATTCCTGGCTTGCCTGGTCGCCGACCATTTCCGGCGTGGGGTCCGGCGGGTCCGGCTGGTCTATCATGACCACCGCCCATTCCACCAGCCGGGCAAGGGAGGCCTCCCGGAAACGCTCCGTCCAGGTGAGCCGGTGGGCAGCGACGGCCAAACCCTTGTCGTCCGGGGGACCCCCCTCACCTTCCCCGCGCCGCGGCAGCCTGACGATCCGCACCCGGTCTCGCAGGGCGGCCGACACCTCGTCATTGCCGCCGATGCCCAGGACCGCTCCCGTACTCTGCCCCGCGCCGGGAGGATTGCCGACTATGGCGAGGCCGGCGGTGACGGTGACCTGTACGGCTGCCCGGCGGATTGGACGGGCGGCAAGAGGGTCACCGCCAGTGGCCAGATTGAGCAGCTCCCGGTTGTGGCGCCTGGCCTCCATTACGACCACGAGACGGCGACCGCCGCCGAGGAGCAAGAGCTCGTCGTTGTGGGTGCCCGGATGACCGCTGCGGGCAGCCAGCGCCTCGGGTCGGATGACCTGTACGTAGGCCCCCAGCCCGGCCTGGATGGCGTTTATGAGCGTGCTCTTTCCGGAGTTAGCCTCTGATATCAAGCCCAGGAAGTCCTTCTGGGGCGGATGGGTAAAATGCCAGCCTATCCACCGCATGATGAATCCAAGGCGGCTCTGGTGGTCCACCTCCGCTGGCGAGGGAAGAATCCGGTCCACGCGGGTATCCCTGGCGTCCCGGTGGTACTCCACGCCCGTGGTACGGCTGATGAAATGTTTCCCTCCTTCCTCCGGGGGTAGAATCTCGCGGGGACGGATGTCGAGGACTCCCAGAGGAGTCCCGATGACGGACATGTCTGCGTCCACTGCCGAATGCGGCAACACCGTCAGCCGGGATGCGAGGCTCCCTCCCGTCCGCCGGTCATGCTCCAGCACTCCCCCGACCACCTTCTGGTGCCGGTCCGGCGCCCGGGCCGAGCGCAATCCCCTCCCGTGGTTGATGATGGCTTGTCTCGATGGCAAGGGCGGCGGGCCCTCCGGGCCGGGAGTTCCATCATCTGCCAGCCGCATCGCTCCGCTCAGGTCCTCGTAGTCGGCCAATAGGTTGTCGGCGACCTGCATTGACAGTGCCAACACCTGGTCGCGATTGAGGTTTACCAGGCCGGTGGTAGGGTCCACTACGTAGAGCAATGTGGGAAAGTCTGTGCCCGGAGTGGTTGCCACCACCACCCGGTCTGAAAAGCTGGCCAGCAGCCGGGCGCAGGAGTGGGTGTCGGTCAGGGTGTGCTCAGCCAATGGCGGCATCCCCTGTCCTTCATAGCTGTAGAATTCCCCGGTGCCAGCTCGTGCGGCAGTCTCATGTGGTGTGTGCGGGGAGTCACCATTGTTGGGAAGGTCCGGGGCGACCGAGTGGACATCGACAGCGCCAGATGCAGCGAACCGGTCCTCGGTGAGCATTTTGGTCTGTAGAGGTGGATGGGGCGTGGTGCTCATGGCGTCCTCCTTTGGCTAGCCCGGCTTGGGCTTCATCATTTCTACCATTGTCCACCTCCGACTTACGCGCCCGATTTGACATTTCGAACGATTCATGGCGTAGATGGAGAGGAGGAACAGGACAGCAATACGTACTATGTCTGGGTCAGGGAGGGAGAGGACCTGTTGGAACAACTGGAGCATCCGGTCACAGGCCAACGCCTGAGCGCATGTCAATGGCGTCTGGGAACATAATGACCGAGGGTCGGCGTCCCTGATGGATGGATGACGCTATCGGGAAGGCGGGCGTCAGAACGATCGTCCACTTCCCTGGGGCCAACGCTTCATCAGGGTCCAGGCTGCCCTACTTCCGGGGCAAGGGACAGTTGGAGGAAATGCTGAAGGACGCAGGAATACCCTACGCCATCATCCGGCCAACCCTGGTCTTCGGCGAGGGCGACCTGCTGCTGAACAACATGGCCTGGGCGCTGCGGCGGTTTCCGGTTTTCCCCGTATTCGGGCGCGGCGATTACAAAGTTCAGCCCATCTATGCCGGGGACCTGGCCGCCCAGGCGGTGGCATCAGGGTCCCTGAGTGAAAACACCGTCGCCGACGCCGCTGGCCCAGATACATTCACATTTGAGGAGTTGCTGCGGCTGTTGGCCAAGGCGGTAAACACCCGCGTCCGGCTGGTGCACATGCTCCCGGCAGTAGGCTTCGCAGCAACTCGCCTGGTCGGCCTCCTGCTGCGCGACGTAGTGTTGACCAGGGACGAGGTAGACGGTTTGATGGCGGGGTTGCTGACTTCCCACGCAGCAGCGGCCGGGACTACCAGGTTGGCCGGTTGGCTCGAAGAAAACCCGGACACCCTGGGGCGGGAGTACGTGTCGGAACTCCGGCGCAACCACCGGCGTTAACCGGCGGTTGTGAAACAATCTCAGACAACACGTTTCCAGGGCCTTCTCCTTTCCCAAAGTCACCGGCAGTGCAGCGCCGCCGGAACCCCGTCCCTGCTCCACACCGTAACCGGGCCGGTCACCGGCCCGGCCAGCGCCCGCTCCAGGGTGGTGGTCAGCATGGGCAGGGTTCCGGCGGCCGCCCGGAAGTTCCGCCTCCCCCGCGCCGTCTCGCAGACCATCAAGAGCGGCAGGGCACGGCCCGCCGCCGTCATCCGGCGGTAGGGGCCCAGCTTCTCCGCCACCCGTTCGGGACGCACGGCGGTGCGCTCGAACTCGATGTAGTGGGTTCCTGCGCCCAGGGCGCCCCCGCTGACCTGCACCAACAGGTCGGGCCGCACCTGGGTCAGGCCGGGCACGTTGACCTCGCCCCGCCAGCCCGCGACGACCTCCGCGCCCTCGCGGGCGAACCGTACCACCAGCCGGTTCACCCCGTCATTGTGGCGCTCCTCATGCTCCCGATACCAGCGGTCCAGGTAGGCCCCGTGGCGGCTGCGGATCACCGAGGGCAGTATCCGGCTCATGTTGGCCGCCCGCCTCATCCCCAGCTCCGACAGGTAGTGCCTCTCGTCGAACACCGCCACCAGGCCCGTCTGGACGAATCGTCCCAGGTGGCGGGAGACCTCGCCGGAAGACCCGCCCACGACCTCCCTGAGCCAGGAGGCCCGCATGGCGGGGAACTGGCAGATGGTCATGAACAGCCGGTGGGCCGTTCTGCCGTCGATGGCCTCCATGTCGGGATTGTCTCTCAGCCACAGGCCCACCGGCTCCGGCCGGCCCACGGTGGGATGTCCGGCGGGGTCCGACACCAGGTCCCGGGAGGGACGCAGGTCCACCGCCTCGCTGCACTGCCCGTCGGGGGTGCAGAACAGCGTAGGCGTGGCGCTGGACAGGGTGTTGCGGGCCAGCTCCCTCGCCCAGGCGTCGTGGGCCACCACGATCTGGGCCGAGGGCTCCACCGCCTGGTCCGGATCCTCGTAGAACAGCCGGTTGCCGATGCGGAGATACCGGTCCTCCTCGTGGGAGTAGCAGTCCACGCCCCAGAACCGGTGCTGCTCCTTGCGCCGCAGCGCCCGCTCGGTCGCGTGGAGACCGGCGTAGGTGAAGGGGGTCCACAGATCAGGTCCGTACCTTGCCACGGCGTGGTAGAAGCCGCCGCGGCGAAGCAGCCGGAAGTCGGTCATCCTGACCTCCCTGGCGGCCGCCGCATCGTCGGCGGGCCGGTTGACCCTGCCGCTGCGTATCAGGTCGGGCGCCAGGCGGTAGACCGGCTCCAGCATGGCCAGCCTTCGCAGGGCGGTCTCCACGCCCCGCGATGTCGCGGTCCAGGGCGGGTGCTCGTGGTCAATGCCGACGCCGTTTGCGTCAGCCGCATCACCGGCGGCGAAGGGGGAGTCGCCCTGGCCTTCCAGATGGGCGGGATGGTCGTGGTCCAGGGCGAACCGCTCCCGGTAGTCCTCGGGCAGCTCCCCCTCGGGGTGAAAGGCGGCCAAGCCTGCGGCTCTTGCTTCCTCCCTGGGGGCGGGGTGCTGGTGGTCCGTGACGTAGAGGAGGTCTACGGCCCGGCGGGTCAGGAACCAGCGGTGCTGCCTGCGCTCGGTCATGCCCCGCACCACTGAGGTGACCCAGCTGTCCCGCCGCAGGGTGCCCAGCATCCTCCTAACTTTCTCCTCGTCCATGCCCAGCACCGGCGCCAGGTTGGCCACGCTGGCCAAGGGCATCCTGGCGGCGATCCTCAGCAGCCGTCTCTGTTGTTCGTTCAATAGTTCCCGCCGCGCCATCGCCATGCCTCCGTTTTTTTGGTTCCATAACCCCTCCCGTTTCGTGGCGGCTCACCGGGCTTCCTTGCGGGTATCCGGGTCCAGTCCCACGACTTGAGCGTTCTCTGCAGGACGCACTCCAGAGGATGTTATTCGTGTGCTGGATACTTAATATACGAGTAGGAGCGGCCAACGGATTACATTTATCGTCTCACGATAGTCGAAAACCGTATATGGGCAGTCGAGGAACGGTGATTCCAGGCCCGCCGTTGGATGGGTACTTGGGAAAGAGAGGTCTAGGGGTGGGTCATCTCACGGGCATACAATGAACAGAAGCCCTCATTCTCGATGGAACTCCACCTGCTAGGGAACCTGACGGCGAACTGCGGGCGACCGGCAGGTAACCTTAGCGGGACGTGTGATCCGGCTGATAGACATGAAGCACCGGATGCTTGCCTGGCTTGTGGTCATCCCAGGCCGGGTGGCGCACCCCGATGAGTTGGTGTGCTGCGTCTGGAGCGAAGGTCGACCAGGCCATCTGCGCAAATACCATCGGGACCCGCCCAATGGGGTCGCGGCGCAAACTGGATGAGACGCCAAGAACCCCAAATGAACGCATTCACGGCAAGGGCATCTGCTAAGATTTTCGAGTACCCTCAAGCTACACCAATTCGGGAGAGAACAGCGATATTGTCGCCGCTATCGCATACAAAACAAACCGACGTATTCGACACTTTTTGGCGATTCGCCGCAGAGCGCCAGCAAGTGTTTTTCAGGAAGCTCGAAGGCTATCCTCCGCCTTGGACCGAGGACCCCATTATTAGACGCCACAAGTTCACCAATGCCTACCGCGCATCCGACCGAGTTAGCCAGTATTTGATACGCCACGTCGTATATCAGGGAGACCAAGCGCCAGAAGAAGTCTTCTTTCGCACTATTCTTTTCAAGCTGTTCAACAAAATAGAGACTTGGGAGTTGTTGACCTCCCGGTTAGGATTCCCGACTTTCAGGGATTATTCCTTTGTAGGCTATGATGAGATCTACGTTGAGGCAATGAAGGCAAGAACTGCCATTTATTCTGGAGCGTACATCATGCCATCAGGTATCCGCGCCTTTGGCTATCGCGAAAAGCATCGCAACCACCTAAGGCTATTGGAATCCATGATGAATGATCAAGTTGCTGAGCAGGTCGCAGAGGCAACAAGCATGAGTCACGCTTTCAGAATCCTTCGGTCTTATCATGGCCTAGGAGACTTTCTGAGCTACCAACTGATAACGGACCTCAATTACAGCGGAATCTGTGATTTTTCAGAAATGGAATTCACATCTCCCGGTCCGGGCGCCTTGGACGGAATTCACAAGTGCTTCAGCGATTTGGGCGGATTCACTGAATCTGACATTATTCGTTTGGTCGCGGACCGACAAGAGAGAGAATTCGAGGGGCGGGGTATAGACTTCCGTTCCCTTTTTGGCAGACCCCTTCAACTCATCGACTGCCAGAACTTGTTCTGCGAAGTCTCCAAGTACGCCAGAATCAACCATCCAGAAATTAGGGGAACCAACGACCGAAAACGAATCAAGCAGATTTACCGGCCAGCCAACAAACCCATTGATTATTGGTATCCACCTAAGTGGCAGATAAACGAACTGGTGCCTGCGACAAGGAAGTTATTGTGATGTGACTCGTATGAGCAGGTACTGAAAGAAAGGTTACGCCCGCTCAACCTCGCTTCCCCCATACCCATATAAGAGGGCACTTTGTCTACCCCGAAGGCCGAGGAAAAAATTATGATCCTAAATGGCGACCAAATTCGTGAGCGTTGCGACGAGGCGTCCTCCCCTGCTGAAATCTTCAAACCTGACACTTGGAATCCTAATGGTTTTAGGGAGGCATCCTACATCCTCAGAGTCGCAGCCGACGAGTTGATGCTCGATGGCACATTTTATGAGAGAGGAAAGCTATATCCTGGAACGTACATAGAAATCCAACCCGGCAGAATAGCAGTTCTTTCAACCATTGAAGAGCTCGTTATGCCTAACGACCTCGTTGGTAAAATCGGCATACGGATCCAGTACGCCTTAAAGGGGCTCACCGGCCTCATGGGTATCCAGGTGGACCCTTGTTATGGGCAACAGCGGGATGGCGAGCGATTGTACATCCGGGTGGCCAATCTGGGAAACGAACCAATCAAGGTGCTACCTGGGGATGGAGTGTTCACCTTCGAGGTTCATCAGTTGGCAGAGCCGATAGACTGCGCTGCGTTTACCAAAGACCCCACCTGGGAAGTTCTCAAACGGGGATTAGCAGACCAGGACGACGCTAGCTGGTCATACGCAACCCGCATCAATGACGAGTCCGTGGGAAGGGGGATGCGGCTCGAAGAGGAAGCAAACGGGCGCGAGGAACGGCATCAAAATCGTTTCGAAGTCGAAATAAGCAGAATCAGGGACTACATCCAACCCGTCGTCATGTTCGGAATATTTTTGGTTGCAGTCACGATACTGGGTGTGTCTATCGCGACCATTGTAAGTTTACGAAACGTTGAGGGCGCCGCCGTCCCACCATGGATGACCGAATGGGGCTGGGCTCTATTACTGATAACTTTGGTTGGGGCGGTCTTGGCCACAAGCGCAGTCGCTGTATTGACCTGCATACAACTTGTACTGAGCATCAAGACGAAACCCAGAGTGGGTCCGCCGCGCAAGGAGAACTATTAAATGCACTGGCATGTGTATCAAAGTATGGACGTGACCAAACATGAAACCTACAGTCGTTCCAGCGTTAGGTCATTCTGGAGGAGACAGCGCTAACCATCTATCGGGGTGCAAGTGTTATCGTGCCTCGCTCCAAGTCAGCTTCGAGTTTCCCTTCTCCTGAATCACGGACTTGCCGCCAAATTTGAAACCCTTCCATGATTGCCCTTTCCCATTCCCCCTCGGCACGGCGGCTGACCTCCAAATGGGCCGTCATGTCCTTGATTGTCCTGAGCAGTTCGAAGCTAACTCCCTCTGCTCCTTCCAAGAAGTTCCGCCTTTCGGCGTAGCTGAACACCATAGCGGCGATACCTTCTTCTATCACCCGAGCCCGGCCTCCATCTTCAACCTCGTCTACGGCGGGATTGCCCTTGCGTTTCCGCCGTAGCAGTGCTCGCAATATGGGGGACCAACCCAGGACACTGGCATACGTCAAATGAAAAACGTCGTGGAATCGATAACCGTCATCGTCGTACCGGTTGTCCCGCAAGTCATCACCGACTTGCTTGCCGTCTATGAACATCTTGACGACCTTAGACCCTCCCTCGTTGATCGTCACGCCCATCTTCCTGGGCAGGCGTTCCTCCGGCGGGTACTCCTCATCAAACAGTGTGCGAAGCGTGACTTCAGTTTCCTTGGTCGGCCACCGGCTCGCCGTCTTTTGTAGGTTGTAACTGCCAACTTCCTCCAACGAGAGTCCGAACTTTGTCGCGGTATTGGACAGATACCACAACAGGTCACCCAGTTCTTCCCTCGCCCGGTCCGGGAACAGAGCGTAGGCTTGCCCGTCGCGGAGCCATTTCTTGTACTCTGCCAGGAGTTCGCCCAACTCGCCCACCATCCCCAGCAAGGGCACCAACATCTCCGAAGAGTTCGGGTCCACGCCCTCGCCAAGGGGTTGCTGGTCTGTGGATTTCGCCCTCTCTTGGTATTCGTTCAGGTGCATCTCTGATTTCCTCCCACAGCGGTGCCCCCAACCGGAGTGTCCACCGCCGCCTCTAAATGGGTTTTCAGGGCACATAGAATTCGGTAGCGTTCGTGGCAAGGTCCAAGGGTTAATTCCACTTCAGCGGCTTCCCGAGGTACCCTCCTTCCTCGAAGGAACGCACCCATTCGACAAAGCCCTGGACGACCTCATCAGGGAAATCGGACTTGTGCCACGGACCCTTCTTGCAAATGTCAATCTCGTGGAACTTTGGAATTTCAGGCCCGCCGCCTCCCCAGTAAATGAAGTCTTCACCTATCAGTATCCTGTCACTCTGGGTGTCGTTGGCTATATTCCTGGGATTGGGTGTTCCGTCATCATGGCAGTGGTGTGAGTCTACCTGGAGCCACAGGTCAGTTTTAGGGTCCTTGTGGTAAATGTTGTCCCCGAATGCTTGCTTGCGGCTTCCATGCAGGTTCGGCCGCTTCGCACGAAACCGCGGGTCTGCCCAATACTGGTCGAAGGACATCGTTTCGCTGACTCTCATCGCGTAGACGATGTGTCCTCTCCTATTCCTGTAAGCTGACCCGGTTCCGACTATCCAATCTCCCACTTGCGCGACCCTGCGTATGATGGGCTTGCAGGTTGCCAAGGTACAAAAGCCGTGAAAAGGGTTCGGTGCGAACCCGTAGTCTCTGTCGACCACATAAGAGTATAGGTTAGGCAAAAGACCTCCGGTTAGCGGCAAGCATAACGCTCAATTGGCCTGTAATCTGTCTGAGTGCCATCCTTCTTGTTCGACTCATCCGGGGTCCCGTTAATGGCATCGATGATTTTCTCGCCGTTCCATCCCACCAGGGCGTCCCAATAGTCTTCGAGTGCTTCGGGAAGGTCGCAATCGCGGTCTCCCCTGGCCCAAACCCCGACTATGCGCTTGCCTAAACGTTGGGCGTATTCGATTTCCCAGTTTACCCAATCGCTGTTCCTAGTTTTTTCAGAGATGTAAACGACCAGGCAACCCGCTTGGCGTATGCGCGGCGCGAGAATCTGCCACTTAATGTAGTCTTCATTGTGCGCGTTGTTCGGATTGTCTGCGGTGATCGAATAGTCGCGCCAGGTCATGCCGTGCTCTCGCACCAGACGCTTCAGTTCTTGAAGCCCATCATCATCTTCGTGCTTGTGGCTGATAAACACGTTCTTGATCGGTTCCGCCATAACTCTCACTCCTGGTTCACCAGGTCTCCGGTATGGACACTCAGCTCTGCCACCCTTCGTTTGGGGGCCCGTTCCAGTTACGCCCGAAGGGAAGCCGGCTGTTGTCGGGGTCCGGTTGTTTCCTTCTCCTCAAGAAGGCTCTGTGGATATGCGACTGGATATCGTCTTCCCCTCCACGGCCACGCCTATCGAATATTCTCGCAAACGGATGATCCCCCAAACAGTTGTCTGCAAGTCGAGGAGGGAGCAAACGAGGATTGTATGTAGATTTCCCATAATCAGGATGGGTAGGTAACAGGATCCCAATCAAGCCGCACCTCGGGTTCATTGTTGTATCCCTGAGAGCGGCGCCAATCTCCCAATCGACAAACTTACGCTGCCAAGTGCGGGGCCCGACCAAGACTACCGCCACAGTCGCCTCCGAAATGTACTCCTCTCGAATGCGTCGGAGAGTATCAGCCGTCGGCGAATTCGTATCGACGATTTCGCCAACATAGATCGACTTGTCAATTATTCGGTCCCCGATCATCCGGACAAAACGAGCCTTCCACTCCTCGTCCAGCCCATGGTGGTAAGAGATAAACGCTTTGTGTCGCCTAGTTCGGGACATCGCCAGCATCCGGTCGCACTTCGAGGTCGGTCAAGTCTTCCACCCCGGCGATCTGTGCCAAAAGGCGATTGTAGTTACGCAAGTCGCCTTGGAGCGCCTCAAGGTCCTGCCGGAACTCGGCACGCTTCGCTGCGTCGCCGAGAGCTCCCGCCAAGGATTGAGGATGCCACTTGGCGGTGAAGGGGCGGACCACTTGGTTCATGACGGGGATAGCGACCTTGCTGAAGGATATGGCGCTCCTGCCCCTGCGTCGGAGAATCTCCCTGGTAACCGGGAAAAGAGCATAAATGCTGTTGAGGGCCGTCGACTCGTCCCCACCCTCCGACGGAAGCGGCTGCGTGACAACTCTCAGCAGCATCTCAACGTATAGCTCCCAAGCCACGTCTTTGTCGCTTTGATCGAAGGAGATTTCCACGTTGGCCCAAGCCGGTCCCAGCCGCACCTTCTCCAACTGGAAATTGCTGAGTAATGACCCTAACTGCACTCAAACTACCCCTATGTTGTATGCATATTGTTAATATCTGAAACCAGCATATATCATTTTACCAGATAACCTGCTGGGTATCGTTGAACTGGCTTCATCGTTCACATAGGCAGAGCGACGGGACCGAGATACCCGCCGCCCTATATTGCCTACCCACTCTTGGTCCTGTTGTGAGGTGGGTTCTTTCCGCCGTGATTGTCTGTAAAAGGCGGAGGTAAAGTGGACCACCTGGACGGATTGACTGCCTGACATTGTGGCGGTTGAAAAATGTACCGTCCGCTGCCATCCATAGGTTCGAAGTCGTGCTTATGGGTGGTGGGATGGATGTACCAGGTGGACGTGTATCTACGGGTCCGGCGGGCGGTGATGGTGGATGGGATGAGCATTCGGGAGGTCTCCCGGGTGTTCGGCCTGCACCGGGACACGGTGCGCAAGATTCTGGCCTACTCAGCGCCGCCGGGCTACCGGCGGCAGACTCCGCCCCGGCGTCCTAAGCTGGAGCCCTTCACCGCCGTCATCGACCAAATCCTGGTAGACGACCTCAGGCGTCCCAGGAAGCAGCGCCACACAGCCCAGCGGATCTTCCAGCGGCTCAGGGACGAGCATGGGTTCGGCGGCCAGTACACCATAGTCAAGGACTACGTGAGGGAGCATCGCCGCCGGTCGCAGGAGATGTTTGTGCCCCTGTCCCATCCGCCGGGCCACGCCCAGTGCGACTTTGGCGAGGCCCTGGTGATCATCTGCGGGGTGGAACAGAAAGCCCACTGCTTCGTCCTGGACCTGCCCCATAGCGACGGATGCTTCGTCAAGGCCTATCCCGCCGAGACCACCGAGGCCTTCCTGGACGGCCACGTGCCGGCCTTCGCATTCCTGGGCGGAGTGCCCCGGAGCATCCTGTACGACAACACCAAGCTGGCGGTGGCCAGGATCCTGGGGGATGGACGGAGGAAGCGCACCCGGGCCTTCACGGAACTCCAGTCCCACTACCTGTTCGATGACCGGTTCGGCCGTCCCGGCAAGGGCAACGACAAGGGGAAGGTCGAGGGGATGGTCGGCTATATGCGGCGCAACTTCCTGGTGCCGGTGCTATCCTTCGAGAGCTTTGAGACCCTGAACGCCCACCTGGAGCGTCGCTGCTTGGCGCGGATGGATGCCAGGTTGAGGGGCCACTCAGAGAGCATAGGTCAACGGATGGAACGGGACCTGGAGGCCCTGCTGCCCCTACCTCCGGTGGCTTACGACGCCTGCGAGAAGCAGGCAGGCCGGGTGAGTTCGCTGTCGCTGGTCCGGTACCGGACCAACGACTACTCGGCGCCGGTGGCCTACGGGCACCGGGACGTTTTGGTAAAAGGCTATGTGGACCGGGTGGTCATCAGTTGCGGGTCCGAGGTCATCGCCCGCCATCACCGCTCCTACCAGCGGGATGATTTTGTGTTCGACCCCGTCCACTACCTGCCCCTGCTCGAGCAGAAGACGGCGGCCCTGGACCAGGCCGCTCCCCTGCAGGGATGGGACCTTCCCGAGGAGTTTGGCACGCTGCGCCGGTTGCTGGAGTCCCGCATGGGACGAAGGGGCAAGCGGGAGTTCGTCCAGGTACTGCGGCTATTCGAGCATTTTTCGCCTGGGGAGGTCCACGCCGCGGTTCGGTATGCCCTCCGGTTGGGGGCTTTGAGCTTCGACGCGGTGAAGCATCTGGTGCTCTGCCGGCTGGAGGGCAGGCCTCCCCGCCTCGACCTGGAGCTCTATCCCTACCTGCCCCAGGTGCGGGTCAGCATCACTTACGCCGGGGATTACATGACATTGCTGTCGGGGAGGGCGGCATGAACAGCCGGTCCACGCTGCTTTTGGAGCATCACCTGAAGGAACTGAAACTGCCCAGCTTCCTCCGGGAGTACGGGAAGATGGCGGCCCAGTGCGCCGCCGAGGGAGTGGACCACCCAACCTATCTGTTGCGGCTGGGCGAACTGGAACTCATCGACCGCCACCAGCGCATGGTGGAGCGGCGGATCCGGGCTGCCCGCTTCCCCGCCGTCAAGACCTTCGACACCTTCGACTTTACGGCCATCCCGTCGGTGAACAAGGCGCTGGTGATGGAGTTGGCCCGCTGCGAATACGTCGAGCGCCGTGAGAACGTCATCGCCGTCGGCAACAGCGGCGCCGGCAAGACCCACATCGCCCTGGGACTGGGCCTGGCCGCCTGCCAGCGCGGGATGTCCGTGGGATTCACCACCGCCGCCGCCCTGGTCCACGAGCTGATGGAGGCCCGGGACGAGAGACGTCTGCTCAACCTCCAGAGACAACTTTCCCGCCTCAGCCTGCTGATCATCGACGAGTTGGGATTCGTCCCCCTGTCCCCCACCGGGGCGGAACTGCTCTTCGAGGTCTTCAGCCAGCGATACGAGCGGGGCTCCATCCTGGTGACCACCAACCTGCCCTTCGACGAGTGGACCGAGGTCTTCGGGTCGGAACGCCTGACCGGAGCGCTGCTGGACCGCCTCACCCACCACGTCCACATCCTGGAGATGAACGGCGACAGCTACCGTCTCAAGCGTAGCAGGGAGAGCGCTGTCTCCCAACCTTCAGACGAGCTTCACGAAGAATAGGTTGCATCAAGACCTTCCTGCCTGCCATCTGCTGCCCCACCCGTCTGCAGGGCATTTCCCTCAACAATTGGCACGGACATTTATGCTGGCCACTTAGCTCGGACTTTTTCGGTGGACACGAACACACTAGGTGGTACAGTTTTGCTCCGCCCCAGTGGCCCAACATGCCTCCGCCATTGACACCGCCCGCCCACCGCTTGCGATTACCCACTAGCTCCGCATCGGCGTCGCAGGTCACCCGGACCTTCAGTTTTGTGTTGCCGGTGAACCCAGTCAAGGTGAAGTTGGCGATGCCTGGCTCGGCGTGGCCTTCGTACCAGCAGAGACAGGCCTTGGCGTGCAGGAACTCCCTAGTAGACCACCATCATTGAGTTGTCGGCGAACAGCAGGCAGGCCTGGAAGGTGTCCTCTTCCAGGAAGTCGTACTCCGACAGGATCGTTTCTGTTGAGTCTCCCCTCAACCTATATCTCCAGGATGCGTAGCAGGGAGCTTTGGACCCTGTTCATCTCTGCTTCGCTGACTCGACCAATGAGGTCTCGGACTCTTTCGGCGGACAGGGTCCTGATCTGTCCCGTGAGAACCCATGACTGTCTCGGCATGCGGAAGCTCTGGATTTCAACCGAGTACAGTCCTGTCCTTCTCCTGGGTGAGGCGGTTATCATTGCTGCGATAACCAGTCCCGAGTTCTGGTTGTAGCTGTTACCGCTCAGGATGAGCGCCGGTCTGGGGTTTCCCTGTTCATGACCGGTGACTTGGGCCACCGGCTCTATGTCGACCCACCTCACTTCCCCCTTCAGTAGACGGGCCATTGAGCAGCGTCCTCTTCCATCCCAAGCTCCGCCATCTCCTGGCCTTCCCGAACTTCTTCTGCGTCCATGCTCCAGTCCGGCTCCGGGTCCTCAGCCCGGGCTCTTTTGATGCGTTCCAGTTGGATGTTGCTGGAGGAAATAGCCAGAAGGAACCTGGCGGTAAAGGCCATGACGTCGATGGGATCCGGGAATCCGGATCGGCATGCTCTCTGCCATATGTCGGCCCACAGGATCTGGCTGGACCAGTGTTGGATAGCGTTGGTCAGTTCCTCGCCTTCGGTGATGTCCTTCGTCTCTTTCAGGATCCTGGTGAGGCTTTCCTCCAGATGGGCTGTGTCGAAGAATGAGTCCAGCAGGTCTTCCATCGCCTCCATGTGCCTGCTATTGAACCCATCAGCTTCGAGCTGTTCTGCCCAGGAGGAGTCGTCGAAGTTGATCAGCCGGTTGAGCCTGGGCATGACGGCGCAGGTCAGGTCGTCGCTGGACAGCGAGCCCACCATTTGCATCACGATTGGGCCTTCGGTGCTTGTTGTCAAAACCAACTCTCCCTTTCCGCCTTCTTTTTGGGATTGTGGCGGGCATACTATGTCCCCAGGTGCCCATGGGTTCGATGTTCTCTCCTCGCGGTTGAGCCCCTCATCGGGATTCTGACCTAAACCAAAGCCGAGGTGGGATGTACATTCGAGGGGCGATGAAGATTGGCTTGGTTGCGCCAGTGAAGCCCTCTCATCCGTGCTTGGAGGATGATCCGGCACCGCTGTTTGACCTCCACTATCTGCGCATTTCACCTTGGCTTTGGTTTAGGTTTTGCTCTCGGGGGCCCCAGTGGTCGGCCTCTTCCATTCAGCGGAATCTGGGACGGAAGTGGTCTAGGCAATTCGGCATCGTTCTAGTCGAGGGTTTCCGCTATTCTCTTACCATCGGTCTGGGCTGGTTCCAGTTCCTGCAACTGGCATTCCGGCCAGGGATCTTCGATGTACTCGCAGTACTGCCTGTTTCCTTCCTGGACGCAATCCGGACATGGGCAGAGTTCTTCTCCGTTGGGCGTTGCCCTGACGGGAGTGCAGAGGACATCCTCCGCCGGTCCTCCGAACATCCTGACCCAGTAGAACACATTGGGGTGATGGTAGAGGAAGACCTTGTGCTCCATGAGCAGGTTCGTTGCCCACTCCAGCCATTTGGGCATGGACTCCATGTAGTGCCTGAGACCGACCTGGGCCCCCATAGGATTCTCTGCGTGAATGATCTTATTCAGCTGGTCGTAGACGGTTACAAGCCTCTCTTCCGTCAGGAAGTCTCCCCTTTTCCCCTTCGGTTCGGGGTAATACCTGCTGTGGATTCCTCTCAGGTCGCCCATGATCTTCTTGATGTTCCAGACCCTGCGGAGTTCATCCTGGGACTTCTGCCATGCGTCCTTGTTGGAGACCAGGGAGCTGAACACGATGAGTTCCAGGACCATCCGGAGTTGGAGACATGCTGTCTCCACCCGGGTCTGGTTTATGATCCCGGGCATCTCCATGACCCGTTGTATGGCTTCCACCTTGAGTTTTATCTCTTCCATGAGGTCGGAGTACTGGTAGATGTCGAGTTCCTCGGCTTGCTTTATCTCCCATCCACAGTTCAAGCAGGCCATGGTCCACCCCCACCCGACGGAGTCGTCTCCGTGGAGTTCGAGCATGTCGTCGCCGCACTCCGGGCAGATCTGGTACTCATTCCCGTCAACGCCTTTGACTGGCTCTCTTGACCTGAGGTCCAGGCTCATGGCACAGTCGTCGAAGGTGGGGATTTCCCCGCACTCCGGGCATGGCTTGGTGGGGCGGATGCCGTACATCATGTAGTCCCAGGCGGCTTGTTGATGGCCATGTGGGCATTCTCCCCCGGGTTCCACTTCCTCCGGCGGTGGGGTGAACAACGCGGATGCTTCCCCGCAGGTCCTCATGCCCAGGCATCGGTTGATGTTCTCGATGGTCTCCTCGGTCAACTGGAACGAGGTTTCTAGGGGCCTGCCGGATCCTTCCCATCCGCCCAGCGTGATTTCGTCCCCCGCCTGATGCCTTATGGTGTCCCTGTTCCCGAGGGACCAGCAGAGTTGCCCGTAGGTTACGGAGTCTCCAACCTCCAAGAGGTGTTCCAGGGGTCGTGTCATGGGGGATTTCGTCCCCTTGTTGTTTTTTCGTTTCTGGGTCATTCTGGTCTACGTGGTGTTGGGCTCCATCCCACCACGCCCTGAGGACGTTGCTTCATGGTGTCGCCGCTAGGTTGCACGGAACTCGGGTTGTGTTGCTCAGGTGCTTGGGAATGAAGGGCTACCTGGCCCCCACCATTCTACTCGGTCGGGGGCGTAATCGTGGGCTCCTCTGTCAGTGGTCACGGTCCATTGTTGCCCGTGGGGGTTGGTGACTCTCCAGTGGTTCCTGCCGGCGGGGCTGGATGTCCAACCTTCGGGCATGAGTTCGGGGATGTTCAGTATCCGGGTGAGTTCGGCTATCGTCACCTTCGGGACAACCGGCTCCCTGCTCTCAATTTCCGTGTTGAGCAGGTCGAGGTCCATCGTCACCGAGGCCGTGATTCCTTCCAGCTCTTTCTCGATGTCGGCTGCGCTCGCCCCCCTCCGGTGTGCGTTGGCAATCACCCGTTCGACGTTGGGTTGCATGATGGGCCGGTAGGGTCCCACGTTCTCCTCGATGGCCTTCATCCGATTTCCCATGATCCGGTAGGCGTCGTATTCGGCGGTCTCGGCGTAAAAAAGGTTTATCACGTCGATAGTCTGACGTGCTTGGCCGATTCGGTCGATGCGTCCTATCCGCTGCTCCAGGGTCATCGGGTTCCACGGGATGTCGTAGTTCACTAGCGCCGTGCAGAACTGGAGGTTCAGGGACTCTGCCGCGGTCTCGGTGCATACGAGGATTCCTCGCTCCGAGTCACGAAAGGCCTGTATGCGTTCTTCCCTTGTGGGGCCCGGCAGGTGGGTATCCTGTCCGGAGATTCGTGTCACCGATTTTCCAGCCCCGTTGACCAGCCGGTCGCCAAGGTAGTCCTGGGTGTCCTGGAACTGGGTGAAGATGATTATCTTGCGGTGTCCGGCCTGCTCCAACTGTCCCAGGTGCCGCAGGAGCCGCTGGTACTTGGTGTCGTGACGGGCGAGCTGCTGGGCTCTCTCTCTGGTTTCCACGAGAAGGGCATGTTGCCGGTTGGTCAGGGTTGTCCCGGGGAGGATGTAATCAGGGTCCTCCACGTCCGGTTCTTCGTCCGGGGACTGGCTGATCAGCTCCCATTCCTCCTCGTCTGCCTCCCGCCGGTCCAGGTGGTTCTGGATTGAACAGGCGTAGGAGTGGGCCGACGACCCCAGCCGTTTCCGGTAGACGGTCATTATGAACCCCACCGCGGTCTGGTTGAGGGCCGGGTTGTTGCCGTAGCACTCGTTCACCAGCTCGTTGATGTCGTTGTACAGTTCCCGTTCCTCCGGACTCATCGTGATGGGGTCGTCCTGGACCTTCCGCTCAGGGATGGTCATGGTAATCAAGCCGGCTTCCTGGTACCGCTTGAGGAGACCGCGGGTGTGACGGGACATGTTCCGTTTTGGAGGGGCGTTGCTCCGCATTATGGCGGCGCTGGCCTGCATTGTCTGGTTGTCGAGCTGGGCTCCCACGAACATCTCGTTGTCATGCCAGATCAGGCGCTCTGCGCGGTCTCTCAACTCCTCCGGCCTGGGCGCTTTCTCCCGGTACAGGTCCCGCAGGGCTCGCCAGTGCCCCGGGTTCAGCTCGATGGACTCATCGTAGAAGATGCTGAACTGGGTCTCGTTCCACCCCTGGGGTTCCAGCAGGTTGAGTAGTGCCCACAGTTCGGTTTCGCTGATCTGCATGGGTGTGGCGGTGAGCAGGACCAGGTCCCTGGCCCTGCTGGAGACTTCCCGGAGTAGGGTCAGGAACTGGTTGGGACGGCGCCTCTGAGGGTCGTTCACGTCCTGGAACCGGGCGTGGTGGGCTTCGTCAACGATTACCGTGTCGTAATGGGGATCACTGGCCAGGAATGCCTGCCGGTTCCGCCGCAGCCAGTGGTAGGAGATCAGGCAGTGGGGAGTGTCCCATGGTGGGTCGGGCGCAGGTTCCTCGGAGCCGTCGGGGTGGATGAGGACCATCTGGATGCCGGACCGTTCGAGGATGGGCACATCAATATTGAACTTGTGCCGGAGCTCCTGTTGCCACTGTCTGAGGGCGCTCTTGGGGGTCAGGATGAGGAGCCGGTCCACCTTGCCCTGGTTGATGCGGGTCTTGAGCAGTATTCCGGCCTGGATCGTCTTGCCCAGGCCCACCTCGTCGGCAATGAGAAGCCGGTCGGGGCCTGGCCCTGTTGCTCTCTGACGGCGGAAGTTCTCCTGGTGAGGCCAGAGCTCCGCGGCCACCGTCTCGGCCGTGGTTGCCGGATCGTTGGCGATGGCATCCCTGATGCGGGACCAGAGCAGGTCTCTCTCATCCTCGGGTAGGACCGGCGGCGGCTTGGGTTTCGTCGGGTCAGTCTGTGGTGCGACCTGTTTCAGGTACTCCTGGTAATCGTCCGGGATAGGGATGACGATAGCCCCGCGGCTGTGTCCCTCCCAGAGCTGCTGGAACTGTTCCTCCTTGTCGGCAACCCTCTTGGGTTCATCCCAGGAGCAGAAGACGTCCAGGCACTCGTAGTTGAAGTCCCAGCCGTGGATGCTCTCGTTGGCGCTCCCGTTGAAAGCTACGCGGTTATTCTGGGAATCGGTCAGTATGCCGATCTTTGGGTGGAAGATGCCTGAGGCCCTGATGGCGACCTTGATTTCCAGCAGGTCATTCCTGACCATCCAGGTGATTAGCTCGAGCTGTTCCCTGCCCTTGATGTCCTCGGGATTTATGTCGGTCAGGGATTCCGACGGGATGTGGTCCCGTAGGGCGTCGGCGGCCTGCACCTTCCCGTCGATCACTGTCTGGACGACGTCGGCCTCCAGGGTCTGATCGCAGATCAGCTGGATGCGGCCTCCGTTCCGGACCAGCCCGGCGATGCCGGCGGCAGCGTTGATGAGGCCTGCCGGGGAGAACCCGTAGGTGGTCCGGTCGTACTGGACGGACTCTGCTAGGGCCGGCTCGTACAGTCGCCCGATGATGTCCGAGCAGTTGTCGGGGTTGTAACTGCTCTGGAATGAGACATCGCGGAGGCTCATGCGGCGCTAGTCTCCGCGATGGCGTCCAGCAGGGCCATCTGGACGGGCGGGGCTTCCTCGTAGAGGAGCCGCCATAAGTTAGTCGCCGGGCGCAGGTCCTCGTGCCCGGGCTTCGTGACCCGGATCAGGGCCTCCATGGTTCCCTTGAACTCGGCCCCCTGGGGGTTGTGGTGCTGCATGGTCAGCCATTCCAAAGCGGCGGCGCTGTCGTGCCGGTCCGTGATGGCTATCGCCGTGTGTACCTGGTCCAGGGCGGTCTGGGCTGGACGCTGCGGGGAGATGATGTTTTCGGCCAGACGGTCCCTGGCGGACTTCAGGGTCACCTTGTCCCCATTCGCGACTAGAATACGTTTCGCTTCATTACTGGAGAGGTCAAGGCCGATGGCCCGGGCGAACAGGTTGGCCTCGTCGAAGGGGATGGTTGCTGCTCCGGCGCCATCTTGGGCCAGGATGTAGAAGCGGGTCACTGGGTCCCCGCCGCTCTCGGACCAGCGTTGGGAGATTTCCCTGGTTCGGTGGGCGAGGACCTCCCGACGGGCCACCTGGAGGGCATCGGTGGGGGTGACGGCGAACTCGTCGCCGGTCCGGTCCGGGTTGCTCACGGCCCGCTCGGAGCCCCAGTGTTCTGAGATGACCTGCCGGTCCGGGCCGAAGGCGGCGAGGTACTGGTCGACGGGGCTGAGGCCGTAGTCCTGGAGGGTGGGGATGTCCGCGCGGACGGCCTGGGCGATGCGGGACTCGACGACGTGCCAGGGTTCCGGAGTCGGATTGTCGGCCCTGGGCCTGCACACCAACAGGATGGTGGAGCGGGCTGCGGCCCGCTCCATGATGTGGATTGAGCTGTCCGCCTCGGTCTTGACCGGCCAAGTCCGGGTGATGCCGAAGCCGGACTCGATCAAAGCGACGGTCAGGGCGTCCCAGGCGTCGGTGGACTTGTGGGTGAACATGACGGTCATGATGCCTTCGGGCTTTATGACCCGGCGGCATTCCCTGAAAATCTCCGCCATCTTGTTCTCGTAGTCCCGGGTTGCCAGGGCCGAGGCGGACTTTCCGGAATCTTGGGCCTCGTGCCGGAAGCGGGCAGGGCTGGCGATGGCTTCGTTGACCTTGTCGGTGAGGTGGGGACCCATCAGGGAGTCGCCAAGGACGTAGCCGGCGGTGCGCTTGAGCCAGACGTAGAAGAAGTCGGAGAGTTCTGCGTAGTTGACGTTGTTATGGTAAGGTGGGTCGAAGACGATGGTGTCCACGGAAGCGGAGGGCAGGTCGGTGTCCTGTGCAGGACCGATGATGACCCTGCTGGGAGGAGCAGTAAGGGTTTCGCCTTGGCCCATGTCCATCAGCTTGCCTTTGGAAGGGTCCTCCTGCTGGTGACCCGACATCTGGATGAGTTGCCTCAGGCAGTCGTCCAAGTCATTCAGGGCCCATTCCAGTCCCAACCCTTCGATGGCGATGGCCATTTCCGAGTAAGACCACTTCATTCCGAAGTCGTGTCGATCAAAGGTTCCCGCCACTACCTGTCTGTTTGGGTGCCACCGGCAGTGGAGGCTGTTGGTGTTGATCAGTTTGTCCATCGCCAGGGCAAGGTAGCACCAGGCGGCTTTGCGGTTCTCGTTGAGCTTGTCGGCGTCCCGGTCCTCGTCAACCAGGTCATGGAACGCCTGGACGCAGTATCCGTGAGCCAGAAGCTGGCGGGGGCTGAACATGTCCCGCCAGCGGGGCATCCCGTAGTTGTGGGGGCGTTGATCGTCTCCGTGGGGCACTTCCTCGGTGGGAAGAATGTTTTCCCGTGCCCATACCTCGGCTTGCTCCGTTAGCTTGGTTTCAACCTTGGCGGTATTGTCATCGTCCGATGTAGGAACCCGGAAGCCGCGGGCAGTCTTTGGACGCTTGGAAGGTGCCCCTGACTTGGTCTTGGTGTGCCAGGTGTCGCGGTAGATGATGCAGTAAAGTTGGTGTCCCAATTTGCCACCCTGGGCCTCTTGGGGGATGTAACCAGTGGGGGTAGTCGCCCCACAGGTCGGGTATGGGCAGGTGGCCTTGGCCCGGGAAACGGTTCCCGGGGACTGGTCGGATGCCCTCGTGACTATCTCGAATGAACAGGTTCCGGATGTGGTGTCCGGCACCACCCTGACGCCGGTGCCCTTGGAGTCCAGCCTCCAGTTCGGGGATAGAGGTATTGTTCCTTCGCAAGAAGGACATTTCACGGTGCGGGCGAAAAGATACGTTTGGGCGTATCTTTTCGCCCGCACGTTCTCATTTTGTTGATTTCCGGGCTCATCTTCGGGTTGTTGTTCCTCAGGATATAGACCAGCCGTCAGCTCACGTACTCGTTCCAGGAACCGGCCTTTTACTTCCTGGAAGTGGTCCAGGAGTTCCCATCCGTGCTTCTGGGGCCACTCGCAGGTAGCGCGGAGTACCAGGCCGGCCACAGGGTTAAGCTCGTTGGCGATGGTCCTGAGTCCGAGGCGTCCGGCCTCGAAGGGTATGGACCCGCCGCCTGAGGTGATGTCCAACAGTACTGGGGCAGTACCGTAGTCTTCTGCTAGAAACTTGGGGTTATGCAGGAAGGACCTCTGGTTTGGGAATGAGATTTTTGACCACTGCCCCGTGGCTTTCACCTCGTCCATCTGTCGTCGGGCGGTAACGACATCGGGAGAGGTTCCTATATTGCTGATGAACTCAGCGCGGTTCGCGTCTTCGGGCAGTATAGACGCGGCTACTACTGCACGGGATACGATAAGGGGTCGTCTGGCCCACCAGACGTGAAGCTGGTTTACGGGCGGGTGCCCTGCGAGTGCTCCGCCCTCTCGGACCGCTTCCACGCTGATTTCGTTGACGGGCAACCAATCCTCTATGAGTCGGCGGCCTGTGTCGCCTGAAGTCATTTCTACCTCTGATTCCGGTTGGGGCGGCACTGCTCTGTCTCTGGAAGGAAGCGGACATTTTGGATTGTCTGACTACGAACGGTGTAACCCGCAATGTCCAAATCCGTTGGATGGCTACCTTGAGTACTAAACCGAAGCCAAGGTGAAATGCGCAGACGGTGGGAGACAAGCGACGAGGACGGGCCATTCTCCAGATACGGATGAGAGGAATGAACCCGCGCAACCCGGCTGATCATCATCGCCACTTAAATGTACATCCCACCTTGGCTTTAGTTTAGTTAGACTTGGGTGATGGTGCCTATACCGTCAAAGCGCATCTCTTAATGCTATCTTTTCAGGCTATCAATGTCTGTTATCATCCACTCCAGCATATCAAGGTTACTCAAAGATGATGTCTCATTGCCGACGCTCTTCCGTATCTCAAGCAGAAAGTCACCAAAAGTACTTACCAATTGCCTGCCTATGGCCCTTGATTCGTGTTCTTCTGTTGAAACAGCGTCACTCCCCATCTTGTAAGAGAACTGCATGAGGTTGTTGTAGGCTTTGACAACATCATCATTCGCAAATAGGGATAATTTGAAAGCTGCCTGTCGGTACTCCAATGACTGCATTATTTCTAAGAGCCTGTCTACGATCTTTGCAATATGTTAAGTTGAGTCTGTTACCAGAGGAGGGGTAATCATGTCTCATTCCTATTCCAGCGACATCAGCCGGGAACAATTTGCCCGGATTCTTCCCTATTTGGAGTCGGCCCGCCGCCGGACCAAGCCCCGCACCATGGACTTGTACGACGTTTTCTGCGGGGTGATCTATATCCTCAAAAGCGGGTGCCAGTGGCGGATGCTGCCTGCGGACTTCCCGGATTGGCGCACCTGCTACAAGTATTTCCGGCAATGGAGCGAGCGACCCGACCCGGCGAAGCATTCCATTCTGGAGCAGGTCTTAAAAAAATCGGTTGGCGCGGCCCGGCGAAGCAATGGTCGGAAAGAACGGACCAGCTTCTGTATCGTGGACTCCCAGAGCGTCAAGAACACCGACAGCGCCGGGAACAAGGGCTATGACTCGGGCAAGAAGGTGTCTGGAATCAAGCGCCACATCGCCGTGGACACTCAGGGGTTGCCCCATGCGATTCACGTGACCACCGCCAACGTTACCGACCGTGCTGGGGCTTTGGCTATGTTTGACCGGCGCCGGGCCAACCTGAGCCATGTGCAGAATGTGCTGGTGGATGGGGGATACACCGGGAAACCCTTTGCCGCGGCGGTGCAGAGCCTGCTGGGAGCCTCGGTGGAAGTGGTGAAACGCAACGAACTGCACACCTTCGTGGTGCTGCCTGCCTTTAGCCCCCGTGAAGACGGGGGGATGGGTGGTGGAGCGGTCTTTCGGCTGGCTGGAGAAGTGCCGCCGCCTTTGGAAGAACTGCGAGAGGAAGCTCAATACCAGTCTGCAAATGGTGGTTCTCGCCTTCGCGGTGCTAATCCTGAAGAGATTGTAAACAGGCTCTAAGGCACTCTGTTCTTTGGTTTTTCCTCTCCGCGGCCCATTCGCTGACAATGCCTCTTCCTTTGTGAACAACATTATGAATGGTTTAAGAATGTCGTTGTAGACTTGAAGCCTGTCGTCGCGTATAGCTTCCTCAAGTTTCTCGGCCCTCCTTCGCAACTCGGCCTCTGTCTTCCAGGACGCTTCGATACGGCTCTTTAAGTACCATCCAATGGCCGAAATACCAATGAGTAGGATGGGAGTTGCAATAGTGCCAATGACTGTAATGAACTCGATGACTGTCGGGCTACTATTTGGCATTACATCGTTCTCTCCATGAATTGCTCCGCCGCCCCCACTGGTATCTGCCCCAACACCAGCCTCGGCAGCAGGTGAGGTAATCCCGACCATCGACCGACTGGCCGCAAGTGGGGCAGGTGACAGTTGCTATGAAGTAACACTGAAAGCGTTGTAACACAGTGTCTCCAATCTTTGGCTAAGTTCCTGGAGTTCTTGTGCGTTCCATTCCCAGTCTGTTGTCGTTTTGTCAAAATGGAAGTCGTGTCTTTATGGCTTCCCTGGTCGTAGATGATATCTATCTCTTACCCGTAGAGCCCCGTTTCCCAACACCGAATAACGCGCGTGGGCAAATATGGTACGCACGCCTTTAATGTATTCCCTCTCTTCGGGGGTCCAAGGCTGCCATAGTTGGTCACCCGCCTTCATTTGGCTGGCGTCTGCTCCCAGAGGCATCATTACTCCGTGCCGAAGTCTCCCTATCCGTTCCATGTAGTGGAGCAATTGCATGATGTGCGCCAGGGCTTCGTCCAACTGCACCTTGGGGGTGTTGATCTTGATTTGAGCCAATCTACGTTCACCTGATAATGTCTTGTCATGCGTACATCAATTCCAGAGCCTGAATCACCTTCCTTGGCCTGCTCCGGTTCTGACGGCAGGCCCACCACCAGCTTGCCTCGCAGTTGTGCATGTCGGCGATGGCTGCAGTCAGCCTCTGGGCCCGTTCCGTCTTCGGCTCTCCCTTCGCTGCGTCCATGAGGAGCAGCATCTGGGTCGCCGCCACCTCGCTGATGGGGTGGTACTCGCCCGGGGGAAGGTCCATCGTCTCCGTTTCCAGACGCTTCCCCTGATGGTTCCACAGAATTGTGGACAGATGAGGGAACGCCGCGTCGCGGTCCCGCCCGGTGATGGACTTGATCCTCTTGCCCGCGCCTCTTCGGCCCCTTCGGGCCAGGGTGATGGAGATCCTGGGGTTGCCCACGGGGTCACGGTCCAGATAGATGGCATGGGTCCTTTGGGACTCTTTCTCATTCATGGTTTGTGTTCTTGGTCCTCCTGGGTAAAGGTGACGGTAAGCTGAATGTCGTGGCTGTTGTCCAGGGCTTCCAGGCGGCTCTTGATCGCCTGGGGGTCGTTGTCCTGGGCCAGGATGATCGCTCGTGCGTCTCCGGCGTTCACGCCGGCCATGGCATTCACTCTCTCGATAGTCCGTTGCTCCTGCATCCATTGCTCAACGGACCGGTTGCGGAGGACGAGGCTGATGTCTCCGTCGTCGGAATTGCACTCGTAGTCCAACTTGGCGTTGATCGACCCCTGGACAACCGAGGCGAGGTAGGAGAGGAACCCGAGGCTGGCGCTCTGCATGATGACCCGCTCGACTTTGGCCCAGTCGGTGTTGTTGCTTGTGATGTGGTCGGCTAGTTGTCCGACAGCGACCCTGGCGCTGACATTTTTGGTGTCAAATGCGGGGATGCCCGTCGGAGTTGGTGTTGGCCAGATTATGGGATCTGGCTGAGGGTCGGGGTCTGGCGGTGCCGGATCGGGGTCCTTATCGGGTTTGGGAGCGTATTGGGGTAGCCAAACCATGAAGTCGTTGGCATGGTGAAGACCAAGATGGTGTTCCCCAATTATTTCCCCAGTTGGGGTCTGGATCACCAGGTCTCCGGCTTTCACTGCGGCGTCCAGGACCAGGTTGAAGACATCCCTGTTCAGGATCATCCACTTGCCGGGGTTGGCGGTGAACTCGCGGTGGAGTTCTCCTACCGTGAGGGGGTCTCCGGTCCGGAGCCGGGTCTGACGCCACTCGGTGGGGTTGAACCGGAGGGCTGTCTGCTGGGGCATTTTGTGGTGGGCGTACAGCATATCCAGGATGGCGGCCTGTCCATCCCCCTCGGTGTCTGTCGATGCCGGCAGGCGCTCGTGACGAAGGTGGGAGCCGCTGTGGCTCCACTGCTCCTCGTTGGAGGGGAAGAAGAGATGGATCCAGTTCCGCTGGATTGCCTGGTGGATGTGCTTATTGCTGGCGGCAATGTCCTCTTCCACGATCTTCGCCTGGTAGTCCTTGAGGTCCGTCGGCGGGAGACTCTTGACGTCCTTAGCGGCCAGGTTGCGGATCACAGCGTCGTTCAGCTCCCGGTCCTGCTCCCGGTCGGCCAGGAGGAAGATGACATTGTTCCGGTGTTCCCGCTGGGCCTGCCCCGCATTGCCTGGGCTGTGCTGGTAGAGGTCCAGGAGGTCCTTCTGGAGTTGGGAGCTGTGGTAGTTAATATGCTCGGGGTTGACTATGGCCAGATGCACCCGGTCGGGGTCGTCCGGGGCGTTGCCGGTCCGGCTGGGGTAGACCGTCACCGGCATGGCATTTCGGGTTCTCCGGTTCGTCTGGGGCTGGAAGGTTCTGAGAACGGCGGCCTTGATCTCGTCCTCGACTGTCTTCGGGTCGGAGAACTTGTTCCGGCGCAGCTGGATTTCCCGGCGGATGTTGGGTTCGTTGGTGAAGCGGAGCGTGTCGCGGCTGGGGTCGTTGTCGATGTAGAGGGCGTTGTCCTGGATGGCCCCGATTGCCTTTCTGATGACGTTCTCGTCATCGTCGTCGGGGGTCATCACTGCCTCTACCACCTCGGTGGCAGACAAGCCGCTGTTGGCGCTGGGGGCCAGGCTGCCCAGCAGGATGACCTTGGCGGCCTTTTCCGCCAGGGGATCCCCGAGTTGCTTGACGGTGCTGGTGTCCCCGGTGATGTCCGCGTTGATGCCGGAGTCGAAGGCCTCGTGATGGATCCGGTTTACCAGCTCGTCACGGATCCGGTTGTCTTCCGGAGTGATGTGCCAGGGGTGAATGAGGGGATCTGTTGTGTCCCCGTTGTGCTGGATGGTGGCTGTCAGCAGCCTCAGGGTGCCTCTCACCCGCTGGAAGTCCGGGTTGTTGGCCAGCCTCTCCCTGGCGATCCTGAGAACGCTCGGGTGGAAAGGATAGCAGTCGTAGAAGTCCTTCTCTGCCCGGTCGGCGTCTGCCGGCCAATGCCGTTTCCAGAGTTCCGCGTAAGCCTTTGTGGTCTCCTGCCTGCTCTGCTCGTCCCAGTCGGTGAACAGGCGCTGTCTCAGGATGGCCGCTACGTCGGTCTCGTCCGATGGGACCATATCGTGGCCAGTGCGGGAAAGGATGCTGTCCAGGTCGCTCATGATCTCGGTGAGGATCGCCGTGGCGTTCTGGAACGCGTCGTGTCCGGGTTCGGGGGAAGTTACGACGAGAACGGCCCGGGGGCTGGTGTCCACGGCCTTGGCCAGTGCGGCGATGGTCGTCTTGATGCCCTGGACGTTCAGTTCTCCCAGTTGCAGTACCCTGTCGACCCATTGGACCAGTTCATCGACCAGGATCAGGGTCGGCTGGTCTCCGATGAGTCTGCGGAAGTTTTCGGCGCCGGGGTCCGTCAGGCGGTTGTCATGTTCCCTGAACTGCTCCAGGGCTTCCGGCCCCCCCAGGTGGTACGCAACGTGTCCTGTGAGGGATTTGGCCCGATTGCCCGAGTCGTCGAGCTCGGTACCCGATAGCGGGTCCACGTTTTCTCCCGTGAACGCTATCAGGCGCACCGAGTCGGTGGCGAAGTGCGATGGGACCGGGGTTTCCTCGGGTTCCTGGCGCACGACGTCCGGGTGGAGGCAGGCTGCTGCCAGTGTGATCAGTGTGTGGGTTTTCCCGCCGCCGTACCGGGAGTTGAACCGGTAGACCGCGGGCTGTTCGCTGGCTTCTCCGTTATGCAGCCGGTCAAACACCATCCGGCAGGCGGTTTTCATCGCGGGGGCGGGGTAGGTTCCTCGGAAGAAATCCAGGGCGCCCTCGGGTGTCGCCACCTCGTTCCGAATGGCCCGGTGGAGATCGGCGGCGTAGCTGCTGCTTGTAAGTTCGGGATGACGCGGTGGGCAGGCTTGAAATACTGGGGTGAGGTTGGCGGGCATTGTGCTCCTTCTTCTCGAAGCGACGGGTGCGCTGGTATCTTGGGTTATTGGCCCCTCAATACTCGGTTCTGGTTGCCGGTGGGGATTGGGCAAGTATACCGCAACCTCGGTGGGGCAAGTTCCCACTTGGTCGGGCCGGATGGCCCAGAACTGCCCATTTCCAGCCTTTTGCTGTCCTCTGGGCTGGGGGAGTCCCGGGATGTGCAAAACGTCCCGATCTGCCCCGGTTCCGGGCCGACGGGTCCGCGGCTTGGGTCTGGGGTGTTGTCAGAGGGACGTGGTCTGCCCGTAGGCCTGGTCCCTTTGCTGGGCGGCTCTTTCCTTAGCTCTTCTTGTTCTTGCTTCTCCGCTGGGCCTGCCACCTCCTTCGGGATGCCCTGTGCTTTTCGGCGCACGTCGAGCAGCGGCTCTGGTCCGGTATGGCCGGTAAGCGGCAGACCACACAGAGTCCCGATTCTTTCGCCTTCCGGCGTCGTTCCTGCTTCTGGAGGCGGTGCTGCTCCCTGCGCTCCGGGGAAGTGTTCCCCTTCCGGTCGTGCTCGAACGGCTCTCGCAGCTTGGCTTCCACTTCGGTCGTGGCCGGTTCAGGGCGGGGCTTCGTCTGTTGGGCCTTCGGGTTCGCCTTTCGTGGAGGTGTACTGGTGGAGCGTTTCCGTGGCGGCTTTCCTGCCGGTTTCGTCTTGGTGGGAGGGCGGCCGCCCGCATTGCTCGGTCCCGGCAACGGGAACGTGAACTCGAAAGTTCGGCCTACTGCACGTAGAGGCGGGGTCTGCGGGCTTCCGCTCTTTCTGTAGGAAGATGGGGATGGTTCATCCCCGCTCCAGCGGGCTGACATAGGCCAGGAACATTCCGGCCTGGCAGTTGGCCACCTTGCCCAGTCTCCCGCAGTACTGACGGGCCACTCCCACGGACTTCCTGCCCTGCTTGGGGAAGTCGCTGCCGTCCAGCACCCACACCCCTTCAGGGTGCCCCAGTCTGGGTCCCAGGTACTCTTGGAGGCGTCCCAGCACCAGGTCATCGTCCCAGGGGGATTCAGCGAGAAACCGCTGCATCACCCTGGCTGACGCCGGAACCGTCTCCGACAGATTCTCGGCGTTGCGCCGCTCGCCGGACTGCACCAGCAGGGCCTGGAGATAATGGCGGCTGTGGCCCCGCGCTTCCCTGCGGCCGAACAGCGGAGCGAAGTAAGCGTGAAACTCCTGAAAAGCCCCGTAAACCTGCTCGAAAGCCGCCGCATCCACTTCCCTGCCTCACCTGCCCAAGCCTTCCCCAACTACCCGGTCATCCTATCATACCAACCGTCGTTGTAATACTAGTCGTTAGGCAGAGGCATTATAGCATGGCACCCTTGACCGACCATCTTTCCCGATGATAGCGTTGCCCTCCTTGACTACCACCGATCCACACCCTGGAAGGTAGCTCTATCATGGCGCAGCAATCCCTTCCGTCCGTGGTTATTCTTGGCGGAATAAACATGGACCTGGTCACTCACACACCCCGCTTCGCCGAATCCGGGGAGACGGTAGTCGGCACCCGCTTCCTGACCTACCCCGGCGGCAAGGGAGCGAATCAGGCCGTGGCCGCCGCCCGGATGGGTGCATCGGTAGCAATGGTGGGCCGGGTAGGGGATGACGTCTTTGGGCCCCAGCTTCTGAAATCGCTGACCGACAGCGGTGTTGACGTATTCGCGGTGGACGTCGCCAACAAGACCAGTTCCGGCCTGGCGATAATCGAGATCGACGGGTCTTCTCAAAACCGAATCACCCAGATTCTCGGGGCCAATGACACTGCGGCCCATCGCAAAGGCAACGGGTTTCTGAGTTGCTGCCTCATGCTTCGGTGTTGATGTTGCAGCTGGAAGTTTCGCTGGATCTGTCGCTGGAGGTAGCCCGAGAAGCTTGGGGTCAGGGTAAAACGGTAATTCTGGATCAGGGTCCAGTCCGCCCCCTGCCTTCGGAATTTTACCCCTACCGCATGGTGATTACCTCCAATGAGACCGAAGCCCAAGCGCTGGTTGGATTTCCAGTAAGGGATAAAGAATCAGCGTCCGGAGCGGCGACGGAGCTACTGGAGCGGGGGGTAGCGGCGGTGGTGGTGAAGCTGGGATCTGGAGGCGCCTACTATGCGACCCGGCGGCACGGCCGGCATATGCCGGCCTTTCCCGTCCAGGCCGTTGACTCCGTGGCCGCAGGAGACGCCTTTAACGGCGCCCTGGCGGTGGGCCTGAGCCGGGGACAGGAGTTGGGGCGCGCGGTGGTATCAGCCTCGGCCGCCGGAGCGCTGTTGGTGACCCGAAGCGGGGCTCAGGACTCCATGCCTTTGGGCAATGAAGTGGAAGCGCTAGCCAAGTCATGGAGCGCCTAACCGGGGCTGGCGGGCCGTAACGCATTTTACTTCGTGTGGCGGCACCCATTTCTTATCTGGGTACGATGGGCAGAGTGACATGGGAAGGATGCTGGGCGTCGTGCAGGATAGTCTGTAATGCCGGCTTGAAGCTGGCATCCTGGGCTATGATGTTGCCGGTGTTGGTGTTGCGGTCGAAGCGGGGAAAGTTGCTGCTAGAAATTTCCAGCCGGACACGGTGCCCCGCCTTGAAGACGTTGCTGGTGGCCCATAGGTCGATAGTATAGCAGTAGGCTTTGCCCGCCTCCACCGGTGCGGGATTAGACATGGACTCCCGGTAGCGGGCGCGGATAACGCCGGCGGTTAGGTTGCGGGCGGAGCCGTGTGCGCGCTCGGATAGCTACCCAGCGTACATAGTGAAGACCACCACTTACGTGGTTGGTGCCGAGAATCTGGGAAAAGTTCGTAGTGCGCGACTGGCCCTCAGGATCATCCCGGCGGTTTCGGTCTGTCTGAGGACCGAGCCAGGCCTCGTATCCTTTCGAAAGGTGAGGGGGAACATAGAGGGCATTGGCCATGAGTGGAGGGAGGCATCGTGAGAAAGGCACAGCAGCGGCCGACGTTAGGGAACGCCAAACCAAGGTTTTTTGGGGGTGGGCTGGTAGACTAACTTCCTTGAAATGACGGGTGGAATGCCAGATTGCTCGTGGATTGTCTCCATAAGCCCAGTATGCCCGAGGAAAAGTCCTGTACCAATCAACCCATCATTCCAAAGAGTTCGGACTACTAGCCAACTGACACCCTTTTAATTACTATCTTGGTAGCAGTCTAACTAATCCATGACGAGGTCGTTGTATGAGGGATGAGTTCCACTCATTAAAGCCGGAAGAGTTGAGAGACCAAAGGAGGAATGACATGGGAGATTCTCCACAGCAAACTTCCGCAGCCGGCACTGAGACGGTGAAGGATGTTGAGCAGTTTGACGTGATCATCATCGGCGCCGGGGTTACCGGGCTGTATCAGTTGTACCGTCTGCGTCAGCTCGGGCTCTCGGTGCGGGTCTTCGAGGACGGTGGTGGAGTGGGCGGCACCTGGTATTGGAATCGGTACCCGGGATGTCGTTTCGACTCCGAGAGTTACACTTACGGATATTCGTTCTCGGAGGAACTCCTGCAAGAATGGGACTGGAGAGAGCATTTTTCCGGCCAGCCGGAGAACGAGCGCTACCTCAATTATGTAGCGGACAAGTTTGACCTCCGCCGGGACATCCAGTTCGATGCCCGCGTCGCCACGGCGGTCTACGACGAGCGCAAGAATCGCTGGCAGATTCTAACGGAAGATGGCCGTCAGGCCGGGGGGCAATTCTTGATCACGGCGGTCGGTAATCTGTCCGCGCGTTATATACCAGACTTTGCGGGGATCGATAGCTTCAAGGGCAACTGGTGCCACACCGCCAGATGGCCGAAGGAAGGTATGGATCTAGGCGGTAAGCGTGTGGGGGTCATAGGCACTGGGGCCACCGCCGTCCAACTTATCCCGGAGATCGTTAATGAAGTCGCCCATCTAAGCGTCTTCCAGCGCACGGCGAATTACTGTGCGCCCCTCCGGAATGGCCCAATCGACCCCGACTGGCAGCGCGAGATCAAGGCAAGCTACCCGGAGATCTTCAAGAAGTGTAGAGAAACCCCAGGCGCGTTTATGCACCAATTCGACCCGCGGTCGGCCCTGGAAGTCTCGGCAGAAGAGCGGCTAGCGCAGTACGAGAGGCTGTGGGCAGAACCCGGTTTCAAGAAATGGCTGGCCAATTTCCAGGACATAATGACCCCCGGGGAGGCCAACGAGGACTACGCCGAATTCGTCCGGAATAAGATCCGTGAGCGGGTTAATGACCCGGTGGTGGCGGAGATGCTGGTGCCCAAGGACCATCCCTTCGGCTCCAAGCGCCTCCCCTGCGAAACCGGGTATTATGACGTGTACAACCGGGACAATGTATTACTTGTTGACGTGCGCAAGGCCCCGATCGAGTGCATCACACCCAAAGGCATCAAGACCAGGGATGCCGAGTACGAGCTGGACGTCATCATCTTTGCCACGGGATATGACGCCTTGACTGGGTCTTTAACCAGGATAGATATCCACGGGGAGGGCGGGCAGACGATAAAGGATAAATTCGCCGAGGGCCCGCGCACCTATATGGGCCTCCAGAGCCCTGGGTTCCCGAATCTCTTCATCATGCCTGGTGCCGGGGCCGGCAACTTCACCAGAGGCTGCGAGCCGCTCGTGGAATGGGTGAGCGAGTGCATTGGCTATATGCGCGAGAATGAGTTCACGCGTATCTCGGCCACACCCCAGGCGGAAGAAGCTTGGACCAAGTACGTCGCCGAGGCGAGCACCAATTTGCTCCGGACAAAGGCCAATTCCTGGTTTGTAGGGGCGAACATTCCCGGCAAAGCACGGGTCTTACTCGGCAGTCCGGACAGCGCTCCAGTAATGCGGGCCAAGCGTGCCGAAATAGCGGCCAATGGCTATGAAGGGTTTCTGCTTGAATAAATGTTTTGCTATTCTCCGTTTCGGCACTGGTTGCAGCGATTTGGATAGATTCAGAGCTGGCTCCGCGGCGGCAACGGTTAATTCAGAGGGCAACAGCTTCCAGCCCTCTCAAGTTTACCGAGGCTGCGCCTGTTGCGGTTAAAAGACACGAATTGGAGGCTTTCTCCGTTCCAGAGAGGGATCCGAGAACGGGTCTCGTCACCGTGCCGCGGCTCCTTGATCTTGACCATATCATCCAGGAATCCAGTGGCTCATCGGGAGGAAGGTCGTTTGGTTGCAATTCCCTCGCATTTGGCGTAGTAATCTACTACACCTGGAATCCGGGATCTTAACGCTGCTCGGGGGAGGCGGAAAGTTGCCCAAAGAAGAATACGAATTCTTCGGCCACGAATGCGTTCCCTGGGGTCCGGTGGGTGCCGGATCGGGAGCGGCGGCTGAGGGTATGGTGGAAAAAATCCTGAACCTAGACCATTCCACGGGCGTTGGAACCCGGCTGCTGAAGTTCCCGCCGGGCGTGGAAACTTCAGAGGTGATCGTCCACGATTTTTGGGAAGAAGTGTACATCTTGGAGGGAGAACTCCATGACAAACGCCTAAATGCAACCTTCACCACTGGGATGTATGCTTGCCGGCCGCCTGGCATGCAACACGGGCCCTACTCCTCGCCCCCATAGGCTGCATGACCTTGGATGTGCCCTACTACAACAAATAGCCATCTACAGTCCAAAGAGACCCAAGTTCAAGGAAATCAGCTTGGTCTGGGAAATCCAGGCCGTTACAGGCAGCACATAGATACATAGATCCTTGCAGGCCAGCGCCACTAAATAGTGGCACCAAGGTCAGCGCACCGCCCACCCACCAGAAGAAACCGTAAACAGCGCCGCGAATCAGGCCGGCGCCTGCGCCGTTGGTCGGACTCGGATAAAGCCGGGCGAAGCCCAAACCAGCCAGCAAGCCAATGACCAGGGTAACCAGCCAGGCAGCGAGCTGCGAACCGCCGGATGAAGCAGAGGTGGTTTCTTGGCGAGGCGAAGGCCCGGCAATGCTGATGCCCCATCCTTCGGGACGCCTCGTACCGTTAAATCGCTACTCTGACGGCGGGACGCCCCAGGACTCCATTGAGTCGGTCATCGTTCGGCGCGGCTCCGCACGCCGTTTCAGCCACGAATCGATAACCCTCCGGGAGCTGTCGACGGTGCTCGAAAAGGCCACGCAGGGCATACCGGCAGACTTTTTAGGACAACCTGGCGCTGCTCTCAATGATATTTATCTGATCGTGAACACTGTGGACGACCTCCCATCTGGCGCATATGTGTTCCACCGAGACCTGAAGGCTCTGGAGCTGCTGAAAGAAGGAGACTACCGTCGGCAAGCTGGTCATCTGGGGCTCGATCAGCCGCTTCCGGCCGATGCCAGCGTCGACTTTTTCTTCATGACTAATCTGAATCCGATACTGGAGCGTTTTGGTAACCGAGGTTACCGGTTGGCTCAGCTGGATGCCAGTATCACAGCGGGCAAAATCTACCTGGCAGCCTATGCCCAAAGACTGGGGGCCTCTGGCCTGACGTTTTACGACGACCAAGTATCCGGATTCTTCTCGCCCTACGCGGAAGGTAAAAGCGTGATGTTCCTGGTGGCGCTGGGGAAGCGAGCCAGGCGTAGGCTAGTCACCCTCGACACCAGTCGGCTGAGGCAACAGCCCAACTTGTAAAGGGCACGCCACTTAAGGAACTTGACCATCGCCGAGGAGTTGCCATACCTGGAGAGAGAACACACCTCTCCGAGACCAAGCGAGCAAATTTTAGAAGTAGAGACTATCAAGGTCCCAAAACCGTCAAGCTAGAAACCGGAGTCGAGGAGTGCTTTGCATGAGAGTGTATTGGCGAAAGGTAAAAAGGGGAGAGAACCTGATTCTCAGTGACGAAAACGACGGCCATGAAGAGGAGCTTGGAGGGTTCCGAGACACCAAACGGGGCATCGACGCGTCGGCGAAGACTTTTAGCTACGACCCGAGCCGCTCCCGGAAGGGGTTCCCATCTATCGAAGAAGCCAAGGATTTCGTGGAGTCCTTCAGACCTTGGGAGCTATTCGGTACCCAGGGCGTTACTGTCGACCCTGGGGTTAGGCCCGCCCTAGATTCGGCCGCAACAGACACAGCGGGCACGCCAGACCAGCCGGCGTAGTCGATGGTGGCGGACCTGCGATCAACGAGAGGATGGCGGCAGTTCTGGAAGAAGAGTTAGACGCTCCATGACCCTCCCGCCAGAGACCCGCGCCAGTAGATGCCACTTGGCTTTGGTTTAGTTTCCCATGCTCGCACGGGCAGATATTAAGCTGTTCCAATCGCCAAAGGGACTTCCTTTCGATGGGCGGACGCGGCAACTCTCCGGAACCGTTAGCCCAAGAATCAGATGGTTTTTGCTATCAAAGTTGGGGAAAGGGAGTGACGAATATAGCGGAACGAAAGCCAGGGCCGTTTTAATCCAGGTCGCATTACAAAAAGGAGAAGTAGCCATGTACGTCATCAGAAGAACCGCCAAAGCGCAGCCGGGGAAGGTATGGCAGGTTGCCAACCTGCTGATCAAAATATGCGCCGCCTACGAGGAGAATGGCCGGCCCAAGGCACAAGTGTATGTGTCCCAGGACCTGCCGGGAACTCCCAACGTGGCCTATGCTGAGTGGACCCAGGCGACCATCGAGCCCAACTGGCCTTCCCAGGTCCCCGAGGTGGTACGGACTCTGAACGCCGAGATGCAGGCCCAGCTCGACTCCTACGAGATCGAGTTCTACGAGCTGGTCACACCGGAGAAGCTAGCCGAGAGGAGCGTCTCATAAAAGACCTACGATAGAAGACCCCTGTAAGCCAAGGAGGGGTTTGTTATGAAAGCAGTTGTTTACCAGGCCCCATTCAGTATCGCCGCGGAAAATGTGCCAGACCCGGAGCTGCAACACCCCAACGATGTGATCGTGAAGATCACTTCCTCTTGTATCTGTGGCTCGGACTTGCACATGTACAGGGGCGGACGGCAGCGCAGCCCGGAATCATCTTCGGCCATGAAAACATGGGTGTCGTACAAGAAGTCGCCCTGCCCCTGAAGGGAGTGGAGACCGATTTTGCAGCAGACTCCAGCGGGTTCTCTACTTCGGTCTACGACCGCTGGTTCGACCACAAGTGGGGCAAGGAGAAGAAGGAAGCCCGTTGGATCAAGGCTCATATAATGCCGGCGTGAAGACCAATATCGTGACAGCGGTTGAAGTGACCGAAACTGCGGCCAACGATTCGCCGTTCCTTGCTCCCTTCGTGGAAACCACCGCGAGTGGGTTCGACGTGCGGGAAGTGTCGGCGGACAAGGCTTACCTGAGCCGGGCCAACCTACACGCAGTTGCGGCAGTCGGCGGCACAGCTCACATCCCGTTCAAGTCCAACTCCTTGCCATATCCCCGCGACGGGCAAAACCTGGACAGCCTGTGGGAAAGAGCTTATCACTTCTACCAACTGCACCGCGCCGAGTTCCTGGACTTCTATCACAAGCGGTCCAACGTCGAAACTACCTTCTCGATGGTCAAGGCCAAATTCGGAGGGGCGGTCCGCTCCAAGACCACGGTGGCCCAGGTCAATGAGGTCTTGGCGAAGATTCTGTGCCATAATATCGTCGTGCTGATTCAGTCGATGTTCGAGTTGGGCATCATGCCCGTGTTCTGGGATCAAGGACATTTGGAACAAAATGGGCAGTTGTTCCAAATGTCAGCCTAAATCAGGACTTTTGGAGCAAAGCCTACTCAGACCTAAAGATGGCAACCCTTTACGGTGCTGACCTATCGGAGGCGCAGCCATGCCTTTTCTGGGCGCCGGTTCCGGAGTGGAACTGCCCTATTACGACGATGATTTCGCCAATTCGTGGCAGTCCGCGCCGACCATGCTGTTGCAGCACGGGTTCTCCCTGAGCGGCAAGTCTGGCACAACTGGGTACCCTTGCTGTCGGGTGAATTCCGTGTCCTGCGCCCCGATGTGCGAGGCATGGGCGGGTCCGTCATTGATGAGGACCAATTCGAGCCTTCCCTGGACATCTTTGTCGATGACCTGAGCAGCATCCTCGACCACCTGAGTATAGAGGATGTGGTGTATGTGGGAGAATCCTGCGGGGGAATTCTCGGACTGAACTTCGCCCACAAGCACCCCGAGCGGGTCCGGGCGCTGGTGCTGTGCAACACCCCCTGCGGCTGCCGAGCAGGGAGCGGTCCGGCTGGGGAGGGGACACGAACGACGCCCTGAGCCGGAGCGTGGGGGCTTGGTCCACCGCCACCATCAACACCGGCTGGACACCAGGGTGGCGCCTCAGGGACTGATAGACTGGTACATCGCCGAAATGGACCGGATGTCTTCCTCCATCGGGCGGAGCCTCCAGGCATACCTTGATACGTTGGACTTCAGCCCCTACCTGAAGGAGGTCGAAACTCCGACGCTGCTTCTGGTGGGAGAGGAATCGCCCACTTCGACCCTGGATCAGCACAGCGGTTCATGGCCGAGCAGTTGCCGGATTGTCGGCTGGCGGTCTGTCCCGGCCTGGGCCACGGCATCAACGCCATCCACCGGAGTGGTGCACCCAACCGACACGGGAGTTTCTCGCTTCGCTGACCATTTAAGGAGGGAATTATGCCCTACTACATGTATGTTGCCGTGAACGAGGACAACAAGATTTCAGTCTTTACCGTGGACCCCGAAAGCGGAGGTCTCACGCACCAGCGCGACGTGGCTGTCCCCGGCGGGCCGTTCACCCTGGCGGTCAGTCCCGACCGCAATCACCTGTATTGCGGAACCCGGGAAACCCCTCAGCTGACCAGCTTCAGGATCGATCAATCCGACGGAGGCCTCACGCAGACGGGGACGGTGCCGCTGGACTCGTGGCCGGTCTACGTCAACACGGACCGGAGGGGCAGGTTCGTGCTGTCATCTTATTACCAGGGAGCACGCGTGGCTGTGCACCCCATCGGGGACGACGGGTCGGTGGGAGGAGCCCCAGTCGTATCGCTGGAAACGGCGACCGGGGCTCACGCGATGCAGACCGACCCGACCAACAGCTACGCTTTCGTTCCTCACATCGCGGGAAACGGCCCCAACCAGATCTGGCAATTCAAGTTCGACCAGGACACGGGCCATATCACTCCCAACTCTCCGGCGATGGTGGAACTGGAGGAATTCCTGGGGCCTCGTCACTTCTGCTTTCATCCTTCCCTGGACGTCCTCTACTTCTCCAACGAGCAGGGGTGCAGCGTGAGCGGCTACCGCCTTGACACCGCGGCGGGAAGGCTATCGATCTTCCAGACCATTACCACTCTTCCTCCAGAAGGCTTTGACGAGAGGAACACCTGCTCCCAGATTCAGATCACCGGGGCAGGCGGGTTTCTTTACGCGCCCAACCGGGGCCATGACAGCATCGCCTGTTACACGGTGGACACTAGCACCGGCGAATTGGCCTCCAACGGCATCGTTTCTTCAGAGGCAAGACCCAACGCGCTGTGCCTTGGCCCCGGGGACCGGTACATCTACTCGGCCGGCCAGGATTCGGGCCAGATGGCCATATTCAGCGTCAATCCCGATTCCGGCTCGCTAACCTTGTCGGAGACAGTCCCATTGGGTAACGGGCCGTGCTGGATATCTATCGTGGAGTTGCCGGGATAGCGCCGTCTCAGGTAAGTCGGCCGAGGCGCCCCAGCAGCGGCATCTTGCAACGATGAAATTCTTGAGCGGGGGTTTAGGGAACCTCTGAAAAAGAGCGGCTATGGCTTTTCTGGCGGTTGCCGGGGGAGTTTCCGCGGAAATTCCCTGCCTTTGGGCCGTTTTGGTGAGTGGCCACCCTCCCATTTCGCTCCATCGGGGCCGTTGCGGGTTTGACCGGCCCTGCCGGCGGCCCACGGACGGGTTTGGACCCACGGCGCCCATGTCAGCCTGTCAGTTGCCCCTCCGCCGTCAGCAGGTTGCCCAGTCCGAATAACAGCGCCAGACGTTCGGTGTTCTTCGCCAGTCCCCGGTAGCGCACCTTGGCGTAGCCAAATATCCGCTTCACCTTCAGGAACGGGTGCTCCACCTTGGCCCTCACCGATGCTTTGCGCTTTTCCGCCATCGCTTCCGAACTCTCAGGGTCGAGTTTCCGCCGTTTTCCCGGACGCATCGCCACCTGCCATTCCACCCCACGGCCCAGGTTCTCATACCGCTTGTGGACTCCCTGATACCCGGCATCGCACCACACCCGAGTCTCCCCGCCGTGCAGCAGATTGTGCGCCTCGGTCACGTCGTGGACATTGGCTGCCGTGGTGCTCAGACTGTGCACTATCCCGGTTTCGGAATCCACCCCGATGTGCGCCTTCATCCCGAAATGCCACTGGTTCCCTTTCTTCGTCTGATGCATCTCCGGGTCCCGCTCACCAGCCCGGTTCTTGGTGGATGATGGAGACTCGATGATACTGGCGTCGTCCACGATGGTCCCCTCCCGCAGCCGCAGTCCTTGGGACTCCAGGTGGGCGTTGATCTCATCTAGCAGGCTTCTGCCCAGTTCGTGCCGCTCCAGGAGGTGGCGGAAGTTCAGGATAGTGGTCTCGTCGGGCAGTGCTTCCGATAGGCTCAGGCCGGCGAAACGCCTGACTGATTCGGCCTCGTAGAGCAAATCCTCCATGCCGGGGTCGCTCAAGTTGTAGAACAACTGCACGCAGTGAATCCGCAGCATCACCGGCAGCGGGTAAGGCCGTCGGCCGTTGCCCGGCTTGGGATATACCGGCCGGATGCGCTGCTCCAGCCTCTGCCAGGGAATCAGGCCGTCCATGCGCTGCAGGAACAGCTCCCGGCGGGTCTTGCGTTTCTTGCCCTGGTATTCCAGGTCGGCAAAAGTTGGCTGGTCCATCAATTCTCACTCCGTCCGGCACCGGCTGTTCCACCCATACTATGCCACAAACAAACAGACTTGTTCAGAGTATCCTTAGGTTATGGCCTCACCAGAGTTCGACCGGGCAATCGCCATGTTCCGGGCAGACAAGGCGGAGACCCAGACCTTCCAAGTGGGAATCTTCCGGGCCGACCCGGAATGCAGAACGCGTGAGCTACTCGGAAGAACCCGAGTTATTCCGATCTTTGATTCGATGGCTATATGAGATATACAGGGCAAGCAAGACGAGCGATGTCCGCGTTTTTGGTCGTTACTTTCTCAACGAGGGGGCTCGAACAGTGGTCAAACGAAGTGGATGCCCGACAATAGGGTGACGGTCGAGGAGTTTCTCAGTAAAACGAACTTGAACCTACGATATTGAATCACGTCGCGCTAGCGCAGTTAGAATTGGACCGACCTACGGATGGATGCCGCGCCCACCATTTCACGAAATCTCAGGGCCCATCTGTCAGACAGTGTCGGATCGCTTCCTTGTAAAGCTCCGGACACGGTGGCACCCTTGGGCCTAGTTTTACAACGACGGCGTGACGCGTTGCTTCGGCAATGATACGTACCGCAGAGGCTGCAACACTGGCTGGAGATGTACATCTACGAAGGGACTGAGCGTGCTTCCGGTTTCCTGACCTAAATCCGTCGTTGCAGTACTAGTGTCCTGTATCCGTAGTTCGCCGCATAAATCGGAAGCTTTCTGAAAGGACAGGAAACCGGATTCTTGCTGGAACTAGAGCAAAGATCAACGTGGACTGCCACTTTATTTTCCAATGAACTACGGATGCACCACACTAGCTATGCCCGGTGCCCCCAAGAGGGCCGGTCCGCGAAGCCGAAGGGGCTGAAAGTCCCGTGTGAACGGCACAATTTCCTCCAACAGGACCCGGGCATCAACGACTTGACCCGTCGATTCCGGACGTGAACACTTTTGTTCAGCAGCCTGCTAGAGCGCGGATTCTCCTAAAGAGCGACGACGGTTGGGCGGCACCCCAAGTGGCCGAAGCTTTGGATGTGGCCCTGAGCACCGTATACCGGGTCAAGCAGCGCTTTGCCGAAGAAGGGTTGGAGAGGGTTTTGCAGGACCGGCCCCAGGCCAACCGGCCCCGGAAGTTGGACGACCGGGGCGAAGCCCACCTGATTGCTTTGGCCTGCAGCCCGCCGCCGGAAGGGCATGACCACTGGACCCTGCGTCTGCTGGCCGGGAAGGTGGTCGAGTTGGGGCTGACGCCCTCCATGTCCCACGAGGGGGTGCGCCAGCGTCTCAAAAAAACGCCCTCAAGCCGTGGCAGAAGAAGGAGTGGTGCATTCCCAAGGTGAGCGCGGAATTTGTGGCTAACATGGATGATGTCCTGGATCTCTACGCCGAACCCTATGATCCCCAACGTCCGGTGGTTTGCTTTGACGAGACATCCCCCCAGTTGTTGGCGGAGACCCAGCCCGCTCTGCCGCCCCGGCCGGGACTTCCGCTGCGGCAGGACTACGAATACCGGCGGGAGGGTACCCGCAACCTGTTCTTGGCCTGCGAGCCCTTGGCGGGTTGGCGAGAGGTAGCGGTCACGGAGCGGCGCACGATGCGAGACTTCGCCCGCCGGATGCGCTGGCTGGCGGATGAAGCCTACCCGGAAGCCGAGGTGGTAAGGGTTGTCTTGGACAATCTGAATACCCATCGCCGGGCATCGCTGTACGAGACTTTCCCGGCTGAGGAAGCCCGGAGGATTGCCAGGCGGCTGGAGTTTCATTACACGCCCAAGCACGGGAGTTGGTTGAATCCTGTCCTGAGCTTGTCGAAGGGATGGCGGAGATCGAGTTCAGCGTCCTGTCCCGCTCCTGCCTGAAGCAGCGGCTCTCCGGCGAGGAGGCCCTCAGGAGGGAAGTCGATGCTCTGGTCAAGGAGCGCAACGCCGCCAGGGCCACCATCAACTGGCGGTTCAACACCCGGGACGCACGAACCAAACTTCACCGCCTTTACCCTTCCGATTTTACGGTTGACTGAGTAATAGACTCTACATATGCAGGGGATGGTTTCCCAGGAATCGGTGGATGGAAATTCCTGCTGCTGAGCGGTGACGATCAGTTCGCAACCCTGGGTCTCGGCCTGGTCTAGGAGTTCGCCGTTGTGCCGATCATGCCATCCTCTTTCTGGGACGCAGATTGTTCCTGTCCACAGTTCTCCCTACTGCACGGAGACCCCTTCCTTGGGGGGACTGCTGGGCATCCGGCCCGGTTCATGGGTAGGGCATGACGAAGGTGGTCACTCCCGCCGCTTCCGCCTGTGCCGATTGGGCCGGGTTCAGCATAGAGGTGACGACGATGGGCGTGACGGTCCCTTCAGTGATGGGGCTTAAGGAGGAACGGTATGGCTGGAACCTGGGTGATGGCCCCCGCGGAGTACGGTCCTCGGGGAGTTAAAGCGGCGATTTACCGGAGGTGCTGGGAGTACGACCTTGAGCATGGAGTTATCTCCATTGGGTGGGACCTGGGTGAGGCTCCTGAGTCGAGGGAGCACCTGAAATGGTTGTGGGAGAGCTATGCCGACCCGGACTGGGGAGATCCCGGTGAGGGGATGTTGGCGCATTTTTGGTTCGGTGTTGACGAGGGCGATGTTGTAATCGCCCGGGCTGGTGTGTTGAGATACGTCGGCATAGGGGAGTTTGTAGGCTCGCCGTATTATGATGGAGGGGCCGCGGGTTTGACCTGGGGCTGCTCGTTCCGGAAGGTAAGGTGGGAAGAAAACCCTCGGCAGAGGTATTCTCCTATTCGCTTCGCGCAATGGACGATCTATCCTTTGGATGCCGAGCGGGCGGCGTTGTTTGTTGTTTGAAGTTGACTCCAACGAGTGCGCGACGGATGCCTCCGTTTTTGGATGTTTTGGAGGAAGTAGCGAAGGGTTGGGGTGGGTTAAAAATGGAAACCGTCCCTCGTTCTCAAAGCAAGGAGTTTCGCAATTTTCTTAATACGTTACCCATCACCTTCTGAACCAGGGCGTCAATGTTGGGACTCTGACCAACCGCCCGGACCGGTCTGACCCCTTCGCAGCGAAAGTGCAGGTGGCTGCTCTGGACTTCTCAGAACCGGACGGCCTGCGCCGGTCTATGGAGGGAGCGGGCATTCTCTACAATACCTATTGGGTGCGGTTCGAGCAGGCGTTGGAGAACTTTAGCCCGAATCCACCGAAGGAGCAAAAGGGTGCTCCTTTTCCGGGACCGGTTTTCTGTTCCAAAACCATTATCCTAGATTCAGAGGCGCACCCTTTTGCTTTTTCGGCAGGCCTCCCACACGCGGTCGTTCGGTGGATTCGGGTTAAGGCATAATATCCCTACCACCATTCATTTCAAGCAGTTCGACTACTAAACTAATACCAAGGTGAAATACGCATATGGAGGAAGTCATCGGCGGCGCCGGACCACCCTCCAGGTACAGGTGGAAGAGCTTGACCTGTGGTGCCTGAGCCAATCTTCATCGCCCCGCAAATGTAGATTCCACCTTGGCTTTAGTTTAGTCCGTATGCTTGGCTGCATTGTCGTTGAAGGCGACGTCTACCCCGGGGTATATTTGCGGGAAGCTGGAAGGGGTAGACATGGCGGATTCTGAGATCCTCGTCATCGGGGGAGGCATAGCCGGTGCGTCCTCCGCGTATCATCTCGCGGAACACGGACGCAGCGTTACCCTGCTTGAGCGGGGAGATATCGCGTCTGAAGCGTCCGGGGTTAACGCCGGCGGCATTGGAGCCCTGGGTTGGGGACAAGTTCCAAATCTGCAGTCCCACCTGACCATGGGCAGCCTCCAGATTTTCAAGAGCCTGCAGCTCGAACTCGGCTACGATATAGAGTTTCGTTCCTCAGGCGCCATCCAGGCCATTCAAACAGGGGGACAGTACGAATACGCCAGAGACCACGTGCTTTCTTTGAAGTCCCATGGCTATACCGTGGAACTGCTCACGGTGAATGAGCCCCGCGGCATAGAGCCGGAGCTGAGCCCTGAACTGTGGGGCGCGGTATACTTTCCCCTACGGGCCCAGGCCGACCCCATTAAGGCAACCCGCGCCTTCGCCGCCGCGGCAGAGCAGGCGGGCGCCCAGGTCTGACAGGCCGGGAAGTGACGGTAATTACACGCCAGGCCGACGGGACCTTCCGCGTGGCCTGCTCGGACGAAGAGCACACCACAAAGCAACTGGTCTTGGCGGCAGGGGCCTGGTGTGGACCGTTGGGTGAGATGCTGGGACTGCGCATTCCCATCATTCCGGTTCGCGGACAAATGTGGGCGACGAACCCGCTGCCTCCAAGGGTGTTTCACTCGCTGTCAGCGGTTGAATCGGCCCTGCACTGGAAGGCCAGCCCCGGCAACGACGCCGACACACCGCCTGAACTGACCCACATCGGCGATCGGCGGGTCACAAGGCATCTGTACGGGCGGCAGACCAGGGACGGTGAGATCATATTTGGCGGCGACCGCCAGATAGTCGGGTACGACCAGACGGTCGCCCCATCGGGCATACAGGTGAACTTCGGTCACGTAACAGAGATTTTGCCAATGTTGAGGCGTCTTTCCATCACCCGCACCTGGGCGGGCCTGATGCCTTTTCTCTGGACGGCCGACCGATCATTGGCAGGATTCCGCAACTCGAAAACCTCTACATTGTCAGCGGCCTGGCCTCATCCGGATTCGGGCGGGGGCCCATGGCGGGCAAATTGATCGCCGATTACGTTCACACCGGGCACCGGCCCCAAGTACTTTCGGAGTCGGACCCGGCCAGGTGTGTTTCCGTTCTTGACTGACCACATCCCACCGGGTTAAGGCAGCATACAAAGGAGTGGTCTATGACGAGTCTTGAGCCTGCCTTTGGGACAATCGATCTCTACGCTGAGCACCGGATCCGGGACGTCAATATGCCAGGCCTGGCGCTAGCCATCACCAACCGGGAGAAGTTGCTCAGGGTAGCCACTTTTGGGTACGCCGACCTGGCGGCTGCCGAGCCAGTCCAGCACGACACAATGTTCGAGATTGGCTCCATCGGAAAGTCCTTTACCAATATCGCCCTCATGCAGCTCCGCGATGAGGGGCGCCTGGACCTGCACACGCCGGTCTCAGATTATCTGCCGTGGTTCAAGGTGCAGTCCGACCACGACCCGATCACCACCCATCACCTGATGACCCACACTTCCGGCCTGCCAACCGGCACAGACATTGGACCTCACGGTCTCTACGAAGCATGGGATCTGCGGGACAGCCGGACCGGAGCGCCTCCCGGGGAGTACTTTCAATACTCGAACGTTGGGTACAAGACTCTGGGTTTCTTGCTGGAGGAACTGGACGCCCGCCCTTATGCGCAATCCATCCAGGCTCGTGTGCTCGACCCACTGGGCATGCGAGAATCCCATCCTGTCATCGGATTCGAGACGCGGAAGCGGGCGGCGGTGGGTTACCGCCGCTTTTACGACGACAGGCCGGAGCACGTGGATCATGGACTGGTTCCGGCGCTCTGGACCGAATACGGGGTGGGTGACGGCTGCCAGGCGTCTACAGCCGAGGACATGGCCATCTACTTGAGGATGCTCATGAACCGGGGAGCCGGACCATCGGGCAGGGTCATATCCGAGGACAGTTTCCGCCTTATGACCCAGCGCGCAATAGCCACCCAACAGTGGGGAGGGGCCCACTACGGCTACGGACTCACGCTGGCAGACGTTGATGGCCACGCTTACCTGGGGCACGGCGGCAGCACCGCCGGATTCGTGGCGGCCATGATCGCGGACCTGGAAGACGGAATCGGGGTTGTGGTCCTGGTCAACGGCTGCGTGCAATCCTACGGTGCCATCGATATGGCAATGCACATGCTGAGGCTGCTGCGGGCCGGGCTACACCGTGAGGAACTACCTGCGCATCCTCCCGCAGCCGACCCGCAGTCTGTAAGCAACGCGGCCGATTACGCAGGGACCTACAGTGCAGGAGAAAACCGTCTGGTCATTGCCGCTAACGGCGAAAGCTTGTCACTTCAGTGGAGCGGCCTGGACATTTCCCTACAGCGGCGTGGAGAGGACAGCTTCTACGTGCCCCATACCGATTGGGAGCGCTACCTCCTTGAGTTCGGAAGAGACGGAAGTCGGGTAGTGGAAGCCTTCTATGGTCCCGACTGGTATCTTGGGGAAGGGTATACCGGACCCTGTAGCTTCGACTATCCAGCAGAGTGGGAGAGTTATACCGGGCACTATCGGACTTACAACTTCGGGCTGACCAACTTCCGTATAGTACTCCGAAAGGGTGCATTGCTGTTGCTGTATCCTAACGGCGATCACGACCCATTGGTGCCCATTGGCGACGGCCGGTTTCGCATCTGGGAGGCCCCCCGATCACCCGAGACCATCCACTTTGACGCGGTGGCGTCGGGAAGGGCATTGCGCGTTACATACTCTGGCTGCCCCTACTACCGCACCTATACCCCTTGAACGGGGGTTGCTCGGGATGAAGTTTGAGATCCCCCACTCCTTTGAATGTAGAATCGGGACACTTACAATCGGTTCTTGAACAATCAGGACAATGGATTCGGATTCGCAAGGAGGCGTCCATGCCCGTAGAGCAGGTCTCATCAGATTTGGAACGCATCGTGTCTTTAGACCAGGATGTCGAGTGCTGGGCACCAGCTACGCCATCGGGGACGGCCCGTTGTGGTGGAGTGAGGATCAGTGCCTGCTGTTCAGCGAGGTTCGAGGCTACCGCAGGTGGAAGTGGTCCTCCGGCGATGGTGTAACCCTGGACCAAGAACCTACCAATAATGCCAACGGCCTGGCCAGTTCAGAGGGTACGGCGTTGTCGGCCATCAATCTCGGAGGCAAAGGGATAATTCCCAACCATCTGCGCATAGGAGAGAGCATATCATGAGCTACCAATATACTGGAACCAAAGATGACCTAGCCGATCGATCCAACTCGGTCATCGAGACCTCGAGGCAAGCACTGTTCGACCTCTCTTTGGATGTCCATGCCCATCCGGAGTTGAACTACCAGGAACATTACTCCTCCAACACCCTGGCCGGCTTCCTTGAAGAGCACAACCTTCAGGTGGAACGAGGCATCGGCGGCGTGGAAACGGCGTTTCGGGCCACCATCCCGGGTAGCGGAGGGGAGGGCCCGACAATCGCCGTCCTGGCGGAATATGACGCATTGCCCGAGATTGGCCACGGTTGCGGGCACAATCTCATCGCGATGGCTGCGATGGGCGCTGCCCTGGGTCTGCAGGCGAACGCTCAGGATTTGCCCGGGCGCGTGGTGGTCATCGGAACGCCGGCGGAAGAGGGCGGCGGCGGCAAGATACGACTGCTGGAGGCAGGGGTATTTGACGGCGTGGACGCCACACTTTCGTCCCATCCATTTTCCAACCGCACTGTAATTCCCGCGGCAGCGCCGAAGGGAGAGAGCTGGAGTCTGGCCATGGTGGGTTACAGGTACATGTACCATGGCAAGGCCGCCCACGCCGCGGCGGCCCCTGAGGCTGGTATCAACGCGTTGAACGCAGTCATCCACCTGTTCACCGGCATTGATGCCCTGCGCCAGCACCTGAGGGACGACGTTCGCATTCACGGGGTGATCACCGACGGAGGCATGGCGCCCAACGTGGTGCCGGAGTTCGCCGCCGCCAACTTCATGCTGCGTTGCCGGGACCGACGATACCTGAGCGAAGTGGTGGTGGGCAAGGTTAGACAGGTAGCGGAAGGGGCTGCATCCATGACCGGCGCACGGATCGAGGTCCAGGAATTCTATCCCTTCTACGAGAACGTTCAGCCCAATGTGGTCCTGGCCCAGGCGGTGGGAGCCAACGCCCAGGCCCTGGGATTGAAGCTGGATGAGCCGTTGGCAGGCCGTACGGGCAGCGGAGCATCTACCGATTTCGGCAACGTCAGCCAGGTCATGCCGGCCTTCGAGCTGAGGTATGCCGTCAGCGACGCACCGGTGGCCTCTCATACCAGGGAGATGTGTGAGACGGCTGTTACCGATTTGGCCCTATCAAACGCCTTGCTGGTTGCCAAGACCCTGAGCCTGACGGCGAGCGACCTGCTACGCGACACCACGCTGGTGGAGGCCGCGACGGTGGAGTTCGCCGATCGCAGCAGCTGACGGCTTCGCCGTACCCGGCGACGCTGCCCGTTTCCCCACGGTAACCGGCCCAGTGGGTTACGTCCTTCATCCAGGAACTGCGGGGCCCGAGCGCTACAAGATCCGCGGCGTGTCGTAAACCCTGGACTTGACATCGGCACTCATGGCGCTGAATGTGCGTGGACTGGGGCCGGAAGTCATCGACGATACCTTGGGCATCATCCTGAAGTATCAGGATGACATTAGGGCGATGCGCGGCGAACCGGTACGCGCCATGCTGGACCGCTTGCACAACCGCGGACCACGCGGCGGAAGGAGACGCAACTGATATTCATACACGAGAAACCTCTAAACGCAGCCGTCATTGGCGCCGGCATCCTGGGCGCCGCCATCGCCTGGCGTCTGGCCCTGCGCGGCGTCCACGTCGCCCTATTCGACAAGGGCCAGCCTGGCCACGGCGCGTCGAGCCATAGCTTCGCCTGGATCAATGCAGGGGCGAAAGAACCCATCGGCTATCACGACCTGAACCGCCGCTCCCTGGGGATGTGGCCCCGTTTCGCCGCCGGCATCGGCGATCATGGAGATCCGGACAGCGTCGGCCTCCGCTGGGGCGGCAAGGTTTCCTGGGAATCCGACCCGGTGGCCGCCGAAGGGTTGGTGGCCCGGGTGCGGCAGCTCCAATCCTGGGGCTACCCGACCCGTCTGATCGACACCGGCGAGCTGAAGCGTCTGGAACCTGCTCTGGACGTTGGCCCGGTGGCCGCCGCCGAGTACAGTCCCAACGAAGGCCACGTGGAGCCGCAAATGGTGGTCGATGCTTGCCTGCGCCGCCTTCGAGAAATGGGTTGTGAGATTCATGCCGGCACGGAAGTTTATGGATTTGAGCAGTATGCTGATGGTCGGATCCACGGCCTGGTAACCACCTCGGGTTCCCGAGATGTGGATGCAGTGGTTATCGCCGCGGGCACCGGGACCACCCGCTTGGCGGCCCTGGCCGGCGTCAACGTGCCTCAGGCGGAAAGTCCCGGCGTGGTGATGCGGACGAACCCGCTGCCGACCTTGCTCCACAACGTGCCGGTGGTGTACGCACCGCCCCTGGGCGATGGCCGGCGGGAGATTCATTTGCGGCAGTGCGCCGACGGTCGCCTGATGATCGGCGAAGGCGATCAGGAGAGTCTGGCCGAAGACGACACCCAGGCCCACGCCGACGACCTGCTGGCCCGGGCCCGCCTCTATCTGCCGGGACTCACTGGTGCACAGGCCGTTCCGGTGCCGGTGGGCTGGCGTCCCATGCCCTTGGACGGCTATCCGGTGATGGGGTTTGCGTCCGAGGCGCTCAACCTGTACGTGGCCCTCACCCACAGCGGCGTTACCCTGGCTCCGGCGTTGAGCCAGCTGGCCGCCCAGGAAATCTGCGACGGGACGCCGGCAGACGCGGTGCTCGGGCCCTACCGCCCGCGCCGGTTCGCCGGTCTGACGCCCGAGGAAGTGGCGGCGGCCACCCACCCCCGCGCCGCCAAGCCCCATTAACCCTTGAAGCGATCCTGCTCAAGGTCGTGGACCCAAGCGGTGGTTGAGTCTCCAACGTGTGTTGCGGCACTTGCGGTCGATGATGGGCCGCAAGTGCCGCATATCCGGCCACCTGCTCTCCTGCCGGCCGAACGCCCGTCAAACTATAGGGACTGCTAGGCCGGAAATATGCGCTGGTATATGCCAGGAGAACCGGTCTCATGCACCATGTGGGGCCGGATTTCGCTGTTCCAGACCGGGGTTACCAGGGTTCGCCAACCATCCCAGGAGGAGCTTTCCGACACCGCCACGGATTCCATCTCGTGTACCGTCATGTACTTGGGTTGTCCCTCAACCGCCTCGAACCGGCGGTTGCGAATGTAGCCGGGGACCTTGTAACACTCGGGCAGACGTTCCGTGTTGTAGGCGTCGTTGAACTTCGCCTCCAATTCCGGAGGCACCGACATCCGGCCCACCAGAAGCGTGGGGGACATATCGCCCTCGGCCGTTTCCCGAGGCAACTCGTCAGGGAAAATCATCCGGTACAGGTTGCGGATGTAGTTCTGCCCCACCACGCTGGGGGACATTCGTTGGCTCCATTCCGTGGGGTTCTCGTGCTGGTGACGCCAGGCGTCGGAGTGGAAAGTCTCGGCCCGGTCCAGCTCGTAGCAGGCCAGGTACTTCGGGCCACCCTGATGCGCCTCGTACCGGGCCGCGCTCAACACGCCGGGAATGGATAGCCGCTCCGGCAGGTGCTCCTCGTTGTACCAGCGGTTGAACTCCTCCTTCATCTCGGGGGGAACATCGGTGAAGACCATCAACATTCCTCTACCCTTTGTCTCTGCCATCCTAGACCTCCAGAATCGATTTGGCGGGGTCGCTCTTCGTGAGCAACGGTCCCGCCCGGACCGTTGCTTATACGGCCCCCGGTTTGCTCGGCATGGTATAGTCAGCGGCGGATAGGAGTCAACGGACTAGCCAAGCAAGCTGGACTTTGTACATTCGAGCCGCGTAGGTGGGCGTATCTGTGAGGCGGTCGTATAGGGTGGCTGGGACTTTTTCACTGTCGCTGTCGCGCCTAGACATTGAAAAACCCCCAGACGACATCCACAGATGGCGGCGCACCAATTCCATCGTTACTGGTTTATGGTTACTGGCTTTTGTACAAAGTCGAGGCAAGAGATGGCGGCCTGGCAGTCACATGATCGGTTGGAAACCGGCATCTGCCAAATCGCCGCAAGGCAGGGGAAGACGGTAATCAGTCCATCAGTGGAGCAACTCCATTCCGACAAACCAGTATCAGGAGGTCACCATGCCCGATAATCTGGACCAAATCGTAGAATCCTCCGAGGCGGAACGTCTGGCCACGGGGTTCGAGTTCACCGAAGGGCCACTGTGGCACCCGGATGGCTACCTGTTATTCGTGAACAACCGCATCAACGTCATATATCGCCTGACGCCCGGCGGCGAACCCGAGGTCATACGGGAAAACAGCGGGGCCGCCAACGGCCTGACCTTCGACCTTGAAGGCAGGCTGATAATGTGCGAAGGGGACAACCGGCAGATGACCCGCTGGGAATCCGACGGCTCCATCACCGTAGTCGCCGACCGCTGGGAGGGCAAGCGGATACACCGGCCCAACGATGTGGTGTGCCGCTCCGACGGCAGCATATACTTCACCAGCCCCGGTGGACGGCTGCCCCCGGAAGAGCGGGAAATCGACTTCCACGGAATCCACCGGATCGCCCCCGATGGCACAGTGACCGCCGTCGTCACCGACCTGGAATCCCCCAACGGCCTGGCCTTCTCTCCCGACGAGACTATTCTGTATGCCGACAACACCCGCCGCGACGACGAATGTACGGCGGAGAAGGCACGGGGCGAGGTTTGTACCCACCAGTACATCCGGGTCTACGACGTGGCCGCGGACGGCTCGGTGAGCAACAGTCGCCTGTTCGCCAACATGCACTCGGCGGAGGACGGCGTCCCCGATGGGATGAAGGTTGATACCGACGGGCGGGTGTACTGCACCGGCGCGGGGGGAGTCTGGGTCTTCGAGCCGGACGGTTCCCTGGTGGGGGTAATCCGTCTGCCCGAGATTCCGGCCAACTGCGCCTGGGGCGACGCGGACTACCGTACCATGTACTTCACCGCCCGTAGCTCCGTCTACCGGCTGCGGATGAAGACCACCGGAATCAACCCCTGGCGGGGCGGCTGACCGGCCACCTTGCAGGGGAATGCGGCGGATGCAAAGGAGGAGCCATCTCATGGCAGGACGCGACTTGATCGGCTACGGCCCCAATCCGCCGGTGGTGGAATGGCCCAACGGCGCCCGGATTGCCGTATCGTTTGTCGTCAACTACGAGGAGGGGTCGGAAAATTCGATCCTGGATGGAGACCCTCACGGCGAGACGGTTGGCGAGTCGCCGTCGCCGGTAGCCAGGGGAGAGAGGGACCTGGCAAATGAGTCTTTCTTCGAGTATGGGAGCCGGGTCGGCGTCTGGCGCATACTCGACCTGCTGGACGAGTATGGCGTCAACTCGACCTTCTTCGCCTGCGCCCTGGCACTGGAACGCAACCCGGAAGTGGGGCCGGAGGTGGTCCGCCGGGGACACGAGGTTATGGGCCACGGCAACCGCTGGGAAGAATACTACAAGATGGACCGTGAGGCTGAACGGCAGGCCATCCATCAGGCCGTGGCCTCCATCACCCGCACTACCGGGCAGCGGCCGCTGGGCTGGTACACCCGTTACGGACCCAGCGTGAACACCCGGGAATTGGTGGTGGCGGAAGGCGGTTTCGTCTACGACTGCAACGCTTACAACGACGATCTGCCCTATTACACGGAGGTCCACGGAAACCCGTGGCTGGTGGTGCCCTACTCATTAGAGGTCAACGACTACGGGTTCTGGCGCGGCCAGTTGTCCACGCCCAACGACTTCTTCGAGTCCGCCCGCAACTGTTTCGATACTCTTTACAGGGAGGGAGAGAGCCACCCCAAGATGATGTCGGTGGGACTCCATTGCCGCATCATCGGCAAGCCGGCCCGGGCGGCGGCGCTGCGCCGGTTCCTGGAATATGTGAAGGGCAAGCCCGATGTTTGGCTGCCCCGGCGCATCGACATCGCCCGGTGGTGGCTGGATAATTACCCAGCCCAGTAAACGAGGCCCAGTTTTCGTTGACCTGATTGCCCGGCCATACTGCTCTCCCTTCTGGTTGCGAACTCCCAAGACCATCAATTCAAAACGGTTGGACTAACAGGACGAATCGACAATTGGGGGAAAACAAAAGCAGAAGCAAGGCAACAATTTAGACCAGGGAAGTAGAGTGTTATTCTGGGTCAATCGTGCGGGGATGGGGGACGAGGATGAAACGGTACGAGGTCAGTGCATCCCAGTGGCGGCTGAATTTATCGTGGGTGAATGTATAGAAATGGACGGCGGCCTGGCCGCCAGAGCCATCAAGGTCAGCGTACCCTTTCGGAGGAAAGCAGGTGTTGAGTTTAGAGGACATCGAACGCAGGCTTCGGGCCCTGGAAGATGTAGAGGAGATCAAGCGTCTCAAGGCCCGTTACTGCACCTACTGCGACGACAACTATGACGCCGACAAGATCGCCAGCCTGTTTGTCGAAGACGCGATTTGGGACGGCGGCATTCGGGGCAAAGCTGAAGGACGGGATGGAATCCGCAACTTCTTCGTCAACGCTTCGAAGAGGCTGCCCTTCGCCATTCACATGGTGATGAACCCCATCATCGAGGTGATTGGGGACACTGCCACCGGCATCTGGTACCTGTTCCAAGCGTGCACCTACGCAGACGGCGACCGGGCGGTATGGGGCTCGGCAAGGTACGACGAAGAGTACGTCAGGGTAAACGGCGTTTGGATGTTCAAACACCTGAAACTAACGTCCCACTTCTGGACCCCCTTCAACGAAGGGTGGGTCAAGGCCCAATTCGTGTAGGCAGGGGGACCATGGGTCAGATGGACGGAATGGTCGCAATCGTCACCGGCGCCAGCCGAGGACTGGGGCAGGCCCTAGAAACCCGGACGGAACCCCTTATTGGGAAGAGGGATTTGGTCAGTAAGGCCGATACGAGCAGGGTGAGGGTCCGGATTTGCCCGAGCCATGCGGTGGCGGCATTAGCGGCGGAGTTGACCATTCCAGCCACCTGGGCGCTGCTGGCACTGGGACCGGAGCCGGTTTTCCCCGTCAACCCGGCTTTGGCGGCCACCAGGGTCAGGTTGGCTACCGTGGCGGCCAGGTACAGCTGGCGCCGGGTCTTGACCCTGCCGAAATAGCGGGACTGGCGAAGGCCCAACTGGACCAGTCGGGCCAACCTGTGTTCCACCACCACTCGGCGCGCTCGATATTCGTCATAGTGAGTGCTCTGCTGCAACGCCCGGCCCTGCTGCAGCAGGGCTTCCTGGGGATGGATCATCACCCGTCGTCCCTTCCTGCCTTTAGCTGCGATGCATTGAGAGCGCAGTGGACATGTCCGACATTCGGCCCCGTCGAACTGGAAGGCCTGCAAGCGGTGGACCCGCCCCGTGCGATTCGTCCGCTTTCCCGCCGGCACGATGGTGTGGGTAACCTGCCCCGCCGGACAGGTGCAACTGCCCGCGGCCAGGTCAATGACAAAGTCATCCTTGGGAAAGTGCTTCCGGTCAGGACGCCCCGGCACCCTGGCAATCAGAGTGCGGCCCGCGTCGGCGAAGGCCTGTCTGGTATCACCATAGGCGGCGTCGCCCATGGCCTCCTCCACCGGCACATCGGTGTTGGCCTCGCTCGCCTCCACCAGTTCCAGCGCCCCCAGGTTGTCCGGAGCGTTGCCGGGCAACACCTCCACGGCGGTAATCAGCTGAGAGTCGGTGTCCACCACGATGGCCGCCTTGTGTCCGTCAAACCGCCGGCTGCTGCTCTTGTGGCCGTGGCGCATCTCCGGATCATGCACCGACATCATCCGGTCCCGGCTCACCCCGTCCTTGAGGCTCACTCCGTCATCGCCGTCGCCATCGCCGCTCTTGCGCTCAATGTCCTGGAGCGGCAACTGCCCCAGCAACTCCGCCCCAGCAACTATCTGCTGGCGCTCAGCGCTGTCCTCCGCCAACTCCCCCTGCGCCTGCCGCGACAACTCCAGCAGCCGGTCCGCGTCGGCCACAATCTCGGCCAGCAGCGCCGTCCGGGCCCGTTTGTCGCTCCAGTCGATGGCGGCCTCGCCTTTCACGCTGGAACCCAGGTATCGATGGTATCCTTGACTCTTCGCCCATTGTCCGACGTTGATGCCCTTCAACTGTGCCAGCGCCCGGATCAGTTGGACGATCCCGTCGGCCAACAGGTTGCAGGTGTCCTTCACCGCGCCCCGACCCAGGATGTTGGTCGTGTCCAGCGCCACCTTCATGCTCCGCTTTTTCAGGTAGCCCGACTCCCGGGCCAGCCGCAGGCTGGACTCGAATACCTCCCGCACCTTGTCGTGCAGGATCAGCTGGGCGCGGAACACCTGCAGCGTGCTCTTGGCGAAGGGCCTATCCTCCACCTCAATCCCCAACGCCACCCCCGGTCGTGGCCGGGGGCAGGCTCTTCCAGCGGATGTCGAAGTCCGCTCTGCCCTTGGCCTCGGCGTCGCTGACCTTGTCGTGAGACTGGAGCAGCAGGGCCGTGGCCAGCAGGCTGGGCGGCACGCTGTCCCGGCCGTTGTCGGGGCAGTAGAACGCCGCGAAGTCGGCGTCCCGGAACAGCCGGCCCCGCAGTGATGCCATCAGACCGTAGAAGGTGTCCCGCCCCACATGGTCCAGGTACAACCGGTCCGCTTCCCAGAGTCCCCTCTGGTCCGAACGCTCTCCCAGCATTCTCAGCCCTCGCTATGCTTGTTGACTCCAAGTATAGCCGCTGGCCGGCCGACGCCACTTTCCGGCCACGTTTCTAGTGTCCTGTATTCAAAGTTCGCTGGCAAAAGCGGGCGGCGTTGGCCAGGATTTGGTCGGCGGTCTTGGTCCAGACAAAAGGTTTGGGGTCTTCGTTGGTGACGTCCAGGTAGCGGTAGATGGCAGTCTCCAGTTCGGCGCTGCTCTGATGCACGCCGCGGCGCAACTGCTTTTCGGTGAGCAGACCGAACCAGCGCTCCACCAGGTTCAGCCAGGAGGCGCTGGTGGGTGTGAAGTGCATATGGAAGCGGGGCCGCTTGGCAAACCAGTTCCGGATCAGCGCGGTCTTGTGGGTGGCGTAGTTGTCCGCGATCAGGTGGACGTCGAGGTCGGCGGGCACCTCGGCCTCGATGGTATCGAGGAATTTGCGGAACTCCACGGCCCGGCGCCGTTGGTGGCAACGACCAATCACCTTGCCGGTCCTGGTGTCTAAGGCGGCGAACAGCGAAGTGGCGCCGTGACGCAGGTAATCATGGGTGCGCCGTTCCACTTGTCCCGGGCGCATGGGCAATAGCGGACGGGTGCGATCCAACGCCTGGATCTGGGACTTCTCGTCCACGCACAGGACCAACGCCCGATCCGGTGGATTCAGGTATAGCCCTACAACGTCCCTGACCTTCTCGATGAAGAAGGGGTCCGACGACAACTTGAAGGTCTCCGTGCGGTGGGGCTGCAATCCGAAGGCCCGCCAGATGCGGCTGACCGTGTTGTGGCTCAGCCCGCTGCGCTGGGCCATGGACCGGGTGCTCCAATGGGTCGCGTCCCGGGGCGCGGTCTCCAGCGTCAGCGTAATAACACGCTCCACGTCGTCATCGGTAACCGCTCGAGGCCGTCCGCTGCGCGGTTCGTCCGGCAGTCCGTCCAGCCTCCGTTCCAGGAAGCGAGAACGCCACTTCCCCACCGTCTCATCGGACACTCCCAGGTCGGTGCCCACCGTGGTATTGCTGCGGCCTTCGGCACAGCCCAAAATCATTCTGGCCCGCAGCGCCAAAGCTTGCGCCGTTTTCGGACGACGAACCCACCGTTCCAAGGTTTCACGCTCCACGTCATCCAAAATTAGCGGCGGCATTGGTCGTCCGATTGCCATGGTCATCCTCCTCTGGGCTGCTAACCCGGAGGATACCTCATCGCGAATACTATTACAATGAACTTCAGTTACATCACACTAGTGTCCTGTATCCGTAGTTCGCCGCATAAATCGGAAGCTTTCTGAAAGGACAGGAAACCGGATTCTTGCTGGAACTAGAGCAAAGATCAACGTGGACTGCCACTTTATTTTCCAATGAACTACGGATGCACCACACTAGTACCGCGTCAGTGTGAAACCGATGGATAGATACGCCGGAGCTTGTGCCGGGCATCGGTGGTGGAGAATCGCCAGTTGATGGTTGCGGCAACCTGATTCCGCTCGGTCTCCAGGGCTGCGATTTCCCGTTTGAGCGACGCTTCATCTTCAATGCGGCGGTTCAAACATTGGTTGCTGAAGACGCTGAACTCGATCTCCGCCATGTTGAGCCAGCTTCCGTGCTTGGGAGTATAGTGAAATTCCAGCCGTTGGATCACCCGTCTGGCCTCCTTTGGCTCGAAGGCCTCGTACAGGGAGGCGGGTCTATGAGTGTTCAGAGCCTGCCCCGTACTCGATACGGGGTTGTCCAGCACCATTCGGACCTTCTCCGCTTTCGGGTAAGCGGGATCCGCCAGCCAGCGCATCTGATGGGCGAAGTCGGCATGATGCGACGCCCTGTCACTGCCACGTGCCTCCAGCCCGCCAATGGCTCACAAGTCATGAATAAGTTCCGGGTCCCGTTGCGCTGGTACTCGTAATCAAACCGCTCCAGCCGTCCCGCCTTGGCCGGGATGGGAGACCGCTTCTCCGACACCAACTGCTTGGAAGTCTCATCGAAACAGACTACGGGCCGCTTGGGGTCATAGGGTTCCGCATAGAGGTCCAGCACGTCCTCCTCCATGCAGGCTACGAACTCGGCGCTCACCTTGGGGATGCACCACCCCTTCTTCCGCCACGGCTTGAGTTCGTTTTTTTCAGCACCTGCCTGACCGTCTCCCGGGAGGTGGAGCCGGTCAACTCCAGCTTCACCGCCTGGCCGGCAAGCAATCGCAAGGTCCAGCGGGTGTGCCCTTCCGGGGGCGCGCTGCAGGCCACGGCCACCAGGTGGGCTTCTTGCTTTCCATCAAGTTTGCGCCGTTGCCCCGGCCGCGGCAGATCATTGAGGTCCCTCTCCAACCCGCCTTCAACGAAGCGCTGCCGCACCCGGCCGACCGTGGCGGGGCCCACCATCAGAGCTTCGGCCACCTGCCGGTCGGTAAGGCCTTCATCGGCTTTGCACAAAATCAAAGCCCGCTTCACTTTACGCCCCGAGGATTGGCCGCGCCGGGTGATACCCAACAAATGCTCCCGCTCATCCTGGGTCAAGTTCACTCGATATAACTTGGCAGGCATTCCCCACACACCCCACTATGAAAGAATGCCTCAATTATATCCTTCCTTATATTTGTCAAAAATAGCCGGACGCGGTACTAGCCCCCTTGCCAGCAGAGGGTGAAACATCCATTTGTTGGGGAATTAGCCCGGAGATTGATAGCCATGGCAGGGTCATCAATTTCCCCACAGGCCTATCATTTGCGCATCCAGGGACGGACACCCAATAGGCAACCGTCGCCCATTAGCTGGTGCCTGAAATGAAGGCGTGCCAGCCCCTGACCGGCCTTGCCCTGCTGGCGTGTTTAGTTGTCGCCGGTTGTTACTCTCCTGATCCTAAGTGTCCCGCATCAAGCATTCTTGCCGGTTCACCTCCTTGTCCTCACCACGGTCCTGACCGCGTTGTTGAGCTGCATCGGTCCGGTAGCTTGGGACGTCGAACTCCAAGATGACTGAGTGGTGGACCACGCGATCGATGGCCGCGGGGGTGGCGAAGATGCGCTCCCACTCCGAGAAGACCAGGTTTGGCGTTATGCCCAGGGACCGGCGTTCGTAGCGTTCGGCGATGAGGGTGAAGAGCACCTCGGACTCTTCGGCCCCTTGGGGGCAGGTATCCCAGGTCGTCCAGGAGCAGGAAGTCGAAGTTGTCCAGCTTCCGCAATTGACGCGGCAGCGAGAGATCCCGCTTGGCGGCCAGCAGGTCCTGCACCAGCCTGTAGGCCGGGGCGAATAGCACTGATCTGCCCGACTCCACGAACCGGTGGCCCACGGCGCACAGTGCGTGTGTTTTCCCTGTGCCGGGCAGTCCGAAGGCCAGGACGTTGACGCCGCGCTCAACGAAGTTGCCGTCGGCCAACTCTCCCAGTTGCTGTTGCAGGGATAGCGGCACCCGGTCGTGCTCGAAGAGCCTGCCCCCGTGAAGACGGGGTCTCCCAAGTCTTGCCCGCCGGTAGCCTGGATGAAGTACGCAGCCTGCCGATGCTCCGCTGCCGTCTATCCGCGGCTTCCTGCTCCAGCACCTCCAGCAAGGTCTCCAACGCATGGCCTTGGCCAGCGGCGGTGAAGCGGCCCACCAACTGCGCGCCCATAGTGGGCAGCCGGAATTGACGGCACAGCTCCCCGATCCGTACCTGAATGGCGTTGGCGTCCATCATCAGGCCACCCCCGCCAGCAGGGAGTCGTAGACCCTCAGGTCAGGCATGCTGGGCAGGCTCAGCACCGGCGCCCGTGGTGGAGCCGGGCTGGCCAGTTCCTTGACCGCGCTGTAGTCGAAGGGATCACCGGCCTCCAGTAGCAGGGCCAGGGCGCTGTCCACCGTGGACTCCATAGTTGTCGCCGAAAGGTGCAGGATCCGCACGTACTCCACGTCTGCACGCTCACCGCGCCATTCCCGAAGCGCGTCGTAGGCGAGGCGGAAGTGCATGGTGGGAAACAGCTGCTCCCGGAAGCGGTAGCGGGCGAAGGCTCCGGGCTTGCGCACCAGGTAGCCGATGACGTGGCGGTAATTGACGTGGGCTTCCCCCTCGCCACGCACCCGCTCCATGCGTTCCACCAGGTGGCCGTTGTAGTACACTTCCACCCAGTCGGCGTACAGCCAGATCTGCACCTCCTTGCCGATGAGACGGGAGGGCACGGTGTAGGTCCGCTTGGCTACTTGGATGGTGCTCCACTTGCGCACCCGGGCTTGGTAGTTGACGTATTCCGGCACCGGAGCTGGCGGCAGGGGCCGTAGGCAAGCCATTTCCTGCTCCAGCTTCCCCTCTACCAGGCGATTGCGTCTGGCAACCATCTGCCGGACAAAGCCGGCGTAGTCGCCGGCGGTATTGAAATCGCGGCTGCCCCGCAGGATGAGGGCCTGGTCGAGGGCGTCCTTGAGCCGGTAGTGACCCTGCTCGGCGACGCCGTTTTCATGGCTCTGGCCGCGATTGATGCGGGTGGAGTGGAGACCGTAGTGGTCCAAGAGCGCGGCGTAATTGTCGTTTAGGGCACGGCCGCGGCTGCGTTTCACCTCGTGGGTGGCGGCTGACGTATTGTCGCTGCGCAGTATCTGGGGGACCCCGCCCAGGGTCCAGAGGGCATTCTGCAATCCCTGCTGCAAGGCCAGGAAGGTCTCGCCGGCGGCAACCTCGGCGTAGCGCCACCCCGAGTGGCTGAGAATCAGCTGGAACAGCAGATGCCGGTAGGGGGGCTGGCCCGCGATGGTCACCTTGAGTTCCCCGCAGTGAGTGAAGTCAATCTGGGCTTCGCGGCCCGGCGGATGCTCCTGGGGGAAGTACACCTCCCGCTCCGGACCGTGCAGCGCCCTCCAATCCTGTAATCGTCGTTGCAGGGTGCGCAGCTGGGCGGCGCTGAACCGCCCGGGATGCTGCTCCTCCAGCCAGTCGATAATTGTCGTTGCCTTCAGCTTGCCCGCCGGATCGCCCCGCAGCAGGGGCTCAATCTCATCCTCCCACACCCCGTCGAAGGGGTCGGGCCGAGTGCGCCACCGATGCTCCGGTTTCGTCGCCGACGGCAACAGGCCACTCTGCCACTTCCGTGCTGAACGCACGCTCATCCCAGCCTGGGCCGCCGCCGTTTCCTGCGTTTTGCTTTCCATACGTTTCTGCCTCATTAGCCTGACTTGTCGGTCTGTAATCAACGGTACCTCCGTACCGAATGATTACCCCATAACGACCGGCAAAAATAGTCGACGCCACCGGCAGGACTAATTGTCGTTAATCAGTGGAACTGATTTCAAAGTCCTTGACCCAGGGCAATCGCCTCTAAAACTGCCTTTTCGAACTTCGGTACAGAAGGCTAGTAGTCAGTCAATCTTGGATTCGAAATAACTCTAGAACAGCATCACCCCCGGGGCGGTTGTCCACCTGGCTCTGACTCGGCTGCCAAACTTTTCAATTCGAAAGTTGACAGACTACTAGCGAATGGTAGATATTCCGATGCTTTCCCAGCTATTTTGACTATAACACCTAAAAATCGAAAGACTTCCGGGACTCGTCAGACCCCAAGGAGCCACTGTCCCAAACCTGGGGGCGATTAAGACGCGATTGCCCTGGTGCTTGACCCAGTGGTCGCCTCGGTACAGGTGCTCTACCTCTTTGACAAGGCTCTGGCGGAACTCGCTCCTTTCGTAGTTGAGTAGGTCGTCAACCTTATCCCAAATGCTGACACTGATGCCCTCGTCGGAATCTTCGGTGCTGCGCAGAAGTTGACGCTCCTGTAGTCCCTTTGCGTTGGTTGAACCCGCTACCCGGTCATGGTAATGGCGCTCGTACTCTTCCCAAGACCCGGGCCTGAGCTTTCCCCATACCATTCGTATGTATTTCCCTGACACCTCCTGGACCACGTGGGCGGAACTGGAGATTGCCTCAAAGTGCTTGACCCAATAGTCGCCCAATGGGTACGCCAAGGCCGGATAGAATTCCTCCAGCCCATGGGTAAGCTCTTGACGTACGGGGCTCCTTTCATAGGAGAGCTAATCTTCTAGAGTATCCCAAAAGCTCAAGGAGATGCCTTCATCAGGGTTCTCAGTGCTACGTAAAAGCTGGCGTCTCTGTAATCCTTTCGTGTCGCTCGTTCCGGGCACATACCGGTCCTGGAAGTAGCTCTTGAACTCTTCCCAATGCCCTGGCCGAAGACTTCTCCAAACCAATCGGATGTACATCGCGAAACCTCCCGCACTTCTTCATTAGCGTCACCAGCCGGTGGACATCCTGGAGGGTAAACAGGCCGAACCTCTGACCCAGTGGCTGGGGGCCATCCTGGGGTGGACATCCTGACCCGGGATCGGGCGGAAGCCTATGCCTTGGCGGGGCGGACTGGTGCTCCGGCAGCCCAACAGGTGGCGGACCGATTCCATCTGGTCCACAACATAGGCGAGGCCCTGAAGAAGCTGCTACGTTCCCAGCGCTGGATTGTCTCGGAACCGGAAACCGGGGCAACGCGGGCCCCACCGGACCCGACCTTACCAACGGAACCATCCCCGCAAGCTATCTTGCCCACGCCTAAGCCCGAATCCACCGATGGACACGGATGGACGGCGTGAGGACAGTGGAAGGGGGGTGAGGGAGTTACAAGCGCGATGATCCGGGCTCGAATTCGGGTAGACGGGAGGTTGGCGGGGGGTCTGCAAGCGCTTTTGGGGGCGCCAATGGCGGTCTGCGATAGGGCGCTGGGGGATAAGAGAGGACAGAGGACACGGCAAGAGGCGCTCGCGGACCGGGGTGGCGCGAGTTGGCGGGGACGTTCAGTTGGCCGGATGGCGGGTCAGTGGCAAACGGGCGCCGTCAGGTTGGGAGTGGAATGGCTCGCAATCGAGCGAGGGCGCGATTGACCTTCTCCTGCCACGGCCAGCTCTTGGGAAGATGGAGGGTGAGCCGGCGTGCCGAGCGGGTGATACGTCCGGCCAGGGCGAAGACCCTCCGGCGGAGGGTCTTGGTGGTCACGATCCGTTCACCCAGGCCGATGCTGGCCGTCCAGCGGGCCAGGTTGTGGGCCATCGTCTGGACGGCCAGCCAGGCGCCGTTGGCGGCGAAGCGGCCGGACGGCATGTGGTTCAGCCCGACGCCGTACTTGAGGTCTCGGATGGCATTCTCGATCTCGGCGTGGCGGCGATGGTCAGCCTCCAGTTCGAGCATCTCCCCGTACCGGTCGGTGATGAAGCCGTGATAGCTGTAGGTGGCGAAGAGGGCCAGTTGAGAACCGGGCGTGGGCTTCACCCGCCGGACTATGAGCCGCACCGGTGCGGCGCCGGGCTCAGTCCGGAAGGGGGTGTAGGTGGTCTCCGCCACATCGGCGGCGCCGTCCATCCAGTAGGGGATGGGCGTCCAGTCCTGCTCCGGTATCGCCTCGATGAGATTGCGCAGACTTTGGCGCTGGCGGATGGTGATGGAGAAGCGCACGTTCATCTTGCGGCAGACGGATACCACGCTATGAGTGTAGAAGCCGCTGTCGGCCCGCACCGTGAGTTGCCCCCGGGCTCCGGCATGGCGAACCCGGCTCACCGTCTCCCGCAGGAAGTGGGCGGCGCCCCGGGCGGTGTTGGCGCGGCCCTCTCGCAGTCGGGACATCAGCACGTCCCCGGTGCCGGCGGCGATGGCCAACAGCGGGTGATAGCCCCGCTTGCCGGTATAGCCGTGGTGTCGCGCTCCCTCCTTGGCCAGACCGTAGGTCTCGCAGATGGTCGAATCAAGGTCGATGGTGAATGGTGCGTCGCCGGGTCCGGCCCCAGCCGCCCATGCCCGGGCCAGCAACTCCCGGCTCACCCGGTCCAGTTGGCGGACGTGGCCCCAGCGAAAGCTGCGCAGGAAGGCGCCCAGAGCCTGCCCTCGCGAAAGCGGGGGGTGGATGGCGCCTTGACCGTGCCGCCCAGCGTGCAGGCCGTCCCCCCGGTGCGCAACGCATCGGCGTCATCGATGCAGTCGCCGCCAGCCAGTGCGGAGGCCACCAGCGTCATCATCTTGTCGCCGGTGTTGGCCCGCCCCGGGGCGCTGCCGAGATCGAGGTGATGGTCGACGAGTTCCCACAGGCCCAGGTGCTGGGCGAGGGTGGCCGGCAGGAGCAGACCGGCATTGGCCACCAAGCGATGGTCGTCAAAGGTGATTTGGATCCGGTCGGGGTGGTTGCGTGGCAGCATCTATTGGGTGCTCCTTTTCCGGGGTCGGTTTTCTCCGTCCTGAGGTGCGCCCCCTCAAGTTGACTGCCCGCAGGCACCAGGTGATGACCATGCTGGTCTCCGAGAAGAACCGGCTGGGCACCGCCATCGGCGCCGTTAGTCCCCGCATTGAAGCCCACATCGCGTGGTTGGAACAAGAGCTGAGCGACTTGGACAAGGGGCTACGTCAGACTTTGCGCCGGAAAACCATTATCCCGGATTCAGAGGAGCACCTTCTTGCCGCTTCAGGACGCTAACCCGACGCCCTCCCTCGGTGGATTCGGGCTTAGCCGAGGTCCGGTATCCCAAGTTTTCATGGGTGTCGGCTTATGTGGCCCCGAAATAAGTGCCCAGCTTCCATTGGTCCTCGCAGTAGTATTTACAAGCCTTCGAAATAACCGAGCCGTACTCGACCCCGCGCCACAGATGCTACGGCAAGGTGAGTTCCTGGTACGTTCTATATTCATCCATGTCGATATTCATCCCATAGCTACGAAGAAGTTGGCTGGATGACAGCCCTCCTGCCGTGAAGATGCAAACCATGATTCGGGCTTCCGTCTGGTAAAATAAGGGCAGGATTCAATCGCTAAGTAAATCTCCCCTGGGTGTGTGGGCTTTTCCTACCACTTGGAATAGATTGCCCACAAATTGACGAGCACTCAACTTCATTTGATTGACGAAACCGCATCCGTAACAGCGAACCTGCTGGCTGAGAGGGAAGAGTCGGATTCCTCGTGCCCCTATAAGCCTGTAATTTCTCCGGCTGCTCCGTGGACCGCATTGGAGGTAGCCGCGCCAGCCACCGGATACCTTTCCGTTTATCTTTCCGAGGACTTGAGCAGGTTGCCGATACGGGCAATTACCCGCCCCGACGACAACAAGAGCGACCCGAATATCGAGACTGGGACCTACGGGTTGTTCTCAACGTGTGAGAGGGGAATGCGAGCGGGTATAGTTAAGAACAAGGCACAGTTCATAGTATTTCTCTGCCGCAGAGGTAACGAGCGCGTTGTTGCAGGGTACTACCGCCTGTCATGGAAAACCGAAGGGATTTGGCATACAACGAAGCTTGACTACGCGCTTGCCGCCGATTCTGTCCATTTTGTCGACCCACCCATTCCGGTCTCTGACCTACCCGAACCGGGTAAGTCAGCTGCAGGGACCCAATTCCGATTGTTCAAACGGGTGAACGCCATTGAGACAGAGACGATTATCGCAAGTTTAGAGTCGCACCCGAATGCCCTGGACGATTACCTCAGTGAAATCGACCGTATTGAACGATTTCAAGCATTTTACTCCAGCTATCGGTATGTATCGTGGCAGCAACAGGAGCCCTTCGGTTGGGAGATAGCTCGTCAGTACCTCGTAGAGTCAACCGCCCTAGGAGCGGTCCCTAACCAATCTCCAACAGGGTTCTGGCAATGCACCAACCTAGACTGCAGAAAATTCATCAACAACTGGTCCCTGCTCAGGAGATGCCCATTCTGCAATGCTATGGGAACATTGCAGGTGGTAGCCAACCTTGACGAGCCGTCCTAATAGGAGAGACATATGCCACGCCGAATATTCATTAGCTGTCAATACGAGGACCAAATGAAGGCCAAGGGATTCAACCTCTTGCGGTGGAATAAGAACGTCCCCGTTGAATTTGTCGGACGTCACCTCCTTGACCCCGTCGATAGCAACAACTGGGATTACATTTCCAGGAAAATACGGGAACAACTGTCAGGAACCTCGGTTACAGTGGTCCTGATAGGGGACACAACATGGCAAAGCGATGCGGTAGCTTACGAGGTCCAGCAAAGCCTGAAAAAGGGCACCCCCAATGGGATTTTGGGCATTCGCCTACATGATGGGGTCAAAGTACCTGAATCACTGCATGAGTGCGGGGCTGAGATCATCGACTGGAAGCCGGATGAATTCGAAGACGCCATAGAGCGAGCCGCCCGGGCTGCCGGACGGGCAAGGGTCGTTGCAACTGGCCCAGGCGATGGCTCCCGGTGCGTACGGTAGAGTCCGATAGAAACCACCACTGCAAGTCACTACCCTGACATCTCCAATTCTGCCTTTGCCGCCGCAATTGCAGCTAGAGGTGTACTACCCAGCGTCTGCCATTTTGCGATCAATACAGAGAAGAGGAATGCCCAAACGACGAGAGAAAAAGCACTCAAGCGCGAAAAACGTCGACCGGTCTTCCTGTCCTTTGAGTTCGAGAAGGACGCCGGAAGGCGTGGGACTTTCATCGGTCAAGCAAAAGACCATTGCGAGTTTACTATTATTGACAAATCTTCGCCGAGCGCCGAGCACGACCAGAGGTGGAGGCAGACGGCCCGAGAAAGAATAGGAGCCTCCCACGTCGTCATAGTTTTGCTTGGACCCGACGCCCAAAACGCCCCTGGTGTTAAGGACGAACTGAGCTTGTCCGGCGAAGTCCGTTGTCCCGTCATTCAGTTAATGTCGCAAGACAAGAACTATGGCCTCGTCGCTAAGAACGGAGCAGTCTGCGAGTACAAGTGGGACACCATCAATCGGATGCTACGAGATCCAAAGGCGTTTGCCGAGGCCGCGATGAACCGAGGCCAGTAAGTCCTCTGTCAAGGACGGCGAGGAGTTATGAATTCAGTACGTCATGGCCGAAAAAAATGGGCCCGCACGTACTGAAGTGCGAACTTTTCGCGGGGAGGTTCCAATTCAGTGAGACGGTCGAGCGACCCGGTTCAATTCACTTCCGGCGATTACAGGGAACCTTAAGCCTACGGTGACCTACAATGAGTAGGTAATTCCGGTTAAGTCTGGAGGACATCGAGATACTCTGGCCAGCCTACCTCCCCGCGCTGGAGGCCCCATTGCGGCTCTTCTGCCGCAACACACCGGTTACGTTTATTCGAAAGGTCGACATTGTTTCTGAAACGTCATACTTCTTTGCTATCGTCGTGGCGGTTGCCCCGGTCCGGACCTCTTTAAGAAGCAGGCCGCGAGGCAGCAAAAGACAGCCGGCCAGCCACGTAGCCTCTTCCTCCTGTTGACGGTCACATGATAGGAACGTGCTCTCCCCAATCATCTCTACTCGACTCAACTCGTGACCAAGTAGTATGTGTGCCAATTCGTGCGCAAGGTCGCTGCTACGCCGGCCTTTTGACGGCAGTGGGTTGTAGACGACGACAGGATTGCCTCGCTCTGGCAAGAAAGTGCATGCCGAGAAGGCGTCGGATTGTAGATTGCGTAGTTCTTCGAATCGGCTCAACGGAAGGAGTTGATCGCCAGCGATTAGCTCGATATTCAGATGTTCGGCTAGAGTTTCTGGGCTAACGCGGTCTCCCGTCGAGAGGGAGGTTGCGGCCCGGACCCGATCTACAATCCGCTCGCATTCGGATTTAAACCCTCTTCTCAGTGCCACGCTGTCTCCTTATTCGCAGAGCTGCGTCAAGATCGGCAATCAATAAGCCAGTTTGACTAGCAACGTCCGGCCTTAACGTCCTCGCAGTTCGCAAATGGGCGGCAGTTACATGGCCGGGGCGAGCCAGGGCTTTGTAAAGGTCCGTAACTAGCCCGGAGATATGGTCAGCTGCCTCGGGTGACAGGTTGGGGTCTGAATGGAGGTGTTCTGCAACAATCTCTGGGGTGGTTTCAGAACGCTCGCGCCGCTCGAAAAAACGAGAAACATCCGCCCCGGCCCACTCTACAAGCCGCTTGAACTTTGCTAAATCTGGAAGATGCCCTCTCTCGACCCGGGCAAAGGTGTTGAATGGAACACCCGCGTCCTCAGCGGCATCGCGAATGCTAAGCCCTCTCCGCTTGCGCTCACTGGCTACGAGGGGGCCCAGGTCCTCAAGACTGAGGGCATTATCAGGCGAGCCGTCTTTTGTATCAATTTTGGTACGCTGAACCATAACCTTGATCTGCCATCGTCCTTTAGCCTATAATATAGCACTGGTGTAAAGTCGCCAAAGTTGGATGGGTATGATTGTAGCCATACCAAATTAAGGAGGATATTGATGGTCCAGTCCGAATCTTCGCCCAAGTCCACGATAGAGGGAGAAGTGCTCGTCGTTGTCTCTTACGCCGCTAGCAGAAGGGGGCAGTGGGAAGGAAAGTATTCGTCCGATACCGCCCTTTCCGTTGTGCGTGAGGCGGCAATGGCATTCTTCGGCGTTGCCGACCACATAGACAGCGCCGGAAACGGTGAACGCTTCGAGCTCGTTGACCGGGGCGATACGCCGGATCTCTCTACTCCAATTGGGGAACTAGCAGACTCCTCACACAACCTCGCTCTTCGGCTCGTCCGTCAGCTTGTTGCCGGATGAGCAGCCGCTTAGCTGAACTGTGCCTCGATGACGACTTGCCTGAAGCCCGGCGAATAGGCGTCGAGGCCCATTGGAAAATAACCCGTCCAGAGCCGACGATAATCGAGGTCGAGATGGGTTCGGCCATTGACGGGCAACGCTATTATTTACGATTTGCTTGGCCTGACTACCCCGACCAGCCCCCGTCAATTTCCTGTTTCGACCCAGCAACTGGGGAAACCAAAGTTTCATCAGCATGGCCGAACTGCGACGGGTTCCGTCCTGGCAATTGGGACATTTGCCTCCCCCTCTCGCTGGAAGGCTTTGCACTTCACCCGGAATGGACCCGCGATGTGTCATTGCGGTGGAACTCTGATGGTAATGTCCTCCTTGAGGTGTTGGATGAGTTGCAGGTTATTCTCAACTCCAAATCCCGCTACAGAGGACGAGCGTCTTGAGCGCACTTGTGAACGTCTCCGAGTCCTGCGTCAAGGCCACGATCGAAGCGATCGCGACCACAGGTAACTCTGGCTGGGAAGGAGCGGTATTCTGGCTCGGTCCAGCGTCAACTCTTCAAGTTCAGAGAGTCGTGATCCCGGGCGGAGAAGGCGTTGTGTTCGGCCCGAAAAGCATCCGGATTTCCACGGAGTGGATGGACCAATTGGCCGAAATTTGCGAAGGGTCGGGCCAAGTTGTGCTGGCAGGTTTCCACTCCCACCCCTCAGCTGCATTCCACAGCGAGGTGGACAGTGAGGGATTTCTCCACGCACCCGACTTTGTGAGCATAGTCTTACCCTACTACGGAACTACCACGCTCGCCGCTGCTGATGCTGAGTGGGCGGTGTATGTCGGTCTCGAAGGGGGCAACTGGCGCTCTGCCAACTGGAGTTCTGTCGTAAGCCTAGACCCGGCATTGTGCTTTTCGATTCAAACACTATCAGTTAAGGGTGAGTGATGCGCGTACGCGACGACCGTCACGTCAAGTTGGCGGCTCAACTGAGCGGGCTTTCAGAAGAACGAGCGACTAATTGTCTCACAACCAAGGATATTGTCTTGGACTGGCCCCCCTCTGCTGAGCGGACGGTGGCAGGTCGAGCGTTGGTCAGAACAGCCGCTAACCTCATTGTACGCTTCGCGCCAAGGGTGCGAATCGCGAGGCAGTCAGAGTTTGCTAAAGAGGTGGGAAACCTCATTGTGCGAGTCGATTCCTCGGCTCAGCCTAACTCCACCGACTTTTTTGACCCGGTCATCGTGCGACTCGGCGGAGGTCCCGCGAAGTGCCACGTCTCCGGTTCTGCCAACGGCTGGACAGCTTTTGTGTCTGGAAGAGGAGAGGACCTCCCGACAATTTCCGATACGGGCAACGTGTTCGGCGCACTCGCAGCTGCGGCTTTCGTAGCGAGCGAAGTATTTCGCCACGCTCTTCCGGTGGTAGGGGACTTCCAGTGGCATGCGCCGTTAACCAAGTTTTCGGTCTTCGACTACGGGGCTCCCGTGTCCAATGCCCCGAATGTTGAAGCTCCTCTTTTGTCCAGTGTTCCACTGATTGTAGGTGTAGGCGCGATTGGCCAGGCCTGCGTAGACGCCCTCGCGTCACTCAATGCCTGCGGTGCTATTCGCTGCGTTGACAAGGGTTACGTGGATGATGAAACAAACTTGAACCGGTCCGTTCTTGCATTTGAACAAGACCTCGCGACTACTACACCGAAGGTCGAACTTGTAACTCGTCGGCTAGCTGGATCCGACCTGGAAGTAACGGTTCACCTCGAAGAACTATCCTCTTTGCTAGCCAAGATCAACCAGGGCGACATCCCTTGGCCGAGACTAGTGGCGTCCGCTCTGGATAGCGCCGAGGACCGGCGCTTACTCCAACAAATATGGCCCGACACTATGCTGGATGCCGCTACAGGTGGCTCGATGGTTCAGGTTTTCCGACACGTTGCTGGTTCCGAACTGGCCTGTCTGCGATGCCTGCATCCGGATCAGGCTTCCGGGAGACCCTATGAGGAAACGATGGCGGATCGAACTGGACTGCCCGCTGCGCAAATTATGGAGTATCTCTCGCATCCTGGAGTTGTCCTAGACGCCGCCAGCCTCAACCAGATGAAGCCTGAGATGCGAGGTTTTGCCCGGCAACATCTGGGGTCTGATGTGTGTGGGTTCCTGAGCGCCGTTGAAACCCTTTACGAGGCCGAGAACCCCCATCCAACCCTGGTCTCTGTGTCCTTCTCTTCATACCTGGCAGGTGTGTTTCTCGCAGCAGAAATTGTGAAGACTGAACTCGGGATAGACACGAGGCTCGTTAGTCGTTACCAAATCGACCCGTTGCTAAATCTGATGCCTGAAGAGCCGTTTGCCCAGAACCGTCGGCGTGGATGTTTTTGTACGATTCGTGCTCGACAAATCAGTCAATTCAGAAGTGAGATTGTTTCGAGAAAGTAGAGGATCCGCCTCCGCATGCGCTCATCATACGGGTAGAGACCATCGACACTTAGACTCAGATATCGCCTGTGTGCCCTCACTCCCAACGCTGCAACCTTCCCCGGTTCTTGCTCTTATGGCCTTGAGCGAGTTTTGACCGGTAGTTCCGCCGCAATTCACCCACGTACTCTCTCCCAAGGCCGTCAGCGTTCTCGTCAAGCCATACGCCCAGTCCGGTCCTGCCCGTCGGCGCCGCACCGGAAGTCAGCAACCCCGCCATCAGCCCGTCAACTTCGTCGCGGGTAAGCACCACGTCCCGCAGCAGCAGGCCAACCAGCCGAGTCAGGGCAAAGCCCAAGGACGGCAGCATAGGCACCAGGCACACGCGAGCACCCACCGCCGAGGCAAGCAGGCGAAACAAGTCCTCAGCTGAACGTATCCGGCCCGGCGGCGGCGATGTTTTGACTCTGACAGCCGGACGCCAACACCAATGAAACCTGCATAGATGGGCTGTATGGGAGAGGCCAGTGCCCCAATCCCATCGACTTCCTCCCGCCACACCGGACTGTAATCGGCGGAGGTAAATTGGACCACGCAGGCGGATTGACCGACTGACATTCGGCTGTCGCTGTTCAGGATAAATGTCGGTCTAAGTGTTCGGCAGAAATGTCACTCGGTTGGTCTGCGATGGTATCAGATGGCGAGGTTGTGGATGCGATCGGGGATCGCCGCGTCGGCGGCCTTTCCGCGGGAAAACGTTTCGGCAGGGGTTTCCGCGAGGTCCTGCGGTAGCTGGCCGAGCTCGCCGGCGTCGTGCAGCTCGTCCCCCGCGGAAAGTGCCCGTTTTAGGCAGGGTTGAGAATCGCTCAGAATCGCAAAATCTCGGACTGCGGGGAATGAGCCCTGAAAAGGCGTGGAGGCCCTGCTTTTCAAGACTCAGGGCCTCCAGCGTAGACAATTTGCTGTGGGCCAGGCCGCTATTGCGCGGGATCCCATTCCCAGAAGCCCTGCCTCCCGACAGCGTTCGCTGGGCAAGGAAGCTGGGTCACATCCGCAAGCTCCCACAGATGCCGGCCCCTGCTGAAGTCCCCGAAGCGGTCAACCCGAAGCATCCTTTCGACGGCGGCGTTCCATCCGTGGACTTGGCCATCCATCATCTAGGAGTCCACCTGCCAGACGGCCACCAACCGTGCAGTACAGAGCACTTTCCCGAAGGGCGTCGTCTTGGTGGGGGAGACCACGCCTGCCGGATCACGTTGATACCCCTCGGGTACGGGGTCGATCTCTTGGAGCACGCGAAGGTCCTCTTTCGTGGGCCTTCGTTTTGCTGCGTGGATTGCGATGGTGCAGCCGACCAATAGCTTGGGAGGCCGCCAGTTCCTCATTTCAAGCGTCTTGTGGCCCGAAGCAATCAGAGACGCCCACGGTTCGTGCAAGCTAATGGCTTTCAATACTTGCTCCTCGGTTCGGACAAGCCCCATTATGCCCATGGTTTACCCCAAGCCCCGAACGCAGTGGTAGTCCCGCAGGGATTCGAACCCGGGTCGCCGGCTTGAAGCGCCGGAGTGCTGAACCGCTGCACCACGAGACCTCACAAATTTCTTAGAGGAGCTCCGCAGGTCGGAACTCCATACCGAGGCGGCGCTCACTGTCGTCGGTACTCTCCTTCTCCCCGGCTACTTGGATTACAAGCGTCCGCCGGGGAATTTCACCCAAGTTCGGTTGCACAACCCCGGTTACGTCACCCCGGCCCGACACCCTGGCAAAACCGGCCCCAAGCAGAAATCCCCCGTTTGGGCAACAAGAGTAGGGTGTCGTTGGTGCAAGGTTAGCGAGCGAACGGCCTTGGACGGCAAGGGCTTGTCAAGTGACAGCAGGAAGAGAGGTTGTCGGCAGGCCCAGGATAGCGGCTAATGCCGGGCCCAACGGACAAGATTCAGACGCCCGGCGAACCTACTGTTCGTACCAGCCCGAAGCAAAGATGTAGCCGTCGTGAAGTACCGCGAAGGTGTGCTTCCTTTGGTTCTCGCCGGTTTCAGGGTTGACTATCACGTACTCCACCCAACGTCCGGCTTCGGTAGCCCCCAGCAAGTCATCGCCATAGAAGTAGCCTGTCGGATCCACCCGCAGGCTGGGATCCCTTCCTCTCAACACGGGGTTGTGGTGGGCAATGGTAAAGCCGATTTCATCATCGATGATGAAGACGTACCACTGGCCGTCCACGCTCTCCTCGGTGTCGTAGTAGGCGACAGTGGAATCCAAGCCCACCGCATCGTAAAGGTTAATGGCCTGTTGAACGAAAGCCTGGGTATAGACAGGAGAGTCGGTCTTCCGCGGCCCTTCCTCGTACCAGCCGGACCCGATGGTAATCCCGTCGTGAATTACCATCCACGAATGTTTGGTCTCCACCGAGCCCGTTGCTAGGTTGGTGAAAGTGTAGTCGAACCAGGCACCGTTTTCGTCGGCGGTGGCGGCTACGGCAGCGCCGGTGGGGTAGTTATTGGGACCCGTGATGTCCGAGGCAAGCTGTCCCACCAAAGCTGGATTGGCATGGGCGATCACGGTCCCGTCTTCGTCAATCATGAAGACGTACCACTGGCCGTCCACGCTCTCCTTGGTGTTGTAGTAGGCGACAGTGGAATCCAAGCCCACCGCATCGTAAAGGTTAATGGCCTGTTGAACGAAAGCCTGGGTATAGACAGGAGAGTCGGTCTTCCGCGGCCCTTCCTCGTACCAGCCGGACCCGATGGTAATCCCGTCGTGAATTACCATCCACGAATGTTTGGTCTCCACCGAGCCCGTTGCTAGGTTGGTGAAAGTGTAGTCGAACCAGGCACCGTTTTCGTCGGCGGTGGCGGCTACGGCAGCGCCGGTGGGGTAGTTATTGGGACCCGTGATGTCCGAGGCAAGCTGTCCCACCAAGGCTGGATTGGCATGGGCGATCACGGTCCCGTCTTCGTCAATCATGAAGACGTACCACTGGCCGTCCACGCTCTCCTTGGTGTTGTAGTAGGCGACAGTGGAATCCAAGCCGTCAGACTCATACCGCCTGATTGCCTCTCGTACAAAGTAATTGGTGTAAGCTTCGGGCATCCATTTGGGAGGCACTGAGGCCTCGGTCTGACCCTGCATCAACTGTTGACCGGACGCTGGACCGTCAGCGGTTATTCTTGCTTCAGCGCTTTCCAACTGTTGGAGAACCAGTTGAAGTTCATCCTTGTCCAAAGTGGCCGCTTCACCTGTTGGTCCTGCGGGCCCCGCTGGGCCAGGAGGTCCTTGCTCCCCGGCCGGACCGGAGCTTCCCTGGCAAGCCGACATTGACATTACAATTAAGACGATGGGAATCGCTATGAGAAAACCCCGCAATTTTCGCCTCGCATTTCCAATTGTTGTTGATATCCAGTTTAACAAACTGAGTGTTCCGACGTCCCCCCCCCAGTTCCTGGTCTCATCCTGTCTCCACCCAGTAAGCCCGCAAGGGCTTACTGGGTGGAGTTCCAACGACTTCAGGCGACAAGGTTCCAGGTCTTGTTGGCTCCTACCCAACATAGCTTCAATCCCTAGTAGTTCAGTGATTCTGTATTGATGGGTAAAGAGACTTCAGTTTGATACGCGCGTCCTGGGTGGTGAAGCGCCAGTTCACCCGCACCGTGTCCCGGTTGCGCTGACCTTGCCACGTCTCCACCTCCCGCCGCAGAACCTCTTGATCCGGAATCCGCCGGTCCAGGCATTGCCGGGCCATCACGCCAATTTCAATCTCCGCCATAGCCTGCCCCGTACTTGATACGGGGTTCAGCCAACTCCCGTGCTTGGGCGTGTAGTGAATCTCCAGCCGCCCGGCGATGCGCCGCGCTGGCGGGCTCAAAGGCTTCGTACAAGGAGGCCGCACGGTGGGTGTTCAAGTTGTCCATCACCAGCACAATGCGCTCTTTGTCCGGGTAGTCCTCATCTGCCAACTGCTTGATCCGGCAGGCCCAATCAACTTTCGTCCGCCGGTCCGTCACCGCGACCCGCCGCCATCCTTCCAACGGCGCGAACAGCATGAAAAGGTTGCTGACCCCATTGCGCTCGTATTGTAATCGTACCCGGCCGCCGCTCCGGGCCGCATTGGCCGCGGCAGGCGCGTCTCCTTCACCCCCGGTCGTGGCCGAGGGCAGGCTCTGTTGCTTGCTCGTTTCATACAGGCGCACCAACACCTCATTGTCCCCATAAGGCCGTTGGCAGACCTCCAGCACGTCTTCCATGGCGCACACAAACCCGGCGCTGGCTTCCGGCGGGATGCACCAGCACTCTTTCAGCCAGGGCTTGAGTTCGTTTTTTTCAGCGTCTTGCGCACCGTCTCCGGGTGGATGGCGTCAACTATCTCGCATTCCACCAACCGGTCTGCCAGCAACTTCAGCGTCCAACGCGCCCGGCCTTCCGGCGGTTCCCCGCAGGCTATGGCAATCAACCGGGCCTCGGCGGCGCCGTCCAGTTTCTTCGGCCGGCGGCGCAGTTGCTCCTTACGGTCCAAGGCCGCCTCAATCCCTTCCTCCACGCAACGGCGCCGCACCCTTTCCACCGTGGCGCTGCCAACCTGGAGCACCCGGGCAATCTCCTCGTCCTTCATGCACCCGCCTTCCTCTGCCTCATCGCTCAGCAGCAGAGCCTGCCCCCGTGAAAACGGGGGATGCGCGCGTGGGTCTGCTTGTACGCCGCCGCCCGCCCCTTGGAGACCAGGGCCTTCAGTTCCTGCCGTTCTTCCCAGGTCAGTTTGATACGGTATTTCTTGGCCATGACTACTCTCCCACAGTCCGCTTCTTGCCGGGCATTCCCGCTGCTGAGGAGAATACATCTTTCAGACATCACTTCAAAGACGTTGGACTACTAGTAGCTGCCTGGATTCTTTGCGGTGTGAGTTGATATAGCTGGTGATAATGACCGTTGTAAAGAATATCAGGAAAACCATCATTGCCAGTGAGCCTAGTATGTGGCTGTGTTCGTCCATTTGATTGGTTTCCCTCAAAGCCGTCGTTTCCGGCTGTTTTGAGACTGGTTCTCTAAAACGTTTAACGTACTCATTATAACGCTAATCGTTGCTCGTTTTGAAGACTGGAGAGTTTCGCAATTTTCTCTGCCAGAGCCTTGTTTCGACAACCCCCCCGGCAACCGGTATGATTGGGCTACAACGTCGAGGGTCCTTATTGGCATTTCCCGAACCAGCGAATCATTGACTCCAGGAGTGGTCCATGCCGGTCTCGAACAAAGTCCGCGGATTTATGGAACAGGGCGGTTGGATCCGCCAGATGTTCGAGGCGGGCATCGCTCTGAAAGCCCAATACGGCGAGGAGAACGTCTTCGACCTGTCCCTGGGTAACCCCGTAGCTGAGCCGCCCGAAGAGTTCCATCAGGAACTGCGCCGGCTGGCAGAAAACCCCATCAAGGGAATGCACCGTTACATGCCCAACAACGGGTACGTCGAGACCCGTCAGGCGGTTGCCGAGGGCCTGACGGCGGAGACGGGCCTCGCCTTCGGCGCCGGTGATATCCTCATGACCTGCGGCGCGGCGGCAGCCCTGAACGTAACCCTGAAGACCATATTGAATCCGGGAGACCAGGTGATTGTCCTCTCGCCCTACTTCGTTGAGTACGGCTACTACGTGGACAACCATGCCGGTGAAGCAGTGGTAGTGCCCACCTCGGAGAACTTCCAGCCGGACCCCGAAGCGGTCGAAGCGGCAATCACCGCCAGGACACGCGCCCTAATCGTAAACTCCCCGAACAACCCGTCTGGAGTCGTTTATCCGGAGGATACCCTTAGAAGGCTGGGAGAGGTCCTGGACCGCAAGCAGTCTGAACTGGGCACTGAAATCTTCCTGATTAGCGACGAGCCCTACCGCCGCATCATCTTCGACGGTCAGCCCTATCCCCAGGTCTTCCCCCACTACGACAACACAATCGTGGTGAACTCCCATGCCAAGGACCTGGCCCTTCCCGGAGAGCGCATCGGCTATGTGGCAATCAACCCGTCCTATCCACACCGAGGGGAACTGGCCGACGGTCTGGCGTTCTGTAACCGGACTCTCGGCTTCGTCAACGCTCCGGCGCTGATGCAGCACGTGGTGCGGGCGCTCCAAGGCGTCACCGTGGACGTTGCCGACTATCAGCGAAAGCGGGATTTTCTTTACACTCAGCTAACCGGGATGGGTTACGAACTGGTGAAACCACAGGGAGCTTTCTACCTATTCCCCAAGGCCCCGGGAGGCGACGACCTGGCCTTCGTGAATGTGTTGCAAGAAAGCAACGTACTAACGGTGCCGGGGCGGGGATTCGGGACCCCCGGCCACTTCCGCATTTCATACTGCCTGGAAGACTCGGTACTTGAAGGAGCGATGGACGGAATGGTCAGGGCCATCGAAAGGTTCGGGTGACCAGCAGCGCCTCTAATCAGCGGCAAAGACCTGCTCCAAGTCGATAGCTAGGCCCGGCAGCAGCGGCGACGTGAGGGTGTCGCCCCGCGAATAGCTGGCATGAAGCAGCAAACCGGCGTCTCCCCGGAGAACGTAGACCTCCACCGTCTCGGCAAACGGCTCCACTATCCAATACTCGCGGACGCCGTGCCTGGCGTAAAGCTCCAGTTTGTACCCTCTGTCGTACCTGGCGGTAGAGGGAGATGAAACCTCCACCGCCAGGTCAGGGGCGCCTTGCAGGTTCGCCGCCGTGCGAATATCCAAACGCTCGTTGGACACGAACAGGATGTCCGGCTGGGCAACGTCATGGTCGGACAACACCACATCATACGGCGCCAGCCTGACAATCCCCATCCGATTGCTCCGAACGAATGGTTGGAGAATCAGGTAAAATTCCCCAACCACTGCTTGATGCTTGTCGCTTGGCGCCGCCGCCATAATCAACTCCCCGTCCAGAAGCTCATAGCGCGTACCCTCCGGGGTAGCCATGTAGTCGTCAACCGTGAACTTGACACTTGGATTGGGCTGAAGCATGTCAGCGCCTCCTCTTCAGGAGTAGATGAAGCCGGAGCCTCTAGTCAGCGGCAAACACCTGCTCCAAGTCGATGGCCATCCCCGGCAGCAGGGGCGATGTGAGAATGTCGCCCCGCAAATAACTGGCCTCCAAGACTAACCCGTCCTCCCCCTGGACATATACTTCCACCGTCTCCGCAACCGGTTCCACTATCCAATACTCGCGGACGCCGTACCTCCCGTACAGCACCATCTTGTAACCCCGGTCGTACTGTACCGTCGAGGGAGAGGTTATCTCGACCACCAGATCAGGCGCGCCCTGGATGTTGGCCGCGGTGATTATCCCGGACCGCTCGTTGGAAACGAACAAGATGTCCGGCTGGGCAATGTCCGTTTCCGAAAATATGACGTCAAACGGCGCGATCCACATGCGACCGAGGCGGCGGGCCCTGACGAACGGGCGTACCTCCCACACTAGCTCTAACAAGACAGTCTGGTGCCGGTCGTTAGGCGAAGCAGCCAAAATCATCTCTCCATCAAGTAATTCGTACTGCGTCCCCTCCGGGGTTGACATGTAGTCCTTGACCGTGAATTTCACCCTTGGGTTGGGGCGAACCATATCTGGGCCTCCGGTCTTTTCTTGAGTTTAGCCTATTGTAGAGGCAATCACGGATACTAAGGCATTAAACGTTCACTTGCTTCGACGGCAACCGGATTGTAGCCGTTCCCTTGGTGGTGGCTTCCCCACGCTGGTTCTCTCCCCAGATCTCCAGGTCCACCAGCGACTCTCCATCCTCTTGCCTCTTGGCGGTTACCTTGCCGCGGCACCACGTGGTGTCTCCCACAACGTTGAACCTCCGTAGTTCGACATACATGTTCTTAAGGAACCCGTCGTCTCCCATCCAGTTGGTTAGCAAATGCCCCATCCAGCAACACCGCTGGCATCCATAGTCATAGGCCCCGGGGAGTCCGGCGCTCTCGGCAGCTTCCTGTATGTCGTGCACGCGGATGATCGCCTCTTGCGCACCGGTGTTGGGGTCGGTGAAACCCCATGATGGGTGACGCAACATCTCCTTGAGCTGGATTCCGTGGGAGATGCCTCCAATACATCCGGCGACAAATGCCGTGATATCACCATGACTCATGGGCCCCTTGACCACGGGTTGCAACTCGTCCCCCACTTGCACGTCGTCCCACCAACGAGGATTGTTGCCCCGGACTTCCTCCGCCAATATCGCCTCTTGTATAGTCCGAAGCTCGTCCTGGGAATACCTGTATGGCTCGAACGTGTACTTCTGACGTTCTCTGGCCGCGCTGCGCTCTGCCCTGATCTGCCACCCGCGGGTCTTGGCTATGGCCTCCCCTCGCTGATTGTAGTAGTGGGTAACGCTCGACTGAATGAGGATGTGCCCGGCAAACTGGCTCTCCTTCTCCTCCAGGCCCGTGAACTGCTCTTGCACCGAAATCTTGTCGTCCAAGTAGATGGGCCGGTAAAACTCCCAATCGTTCCCGGCATGAAAACCGTGGACGCCTGGAAGGCCGCCGGTGCGCCCGGAACACCAGTAGACGCTGTATAGGAAGCAGGGCGGGGCCACGATTGTCCCAAACTTAGTGGTCTGGGCATAGCTCATATCCCAGTAAAGCGGGTTGATGTCACCGATGCCCTGGCAGAAGTGCCTGATCGCGCTGCGGGAGGCTTCTTCGTTGAACAACCCCACACCGTATTGCCTTGGGCGGTTAAACGAGCCGAGCCGCTCTCTTAACCTTAGCACTCCCTCTTCCGTAATCCTTCCCGACTCCAATACCATTAGGACCCTCCTGATACGGCCTTATGCTGTCCGGAAAATTGTAACCCACAGGGGAAGCAAAGACTCGAATTGCGGCCGGATGACCGGGAGTTTAATTCGCGCGCGTACGGACCGGAGGGCGGGGACGGGGGATCGTCCAGTAGCAGACGGCGGCGACGGAGTAAATGACCACCAGAGGAATCAGGGCCCACAAGTAGCTGCCGGTATGGTCCACGATAAGCCCCATCCAGACCGGAGTGCTCATCGACATCAGTTGGTCTGGAAGGTGCTGCCACCCCCTCAGAGTGGCGAAACTCCTCCGCCCGAAGAAATCGCCCATGATCGCCCAGGCCAGGGGGTTTGCGCTCTCCGCGAAAGCCAGAAGGGCCGCAAAGAGGGCGAGACGCCAGATGTGGCCGTCCTGGTCCAATAGCACAAGCAGGGACACCCCACCCGCCGCCATCGCCACCGAGCTCAACTTCAGCTTCGACCACGTATCGCCCAGCCATCCGACCAGCGGGTTGAATGCCATGCTCCCAAGGGAAAGGCCACCCACGAAGAGAGCCGCGATGGGCAGGCTTTCCGCTTCGGTCCGTCCTCCGCCTTGAAGGAACCAGACAACTACAGGAGCCAGCAAGAAGGACATTCCGGAATGGACCGTGTTCCGCAGCCCCACGGCCCATACCAGCAACCAATAAGACGCGGTCCGCATGGCTTCCCCGGTGGTGAAGTCCGCGTCGGCCCGGTCCTGCCCCGCCCGGCTTAGTTGGGCGGGCGAGTTGGCTTCTACACGGTTGGGCGCCGGCCGGCGGCGCGCGCTCGCCGATTCCGGAATATCCAGGCTATCACCGTCGGGCCTGAGCCCCATCGTCTCCGGAGAGCGTCTAACGAGAATAGAAAGCGGGACCACGACGGCGATTATTGCCACTCCGGACACCATGGCGGCCTCTCGCCATCCCGTTGACACCACCAGCAGACCCATAAGCGGGGCGATGAGGAAACCCCCGAGACCGTTTCCCACAGATGCGACCGACATCGCAAGGGCCCTACGCCTGCGGAACCACTGGTTCAAGGCGGGTACAGAGGCATTGTTGTACCCGGCGCGCATCCCAACTGAGATCAGGCCGACGAACACCAGCACGAAGCTCAAATAGTTGTGCGTAAACGCCAGGAGAATGAACCCCAGACCCGAGGAAAGTCCCCCAAAAGCCATCATTACACGTGGGCCCCAGCGGTCGGTTAGGTACCCGGACAGGGGCCCCAGCAGCCCCCCTTCGAGCCGTCCCAACATGTCCGCCAGCGATATCGCCGCGAGACCAATGCCCAATTCACTGCGTAACGGAAGAACGTAAAGGGTGAAACCCCGGTTGAACGTGCCGTGCTTCAGCGCGTCGACGATCAAGCTGACTACGACGATCCACCAGCCATAGAAAACACTGGCAGGGCGTCGCAGCAGACCTTTGGCGAGTACGTTAATCACAGCGGTATATGAATGACAGGGTAAACGAGGGAGCGAGGCTGGATTGGCGCATCGTAGCCGGTTCGGACAGAGTATCACAAAAGGACTGCCCGGAACGCACTCAACGCGGGTGGAGGGGCTACGGAACAATTGACAGTCCCGGTTCACAATCCCTAACCTTGCTGGGAGAGACTACGCTATGAACAAGGCTCCATGACGAACACGACTAACAGCCAAGGCTATGACCCCAGGGCGCGAGCCGTAGCCCAAGCCGTATACGACGCCGTGCATCCGCTGGCCGTTATCCTGTTCGGCTCCCGCGCCAGGGGCGACTACCGCGACGACTCCGACGAGGACCTGCTGGTAATCACCGGCGACGGCGCGGACGACCGCGCCACTTACGCTAACGCCAGAGCCGCCGCCCACCGGAAGCTCGACGAATTGTACGACCTCAGCGTGGGCGTGGACGTGCTGCGTTTCACGAAAAGCCGGTTCGCCTACTGCCGCCGGGCCAGGAACCACGTAGCCGGGCAAGCCCTTCGAGACGGAGTAATCGTGAGCGAAGCAGACTTCAGTCCTGCCGACTTCCCGGCCAACTCAAGTGAAGAACCCGCCAACTGGCCGGACATCCGGGTGGCAGCGATTCATCGCTGCCACCCGGAACATCGTATCTATGACCAATCTCATCACAACAAACAGTCCGTTGGAAGACATCGGCTTTCACGCCCAGCAAGCCGTGGAAAACGCTCTCAAAGCCTGGATTTCAGCCTTGGATGACGAGTACAGAAATATCCACGACTTGGGAGACCTGGCCGCCATCATCCGCAAACACTCTACCGAGAACGATACGCCGGCTGGCGAAAGCCTGGACTGGCTGACCAAATACGCCGTGGACTACCGCTACGAAGGGGCCACGGTGAATCTGGAAGACCCCCACGGGCTGCTGGACGCCGTGATAGACCTGATGAACACCATCGCCGACCGCATAACCCTCACCGGCAGCGAACCGCCGCGCTGGACGCCGGAGCAGACCCCATGAGCATCCCCTCAGTCAACAACCACGACCCCAGGGCGCGAGCCGTAGCCCAAGCCGTCTACGACGCCGTGCATCCGCTGGCCGTCATCCTGTTCGGCTCCCGCGCCCGGGGCGACTACCGCGACGACTCCGACGTGGACCTGCTGGTCATCACCGGCGACGACGCGGACGACCGCGCCACCTACACGGATGCCAGCGCAGCCGCCCGTAAGAAGTCCAGGGAAGTTTACGGGCGTTTGACAAGTGTGGACGTGGTCCAATTTACCGAAAGCAAATTCGCCTACTGCCGCCGGGCCAGGAACCACATAGCGGGGCAGGCCGTCAGAGACGGAGTAATCGTGAGCGAAAAACCCCTGGACCCCGGCAACCGGGAACCCACCAACTGGCCTGACATAGAGCAGCGTTTCATCGTCGCCACGCGCAACCTCCGTGGGTTGATGACAATGATCGATTACCCGCCGGAATCGGATTCGCCCCAGGAAATTGTCGGCTTCCTGGCCCAACAAGCCGTTGAGAATGCCCTCAAAGGCTGGATTTCAGCCCTTGGCGGGGAGTACGATCGGACCCACAACCTGGGAGAACTGATTGGCAAGATCAGACAATATCCGGGCGAGGGAAACACTCCGGCCGGTGAAAGCCTGGACTGGCTGACCAGGTACGCGGTGGAGTACCGCTACGGCGGCGCGGTGATAAAAATAGAAGACCGGCGCGAACTGTTGGGCGTCGTAACAGACCTGGTAGACACCATCGCCGACCGCATCAAAACCCTCACCGGCAGCGAACCGCCGCGCTGGACGCCGGGGTAGGGGCGGCCACTGACCCGATCGCTGGCTTGAGATCTGGGTCGCTGCCCAGGAATCCCTACCCGAAAGATTATACCGGCGCCCAACTAACCGTAGTCTTTTACGATGCGGATGGGAACATTGTTGGAGGGGATACCAAGTCCCCACTCAACTTCATTCCTGCAGAAAGTCAAGTGGCTTCAGCCGAAGTATACTTGTCATCATTTTTACCGCTCTAAGGAATAGTCTTCCGTGGCAAGGGCCATTGCGGTTGTCCTCATCAAGGCGGGACGGGTCCCAGAGAGGCGAACGGATGCGGCGCATCGCAAGATTTGTGCCAGGAAAAGAAAATCAGTAAATGACCTCCCGGGAAACCAGCCTCTCCATTTCGCCGGACGTTAGTCCCAAAAGCTCCTGAAACACATAGCCGTTGTGCCCCCCGAGGAGGGGTGCGGCTGTGCGCACCCTTACGGGTGTCTCACTCAACAGCCACGGTGTCCCGTAGAGCCATTCGGCCCCCAGGCGGGGATGTTCCACCTCAGAGTATGCCTCCCTCTCTCTCAAGTGAGGGTCCGCGAACTGGTCCGCGATATTCATCACAGGCATGGCAGACACGCCGTGCCGCTGCAAATTCTGAGTCAATTCCATTGCTGAATGTTGACGCGTCCAGGCGGATACATGCCTGTCCAGGGCCCGGTAGTTTCTAATTCGGCTTGGCTTGTCCCGGAATGCAGGGGATTCAGTCCACGCCGGGTTACCCATAATCCGGCAGAGAGCGTCCCATTCTTCTTCGGTATCCACAGACACGGCCACCCACTCGTCATCGCCGGCGCATGGATAGTTGCCATTGGGTGCAGCTTCACGGTCAAGGTTGCCGGCGGGCTTGGCCGCGGCCCCCGTCATCTGGTACTCCAGGAATGCCTCGCCCAGCATGGACGCGCTGGCTTCTAGCTGGGCAACCTCTATCCACTGGCCTTCGCCTGTGATGTTCCGGTGCCTAAGAGCCGCGACAATGGCCAGGGCTGCATGGACCGAGGCCACGGTATCGCTCCAGGGCGCTTGCAACTCGCCCACCAGGGGAGTGCCGCCGCCGTAACCGACCAGGCTCATAAATCCGGAGAGTGCTTGAATTATCGGGGCGTAAGCCAGAATATCCCGCAGAGGACCTGTCTCTCCCACCGAGGGCATGGCCACCTGAATGATGTCCGGCCGGTAATGTCTCAGCGATTGATAATCGATCCCCAACCGCTCCAGCACACCGGGCGAGTAGTTGCTGAGCGCCACGTCGCTCCTTGCGACTAGCTCCTTCAGCAGTGCGACCCCTTCAATGGTCTTCAGGTTCAACGTGACACTCAGCTTGTTCCTGTTGAGACCATGGAAAAGTGGCTGCAGCTCGGGCCACAAGCCCTGGTCACCTCCTGCGATGTCATTGCCCACAATCGGCCTTCCCTGCCGCAGCCCGTCCATCCGCTGGCGGCTTTCCACCTTGATTACCTCGGCTCCCAGGTCGGCCAATAGCTGGGTCGCCATGGGACCGGCCCACGCCGTACCCAGATCGACAATACGGTAGTTGCCCAGAGGCGGTCCGCCAGCGCCCTTAAACTCCATGCTAAATAACCCCCGCTCGCGCCATGTCGACTAGCCGGGAAACCTCTACGCCCAGCTCGCCGCACAATATCTCCCGGTTGTGTTGACCGAGCGAAGGCGCAGGGCGCACGTAATGACAAGGCGTGCCCGTCATCCTAAATGGCGGGCCGGGATACCGGAAGGTCCCTGCTTCCGGGTGGCCCAATTCCTGGAAGAACTCCCGCGAGTTTAGTTGCGGGTCGTCCAACACTTCATCGAAGGTCTTCACCGGGACGCACGGGACCCGGTGCTCCATGCAAATTCGGAGAATCTCCTCCTTGGTGTGCTGCATGAACCACGGCGTTATCAGCGCCTCGGCTTCTTCGGGGTATTCATCGCTCATCGCCCGCCGGTTCCGGTAACGGGGCTTCTCCGTCCAGTCCTGCTCGCCAAGCAACGATAGAAACCGGCGGTACTGCTCTAGCTGGGGGGCATCGATGCAAACGTACCCGTCCTTACAGGGCAGCACGCAGTTGGGGAACAGCCCCAATCGCATCCGGTTGCCGGAACGCCACCCCGCCACTCCCCGATATATGTAGGTAGGCAGATGGTAACCGCTTAGGAGTACAGCCGCGACCTGCGACTCCGACACGTCCACCAACTGACCCCGGCCGGTGGCGTCTCTGGCCAGAATCGCTACCGTGGTGGCAAACGCCGCGCCCACTGCGGCAAGGTAGCTTATTTGATGGAGAGGGGTGGTCAGCGGTTCCCGGTCGGGGTGGCCGGTGCCGAAGCTGAGTCCGCCCAGTGCGTTATTGGTGAGATCGCTCCCCTTGAACCCACTGTACGGGCCGCTGCGGCCGAATGGCGAAATCGAGGTGACGATCAGCCGGGGGAAGCGCCACTTGAGCGCGCCGTAGTCCAGTCCTAGGTCCCGCGGCACACCCGATGGCTGGTTCTCCAGGAGAACATCTGCCGACTCCAACAACCGGTCAAACAGCTCCCGGCCCGTGGCGGTGTTCAAGTTTAGACTTACTCCGCGTTTGTTGATGTTGCTCAGCAGAAAAAGCCCGCTCCGCTCCGGGTCCGGGATATGGCCGGGGAACGGCCCGCTGCGCCGGCTGTCGTCGCCCACCAGGGGAGGCTCCACCTTAATGACCTCAGCTCCCAGTTCCGCCAACACCTTGCCGCAAAACGGCGCTGAGATGTAGTTGCCCCATTCAACTACGCGAACCCCGCTGAGAGCGCCTGTAACCACGCAGCGATACCTCCTGAGGGAGCTCGAAATTATCCGTGATGCGCAGGCGGACGCCGCAGCCAAGTATAGAATACGCCTTGAGAGTGTCAAGGATACCCGGCTCTCCCCGCCGGTGACTTTTGGCCACTGGCATGTGACGGGTTAACACCAAGCGTGTAATATCATCTTGTCAGTCCCTTCCTCCTCACGCATCCGGCCGGGAACCAAGCCAATTTGCAAGCCAATTTGAAGGAGACCATGAATGAATCTCACCGAACAGATCGCCGAGTACGTTGTGACCGCTGGCCTTGAAGACTTCCCGCCCGACGGGGTCAATGCCGCCAAGGGTGCGATTATTGACTGCCTGGGCTGCATGTTGGCCGGTCACGATGAGCCCCTGGCAGGAATACTGGAAGAATTCGTGCGGCCTGGGGATAACGCGGGGGTCGCCAGCGTCGTGGGCCGGGGGTTCAAGACTTCCTCCCCCGACGCGGCCCTAATCAACGGTGCAATGGCCCACGCCCTCGACTACGACGACATCACTCGCGCGATTAAGGGTCACCCAACCGCTGTCCTTCTGCCCGGCGCATTGGCCCTATCGGAAGAGTTGGGCGTGACGGGACGCGACCTGCTATTGGCATACATCCTGGGATTTGAAGTCTCTTGCTGCATCGGCGAGGGCATGAGCGTGGCCTATGCCGACGAGTTGGGTTGGCACCCCACCGGGCCGCTGGGCGCTTTGGGGGCGGCGGTCGCCGCTTCCCGAATCTCCGGCCTCGACCAAGAACAGACGTCCATGGCCATCTCCCTTGCGGCTTCCCAGGCTTCGGGGTTGCGGCAGAACTTCGGGACCATGACCAAGCCCTTCCATGCCGGGGCCGCATGCCGCACCGGGGTCATGGCGGCCAAGATGGTCAAAGCCGGATTTACCGCCGGTACCGACGCCCTGGAAGGCAGGTTCGGGTTCATCCACGCCTTTTCCGGAGGCGAAGGCTACGACATGGAGAAGATGGCGCGTAACCTCGGCTCGACCTGCTACCTGGTCGACTCTGGAATCGAGGTTAAGAAGTACCCGTGCTGCGGGAGCGCCCACCTTGCCCTCGATGCGATCATCGAGATAATGGGCCAAAGGAGCATCGACCCGGCACAGGTCGACAGCATCGACGTTATCGTTGACTTCGATCCTCCACGTTCCCTGATCCACGACCGGCCCACCAGCTCCCTGGAGGGCAAGTTCAGTATGCAATACTGCCTCACCGCCGCGCTGCTGGACGGTAAAATTGGGCTGGGGACGTTCACCGACGATCAGGTGCTCCGCCAGGAAGCGCAGGCCATGATCCCCAGGGTGACCATGCGCCGGAGTCCGGAATACGTAGGTCAGCCGAGCTGGACCGAGGCGTTCAACCGCGTGGATGTCCATCTCATGGACGGGCAGGTGCTTTCTGGCAGGTCCGACAGGATCACGGAGGGGGCGCTCCGGGGTGTGACCATGCCCGAGATCGTTGACAAGTTCCGCGACTGCGCCGGAACGGCCCTGCCAACCGAAGTCACGGAGGAGTTGGTCGCGTCCTTGCGAGAACTGGAGGCTCTGGACGATGTCCGGCGCGTCGCCGAACTGCTAAGGGGCGGAAGCTAAGTCACAAAAGCTGGACCTGCCGGAACTCAGGAGTCCATCAGCCACTTAATCCGGTAACCGTGGCTATCGCACGTGGCCAAGTGCTCCCACTTGCGGGCGCCGTTCCGGTAGGTTGCCAGGTCCAGCTCCGAGTTTTCTTGACCCCTGCGGCCTTCCAGGGAGATCAGGTCCAGGTCCCTTTGTCCGCCATAACGGTCGATCAAGCCGGCGAACCGCTCTCTGGCTTCTATCGGGAACTGGTTGAGAGTGTGGGAATGGAAGATACACGGCCTGGACTCCGTCGGAACGGCGTCCAGTACGCCGGGCAAAAGGTCCAAGGCGTCGCCTGCGAAAAGCTGAGGAGGGCCGGAGCGGGCCAGGTCCATTGCGCGGCTCAGCAGATCGGCCTCATCCCGCCGCTCCGGCCAAATGAGCGCCCGCAGCCATGCGCCCCCATCTTCACGGTCCAGGTACACAGGCTCCAGGTCCAACCCCACGCGCTGCGAAATGTTTACCGCCGATTCCGGGACCGGCGGGAGGTAGGGCCCCTGACAAGTCGTCGCTAGCTGCACCGGCGAAGCGGGATCACCCCAGCGCAGGCGTCCTCCGTAGTCAAACCCGTACCGGTCCCAGAATAAGTTTAGGCCCGCGCTCGCGCCGATTTCTATCAGGGCAGTGGGCCTATTTCCGCCATTGCCCATTGCCCTCGCGAAGGCCGGAAGCAAGAGAGCGCTTCTTCGAATGACATTGGTCTGCACCGCCCGGGTTGAGATGATTTCCACAATCTGCGCTCTCCGCTCAAGGCAAAAGGTGCGGAAGACAGGATACGGGTCCTCGGTGGTTTGGGTGGCAGGCGAAAGGCTGGTGTAAAACCGCGCTAAAGGATGCGGGCTGCCCTCCAGCAGCAAGGCGTGGACTGCCGCGAAAAACAGGTTCGGGGCCGGTTGGCCCGCGCGCCGCTGGACTGCTATAGCCAGAATTTCCGGATCGCCGGAGATAGCCAGGGACAGCCTCTCATACAATGTCGACATTCCAGGGCATTCCAAATCGCCGAAGCGCCGGAATATCTCCGCCATTCCTCTCAAGTCTTCCAAGATTTCTCCATCCGGCCTCGCCGGTTTCCCGCTCTGGTCGAAACGATGGTCCCACTTGACCCCACGCCTCGCCCCAGGCGGTCCCGGTTAGCATATCCCCATAGCACACCGGATAGACATCCTCCATTGGTCCGGAGGCCAGGACCTTTGTGATTGTCTCGGTCTGGAATGACCGGAAAACCCCATTCTGGAGGACAACCGAAGGTCCCTATTCCGCAGACCCAGGGTAGGGTCATTCGATTATGTGGATCAAGGACGCCTATGCGCCCCTACTACCCCATCCGTCATCCCGCAAATCCATCCGTCGCTCCCGCGAAAGCGGGAGACCAGAGCAATCGTAGTGGATTCCCGCGCTCGCGGGAAAGACGAGTTGGCATGTTCGTAGTGATACAGGCCAGTATCTGGCGAAGCGCAACGTTTCGCAATTTTCTCAGTTAGTGCGGAAGGTAACGAGTCAAAACATCATATATCGTAAATCGCCTGGACGTCTGAGACACTCTCCTTGAGCCGAAATCAAGAAACCCTTCCTTACAATCACGTTCACATACTTGGGCATTTCCGGGTCCCGCCTTTCGCCGGGATGACGGTTGCGTCTACATACTGCTCTCCCCAGGACAATTAAAATCCCCTGGCTGATTCCCGGCACTCCCCTTGTCATGTAATGCGAACTTCTGTACTATAATATATGTCCGACCCGTAAGCCCCCCCAATAGGGGCCGGGCCAATTCAGGACAGCCACTCAGGCGCCGAAATGCTCAATGACCAAAAAAGCTAACAAGGCAACCCGCTCCCAGCCTCTCTATAGCTCCCCGGATTCCGCCCCCGGCCGGCCCGCCGGTCCGGAAGCGCCGGATTTGTCCGGAAATGACCGGAAAATCGAAATTCTCCGTCCTACTCCCCGCCAGCAAGCCCTATTGCCCGTCGTCGCACTCTCGCCTTCCATTGCCCAGGCCGCCCGCGATACCGGCGTTTCCGAGAGGACCCTCCGCGGCTGGCTCGATGACCCGGCACTACCATGAAAATAGAAGGTTCACGCCGGATGGAGAGTGACGTTGTGGCCGGGGCAAGGCCATCCCCAATTCACGCGAAAAGCCTGCCCCCGGCTTGAACGGGGGCGGGAATCCAGTACGCCGCAGCGGTTTGCTCCCGCTAAGCACATATCCCCTTTTCACATACTTTCATGAAGAGGTAAAGCAATGTCTTTTTCCCGGCTCAGGACTCAGGTGGACTCCTTCTGCCGAAAATATGCCGCCGAACTCCAGGTGTACCGCCTCCGGCCCTTGGCCCTGGACTTTTGCGATGACATGACCAACGCCGTAACCGGTTCCAGGCCCGGTCCCCATTTGTCCCTCCTGGAGTGGACCCAGGTATTTTTCAAGCGGATGACCGGCCGGGGCTTCCGCCCTCGGCATCTCTTGGCTCTCCACGATTACTTGAAGCGTTGCCTCGAGAGCCGGGTACTCCCACAGGCCAACGATGTCCTGCGGAGCCTGCTCCCTAAAAGCGGCGCAGCGCGGCCTGGTCCCCCGCTCCCTCCAGCCCGTCCCCTTCTGAACCGTGAGACCCGGCCGCCCGGCCCATGTCCAACTGCCCTGGCGTGGAGACCGAAGCCGGTTGACACCTTACGTTGGGGTCTATACCATTTCCCCGGTGACTAGGCCCCGGTTTGGGGGCGGTTCACACTTGTAAAATCTCGGACCCGAGGAGGATGGCATGGGCCAAGACGACATCGCATTGATGGCTCACCTGATGCGCCGGGCAGGCTTTGGCGCGGACCGGGAAGAGCTGGAAGCCCGGGCAGCCAAAGGCTACGAGGCCAATGTTGAAGAGCTGCTGAACACAGATGCTCAAGAGGCCCTCAACCGGGCCGAGATGATGCGCTACCATCCCTGGACCTGGCGTCCTGGAACACTCCCCGGTATGGGCGCAGCCGAGTGGTTGCACGATATGCTGAACACCAAGCGGCCACTGGAAGAGAAGATGACCCTCTTCTGGCACCAGTTGTTTGCCACCGGCGTTTCCAAGGTCGACCACTACGACGAGCTTCAAGACATGGTTGTCCTCTTCCGCGAGAAGGGGATGGGTAAGTACAAAGAACTACTGCTCGAGATGGCCAAGAGTCCAGCCATGATCTACTGGCTCGACAACTGCGAAAATCACGCCGACGCGGTCAACGAAAACTGGGGGCGCGAACTCTTGGAGCTCTTCAGCATGGGCGTGGGCAACTACACCGAGGTCGATGTCCGGGAGTGCTCCCGCGCTTTCACCGGCTGGACCATCACCCCCAAACTGCCCCGTGGACCCATCGGCCGGTTCGACTGGTTCTTCCAGTACCGGGACGAGGACCACGACGACACCGAGAAGACCTTCCTCGGTGAGACCGGCAACTTCAACGGCGAGGACATCATCGACATCGTCTGCCGGCAGCCCGCCACCGCCGGGTTCATCGCCAGGCATCTCTACAACTTCTTCGTCGCCGACGAAGCCCAGGTCCCCGCATGGGCCGTGACTCCCCCCAGGGACCAGGACGCCATCGACCTCCTGACCGACACCCTGATGGAGTCGGACTACGACATTAAGGCCACCCTCCGGGTCCTGTTCAACTCCGGCTTCTTCAAGAACGCCCGCTTCGCCAGGCTCAAGAGCCCCACCGAAGTCGTCGTCGGCGCCCTCCACCTGGTCGGCGGCGCAGAGTTCCCTGCCCCTGGCCTGGGCGACCTCTCCCGCCAGCCCTGCTACATGGGTCAGGACCTGCTCAACCCGCCCAGCGTCGAGGGTTGGCACACCGGCGTCGAGTGGATCAACTCCGGCTCCCTCATGCGCCGCGTCAACTTCACCGCCGACCTCATCGGCGACACTCAACGCCCGGGCATCCAGTCCATCATCAACCGGCTCAGGGAGCAGGGCGCGACCTCCCCGGAGCAGTTGGTCGACGGCTGTCTCGACCTGCTGGGACCCCTGGAAGTTGCCGACGAGAGCCGCAAGGAGCTAATAGACTTCGTTTCAGAGTCCGGAAGCGCCAATTGGGACTCCGAAGCCACCACCGCCGCCTCCACCCAGCGCGTCGGGGAACTTCTCCAGCTAATCGTTTCCCTACGCGAGTACCAGTACGCCTAGCATAAGGGAACCATTTCTGCCCGAAACCATGATTGCTATAGGCCAAGGAGTAAGCTCCCTAACCATTGGAATAGCGGCGAATAGCATCGTCATCACGGAGGGTTGGATGGTACTGGCAGCGTGGTACCTGGAAAGACAAGAGAAAAAACGCAACCGAGAGCGTGCCGAAGCACGAGCCGAAGTCCAGGCAAAATGGGAAGAGTGGAATCGGCGGAGAGAGGCCGCGGCCGCAGCCGGTGAAGACTTCACCGAGCCGCATCCTTCGCTTAATGGACAAACCGAGGCGGCTTAAACTCGCTTTATCGGAGGTTAGAGAACAATGACCCAGTCCAACAAAGACCCGGTCCTGGTTGTCCTGCAGATGACCGGCGGCAACGACTACCTCAACACGATCATCCCCTACTCCAACCCACTCTACAGGGACAACCGCCCCGTGGTCGGCGTCCCCGAAGAGCGGGTCCTGCCCCTGGACGATAAGATCGGCCTCCACCCGGAGATGGGCCCCATCAAGAACCTCTACGACCAGGGCAGCGTCGCCGTCATCCACGGCGTCGGCTACGCCAATTCCCCCAGGTCCCACTTCCGCTCCATGGATATCTGGCACACCTGCGAGCCGGACAAGCTGGGCACCGAGGGCTGGTTGGGCCGCGCCACCAGGGAGATCGACCCCCACAAGGAGAACGTCCTTACCACCGTCTCCTTCGGCCCTTCCCTCTTCCGCGCCCTGGTTATGCCCGGCGTCCCCGTCGCCTGCGTCGACAACCTCGAGTCTTACGGCCTGCTCCCGGGTATCACCGAGGCCCGGCAGCGCTCCAAGATACTCGACCGCTTCGCCCGCCTCTACTCCCCGGTCATGGGCTCCTCAGCCGTCATGGACTACATGGGCCAGACCGGCCTGGATACCCTGGAGGGCGCGGACATCCTGAAGGAAGCCCCCAGGATGTACTCCTCCACCGTCGAGTATCCCGACACCACCATCGCCGCCAAGCTGAAGGGAATCTCCCAGATTCACCAGGCCGGCTTCGGCACCCGCATCCTATACTGCGACCACGGCAGCTTCGATTCCCACTCCAACCAGACAGGGATGCACGACAAGCTCTGGAAGGACGTCTCAGAAGCCGTCGAGTGCTTTTTCGATGACCTCCGTGAGCACGACGCCGCGGACAACGTCGTGATGCTGCTCTTTACCGAGTTCGGACGCCGCACCCACGACAACGGCTCCGGCACCGACCACGGCGCAGGCGGCGGAGCCTTCGTCATCGGCGACCCAGTGAAGGGCGGCCAGTACTCGGAAATGCCCTCCCTGGCAGCCAAGGACCTGGAACAGGGCGATGTCGTTCCCAATCACGATTTCCGCAGCATCTACTCCGTCCTCCTCGAGGACTGGATGGGCCTCGACGCCAAACCCCTGGTCGAAGGCTCCTTCGAAAAGCTCCCCTTCCTGGGTTAAGGAGACATCTATGCTGACAGAAACAGTCTCGGGCAGGACCTATGACTATAGCCACAGCGTGGGCCGTGGTTCGGCAACGGGTATGGGGTTCTCCAACCCCGTCGCCGCTGCCCTCGGGAGCGGCGACGTTCTCTACATCGTAAATCGCGGCAGCGAAAGCATTAGTAACGTGTCCTGGAACCGCATCGGAGTCGGTGCGCGGGTTAGCCAGGTGACCGTTGGCGCCGCCGCCGGCGAAGAGTCCTTCGTCGGGGAGTTCAGCCGCTACGGGAACGGTGACGGCCAACTCATCTGGCCGGCCGGCATCGCCGCCGACAGCCAGGGAAACCTGTACGTCACCGACGAATGGCTGAACCGCGTTTCCAGGTTCGACAAGGACGGACAGTTCCTGGGCCATTGGAGCATGGTCGCTGAAGGTGAGCCCGGTCCCAACGGGGCCGCTGGCATCGCCATCGACTCCGGCGATGTCCTCTATATCGCCGACGGACGAAGCCACCAGGTCCGCAAGTTTGCCGTTGATGGTCAACCCCTTGGTTCCTGGGGAAGCCACGGCAGCGGTGAAGGGGAACTCGACTCTCCCTGGGGCATAACCGTGGATAGTAAGGGGTTCGTCTACGTCGCGGACTTCAACAACCACCGGGTGCAGAAGTTCACCAGTGATGGCGAGTTCATAACCCAATTTGGCAGCCAGGGCACGAAACGCGGCCAGTTCAACTACCCCACCGACGTGGCCGTAGACCCGGAAGGCGACATCTACGTTTGCGACTGGAGCCCCAACGGTTGGGAACAGGGCCGGGTGCACATCTTTGACGAAGACGGCAAGTTCATAACCAGCTTGCTGGGCGACGCTCAACAGTTGTCCCTGTGGGCGCAGATGACCGTCGATGCCAACGCCGACTACATAAAGCGGCGCAGGGAAGTGCGTACTACCGAACCGGAATGGCGGTTCGCCCAGCCCACCGCCGTTGAGTACGACGCGGCCAACGGAAGGCTGCTGATCATCGACACCCAGCGCAGCCGGTTCCAAGTCTACACCAAGCAGTCTCAGTACATGGTGCCGCAGCTTAACCTGTGATCCCGCCAACCGGTGATGCGGACCAGCCGGTGTCGACCCGGGCGTCCGCCTCTCGCCGGCCGGAGCATTCGATTGTGAGGGGCTAGTCCCCTCACAACCTTGTTAAGCCCCCGGCCAACCACAACAAGACATGGATTCATCAGACGAAGAACGCTACCGGGACCTCGCCGAGGAGCAACCTGGAATCCTTTGCTCCAATGTTCCCTATGAATTACTGGCGGAAGCGGCCTCCGAAGCCGAGCCCACACCCTTCTTGGAAGAGTTCTTCGCCACCGGATACATCGGGTGGCTGGCCCTAAAACATGGGCGCAGGGTCCGTCCGCCCCGGATGCAGATAGACAGGGCCATTCTTGCCCTGTGGTACCGGGCCTGTCTCCTTAGCACCCGCAGGCTCCTTGGCCAGAACAGCGAATACGACGACCAACCTTTTTTCTCCGACGAAAGCTTATACTAGGGGCACAGGAGGTATCACTATGGCAACAGCTCAACCTTTTAACTACGAAAGTTTATTCGCCAGTAACGCTCCCATGACCACCAGGGCCCCTAACCGCAGAGCCAAGTACGACTTCGCGGTCGCCTATCCGGACCCGGACACTCTCCCGCTGGACGAGCTGGTAAGCTCGCTAAAGACGGCCCTGGACCGTGAGGGGAAGGACCTGGCCTACTACCCCGACCCCTCTGGACTGCCTTCGCTGCGGCAGTTGGTGGTGGACAAGCTCGCCCGCGACCGGGACATCCACGTATCCATTGACGACGTGATCCTGACCTCCGGTTCCGGCGAGGCCATCGGGATGCTGATCCAGGCGATGACCAATCCCGGAGACGTACTACTGACCGAAGAATATGTCTATCTGGGCACTCTTCGGCAAATGCGCCGTTACGGCGCCGAGGTCGTATCAGTGAAGTGCGACGACGACGGGATCATCCCCGAGGCGCTTGCCGATACCTTGCAAGACCTCAAAGACCGTGGCAAGAGCGTCAAGTTCCTCTACACCATCCCTACCTTCCAAAACCCTCTAGGTTGGACCATGACCCTGGAAAGGCGGCAGAAGGTCCTGGAGATCACCGGACAATACGGACTACCCATCTTCGAAGACGACTGTTATGTCGACCTGCGTTTCGAAGGAGAGGACGTGGCGTCCTTCCACTCGCTCGACGACTCCGGTAGAGTGATCTACTGTGGTTCCTTCTCCAAGATCGTCGCCCCCGGAATGCGCATGGGTTATCTCGTCGCGCCTCCGGACGTAATGGGAAGGGCATTCAGCTTCAAGACCCCCAGCGGTGTCAACCAATTCGCGGCCCTGGCCATCGAAGAATACCTCAAGCACGACATGTACCAGCATATCGATGACCAGAACCAGGCCCTCCGGGCAAAACGGGACGCGATGCTGGCTTCCCTGGGAGAGAACTTCGGAGACGCGGCGACTTGGAGCAAGCCGGAAGGCGGGCTCTACGTCTGGATGACTATGCCGGAAGGCACGGACCTCGCCGCGCTGCAGGAGCAGGCATTCAACGAGGGAGTCGGTTACTACAACGGCTCCATGTTCTCACCGGAAGGCAACGGAGCCAATATGGCACGCCTGTGCTTCGGGCACCCCACATCTGAAACGGTTTCCGAAGGCGTTGCCGAACTGGCGAGGGTGCTAACCCGCCACGGCGCACTGGGAAGATAATTCTCTCGGCTGGAACGCTTGAATGTGGCCTTCCCGGTAATCCAGCGGAGGCCGCATTCATCTCTACACCACGGGCCGGTTGGCCACCGCCGAGTCTACCTTGCGGCGCAGGAATTGCCCGCCGCCCAATCTGGCGCTGAATTCGCCGTTCTCCACCACGACCGAGCCTCGCAGGATTGTCATCACGGGCCAACCCTCGATGTCGAATCCGTCCCAAATACTATAGTCCGAGATGTGGAAGTCGCTGCCGGTTAGCCGCTTCTTGATCTCCGGGTCGATAAGCACCAGGTCGGCGTCACTGCCAGGTGCGATAACGCCCTTCTGCGGATACAAGCCCATGATCTTTGCCGCGTTGGCAGACGTCACATCGACGAACCGTTGCAACGACATCCCCCGTTTGGAGACACCTTCACTATAGGTGATGCCGACGCGGGTTTCGGCCCCGTTGTGCCCGCCGGTGACGTCTGAGATTGTGCGTCCGGATATCTTCACATCCCAGGAGGTGCAGTATTCGTCGGTCGCCATCGTGTGGAGTCCACCGCTGACGATTCCGTCCCAGAGGGCCTGCCGGTCCTGCTCGGACTTGAGAGACGGGTAGGTGTGGTACTTCATACCGTTCTCTTCTTTGTAGTTCTCCTCGCTAAAGCAGCAATAGTTGTGAAGGGTTTCGCCGTAGACCGGCATTCCCTTGGCCCGCGACTCGGCAATGGCCGCGATCCCTTGCCGTGCGCTGACGTGGACGAAATAGACCGGTGAGCCGGTCCACTCTGCCACTCGCAACACTCGGCGGAATGACACGTCCTCCGACTCGTTGCTGTGGACCAGGGACATGTTCCACCACTCGGTCCGTTCTTCCGCAGTCAATTTCTGATACATATGCTGCACCATGTCGTCATCTTCAGAGTGGACCAGCAGCATCGCGCCGGACCTCTGCACCTGCTCCATCAAGTCATGGAGGTGCCCGGTGCCGACCATGCGGGGCTCGCCGGACATGGCCGGAGGCCGTATGTTTGTAGTGAAGATTTTGACCGATGCAAAGCCATCGGTCACGAACTCGTTGAGCTGCCCCAGGATATTGGCCGGGATCGCGCCCAACAGCATTAGGTGGTGAGCGTAGTCCGCGTAGGAGTTTCCCCGCCAAACCGACGTCCGCTCTTCCACCGCCTGGGTGATATCTATGCCTGGATATTGAATGGCGAAATCAAGAAGGGTCGTCGTGCCGCCGAATAGAGCGGCGCGGCTCACCTGTTCTGGCGGGGCCGTGGTCAGGTTTCCTTGACCCATAATTGGCGCAGAGATATGAGCGTGGGGTTCAATTCCGCCGGGCACAACGATCTTTCCCGCAGCGTCGATCACCCTGCCCACGTCGTCTGTGAGCGTGCCAGGGGCGGCAACAGCGACGATCTTCTCGCCCTGGACCGCCACATCCCAATTGCCTACGCCCCACGGGGTCACTACCTGACCCCCTCGAATCATCAAGTCCAACATGATCGGCCCCTCCTCTGATCTTCTCGGAATTTCCGGGTTAGTTCGGGCAAAAACCCAGGAGAGTCGGTCAGACTCGTCCTCAATTCGCGGTTCGAGCATCCTGCGGCAGGGCTTGTTCCCACTCCGGTAGCTGGTGGTGAGCCGTGTTGGGCAGAAGCACGATGGCCCCGACACCTACCAGACTCAGTACGAAGGATAGCAGGATTGTGGCGTCGAAACTGTTGGTCAAGTCGCGCAATAGTGCCCCGGCCAGTACACCAACGGCCATTCCCACTCCCGCCCCCATCATCTGCCACCCATAGGTGGTCCCCATTGGGGCGTTGCCGTAGTACTGCCGGTTGATGATGGGGAAGGCGCTCATTTCCCCGCCGAAGCCGATGCCAAAGAGCACCACGAAGAGGTAGAATATCCACGTGTCGTGGGCAAAGAAGAGCAAGATCATGGGCGCACTCTGCAGGAAGAAGCAGATTCCCATAACGCCTTTGCTGCCCATGTGCTCCGCGACGATCGGTACACCGAACCTGGTGATCGTACTGACCACGGAAAGTACCACGAACAGGGAAGCGGCAGCAGTTTTGGATACGCCTCGTTCCTCTGCGATGGCCACCAAGAGCCCCAATATGATGGCGTGGGCCGCGCAGCCCCAGAAGTGTATGCCGATCAGATTCCAAAAAGCATTGGTCCGCTGCACCTGCCTCAGGAATACGTTGGCCCGGACCTTGGCGGTATCGCCATAGTGGACTCGCCGGACCGGTTCCTGTGCATTGGCGCCCAGGGGCCTCAAGCCAATTTGCGCCGGTTCGTTATAGAACACCTTCACCAGCGCGATGAGAACAAGGCCGCCGCCAATTCCCGTGACCCAGAAGGTAGCCCTCAGTCCGGCTTCCATTCCGCTCGCGGAGACCCCGGTAATCCAACGGGAAACCACCATCCCGGGCTCGAACTCGCTGAACCCGCCGAGAATAAATACGACCAAGGGAACGAACAACAACGGCCCCATCCCCTGGGAGGACTGGAGCACCCCCATTCCCAGACCCAGGTTTCGCTGGAACCACATGGTGAGCGACGCGGTCAAAGGCACCTGGAACACCGCCAGCGCGGCGCTCAACAATACGCCATAGAAGAGGTAGAACTCCCACAGAGAGTTCATGCGGCTCGTGAGGACCATGAATGTCATAAACAGGACCGCGCCGAGGACCATGGTCCGGCGGATTCCGTATCGGTCCCCCAACCAGCCCGCAGTCGGGCCAAACAGTCCGGAAAAGGCCCACTGGAGCGCCAACCCCAGTCCCACCGCGCCGTAGGACCAACCGAAGGTCTCGACTAGTCTGGGCACCAGTACACTAAACGAGGTCCGCACAGCGGAGGCGCTTAACCGCATAGCCGCCGCGACGGCAATCATCACCCAAGCATAGTGGATACTGCGCCCACCTATCGAGAGGTTGGAAGGAGACAGGTTGATATACGACATGGTCCCAAGATTACCACAATCTCAGGGCCAATCGTTAATAGAAAATTAACAACTAACTGTTCAGACTCGTGGGGGCGGACCGGCTGGATCACACATCGGTCATCGTTGCGACAATCCTCTAACCATGTCCCGCCGCCGCAACTCGTCATTACCATGAAGGCGGGGATCCGGATATGCCAACAACATGGAACGGCGCTGGTTGCAAACGATTCTGGATTCCGGGTCGAGCCCAGAATGACAGGCTAGGTTAGGACAATCGTATCAAGTGTGAACAGTTACGTGCCGGGAATCAGCAGGGTCTTTTAATTAGGGAATTATATACTTGTGTACCAAATGTGTACCAAAAGGCACACCGAAGCCAGCCATGTGTGGGATACAGAGACGATTGCGAAACTCGGGATTGGGGTGGTTCGACCGGGTTTTGGAGGCTAGAGGCTACGAAATACGGAGCGGGTAGAATCATTAGAAAGGGGCCTTGCAGAGAGTGATTGCAGGCCCCTTTAGGCATTATTCCGAAGGCTTTTGGTCCTTACTTGGCCGGCGTTGCCGGCAACGGGGATGCGGTGGTGAACTGAAGGCCGTCTCCGTCGCAGGGAGTGGTTGGCGTGGGTGGGACCAGAGTGGGTCCAGCGCCGTACCGGCTCTCGTAGTAGGCGGATAGCTTGGATACGGTGGCGTCGTTAAGAGAGTCGGGGACCGCGATGGCGCCGTATTTTGAGTGGCTCCTATTGCTGGAGCCATTTAACCATAGGGGGGATTGGAGGTGCAATAAAGTTCTACTTATTTTACGCCTCCGACCCTGCTATTCTCTCCATTGCAAGAGGCGTACACGCTACCCCGATTCCTAATGGCAGTCATTGGCTGTCCTTGGAGCATGGGTCTATGGTAGCTGAGACCGGCATGTTTCATGCCCCCTTGAGGCCCATGCGATATGGGGTTAGGCGTCTCTTGCAAGTGCCGAATCCTGGCCGCAAGGGGGCTCCCTCCTATGTCCTTCCAAGAGCGTTGGCTGAAACTACGGGACCAGATCAGGAAAGATGACCTGATAAGATAGGCCCTGCCGGACTGTGATTCCGGCAGGGCCTATTACGTTAAGCGCCGCCGCCGAGACGGAGACGCCCACGGGCCTGAGTAAGGCTGCCCCTATTGTAGCAGCAGGGGCGGTCCTGTAGGGTTACATCAGTAACGAATTGATTGCCTCCCGTTTCGGTGAGTTTTCACCGGAAGGGAGGTATTTTTATGAGAGACGCATTATCGGCCCGACGCTGGTTAAGGTGGACGATGGGCTTTATGGGTGGTGTGATAGCAATATGGGGCTTCGTTGGATTTCCAGCCTTTTGGCAATCAGATTCTTTTGCTCCTGGGGAACGTGAGTATCTTCATAAAACTATTAGAGAAGTGGTTGATGAGGGAATGCAGTCAACAAACGACAATAAGGTGGCCATTGGGGAGTATGAGCAAATATGCTCGGCCCTTCAGGAGAAGAGTTGGGATTCTGAGTTGGTTCGATCCCCAGATAATTCGGAAGAGTCATGGCGGTTAGCTCGGAGCCTTTATTATCTTGAGTTGGTATTTGGAAATGTTCAACGTCTTCAGGAAGAACAGAATCTTGCTTCATATTCTTTCGAGAAGTTTTGCGAGGATATATGGTCTTCGAGATGACAGGTTCTAAGGTTAAATTGCTCAGTGTGGATTCAAAAGACCATAAAGGGGTCTGTGTGGCTCAAAACTTCTATGGCTGACAGTAAGGATAGGTCTGATGAGGAATAGAAATATCTGTCCGGTCTGCAAACGTCCGAAGAAGCGGCAGTTTCCGTACTGTTTGAATTGCCATAAGAAGCTATGTGGGCGTCCGGCCCCAAAGCAGTTTGGCGAGTGCAAGTATGGCCGATGTCATCTTCCGGTTGCCAGGGGCTTCTTAGGTTTGCCGGAAGAGTTTTGTCCTCAGCACCAGAGCCAGAAGAACCGGGGGATGATTTAGTTGGATTGACTTACGCCACTGTCACGCTCATCTCCCGCATACGGTCCGGGTCTTCGGCTTTGAGCCGGGTAAGGACCGTTGCCTGGAAGGTGAGGACCGAGATGATCGCAAGCAGCTTAATTTTCTTCATGCTCATAACACAGTGCCTTTCCAGTCCTCTGGAGTGCTTCAGGCTGCGGAATATCCGCTCGATGCTCATACGCTGGCTGTAGAGGCGCTCCCAGGCTTTTGTGAACCTGGGTAGTGGCCCGAGGACCCGAAGGTTGTCCTCGGGCCGCTCCCAGACTTCGGTGCACAGTGGGTAATGGCCTTGGTTCCTTGGGTTTTCAGTGGGCATCCTTGGGGTGAACACTGAAACAAGTGGGCGCCAGTTTCCTGGTCGGTGCGGACGTAGTCCATTTCTTGTTGGCTCATGCAAGTAGGCTTTCCCGACGCTGTATACATGTTCTCGTAGTAGCCGTCCGCTGCTACTGGCTTCCGTATGTGGATGATCGGGATAATGTCTAAGCCGAATAGGAATTGATGATTGGTCAGAGAGTCGTAGCCGCGGTCGGCGAGTAAAGCTCTGGGTTCCATCCAGGGGTAATCGTTCAAGGTTTTGTTGACTACTGTTCGGAGTTGAGGAGAATCGTTGGTGTTGGCCGGGGTAATAGTGAAGGCCAGGGGAACGCCGTGGGTGGCGTCGGAGACCAGGTGCATTTTGTAGCCGAAACCCCATTCTGTTTTGCCGTTTTTGCTTCGGGAACTATGTTTGATGCCCCATTTGGCATCGGGATCGCTGACTGGTTTCCGGTTGGGATTGGCGTAGCTCTCAAATAGGGTGAAGTCTATGGCGATTGTAGCGCCCAAGGGTGGTAATGGCTGGTCCTGTCTGTTCTCCCGGCGTTTTACTGCCGGGACCAGCCCTTTGATTTCGTTGGTGACTTTGATCAGGTATGGCTCCATAAGGTTGGTATGGTTTGCCAGACGGGTGGTAAATCTGCTGAAGGCGCTCTCGCTGGGGATGTTATCACCGAAGCCGCAGACTTCCCGGAGCTTGCGGCTCCCGCGGAGACGCTCCAGGAGGTGGTTGTTGAAGCGTATCTTCAGGAGGAGCTTGGTGAGGAAGGCCCGCCACATGGCTTTTACTGGGTATCCGGGCCGTCCGGTGTAGCGGTAGCTTTGGAGGACGTTGATGAGCGGCTGATTATCAAGGTTGTCGAGAGTATTGGCCAGCTCGTCAATACCGCCTTTGGGCGGTTGATCAGGTTTGGTAGCCTGTATTGAGCTTCCAGTGTCCACGAGGAGTTACTGACTCCTGGTGGACTGGAATCCGGTGGCGGCTTTGTGTTCAGCGTGGATTCATTGTTTTTGTACTCATTCTTTTTCAGTATGACCAGGTGTGCGTGGGTTGGTTGGGTTGGAATGATTCTCATTTGCTGATGGCGATGGATTCTCCGGTATAGGTTTGTCAGCAAGGCACCAGGTATTGTTGCCGACGTTGATGAACCTAGTCTTGGCTCCATTAAGGGAGTTACGGAGTTGAGTCTTGGGATCGGCAGTCCCGTGAAACTCCACTCTCCAGCGTTGCGCCCAGTAAAGGATGTCACTGATGTGCATCGGTCTGTCGTGAAGCTCCAAGATTTCTTGGAAGATTTGTACGTTTGGTTTGTCGTTATACTTGTTGTTGGCAAGACTGCGGTTAGCATTCCTTTGGTTCATAATTCCGCCTATGTTTGCCTCTTGATAATACTTCTCGGCTGTTTCAAGGAGTGAATGGAAGTGTTGTAGCTTCTCGTTGTCGGCAATATTGGTGTTCATTTCCTCTCGGCTGATGTGGACTTCGGCTTCAATTTCCTTCATGCCTTTGATTATATTGCTTGTGTTTTCCACTTTCTTCTCCTGTTATAGGCAAGGTGTAGAGTTGGGTTGGAATTGTGACTGTTTGTGTCTTTAACTCGGTTGTAGTTCTGGATACGATTGAATTGGTGGAGAGAGGGGGACTCGAACCCCCGTCGCACGGATTTGAAGGCCAGCGACCCCACCTGGGCACCCCACAAAAATACCGGGGGGGGATGAACACCTCCTTTCCGGTCATAGATAAAGCGGCCCCGATGCTGTGAGAAGTTAGGCGGGGTCGCTTATTTTGTGTTGCCTGTATTTTAAGCGATTGGCCGGTTTGGGTCAATGCGCGGTAGACATTTGTGTGGAAAACGTCTTTTGGGAAGGTCTTTCCGGCTATGTCATGCGCGGAGCCTGTGAAGGCTGTTGGAGCCGTCAACAGGCCCTATGGGTCTGTGAAGTGGCGGGGCACGGATTTGAGGCTGTCTGGGCAATGTGGGAGTGTCGAGAATCGTAGCTGTTTTGGCTAATTCTGCTGCTAAAACCGGGCAGTCTGAGTTATGCAATTTTCTCGCACTGCGAGAAAATTGCGGAACTCTTTAGTTGCCGAAGAGGCGGAAAAAATGGCGTGGATCGGATTCATCGGCCAATGAGAGTAAGTGGACTTCGCTGATATTTTGGCGGTATTCGTCCCCCAGCAGCGGTAGCAACCTCAGCCAGGGAGTTTCGCAGTTTTCTCAAATTAACATCATAGTTGACACAGATTAACGTGCTACGCATACTCCCCCCCGTAACAGTTCCAAAGCTGGTATACAGCCGGGCGCTATCGCCAACAGCCCTACTCTACTTCCAAGGAGATTCTCGTGATGGTGTCACGCAACACAATAGAAGAAATCGGCAGCCGCGCCACTCGCCAGCGAGATAGCCTCACTACTGAGGAAGCCACCAAACATGCCCTTATTCTGCCTTTCATTCAGGCTTTGGGGTACAACGTCTTCGATCCCACCGAAGTTGTCCCTGAATTCACCGCTGACTATGGCCTCAAGGCAGGAGAAAAGGTTGATTACGCGATAATGAGAAACGGCGAGCCGGTCATGCTCTTTGAATGTAAGAAAATTGGCGATTCGTTGGGGGTTGGTACGGCATCCCAACTGGCAAGATATTTCACCAATACCCCAGCGCACATTGGCATCCTCACTGACGGTGTTATTTACAAGTTCTTTAGCGACTTGGATGCCGGAAACATAATGGACACCGATCCCTTCCTAGAAATCAATCTAACTCGTGCTGACAACCGGGACCTCCAAGCTTTAAGCTACTTCACCAAACAGTCCTTTGACTTGGATGAAGCCCGTTCCGCTGCCTCCAACATGAAACACATCACAGGCATGAAAACATATCTCACCGAGATGCTCAGCCAGCCAGACGAGGAGTTTGTCCGGTTGCTGGCCCGCAGAGTATTCTCCGGGCCTTTGGTCCAGTCCCGGGTTGAACATTTCACCGCACTGGCAAAACTGTCCTTCCATGAATTCGTCAACGACTTCATCACTGATACCCTCCGAAGGGCATCCAACATTGTAAATAACGAACCAGTGGAAACCGATGTAACCACTGAGGCCCAGAACGAGGAACCAATTGTCAATGAACGTAAAAACGTAGTAACTACCCTTGAATAGGTTGAAGCCTACGAACTGGTCAAGACAATCCTGAGCAACTGCGTTGCGCCAGAAAGGGATTCATTCGAGATAACCAAAGCTACTGCGCAATTCTACTCGACGACAATAACCGTAAGCCTATCTGCCGCCTGCATTTTAGCTCGTCAAATAAGCGATTGATCGTCATGAGAAGTGAACGAGACGACCGCGGGCGGCAAGAGACGAACCAGTACCCTATCGAGACAGTCAATGACATTCTCAACCACACCGACGAGTTAAAAGAGGTGGTTGTAAGGTACTTGGATGAATCCAGTTAGTACCAGCTCTTCCCTGTCTGAGATGGTTCCCCCGCAGACGCGGGAATAAACTTAAGTTGGATGCTATTTTACAATGTACAACCTCCTGATGAAATTCTCTGGACATTTCAACGAATGGGAAGAAAACCAGGGCCGATTGTACGACGTGAGCTTTTTCGCAGGGCGTATCTTTGAGCACACCGCGCCAACCATCCAGCGACAATTCACCGCCGACGGCGACCCTGATTTTGAAGTGCTAATGAAGCTCCCGTGCCTCTTCACCTATGAAGGCTACAACGTGGTAGGCTCGATTGGCCGAATCAGTGATGTGAGGTCAAGATCGTGGCAACTACCAAATTGCCTACATTCTACCCAACGACTACCCCAAAATCCCGCTAACCGAAGCCTCTGTCTCTGAAGACCTTGGAATCGGGTCCAGAACCAGAACCCGATGGGATGTGAGGGACGTTGACCTGTTTGAAGTAACGACCAAGTTGCTCTACAAAGCGAGCAATGTCCCGGTTGTCTTGTCCAATGAAGAAATGGACCGGGTTTGGGGCGACAGCCACAGGAGAAAGAAGCTGGTGTTCTTGAGTCACCGCGCAGCCTACCGGCGCCAAGTCGCCCAAATACGAGAGCAGTTGGAAAGTCAAGGTCTACATTGCTTCGTCGCTCACGAGGACATAATCCCTAGCATGATATGGCAGAATGAAATACTCAACGCCCTGAACACGATGGACGTATTCATTGGCTTTGTAATTGAAACCCACGAAGTTGGTCCAACTCTTCATGGGTTCAATGACGACAGAACGTAGATAGCACCCACCTGGATAAATCTGTCAAGACCAGCTTGACGCAAACAGTCCTCAAGCCGGTTCTTCTCATCAGTGGCAGACCGCAAACCAACCAGACATTCCGCCAATTGGTCTACGATATTACGGGGAATCTGACCGGACCCGAATTCCACCCGGAAGTCCGTTTCTGTTACCTCGACCGATGTTCTATTCTCACGAACCATCTCTTCCAGATGTGAAACTTGAGAAACAATACGGTCAAACGATTCTCGTAGTCCAATTAAGTGGTGCTGGTTAGCATCGCACTTCCTGATTAGCTGTCCTACAGCTTCATTGTCAAAGGTCATATCACCCCATCAATCAAGCCTGATGCCGGGCTGTCTTACGTCGGCATTATAGCATCTGAAAGACGATGGTTAGAGCTGCCACCACCTCCGATCAATCTCTTGAACCTGCCGCCATCCTACCATACGATGCCTCCAGGATTTCCGGGTCCAGAAGCACCTTGTCGAGCCCCGCTTTACCGGCCTTTTCAGGGCATTTCGGCCTCAATAGATTTGGGGATAGATCTACCTTCTGGTATTCCGCCCCATCGGATGAAATACAAATCCCACAGTAGCCATGCTCCCAATAAAGCCCGAAGCTGCTACCCCAGGACCATACCCTCCCATACTATACGGACCAAAGACCCACTCGGAACAGCAACCAAAGAACGCTAAGATAACCGAAACTACAAACGCTCCTTGCAACATAAAAGACCTCCAACCCCGAACCTGGATGGAGGTCTCATTTGCAGCGAGCGAACAACGTTGCTAGAATACCAACATGCACACTCCGAACTCCTGTCGGTACCAGGTGTTTCGGGCACTGGCCCCGCTATGCAAATAGCGGGGTTTCGTGTTTAGATTGTCCGGTGATTTTAACCCATTTTACACCCTCGAAACCACCTCAAATCGGCCCGCTCCCCGATTCCGCGATTCGTAACCGTTCTGGCTGATTCTGATGCGGGTATCCCTGGAACCCGAGTTTCGCAATTTTCTCACACTGCCGGGTGTGACTGAAATCAGTTGGGGAGCTTTAGCAAGTCTCCCAATTATTGTCTGAATCAGGATTCTCAGGATAGCTCCAATTCATCCTGTAAATCCTTCCATCCTGAGAATCCTGATTCAGACAACGTTTTCCCGGCTGAAAGTCCGCTGCGGCGGGATGTATCCTCTCTATATCCCGACTGCTTTCAGTCACACTCCTCAACTTTCTGCGATTTGTTCAGGCTATTCCTTCATGCTATAGTGAAGCCACTGGTGGGGTAGATGTATATGCAACGCGACCTTTATAAGGACAAACAAGAGCTATTCCGTAATATATCACGCCGAATACGCACCGAAGCGGTTGTAGACGCCATGCGCCGGGTCCCAAGAGAAAGATTCGTCCCCATCGACAGCCTCCACATGGCCTACCTGGACCTTCCTCTTAGTATCGGCGAGGGCCAGACCATCTCACAACCCTACATCGTGGCGATGATGACGGCCGCCCTGGAACTCCGGGGGGATGAGACCGTTCTTGAGGTGGGCACGGGCAGCGGCTACCAGGCGGCCATCCTATCGTTGCTGGTACCCCGCGGCAGGGTCGTCACCGTGGAACTTGTGCCTTCCCTGGCCGACCGCGCCCGGCCGCTGCTCAGAGATTTGGGATACGCCAACGTGGAAGTGAGGCTGGCTGACGGGACGCTTGGTTGTCCGTGGATGGCTCCCTACGACGCGATAATAGTTGCCGCTGCCGCCCCCAGGTTGCCCGAGGAACTGGTGGACCAACTAGCGCCCAGGGGCCGGCTGGTGGTCCCGGTGGGTACGCTGGAGCAGCAGGAGTTGGTGGTGTGCCACCGCACCGGCGAAGGGCTGTCGTTACGGATGCTTGGTCCGTGCCGGTTCGTCCCGCTGCTGGGGCCGGGAGCCTTTCCCAGGAATTAAGTTGGGTCACCTTGGTCCGGTCCGCCGCCTACTCGCCGTAACCGCCGGTGATATAATCGCTAACGCGCTCTCCTCTCGAGTTTAGACCTCGGTTCCACTTCAAACTGGACTGGCAACCTTAAATGTCTCCAGAGATTACGCTTTCCGAATTGCAAGCCCATAGTTGGTTTGGCACGGCAGTTGCGGTTGGCATCTTCCTTACATCCGTCCTCGCAGCCCTAATCGCTCACAAGGTACTTTTCCCGCTGGCCCTCCGTGTGGCCCGCAGGATCCCCACTGACCTCGACTCCAGGATAATCAATGCCACGCGCTGGCCGCTCAACCTCGGGATCGTTGTTCTAGGAGGGTATTTTGCCCTGACCATTCCGTTGGGACTGGGCTCCGGGATTCAGTCCACGGCGGGCAAATGGTTCGGTACCGCTGGGCTGGCCCTGGGAGTGCTGGCGATGGTGTTCGCGGGTACGCAGACTCTGAACTGGTACCTTGAAGACTTGGCCGGCCGGTCCAGGCAAGTGTTGGACCCCAGACTGGTCCCCTTGCTGCGCCGGATAGGGGTGGTCTTGATCTACGGGTTGGGCGGACTGCTGATCCTAGACCTTTTGTCTATCAATATAAGCCCGCTCATTGCGGGGCTCGGCCTTGGCGGTCTCGCGGTGGCGCTGGCAATCCAGCCAACCTTGTCGAACCTGTTTGCGGGCACCTACGTCATGACTGAAGGAGTAGTGTCCCCGGGCGACTACATACAGCTGGATGGGGGTGTGGCGGGGTACGTTGTAGACGTGAGTTGGCGCAGCACGCGCATCCGCACCTGGACCAACAACCTGGTGGTGATCCCCAATAGCAAGTTCGCCGACACAATCATCACCAACTACGACAGGCCTTTCCCGCCGGTCAATGTGTTCCTCACCTGCGGAGTCAGCTACGACAGCGATCTCTTCAAGGTTGAAGATGTGTGCCGGGAGGTGATGGACCAGGTCCTGGAAGAGGGAGCCGATGGGGTTAAGGAATACGGCGGCTGGTTCGGGTTCGACGGGTTTGGAGAGTCCAACGTGAACTTTTGGCTGTTCGTTCAGGCCAAAGACCGGCTGTCCAGCTTCACCCTTCAGTCAACCCTGGTGCGCAGGGTACACCAACGGCTTAGAGAAGAGGGAATCCGAATTAACTACCCTGTGAGGGCGTTGAGGTTGCTGGACAACGATGGCGCCGGTCCCATGCCTCCGTTGACCGGGCCGGCCCTGCCAAGACGGTTTAACGGACGCTCAGCCCGGCGCAGGGGACGCCGACCTCGCCGGGACCTGTTCGTGCCTCAAGGAGGGAGTGGAAGTGAAGGTCCGGGACAGGGGGGAGTGGACTCCGGCGGACCGGGTTCCGGGTAGGAAATCTGCGGGTAAGAGAAAATTGCGAAACTCTTTAGTTGCCGAAGAGACAGAAGAAAAATAGCGTGAACAGGATTCATCGGCCAATGAGGGTAAGTGGAATTCGTCTGACATTTTGACGGTATTCGTCCTCCATCAGCGGTAGCAAGCCCAGCCGGGGAGTTTCGCAATGTTCTCGCGGGTAAAGGCCTCCTTGATACCCCGGCGTCCAATGGCTATAATTGAACTCCCACGTGGGCCTGTAGCTCAGGCGGTTAGAGCGCGGTCCTGATAAGACCGAGGTCGATAGTTCGAGTCTATCCAGGCCCACCAGAGCCCTCCGAAAGGGCTCTTCCAGATACGAAATGACGGCTTTCGCTCTCAGGCGCCACCAGATGCATGGTCGTCAAGCAGGTTTTTGACCACAGTCTTCGCGAATCCGGCAAACGGTTCATCAGCAGCCTCAAGGCCTCCAACCGGTACTCCGAAGGGTACCTGACCAGCCTCGAAACCAGCGTGGCAATGGTCGCCCTCTACGCAGAGGGACAGGGGTGGCCGGGCGTGCGCGAGATTTCCGCGGAACACATGGAGGACTACTTTGCCTACCTCCAAGGCCGCACCCGGTGGTTCGGTGAGCGGACCTATGCCGAACCCAAGAAGCTGTCCAAGGGCCACATCAACGCTCAGTACCGCCGCCTTCACCGGTTTTTCAACTGGCTCGTGGAACGTGGATACGCCGACGAAAACCCTTTGGTCCACATCGAGCCGCCCAGCCTGGATGAGAAAACGGTTCCTGTCGTCACGGAAGACCAGATGAGGGACCTCCTCACCCTGGCCGACCCCGCCCTCGCCAGGACTTCCGCCCACCATTTCCGGTTGGTTCGCGACCGGGCACTCCTCTACACGCTTTGGGACACGCCGGGGCGACTCGCTGAGATTGCCAGGTTGCGACTGGATGACGTGGACCTTACAAATGGCACATTGCTGGTAATGGGCAAGGGACGGAAAGAGCGAAAGATGCCAATTGGCGACGCAGCAAGGTCGGTAGTGTGGGACTATCTCCAGGAAAGGGAGTCCCACATGCCCCGCACCAGCCTGCTGTGGGTGTCTGAGCAAGGCGAGGCCCTACTGCCCAATGGCATATCCCAAGTCCTGAAGCGCTTGGGAAAGCGAGCGGGAATCGCCGACCTGCGTCCTCACAGGTTCCGCCATTCCTATGCGGTCAACGCCCTTCGGGCCGGGATGCCGGAGCAGGTCCTGAAAATAGTCGGCGGCTGGAGGAAGATACCGGAGACCTACTTCAGGACATTGGGAGAGGAGGACGCCAGGCAGTTTCACCGGCAGGTGAGCCCTGGGGACCGGCTTGGGAGAGCGGCGTCTGTTGGAAGGGCTCGGCAGCGGCCGGGCGGCGGCAAGCCCAGGGGCCGGCTGTGAGGTTTATTGGGGGGATTTCGTGCCATTTGTAAGCCCTAGCCCGGCGCCCGTCAAGCTTGGGGGATACCGAATGGCCTCGCGAATCAGCCCGACTTGGTCAAAGGCATTTTCCTCGGAGCGAAGAGGCCGATGATCACGAGGCGCCCACACTGATTTGGACAATTGCGAAACGGCTGGGGCGGGTGGTGTGCGATAGCGTTTGACGACTATCGTGGTGGAGACGCGGGAGGTCCAATCGCCCACTTCCTCAGTCTTCCCCACAAGGGCGAAGTTTTCACCCTCGGCGGTATCTCTTCCGGATTTGGGCGCCACTCTGCAATCGAAACGGCTGGAGATGGGCCTGACCCGGGCCCAGATGGCTGAATACATTGGCGTGCATCAGCTGACCGCCAGGTCTTGGGAAACGGGAGAGGAGACGCCCCGCTGGAAGAACAGGAAGAAGCTGGCGAAGTTGCTTGGAAACGACTTGTTCGGTCACTGGAAATAGAGGCTGCCTCATCATCCCACACAGTCCACAGGGCTTACGGCTCATGACTGTCTGGCTGTGCGGGGCGGAGTTCCGATGCGGAGACAATGGACGCTAGACCAAAACGAGCAGTCTAAATCCGCGTAGAATTGGGGATGTTCGTGCTTTGATGAAGTCTCGGACACTTCGTGATTCGGACACCGGTTCGAGTCCGCTTAGGTGGGCCTAAGTGCACGGTAGGCAGTGCTGTCTTTGAGATGTGGCTGGGGCACTATTAACCTACCAGCGCTCCTGTCCAAAATTATGAAGGTATGGCGTCGGCATCTGCAATGTTGCCGACGCCCTGGCAAAGTTCTCTGTCTTCCAATCAACAGGAAAAAGTTCGGTTCTCATGGCCAGTCGAAATGGGTGCAACAGCCTGCGAAACCTAACGGTCAAGCGTCTTTGGGGAATTGAAGAACAGGCCTGCCGACCGCCTCGCGGATTAAAGCCTTCTCGGAGAAGCTCTAATCCATCCGGCACAAGCCCTTTGGCTGCCGTGGGGTTGGGTGCGATTCATTGGCTGCATAAAGGCGATGATTGCACTCAATTGCAGGAAAGGGACGACCCTCTAAGGTTCCCAGTCTCCCTCTCGCATCAATAGTCAGACCACTTGTATTAACGCCGAGTGCGACCGCTCTTAGCGCGGTTGGCTTTGGCGCGGTTCTGGCGCTCTTCTATAGTGAGTCCAGGTTCGGCCGGTGCGTGTTCCATTTCAGCGTCAGCATGGTTGTACGTGTTCGGGGTCGAATGTGCTCCGGGTTCCTTGCCATCGAGCAAATTGGATAGTACGGAAAGGGCTAGGGGCCGATTCAGATTGCCTTGGTGCATCGCATCCTGCGTCTCGAACGACAGCAGGCAATCGAGACATGCCGACCTGCAACGTTGGTCATGGGCCGCGTCTACAAACAGAACTTCTTTGGTCAGTTCCAGCAACTCCTCGCCGTATTCCAGCAACTCCCGGACGTGACCGGCCCCGCCGGGCACGTTGTCATACAAGAGCGCTCCCCAACCCTGCCCAGATACCCCAGCCGGAGTGGTGTCTACACCAATTTCGCGCCCGTCGAGTTGCAGCATCTTTGCGGCCGCCCGGTGCAGTCCGTAACCCAAGGTGGTGACCAATGCAAGGTCCGCCTGCTGGTCCCCCAAGCACTGCGAGAAGTCCAGCAGCAGAACGTCGGTGATCTCTCTGGCCGCCAAAGTCTGATTCCTCAGCACGGGGGGCACAACATTGGCTCTCCAGCATCGGCTTGTGTACCTTGGGCTGTTCAAGGGAGCGTGGCTCCCAAAGTCGCTTGGCAGCTCCACACGCCCTTCTCCGTACTTAATTTCACTATCGGAATACCCACAACTCAAACAGATGGCGAATCCGCATTCTTTGTCGCCCCTGTTGTAAATCAGCAACTCGCCATCCTCCCGATAGAAAGCCGTAAGCCCCTCCACTCCCCCGAAATCTTCCTGGCGAGTGTAGCCGGAGCCCTCGAGGGCGGCGGGGGTGAAAGTCGCTGAGACTGTTTCCACGCTGCCGACAAGTTCTTGGTCAGTGCTCCATTTGGGAGGGTCCCAAGCGGCGCTGCTGAAGCCGTACTGAGGCACGAGGTACGGCACTGGGCTTTGCCCGGCGGGTTCACGGCAAAAGGGGCAGTCAGGAATAGCGGCCCCTGAAGTCCAATAATAGAGGTGGCCATTCTTACATTTGGTGTACTGCCCACGCAGGCCTATGGCCGTGTCGATGTTCTCTCCCGTCCAGTGCTTGAGGATGCCCCGCGATCTGATCAGCCGCCCCCCAGCCAGAAGCTGGGAACCTGGCACGTACTCGCGTAAGGCAAGAAGGCTATTGCGTTCTAACCGGAACTGGTCCTCTTCCCTTACCCGATTAGTGCGGTCTTCATCGGGGGCCGTGACCCGCAATTTCAGTACCGCAATGGGGAAACCGTAGCGGGGCAGAAATTGGCGGTCGGCCAGTGCCTCTATGACCGTCGTGTCGTGCCGGAGACGTAGTTGATAGTGGATGGCGTTTGCCTGCCCCTGGCTACTAGCTTCCTTCCATTGGTCGAGCAGGTCTTCATACTCGGAGTCCCAGTCCTGGACCGCTTGTGAGAAGGCGCTAGAGGCAAATGCCGAAAGCTCCTCCCATCCACTTGTACCGAGGTTGACGGACGTTTCAGAAAGCAGGAACTCAACATAGCCTCTAAGAGCGCTTTCATCGCCATTTCCCAGAGAGCCGAGGAAGTCCGCAAATTGACCACTCAGCGGAATGCTGCCGTCCGGTCCATCAACTGGCGGTTTAGGACTTCCACGTTCCCATCGGACGGTTCGCGGTTTGCCGCAGAACCCACCCATTCTTCCGTAGGCGTCCATCGCCCCAACATGTTGTCCTGGACCGTATACGCCCCTGAAGAACTCCCCGAGCAGGAAAGCGTGGAGATGCCGCCTCACCACCCTTTCCCGGTCTAGGAACACCACCGGACGGCGCAAAGGCATACCGAGGTAGTCGCCGATTCTCAGAAAGACCTCCCGGTCGAAAGGCCGGGGCCTAGAAAAGGTGGTGACAATGGAAGAGCCATCGGCCCGCCGTCCAGCGCGTCCCGCCCGCTGGAGGTAGTTGGCCTTGCCAGGAGGCACATTACTCATCAGCACGCCGTTGAGTCCGCCAATGTCGATGCCTAGTTCCAGCGTGGTAGTCGAACTGAGAATGTTCCTGACACCTGCCTTGAACAGGTCCTGTAACCTCCGGTTCTCCTTAGGGTCAAGCTGGGCACTGTGTTCCTCGGCCCACAGACCCATCTTGAAGATGGGCGACTCCAGGAATTCCCGGCGTCGCCGACCCAGCCTCGGGTCGTTGTCCAAGATGGCGGCCATAACGGGCTCCAGTGTCCCCTCGCATCCAACTTCGGGAGCGCAGCCGGCGACGCTTCTGGGCCACACGTGGCCCGTCGTCCGGCACCGGAAAAGAGTTGCGGGCCGCCGCAGGCCCGGCCCGAAGAAATCCAGCCTTATTGCATCCACCGAACTGTTCCCTTGTGCCTGGCGGTTGTCGGTCTTGAGCCAAGGCAGGTTTCGGCCACGGGCGGCATCCAGCAATTGGTTGAAGCAGGCCCGAAGGAGGTCCTTAGCCGCGGTCTCGGTCTGGGGATCCGCCATACCGCAGCTGCTTAGCACCGCCGCTCCGAATCTGAGCCTTCTTTGTCGGCTGGTTGCGCCGATGAAGCGGACTAACCGGGCAGACCGCTCTGCGTTATCCGCGGACGCCCAACGTCCTATAAGCATTCTGCCGAATGTATATTCCTCGTCGAGGTCCTCGCCGAGTGTAATCGCCCCGTCCGTTCGAAGCGTATCGCACAGTGAGGCAAGCAAAGCCGTCCAACACTTGGATATTGATTCCCGTAGATTTTCGGTTGGCAAGGAGCCCAGGAATTGCGCGGGTGGCTCCAACTGATCAAGACCAGGGTACGTGACTTCTACAAGACCCAAAGATTCCAGCGTATTTACAGACCTTCTGATTGGACTGGCCAGTTCCCGGCCTAACATTTCGCGGGCCCGTGTTTCAACGATCCGGCGATTGGTCTCCCATCGTGTCTGCGACCAATTGGATGCTGAGTCCCCAATAGCGTTTGGACGGTCCATAACCTGGCTCAGCGACTCACGTTTCATGAGTGCCGTGGCCCAATCCTCCACTGACCCGCCCGCCGTGAGTTCGGTGAGTTCGTCCTGAAGTCCTGCGAATCGAGTTTCCAGACGATGACGTGCACCAGGGCTCAGGTCGGGGTTCTTCAATCTTTGCTCTGTTTGGTCGAGGTCGTCGCGCACCGATTCCAGCGCTCCTTCGTCCCCGAGCGCAGATTCGCCCAATGTCTGTACAATCGCCGCGCGCACCAACTGCCGCTCGTGTTGATTCGTGAGAAGCGGTCCCAAACGCGCGGCTTCGCGGCGACTGTCGCTGAATGCGAGCAGACGGCGGCCTTGGGCCGGTAACCATTCGTTGCTGCCTTCCCTGGCGGGGAATTCGGGAAGGTCCGCCAGCAGTGTCTCTGCCAGTATGGACAAAGTGAGTGGAGTACCCGAGTAGAAAGAGGCGATTTGCGACGCGTCGGCCTGACATTTAGGACATTCCGCGCATGGTCATGCGAACAGCCCCGGGAGCGCTGCTGCCTCTACGCTCACCCGTGGCAGGGTCTATGTACAATGTATTATCCGCTGGAGCTGAAGGGTCAGCCTTGAGAATCAGACGCCGTTGCTGTTGGGAGTCGTCTTCGCTTTCTCTGGCCCTAGGCAGCGCCGCGAAAATGGCTGACCCCTTTTCCTGACCAGAAAGTAGCCATTCGCCGCAGTTCCGGCACCGTTCCAAGGATAGCGTGCTGCTGCCGCAGGACTCGCATGTGTCCTGATAGCCCACGGAGACCGCTCCAAGGGGCGGCAACAGATTGTCCAGGCCGGCGCATTCAGAGTTCAGGCAAACGGTAAGGCCATCCGCCGGCCGGGCCATGACATGTATGCGGTGCGGTACCAGCGGGTAGGACATTGGTTCAAGCCGGGCGGAGGCTGCCAATTGGAGCAGTTGTACCACAGCCCGGATCGCCCCCTCTGAGCTTTCGCCAAAAATAAGCTCACCCACTTCGGTCAAGGGAATGTGTTTCCGGTTCCAGAGGATTTCTTCCAACCGGTGGATAACCGGAGCGGCTGCCAAGCTTTTGTGTAACAGCACCGCCGGACGGTCTTCGTTGGGGTCCAACGTTTGCAGATGCTTGGCGGACACCAGGGCGGCCAAGCTCAACCTCAGTTTTTCACATGCGGATTGATTGACCGCCAGTTCTTGCCTGCCGTTAGGGTCCTCGACGATGGCCGGGCCATCCAGCCACTCGCCGCCTATAATGCTTGCGGCGGTTGGCTCAGCCTCCGGGTGGGACGGGTCGCTCATGGGGCCCCTGGCCGCTTCGCCGGTAATTACGTGGACCATTACGGCGGGCTTGCTGAAGACCGTGGACGCAAAGCGCCTTAATTCTTCATTGTCGCCTGTTCCAAGCGTTGCCGAGGTAGCTACCTGCAAGACATCTTCGGAACGCAGCCCGCAGCGAAGGAGCAACCGACGGAGCAGCAACGTAATCTCGGCGGCAAGCGTGCCGGTGTACAAGTGCGCTTCGTCCAGCACGACGGCGCGCAGTCCGGGGCCAAAGAAGACCGAATCCTGGGGCCGGCAGAGCATATATTCCAGCATGGAATAGTTGGTGATGACTATGTCGGGAGTTGGCCCGCGCTGCCCTTCGTCAATTCGTTTCCCGTCATGAGACTCCAGGCCCCTCGCCTGCTGCCGGGTGCGCATCCGGCATCGCTTCCACTGAGGGACGTCCTGAGCGTCGGCCCGTCGTTTGTCTTCCATCGTCTCGCTGGTGAAATGGAACAAAGATACCTGAGCCTGGCCTTCCAGCCAGTTATACAGCCGGTCCACCTGGTCATTGACGAGGGCGTTCATGGGGTAAAGGATGATGCACTTGGCTCCGTGCTTTTCCTTGGGCGGGTCTTGATAGAGGTCATTCAGTATTGGGAGCAGGAACGCCTCGGTCTTGCCTGCACCGGTCCCGGCGGTCACTACCATGCTGGGCCGTTGGCCCGGCGCTCCGGACTGCGCCTGTTCGATTGCCTGAAGCTGATGGGTATAAAGTTTCCGGTCATGGGGCATCGCTGATGCTGAGTCCAGCACGTCGCGCAACCTAGAATCGAACTTACCACTACGAACCAGGTCGTCAAGCGAGGTCGCCGCCGATTTGCTTGGAAACGCACCCTCCACCCACAAGTCGCTAATTAAGCCGCCGCTATTGGGAGGGCCGCTCCAGATTCGACGAGTGATTTCACCCAGCTGAGGGTCATGGACGAAGTTGTCGTCCAATGCAAAGTCCACCATCCGCTGGCGTAGCGAATTTGTCAGGTCAAGCGCGTCAAGCTGTGCCATATTATCTAATCTCCTGTATTACCTTCGACAGGACTTGCAGACCGAGATACTCGCGGAACGGGGCTGTGTTCAGCGCGGTTTCTGCATTGAACCTATCTCTCTCCGGCAGGGAAACGTAATCCAGCGGGTCAATTACTCCTCGGACGATACTCTTCACGAAGTTCCCGTCCAGCCCCATTAGAGTTGAAGTCTGCTCCAGTAGTTCCTCCTCCCGTTGCTCTAACCGATTGCCTCCGGCCATTACAGAATCAGTCTGGTTTTGCGAATTGAGCAACTCATCGGCAAACTGCTTCATCAACCGCGGGTCCTGCTGTAACAAGGCTTGCAGGTCTTCGGAAACCTGCTGGGGTTCCTGACTCCGATGCTCCGATTGGGGGTCTAACGCCGCAATCAGAAATCGCATACGGTTAATCAAGTCCAGCTTATCCCTGCCTCTCCGGGACAAGGCAAGTCTGGCGATCTAGCCCATACCCTGGCAATCCTTCCCATCAGAAGCGGGTCCTCATACAACAAGGCTTGCAACGCTTCTGAGACTGGATCATTGGGAGATGACGCACCCAGAGCCTTGATTATTTCCCATGCCGACTCACCGTCCGGGTTCCAGCCGGAGAATACTTGGCGAACGGCTGCTCTCCATTGTTCTTCAGTCGCTCCGTGCTCCAGATCAGCCGGGAGACCCTCATCCACCAGCCAGGCGCTGAGGGCTTGTGCAGGATACTGCTGCGCGAAAAACCGTATGCTGTCCAGCCAGTCCGGGGAGACTATGGGAGTGTGCATCCACTTGAGCATAGCAGCCGTTTCAATGGCAGTGGCGTTGCTGCTTATGCCTGACCAGTCAGGCCGACTGGGCCACCATGACCCTATTCTCGCTCCATCGTAGGCCAGTGCGATGAACCCGTCGCCAAGAGCAGGGTCAGGGATTGATACATCCCACTCGTCCCCCTGATATTCGACATTTTCTACGGCGTCCAATATGACAGGGGGCTTGCCGATACTCCAGAGGAGTATCTTATGTCCGAGGCTCGGATCAATAGGATGGCGCAGATATAGTCGGACTTTCGCGTTGTCAGTGACCAGGATTCTTTCTAATATTCCGGGGGCGCGTAGTTCCGCCGCAACCTCCATTTTGAAGTCTGTGAAGTTATACGGAGCACGAAGCTCCAAAGGTGCTCCGTAACCGCCCAATTGTCCCAGCGGTCTCGGTCTGAGCCAGAGCTTTTTCAGGAAGACCGAGCCCTCCAACCAGGCAAGCCGGTTGGCGTCCTGGCCGTGGCCCGGAGGAAGCAGCACCTTGAACGGGGACTGTATGGCATCGTTCGCCAAGAGCTTGTCCTGCCGGTCAACTACCTGCCAGCCATCTGCATCTGCCCGCAGTATGCCGCTTACGTTGAGAATGCTGGTGCGTTCAATGGCAGTCTGTTCGCTGCCCCGGCGCAGACCGAGCTTGACCTTAATCTCAGGTAACATCCATGAATTCCCTCTGGCGGCTTCCCTGGTGATGTCGAATTTCTCAGTGCAGTAAACACCATCTTCACCCAAGTGGAAATCCAACGGCCTCCCGCCAAACCTTACGTACTGCAACTCGGCAGTGGTTCCGAGACCGAAAACCCGTATATTTGATCCCTCATACCGGTCCAGCTCTATACGAACCGTTGGCATAATCTCTGTCGTTACCGTCCCTGCCCAGTCTGGTTCAGGCGGCCTGGGGAGAGCGCCCCCTTCAATGCTGGAACTCCAAATCTCTTCGCCAGCCAAGGTGACTCTCACCGGGCGTTCGTTGCCGGAAGGCAGAAGGTACAGCCTCTTAGCGTTGCTACCAGCACCCATTTCGTGGAATGGCAGATCCGACGGCTTAATCCCCAGGTCGCTACTGGCGAGGAGGCCGTACACCTTGCTCGGAGCGCGTTGGGTGCTGTATGCGTTGAGCCGTCTCCCTGTTTGTAGGTCAAACAGCTCTACATCCTCGTTCCCGTCCCACAATTCCAGCAACTGGCTGGCTTGAGCGACGCCGTTGTCGTCAACCATCGAGACCACGAACTCAGGGGAACCGGACGGAAGAGCTACCTGTTGGGGATGGCTGGAATAGACGCCGTCATCGGCAGCGACAAGGGTGGTCAACGTTCCCGACCCGATCTTAACCTGATACCGCTCCGACGTAAGGTCAAAGTTGGCGAGATTGACCACTGCACTCGAGAACACCGGCGCCGTCGGCCAAATCCACCGCAAGCGCGGATTGTCCATAAATTGCGGAGGAGCCTGTTCACCGAGGTCCGCTTGTCCTTGGTCTGCCGTACCAAGTTCCTGGTGCCGCCGCGCTTGCCTGAGTAGCTCATCTGTCCAATCCGGCAGCACCCAGGGATTATCAGCCAGGATCTGGCGAGACTGAGATTCGGTGATGTTGTTCCTGCGGTAGTTTCGCAGGGCTTCCCACAATCTGACAAAGGACTGCGAAGCCATTCGTTGACCCTGATCTCCCAGGAGATACATAATCGCCTGAGTGGAGGGTTGGCCCGCGAGCCAATGTGCCAGCCTTTCCATTCCCTTCTGCGTGAATCCGAACTGAAGGTACACGCTGAGATAGTAGTTCTGCGTACCTTCTATGCCAAAGACATGTCGCAAGCCAAGCTTTCTGGCGGCTGCTTCTATCGCGACCTTGAATATCTCCCGGGGCTGCCCTTGAACAAACAATATTCTGCTGGAGCGCTCGGCAAACCGGCCGCGCACTGCCGACCAGACCTGTCCTTCACTGGCCTTGCGGCGGGCGGATTCGGATGCCAAGAGGAGAAGAAGGCAGCCGGTTGCTTCAGTGTATGACAGATTGAGATCACCGGACTGTAATGCAATCCTTCTGGAGCCAACTCCCTCCAGCCATCGCCGCAACTGGAAAGGGGATAGTTGACTCGCCCAATTGCAAAGCCACTGATAGTCTTCCTCGTCAGCTTGTATTTCGCACAGCGACCGAGGTCTTGGAACTGAGACAACTCTCTCTACGACTGCTCCTGCCGCGGTAGTAAGGGCATCGTCACCTTCAAGATAAGACGCTCTTGTGAAGACCTTCATAACACACCTTCACTTGGCCGGTTCAGTCCAATACAGGTGAAACACTCTCGGTGACCTTACTCCGAATTGATCTGCTCCTCCCGGAAACTGATCCATCTGCGATGCGAGTTTCATGGGATGATCCAACCTGAATGGAGAGGTAGGATCGTCCCTTGAAGGATTCCAATATAGCCGGGAAGAGGTCGATTGCAACCTGCGCTAGGCCGATCGGATGGTAGCGTTGGTTGCGACAACCTAAGCTGCATTGCGGTCTGCATCCCGCGTCGGTCGGCAGTACGTCCAGTTCCCAGCCCAGGCTCAATACCCATTCTACCCGAAACTCATTGGAGTACTAACGCCCGCAGCCATCGACCTTCGGCCCGGGCCATTTTTTGCGGATAGGAACGTTGCCCTAAACCAAAGCCAAGGTGAAATGCGCAGAAAGATGGGGTAAATTTGGGGAGTCGCTGGGTTAGCTTTCGGTGTCGTCAGGGAGGGGTGGGTGATGGGCGTAAGGGAGAAAGAGCGGTTTCTGGAACAATGGCGGATGGATGCCACGGATTTGCGCCGGCGAATGATTCTGGCTCCCACACCCCGGGAGCGGGAGCGGTGGTACGCCATCCTGCTGCTGGCTCAGGGCTTGACGGCAGCGGCGGAGGCGCTGGAGCGGGACCCCCACACTATCGGACGTTGGGCGTCGGCCTTCGGTGAGGGAGGGCCCCCGTTTTCACGAGGGCAGGCTCTGCGGCCCTGATATTCGAGCAGACCGGTGGTTCCCCCCCGCCCTTGACCAGGCGCAGCAGGAGGAGTTGAAAGGGGCGGTGGAGCAACGGCCCGCCGCGGCGGGCATCCAACTGGCCAACTGGTATTGGAAGGTGGTGCGGCAGTTTGTCTCAGAACGGTTTGGCATCAGCCTGTGCCGCAGCAGTTGCCTGAACTGGCTTCACCGGCTGGGGTTTGCCTTCAAGCGCCCCAAGAAGCGTCTGGTCAAGGGGAATGAGTCCAAGCGGGAGGCCTTCGTGGCGGAGTACGCCGCCCTGTGGGAGGAGGCCCAACGGACTGAAGCCAGAATATTCTTTGCTGACGAGGCCCACTTCCGGGCGGACGCGGAATTGCGGGGCAAGTGGGTGCTGAAGGGCAAGCCGGCGTTGGTGGACTCCAATAGCCCGCGGTATGGGGAGAAGGCCAGCTACTATTCAGCGGTGTGCCTGGAGACGGGCGAGGTGGAATGGATGGAACTGGAGGGCAACAGCAACAGCGGGACCTCGGTTGCCTTCCTGACGCAACTGAAGGAAAAGCATCCAGGGCTGCTGCGGGTCATCTGGGACAATGCGCCAGCCCACCGTGGGGAGGCGGTGCGGGAGTACCTCAGGACGCCTGAGCTGGAGCTGAGGCTGGTGAACCCCCGTTTTCACGAGGGCAGGCTCTGCCGGGCTACAGCCCGGACTTCAACGCCGATGAGGCTATCTGGGGCTGGGCGAGAGAGAGCCTGCCCTCGTGAAAACGGGGGAGGCCACTGGCAATCTGTGCCTGGGGAGCAGGGCGGCGGTGCAGGAGAGGGCCGGCAAATTCCTGGCCGGGCTGTCCAGCCGGAAAGACGAGGTGAGACGGCGCTGCCGGACGGTCCTGCAATCAAGGGCCGAAACACTCCCGCGAGACTCCCGCCCCGATTCCCAGCACCCGGCAAATGCACATCCCACCTTGGCTTTGGTTTAGGTTTTCCTATTCAGTTGTCTTGGCTTTAAACACCGCCCGTTTATGCCAATCCAAAAATCTGGAAGCCGGTCGCTGGTCAAGACAGTCTGGAATTACCGGCAGGACCGATCCCCCGTACTTGTTCAGGGATTCCTCCACACTGGCACCGATGGCCCATCCTCCCACTAGGACAGTGAGGTCGGACAACACTGTGAACAGTCCCGCATCAAAGAACTTGTGGTGCAACACACACAGAGCCATGCCATTCTCGACTTGCCCAGGGCCCCTGGCACAGTGCCATTTGATGTGGGCGGCCTCAAGCCCGATGGGTTGTCCTTCCACCCGGACATCCAACTCGCAGAGGGCGCACCGACTCTTGTAAGCGCGAAGTACCACATCACGAAAGCTCCGATCACGCCCGCCGTGTCTTAACGTCGTGAAAGTTAGCTCACTTGGGCCCACTTTACCGACCAATCCCACATCTCTCAGCACGTCCTCATGTAAGGATGGCGGAAAGTAGTCGTTGAGCAGACTCTGGACTACGCGCCATGCGAAGTCGGGATTAGTATCCAGGACTTCTAAGAACTCCTGAACAAGTCCGCCGCGAATGTCATGTTCTCGCAAGTCAGATATGTAGGCATCTCCCCTTGTTGTCGTCCTCACGAGTTCCGGTCTGTCAATCTGCCACTGCCCGTCGTTACGCAGATGCCAAAATGGGAGAGATGCGTTCTTTCTGCTGTCAGGTAGACCAAATCGCCCGATCAGCCTGTTCAGATCTCCCTCAATTTCGCCAAAGGTGGCTAGTCTCTCATACCCGTTTAGATGGCGCCCAATGGAAAGCAACAGCAATAACGGCTTGTGAGGGGAGCGGCGGCCGTGCCGCGAGTAAACCCGTATCGTCTGGACCGTGTTCAGCAGGGCATCATGCAGGTTGCTTGTCATCTGTACTGACTCTGCCCCATAAGACTGGTCCACCGGCGATGCAAATCTTGTGGGATGTTCTAAACCGACTCGGAAAGAAGGGCCGGCCCTCGAAGATATCCAGATATGCCTGGGAGCCGTTCACTGTCAACGTGGTGTCGCCTTTGATGATTTTTACTGCTCTGGCTGACACGGTTTTGCGGCTGCTGCAAGTTGTGTCTCGCCGAGTTCGGATGTTGATGCCTTTAACAGCCACACGATGAGTTATTGCAGCACGCTGACCTGCACGTCTTGCAGAGGGTTTGTTTCCACTGGGAGGCCGAGCAATTCTCTGTACCGTTTGGACAGGTCCATCCTAGAGGTACGGGGTTTGTGCCCAACCATGTGTAGGAACAATGCTTCTGCGACTGGTTGGCTGTCATTGTTCATCCGGCGTGTATATGGGTTCCAAACCGCATGTACCCACGGTGAACCGGATAGGGACATCGGCAGTTTGCAAAGGCTCTTCACTGCTAGACCTGTATCAATTTGACGTGTGCGGAGCAACCCTAAGGCTCGGCCGAATGATTGTAATCCCATTGGGCGAAATAAGATATGTCCCCCTTGGTCATGCCTGTGATCGGCTGCTCGCTGTTCGGCAGGGTCGGAACCTATGACACTTCCAAGCGCTTCGTCATGTTCTCTCATGAGATCCCAAATCATTACGGCTTCTCCATAAATCGCCTCCAGTTCTTCATCATCCGGTCGGTGGCCTTGACATTCCTTGTTCAGTGCGGTTATGTCCTTCTGAAAAATACCTTTGGCCATTCGGTACAAGCTGACAATTGTCGTGACACCGCGCTGGTTGGTATGTGGGATTTCATCGCGCGTACCCAATTGAACCAGATGAGGCAGGTCGTCGTCGGCATCTGAGGGGTCCGCTCGAAGACCGTCGTAGCGAGTGGCGATCCAACGAGTAACTATCGCTGCGGCGTCGTCCTCGCCGAGAGCGACTATCTCCGCGTCGCTGACCTTCTTGGCTTCTTTATTCAGAGTAGTAAACAACCTCCTCACCCGTTCGAGCTGGCCTTCCCGTTCTATGTCGGCCGAAACGAACAAAATTGCTAGGTCCTCGTTTGCCAATCGGTCATGATGCTCAATGCCCTCTGGGGTATCGAGCTGTTCAAGCGCCGCCTTGATGCCTGCGATTCGATGCTGTCCGTCTATCGCGTATAGCCGTTCAGTTCCACCCAGTTCCAGTAGGCCAAGGTTGTACTGGGCGTTGGGCTCTATTGCAGGGTCGGTAAGCACAACGTTGTCCTCAACGTCGATTTCGTACCAAGTGGGCTCGCCTAGAAATACACCCACCACTACCCCCGGAAAGAAGTGCTGTGTTCTTGTGATGAGGTAGTCGGCGATTTTCTTGGCTCGCTCCTGGACGATGCTTCGCTGGATCCAGGCACTCATGTCGCGCGTGGTTACCAACTCAGTAGCCGGCTGTACCCTCTGGGCTACCTCATGAAACGGCAGCGTGGTGACGTAGTAATACCAATCACCGATTCGGGACCGGAGTGCAGGAAATCGCTTTGGTCTTCCTGTGCTGTGCATGGCTGGTTACCCCTCGGGATCGCGTATGAAAGCGCCGATAGCGCGACCAATCGTTCCAGTGAATCTCAAATTGAACGGCGGGATACAAGCGTTAATCAAAGTTTCTTCGGTGGGTTTGAGCAAGTCTGGGTCTTCCATGGGGGCGAAATGGAACCAAATGTAATCGTGCCATTTGTCCAAGGCTCGGTAAATGGCACGTAACGCCCAGTCATCAGGATCGCTCTTGAGGTATTCCCCGTATCTGGTTAGGAAAGGCCTTTTGGTCTTTCCTACATACAACAGATATGCGGTTTTGGGTGGCCCCTTGATGTCCGGCACGAGTACAAATGCATAAATCCCAAACCTGTCGGAGGGAACGTCGTCACGGGAGTCTTCCCCAAATCTCACCGATTCCCATTGAAGGTCAACAGGCAGTTGGCAAGATTGCCACATCCGCGGCGCGAGTGTGAACGTTCGGCGATGTCTCCTGAGGTGGTCCCGTACCTCTTCGGGCCGAATGGAGTTTGTGGTCATTGAGAACCCGCGCTGACTAGCATCGTACTGTGGACACGGCTGCTAAATGCCGCAAAGCCCTTCGCATTCTTCCAGCATTAGGTCTTCATAACTAAACTAAAGCCAAGGTGAAATGTACATATCGCTAGACCGCAATATCTGTGATCACCCAGTTGGGGACTATGGGTGATATGAGCTTCTGTGGAGTCCCTTCGGTAGCCTTCAAGACCCTCGAAATGCACATCCGACCTTGGTATTAGTTTAGCTGCGCATTTCCCGGTATGCGGTCATTAATCCCCCACTTTGGAGGAAACCAATATTCCAGAGGCTGGTCCGACGGCCGGTAGACCTGCTTGATGCGCCTTCGTTCGCTTACGCCCTTTACGTCAGGGTGTTTGACACGGGCGTACTTGGACACCTCACAGAACAAATTCTGGCAGTCGATGAGCTGGAGAGGTCTTCCCCATAGTGAACGAAACTGCAACCCAAGCCGCTCAAACTCGTACCCTTGCCGCTCCGTAACCAAGCGAATGACGTCGGGTTCGCTAAGCCCTCCCAGATAGCTGAAGCACTTGTGAATTCCGTCCCTCGCTCCAGGACCTGGGACCACGAACTCCATCTCCGAGAAGTGACATATTTCGCTGTAATTCAGGTCGGTCACGAACTGGTATGCCAAGAAATCACCAATCATGGGGTATGACCGGAGTATCTCGAAGGCTTCCCGCATAGTCGCTGCGTCTGCAACCCGGTACGGCGCTTCGTCTTCCATCATAAGTTCAAGCAACTTGAGGTGGTTCCTATGCTTCTGGCGGTACCTGAAGGCGCTACTTCCCGAGGGCATGATGTAGGCTGCCGAGTATATCCGTGTCTTAGACGCAAGCGCGCTGGCTAGGACCGTATCGAACTGGTCGAAAGAGTAACCTTCCCAAGCAACCTTATCTACACTAGACGTCAGCAGTTCCCAAGTCTCTATCTTGTTGAAGAGCTTGAAGAGGATCGTACGGAAGAAGACCTCTGGAACGGATTGGTCTCCCTCGTAGATGACATGGCGAATCAGGTATTGGCTTACCCGGTCAGTTGCCCTGTACGCGTTAGTGAACTTGTGCCGCGCGATCACGGGGTCATCGGTCCAGGGAGGCGGGCAACCGTCCAGCTTACGAAAGAATACCTCTTGCCTTTCAGCGGCGAACTTCCAGTAAGTGTCATACACAACCGTTGGACACGCGGGTGAGAGGCCCTGGAATGCCAGCGATCCTTCCCTGGCACCGAATGAGAGGGCGGGTTGACTATGTGAGACCTGAGCCCTACTTTCTGCGTCTGCGTCTGGCCTAGTACCGCGTCAGTGTGAAACCGATGGATAGATACGCCGGAGCTTGTGCCGGGCATCGGTGGTGGAGAATCGCCAGTTGATGGTTGCGGCAGCCTGATTCCGCTCGGTCTCCAGGGCTGCGATTTCCCTCCCGTTTGAGCGACGCTTCATCTTCAATGCGGCGGTTCAAACATTGGTTGCTGAAGACGCTGAACTCGATCTCCGCCATGTTGAGCCAGCTTCCGTGCTTGGGAGTATAGTGAAATTCCAGCCGTTGGATCACCCGTCTGGCCTCCTTTGGCTCGAAGGCCTCGTACAGGGAGGCGGGTCTATGAGTGTTCAGAGCCTGCCCCGTACTCGATACGGGGTTGTCCAGCACCATTCGGACCTTCTCCGCTTCCGGGTAAGCGGGATCCGCCAGCCAGCGCATCTGATGGGCGAAGTCGGCATGATGCGACGCCCTGTCACTGCCACGTGCCTCCAGCCCGCCAATGGCTCACAAGTCATGAATAAGTTCCGGGTCCCGTTGCGCTGGTACTCGTAATCAAACCGCTCCAGCCGTCCCGCCTTGGCCGGGATGGGAGACCGCTTCTCCGACACCAACTGCTTGGAAGTCTCATCGAAACAGACTACGGGCCGCTTGGGGTCATAGGGTTCCGCATAGAGAGCCTGCCCCGTACTGGATACGGGGTCCAGCACGTCCTCCATGCAGGCTACGAACTCGGCGCTCACCTTGGGGATGCACCACCCCTTCTTCCGCCACGGCTTGAGTTCGTTTTTTTCAGCACCTGCCTGACCGTCTCCCGGGAGGTGGAGCCGGTCAACTCCAGCTTCACCGCCTGGCCGGCAAGCAATCGCAAGGTCCAGCGGGTGTGCCCTTCCGGGGGCGCGCTGCAGGCCACGGCCACCAGGTGGGCTTCTTGCTTTCCATCAAGTTTGCGCCGTTGCCCCGGCCGCGGCAGATCATTGAGGTCCCTCTCCAACCCGCCTTCAACGAAGCGCTGCCGCACCCGGCCGACCGTGGCGGGGCCCACCATCAGAGCTTCGGCCACCTGCCGGTCGGTAAGGCCTTCATCGGCTTTGCACAAAATCAAAGCCCGCTTCACTTTACGCCCCGAGGATTGGCCGCGCCGGGTGATACCCAACAAATGCTCCCGCTCATCCTGGGTCAAGTTCACTCGATATAACTTGGCAGGCATTCCCCACACACCCCACTATGAAAGAATGCCTCAATTATATCCTTCCTTATATTTGTCAAAAATAGCCGGACGCGGTACTAGCTTATAAGCCCCACCAAACTTGACGATAGACAGAACCATCTTCGAGATGTGGCTCGTCCTGGCAGACCCGCCAAAGTCGGTTGCTGCGCGATCATGACTGGGGGGCGGCACTCATGGGCGGTGACCTTGAAGCCAGCCCCTAGTTGGGAGTGACCGTCCTCGCCAAGTGACATCGCCACCTAATGAGCGGTTCCGTCCTACGTCAGGCGCCTCCTCGTACAACGGCTCCAGCACGTCCAGCATGCCAGGGACCACCACGTGGTGGTAGTGGAGATGATGGCGATGCCAGGGGCCCTGGAGGTCCCTTCTACCATCCGCTCAACTTGCTGCCGTCGAGGGTCAGAATTCCTAGGGTCTCGCCGCCCTCGACATGTTCTTCATCGGCCTGCTAAGCCACAGTCCGGGCTGAACCCCGTTTTGCCGGCTGCACAAGGGCGGGCAACAGTCGAAAAGCCCGCACCGTTGAGGTCGTCCTACAGACGCTCCAGTAACTTTGCAATCTGATCGGTGTGGTTCATGTCGGGTTCCCACTCGCAGATCACACTGTGTTCGTCGATGACAACTGCGGGCCTTTTCCCGTCTGACGGCTCTTTGACGTACCTCTCTCCATCGAGAGCGGACATGCCTAGCTCAATGCCTACTCGTCGATCAGGGTCGTTCAGGACTGCGAACGGAAGCTGCTCTTTCTCGACCCACTGGCGTGCAGCATCCAAGCTTCCGTCATGGATTCCGAACAGCACGACGTTCTTCTCGGTGAACTCGGCAGCATGCTCTCGGTACCCAAGAGCCATGCGGGTTCAATTACCACCGCCCGGACTCGTGAAGAAGTACAGCAGGACCTTTTGTCCGCGAAGACTGCTAAGGGATATCGTCTGTCCATCGCTGGACTGAAGTGTGAAATCGGAAACCGTCTTCCCGATGTAAGTTTCCATCATTGCAGTCCTTTCCGGTGAGACTTAATAGAACCGACGCACGCATGGCAGAACTGTTCCCCATGCAGTTGCTGGGCTGCACGGAGTCTAGGCGTTTCTCACCGCCGATGCACGCCTAGCTACGCACGTCCGCTCGGGCGGCGAAGTGAGTAGCGCATCCTCTTGCGCCAGGACGTCTGTAGGTCCCAGGCGCCCAACCGGGCCGCGCCCCTAGCTGAGCATCGTCGTGTAGCGAGTGAAATCAACCGGCGCGAGGCCAGATTGCGAGCGCAGACGCGTCAGGAATCGCAGGATCTCCCGCCGTAGGGCGACGCCTTCGCGCGCGAGTCCACGAAGGTAGAGGCCGCCTGCAGCGGGGTCACCCGTTGCAATCTCCACGCCTGAATCGTCTACGGAGTACTTGTTGGGTTCGCTTGATCCACCGGCGACGCTGTTTGACATTATAGGGGCGCTCATGTGTGAGCGCTCCTATAAGCCCCACCTAACTGGACAAAATCAAGAACTTTTGTGATTAGGTTCACTTTAGCGGTTTAATCGGCCATACTCCCCACCCCACGCGAAGGATGAAGTTTCCAAGCCCCTGCTCACACGGCGGGGGTTTTACTTTTGGGGGGTCCGGTCACTACGACATTGCCATTTGGTCCAAAGCGGGCCTATTTTGACGGTAGACAGAACCATCTTCGAGATGCGGCTGGGACTGTGAGACTCACCAAGGGCTGCTGCCGTATGATTATGGCAGCGTCGGCGGCCAATGTCGCCCGTGCCCATGCCGTTGCAACCAGCCTGAGTCAGGGGTTGACCTTCTCTTCAGCTGTGAATGCGCAGCGAGGACTAACTCCTGATTCCGCGGCGGACGCAGACTCATTGGAACCATCCAGGTTCTCGCAGCGTCTTACTCAATAGAGGCGTAGAGCAGAGTCAACCAGGAGAAAGGAAATAGGTCATGCGGCCAGTGATTGCAAAGCGGCAGGGTACTGGGTCCACGGCCGTACGAGGAGCCGTATTGAGCCTCGCGCTCATGGTGGGTGTTCTCTGGTTCCTTGGGGAACCAAGGCAGGTCCACGCGTGTAAGTGTGCGCAACCTGGGACTCCTTCCGAAGAGCTGGAGAAGTTTTCTGCAGTTTTCGCGGGGAGAGCAGTCTCGATCCAACACTCCTATGATCCCAAGGCAGCTTCTGTCTCCCCTGAGGACCGCACCACGGTTGGCTTCGAGGTCAGCGCTGTGTGGAAGGGCACTGTCCACGAGGACATGTACATCACCACACCACCAACCGGCGGCAGCTGCGGGTTCACCTTTGTCGAAGGGGAAGAGTACATCGTCTACGGTCACGACAGTAATTATGCTGACGGCGGATACACTGTTGGCATATGCAGCCGGACCGCCCTCCTTGGGCAAGCGCAAGCCGACATCGACGCTCTCGGGGAGGGGAATGCTCCTCAAGCCGGGACCGGCGGACCAGCGCCCGAAGAACCACAAGACACGCCACTTCCAAGTACCGGCGGTTACAGCCCACTGGTCTGGGCAACAGCCCTGGTCGTGGGAATCGGCGTAGCCCTGGCGGCTGGAGGCGTGGGCCTAATGGTCCGCAGTCGACGACTCAGCCGACAGAGAATGGATGGAGTCTCTTGGAGTTGACGAGTAGAGGCGTAGTAACCGCGGGTAGCTACCGCTAGCAGGCTGCTGAAAAACCCGGCGTGGCCCGACAGTCCAGAGGGAACGGGTTAAAATAGGATCACCCTGGACGCCACCCTGGACGGAGGTTGAGCCGATGCGCGGGAGATATGATTCACAGGTGACTATGCTGGCCTTCATTGACCTGGAAATGCGAGGACCTGGAAACGCGAGCGCCAACGGATCATCCCCTGCGTGTTATCAAGATGCTGGCGGACCAAGCCCTGAAGGCGCTATCCCCGGACCCGGACCGGATGTACGCCAATGTGGGCCGTCCGTCGATCCCGCCCGAGCGGCTGCTGAAGTCGTCATTGCTGATTGCCCTGTACTCGGTGCGCAGTGAACGGGCATTCTGCGAACAGTTGGACTACAACCTCCTCTTCCGGTGGTTTCTGGATATGAACCTGATTGAGCCCAGCTTCGATGCCACCACCTTCACCAAGAACCGGGAGCGGCTGCTGAGGCACGGAGTGGGCCAGGCTTTGTTCGGCGAGGTGGTGCTGGAAGCGGAGCGGCAGGGCCTGCTGCCGGACGAGCGCTTCACGGTGGATGGAACCCTGATTGAGGCGGCAGCCAGCCTGAAGAGCTTCAAACCCAAGGACGGTGATCCGCCCAGGGCAACCGATGCCGACCCGGGCAACCCCTCGGTTGACTTCCATGGGGAACGGCGCAGCAATGCCACCCACCAAAGCCACCCACCAAAGCACTACGGACCCGGAGGCCCGGTTGCTGCGCAAGGGTAAAGGCAAGGAGGCCAGGCTGGTGTTCATGGCCCACGCCCTGATGGAAAACCGGCATGGAATGCTGGTGGACTTTCAGACCACCCGAGCGACGGGTACGGCGGAGCGGGATATTGTGCCGGAACTGTTGGAGCAAGCCCGGGGACGGGGCTTTCATCCCAGAACGCTGGGCGGAGACAAAGGCTGCGACACCCGGGACTGCGTGGCGGACCTGCGGCGGCGCGGGGTAACGCCGCACGTCGCGCAGAACAACAAGGGGCGGTCCAGCGCCATTGATGGCCGGACCACCCGGCATACTGGGTACGCGGTCAGCCAGCGGATTCGGAAACGGGTTGAGGAGATCTTTGGCTGGATGAAGACCGTGGGAGGATTCCGGCGGACCCGTTACCGGGGATTGGACCGGACTGGTCTGGCGGGGAACTTGGTGGCCACGGCCTACAACCTGGTTCGGATGGCCAAGCTGCTGGGGCAGGCGGCGGCAACTCCGGAAGCCCGGATGGCATGACCTGACAATGGGCTAGCTGGGTCTAGCTATGCCCGGTGCCCCCAAGAGGGCCGGTCCGCGAAGCCGAAGGGGCTGAAAGTCCCGTGTGAACGGCACAATTTCCTCCAACAGGACCCGGGCATCAACGACTTGACCCGTCGATTCCGGACGTGAACGCCTTTGTTCAGCAGCCTGTTAGTCTCCTCATCAACTTCCGTCCGGTATCCCTGTTGTCCCTCGACTACTCCGGACTCCAACCGCTGCACCGATGGGGACTCCTCCAATAGCTGATAGATGGCGTAAGACACCGTATTCATACCAAAGCGGGCGGCGATGTCCGCCATTCTTTGAACATCATGCCGCAGGGCGGCCATCCGGTGGCAGGCGTCTGCGGTCTCAATGAGCCGGTTGCGCAGGTCTTGAATGATGCGCGCCAATCTTTCCGACAGCCGTTCGTAGAATACCGGGTTTTCGGATAGCCGCTCGTGGATTTGAGCGCGGACCGCGTGTTCCATCACCGAGGCCCGAGCCTCGTCATGGGGAAGGGAGGCTATCTTCTGCTCGAAGTCCTGGTCAAGGATGGACAGCGGCTTCATCATTTCCCGGACTTGGGCGCTGATGCGCTCGTCCACCAGCTTCTTGACCTTCGCCCCGATCTCGGTCCAGTCCACGCCCGCATCCTCCCGCAGGAACTGGGCCCGGGCGTATGCCCGAATCTCGGTGAGCCGGGCCAGCCGGGCCGCGTAGTCCAGGGCGCGAGGGTCGGGCAGGAAGCGGTCCATCAGTCGAGAGAACCGGCGGTAGTCGGCGTTAAATCGCTCAAACGGGTCCGCCTTGTAATTGCCTTCGGTGGTAGCATCGGGCGCGAAGACGGTGACGCGAGCCCAGGTATCGTTCAAGTCGCGGCCCTTGAAGTGGGACTCTGCCTGTACCGCGGCGGCTTCCATTGACGGCCCGGGGTCCTCTTCCAGTTCGTGCATACTGTCCTGGACATCAGGCCAATCAAAGTCGGATAGGGCTTCCTCCAAGTTGCGGGAAACGCCGTGGTAGTCCACCACCAGGCCGTAGGTCTTTTCCGTCTCCACACCCTCCTGCCGGTGGGAAAAGCGGCGGTTGACCCGGGCGATGGCCTGGAGCAGGCCGTGGTCCCGCAACGGCTTGTCCAGGTAGAGCACCTGCTCCACCGGGGCATCGAACCCGGTCAGGAGCATATCAACAACCACCAGGACCTCCGGCCCGCCCTCCGGGTCAACAAAGGCGTTGGTCACCGTTTCCTGGTCAAGCTGCCGCGCTGTGTTGAACTCCGCCCCGTCGTTGGCCGTGGTGGTGATGATGGGGTAGGCATTCAGCCCAAAATCGTTCAGCTTGGCGGCGTAGCGCAGGGCGGCGGCGCGGCTGGGAGCCACCACCTGGGCCTTGAACCCGTTGGGACGCACCCGTTCCTTGAAGTACCCGGCAATGTCCAGGGCGATCATCTCGATGCGCCGCTCCGCCTCGGTCACCGTCTCCTTGTTGGCGTACCTGCGGCGTATCCGCTCCCGCACCTCCTCAGGCTGCTCTCCAAACATGGCGTCGAATAGCCGGTCCAGGGTATCCGGCCCCTCGATTGCCCGAACTGGCAATCGGGCTTCGTAGAAAATGGGCACCGTCGCGCCGTCGGCCACCGACTGGGGGATGGTATAGGCATCAATCAACGGCCCGAAGCGGCGCATGGTGCTACGTCCGAACCCCTTGTCTATCGGCGTGCCGGTGAAGCCAATTAGCGTAGCGTTGGGCAGCGACTTGGACATCAGCGCGCCGAGGTCGCCGTACTGGGAGCGGTGGGCCTCGTCCACCATGATGATCACATTGTCCGAAGGGTTCAACAGGTCCAAAGGCCCATCGGGTGTGGTCAGCGCTTCCTCGAACTTCTGTATGGTGGTCATCACCGTGCGGCTGCCGCCCTGTTTGAGGACACTTTGGAGGTCGAGGGGGTCGCGTTGGTCTGGTCTTTCCCTGCGGCGCCGTGCCCGCCGCTCAGCCGACTCAGGACGGGACCGCTCCATTCGCTCCGGGCCAGGGAAGCCGCAACGCTCGAAGGTTCCGGCAATCTGCCGGTCCAACTGGGTGCGGTCGGTAACCACCCCGATGGTAGCGTTGGCCAGGCGCGGGTCCCTACGAATCTTGGTGGCCAGCCACAGCATGGTCAGGGATTTACCCGACCCCTGGGTGTGCCAGATCACGCCGCCCCGCTCGGTGGGTTTCCCGCCGGTGAGGATGCGGGACAGGGCGGCGCACACCGCCCGGTACTGCTGGTAACGGGGCAGCTTCTTGGTCAGCCGGCCCCGCTCCGGTTCATAGACCACGTAGTCCCGCAGGATGTCCAGCAGGGTGGCCGGGGACAGCAGGCCGACGATAATCTGGACCTGCCCCCGGGGTTCCACCTCGAATTTCTGATGTACATCGTCGTCGGAATAAGATCCCAGCCACTTCCATTCAAAGTAGGCGTTTTCCGGGGCGTACAGGGTGGCGTAGGACGCGGCGGCGCCGCAGTGGGCCACGCACAGCAGGTTGTAGTGGAACAACTCGGGCGCGCCCCGGCCTTGCCACTCCGGGCCTGCTTCCTGGTAGCGGCGCAACTGGCGCACCGCCTGGGACTTCCACACATCCAGCAGGGACGGCGATTTGGCCTCCATCACCACCAGGGGGACGCCGTTGACGAACAGCACTAGGTCTGGGATGACCAGCCGCTCGTCGTCCTCCGGGCCGTCCCGCTCATTGCCCCGGCGCACCCGGAACTGGGTGGTGACCACGAACTCGTTGAGACCGCTCTCGGGGTGGTCGAAGTCGAAGAAGCGGACGGTGCGGGTTTCGCGGCCCCTGGTCCCGTCCACGGTCAGGGGCATTCCGTACGTCAGGTACTCGTGGACCGCCTGGTTGCGGGCCATGCCGGTGGCGTTGACGTTCTCCAATTCGAAGATAACCCGGTCCGCCTAGACCTCGGTGAGCCACTCGTTGAGACGTAGCAGGGCGGCCCGCAGCCGCCCCTTGAGCAATACCTCCCGCTCGCCGCCCCGTTCCGCCGCCAGCGCATTCCGGGGCGCATAGGTCCACCCCAGCCGCTCCAGCAACCGCCGGGCCGGTTCCTCGGCGTGGTTGAACTCGTTGAGTTTGGCGGGGGTGGTCACAGCGACGGGTCCCGTATCAGTTGCATGTCGGGGATGCCGACGAATCGCCATCGTGAGCGGCAATCGGACAACCGAGCCTTAAGGCGGTGGCCGCTACCCATGCGTCGGCGACTTGCATTTCCCTCCCTGCCGCCCGGCGTTCGGCCCGTAGCTGGGCGCAGATGTCAGCCATTTGGTCGTCGGGGTAAATCACCTCAAACTGTTCCAGAAACCGCGCTAATTCGTTGCGCCTCCGGTCACCCCAGGACTTGTAGTATGCGCCGTACCAAGCTTCTTCCAGGGTTTGAAAGGAAATCACTGCGCGCAGGCCTGCAATTTGCTGCAAATAGTAAGTGGCCTCCGGGGAGTTACGAAAAATGTAAGACACGACGTTGCTATCCAGGACAATCACGGGGAATCTTCCTCCCTGCCCACGTCGCGGCCTTCTCTGATGACCCGGATGAACTCATCCACGTCGAAGGGTTCGCTGGCCCTTATAACCTTGTCGGGGTCGAAAATCTTGGGGTTGGGATCGTTCAAGAACGCCTCTAGGTCGAAAGGCTTGTTCCACGAGCGGGTGCCTTGTATTTCTTCCACATGGATGTAACTCCATTGGTCACGGTTGTCGAACTCGCCTTCCCCTGTTACCGCGACGTACTGCATTGCCAACTCCAGCATTTGCCGGTCGTGGCCGGCGTCAAACCGCAGATTCACAGTCCTGCCCCGGTACGGCACGAGCTTGGCAGTCCGCTCCACCCAGTCCACCGCCCTGAGCCGACCGTATACCAACGCCGTCTCCGTTGTGCTCGCTAATCTCGGCCTTCCCGACGCCGCTCCCACAGTCACATACTCTTCACGCCGGAACTCCTTGCGTCGGCCGCTTGACGGGTGTTCCAACGAGACGATTTAACCTCGGGCGACAGGTCTTGACCGATGCGAAACCACTCCTTGGCGACGTTTGGGGGCAAAGAATTGTCGCCTGCCTCTTCCAATAGCAAGGCAATCGCTTCCTGTCCGTACCCGTCCTTTAAGTCCAACGCATCGGATTCAGCCAAGCTAAGTTCGGCAACCAGCGACCCCGGCGAAGTCCCAGTCAACCGGAGCGCGCTTTCCCTTCGCAACCATTCAGGCGGACGGCCCCGTTTGGTGTAACCAGCTAGATGCCTCACCATGTGCCGCATAGCATTCTGCACATGCCGCAACGTCTTCTGAAGGTCATCCAGCGAAACGCCCTGCCCACTGATGTCTGGACCTTCAAATGTCACAAATAATTGTTCGCTCACCATGTCCCTCCTCTGACGCTGCAGCGTCGGCATGGTGCCTTAATTGCCACTGAGTATACCCCATGAACCACCCGCACCCGCCCCGTAAGCAGCGCATCGGCGGCAGATTCTTTCAGAAATTGCAACCCATCCCGCTCTCGTTTTGCCTCGGCGATTGTCGCATCCACTCCATTTAACAACCCTGATATAGCTCGCTGTTCGGGCAAGGACGGTAATGGGATAGGCAATTGATCTGTGGCCCCAAGTGTCAAACCAAATCTGGTTACTCCGTTGGCTATTCGGGCGAACTGAATTGCTAATTTGCGAGAGCCAAACGCCTCGGCTAGATAAGCCCCGTCGAGTACCTGACCGTCAGGCCGGGCCATCCCCAAGTGATACCCACACAAGACGTTGGGCATATCCGCTTCCACAAACGCTGGGATGCCAATTTCGTCGGGTGTTTCCGAGTCCTTGGTGAAGAGAACGTCGCCCCTCTTCAGATTCCATCTTGCATGTTCTACCGAGTTAGCGGTAGCCTCCATGAAATCCATATCTGAGCGAATACGACGGTTGTAGAAAACATCGGTGTAATTGCACAGGTGTACAGGAATCCCCCTTCGATGGTCTTCTTGTCAACACTGCTGAACGCCAGCTCCGCCACCTCCCCCAACCGCACCACCTCCCAGCCCGCCGGTATCGTCCCCAAGCCCGGCACGTCCTTCCATTCTGTGTGCCAGCCGGGAACGCCGCGGGTCAGCAGCTGGTGGCGCAGGGAGTCGCGGAGTTGTTCGGTGGCGGAGATGACCGCCTCGGTCCCCTCGATGGCCTCGTCGATGGCGTCCAGCACGGCGGCGATGGCCCGCTGCTCCGGCAGGGGTGGGAGGAGTCGCGTCAGTGTGTAAACATCGTCGCGATTCAGGCCCGGTATGCCAGTTGCCCGATTCAATCTGGACAAGTCTTCTCGGGTTAGCAAGTAATACGCCCACCGCAGGTCTATCTTGCCGTTTATCGGGACCACAAAGTATGTGGTATCAGTAGGGACGAAATCGTTCTCAGTCCAGGTAATTGAACCGATGCTTCCCTTACGTCCGACTACAATGCCAGGGCCATCGGTTGTGGATTGACTATGGAAGCCAACTACACCCGCAGAACCGACCACAGGAATGTTGCCGTCCACGCGGGAGCGTTCTGGTAATGAAACTCCATATTCGAGCTTCAGAACATCACCCAAGCGCACCAGCCGCCAGCCTTCTGGTATGCTTTGTTGTGCGCCGGGGCGCTTCATTAGACCTCTTCCTTAGAGGCGGGATATTTCGTGGATGGTCACCGGGAGGCCGGCCTGCTTGGCTTCCAGCCACCGCTTGAGGGACCTGGGGCTTTCGCTGGATTTTTGGCCCGTCAGAAACATTTCAACGCTGAGGTCTTCATCCAGGTTGGGCCAGTGCAGATGTTGTCCTGCCGCGTGAATCTCCCAGTTGTTTCGCTCCACCGGCGTAGCATGGACCAGCCGGGGATACCACGCCAAGGGAACGGAGATTATCCGTCCGTCACATAACTTGGCGGTCAAAGTGTCCTCGGTAACTTCAAGCGTCATAGCCCCGGGCACTTCAAAGCTAACGGTTGAAATGGCCATGCCATGCCAAGCCTCCAGCAAGTGAGTTTCATGTAGCTCGACGATTCTCTGAATACGCCGGATTTCCGCGCCGCCAAAGTTGCCGCTTTCCTGTAATTCTACCGGGTCCAGCCAAAACTTGGCGAAACTTGCATCCCGCCGAACATGGACGTGAGGAGGCTCGTTCCTATCCCACGATACAATGTAGAAACGATAAGGACCTTCCCTCAACAGCACAGGCATAGTAATATCGACCTACCGAGCATACCCCATCTCCGCCAGCAGTTCGTTCATCCGTGCCACCGCCTCGTCCCGCCGCCGCTCCGCCTCCCACAGTTGGGCCAGCGCCTCCTCCACCGGCATCACTTCTACCGGCTCGGTGGTGTCTACGTAGCGGCTGATGTTCAGGTTGAAGTCGTTGCCCTGGATTTCATCCATATCGGCCACGTGGGCGAAGCGGTCCGCGTCCTCGCAGGCGCGGTAGGCATGGACTATCTTTGCGATGTGCTCCTGGTCGATGTAGTTCTGCGCCTTACCGGGCCGGAAGTAGCCCTCCTGGGCGGCGTCCACGAACAGCGTCTTGCCCCGCCGTTCTTGGGGCTTGTCCCGGTTCAGGACGCAGATGGCCACCGGGATGCTGGCGTCGAAGAATAGGTTGGGGGCCAAGCCGATGACCGCCTCGAACAGGTCGGCCTCCACGATGCCCCGGCGTATCTTGCCCTCGGCGCCGCCCCGGAAAAGGATGCCGTGGGGCATCACCACCCCCACCATGCCCTGGGCGTTGGTCACCCCCAGCATGTGCAGCAGGAAGGCGAAGTCGCCCCGGGTCTTGGGCGGCACCGCTCCGTAACGATCGAAGCGGCGGTGGGGGTCGTTGGGCGCGAAGTCATGCCCCCAATTCTTCAGGCTGAACGGCGGATTGGCGATCACCCGGTCGTAGGAAAGCAACCGCCCCGACGGGTCCATCAGACCCGGCTCGGCGATAACGTCGCCGGCCTCCATTCGGGCCGAGCGCAGGTCGTGGAGCAGTAGGTTCAGCTTTCCGATGGACAGGGTTGCCAGGTTGCGTTCCTGGCCGTGCAGGACCAGGTTGCGGGCATCGCCGCCCTGCTCTCGCACGTATTGGGCAGTGTAAATCAGCATACCAGCGGAACCGGCGGCAGGGTCGCAGATGCGCATCCCCTCTTTGGGTTCCAGTAGCTCGATGATTAGACGGACCACCTCGCGGGGAGTGTAGAACTCGCCGCCCTTCTTGCCAGCGTCGTCGGCGAACTGGTAGATGAGGTACTCGTAAGCATCGCCGAGGACGTTGCCGGTGGCGCCGTCGTCTCCGCGCAGGTTGGCGTCGCGCAGGTCCAGGCCGCTGAAGTGATTGACCAGGCTGCGGATGATGCGCTCCCGGTTAGCCGGGCTGCCCAGCTTGGTCTCATCGTTCCAGTTGGTGCCCACCAGCACCCCGTCCATCCGGGGGGTGTTGGCGCCCTCGATGGCGTGACTGGCGATGTTCAGGGTCTCTCCCAGGTTCATGGAAGCGGCGGATATAGCCTCCCAGCGGGCCAATTCCGGGATAAAGAACTCGTGCTCATCTCGGTCCGACAGCGCCGTCTCCCTAGGCACTCCCCAAGTCACGGCCTCTTGTATCTCTTCTTCAAAACGGTCGGAAAGGCGTTTCAGGAAAAGTATGGAAAAGATGTAGTTCTTGTAGTCCGCTGAGTCTATCTGTCCCCGCAGAATGTCGGCGGCCTGCCACAGCTTGGACTCCAGTTCCTGTTTGGTCAGCGACATTGGTTCCTCCCTAATCCTGCTGGTCCGCGCTTTCCGCTACAATCTCATGAATCACCGAGTCGCGTATAGTCTCGCGGCGTAACTTGGCAGCCTGCACCGCAGAGGCATAGGCAGCTTCCGATTCCTCCACCAACCGAACCACCAGGGCCAATTGCCTTGGAGATGGCGGCGGTACTTCAACTTCGGCGAGGGCACTCGCAGACAGCGTTGTGATGGTTGCGTTTACCGTCAGCCGCTTGACCAACTGGCTCCGGCCGTAGACGGAGGTCAAGAAGTACCAAAGATAGTGCCCCATACCCGATTCCGGTTCTCTTGCCCGAACTACCAACAGCGTAACTCCCGCCACTGTCCGTGACACTTGTGGCGGCACCAAGGCCAACTGCACTGACCCGGTGCGGGCTGTAATGAGTACGTCGAATGGCCGGAGCAGGTAACGCTCCGTGCGGCTGCTTTGTACTAATTCTATTTTGCGGAGCCCCTCGAGGTTCAGCCAGCCGTCCTCTTGAATGTCGTTGCTTTCGGCTATTCGCAAATTCCACTGACCTCGCCGCATTCCGGCCCCACGTCCAGACCGGGCCAAGCCCTGGTAGACCTCAGCGATAACTGCTAGTCGCATTATGATGTTATAAGGCCATTGTGAACTAAGTTAATCAACACTGGTTATTGGTATTAGGATTCCACTATAAGGATTAATGGGAGGAATGGGATGCCGAACTTCCGGCAACAATTCGAGCAGGCACTCACCAACATAGAAGTCAATGGTCAGAAACGAGAGCGGGCCATCGAGGCCCACACTGAGATCAGGGAACTGCTGCAACAGGATGAGCAGCTAAAGGAATGGGGAGTAGAGCCGATCCTGATAGGCTCGTACGGTAGGAGAGCCGGCATATATCCGGGCAAGGACGTGGACATCTTTCTCCGCTTCACCAACCTTGATACGCAGGCAGAGCCCAAGGCGGTGTTTGACGCCGTCTGGCGGGTGATCGTGCAGAAGTATGGGCAATATGGTCAGGGGAATGGACGCGCTCAGCAGCAGGCCAGGAGTGTAAAGGTGCGGTTTCCTGACCCAGGTGGTACCTCAGGAGCACACGGCGATTTTTCTATCGACGCCGTACCGGCGGTACGTGACGGTGAACTGTGGGCCATACCCACAAAAGACCAAAATCGCTGGATCGGAGGTGAAGGCCGTTGGGTTACCACTGGGGCTGTCTTGTTCGGAGAACTTTCCGAGGATTTGAATCAGTCGCCCACTACACCAATGGTTGGGAATCGCCACGCCTACAAACCCATGGTGAAACTGATTCGCCAGATTCGGGAGGTCCACCTTGGAGACAGGCGTCCCGGCGGCCTTTATCTGGAGTTCTTAACCTTCGAGGCATGGCGGTCCGGATTAGTTTCTGGAGATGAATGGGATACTCTCTTGGCCCAGACCCTCCAGTACATAGCGGGCCGCCTTGCTCGGGCGACAGTCGATCCCTTGGTTGACCCGGTGTTGGGCACACCTGTTAATCCTCCATTGTCGGAGAACGAGATCAAGCAGGCCGCGGCAGTCTTCAGCAAACTCGCATCTGCAGCGAATCGAACTGTCGGTCTTGACACTGCTGAGGCCGCCACTGAATGGCGAAGGATACTCGGCGGAAATGAGCGCGCAAACTACGTCTTCCCCACTCCGCCAAACGCCGGTGGGCAGGGGGGCACCACTCCGTCGACGGTCGGAGCGGGCGCAGCAACCCGTCGAAATGATGCCCATCGGTTTGGATAGTGGTAGTGGAACTCGACTCCTTTGACATAGCATCGCTTGAAGGGTTCCGGGCAGACCTTGTTGCCTCAGGGTTCGAGCCGGTCCTCAGAACCGAGCGGCGTCTTTGGAGAGGCCCCGTCCACCCGGCCTTTTGCGGTCTTACCGAAGCGCGGGCCATGGAAATTCTGTTTGACAACGGATGGCCCTATCGGCCCCCTCGTGTATTCGTTGAAGGTCTCAATACCAACCACTCCACCTTGGATGGCTTTGTTTGCCTTTGGCGAGAAGGCGATGCAAGCCTTCAATGGGAAACTGTGGACGGCCTGTTCAGGCGGATTGAAGATTGGTGTAATCGGGCCAAGAACGAGTGGGAAGATGACGATCTGCCTTTTGATGCCTACTTAAACTTCAAGGGCAAGTGGCCAGTGATGGCCACTTTCAATTTTGGCTCGCTGCGGACGGGACTCGGTAGCTGGGGCGATATGAGCGGTGCATTCACGGCAAATCCAGATGTGCTGAATCTCCGGTTAGGACTAGCATCTTCGGCAGGTGAGCTCTGGGGTCTCTGGTTCCGAGTCGGTCAATTACGAGCACCTCCGCCGCGGAACCTCTCGGAATTGGCGCAGTATCTCAACAGGTCGCAGCGGAAAGGCTTGCAAAGGGCTCTCTCACGCCGCCGCGCAGCCGCCGAACTGCGGCCGAGCGGCGGTGTGGATGTCATACTTTTCGCATGGGAACGCAGGGATCGCCCTCACCTTCTTGTCATGGGTCTGACTGGAACGGAGGACAACGTGGAGGCAGCAGTGCTAATGGCCGAACCCAATGCCAGCATACCCTCAAACTCAGGGCTGGGCCCGACTCAGAAACCCTCAAGGAGTGTAGAGTTGTCGTGTTCGGGGTTGGCGCGTTGGGAGGACATGTAGCGGTTGCTCTCGCAGAAAGCGGCATCGAGTCGCTCAGGATAATAGATGGAGATATCCTCTCTCCTGGGAACGTCGTCCGGCACGTCGCGGGACATATTCAGGCTGGGAAGTTGAAAGTGGCCTCCGTGAAAGTCGTAATCGAGGATCACGCGCCTTGGACCAAGGTTGATCCTGTGGCTCCTCCGGTCAACCCAGCCGGGGCAAGTGAAATCGCTCAACTCATTGAAGACGCTGATTTGGTAGTTGACACCACCGGGAACGATGCATTCGTATATCCCGTGTCTCAGGTTGCAGAGGAACTGGGGAGGCCCTTCGTCTCTGGCGCCCTGTTTCGGGGCGGTTTCATCGGCCGAGTTCAACGGAAGGCACTGGACACCGACGCCTCAATTAATAATCGGCCCCACTCCACCAGTTATCTGACTATTCCACCGGGCGATCCCGAGTCCGAGATTGCAGAACCCGACCTCGGTTGCTCTGCACCGGTGAACAACGCGGCGCCCGCGTCCGTACTCGCCTGCGCTTCATTGGTTGCACAGATGGCCATCGATGTCTTGACGGAGCGGTTTGAGTTTGATGACGAGGTAATTGATATCTATCGTCCACTGCCGGAGGCGCCGTTGAACCGCGTTGGGAGGTACCAACGCCCAGTTCAGACAGCAGCCTAGCGGGTACGGCCGACTCCAATAGGGATGCCGAAGTCCAATTGTTGCCAGAGTGCTAGACGCCATCGCGAGGAGTTAAGAGTGACAGTACCGACCGGTAAGTCCTTCGTAAGCTATAGAAGGACCCGCCTTGGCGAAGTTGCCGAATTAGTAGCAAGTCTAAAGGAGCGGGGGCTCCCTACCTGGCAGGACATCGAGGACCTACGAACCGAGCCTACCGAAGCTGAGATACGTAACGTTCTGGCAAGCGACGATATAGCCAACGTCCTGCTATGGGTCACGCCGGATGTTGGTCAGTCGCCCATGATTACCAGGGTAGAAGTGCCATGCGCCGTTGAACGCCACAAGAGACAGGATGGCTTCTTCATATTGCCGGTAGCCGCTGGAGGACTTGGCTACGAAGAAGTTGGTCCCTTGTTGGGAAGTCATTCCGGCATTACTGAGCTAGGGTCTGTGGACAATCAGAAATCAAAGGGGTATAGTTGACGCGCCACAGTCCCTGAACAGTTCAACCTCTCATAGTCGAAGGTATTGCGTAAGCCCGATAGGGGGTTTGGCCTCGTGCCCCCTTGCGAGGCTTACGCACTGGACCAGGCGACTGTGGCAAGTAGCCAAATCCTACTTGTAAGGGGGTTCCCCAATGGGTATCACAGGAATGGTCCTCGGCATTGTGGCGTTAATCTTCGGATTCATCCCGGTTGTAGGTGCGTTCATAGCCTTTCCCTGTATTGCGGTAGGACTGCCGCTTGCCGCCATTGGGTTCTTCAGGAACCGGAAGACTGGACAGGGAACCGGAATGTCCATTACCGGCATGGCAACCAATGTTGTCGCGTTGGTGGTAGTCATTGTCTGGCTAGCCGCTTTTGGAGCCGCTATTAGCGATGTCAGCGATGATTTGGACTCTCGTGACTACATCCTGCCAACGTTCAGTGGCTTCGGCAGTATAGACGAGAGCGTCAAGGACAATGTGGGGATGATGGGTCCGCGTCCCACAGATGCGGAGATTCGCCGCGCTTGTCAGGCCCTACGCAATGCCGGTTGGGATTACATGTCAATGGGCATGGGTGCGGACATGAGGTCCACGACGATTGCAGCGTCCATGACTATGTTCGCATCAGGCGAGGAACTGGTCAATTACTGCAACAGTAAGTAGAGAGCAAATGGACTATACCGGCGGAGAGGAGCAGCAATGACCACGGCCCGGAGTAGTCTACTCCGGGCCGTGGTCATTGCTGTGGGTCCTGAGAGGCTAGCGCCGCCGCACGGAGACCCGCACGGTCTGGCGAATAACGGGCTGACGAGGTGGCCGGCTGGAGGTCACTCGGACCTTGACCCGGCGAACCACACGGGTCTTTACGATGATCTTACCCATGAGTATCACCTTCAGATGATCTCACCGTCGGGCGGCTCGACTGTAACTGTTCAGACTGGGGCGAGTTGGGGTTGGGAGAGGATGGAGTTCAGGGCATGGTAGGGGTTGCAGCCTCGCAAGCGCCATGTGCCGAACAAGGAAGCGAGGATACTCTTGGTTTCGCTTCCCTGCTCCGAACGGGTCCCGCCGCTGATCTTCCGGCTCACCACCGTTGGGCGCAGGCTGCGCTCCGCCGCGTTGTTGTCCGCGCTCACCCGGGGATCGGCGACGAAAGCGAACAACTCCGGCAAGAAGCGTCCACCCGCTGGCACAGCACCCTCATGGGCGCATCGCCGTCCAGGTAAGGCTTGCAGATGGACCATAGCCGCTTCCGGCGCTGCTGTTGCAGCTTTACCCGCTGGGCCCGCTGCACCGTTTCCGGCAGGCCCGGGTCAGGGCCGGGATATGCCTGCGCCTGGTCATACACCTCCCGCACCTGGTGGGCCCATTCGGCCAGTCCTTGGTGTTGAGGGTATCGCTCCTTCAGTTGGTGGATGTCCCGCAGGAGATGGGTCCAACATCTCTGATGCAGCCCTTGATGCACGTTGTAAGCGCCGTAGAAGTCACTGACCAGCACCCCGTCAAACTCATCCCCCAACACCTCCGCAACCACTTGCCTTCCCCGGCTGGCCCGGCGGAGGAAGTAACGTACTTCCGGATTGCTGAAGCTCCAGAGATACCCGTTGCGGCCATCTTCCCGCCAGCCTGTCTCGTCCCCATACACCACCGGACTGGCTCGAATCTCTTGCTGTAGCTGGTTGTACTCCTCCTGGCCTAGCCTGGCCACTCCACGCACCAAGGCCACCAGTTCCCCCACGCTAAGGCCCAGTCTGTAGCGCCACTTCAGGTAGCGTTGAATCACCCCATAGGGAAGCCGGCACTCCTCCCGGAGCACGCATACTTCCTGCTGGACTGAGATTCCCACCCGTTGCCGCCCTACCGCGAGGGCGCTCCAATCCGGTTCCGGGGACCACCGCTGCCCGCACTTCCGGCAAGTGCGTTCCAACACCACGTGCTCAGTTACCCGCGCCCGCACCCGGGGTATGGTTATAATCTGGCGGCGCCGGCGCACCCTCCCGCCGGCCAGAGGGACCCGGCAACCGGGACAACTGGCCGTGGCGTGCTCTACCCTATGGGTCGGCTCCTCCCGACGCCGGACAAACCCGTGGGTACGCTTCTTGCGTTCTTTCTTGGAGCGGGCTGGCCGGTTGGCCTTGGCCCAAGAAGGTGGCTTCCTCTCCTTCAGTCCGGCATCCAGCGGCCTCTGTTGGCCTTCCAACTCTGCAATCCGGGCTTCCTGGGCCTCGATTAAGCTGATGAGTTGACCGATTATCTCAATCAATTCCTCCCGGGAAGCCCCGGCTAAATTCACAGGCAGTTTCATGCTCGTAGTCTATCTGGCTCATCAGATTTAGGCCAGTCTGAACAGTTACGCTCGACTAAACCTATGGCAGTTCCCCAGGCTTCCGTGTACAATCGCACACGGCTGTGGCAGCCTTTGGGAACTCCCGCCAGTGGCGGTCCCATGAAAATAGGCCCCGTTGGAAGAAACTCCAGCGGGGCCTATTGACAGAGCCTATTTGGGAGAGGTAACCTGTTCTTGTTGCGGAGACAAGTTAGCTTCCCTGAAGGCCCTGGCGTTGCCACGCTGGGGTTTTCTATTTGGTAAGATTATCAGCCCATATAATGTAGCTGTCAATCTTGTTGGCTACTATATCCGGTAGATTATCCCCTTTATCCTCCCCAGGCCGGAATCCCCCTCGGCCGAATCTCCTTCGTCTCCAGAAACCAGTCCGCCAGGCTGATAAACGCTTCGAAGCTTTCCCCTAGCTTGCAGTAGCGGGTTGCGATTCCCCGGAACTGCTTCAAACGGGCAAAGTAATTCTCCACCCTGTGCCGGGTCTTATAACTCTCCTTATCGTACTCGTACTGGACCTTCCGGTTTGATTTGGGAGGGATAGTTGCTATAATCCCGTCCGTGGTGAGCGACAAGCGGATGGGGTTTGTATCGTAGGCTTTGTCTGCTATTAGTTCATCCGTCTGGACGCCGTTGAGAAGAGTTGACAGCTCCTTGTTCTCAGCGGCGTTCCCTGGTTTTATGGTGAACCTGACCAGTCGTCCGGTCCTGTCCACCAATGCCATTAACTTCGTATTCAGCCCGCCTCGACTCCGGCCGATGGACTGTCTTGTTGCCGATTCATCAGGCGGGCAACCTCTTTTGGGGCGCCTGTAGCATGTTGGTGGACTTTGACAAAACTCCCGTCTACCATGACGCTCCGAAGGTCGGGGTCGCCGTTGGCGGCTTCAAAGATGCGGTCGAAGACCCCGTTCTTGGCCCAGCGGCGGAAGCGGCGATGGACGGTATTCCAATGGCCGTAGGTGTCGGGCATATCGCGCCAAGGACAGCCGGTCCGCATTACCCATAGAATGCCTTCGAGCGTCTTCCGGTTGTCTTGGCCGCTACGTCCTGGGGAACCGGCCTTTCCCGAGAGCAAGGGGGCGATGAGGTCCCATTGATGGTCGGTCAGCATTGCACGTGCCATAAAACCTCCATTATCATGATATTATTCATGGATAGAGGCTGATTGTCCACAGACCCTAGAATGTAGTCCCGACTCCGCCGCATCACCGGGGACTTGACTGCCCAACGCGTAAACGACATCTGGGGAGGGGCCAGGCTGCATGGGAAGACTCTTACTCGTTCGACATGGAGAGACCCACTGGAACGCTGATGGACGTATCCAGGGACATAGCGACGTCGAGCTTTCGGAAAGAGGGAAACAACAGGCATTGTGCATCGCGGAGCGGCTCGCAAACGTACATATCGACGCCGCTTACTCAAGCGACCTAATACGTTGCCGGGACACCGCCAAGGTGATCCTGGAGAGGCACAACATCCCCCTCCACACCACTCCCCGCCTCAGGGAACGTTTCTACGGGGTGTTCGAGGGTTTGACCGTCGAAGAGCGCCGAGTCCGCTTTCCCGAATTATTCGCGGCCTCCGTCGTGAACGACCTGGACTTCGCTCCCACGGACGGCGAATCTCCCAGGGAAACCCTCCTCCGCATGACTCCGGCAATAGACGAAATCCGGCAGCGGCACGCCGGCGAGACCGCTCTGGTAGTGGGCCACGGCGGGTCACTGCGTGCCGCCATCATCGCATTGATGGCGCTTCCCGCAGAGTCTACCTGGAGCTTCGTCATGGGCAATTGCTCCCTTTCGGTCTTCGACACATACCCCAACAACACCGTCATGCTCCTGTATAACGACACCTCCCACCTCAACCACCTCGGCGCAGGGTTCTGACGGAAAGGCATCCGGCGAGTTATGACAGGTAAAGTATTGATGGTCCAGGGCACGGCGTCGCACGTTGGCAAGAGCGTACTGGTCTCGGCCCTCTGCCGCATATTCCGCCAGGACGGCTTCCGCGTTGCTCCCTTCAAGGCACAGAACATGTCCAACAACTCCTTCGTCACACCGGACGGTGGAGAGATTGGACGCGCCCAGGCCGTCCAGGCCCAGGCCGCGGGAGTCGAACCCCAGGTGGAGATGAACCCAATCCTGCTCAAGCCCGAAGCCGACCAACGCTCCCAGGTAGTGCGAATGGGCCGTCCCTGGCTCTCGGCCAGCGCAATGGACTACTACACCATGAAGTCCGAGCTTTGGGAGTCGGTCAAGACCTCCCTGGACTTGTTGCGTGAGCAGTTCGACGTTGTGGTGATCGAGGGCGCGGGCAGCCCCGCCGAAATCAACCTGAAGGCCACCGAAATCGTGAATATGCGCGTCGCCCTGTACGCCGGCGCCCCGGTGTTGCTCTGCGGCGACATCGACCGCGGCGGCGTCTTTGCGGCGATTGTTGGGACGTTGGAGTTGTTGGAGCCCGAAGAACGGGAGGCGGTCCGGGGTCTCGTAATCAACAAGTTCCGCGGCGACATTGCGCTCTTGACCGGCGGACTCACCTGGCTGGAAGAACGTACCGGGAAACCGGTGGCTGGCGTGGTGAACCATTTCCGGGACATCCACATCCCCGAGGAAGACTCGGTTGCCCTCGATTTGGTCGAGAAATCCAGGAGCGGCGCTGTGCTGGACGTAGCCGTGGTCCAGCTTCCCCACATCTCCAACTTCGACGACTTCGACCCTCTCGCCCGGGAGGACGGGGTCTCATTGCGGTACGTTTCGTCCTCCGGGCAATTCGGCAACCCCGACCTGGTGATCCTGCCCGGCACCAAAACGACGATTCCGGACCTGTCCTGGATGGAGCAGCAAGGACTGGCGGCCGCCGTCCGCGAGGCCCGGCAACGCGGGGCGGGGCTTGTCGGCATCTGCGGCGGGTACCAAATGCTCGGCTCCCAACTCCGAGACCCTGACCACGTGGAGTCTTCGCAGACCGAGATGGCGGGGCTGGGGTTTCTGCCAACTGCTACCGTTTTCGCCGGCTCCAAGGAGACCCACAGGGTGCGAGGCACGGTGAAGCTGGACCGGGGATTGCTGAAAGGAGCAAAGGGACTGGGCGTCCAGGGCTACGAGATCCACATGGGGAGGACCACGGGCAGCGGCGCCTCTGTGCCATTCAACATCGTGGACCGGGCCGACATGCCGGTCACGGATGAGAATAACGGCGACGGCTTTCTCGACGCTTCCGGCTGGGTGATGGGAACATACATTCACGGCCTGTTCCACAACAGCGAACTACGCCGCACCATGCTTCAATCCCTGGCGCAGCGGAAGGGCGTCAACCTGCCCTCTGCTGCTACGGACGCCGTCCTCGACCTGGAATACGACAAACTAGCTGATTGGGTGCGTTCCAGCCTGAACATGGACCTGGTCTACGAGATGACCGGCCTGAAAGTGACGAGTGAGGGGTGACTAGCCACCGGCCACCGGCCACTGATAACTCGTCCCGAATATGCCTGGTGCTAGGCGGCGTCCGTTCCGGCAAGAGCAATTTTGCCGAAGGGCTGGTCAAGGGTCTGAACGGGCCTGTCCTGTATGTTGCCACAGGGGTGGCAACCGATCCCGAGATGGAAGAGCGTATTCGCAGGCACAGGGAGTCCCGGCCGGAGGACTGGGCCACCCTGGAGGAACCGGTGCGCCTCGCCGAACGGCTACGGGAATCCTTTACTGCGGCGGACGCCCCGGCCACTGTGCTTCTGGACAGCCTCGACGTTTGGGTGGCCAACGTACTTTATCAAAATGAATGTGAGCCCAGGGCGAAAGCGGAGTCCGAGACTCTGGCCGGCCTTTCCCGCATATTGGAAGTCCTCCGCCAGTCTGGCGCTTCCAGTGTTCTGGTCAGCTCAGAGGCGGGCCTCTCCCTAGTGTCCCCGAACGCCCTCGGACGTCAGTTTCAGGACCTTCTGGGGTTGGTGAACCAAAGGGCAGCGGCGGCAGCCGATCAGGTGTACATGGTGGTAGCCGGTATTCCCCTGGGGATCAAAGGTGTCTAGCGCGGCCCGGCTGTTGGGCAGCGCCACCGTACGGGCGCCTGGGGTCTGCGGCGAGTTGGTGCAGGGTATGCTGAACGGCGTCTACTACCTTGTCACCTGCCCTATAGACTACTTCTCCCGGGTGACGGTGGAGTTGTTCTCGGACTCACCCCGCGTTGACGCCCCGGAAGACTGCGCCAAGACTGCCGCCGCTGTCGCCCGCACGTTGGAACAATTCGGCCAAAGCGGACTCGCGGCCCGGGTCACCGTGAGCAACCCCATTCCCAGGAGCAAGGGAATGGGCAGCAGCAGCGCGGACCTGGCAGCCGCCATAGCCGCCACAGGACTGGCCCTGGGAGTCGAACTGGACCGGAACGCGGTGGCCGATATCGCCCTCAGCGTTGAACCCACCGACGGCGTGATGGTGCCAGGGCTGGCGATGTTCGATCACCGCGAAGGCAGGGTTAGAGATAGCCTGGGCCCCCCTCCTCCGATGGAGATCGTAGCCATAGACTTCGGAGGCGCCGTCGATACCCTGGAGTTCAATCAAGTCGACCGGGCCCCACTGTGGCGGTCCATCGAGCGGGAAACAACCGCGGCCCTGGACATGGTGCGGGCAGGCGTAGCGCAGTGCGATCCATCCCTGGTCGGCAAAGGCGCGTCCATCAGTGCCTGGGCCGGACAACAGGTGCTCGCCAAACCCATGCTGCCTGCGGTTGCGGACTTCGCGGAGTCCATCGGGGCGGTTGGAGTGAACGTAGGCCACAGCGGTACGATCATCGGCGTGCTTTTAGATGCCAGGCCCCGGAAAGGGAAGTCCGCCTTCCGGCAGGCCCGGGAGGCTTTCCCCGATGCCGAGATGGTCCACCACTTTCGCCTGTTGGGCGGCGGTGTGCAGACCGTGGCAGCGTGGTCAGTGGCCGGTGGTTACTGACCACTAGCCACTAATCACTAGCCACTGATGAAAGGGAGTTGAAGCAATGGTCGAGTACAAACTGGCGGTTATCCCCGGAGACGGAGTTGGACCGGAAGTCATTGCCGAGGGTAGGAAGACCATCGAAGCGGTCGCCCTGGGGTCGGCGGATCTCAGCTTCGACTACACCGAATTCCCGTGGGGGTCCGATTACTACCGCGAGACCGGCAGGCTCATGCCGGAGGACGGACTGGAACAGCTTCAGGCCTTTGACGCCATACTGTTCGGCGCTGTGGGAGACCCGCAGATACCCGACCACATAACTCTTAATGGGTTGCTCCTTCCCATGCGCCGCGCCTTCGACCAGGGCGTGTGCATCCGCCCATCATACCTGTACCCAGGGGTAACATCTCCATTGGCGGGGAAGCAGGCCGGAGAAATAGACTTGGTGATTTTCCGGGAGAACACGGAGGGCGAGTACGCCCCGGTGGGCGGACGCCTATATCCGGGCACCGGATACGAGACCGTGGTGCAGAGCAACATCTTCACCCGGCGCGGGACTGAACGTATCATCCGAGCGGCCTTCGAATATTGCGACCGGCGCGACGGGAAGAAGAAGGTGACATCGGTGACTAAGTCCAACGCCCAGGCGTTCGGGATGGTCTTTTGGGACGAGGTGTTCCAGGAAGTTGCCACGGAGTTTCCCCAGATTCAGACCGAGTCCCTGTTGGTAGACCGTGCTTGTATGGACCTTGTGCGTTGGCCTGAAGCCTTCGACGTGATGGTGGCCTCCAACCTGTTCGCCGACATCCTCTCAGACATCGCCGCCGTGGTTACAGGCAGCATGGGGCTCGCCCCCAGCGCCAACATCAACCCCGATCGCCAGTACCCTTCCATGTTCGAGCCGGTCCACGGCGCGGCGTTTGACATCACTGGCAAGGGCATCGCAAACCCCCTGGCCACCGTCTCGGCGGTGGCGATGATGTTGGACCACCTGGGCCGGCCAGAAGAGGCCCGCAGGGTTGACCTGGCCGTCTCCCGCTGCTTAAACGACCGCGCGGTACTGACACCGGACCTGGGAGGAAACGCAACCACAACCCAGGTCGGCGACGAGGTGGTGCGGCTGTTGGGCTTGTCATAGACGCAAAGGAAAACCGGAGAGGCCACACCCATGCCTATACCGAACATACCGCACAACCCAATAACCATAGACAGCCTGCCGCGGGAAGGCGTGCCCCTGCATAACCACCCCGATGGTCAGGTGCGAATTACCGGTACTCGCATCAGCCTGGAAATTTTCCTGGAAGCGCACGAACTGGGCGCCAGGACCCCGGAGCAACTCACCCGCCGGTTTGACACGGTTAAACTCGCCGACGCGAAAGCCGTGCTCGCCTATTACCGGGACAACCAGGCCGAAGTTGACGAATACCTGAGGTTAAGCGCCGAGAAATCGGACAGAATCCGGGAGGAAATCACGTCACAGCCTGAATATATCGAACACACGAACCGGATATTGGAGCGGGCCCGGGCCAAAGGGCTGATTCAGTGATACGGTTCCTGGCGGACGAAACCTGAACAGGCAATGGGGAGACATGCCATGAAGCTCGAAATTCCGCCGGAAGGAGCGCCGCTTTACTTGGACGCGATTGGAAGAGCCATGATAGTCGGCACTCGGGTTCCCCTTGACACCATCGTCGAGTCTTCCAAACAGGGCAACAGTCCAGAGAAGATTGCGTATCAGTACGATACGGTGAGCCTTCCCAAGGTCAAAGCTCTCCTGGCCTTCTATCAGAATCATAAGGATGAGGTTGAGGAATATCTCAAATGGCGCCGCGAAGAGCGGGCCAAACTTCGGGCGGAGATTGAGTCTCAACCCGAATACGTTGAGTGGAGAAAGGAGATGATTGAACGTGGCCGGGCCAAGGGCTTTATTAAGTGACCCGGTTCCTGGCGGACGAGAACATCGACATCGTCCGGGGGCTTCGCAGGCAAATCCCTTCCTTGGACATCATCAGGATTCAGGAGTTAGGAATGGCTGGATGGGAGGACCCGGATATTCTGTAGTGGGCCGCCAGCAATGGCCGGATAGTCTTGACCCACGATGTCGGCGACATGACGAAATACGCATACGCCCGCATACGCGCCCAAGTTCCAATGCCGGGAGTTGTTGAAGTGCCAGACCGCCTTCCGGCAAGGAGAGCTATCGACGACCTGGTGTATCTGATCGGATGCAGCCTTGACCGTGAATGGGAAAATCAGGTGCGCTTCTTGCCTATACAATAAACTATCATAGTGGCGGCGATTGAGCAATGAAAACGCCCAGCCTATCGGCAAATACCCTGGACACGCTGCAACGTGTGTTCGCCCGCTACCCCGAACTCACCGAAGTCCTGCTCTACGGCTCACGGGCACCCGGCAAATCAACCCCTCGCTCCGACATCGACCTGGCCACCCCCGGCATTCTGGGCTTTCACCGCCTCGGCCGCTTGGCGCTGGACTTGGAGGACGCGAACATCCCTCAAAAGTGCGACGTGCAGGCGTATGAACATATCAACTATGCCTCACTGAAAGCGCACATAGATTCGGTCGGGATTTCGATCTACAAGCGCATCGCCTCTTAACTCTGCATTGTTTCCTTAACATAACACTCTCGACATCCCCTGACCCCTCGTAACTGCGCCCTTCGCCCTCCGTACACGCCATTTGTGGCGTGTACAACTACATTCTCCAAAGTTAGTGTAAATCCCGGTCCTGCCATGAACGACCAGAACCTGCGCTGCACACACGAACATCAATATGGATAATACAGGTGACTGTATACTTTAGTCTGGATTGTTTGGGGATAACATGCGTATGACTTTGCATTTGGAAATGGATACCGAGATGTTCGACACTTTGGACGCCGCGAAAGCTGAGGAACTGGCCGAAAGTCTTGGCGCTAGAGTTTACACTTGGAAGACCATCGGTAAGAGAAATTGGCTTGAGCTCGGTTACTCCCGTGTCGACGCGATTGGGCTGGTAGTGCTCCCGGCGTTATTATCGGACACAATCCAGATGTGCGATGATGAGGAGGAAGAGTAAGGAATAACCGACACAAAGAATTACTCGTCAAACTCCCGGTCAAACTCTTCAGAATCAAAGCCGCCAATCATGGCAAGGCGCATCCGGAAAACTTGGCCTTCCCAAGTATGTAATCTGACCATTTCGTGCATAAAGCCCGGAAAGCCTACACTCTTCCACTCTAACCAGGTCCCCTGCAAGCCCTCCAGGTCCGATATTATTTCGTGGACCAACTTCGTTTCAGTCCATTCGTCGCCATCGTCCATGATTGCCCCTTGTTCTTCGGAATCGGAACGGGCAGGATCATTGATCGACGCGGCCACTGTGTCAAGGGTGTGGACTCCGGTTCTTATCTCCATTCAAGCAATGATGCGGTATCTCCCCCTGCTGAGGAATTCCAGTACCCGGCCATCTCTCAACACTTGAAGTTGCTGGCGAATCTTGGCCTCGACGTGGTGATTGTCGGGATGCCACAGGGATAGGGACTCCGCGAATCTGGAGTAAAAGGCTTGCAGCGTGAATTCACGCTCTCCGGTTTCCGACTCAAGCACGCGGACGCAGGACAAGACTTCCGCGCCCCATCCCCCCGATGCGCGAGTGTCGAACGCCAGAAATTCGACCCTTTTCCATTCCTCACGAACGATGTCCGGGTCGCGTGGAGTGGATGCTAATACCAGACTGATTTTCCCATCTTGAGGAATTTCGCCGAGCAGGATATTGGAGCCTACCCATCCGGCCCTTCTTGCGGACGGTTTCAGCGGGTTCCTGCGTTGAATCACGCTGCGGGTCACAAAATGCCCCGGGACGACGAAAAGGCCGGTCACGGTCCAATTGACCCGGCTGTAGTCCAAGAATGCGTAATGAGGAGTGCGCCCTCCGTCTATTGCAGCAATCTTGGGGGCGTAGGCGGAGTTCTGGACTATACGGCCATGCTTCCCTTCTTTGCTCTTTAGCTGATAAGAAGCGCCACACGAGCGGCAAGTGAAGTCGCGGACGGGAGTATTGGGCCTTGCGGCGGTTACGTGGTCGGAGGGGCAAGCGAGGCAGTACAGATTTTCGTTGGCCCAAGGCTCGGTGACCGCACGGGTCTTTTGGCTATTGCTCCGGTATTGGCTGGCGAGACTCGGGTCTAGTGTCAAGTCCATGAAGCGACTCAGCTATTCTTCAGACCAGATTCACGCTCACAACAACTGAAGTCCATTACGCAGGGAGTCCTGGCCTACCAGCCGAAGCGTTTCCATAGGCGCTGCTGGCGCCGCCATTCCCACATTAGTTGTCCAAGTCTGGCCCAGTCTTACGAAGGAGTCTACCAGATCTGCCCACTGCTCTTTGGGGACGTCGCCCCAGGATGTCAATATGCCGACATAACGTTGGGCGAGGTTCCCCCAGGCGTTGAGGGCTGTCCAGTACCGATGCAACTCCCGGAAGTCTCTCCGGTTATACGTTACCAGGATTCGGGCGTCCCTTGCCGCAACGAGAAGATGTTCCGGATCGGACACGGAGCGGTTCCCCAGGTCGAATGCGTGGATCACGTCATGGGCATTTTGCGCCAACACGCGCTGTGTGACGCGGGGTATATTTTCATCAAGGTAGAAATGCGCCATTCAGGTGGAAATCTCCTTCAACTTCCGGTCTATGTCTTCGGGATTGGCCCAATAGTAGGACAAAGCGGCCTCCAACTCCTCGCTGGTCAGTTCGCCGTCATAACCGGCTAGCACCCGCTCTTTGTCTCCCTTGTAGACCCGGAAGTGCCGCACCAGCGACCAGACCGACATCCCCCTGTCCCGAATGATGGCTATGTTGCGCGATTCTTCGTCTATGTACTTGAGCCAGGGCTGTTCTCCGTTTCTTTGCGTGGACATGCCATTAGAGACCGCCTCGATATATGGCCCTTCATCGCCCTCGGAGTTCTCTCTCAACTTCTCGTCGATGCCGTAGTATTACAACGACGCTTCATCAAATAGGGTGGCTCGTGAGCGGAAATTGTATTGGGAAACGAATGGGCGCGAAGTTGTCGTGCAAGCTGGCCTATAGCCGGGAGGGGATTCCCAAGAGCCCTTTCATGCCAACCGTCGTTGTAATAGTAGGGCTTAGCCCAATAGTAGGCCAGGGCAGCTTCCAGTTCCTCGGCAGTCAGATGGCCGCCGTAAGCTGCCAACATTTGCTCCGAGTCTCCCTAGTACCGTTTCAATTTAATTCTATTGGATATACATGTTTGAGCTTACTGCGAGCGTCCCCCGGTCGTGGCCGAGGGCAGGCTCTGGGTGGAGAACCGCCAGTCTATGATGGTGGCGGCCTCGTTGCGCTCACGTTCGAGCGCCGCGGCCTCCCGTCTCAGCAAAGCTTCATCGCCGGTACGGCGGTCCAGACACTGTCTGCTGAAGACGCTCAACTCGATCTCAGCCATGTTCAGACAGCTTCCATGAGTGGGAGTGTAATGAAACTCCAGCCGTTTGGCGATGCGCCGGGCTTCGGATGGCTCAAACGCTTCGTAGAGTGAGCCGGGCTTGTGGGTGTTGAGATTGTCCAGGACCAGCCTGATCACCTCTGCGTCAGGGTATGCGCTGTCCACCAGCCACTTCATCTGATAAGCGAAGTCCACGGCAGTCCGGCGCCCGGTCACTTCGACGTGTCTCCACCCACCCTTCGGTTCACAGATCATGAACAGGTTCCGGGTCCCGTTTCGCTGGTACTCAGTGTCATAGCGTTCCACCCGTCCGGGGGCGGCCTTGATGGGCGGCCGCACATCCCCGGTCAATTGCCTGGAGGTCTCGTCGAAACACACTACCGGACGCTCCGGGTTGTACTCTTGGTGGTACAAGTCCAGCACGTCCTCCATCCGCGCCACGAACTCCCCGCTCACCTTGGGGATACACCACTCTTTCTTCTTCCAGGGCTTGAGTTCATTTTTTGAGTATCCGGTGCACCGTCTCAAGGGAGATGCTCTCAGCAAACTCCAACTCCACCACCTTGCCGGCCAGCAACTGGAGCGTCCAGTGCGTGTGTCCTTCGGGCGCTGCGCTGCACGCGAAGGCGATCAGGTGGGCTTCCTGCTTGCCGTCCAGCTTGCGCTCCCGGCCCGGCCGCGGTCTGTCATTAATGGCGGCCTCAAGTCCTTCCTCCACGTATCGCTTCCGCGCTCTGGCAACGGTAGCGGCGTTGACCAAAAGCACACCGGCTATCTCACGGTCCCGAAGTCCTTCGTCAGCTTTGAGCAGCGCGAGCGCCCGCTTGACGGTGCGGACTGGCGCCTTGCCCCGGTGGGAAACCTCATTGAGACGGGAGCGTTCGGACCCGGTCAGTTTGATTTTATACTTGATGGCAGCCATGACTGGGCACTTCCTCACAGAAAGATCATACCCAAGTATGACTCCTTATCACATTCTTACATATCTATCTGGAACCAGTACTAGGGACAGGGACCAGTTCTCGTTCAGGCACTCCTGACGGAAGGGTCCGTTGAATTCCTCCGATGAAGGCGTTGTCCGTAGGCTTCCCTGGCCAGCTGAAGTCCAGCTCGACTTAGTTCTTGGCAGTTGAGATAGACCAGTCGGCCCGTCATTGGCATTTGAACCGACAATAGGAGTCGGCTGCCTCTGACCCTGCCAGCGCAAGCAGCCGCTCAACAATCCATGGGGGTACTGGACTCCCAAAGAAAAAGCCCCCGCCATGACAGCAGGGGCTTAGCAAATTCATCTTTCGGGCGGGGCGGGGCGTTAAGCCGATTACACCGCTAGGGTGAACCTCAACACGAAGGTTCTTGATTTTGTCCAGTTAGGTGGGGCAAGCGGTCGAAAGGTGCCTAGGGCAATCCCCTGGTGATGGTGAAGGCGCTGGCCCACACCTTGAAGCTGGGCCCGGCCCAATCAGAGTAAGGCAATCATTGACAAGCTGGACATGGTTCTGGGCAAATACTATGGCTACGCCGAAAAGGAACTGGACTTCATAATCAACTTTGGCATCAAGTACCGCATTGGGCAGCACGCGCCGCCGGATAACCGAACGACTAGTACTACAACGACGCGTTGTCCTACAAGGTAACTCGTGGGCGGATTTTGAAACTTGCAACGAACGAATGCGAGTCTCCCATGATGAACGGTCCGTAGCTGAAGAAGAAGACCTGAGCGTGTTTTCTCATAACGCGTCGTTGTAGTACTAGGAGGCTGTAAATGAACATCAACCGCGTGAAATTCCCGAACTCGCTGCTGAACGCCCTGCGCGATGGCCGGTTGGTGATTTTTGCCGGAGCGGGCGTCTCTATGGGCGCCCCAGCCAATCTGCCAGACTTCCCCAAGCTCGCCCGCCAGATAGCCGAGGGAACCGGCCAAGCCATCGGCGAGCGTGAAACCGAAGACCGGTTCTTGAGTCGTCTGAAAGGCACCGGCATCGACGTCCACCGACGCGCGACAGAACTGCTACAAAGGAACGGGCCTGAACCTACGGAACTTCACCGTGACCTGCTGCGTTTGTCCACCAGACCCGCGAATGTCTGCATCGTCACCACCAATTTCGACCTGCTGTTTGAACGAGCTGCCGAAGACCTGTTTGACCCTACAACAAGAGTGTTCTTAGCCCCGGTGCTGCCCTATGGCCAGCGATTTCAGGGCATCGTGCATATCCACGGGTCGGTGAGCGAGCCTGATGAGATGGTGCTTACCAGCCTAGACTTTGGCCGCTCTTATCTGACCGAATCCGACGGTTGGGCGCGGCGTTTCCTGGTTGACCTGTTCGCCAGCCACACCGTGCTTTTCGTAGGGTACAGCCACAACGACACGATAACGACCTACCTGACGCCCTCCCTGGCCCGGGACGACACCGACCGTCGCTATGCCCTTATCGGCGGTCAGAGCGACGAGCCGGAGCGTTGGCGCAATTTGGGCATCGAACCTATTACTTTTCCCCAAGCGGACGAGAACGACTATGCCGGCCTTGATCAAGCAGCATCGGGACTTGCCAACTACATCCGGCGCGGCATACTCGATTGGCAGCAGCAAATCACCAGAATTGCCGGTGGGCCGCCTCCTCTTGAGGAAGAGTCCGCCAGTGTAGTTGAACACGCCCTCACCGACCCGCTTTATACCCGTTTCTTCACCCAGGCGGCGGAATCGCCGGAATGGATTGCATGGCTGAACAATCACAATTACCTGGATGCCCTGTTCTCCTACGGCGACCTCAACCAGCAAGAGATGATGCTGTCCGCATGGTTGCGGCGCTTCGCTGTTAAGGAACCTGGCACGCTGTTCTCGGTTATAGAGCGTCACGGCTCAAGGCTGAATCCTCATTTGTGGAATATGATTGCTTGGCAGATGGGCCAAACCGCTCAGCCCTTACCGGACCCTCAGATACTTTCCCGATGGGTACATTTCCTGATGAACGCCATACCACCGGATTTCAACGATGCGTTGTTGGAGGGCATAGCCGAAAATTGTGCTACCCAAGGATTGCTGCTCAATTTGCTGTAAATCTACGACACGATGACCGGGAATCGCCGCCAAACCAATCCGCAGTATGCCCGGAACAACTCGGACCTCTACGACTACCAAATCCGAACCCTTTGGGAGCAATGCCTGAAACCAAATCTGCCGGAGATAGCTGAACGGCTGCTGGAACGATCCGTCTGGCGACTGGAGGAGCGGCACTCGCTGATAGGTGCTTGGGAAGGGGAACATACCCTAGATTCCGACACATTTTCGCGCCCCGCCATTGAGCCTCACGAACAGGACAGATACCCCGAAGGCATAGACGCGCTTATCGACATTGCGCGGGACTGTCTCGAATGGCTAGCCGTCAACCAACCGGACGCGGTCAAACTGTGGTCTGAACGCTACACCTGCTCCCCAGCACCGCTGCTGCGCCGTCTGGCAGTCCATATCCTGCCAGACAGAAATGACCTCTCTGCCGACGAGAAAATCCCTTGGCTGCTGGAACGCTACGACGTGAACGGACTCCCTGCCAAGCATGAAATCTTCAGGGCAGCCGCCCGTGTATACCCTGACGCATCCTCTGAATCAAGAAAGAGTCTCATTGACTCAGTGCTGAGCTTCCGCTGGCCCAGAGAAGACGACCCGGAGAGAGACCGCCTGACAGCACACCACAACTTCGACTGGCTCCAATGGCTAAACGAAGCCGCCCCTGATTGCCCGTTGGCTAAACAGGCTTTGGAGACCATCCAAATCCGCTACCCGGATTTTCTACAACGTGAACATCCGGACATGACGTTTTGGACAGAAACATGGGCGGGAGTCCGTAGCCCCTGGACGGTTGAAGAATTATTGGGAAAGACTGCAAAAGAATGGCTGACTGCATTACTCGAATATCAACCAACACAGCCTTTTGACCGTGTCAACAGAGATGGTTTGCTAACCGCCGTTACGGAAGCCGCACAGAAAAACTTTGCTTGGGGTCTTGAACTTGCAAGCGAAATGGCGGATATGGGACATAGGGATGCTGACCTCTGGCCATGCCTCCTCAGAGCATGGAGCGCCGCAGAGTTAGGTCAAAACGACATTCGTCAGGTTCTGGCACATCTCTCTGACGATGAGCTATACGGAGATCACGCTCGTGAGTTGGCCAACACACTATACGAAGTAATCAAAAAAGTGACCGGCCCAGCAACTTCGGATCTCCTTGCTCAAGCCAACGCTATTGCCAAGAAATTGCATGATTATGCAACCAAAGTCAATCCGCCCCAAATTACTCGATACATTGGAGGAGTCGAGGAAGAAGTTGATTGGCTTACCAAGGCCATCAACCATCCTTCGGGAAGGCTTGCTCAATTCTGGCTACAAAGCATTTCATTATGGAGGCAGCAACAAGAACTGCCGCCCGTGACACTCATCGACGAATACCAGGATGTACTGGCAAAGATAATGGCAAATCAGGATCTGCTCGGCAAACTTGCCCGGGTAGTTTTCGCTTCAGGCATCTCGTTTCTAACGTCCACGGACGAAGAGTGGACTAAGCAGAATTTGATACCGCTGCTGGACCACAACCACGACGAATTCGAGAGTGCATGGGATGGCGTAACCTACTCGTCCAGTTTCACCCCGAGGGCCGCCGAACTGCTCAGGGAGCCGTTCCTGCAAGCAGTCGAACATATCGATGAAAGGATGGCCTCGGAAACCAGAGGCAGATTCATTGCAAGATACACCTCAATGCTCACCTGGTTCGTGTCCAGCCCTACTGACCAATGGATTACCAAACTGCTAGCAGGTAGCGGCCAAGAAGTCAGGCAGCAATTCTCGAAGGAAATCGGACACGACCTGCGCTTTCTGGACGAGCCCACGCAAAAGCAATGGTGGAGCACCTGGCTCAAAGAATACTGGGAAAACCGCTTGGCAGGGATCCCCGCGTCACTGGACACGGAGGAAATAGAGACAATGATCGAGTGGACCGTTAGCCTGCCCGCGGTTTACCCGGAGGCGGTCGAATTGGCGATCAAGATGCCAACCGTGCCAATGCGGCGGGGAATGCTGATTCACCGACTCACTGACTCCGACATACCCGCCAAGCACCCGGAGCCACTGGCGAAACTCCTGATCCGTCTTGGCGAAGCAGACGACCCTTACTATGTGTGGCACGGAGCGAAAACAATCATAGACCAACTACTGCAAACGTCCTTGGACGAGGAAACAAAAGCAGGACTCAAAGAAATCATCGCAAAATTCGCTCTGTAACATCACCGGACGAAAAGCAGAGCACAAATCGGCCTTATCTGGTGAGATTCCAATTCGACCGCCAATCTAACCACTATTGACACCCGCCCATAGTTCATATCGCACATGGCGTGGCGGAATAAAGCTATTAGTCCGTCAACTTGGCGGTTTCGTTTGCTTGTAGAGGATAAGGCCTTGCGCTGCCATCACCGGGTTCGGCGGGGCGGGGCCTTGAGAAAACTAACGTCGTAGAGCCTAGGGAGCCTGTTATCAGCTTCAAAGGTCGGATGCGCCGCCCGCTTTCAGGTCTCGGCGTTACCAACACTGGGGGGACCTTTTCTTAAGGCAGGGAGTTCTAACGTAGATCATCCCCTACAAGCAAAAGAAACCATTCGGTTGGATAAGCCCGCTCAGTCTACGCCGCCAACCGGAACCGCAGCGTAAAGGTTCTTGATTTTGTCCAGTTTGGTGGGCCTGACTTGACGGTAGGCAGTACCGTCTTCGAGATGTGGATGGGGTTGTGAGCCTGCCAAGAGGCCAAGCTCAATAGTCCGATATTCATCCAAGGGGTTGAGCGGGATGCGTCATTGATGATAAATGAATCATTACTCACCCTTCGGTTCTCTTAATGAAGGTGGAAGTGAGGGAACGGCTGATTCCAGAGTGTCCTTGATCGTACTAAGAGCCTATCCTAAAAACAGAATTCGAGCTAAACTGGTGGTATGACGAAAGCGAAGGAACCCAAGCCGCCACGACCGAAGCGCGCCGGCCCAGCCACTCCGGCCAACCCCACCACCGGCTCCTTCCAGGTATCCGACGAGCTGTGGGAGGCGCTGGCTCCACTCCTTCCCCAGCGGGTGAATACCCATCCCTTGGGCGGAGGCCGCCCCCGGGTCCCGGACCGGACCTGCGCCAACGGTATCTTCTACGTGCTGCGCACCGGCTGCCAATGGAAAGCCCTGGATGCCACCGGCATTTGCTCCGGCTCCACCGCCCACCTGCGCTTCCAGGAGTGGGCCGCCGCCGGGGTGTTCCTGGAGCTATGGCGGACCGGGCTGGAACGCTATGACGAATTGAAGGGTTTGGACTGGAGTTGGCTGAGCATGGACGGGGCCTTGACCAAATCCCCCCTGGGCGGGGGGGAACCGGTCCCAACCCCACGGACCGGGGCAAGAGCGGGGTCAAACGCAGTCTGTTGACCGAAGCCGGGGGCATCCCGGCGGGGCTGGCAGTGGACGGGGCCAACCGCCACGATATGAAGCTGGTGCGGGCCACGGTGGACAGCCTCCCCGGGCCGCGCCCCGCGCCCAGCCCGGAGCATCCCCAGGGTCTGTGCCTGGACAAGGGCTACGACTTTGATGAGGTGCGCCGGACCGTGGACGAGTTTGGTTTCACGGCCCACATCCGCAGCCGTGGGGAAGAGGCTCAGGCCATCAAGAAAGAGGCCGGCTTCAAAGCCCGGCGCTGGGTGGTGGAACGCACCCACAGCTGGATGAACCCTTCCGGCGCATTTTGGTGCGCTGGGACAAGTCTCCCACCAACTACATCGCTTTTCTTCATTTCGCCTGCGCCCTTATCGCTCTCAGAGCCGCCGGGTTATTAGGATAGGCTCTTAGTGGACACCTCCGGGACTTTGCTCTCATCTTAGATGGGTGGCGGGTTAGGGATTTGGACTGGGACGGGATTCCGGCAAGGATCATGGTAAGGGGTGGTCACCCCAGGTGGGAAGGGTGGGGTGTCAGCAGTCCAATTCAAGACGTGATAGCCCTGTGGCCGCTGTCGAGTGTCTTTCAATTCTCACGGTCCCAGCCATCTAGCGCATAGCCCCCCTTCGGAAAAGGGGGGCTGGGGGGATTTCCCTATTGCCAGGCAGGACGGCGAGGGGTTAAAGTCGAAGTCCGGGCCAGGCTTACCGCCTCGGGTTGACTCAAGCAGGAACACGATGGAAATCCTCCTTTTGCGAAAGGGGGAGGGGCGCGGAAGGTCTCCTCTTGCACAAGGGGGAGATTAACGGCGTGAACAGACAATTAAGGGGTCCTAGTGTCCTGTATTCAAAGTTCGCTGGCAAAAGCGGGCGGCGTTGGCCAGGATTTGGTCGGCGGTCTTGGTCCAGACAAAAGGTTTGGGGTCTTCGTTGGTGACGTCCAGGTAGCGGTAGATGGCAGTCTCCAGTTCGGCGCTGCTCTGATGCACGCCGCGGCGCAACTGCTTTTCGGTGAGCAGACCGAACCAGCGCTCCACCAGGTTCAGCCAGGAGGCGCTGGTGGGTGTGAAGTGCATATGGAAGCGGGGCCGCTTGGCAAACCAGTTCCGGATCAGCGCGGTCTTGTGGGTGGCGTAGTTGTCCGCGATCAGGTGGACGTCGAGGTCGGCGGGCACCTCGGCCTCGATGGTATCGAGGAATTTGCGGAACTCCACGGCCCGGCGCCGTTGGTGGCAACGACCAATCACCTTGCCGGTCCTGGTGTCTAAGGCGGCGAACAGCGAAGTGGCGCCGTGACGCAGGTAATCATGGGTGCGCCGTTCCACTTGTCCCGGGCGCATGGGCAATAGCGGACGGGTGCGATCCAACGCCTGGATCTGGGACTTCTCGTCCACGCACAGGACCAACGCCCGATCCGGTGGATTCAGGTATAGCCCTACAACGTCCCTGACCTTCTCGATGAAGAAGGGGTCCGACGACAACTTGAAGGTCTCCGTGCGGTGGGGCTGCAATCCGAAGGCCCGCCAGATGCGGCTGACCGTGTTGTGGCTCAGCCCGCTGCGCTGGGCCATGGACCGGGTGCTCCAATGGGTCGCGTCCCGGGGCGCGGTCTCCAGCGTCAGCGTAATAACACGCTCCACGTCGTCATCGGTAACCGCTCGAGGCCGTCCGCTGCGCGGTTCGTCCGGCAGTCCGTCCAGCCTCCGTTCCAGGAAGCGAGAACGCCACTTCCCCACCGTCTCATCGGACACTCCCAGGTCGATGCCCACCGTGGTATTGCTGCGGCCTTCGGCACAGCCCAAAATCATTCTGGCCCGCAGCGCCAAAGCTTGCGCCGTTTTCGGACGACGAACCCACCGTTCCAAGGTTTCACGCTCCACGTCATCCAAAATTAGCGGCGGCATTGGTCGTCCGATTGCCATGGTCATCCTCCTCTGGGCTGCTAACCCGGAGGATACCTCATCGCGAATACTATTACAATGAACTTCAGTTACACCGCACTAGAACTCTGGCCGGAAAGCCATTGGCCGGGTGTTGCGCTACGCCAAGGAGACACATTACAGTCTTATACGGCATGATTGTATATGTAATACGTATCATAAACCCGCTATTTCATCGCTAATCGACGTCAAGAAAACGGTGGCTCGGGGAGAATCGGGGTTCCCGGCCAGATTTCTAGGCCGCCGTCTTCGGGAGTCCCCTCTCCCTGTGGGAGAGGGGCAGGGGAATTTGCCCTGGCGCATGGCGGCCCGATTACGGAGTCAAGACCACAAACGGACCGGCAGGCACGTTCCGCAGGACCCAGAACACGACTATCGCCACCAACAACGCCCAAATCAGCTGATGCGGGAGAAAGACCGGGGCAGGGGCCGGAAGACGAAACACCCGCAACGCGCCGGTGGCGTATGAATAGCCAATGAACGGCATCGCCAGCATCGTGTAAGCGTTGTAGCCAAATGCACCGCCGATGTTGCCATTCAGCAACTGGTGCAAAGCACGCAACGTGCCGCAGCCCGGACAATGGTAGCCGGTAAGCCCGAAAAACGGACAGACCGGATAAATGCCCGGGTTACGCGGGTCGAAGACGTAAACCACGGCCAAGCTCAGGATGCCCAAAACAGCCAATGCCGCATAGCCCAATGCGGGTGATAGGGAAAACCCTGCAAGATCAAAGCGCCGCTCGCCGGTCAACCGGCCATCCTCCCTTAACCCTGTGTTGGCGCACACAGGCACCCCCTACGAATACAATTTGCCCGGAATAGCTGCGCCTAAAAACCAGTCGCCCAACTCATCAATGTCCTAAAAACGATGAGATAGATGAACCAAACCGCCCCAAGCGCCAAACCGAGGCCAAATGAAACCCACGCCCACGTCTTAGCGGTTGATGAGTCGCGGCGCGCCCCAATGATATCGCCTCTGGCCACCTTGCCGTTGACTTGTGCGGCGAACACGATGGAAACAGTCCCGACGGGCAGGCAGCAGAAGATGGTAACCAGGATCGCCTGCGCGAGGTAGTTTGGTATGTATTCGGCTGGCCCGCCGAAAGGTGGAGGGTAGGGATGACTCCCGTACTGGTGTGGGGCGCCTTGTTGCGGCGCTCCGTTAGACAATGATTGGCCGCATCGGCTGCAAAACGTGGAGTCATCGGGGTTCTGGGCACCGCATCGTGAACAATACATACGTTAGCTCACGCAACATTTAATCATTGACAGGGAATGTATTCAAGAGCGTGCCGACGGCTGGCACGCTCTTTTAATTCTCAAGGTCCCGGCAAACCCGCGCATAGCCTCTCTTTCGGAAAAGGGGGGTCTCTAATGCCAGGCGGCACGGCAAAGGGTTGCAGTCGAAGTCCGAGTGAGGCTACGTCCACAGGCTGACTCAACCGGGAACGCGATGCAAATCCCCCCAATCCCTCTTTTGCATAAGTGGGGCTACTCTGTCCACCCGCTCCCTAGTACTACAGCCGCACTAACGCTAACTCGGTACTTTCGGCCTCAAATTTAGCTCAGTTTCATTGAGAGGACAGACGCTGGCCGTAGCTAGACGTTGCGATTTTCAAGACCGCCCAACACTCCAGGAGACCATCTGCGGCTGTAGTACTAAACCAAGGCCAAGGTGGGATGTGCATTCGCCTGAGGCGGGGAATCGGGCTGGGAATCTGGCAGGAGTGCTTCGGCCCTTGACTGCAGGACCGTCCGGCAGCGGCGCCTCACCTCGTCTCTCCGGCTGGCCAGTCCGGCCAGGAAGTTGCCGACCCTCTGCTGCACCAAGGCCTTGGTCCCCAGACACAGATTTCCAGTGGCCTCCCCCGTTTTCACGAGGGCAGGCTCTCTCTCGCCCAGCCCCAGATGGCCTCATCGGCATTGAAGTCCGGGTTGTAGCCAGGCAGAGCCTGCCCCCGTGAAAACGGGGGTTCACCAGCCGCAGCCCCAGCCCGGGCGTCCGCAGATACTCCCGCACCGCCTCCCCACGATGCGCCGGCGCGTTGTCCCAGATCACATTCAATTGCCCAGAGCGCCTCTGCCGCAACTGGTTTAGGAAGGCCGCCGAGGTCCCGGAGTTGCTGTTGCCCTCCAGTTTCATCCACTCCACCTCACCGGTCTCCAGGCACACTGCCGAGTAGTAGCTGGCCTTTTCCCCATACCGCGGGCTGGTGGAGTCCACCAGGGCCGGTTCACCCTTCAGCACCCACTTGCCCCGCAGTTCCGCGTCCGCCCGGAAGTGGGCCTCGTCGGCAAAGAATATCTTGCCGCCAGTCCGCTCCGCCTCGTCCCACAGGGCGCCGTACTCCACCACGAAGGACTCCCGTTTGGCCTCGTCAGCCTTGAGCAGCCGCTTCTTGGGCCGCTTGAAGGCAAACTCCAAGCGGCGCAGCCAGTTCAGGCAACTGCTACGGCTCAAACTGGTGCCGAATCGTTCCCAGACAAACTGCCGGACTCCTTTCCAGTACCAGTTGGCCAGTTGGATACCTGCCTGCTCCGGCAACTCCTGCACCGCCGCCTTCAACTCCTCCCGCTGCCTCTCGTCAAGCGCGGGGGGAACCCCCCGGACTGCTCGAATATCAAGGCCGCAGGCCCTCCCTCGCCGAAGGCCGACGCCCACCGGCCGATGGTGTGTGGGTCCCGCTCCAGCACCTCCGCCGTCGCCGCTGCCGTCCAGCCCTGGGCCAGCAGCCAGACGGCGTACCACCGCTCCCGTCCCGGGGCGTGGGCGCCAGGATCATCCGCCGGCGCAAGGCCTTGGCATCCATCTCCCATTGTTCCAAATCACGATGTATCTCTCTCGCACCCATCACCAACCCCTCTCTGACGCCTGGAAAAGCTAACTCTGCCCCTTCGCCAATTTACCCCATGTTTCTGCGCATTTCACCTTGGCTTTGGTTTAGTAGTCCAACGTCTTTGAAGTGATGTCTGAAAGATGTATTCTCCTCAGCAGCGGGAATGCCCGGCAAGAAGCGGACTGTGGGAGAGTAGTCATGGCCAAGAAATACCGTATCAAACTGACCTGGGAAGAACGGCAGGAACTGAAGGCCCTGGTCTCCAAGGGGCGGGCGGCGGCGTACAAGCAGACCCACGCGCGCATCCCCCGTTTTCACGGGGGCAGGCTCTGCTGCTGAGCGATGAGGCAGAGGAAGGCGGGTGCATGAAGGACGAGGAGATTGCCCGGGTGCTCCAGGTTGGCAGCGCCACGGTGGAAAGGGTGCGGCGCCGTTGCGTGGAGGAAGGGATTGAGGCGGCCTTGGACCGTAAGGAGCAACTGCGCCGCCGGCCGAAGAAACTGGACGGCGCCGCCGAGGCCCGGTTGATTGCCATAGCCTGCGGGGAACCGCCGGAAGGCCGGGCGCGTTGGACGCTGAAGTTGCTGGCAGACCGGTTGGTGGAATGCGAGATAGTTGACGCCATCCACCCGGAGACGGTGCGCAAGACGCTGAAAAAAACGAACTCAAGCCCTGGCTGAAAGAGTGCTGGTGCATCCCGCCGGAAGCCAGCGCCGGGTTTGTGTGCGCCATGGAAGACGTGCTGGAGGTCTGCCAACGGCCTTATGGGGACAATGAGGTGTTGGTGCGCCTGTATGAAACGAGCAAGCAACAGAGCCTGCCCTCGGCCACGACCGGGGGTGAAGGAGACGCGCCTGCCGCGGCCAATGCGGCCCGGAGCGGCGGCCGGGTACGATTACAATACGAGCGCAATGGGGTCAGCAACCTTTTCATGCTGTTCGCGCCGTTGGAAGGATGGCGGCGGGTCGCGGTGACGGACCGGCGGACGAAAGTTGATTGGGCCTGCCGGATCAAGCAGTTGGCAGATGAGGACTACCCGGACAAAGAGCGCATTGTGCTGGTGATGGACAACTTGAACACCCACCGTGCGGCCTCCTTGTACGAAGCCTTTGAGCCCGCCAGCGCGGCGCATCGCCGGGCGGCTGGAGATTCACTACACGCCCAAGCACGGGAGTTGGCTGAACCCCGTATCAAGTACGGGGCAGGCTATGGCGGAGATTGAAATTGGCGTGATGGCCCGGCAATGCCTGGACCGGCGGATTCCGGATCAAGAGGTTCTGCGGCGGGAGGTGGAGACGTGGCAAGGTCAGCGCAACCGGGACACGGTGCGGGTGAACTGGCGCTTCACCACCCAGGACGCGCGTATCAAACTGAAGTCTCTTTACCCATCAATACAGAATCACTGAACTACTAGAGGCTTATTTCAACTCTTCCTACCGAGAGGGGGCCATGCACAATCTGCTGCGAGACTGGCTATTGAAAGACCCTGCTTTCCCTTCGCCCCTGGGAGTGGCCAGAGTTGGCGCAGTTCGCCGTCTCCTTGGACTGCTTATCGCAGCATCATCACCCCCTTCATGACCTCCTCCCTCAAGATAAGGAGTTAAACACGGCACGTGATACAATTATCGGGAGCAGGTCACAGCAGGGAGTCTCATCGGACTTTATTATGGCGAATACAGACCCCATTGTTTGTATCCGCGAAGGCGTTGCGTCTTGGAACGCAAGGCGCGAACAAAGCGACTTCTGGCCCGACTTTGAGGGAGCCAATCTTCCCGCTCACCGCTGACTCCAGCCCAATTGAGGTGCAACTGATCGGTTGATACGTCCAGACTCGAAGCCCTGCTCCGCTTGGACGAGCGAGGGGAATACATCGTCGAACAACTGAGCCGCCTGCTCGTCGACCGGCGGAAACGGTGCCTGCTGCTCATCAAACTCCACGAGATAGACCAAGACCGGGAGAGCCGGGAAGAGGACTCGTCCTCACCCAGAGCGATGCAGAGGCGCTCCGCATCGTAATGGACGCGCGGAAGCCCACGACCACGGCAGAACTCGTAGGAGGTACGGAGGGATTGGAATGACCAGACGTTTGGTCTACGCCACAGCCATGATGGGTGTCCTGCTAGTCGCCTTCTGGGCTACTGCCCCATCCGAGACGTCCCAGGACGATTCATCCGGTACAATCAAACTGGAAGCGCCCAAGGCGCTCGCCCAGTCTCCAACTTCCCGGTCGACTACGCGGGAATAGCCCTCTACCTCAAGTACGAGCCAACTGACTTTTCCAATATCCATGCGGCGGCCACCAAATTGGCTTCCGACGTCAGGAATACGGACGGCGCAAGCTAGATCTGGGTGGAGATACCGCCGATTCGCACCGGCTGCCGCTGGGGCGGGCCCCTCAGGGGCGCGCCCCTCTTGGACCTCTACGCCGACACCAGTGGTTGGCTGATAGTATTCCTTCCCAGGTCCACGGCCAATGGCGGTTATGCAGGGGGGGCATCGATAGTCCACTTCTTGAGCCCAGGCTGTTGGGTTTCATCCACATCCTCCCTAGTACTACAGCCGCACTAACGCTAACTCGGTACTTTCGGCCTCAAATTTAGCTCAGTTTCATTGAGAGGATAGACGCTGGCCGTAGCTAGACGTTGCGATTTTCAAGACCGCCCAACACTCCAGGAGACCATCTGCGGCTGTAGTACTAGAGGATGTTTCAACCCTGGGGCACTATGGACCCGCTGATAGTATCGGCTACAGAGTCTTTCATGCCCTACATAGGTTTGTCTCTGAGATGCCAGGCTGGAACGTTCAAGACCTGAAAAATTACAGTTTCTATCATTTCGAGTTCCCCCAGGCCACCGCCATCCACATAGCTGTTAAACATCATGGTTCGATGTCGTTCTTCATTCCCGAATCCCTCACCGTCGAAAAAGCGTCCGTGGCATTCTGGGCCGTAGCCAAGCAACCTGAGAATTCCCTTGATATAAGCGGCCCTACGCACGGCTATACTTTCTACTTTAACGAGGGAGAGTTTCCGTGGAATCCCGATAGATTAGTCTTTGGTTATCTCGACGTACTGGAAAGTGGACGCCACGTAATTCAGGTCTCCGGCAATGTGATGCTGGCCATCACAATCCGGGAATGAAGATGTCGTATTTGCGCATCTCGTTGCTTATCGTGGGGGCCCTGGCGGTCACGGTTCTCGTCCTGAACATCTTCCACCGTGTACCGTCTGCCGAAGGCCGGGACGGCACCGGCGTGTTGTTCTCAAATGCTGATCTGACCGAGGCGTTCTCATTGCTGCCCTTCAACGTTTCACCTTCGGTTGGCCAGGGATCTCCAAAGGTCCTGTTTACTGGTGCAGACCACCAGTGGTCCTTCATATTGGAAAGGCCAGGCTTCCTGCCGGCGTCGAAAAGAGTCCAGCCTTCCGCGGAGCAGACACCCACATCGGCTCCCGGTTTCGACGGGGTGTTCGTGTTAACCGTCTCCGAACCCCAAGGCGAGTCCTTCTCCGGGAAGAAAGTGGAATTCTCCATCGGCGACCTGGCGGCTGCGGAGTCGGTGGAATGGCAGCCAGGTGTGGTGCAGCTTCTGGATTTGACGGCATCGGGCTGGCAGGACCCGTCGCCTGTCCGGGCCGATGACCTGCCGCACCTGATACACCCGTCTGCGCCGCCGCATATCATTGTCGGTACGGCGGCGGTCAACGGTTCGAGAGTCCCAGAGGGAACTATGATTACCGCCTGGTTCGACGGTGAAGCGATCCCGGGAGCCACGGCAGAAGTAATGGCTGCGCCGGGAGAAGGCGCATCAGTCTCGGAGCAGGCTGCCAAGACGCTAGAGCCGCTGGGCGATAACCTGGTCCGCGTGTGGAGATTCAACCCTCCAACCCAGTCCTGGTCCTTCTTCGACCCGCGCCAGGTTTACATCGTTGGGGTGAAAGAAGACCAGTCGGTAACCCTTGATGGACACAATTTCGATTTCATCGCCGGTTGGAACCTAGTAGGGGGGAGGGGGGGCGAACCCGTCAACACACCCACTCCCCGGCCAACCCCGACCACATCGCCAACGCCCGCGCCCCGGCCCCGGGAGCGCCCGTGGTGGACTTCCACGCTGAAGCCACCGAGACGAAACCCGGTCAACCGGTGGATGTATCCCTGGCGGTGGTAAACCTCAAGACAAACCCGGACATTGAAGTTCATGTCATCCTGCGGTCTCCCTCGGACTTCTGCTGGCCGGGGATTTGTGTCCTTCCGTCGCCCAATGCTCCGATGCCTACGAGTTGAGCAGCGGCGCGACAAACAACATGTCAGTGAGAGCGACCGCCAAGGACCCGGGACAATTCACTATGGAAGCCCAGGTGACGTGGCAGGCCAAAGACGGCAAGTCCGCCCAGTTGAAAGAGTCGCTCGCGCTGACGGTGGTCGAATCCGTGGAAGGAGAGACGGAGGTAACACTCCATGCCACGCAGACCGAGGTTCGAATGGGAGAGACGGTCAGGTTGAACCTCTCGGCCATCAACTTAATCGTCAAGCCTCCGATGAAGCTTATACTCGTAATCAAGGTGCCGTCCGGCTGGTCCATGACGGGCGCAGGATTCGCCGCGGGATGCGGGGCCCAATGCGCCGCAACCTACGACTTGAAGAGCGGTCAATTGAGGCACATAGACGTCCTGATGGTGCCAAACCAACCCGGCGACTTCGAAGTTGAGGCATCGATGGAATGGTACTTCGGCGGCGACACCTCAACCCTGGAACGAAAGGCGGAAACCATCCACGTGAATGTAGTGGGAGACCCAACACTTACACCGGATACGGAGGCGTCAGGATCGATTGGAAACGAGCAGTCCAACCCAACCACTGGACCCGCCTCCGGTACCGGAGAGAGCTGGTTCGAACGGAACTTGACGTTCCTCGCTATGTCGCTGATAGGCATTATGGTTCTCGCGATAATCGGAGCCAAAGTCCTCTTGGGTTAGGATATATCCGCGTCCTTGGGAGTATGTCAATCACCCGGTTCGAGCCACCTTCGACCGTAACATCGATAGGGGCAGGAGCCTTAGAGCCTATCCCAATTACCCTTTTCTCGTATGGGCGTTTCCTGCTGTTAGAATAAGCATTAAGACACTCAAGGAAGAGTATCCGTTTCATAAAATGGCAGCGAAGATGGCCGTCTACCAAATATGCAGACATCACCGGCCATTTGTCTTGACGGCCGGAAGGAGATTTTGATTTGGAGGTTGAATAATGGACTCGACCAGTCGCCAAGACCTCGCCTTCGGGTTTCATGCGCGCGGAGCGGCCTATTTCCGTATGCGCCATTATTTAGAAGCGGAGCAAGATTTAAGAGAAGCTTTACAACTCGTAGAAGAGGGAGACCCTAACGGACTCTTTTACATGATAAGCCTCGCTAATGCCTGCCAAATGAACTGGAAATACATTGAGGCAGAGATGATATACAACAAGGTGCTGGATAGCGAAGCTCCTGAATCGCTAGGGCGTGTTTGCAAACTATGTTCCAGGGCAAACTCTACCCGGCATGACCATCTTTGAGCGGCCACCAGCCTTTGTTTCGTGCTTGTCGACGACGCTACGGTCTTGCCTGAAATAGTTGATTTGGGACCATTTTGGAGTTTGCAAACACGCCCTAGTGGTCCCGGTCCAGGAAGTCCCGCACCCGCCTCACTGCGGCATCTCGATTGTAAGACTGGTAGGTCATCATGGCGTTTCGCACCGGGTCACCGCCAAAGAATCGTTCGTACAACACTTGGCGTCCTCCAAATGCGCTGCAAGCAACGTCCCAGGCCAGGTGGAAGACCCTCGCCCGCTCCCACGCGGATGCGCTGTCGGTGGCCAGGTATTTTCCCACGTCCGGGGCCAATGGCCGCGCGAAAATCGTCTTCAGCGGGCAGGGCCATCAGGCTACTGGAACCCAACAATTGAACGATCTCGGCCAGCCGCGGGTATATGGTCCTGGGATACAGGGCGCGAGCGGCGCTTACAGGTCCCGGCGCCGGGCACATAACCCCCCACTGGTTGGGACTGGCGTCGGCCTCGGCAGCCCGAAGGCAGGCCTTCAGGGTCTCCAGGTACACGATAATTTCCGCTACCCGCTCCTGCACGTGAGGAATATCTCCCGAACCCAGGGTTTCCACCATCAGAGACGCCAATCCCAGGATAAACTCGGTCTTCACCGCACAGCGATTGGCCACCTGGTAGCCCGCATGAGTCGTGGACTGGGTGGCCGCGGAATAGTTATTGCACATCTCCACGTCGCCAAGCAGAAAGACTCGCTCCCAAGGCACGAATACGTCGTCAAAAAAGACCACCGCGTCCATCTCCTCGAATCGCGCCCCCAGCGGATGATCGAAAGTGGAACGCCCGAGGTCGAAGCTCTCCCGGCATAGGAACTTCAGGCCCGGAGTGTCGTTGGGGATGGCAAAGGAGAATGCCTGACGCCAGGCGTCCTCTCCGATAAGGTGTGTGCGCGTGGGGTAGACGGCGATTTCATCGGAAATGGGTCCCAGGGTGGCGAGGATTCGGCTGCCACGGACAACGATCCCAGCGTCCGTTTCCCGGACTACTGTGAGCGCCACTTGCTCGTCGATGTTGTCCACTACCGATGGTCTGCGGCTGCGCTGCAAATTGACCAGAGTGTGGGTGAGGGTGATGTCGTTCTCCCGGATAAACTCATGATAGTTGAGCACATTTTTGTCGAAACCTTCCCGATTTTGGGAGAAATAGGCGGCGGCTCCGGCCCAGCCGCTAATTGCCACGTTCAGGAAATCCGGGGTCCTGGCCATCATCCCGCAACCTTCCCAGGCCCAGTTGGCCATCATATCCCGCCGCCGTTCCAGGTCTTCAATCGTCCGGGGAATGATGAACGATAGGCCGACCGGTTCTCCGGAAGAGGGAGAAGGGAAGGTCATTTGCTCTTTGGTCCCGGGCTTATGCTGCAAGTCGTAGAGAGCGGCAATCGACCGCACGCCCCCTTGCAGACCGGGGTGGGTAGTTACGTCGTTGACGCGCTCCCCCCGGATCCATACCTCCGCCGGCTTTTGTCTCAGTCCGTCAATATATTGCGCCCCTGTTTTAGCTGGCATGGTGGACATCCTCCTTCAGCATGGCCTCATTGTACTCGCATCCCGAGCCTGCTACTCCACCGCATCCGGGTGTTATACTTTTGAAGTAGACTGCCCATGGAGTTGGAGTTGCCGCTCCAAGCGCCGGGGCGGTCGTATATTGTGCCCGGTGGCGCGGACCGCAGGGACCGCGGTGCGCCTCGGCGCTACTTCATAACAGGAGACACCTTGGCCTTCGTCCCGCGGGTGGTTGCACTGGTCCAGGAATACTCCCTTCCTCTTATTTGCGGCATCTTCGCGGGACTACTGGTTGCCAATTTCGATCATCACCTCTACGAGCAGTTGGTCGAATACCAGCCACTAGGCTCCCAGACCTCGGTATTCGGCCACGCGCTCACTGTCCACTTCCTCATCAACGGCGTTTTCATGGTGTTCTTCTTTGGGACCGCCACGAAAGAGATCACCGATTCGGTACTACCGGGAGGGGTGCTCAATCCCATACGGACCGCCGTCAATCCTCTCCTTGGCACGGTGGGCGGAGTGCTTGGGCCGGCGTTCTTATATCTGCTGTTGACATACATATTCTACGGCGGGACAGACGACTTCTCAGTCGTCGCCAACGGATGGGGTATACCGACAGCTACCGACATCGCCCTTGCCTGGCTGGTAGCCAGGCTTGTGTTCGGCAACGGTCACCCCGCCGTGAACTTCCTCCTGCTTCTGGCGGTGGCCGACGATGGAATCGGACTGGGGATCATAGCAGTGTTCTATTCCGACCCGGAGTTGCCGATCAGGCCCGTGTGGCTTCTACTCGTAGTTGGCGCGATGGGTGTGGCGTGGGGAATGCGCCGGTTGAATGTCAGGTCCTGGGTACCGTACATCGCGGTGGCCGGACTGATGAGCTGGGTGGGGCTGCTCCAGGCGTCCATAGAGCCAGCGTTGGCCTTAGCGCCGGTGGTACCATTTTTGCCCAGCAACCCCCACGGGGAAACCGAGGACGACGCCGGACTGGATACCAGGGGTATGTCCGAACACGTCGCCACGCATAGGCACAGCCCGTTGGAACAGTTCGAACACCACCTGAAGCTATTCGTTGACCTCGGGCTTTTCTTCTTCGCCTTCACCAACGCCGGAGTGGGCCTCGGCTCGATCAATACCGTCACCGCATTGGTCCTGGCGTCGCTGATCGTGGGAAAGACGGTGGGGATAGCGGGCTTTTCCATCGCCGGGACATGGATGGGATTCCCACTGCCAAACGGCATGGGAATCAGACACCTTGCAATAGCGGGACTCATCGCGGGAATCGGCCTGACCGTCGCCCTGTTCGTGGCAGGCAAGGCTTTTCCCGGGCCGCCCTTTCAGGATCCGGCGAAGATGGGAGCAGTGCTCAGCGGGTTGGTTGCCTTCCTGGCGCTGGGCGCGGGAGCCGCACTGAAGGTCAAAGACGGCTCCGGACCCAATCATAAGTGACGATGGCCATACGCCGATGGGGCCGGAATAGCCAAGGCTCTTTCGATTGTAGTGCGATGTCGTGCGAGACTCACTCTCCCCGTAGTCCCGGCTTTCGCCGGGACACGGGAATACTAAGGCGCATGTCACTCTCTTCTCTGACATGTCGCGGGCTCCGGCTCAAAGCCTGCCCGGTACCGGATACGGGGCCGGAACGACGGGAAGGTCCCACAATGAGAATCGAAAAACCCTGAGAATACCTACGCCCGCTGGCCTGGATACCGTCCGCGCCGATATAATCCACTGGCCCCGCTCGTCAACGCATATAGCACACGTGAGTACAGCGGGCGGGCGAAGATGCAACAAGACCAGCACACGGAGGGACCGAAATGATAGGAGTGCTTACCCACCACTGGGCCAAGTCAGACAAGATCGAGGAAGCCCGGAAGCTCCTGGACGGCAACGGCCTGGCTCAGAGCAAGGCCCCTGGATTCGGATCGAGGGAGACGCTCTACTCCCTGGCAGACGCGACCAAGATCACCACCCTGGTCACATGGGACAGCAACGAGATTTACGACGCCTGGCGCGCCAGCCCGGAACGTACGGCGGCCATGGCGGGAGCCGAAGAGCTATGGTCACAACTCCCGGAATCGGAGCGTTTCGAGGTAGCGGGCTAACAGGGGAGAAAGCAAGCACTACTGCTGGACGAACCGGCGGTAGACCTCTTCCTGGGACAACGTCTCGGAATGGAACCAGGCTTCTTCCATAGCCTGGTGCAGGTCGTCGAGTATACCCAGGATGCCGCCGACCAGGACTTCGGTTTCCTGGGTTGATGTAGGCGGCAGCCCATCCACCGTTTCGATGGCCGCGCCGATGGTCTGAATGACCTCGACCGGAGCAACATGGGTCGCGTTATAGCGGGCGGCCACCAGACAACCCCGCAGGGAAGCCCCGGTATCCCGGGTAAGAAGCGCATCCAGGTTGGTGCCGCCCGGCCCCACGGTGACGCCACGGATGGACGCCGCCATGCCCAGGACCTCCTCCAACCCCAGAGTGCCCCCGTTCCCGGCGGGATACTCGCGCACGGCCCATAAGAGGACCCGCGCCACGCTTTGCGCGCGCTCGATCCAGCGTCCGAGCCATACCAGGTTGTACACACGGGAATCGGTTAACCACCGGTCTGAGCCCAACGTGAACGTCCTCGGGTCCATTGTCTACAGTCCTTCCCTATGAGAGAAAATTGCAAAACCAAGGCCGCTATGAAATCGGCCAGCACCCATTTACGAAAAGTTCTCCTCGGTAGAACGCAATTCGTCTCCACGCTTTGACTCGGTTTTTCCTAGGCCCAATTGGGGCAGAGAACCCGGATGCGCTGATAGGACTACTATAGGCAGACTGCCTCACAAGGCACGTCCACTCTGGCGGGTTTACCTCGCCAAGTACTTCCTCAATATCCCTTATGATGTAAACCTCGTTCAACGCCTCCATACCCACGCCGACCTGCGCGAGGTGTCCGGCTTCTCAGGCTCCGTCCCCTACCGCACCACCTTCTCTCGATTCTTCTCGCGCCTAGCTAACTTCCAGGGGATGGTCGAGCAGTGTTTCCCCGCCGTAACGAGCGAGCTGCGCCAGTACCTGCCAGGCTTGCGCAAGGCACTGGCCGTCGACGCCACTTGCCCTTGAGGATTGGGCCAACTCCAACCGTCCCGCAGTGAACGACGAGGGATGCCAAGTAAGGCTTCAAGCACAGTGCCCGCGGCAACTCCAAGGACGGCACCGAGTACTTCTCCGGCTACAAGGCGTACGTAATGACGGACGGAGACTACTGTATCCTGCTGGGGTTAACACTGACGTCGGGGAACGCCACCGACAACCGGATGTTCATTCCAATGCTGGATGGCGTGGCCAGAGACCTGCCTGGGCTTGAGAGCTGAGGACAAGAGCCAAGAGAAGAGGCTGGGGATGACCCAGCTCCGGCAAATGCGCTTAGGGATGGAATCGAATACACCGTAACGTTGCTGAATACTTACAACGCAAAAGTAGTAATGCTTTGTCGGTACTGTAAAGTTTGCGGTCCCCGAAAAAAGGGCCCCGGCAGAGCATTTGCCGGAGCCTGACTGTGGCGACTGAGCTATGGAGGCACCGCCTGCGTGGATTCACCAAAGGGACTGACGGACTACCGCAACCAGGGCCACGGCCATCACCACCCACACCGCCCCATGCCAGACAGATTGCTTTTTGACCCCCACCACAATCCCTGTAACCAGCAGCGCCGCCGCGAGGAACATCCAGATCAGAGTCTCCATCTTTCTCCCTCAGCGGTTAGTTGTAGCCGACCAGTTCCCAGTACAGTTCGCACTCGAAGCCTTGCCCCCAACTGTACGCGACGTCGTTCTCGGTGCAGTCTTGGTCGAAGACATTGCCCACCGAAGACATGAGACCCCTTGACGGGACACCGGCCAATTGTAGCAGCCCCCGGCCGGCCCGCGCCAGAGCAACCGCGCCTATGTAACGTCGAGAACCGCCTCTCCCAAACCCTCTACGGCAACCACGGCATGATCGCCGGGATTCAGGAATTTAGGAGTTACGATGCTGCCGGTGATTACCACCATGCCTGCCGAAAGGCCAGTTCCTCTCGCGGCTAGCATATTGGCCAGCCAGACCAGCGGTTCCAGCGGGTGTCCCATCACGTCGGACCCCAGGCCCTCTCCCACCAACTCACCGTTGATGGTCATCGATCCCCTGGAGGCGGCCAGGTCCACGCTGCGCCAATCGGTAACCGGCGGCCCGAGCACTACGCCCGCGTTGGAAATGTTCGTGGCTATGCTCGCCAGAAGCCGTGCCTGCGGGTCGTCGATTTGGGCACTCCTGCCGTCGATTACCTCGAATGACGCCATGACCGCCTCCACCGCTCCCTCGATCCGGTCCCTGTCGTAAGGCGCACCGGAGGCCGGCAAGTCTTCCCCGAGACGGGCCGCTACCTCGCATTCGATACCCAAACGGAGGTAGTTGCCGCTGTGAAGGGTCGCCGGGGAATGGTACACCGTGTTAGCCAGGACCACCCCTGCGCCCGGCTCGCTGATGCCGGAGTTCTGCCGCATGGTCGTGGTGGTGTAGGCGATTTTGTACCCTGCAATCGGCCCTCTGGACTGGGCCATGATCTCCTGGAAAGCGGACTGGACCGCGTATGCCTCTTCGATGGACCGAGGCAACGATTCATCGTCCAGGCTGTAGCGCTGTCCTTCCCGGTATTGTGCGGCCAATAATTCAGCGGTCCGCTGTATCTTCGTATGGGTGGCCATTTTCTCTCCTTCTGGCGGGGAATCCCGATAGGCCGAGATGTAACAACACCCCCGGAGTGTCCGGAGGTGTTGTTATGAGACCCTATTACGGAATGGTTATAGGCTAATTGTCGTCGGCGGCTACGGCCTCCCGGACCTCCGGAGCGCCGGTGGGGGTGCTCAGGTATTGGTTGTAGAAGCCTATTACCTTGTCCCAGGCGTCTGTCGCGGCGGCCTGACGGTAGCTGGGGCGGTCAACGGCGAAGAAGCCGTGGCCGGCGTCGTCGTACCGGTGGAATTCATAGACCTTGTTATTTTGCTTGAGGACCAACTCGGTAAGGTCGACTTCCTCGGGCGACGGGCGAGCGTCCTCGTTGCCGAAGATTCCCAGCAACGGACAGTTCATGTTGGCGGTCATCTCGATGGGCGCGACGGGCATTGACTCGGTGAGGGGTTCCGAGTCGCGGGCGGTTACTCCACCACCCCAGCAGTCCACGGCGGCGTCCAGGCTGGGTATGTTGCATGCCACCAGGTAGACCTGGCGGCCGCCTGAACAGAAGCCGATCACGCCCACCTTGCCGTTGGTATACGGCAGCGAGCGAAGGTAACGCATCGAAGCTTCGACGTCGCCGATGCACTGGGAGTCGGGAATCATCCCTCCCTCGCGGACCGCGGCGCTGACCTCTTCGTGGGGCGCGCCGAATCCGACCTTCTCGCGGACACGGTAATGGATATCGGGGGAGATGGTGGCGAACCCGTTGGCCGCTAGCTTACGGGCCATTTCCTTGGATGCGTCGTCCCATCCCGGCATGTGGTGAATCAGCACCACGCTTCCGAAGGGTCCGGGCCCCAGGGGGCGAGCGAGGTATGCGTCGATCTCGTCGCCATTGTGTCCTTGAATCCTCACCGTCTCGGCAAGCATTCCTTCATACCTGGCCATCAGTTCCTCCTCGTATTTGCGGTCTAACAGACTTGGTTTTGAGCCTAACCTAACCCGCTTGTGGTCTGCCGCCACACTACTACTTGGGTTTGGGGGTGTCAACGGGCGTCCGTTTAAGGCCGAATTAACGGCGTGGGACCAACCGTGTGCTATGGTCCGGTTTCCCAGATTCCGCCGGGCGGTATGGTCAACATCCGGTCAACGTAAATTCCGGGGACATGGATTTTATCCGGGTCCAGTTCGCCCATTGGAACGACCTCGTTTTCCAGCTCGACAATAGTGGTCCTGGCGGCCATGGCCATGATGGGGTTGAAGTTTCGCTGTGCCAGACGGAATTGTAGATTCCCAAAGGTGTCGGCCTTCCATGCCTTGATGAAAGCGTAGTCGGCATGAAGGGGAAACTCCAACACGTAGGTGCGTCCGTTTATCTCACGGTGCTCCTTGCCCTCGGCAAGCTCGGTCCCCACGCTGGCGGGAGTGAAAAAGCCGCCGATCCCGGCGGCTGCGGAACGGATGCGCTCGGCGAGGGTGCCCTGGGGCAACAACTCGGCTTCGATCTCCCCGTCGTTATACAATCGGACGAAGGGCGTGATCCGGGATGGATGCGTGGGTGCGGTAAAGGCGCAGACCATCTTTTTGACCTGGCCGGCCTCGATCAGGGTACCGACATCGACGCGCCCGGTGGTCCCGCCATGTCCGTTGGAGATTCCGGTCAACTGCTTGGCCCCCTGCCGGTTAAGGGCGGCGATCAGGTTCTGAGGAGAGCCGACGCCGAACCCCGGAAACATGATGGTGGAGCCGTCGGGTATGTCGGCCACCGCATCGTCAAAACTTGCGAATATCTTGTTTTTCATGCTTCGGTATTCCTCCTCGATTCGGGTGAATCCAGCATGGCTACCCGCGGTCTACGACCGGTTCTGGCGCTGGCTCGTTGTTGGCCTGCATGTCCGCCACGACGCCGGCTACGAGTTGCCGGATCCCGGAGAACGCCTCGTTTGGCGTGGGCGCCAGGCAACTCAGGGATGGAAACTCGGCGCACAGGCCAACGTGTTCGTTATCTTCAACTGACCAGATGACACGGTATGTGTAATGGTCGGTCATAGAATCTCCTCCAATTTCTCGATGGCGTTAATAACTTGCCGGACCCGATATGCTTTCGCCATTCCCCGGTCATTTTGGATGTTCACTCTGGGGTCACCTGGCCAAGGAGTCCTGTAGACCCGGTGGCTTGTACCCCTGTGACGCGGCTCACCGAAATAGCGGTCGCAAATTCGGGCAAGGTCAGAAAACCGATCACTTCCGCCGTGTTTCCCATAAGCGGATAATACCACCAATGCTATTGCACGCAGCAAGGGCACGGACCACGCAGAACGGCTAGGCAATGCGCCCCGGTTGCGGTTAGAATCGTGAAAACTCCGCATCCCTACCATCGGCCCCACTATTCGGACCAGGAGGCGCAGGTATGAGCACGGACCAGGCCGCTCAGCGAGGGAACATTGTCCAGGAAGAAGACGGCGTCTTCGAGGTGTTCGCCCTGCCCAACGATGAAGCTACCCTCCTGGCGATTTTCGAAGACTGCTTCGAGGAGTGGGAACACCTTCACATTGGCCCGCTGATTCAAGGCGCGGCCTGGGAGATCCGGCCTCCCCGACAGCCAAGAATCAAGATGATGGACGGGTACGCGACCATCGACTTCCAGGACTGGCACTTCCACATCTGTATCGGGGATCACAAGGCGGCCTCACCCGAGCTGGCCAAACGGCGGCAAACCGCCCGCGCCGAGCTTTACCGCCGACTGAGCAACGACAAGCCGGGGGATTGGGGGCTTAGGCTGTTTAACGGCGCGGGCGAGCAGCAGATTACCTTTATGCTGCCCAACCCGTTTCTGACTGACGAGCAGCGGATCATCAAGGACCCGGAGTGGGACCGCCTGGACCTGTGGGACCGGCTGCGGCAGAAGTACCTGGGTCTGGGCCCCGATCCTTTGGACCGGTCCTCTCCGGGTTTCTCTCACGCCTAGTTTGACCGGGCCGATATTTTCTGACCACCGGAGCGAGCACATGGAAATTCTTGACCGAATATACCGGATATCTCTTGGGGAAACGGGCGCGACAGAGGGCGGGGCGCAGGTAAGCGCCTTTTACGTGAAGGGCGCGGAGACCGGCTTGTTCATCGACGCAGGGTTCCCCGACCTGGCGCGAACCCAGCCCATTCTTGACTACTGGCGCGGGCCGCTCGACAGCTTCCCCACAAGCTGGGTACTGGTTAGTCACCGCCACTACGAGCACGCGGGCGGCGTGAAGATATTGAAGAATGCCACAGGCGCCAAGACCGGGGTGGGGCGCGATGACGCCGAAGCCGTCGAGGCCGACGTGGGAGAGGGCACGGGAGTCGTAGATTTACCCCTGATTGGCGGCGAGGTCTTCGACCTTGGCGGCAGGATAGTGCGGGCCGTCGCGACGCCTGGCCACACTGCCGGGACCATGTGCTACCTGGTGGAGGACGAAGGCATCCTGTTTACCGGAGACCACATCATGGGGCAGGGGACCGTCGTGGTCAGAAGCGACGAGGGAGGGTCCATGGCCCAGCATGTAGAGTCGCTTCAGGTCCTGCTAAACATGGGAATCACAACCGTCGTCTCAGGCCACGGCCCGGTGATGAACGATCCCCTGACACAGATACCGGAGCTGGTCCGCCACCGGTTGGAGCGGGAAGAGCAGATCCTCGGCATGGTCAAAGACGGCATGGGTGAAGTCGGCGACCTGGTGAGCCGGATATACGGGGAGTCCAGCGAGCGCCGCCTCTGGCTGGCCCGCCACCAAGTAGTCTCCCATCTGAAGAAACTGGAAGACGACGGGCAGGTCGTAGCCGTGGAAGAAGGGACCACCTACCGGGCGGCGTAGGTCATCTTAAAGACCCCTGCCGCCCGATACTCGTTGTTAACGGACTGTATCAGTCCCATACCGGCTCCCAGATTCCTGTGGCGCTGAGCCGAAACGGGGGAATGGGGATGACTATTACTTCGTCCATTTACGGGTAAAGGTCACCAAAAAGATGGCAGTTATGAACAAGCAGATGAAGGATTCCAGCCCACCCAGGTAGCGAAGCCAGTTGTCAGGATGTTTGATCCACCCGTCGTAACCCAGGGTGGTGAAGGACACCAGGGAAAAGTATAAGGAATTCCAAAAGCGCGCCGCAACCTCGCTTCGACCGGTGGCGAAGAGTTCCGAGAGGGGAAAGAGGGAAAAAACCAGTGCGAACGCCAGGATAACAAATGCAGCGATCAGCACCGCCCGTATGGGACGTTCTCCGTAGCCGAAAAGCAACTCATGGATGACGAGCCAGAGATACAGTAACAGGAACAGGTTATGCCACTACCGCCAGTTGAGGGCTCGCAATGTACGCCAGGGGTGGCGCCAACTTAACGCGCTACTTAACTGTTCCTGGGCCTCCAGGCGTTTGCAGACCCATTCCCGGTAGAGGAATTCTCCGGCAATGTCAGAGTGTCCATGGTGTTGGTGCCAGGTGTTGAGCTGCCGGTAGTTTGCCCGGGCGTTCTGGTAAGACCCAATCTGCTCCCATTCGTTGATGTAATTATATCCCCGGTTTATGTCCCCAGTTTATGTCCTCCAGATTGGTGTGCTCATCTATCCTCACGGCTAACAGGTATGCCCCTTGGAGATCGGACTGCATCAGGAATGCTCCCCGGAAGTCGGCCCGGAACACATCGGCTTCCCGAAAGTCGGTCCGCCCTAGGTCGGCTGCCCGGAAGCGCCCTTCCCGGAGGTTCATTTCGGAGAGGTTGGCGGAGCGGAGACTGCGAGATGATAGGTCCAGGCCCACAGCCGTCCCGCCGTTTACACCGATCAGCCCCTCAACATCCCCGCGGGACATGGATTCGTTCCGGATAACACCTCGTCTCGGCCCCACTGCTTCAGCCACCAGTCAACCGCCTCTTTAGGTACGGGGCAAAGGTCCTTCCTGCACTTCATCATCCTGTTTAGTTAATGGTCTCCAATTGTACATGTGAATGGGCCGGGTTGGAAAATTCAATGTCCAGAGGGATGGCCATTTCATTGTCGCGCCAAGGCAACCACAAGGGTTGCCCTGGGGGCTTAGCCGACCCTGCCCGGCCCGGCGCGACCGGAAGGGCTGGTCAGGAAGGCGCGGATGTCGTCGGCGTATGTGACCTCGGAATCATCCTCCGGCGCATAGCCCAGGTGCTTGCGGGCGCTGGTGAGCGACCAGAAGCTCCGGGCGTTGTCGCTGATTCCGTAGACAATCAGCCAGGGGATGCCATGCTCGTTTTCGATATTCGGGGCTTCCAATGCCTTTGCGAATAACTGGGTCAGGTCGCGGGGGCTAATGTAAGCTCCCAGGTCCCTCTTGTACGTTTCGGGATCGTTGGGGAAGTCTTCCACCCGGATTTCCCTGGGGGCGCCGATGCGCACCATCACCACTTCCAGCTTCCGGCCGAACACTCCCGACGCGAACAGAAACCCGATGTGCTCGTAGGTGGCCTTAGCCCAACCGTAGAAGTTGTCGGACAACGGCAACTTGTAGGGGTCGAGGTTTTCCAACTTCCGGGCGTGGATGAGGGAATGCTCGTACCAATCGGCGGCATGGTTCGAGCTGGCCATGACCACTCTGCGCGCCCCGGCATCATAGGCGGAGCGGAACACGTTGTAGGCCATCGCCACGTTTACCTGCTCGTCGTAAAAATCATCCAGGGGTGTCCCGCGCCGGCGCTTATAGGCCAAGTGGACCACCGAATCCTGACCTTGGAACAGATGGGCATATTCGCCCAAGTCCGGTCCACTCAGGTCGGAGATAGCCACGTCTGCCACGGGCCGTCCGTCACGGTCGGTCTCTTTCACATCCACCAGGGTCATGTCGTATTGCTCCCAGAAGGTGGGGAGCATCTGAGAAGCTACGTATCCGGTCGCTCCAGTTAACAACACCTTGCGGTCTGGCATGGCGGGGCGTCTCCTTTCGTTGCTTGAGGCTGTCAGGTGAGTCCAAGCGGCATGGAGAGACCTGCAAAGGCTAACTGCCCGTCGCTTCCGGCGCGTCGGCGGAATCTTCGTCCAGAAGGCGATTCAGCTCCTCGCGGGCGTTCCGGATTACTTCGGACTGCTCGGCAATCTTGTCGTACAGGTCGGTCCTCGCCTTGATTCCTTCGCTGATGAGCAACGCGGCGGCTTCGGACCTGCTGTTGGTCAAGCCGCAATCGACCAGTTGGTCCAATCTATGGAGACTCTCCTTGCTGACCCTGACCATGACCACGGAGTCGCGGTTGGAGCGGACTGACTTGATGGTTTCGCGGATCGACTCTCCAACGTTGGCGGCGACGACCTTGCTCACGCCCAGGGCTTCGCGGGCGGCCCGGTCAACATCCTCGATTCCTTCTATGACAGCGTTCCTAGTCCTGCTCCCGGTCCCGGTCTGAGATTCCCCCGGCTGCGGGTCGCTATTGTTCGTATCGTCAGGCTTGGTCATCTGTATCATCCTTTAATCATTATGGACTTACATGTAAGTATGATACGCCGATACGGCAAGGCCAAATTCCCAGGACTTTTCAATTTTCGTCTGAATCTCCGCCCGGGATGGCCGGGGCGCGGTGGGTCCCTATATAATCGCTGCCGATGCGACCAGACTGGTGTGCTATCATCAGGCTGGCAGCATTGCCGGGGAGGAACAGCGGGAATGGCATCTCCGAAAGCGGACCGTTACACTGAAATAAGCCAGCATCTTATCAGGCAGGCCCAGGAAGAACTGGACCGGGGCGACCTCATCCAAGCCTCGGAGAAATCCTGGGGAGCGGTAGCCCATTCCATTAAAACCATCGCCCAGGAGAGGGGTTGGAACCACGGCAGGCACGACTTGCTGGGGGACGTTGTATCGCAGATCGCCGACGAGTGGGCCCGTCCCGACCTGCTCACATTATTCAGCTCCGCAAGCATCCTGCATAGCAACTTTTATGAACACATGCTTGAGAGCTACTTGGTGCAGGCGTGGATGAACGACTGCAAGACTCTTATTGGGGAACTGGAAGCGTTCCGGGCCGAGCCGCGTGGACGTTTCATACCCTATACCCGGGACCAGCAAAGACGCCTGCGAAAACTCACCCGTAGCCCCGGCCCTACGGAGGATGACGTGAGCGACCTGCCCCCCGTAAACCCCGTACCGCCAGGGGGGAAGTAGGGAACCCGGCGGCGCGCCTGTGCCCCCCCTTATAATTGTGACCACGCAACCCGAACTGCCAAAGCTGCGGCCCCTCAACCTCCGGTGGGTCCAGGTGCATGGGCAACCGATGCTTGCCCTGCAAGACCCGAAGCGTTTGGCCGACTCCTCCCTCATGGTGCCCGAGCCCATCGCGCCGTTGCTGGGCCTGCTCGATGGCACGAGGGACCTGGATTCCCTGCGGGTGGGCCTGGGACTCAGGACCGGCGTCCAGCTAACGCCCGCGCAACTGGAAAACTTCATCTACCAGTTGGACGAGGCGTGCCTCCTGGACAGCCAACGGTTCCGCCGCGCCCTTGACGAAGTGTTGGAACGCTACCGGTCTACGCCGCACCGCACGCCTGCGTTCGCCGGTGAAGTATATCCGGCGGACCCATCCGAGTTGACGGCCGCGTTCGACGACTATTGCAAGAACGCCGCGTCCGCCCAAGACGCCGGCGATGGTCCGGTGGTGGGACTAATCAGCCCTCACATCGACTACTACCGGGGGTGGAAGTCCTATGCCGAGACCTGGCAACCGGTCAGGGCGGCGGTGGAAGAAGCGGAGTTGGTCATCATCCTGGGCACTGACCACTCCGGGTCACCAGGAAAGTTCACTTTAACGCGCCAGAGCTACGGGACTCCCTGGGGTCCTCTGCCCACCGACACGGACTTGGTAGACCGGCTGTCGGAGGTCCTGGGCGAAGAGGCGGCGTTCGACGAGGAAGTCCACCATATCGGGGAGCATTCGGTGGAACTGGCGTCGGTCTGGCTCCATTACATGGCCGGTGGAGAGCCTAAACGGGTCCTGCCAGTGCTCTGCGGGTTTCCCGAAGTACTGATCGGTGACAACGATGGAAATAGCCCGAACATCGAGGAAGCCCTATCCCTGCTGGCAGAGGTCTGTCAACAGCAACCCACTCTGGTGGTCGCCGCGGGAGACATCAGCCACGTGGGACCGGCTTTTGGAGACCCGTCTCCCTTCGACGGGCCGGCCAAAGCCAGAGTCCGGGAATCGGACGAAGCCTGGCTGGAAATCGCGTGCTCAGGCGATAAGACATTGATGGAAGAGCATCTGCGGAGTAACGGCGACCCAACCCGGATCTGCGGCGTGATCCCCATCCTCTACATGATGACCATCCTGGGGGACGTTCAAGGAAAGGTGGTCAACTACGATCAGTGCCCGGCGGACGAGGAGTTCGGCTCGTTGGTCTCCATAGCCGGAGTGTTGTACGCGGGTTGACGAAATGGGCGCCGCGCCGTAAATCCTCTTCTTGTTCGCCCGAATCGAGCATGATATTCTACATTGGCGACACGCCCCCGTAGCTCAGCGGATAGAGTGCTGGCCTCCGGAGCCAGAGACGAGAGTTCGATCCTCTCCGGGGGTACCACTCGACTCCAGCCTGTACCAATACTCCGCATAGACGGAGAAAATTGCGAAACCTTGTGCTTCGCCAGATATTGGCCTGTATCGCTACGATAATACCAACTCGTCTTTCCCGCGAAAGCGGGAATCCACTACGATAGCTCTGGGCTCCCGCTTTCGCGGGAGCGACGGATGGGGGCAGTGGAGTTTCGCAATTTTCTCATAGACGGTCAACCTATAGTGAAACAGGCCGATGTAAAGTAAGATTAGTAGCAGTACAGTAAATGTACGTATAATCTTCTTATCACTTAACTGCGGGGGCCACCGAGACCATCGGGACCCCGGCAGTATTGTCCAACCACACAGCGGGGCGTGGCCCAGCGGTAGGGCGCCTGGTTTGGGACCAGGAGGCCGGCAGTTCGAGTCTGCCCGCCCCGACCATCCCCATCCGTGCCGTTCGCAGCAGCCCTCAACACTCGCGCCCGGCGCGGAAGTCAAGCCCGGCCACTGTGTTCTTCCACTGGAGTCCCCGGCTGCTAAGTTGTAATATATTGATGTGCCGCTGATATCCAGCGTGAAACAGATACAATTGCGAGGGGGAGAAGCTTCAATATGACCTCGAATATGGTGCTGTCCAATGTGGATTACAAGGTGGTTGGAACTCGGCCTATCCGCCACGACGGAGTAGACAAGGTCACGGGCAAGGCCCAATACGGGGGTGACATCCGTCTCCCCGGCCACCTGCACGGCAAGGTCTTGCGCAGCCCCCACGCCCACGCCCGGATCAAGGGGATCGACACCTCCAAGGCCGAGGCGCACCCGGGAGTGCTGGCGGTTGTAACCGCCGCAGACCTGGCCCCGGTGCCAGACCTCTTGGCCGAGATAGGGGAGGAAGCGGTCCTCAGCCTCAAATATCTCAGTAACAACGTGCTGGCCGGAGACAAAGTGCTCTACAAGGGTCACGCCGTCGCCGCAGTGGCAGCGGATAATCCTCACGTCGCAGAAGAGGCGTTGAAGCTTATTGAAGTAGACTACGAGGTACTGCCTTCGGTGACAAATGTCGAAGATGCTATGGCTGAAGGCGCCCCCATCCTCCACGAGCACATGACTACCTCCAGCTTCGACGACCGGTTCCCCAAGAAGACCAATGTCGCCAGCTACCAGCAGCTAAAGCTTGGCGATGTTGACGAAGGCTTCGCCCTAGCGGACGTCATCGTCGAAAGAGAATTTAGGACCAAGACCGTCCACCAGGGGTATATCGAACCGCAGAGCGCCACGGCCTCTTGGAGCCACGATGGGAGGCTCACCGTCTGGAATAGCTCCCAGAACCCGTTTGGAATCCGAGACAACGTGGCTCGGATCCTCGGCGTCTCCTCTTCCAAGGTCAAGCTGGTCCCCATGGAGATCGGCGGCGGTTTCGGAGGCAAGTTGGCAGCCTACCTGGAGCCGGTAGCCGCGGCCCTGTCCAAGAAGACCGGCCACCCGGTGAAGGTCTCTATGAGCCGCACCGACGTCATGGAGGCCACCGGACCCACGTCTGGGTCTTTCATGACGGCGAAGATAGGGGCGACCAACGACGGGAAGATCGTGGCAGCCCAGGCATACCTGGCCTTTGAAGCTGGAGCCTACCCCGGCTCACCCATCGGCGGCGCGACGGCCTGTATGACGACTCCCTACGACATTCCAAACGTCCTGCTGGACGGCTACGATGTGGTGGACAACAAGCCCAAGACCGCGGCCTACCGGGCCCCCGGCGCTCCCCTGGGCTGCTTCGCAATCGAAATTCTGTTGGACGAGTTGGCCGAAAAGCTCGAACTCGACCCCATTGAGTTCAGGCTTCGCAACGCCGCCAAAGAGGGTACCCGCCGGGCCGACGGCACCATCAACCCGATTATCGGCGGCGTCGAAGTTATGGAGGCGGTCAAGGCCCATCCTCACTACAACACCCCACTCACCGGCAAGAACCAGGGCCGGGGTGTTGCCGTTGGTTTCTGGCGCAACAACTCAGGTCCGTCCTGCGCCATCGCCAACGTCAACCCCGACGGCACGGTCATGCTGGTCGAAGGTTCGGTGGACATCGGCGGCTCACGGGTAGTGATCGCCCAGCAGTTGGCCGAGGTCCTGGGTATCGCCGCCGAGGACGTTTACCCCGAGGTCGTGGACACCGATACAATCGGCTATACATCTCTTACCGCGGGGAGCGGGGTAGCCTTCAAGACTGGCTGGGCTGCCTACGAAGCGGGCCAGGACATCCGCCGCCAACTTATCCAGCGGGCGGCCCTTCTGTGGGAGACCGATCCCGAAAACGTCGAGTATGTTGACGGCGCGCTACAGCACAGCTCAGACCCGGAACTGCGGATGACCTTCAAGGAGGTGGCCCCCAGGCTGAACGACACAGGCGGCCCGGTGGTGGGCCGGGGAAACGTCAACCCCAGGGGCGCAGGCGGCTCAGTTACCGCAACCCTGGTGGATGTCGAGGTAGACCCTGAGACCGGTAAGGTGCAGGTGCTGAGGTGTACCGCGTTCCAGGACGCCGGCAAGGCGATCCACCCCAGCTATGTTGAAGGCCAGATGCAGGGCGGCACCGTTCAGGGTATCGGCTGGGCGCTCAATGAAGAATACGTGATGAGCGACAAAGGCGAACTTCTCAACTCCAGCCTGCTGGACTACCGGATGATGACCAGCCTGGACCTTCCCATGATCGACACCGTCATCGTAGAGATCGCCAACCCGGGACACCCCTTCGGGATCCGGGGCGTTGGCGAAGCGTCAATCGTTCCACCTATGGGCGCGGTGGCCAACGCGATTCATCACGCCGTGGGTGTGCAGGTGGGCGGCCTTCCCTTGAACCCTGGCGTGCTGCAAGAGGCGATGGAGACGGTCTAACGTCAAGGCAGGAAGATGGCGGGGCTATTGCGGCCCCGCCATCTTCGCAATTCTCCTTGTCCCTGAGAAAATTGCGGAACAATGAGCGACTCCATCCCGAACCGGACCCCAGGGCCGTCACGGTAGCCGGCGCCCTGCGCGACGCCACCGGCGCCGGCTGCGTCATACTGTTCGGCTCCAGGGCCCGCGGTGACTGGACCGTCGGCTCCGACGTGGACCTCATGGTCGTAAACCCCGAACCGTTCACCGGGGAAGAACTCAGCCGTATGCAGAGCGCGGCAGAACGGATAGCGGAACAGACTTACCATGAATACACCGGCGTGGACTTGGTGTTTATGACCACCGAGGAGTACGACCTCAAGAGCCTCCACACCATCAACAACGTGGCCGCTCATGTCCGCAGAGAGGGGATAGCCGTGTCCAGCGACCCGGAAAACTACAGTTCCGGCGGCTCCGAAGAGCACGGCAACGACAGCAGCGCCGAGTACACCGAGCGAGAACGCCGCATGGCGGACGCCAACGAGCATTATGCAATAATGCACGACCTGTTGGACTTGGGCCGCCAAAGCAAAGCAATCACGCTGCCTACTGCGCTCACCAAACCCTCGAACACGCCATGAAGGCGCTCATATCCGCCCAGGGATACGAATATCCCCATCACCACGGCTTGACAAGGTTGTACGAGACTATACTGGTAAACGACCCCGGGATGGACTGGCAGCCCCAAAGCAACCTGCCGCAACTGAACAACTACGCCGGAGGCTCCCGCTACGGAGCGGCGCTGGACCCCGTAAGGGACTTCCGGCAAATGGCTAACGCCGCAACTCACGACCTGGAGCGGATTTACCGGCGAATCACCGAACTTACAGGGGAAGACCCCTGGAGCGTTCCGTCGGAAGGGACCACACAAGTCATAGTTCCCCGCAGGCGATAAGCAAAACGAGAATTTAACGCAAGGGCGTCCGCCGCGCCAGACCAGGGAAGCAAAGTTTTTCCTTCGTGACTCTTCGTGTCCCTTCGTGGTTGTGTTATACTCCAGCCCCGCGCAAAACGAGATTTCGTGACTCAATGGACGGTTTTTGATGGCTGGTGCAGTCGGATTTAGAGAGGGTGGGACGGTAACCAATCCTGCCGGATTTCTGGCCGGAGCAACTTACGCCGGGTTGAAAAGTTACGCCGAAGACAAGCTGGACCTTGGCATTATCCTTTCCGAATCTCCCTGCACCACCGCGGGTGTGTTTACCACCAACGCCATAAGGTCTCCCTCGGTCACTGTGACGCAGGAACATGTTAACGCGGGCCCGGTGCGGGCACTGATCGTCAACGCAGGGATCGCCAACACGTGCGTCGGAGAGCAAGGCTACACCGACGCCAAGGAGATGACCACCCTCGCGGCGCGGCGGTTGGGTCTCCAGCCTGAAGAGGTTTTGGTCTGTAGCACTGGAGTGATCGGGGTGGAACTCCCCATGTCCCTCATCCGCACCGGAGTAGAGCAGATCGACCTCTCCACCGACGGGGGGCATGCAGTCGCCCGCGCAATGATGACCACGGATACCCACCCCAAAGAGGTCGCGGTCCGCTTTGAGTTGGACGGGCGTCAGGTGGACATGGGAGGGGTGGTCAAGGGATCGGGAATGATCCATCCCAACATGGCAACCATGCTCTCGTTCGTCACGACTGATGCCGCGGTGGATAGAGACTTCCTCCAGACCACATTGAAAGAAGTTGCCGACGCATCCTTCAACATGATGACGGTGGATGGAGACAGCAGCACCAACGACACGGTTTTGGTGATGGCGAACGGCCGGGCCGGCAACAGTCCTGTGACGGCTGAAAGCGCCGACGCCGATTCCTTCAAGGAAGCCCTGCTTCAGGTCTGCGTCCACCTTGCTAAAGAGCTGGCCCGGGACGGAGAAGGCGCAACGCGCATGATCACCGTGGAAGTCGCAGGGGCTCAGAATGTTGGAGACGCGCGAATGGCTGCTCGAACGATAGCGGGCTCCAGCTTGGTCAAGTCGGCGGTTTACGGCGCGGACCCCAACTGGGGGCGGATACTGATGGCCCTCGGACGGAGCGGAGCGGCGGTTGAGGAACGCATGGTTGACCTCTTCGTCAACGGCGTGTGCATCATGCAGGGCGGGTTACCCATCCCGTTCCACCGGGACGCAGTTGTGGCCCTGATGCGAGGCCCAGAGGTCACATTCAGGATTCACCTGGGACTGGGCGATGGGGATGCCACCGCCTGGGGATGCGACCTCACCGAAGAGTACGTCATCATCAACAGCGCCTATACCACCTGAGGGATGGCAAAGTGTCAGGCCCACCGATCGTCGTTAAAATTGGGGGCAGTACCCTCGGGAGTCACGACACCAGCCTGAAAGACTTGGTGGCCCTCCAAAAAGATGGCGTCGATGTGGTGGTGGTCCATGGCGGGGGCAACGTCATCTCAGAGTGGATGCAGCGCCAGGGTATCCCTCCTCGCTTCGTAAACGGCCTCCGCGTTACCGACGCCGCGAGCCTCGAAATTGTGGTCGCGGTCCTCACCGGCCTTATTAACAAAGACCTTGTGTCCCAGTTGCACGAGCTTGGCGGCCGGGCCATCGGCATCAGCGGGATAGACGGCGGGCTTCTTGACGCGTACATCGCAAACCCCGAGTTGGGATTCGTCGGCGAAATCACGCAGGTGAACAGCAGCCCCCTGGAAGCCCTCCTGAACAACGGCTACATTCCCATGGTTGCCCCGTTGGCAAGGCACTGCCAGGATGGTTCCGAGAATTCCGGCAGTCCCCTAAACATGAACGGAGACACCGTCGCCGGAGAGTTGGCCCGCGCACTGAGGGCGAGCCGGCTCGTGTTTCTCACAGACGTAGCCGGAGTCATGGACGGCTCGGGACGGATTATCCGCCGTCTTGACCAGACTAGGGCGTCCGCCCTGTTCCAGTCCGGCATTGTCCGCGGCGGGATGATTCCCAAGGTCGCCGCGTGCCTCCGCGCCCTGGAAGGCTCTCCCGTAGCGGACATCATCGACGGCAGGCAGCCCGGCGCATTGATGGAATGCCTCACCGGGCGCCATTCAGGCACGACGATCGTCCGCGGCGCCGGTTTCCCCGACGCGGCCTAGTCTGCTGTCTCGATGAGCTATAGCCTCTCCAACGACGCCGAACTCCCCCCGGCGCCGAGGCTTCCCGGAATCTCCACCAAGACCCAGCGGCGTTTACAAAGAGGCTTCCCCGCACTCACCGCACTGGTCCTTCTGTTCCTGGTCCTGTGGTGGGCCCGCGGAGTTTACACCGACATGCTCTGGTTCGGAAACCTGGGCTTCACCGACGTGTACATCAAGGTCGTCCTGCTCAAGGCATGGCTCTTTGTTGGCGGCACACTGATAGGCGGGGCAGTCCTGGCCGTAAACCTGTACTTTGCATGGACCATTGCCAGAGGTCCGTCGACCCTGGGTCTGCCGGAGGACTTCCTTAGATTGTTGCGCGCTACCGTCATCGGCAGCGCGGGCCTCACCGCCCTTGTCGGCGGAACTATTTTCGGGTCGATCGCTGCGGGACGCTGGGCGACCTTCTTGCTCTTCTTCAACAAGGTCTCGTTCGGGTCGATCGAACCTCAATTTGGGCTGGACACCTCGTTCTATGTCGTAACCCTCCGGCTCCTCCATTTCGTGCAGGGGTGGTCGCTGGGTCTGGCAGTGACGGCAATCGTTGTCACAATCACCCTCTATATCGCGGCTTACAGCCTTCGAGGGACTGCCTTCATACTGGCCCCGCGCATGATCAAGCATGGCGCGGCCCTAGGAGTGTTCCTCATGGCAACCATCGCGGCCAGCCATGCGTTCGATGTATTTGAACTGGTGTTATCCGACAACGGCGTCGTCTTCGGCGCGACCTACGCCGACGTGCATGCCCGCATTCCGGCGCTTTGGCTCCTAACCGGCATTGCGGCCCTGTCAGCCGCCGGATTCGCCGTCAGTAACGTCTTCGGAGGGCCCAGGCTGATGGTGGGGGCGTTCAGCCTGTGGGTGATTGCCGTACTATTGGCGGACCTCGCTTACCCGTCCTTATTCCAACGGTTCCAGGTGGACCCCAACCAGTTCAGGCGGGAGAAAATCTATATAGAGCGCAACATCGAGGCCACACGCGCCTCCTACCAACTGGACCGCATCCAGGAGGTCCCCTATGCGTCAACAGCGCGGCTGAACCCCGTGTCCCTTGGTGCCCAACGGGCGACTATCGAGAACATCCGCCTATGGGACCTCCAACCGCTTCAGGACGCGTACAACCAACTCCAATTCATGGAGCTTTATTACAACTTTCTGAACATGGACTCGGACCGTTACATGATCGACGGCGGCTTGCGTCAAGTGTTGATCTCCGCCCGCGAGCTAGTCCCACCGGATGACGCGGATAACTGGGTCAGCCAACAGCTCCAATACACACACGGCTACGGCGTGACCATGAGCCCAGGCAACGGCTTCACTCCTGGCGAGGGTCGCCCGGAGTTCCTGGTGCAGGACATTCCGATCCGAGGCGCATTTCCCGTCGAGCGGCCCGAGATCTACTACGGCGAGTCGCCGGGGAACTTCGTCATTGTGAACAGCGCCCTCCCGGAGGTGGACCCGGGCAGTGACTTCCAGCACTACACCGGGGAGGGCGGAGTGCAGCTAAGCTCCCGGCTTCGGCGCATGGCCTACACATGGCAATTCGGCGACGTCAACATCATGCTCAGCGACCAGGTGATGGAGGACAGCCGCCTTCAATACCGCCGACACATCCAGACCAGGATTAGGACCATCGCCCCCTTCCTTCATCTGGATCGTGACCCCTATCCGGTGTTGGACCATGCTGGTAAACTGTGGTGGCTTCAAGACGCATACACTGTGACCGACCGGATACCCTACTCCACGCGGCTAGAGGAGGGAGTCAACTACTTACGAAACAGTGTCAAAGTGACTGTAGACGCCTATAATGGCACCGTTGAATTTTACGTGACCCAGCCCGACGAGCCGTTGATCAGGATGTACCGCAGGGCCTTTCCAACCATGTTCAAAGAGCTTGACGAGATGCCCGTGGACCTGCGTGAACACATCAGGTACCCGATTGGCCTGTTCTCGGCCCAGTCTCAGTTGTACCTGCGCTACCACGTCACCAACCCGCAGGTCTTCTTCAATCAGGCCGAACGGTGGGCCATTCCGCTGGAGACCAGGTTCGGCAAACAAGGCGTGCGGATGAGGCCGGCGTACTTGGTGTTGCGGCCCCCTGGAGCGGAGCAGGAAGAGTTCATACTCATGGTTCCTTTCACGCCCGCCGGGGAGAAAAAGAACCTGGTTGGCTGGCTCATGGCCCGCAACGATGGGCCGCACTACGGGGAGTTGTTGAGCTACCAATTGCCGAGCGATCCCCAGGTGGATGGGCCAAGCCAGGTGGAAGCCAGGATACAGAACGACCAGCGGATTTCACAACAATTCACCCTCTGGGACGGAGCGGGTTCCGAGATTCTTCGCGGCCAATTATTGGTCATACCCATCGACGGTTCGATCCTATATGTGGAGCCCCTGTACCTGCAATCGGAGGGCCTGAACTTCCCGGAACTGAAGAAGATTATCCTGGCCGACGGGAGTGGCGTCGTGATGGCCGACTCTCTCGACCAGGGTTTGGCCATGCTGGTAGCGGGAGAACCGGACCAACCCACCGGCGCAAGCGTCCTCGGGTCCCAGTCACCGCCGGGGTCGGAGGAATTGGACCGGATGCAAGAGGCGGTGACGGGACTCAGTCAGGCTGTGGACCAACTGCAGGGAGCCCTCGAAGACCTACGACAATCCATTGGAGGTAGCCAGCAATGACCCAGAGCAGCGAATGGATAGCAATCGAGCAGAAGTACTACGCCCAAACAGTGCGCCGGCAGCCGGTGGTGATAGTGCGAGGCGAGGGCACCGAGGTATGGGACGCCGACGGCAAGCAATACCTGGACTTCGTCGCCGGTTGGGCCGTGAACCAGCTTGGCCACAGCCATCCGGTGGTCACCCAGGCTATCGCGGAGCAGGCCGGCACTCTCATGCAGACTTCCAACCAGTTTTACACCGTGCCCCAACTGAGGTTGGCTGAGCTGCTTATCGAGAATAGCTGCCTGGACCTGGTGTTCTTCGGCAACAGCGGTGCGGAAGCCGTCGAAGGCGCGATGAAACTGGCCCGCCGGTACGGCAAGCTGAACCGCGACGGCGCTTACGAAATCATCACCGCCTTAAACTCCTTCCACGGCAGGACGCAAGCGACAGTGGCCGCCACCGGCCAGCCGCACTACCAGGAGAATTTCACGCCCCTGCTTCCAGGATTCGTGCATGTGGACTTCAATGACGTTGAGGCCATTATGAACGCCACCAACGAGCGGACCGCCGCAGTGATGGTGGAGCCGGTGCAGGGCGAGGCCGGCGTAATCATCCCCGACGACGACTACCTCCAAAGGGTCCGGGAGTGGTGCGACAGCCAGGGTATTTTGCTTATCCTCGACGAAGTGCAAACGGGTATGGGCCGTTTGGGAAGCCTGTTCGGCTACCAGGAGTTCGGCGTCGAGCCAGACGTTATGACCCTGGCCAAGGGCCTGGGTTACGGCGTACCCATAGGCGCATTTCTTTCCAAGGCCCATTGTCAAGCGTTGGTACCCGGCGACCACGGCTCCACCTTCGGGGGCAACGCCCTCACCACCGCTGCCGCCTTTGCCGGGACCCAGTTCCTCATCGAGAACGACATCCCCGGCCACGCCAAAGAGATGGAAGGGGCGCTGCTCGGAGCCCTCAACGATCTCAAGTCTCGCTTCTCCTTTATATCCGAGGTCCGGGGAAAGGGGCTGTTGGCGGCGATGGACTTCGAGAGCGACATCTCAGGACAAGTGTTGACCAACGCCAACGAGGCGGGCATCCTGCTAAACGGCCCCCGTCCCAACACCATCCGCTTCATGCCCCCGCTGACCGTCACCAAGGAGGAAATAGACGAGGCCGCGGAGCGTTTGGGGAACGCTTTGGCCAAGATTTAGCCCGGCACGGGAAAGGGAGGATGCAATGGCGAAGCGAGAGTTTTACGTCATCATCGAGAAGGACGAAGATGGCGTTCTTATCGGGGAAGCGCCGCAGCTAAAGGGTGCATACAGCTACGGTGAGACGCTGGACGAACTGATGAAGAACATGAAGGAAGTCATCCTCCTGTGTCTCGACGAGAAGTTGGACGTTAATGACGCCGCCGGACCGTTGGAATTCGTAGGAATCCAGAGAGTTGAGGTCTAGGTGAGATGGCGAAGCGAGAGTTTTACATCGTAATCACGAAAGGCGAAGACGGTCACTTCATCGGGGAAGCCCCTCAGCTAAGGGGTTGCTACAATCAAGGCAAAACTCTCGACGAACTGATGGAAAATATGCGTAAATCCATAGAGTTTTGCTTGGAAGATGACGACCTAGAAGACCATTCTGAATTCCTCGGAGTCCAGAAGATTGAAGTTTAATCGTGTCCACACGGTTGCCTGCACGGGGCGGGTCCGGAAGATTTCCATCAGTAACCAGCCGGGAGTTCATCCGTACATTGCATAGGCTTGGGTTTGAGACAGCGCGGCAAACAGGAAGCCATGCTATGCTCAAACACCTAAACGGCAGAAACGTGACCGTGCCTAACCACGGCTCGGACGACTTGGATAGAGGGTTTGCCAGGAAACTGCTAAGGCAGGCAGAGGTATCCGTATCAGACTTCCTGGCAGCCCTTTAGCAGCTTTCTACCGGAGGCGTTCGACACGACATGGCTAACGACAAGATAGTCCTGGCCTACAGCGGGGGACTCGATACCTCGGTGGCCGTCCCCTGGCTCAAGGAGAACTACGGCGCTGACGTAATCACGCTGACCATCGACCTGGGTATGGTCGACTTGGAGGCCATCCGTCGGCGAGCGTTGCAGGTAGGGGCGTCAAAAGCCCTCACGGTGGACGGGAGGGAAACCCTCGTCCGGGACTTCCTGTATCCCGCCCTACGGGCAGGAGCGATCTACGAAGACCAGTACCCTCTGGCTACCGCCCTGGGACGCCCCCTGATTGCCCGGTATCTGGTGGAGGCAGCCCACGCCGAAGGGGCCTACGCCGTCGCCCACGGGTGTACCGGGAAGGGCAACGACCAGGTCCGCATTGAGGTCAGCGTCGCCGCCCTCGACCCGGGCCTGAAGGTCATCGGCCCCATTCGTGACTGGGGCATGAGCCGCGACGAAGAGATTGAGTACGCCCAGGCGCGCAACCTGCCGATCAATCCTGGAAACAGCCGCTTTTCGACCGACGAAAACCTCTGGGGGCGCAGCGTGGAAGCCGGGGAGTTGGAAGACCCCTGGCTGGAACCGCCGGAAGAAGCCTATGCGTGGACCAGTCCGGTCTCGGCGGCTCCAGACGAACCCGTATACTTGGAAGTCCACTTCGACCAGGGTGTGCCGACTGCCATTGACGGCGAGCAGATGGGCGGCGTCTACCTGGTCCGCCACCTCAACGACATCGCCGGACGCCATGGCCTGGGGCGCATTGACCACGTCGAGAACCGCCTTGTTGGCATCAAGTCCAGGGAGATTTACGAGGCGCCGGCGGCTACGTTGCTACACACGGCGCATAACGCACTGGAGGCGATGACCCTGAGCAAAGAGCAGGCCAGGTCCAAGTCCCGCCTCGCCCTGGAATACGCGGATATGGTATACAACGGCCTTTGGTTTACGGCCCACCGGCGGGACTTGGACGCTTACTTCAGCAGCACGCAGAGTCACGTCACGGGAGACATCCGGCTTAGGCTGCACAAGGGCACATGTACAGTAACAGGGAGGACCGCGCCCAGCAGTTTGTATCAGTACGAATTAGCCACTTACGACCGCGGCGACAAGTTCGACCAGGCATCTGCGAACGGGTTCATCTCCATCTACGGCCTGCCGGTACGCACCCAGAACCGGGTGCAACCGGAATCCTGACCGGATGAACGCGCCCAACCTGACTTGATGAAACTCGAATGGGGTACGGTAATCCTTGTCACGCAACCGGGAATTGGCCCTGAGATGGTTGGCTCAGACGGAATACAATCTGCAAATGGCCAGGGCGCTATTAGCGAATGGCTTTTTCGCAGGGTCATGCTTCAATTCGGGGCAAACTGGAGAAATGGCGCTGAAGGCATTTCTGTATTCCAGGGGCCATCAACGCGAGGCGATTCACTCGATCCAGGAGTTGGTCGAGCGTTGCGAGCGCTATGCCCCGGATTTCGCCCAATTCAGGAACTACGGTGTGAACTTAGACCCATTCTACCTTGAGACCAGATACCCGGACGCCTTGGATGGACCCGAGGCCCCATTCCGCTTGTTTGACCGGCAGGCAGCCGAACAAGCGTTGAGTCAGGCCGAGCATATCTTCGAGTACGTACAACGGAGAATCCGACAATAGCATAAGGCGGGATAGGGAGGCGACCCCCCATGACGAAGTACCTCGCCCAAGCGCAACCCTGGATCGAGCAAGCGGAGAACAACTTGGAGATTGCCCAATTCTCCAATGACAAGGAGGCTTGGTCATTCGCGTGCTTCTGGTCCCATCAAGCAGCTGAAGTCGCGCTCAAGGGATTTCTCATATCGGAAGGGCTGCCGTTGGACAAAATCAACTCGGTGCGGGAGTTGGTCCGGCGCAGCGCGGCGCGGGACACGGCGTTCTCCGGGTTCGCCGACTACGGCGCCATCCTGGACAAGTATTACAAGACTTCCCGCGACCCAATGGCGTTGCCGCATCCGGCTATAACCAAGGACTTGTTTTTGCCCCAAGAAGGCTTGCAAGCGCTGCAATTCGCAACGGAAATCTTCGACATGGCCCGCAGCAGGGTATTGGAAATAACGCCCGGCGAGTCCGGCGTCCAGAGAACCTAACCCACGCCCCACCGGAGGAGCAATGACAGTAGCCGCCAGAATGCACGACCTGGGCACCGAGACCGCCTTCGAGGTGCTGGCCAGGGCCAGGGAGTTGGAGGCCCAGGGGAGGGAAATCATCCACCTGGAGATCGGCGAGCCCGACTTCGACACCCCCCAGCACATCGTCGAGGCCAGCGTTGAGGCCCTGCGCCAGGGATATACCCACTACGGCCCCACACCCGGTCTGCCGGAGTTGCGCGAAGCCATCGCCCGCAACAGCCGGGATGTACGGGGCGTGGACACCGCGCCCTCGCAAGTGGTGGTGACCCCCGGAGCCAAACCCATTATGTTCTACGTGATGCTGGCCCTGGGCGAGCCGGGAGTGGAGATTATCTATCCCAACCCTGGTTTTCCCATCTACGAGTCAATGGTCAAGTTTTCCGGCGCTACCGCCGTGCCCATGCAGCTAATCGAGGAGCGGGGCTACCACCCCGACCTGGACGACCTGTCCGGCAAGATAACCGGACGAACTCGGCTAATCATTATCAACTCCCCCAACAACCCGTGCGGCTCGGTGTTCACCCGTGAGGAAATGGAGCGAATCGCGGACCTGGTGAAAGAGCATCCAAATCTTTACGTGCTAGCCGACGAAATCTACAAGGACATCCTGTACACGGGAGAGCATCACAGCATCGCCGCTTTCCCCGGCATGGCCGACCGGACCATCATTCTGGACGGCTTCTCAAAGAGCTACGCAATGACGGGATGGAGGCTGGGCTACGGAATTATGCCGGAAGAGTTGGTCCCCCACGTGGTGAGGCTGGCGGTCAACAGCGTGTCGTGCGCCGCGTCATTCACCCAGCGGGCCGCCATCGCCGCGTTGGACGGGCCGCAGGACGATGTTCAGGCTATGGCGGCGGAGTTTGGCCTGCGTAGGAGGTTGATCACCGACGGCCTACGCAGTATCCCCGGCATCAACTGTCCCGAACCGGAGGGAGCATTTTACGCCTTCCCCAGCATCAAGCAAACGGGGCTGACCAGCGCCGAGTTCGAGGCCCGGGCCATGGCTGAGGCCGGAGTCGCGTTGCTTTCCGGCGCAGCCTTCGGCGAGTACGGCGAAGGCTACATCAGGCTGTCCTACGCCAACTCCCAGGAAAACATCCAGAAGGCCGTCGCGCAGTTGGACCGGTTCGTTAGAAGCCTGTAACGTAATATACACCCGCCCGCAATGGAGAATGGATATGGGAAGCTTTTCAGTTCCAATAGAAATAGGAGACCTGACAGGCACCCGCTTTGTGCAAACGGAGGCAATGGTTGACACCGGCGCGGTGTTCACGATGCTCCCTGAAGACCTGATTACCGGTTTCACCTTGATTTCCCAGGAAATCCGGCAATTCCGGCTGGACGACGAGAGTCTAGTGGAATACCCGGTGGGCTATTTGAGGCTGAGGTTTGAGCAAAGAGAGGTGTTCGCCCCTGTAATTTCCGCCCCGGAGGGCACTACGCCCTTGCTGGGAGCCACTGCGCTGGAGAATGCCTTGCTGGGCGTCGACCCCCACAACGAACGGCTGATTCCAATCGAAGGTAGTCTAAGGTCAATATACCCTACGACTACCAGTACGCAGGGATACTAAAATGGACCTGGGCCTTACCGAAGTGCAGCAGATGCTCAAGAGCAGCGCCCAGGAGTTTCTGGCGCAGGAATGTCCCCTCACTCTGGTACGTGAACTGGAGGAAGACCCGCGGGGCTACAGCGATGACTTGTGGAGTCAGATCGTGGGATTGGGGTGGACAGGCGTAGCGTTCCCCGAGCAATTCGGTGGCAGCGGCGGAAACTTCATGGACCTCTCCCTACTCCTGGAAGAGATGGGCAGGGCCCTCCTTCCCGGACCTTTCTTTTCCACCGTGGCGCTGGCCGGCCTGACCATCATGGATGCCGGAAGCGAAGAACAAAAGAGGGACTTAATCAACCGGGTCTGCGGCGGTCAACTCCTCATGACCTTGGCTTTAACCGAACCCTCGGCAACCTATGAGGCGTGGGGAATCGAGACCACTGCCGAGCGCGTAGACGACAGTTTCGCGCTAAAAGGAACGAAGCTGTTCGTTCCCGACGCCCAGGCCGCAGACCTGATGTTGGTAGTGGCGCGCACCTCAGCCGGAAATGGCCCCTCACAGGGGATCACCCTCTTTCTCGTTCCGGCGGATGCCAGCGGGGTGAGCATCCAACCATTGAACACCATCGCGGCGGACCACCAATGCGAGGTGAAGCTGGAGGGGGTCCGTGTAGGTCCAGACGCCGTTCTGGGAACGGTGGATGAGGGCTGGCCGGTGGTCGAGCGGGCCTTGCAGCGGGCCATCGCCGGCAAGTGCATGGAAATGTTGGGCGGGGCGGGGGCGGTGTTGGACATGACCGTCGAATACGTGAAGCAGCGCACCCAGTTTGGCCGGCCCGTCGGCAGTTTCCAGGCCGTGCAACACCAATGCTCCGAAATGGCGACCGACGTGGAAGGCAGCCGCACAGTGGCGTATCAGGCGGCCTGGAAGGTGTCCGAAGGACTGGAGGCGCAGCGGGAGGTCTCGGTGGCCAAGGCTTGGGTCAGCGAAGCCTACGATAGAGTATGCGCCAGGGCCCACCAGTGCCACGGGGCCATTGGCTTTACCAAAGAACACGACCTGCAACTCTACACCCGCCGCGCCAAAGTGCAGGAACTTAGCTACGGAGACTCGAATTATCACAAGGACCTTGCCCTTGGGCGGCTGGAGGCGTTTGCCAGATGAGCACAGGCGGTTGCGTTTTCTGCGGCATGGCCCGCGATTCGGCCCATGAGTCCCCCATCTACCGCGACGACCAGGTGTTCGTGGTCCGGGACATCAACCCCACGGCCCAGGTCCACCTGCTGATCATCCCCAACACGCACCTGCCTTCGCTGGCCTACATCGGCCCCGGCCAGGCACCCATCATGGGTCACCTGTTCGTGGTGGCCGAGGAAATGGCACGGCGGGAAGGCGTAACGTTGAGCGGGTATAGACTGGTGTTGAACCAGGGCCGGGACTCCGGCCAGGAGATCGAGCACCTGCACATGCACCTTCTCGGCGGCCGGCAACTTGGACCCTTGGGATAGCGAGCATGCCCGATCAACCGGAAGTTTCCCGCGCCGGTGAAACCGACGAACAGGCCGGACGCATCCAGAACCGTGTTGACCAACTGCCCGGCGGCCTGCAAGCCCACATCTACCGCGTAGTCGAAATCGCCCGTCAGCTTGCCTGCCGCCACAGCCTGGATGAAGAACGCGCGGCGGTGGGGATGTTGGCCCATGACGTCGCCAGAGCAATGCCCGGCGAAGAGTTGCTGCGACTGGCTCTCGAGCTGGGGGTGCCCATTGGACTGGTCGAGCAGCACGTCCCGGTCATGTTGCACGGACCGGTGGGATCGGAACTGCTGAGGCAATGCGACGGTGTGAGCGATACCGCTCTTCTCCAGGCCGTCTATTGGCACACCACCAGCCATCCCTCCTTGGACACCCTGGGGAAGGTGGTGTTCCTGGCGGACAAGCTTGACCCCAACAAGCAGAGCCGGTACCCATACATCCCCCAATTGCGCGAGATGGCGCTGGAAGACCTGGACCGGGCAGTCCTGGAGTTCTTGACCAGAGAAACCAGGGCAAGGACCGACCGGGGCGAGTTTATACACCCCGTTATGGTCGAAGCCCGCAACTTCCTTCTGGAGAAGTCCCGGGATGAATCCCACAAAGCCGGGATCGGGTAGTATTTTGAGCCGGGTAGGATTTTGAGATGGAATTGAATCTGGAAGGGAAGGCAGTTGCCCACATTCAAAAGAAGGGTGGCCGGGCTGTAGTCGATCTGCTCTGCTATTCCTCTTGATCCGGCTCAATTGTAGAAGTATCGGTCGATACTCACATAGGCCGCCGGAACACCAGCGAATACCTGCCTGTTCAGCAGGACGGGGTAGAGTTATTGGTCGCGCCCGATCTGGCCAACCACGCCTCTAGCATGTATATAGACTCCCGCAAGTTCCTCTTTTTCAACCATCTTCGGGCGCGGGTAGAACTTACCAACGGTATGGTACTGGGCCGCCGGATACGCCCTCAACCCGTGTCCTGACCCGACCTGCTTCTCCCGCCACGGCTGCTTTCCACCCCTTTGTTCTAACATTACAGAATTTCTGTTCTGTTTTCCGGCCAAAACCTATTGACGGCCCTGAAACATGCGTTCTATACTTGCTCTCAAGATTAGAACGCATGTTTGGGAGTTTGGTTATGGTTAGAGCAATGGCAGCTACGGCGGTAATCGACACAGTCCCGGAGTTTTACCATTACGAGGATACGGGCTGCGAGGTATCCGAGTCCTGCCTCACTTGCCCCCTACCCCAGTGCAAGTTCGACGACCCCATCTGGTTCCAACGGCACAGGCGGTTGGCGAAGGACTTCAGGATGTGGAACACCATGCGGTCCGAGGGTCTGACGGCGGAGGAAGCGGCGGACCGTTTCTCGGTGACCGTACGAACGGTCTTCCGCATCATACGCCGCTGCCGGGAAGCTGAGTGCGGAGTGGACTCGGAAGCGTTGCAGGCTCTCGCGGCCTAGGTGGGCCATACCGAAACCCTTAGCCGGAAAGCCTAGCCGCGGGGCAGGCCCAGCCCACGGGAAGCGATGATGTTCCGCTGGACCTCAGAGGTCCCCGCGGCGATGGTTCCGGAGAAGGCGCTCATCCAATTCTCCTGGATTCTCCCCTTCAAAGGGGCCCACTTCTCTTCCCGTCCAAGGAAACCATACATGCCGAGGATGTCCATGCTGGTCTTGGTGATACGCTGCACGGTCTCACTGCCAAAGACCTTGCTCATGGATGCTTCTTTGTTGGGCACCAGTCCCTGCCCCTGCATGTAGGCCACGTTGTAGGCCATCAATCTGGCAACTTCGCATTCTATGTACCGGTCGGCCAGTGCGTTTCGGACCCAGCCGGTCTCAGCCAACGGCCTGCCGTTGCGCGTCGTCTCGGTGGCATACTCCAGGGTCTCGTCCAGCAGGCGGCGCCCAGTGGCTGAGTAGTCGATACCGGAACGCTCGAAGTCCAGCAGCGTAACGGCCACGTACCAACCCCGGTTCTCCTCCCCAACTATGTTCCTAACCGGAACCCTAACGTTGTCGAAGATCACCTGGTTAAATTCGTGACGGTTAGCCATGTTAATGATGGGGCGCACCTGAATCCCCGGACTCTTCATGTCCACCAGGACGAAGCTTATCCCCCGGTGCTTGGGGGCGTCAGGGTCTGTGCGGGCAAGTAGCATGATCCAGTCGGCGTGATGCGCCATGCTGGTCCAAATCTTGCTGCCATTGATGACAAGGTCGTCGCCGTCTTTGATCGCCCGTGTGCTCAGAGAGGCAAGGTCGGACCCCGAGCCGGGCTCGCTGTATCCCTGGCACCACTGGATCTCACCCCTGGCCACCGGCGGCAGGTGTTCTTGCTTCTGCTCCTCAGAGCCGTGGATCATTAACGTAGGTCCCAACATGCGGACACCGAAGATGTCTCTGCCCGGCGTGCGATTGTAGGTCAACTCCTCGCTGAAAATGGCAGAACGCACCTGGGAAGCCGCCTGCCCGCCGTACTCCTCGGGCCAGTGCATCGTCAGCCAGCCCCGGTCAGCCATCTTCTTCCTGATCTGAACAGTCAGGTCCCAGTCGTCCTCCTCCGGGTAGCGTCCACCACCTTCCCAGCCGGGAGGAAGCTCCTGGCGAATGAATCGGCGGACGTCTTGCCGGAAGGAATCATCTTCGGGGCTGAACCTGAAATCCACAGCGAATCTCCTTAAATAGGCCTTGGAACGCCAACGGCGGGTCTTCTGCCGCCGGAGCGGCCCGCGGGGCTGTCCCTAGACGCCAACGGCTACGCAGGTAACAGTCCTCACAACGCCTCCCACGGTGTGGATGTTGCCGGTGACCACATTGCCGACCACCGACATGTCCTCTCCACTTATCACCGCGATGATGTCATACGGACCCGTGACGACGTCGACGCTCTCAATATTCGCCATGCCCCGGAGAGTATCGGCCACCTCTCTGGTCTGGCCTACCGCGGTCTCAACCAACAGGTATGCTTTAGTCGCCATTCCAGACACTTCCCCTGTAATCCCGAACCTGAGCGCACCCAGCGCTGCCTTGCAAGATGTTCGCCGAATGTCATGGGATTACGTAAAATCTCGAGACTCCGGCTAATTCTACGAGGGGCTTAAAGGGCTGTCAATTGAGTTGCCCAACGCATCAGCCGGACGAATTTGCGGCTATAATCCGGCAGGATGGAGCCGTAATGGAGCATAAAATGCGACTGCTGGCCGAGGGTTCAAGGGAACTGGGCATAATCCTCGACGATCGCCAAATCGGACAGTTCGAGACTTACTACACCGAACTCGCCGAGTGGAACCAGCAGGTGAACCTCACATCCGTAGTTGCTTATGAGGAAGTGCAAGTAAAGCACTTCCTGGACTCGCTGACCGTGTGCCTTGCGGCGGGTCAACCGCTTCCTCCTGGGACTCGGTTGATCGACATCGGCGCGGGCGCCGGGTTTCCCGGCCTGCCCCTCAAGATTGCCTTTCCGGACATCGCTCTCACACTCGTGGAGTCCGTTGGAAGGAAGGCGGAATTCCTCCGCTCTCTAACGGCGATCTTGGGGTTCGACGATACGGATGTACACTCGGCCCGGGCCGAACAACTGGCGCACCAACCCGAGTTGAGGGCAGCGTTCGACCTGGTGGTGTCCCGCGGCGTGGCTAAGCTGGCGACCCTGGCAGAGTACACCCTTCCCTTCTGCGATACCGGCGGTAAGCTGATCACCCTCAAACACGGAGGAATCGAGGGGGAATTAGAGGCGGCGGAGCGTTCACTCTCCATGTTGGGGGGCCGGATCAAGGCCCTCCACCCGGTGACCCTGCCTGGGCTAGAAGACAACCGGGTGGTGCTGGAAGTCGAGAATCTGGGCCCCACACCAGACCGCTACCCGCGGCGCCCTGGCATGCCCGCCAAGAGGCCGCTTTGAGCAAGAAAATGCGGGAGCAGCCGCTTCATGTCCTCACCGAGATAGCGGCGGCTGATGATGAGTATCAGAATCATGCTTTGGCAGCCCGAACAATTCGATGGAAGAAGGGTGAATAGGCCAGTCTGAAGTCGAGAAAATTGCGAAACGTTGTGCTTCGCCGGATACTGGGCAGTATCACTACGAAAATACCAACTCGTCTTTATTATGAAAATAGGCGATTTTCATCCTCATATGTGGCCTCGCAAGGCCATCCGCAATTCCCGCGAAGAGCCTGCCCCCGGCTTGAACGGGGGCGGGAATCCTCTACGATAGCTCGTCGCTCCCGCGAACGCGGGAGCGACGCATGGGGGCAGTGGAGTTTCGCAATTTTCTCTGAAGTCAAATACACTTGCCAGGTTGTGAAAAATAGTGCATACTCAGCGCAACGATATACTTCCTGGTGGTTCTAGCGAGGTGGCCCCACCCGTTCCCATCTCGAACACGGAAGTGAAACGCCCCAGCGCCGACGATACTGCTCTGGCGACGGAGTGGGAAAATAGGTCATCGCCGGGAGGTATATCCAACCTCAGACGTCTTTCTTCGTCCCGCGCCTCGTTACCCAAGCCAAGAACCATGGACGTATCTGAGTTTGGGGTATTTTGTCCCGCGGACCGTGGACAAATAGTCGCGTGATCCGCAATCCGGACGTAGCTGTGTGCCTTTACACCTAGCCCCCCCTGTACATATAATTGGCGGTGGCATATTAACCCGTCTTTATTGTTAACTAAGGGCCCTCACGTCCACCATTCAGGAGCGGAGTTATGGGTAGCAGATTCGAGAAATTTTCCGAACGGGCCCGGAGAGTCCTGTCACTTGCCCAGGAAGAAGCCCAGCGCTTCAACCACAACTACATCGGCACCGAGCACATTTTGCTTGGCCTTGTCCGTGAAACGGAGGGCGTGGCCGCAAGAGTCCTCTCCAGCCTCGCTGTTGACCTGACCAAGGTCCGCTCCGCAGTCGAGTTTATTATCGGCCGGGGCGAGAAGCCGGCCCAGGGCGAGATCGGACTGACTCCCCGTGCCAAGAAGGTTGTAGAACTGGCCGTCGATGAGGCGCGCCGGATGAACCATACCTACATCGGTACCGAGCACCTTCTCATCGGCCTCCTCCGGGAAGGTGAAGGGGTCGCCGCCGGAGTCCTGGAAAGCCTCGGCGTAACTCTGGACAAGGTACGGGCCGAGACCCACCGTATCCTCAGCCACAACGCCGGTGCCGGCAGCCAGGGTTCCCGCACCACCACCAAGACGCCAACTCTCGACCAGCTTGGCGTCGACCTCACTGTCGCCGCCCGCTCGGACAAGCTCGACCCCGTGATCGGGCGCGAGCAAGAGATACAGCGGGTAGTACAGATTCTCAGCCGCCGCACCAAAAACAACCCCGTCTTGGTCGGTGAGCCTGGAGTTGGTAAGACCGCCATCGTCGAAGCCCTCGCCCAACGCATAGGCGGAGGAGAGGTGCCCGACACCCTGCAAGGGAAGCGGCTGGTTACGCTGGATATGGGCGCACTCGTCGCCGGTACCAAGTATCGGGGCGAATTCGAAGAACGGCTTAAGAAGGTAATCGAAGAGATAAAGAGTTCGGGCAACTGTGTGCTCTTTATCGATGAGATTCACACCATAGTTGGAGCAGGCGCCGCGGAAGGCGCAGTAGACGCCTCCAACATCCTAAAACCTTCCCTGGCCAGGGGTGAGCTCCAGTGCATAGGCGCCACGACCCTGGACGACTACCGCAAGTACGTGGAGAGGGACCCCGCGCTCGAACGCCGGTTGCAGCCGGTCCGGGTGGAAGAGCCTTCCAGCGACGAAACGGTTGACATTCTCAAGGGAGTAAGAAGCCGTTACGAGGACCACCATAATGTAGACATCACCGATGAAGCACTCAATAGCGCCGCCACGCTTGCGGCCCGCTTCATATCTGACCGCTTCCTCCCTGACAAGGCCATCGACCTGATCGACGAGGCCGGTTCCCGGGTACGGTTGCGCGGTAGCGTCACCCCCGCGTCGGTCAAGGATGCGATGCAGGTCTTGGAACAGGTCCGCAAGGAGAAGGACGAGGCCATCGCCTCCCAGCAGTATGAAGCCGCCGCAGAACTTCGCGACCGTGAATTGCGGCAGAGTGAAGACCTCGACACCCTGGAGAAGGACTGGCATGAAGGCAAGGACAAAGAGCGCCCGGTAGTAACTGAGGACGATATCGCCGAAGTGGTCAGTATGTGGACCGGCATCCCGTTAACCCGGCTGGCCTCCGAAGAGACCGAACGTCTTCTACGCATGGAGCAGGAGCTGCATAAGCGCATAATCGGGCAGGACGAAGCCATCGTCAGCATCTCCAAATCGGTGCGCCGCGCCCGTGCCGGTCTGAAGGACCCCCGTCGCCCCATCGGCGTGTTCATGTTCCTGGGACCCACCGGAGTGGGTAAGACCGAGCTCGTTCGTGCAATGGCCGAGTTCATGTTCGGCAATGAAGATGCCATGATCCGCCTGGATATGTCCGAGTTCCAGGAAAGGCACACTGTTGCCCGGTTGATAGGTGCGCCTCCGGGGTATGTTGGCTACGATGAAGGCGGACAGTTGACCGAAGGCGTGCGCAGGAAGAACTATTGCGCAGTCCTGCTGGACGAAATCGAAAAGGCCCACCCCGAGGTCTTCAACATTCTCCTCCAGATCTTCGACGCAGGCCAACTCACCGATGCCCGTGGCCGGAAGGTGGACTTCCGCAACTCCATCCTGGTGATGACCAGCAACCTGGGTTCGGACCTGATCAAGCGCGAGACTACTTTGGGCTTCAGCATCAAGTCCGACGAAGCCCAGACCCGGGACAGCTCTTACGAGCGGATGAAGGAAAAGGTGATGGACGAAGTGAAGCGCTTCTTCCGTCCCGAGTTCCTGAACCGCATCGACGCCACCGTGGTCTTCCATCAACTCGACGAGTCGGAGATCCTGGCCATCGTCGACCTGATGATCGACATGGTCAAGAAGGAACTGGACGAGAAGAAGATCGACTTGGAGCTTACCGAAGCAGCGCGTCAATGGCTTGGCGAGAAGGGCTTCGATCCGGTCCTCGGTGCGAGGCCACTGCGCCGGCTGATCCAGAATGAGGTCGAGGACTCCCTGTCGGACGAGGTCCTTGGCGGCAGCCTCCAAACTGGCGACGTTGCGGTAATCGACGTAGAGGATGACAAAATCGTGATCCGCAACAAGGTCAAGGTACCCGAAGCAGCCCCGGTCTAACCACCGCCACAAGCAACGGGACTTAGCCACTGACAGAGGACCCCGCTTAGCCGGGGTTCTCTGCTGTTATAATGGGTCAAACCTCAGGAGGCATCCCTTTGACCCGCCCCTCCCGCTCCAGGGAACGCGCTCGTTCCGTGTTCTATTGCCAGGACTGCGGGCATGAAAGCCCCAGGTGGATGGGGTTCTGCCCCGCACCCTCGTGCGGAGCTCAGCGGCCGCTGGTGGAAGTTCCCGCAGCGCGTCCGGCGCCGGCAGCGCGCACCGCCGGCTGGCAAGACGCGATTATAGAGCCGGTCCAGGAACTATCCCGCCTGGATTCCAACAGCCAACCCAGAGTCCATCTCCCCTGCCAAGAGTTGAACCGCGTCCTGGGGGGCGGGATTGTCCCAGGCTCCATAGTATTACTTGCCGGAGAACCTGGCATCGGCAAGTCCACGCTCTTGCTCCAGATTGCCCAATACATATCCACGCGCGGTCAGCAGGTGCTTTACGTCAGCGGCGAAGAGTCCCCACAACAGATTAAGCTACGCGCCCAACGCCTGGACTTTCCCGGAGACCAGGTTTTTATCTTCTCTGAGACAGACGTAGACATTGTTGTGCAGAAGTTGGAGGAGATGCGGCCGGAACTCGCCATAGTCGATTCAATCCAGACCCTCTACAGCCGGGACATTCCCTCCGGCCCAGGGAGCGTAGTGCAGATCAGGGAGTCCGGATTGCGGCTGATGCGCTGGGCCAAGGCGCGCCACGTTCCCATACTGATCGCAGGTCACGTGACCAAGGACGGTACCGCCGCGGGACCCAGGGTCTTGGAGCACATGGTAGACGTGGTGACTTACCTGGAAGCCCAGGAGACGGGGACCATACGCACCCTCCGCAGCGCCAAGAACCGGTTTGGCTCCACCGACGAGGTGGGAGTATTTGAGATGACCGCCAAGGGGCTTGCCGAGGTGCCGGACCCTTCCAACGCCCTTCTCGCCCAACGCTACGAAAGGGCGGTTGGCACGGCGTTGGCGCCCGTAGTGGAAGGCAGCCGGCCCCTGCTACTGGAGATCCAGGCGTTGACATCACCGTCCCAACTGCCGGTACCCAGGAGGGTGGCCAATGGAGTCGATCACAACCGGCTGCTGATGCTGACGGCGGTGGCCAGTCGCAGGGCATCGTTGGACCTCTCAGGACAGGACATCATTGTCAACGTCGCCGGAGGCTTGAGGGTCAACGAGCCGGCGGTCGATCTGGCCCTTGTCCTGGCCCTGGCCTCCAGCCTCTACAACCGGCCTCTGGACCCGCGGATGGTCGCCTTCGGGGAGGTAGGGTTAAGCGGAGAGTTGCGTTCGGTGCCACAGGCACAACGGAGGGTGTTGGAGGCAAGCAGGCTGGCGATGGAATGCTGCATCCTACCCGAAACCACCGGGGAGGACAGGCTGGGGGTGGACGGGATGCGGCTGGAGTTCGCCCGAACAGTGCGGCAGGCGATTCGGGCGGCCCTGGGCGGCGCTCAATCGGCAATCGACTGACCTCGGGACGCCTGTCGATTGCATCAAGGGGCAACGGCGTTCAGGAGTCGGCGGTGGTTTCCCCCACTCCGGCGTGTTCGTGGGAAAACTCGTGGTCTTCGCAGGCGACCCACCTGGAGCCGTCCTCGTAGACTTCCTTCTTCCAGATAGGCACAGTCTCTTTGAGCCGGTCCACCGCTTGGTGGCATGCCAAAAATGCTTCCTTCCGGTGAGGCGACGCAACGGCAACCACAAGGCTAATTTCGCCGATGTCCACGCGCCCGATCCGGTGTGAGATAGCAATGTCCTCGACGCCGAATTCCGAGATTAGCTCTTGGCGGACCTTCTCAAGCTCCTTGACGGCCATTTCGTCGAAGGCTTCGTATTCCAGAGTCACCACCCTCTTACCCTCGAAGTTGTCTCGCGTGGCGCCCAGGAAGGTTACGACCGCGCCGTTGGAATCCCGCCGGACCTTCTCGGTGACCTTCTCCGGATTGAGGGGGGCGTAGGTAAGCTCAATCATCGTGATCCTCCGCTGACTGGCGGGATGAGGCACACGTCGTCACCCGGCCGCAGGATTTGCTCCGGCTCCGCGTATTCGGCGTTCACCGCCACCACGATCTTCACTTCCGGCGGGGCCAGACGGGGAAATTGCTGTCGAACTATATCGGTTAAACCGGACACCGAAGTGCCGTCAGGGACCTCTACCGGCAGGCTGCTGAGCCCAGCCCGCTCCCGGTAGAGAGCGAAGAATCTAACCATTATCTCCATGGGGCCATTATCGCACAGGGGCAGGTGCAATTACAGAATCAATCAATGTCCTGAGTCATGGGCTTGAACATACAGCCTTCCACGAATATGTCGAAGAAGTCAGGGATGGTCTCCAACTCCACATGTTCTATCCGGCGAGCCATCTCTTCCGATGCCCCGCGCAGGTCCCTGGAGAGCAACATCATGGTTGCCCCTTCCAGGGAAGCGTTGCCCACTTTGGCAATTTTCTCCAGGGGAACGTTGGCGATGAACCCAATCTCGACAGCGTGCTCGACGTTCAGGTAATTGGCGAACCCGCCCGCCAGATAGAGTTTGCTCACTTGTTCGAGGGGTATTCCATAGTCCCGCAACAGGATGTATTGTCCCGCGAAGTTGGCGGATTTGGCCTGGGACAAGGCGCTGATATCGGCGCGGGAAATCGCCATCCCCTTATCGGGCGCGAATATGAAACTCGTCCGGCCCCCTTGCAACACCCCTAACGGATTCATCTGGCCGCTGCGCCTCAGACCGGCCAGCAGGTCCACCAGCCCGGAGCCGCAGATGGTCTTATACCAAACACCATCGTCCCGGACCTCCACCGATTCGATAGCGCCATCGTACCCCGGCATTCCGTAGGACACTTGGCCGCCCTCGAACGCCGGGCCGGCAGGGCAAGAAGCCGCGATCATACGGTGGCGATTTCCGACCACCACCTCGGTATTTGTCCCAACATCCACCAACATCACGACCTGGTCCTCGTTGTCCAACCCCACGGTCAACAGGTCTGCCACCACATCGGCTCCGACGTGACTGCCTATTAATGCGCCTCCGTATACGTGCGCGTCAGGGAACACCCTGAGCCCCAACTCTTCCGCGCTCCGGCTCAGGGCGGTCGTATCCCGTAGGCCGTTCTCCAGATCGAGCTCGGTTGTAGAACGGTACGGCTTCTCTCCAATCGGCTGGACGTCGAGGCCAAAGAACATATCCCGCATGGTGGAGTTGCCAACGACGACAACCTCGTAGATCAACCGGCGGCGTAAGCCGAGCAGCCGCGCCAGATCACCGATCTCAAAATTTACCGCCGAGAGCATCGCTTGCCGAAGTTCTCCGGCGAAGGGGCCGGCGTCGAAGGAGATGCGGTGCATTATGTCGCTGCCGCCAAACCTCTGCGGGTTTTCGAAGGACGCAGAGGCCATGACGCGGCCACTCTCCAGGTCAGCCAGTTTCATCGCGACTGTGGTGGTGCCAACCAGACCGATCCGCCCCGAGACCGTATCCATAGCGGCCTGTGGGTCGTTCTTTGAGTCAAAGTGGAACGACGCCATACCAGTCTGAGCTATGTAGTCCATCCGGTCCAGGGTGTTGCCGCATATGTGGAGTATCAGCGGTGTGGGCAGCCGTTCCACCATTTCCTGGTGGATCTCCAGGAGGAATCTCCGGTAGTAATCTCCACTTACCAGGTCCCCTGCGCATGGTCGGGGAAAGTCAGTGCATCGGCCCCGGCGGCGATCTGTGCCTCGCCGAAGAGGACGGAAATCTCCTTCAGCTTATGTAAACAACGCATCACCATGTCCGGGTCGTCTACGGTCATAATCAGGAAGCGCTCGACGCCAAACACGTGGTAAGCCAGGGTCCACGGTCCCATAGTCTTACCGATGACGGCCACCTGATCGCCGAATTCGGCCTTCAGCATCTCTATTGACTTGATTATGGTCTGGCAATCGGGATGCTCCAAGAACCCGGAAGGCACATGCACGTCGTCTGGGCCGTTCCAGATTGGGTTCTGCATCCGCACCGTCGGCCAGTTGTCCTTGTCCTCCCACTGCATCTCGCAGCCCAGAGCCGATGACTCCCGTATGATGGTGAAATACGGCATGACCGCGTCGAAGCCTAGCTCGGTGTGGCCTGTAGCCGCCAGCCTGGCCGCAACTCCGGTTCGCGGCATGCCTGCGGGAAAGGGGCATCCACAAGGTCCATAAGCTCGACGGTGGCTACGTTAGTAGGGTTCGCCACTGGCGGGCGGTCTACCGGTTTCCTGGCAAGCGCATTCATTACACGCTCGGGGGGGGGTCATCGTTTTGTTGAAGCTCATGGCACGTCTCCGTTGCTATCGTGCGTCGATTCGGACAATCTGTCCCCCTTTTATGGTATACAGATGGTTAACCAGTTCGGTGACCAATGGTCTCAGGTCATTCATTCCATTTGTTCTAGCGGCGAGGACGATTACCGCTACATCCAACTCAGAAATATTCTGTTGACATGGGATTCCCTGGTCTACGGTGATGAGAACATCAAACTCATCCTTAGCCAAACTTAGGAGTTCTCCATTGTTTCTCCCGTTCCAACCCATATACGCCACGGTCCAGGCTTCGTGTCCTGGTAAGTAACGTCTCAGGGGCCAAGGTACTCCTTCATCAAACAGCACTCTCATACGCCTGGCTCTCCAACGCCTCTCTAGCCATCCCAAGCGCTCCGATTACCAGTTCGCGCTCTACAGATGGAAAATGGTCCAGGAAAACGTCCAGGCTGTACCCACTTGCCAAATAGTCGAACAAGTTCTTCACCGGGACTCGCGTTCCAACGAATACGGGCGTGCCGTGCATCACGTCCTTTTTGCTATGGACCACCTTATCGCCAGGTTGAGACACACACATTCTCCTTCAAGGGGTCCGAGAGTACCCGATCATTCCGGCTTGTTACGTCGGAGTAAAACCCAGGGTGCCAGTGGTCATCTGCCCTCGCAGGGCCTCCGCCTCCAGCATACTCTCAACGCTGCTGACGTTGCGCGAGTAGGGCAGCAACAACCGAATCAGCTCGTCATGGCGCTGGCCGCACGGGAATGCCACCTCGGTGTCCCCCACCTTCTCCATCTCTCCGTACCGCAGAAACCCGGCGACGATCATACGGAGCCTGGCCGCGACGTTGGGCGCGTCACCCTCGGCGGAAACCCGGTAAAGCCATCCGCCTTCAGACTCTTCCCCTGCCGCGGTTATGGTCAGGCTGGTCCGGGTGTCTCTGATTGACATCTCCCCTTCGGGCGGTGAGTAGTCTGTGCTCTTCCCCACAGCCTGGGCCAGCAGGAATTTTATCAGGCGTTGGTGGAAGAAGCCGCAGGGGAACACGACCTGGTTGTGTTCCCCTGGTACCGGGGAGAGACCGCCCAGGGAGACCAACTGGTCCCTGATCGCCTCGACCCTCTCCTGAACACTAGGCTTCCCGCTAAAACTCCAAACCGTGAACACGCCTTCCTTGGAATAGAGACCGACGCTAATACCGTGGAAGTGTGCATCCATCGACACCAACTCCAGGCATGAGCCGTAGCGTTCCAACACTTCCAGTACGCGCAAGGACGGGCGTGTCACCATCTCAATTGCTCCTTGTTCACGTAAAGACCCCCAGCCTGCCGGGCGTTAATCGGGCCGGACCGCCGGTTTGATCGCTGACACCAAGGCTCGAATGTGTTCCGGGCCGGTACCGCAGCAGCCACCCAGGATATTAATCCCCATCTCCGCCAAAGTCCGGAACCGCTCGACCATGTATTCCGGAGATTCAGGGTAGACGATCTCGCCTGCCTGATACGCGGGGATGCCAGCATTGGAATCGACCAGCAACTTTCCGTCTCCAGCCTGACGCATCTCGCGGGCCAACTCGACCATTACGTCGATGCCATTGCCGCAATTTGCGCCGGTGACGTCCGCTCCCGCCGCGGCCAGTTCCATGACGGCGCGTTCCGGCGTCACGCCCATCATGGTGAAGAAACCACGCGGCCCCCGGTCGAAAACCATCGTGGCCATCACCACCAGGCCGGTGTTTTCTTTGGCTGCTTCCACCGCCAACACTGACTCTTCCAGCGCCGACATGGTCTCTATGACCACTCCATCGGCTCCCCCATCCTCCAGCGGCAGTCACCTGCTCAACGAAGGCGTCCAGCATCTCCTCGCGGCTAACAGGCTCCAGTGGTTCCAGGAATTCCCCGGTGGGGCCCACGGACCCAATTACGTACTGCCCCGGTCCGCTCTCGCTGCGGGCATGCTGGGCCGCCAGCTTATTGAACTCTGCCACGCGGTCGCCGAAGCCGTATTTCTTGAGCATGAAGCGGTTTGCGCCGAAGGAATTGGTCAACACCATGTCCGACCCCGCGGAAAAATAGTCCCGCGCCATCCCCCGGGCTACATCGGGGTGGACCGCGTTGAATTCTTCAGGGCAACCTCCGGGTTCCAGACCGTGGGCTTGCAAATAGGTCCCCGTCGCCCCGTCAGAGATAAGCAACTCTCCAGAATTCAGCCGCTCTTTGAGGGAAGGTAGTTTGGTGTGGCTCATAGGATGCACCAGTGGTCTACCGCCCCCGGTCGTGGGTCGCGTTCTCCTGATTCGATCAAGTCGCGGATCCTGGCAACGAAGTCCTGCGGAAATCCCTGGTTGAACCTGGCTGCGACTTGCTCCGCGACGTCCTCCGTCGAGCCGTTTAGCTCAACGGGGCTGCCCCATTCCCAGGCCACCAGGTAGTCGTCAGCTGGCTGCCGTCCAACATCGCGATGGCGTCCACGCCCTGCTGGAAGCGGGCATCCAGTTGTTTAGATATCTGGTTGCCTTCTCCCTGGACCTGCACCTGAACAGGGACATCTTTCCAGTAGAGTATCCGAGCTTTGACCAACTTGGGACCTGCTTTCCCGGAGATATCAATCTCGAAATGCGCCGCAGCAGCCAGGCATCCCGGCGGAAAGGTAGGCTCAAGATACCCTAAAACGGCCCACTTGAAAAGGGCGGTTTGCCAGCGCTCAACTTTGTCCACCCTGCCGCAGGGCAATTCGATTATGTGGATCAAGGACGCTTATGGGCCGCTACTACGCCATCCGTCGTTCCTGCCCCGTACTGGATACGGGGCAGGTTTTGGAGCCGAAATCCAGGAACCTTTCCTTAGAATTACGTTCAGATACCTGAGCATTTCCGGGTCCCAGTTTTCGCTGGAACGACGATGGAGCCGGTTGCAATCATAATCGAAAGACACTGGACCCAGCCGCGGTCGGCTTGACGGCCCAATGCGCCTAAAATATACTTGGCGCTGGCCTTTTAGGGCCACCTATCTCCATTTCAACAGAGGTAATGGCATGCCAATGGACAGGTATCTCAGACCCATGATTGTTCTGCTCCTGACCGCGATTTTCCCCGTCATGATTGCCGCATGTGCCGGACCATCGGGCCCACAGGGCCCCCAAGGGATCCCGGGACTTCCCGGGAAGTCAGGACTGCCCGGTGAACCTGGCAAGCCAGGAAAGCCCGGCCTAGCAGGTCTACCAGGCAACCCCGGCAATCCTGGACCGGAAGGGGCGCAGGGTCCCCAAGGCCCTCAGGGAATTCAAGGTGAACAGGGCCCAGCGGGTCCCCAGGGAGAGGCCGGGCCTCCAGGCTCGTCACACCCCACATCGATCAGTCTTGTCCCCTCCGAAGCCGAAGAAGGACGACCGACAATCAAGGTCCTGGGCGCAGGCTGGCAAGAGGATGAAGCCGTGACCATAGAGGTACTTGGCCCGGATGGTTACCACAACATCATCGGCGGCGCACTGGCCGATGCTTCGGGCACTTTCGAAATAGACATTCGACCACCCAGCCGAGCATCCGAGGGAGGTCCCTTCAAGCCCGGACTTCACAGCGTCGTGGCCCTGGGAAGCAGAGAGGGTGGCGCAAGCGCCCCACTCATGATTACCATCCTGGTGCCCGAGGACACACCCGATCCCTAGTCCCGGAGCGGGCTTCACCCACCCGCGACGGCCAACCAGGAGAATCCCGCCAGCCCCCCTTTCCGAAAGGGGGGCTTTCACTTTCCTGTCGGCAAGCGCGCTGACCATCACCTTGTCGCTCGAAAAAGTGCCGCGGCTTTCCCGGCCCACGCCCCGGCGGTCCACCCCTCCCTCGGTCGCGAAAGGAAGGCTAAGAAACTATCCCCGAATCAACTGGTCCTGCTGATATACCGGCATTGCTGACCGAAGCCCATAGATTCCCGCCCCCGTTCAAGCCGGGGGCAGGCTCTTCGCGGGAATGACGGGTCGGGTGTCGAGCCAAGTTTTGAGATAGTCTCTTAATCGTGTAAATCCCGGAGTCCATCCCGCCCTATTGACAGTGTAATCTCACACTGGGGATTGCGGGTCTGTCGATCAGGTGAACCAGGTGAACAAGGCCCACAGGGTGAGTCTGGAGCTCCCGGCTCGTCCCATCCCACGTCGAGTAGTCTCGTCCCCGCCGAAGCCGCGGAGGGACAACCTGCCATCAAGGTCCTGGGCGCAGCTGGCAGGTGGATGAAGCCGTCACCATAGAGGTTTTTGGCCCGGACGGATACCACTTGTTTGTCTGCGGAGCATTGGCCGATGCTTCTGGTACATTCGAAATGGAAATTGAACCATCCAGCCATTCATCCGAAGGAAGTCCGTTCAAGCCGGGACTTCACAGCGCAATGGCGTTGGGAAGCGAGGAGGGTGGAGCAAACGCACCTCTGATGATCACCGCGGTGGTACCCGAGGACACACCCAAGCCCTAGTCCCGGAGCGGACTGCACCCACCCGCGACGGCCAACCAGGAAAACGCGCTGACCACCCTGGCGCTCGGAGAAGTGCCGCAGCTTGCCCGGCCCACGCCTCGCCGGTCCGCCTCTCCCCAGGTCGCGAAAGAAAGACCAAGGCGCATTTTCCCCAACTGACCCTCCATCGCCAGAGAAACAGAAGACCCCTCCTAAAATTCGGAGGGGTCTTCTCGACAGGAGCAAATGTTTCCTGGGTTTCTACTTGTCCATCCAGACATGCTCTAGCCTGCGGGCCTGGGTGTACTGACCTGAGAACCGCTCGTCTGGCACGTTCTTAACGTAGTTCCAGTGGATTGGGTAGCGGACGGGCCAGAACAACGGCACGTACGGGATGTCATCGTAGTATATTTCCAGCGCCTGGCCCGCCAGGACCTTTAGCTTCTCCACATCTGACGTGACCCTCATCTCCTTGAGAAGATTGTCCAAAGCCTCGTTGCAGTAGCCAGTAATGTTGTTCACAGGAGGTTCCCCGCAGAAGGTCGGGTCGTCCAACCAGTCGTAGGGGTGGTCGACGCGGGCACTGCTGGACGCGCCGGCTTCGAACAGCCAGTCGGCTGCGTTACGCTTTTCAACCCACGCACCGCTTTCCTGAACGTCGAGCTCCATACGTATGTTCAGGGTATCCCTAAGAATGAACTCTATGATCGGACATAAATGGTCGCGATAGTCCGCGATGTCGCGGCAAAGCGCCTTAACCTGGAACCCATCCGGGTATCCAGCATCAACCATGAGTTGCTTGGCCTGTGCCAACTCCGCGTCCTTGTCGGGGCCCGGCATGGCGTATCCGGGGAGAGTCGCCAGGTCTTCCCGTTTGAACTTTCCGTATACGGTGGAGGCGAGGTAATCGCCAATCGTGCAGTTGGGCATGGCGTCGCACATATCGTCCCGGTTAACGGCCAGGTTGATAGCTTGCCGCACACGCTTGTCCTGCCAGGGTCCCTCTTCCCTCCAGTTCCAGCGGATCCCCCTGCCCACGGGATGAAGTCCAGGGAAGTACGTTATCTCACCGGGGTGGCGGTCCAAGACCGGCTCGATGTTCTCCGGGAAGAGGCCGTGGCTGCTCCCCATCATGATGTAGTCCAAACGCTGGGCTTCGAAGGCAGCCAGTTTTGCGGCCACGTCGCGGATAATGAACGTGTTGACACCGTCCAGGTATGGCCGGTCCTCGATAAAGTATTGATCGTGCCTGCGGAACTCAAGCTTCTCGCCGGGCTGGTGACTCTCCAGGTAGTAGGGGCCGGTGCCGACAGGGTTGTCTAACGAGTCCGTCTCATCGTAGTCGGCCTCGGTGTACATCGAGTACTGCTGCAGGCCCAGGTTGGCGAGAAGAATCCCGTCAGGCTCTTTCAGGTTGATGATCACGGTTACGTCATCGGGCGTTTCGATGCTCTCCACTGTGCTTTCGCCCGCGACGCTGAGGAAGCCGTGGGGCGGCCTGTTTGGCGTTTCCCTGGTCATTAGGTCCAATGTGAACTTGGCGTCCGCGGACGTCCAGAGGTTACCTTTGTGATTTACGACGTTGTCGTGAAGATGGAAGGTGTAGACTTTGGAATCTTCGCTTACCTCCCAGGAATGGGCTATGTCGGGTCCCACGCCTACAAAGTCAGGGTGCTGCAATGACAGCAACTGGTTAAAGATAGGCGCGTTCGACGTAGTCTCGTCGATGGCGCTCCGCACGTCCAACCGGAAGTGCAGCGGGCTGCGGCGGTGGACCTGGTTGAGGATTCCCCCGCGCTTGATGGTGTCATCCGGCATAGCGACGGTGGTCGGTTCCGCCTTCTGCGGTACGACCGCGCCAATCTTGAAACCTTCTACCTTGGTAGGGGCGGGAGCGGCTTCCGCCGGAGCTTGCGGCTTGTCAGGGTCCACCCCCTCCTGGGCCGCTTGGGGCTTCGCGGGGTCGGCCGGCTGCATCTGTTCAGCGGTCTGGACTTCCGGCTGCACCGCTGCACTCCCGCATGCCACCAACAACGCCACAAGCATCAAGCAGGCCGCGGTCAGAATAAACAATTTCGAGAAACTAGGGGTCATAGATTCTTCACCTCCATAGTAACGACAGTAACGACCAGAAAAGTCCGGCAAAGCTACCTGTTTAGATTACGTCCAACTTCCCCGGATGGGTCTCCCAATTCCGGGAAGCGAACACGGATGATTATATTGCTGGCTTTAGTTGTGTCAATCCCTGGACCCATGCCGTCAGGTTGTCCCTATAGACTCGTGCGGGGCATGGGGCGCGAATTTTCGTTTCATTGACACTACTATGGGCCTTCTCGTATCATCGGGACGGTTTAGGGGAAGGGATTCAATCCCCGGCAACCCGCCTCCCGGCCTGTGGAAACCATTAAGTATAGCTATCCGGCAAGATTGGTAACGTAGACTTGCGTCAATACACAATTAGAAGGCTCGCCCTGGGTATCCCGACGATTTTCGGGGCGGCATTGCTCATCTTCGTTATCATGCGCGTCGCACCCGGCGACGTGGCCACTCTTATTGCCATCGGCGGAGCCGAAGGCGAGGAAGAGATAAACCAGGAAGCCGTCAGGAAGATCCGGGACCGCCTTGGCCTGGACGCCCCACTGCACATGCAGTTCCTATCCTGGATGTGGGACTTGGCCCACTTCGACCTGGATGAGTCTCTATGGTCCCGGCAGCCGGTCAAAGACCTGCTCATCCGCAGGTTCCCATTAACTCTGCAGCTATCCGCTATGGCCCTGGTCCTATCCTGGATTATCGCTATTCCCATCGGAATTTTATCAGCGGTCAAGCAGGACTCGCCACTGGACTACATACCTCGTTTACTGAGCATCATAGGGCTTGCTACGCCCAATTTCTGGCTAGGGATTTTGATGCTGACCTACCTGGCCGCCTTCTTTGGCTGGGTGCCAGCCCTAACTTATTCTGCCCCATGGCGCGCGCCCGCGGAAAACTTTTCCCAACTGATGCTTCCCGCAATTGTGCTGGGTACAGCCCTGGCCGCGATCCAAACGAGGATGACCAGGGCAACCATGCTAGAAGTTTTGCGGGAGGACTACATCCGCACGGCAAGGGCCAAGGGGCTGGGCAGCCAGGCCGTGCTGTGGCGGCACGCGTTGAAGAACGCCGCCATCCCCGTCCTGACCATTTCCGGCAGTCAAATCAGCGGGTTGATAAGCGGGTCTCTGGTCACCGAAGTCGTCTTTAACCTCCCGGGACTTGGACTGGCGACCGTCGACGCGGTGAGGCTCCGTGACTATCCGGTAATCCAGAACCTGGTGCTATTCATCACAATCGTGCATATCGTGGTGAACCTGAGTGTGGACTTGCTCTATGCCTTCCTCGACCCGAGAATCAGATACTCGGACTATTAACCCTTACCTAACTCTCTTGTGGAGCCCCGATGAACCTTAAGCCAGAGACACCGGCTCCATCGCCGGTGTTGGTCATCCCGGAAGCCCAATGGATCAGGCGGATACGCTGGTTGCGCCGGTTCCTCATGAACAAGCCACTGGGAGCCGTAGGAGCCGCCATAGTCGTGTTCACGTTTTTCATGGGCGCGTTCGGGCCGTTTCTGACGCCTTACAACCCAATTGACATGGACTTCTCCGCAAAGTTGAAGTCACCCAGCGGTTCCCACCCCATTGGAACGGACCTGTACGGCCGGGACGTGCTGAGCAACATCATCGGCGGGGCGAAGATTTCCATATACGTGGGGTTCGCATCCGTAATCATCGGTACCGGGTTGGGAGCGGTTTGGGGATTGACCAGCGGCTACACCGGCGGCAAATACGACCTGTTCAGCCAACGGCTAATCGACATTTTGCAGAGCATCCCGACGTTGGCTTTAGCCCTGATGATTGTCGCGTCCCTGGGATCCAGCCTGAACAATATCGTCATCGCCATCAGCATCGGCTTGATCGCCACCTCCGCCAGGGTGGTGCGTTCGTCGGCCCTAGTGATCCGGAACATGGACTACATTTTGGCCGCGGTGGCAATGGGGGCTAGCTGGCGCAGAATAGTGTTCTCTCACGTGATGCCCAACAGCTTCGCGCCCTACCTCATTGTGGCAACCGCCGCGCTGGGTGGCGCGATCTTGCAGGAGGCGTCCCTGAGTTTCCTGGGAGTAGGCGTGCCGCCGCCCCACCCGTCCTGGGGCAGGATGCTAGCGGGAATAGGCAGGGACTACTTCCTGATCGCACCCTGGATGTCCCTGGCTCCGGGACTTGCCATCGTGACAGTGGTGCTGGCCTTCAACCTGTTCGGCGACGCCCTGCGGGACGTTCTGGACCCCCGCCTGCGCGGCAGGTAAGGGCGTCAACAAGGGGCCTAGCGCACGAACTGAGGCAGTATCTCGGTCCCCATGATTTCAAGCTGCTCCATGGTCTCGTCGGCGGGGCATAGGGGCCGCATCACGAACTTCTGGGCTCCAGCTTCTACATATCGAGAGATTGTCTGGCAAATCTGCTCCGACGATCCCAGAGCGCTGTATTCGGTGAAGTGAGCGCCGGGGCGGGCGCGGGGGATGTACTTTTCAGACTTGGCCTCAGCCTCCCCGGCGGAGTGGGCCACGTAGTAGCCGAGCAGAACGCCCACGTGGTCGTCTTCAATTTCGCGGCCGTGTTCCGCAGCGGTGCTGAACATGATCTCCCGGCCTTCCGCGATCTCTTCCGGCGTGGCGCTAGAGACCAGCCAACCATCCCCCACCCGGCCAACGCGCCTGGCGGCGGCGGCACTGCGCCCTCCGATCCATACCGGCGTCGAAGGTTCCAGGAAAGGCTTGGGGGTGACCGTCACGTTATGACAACTGTAGAACGCACCCTCATGGGTGACATTCTCTTCCTCCCAGAGACGGCGCATGAGACGAATGGCTTCATCGGTGCGGCGGCCGCGGTCTTCCTTGGTGACTCCACAGGCCTCGTATTCCTCGGGCTCTTCCTGTCCCAGCCCAACTGCGGGGAAAAAGCGTCCGTGGGATAAGTAGTCCAGAGTTGCTATCTGCTTTGCAAGCACGACGGGGTTGCGGAGCGGCATGGCCAACACACTGGTGCCGAACTTCATCCGGTCCGAGTATGCAGCCACCATGGACAGGGCAACCATCGGCTCCAGGCTAAACCGGTCGCTAACGATTCTGTCGCTGAGCCAGATGGAGTCGTAGCCGTACCTGTCTCCAATCTCGACCAACTCTCGGAGGAATCCAGGGTCTCCGCCGCCCTGGCCAAATGCTCCAGGTACATAGCCGATGGCGATGCTCATGGCCGCTCCTTCTCGTTTGCTGGTTGGTAGCCGGTGTCGGCATTATATAAGGAATCGCTTGCCCGCGCTAACGGAGTGCCGGGGGACAGGTCAGGAGCGCGGACCGGACTCGCGGGCGATGATACGTGCAACTTCCGGCGGAACCTGCACCCCGCTCTTTTCCAGCGCCGCCAACTCCCGCTCGATGCGCTCCCGTTCTTCCCGCAACGCCTCTTGCCGGCCTTCCTCCCGGCCCTCTTGCCTGCCCTTTCGCCTCGCACGTCTCTCGACCGCTTCTTTCGCTGCGAATATCATGTTTGCCACCCCGTAAACAATGAGTGTCGATGGGAACAGCAGCAACGAGGCTACTACTATCATCCCGTCCTGTCTATTGATGGTCAGTTCGTGGAGGGGTCCGAGACCCCACACTCCAGCGAGAAACCTGGAATTGTAGATTACTACCGCAATGAACGCGGCGACACTGATGGACGCCGAACCGTCGGCCAAGAGCCAAGCCGGGTAACGTCCCCCACTGTCCTCCATCCAGTATACCACCCCGCAAGTTCCGTATGCCCGGAACGTTTCGCCCCGGCCAACCCCGTCCTACCCTATAGGCTCCATACCCGCCTCGGCGCGGGCATCGTTTATGTGTTCCAGGATACGCACGCTGAGAGGCGCCATTTCGTAGCCGATGTCGGCCAGCATACGGCTGTTGTCCACCATATAGATATGGGGGACAGCCTGGTCGCCGGTGGTGATTTGAGCGTCGGGAATGAAGCTGCGGACCTGGTCGGCCATGTCCTTAATGGTGGCCAGGTGGCCTCCGCTGATGTAGACCCGGTGGTTTAGTTGGGAACTGAGCGCGGCCCGGACGAATATCTCGGCGGCGTCCTCGGCATGGATCATCGGCGAAGGTTCGTCCTGGTGGAAAGGCATGGAGATTGGCTGCCCAATCGCCGGAAGCGACACCATCAACCCGCCGATCATTCCTGTCATTCCGGTAACCCGGCCGTGACCGAACACGGTGCAGATTCGGATTCCCACACAGTCCAGACCGTAGCGTTCGGTGTATTTGGCGGCGGCGAAGTCGTTGGCGGCCTTGGTCATCCCGTAGACGTTCACCGGGGCCGCCAGGTCGTCCTCGTTCACGGGCCGGTCCCCAAAAGTCTCCTGCACACCGTAGGCCGCGATGGAGCTGGCGTAGACCACCCGTTGCACGCCGGTCCAGCGGGCGGCCTCGAAAACGTTGTTGGCGCCCTGGATGTTTATCAACATTCCGAAGTGTGGCCGGTCCTCGGTATCAGGGGGCAGGAGGGCGGCCATGTGGATTATCTTGTCCACATCGTGCGTATTGATTGCCTCCAACAGGTGGGGGAATTGGGTAATGTCCCCCCGGTAAACGCTGATCCTATCCAGATACGGGGTCAGATTGGCCCGCGGCGGCGCGAGGTCGAAGCAAACGACCTCCTCGCCCCGGTCTACCAGTTTGCGGACTATGCGGTTGCCTATGAAGCCGGTACCGCCTGTGACCATTGTCGTCATCGGGACGTCTCCCTGCCGTTGAATGGGTCTGCCCGGGGACAACCGGGCCCACAATATCGCGGTCTCCGGGCCTGCCCATGATACAAACGCCGCCAGACCCATGCAATCCCTTGCCGTCCAAGGGACTCGCCGGGACTTGCCTTCTATCACGCAGAAATACAAGTGCGCAGAAATACGAGCATAAGTCCGAAACTCGAAAGGCTTTTGTTGACTTTGCTTCGCCCTTCCTGATACGCTCGTTCGAAGTCATTTACAGAGGTGTGCGGAGATGGCCAAGCGCCTGTTTAAGGAACTTGAGAGGGCTTACGGATTCGACGAAGTTGCGATAGTTCCCGGCCAGGTTACCATCAACCCCGACATGACCTCGACCAAGATGACTATCGGCCACCACACCTTCGATATTCCAGTCTTGGCGTCGGCTATGGACGGTGCGGTCTCCCCGAAGTTTGCCACCCTGATGCACCAGATGGGCGGCTTGGGAGTCCTGAACGCTGAGGGTCTTTACACGAGGTACGAAGACCCTTACTCGGTGTTAGAAGAGATTACCTCAATGCCCCACGCCGAAGCCACCGAGTACCTCCAGCAAGTCTACTCAGAGCCGATACAGGAACACCTGATCGGGGAGCGAGTACAGGAGATACGCAAGACCGGCGCCATTTGCGCCGTCTCCTTCACCCCGCAAAATGCCAAGCGTATGTCCCCGGTAGCGGTCGAAGCAGGAACAGACATCGTGGTGGTCCAGTCGACCGTGACCACTGCGCGGCACATGTCCCGCAGCTACCGCGGTCTGATCTTCTCCGAGCTTCTCGATACGCTGAAAGTACCGGTTGTCGTGGGTAACTGCGTGACCTACGAAGTGGCCCAAGAGTTGATGGAAACGGGCATCGACGGGATCCTGGTGGGAGTGGGTCCCGGCGCGGCCTGCACCACCCGGGAAGTGGTGGGAGTCGGAGTACCCCAGGTCACCGCGACCCTCGAGTGCGCCGCGGCCCGGGAGGACTACTTCCGGCGGACCGGCCGCTACGTGACCGTAATCACCGACGGAGGACTCCGTACGGGCGGCGACATCTGCAAAGCGATAGTCAGCGGCGCAGACGGGGTGATGCTGGGCACACCATTCGCCCAGGCCGAGGAAGCCCCGGGCCGTGGGTACAACTGGGGGATGGCCAACCCCCATCCTGAACTCCCTAGGGGCACCAGGATTAGCGTCGGCACCAAGGGCAGCCTGAACCAGATCCTCTACGGGCCAACATCCATGACCGACGGCACCCAGAACTTCATGGGAGCGTTGCGAGTAGCCATGGGCATGTGCGGGGCCTACACCATCCGAGACCTGCACAAAGCGGACATGATCGTCGCACCCGCCATCAAGACCGAAGGCAAGTTCTTCCAGATGGTCACTTAGGCCCGCCAAATCGCATAGAATCCCCAAAACCCCCTTTTGGACGAAGGGGGTTTTTTGATTACTCCCATTTGGTAGAATAGGGTCGTTAACCCGCCAGTCAAACCACGAGGAGGGCAGCACCATGCCGGACTCAGGGGAATTCATTCAAATTCTGGACCCCAGCGCCGAGGATGTGCCCGAAGAAAAGGGCCTCAACCCCAACCTTCCTAGTCTCCGGGGCAAAGTAATTGGCCTTCTGGAGAACCGCAAATACCACGCGGATTCCTTCTTGCACGAGCTAAGAGAAGTCCTGGTCAACGACTACGGCGCAGACAAGATCGTCTACGCGCACAAATTCAGCTACAGCGCCCCCTGCGCTACCGAGACGTTGGAATCGCTGGTCGAGGAGTGCGACGTGGTCATCCACGGCGTGGCGGATTGAGGCTCCTGCACAACGTGGGGTCTCCACGACACAGTTATCACCGAAACCAAGGGAGTGCCATCCCTTAGCGTCATTACCAGTTCCTTCACCCGCGCGGCCCATGCCCGCACCACCACTTTGGGTATGCCCGGCGCGCGCATTGTTGTAATTCCCAGCCCTCTGGCCACCCGCTCAGCGGCCGAAGTCCAGCAGATGGCCCATGAGTTCGCGCCCCAGATTGTGGGGCTGCTGACCGAGCAGGCTTAAATATGGGCTGCCAGAGCGGATAATCAGGGGGCCATGACAACCGAATGCGACATCAGGGCAGCAATCGAGGCGTCCAGGAAGGAACTCCTGGACCTGGGCCTTCGGAACCCTTTGCTCAACTACCGGACCACCAGGGCCCGGGGAGTCTTGGTCACGGGAGAGAATCCGGCGCAGGTGTTCGACGTCCTCATCCGCAAAGGACGGCGGATGTCCTTCCTGGCCCGCCCGGACAAGGATAATGACGATGAGGAGAATTTCCTAGCCCAACCGGAGTACGATCCGCCGCGGCAGGCAGCCAACCAGGGCGACAACCGGCTCCAGACAGCCGAATCGTCCACCGCCTTGCAACGCCGCCTGCTGAATACCTATCGAACTGCCAATACCCTGCTGGAAGAACAGGGGGTAAACACCCTCTTCCTCGCCCTGGGGATGGCGGTCTGGCACGAAGCCGACGTCAGCAACATTCCACATCATGCGCCCCTAATCCTGGTTCCCGTTTCCATAAGCCGGGACGGCGTAGACCGCAACTTCCACATCGAATATACCGGGGAAGAAATCGGGACGAATCTTTCCTTTGTCGAGAAGGCCAGGACCGAATTTTCCATCGAAGTCCCCGGCGAGATTCCCGGCTTGACGCCCAACGGGGTCCAGGACGCGGAAGACTTGGACATAGAAGCATATTTCGCCGCCGTCGCCGAGAGTTTTCGGGACTTGGCACGGTGGAGCGTCGATGCCGGAAGCGTCGTCCTGGGATTCTTTTCCTTCTCCAAATTCCTGATGTACCGGGACCTGGACCCGGACCAATGGCTGGAAATGCTGGAACACGGGATCATACGGTCACTGTTCGGGAGCGCCGGCTTCTCCGAACCTCCATCCGCCATCGAAGATGACGAACACTTGGACGAGCGCCTCTCCCCCGAGGACGTGTTCCATGTGGTGGACGCGGACTCGTCCCAAGCTTTGGCCATCGTTGACGCCAATAGCGGGCGCAATCTGGTGATCCAGGGACCGCCGGGAACGGGGAAGTCGCAGACTATCACCAACATCATCGCCCAGGCTATCGCCTACAACTGGAAAGTCCTGTTCGTATCCGAGAAAATGGCCGCCCTGGAGGTGGTCAAACGCCGGCTGGACAACATCGGCCTAGGCGACGCCTGCCTGGAACTGCACAGCCACAAGACTACCAAACGCGCCGCGCTCGATGAACTGCGGCGTACCTGGGACCTGGGGCAGCCGAAAAGCGACGGCATTAGCGAGACTCTGCAATCTCTGGCCCGCGTTCGAGACGAGCTTAATGAATATGCCAAAGCGGTGAACGAGCCAGTGGGCGCAAGCGGGGTCAGCCCATATACGGCCTATGGGGAACTACTCCGCATCAAGGACCAATGCGGTGACGATACCTTGCCACGGTTGACCATTGATGGGGGCCGGCTCCTGGACCAAAGCCGACTATGACCGGAAGCGCCGCGCCGTCGCTGACCTCCAGGCCCGGCTTTCGACCATGCACGCACCCAAAGAACATCCTTTCTGGGGGTCACAATTCCAAAGGACGCTTTTACCATCGGAACTGGCGGAGCTGAAGCGTCAAATCGACGAAGCAGCATCCTCACTGGAAACCCTCATTGCAGCGTCCCAGGAGCTTGTCCTACCGCTGCACTTGGACACTCCGGCAAACTTGCCGGAGACCGGCAGGGCCACGACGGTCGCCGAGCGCGTGCTCACATCCCCCGACCTCAAAAGGATAAACATTGCCGCGCCGGAATGGGAGACCCGCCGGGCTGAAATCTGGGAGTTAATCGGCGCCGGCGAGAAGATGGCCGACATCCATGCCAAGTGCGACCAGACCCTGCTGCCGGCCGCTTGGAACGCCGACGTGTTGCAAATGCGCCTAACGCTCCAGGCCAAGGGGCGTAGTTTTTGGAGGTTCCTTTCCTCCGACTACCAACAAGCCAAGAATCAGTTGGCCACAATATGCCGGCCCCAACCGCCCAAGGACATTCAAGCACAGATAGACCTCGCCGACGCTATCTTGGAAGAGCGGCAGATGAGGGGGAAAGTAGAGCGGTTGAGTTCGCTGGGCGCTGCCGCCTTAGGGGGCTTGTGGCGTAGTGATCGCACCGATTGGAAATCCGCCGCCCACGTCAACAGTTGGGTTTACAGGCTTGACAGTGACATCGCCTCTGGAAAAGTTGACCCGGCTGCAATGAATTCCCTCAAAGCCGGATTTACAGGGCCACAGTCCAGAACCGGCTGGAGCGCGTCTTTGACGCGCTGACCGGCCATTTGAACAACACTAGGCGTCTGCAATCATCCCTGGAATTGGCCCACAACAAAGGCCCGTTTCCCAATGGCATTGAGGGTATGGACTTCGAGACGCAGCGGCGTGCCTTCTCTACTTGGGCCAGGCAGACCCATTCTGTGAACGACATAGTGGGCTTCAACATAAGCGCCAATTCCGCCAGGGAACAGGTATTGGACTCGGTAGTTGAGTTGGCTGAGGAATGGGCTGCCGCGAGTGCCAGCCTCGTGGACTGTTTCGAACAGGCATGGTTCGAGAGCGTTTTGCACCGGGCCTTCGCCGAGCGGCCTTGCCTGAATAGGTTCGACGGGAACCTGCACGAGAAGTCCATCGAGACCTTCCGGGATGTAGACCGGCTCTCGCTGGAACACAACCGGGCCAGGGTAGCGGACGTCCATTGGCGGAATCTCCCGGAAAGCGTCGGCGAGGGGCAGTTGGGCGTCCTGACCAGGGAGTTCAACAAGCGGCGGAACCACATCCCATCCGCCGGTTGATGGAACGTGCGGGAAACGCGGTACAGGCCATCAAGCCCGTATTTATGATGAGTCCCATGTCGATTGCGACGTACCTGCCCCCGGACACGGTGAAGTTCGATCTGGTGATATTCGACGAGGCCAGCCAGGTGCGGCCAATGGATGCCCCGGGTGCGCTGGCCCGCACCGGCAAGGCTGTGGTCGTCGGAGACTCCAAGCAGTTGCCCCCGACCAACTTCTTCGAGTCCATGACCCATGACGGCAACGGCGACGATGACAACGTGACCGCCGACATCGAAAGCATCCTTGGATTGTTCCTCGCTCGGAACGCGCCGTCAAAGCGGCTGCGGTAGTGCCACCGCAGCAAGCACGAATCGCTGATTGCCCTGTCCAACCGTGAGTTCTACGACAACGGCTTGGTGGTGTTTCCCAGCCCCGACGTCGGCAGGGAGAGCCTGGGCCTCCGCCTCCATCACCTGCCGAATGCCGTCTACGACCGGGGGCGCAGCCGCGCCAACCGCAAGGAGGCGGAGGCCGTCGCCGAAGCGGTAATGCAACACGCCGCAGAATGGCCGGACTTGACCCTGGGAGTCGCCGCGTTCAGTTCGGCTCAGGCCCAAGCCATCCTCGACGAGTTGGAACTGCTGCGAAAAGACTACCCGGCTTGCGAGACCTTCTTCAACAGCCATCCCGAAGAGCCGTTCTTCGTGAAGAACCTGGAAAACGTCCAAGGTGACGAACGGGACGTCATCTTCATCAGCGTGGGCTACGGGCGGGACGAAACCGGCAGGGTGTACCAGAACTTCGGGCCGATAAACAACGATGGCGGCGAAAGGCGTCTGAACGTCATCATCACCAGGGCCAAGCGGCGCTGCCACGTCTTCACTAACCTTACCGCAGAGGACATTCGCGCGGGTCAGGACAGCCCCGCGGGCGTCCGCGCTTTCCATGCCTTTCTCGCCTATGCCCAGACCGGCATCCTGGAGTCGGACGCGCCCTCGGAGTCGGGCCGCGATTTCGATTCTCCCTTCCAGCAGTCCGTGGCCGCCGCCATCAGAGGTCGGGGGTATGATGTCTCCGAGGAAGTGGCCTCGTGCGGCTACTTCGTGGACTTGGCAATCCGTGACCAGGAATCCCACGGCAGATATATCCTGGGCATCGAATGCGACGGCGCGATGTACCACAGCGCCAGGTCAGCCAGGGACAGGGACCGGCTGCGCGAGTCGGTCCTGGAGGACCTGGGCTGGAAACTGCACCGGATTTGGAGCACGGACTGGTTCAAAAAACCCGGGCCGGGAACTCGAACGGGCGGCGCAGGCGATAGAAAACGCCATGCGTTCCCGCCAGCAGGAACGCGAGTGGGCCGAGCAGTCCAACCGGACGGTAAGCGGGCCTGAACCTGCGCCCGGCCAGCCATTCCAGCAGGACGAAAGAGAGGAACCGGGATCCGGCCTCAGAATCCCACCTTACGTCATAGCGGACCTCGATGTGGATACCGGCGGGATCGAACTCCACGAACTACCATCTGAAACTCTGGCCTCATACGTCGAGCGGGTCGTTTCAGTAGAAGGGCCGGTACACTTCGACTAAGTGGCGCGGCGAGTAGCCAATGGAGCCGGGCTGAACAGGGTCGGTTCCAGGATTCGCGCCACTCTAGACCACGCCGTCGATACGGCTATACGCCGCAACCGGATTGTCAGGAGAGACGATTTCCTTTCCATACCCGGCGCCCAAGTGGTGGCCCGCGACCGCAGCGGATTCCCGCAGGCACGGAAAATCAACCTGATTTCCAAAGGGGAAATCATCGAAGCCGTCAAAATAGTCGTCAAGCGATCATACGGCATCGACCGGCCGGAGGCGTCCGCGGCTGCGGCAAAACTGCTGGGATTTGGTTCCGTTACGCAAAGAATTCGAGCGGAAGTAGACACCGCTATCAGCTACGCCGTAGCCAACAAGGAACTGGTTAACGGCGGCGGACACCTGACTTTGCCCAACTAAAACAGTCGGAAGGCTCAAACCATGAACAACATCAACCTCCAGGCCCGCCGCGTCGTCACCCTTGGGAATAGCCGCAACTCCGTGACTTGAGGGGTCAGGGCAAAGCTACTATACTTGCCCATCATGCAGAAGCAAACGGAATCACTAACCCTCCAGGCACGCCGCGTCGACGTCCAGAACTCCTTCGACGTTATCCAGGATTACTACGAGGAGCAGGGTTGGACCGACGGCCTCCCTGTGGTCCCGGCCACCGAGCCCCTGGTACGGCGGATGCTCGCGGGATGCGACAAGCCGCCGGACCACTCTTTGGGGGTAATGCACCCCCGGAACGCCAGGGTGACGCTGGAGAAGGTGGCTATCAACGCCGTTATGGCGGGTTGCCGTCCTGAGCATTTCCCCGTGGTCCTGGCGGCGGTCCAAGCGGTCTTGCAGGACGAGTTCAACGTCGCCGGCGTTTCGTCCACGACGGGAGGGGCTGCGCCGGTGATAATCGTAAACGGACCCATAGCCGCGGAACTTGGAATCAACGGAGACGCCGGCTGCTTCGGCCCCGGCTACAGGGCCAACGCCTCCATCGGCCGGGCGTTGCGTCTCGTGATCCGCAACGTGGGCGGCCTCGTGCCGGGAGTGATGGACAAGGCTACCCTGGCGCTTCCGGGACGCTATACATTCTGCTTCTCGGAGAACGAGGCACGGAGTCCGTGGGAGCCCAGACACATCGAGCTGGGCAAGGGCGCCAACACGAGCATAGTTACCGTCGCGGGCATCAGGGGCCTCTATCCCGTCATGGAAACCACGGTTTCCACCGGAGTAGGAGTCTTGAACACGATCGTCGGGACGATGCGGGGCTCAGCAGTTTCCAACTATTACCAAATCGGGACCGGAGCCCAGATTGTGCTTGTCCTGTGCCCGGAACACGCGGCGGACATATCCGGTTCCGGTCTTTCCAAGGAAGACGTACGCCAGTTCGTGTTCCACAACGCCCGGATGCCCGTCGGTCAATTGAGAAACGTGGCCCACTACGGGAACCGGAATTGGCCCGCGTGGGTGAACGAAGACGACCCGGATACCATGGTCCCCATTGTGCGCTCCCCGGATGACATAGCCGTGGTGGTAGCCGGGGGGGACGGGCGCCATTCGGCATGGTTGGCGGGCTGGGGGGTCACAAGAATGGTCACCCGGGAGATTCAACTACCCAGCTAACCTCTCACTGCGCCCGGAGCTCTCACACCCCGCCAAGCAAACGCGGAAAGCATCCCCCGCGTGACCCTTCTCACTCTTTTTCTAGCACCTGCGGCGTACTCTCCGCGGACGGCCTCTTTCCATTCTCCCCGAGACGAATAAGCCGATTGCCATAGAACCATCCCACGAAAGAATGGTCCTACATATATTGATAACCCTTTTTCCGCCACCTACAGAAGCTTTCGCTAACAGGTCTTTGCGATGTATTGACGTATAATGCTTATAAATGATACGATTCTCGTCACACGATGAAGGGAGGGGTTTCATGGCACAGCCAGCTTTTGCTCCCAATACAGATGAAGTTTCCGTGCCGGCGGCCTGCCGCCATCACTGGGTGATTCAACCCGCAGATGGCCCGGAGAGCCAGGGTGCGTGCCAGGTATGTGGTGAGGTCCGCCGCTTCAAGAACTACGTTGAGGGCGGCAAGTGGGGTGACACTCGTCTCAACCCACAGACCAATGTGGGCAACATCTTCTCCAGGGTATCAGCCGTCCAGGCTGAAGAGGAGGAGTTCGACGACGGGGAGTAGCACCGCAATCTCCCAGGTGTTCGCGGCCCCATGCTCACGCCACATTCTGCCGCGATGAAGCAGCGCATGTGCGAGCATTCCAATGGTCTTCCAAGGCTCGCGCGTTCCAATGTCCTACACTAACGCCGCCGCCGACCCGGCCTTCGCACCCCGGCTTCATGCTCCAATGACGCTGAGTACGGGACCAGGGTTACCCCGAAGTGTGGTAGCAATTTCCATCTGCATTACCACATTTTGTATTTTCCCCTTGACAACGACCTATCCGGTGGGGGTTTATAATAACCCTCACCGGAGGTTTCAATGTCGAGCCAAAACCTTGCGAACTCATTTGCCCATCTGCATGTACACACGGAATACAGCATGCTGGATGGGATCAGCCGCATCCCCGAACTTGTAACCCAGACCGCCAGTCTAGGCATGTCCTCTCTTGCCATGACCGATCACGGCACGTTGTACGGCGTGGTCGACTTTTACTCCGCTTGTAAAGAGGCCGGCATCAAGCCCATCATCGGCTGCGAAGTCTACGTTGCCAAAAAAAGCCGCCTCGACCGAAGCAGTTCCGAGCGCAGCCCCCACCACCTGGTGATGTTGGCCAGGGACAACACCGGCTACCGCAACCTTATGCAGTTGGTCACCCGGGCCCACGTGGAGGGTTTCCACTACCGCCCCCGCATCGACCGCGAACTCATCGAGCAATACCACGAAGGGCTTATAGTCCTGTCCGGGTGCCCATCGGCAGAGGTCCCACGCCTCATCGCCGACGGGGATTTTGAGGAAGCGAAACGCGTCGCTGGCTGGTACCGGGACCTCTTCGGCGAAGGGTACTTCCTGGAATTGCAACGCCACGAACACATACCACAGCTCTCCGAGATCAATCAGGGCCTGGTCCAGATGTCCAAGGAGATGGACCTTCCCCTGGTGGTGACCAATGACGCCCATTACGTCCACCAGGCCGACTCCCCGTTGCAGGACGTGTACATCTGCATCCAGACCAACACCAACCTGCAGGACGAAAATCGCCTGCGGATGGAGGACTCCTCTTTCTACATCAAGAGCGCACAGGAGATGTCCGCGCTATTCCCGGACTTCCCGGACGCGGTGACCAACACGCTGCGCATCGCAGATATGTGCAACGTGGAGCTGAACTTTGATCAGACTCACCTGCCCAGGTTTCCCACCCCGGACGGCATAGACGCCGAAGAGTACCTGACCCAACTCTGCTGGGAGGGCTTCAAGCGCCGTTACCCGAACCCCAAGCCGGAAGCGGAACAGCGCCTCCAGTACGAGTTGGAGGTCATCAAGTACACCAAGTTCGCCAATTACTTCCTGGTGGTCTGGGACATCATCGACTTCGTCCGCCGCAGCGGCATTATGTACGGAGTCCGTGGCAGCGCCGCCGCCAGCGTGGCCCTCTATTGCCTGGGCATAACTAACGTTGACCCCCTGGAGTACCGGCTTGTCTTCGAGAGGTTCCTGAACCTGGAACGCAAGGAGATGCCGGACATAGACCTGGACTTCCAGGACGACCGCCGCGATGAGGTGCTGCACTATGTGATCGACAGGTTCGGCAACGACCACGTGGCCCAGATCATCACTTTCGGCACCCTGGGCGCGAAGGCCGCTCTGCGCGACGTGGGCCGGGCATTGGGCATGAGCTACGGCGACGTCGACCGCGTGGCCCGCATGGTGCCGTTCAAGGCCCGCAATCTGGAGGACGCACTGCGGGTCAATCCAGAATTCGACAACATTTACCAGAACGAGCCCGCCGTCCATAAACTTGTAGAGACTGCCCAGGGGCTGGAAGGCATCGTTCACCATGTCAGCACCCACGCCGCGGGGGTCCTGATCGCCGACGAGCCCCTGACCGAGACGGTCCCGCTGCAACGCCCCAGCAGGGGGGACGAGTCCAGCCCGGTGCTGATGACCCAGTATTCCATGGACCCGGTAGCCAAACTGGGCCTGCTCAAGATGGACTTCCTGGGGCTGACCAACCTGACAATTCTGGACCGGGCAGTCAAGCTACTGGAGAAGAACCAGGGAATCAAGATCGACCTGGACCGGCTGCCCCTGGAAGACCGGCAGACCTTCGACCTGCTCTCCTCGGGTCAGACGACCGACCTGTTCCAGCTTGAAAGCGCCGGAATGCGGCGGTACATCAAAGAACTGAAGCCCTCCAGCCTGAGTGATATTTCGGCGATGATCGCGCTCTACCGGCCGGGCCCGATGGAGAACATCGACTCCTTCATCAACTCCAAGCACGGCAAGGCCCCGGTTACCTACCCCCACCCGAGCTTCAAGGAGCTTTTGGACGAGACCTACGGGATCATCGTCTACCAGGACCAGGTGCTCCTAATCTTGCAACAGTTCGCCGGATACTCCCTGGGTGAAGCCGACATAGTCCGCAAGGCGATGGGGAAGAAGATCGCGTCCCTGATGGCACAGGAGAGGGAGCGTTTCGTTGCGGGCGCCCAGTCCAAGGGGTTCGGCAAGGACATCGCCGTCGAGGTATTCGACCTGATCGAGCCCTTCGCAGGGTACGCCTTTAACAAGTCCCACAGCGTTAGCTACGCCCTCATCTCCTATTGGACTGCGTACTTCAAGGCCCATTACCCTGTGGAGTACATGTGCTCCGTGCTCAACAGCCGGTTGGACAACCCGGAAAAGATGGTCTCGTCCATAACGGAATGCGGCCGCCTGGGTATCTCAGTTCACCTGCCCGATGTAAACCGGTCGGAAGAGTTCTTCACCATCGACCAAAACGGCGGGGCGTCTCCAGGACTGCGCGTCGGCCTGGCGGCCATCAAAACAGTGGGTGAAGGCGCGGTCCGCCCACTGGTGGAGGAGCGCAAAGAGAACGGCCCCTACAAGTCCATCGACGACTTTTGCCGCCGGGCCGACTCCCGTGGTCTGAACCGGCGGACCATGGAGGCCCTGGCCAGAGCCGGTTCCTTTGACAGCCTGGCCCCCCGCGGTGCGGTGGTCGAAGCCATAGACCAGATCGTGGCCACATCCCAGCTTGAGGCCCGCAGGCGAAACTCGGGCCAGACCAGCTTCTTCGACGGCGGGGCCGCGCAGGAAGGGGCGGAATCTCTTCCCGGCATTTCCCTGACGGGCGACGACGCCGACGACAGCACCAAGGCCGCGTGGGAGAAAGAGTTGCTGGGGGTGTCCCTCTCCTACAACCCTCTCCTGGCACTTGCCGGCTTGGACGCGGGCGACGCCATCAACGCCGTGGACCAATTGGACGAGGAGATGGAGGGTGAGACCAAGACTCTCCTGGGGCAGGTTTCGAACGTATCAGAGCGGTACACCCGGGAACAGAAACGCTTCCTGATCGTGACTCTCGATCTCCTGGGAGGCCCTATCGAGGTATTGGTCTGGCCCAACGTGCTGGAAGACACGGACGGCCTCTGGACAGATGGGGCCGTGGTCAGGGTTACCGGAAAGCTCCGCTCCAGGGGAGACCAGTTGTCACTTGCCTGCGACTCGGCACACGAATATTCTTCCGCCCCTCCGGCTGCTACCAACGGCAACAAGCCGGAGGCCCGCAACGGAAAGTCCAGCTACAAGAACGGCGCAGCAAACGGGTCCTCCAACGGCTCCTCAGCGGACGGGTCCTATGGGACACAACCCGCGGCGAGGAACTCGGCCAACGGAGGGACGCAATCCAACGGAAACGGCTACCACCGGGATGCTCCAACCAGCAACGGCGGCTACCACCGGACCGTATTGATAGGTGTAGTGGAGTCAACCGACGCGGTTGAAGACGCGCACCGGCTCCGCGAGGTCATCGGTATATTGCTGGAGTATCCGGGCCAAGACCGGGTGAACCTGGAAATTCACACCAAGGGTTCCCGGGTACTCTTGGAGTTGCCGGTGGTCAACACGGGATATTGCGAAGAGTTGGGAGAGCGGCTGACCGAGATGCTGGGAGAAGGGTCGGTCCGATTCCAGGACGGGAACCACGCCGCTTCCGCCGGAGCCGCGGCATAGGAGACGGACAAACTCCCCGCCGCCCTTAGCCCTGCTGTTGTTCCTCTTCTTCACCGAAGTGGAGTTCCAGCTTCTCGGTGAACTCATCCGGCGTGAACGAGTATTCCTGGGTACCATAGGTCTGGACCGCGTAGTGGGCACAGACGGTACCCATCTCTACGGCCCTCCTGATCTGAAGGCCCCGGACCAGTCCCACCAATATGCCGCCGCGAAAGGCGTCTCCCGCCCCGGTTGGATCGACGGCGTTTTCGGTGGGAATCGCCGGCACCGCCACCATCCCTCCGCGGGTGATTATGTCCGCTCCCCGGTCGCCCTTGGTAGTGACTATTACGTTAAGCGAGCGCAGCATTCGCACCACTGAGAGTCCGGTGCTGCTGGTAATCAGGCCCATCTCGTACTCGTTGGAGACCAGCATTTTTGCCCTGGCGATGGTCCGCGTGAGGGCCTCCGCTTCCCAGGCCGGTAGCGACTGCCCGGGGTCGAAGACGGCGAAAACACCCCGTTCCTGATATGCCCGCATGTATTCAGCCATGTCGTCAAGATTACCGGGCCCAACAATGGCAATCGTCTGCGCCGGGTCCAACTCGCTCAGATCGTGGCCGGAAGGGTATTTCATCGCGCCGGGGTTGAATCCGGTAATCTGGTTTCCGGCGGAATCGGTGGTTATGTAGGCGGAAGCGGTGGCCTCTTGCGGTATCACCTTGATACCCTCGGTGGACAACCCGCATTGGTCCAGCCACTCGAAATAACGGTGATAATCATGGCCTATGGTGGCCAAGATGCGCGGGTTTTCTCCCAACAGCGAAAGGCAGTAGGCGATGTTGCCCGCGGTCCCACCGAATTTCTCCTCCAGGCCATTGACCGTAAAGCTGACGTTGATATTCTCCAGCCTGTCCGCGAGGAAATGCTCTGAGAACCTTCCAGAGAAGTCCATGATCCGATCATAAGCCATCGAGCCGGAAACCAATACATCCATAAACGCCTGTCCTGGTCCTGAGTTTTTCTCCGGAGCGCCTGCCCCGGACCAGCTTACTCTAACGCCCTGGAACGCGCCGTGCAATTCCGGTCCCGCGCCACCCGGTACATAGGGGCTGCGCCGGTGACAAGAACTTCCTTTACCCTTGCGCTCCCACGTGGCGAGTGGGGTTTCCTGCGAAATCGATCAGCAACCATACTTGCCTGCCAGGCTGCCGGCGAACGATACGCTATCTCCCGGAGCCAGTCCAGCCGTGCCGGACACCCCTCCTTTGATTTCCAGAACATACAAAATGGGTTCGCTGGGGCCATAGGTAGGCAGACCGCTGAGGGGTTGGTCCGGAGCCGGAGGGGGCACGTCTTCAGAAATGTGCACTACAGTACAAGCCGCGTCAATCCAAACCATGTCCAAGGGAAAGTTCATTTCCTTCATCCAGAAGGAGCGGACTCCCTCTTTCTTGAACACGAACAGCATCCCGGTCCCATCCGCCAGCGACTCACGGCCAGAGAGTCCTTGCGCGCGGCTTTCGGGAGTCTCCACCACCTCGACCACGAACGGGGTCTCTCCGACCATGACCAAGGGCCTGGACTCGGACGGGTCCGGACTCGGCGGACCTGTGGGGGCTGGAGGATTGGCGGAAGCAGGCGACATGGTGTTGGTGGGTACCCTCGTTTCCGTTGGTAGCGCGCGTGTCTGTTCGGGGGTCGCCCGTGCGGCCGTGGGCCTTGGAGTCTCCCGACCTGCTGCCGCGTCTGGTGCATCCGCAGGTGAGGTTGCCGGGGATGACGTGGAGGCTATGAGCACCATCGTTGGGACTGACCGGTCTTCGACCGCTGGCCTCGGGGCCGCTGTGTCATCAGTAGTTTGAGGTAACGCAGCCGGGGGGGCGTCGGGTCCCGCGTCTCCGGCGCCACACCCCAGGAGCAGAACCAAGCCCAACGCCAGCACCAGGGACCGGAGTATGCCCGGGACCCTCACTTTTTCTGCCCCTCCGCTGTCACCGACATTCGGACAATCCTAATGGGCTGCTAACCCCGTCCCGTCACCTTGTGGATTGCCGCGACCCTCTCGCTCATCGAGCGGAGCAGGATGGAGGGGGGCGGGGGCGCTACGTGGGAATAGCCAACTCCCAACTCCATAAGCTCCTCCGGGCCGAGGGGCAGGGCCACGTGGTTCATGGATACGGCCAACTTCGCCTTGCCGATGGCCTTGACCTTATCGGCAAGCTCTTTCAGTTTAGCTTTCAGCCTCGGGTCATTGGGATCGCGGATCCCCATGTATTCGGAAAAGTCGGTCGGGCCGATGGCAACCAGGTCTATCCCATCAAGGGCCGCAATCTTTTCGATGTCGCTGATGCCTTTTTCGTCCTCAGCCATCACCGACAGCAGGACCTCGTCATTAGACTGCTGGATGTGGTCTTCCCAAGATACGGTGCCGAAGCGGGCGGCCCTGCTGCCACCGGCTGCGCCACGCTGTCCCAGGGGCGGGTACCGGACCGCCTCCACCGCCCGTTTGGCCCCTTCGATTCCCTCGATGTGGGGAATTATGATGCCTTCGGCTCCCATGTCCAAGAGGCGCAGAATAATGTTCGCATCGTTGCCGGGGACGCGAACTATAGACGCCACTCCGGCCAGATCAGCGGCGCGAATCATCTCCCCAACCAGGGACATTTCGAAGTTGGTATGCTCCATGTCGATAAACGCGGCATCGAACCCGGCCAGCCCGATGATTTCCACAATTTGAGGATCGGCCAAGGCGACGTAAGTCCCAATTGCTAGATTGCCTTCGGCCATCACTTGCTTGACCCGGTTTCGGCGCATGTTGGACCTCCTAACTGGGCGTTCGGACAGGGGTTTCCGGACCGTTCGCGCGGCCCTATCTTACTGCCGAGGCCAGCCGACTACAAGAATCGTGGCTGAATTGAATTGCCTCCGCTCTTTGTCCTTCTCCGTGAGGGGGAGTGGGTAGCTTTCTATCCCGAGACCACAGCCCGGCCGAGGGATCGCTGGTTTCGCGGTTGAAGTTCGAGAAGCCCGCCGCGCATCCTGGACGGAGCGCGGCGCAGTCGACTGCACGTCACAAGCCATGATAGTCCTTCAACTCCGCTCAGCGTAGGCGGGGACGCTGGGTTGGCCGTCGATTTCCTCTGGTCCACCTGCCGGGCGTCATATTGACGGGCTGTGCCGGCTGGGGTATTTTGAATCCCGGAAAGTGCACCCAACGGGGAGATAGACTATGACCCAGGAAACACAATCGGCGCTTACTCCAGAGGTTAAGGCCATGATCGGGGTTAGTGGCGAAGTAGTGGAGGGTTGGGGTGTCGTAGACGAGGAATATCTGCGCCGCTTTACCCAGGCAATAATGGACCCCGATCCGAGATATTGGGACCACGAATTCGCCGAAGGGACCCACTTCGGCAAGATCATCACCCCGCCGATCATGGTCAGCTACATGTCCAGCCGAATTCGGCCTGACCAGGAAGACCCGATAACCAAGGCTTTCGAGGAAGACCCCATGTCGGACGGTATTGGGAGGGTAAGCCGCCCCGGCTCCCTGCCTTCGGTCCCAACCAACCTGGTACGTGTGCTAAACGCGGGAAACGAGTTGGAGATATACCAATATCCCAGCATAGGGGACAAGATCTTCTTCCAGAACCGTTACTCCGACATCCGGGAGCGAGTCGGCAGGGACGGCAAGCCATTCCTGATCGTGACCAGCGAGACCACCTACAGGAACCAGAACGACGATTTGCTGTGCATTACAAGGGCATCCTCGATTCGCAGATAAGTCCCATTCTCCTTGAGGGAGAAGGTGTTCTCAGACCCAAGAGCAGAGAGGTAATGCTATGACTATAGTACTGGAAGAGCTCCTCCAAATGACCGCCGAGGAGATTTGGGCCCGCAACGAACGTCCCACTGCGGACCAGTTGCGGAACAAGGAGCAGACTTTCTTTGACGACGTCCACGAGGGCATGGAACTACCTAAATACATTTACAGACCTACCCCCACCCACCTATTCCGGTGGAGCGCGGCAATCGAGAATTTCCACCGGATACACTACGATTTGGACTTTGGGCTCAACCACGACAAGAACCCCAGCATTCTTGTCCACGGCTCCTGGAAGCAAAGCGTGGTGCCCCAGTACTTGAAGGACTTCACCCTTCCGAGGGGATGGCCGTGGAAGGCGCGCTTCGAACACCGCGCGATGCTCGTGCCCGGTGACGTGCTTATCATGTGGGGCCGTGTTACCGACACCCGCGAGAAGGGAGGCATGGGCTTCATAGACCTCGAGATTGGCATGAAGACCCATGACGGCATCGAGAGTATGCCAGGAACGGCGACGGTCGTCCTGCCACTCCGGGACGGCCCGGAGATTCCTTACCCCTTCGTACCGCCGGCGGATTAGCTGGCGGTACAACTGACCTACGGCGCGTCCATGGCTTCCAACACGATGGGAGCAGGATCTAACGCGCTCCGTATCGGACTGATCGACTACCAGCGTAGGCTCGACCTACGCTGATATTCGATAGGGATTTCAGATTGGAATTTGGCTGGCCCTAGTGCGAGCTCAGGGCCTTGAGAGGAAGACGAATAAGATGGCCCGATTCATCGCGATTCACAACGTGCCCGGTCTCACCGAAGAGGGATTTCGGGAAAAACTCGACGGAGTAGCCAAATGGCGGCCCGACCGGCGGACGACTATTCTCAAGGTTTACGGCGACTTGGAGAACGGGAAGCTTGTCTCGGAGTGCGAGGCGGTCGAACAGGCCCACTTCGAGGACTGGATCAACCTGGTTGGATGGCCCGCCGAATCAATCCACAAGGTGGACATGATCTGCCAGGTGGGGAACTTCTGGAACCTGTAGACCGGCCTGCCCGGTAGGACCCGGTATCTTACCGGGCAGGCCGGTCACCGGGAACAGCCGAGTGGTCAGCGCCCGTGTCGTCTGAAAAAGGCCCGTCATGCTCACCGGAGCGCGAACGGCTGTATTCCGAGCTGACCTCCGCGCCGAATATCAGAATCAGCGAGGAGACGTAGATCCAGGTCAGCAATACCATCATCGATTCCACGGAGCCATATATCTGCGTGAATCTAGCGATGTTTTCCAAGTACCAGACAAAGAGGCCCTTCCCGATCTCGAAGAGCGCTGCGGCCAGCGCCGCGCCCGGCCAGACATACCGCCAATAGGTCTCACAATCGGGAACGAACCTGTACAGCAGCAGAAACATCGAGAAACTCACTCCCCAGGGAACTAGCCGCAGCACCAGTGCCACGCCCCCCAGGTCCCAAGCCGGTTCCACCAGGATCTCTATGGCGGCAGTTGTGGTGCCCGACAACAGGAACAGGACCCCCACAGCCGAAGCTACCCCAAGTTGGCGGATTTTGGCCATGTGAAAGGGGCGTCCCCGGGGGACGCTCCACACTTGGTTCAACGCCATGTCGATTGCCCCGAACAAGCCGCTGGTGGTCCACAACAACGCCAGGAAGGCCCCGGTTCCCAGGGGGGCCGGAATGCCTACCACCTCCTCCACGTTGGCCGTAATAAAAACCTTAGAACCGGGAAAATTGTCCGTCAGGTAGCTCAGCAGAAGCTCCTCCATCTTGGCGGACGCCAAGAATATTCCCGCCAAGGACAGGAGTCCCACGATCAGCGGAAAGAGAGAAAAAATGGCGTAGTAGGCCACACTGGCGGCCAGGTGAGTACCATGGTCATCGCGCATTTTCTTGATGGACCGCCAGATCAGGGACGCTGTTCTATTGCGGGCAATCGACTTTACTTCGGCCCGTTCTTTGGTCTGGTCAATCCGTGTGCCGGCCTGCGTACGCCAACGGGAAAACAAAAGGGAGAAAATGACGTAGTAGGCCATACCGATGGACAGGCGCGCGGCGCCCTCTTGACGCACGACCCTCACAACCTTGCGGGTAAAGCCCGCCACACGCTTGGGGGCAATAAACCTCAGAACTCGAACTACGCAAGCTAACAGAAGCAGGGCGCCGCCTTTACCCGCTCTGCAGGCGGCCCGCCCCGTCAAGGCTACGACTTCGCCCAAGGCCATTGCCCACGGAGTTGCTCGATCTTTGATCCGGCCAATGTACGTGCCGACTAGTATGACCCAGTGGAAAAAGATCACATAGTAAGCCAGCCCGACGGACAAACCTGTTATGCCATCTTCCCTCACCTCCTTGACAACCCGGCCCGTCAACCCCGCCACCCGCTTAGACGCGATGGACCCTGAAGTGACTCGATTTTTCATTTGGCTAATGTGCGTGTTGGCTGGAATGGGCCAACGGGTAAGAGTCATTTAATTTTATCAGGGGATGCTCAGTCCATAGCCGCGGACCGGATGCGAGTATTTCCCATTCCGCTATGTTATCTCGATGTTGCATCAATGAAGCCTCGGGAAGCGCCCGGCGGGGGAGACGGGCCCCCATGCCCTGGGAGGCCAGCACGTGAGCCACACTCGTCCTATGACCTGGCTGCTGCTGACGGGGCCAAAGACACGGCTGTCCTCGCTATCCCGCCGGTTGTCTCCCAAAAGCACGTACTCCTCCGGTCCGGTCCACCATTCCCCGCCGTCTCGGCGGCCGTCAACCGGAGAAATCGTAGGGTAACCCTCCTCCAGCAAGCTTCCGCTGATGTAAACCTGGCCCGCCACCATCTGTACGTCCTCGCACGGCATCCCGACGATTCTCTTGATGTACAGGTCATGGGGAGGACCGGGCCGCCGAAACACCACTATGTCTCCCCGCCGCAGCGCTCCGTTGGTTTGGCCTGGCGGCGCCAGGAGCACGAGGTGCTTGTCGGCCAGGTTCGGCAACATGCTGCCGCCTTCCACGCGGTAGCGGCGTGAGGTTAGTGTCTGCATTAAATTACGAGTGACGGATTTGACCGGATGCACTTTTCACGGTACGGACGCGCGATTGGTGAGCCGAATTCTAAAGGCGATTGGGTCCTCAAGGCAACGGCGCAAGCCCATCAAACGAAAGGTGACCGCAGTACAGACCGGGAGAGACAGAGACAGTCGTAGCTAGACGGTTGCTTCCCCTGCGCCATATAATTACTTAACCCTCAAACCCAGCCAAATAGGAGGAGCGCCATGGCTGACGGGATAATTCGTGTGGGCCTTGTTGGCGCGGGAGCAAACACCCGCCGGAGACACATCCCCGGATTGCGGGAGCAGCAGGGGGTGGAAATCGTCAGCGTGGCCAACCGCAGCCGGGAATCCGGCGAGCGCATTGCCGGGGAATACGAGATTCCCACGGTGTATGACAACTGGCTTGATCTAATTAAAGCCGGCGACTCCGACGCCATCTGCATCGGTACCTGGCCGTATATGCACCGGACGCTAACCCTGGCCGCCCTCGAGAACGAGAAGCACGTGCTCTGCGAAGCGCGCATGGCAATGAACTCCAGGGAAGCCCGCGAAATGTTGGACGCTTCCCGCAGGAAGCCCCACCTGGTCACCCAAATCGTGCCCGCCCCCGCCACACTGGAGGTAGATACGACGATTCAGGACTACATCGCCAACGGTTACCTTGGGGAGATACTGGCGGTGCGGCTCAGGGTCGCCAATACGGAAGGCCGGTCCGCGCCCGGAGACACGTTTGCCGACTACGACTCCCCTCTCCATTGGCGGCAAGACAGGGACCTGAGCGGGTACAACCCCATGAGCATGGGCATCTGGTACGAGCAAGTGATGCGCTACGTAGGGCCCGCTACGAAGGTCATGGCGATGACCAAGGTCTGCGTGCAACAGCGCGTGGACGAAAACGGTCACGTGCGGGCCGTTTCCGTGCCAGACTACGTCAGCGTCATCTGCCAGATGGCATGCGGCGCACAAGCAGACTTGAGCTGGAGCTCCGTGGCCGGGCTGCAGACAGGGTCGGAACTGTGGCTCTTCGGGTCGGAGGGCACACTTCGTCTTAGCGGCCCGCCGATGAACACTCTTCAATGTGGCAGGAGAGGCGAAGACGGTCTACAAGACATCGTTATCCCGCCCGAGAAGCGCGGAGCCTGGCGCGTAGAAGAGGAATTCGTAAACGCCATCCGCGGCAACGAGAAAATAACCCATACACCCTTCGAAGTGGGTGTGCATTACATGGAATTTACGGAGGCGGTGGCCCGCAGTTCCCAGACCGGACAGGCCATCTCCCTGCCACTTTAAACTTCAGAGGAGACGTATCATGCCAAATGAAGAGGTCCGGATCGGACTAATCGGCGCAGGCAGAAACACCAGGGACCGCCACATACCGGGCTTTCAACAAGTCGGCGGCGTAGAGATCGCCAGCGTCGCCAACCGCAGCCTTGAGTCCGGCCGCCGGGTGGCAGACCAGTTCAATATCCCCGAGGTACACGAGAATTGGCGGGCCCTGCTGGAGGACGACAGCATCGGCGCGGTGTGCATCGGCACCTGGCCCAACATGCACCGCACGCTTACGGTAGCGGCGCTGGAGGCGGGCAAGCACGTACTCTGTGAGGCACGTATGGCCGCGACGGCCCAGGACGCCCGTGAGATGCTGGCCGCATCCAGGCGCAATCCCGGACTGACCGCACAGATCGTACCTTCCCCTCTATCGTTCAAAGTGGACAATATGCTCCAGGAGATGATCGGCAACGGCTTCCTGGGCGAATTATTGTCCGTGGAGCTCCAGTCCCTGGGGCCTGATTTCGTCGATACTTCCAGCCCCTTGCATTGGCGTCATAACCGGGACATCAGCGGCTTCAATATACTGAACATGGGCATCTGGTACGAAGCGATGATCCGCTGGGTGGGCCGGGCCACACGGGTCATGGCGATGACCAAAGTCAACGTCCCTTACCGCAGCGACGAATCCGGTGTCCGCCATTCCGTCACCATCCCCGACCACGTGGACATCCTCTGCGAGCTCGCCAACGGCGCTCAGGCCCACATGAAGTTCAGCACTGCCACCGGCCTATCCAACGGAAACCAAGTATGGCTGTACGGCAGCGAGGGCACCATCCGGCTGGACCACCGGCTCAACATTTACGCGGGAAAACGGGGCGACAGCGAGTTTACCGAGATACCTGTCCCGGAAGAGAAGCAGGGATTCTGGCGGGTTGAGGAAGAGTTCGTGAACGCCATTCGAGGGCAGGAAGAGATCACCCGCACACCCTTCGACGTTGGCGTCCACTACATGGAGTGGACCGAGGCGGTAACCCGCAGCGCCCAGACAGGGCAAGCTGTGTCCCTTCCCCTATAGTACCGGAGCGAGTTCTTTGACGGCGGCAATGACCAGGCCGGTCTGTTCCTGTGCAAACACGCCGCCCGTTGAGGCATGGGATGGCTGAAGGCCCGTTCCCATCTGAAGGGATCTTCCCATCCCACTGGCTCCGCGACGCCGTAAACTCAGGACTGGTCTCGTCAGGTGAGTACCGCATTCCAGACCAGAGCTTCCAGCCTGCCAGCTTGGATCTGCGCCTCGGTCCCAAGGCTTACAGGCTGCGATGCAGCTTCCTCCCTCACGACAAGGCGGTGGAGGAGAAGCAGTCCGACTTCGTCATGGGTGAAATCGATATTCGTGACGGCGCGATCTTGGAGCGTGAGCGCCCTTACCTTATTCCCCTCATTGAAGAACTCCGGCTCCCCCTGGACATCTACGCCAAGACCAACCCGCGTAGCTCCACGGGAAGGTTGGACATTTTCACCCGGGTGATTACGGACCACAGCGATAGGTTCGACGAGGTCAAGCCCGGTTACCACGGCAAGTTATACTTGGAGGTGGCTTCCAGGTCATTCACCATCTACGTCAAAGAAGGAATCTCCTTAAACCAACTGCGCCTCCTAAAAGGGGCCTACATCGCATCACAGGCCCCGGCGCAAACGGGCCAGGACCAACCACAGCTCCAGCGGGGAGACTCGGTGGACTTCCGGGCCGCCAACTCTATATTCCTGAGCATCGACCTAGCGGCTGGTTCGGACAGGGTTGTTGGCTACAAGGCGAGGAGAAACAGCTTTCTGTTGGACCTGTCTGCCGTCGACAAATACGACGTGGAGGACTTTTGGGAGCCGGTGTTCCGGGAGCGGCAGGAGCGGCTCGTGTTGGAACCGGAGGAATTCTACCTGCTTCTTTCTTCGGAAACTGTCACGGTGCCACCCGAATACGCCGCTGAAATGACCGCCTACGACCCCACCAGCGGGGAACTGCGGACTCACTACGCGGGGTTCTTCGACCCTGGATTCGGCTACGATCCCCGGGGACTATCGGCAGGAAGCAAAGCGGTCCTGGAAGTGCGGGCCCACGACGTCCCTTTCATGATCGAAAGCGGTCAGAAAGTGTGCCGCCTGGAGTTCCAGACAATGGCTGAAGCTCCAGGCGTACTTTACGGCGCAGACGTCGGCTCCTCTTATCAGTACCAGGAGCTAACTCTGAGCAAACATTTCAAACGGGCGAGCGCACCGGTCCCGTCGCGGCAGCTACCGCTGTTCTAGGCGTTCCGCCCGTTTATCTTCTGTCTACAGTCCTACTTGGGGTCTTTCTTCGGGAAGAGCTCGGGAAGCGGGACCCCAGGATTACCCGGTCCGAACCGCTCATGGGGATTGGGCATTGGGCCCTGGGACCTGTTATGGAACTCCCGGTCCTCCGGCCACTCTCCCAAAGTCAGCGGGACAGCTAACTCGTCACCGTTCCGGACCACCGTCAGGATAATCTCGTCCTCCGGCAGATGCTTGTTCAGCTCGGTGATAAGGTCGGAGACCGTTACAACCGGCACTCCATCGACGGCAATTATGATGTCGCCACCGCGGGTAGGAGCGCCCTGCTGGTCCGTACCCGAAGGTATCAGTCCCGATTCTTTGGCGGGGCTGCCGCTCATAATCTGGGTGACGTAGATACCGCTGTCCACCGGAAGCTCAAGCATCTCGACCAGCAACGGCTCCAGGGATGCGGCGCTGATACCCAGCCACGGAGGCCTGATCTCTCCCTTGGCCTTGAGCCTGGGCAGGAGATTGTTCAGAGTGTTGGTTGGCACCGCGAACCCGATGCTGCCTTGTCCCAGGTTTCGAGGGGACATAATCAGTGAAGAGACCTGGATGGCCGTGTTGATTCCCACGACTTGGCCTTCCCGGTTTAGGAGCGGTCCACCCGAATTTCCAGGGTTAATCAGTGCGTCGGTCTGCACCACTCCCGAAATCGGCCGGGCGATGTCGCTGTTTATCGTGCGGTCCACTCCGCTGATAACGCCCACAGTTACCGAACCGCCCAGGCCGAAGGGGCTGCCAATTGCGATCGCCAGTTGACCGGGGCGCAGGCTTGCCGAATCTCCGAGAGATAGCGGTGTGATGCCGGCAACCGACTCAGGGTCGACCTTAATCAACGCCAGATCGTTCGCCGGGTTGGTCCCCAGGACTTCGGCTTCGACGCTGGTGCGGTCCTCGAACGACACACGCACACGGTCTGCATTCTGGATCACGTGATTGTTGGTCACTATGTGACCATCCATGTCGATCAGAAACCCGGAACCAGCCCCCAAACGGTTAAAGGAACCGGCCTCTTCCAGGTCCACGTTGACATCCACAACCGCCGGGCTCGCCGCCTCGTAAATTCTCTGGACTAGGCCCTCGTCGAAGATGGCCGCCGAGGCTGGAGGCGTAACCCGATCCAGTCCAGGGCCGAACCACGCAAACGCCACGACCGCTATTACCGCCATCGAGAGGGAAGTCACCGCCAGGGCAAACGATTTAGACAATTTGTTCATAGTGTCATAACCCTCAATATAAGTTGGAGCCCGAGGTCACCTGGGCCCTTATTTTAGGTTCGCCATCGGACTACTTGTCAATCCTCAAAATCACATCACGCAAAGCCGTTGTTGGCCACCAACCTCCTATCGCTACATGGCAGAGATTTTCGGGGGTTGCCGGGCGCCGCCCACCCACAGATAGTCAGCGGCGGCGGCCAGCCGATAGACCATTCCCATCACCATCCTGCCCGGCAACCCGCCGGGTACCCCGCAAACACAGATAGTCTGTATCATATCAACGTCGCAAAGTCCCCGGCGGTTTCATCCGGGAGGCGTGAACGAACAAGGGGGAGGGAAAGCAGTCCCTTCTCCCGGAGAAGGATAGGGTAGCCGGGAAGGCAAGACTACTTGTTCAGAGTTAACCCGGACGAGGAGGATAGCCCCTACGCCCTGGCTTCGGACCATTGTCATGCCGCGGCTCAGTGGACTGTCCTGGACTGCTGCCGCGCCTTTGGTCGCGGTAGTTGGGCGCCTGGATGGGGACCCAGTCGACAATCGTGTCCATCAGCCGTGAGGCGATCCGCGGCTTGCTCGCCTCGAGTTGATCTATCCCGAAGGACGTGGTAATAATCGTGGGCATCCTCGACTCGTGCCGATACACCACGATCTGGTAAAGCTTCTCTTCCGCCCAGGGTGTGCTAGTCTCCGCTCCCAGGTCGTCCAGGACTAGAAGGGGTACAGACTTGATCTGCTCGAAGAGCTCATCGTAGGCAACCGGGCTGTCCGGACTGAATGTAGCCCGCAGGTGGTCCAGGAGACTGGGCACGAAAGCGTAAAAGACCGGGCGTTCCCGCCTCAAGCTCTCCCCCGCCACCGCCACTGCTAGGTGAGTCTTTCCACAGCCATGCGGACCGGTATACAGCAGCCAACCGTCCGGCTGTTCGGCAAAGTCCTTGGCCGCTTCCCTCGCATGACTGAGAGACATGCGGTCCTGCGCGGTGGCGTTGCCCCCACCCCGGGGGTTGAAGTTCTCGAGAGTCATCCGCTGGAGCATCTCTACCGGAAGGTCTCCGATGCCGCGGGCAAGCCTTGTGTTGTACTGGCCCAGGTGGAACACGCTGGATATTCCCTGCTCAGACTCTATGCGAGTGCGCAGCACTTCATCCAGCCGTTGCAACGGTCCGCGGACGGTGATCACCGTGGGCAGGGCACGGCTGAAACGATGGTTGATGACCTGGAACAGCTTTTCTTGCGCCCAGGGCGTGGAAGGCTGGTTCCCCAGATCGTCCAGTACCAATACCGGCACATTCCGCACCTGCTCGAATAGCTCGTCGTAGGAAACGCCGCTATCGGGCGAGTAGGTTGCGCGCAGGTGGTCCATGAGGTCGGCCACAACGATGAAGAATGTGGTCTGGCCCCGCTCCACGCAGCGGTTGGCTGCGGCTACGGCCAGGTGAGTCTTGCCGCTGCCGCTGGGGCCGCACAGGACCAACCAGCCGTTTGGGTCTTCGCTGAACCGGGCCGACGCCTCGAACGCCTGCCGGAACATTTGCCGGCTCACCGTGTCGGGCAACGGCCCTTCGGTGCGGGTATTGGCAAAATTGATGTGGGCCAGGGGTCCCAGGTTGCTATAGCGGCGAAGTGATTCGATCCGCTGGTGCGGGTCCTTCTCCTGCTGGCAATGGCATGGGAAAGCCTGGCCGAAGTCGGGGTGCCCCACGCGCACCCGCTTGCTTACCCAGCCGCCCCCGTTGCAGTCTGGACACCAATCAACTTCATCGCTGCCCGCCGGCTCTGTTCCCTGTGTTATCCCATGGGAGCCGGCCCCGCCGCCGTTGGTATTCCTCAAGGTATCTCTGACGGCTATCCTCCTGAGGATGTCGCCCAGGCTTTCCATTGTCCCTTCCTTCCGCCGCCCACCGGCGAAGTATGCCGGAGATGTAGCGCCAACTCCTTTTGTTTTCCCGGACTGAAATGGCAAAGGCTTCCTGAAGCCATTCCTCCGGATACGCATCCTCGGCGTCTTTAAGCTCTTCGGCAAGCATCGGGGAGAGCATGCCTATGTTCTCTTCGTACAGTGTGAATATGTTGGGCCGCGGAGAGAGGTCCGGGTTGAGGTCTTCTCCCACCACCAAGTCTGCCTCCGCGTCGGGGATGCGCCGGCCCCGCATCTTCTCCAGGGCGCGGCGGTCGTGGTCAGTGTTTAGCAGGTAGAACTCTTCGCCTGCTCCCGCGGATTGGGGCCGGTATTGAAGAAAAGTCCCTCGCGCCACGGCCAACCGCAACCCCTTCTTCACCTCTGCCGCCGCGTCCACTCCGGGGCCGCCCAGACCCCGCAACAACGCCCTGTCCCTGATGAATTCGGCCAGAGGGGTCATACGCGGCAAGCCCCGTTGCCTATGGCACAGCCAAATCCCCCGGAGCGTGACCTTCAGCTCAGCCATGTCCTCGATCTCTGCGAGCAACGGGCCGAAAAGCTGATTTGGCACAGGCGTGTATGCCGTATCCCGGCTAAACCCGGCAAACGCCATCGTTAGAACTCGTCGACCTGGGCCAGGGCGTCGAAGCGGACCAGATTGTCCCTGAAGAGGAGACGAAGACTGCCGGTCGGGCCGTTCCGGTGTTTGGCCACAATGATCTCCGCTATATTACGTGGGTATTGTCTACCAGGGAATTGCAGCTCCCATTCCTCCTCGGTGAAATAGATGTCTTCCCGGTGGATGAACATCACCACGTCGGAGTCCTGCTCGATGCTTCCGCTGTCCCGCAGGTCTGAGAGTTGGGGACGGTGTCCGGGCCGGTTCTCAACCAGGCGGCTCAACTGGGAGCACGTGACGAGGGAGATATTCAGGTCGCGGGCCATCGCCTTCAGAGACCGGGAGATCTCGCTTATTTCCTGGACACGGTTTTCCCCGCCACGGCTCCGGCCTTGAATTAGTTGCAGATAGTCCACCACCAACAAGTCGAGGCCATGCTCCAATGACAGGCGCCGGGCCTTGCTGCGCATCTCCACCAGGCTCTGATACGGAGTATCGTCAATGAACAGGGAGAGGTCCGACAACCGGCCGATGGAGTCAATGATCCGCTGCTCCTCGGCCTCGGTGTAAAGCCCCAGGCGAAGGCGGTGGGAATCAACCTCGGCGTCGGCGGCCAGGATTCGCAACGCCAACTGTTCCCGGCTCATCTCCAAGCTGAATACGCCAACCACCCCTCCCGCCTTCGCAGCGTTGATGGAAATGTTCAACGCCAGCGTGCTCTTTCCCACGGCGGGGCGGGCGCCAAGGATAATCATGTCCGAACGCTGCAACCCGCCCAGGAGCTCATCCATCTCGTTGTAGCCCGTGAGGACTGGACCCCGCGTTTGGACATCGGGCTCGACGATGGCGGCGCGGTCCTGTAGATATTGGTCGTAGATGGCGCGAAGGGAGATAAAGCCGCGCTGAGTCTGCCCTGTTCTGACACCAAACAACACATCTTCGGCCTGGCGAAGGGTCATTTCGACGTCGTCGGTATCCTCGTACCCGATGGCCGAGATTCGGGAAGCGGCGTCGATCAGCTTCCGCATGATGGACGTGCGGGAGATGAGCTGGGCGTAGTGTTCGGAGTGAGCCGAAGTGGGTGTGACGGAGACCAGGTGGCTGAGGTAGGCCATGCCGCCCACCATCTCCAACTGGTTGGTACGGCTAAGCTCTCTGGCCAATGTCACCTGGTCGATGGCCTCGTCGCGTTCGAAGAGGGCCTGGCAGGCGGCGAAACAAGCCTGGTTTTTCTCGCGGTAAAAGTCCTCCGCCTTCACCAAGTGCGCCACGCGGGTGAAACAGTCCCCGTCGATCAGGAAAGACCCTACTATGGCTTCTTCGGCTTCAAGATCGTGGGGGAGAAGTTTCTCCGCGTACATTCAGCTACTCTTCCACCTCTGCGGTGATGTTGATGGTCGCCTCGATTTCGTTGGACAGCCTCAACACAACCTGGTATTCGCCCGGCTCCCGGATCGGCTCCCCAGCCTCCACGAGACGGCGGTCGATCTCCCGTCCCACGGCGTTGCTGAGCTCGCTGGCGATCATCGCGCTGCTAATGGTCCCGTAATACCGGCCCACGGGATTGACCCGGGCCTCGACGGTGATGCTGGTGTCGTTGAGCAATTCGGCAAGCTCGGTGAGCTCTTGGGTCTCCCGGATGCGGACCTGATCGCCGGCGGCCTTGATCTTATGCAGGCGCTTCAAGACCTCCGGCGTGGCCATCTCGGCCAGACCCTTGGGGACCAGGTAGTTGCGGGCGTAACCGTCGGAAACCCTCTTGATCTCACCTGCCCGGGCCTGGTTGGGAACATCCTGTATGAATACTACTTCCATGTCGGTCGTCATCCTCGGTTAGATACTGGGCCCATCCATTATAAGCCCAGCATCTTCAGGCGGAAACCGGCAACGGTCAGGGTCTTTGCCGGGACCGAAGAACATATACGGGGGCCAGTCGCGTCAAAGTAGAACTAACATAGACTACCCGCCTAACGTCGTGTCAACGACATGTCGAGGCGGATCGTCAGGGATTTCAGCCGCTGTTTGACGCCCCGGCAAAGGCCCAACTAAAATCGGGCTACTCTGGACGCTCCGCCGTAATTCGCTGACGTGGTGTAGGAGCCAACGCCTCTCCGGTGAGAAGGAACCATGCCCGGACATTATAGATCTGCCCGATAAACCGCGGCTACAGACCACCCCAACTATCACGGAGAGACAACCGGCATGAACTTTGCAGAAGCGGTCATCTCGGTATTCCGAAACTACGTCAACTTCAGCGGACGGGCCTGCCGGTCGGGTTCGCCCTGTTCTCTCTCATTTCGCATGCCTTCCTGTACCTGGTATGGATTGTTGGGGGCGCCGGGGTTGCCGCCGGGGCGATTTATGGACTGGCGTTAGCGCTGCCCGCCTTGGCGGTGACCGTGCGGCGGCTGCACGACACCGACCGCATGGCATGGTGGATTCTTCTTTCCTTCACTCCAGGCTTGGCCTTGTCCGGGCTGTTGGCCTCTATCATCGCCCGGTTCCTGTGGGACTGGTCCATCATTCTCATCTTTGCCGGGGGAGTCCTGGTTGTCGCAAGCCTCGCAGCATGGATATGGTTTATCGTGATGATGATTCTGCCCGGAACCGCCGGCCCCAACCGCTACGGCCCCGAACCGCTGCGCCCGGAGCCGGACTCGGACGGCGGCGGGCAAGCCGCAACTGCCGCCACGCCACCGGACATTGGGGCGGGCGCGGCGCGGCACTGCGGCCAGTGCGGGGCGCATCTGCAACCGAACGCGCGTTTCTGCGCCGCAGGCGGCGCGGGAATGGAGGGATAAATTGAGCTTTTCCGAAGACATCGAAAAGAGGGCGCTACCTGTGCGCCAGGCAATCCTGGGGCATCCCTTCGTCACCGGCATCGGAGACGGCACGCTGGCGGTGGAAAAGTTCAAGTATTACGTGATGCAAGACTACGTTTACCTGATCGACTACAGCCGCGTTCTTGCCCTGGCCTCGGCCCGCGCCCCCAACCTGGACACGATGGGTTGGTTTGCCCGGCTCCTGGACGAAACGCTCAACACCGAAATGGACCTGCACCGGAGCTATTGCGCCGAGTTCGGCATCACCCGGGAGGAACTGGAGGCCACCCGCGCCGCCCCGACCACCGTGGGCTACACCAGCTTCCTGCTAAACATCGCCCACCAGGGCAGTTTCGAGGCGCTGGTGGCGTCGCTGCTCCCCTGCCAGTGGGGATACTGGGAGGTAGGGGAACGGCTGGCCGTGCAGGGGGAGCCGAAACACGCTCCCCTCTACTGCCAGTGGATACAGATGTACACGTCCTCGGAGTTCGCCGACCTGGCCAGGACCATCCGAGCGATGGCCGACCGTCTGGCGGAGCAAGCCGGCCCCGGCGAGATTGCCGCAATGGGAGAAGCCTACCTGACCAGCCTGCGCTTTGAGCACCGCTTCTGGGAGATGGCCTACACGCTGGAGGACTGGACGGCCTGAGCGGTGGAAAGCAACGCGCCAGGCAGTGGCGCAAGGTGTAAAATTGGTTTTACCCGTAGTCCCACCCGGAGGATGTATGACCTGCATTGACGCCGAGCGCGAACGTGACCTTAAAGACTTTGAATACATCAAGGCCCATTATGCTGAACTCACGGCCCGGTACCCCGGGCAATGGATTGCGGTTTTCAACCAGCAGGTAGTTGCGAACGCGGTTGATGCGTTTGACCTGATCCCCCAACTGAGGGAGAAGGGTTTCCAGGGTCGCGGACCAATTAGAATCCAACTGACCACGGAACCCGATGTTTGCCTGGGAAGTGTCTGGTTTAACTATGATACAGGAGGAGTAATCAAATGGCCTGTCCCTCCCGGGAAGGCTTACCGGCTGGAAGACGACCCGCACTACCAGGATGTTCTGTTCCTGGAAGCTCACTGGGATGAGCTTCTGGAGCAGTACCCTGACAAGTGGATTGCTATATGGGACAAAAAGGTCGTTGCAGTGGCGGATAGCCAGTCCGGTCTGACTCCTCAACTCAGGGCGCTGGGTCTCCAAAGCATCGGGGCACTGATTCAGGAAATGGAAACCGATCCCAAACTCTGGATACTTCCGGTCCTATGATCATCGGGTATTTCCGTCCCGTCGGCGCAACGCGGCGCCCGTTTATCCGGTGCGACATTCAGTTTCCCGCCTACCCGGACATCGCCCCTGCATCCATTGAGTTCGTCATCGACACGGGTTCCGACATGACGACCATATCACCTGATATAGCCGGAAGGTCCGGTTTAAGAGTAGCCACACTCGACACTGGAGTGAGGAGCCGGGGAGTTGGGAGCGCATTCTCAACCAGGGTAGTGGAATCCCGCATCACAGTTCAGAACTTCTCCACGCTACACCCGTTGCACATCCTTGAAGTCGATCATCCCATGCCGTCTCTCCTGGGGCGTGACTTCATGCGCGGTTTCGCCCTGTTCGTGGAAGAGCGCACGGGGCGGGTCCTTCTGCTTGACCAGAACGACCTGAACAACTTCGGAATTCCTCCTCTTTCCTGAGCGGAACCGCCCCAATACCCCGCTCATTCCGAGCGGAGCGCAGCGAGGCCGAAGGACCAACCCCACAGCCCTACGACCTCTCGGCGCGGAAGACCAGGCACGGCCAGCAGAAGTTTATGTCCCCCTCTACTGGCTGAATCTGAAACTCTTCGACCGCTTCGATGGAGGCACTTAGGAAGTCCTCCCGCAGTTTCCGTACCTCATCCGCCGGGGTATCCGTGCGCTCAACCCAGTTGTTGAATTGCAGGTTCACCCCGGTGAACTCCCGCGCCACGATGCCCAACCCGTGGCTGACCAGAATCTTTTCCAGTTCAGAGACGCGCCGGTTATTGACGTGGCTGAAGTCCCGCCGGAGTTCAATATCGTTCATCCAGGAGGACAGATCCTCGTCCTCAGGCGAAATGCTGTCGGCCACTACCAGACTGCCACCGGGCCTCAAGACACGGTGCAATTCATCCAATGCCCGGTCCAGGTCTTCGAAATGGTGAATGGCCGCCCGGCTGGTCACCAAGCCCAACGAACCGCTGGCAAAAGGCAAATATTCGGCAGCGTTTCGCACCAACGCCAAATTCGTCAATCCCCTCTCCCGGCCGATGCGCCGGGTCTCGACGAGCATTGGCCCGGTGATGTCGCTGGCCACCACCTGATCGAATCCTGCCGCCATCACAAAAGCCGTAAACCCTGCCCCCGAACCAAGGTCCATCGCCCAGGTGCGAGCGCCCGTCGAGGCATTCGCGGCCAAACGCTGCATGATGTCCAGCCGGTCATCGTACATGTGCATCCGGCTGGTGGCGTAGGCCCCGGCCCGCGGCCCAAACATACCCTGTGCGCGGGCTCCTTGTGGCGTGTTTCCGGAATTAACTGTCATCTGGACTCAACCGCCTCTTCCAGGTCCTTCAGGAACTTATCCGCATCTCGAGACCTGCTAAATTCTATGTACTCGATGTGGTCGTGTTCTTCGGCGTCGAATATCGCCCGGTACCGCTTGCGGCGGGAGCGGTAGGTCTGGAGGACCCACAGGAGAATGGAGTCTCTGAAAAACGCCTTCTTCAGAGACTCTTTGTTGCCCGACCACAAAGTCCGGCCAGTGATACTACGCCCGATGGTGCGGGTGAAGGCACGGTACCAGACCAATGGGAAGGAGTAATTGAGCCAGACCACCGCCGTCGCCTTACTCCAAATTAGGTCATTGGCCTGGCTGTAGTTGCCATCGGTCACCCACTGGTCGTTAACAGTCTGTTCTGCAACGATCTCTCTAAATTCATTGTTAGAACCTGTCTACGATCTGTGGAATATGTTAAGTTGAGACTATTACCAAGGCAGGGTAATCATATCTCATTCCTATCCCAGCGACATTAGCCGGGAGCAATTTGCCCGGATTCTTCCCACGTTGGAGGCGGCCCGCCGACGGACCAAGCCCCGCACCGTGGACTTGTACGACGTTTTCTGCGGGGTGCTGTACCTCCTGAAAAGCGGGCGCCAGTGGCGGATGCTGCCTGCGGACTTCCCGGATTGGCGCACTGGCTACAAGTATTTCCGGCAATGGAGTGAGCGGCCCGGCCCGGAGCAAGAATCCATTCTGGAGCAGGTCTTAAAAAATCGGTTGGCACGGCCCGACGGAGCAATGGTCGAAAAGAGCAGACCAGTTTCTGCATCGTGGACGCCCAGAGCGTCAGGAACACTGACAGCGCCGAGCACAAGGGCTATGACGCGGGCAAGAAGGTGTCCGGGATCAAGCGTCACATCGCGGTGGACACGCAGGGGTTGCCCCATGCGATTCACGTGACCACCGCCAACGTTACCGGCCGGGCTGGGGCTTTGGCGATGTTTGACCAACGCCAGGCCGACCTGAGCCGGGTGCAGAACGTGCTGGTCGATGGGGGTTACACCGGGAAGCCCTTTGCCGCGGCGGTACAGAGCCTGTTGGGAGCCTCGGTGGAAGTGGTGAAACGCAATGAACTGCACACCTTCGTGGTGCTGCCTGCCTTTAGCCCCCGTGAAGACGGGGGGATGGGTGGTGGAGCGATCCTTTGCCTGGCTGGAGAAGTGCCGCCGGCTCTGGAAGAACTGCGAGAGAAAGCTGAATACCAGTCTGCAAATGGTGGTTCTTGCCTTCGCGACGCTAATCCTGAAGAGATTGTAAACAGGCTCTTAGGACGTTCCACCCAATCCGGCAGCCAATGGATGGCGTCCAGTTCAATATAATTCGACCCGAGTAAACCGGCCAGCCGCCGTGAGAACGTGGACTTCCCGACGCAACTACATCCGACCACCGCCACGCGCCGCAGCTCCGGTGGCACGCCACTGCCGAGCCCGGTCTGCGCCTCCGTCTGTTGACCGGCATGTGTCCCGATAATATCCATCGGCTCATTTTATCAGAGAGGTTGGGCATATTGCCCTGACCCTTCGGACTCGCTATCATTGCCCGGCCAAGACTGACCTAATCGGGAACAGGAGAATAAGCATGAGCATGGACCACACTTACAAGATCGTCGAGTTAGTGGGCTCATCGAGCGACGGAATAGAACAGGCGATAGAAAACGCAGTCGGCCGGGCCGGACAGACTCTGCGCGGACTGGACTGGTTTGAAGTTAAGGAGATCCGGGGAAACATTCAGGACGGCAAGATCGCATGGTACCAGGTCAAACTGGGTATCGGCTTCAGGGTGCTCGATCCCGAAGACCTGCACCGGGAATAAGATAGAGAATAGCCCAAGTAGTCTCCACTAGCGATTTCAGCAAGGATTCCACGGGGGGTCCCATCGGAGTTCGACAGGCGGAGGGAGGAAAAGATGACTGCGTATTCAGTGCTCGGAAGGCCGGTAACCCGCGAGGATGGCCCGGATAAGGTCTCTGGTCAGCACCTCTACTCCGCCGACATCATCCTCCCTGGCATGGTCTGGGGCAAGGTGCTCAGAAGTCCCTACCCCCACGCCAAGATTCTGCACATCGATACTTCCCGCGCTGAACGCCTTGCCGGGGTCCGGGCTGTTATTACCGGCAGCGACACCCGGGGAATGCGCGTCGGCAGGTTCATGCGTGACGTTCCTCCCCTGGCCGAGGACAAAGTGCGGTTCGTGGGTGAAAAGGTGGCCGCCGTGGCCGCCGACGACGCGGACATCGCGGAAGAAGCCCTTAACCTGATCGACGTGGAGTACGAGCCCCTTCCGGCCGTGTTCGATCCATTGGAAGCAATGGGGCCCGGCGCGCCAGTCATTCACGATGGTTCCCCGGTCTACGATTCGTCCTCCGGACCCGTGCAACCCCTGGGCAACATCGTGTACCACAACCAGTGGTCCGGCGGCGACCTGGAACGCGGGTTCCAAGAATCCGACCTGGTCTTCGAGCACACCTTCACCACCCCCTGGGTCCACCAGGGTTACATGGAACCCTATAGCTGCATCGTCGCCATTGACGACTCGGGGAAAATCCAGGTGTGGGCCAACAACAAACAACCCTTCCGCCTGAGGTGGCAATTGGCTGGCGCACTGGGCGTGGAGGAGGAGCAGATCCGGGTCAACCCGTGCGGCATCGGAGGAGACTTCGGCGGCAAGGCCGGGGCGATGAACGTGCCACTAGCCTACGCGCTGGCCCAACGATCTGGCAGGCCCGTCCAAATGGTGATGAGCTACATCGAGGAGTTAATGGCCGGCAACCCAAGGCATCCCTCGGTGATCACTATCAAGACCGGTATGAAACAGGACGGCACGTTCTGGGCCAGGGAAGCAAAGGTCGTGTACAACGGTGGCGCATACGGTGGATTTAGGGGGTCATTGAACCTCAGCGGCGCCCGGCAAGCAGGCGGAGGCCCCTACCGGGCGCCTAACTACAAGATCGATTCCTACATGGTTTACACCAACAACGTGCCCTGCGGCTCTTACCGCGCCCCCGGGGAGCCCCAGGCCGTCTTCGCCATCGAATCGCATACCGACATGATCGCGCGTGAGATGGGGATCGATCCTTATGAGCTTCGGCTGCGCAACGTGGTGCAAGAGGGCGACGAGTCGGGCACGGGACAGCGTTTCCAACACCTGCGCGGCGAGGAGACCCTGCGCCGCGCCGCCGAAGAGGCGGCGTGGGACTCTCCCAAGCCAGGTCCACACTTTGGACGAGGCATTGCGTTGGGACAGCGTCCCCAGGGCAAGGCCGTATTCATCGCCAGGGTCGGAATGGACGAGACCGGCCGGGCGACCATCTACTCCTCTGTGCCGGACACCGGTGTCGGATTCTACACCGTCGCGCGGCAGGTGGTGGCCGAGGACCTGGGTATCCGCGCTGAAGACGTTGCCGTCGCCAGGGTGGATACCGATCAGGTACCTTTCGACACCGGAGCGGGCGCGGGTACCAGCGTCGGCGCGGCCCACGCTGCTCTGGGAGCGGCCCAGGAGGTGCGCCAGACCCTCACCGGCCTGGCCGCCGAATTCTACGGGTGGCCCGAAGAGCGCATCGTCTTCCGCGGCAGCCGCGTTTTCGTGGAAGGCAACCCCGAAGCCGACATCCCCATCGGCGAATTGACTGCCCGAGCCGTGGCCGCCACCGGCGCTCCGATCCTTGGGGAATCAACCACCGACGCTGAAGAACCCGAGGTGACTTCCTTCTGTGCCCAGGTCGCCGAAGTGGAGGTGGACCCGGAAACGGGGCAGGTTACGGTCCATAAGATAGTCACCGCCCATGACGTAGGCACGATCTACAACCCGCTGGGGCACCAGGGCCAAATCGATGGGGCGGTGATTCAGGGTCTGGGATACGCGATGATGGAGGAGTTGCAATCTGAGGAGGGTCGAATCTCGACCCTTAGCTTGGGAGACGTCAAGATACCCACCACTACGGATATTCCCCGGCTGGTAACCGTACTGGTCGAGTCTGAAGAGGGGAACGGGCCTTACCAGGGCAAAGCCATCGGCGAAAACCCCATCTCTCCCGTGGCGCCAGCCATCGCCAACGCTGTCTATGACGCGGTGGGTGTAAGGATACACGACCTACCGATCACGGCAGAGAAGGTGCTTAACGCGCTGCGCGCCGCGGACCAAAGCTAGGGCCCTTCCCGGCGCGTGCCGGAAAAGGCCCTGGGGAGTCCTGAAACAGCCCTTACTTGAGGTCTGCCACCTTTGGCCCGACTTCCTCCATCAGCAGCCGTATTGAACGCTGCATGAGGGAGTGGTCGTCGGGGTCTTGGGTGATAGCCAGCAAGTGGCCGAAGCCTCCCACGTCTTCGTAGCTCCGGCGTATCTTGTCGGCGCACTCCTGGGGGTCGCCGACAATCCAGACGTTTTCCATCATGTAGTCAACGTCCACGGCCTCGTCTGGCATGTTGGGGTCCAACTTCACGTAGGACAGATTGCCTCCAGCCTTGCGGTTGATGTACTGGTGCTCGTCGAAGGGGCGTCCCAGGACGATGCGGGCCTCTTCTCTGGCCGACTCCGGCGTCTCGCCGACGTAGACCTCCCGGCCCACGCGAAGCTCGCTCCTATCCGGTGTCTTGCCCGAGATTGCCGCGCCCTCTTCAACCCGCTGCCAAAGTTCGCCTATGTGCTGGTCCATGAGATTGGTCATGGGTATCCAGCCACGTTCACCGGCCATGCGCAAAGTCTCTGAAGTAGGAGTCGAAGCCGCGACGCCGATGGGCGGATGGGGAGTCTGATAGGGCTTGTAGTGGAGGCGGCGCTCCAACACCGGGTCTGTCTCCGGCGCGTGGACCTGGTAATACTTGCCCTCGTAGCCAAACTTTCCATCTTCTGCCTGCCACAGACCCAAGATGACGTCCAGCGCCTCTTTGCCCTGCTCCCGCACATCGTCCATCGAGTTGTATTCGATGCCGTACAGGTGCAGGTCGGTGGCCAAAGACCTGACTCCAATACCCCAGTAGAACCGGCCTCTGGCCATGTGGTCCAACATGGCGATGCGGTGGGCGGTGTCCACCGGATGATGCAGGGGCAACATCGTTACGCCGGTGGCCATGACGATGTTCTTCGTCAACGCCAAAGCCTGGGCGATTAGCAGTTCGGGGACGGGTGCGTTCTCCCACATCTCTGTGATGTGCTCCCCGATCCAGGCTTCGTGGTAGCCCAGTTTGTCGGCCTGAACAATTAGCTCCATATCGCGGTCGTAGGAGTCGGCAAATGACCGCCTTGGCGGATGCAGCGGCATCATAAACAGTCCAAATTCCATGTCTCTTGTCTCCTGTGTTGCCGATTCGCGGCGGCAGTATTCAGAATCCTTCCGCCAAACACTGGCGGAACCTTGACATGGTCAGCGATGTACGAGGGGGATTGTAGATACGGCCCCCGGAGAGGTCAAGACAAGTGTACCAGGTAATCGCCAGCGTAGTTGAATGCAGAACATCCGAGTGGAGATGGTCAAGAATCGAGGGCCTTTTGGTCCTTAAGATAGCGCCGGTCTCCGTCGGTCGCCCTGAGTTTGTCGAATGGCCATCCGTTTTGGTTCAGCAAGTTGCACCACAAAGGGACGCTCGATAGCTCATGAAAATCCAACTATCCTGGCCCCCGGGACTTATGATGATAATGGAACATGCTATTCAGATATACTCAACAATATGCTTTGGGAAGTCCGCTTCGATCCCGCCTTTGAGCTTGAGTTTAATGCACTCCTGCCCACAGTACGGGATGAGATTCGGGCACAGGCGATAGTTTTGGAGCAGTTCGGCCCAACACTGGGCCAACCAAGAGTAGACACGTTGAACCGGTCACGGCACACCAACATGAAAGAACTCCGATTCAACGCCGACAACGGTGTGTGGCGAGTTGCCTTTGCCTTCGATCCCAACCGTCAGGCTGTACTGCTGGTGGCTGGCAACAAGTCCGGGGGCAGCGAAAGGCTCTTTTACCGGGAACTGATAAGGAAAGCTGACGACCGGTTCGACATGCACTTGGCCCGGTTACAAGAGGAACTAAGGGGGGTAAGTATGACGACGCTACGGGAGATGATGGACCGGTTGCCGGAGGAGCAACGGAAGAAGATTGAGGCGCGGGCGAAAGCGCTGATTGCCGAAGAGAAGGCGCGGCGGGGCTTGCCATTGGCGGCGTCACGCCCTAAAGTAGGCCCACCGTCAACTGCAATCGCGGAGGTAATCATGCGTCTTGACCCCATTAACCTGTACGACTACGAGGAACGGGCGAAGTTGGCCCTGCCCCACGACGATTGGGACACGATCGACGCTGGGGCGATGGACATGTTCACCACCCGGCGCAACCGGACAGCATTCGAAGAACTGACCTTGCGGCCCAGGTTCCTCCGAGACACCGGGGAACGGGACATCTCGACTACCATGTTGGGCAACGAATTGAGCATGCCGGTGTTCGTCTGCCCCGCCGGGTCTCATCACCGGGCCCACCCGGAAGGGGAAGTCGCCACAGCGCGGGGCGCAAGCATGTCCAACACCCTGATGATGCTCAGCACCGGCTCCAATTGCAGCATGGAAGAGGTCGCCGAGGAAGCAACTAGCCCACTGTTTTTCCAGCTTTACCACAGGGGCTACGACCTCACCGAAATGCTGGTCCGCCGTGCCGAGGAAGCCGGGTTCAAGGCCGTGTGCCTGACGGTGGATACGCCTACTCCCAGCCCCAAGGAGCGCGACCTTCGCAACCGTTACAACCGTAACTTTGAGCAGGGCAACTTCCGGGGCGTCAACCGTCCGGAGAACATACTGCGAGGCACCGACGAGTCCGTTGGTTGGAACGTGAACCGCGAGGCTCCCCTGACCTGGCAGGAACTCGACTGGCTCCGCGGATTGACCGGTCTGCCGATAGTGCTCAAGGGAATCCGGACCGCCGAGGACGCCCACGTAGCGGCTGAAAGCGGCGTTGACGGGATCCTGGTGTCGACCCACGGCGGGCGGCAACTTGACATGACTATGGGCGCGATAGAGATGCTTCCCGAGGTCGTCGATGCGGTCAAGGGCAATTGCGAGGTTTACGTCGACTCCGGAGTCCGGCGAGGCAGCGACGTGGTGAAGGCTTTGGCGTTGGGCGCGAAGGCCGTTGGAATAGGCCGCCCACTCTTCTGGGGCCTGGCCGTAAATGGGGCCGAAGGGGTCCACGGCGTCCTGGAGTTGCTGCGGGAAGAGATCGACCGGGCCATGGCCTACTGCGGTCAGACGTCCGTCCATGATATGGAACCCAACCTGGTCAACATCCCACAGGGCTGGGGAGCGCCTCCCCAGCCTGATTTCTAAACAAGGATATTCGGTAGCCGGAAGGCTGCGGGTAGAGCGTCGCCTTCCGCTTCTCCCTCGAAGGAGAAGGTTGAGTCGGTTCTGGGCTTGACGGGATGAGGGGTAATCCTCGCCCTACGGGGTGCTTCCGTTGGCTAGACGCTCCTCACCCTTGTCCTCTCCCGCGTGGAGAGGTTCCCGATCCCATTCCTCGGTTGAGGTAGACCCGAATTATGGTAGATTTCCGCCCGTTCCGGGGTTGGCGTTACAACTCCGGGGTCGTAGGAGACCTTGCGTCCGTGGTGTGTCCTCCGTACGACCTGATAACCCCGGAGCTTCAAGATTCGCTACGGCGGCTCAGTCCCTACAATGTAGTACACCTCGAGGCCGGGGAGGGGCTAGACTGGGACTCGCCCGCCGCCGACCAGTACCGGAGTACGGCGGCGGTGTTCGACGAATGGCAGGCCAAGGACGTGTTGCGACGTGACGGGACGCCCTGCTTCTATCTGCTGCGGCACACCTTCGAGTTCCAGGGGGAACCCATGACCCGATTGGGGTTGACCGGATGCGTTGGACTCGAGGAGTACGAGAACGAGCAGGTGTTCCCTCACGAGTACACCGAGGAGCCTGCGGTCCTCGACCGGGTCTCCCTCATGCGCCAGTGCAACACCAACTTCAGCCCCATCATGTCCCTGTACCGGGACCCGGAAGGCGTCCTGCACCCCACGTTCCAGGAGATTATGGCCGGGACACCAGTAATAGACGTTAAGGCCGAAGGAGACCAGGGCCTTACGCTTTGGCAGATATCCGGCGAGAAGGCCACCGAGACCATCCTGTCCTTCTTCTCGGAGACCCAGGTGTATTTGGCCGACGGTCATCACCGTTATGAGGCGGCGCTAAGGTTTCGAGGCGAGCAATCCGGAGAGCCTGGAGCTGGGCATAACTATGTGATGATGACCCTCATCGAGTTCGGCGACCCTGGCCTGCTAGTCCTGCCCTATCACCGTGTTGTCGGCGGTCTGGGCGAGGAAATGCTGGGGAGGCTGCTGGAACGGCTTGACGAAGTATTTGCTTCCCGACCGCTGGAGTTACCGGACGCCGGGTTGGCAGAGGCGATTGTAAACAACGTGGCGGCCCAGGGTTTGGAGAGCAAAGTCGCGGGACTCATCGGGCCAGCCGGAAATCCCCCTCAGCTACTAACCCTGCGTCCCGAGCTAGATAGGCGGTCATGGGGCCCGCTAGCGGTGTCGGAAGCCTGGGTCCTAGAAGAGCAGGTCTTGAAGCCGGTACTAGGGGACTTGTTGCCGCGCCATGTGGGCTATATTCACGACCATGACGCCGCCGCAGACCAAGTCGCGTCCGGCGTTAGCCAGATAGCATTTTTGCTGAAGCCGTTCCCGATGGGTCCGTTCGAGGAGATCGTGCGGCAGGGTCAGAGACTGCCCCGCAAATCGACTTTCTTTTACCCCAAGCTGCCCACGGGATTGGTCATCAACCAGTTGGACGGGGCGCTCTAGCGATAATTCCGCCGGCGGACCAGTTACCGAAGGTCCAGCCTTTCCTCGTAGCTCGCGGTGATCGCCTGCTCAGCGCGCTTGCTGTGGGCGGTAATAAAGCGTTCCAGACGTTGGATCTCAGCGGCGGTTTCAGGGTCTGCGCCCACCACACGGACTCTTTTTCTCAAATCCCCCAGGGAACGCTTGGCCTCGTCCACCTGTTGGATCACTTGCAGGGCCTCTAGTTCATCGGTGGCAGTCTTCTTAATGGCCAACAGCCGCCGCCGAGTGGCTTCGGCATCGGCCAGCCTCTCCTCGATCTCGCCCATGGCGGACAGGGAGAGGTCGAGGCTGCTCTTGCCGTAGATGGGCTGCCTGGGCACCCGCCGGAGCTGGGTACGGAATTGGTAAATGACCCCGTCAAGCTGGGTTTCCTTATTCTTGATCTCAGCCAGGCTAATGCGCAGGGTGCCCATCGCCTTCTGAAGCTGCGATGATGCCATGCTATTGGCCTCCCTTGAGGCGTGCCGGAATCCGGGACGCCGGAGTTTTCCTAGCTGGGGCGGAAACCCACCTTGGGCAAAACTCTGCCCAGCGCTTCCAGTACTTCCTGGATGTCATCCCGGGTGACGTGTCCCAGATGACCGATCCGGAAGATTTTCCCGGTCAACTTGCCCTGTCCCCCGGCCAGAACCACGTTCTCCTCGGTGCGAGTCAAAGACATAAGCCTGGGCCCGTCCACCTCTTCGGGTATCTTGATGGCCGTAACCGTGTTGGAGGCGTAAGTCTCGTCCCGGGGCAACAGTTCGAGCCCCAGGGCCTTCACGCCCTGCCGGGTGAATTCGGCTATGCTGGCGTGCCTTTCGTACACGCTTTCCATCCCCTCTTCCAGGAGCTTGTCCAATGCCAGTTGCAGTCCATAAAGGAGGGCGACATTCGGGGTGAAAGGAGTCTGTCCCCGTTCCAGATAGGTCTTGGCGGCGCGGAGATCAAAGTAGAAGCGGGGCATGGTGGCCTCCGCTTCAGCCTCCCAGGCTGCCGGGCTCACACTGACGAAAGACAGGCCTGGCGGGATCATAAACCCCTTCTGTGAAGCGGTGGCTACCATATCACAGTTCCAGCCATCCACGGGGAGGGGAATACAGCCAAGGCTGCTTACGGCGTCGACCAAGAGGAGCTTGTTGAACTCTCCCTTTACGACCTGGGAGATTTCAGGAAGCGGGTGGGTGACCCCGGTGGAAGTCTCGTTGTGCGTAACGAGTACCGCCTTGATCGTGGGGTCGCCGTTAAGGGCTTGCCGCACCGCATCGGGGTCCACGGCTTCACCCCACTCGAAGTCCAGGCGCTGGACGTCGGCCCCGTAGGCCAAGGCCATTTCGCAGAAGCGGTCTCCAAAGGAACCGGCCGTGGCGGACAATATCCTGTTTCCGGGACAGAGGGAGTTCACTATCAGCGATTCCAGGCCTCCGGTGCCGGACGCTGTCAGGATGAACAGGTCGTTCTGGGTCATGAACACCTGCTTGAGACTCGCCGTGGCCTGGGTTATTAGCTCGAAGAACTCGGGGCCGCGGTGGTCGATCATGGGGGCGCCCATGGCATCCACAATGTCGCCCGGTACGGGTGTTGGTCCCGGAGTGCGCAGGTTTTGCCTGGCGATTCTCACCGTCCCACCTCTACGATCTCGTAATCAACTTACTTGTTCACTTAGTCCCGGCGAGAGAGATCCCCAAGCGCGGCAGACATGCCTACAACACCGCCGAAGACAGAAGGGGATGTGTTGTGGCTGCCTTACCAGGCTCGACCAGCTGAGTCACCGTCGAGTATTACTTCGCTAATGGGTGAACGCCCTGCCAACGAGCAAGAATTATAGCATGAGCGAAATTCGCTTGCCATGTCACCGGTTGCATTGAGAAAATTGCGAAACTCCCCGGCTGAGCTTGCTACCGCTGCTGGGGGACGAATACCGCCAAAGTATCAGACGAATTCCACTCACTCTCATTGGCCGATGAATCCTATCCACGCCATTTTTATTCCACCTCTTCGGAGACTAAAGAGTTTCGCAATTTTCTCGTTGCGTTACCCAAGGCCTTTGGATTATGACCGCAACCGGCTCCATCGTCGTTCCAGTTTTCGCTGGAACCCATAAATGCTCAGGTATCTGAACGTGATTTAAGGAAGGGTTCCCGGATTCCGGCTCAAAGCCTGCCCCGTACTGGATCCGGGGGCCGGAATGACGGATGGGGTAGTATCGGCGCGTAAGCGTCCTTGATCCACTTAGAGCCTGTTTACAATCTCTTCAGGATTAGCGTCGCGAAGGCAAGAACCACCATTTGCAGACTGGTATTCAGCTTTCTCTCGCAGTTCTTCCAGAGCCGGCGGCACTTCTCCAGCCAGGCAAAGGATCGCTCCACCACCCATCCCCCCGTCTTCACGGGGGCTAAAGGCAGGCAGCACCACGAAGGTGTGCAGTTCATTGCGTTTCACCACTTCCACCGAGGCTCCCAACAGGCTCTGTACCGCCGCGGCAAAGGGCTTCCCGGTGTAACCCCCATCGACCAGCACGTTCTGCACCCGGCTCAGGTCGGCCTGGCGTTGGTCAAACATCGCCAAAGCCCCAGCCCGGCCGGTAACGTTGGCGGTGGTCACGTGAATCGCATGGGGCAACCCCTGCGTGTCCACCGCGATGTGACGCTTGATCCCGGACACCTTCTTGCCCGCGTCATAGCCCTTGTGCTCGGCGCTGTCAGTGTTCCTGACGCTCTGGGCGTCCACGATGCAGAAACTGGTCTGCTCTTTTCGACCATTGCTCCGTCGGGCCGTGCCAACCGATTTTTTTAAGACCTGCTCCAGAATGGATTCTTGCTCCGGGCCGGGCCGCTCACTCCATTGCCGGAAATACTTGTAGCCAGTGCGCCAATCCGGGAAGTCCGCAGGCAGCATCCGCCACTGGCACCCGCTTTTCAGGAGGTACAGCACCCCGCAGAAAACGTCGTACAAGTCCACGGTGCGGGGCTTGGTCCGTCGGCGGGCCGCCTCCAACGTGGGAAGAATCCGGGCAAATTGCTCCCGGCTAATGTCGCTGGGATAGGAATGAGATATGATTACCCTGCCTTGGTAATAGTCTCAACTTAACATATTCCACAGATCGTAGACAGGTTCTAAGACGATCAGTTAGCCTATTCAGGAAGGTACCCAGAGGAGCCGCTTCCGTTCTGATGCGACGGCGCTAGTCCCACTCCCAAGGCACGCCCCAACCCCGCCATGTTACACTTAAATAACCACCGTTTTCACGCACCCCTCCCAAGGAGGCCACCGTGCCGCCACTCAACTTCAGCCCCAACGTACTCTCCTGGCTGCCGGAGGAGCAAATCGAGGGATCCGCCCTGCAGCAGATCAAGAACCTGTCCCAATTGCCCTTCATCTTCAAATACGTCGCCGTCATGCCCGACTGCCATTTTGGCATGGGTGCCACCGTTGGCTCCTGCATCCCTACGATGCGGGCCATCATCCCCGCCGCGGTCGGCGTCGACATCGGGTGCGGCATGATCGCCGTCAAGACACCCCTGACGCGGGCCGACCTGCCGGAGGACTTGTCCGAAATACGCAAGGCCGTCGAGGAACAGATACCCCTCAGCGCCGGCCGCTACAACAGCAGTATCAAAAAAACCGCGAAGCCCCGCGTCGAGCAAATGGAAGCCCAGGCCGCGGAATTGGACCGGCTGGACTTTTACGACAAAATTGACTGCAACTGGCGCAGGCAAATGGGATCGCTGGGCTCGGGCAACCACTTCATCGAGATCGTGCTCGACGAAACAGGCTCCGTCTGGGCGTTCCTGCACTCCGGCTCCCGCGGTATCGGAAACAAGATAGCCGTCCACCACATCAAGATCGCCAAGGCGCTGATGGAGAAGTGGTACATCCAGTTGCCCGACCCTGACCTCGCCTACCTGGTTGAAGACACCCCCGAGTTCCATGACTACATGACCGACCTCGGCTGGGCGCAGGACTTTGCCAGGCTTAACCGCGACGAGATGATCGAGCGCGTCTTGCGAATCCTCAAGCACCGGTTCGGCAGCTTCGAGGAAGAAGAGCGCATCCAGTGTCACCACAACTTCACCCAGCGCGAGCACCACTTCGGGCGCGATATCCTGGTCTCGCGCAAAGGAGCCATCGAGGCCAGGGAAGGACAGCTTGGCCTGATTCCGGGATCCATGGGAACGGCCAGCTACGTTGTGCGTGGCAAGGGCAACAGGGGATCGTTCAATACCGCCCCCCACGGCGCAGGCAGGCGTATGAGCCGGAATAAGGCCCGCGAATCATTCACCATGAGCGACTTCGACCGGCTCATGGAAGGTATCGAGGTCAATCGGTCCGAGTCCTTCCTGGACGAATTGCCCGGAGCTTACAAAGATGTGGACCTGGTTATGGAGCAGTCCAATGACTTGATTGATATCCTGCACACCTTCCGCCAGATCGTAAACGTTAAGGGAGCGTAGGGGGAAACACCATGCCAGACAGCGACCTGCTCTACACGCCCGTAAGCCAGCTTCGTGAGATGCTGGACGCCCGCGAAGTCTCATCCGCGGAGCTGACCGAGCTTTACCTGCGAAGGATCGAGGCGGTCAATGCCAAGCTCAACGCCTTCATCACGGTCACCGGCGATGAGGCGATGGCTGCCGCCCACTCCGCCGACGAGATGCTGGACCGTGGTCCGCCCAGTTCACAAGGAATGTCGATGTTGGGTATACCCGTCTCGATTAAAGACCTAGAGGCTACTCGTGGAATCCGCTCCACGATGGGGTCGCTGGCCTTCCGGGACACGGTGCCCGACATAGATTCCGTGGTCTCGGAAAGAGTAAAGGCTTCCGGCGCGGTGCTCCTGGGCAAGACCAACACCCCGGAATTTGGACTCCAGGGTACGACCGAAAACCGGCTGGGAGACCCTTGCCGCAACCCCTGGGACACAACCCGCACCGCAGGCGGCTCCAGCGGTGGGGCCGGAGCCTCGGTGGCAGCCGGTATGTGCGCCATCGCCACCGGCACCGACGGCGGTGGCTCCATTCGCAACCCCAGCAGTTTTTGCGGTCTCTTCGGAATCAAGCCTACCCTGGGCAGGGTTCCCAGGGCGGGCGGTCTGGGCCGTCCCTCCCCCAACCTCACATCCCAGTCAGGCCCCATGGCCCGCACGGTGCGGGACGCCGCTGTCTTGCTGCAAGTATTGGCGGGCCACGACCCCCGCGATCCGGCCTCCATGCGGGAAATCCCTCCGGATTTCGCATCCGGCCTTGATGCCAGCCTCTCGGGTCTCCGCATCGCCTGGAGCGCCGACATGGGCTACGCTGTGATCGACCCCGAAGTGGTCAGCGTCACCTCGAAGGCGGCGCGTGTCTTCGAGGAGTTGGGATGCAGCGTGGACGAACCCGCGTTCGAGCTTGAAGACCCGGTACCCGCCTTCCTCAATATTTTCCACGTCGGCAATTATGTAAGCTACGGGCATCTGCTCGACGAGTCACGGGACCTGCTCACCGCCAACGCCCTCTTCTGCCTGGACCACGCCAGGCAGGTGACCGGCGCGGACTACGCCGGGTCAATCCGGGCTGTGGACCAGATGAAGGCCCGCGTTGACGACCTTATGGAAAGCTACGACCTGCTGCTCACCCCAACCCTGGCGGTGCCCGCCTTCCCGGTGGAGCAGCCACCTTCGCGGATCGGTGGCGTGGACGTGCCAGGCAGGGGCGCGTTCTCACCCATGACCAGGCCCTTCAACCTCACGGGACAACCCGCCGCAAGCATACCCTGCGGCTTCTCCCGGGATGGGTTGCCCATCGGGCTACAGATCGTGGGACGCCGGGGCGATGAATCCACGGTCTTAAGGGCGTCGGCGGCATTCGAACGGGCCAGGCCATGGGCCCAACACCGCCCCACCGGAGTCTAAGGCCCAGACCCCTGGTCCTCCACCTCAACAATCATCTCAATCTCAACCGGCATACCACCCGGCAGAGTAGACATGCCCACCGCGGAACGGGCGTGGCGTCCCCGTTCTCCATAGATGCCAACAAGCAGGTCCGACGCGCCGTTGGCAACCCTGGGCGTGTCGCCGAAGTCCGGTGCGGCGTTGATCATGCACAGCAGCTTGACGACACGCTTCATTTTATCCAGGTCGCCAATCTCCCCCTTCAGGTTGGTGAGAAGGTTCAGCATCGTCTGCCGGGCGCAGTCGTAGCCCTGCTCTATGGTCAGGTCCGCACCCAGTTTCCCGACGTGCAGGAGACCCCCTTCGGGCAACCCCGGCCCGGTGCCGGAAAGATAGACCAGGTTCCCGGTACGCACCGCCGGAATGAAGTTACCCAACTGGGTGCGCCGGGGCGGCGGCAACTCGTAGCCCAATTCCTTCAGCTTGTCCTCTACTTGCGACATATAATTGCCCCTTCCTTGCCGAATTTACGCCGCTTCCAACGACTGGAGCGGCTCTGTGTGAATAGCCGGCCACCGCCCAAGCGAAAGGGCGCGCGCTCCCGGTTGACGCAGACACAACCCCGTTCGGAGCAAATGCGCGACAACCTCAGGGCGCAGGCGGCCCAAACAGGACCCCGAGATACCTATCGGGGATTTTCAACTCCAGCACATCGTCGTCGTTCAAGCACCACAGTCCACTGCCCTCTGACCGCTCATTGGCCAAACAGGGCCGGTCCCGGTAAACGCCCATCCCTTGGGAGTATGGCAGGTTAGGGGTGGGAACGAAAGTTTCTGCGCCAGTTGCCAGGTCCAGCCGGGTAATGCCGCTTTGGTAGCCGGCGTCTCGCAATCTCTTCCGAACCTCATGGAAGATGTAGATGGCGCTGTCATCTGCGTGTTCCGCCCAGTTCGGGAACGGGTGGTCCAGGTTGAAGCTGTCCACGATTTGCAGGGTTTGCGGGTCCATCACGTAAACGTCGGTACGGGCCGGCCGCTCTTCAATATGGCTCAGCTCATTGAAGAGCCATACTTTGCCGTTTACTTCCAGTACGCTCAAAACCCGGAGGCCGGGTTCCAAGCCGGTCAGGTATCCTCTGAAAGCGAGTGTTTCCGGGTCTATCACTCCAATCCTGGTCGTAACCGAGGAGTGGTTGGTCAAACGTCGGTAGCCTTCCGGTGGATTTCCTGCCCCTATTACCAGGATCGAGCCGGCTGCTTCTGCAACCGCGGTGATGAAAAACCACTGTTGAGTCGGCTTTACGTCGCCCGGGTGGACTCTGTCGAATGTCTTGACCACCTCCATGGTATTCGTGTCGATCACAATCACTTGGCCGGAAAATCCTGAAGCGGCGCACCCGACGAAGGCGTAGCCATTGGAAAAGGCAATGCCGATGTCGAGCGGGCTGCACTTCAAATCCAACTCGTGCTCCAGGTCTCCGCCCGGGGAAAATACCAGCACACGCTCTTTTTGGGAATTATATACTTGATTACCCAAAGTAAGGGAAGGAATGAAGGAGGCGCTATGCCGAAGGCTATGCTAGACGAATCTGAATGGGGCAAGAATGTGGGCACCGCCGGTTTCCCTGTGAGCTTCCTGCATGAATATGCAGTTGGCTTGATATGGGACGCCTTGAACGCCACCAATGCTGGACCCGTCACGCTGCCGACCCTGGAAGGCGGGATGTCCGGTGATGTGTTGGCTGGCGTCGATAAAGTCATCATCCCCGACAATCTCAACGCCGTGGCCGGCTACGTGCCAGATATTCTATGCCTCCGGGACAGCCGCCCGGTGCGATTGATTGAGGTCGTCGTCACGTCGACTGTGACGGCTCACAAGCTGACCGCCATAACCAACCTGGGGGTGAAAGTCGTCCAGGTTCCGGTCAGGAATGAGGATGAGTTGATGGCCCTATTCCCCGACTCAATATTGCCGGAAATGCCCCGGTGGTGGACTGCTTACCGCAAGATGGAAGCGGTTTTACAGGATGCCAGACGCGATACTTTTGAGGAGATTGATGTGTCGTGGATGTTGAGACCAGGCGTAGGTGATAGACTGCAACAAAGGGCCGATCAGCACATCCTCGATGTTATCAGAGATTTGCGCAAGTGCAGTCCACTCGTGCGCCGGGACTTCTTGGCCCTGATGCGTGAGATCGGAACGCTCGAATCTCTCTATCCACTCAGACCAGACGGACCTTAAGTACAAGACCCTCTTTAGTCCGCTGTCCAATGAGTCGACGTAGGCTGTGGGTAATCAAGTATGTAATTCCCTTTCTAATGAGGTTTTAGATGAAGCAATATCACATATTGGTCTTCACCAGCCATCTGACAATGGAAGAATGGGGCGGCAATGGCTTCTCTGATGTCGCTAAACTCCGAGAACTTCAGAAAGAGGCAGAAGTCATTGCACAGGAGGAAGGCTTCTCCCCTGATGAAATCAACGGCGACACGGTATTACTCAGACTTGACCGGGCATACACTTCACGGCAAACCGCGCACCGCTGGCTGAAGAAGAATAAATGGCGCGGCATGGTGCGACAGTGCTATGGTTCGACCGACCCAACGGCCTTGGATTACTGTGAGGAGTGTTATGGTGCCATAGGTAACGGGTAGGAGATGCAAGAACACCAGCGAAGGAGACAGCCATGCCGCGAAAGAAGAAGGAACTAGGTCGCCCAGCCCGCCCGTTTCCGCCTCGGATCGACGCGACGGCGGAAGAGATTGCACAGGTCTTCATGCGGACCCCGCCGCCTGGCCCGGTGATTAACGAGGACCGCATTTATCGTTGCGAGGAATGCGGTAGGGAGATTAACTACCCTTCCATCCTGTACCGCGACGGGCGATGCGTGGACCACACCACTAGGCCCCTAGCCGAGTAGGCGACGGGGTTTTGGGTAATCAAGTATATAATTCCCCAATCTAAACATGTCAGACCTCTGGAAATGAGGCGATAAGATCCCTAGATAAACCGGGCCTGTTGGCGTGGGGCGGCGGCGTGGTCGATGTAGACGGTGATGGTCTCGGTGAAGAAGTCGAAGGCTTCGGTGCCCTGCTCCCTTTGGCCTACGCCTGACGCCTTCAGGCCGCCAAAGGGAAGATGGACTTCTCCACCCAGCGTTGGGGCGTTCACGTGGACCATCCCGGTCTCCACCGTGTTGATGTACTCGAATGCACGGGTCAGGTCGCGCGTGTATACCGAGGACGAGAGGCCGAACTCTACGCTGTTGGAAATCTGGATGGCTTCCCCGTAGACAACCGGTCACGGGACTACTCCAACAAGCACTAACGGAACCGCCGGGACCCCGCGCCCTTGCCGTAGAACGTTCAATAGATCCCGTTCGTAATAGGGAACGCCCGACGACATCCCCCGCTCAAGTTCCTTCATCGGAAGTATTTCGATCCCCACGTCGATAATGTCCGAAACGAAGAAGCTAAGATGCTTCACGAATAGGTCGTGAGCGACGAAAGCGTACTTACCGAACTGGATCTCCACAGCGACGCACTCCTTCACGAAGTCGGTCTGGTTGTAGGACATGATTGGGGTGTGACCAGCTTCCTCAATCGCCAGTTTTTGCGCTGTCTCTGGCAGGTTGTAGATGCCGCGAAGCAACTTCTCGTCGTCCGTCACCCAGAAGTTACTCCGGCGCTCACTCCACCCTCTTCCCTGAAGCCCTTTTTGAACTCTCGGTTCATATCTGCGGGAGAGAACAGGGTCTTCCCTGGCATGGTCTTTTCCTTCGAGACTTTGGTCTTGCAGGCTAAGGCATCCACTTCTGCTATCACATTCTGCACTTCGTCCCACAGCTTCTTGCGATGGACAAGCAAATACTCCTCGCCATTGAGATGGGAGTAGTGCGCCCTGATCTCCATTAGTGCCCACCGTTGGGTTTCTCAGGATCGTAGATTGGCTTTCCCATTGGGCGAGTAGGAAGATTGCCGTCGCGCAGTTGGCGCACCCGTCGGCGGGCAATCTCTACATACTCTGGTACGATGTCACATCCGTAGGCGTAGCGGTCATGCATTAGCGCGGCAATGATGGATGAACCGACTCCCATGTAAGGATCAAACACCGCGTCTTTCTCATTCGTCATAGAGAGAACAAGGCGTTCCACCAGTTCAACAGGAAATTGGCAAGGGTGGATGGTCTTTTCCGGGTGGTTGTTTATCACGTTCGGGAATGCCCATACATCGCTCGGGTTTTTCCCGTTGGGGTTTCCCGACAGTTTGCCTATGTTCGGACCTTTGAAGTGGCGCTTTCCCGGATACTTGGATGGAACTCGGATTGGGTCCAGGTTCCATGTGTAGTCGTCATTCTTCGTCCACCAGTTGATCGTCTCATACCTGCCGGAAAGCCGTCTTGTGCAGTGTAGACCGTGCCCGAAGTGCCAGACGATCCGGTTGCACAGTTTGAGGCCCTGGTCCCGGAACACAGGATACAGGATTGCATCTAAAGGTACGATTTCTCCGTTTTCGACGTAGTTTCCGACCTGCCAGCAGATTGACCCTTGCGGATGCAGAATTCGGACGCACTCGCTGATTACACGCTCCTGCGACTCAAGGTAGGCGTCCAATGAAGTCCTGGCCTCGTAGTGCTTGCCTAGATTGTAGGGCGGCGAGGTGACTACCAGTTTCATCTGCCCGTCGGGAAGCCCTTCCATGAAAGCCATATTGTCCTTGCAAGCGAGGACGGGCTGATGGCCGACGGTCTCCCGGACTTTCGTTGGTCCGAATAAGGTCAAAGCAGATGGCGCCCACGTCGTTCCTGTAAAAGGTTGGGGCTGCGTCGTGCGTTGCATGGGATTCCCCCTCTTTCAATACACCCTTGTCATCTCCCGATACTTCAGCCGCTGGTCAACACGCCCTACAATGACCCAGTATATCTGGTTCATGGTTTCCGCACCCCGTATTCCGCGGCGTCCCGCTAGCTCGTTGATGTAGTAGTGTGTGGGCGCTTCGCGCTCATTATGTGGAAGCTGACCATGTACGCACTTATGTACGTTCCGTAACCGCATTTGTCAACTCAGATTTGTCAGCCACTTTGGGACAAAACCATGCGCCCTAGATAAACCGGGCCTGTTGGCGTGGGGCGGCGGCGTGGTCGATGTAGACGGTGATGGTCTCGGTGAAGAAGTCGAAGGCTTCGGTGCCCTGCTCCCTTTGGCCTACGCCTGACGCCTTCAGGCCGCCAAAGGGAAGATGGACTTCTCCACCCAGCGTTGGGGCGTTCACGTGGACCATCCCGGTCTCCACCGTGTTGATGTACTCGAATGCCCTTGTCAGGTCCCGCGTGTAGACCGAAGAGGAGAGGCCAAACTCAACGCTGTTGGAAATCTGGATGGCATCCTCCAGGTCTCGGGCCTTGAACACGGTCAGCACCGGGCCGAAAATTTCTTCCCTGGCGATTCGCATGTCGGGGGACACGTCGGTGAATACCGTGGGCTCCACGTAGAAGCCCTCACCGTAGTCCCCGCTGGTCAACCCGTTTCCGCCGTAGGCCAGGTTCGCGCCCTCTTCGGCGCCTACCCCGATGTATTCCAGCACATTGTCATACTGGCTCTGGCTGGAGAGTGGCGCCACGTCCACCGAGGGGTCCATGCCGTCGCCGATCTTCAGTTTGCTGGTGCGGTCGATGAGACCATGCATGAATTCATCGTAGACTGACTCTTCGACAATGACGCGGCTGGTGGCGGTACAACGCTGTCCGGTGGAGCCGAAAGCTCCCTGGACAATGCCGCCCAGGGCCTTGTCCATGTCCGCGTCGGCCAGCAGGATTACCGCGTTCTTGCCGCCCATCTCCGCCTGCACCTTCTTGAGCCGCCTGGCCCCGTTGCCGTAAAGCTCGGTGCCGATTTCGGTGGAGCCGGTGAAGGAGATGCCCTTGACGTCGGGGCTTTCCACCAGCGCGTTCCCCACCTGCGCGCCCGGTCCTGTGACCAGGTTCAGAACGCCGGGCGGTACGCCGGCTTCCTCAAATACTTCCACCAGCTTGGTGGCGCTCAAGGGCGTGGACGACGCCGGCTTGAAGACCAGGGCGTTGCCGCAGATCAGTGCGGGGGCGATCTTCCAGGCCGGGATGGCGATAGGGAAGTTCCAGGGAGTAATGATTCCCACGACGCCTATGGGGCGCTTGATGGTATAGGCCACCGTATTGGGCAGTTCGGAAGGGGTCGTGTAGCCGAACATCCTGCGCCCCTCTCCCGCGGCGTACTCTATGATGTTCATGGCCCGCTTCACTTCACCCTGGGCGTCGCCTATGGGCTTGCCTTCCTCGATGGTGATGGCGCGGGCTATTTCGTCACTCCTTCGCCCCATGATTTCCAAAGCGCGGAAGAGTATGCCGGCCCGCACCGGGGCGGGAGTGTTGGCCCAACCGGCCAGGGCGTCCTTGGCGGCAGCCACCGCAGTGAGCGCATCGTCGGCGTTGGAGGTCTGGAACTCTCCAACAGACTCCGTCTTGTGGGCAGGGTTGTAAACCTGGTAGGTCCGCCCCGAGACCGACTTGACCCATTCTCCGCCGATGAAGTTTTTGTGTCCGGTTACTCCTGCAGTTGTCATACCGACTCCTCGACCCTTAACATTCCATCCGAAAATCAGGGGTTTGCGGGTAAGTTATCATTCCAAGTCGGAGACGGCAAGCGTAGTCAACGGACGCCAGGGCAATCGCGTCTTGAATTGGACTGCTGACACCCCGTCCTTCCCACCTGGGGTGACCACCCGTTACCATAACCCTTGCCAACCCTTGCCGGAATTCCGTCCCGGTCCAAATCCCTAACCCGCCGCCCAGGCCCAATGTACCAAAATGGTCCACAATTCCCCTGAAATAAAATCTCTAGGGATACTCTGAACAAGTCTGTTTGTTTGTGGCATAGTATGGGTGGAACAGCCGGTGCCGGACGGAGTGAGAATTGATGGACCAGCCAACTTTTGCCGACCTGGAATACCAGGGCAAGAAACGCAAGACCCGCCGGGAGCTGTTCCTGCAGCGCATGGACGGCCTGATTCCCTGGCAGAGGCTGGAGCAGCGGATCCGGCCGGTATATCCCAAGCCGGGCAACGGCCGACGGCCTTACCCGCTGCCGGTGATGCTGCGGATTCACTGCGTGCAGTTGTTCTACAACTTGAGCGACCCCGGCATGGAGGATTTGCTCTACGAGGCCGAATCAGTCAGGCGTTTCGCCGGCCTGAGCCTATCGGAAGCACTGCCCGACGAGACCACTATCCTGAACTTCCGCCACCTCCTGGAGCGGCACGAACTGGGCAGAAGCCTGCTAGATGAGATCAACGCCCACCTGGAGTCCCAAGGACTGCGGCTGCGGGAGGGGACCATCGTGGACGCCAGTATCATCGAGTCTCCATCATCCACCAAGAACCGGGCTGGTGAGCGGGACCCGGAGATGCATCAGACGAAGAAAGGGAACCAGTGGCATTTCGGGATGAAGGCGCACATCGGGGTGGATTCCGAAACCGGGATAGTGCACAGTCTGAGCACCACGGCAGCCAATGTCCACGACGTGACCGAGGCGCACAATCTGCTGCACGGCGGGGAGACTCGGGTGTGGTGCGATGCCGGGTATCAGGGAGTCCACAAGCGGTATGAGAACCTGGGCCGTGGGGTGGAATGGCAGGTGGCGATGCGTCCGGGAAAACGGCGGAAACTCGACCCTGAGAGTTCGGAAGCGATGGCGGAAAAGCGCAAAGCATCGGTGAGGGCCAAGGTGGAGCACCCGTTCCTGAAGGTGAAGGGATGAAGCGGATATTTGGCTACGCCAAGGTGCGCTACCGGGGACTGGCGAAGAACACCGAACGTCTGGCGCTGTTATTCGGACTGGGCAACCTGCTGACGGCGGAGGGGCAACTGACAGGCTGACATGGGCGCCGTGGGTCCAAACCCGTCCGTGGGCCGCCGGCAGGGCCGGTCAAACCCGCAACGGCCCCGATGGAGCGAAATGGGAGGGTGGCCACTCACCAAAACGGCCCAAAGGCAGGGAATTTCCGCGGAAACTCCCCCGGTAACCGCCAGAAAAGCCATAGCCGCTCTTTTTCAGAGGTTCCCTAGCTTCAGAACACGCGTATGTGTGCCATCGCACCCTAACCCGACACTCAGGCCAATGTACCAAAGGCGCCTCTTCCGGACCCTGCTGCCCTGGCCCCTAACGCTGTAGGGGCAACCCTTGTGGTTGCCTATTCTGGCCGTGAAGAGGTTAAGATGCGATTGCCCTGCAACGGACGCTTGGAGCGCCGCATTGAGCCGGAGGACGTTTGACACTTATGAGTCCCGAATCCGAAGACGGTACCTCAACAACCGAGGCTAACCCCGATGGCTCTCCGCCTCCGCTGCCATCATACGGCCGGCGTCTCGCGGAGGTCGTATGGGCCTTCTTGCCGCTGGGTTGGATTGCGTTCGGCGGCCCCCAGGCCCACATCGCCCTGCTGCAAGAGCGTTTTGTGGAGCAACGGCAATGGCTGGACGCCCGCCGGTTTGTAGAGTTGCTTGGTCTGGGTCAGGGCTTGCCCGGTCCAACGTCCACCCAGATGGTGGTTGCCGTGGGAACGGCACGGGCAGGGCCGTTGGGCGGGTTGTTGGCTTTTTTCTGCTTCCTTTATCCCGCTGTGGTCATCATGACGCTGGCCGGGCTGGGAGTCGCCCAATTTTTAAGCGGAGACAACCGCCCGGTCTGGTTGGATGGAGTTGGGGCCGGAGCGGTGGCGCTGGTGGCGTCGGCTGCCTGGAGACTTGGCAGGGTAGTCATCAACACGCGGCTCACGATGGGCCTGATGCTCCTTGGCGCGGCAGTAGCCGTGCTGTGGAGGCAGCCCTGGGTATTCCCGGCCGTGTTAGCTGCCGGTGGCCTGGTCACCGCGGTTGCTCTTCGCGGCAGGCAAGCACAGGGGGCGGAGAATGGCTCAGACCGGCCGCTGGCAAACCTGGGGATCTCGGTCCCGGTGGGCGCATGTTTACTGGTGCTTTTCTTTGGGCTACTGGGCGGTCTGATTGTGGCCAGGGTCTACTTCGATTGGGAAGCGCTGGCGTTGGCCGAGTCTTTCTACCGCATGGGGTCATTGGTGTTCGGCGGGGGACAGGTGGTCTTGCCTATGATGCTGACCGAAGTGGTGACGCCGGGTTGGGTCACGGAGGAGGAGTTCCTGGACGGGTTTGCGCTGATGCTGGCGTTGCCGGGGCCGATGTTCAGCTTCAGCGCATACCTGGGCGCCGTGCATTGGGGAGTGCCCGGCGCGGTGATAGCCTTCGCCGGGCTCTTTCTGCCTGGGACACTGGTTATCTACGCTGTGCTGCCCTTCTGGGAGAAGGTGCGCACGCGGCCACTGGTGAGTTCGACCCTGGTGGGCGTCAATGCCACCGCCATCGGACTGGTAGTGGCCGCCGTGTTTTTGCTATGGGACCGTGCCGTCCATACGCCCACCGAGGCGGCGATAGCGTTGCTGGCGTTTGGGGCTGTGATGTTCTTCCGGGTTCCCGCGCCACTGGCCATCGTGGGCGCCGGGGTTCTGGGTTGGCTGTCCCACCTGGCCGGAATGTGAGCAAGGATCTCCAGCAGCTAGCCGGCGAACTCTATCCCGGCGCCTACGATCTCTATTTGCAGCGCCCTGGTGTCGGGGGCCTTTTCCTTGAACTGGACACCCACCGTTATGTTGAGGCCCTTGTCCACTTCCGGGGAACCCGGGATTTCGAACCGGCCGTCCAGATGGTCGCCTTCCAGACCAAGGTCCATGTGCTCCGCGATACGCTTCTCACCGTCGTAAACTATGACCTCGTGGACGATCGCGTGGGACCGGGTCCTGAAGCTGACCAGGGCCGCGTCTGCCTTGGTTCTCGTGCCGTTTACGACGGCGGGAGTGGGAACGGGAAAGTGGACCCAAGTGTTCTGTCCTTCGGCTCCCTCGATACGAACGAATGGGCCGGTGTGCCTAACCGAGGTAACGCGGTTGGGGTACTCGATTTGCATTGTCGTGCCGTGGACCCAAGAGGTATGGTTTCGGTCTGGCATTCTATTTACTCCCTCAGCAGGACTTTCGACTGGCCAAGTCCGAATTCAGCGTGCGACTGGTTTGGCGCAGTGATTATATCGCCTGGAGTGGGAGCGGTACAGAGTAAATCCCTGCAATGCCCAGGGCACAATGGATGCGGTTGACATTGGGCGGCGGGCTATACATAGTTGATGCGTGAAATAGTTGATCCGCAATGGGTGCTCGGAGGTAGTCATGCCTGAAGCGCCGGACCTGGAGGTCATCAAGGAATTCCTAAACGACCGCGTCTTGGGACAAGTGGTGGAGTCGGCCAAAGTCCTGCGGCCTACTGTGCTGCACTCCCTGGCCGGAGATTTCCCGTCGGATATCACCGGCAGAAAACTGGGGCAGTTTCACCGGCGCGGCAAGTTTTTGCTGGGAGAATTGGAAGGTCAGCGATGGCTGGTGGTCAACCCAATGCTCACGGGAGCGGTCCAATTCTGCCCGGCGTCCGCACGGGTGCTGAAGAAAACTTGCTTCACGTTAACTCTTGCCGAGGGATCAGAACTCAGGTGCCTGGATGACCGGCAGATGGGCTTGGTCTACTACGTCACGGAAGAGCGGATACCCGAAGTGCCCCGGTTGCAGGAACAGGGCCCGGACGTCCTGGACGGAATCGCTTTCGAGGAGTTCCAGAGCCGGAGGAGTTCCAGAGACGATTGAAGAGGTTCCACGGTGAGATAAAGGGGGTACTGACGCGTGGAGCGTTCGTATCAGGGATCGGAAACACTTACTCGGATGAGATACTGTTCGCCGCGGGCATCTCCCCGTTTCGCAAAGCCCGCTCACTGACCAAGGAGGACCAGGCCCGCCTTTATGAGCAATCGAGACTGGTGGTGGAAGAAGCGCGGGAAGTCCTCCGGGAACGGATGGGGAACGACATACACATCAAAACTCGAGACTTCCTGAAAGTTCACCGTAAGGGCGGCCAACCCTGCCCCGTTTGCGGGGCGAACATCACCCAGCTAAACGCCAACCAGCGTATCACCAGCTACTGCCGTCACTGCCAGCCGGGGATGCTCATCAAGAACTGAGACGGTGGAGACAGGGCCCTTCGGTCGCTGATTCTGAAGGACCTGGGAAACACCCGCATTATGGTGGGGTGCATTTGCCCAGAGGGATGGTCTGGTGAGTGCGGTCTTGGAAGCGCTCGATGGACACGATCAGGTCGATGTCCTCCGATCCCACCTCGAACTTGTCGGTGGTAAGGGTGCGGGCGCCCGATTCTCCGTCGTTGACGGTTAAGTCCCCGCCAACTCCCGCCTTCTTGTAGAAGGTCCCGCTGCTGTTTTGCAACCGGTAGGTCGTGAAAATCTGCTCACCCGACCGGTTGTTTAACATAAACGAAACGTTGATCTCCGGGTCTCCAACACCTTCGGGCGTTGTCCAAGCGCACTGGTCGATCGTGATCTCCACGCCTTCTAGCTCTCTTCCAATGCCCATGGCTGTGTGGCCAGTTTTCAGAGTGACGTCAGAAGTTGTTGGTGGTTCGAGAGTTTCCAGGGGTTGCATTGTGGGAGCTGCGGCACCGCCGCACGCCATGAGTAGCATCATCGCAAGGGCCACAAGAGCCCCGGTCCTTACCCGCATGTTTCACCTCTGAGGGGAGGAAGATAGCAACCAGATATGAGACAAGGTGAGGCAGGGTTACGCTGGTAGGAAATTGGTCTTAAAGAGGGATCTGGAGCGGAAGATGAGATTCGAACCCACGACCCTCTCCTTGGCAAGGAAGTAATTCATAGGTCTGATTCGGTATTAGCCTAGCGTCTTCTCGGAGCCAGAGTCGCAACATTCGACAAAAATCGGATGCGTTCACACTTACTCCTTACGATGTCCCAAGGCATATTGGCCAGAGAGAACACTATAGGAGGTAAGCCAACGCATGAACACCTCAGATGCCACCAGCCGGTTCCTGAACCAGGCCGCCGCTAAAAAGTGGAGTCCAAAGACGCGGGAATCGTACTCGTGGGCCTTCGGTTATCTTCCCCACACTGAGTTACCAGAAGAAACCTAGACCTTGGAACTACTTTTGGGAGTGGCGGCGGACCACCTCAGTGAGGCTAGTCTGCATGATGTGTGGAGGCGGTGGCGGACGCTGTACAGATGGGCGAGTAGACGTCTCGAAATATCCAATCCTATCGAGAGAATTGATTCGGCCAGCGGCCACATTCATTTCCTCTTGGAGAAACCCAGGGTTCCAGAGTCCCTGCCTCGAATCCTGGGTCATGAGCAAGTTCAGATTTTGCTTCACGAAGGATGTGTAAATCGAAGGGACCAACTCATGGTCTTGATTCCGCTGGACATAGGACTGCGGCTGTCTAAGATAGCCCATCTGTCGAAAGACTCCTTGTCGTCCTAAGGGGTCCGAATCAAAGAGAGAGGTAACAAGACCCGAATTGTTCCCAATAAGCCGGGAACTCTACTAGGAATTGGAGAGTTCTGGGTCGTTGGAACACATTTTGATGGGTAAGAAGCAGAGTCCCCTAGCGCCGGACGGAGTCAAGTCGGAGTTTCGGCGTATCTTCCACCGGGCAGGGATTAAGGCCGGCCCCCATTCCCTGCGCCACACTTTCGCCGCGCAATACCTTCGGCGCGGCGGGAAGATATGGGCGCTGCAGCGCATCCTTGGCCATTCTAGGGTCACCACGACAGAGATTTACCTGCACTTGATCAATGAGGATGTAATCCGGGACCACCGGCAGGTCTCGCCGATCCAAGAGTGGACCGCGCCGATGAACCGGTTGTTTTAACTCTCAGGGCTTCTCTATGGAGGTCGACCTGGCCTCGGATTTCTTACATGTAGTAACCAAGACTGAATCTGACACTCTTAGCTGGACTTTGTACAAAAGCTAGGCAAAATAATATAACAGGGTAAGCTAACTTGGTCTACTCCTTATGAAAGGAGAGAAAATTGCGAAACTCTTTAGTTGCCGAAGGGCCAGAAGAATAATAGCGTGAATAGGATTCGTCGGCCATTCAGGGTGGGGGAATTCGGCAAATACGTTAACGGTATTCGTCCCCAATTAGCAGTCTCAAGCTCAGCTGGGTAGTTTCGCAATTTTCTCATGAAAGGACAAGCTATGCTCACCCTGCCGGATACCATTATATCTTTACTCACTCCCTTTTCGACGCTGTTTCAGCGCAGGACCTGGTTGAAATCCCAACTGCTGCTGGTTGTCGCCATCCTATCCCCTGGCAAGCGAACCGTGACATCGGCGTTGCGGGTGATGGGACTGGAGGATGACCGGAACTTTGCAAGGTACCATCATGTACTCAGCCGGGCGGTGTGGCAGCCTCTGCAATTGGGCCGGACCCTGCTGTGGCTCCTGCTCCAACACTTGGACCAAGGGGATTGCCCCTTAGAGCCTATCCTAATAAACCTTTGGGCTATGGCATTTCATAGCTGCGATAGGGGGCATAACTTGATTATTAGGATAGGCTTTTAGTGTTCGGTATAGATGAGACTCTGGAGCGACGGCGGGGCGGGCGGGTCAAGGCCAGCGGTCTGCTCTGGATAAGCTTGATGTGGCTGACCACGATACCCTGGGCCCGCCGGACTTGGGCGTTGCCTTTTCTGACGGTTCCGGCGCCCTCGGAACGATATTACCGGAAAAGGGGGCGTACTCCCAAGAAGCTCACCGACTGGGCTCGCCAGATCATCCTCCAACTGCGCCGATGGTTGCCCCACCGGCCCCTGATGCTGGTGGCCGACAGCAGCTACGCCGTCTTGGACTTGCTCCACTTCTGCCAATCCCTGGCTCAACCCGTTACCTTCATCACCAGGTTGCATCACCAGGTTGCGGCTGTATGCCGCGCTCTATGAGCCCGCGCCGCCTCGCCAGCCCGGTTAGAACGGCCGCCCCAGGGTCAAGGGTAAACGGTTGCCCGCGCTGAAGGAACTCCTCGACTTTTCGGATACGTGCTGGGCCGAGGCATTGCCGACTTGGTATGACGGTACTACCCGTACCGTGGAATTCGGTTCCCAAACCGCCCTCTGGCACCACTCGGGCAATCATCCAGCGCCCATTCGATGGGTCCTGATTCGAGACCCCTTGAGGCAATTCCGTCCCCAGGCGTTGCTGTCCACCGACCTCGCGGCTACCCCGGTCCAGATCGTGGAGTGGTTCGTGTTGCGCTGGCAATTGGAGGTGACATTCCAAGAAGTACGCGCTCATTTGGGAGTGGAGACGCAGCGTCAGTGGTCCGACCGGGCCATCGCCCGTACGACTCCGGCGCTTTTTGGACTCTTCTCCTGGGTATCTCTGGCAGGACACCTGTCGCAGAAAGACGGCCCGGCTATTCCCCGGCCGGCCGCTTGGTATGCCAAGCCGCTCCCCATCTTTGCGGATGCCATCGCCTTGGTCCGAAGGGACCTGTGGCAGACCTCTGGAAGTTTTTCCATGTCGGAAGGCGAACCTGAAATCACAAAAGTCCCCACGCCGTTATTCAACCGCCTCATCGGCTCGCTCGCCTACGCCGCCTGAATGTACAAAGTCAAGCTTAGAACAAGTTGTAGAGCAACTACTACAGGGGTACAGCGGTTCCCTTATTGGATTTTAGCCTTGACCCGCCACACGTCGGGGTGAACGAGCTTGCTGGTCTTGCCTAAATCTCGCGGGACAGTCGCGGGTTACGATCTCTTCTATTTGGGCTGGGCCGATTAGTATCTCGGTGTTGCACAGCAGGACCGTCGTACTGATTTTCCCGAAACCTTGTCTTGCAGTAATGGCAAGAGGGGATTTGGCATAGCTGATGATGTCCAACTGTTGATTCCATAAGTCATGGGATGATCCGGGGTATTCACTTGCTGGAATGGATACGTAATGGTCGAAGTAAAATACGCAGGTGGAATTTAGTATCAAGCGCACCGGCGACGATACTGGCAAGTGTCATTAATTTAGAACTAAAGGGTATACCCGAGAGGCGCCGACCTGACTCCCGAAAACGGATCCAACTATGAAGAGAGTTTTGAGGGATCTTCCGAACTGACTTGGAAACGAGGATCGTCCCAACAATTTGGCCGGGTATGCCTTAGAGCAGGTCGCTTTCGGCCTGCGCTAAGCCGAGCGGACCACCATCTTGGTTACGACAACCCAAGCGCCCTTGAGGTCAGCGTCGCGTGTCGGCTGACTTTATGTCTTGTTCCTGATCCAGGCTGAACGCCTACTGGAATAGTAACTCGGCGGTGGGCTACGCTGCCAACTGTGGTACTTCGGCTGCACCATTCGTTGCGGCCAAGGACCTTGCTCTGGGGGACTTGGGGGTTATGAATTTAGGTTCTGTTGACATTTGCATTTGTAACCGATGTGCAGGCCTATTTCATGTCATTCCAAGTGCAGGAAAGCACTAATGGCCTTGAATCGGAGTGATAAGTCCAGGATTCTTCGTCGCTATTTCCCCGGAATGACCCGCAACAGCGAAATGTCAACAGAACCTAGTAGTTCAGCTATTTTGAATTGCTGGGTAAAGGGATTTCAGCTTGATGCGCGCGTAATCGGTGGTGAAGCGCCAGTCCACTCGCACCATGTCCCGGTTGCGCTGGTCCTGCCAGGCGTCAACCTCCCGGCGCAGCGCCTCTTGATCAGGAATCCGGCGGTCCAGGCACTGCCGGGCCAGCACTCCGATTTCAATTTCAGCCATAGCCTGCCCCGTACTTGATACGGGGTTCAGCCAACTGCCATGCTTGGGGGTGTAGTGAATCTCCAGACGTTCGGCGATGCGCCGCGCTTCCATAGGCTCGAACGCCTCGTATAATGAGGCCGGATGATGGGTGTTCAGAGCCTGCCCCGTACTCGATACGGGGTTGTCCATCACCAGCACAATGCGGTCCTTGTCCGGGTAGTCCTCGTCCACCAACTTCTTCACTTGGCGCGCCCAGTCCACTTTCGTCCGCCGGTCCGTCACTCCGGCCCGCCGCCACCCTTCCAACGGCGCAAACAGCATGAACAGGTTGCTCACACCGTTGCGCTGGTATTCATAATCATAGGCCGCGGCCGCCCCGGGCCGAGCCGGCCGCGGCGCCCGCGTCTCCTTCACCCCCGGTCGTGGCCGAGGGCAGGCTCTGCTGTTTGCTGGTTTCGTCCAGGCACACCAGGACTTCATTGTCTTCATAGGGACGGTGATAGACTTCCAGCACGTCTTCCATGGCGCACACAAAGTCCGAACTGCCTTCCGGCGGGATGCACCAACACTCTTTCAGCCAAGGCTTGAGTTCGTTTTTTTCAGCGTCTTGCGCACTGTCTCGGGGTGGATGCTCTCCACTATCTCGCACTCCACCAGCCGGTCCGCCAATAATCTCAGCGTCCAACGGGCCCGGCCTTCCGGCGGTTCCCCGCAGGCCAGCGCAATCAAGTGGGCTTCCGCAGCGCCATCCAGTTTCTTGGGCCGGCGGCGTTGTTGCTCCTTACGCCCCAAGGCCGCTTCGATCCCTTCCTCTACGCAACGGCGGCGCACCCTTTCCACTGTGGCGCTGGCGATCTGGAGGGACCGGGCAACCTCTTCGTCCGTCAGGCCTCCGTCTTTCCGCACTTCATCGCTCAGCAACAGAGCCTGCCCCCGTGAAAACGGGGGATGCGCGCATGGGTCTGCTTGTACGCTGCTGCCCGTCCCTTGGAAACCAGGGCCTTCAGTTCCTGTTGCTCTTCCGTGGTCAGTTCGATACGGTACTTCTTAGCCGGCACGACCCCTCTCCTTGGATACAATTCGCCAATGCCGGCAGAATACACCAGTTGTACCTCAATTCAATGACGTTCAACTACTAGTCATGTATCCCCCTTTCAGCACCTTGTTAGCTGATACCCAAGCGGAACGCTAGAAGCGTCTGCCCCAGCGCCAAAGTCGCACGACGGCGATGGCGACGCCTATGACCGCGAGGCCGAGCACCCCGTCTATAACCGCCCAGACCCATGCGCTGACGCCGTCCTCCTGTGCGGGCAGTGAGGGTGCTGCGGTGGGCGTCGGCGCGGGCGAAACCACCGCAGCCGCCGCTATGGGCGTGGCCGTCGCCGTCGGGCTTGACGTGATGGTCGGACTTGGTGTCAAGGTCGGCCCGGTAACCGGCGTAGGCGCGGCCGTTGGAACCGGAGACTCGGTCGGCCTTGACTTGGGCCGTAGGGGGCGGGGTCTCCGTTGACCGTGGCATCGGCGTGGCCGTCGGGGTAGGCTCCATCGTTGGCGTTGGCGTTGGCGTTGGCGTTGGCGTTGGCGTTGGCGTTGGCGTTGGCGTTGGCGTTGGCGCGGCGTAGCCCACGGTGAAGGGCAAGAAGCGGGCCGTCTCCGCGCACACCAGCGTCGAGCCGTCCTCCAGCGTTCTGACCTCCGAATTGGGCAGCGAACGCCATCCGTCGTCTTCGTCGTAGTGTAGCAGGGCCAGCAGTCCATCGCTCGCCGGCAGGCAGATCGTCGCCGGGCTCGTCAGCTCCGTGACCTCGTTGCCGTCCGCGTCGCGCAGGATAATGGCCATGATGGTCTGGCTTCCGGCAAGGCGAAACCCTTCCGGCGCGGGCGCTTGCTACAATGCCTCATCGTTGACCACCGAGAACTCCAGGTGTCCCAGGTTGTCCAGGGCCGGTTCGTCCCGCAGGGTGACCCGGGGCCCGGCGCTCTCCTCATCCGAGCTCGCCTCGAAGTTCACGGTCTCGCCCCCCAAACGGAATCATGATAGTGGTCGTCCCCGCGCGCTTGGTAATCAGGGTAAGAGCGCCGTCGGCCTCCACCTCCACTATCACCGGCTTTTCGTCGGCTACCCTCACGCTGACGCCGCCGATGGGAACGTCGTCGTACTCGTCCGCGCTGTTGCCGTTGTCCACCGTGTGGGTGATGGTGGCCGAGTCGTCCTCTGCGTCGGCGTCCTGGGCGGCGCTCACCGTCACGGTCTGCTCCGTGCTCCAGTCGGAGTTGGTGAAGGTGAGGGTCGGCGGCGAGACCGTCACATCGTCGTTGTTGCTGCTCACCGTTATCACCACGTCGGACCACGGCCGGGCGGTCAGGACCACCGTGTAGGCGGCGCTGCCGCCTTCACTACTACCCATCTGTACCACTCTACCCTTCAGTTTCTTTCTCACCCTCTGAATCTTACCACTCTACTCCATTACTTGGAGAATGCGTTTGCCCTGAGGTCGAAGTGTATGTACGTGGGTCCAGGTCGAGAGGCTTGGACAACTGCAATCCTGCTGGAAGCTTGTAAGGCACCGGTCCAACAGGCGAGTTGCTTCAGCCATGGGCTGACTCAAGCAACTGCAAGGGGTTCAAGTCGTTACTTACGAGGAGATGTTTCCCCATGGGACGATTTTACGTTTTATCCAGCACCATTCTATTTGTAGCTGTAGCTATCTTGTTCTGGGCTTCTTCGCCGATTTCGGCCTACAATTTATACTATTGCCCTAACAATATCGCCGCGTCAGTGGAAAGTCATAGCGTAAACTTTGACTTGATTCATGGTAATTTCCCGCTCTGGTGGCAGAGCGAAATACTTCTCGCCAGTGGCACCTGGAATGATCCTTCCGTGAATGCCGACTTCACCTTCGTCGCGGACTCAACTTCCAACAACGATTGGACTAAGATGACAAATAACTACATTACTAATCAGGCGATTACCTCGTTCACTCTCCTTTTCGGTAACATCGACGGCGACCGCTATTGTTGGGTCAGCGCATCCGATACCTACTTCAATACCCGTTACAGCTTCGACGATTGTTATGATTGCGATGAAGATACCTTTGACGTGAAAACTATAGCCCTTCACGAGTTCGGACATCGGCTCATTCTTAACCACGTTTCTTATTTCGCGCCTTGGGACCATGATTGTGCCATGTGGCTTACCCACGGGACGGACCGTACGTTATGTGACGTTGACATAGACGGTATTCAGGCAATTTATGGGGCAGTAAGCGTCGGGGCAAACTACGGCTCAGATTAATCTACCGATGTAATAGCAAGGAGATCGATTATGCGAGGACCTGGAGTCAGTGTACTCATCCGCATGGTAGCTTTGAGGGCGATGATCGTAGCCTTGATCCTACCTTTGGCGGGTGCTCCTCCCCAGACGGGGCAGTGGAAGAGACGTCTGGGGGTTGGCAAGAGGTGATAGTAATTCGTGGCAATCGGCCCAACTGGGACCTGGAGGCTATGGTAAAGCGTTCCGACGCTGTGGTCATTGTATCTTTCACCAAGGACTTAGGCAGCAAGAGACAACCTGGTGAAAACGAGGAACCTCCGCGATTCGATTTCTTGTTCAAGGACTTCGAACTCACGGTTGAAAAATTCCTCTATCCTAAATAAGGTCTCGCCAAACGGATAGCGGTCCTGATTGAGGCGGGCGCAGCCGCGAGGGACAGCTCCACGATGATTGAGGGGCGCAGTGTACCAGAGTGGGGAACTGACGACCGAGTCCTGTTGTTTTTGGAGAGCCTACAGGGTGATGAGTTTTCCGAAAACCCTGGACACCCGGTCCCAAGGGCTTTACCGAAAAACCTATTATCAAGCGATCACCGGCACTGGATTAGGCAAGCTTTCGCCCAAGGGGGACAAGTGGGAGGATTCCCGCACTAAACAAGAGGTAACCATTGAGAAGCTGGAGCGCGCCATAAATCGATTAAAAGAGTAAAATACCTGATGAGGCAGGCCACGGGGCCTGTTGTGGGTATGTGGGCAGCGGGTCGTCTTGGAGCATAGACATTCCGGGGGCGGTATATCCATTGTCCAACGCGTTGGGAGGGGGCTATTGAGCGGTCCTTCCACCGTCGATGACCAACTTGGAGCCTGTGACATAGGATGAATCAACTCTGGGGGATACGTGTGAATTTATGGAAATTAAAGACCTGATCATCGACGACCGCCGGAGGGGAATTTTCAGGGTTCACCGGTCGTCGATGACCTCCATAGATTTGTTCCAGCGGGAACAGGAACAAATCTTCAACCGATGCTGGCTCTACCTGGGACACGAGTCGGAAGTGAGGAGCCCTGGAGACTACCGGCGCCGCACAGTAGCTGGTCGGCCGCTTTTCTTTGCCCGTGGCAAGGATGGTCAAGTACGGGTGTTCCTCAATTCCTGTCCCCACCGGGGCGCTTTGATCTGCCGCCGCGACACGGGGAACGCCGAAGTCCTGCAATGCTTCTATCACGCTTGGTCGTTCAACACCAATGGAGAGCTGATCGGCGTCCCCGGCGAAGACGCCTACGGCCCGTATTTCGACCGGAGCGAGCTGGGACTGAAGGAACCGCCCAGGGTTGAAAGCTACCGGGGCTTTTTCTTCGTGAGTTTCAACTCGTATGTCGATGACTTGGTCACTTATCTGGCGGGAGCCAAAGACTACCTTGACCTGATCGTAGACCAGGCCGAGGTAGGGATGCGGGTAGTCCCTGGTTCCAACAAGTACACCATGAAAGCCAACTGGAAGCTCTTGGTTGAAAACAGCCTCGACGGATATCACCTGGTCCCGACTCATCAGACTTATCTGGATTACATCTCCAGTCTCGGGACCGACGACAGCGGGGAATCGATGGCAACCCGCCTCCCCGGCGTTGCGAGAGCCTTGGGTAATGGCCATTGCGTGATCGAAACCGCAGCGCGGAACGGCCGCCCGATCGCCCATTGGCACCCGCTGTTCGGCGAGGACTCCAAGGAACCTATGACGCGAGTCCGTCAGCGGCTAGTCGAGAAATACGGAGAAGAGCGCGCCTACCGGATGGCCGATACTTCCCGAAACCTGATCATCTATCCCAACTTGGTCATCAACGACATCATGGCCATCACAATCAGGTATTTCGAGCCTCTGGCCCCGGACAATATGAACGTAACAGCCTGGCACCTCGTCCCAATGGAGGAATCCGAGGCCACGCTGTCCAATCGAGTGGACAGCTTCCTAACCTTCTTGGGACCGGGCGGCTTTGCCACCCCCGATGATGTGGAAGCTCTGGAATCGTGTCAGGCCGGCTTCCGCGCCACCGAAACCGAGTGGTCCGACATATCCAGGGGTATGCTCAGGCCCGCCCAATCGGCAGATGAGCTCCAGATGCGGGGATTCTGGCGGCAATGGCACGCTAATATGCAAGGCCTGAGAAAGACCGACGTACAGGACGGGCAGCCCACGGAAACGGAAGCCGCGATGGCTTCGGGAACAGACGACTAACGCACCACCGGACCAGGTGAACGATGACGGCCGCTAACAAGCCCACGTTGCGCGAACTGGTAGAGGATTTCCTGTTTAAAGAAGCGGCGCTTCTGGATGAATGGCGCTTGGACGACTGGGTCAATTTGTTCACCGAAGATGCCCGGTACGTGGTCCCCACCACCGATTTGCCGGAAGGGGACCCCAAGCGCGACTTGGTGTTCATCGACGACGACATCACCCGTTTGCGCGCCCGGGCGGTGCGGTTGAATAGCCGCCATGCCCACCGCGAGTACCCGTGGTCTCGGACTCGCCGATTTGTTTCCAACGTGCGGGTTGAAGAAACCAACGATTGTGAGCTCTCGGTCACCTCAAACGTCCTGGTCTATCGGTTCCGTAACGGCGAGGGAGCGCCTTACGTCGGCAGCATCGACTACACCTTGCGGCGGGACGGCGAGGACTTGAAAATAGCGTACCGCCGCGCGGTGCTGGATTTGGAAGCCCTTTCCTGGCACGGTGCGGTTAGCATCATCTTTTGAACGCCCGGGCAGTTCGATTCGTCGAAATACCCGAGTGGTAGAGGCTAAGGATTGAAACTCGAAGGTAAAACGGCGCTGGTGACGGGCACGAGTCCCAACATCATGGGCGGTATCGCCGAGGAGTTGGCCCGGGAGGGCGCCAACCTGGTTTGCGCCGATATCCGCGAGGATTACGCCGAGAAATGCGCCTCGGCTATTGCTGCCGAGGCGCATGATGCCATGGGCGTAGGCTGCGACGTAACCGACGAGGAACAGGTGGTCGCCGCCATAGCCAGGGCCGAAGAACGGTTTGGGGGTGTGGACATTCTGGTGAACGGCGCGGCCCTGTTCAACTTCAAGGGCGTGTTGAACATGCCGGTAAACGAGTGGCGCCGCCAGACTGACATTATTCTCACTGGCGCGTTTTTATTCACCAAGCACGTGGCTCATTTGATGATCCAGCAGAATCGAAAGGGCAACATCATCAACATCATTTCCACCGCAGGCCATCAGGGCGAGCCCGGCAACGTGGGCTACGGGACCGCCAAGGCCGGACTGCTCAACTTCACCCGGTCGGTGGCCATGGAATTGGCCGAGTACGGCATTCGTGTCAACAGCTTGACACCGACTGCCACCGACCAATCGGAAGGACAGGAGCGGGCCGCCAGATGGGGTGTAAACTGGCCGGGACCCCGCTTTGGACGGCGTGCCGCGGGACTACTACCAGACGCCAGCAGAGGCGCGCCCTTGCTCAAGCTCCCCAGCCCAACACATTATGGCAAGGCTGCGGTCTTCCTGGCGTCCGACGACTCTGAAATGATTACCGGATTCGACCTGCGCGTGGATGCCGGCGCCGTTTCCAGGTACTGGATTTGGTCTCCTGGAGACGCTTAACCCTCTCAGCAGAGTCGCGTCAGAGCTTCGCTAGTTTCTGAACTCGCTGGTTGGCGGTGTCTATGCCATAGATGCTGCCCTGGGAGTCGGTGTAGACTTGGTGGGCTCCCTCGAAGGTCCGGCCGCGGGCCAGCAGTTCGCCGTCAAGGGTGAATATGCTGATGCGGGGGATCTGGTCGGTGACGTAGACCACCTGGTTGGCGTCGATGTGGACGCCCATGGGGCACTTGAAATCGGTCCATTCGGCTTGAAATTCGCCCTCTGTCGAGAACACCTGCACCCTGTGGTTCTCGCGGTCGGCCACGTAGACCCGCCCGTCCTGGGACACGCGGACGCTGTGGGGCACCCGGAACTGGCCGGGGCCGCTGCCGGGGCTGCCGAAACTGCTTATGTAATCTCCTGTGGCGCTGAACCGATGAACGCTGGAGTTTCCGTAGCCGTCGGCGACGTATAGCTCCCCGGATGGGGCCACGCAGACGTCGGCGGGGTGGTTAAACGGCGCCTGCATTGCCGCGCGGTCCCGTGTTCCCAGCGACCGTTGTAAATTTCCGGCGGTGTCGTATAGCAGGACCTGGTGGGCGTCGCGGTCGGTGAGATAGACGGTGTCGTCGGGGCCGACGTGGATGTGGTGGGCATCCAGAGGGACGCCGTTCCGGCGCTCCCAGGGCTCGAGGAAATGCCCGTTGCGGTCGAACACCAGCACCGGTGGTCCCTGACGCTGGTACACGTACACTCGGTCCATGGAGTCGACGGCCACGCCGCTGGGCCCCTGCAGGGACATACCGTTAGGCATCTGGGCCCATCCCGGTTGGTATTCGTACCTGAAGTCGCCTGCGCCTATGGTAGATGCCATTGTGACTCCTGCTCGGTTACCACAGTAAGGTTTATCTTGACTCAAGCGCCTCCTGAAATAATCTTTCCAACTCCTCATCCTTCCAGGTGATCACAGCCTCAGCGCGCAATTCGGCCTCGAAGGTATCGCTTAGATTGAGGATTTGTTCGTTATCGGCATCTCGTGAGTTAATCTCTTCAAAGACAGCTTTTAAGAGATTATCCTTTCCAAGGCGCTTTCGGTATTCAGGCAGTGCATAGTCCCAATACTCATCAAAGGTGAGACCCAACTATCTCATGTTTTCACGGCATTCCTCCCCTTTGGGTCCAAGACAGGCGTCCTTGCGTGGTTGCATGAAAGCCTCCGCCTCCGCTTCGGTGGGGACGACACCGCGGCGTTCTACTTCTGCTTGAATTATGAATCTGTCTATCACTCCCACTATTAACGCCCTCACTGCCGACTCGTTGGTGAAAGAAGGGTCCACTGCCTGTAGATAATCAGCTCGTTGACGTATTTCTCCGCGGGTGACCTCTTTGCCCTCAACGATAGCTATTACGTCTGAATCCCACGAAGCCCGGTCAAGTATATGTTCAAATTGACCTTTCTGACCCGGTGAGGTCCCTGCAATTGCGGCTGCAGATATCGCGATAACTATAGCGACAAACGATCCTAGTACTACCCATTTGCGAGTCACAGCCCGTATCGCCCTATATCCAGAGGCACTATCCCATGCCAGAAGTTGATGCTGACCGCGCCCCAGTTAGCGTGAGTGGCAGGGAGGGGCGTACGTGACCACGTTACCGCGCGATCTGTTGCTTGGCGTCCTTGATATGGATCTCCTTCACGAAGAACACGTCGTTCACCCGCAGCGGAATACCCCGGGCGTCGTCCACGTACACGACCTCGGCTCCGTTGGCCTTCCTGTGCAGCAGGCCCGCGGCGTTTTCGGTGCATTCGTCGTTGAAGCACACCTTCGCGCTGGTCACGGTAGGCTCGGTCTCAACGCGTGAGTCCTCGATGGGGAACGGTGGCGGCATGGAGCCGGTTAGCATCGTTGTGTTCTCACCAACCGTTTCCGCATACGTCGATTCGCCAGAGGCGTTGGACTCGGTGTAGGAGTCGCCGTTAACCCGTGTGGAGGCACCCACCCTGCTGGACGATCCCACCGTGGTGGTGATGGTGGGGGCCTCGACGACGGTGTCGGTCCACTGGGTCCGGGACTGATACTCCAGCCGCCGCACCTCTCTGGTGGTCACGGATGGGGACGACCCGACCAAATACACGACCCCATTGGTCTCGTACACCATCGTGAACGGGGGCCATTCCGGGATGACCGGGGCAGCGGGTCCATCGGCCCAGACCGACATCGCGACGACGACGCTCGTAGCGACCACCGCGGCGATGAGCAACACAAGGCCCAACCTTAGCGTTTGGCTACTAGCCATTTGATACCTTCCTTCTATTCAAGATAATGCAGGCGCCAGTTTCCGGGCCATTTAACTGTGCCCATATCGTTGCCCGCGCTGTAGTAGAAGACGTACCTGAGTCGCTGGTCCACGCGGGCGGAGCCTTCCAGCGTCACGTCGTTGTTCAGATTCCACCAGCACAGGCCATTAACCGAACTTCCGCAGGCTCGCCAAGGCCCGGCGTCCACCGATGCTTCCGTTTCCCACGAATTGCCGTCCCATGACTTATATAGAGTAGGCTCTCGCCTCCACTGGGACCCGTACTCGTTCCATGCCAGGTTCTCTGCCGGCCGGGCACCCCAGTACACCTTGTCCACGTGGCGACAAACGGGTTAGTGTCCTTGTCGGGGAGTATGGGATGGGTCAACCACCGGAACGCGACGATTCGCCACCACAGCCCGAGCCAAGATATCAGCAGAAGAATCATCCATAGCCGACGATTCCAGAATAGCACACAGGTGTGCGTTGATCCCAATTACCGAACGACGGAATGTCATGTCCAAAATACTCATGAAATTCGCCGCCGGTCTCCAGGGCTGCAACGATGTCTGCCACCTCGAAGACTATCTTATCCACGGCGTTGTGCGTTATGTCCGGTTCGTCACCGTCATGCCATAGCGGCACCGTCCGCTTGCCGGTACCGATGCCGTAACCCAGTTCCAAGTGGGCCGAGCGGCCGCAGGGCAGCACGCACGCCACAAACGGACTGACGTTTTATCCATCAAGACAACCATGGCGGACAACTAGATCGTGACCTAACTTTGTTATGTGTTCACGGCATGTTTCCCCTTCGGGTCCAAGGCAGGCGTCTTTGTGAGGTTGCATGTAAGCCTCCGCCTCCGCTTCGGTGGGGACAACACCGCGGCGCTCTACTTCGGCTTGAATTATGAATCTGTCTATCACTTCCACTATTAACGCCCTCACTGCCGGCTCGTTGGTGAAAGAAGGGTCCACTGCCTGTAGATAATCAGCTCGCTGACGTATTTCTCCGCGGGTGACCTCTTCGCCCTCAAGGATAGCTATTATGTCTGAATCCCCCGAAGCCCGGTCAAATATATGTTCAAATTGACCTTTCTGACCCGGTGAGGTCCCTGCAATTGCGGCTGCAGATATCGCGATAACTATAGCGACAAACGATCCTAGTACTACCCATTTGCGAGTCACAGCCCGTATCGCCCTATGTCCAGAGGCACTATCCCATGACAGAAGTTGATGCTGACGGCGCCCCGAAGCAGACAACACACACCAAAGGCCCAGTCGCCGGCCGGTTTCCAGTGGCAATGCGAGTAGCGAGTTAGCAGACCAGGTCCTTACCTAGGCGTCCGCCAGTTCCTCGAACGAAGGCTCTGGCATCCCCTGGGTCCAAGTCGGGTCCCTCAATTCCAGCCGGTTGCCGCTGGGATCGTAGAAGTAAAGCTCGCGGCCGGTGAAGAACCCCTGGCCCCGGTAGGTCAAATTGTCGATCCTGATACCCCTTTGGCGGAACACCCTGCACGCCTCGTTGAGAGTTTCGGGCGATACTGTAAATGAATGGTGCACCCCTCCGTCCTCAGCCAGGGGTCCCTCCACCGGGCTGGAGCGCTCGCACAACAGAATGTTATGGTCACCCACGTTGAAACAGGACATGATGTTGTTGCCCAGCCTGCCTTTGGGAGTGAGGCCCAACAGATCCCCGTAAAACTCCTCCGCTTCGTTCAGGTCGTTTACCGGAATCGACCAGTGCGTCACACCCTCAATATTCAAAACTGCCATATCGCCTCCTGTAGCCCGCATAAGATTTGGCTTTAAGTCCGGTTCGTATTGACAGCCCTTACGTCAATTCCCTTGGCAGGAGTGTCGCGCCGCAATTGCTTTGGTAGACATTATAAACAGACGGGGGAAGGCTGTCGCTGGCACATCACCTAGACCATGCAAGCCTACGCCTATCTGGCGGTGACCAGTCACCGGGCGGCGGAGTTGGAAGTCTCCTGTGAAAGGAAGGCATTGGCCACCATAGGAACTTCTATAGATCGGACCTATCAACCGAACTGAAGGATCCCCCGTCACCTGGGTCACCGGAACATCCCGAGTTGGTTCCCAAAGTCTATGTCCAGCTACGTCCCCAGCAGCAAGGCCAAAACCGCGTCCGTATCGGACAGGTCAGTCGCAACATAGCTGGGGTTGAGCTTTGCCAGGTCTTCTGCCGAATAGAAGCTAGTCGCGACAGCCAGAGTCCGGACCCCGTTGGCATTGCCGGCTTCGACATCTGAAGTGGAGTCACCGATGAGAAACACCTCTCCAGGGCCATAGGTCCGCCCGGACTTGCCCTGGCAACTGGCAATGGCGCCGGCAACTACCTGACGCCTCTCAGTGTAATCTCCTCCGAAACCTCCGTCCTCAAAGTAGACATCTAGGCCGTACCTGCCGAGTTTGATAAAGGCAGCCTCTCTGAAGTTACCGGTCTCCAACCCTAACTGGACCCTGGAGTCCAAGGCCAGAGCTTCGAGCAGGCTGGGCACTCCCGGTCATATTACTCCCTCGTTCCAGGTCTCCAGGAGTCTAGCCAAGTGATCGAAGTAGGCCCCAGTGATCGAAGTAGGCCCCTTTGAAGTCGGACAGGTCGGGGAGGTCCTCCGGTCCGCCCGTGATTAGGCCCCACTTCCGGTAAACTTCAACCATCAGGGGCAAGTCCATCCCCCCGGTAAAAGCAACATCCTGAAATGCATTGGAGATACCGTGGACGTGTTCAAAGGCAATGTCTAGTGCCTGTCGCTGTGGGCGGTTGCCGCCTCCAATACTGATCAGGGTCTGATCTATGTCGAATAGGACTAATCTCTGCAAACCGCGCTCTCCTGCGCCTTGCGTCCAAGGCTAGAATAAACCGCGCCAACGGGATCATAGTCCAAAACCCTTTTGAACCTCAATATGGACAGGTTAGCCCGTACACGTCAAATCTGTATCAACGCGCACGGCTATCATGGGAGGAATGAGTAATGACGAGTCTTGAAAGAGCTTTTGAAGAAGTTGACCGGTTCTTGGAGCACCGGATCGGGGAAGTCAATATGCCGGGGTTGGTCCTGGCGGTTACGGACCGGGAAAAGTCGCTCCGAGTAGTCCCCTTTGGCTACGCCGACCTGGCTTCCGGCCGGACAATGCAGCCCGGTACGATGTTCGAGATCGGGTCTATCGGCAAGTCCTTCACGAACGTTGCTTTGATGCAACTTCGCGATGAGGGCCGCCTGGACTTACAAGCGCCGGTGTCGCGCTACTTGCCGTGGTTCGAGGTGCAGTCCGACTACGGGCCCATCACCCTCCATCACCTGATGACCCATACTGCCGGGCTGATTGCCGGCACCGACATAGCGCCCCACGGCCTCTATGAATCCTGGTCCCTACGGGATGGCCGGACTGGGTCTCCTCCGGGAGAATGCTTCCGTTATTCGAACATCGGCTACAAGACTCTGGGTTTCCTGTTGGAGGAAGTGGACGGAAAGCCATACCAGGACGCCATGCAGGCGCGAGTGCTCAATCCCCTCGGGATGCGCGATTCCCACCCGGTAATTGGGTTCGAGACTCGAAAGCGGTCGGCGGTAGGTTACCGGAGCTTTTATGACGACCGGCCGGAGCACAGAGACCACGGGCTGGTACCGGCGCTATGGACTGAATACGGAGTGGGAGACGGCTGTCAGGCATCTACCGCCGAGGATATGGCCACCTATTTGAGGATGCTCATGAACCGGGGCCATGGACCAGCGGGCCGGATCATGTCTGAGGAGAGTTTCCGCCTAATGACCCAGCGGGCGATACCAACCCAACAGTGGGGAGGCGCCTACTACGGGTACGGGATCACTTTGGCGGATGTCGACGGCCATGCTTACCTAGGCCACGGCGGCAGCACCACCGGATTCGTGTCGGCGGCGATCGCGGACTTGGACGACGGGATCGGAGTAGTGGTCATGGTCAACGGTTATGTCGAGTCCTACGGCGCAGTTGGGATGGCGATGCACTTGCTCAGCCTTTTGCGGGCCGGATTGCGCCAGCGGGAAATACCTCCTCCGCTGGCAGTTGGCGCCCCGGCCTCGGTGAGTAATGCGGCCGACTACGCCGGTTCCTATAACTCCGGTGGCGACACCCTAGTTCTGACGGCTCAGCGCGACCGGTTGGTGCTTCAATACGACGGTCAGGACGTCGTCCTGCAACGGCGCGGCGAGGACAGTTTCTACCTGCCACACCCCGGCCTGGAGCGTTTCCTGTTGGAGTTCGGGCGCGATGGCAACCGGGTCGTGGAGGTTTTTCACGGTCCCAATTGGTATGTCGGCGAAGGCTATTCCGGCCCGGCGAGCTTTGATTACCCCGGTGAGTGGGAGAGCTTCCCAGGGCACTACCGGGCTTACAATTTCGGCCTGACCAATTTCCGTATTGTGCTTCGAAAAGGCGAACTATTGTTGATGTATCCAACCGGCGGTCACGAGCGCCTGGCGCCACTGGGGGACGGCCTGTTTCGCATCGGTGAAGACCCCCGCTCGCCGGAAACCCTCCGTTTCGATGCGGTAGCGCAGGGCAGGGCATTGCGTGCGAACTATTCCGGCTGTCCCTACTACCGCACCTACACCCCGTAAAAGAACTACCGCACCGGGGTGTGAGAGCAAGCACCTTCGTGTTGGTAGTTGGGATGTGGAATCCATTGCAGCGGCGCTACTCAAGCCAAGACTACGAGGTCCAATGACAGTGAGCGGAAATGTACCAAAATGCCCTCCGGAAACCGCCGCTTGCCCCCGGCCAAAACTGTGACCTGCCCCTCGAAGCCCGGTACAGGTGTAAACTGACATGCTGCAATCGACAATTCCGGGGCCCTTTGAAACAGGGTCTCACATACCAACCCGACATCTACAAACGACAAGGGGATAAACGATGGCCACACAGACTCCCACGATTGACTCGCAAGTACATGCCTATGAGCGAAACCGTCCTGAACGTCCTTGGAGGGGGTTCCTGCAGGGTCCAGACGAGGTCACTGGCGACGATATGGTGGCAGCGATGGACGCGGTCGGAGTCGACGGCGCTTTGCTGGTCTCGCCTTTCTCTATGTACCGGTACGATGCGAGCTACGCACTGGAGGTATACGCGAAACATCCAGGCCGGTTCGGACTAATCAGGCCATTTGATCCACAGTCGGAAGCGATCGCTGAGGAAATGGCGGAGTGGACCGGGACGCCAGGCGTGGTCGGAGCCCGCATTATGCTTACGGCCCAGCCATTCGAAGCGGACGACCCGGGTCTCAGCCGAATACTCGCCGCCGGCGCCCAAGCTGGCGTTCCGGTAAATGTTATGTGTTCGGGCAAGCTGCCTCTCTTACGTGAGTTAGCTCGCCGCCATACAGACACCCAGATAGTGGTCGATCATGTGGGTCTGGTACAACCCCCAAAGCCACCTGCGCCGCCGGAACCGTTTGCCGACCTGGCCAACGTGCTTTCGCTGGCAGAGCTTGACAACGTAGCCATCAAGATCTCCGGGGCCTGTACCCTGTCCCATCAGCCATTTCCATACCCGGACATCTGGGAGACTCTGCGCGAGGTATTCGACGCGTTCGGCTTTGATCGTTGCATGTGGGGAACCGACTGGACCAGGACGGTGGATTTGTTGACCTACGAGCAAGGCGTTGAGGCATTCCGGGTTACCGGCGAACTCACGGATTCAGAGCGTTCGGCACTCATGGGCGGAACGCTGTCGAAGATTTACAACTGGTCTCCAGCCTTGGCTGAGTAGATTGGTCGCTGGGCGGAGGTGGCTTCCTCTACGCTGACCGGATCGAGCCGGTGGAATCGTGCATCGTCTAACCTATTCGTATCTGTCTCCACGCTTCACAGGAAACCGAGGGACGAAATCCTCGAAATATGACCGAGTGCTTCCGGCTCATCCGTGCGGTTGCATCGCCTCGTAGACTTCGATCTCGCAGCCCGCCGCCCATTCCAGGTGAGGATGACCCGCAAGTAGGGCCTGAGCAGCCTCCATGTTTTCCGCTTCGAGGACAGAATAGAATACGACGTCGCTGGTGCTGGGCGTCGTACCGGATTTGGTTATTCTCTGTCCCCCGGCTAGAGGCGCTCCCATGTCCACTAGACTGTCTCCGCAACTCTTGGCCCATTCCATCCAACGCTCCATGCCTTCTTACATGGCTACGGGCGTCATCTTCGCCGTCGCTTCCACGGCTGACCTGGGTGCGTGATAGATCACTATGTATCTTCCCGTATATTTCCTCCTGCTAATTTCCTCTGTTCTTCTGATGGACGACTTGGGTGAACTCCATAATTAAGACACGATAGGGGCATCGTAGAGATCTGGCCTCTTTGTTCCCAGGGTTTGCGGCCTGGGAACATACTATACCTCCGTTGAGGAATCCCGGACCCTCAGCGTCTCACATCGGGAATTAAGCTGGTCTGGCACTAAGCAAAACTATCATCCGATGAGTTGGCCCACGGACGGATTCTTAGCTTGAGAAAGCCGAACCCTTCCACAATACCTGGAAATGAAAACCTGCGATTCTCATCGAGAGCGTCAATGATGGACCTAGCCGGGAAACAGACTTGACTGCTAACGATATTATCGTTAACATGATTGCCATGAATAATGAAATAAATCCCGCACAACAAATTATCAACCGATTCGGAGGCCAGTCATCGCTGGCCGCCCTGCTAGGGCGGCGCCAGAGCACGGTGCACCACTGGGCCAAGACAGGCAGGATACCCTCCCAGTGGCACGAACAACTCCTGGACCTCGCGCGCCAGCAGGGGATCGCATTGGAGGCCAGGGACTTCGTGCCGGAAGCGGTACCTGAAATCAGACCCGCGGAAGGCAGACTTGGAGTCCTATTGGTGGGCCTAGGGGCCGTGGCCTCAACATTCATCGCCGGAGTGGAACACATTCGGCGTGGAAACGGACAGCCCATCGGGTCCATCAGCCAGATGGCTACCATTCGGCTGGGTAAGAGGACCGACAATCAGGCTCCGCTCATTCGAGATTTCGTTCCCCTCGCAGACCTCGACCAGTTGGTCTTCGGCGCGTGGGACCCGATTCCGGATAATGCTTACGAAGCCGCAATCAAGTGCGGCGTCCTGGACCGGCACGAAGAAATCGAACCGATTGCGGATTTCCTTAAGGCCATCCGACCGATGGAGGCGGTCTTCGACGGGGACTACGTGAAAAGAATCCAGGGCGTGAACGTCAAGTCGACAGGCACCAAACTCGACGCCGTGGACGCAATTAGGGCAGACATGCGCCAGTTCAAGGAAATCAACGAGTGCGACAGGCTCGTCATGGTCTGGACTGCTTCTACCGAAAAATTCATTACCGAAGGCAGCATCCACGGGGACATTGAGAGTTTCGTCGGCGCACTCAGTGACAACCATAAGAATATCGCGCCGTCGATGCTCTACGCCTACGCGGCCTCTTCAAGAAGGCGTCCCCTTCATTAACGGGGCCCCCAACCTGGCGTCGGACGTGCCCGCCCTCGAAAACCTGGCCAGGGACGAAGGAGTGCCGATCTGCGGAAAGGACTTCAAGACCGGCCAGACGCTGGTCAAGACGGTAATCGGCCCCATGCTCAAGGCGAGAATGTTGGGGATGGACGGCTGGTTTTCCACCAATATCCTGGGGAACCGCGACGGCGAGGTGCTGGACGAACCCGAAAACTTCAGGACCAAGGAAGAGTCGAAGCTCGGAGTCCTGGACTACATCCTGCAACCGGAGATGTACCCCGACCTTTACGCGGACGCCTATCACAAGGTGAGGATCAACTACTACCCGCCACGCGGCGATGCGAAGGAGGGATGGGACAACATCGACATTTTCGGCTGGCTACGGCATCCCATGCAGTTGAAGATCAACTTCCTCTGCTCGGACTCAATTCTGGCCGCCCCGCTGGTGCTTGACCTCATCCTGTTTATGGACCTGGCCCAACGTTCCGGCTTAGGCGGCATTCAAGAATGGCTATCCTTCTATTTCAAGAGTCCTCAGCACGCACGCGGCCTCTACCCAGAGCACGATCTATTCATCCAGCAGACTAAGCTCAAGAACACGCTGCGCTGGTTAATGGGCGAGGACCAGATCACGCATCTTGGGATGGAATATTATCGCGACTCCCTATCTCTGTCTGAGGTAGAATCAGCGGTGTCCTCCTGACTCGCTCCCGCCGGAGAGAATTGGACCTTCGCCGAAAGAGGCGAAGGTCCAATTGGTAGTAATGGATACGGTCCCGGAGATTACGTTCGGAGAGTTGATAGACCGGTACACGGTGGTCCTGCTGGATTCCGACGGGGTGCTCACACGTTGGCCGTCTGTAGTTCCTGGGGCTCCTGAAGCAATCGACCGGCTCAACACGCTGGGAAAGCCTTATTTCGTCCTGACCAATGACGCCTCGGCGCTCCCGGAGACCCGCGCGGCCAGGTACGGCGCGTTGGGACTGGCAATCGACGCAAGCCGAATCATTACCTCCGGGACCCTGTTGACGGACCACTTCTCGAGCCGTGGCCTCGCCGGTTCGAGATGCGTTGTATTAGGTCCGGAGGACAGCGCGAGTTACGTACAGGCGGCAGGTGGGACCGTAGTGTCCTTCGAGGACGACTTCGATGTGCTGGTAATCGGAGACCAGGACGGGTTCCCGTTCCTGGACGCGACTAGAGCGGTATTGAGCACGCTGCTCCACAAGATAGACCGAGGTGAGACGCCCCATCTCGTAGTCCCGAACCCGGACCTGATCTATCCGATTCGTGGCGGGTTTGGCTTCGCCAGCGGACCGGTTGCCCAGATAGTCGAGGCCGTTATCGCCCTCCGCTACCCTGAGTCCCTACACCTCAAATTCACGCGACTCGGCAAGCCTCATCCTGCGATGTTCGAAGAAGCGGTGCGCCGCTGTGGGTCCCGGGACATGGTCATGATCGGCGACAGTCCGGGCACCGACATCAGAGGGGCGAACAACCTGGGATTGGCTTCCGTGTTGGTTGAGACCGGGGTTGCAACGGCCGGACTGTCGATGCTTTCGGACCAGGACAGGCCGGCGTACCGGATGCGGTCGCTGGAACTATGAGATATTACCCCGTCACCCGGATACGGAAACGACCCTCTAGCCACTGATCCAGGCCGCATCCGAGTTGGTAAAGAAGGCCGCACCGTTCGCAATTCTTCGGGCTGAGGAACGCCCGGGGGCACACCGACGCGGCCATAGGACCGCACCGGCTAATCACAGGCCACGGCGGTAGTTTAATTCGGGCGGAACATTATGTAGACTGGGATTAGGAGCCGCCCACTCCATCGCCGGGCTGCCCGTGGCGAGTTACGTCTACTAATTTGAAACTGGAGGCCCAACGTGAAGATCGTTTGTAATCATCTGCACTTCAGGAGCGAAGACCCCGACGCCGCCGCAAAGTGGTATTGCGACAATTTCGGCGCCAGTATCACCTCAGAGCGCCCACTCTCCACCACCAAGTCCATCCAGCTTGAACTTAACGGTGACCATCTGATGACCATCTCCGGGCGCGCCGAGGGCGAAGATCCGGTGCCCGGTTCCACGGAGCCCCGCTACGGGTTGGACCATTTTGGGTTCGAAACCGACGACCTCCTCGGTCTCTCGGAGCATCTCAAGACCAACGGGGTGAAGTTCAATTGTGAACCCTGGACAATGCCCTCAGGTTCTATGGTGGCTTTCGTTGTGGCCCCGGACGAAGTCAGCGTAGAGTTAATCCAGCGCCCCAGCTAAGCGGCACTGGAACTGACCCGTTCACAGACACATAGTCTGACACCATCAGAAGGAAAGCCACACGCAGGGTTTTCCTCCTTTCTACTTTGAACCCACCTGGCCGCCGATACCGAAGTCATTGGCGCATCGAATACCAGGTGCACTGAGTCCGGGGCGTAATATTTGACCCAGACCGTTGTCCGGCGCGGAGCCCGTCCGCGCCGGGCGACGGCGCTCTCGCGCAAGCTGGTCATGGGCCGGTCCAACCTAGTCCCGTGAACAGTGCATTAAGCGTGCCCACTACCCAAGAACCCGCACCTCAGATTCCTAGCGGCTCGTAGACCTCGGGGTTTGCGCAGGCTTCCAGCCGGCGGCCTTCAATGCCGGCGATAATGTTCCTAGCCGCCAGCATGCACGTCGCCAGGCGAGAGTCCTCGGAAGCGCTGCCTATGTGCGGGGTAACCACCAAGTTGTCCAGGCTGAGCAAGGGGTCTTCGGGGTTTATGGGTTCAGGGTCGGTTACGTCGGTAGCGGCGGCCCGTATCCAGCCTTCTTTGAGCGCAATATACAGCGCCTTCGGCTCTACGACCGCGCCGCGGGCCACATTTATCAGAATTGCCGTTGGCTTCATCTGACGCAGTTCCCGTTCCCCGATGTAATGGCGCGTCTCAGTGGTCAACGGTACGTGGAGGGAAACGAAGTCCGATTGGGCCAAAAGCTCCTCGGGTCCCACGTACCGGACACCATGTTGGGCCTCCATTTCCGGTTTACGCGTCCGCGAGTAGTAGAGCACGTTCATATCGAAGCCGCGTGCCCGCTTGGCCATCTCCAGACCAATCTGCCCCAAGCCTATGATGCCCAGCGTCGAGCCGTGTATCTCCTGCCCCAGCCAGAACATCGGATGGTACTGTATCTTCCAGTTTCCAGCCCGCAGCCAACGCTCACTCTCGCTGACCCGCCTGGCCGCCGACATGAGCAAGGCGAACCCAATGTCCGCTGTGGCCTTGGCAAGGACTCCCGGCGTATTGCCAATGAGCACGCCTCTCCGGGTCGCTTCCGCCAGGTCCACGTTGTCCACGCCCACTCCCAGTTGGCTGACCACCTTGAGGAGACGGCCGCTGGCAAGGAACTCGGCGTCCACCCGGTCCATGATGTTGGTCATCACCCCGTCCATCCCTTCGATCTTTTCCCGCAATTGTTCCGGCGACGGCGGATAATCGCCGGGCCATACTTCGGTTTCGGCCACGTTGGACAGTAGTTCTTCCGCATCCGGAAAGATTCGGCGGGTAACGAAAACGCGGGGACGGCGTTGTACCAAACGAGGGCCTCCTGTGGGTGGAGTGCCGCCATTTTAGCGAAGGGCCACACCATTTTCCATACAGCCCGAGGTCCACAACCGGTGTGTCCGGGCCGGATGGTATACTCTGGGAACGACCCAGCAGGGTCCCGGAGGATGGGATGGCGCTATTCCTAAACGAGCAACAGGTAGCCGAGTTGCTGCCAATGAAAGAATGTATTGACGCGTTGGAAGAGTCCTTCGCTCACGCAGGGGCGGGCGCGACCGACGTAAAACCCCGATCGAGAATACGGATGCCGGGCGGCTTCTTCCACTTTATGTCCGCTGCAGACGCCGAGCACAAAGTCTTTGGCTTCAAGGCGTACCCTTCCTTCGCCGGACCGGGTGGCAGCAAGATGATGATAATGCTCTACGACTATGAATCGGGCCAACTGCTGTCGTGCATGGAGGCGGGGCGGCTGGGCCAGATACGCACCGGGGCAGCCAGCGGATTGGCCAGCGCATACATGGCCAGGAAAGACGCCACGACGTTGGGCCTAATTGGGACGGGGCTTCAGGCCCGCACTCAACTGGAGGCAATCGCCACCGTGCGGCACCTGCGGGAGGTGAAGGTCTTCAGCCGCAGGCAGGAGCGAAGGGAAGAGTTCGCGCGTAGAAGCGGTGAACGTTTGGGTCTGGAAATTAGACCCGTCGACAGCGCCGAGGAATGCGTGTCGGACGTGGATATAGTGGCGGTGATCACCTCCGCCAGGGACCCGGTGCTACAAGCCGAATGGCTGAAGCAGGGAGTCCACGTCAACGCCGCGGGCGGAAACCATTGGATGAGACGCGAGATCGACGAGGCGACGGTCACCGGGGCGGACGTGATAGTCGTTGACGACTTGGACCAAGCCAAGATTGAGTGTGGTGACCTGATGTGGCCTGAAGCCAGGGGGACGTTCCGCTGGGACATGGCCCATGAGTTGCAGGATGTCGTGGCGGGGCGTGTTCAGGGCCGGCCCTCGGATGGCTCACTCACCCTGTTCGAGTCTATGGGTGTGGCGCTGGAAGACATTGCCGCCGCCCAATTGGTTTACCGCAAGGCCGTAGAGCAAGAAATTGGCCAGGAGCTTCCATTCTAAGCCGGTCACGATATGTGCGACGGCTCGAAGGGCGCCCCTGGCCTTATTGGCGACCTGTTGCCGGAGATGGACGGGCGGTTAGACTAACCGGCTGTGGGACATGGTCAAGAACCGCGGGTCTCCGGCCTCGGCAATGGCCAATTTGGCTCTTTCCTGCCGGCTCATGGGCCGTCCCACGAAATTGTCCCGGAAGTCTTTCAAGCCCTGTATCAGCGCACTGAGAAAGGTCCGGCGGCCTTGCAGGACCTGCCCGGCGGCTGGCGCTTGAAACAAGTGGTCCAAGTCATCGTCGAAATCGAAGCCGTCGACATCCGCCGAGATGATCTCCGCGGCGGGAGAACTCTCCGGCCCCCGGACTACTAAAGTTGATGAGTGGTGCGTGGCTCTAGTTGCTGTAACCAAATCTCCTCCTCTGTGCTAACGCTGTTTCTGTGACTTACCCCCGTCCGTAACCCGCGGTTGTTTACATTATGTTTACAGATATTGGCAGGAAGTCTTCATCTGCAATTATGATATACCCAGGGCCTATATCATGTCAACAGATAATTACATCTGTTTGCTATCACATTCCGCGATATAAATTAGTGCGGTAGGCACGGTTGGCCGCCTTAGGACCAGGCCAGTGCCGACTCGAGGCAACTGCACTCGTAGCATAACCCCGCGATTCCGGCGAATGACGACACCGCTTGGAGCCGACGGGGATTAGAAGGCCCTGGGGAAGTAATAATAGTGGTAGAGGACGAGTGACGCAGTGGGTGGGTCAGAGGGCTAGTTTTCCCGGGTTCATGATGTTTTCAGGGTCCAACATCTGTTTCAGGCCTTGCACGACCTCATGCCCACTACCCTGTTCGCGGCGCAGTAGATGGTTGAGCTTGACTCCAACCCCATGACAATACTCCATCGTCCCGCCCATGTCCTGGGCAAGGGTGAGCACCTGCTCGACCACGGAGGCCACCCGTTCGCGGATATTGTCACCCGCGTCTTCTTCCGAACGGAGCATCATCGAAAAGAGCTCGGGCCTGCTCCAAATGCAGTATTCCACCACCCGCACACCCGTGCCGGCCATTATTTCCTTACAGCGGTCCCGGTACTCCAGCACTCTGGAGATGGGCAAGGCCATGTGCAGGTAGTCGAAGCCGCGGCCTCCACCCCACCTTTCCCAACGCTCCCGGCGGGGGCGTCCTAGCAGTGTCCGCTTGTAGTTCTCGCCCGACTGGTGCCGGTAACGCCAATATTCTTCAGTCGGCCCCGGCCCGGTGGGTGTCCCGCCGAATTGGGCGCATACCTTCGCCCAGCGAGACTCCTGGGCTGCCACCCCTTCCTGGAATCCCTCGAACAGGAGATAAAGGACGGTCCCTCCGTCCTCTTCGGTCAAGTCCAGCAACGTGGGCCGCATACCAATGGCGAGCAGTTCGGCGGCAGCTTCGAAACCCTGGTCGAAGGACTCGAAGGACGCCGAGACGAAGGCGCTGGCCTCCGGCCTGCGAAACACCTTGACTGTAGCCCGGGTAATTATCCCGAAGACGCCCTCGCTACCGATGAACAGGTGGTTCAAGTTGGGGCCCGACGAATATTTGGGTACCGGTCTGGTGGCCAGGACTGCCCCATCCGGCAACACAACCTCCAGCGCAACCACCTGGTTGCCCATGGGTCCGTGGGCGGTGGCGCGATAGCCCACGCCGTTGGTGGAAATGGCGCCCGCGACGGTGGCTATGGGTACGCTGTAGGGGTCATGCCCAAACATCAGGTCGTCATCTTTCAGTCTGTCCACCAAATCCCCCAAGACGACTCCGGCTTCGACGGTTGCGGTCAGGTCCCTCGGGCTCACCTCCAGGATTCGGTCCATCCTCCGCATACAGACCACGATCCCGCCCCGGATAGGCAAGGCTCCACCCATTACTCCCGTGCCGCCTCCGTAAGGAACGACAGGCGTCCCCGCCGACCTAGCCAGCTTGACGACCTCCGAGACTTCTTCAGTGGAAGCCGGGAACACGACCGCGTCCGCCAGCCGCTCGAAGGAATCTTCCGCGCCAAATGCACGCGACGGGGTGAGTGCGTCACCGGAATAGCGGTCCAGGTCATAGTCATTGGTCAGAACGTGTTCCTTCCCCACGATGCCGATCAAAGGATGAAGGATGGAAGTGTCGAGCATGGTCCTCCTACCTGCTTGTGTACGGAGCTGGAGACGAAGCCGTAGCCGGTCACGCAACAGAGGAAAAGCTAAATGAGCGGCCTGGAGAGCCCTCAATTGCCTTCGGCCCCGGCCGAACGCGCGTTGGGCCTATTTACCGAATGTTGGCAAAAGTGCCGGGGGAGCAGAACGGAAGAGTCCGGCGAAACTTCACCGCCCGGATTGGAACTGCCAAAGCGTCCCCTGGGGAGTGTCTTCCAGCACGATCCCCTGGTGGTCGAGGCCGTCCCTTATCTGGTCGGCTAAGCCGTACTGCTTGGCCTTGCGCAGCTCGTCGCGGGTCGCCAGTAACAGCTCGATGAAGGGCTGGACGTCGGCCTGGGCAGCGTGGGAAGACTCAGGTCCGGCGAACGTGAGTCCGAGTATTCCGCCCAGATGCCGGAGGCAGCCCTGCGCGGCGCTCACGTCTCGCTCGGCGTGCGTCCGATTTATCTCCCGGGCCAAGTCGAAGAGGACGGCCAGCGCGCGGGGGGTATTGAGGTCGTCGTCCATAGCGGCGAGAAATCGCACCTGGAACGGGTCCGGGTCCATGTGGTCTTCGTTCCCGGAACTCTCGTGGCCCAATGAGTGCCTCAACCGCTCCGCGCTGCGCTCCATCGCGGCGGCGCCCTCGTCGCTGTAATTCAGAGGACTCCGGTAATGGGAACTAAGGAAATACAATCGCAATGTATCGGGGCTAAATGTCTCAAGGGCTTCTTCCACCGACACGAGGTTGCCCAACGACTTGCTCATCTTATCTTCGCCCAGTTGCAGCAACCCGTTGTGGACCCAGTAGCGTGAAAAGGGTTGGGTCCCGGTGGACGCCTCGCTTTGCGCGATTTCGTTCTCGTGGTGTGGAAACACCAGGTCCTGCCCGCCACCGTGTATGTCCAGGGATTCGCCCAGGTAGGTCATTGCCATGCTAGTACATTCGATGTGCCAACCAGGCCGGCCGGCCCCCCAGGGGCTGTCCCAGGCCGGCTCTCCCGGCTTGGCCCCTTTCCATAGCGCGAAGTCCATGGGGTGTTCTTTGTCTTCATCCACGGTGACCCTGGCCCCGGCGATCATACCTTCAAGGGTGCGGTGGCTCAGCTTGCCGTATTCCTTGATGCTGGTCACCCGGAAGTTCACGTCGCCGTCCGCCGCATAGGCAAAGCCCTTGTCCACCAGCCCTTGGATCGTGTCGATAATCGGCCCAATTTCCTGTGTGGCCCTGGGGTATACGTGGGCGCGTTGGATACCCAGGGCGTCCATCGTATGGAAAAAGTCTCCAATGTACCGGTCTACAAGCTGTTCGGGGGAAATGCCTTCATCGGCCGCCCGTTGGATAATCTTGTCGTCAACGTCGGTGAAGTTTTGGACGTGGCGTATCTCGTAGCCCTGGTACTCCAGGTAACGGCGCAGCACATCAAACACAACATAGCTCAGGGCGTGGCCGACATGGGTGGAGGAGTAGGGAGTAACCCCGCAGACGTACATTTTTACAGTCTTCCCGTCGGCAGACGAGAACTCCTGCACATCTCCGGTGAGGGTGTTGTATAGCCTCATTGCTCTGAGATAAGCGACGCCACAGCCAGGGCGGCAATGCCTTCCTCCCGGCCCACGAAACCCAGATAGTCGGTGGTGGTGGCCTTGATGCCGATCCGCTCTATGGGCAGGGATAGGGCCTCGCTGGTCTTCTCCCTCATGGTCTCAATAAAGGTGCCCAGCCTGGGCTTTTGCGCCAACATTGTAGCATCCACGTTCGAGATGCGCCAACCATTATCCTCCACCAGACGTCCTACGGCAGAGAGCAGGATAAGGCTGGAGATGTCCTTGTATTGAGGGTCGCCGGAGGGAAAATGGACTCCCTTGTCTCCCAGAGCGGCCGCCCCGAGCAGGGCGTCCATGATAGCGTGGGTCAGCACGTCGCCGTCGCTGTGGCCGGACAAGCCAAAATCGTGGGGGATATGGACACCGCCCAACACGAGGCGTCTTCCGGGGGCGAGAGGGTGAGCGTCGAAGCCTATTCCCGAGCGAAAGTCCAAGGATTCGTACCCGGCTACGACGGTAGCCGGGCTATTGTTTGACCTGCAAGCGGTCCCGCAAGAAGGCTTCCGCAAGCACCAGGTCTTCCGGGGTTGTTACCTTCACGTTGTCGTATGACCCCAGGAACATCTTCACCTGATACCCCAAACTCTCCGCCATCATAGCATCGTCAGTTACCGAAGATGTGCAGCGCAGGTGTGCGTCCAGAAGCACCTTACGCCGGAATACCTGGGGAGTCTGAGCCGCGTATAGGCTGTCCCGGTCCGGGGTATCCTGAACCAGTCCGTCCGGGGAGATCACTTTGATGGTGTCCTTGCACGGCACACCGGCCACCGCGGCCCCACACTCCTGAGCCGCGGCAAGCCCGCGGCGGAGCATCCGGTCATCGAGACAGGGGCGCGCGCCGTCGTGGACGATGATCCACTCGCACTCCAAGACAGCTTGAAGGCCGTTGAAGACGGAGTCTTGGCGGCGTTCCCCGCCGGCACATATCTGCACAATCTTCCGGCAACCCCGCTCCCTGACGAGTTCGGCTCCCTGCTCCAATGATCCGGCATCGAGAACGAGGGCAATCCGGTCCACTGACGGGCACCGTTCCAACTGATCGATCGAATACGACACCAAGGGATGTCCGAGGACCGGGGTGAAAATCTTGTCGATACCGCCCATGCGTGAACTGGAGCCGGCGGCGACAAGCACCGCTCCAACTTTGGGTCCAACGTAACAGCCCTCCGGAGACCCCGGCACGGAAGACATGGCGGACTAGTTGTGCTTGGGCTGGGCGAAGATGATCCGGCCGGCAGCCGTCTGCAGGACCCTGGTCACCATCACGTCATGGAAGGCATTCAGGTACCGGCGGCCACCCTCGACCACCACCATCGTACCGTCGTCCAGGTAGGCCACGCCCTGACCCGCTTCCTTCCCTTCCTGCACGATGTTCACCCGCAGGTCTTCGCCTGGGAGGACTATGGACTTCAGCGCGTTGGCCAACTCATTGACGTTGAGCACCTGTACACCCTGGAGTTCCGCCACCCGGTTCAGGTTATAGTCGGTGGTCAAGATGGGGGAGTTCATGCCCTTGGCCAACCGCACCAACTGGGAATCAACTTCGTCTCCCACGTCCACGCCCACGTCCAACACCTCCATGGGAACGGTGTTGTCCTTGCGGAGCCTCCCCAGCACCTCCAGACCTCTCCGGCCGCGGTTGCGGCGCAGTGGATCGCTGGAATCGGCGATGTGCCTCAGTTCGTCCAGGACGAACCTGGGGACAACGAGGACACCTTCCAGGAACCCGGTGATGCTCAGGTCAGCGATGCGCCCATCTATGATTGCGCTGGTATCCACGACGATGCTGCCGTTCCGGTAGACCTTGCCGGTACCGTTGGTGTGGTCCAGGGCCGGGAGTATGGCCTCCATATCCCGGTTGCGATGGACCCCGATCCACGCGCCAAACAGACCGAGGGTCAAGCTGACGATTATAGGCACGCCCCAACCCATCCAACCGTCCAATGTGTACAGAGGGATCGATATAAGCGAGGCAACGACCAAGCCAACCAGCAACCCTACAATACAGCCAACCAGCGAGGCTCCGGGAATGGAGGTAAAGTAATCTGCGCCCTTGCGCCAGGGTTTAAAAGTGATGTACGGCGCTATAAGCGCCCCCACGGGGAGCCCAGCGAGAGTTAACACCAAAGCCCAAGGAATAAACGACCCTTCCTTGGGAGAAAAATCCGATACTATTCCGCCCAACCTCCAGCCAAGGAATGCAAATCCTCCGGCGCCCACCACCCTGAGCGTCCAAAGGCCTACCACTAGAGTCCACCTCCTTTCCTTTAGCGCCTCAGCGCGCTAGAACTCACTAATACCGTTGGCCGTTGGAAAGATTAAACATTGATTCATGATTAGGATAACATATCGTGTGCCATAGCGACACCTGGGCGCGTCTGAACGTCTCTTAATTGTCGTCTGAACTGTGATTTTTGTGATTCTCAAGATTGCCATGATTTTTCGGACGGATAGCATCAGCGTTGGGAAAGGGTTGGCGGTCTGCCTGGGCGCAGGTCCACTCCAGGCATAGCTCACCGGCCATGCGTTGGAGGCGGAGTTCCGCCAACGGACGGGCCAGTTTACGTTTGAGGGCGCGGACCCGGGACCGCAACCCGTTAATTTCAGAGCTAAGACTCATGGCGCCGGTTGGTTTGCTCCTTCAGATTTTGGATATGGTGCGATGGCACACATTCGAGTGTTCTGAAGCTGGAAAATTCTTCAGGGAAATTGTGGGCCATTTTGGTACATCGGGCCTGGGTGGCGGGTTAGGGTGCAATGGCACACATCCGGGTGTTCTGAAGCTGGAGATTTTATTTCAGGGAAATTGTGCGCCATTTTGGTACATTGGCCTAGGGTGGCGGGTTAGGGTGCGATGGCACACATTCGGGTGTTCTGAAGCTGGAGATTTTATTTCAGGGAAATTGTGGGCCATTTTGGTACATCGGGCCTGGGCGGCGGGTTAGGGATTTGGACCGGGACGGAATTCCGGCAAGGGTTATGATAAGGGATGGTCACCCCAGGAGGGAAGGGCGGGGTGTCAGCAGTCCAATTCAAGACGCGATTGCCCTGGTGACCCCGCACCGGCCAGGGCTTTTTGGTTGTCGCCCAGAGTCCCCTCTCCCAGAGGGCTAGGGTGAGGGCCGCCCTGGCCTCAATTCGGACGCCCGAAGGCGAAGGTCCACGCACCAGGATGCCAAACTAGGTAGAGAATCAAAAGACCCTGCGCGCGCGGTTGGGACTATCGGCCCTTCGTCTCAGCTCTGACCTCTCTGATTCTGCGATTGCCCTGATTGGATAGCATGGCAATCGGAGGGTTCGATGAATCACAGATTACAAAAGCGCGCATGAGACTACTGAACTACCCCGCCCCTGCTGATTCGTGAGTATTTCGTGAGCTTCTCGTGACCATTTCGTGAGCTAACATTGCCATAATGAATCCTACTGCACCGGCTCTTATAACCGGGCAAACGCGCTGAAGGGGGAGCGGGTTGAGTTCCATGAGACCTCGTGACAGGATCCTTCTTCTCGACGACAACCCTCGCGTCCGCTCATTTGTGGTCCCGGCGCTGGAGTCGCAGGGGTACGACGTATTCGAAGCGGAAGACGGGCCTACCGCCGTGTACCTGGCCCAGGAAGAGTCGTTTTCTCTCATCATCCTGGATATCATGCTCGCCGCCCCTGACTTCAATGGAATGGACGTGTGCAAGGCAATCCGGGATTTGGGGGTGAACACACCGGTCATCTTCCTGACAGTTGCCGACCGGGCGGACGACCCCCGATATTTTCAGCGAGCATTCGAAATAGGAGCCGACGACTATATTGCCAAACGGGAAGAACTCCTTAGGATAGAGAACGAAATGGGCATCACGCCTGCTGAGTTCTTGGTACAAAAAGGGGACGTGGTGGAGTTGCTAACCAGGGTAAGAGCCCGGATTCGCCGGACCGTCCAACCGGAGGCCCGCTGGCTGGGGGCGGGGCCACGCATCCGGGCCGACCTGGACGGGTTTCAGGTAGAAGTCTTTAGAGAAGGCCAATGGGAGGATGCCGGTCTGACGCGCACCGAATGGGCCATTTTCATGGCGTTGGCCGAAAACCGCGGCCGTCCCGTGGGCCGGATACACGTCATCGAAGCCGTAGAGGCGGACCGTCGGGCGGAAGGCAGACAGGAGACAATCACCGAAAGGTCTCTGGAGGCTCATATGAGCCGGTTGCGGGGTAAGCTGGAGGTGGGTCCCGAACAGCCTACTGTCATTGAGGCGGTCCACAGGTTCGGGTACCGCTTGGTCATTCCTCCCTAGGAGCCTTCCCAATGTCCGCGATGATCGTCCAGACCCAGCTATGGTTCTTCCTCGTTCTGATCGGAGTTGCCTTCGTCCTCGGCGGGGGCATCGTCTGGGAAGTGTCGAGACGCCGTCGGCGCTCCGTCGTGGACGCATCGGACAACGAAGCCCTGTACCTCGTCGTCAGCCGCCTGTCTCATCGCCTCAAAACCGTGGGGGAGGTGATACGCGGGCATCTTCACGGGTTCACCGATCATCTGCCCACCGACGCGGAAAGGTGGCGCGTTTCCCGGCGCTCCATCGGCGAAGAAGCCTCCGAGATTGGCAGCCTGAGCCAGCGTTTGGACCTGATGGTAAGGCTGGGGATGTCCGGCCAGCCGTTGGTCATCGAGGCCGTCAATGTTCCGGCGGTAATTGAAGACATCATGATCGACCTCGCCCCGGCGGCGGACGACAAAGGTCTGGTGCTCAGCGGGGTGGTCCGTAGCCAAAACGGCGCAAGCATCCCCCATCTATCCGGGGACGAAGCCGCCCTGCGGGAAGTATTCTCCAACCTTGTCGAAAACGCCATCAAGCATAACGGCAAGGGCACGCAGGTCAACGCCGAGGTAAAGACCGCGGGCCGCCGAATGGAAATCAGCATCTCCGACACCGGGTCCGGCATCGCCCCGGAGCTACTCTCCACCATGTTCGCCCGGGGCAACCGCCGTTACACCCGGGGCGAAGTCCGCGGCACCGGCATGGGCATGTACATCTGCAAGCTGCTGGTGGAGCTACATGGCGGGACCATCTCCGCCGAGTCCACGGTGGGCAAAGGCACCACCTTCACCATCTCCCTGCCGATGCGAAGGTCGGGATGATGGGAACGCGCCGTGAGGGTTTCGTGAGCAACAAAGATTAAGGTGGTCTTGACCTCAATTCAAACCAGGAGGCAATACAATGTTTCACCTACCCAAGTACTTCCGGTTCTTCATCGCGGTCTCACTGGTCATGGTCATGGGACTGGCCACGGGTTGCAGTGACCTGATCCAGATTAAGGACGAATCTGCCCCGGCATCGCCCGCCACCATCCCGGCCAACCCTGGAGCAAACGTTGCCGGTGGTCCCGCGCCTGTGGCGGCGAAGTCAACCGCGACTCCTTCCGTATTCTCCGTGCTTCCGAAGGTGTCAACCGATGCGGTGGCGCTCTCTGTCCTGATAACTCCCCTGGACGCCGGATTCGTAGATATCGCCGGAGAGCGTACTCTTTCCAACGGCCAGGCAACCGAGGTCAACCGCAACGACCAGATCAATCTCGTCGCCCGTCCCTCCGACCCTGCGAAGTGGCGGTTTGACCGCTGGGGTGGAGACCTGCAAGGACCCTTCGCATCCGAGAGCCTGATTATGGACAGTTCCAAGAAGATCAGGGCCGTGTTTGTAGAGGTGGATGCCCGAGTCAAGAAGCCGTAAGTTTCTACAAACTGACGGTCAACGGCCGGGCAGTCAGAAACTCCAGCATCGGCATAGACAACGGGAGTGTCTTTGTCTCCCCTCCCCCCGGTACAGGCGACGCTCCCTACAAAGGAGGGACCAGCGTTTCGCTAACCGCCATACCCAACGAAGGGTACCAGTTTACCGGTTGGTCGGGCGACTGCGGCGGGCAGGGAACCTGCGCGTTGACCATGAATAGCGACAATGACGTCGTCGCAACCTTTTCTCCGCTCAAAGTTGAGCTATCCACAGCCGCTACCCCCCCCGAAGCGGGCACTATCTCTCCCGCAGGGACCACATCCTACGACTTCAAGTCTGTGGTCACTATCGTCCCCGGGCCTGCGGAAGGCTTCCACTTCCAAGCGTGGTCGGGCGACTGCCAGGGCGGCGGCGAGTGTAAAGTGCTGATGGACGCCAACAGGTCAGTTACCGCGCTGTTCGCTCCCGTGGAATGGACGTTGGTCGCCGATGTTACACCTAAGGATAGTGGCACCGTCTCCCCGGTTGGCTCTACAATTTACCAACACGGTTTCCAAATCGCGCTCACGGCGGCCCCGGCACAGGGGTTTCAGTTCAGCGAATGGTCCGGGGATTGCCAGGGTAGCGGGGAATGCGCAGTTACAATGGACGGCGATAAGGCGGTGACGGCAGTTTTCGTTCCGGTAGTCTCCCCGACGGTAACCCAGTAAGCAACATTCAGAGGGCAACCATCCATTCACTTAGAATCAGGGCGGAGGGTGCCTGAAACCCTTCGCCCATCTGAACGATATTGGGTCAGTCCACAAGGAGGCGGTCTTATGGCTCATCTGATGAAACCAAGCCAGGGTCTAGTCCTGGGCCTTCTAATATTGGTGATGGTGTTGATGTTCGCCTGTGGTGGATCGTCCAGCGTGCCTCCCAACACACAGGTCCCGTCCACGGCCACACAGGTCCCTCCCACGGCCACACAGGTCCCTACTACTCCTACACGCGAACCCTCCCCAACACCCCCTGTGATGCCACCGTTGCAGTCCGTGTCAACCGACACGGTGGCCCTCTCCGTATTGATCGAGCCCCTCGACGTCGGCCAAGTGGAGATCGCAGGTGAGCGCACCCTTTCCAACGGCCAGGCCACGGAAGTCAATCGAAACGACCAGATCAACGTTATCGCCCGCCCCAATGATCAGGCAACATGGCGTTTCGACCGCTGGGGCGGCGATCTTCAGGGCCGCTTCCCCGCGGAAACACTGGTCATGGACAGCTCCAAGAAAATCAGGGCGATATTCGTCAAGATCGGGCAACAGTCCGCGGAGCATCTCAGCTTTTACGGCATCAAGATTAACGGACAGGCAGTCCGGAACATCGCCATGGGCCTGGACAACGGGGCGGTGTACGTGTCCCCTCCTCCGGCAGCCGGTGACTCCCCCTATAGAGAGGGGACCTCGTCACCCTCTTAGCGATCCCTGGCGACGGCTACGATAGGTTCAGTTGGAAGGGCGACTGCGGAGGCAGCGGTTCCTGCGTGTTGATTATGAACTCCGACAAAGAGGTTCAAGTGACTTTCCGTCCCAGCGGCGGCGTAACGGCTCCGAAGGTGTCCCCATCTCCTACAGCCAAGAGTCCGGCAGGGGCCGATTCTACACCGGTAGTTCCGGCGACCCAAACTCCCAGTCCGACGCCAACTCCTACGGTAGCCCCCACATTTACCTTGACACCTACTCTTGCACCGGAGCCGACCCAATCGCCCGTCTTCATTCCATCCCCTATACGAACCTCTACACCTACGCCCACGCCAGATCGGAGGACGCCGCAACAGGTGGCGAGTGACATACCCGGTACACCACTGAGCCTTGGAACCACGGTCTTCTCTGTGGTTGATAAGCAAACGAAGGTCGGCGTTTATTCTCTGGATTTGAGGGCCGGAGAGGAGGTTTATTTCGCCTTGGACGGATTATCGTCGAACAATGCTAGATTCGTATTGTCTGCGCCCGGATCAACCTTCTTTGAATCCGGTGGCTTTACGGAACTTGCCAAAAGATATGCCAGATCGAACGCTATTCAGTACACTTTCGCCGCGCCTACGTCCGGCACCTACTACCTCAAGGTGGAATCCACTTCAGGATGGCATAGTTATAGCCTCACAGTCACGGCCCGCTGACCAGCCGGAGCAACTTATCATCGCCGTCCATTGGCATCCCGCGCCCGTCCCGGTTGCTGGTGGTGAAGTAGAGGTCGCCGCCGGGAGACATGGCTACGCCGCGGAGGCGGCCAAACTGTCCCCGGAATAGCCTCTCGTGGGACTCGACGTCTCGGAACTCCGGTCCTTTCAAAACGACCCGGTGCAGATGCGCGTCCTTCAACGCGGCGAAGAACAGGTTTCCGTGCCATCCTTCGGGGAGCGTGTCTCCAGAGTAGAAGGCCGCGCCGGAGAGGGCTACCGTGGGGGTGAAGGTCAGGATGGGGTCAACATAGGCGGAACCGTTCACCGCGCCCAACGCCCGAGGCCAACCGTAGTTTCCTCCGGCCCGCAGAATGTTTATCTCATCGTCGCTGTTAGGCCCGTGCTCAGTGATGAACAGTTCTCCGGTCTGAGGGTGCCAGTCCATCCCCTGGGGGTTGCGGTGGCCGTAAGTGTAGACGAAGCTGCCGGGGAAGGGATTATCGCCGGGAACGCTGCCGTCGGGATTTAGACGCAATACCTTGCCGGACAAGGAGCCCAGGTCTTGCGCCGAGCCTGGTTCCTGGGCGTCACCCATCGTCACGTAAAGCTTGCCATCGGGGCCAAAACCCAGGCCGCAGCCATCATGGTTCCTGGCTCCCGGAATTTCGTCCAGGACAATTCGAAGGCCGGTCCCCGCGCCGTTCACATCGGTGAGCCGGGCAACCCTGTTGGTCAACCTTCGCCCTTCCAGGTGAGTATAGCACACGAAGACGTAGCCGTTATTCGCGAAGTCGGGATGCAACGCGATGCCCATAAGCCCCGACTCCGAGACACTGGCGACCTCCAGCGTGGCGAAGGGCGTGTCCAAGAGCAATCCGTCCTTCACAACCCTGATTCGCCCCGCCCTTTCGGTCACCAGAATACGCCCGCCGGGTGCAAACGCCAGCGCCCAGGGGACCTCCAGGCCCTCGACCACCACTTCGGCGGTGACCGTGTTGGACCCGCCTTGAGGAGAATCCGGCGTCCGTGACGGCTTGTCCCGGATGGGGGACCCCAGGTTACGCGGGGTTGAGAGGGGCCGCGGAGTTACCAGGGCTTTAGGGGTTGCCAAACTTCCTGGCGTGACCAGGCTTTGCACCGCTGACAGACTACGCGGTGTCGCCAGGGATATTGGGGTTGCCAAACTTCCTGGCGTTATCAGGCTTTGCACCGTTGACGGACTACGCGGTGTCGCCAGGGATATTGGGGTTGCCAGGCTATCCGATTCGGGAAGGAGTCTCCCGGCCGGAGCGCCCGGCGCTTCCCTTTCGACACCCCTACCATCCAAAGTACATGAGGCGAGCGACAGGACCAGGCACATGATTAAGGCGAGCGTCCTTGGGCAACCACAAGGGTTGCCTCTACGTTTTTGTGCGCCGGGACCGTTCATGTTCGACCTCGCAAGGACCGTAGGGGCGCGTCTCGCGGGCGGCCATTCACTTTCCGACGTATACGAGGCCGACGTATACGAGACCGCCTGCGCAACATTAGAATAGGCGATGGGCCGCAAAAAGCGCCATCACCACTAACACTGTGAACTCTAACAGGAGACTTCCCATGACCAGCAACACCAGGCCGCGAGTATACGTCATCGGCACCGGTGGGAGCATATCATTCGTCGGCTCCCACAGGACCGACTATATCAACTACAGCTACCGCAACCAACATCTGACCATTCAAGAACTCCTGGACCGTGTCCCGGAGGTGAACGACTTCGCCGAGGTGCGAGCCGAGCAGTTCCTCAACGTGGGCAGCACCGAAGTTGGCCCCGTCCACTGGTTGGGACTGGCCAAAAGGATCAACCAGGTATTCCGGGAAGACCCCGAAGCGGCCGGAGTGGCGGTCACCCACGGCACCGCCACGCTGGAAGAAACGGCCTACTTTCTCAACCTGACGGTCAAGAGCCACAAGCCAGTTGTGGTCACAGGCGCGATGCGCCCGCCTTCAGGGTTGGCCACCGACGCCGACATAAACCTGATCGATTGCGTCCGGGTTGCGGCCGCGCCCCAGTCGGCTGGCCGGGGCGTGCTGACCGTGCTAAACAACGAAATCCAAGCCGCCCGAGACGTGATCAAGACCAACAGTTACCGGCTGGAGACTTTTCGTTCCAACGAACTGGGACTGCTGGGGTATGCGGACTCGGACGAGGAGACGGTATTCTACCGCAATCCGGTCAGGGCTCATACCCGAGACTCCGAGTTCGACGTGGAGAGCGTGACCGAGCTTCCCAGGGTGGATATCGCCTACTCCTACGCCGGGGTAGATGGCCTGGTGGTCAAGGCCCTTGCGGACGCGGGGGTCGCGGGCATAGTGTCCGGGGGTCTCGGCAGCGGAGGCTCGCCCTCCGGGTTTTCCGCCGCCCTGAAGGACGCGCTGGCGCGGGGCATACCCGTGGTAATCTCCACTCAAACCGGCAACGGGAGGGTGGTCCGCACCAGAAGGAGCGACGAAGACGGGTTCATCGTGGCCGACAACTTGCATCCCAAGAAGGCCCGCGTGCTGCTAATGCTGGCGCTAACAAAAACCAAGGACCCCGAAGAAATCCAGCGCATGATGCTGACTTATTAACTGATGTTATGCAGCCTTGAGGGGTTGGAGTTCATCGAAAGCACGGCGAATGGCCGCGAGATAGAGCCTGGGTCTCAAGGCAAAGTGGTCCATCCCATGCTTCCACCGGAGTCCTTCAACCGGAGTCCTTCCAATCGAAAAGCCGCATAAATGGACATGAAACAATTGTCCGTCACTCCGGTTGCTGTTGTTCTTGCACTTAGGCCGGACCTTCAGCCCCGGCCTCCAGATTCGCCGCGATGTCCAGCGTGGCATATGTAAGCACATTAGCTGTGAGCCCGGATATTGCGGCAAGTTGGGAATGGAAGAAAACAAACACATGCGTGATGAAGATTGAGACGAGGGCCCCGCGTATATACCAGCGGTAGGAACCGGCGCGGTTGGATGGCCAGGCCCAAATCCCGATTGCGATGCATCCGACTGTGACCGACAATGATACCGCGTGGGCGTAGTGTGTCCAGTTCAGACCAGCGAGAGGATGATCGGCGGAGATGCCGTATACAAGATAGGCCAGCGCCGCGGCTTCCGTGATTCCCCAAACCAAGATAAGCGCCGGGAAGAGAACGGCGAACCACCGCTGCCGCACTACACGCCGGTAGGTCTCTATCATCCATTCTTTGAATCGAAAGTAGAAATGGGCCGGGTCATCGAGACTTGGCGCCACTCCCTCGACATAGGCCCGCAAGTGCAGTGATAAGGGATGGGCCGGGCCGGCCTGATCGAGTAGGGCCAGGATGTGCGCCTTATTCTTGGGATCGAGTGGCGCAGCGATAGACCCTTGAATCTGGTTGAGGGCGTTGGCCAAAGCGTCACCTGGCTCAAGCGTGCGGGTGCGCCGCACCATTCGCAGGACCAGGAAAATGGCGATAAAGATGATGTAGATTAGGCCGATGGCGGGTTCGTAAAAGTAGTTGTTATCCGACGTGATGAATTTCCCTAGCTCGTTGATGAAAGCGCCGAAATCGACCCCTCCGAGGACCGCCGCCGCACTGTCCAACGACCGGCCCAGAAACGTGAACAGGCGAATTAACGCGACCAACATGAAGCCCCCGCCCCACAGCATGTGGGCAATGTAGAGGCCGTCCCCGCCAAGTTGGGGGTAACCGGCGGCGGCGAGGAACGCCCGGATGCCCAGCACCGAACAGACGGCGGCTACCAAGAAGAGCTCGATGAGTTCAGCAGCGTCGGAGTTGTGGACCAAGCCACGGCGCCAGCCCCGAAGAGCCTCGCAGCCTGCTCTTATCCGAAACATCGCTGACGCATTAGCCCTGGGCACCAGTCGTTAATTCCTACCGGCCGCAGGGCACAGGATGGTCTTCGGCACCGCCGAGCTCACGGGCGGTTTGATTTCGTAGATTGGCGATCATGCTGCGCGATAGCTACCCGATAGACCTTCTCAGAGGTTAACACAACCGCGAACTGCGGGCACAGGAGCTTTGAAAGGCGGTCCAGGGCCTTTTACTGACTATAGAAAGCGTGTTGCCTGGTCATGCTGACCGCGCCTTCCACCGTGGATGACAAGCCGGTGGCTGTGACTGCGCCAAAGGAGATCAACAGGTAACCGGTGTACAGTTCCAGCATCTGTTTATCCATAGCTCCAATCTATCATTTTCCTCAACCTGTGCGTAACATTGGTTATTAGGGGCAGCGTCTATTCGCAATTTTCCGGGCTAGGGATAATATGATTCCGCGATTCCCGTGATTTTCCGGTTATGTAAATTCCGGTAGTCAGAGAAATCACAGTTCAGACCAACCACTGGCCCCGCGCGAAAAACGGTCCCACCTCCGCTAGCGAGGGTGGGACCGTTCACTTAGCTTTTCAGACCACTCCGGGCTAAAGCCTAAGTGGCCGCTGGCCGGTCAGGACTACTCAGGAACGTCGTCATAGTAATGGTTAGTGCTGATGACGTTTTCGTCGTAAAGCTCGGCGATCACGTCATCGGAATAGCCGAGGATGCCGGATAGAACGTCTTCGTTGTGCTCACCCACCTGGGGAGTGGAGCCAACGGTGACGGGTGTCCGGCTGAAGTGCCAGAAGTCTCCCGACACGGCTATCGAGCCGGCCAAGAAGTCCGGGACTTCGACCATCGCGCCGCGCTCCCAGGGGTGCGGGTCCGCCGCCGCCTGGGGAATGGTATTCACGGGTGCGGCCACTACGTCGTGCCTCCGGAAGTGCTCAATCGCCTCTGTGGTGTTCATTTCCGCGAGAATCTCATTGATGCGGTCGTTCACTGTATCCCGGTTCCTGGCCCGCTCCTCCCGCGTGGTAAACCGGGGGTCTTCCAACCACTCGGGTTTGGCCAGGGCGTTACAGACCCGGTGCCAGTGGTGCTGGTCACCAGCCGAGAGCAGGACCCAACCGTCCTTGCACTGGTAGGTGCCTCCCGGAGGCGCGCCGCGCTCGCCGCGCCTTGGCGCTACCTTGGTCCCGTGGTAAGCCGTGATGGGTATCTCAGTCAGGCTATATCCGGTATCGGCAAGGCACACGTCGATGGTCTGGCCTTCACCGGACACCTCGCGCTCATGCAACGCTGAGAGGGTCCCGATTGCCGCGTGCAGGGCTGTGATACGGTTGATGATAGGTACCCCGGTGCGGATGGGGGGCATACCCTCATCGCCGGTAACCATCGTGATGCCCGACATGGTCTGGCCTATCGGGTCGTAGCCAATGTTTTCCCGGTACGGGCCAAACTGGCCGAAGGCCGACACGTTGACCATGATTATCCTGGGATTGAGCTCTTTAAGGACATCGTAGCCGAAGCCCATCGTGTCGATGGTCCCGGGCCGGAAGTTCTGGACCAGCACGTCGGAGACTTTCACCAAGTCGCGCAGGACATCCTTGCCCTTGTCCTTCCGAAGGTCCATGCTCAAGCTCTTCTTTCCGGAATTGTACTGGACCCAATAGGAACTCTGCTTCCGGACATAGGGGCCGTGGTACCGGGTCTCTTCGCCCCCCAGGCGTTCGACTTTGATTACCTCTGCGCCCATTCGGGCCAAAACCTGGGCGCACCTAGGACCTGCCTGGTGTCTTCCCAGGTCCAATACTCGCACGTTTTCCAGTGGATGATTGAGGCCTGCCATTGCTTTGGACCCCCTTCGCTTATGTGGGGCCATTTTACGACCGAGCCGGGTAAAGGGCAAGTGGATTCAAGCCCGGCAGCCACAGACCGGCGTTGGGTAGTATAATGATTGCACTTTCCAGGCATGGATGTGCCAAGCACATTCCAACCACGGTGTCCCACTCTCGAAATCAGTCATTGAAGAGCAACGAGAAGAGCAACGACCCAGTGCAAGAGCAACAACACATACCCACAGAGGTCCTGGACGAGCTAGCGGCGCTCCGTAAGCGCGTTGCAGAGTTGGAATCGTCCGAGGCCGACCGGCGCCGGGAATGGCGAGAGCTGCAACTCAGCGAGGAGCACTACAGGGCCGCCGTCGATAATGTCGCGGAGGCCATTGTCGTAAACGTCGGTACCCGGCGCGTCTTCGCCAACAATGCCTTCCTTCACCTCCACGGGATCGACGACATATCCGAGGCCGCCGGACTCGGTCTAGACCACTTCATCCTGCCGGTAGACCGCCCCATGGTTAGCGAGTGGATCCTGGCCCGGCAGAAAGGTGAACCCTCACCTGGAGTCCACGAATACCGCATTCGGCGGCCAAGCGGCGAGGTCCGCACTGTGGAGACCTCCGCTGTTCCCATCAGGTTCGATGGCCAACCGGCGACGCTGGCCGTCTTGCGGGACATCACCGCCCGCAAGCAGGCCGAGGTGGAGGTCGAGCGGTTGGCGTCGATCGTGGAGTCTTCCGACGACGCAATAATCGGCGAGACGCTGGACGGAATAATCACCAGTTGGAACACGGGCGCTCGGCGCATTTACGGGTACTCCGCCTCGGAAGTCGAAGGGAAATACATCTCCCTCCTCGACCCGGCGGACTTTGACGGCAAGGAGCCTTCCACGTTGGACACCATCCGTCAGGGCAAGCATGTAGACAGCTTCGAGACCGTTAGGCGGCGGCGGGATGGGGCGCTCATTGATGTTTCCCTCACGATCTCTCCGGTCAACAACGCCTCCGGAGAGATCGTGGGCGCTTCCACCATCGCCAGGGACATAACGGAGCGCAAGAGGGCGGAGCAAGACGAGCACCGGCGCTCCCAGGAGATGGCCACACTCTTCTCGGTGGCCAATATTCTGGCCCAGACCGAGCATTTCGAGGAAAAGGTGTCCCACGTCCTGGAGACGTTGGCCCAGATTTCTCAGGCCGATTCCGTTTCCCTCCGGGTCCCCGACGACAATGAGCAGGGTCTCAAAGCGGTGGCCGCCGCCGGACCCGCGGTGCAAGACTCGCCGACAGGCGTGCTCTCCTATACCGACAGCGTCCCGGGCACCGCCTACCAACACGGAGAGCCTGTCATCGTCAACGACTACCCTTCCCATCCTCTCGCCTCTCCCCTGGGCATCACACGAGGCGTGAAGTCTCTGGCTGCGCTGCCAGTGAAGACCGGGGGCCAGACCATCGGCCTGGTAATCATCTACTCCCGAGTCCCAGACTTCTTCACAGAGGAGCGGATCCGGTTCCTGACCACCGTGGTAGGCGGCCTCGGCACCCTGCTGGAAAATGCCAGGCTCCATGAGGCCCTGGAGCACCGGGCGGAAGAACTGGCGCGTTCCAATGCGGAGTTGGAACAGTTCGCCTATGTGGCGTCACACGACTTGCAGGAACCTCTACGGATGGTGTCCAGTTACGTTCAAATCCTGGCTGAGGACTACAAGGGCCAACTGGACGAAAACGCCGACAGGTTCATAGGGTACGCGGTGGACGGCGCGAACCGGATGAAGGGCTTGATCGACGGCCTCTTGGCCTTTTCGCGGGTCGGTACCCAGGGAGAACCCTTCGCGCCCACCGATTGCAACCTTATCCTGGAGCAGGTGATCTCCGACCTGGAAGAGACCATAGAGGACTCCGGGGCGTCGGTATCCCAGGGTCGGCTTCCCACCGTGAACGCCGACCCAATCCAACTGTCCCAGGTTTTCCAAAACCTGATTAGCAACGCCCTGAAGTTCAGCGGAGAGGGGTCGCCCAGCGTTCACATATCCGCGGAGCAGCGGCCGGACGATTGGGTGCTGTCGGTGCAGGACAACGGCATCGGCATCGCCGAGAGACACTACGAGCGGATCTTCAAAATGTTCCAGAGACTGCACCACCGTTCGGAATACGAGGGTAGCGGCATAGGGCTCGCCCTCTGCCACAAGATCGTACAGCGGCACGGGGGACAAATTTGGGTTAAGTCCCAGGTCGGTGAGGGCGCCACATTCTATTTCTCCATCCCGAAGGCCGAGATGGAGAGGAGCTGAATATGACACTGGGCACCAGTGACAGACCCCTTGAAGTCTTGCTAGTAGAGGACAACCCCGGCGACGTGGAGCTGACCCGGCGGATTTTGAGCCGCGCTGAGGCCCGCCTGAACATCAGCGTCGTCGAGGACGGCGAGATCGCCATGTCTTATTTGCGTCATCAGGGAAGATACTCGGACTCGGTCCGTCCCGACCTGATCATCCTGGACCTCAACATGCCAAAAAAGGACGGCTACGAGGTGCTGGGAGAAATTAACGCCGCCCCAGAGCTTCGCGGGATCCCCGTAATGATCCTGACATCAACCCAAGCCGAGAGGTCTCGCCTCTATTCCTACGGCATCAATCCGACGACCGACCTCTGGGGCCTTTACCAGAAACCGCTCGACCTTTCCAGGTTTGATTCCCTGGTAAGCCAGCTACTCGCGTCTCCGCCGGGGAGCACGTAGTCACGGGACCGGCGGTCACTTCTATCACTAATTGGAATGTAGAAAACCTCGAAGGACCGGCCAGGCTCTCTCGTCTCGTCACCAGGGAGGAAATCCTCCGGGAAGTACGCCGGTTGGCCCGGGAGATAAGCCGTGATTACCGGGGCAAGAACCCTCTCATCATTGGAGTCCTAACCGGATCGTTTATATTCGTGGCCGACTTGGTGAGGGCTATGGAGGTCCCGGTAACAGTGGATTTCGTGGACGCTGCGAGCTACCGGGCTACCGCCAGTACGGGCGAGGTGGCCGTGACCCGGAATCCAGGCCTGGAGCTGCGCGGCCGGCACATAATCCTGGCGGAGGACATCGTCGACACGGGGAGAACGGCAACGCACATCATGGAATCACTCCGGCAATCAGGACCGGCGTCCTTGCGTCTCTGTACTTTGCTGGACAAACCATCACGCAGGACTACGAAAGTCCAGATAGACTACGTGGGATTCCAGGTCCCAGACGAGTTTATCGTGGGCTACGGGTTGGACTTGGACGAGAGCTACCGCGGCTTCCCGGACATCTATACGCTAAATACACCAGATTCTAATACACCAGATTCGCAGATACGCCAGATACAGACGCGACCCAACTCTCCAAGGTGAGCTAGTGACTGCACAGTCTGAAACGGAAGTCTTTACCCGGGAAGAGCTTCTATCGAGGGCTTCGGCGCTATTGCCAGTGCTCAGGGAGCGGGCCCAGCACACCGAAAAGTCGCGCCGGGTCCCGGCTGAGACAGTGCAAAACTTACTGGATTCGGGCCTCTACCGGATAGGTGTCCCGAAACGCTTCGGCGGGCTCGACGTGGAATATGGCCTGGCCTTGGACGTGGCAGCCGAGCTTGGCAGAGGATGCCCTTCCACGGCCTGGTGCTATTGTCTGTGGGCTGCGCACGCATGGCTGGTGGGCCACTGGCCGCTCCAGGCGCAGGAGGAGGTGTTCGGGGCGGGCCCCGACGCCCTCTGCTCCAGTTCGCTGAACACCGGCAAGTCCACGACCGAGCCCGTGGAAGGCGGCTACCGCGTATCCGGAAGGTGGGAGTTCTCCAGCGGATGCGATTCGGCTAGCTGGTTGATGCTGGGAGTTTCCGGCATCGGCGATCGCAACTGGGCGCTGGTGCCCAAGGGTGATTTCCAGATCGTGGACACCTGGTTTGTCTCCGGGCTTAGCGGCAGCGGCAGCAAGGACATCGAGGTCGACCGCGCCTTCGTCCCCTCCCACCGCGTGCTGGACGTGACCACAGCGGGCGCCGGCAATTGGAATGGTTGGGAGCTGCACGGCCAGACACGGTACCGGATACCCATTCCGGTCTTGCTGGGATGGGACCTGGTCGGCCCTATGCTTGGGGTCGCCCGGGGCATGATAGATGAGTTCACCGCCCGGACAACCGGTACATCAGGCCCCGGCAGGACCGCCGATTCCCCGGCAATCCATCTGCGGCTGTCCCAGGCTTCCGCCGAGGCGGACGCGGCCCACGCCCTGATGACCCAGGACATCCGGGAGATGTTCGAGAAAGCAGATCAGGGCGAATCATTCAGTCCCCTGGACCGGGCGCGGTACCGGCGGGACAAGGCGTTCATCACACAACTTTGTCTCCAGGCCGTGAACCGGCTATTCGACCTGAGCGGCGGCCACGCCCTCTTCGAGTCGGTGGCCCTGCAGCGATTCCACCGGGACGCCCAGGCCGTCGCTCACCGGGATGGGTTGATTATGGAATTAGGCGGTCAGCAGTACGGAAGAGTCGCCCTTGGACTGGACCCCGACGCGATCATCTAGCGGCACGTCCACTCGTGATTCCGGCCTCAATCCGGAATCCAGAAACGCTTGCTCCGACCATCGCCCCTACCCTCACCGTTACCTGTTATCCGGCTTTCACCGACACGAGACGTTAGGAAGGCTCCGGTTTCCGACACGCGGGAGAGACCGCATTGCAGACGGGGAGAGCCGGAGATTTACCTGTACAGGTTGCTTAGCCAGGCGAGTTTGTCAGGCCGGAATTTCTTGCCCTGTCATGATTGGACCCTCGATTGTGAATCCGTCTCCGAGAAAATTGCGAAACTACCCATTTGAGCTTGCGACTGCTAATTGGGAACGAATATCGTTAACGTATCTGCCGAATTCCCCCACCCTGAATGGCCGACGAATCCTATTCACGCTATTATTCTTCTGGCCCTTCGGCAACTAAAGAGTTTCGCAATTTTCTCTGTCTCCGTACATCATTGACACCGCGTGCAGGATTCAGGACAATTGGGTTTAATCCCCGCACACTGGAGCTTTCGGGTTATGGCACCGATTCCCCGCCGGTCAGAGGCGTGAGCCGGGTCCATCCCGCAGTATTGGAGGAAAAGCAATGTCAGATAACGATATCGCCCTGATGGGTCACCTAATGCGCCGGGCAGGCTTCGGCGCCACCCGAGAGGAAATAGAAGCGCGTGCAGCCAAAGGTTACGAAGCGACGGTTGAGGAACTGCTGAACCCTGAAGGCCAGGAACAGGTTGATCCGCTGGACCTACAACGGTACCACGGGTGGACTTGGAAGCCCGGCACCGTCCAGGGTATGGGCGCAGCCGAGTGGATGTACTATCTCCTCAATTCCAAGCGGCCCCTGGAAGAGAAGATGACCCTCTTCTGGCACCAGGTCTTTGCCACGGGCGTTTCCAAGGTCGACCACTACGACGAGCTAAACGACCAGATCATCCTTTTCCGGGAACTCGGTCTGGGTAACTACAAGAAACTGTTGATGGCCATGGCTCAGGACCCGGCCATGCTCTATTGGCTGGACAACAACGAAAACCACAAGGACGCGGTCAACGAAAACTGGGGACGCGAGCTCCTGGAGCTCTTCAGCATGGGCGTGGGCAACTACACCGAGGTCGATGTCCGGGAGTGCTCCCGCGCTTTCACCGGCTGGACCATCACGCCCAAGCTGGCGCGGTTCCCCATGGGCCGGTTCGACTGGTTCTTCCAGTACCGCGACGAGGACCACGACGACAGCGAGAAGACCTTCCTGGGCGAGACCGGCAACTTCAACGGTGAGGACATCATCCACATCGTCTGCCGGCAGCCCGCCACCGCCGGGTTCATCGCCAGGCATCTCTACAACTTCTTCGTCGCCGACGAAGCCCAGGTCCCCGCATGGGCCGTGACTCCCCCCAGGGACCAGGACGCCATCGACCTCCTGACCGACACCCTGATGGAGTCGGACTACGACATTAAGGCCACCCTCCGGGTCCTGTTCAACTCCGGCTTCTTCAAGAACGCCCGCTTCGCCAGGCTCAAGAGCCCCACCGAAGTCGTCGTAGGCGCCCTCCGCCTGGTCGGCGGCGCAGGGTTCCCCGCCCCCGGTCTGGGCGACCTCTCCCGCCAGCCCTGCTACATGGGCCAGGACTTGCTCAACCCGCCCAGCGTCGAGGGTTGGCACACCGGCGTCGAGTGGATCAACTCCGGTTCCCTCATGCGCCGCGTCAACTTCACCGCCGACCTCATCGGCGACACCCGGCGCCCCGGCATCCAGTCCATCATCAACCGGCTCAGGGAGCAGGGCGCGACCTCCCCGGAGCAGTTGGTCGACGGCTGCCTGGACCTTCTCGGCCCCCTGGAAGTTGTTGACGAGAGCCGCAGGGAGCTCATAGATTTCGTTGGCGAGAGCGGGAACGCGGCATGGGACTCGGACGCCGCCGTCAGCGCCTCCACGGAGCGGGTCGGCGAGTTGCTCCAGCTAATCGTTTCCCTGCGCGAGTACCAGTACGCCTAAAGGCCATTGAGAGGAAGGAATGGAGGGCAAGGGTGCAGCCCACTGCCCTCCGGAAAGATCAGAGTGAGTCCTCACTTGGTCGGATGCCGTTAAGGTTGCCTGTTTTCCGGTGCAAGACCAGAACCTACAACGAGCAGCTATATGGAGTGTCCGGGAAAAGGCATGGGGCCTGTTCTTCGTCCTGTTCAGCATACAGTTTATCGCCCTAGCCACTATAATAACCTGGCATGAGATAAACTCAAACACACAGGGTTCGTGGCCGGACGTAATCATTGCGATTGCGCGGGGCTTAGGTCCCTGGGTACTCGTGATAGCGGCGGAAAGCATCATCATTTCGGAGTCCATGATGTTCCTTTCAGAGAGATACATAATGAGAAGGTATCTGCAAGGACGCGAGGAAGGACTTGAGGAAGGACTTGCCGAGGGAATCACGGTAGGACGCGCCGAAGGAAGAGCGGAAATCTTTAGAGAATGGGAAGAGTGGAACCGGCGCAGGGAAGCCGCGGCCGCAGCAGGCGAGAACTTCACCGAGCCTCCGCCTGCGCTCAACGGAGCAAAACCCTGATGGCGCTCGCAAGATGGTACAGAGAAGTGTACCTGCAAGGGCGTCACGGGAACTTCGGAGAAGGGTACAAAGAGGGGTACGCGAAAGGACGCTTGGAAATCCAGAGAAAATGGGAAGAATGGAACAACCGGAGGGAGTCGGCGGCCGCAAGGAGTGAAAAATTCACCAAACCGCCTCCTTCCCTCAACGAAAACGGCAAGACATCCTGATTCAGCTAACGGAGGACAGCGAACCATGACCCAATCCAACAAAGACCCGGTCCTGGTCGTCCTGCAGATGACCGGCGGCAACGATTACCTCAACACGATTATCCCCTACTCCAACCCACTGTACAGGGACAACCGCCCCGTGGTCGGCGTCCCCGAAGAGCGGGTCCTGCCCCTGGACGACAAGATCGGCCTCCACCCGGAGATGGGTCCCATCAAGACCCTCTACGACCAGGGCAGCGTCGCCGTCATCCACGGCGTCGGCTACGCCAACTCCCCCAGGTCCCACTTCCGCTCCATGGATATCTGGCACACCTGCGAGCCGGACAAGCTGGGTACCGAGGGCTGGTTGGGCCGCGCCACCAGGGAGATCGACCCCAACAAGGAGAACGTCCTTACCACCGTCTCCTTCGGCCCTTCCCTCTTCCGCGCCCTGGTTATGCCCGGCGTCCCCGTCGCCTGCGTCGACAACCTCGAGTCCTACGGCCTGCTCCCGGGTATCACCGAGGCCCGGCAGCGCTCCAAGATACTCGACCGCTTCGCCCGCCTCTACTCCCCGGTCATGGGCTCCTCAGCCGTCATGGACTACATGGGCCAGACCGGCCTGGATACCCTGGAGGGCGCGGACATCCTGAAGGAAGCCCCCAGGATGTACTCCTCCACCGTCGAGTATCCGGACACCACCATCGCCGCCAAGCTCAAGGGAATCTCCCAGATTCACCAGGCCGGCTTCGGCACCCGCATCCTATACTGCGATCACGGCAGCTTCGATTCCCACTCCAACCAGACAGGGATGCACGACAAGCTCTGGAAGGATGTCTCAGAAGCCGTCGAGTGCTTTTTCGATGACCTCCGTGAGCACGACGCCGCGGACAACGTCGTGATGCTGCTCTTTACCGAGTTCGGACGCCGCACCCACGACAATGGCTCCGGCACCGACCACGGCGCAGGCGGCGGAGCCTTCGTCATCGGCGACCCAGTGAAGGGCGGCCAGTACTCGGAAATGCCATCCCTGGCAGCCAAGGACCTGGAACAGGGCGATGTCGTTCCCAATCACGATTTCCGCAGCATCTACTCCGTCCTCCTCGAGGACTGGATGGGCCTCGACGCCAAACCCCTGGTCGAAGGCTCCTTCGAAAAGCTCCCCTTCCTGGGTTAAGTAACGTAACGGCGTGCCGGCGTGAACCCGCCGGCAGGCCCCATCCATAAGCAGTCAACGGAGGTCTACCATGCTTACGCGAACGGTAGCCGGAAGGACGTTCGACTACAGCCATGCTGTGGGCGGACGCTACATCGGCCAACCTTGCAGCCTAGCCGTAGGCTCGGGCAATACGGTCTACGTGTTGCTCCGGGGCGGCGAAAACATTAGCGACGTGCCCTGGAACAAGACCGGTACAGGGTCCAGAGTCGCCCGCCTGTCCATTCCCGAGGGCGCCGGAGACGAAGAATTCATCGGCGAGTCAGGGGGCTACGGGGACGGGGACGGCGAATACATCTGGCCCACCGGCCTGGCACTGGACGGCAAAGAAAACGTCTACATTACCGACGAATGGATGAACCGGATCACGGTGACCGATAAAGAGGGGACGTTCCTCCGGTCCTGGGGTTCTACGGGCGACGGAGACGGTGAGTTCAACGCGCCTTCGGGTATAGCCATAGACGCCGAGGAGAACCTCTACATCGTAGACAGCCGGAACCACCGCATCCAGAAGATGACCAAGGACGGTAGGTTCCTGGCAAAGTTTGGCAAGTTCGGCAGCGGACCGGGAGAGTTGAACGCTCCCTGGGGTATCGCGCTTGACCATGACGGCAATGTCTACGTTGCCGACCACAAGAACGACCGTGTTCAGAAATTCAGCGCCGACGGCGAGTACCTGGCATCCTTCGGCAGCTCCGGAACGGGCCGAGGCGAGCTAAACCGGCCCACCGATGTTGTCGTTGACCCCGACGGAGACGTCTACATCTGCGACTGGGCCAACGATCGCGTGCAGGCATATACTCCCGAAGGGGAGTACATCACCACATTCACCGGCGACGCCCAGCAACTCGCCAAGTGGCACCAGATGACGGTAGACGCGAATAATGACGTGATAAAGGCGAGGCGCCGGGTCACAACCCTTGAGCCCGAATGGCGTTTCGCAATGCCCCGCGCCGTCGCCTTCGACGAGGAGAGGGGGAGACTAATGGTGGCCGACACTCAGCGCGGACGCATCCAAATCTACAACAAGCTCAAGGACTACTTGGAGCCCCAGTTTAATCTGTAAGGCCCCAACGGCTCTTCCTTCCCGGTCCGGGAAGGAATTTACCCCTAAAACGTAGGACATACAGGCGTCCCCGACCAGGCCGAACCGGCAACTGATCGGGGACGCGAAGTTCGTCCGGTTGGAGCGGCCAACAGTGGACTCGGCATCCCAGCGAAAGTACCTGGAGATGGCAAGGGAAGGCGCGGATCTTCTATGCGCCGATGTGCCGCTTGAAATACTGGAGGCAGCCACTGACGACGATAACGAGCCTTCGCCGTTCATCCAGGAACTCCTGGAGACAGGCCACCGGCAATGGCTAATCATCAAGCACGGCCGCGTCCGCAAGAGCGAGCAAATGCTCAAAAACGCGGTGGTTGTCCTCTGGGTCCGCGCCACGCGCCTCTACAACAACCGCAGCCTGAACCGCCTTGACCCAGACGAGGACAAACCCTTCTTCAGCGACGAGGGGCTGTATTAGCTTAGAGGCTACTGACGGCTTTCGACCCTTATGGAGCCGTCTTCAAGCCCGCCCACTTGGGAGAAGTTGGATATTACAACTTCTCCATCGGAAAACTCAGCGACTATCTTCAAACGCCCGCCCGCCGCTTCAATGTAAGAACGAAGGCTGGAAACGTACATGTCCACCCGGCGTTCCATCTTGGCGACGGCGGGCTGATTCACCTGTAGCGCCTCAGCCAAGTCTTGTTGGGTAAGCGCCCGCGCCCGGCGCAATTCGTGCAACGGCATTTCGGCAAGCAATCCGGCCTTCATGTCGTTGATGCGCCGGCGACGCTCTGGCGTAAAGTCCTTGGTCAGTTCACCGAAGGGACGCCGTCCGCTCATTCGATCAACCCTTCCTTTCGCAGTTCTTCAAGATGTTCGTCGTAGAGACCATCGGCTACCGGCACATACTCTTCGTAGAAGCGGTTGTTGGCTGACTTATCACCGCCGATAAGGAGTATGGAAGTCCGCCTGGGGTCAAAGGCATAGAAAACCCGGATGGGCCTGCCACCGCTCTGAACCCGCAACGCATACCTCCGTGGCGAGAGTTTCTCACGTCCGAAGAGTAAGGATAGGGCAGATTGGGGCCACGTTCCGTGAGCAGTTCAACCCTGGCAACAACATCATCTTGCTCACCTTGCGAAAGCCCGTACCACCATCGCCCGAACTCGTCCGTGTACTCAACTTCCCACGGCATGGCGCCATTATATCCCTGCCAAGGAATAATTAAAGGAGCGTGGGTCGCTTGGTCCAGGGTACTCTCGTTACTCTACACCGCCACACTCTGACTACCGACGAACAGCTTACCGGCGACCCTGTCCACGAAGTTTTGCCCCATGATCTTGTATCCTTCGGCATCGGGGTGAAGTTCGTCGGGGAGCAGGTGGGCCAGGTCCGGACCGAATATATCCAGTCCGTCGATGTAATGCAGGTTGGTGTCCCCCCAGTCTCTCATCGCCTGCACGGCTTCTTCCACCTGCAGCCTCATCTCAACCAGCGTGAAACCTACGGCGTTGGGCGTTGTTTCCCTGGGAGGAGAGAAGATTGGGGATACGACGGCGAAGGGTGTGTCCGGGTGCTTCTCCCGAACGATGTGGACGAATCCGATGATGGCGGGCATGAAAGTCCGCGTATTTAGGCTACCGGAGTTGTGGACGTTGATCCCGACCTTCATCGAGAGGAAGTCTGCGGGCAGTTCCCGCACCAAGCGGGCAATCATGGGTTCAAGGTGACAGTTGCCGCCGTAGCCCAGGCATGTCAGGTTTAACCCCTGCTTGCGCGCCGCCACGGCGGGCCATGTGAAGCTGGGGCTCTCGGCGGTCCGGCAGTGGGTGATGGAGCTGCCGTAAGTGACCCACTTGGGGCGTGAATCCTCGTAGGGACTGATGGAAGCGCCGTCGGAAAACTCCAGCCCGCGGAGCCGGAATTCTCCATGCTGCGGCAGCCAGAGCTCGACCAGCTTCTCCCCGGCGGGAAGTCCGTCAAACCTAAAACTCGACTGCCCCTCGAGAGGCACCGAACCCTGGAATTCGCCGTCGCAGTAGAGGTCGATGGCGCTGGACTCAACCGCAGGTTCGACGAAGCCCGCCACGACCCGGGTGTCGCTGTTACAGGAAATCCTGACTCCCGCAGGCATGGCAGCCCTGTCGCGGAGCGCGTCTGGTGGGAACAGGACTCGTTCATCAAAGGGAATCCGCCAAGGCATTCGCCACTGATCAGTGTCGTTGAAGGAAATCGCGCCCTGCCAACTGAGCCTGGGATCCTGCGGTTTTACCTGTTGCGCCATCTCGTCGGCCTCCTAGTAGCAAAGATATCCCGTTCAGGCCACCAGTGTAGCGGGTTCTAGCCCCGCTATCCAGGTTGAAACAAAAAGGCCACGGGTCCGAACCCGTGGCCTGTGACATGCTTGACTCACTCGACTAGGCGGGCATGAGATGGGTCCCGGCGCTAGCAGTCCACTTCAATCTGGCTTGGGTCCTTGGCGACAATTACGGGGTTGTCATTAAACAACTCAACCGTTCCAGTAACGCAAATCGTCTTACCGGTATAGAGTGTCCTGAATTCCTGGGGGAAGTTCTTACTGTCCTCCCGCCAAATCAACACGGATGTAGTGTCGGGGGTTTTTAGGTCTGAAACCTTGGAACCCATCGACATGGCCGCGGTCAGATCGAAGAGGAGAAGCGTCGGTTTGCCACCGCCGGACCCTGTGACGCGAATATAGTCGGCTACCACACCTTGAACGGTCGCTTCCTTGTCCATGTGCTCGGCCATCCTGGCCGCAGGAACATGCCCCGCAGCCACGGCCGCCTCCTCCGCTTTGGCGGCGTCCTCGGACAGGCCGGCGCTCGAAGACCCCCCGCAGGCAACCATAGCCATCACCGCTATCAGGGCCGCCAGTACCGTAAGAAATGATAATTTCGCTCTCATACCTTAGTCAGTGCCTCTCAGCCGCGGGTCCAATACGTCCCGCAGAGCGTCCCCCAACACGTTCCAGGAGAACACTACGACGAAGATCGCCAGTCCTGGGAACACCGCCAACCAGGGCGCCAAGCTCACGTATTGCCGGGTCGCTCCGCTGAGCATCCCGCCCCAGGACGGCGTATCTATGGGGCTGCCAACGCCCAGGAAGCTCAGGCCCGCCTCGGAAATTATCGCCCCGCCGATGTAGAAGGTTACCACGACCAAGTATAGTGCGAATATGTTGGGGATAATGTGCCTCAGAATGATGCGCCAGTTTCCTGCGCCCACGGCCCGCGCGGCTAGGACGTAGTCCATTTCAATGATCGCCAAGGACTGCGACCGGACGATTCGCGCTGTGCTCGGTATGAACGCGATGGTCAGAGCGATCACCACGTTGTGGACAGACGCCCCCAGAGCGGACATGATTGCGATGGCCAGAATAAGACCCGGAAACGCCATCATCGCATCCACAATTCTCTGAACAACCAAGTCCACCTTTCCCCCCAACTGAACGCTGGCCACGCCAACAATCAGGCCGACCGAAGAACCCAAGAACGCGGACGCAACTCCCACGTACAGGGAGACCCGCGCCCCGTGGACTATGCGGCTGAAAACGTCGCGCCCCAAGTGGTCGCCACCGAACCAGTGCGCCCCGGAGGGGTTGGCGTATTGCCCCCCCGTGTCCAGGTTGGTCCGGTATGGGTCGTGGGTGGCTATAACCCCTGCGAACACCGCTACAATGACCAGCGTGATGGCGACCGCGGCCCCAAACGAACCCAGGGGCTTGCGCGTCACGAACAACATCACGCTCTGCCCGTACGTGCGCTTGGGCCTCAACGCGGCGGCTACGCCGCGTTCGACTTCGACGGCCTCGCCGCCTCGCAGGGCTTCGCTTCCTCTATTCAGGCTCATTTCTCCCCTCGCCGCGATTCCGGGACGTCACCGGGATATTAGCTGTAGCGAATGCGCGGGTCCAGCCAAGCGTAGAGCAAGTCCGCCAATAGGTTCATCACCAGCACCGTAATGGCGATCACCAGCACCACGGCCTGGATCATAGGGAAGTCACGGTTGCCAATGCTGTCGATTAACAGCTTGCCCATGCCAGGCACCAGGAATATGGTCTCGATGATTACCGTACCGGAGATAAGACGTCCCAATTCAAATCCGAAGAGTGTGACCACCGGCAACAGGGCGTTTCTCAGCGCGTGGCGGTAAATGATCACCCGCTCCGCAAGACCCTTGGAACGGGCTGTTCGGATATAGTCCTCCCGCAGGACCTCCAGCATCGCCGACCGGGTGATTCGGGCAATGAACGCCATGTTGGAGGTGCCAAGTGCGATGGCGGGAAATATAAGCTGCTGGAAGTTGGTCCAAGGGTCGTTCCAGACTTTTTCGTATGCCAGCGGTGGCGCCCATTGAAAAATCAGCACCAGGAAGAAGATGGTCATCACCGCGACCCAGAAGTTGGGGAGTGCAATGCCTAAAAGGGTGATAATCCTAGCCGCATAGTCGGAGACGCTGTCTTGCTTTATCGCCGACAGCACACCCAGGGGCACCGCCATGACGGAGGCCAGGACCAGGGACATAAGGGCCAGTTCAATTGTGGTGGGAATCCGGTCCTTCAGATAAAAGGTGACCTGCGGTTTGCCTTCGTAGAAGTAGGAGTCACCGAGGTTCCCCTTGAGCATGTTGCCGACCCAGGTCCCATATTGGACATAGATGGGCCGGTCTGTGCCCAGCTTGGCCCGCAGCTTTGCCAGCTTTTCCTCGGTCAGGTTGTCGGCGGCGCCATCCTCCCCCTCGCCCAGGATAATGAGCGCGGGGTCTCCCGGAACGATGCGCATGATGGTGAACACGGCGACCGTCACCAGGAGCATTGTGGGGACGAAGAGAAGGGCCCTCTTGGCTATGTAAGTCTTCATACGGCGGCGCCTTTACACTCAGGACAGGCCAAGCCCGGCTGTTCGCCCGGCCTGGCCCGTTAGTTGCCTCTGGATACTATCCTAGCAAGCGGGGTCGCACCAGATGTGCTCCCACTTCTTGCCCCATTCCTCGAAGTGATAGTTCTGAATCCTGTGTTCTACGGCCCAGTTCCGAAGGCCCCAGTAAATCGGGAAGTTGGCGCTGCCCTCTTCCTGGGCGATTCTCGCCATTTCGTGGACTATCGCCTTCCGCTTTTCCAGGTCTGTTTCCTGCTGCTGCTCGTAATATAGGTCCTCAATTGCGGTGATGGTCCAGAACTTGCCTCTTCCGCCGCCCATCCACTGGGGAAGGGTGCCGCGCACCCACTTGACCATGAGGGAGTCGGGGTCGACGAAGTGGAACCCGTGGCCCTGCACTATCATCTGGAAGTCGCCGGCCCAGTAGGCGTCGAAGCCCGCGCCGGCTTCCATCACGCGGATTTCGATGTCCCAACCGAACCTGTCCTGCAACTGTTCCTTGACCAGTATGGCCTGGTCCGGGTAGCCGCAGCAGTTGCGGGCGGTAATCTGGATTTTTACGCCTTCCGGCACGCCGGCCTGGGTCAGCAGGCGCTTGGCCTCGGCGAGGTCGTCCGGGTGCTTCTCGCCGTTCAGTTCGCGGTATCCCGGCATGTTGGCGTACTCTTCAGCAGTGCGGCTGAACCAGAAGCCTTCCGGAATCATGTAGCCCATCGTGTCCATGCCGCCGCTGGTCACATTGATTATGGGTTGCCGGTGCAACGCCAGATGGATCGCCTGGCGAACGTTCGGGTCGTCGAAGGGGGCCTTGGTGGTGTTGACGCTGACGGCCCGCCACCCTACCGGCCCGCCGAAATGGACGCTGAGATTGTCCATCTCTTCGTCCAACTTCTGGGCCTCCAGCGCCGTCAGGTTGGTGATCCAGTTGCACATCAGGATCTGCCCGGTCTTGTAGGCGGCGATGGCGCGGCCCGCGTCGGTGATGATAAAGTGCTTCATCCCATCGATGTAGGGCCGGCCTTCCTTCCAGTAGTCCCGGTTCTTGGTGTACTCGACCGAAACTCCGCTGATGTAGTCCACGAACTTGAAAGCGCCGGAGCCGTTTAGCGCGCTCAGGTCCCTGCCGCCCTGGACGATTCCATCCTCGATCACGGTCTTGTAAGACTGCACCGCGTTGGTCTCGACAGCCAAGGCGGCGAGGAAAGCCGCCGCCGGGAACTTGGTCTTGATTTCGACGGTGTAGTCGTCAACCTCCCTGGTAGCGCCGGTGGCGACGTAAAGCTCGGTGTTGACCGTGGATGAAGTCGAACGGCCTTCCAAGACCTCGAACTGGTCCGGGTTGACCATGCTTTCCATTGCGAACCAGATGTCCTTGGACGTGACCGGATTTCCGTCATGCCACATGGCGTCCTGGTTCAGGTGGAAGGTATAGGTCATCCCGTCGGGCGCCACGTCCCAGGACGTGCAAAGGTCGCAGCGGATGTCGGTCGTGTCCGACGTTTCCGGGTTGTACTCCACCAGCAGGTTCATCATGGGGGAGAGGTTCATGTTGAGAATGGACGACTGGTGGACCAACCGCTGCCGCACGTCGGCGTACTGCTGCATGTTGATAAACCCGCCAGACTTGGCCGAAGTGTCCGGCGTGGCGGTGGGCCCGGGAGTGGCGGTAACGACGACCGCTACTTCCTTCTGGACCTCTTTGACGACTTCCACCGCGACCTCTTTAACCACCTCTTTGGTGACCTCGACCTCCTTGATGACCTCTCTAACCTCCGGCTCGGTCGCGCCCCCACAAGCAACGATAAGTACCGAAAGCAATACGATCGGTGTGAGAATCAAAGCCCTGGGCCGCGTGAACCATCGAAATGACATATCCTTGCCTCCGCATCTTCCAAATAGGGTGTGCCGGTGTTCCCTTGCGTCCTTTGTGCAACCGGGTGCTCATGTCAACAATTCTGAGTTACGAATCGCCATCACCCGGCGTCCTAACTCTGGATTGTCTCCGCCTCTTATTATTGACTTTCACGATTGGAGACAGTCAAGTCAGGAATATGAACGATTGACCGGCCCGAAAGCCAATAGAATATAGACTTTCGGTTTTTCCGTGTCAATAGAAGGACCTGGTCTGCGTTCCATAGAAAGACCCGGAGAAAGACTCGGCCCGGAAGATCGCTCCGCAGGCCGGGTCTTGGTTGCCGATTCCGTTCGCATCAGGAATAACCCAAGACGCGAATTTATGCTAGGTGAGCCTCACTTACCCTGCTCCCACATGGCCTCCAGGATGGCTCCGGGAGACATGGGAAGCTTCTCCATCCGTACGCCGATAGCGTCGCTGATGGCGTTGGCAATCGCCGCCATCGGAGGCACCAGGGGGACCTCGCCAGTGCCGCGCACGCCAAAGGGATGGCCGGGGTTCGGCACTTCGATTATGACCGTGTCGATCATAGGCAGGTCCAGGCTGGTGGGCATCCGGTAATCCAGGAAGCTGGAGTTCATCATCTGGCCTTGATCGTTGAAATAGTATTCCTCGTTCAAAGCCCAGCCGATGCCCTGCACCGCTCCGCCTTGCATCTGGCCTTCGACGTAGCTGGGGTGGATGGCCTTGCCCGCGTCCTGGAAGGTCGTGTAACGCAGGATATCCACCTTACCCGTCTCCGGGTCGACCTCCACGTCTACCACGTGCAGCGCGAAGGCATTGCCCACGCCGCCCGGGTTGGCGGTCGCCCGGCCCACGATGGGGCCGCCGGTGCCGTTCAGGCGCCGGGCCAAGGACTTGAAGTCTGTCCTCAGCTCGGGGTCGCGCTTGTGTTGGAGCACGCCGCCGTCGTATTCCACGTCGTCGGCCTCCACCTGCCATATACTGGCCGCCCGTTCGATCATCTGACGCTTGATGTCAACTCCGGCCTCATAGCAGGCGGTCCCCATCTTAAAGGTGACACCGCTGCCGCCTGCGCCGGAACTATATCCGATGGAATCGGTGTCGACGACGGCTGGCTTGACCTCTTCTACGGGAATCCCGAGCACTTCGGCGACGTGCATGGCCATCGCGGCCCGGCTCCCTCCGATGTCCGGCGATCCCTCGACCAGGCTGACGGTGCCGTCGGGGTTAACGCTGGCCACCGCGCTGGCCGGGCCTGAACCGTTGAACCACGCGCCTGCCGCGACTCCCCGGCCACGGTTCGGTCCCTCCAACGGCGTCGCAAGGTGTGGGTGCTGTTGGGCGGCTTGCAGGCACTCCTCAAACCCGATGCGCCGGAAGATTGGGCCGGTAGCCTGCCGGGTGCCTTCTTTCGCAGCGTTGCGCATCCGGAACTCCACCGGGTCCATGGATATCTTCTGGCAAATCTCGTCGATCACTGACTCGGCTGCGAAGGCTGCGGCGGGAGATCCCGGGGCTCTGTATGCCGCAGTCTTTTGCGTATTCACCACGACGTCCACACCTTCGACATAAGCATTCGCGATGTCGTAGGGGGCCAGCATAGTGCGGCATCCCGAGGGGACCGGGGAGCCGGGGAACGCGCCGGCCAGGTAGACCAGATGGGCCTCTGCGGCGGTGATCTTTCCGTCGTTGGTCGCGCCCATCTTCATCTTAATTTGGCTGCCCGACGTGGGTCCCGTACCCTCAAAGACCTCGGTCCGGGTCATGGTCAGCTTCACCGGCTGTCCGCACTTGCGGGAGAGCGCAGCCGCAACCGGCTCCAGGTAGCAACCACCCTGGCCCTTACCCCCGAAACCGCCGCCGATCTCCATGGGGATGATCTTGACCTTTGACACGGTGATGCCCAGGACCACCGATGTATGGTCGCGCAGGGCGAAGTGGCCCTGACTGCTGCACCATATCGTTACGCTATCGTCCGTGTTCCACTGGGCGGTCGCCGAATGGGGTTCGATGTAGCCCTGATGCACGGGCTTGGTGGTGAACTCCCGCTCGACGATGACGTCGGCTTCCTGGAAACCTTTCTCAAGGTCGCCTGCGCTGAACTCGAACCTGTTGGCGATGTTCGAGCCGTTGGTCTCCTCTTCCGTACCCCAACCACCGGCCCTGGCGTTGGGACTAGAACCCGTCACCAACCGCTCGTGGAGGACCGCCGCTCCCTCCCTGGTCGCGTCCTCGACCGTCATGACGGGCGGCAGCACCTCGAATTCCACGTCGAGGAGGGCAAGGGCCTGCTCCGCAATATGCTGGGAGGTGGCGGCCACCGCGGCTACGGCATGACCTTTGTAAAGGGCCTTCTCCCGCGCCATGATGTTCCGGCTGTAGAAACCGTAGTTGACCGAGCCTCCCTCTTCCTGATCGGCTAAGGCCGCGGAGGTATCGGGAAAGTCAGCCGACGTGACCACAGCCTTCACTCCAGGCAGGGCCAGGGCACGGGAAGCGTCGATGCTCTTGATGCGCGCGTGGGGATGGGGGCTCCGGTAAAGTTTGCCGTGGAGCAGGCCCGGTAGCTGGATATCCGCGGCGTACCGCGCCCGGCCCAACACCTTGTCCGGCCCATCATGGCGGATTGGGCGGGTGCCCACCACATCGTACTCCCCGGTCGCAAGCACGATGTTTGGTTTGTAGTCCAACATATTGTCCCTCCGTCCTTATCAAATCTACCGTGGGATAAGGGGTTACCAATTAACGTCTTTCTGCCGTCTACATATTAACATGAGCCAGAAGGGGTTTTGACTACCTTCCATATTGGACCCATTGGACCCGGCCAGGTCTGGATTGAGCCCGGCGGCCCGGACCGGGGTCGTTGAGAGTCCAAACCCTACCATTCCCGGGTCCCCGATTTCGACGAAATGCCGGTGTGGTTTGCCGTGGCACGGGCCGGGTAGAGCAGGCTCACAATGGCCCCCAGCCCCGTGAGCAGGCACAGGGCGATCAAGCCCGTCTGGACCGACCCTGTTTGCTCGGCCACCACTCCAGTCAGCACCGGACCGGCGGCAAAACCCAGACCTGAGAACGTGGTCACCAGGGAAGAGATTACCGCCACCTCTCTTGGCTGGATTCCAGGGAATTCGAAAGGCAGCACGTTTATCGCCGGGGTAGCTACCCACACCATTCCCAACCCGGTGATCAGCAACATCAACACGACCGGGTCCGAATTCAGGATAATGGCCAGACCAAACACCATGTTCAATAGAGATGGGACCCCAAGGAGCAACTTGCGGTTTCCTACTTTTCGCGCCAGCAATCCTCCGAACAGGGCGCTGGGAATCAACCCGTAATAAAGGAAGCCCAGCAGCGGCCCGCCGAGGGTTGGGGCCAGCCCCCGTTCTTCGAACCAGAGGGTGGGCAGGAATGTCACTATTGCCGTCCAGGTCGCCGACAGGAAAAACATCATCGCTGCGATAATCCAGCTCTGCGGGTACGCCGCGATAGCCCTTAACGGGGTCCCCGTCTGTTGCCGCAACCGCGATCCCAGATCGGGGGCCAGGGCATTGGCTTCTCTGGCTACCAGCGCCCAGGTCAGTATCTGGACCAGGAATAGGCCCACCATCAGCCAGTACGCAGTGCGCCAGCTACCCACCACGGTTATTAGCAGGGCACTGGTGCTCACGGCCAGGGCGAGAATCACGCTGTGCTGTGACAGACCCACCGAGTTGATCTGGGCGAATTGCCGCGGCGCAGCCCACTGCTGCAATAACAGTGTTCTCGCCGGAGCGGTGATTACGTGGCAAAGAACAAATAGGAACCTGGCGGCGAAGAGAAGCGGGAAACCGGTAGCCAAAGCCTGCAGCATCAGGAAAGGCAGGGAGATGACCATTGAGACCAATACCAGCGGCACTGGCCGAAGCCGGGAAAACCAGGTCCCTGCGGGCAGAGAGACCAAGGCGGCAGTCACCCACCACACCCCTTGAAGCAGTCCCGCTTCTACCGGGGAGATATCCAACTCTTCCCGGATGAACGGCAGGAACAGCCCGAAAGTGTAGGAGATCAAAATCACACTGCTGCCGTGAGCGCGGAACAGCAGCAGCACAGCCCAACCCCGGGCCGGAGTGCGGGCCGTTTCTCCTAAAGGGAATTCCTGGGGTGTTGCCATTCGATCAATATAAGGCATTCGGTAGCCATAAGGGTAAGTTTGCCGGATGTCTCCATCCGCCGCGACTCGGTTTCCAAGACATTGTCCCGAGACCATGCAGCCAACCCGTCTTTCCGGCCTTGACATAAAATCCCGAATCGCCTCCCGGTAGTTACTCCCGTTCCTCAACACGCCTGGGTCCCTGTTATCGCTGTTGAGACAGCGTGCGGGGTGCGTCCTGTCACTGGAGCAGTGTCCCTTATTCGGACTCAGCGCATACAACCGGAGAGTGCTCGGCACGCTGAGCGCCGGTCGAGATAAGTGGAATTGTTCCGGGCGTTCGAGTATCATGGCAGCAATTCGCCAAGGTGCATAAATCCAGGTCTATAAGCGTGCCGCGCGAGGACCTGATATCGGGAGGGGCGCTTTGAAATACGATGTGATCGTCATCGGGGCCGGGTCTGCCGGCTCCATCGTCGCTACCAGGATGAGTGAGGACCCCAACCGCTCCGTCCTCCTTCTGGAAGCCGGTCCGGACTACCCAGACTTCGAACACCTCCCCGACGAGGTAAAGTACGGCTACGCCACAACCACCGACGTGATGACCAGCGACCACAACTGGCAATTCGTCGGCAGAGGCACCGACAAAGCGCCGGAGATCATGGTCCCGAGGGGAAAGGTCACCGGGGGCTCCAGCGCCATCAACGGGCAAATGTTCCTGCGTGGAGTGCCGGAGGACTACGACACCTGGGCCTCTTTCGGCAATGACGAATGGAGGTTCCAGGACCTTCTCGGCTGCTTCCGCAGGCTCGAGACCGATACCGACTTCCAGGACGACTTCCACGGAACGGACGGCCCCATCATAGCCAGGCGGTTCAAGCCGGAAGACTGGTTGCCAGCGCAGAACGCATTCTACAATGCCTGCAAGGAATACGGGTTCCCCGACAGCCCCGACCACAATAGCCCCGACGCCTCTGGAGTAGGACCCACGCCTTACAACAACCCCAACGGCATCCGCTGGAGCACGGCCCTGGGTTACCTGGACCCGGCGCGGCACCGGCTAAACCTCACGATCCGGCCCAACTGCACTGTCCATCGGATCGTCTTTGAGGGTAACCAGGCCGTTGGCGCGGAGGTCGAAAGCGGCGGGGAAAGGTTCACCGTTGAGGGAGACCAGATCATTTTAAGCGGGGGCGCGATCGCTTCCCCACATCTGTTGATGCTCTCCGGCGTCGGTCCGGCAGGCCACCTGAGAAGCCTGGGCATTCCTGTAATTCACGACTCCCCCGGAGTCGGCCAAAACCTGCGCGACCACCCAATAGTCCCGGTAACCTGGCGGACCAAGCCCGGCTTCGACCTCGATGGTATGGCCCCGCGCAGCCAGCTATGCCTGCGCTACACCGCCGAGGGTTCGGACCTGCGCAACGACATGATCGTGATTATGTCGTCCTACGCCACCGAGCGGGTGAACCGGGGCGGCAATCGGATGGACCCGTTGGGGATCAGGATGTCGGTGTCCATCTACCTCGCCAAAGGCTCGGGCGAGCTTAGACTCAACTCCACCGACCCTAACGACCAACCATACCTGGACTACAATTACCTCCAGGAACCCTTCGACCGGCAGCGGTTGCGTGACGGTGTCCGCATGGTCGTTAATCTGGGCGAACATCCAGGCTTCAAAGACATCGTGGAGGAGTTGGTCGAGCCAACTGCCGCCGACCTGGCTTCAGACGACGCCCTTGACGACTGGATGATGCGCGAGGTCTCGACGGCGCAGCACATCTCCTGCACCTGCAAGATGGGCCCGGCCTCTGACCCGATGGCGGTGGTGGACCAGTACGGCAAAGTCCGCGGCCTGGAGGGGATCAGGGTAGTAGACGCCTCGATCATGCCCGATTGCGTCCGGGCCAACACCAACGTCACCACCATGATGATCGGGGAACGGGTCTCGGAGTTCATTCAACAGGGTAAATAGATGCTGGTTGACCCGTGGTTCCGGCGCGCATCAAATGCTGATTAAGAAGGATTTCCAGGGGAGAAGAAAGTCAGACGTATCCGGGCAACAGGCGATTGATTATCTCCGGTAGCCGCGGCTTTGCCTAAGCAACCGGAAGCGCACACGCTGTATTTCGTTCTGTCTGTTGTTCTGGTCAACTGCCTTATTGCGCTGGTCGTCTGGTATGAGATATTTTACAATCTAAACGAGCCTTGGCCGAAAACCGTTATGGCCATCGGGCAGGGCATAGGTATTTCCGTCGCCGCAACGATAGTAGTTTTCGCCGACGTGGAGGCTTGCATTTTGCTTGCGCAGATGTTTAGAAGGAAGCAGTTTAACCAAGGTAAAGCAGAAGGCCGGGAAGAACAACGCAGTCGGCTCAAAGAAGCTTATCAGCGGTTTGGGATTGAAGTGGACGGTGTGCGAGTCCTTCCCGACACACCGGAAGTCCGGGAGTTTCTCAGGAAAACGGACGATTAGGCATCCAAGTCCCAATCCCAGGAGGATATGAAATGGGAAACCACGAAATTGAACAGATCGCTCATCTGATGCGCCGGGCCGGTTTCGGCGCAACCCGCGACCAGCTTGAGGCGTTCGCAGCCACGGGGTACCAGGCGACCGTCGAAGAACTACTCGACCAGTCCCAGGAGAAGAGGATGGGAGACGACGAGATCCGCCGTTTCCACCCTGAACTGTCCGGGATGATGGGCCCGCAAGCCTCCGGCGAGAACTGGCTGTACCGAATGGCGACTACGTCCACGCCGCTGCGGGAGAAGGTTTCCCTGTTCTGGCACGGCATCTTCGCTACCGGCTACCCAAAGGTGATTCACGGCAAGGCTCTCTCCGACCAAACCAGGATGTTCCGGCGGTACGGAATGAGCAATTTCCGGGACCTGCTCCTGGAACTCGCCAAAGACCCGGCCATGATTATCTGGCTGGACAACCAGGACAATCACAAGGACGCCATCAACGAGAACTTCGGCCGGGAGTTGCTGGAGCTTTTCTCGATGGGCGTCGGCAACTACTCCGAGCAGGACATTAAGGAGTGCGCCCGCGCCTTCACCGGCTGGACCCTCGGCAACCGGGAATACATGGAGTTGCGCTCCATGCGTGATTCGGACTGGCCTTATGGACGCATTTCCTGGCACTTTGAGTTCAACGGGGAAGACCACGACGACGGGGAGAAGGAGTTTCTAGGGCACCGCGGCCGACTGAACGGCGAGGACGTGGTTGACATCATCTGTCAACAGGAGGCCACCGCGCGGTTCATTTCCCGCCACATGTACAGCTTCTTCGCCGCCGACGAGCCGCCGGTCCCCGAGTGGTCCTACACCGAACCCGCCGACCCGGCGGCCATAGAGCTACTGTCCAAGACCTACTTCGAAAGTAACTACGACATCTCCGCGATGTTGCGCGTGCTGTTCAATTCCGAGTTCTTCAAGGCCCAAGGCTCCTGGTACACCAAGGTCAAGAGCCCGGTGGAATTGGTCGCAGGCGTGTTACGACTGACCTCCGAGTTCGACCGCCCCCGCAAGGAGATACTGGACCGGTACCAACAAGCAGTGTTCATGGGCCAATACTTAAACAACCCTCCAAGCGTCGAAGGGTGGCACCAAGGCACCGATTGGATCGACACCGGGTCACTGGTGGAGCGCATCAACTTTTCGTCCCAGCAGTTGGGAGACGTGCGCAGGCCCGGGGTACAGGCGATGATCGACAGGATCAAGTCTTCCGGCGTATCCCTGGACTCATCCGAGGGCTTGGTGGACGCTTGCCTCGACCAGGTTGGGGCCATAACGGTGTCCGCCGAGACCCGGCAGGAGCTAATCACCTTCGCGTCCTCCGTGGCGATTCCACAAGGAAGGAGCGGAAGTTTCGACGATGCGGGACGCCAGAGGATCGCGGAAGTAATTCAGATGGTAGCTTCCACTCAGGAATTTCAGCGGGCCTAGCCCGGCAACCCCAAGAATAGTCCGGCAGGGGAGACGATGACTACCGCACAAGCCAGGCACAAGACCCATCTTCTCGAATACAAGCTCACCCTCGGAATGACGACCATGGAGGGCCGTGGGTTCTACTACCCCACTGACACCGCCATCGGCACCGAGGGCCGCCTTTACGTCAGTAACCGCTCCCTGGAAAGTGTGGTCCGTGGCGTCCGTGTCACGATGTGCGACATCGAAGGGGAATATTACGGCACCTTCGGTTTCTACGGCGATGAAGAAGGCCAGTTGATCTGGCCATCTGCGTGTACCGCCGATAGGCAGGGAAGAGTCTACGTCAGCGACGAATACACCCACAAGGTCTCCGTATTCGACAGCGAAGGCCGCTTCATCGCACGGTGGGGCCAACACGGGTCTGCCGAGGGTGAGTTGGACACGCCCTCCGGGTTGGCCCTGGACAGTGAGGGCAACATCCTGGTTGCCGATACCTACAACCACCGCATCCAAAAGTTCACTCCTGAAGGCATGCATCTGCTCACCTTCGGCCGGTACGGGGCCGCTCCAGGGGAGTTCAACATGCCCTGGGGTCTGACGGTGGACGGCGGTGGCCAAATATACGTCGCCGACTGGCGCAATGACCGAATCCAGAAGTTTTCTCCGCAGGCTGAACACATGGCATCGTTTGGCTCCTCCGGTAGAGGCGAAGGGGAGTTTTCCCGCCCGTCAAGCGTGGCCGTCGACGGCGAAGGGAATATCTACGTCGCCGACTGGGGCAACGAACGGGTGCAGGTCCTGGAACCCGACGGTGGGGTGGTCCAAGTCCTTCGCGGCGAGGCGACCCTGTCCACATGGGCCGCGAACTTTCTGAAGATAAACGTGGAAGAGGGCGAAGCCCGGTCCAGGGCCAATCTGGAACCTGAAATCGAATACTTTGTCGACGAACCTCACGAGGAATCGTCACACATCGAAAAGCTGTTCTGGTCGCCTGTCTCCGTCAAACTGGACGGCGGCGGAAACCTATACGTTGTTGAGAGCAACCGCCACAGAATCCAGGTCTACGGGCCTGGCGCTTAGGAGGAGGGACCGATGACTTCCATCAAGAGGGACCGCTCGGTAGTCGTTATCGAGCTTCAGGGCGGAAACGACGCGCTGAACACGGTAGTACCCTATAACAACGGTCTTTATTACGATTTCCGGCCCACCGTCGGAATACCCCAGGAGGAGGTGCTGCGGGTCCATGATGAGTTCGGCCTCAACCCCAGCATGACGCCCATGAAGCATCTGTGGGACCAGGGCAAGATAGCCGTCATCAACGGCATCGGGTATCCCAGTCCCAACCGGTCCCATTTCCGCTCCAGGGACGTTTGGTACACTGCCGAGCCGGACAAGATCGGCGCCGAGGGCTGGCTGGGCGCCACTATCCGCGACCTCGATTCCACGGGCGAAAACGTGCTGACCGGTGTGAACTTCGGCCGGGCCCTCCCAAGAGCGATGGTCTCCAAGGGAGTCCCGGTCGCGTCGGTGGGCAACCTCGAGACCTACGGTCTGCTGCCAAACATGCAGGACGAGACGGCGCGAAGGCAGGCGTTGGAGTCCTTCAGCCGCATCTACGGACCGTCGCAGGCCAAGGATGCAGTCGCGCAAGTACTCGGCCAGACCGGCACCAACGCGCTTCGAGGCGCGGACACGCTGCGGACCGCTCCAATGAAATACACCTCTGATGTTGAATACTCTGACAGCCCAATCGCCGGCGCATTGCGAAACATCGCCCAGGTGATGTCCGCCGATCTGGGAACTCGGATTTACTACGCCCAGCACGGCAGCTTCGACACCCACAGCAACGAACGGCAGGCCCACGCCAAGCTGTGGACCGACGTTTCCACGGCTATAGCCGACTTTACTCAGGACCTCGAAGAGCATGGACTATTTGAAGATACCCTGGTCCTGGTGTGGTCCGAGTTTGGACGCCGCATCAACGACAACGGAGCGGGGACAGACCACGGCTCCGGTGGGATTGCCTTTGTCATCGGCGGGTCGGTCAACGGCGGCTTCTACGGGGAGTTCCCGTCACTGCGGCCCGAGGACCAGTCGGAGGGAGACCTCCACTTCACCACGGACTTCCGCTCCACCTACGCCACCATCCTGGACAAGTGGCTGGGCCTGGACCCGGCGCCCATAGTACACGGTAGCTTCGAGCAGTTCGCCTTCGTGTAACATCGGAAGCGCCGCCGGGGAAACCTGGCGGCGCTTCATTGATCTGGCACGCTGACAAGGATAACGAATGGCTACCGAAACTGGAACCGGCAACCGATAGACGCGGTCGCCGTATGGCGGGCAGTCGGACGGCTCAAAGGCAACATCGGAGCGCTCAAGGAAGGCCAACAGGAACTCAGGGCCGACATACGCGAATTGAACCGGCGTATCGACCGGCTTCTCTACGCCGGAATTGCCGTCGGGGGCGCACTGTTTGTCGCCATACTCGCCAGCCGGTTCATTGGCGGCTGACGGGCCGCAGTCGACTTTGCGCCATTGAGTTAAACCGAATCCCAGCTATTCCTGCCCCACCGCTTCCAACAGCGTATGCGCCAGCATCCGCGCCTCCGTGTGAGTGATAAAGCTCAACACGGGCCAGAACCCCTGGTCCTGCAAGACAAGGCAGATAGATTCCGCCTCGCCCTCGATGGGAGAGAACTGACTGCCTTCCTCATGTTCCCCCACCACGGCCAGAACTGTCCATTCGCTTTCTTCAGGCGGCGCGCAGACTCCCTTGTCCGTGAGTTCGTATTCCCCGGTATACAGGTTGTGCTTCTGATATTGCATGTTCGACCCCGCTCGTGTGCGCCGATTACCGGACCAGGGTTTCCGCCAGTTTCTCTAGCTGCTCGCCCATAGCATCCTCGGTCTCGCAATGCTCCGGCCAAACCGAGACGCGGACCGCCCCGGCGTTGAGAAAGTCCTCGACCTGCCGCCTGGTGGTGTCGGTGGGTTGGCCGAAAATTGAGATGGTCATCGACTCCGGGTCCCTGCCCCGTTCGGCGGCCAGGGTGTCTAGAATCTTACGGCTGTCGTCGATCTGGGCGGCTGAAACGCGGATGGGCAGCCAGCCATCCCCCCATCGCGCAATCCGCTGAAGAACGTTTCGCGCGTTCCCGCCCAGCAACACCGGTGGATGTGGTTTTTGAGCCGGCTTGGGGTAGCAATAGACCGGCGGGAAATCGTAATAGCGGCCGTGGAACTCGGCCTCGTCCTTGGTCCAAAGCTCCTTGAGCGCGAGAACGGCCTCCCTGGTCTGGGTCCAACGGTGGTCGAAGTCGCCGCCCATCATTTCGGTCTCTTCCCGGTTCCAGCCTGCCCCGATGCCGAACAGGAACCTTCCGCCGCTGTAGTGGTCCAGGGCGGCGATCTCCTTGGCCAATATCAACGGGTTTCGTTCCGGGACCAGGGTTATTCCCGTGCCCAGCTTAATCCTGCTGGTCACCGCCGAAGCGCGGGAGAGGGCAATGTAGGGATCGGTGAAGTGGCGGTAGGTCCAGGGAATTTCCCCGCCGGTGGATGGAAACGGACTGGCGCTGCTGACCGGCAGTATCGGATGCTCATGGTACCAGATTGACTCGAAGCCCAACTCCTCGGCCTTCTGTGCGATAAACGCAGGGTCAATGGTGTATGCCGGAAGCGGCACGACAATTCCGACTGACATTTCTATTTCTCCCTTCCTGTTGTGATACAGCCAAGGCTACAGGAGCCATCCACACCCGCGCGGACACCCCCTTTAAGGGTACGGGATGATGAACGCGGCCACTTCCTCGGCGGCCGCTTGTTCCTGTTGAGCGTCGTTCAAGCTTGCCGTGATGATGGCCGGTGTGACCGTGCCGCCGGTGGCGGCGCTCAGGACCCCGGCGCGGCGGTTCACCCGGTCGATGTCGTCTTTGTCAGCGGTGAGCGAGACTTCTATTGTGACGTGGCGGTTGCCCTCGTCTGAGATGATGATGTCGGTATCGTACAGGTCTTCGGACTGCTCCAGGGAGATGGCCCCATTTCCGATGGCCTGAGCGATTGCGCTCGTCAGCCGGGGCGACGCAGGATCGCTCTGCGTCAACGCCAGGTAGGGATTGTCCAGGCCGAACCGGAGTTGGGCGCGGCTCATGGCCCTGTACCGGACTTTGCGTTCGTAGTCGCTGCCTTCCAGATTCCCCATGCGGCCTTCCAGTCTGTTCAGACGCTCGTTGGTGAGCCGGTTGCTTTCCTGTGTCAGTTGGACGAACTCGGCGAACCGGGCAGGCAAGTTTAACAGTTCTTCGCTCAGCAATATGCTGCGAATCGTGTCTGCCCATTCGGGCTGCTCTTTCAGGATGCGGGCCAGGTCGGCGATGTCATTGATAGAGGTCATGGTTGTGATTATACCTCTCTCAGATCACCATCGCTTGCGGGGTCAGGCTGATGCCGCAGGGAAAACCCCACGGGGGATATGTCTCCGACCTGCAACCCGTCGTTCCCCGTAAGTTCCGCCAGCCGCCGGCGCTGTTGGTTGGAGGTGATGGCAAAGGGCCGCGGGGTCTCATATTGCAGAGATTCCAACAACGGCAATGCCTCCTCAACCGTTTCTATCATCTCTCCAAGCGTATCGGCGCTATACTGATTTTCATAGAAGTTTTTATGCCCGATGTGGTAAGCATCCGAGATAGCCTTTCCGAGTTCCGGTTGGTTATATTCCAATATGATATGGTGCCCGATGTTCTCAACGTGCCGGTGCGACTCGTGGCGCCACCCCCGCTGTTCTGCGATGACCTTCAAATTATGGGCAACCGCCCCCCATGCCTTCTCCCCGGCCTAGAGACGGTGGCCTTGCCCCAGTTCCTTCCGCGCAAGTTGGATAAACCGGCGGCCTATGGCCCTGCGGTCTTCGGGACTTTGCAGCCCGGGTTCCGGCAATAGCGGTGCTGTCGTCATGTGGTACATACTCTCTTCACGGAATAAAGAACCATCCACGCCTGCGCGGGGCAACCCCTTGCCATCCGATATGTATAGTGCAGGAATCATGTGAAGCCAGGTAGTTCCATCTGAAAAGGCCCTTGCAAGCGTGGTATCGTGGGCGGTCCCTCTCCTGTGAGATGGGTCTTGTCGCATCCTGCTGTGCCGCCCGTTGGCGATAGTTCAGCCAACCCGGAGGCCAGAAGCCCCCGGCGCAGGATGTTTCTGGCCGCGTTTACGTCGGCGTTGTCCTCGTGTCCGCAATTAACGCATTTGAAATCTGGTTGTGTTGGGCGGTTCCTGTGGTCTATTGAGCCACACTTGTAGCAGGCTTTGCTTGTGTAGTGGGGCGGAACCCGCACAAAAGGAATACCAGCCCTTTCAGCCTTGTACTCCAGTTGCGCCAGGATGCCGCCCCAACTCTGCTCCAGTATGGAACGGATGAGACCGCGCTTCTGCGCCACGTTCCGGCCCGGTTCTTCGACCGTGCCAGCAGCGGAAGCGGTCATGTTCTGAATCCGCAAATCTTCGGCGGCGATGAAGTCGTAGCCCCCCTTGACGAGTTTGGACGTTAACCTGTGCGTCCAATTGCGCTGAGCCAAACGCTCTCGCTCACACAACTTGGCATAAGCGGCGCGGGTTTGAACATACCGGCGAGACGGGACACCTTCCTTCCAGGCCATGCGATACTTGCCGCCTCCACGCGGCTGCCAGTATGCCCGCCCGTCCCGCACCGCCGATTGCCGCTGCCGGGCCATCCGGCGGCTCAACCGGCGCTTCGGCTTCCGAAACTCGGGCGAACTGCGTGGCGGCAGATCGACATTCATTTGCCCGTGCTGCGACACCAGCGTCTTGGCGACGCCCAAGTCAATTCCCAAAGGATTAGTTGGCTGGACAACAACCGTTTCCGGCGTCTCAATGTAATATACCAGCGAGGCGGTCACCCGGCACGGCGTCCGGGTGATTCGGATGGTCAACGGCTGACCCGGCGGCAGTGGGCGTCGGGGGGCGCCTTTGCGGAGAGGCATGTTGAAGTGAAGGGGAGGGACACCTTTGATTTCTATTACGCCCTTCGTCCCGTCGTCGTTGACGCGCAGATATCTGTTGACCCCGGAGTGGATTTCCAAGGTGCGGAAGCAGGAAGCCGATTTAAACCGGGGCCTTCCTCCCTTTTGACCGGCCCTCATGTGACGGAACCAATTCTGATACGCTAGGTCCGCGCGTCTTAGGGTCTCAATAGCCAATCGCCGGTCCTGGCCGGACCACGCGGCATCGTCTTGACGAACCAGCGTAAGTTCACGGCTTTGTTGCGTGAAGTTAATGCGGGCTTTGTGGCTCTTCCACGCGGTAAAGCGGTGCTCCAGCGCAGCGTTGTACAGTGTGCAATGCTGCCGGAGCAAATCGTCCAACCGCTTATGCCCGGCCTTGCTCGGGCGCAGGGTAACTTGTCGTGTATCGCCGCTCATATCACTCGCATTATAACCGAACACGAACGCACGCTACGGTTCCCGGAAAATCTCCTCGCCGCGGTGTAGACGCAGCGCGATCTGGTAAGTCTGGTTTACGGCGCGAGGCGTTGGCGCGTGGGCGGCCAGGAACCGGGCCATTCCGATGAGCACGTGACGGCCCGGCTCGGTCCCCCGGCGTCCCTGGTGCTGTTTGAAGCCCGCGTCGACGATTTGAAACGAGTGAAACCCTGCGTCTTCCATCAACATCCCCCGGCCAAGCGCAGCCATGAGGGCGTCCGGGTCCCCTTTACCCGTGATGTACCGGGACACCATGTGCGATACCTCTTCCACCTGCTGCCGGACATCCATCTGCTCCAGCAATTGAGCGATTAGCTCATCACCGTTCGCCAGGTCGCTGCCGGTCTCTGGAATACGCTGCGGCGGCATGTTCAAAAAGCGGTCCAGGTAGATGCTCATGGCAACATCGAAGACGCCCCGCATTAGTTCCAACGACGGGGCGCGTTTCAACGCCTGGTGGAGCGCGTTGGCTGCGGTCAACGTGTTGTGGACTGTGTCCCAGTCGTTGAACTCGTTGGATATGTGGAAATGGGCCATTCTGAGAAACGCAGCGTAGGCAACCGCAGATCCCAGCGCCTCTGCGGTTGCGCCGCCGAGGACCGCCTGCTTGATCGCGTCAAGGATGTCCGTGGGCGAATCACTTAACATCTCTTTGGCGAGGTCGTCAGCCCCATCCCATCTACTGCCGTTGCGCTGGCCCCGCTCGTAGAGGCCGGGAAGTTCCTCCCTGGCCTGCCACACCAGCGACGCCAGGTCTATCGGATGGCGCCAAGAGCTGAGCTCTTGACTCCGCCTGGCCCGCGCCATTCCATGTACAAGGCTGGTCAGCACCTGGCTGGCGTGGTCCCAACCGATGTGGTCCAGCAACTCGAACGCCTTGTTGGCGAAGTCCACCACGTGCCCTGCGTCCAGGTAAATGTGGTCGGTGGCGGCGGAGAAGACCATGCCGGCGATGTCTCGAGGCGGCAGACCCAACTGGATGGCAGTACGCAAACAACGGTCCGCCGCATCCTCAGCCCTGACGTCGATGAAGCTACGGAACCACTGCTTGAATACTTCGGGGCGGGTCTCCCCTGTTGGCAGCGGGTCCACAACGAAACGGGGAGGCTTCCCCGCGCATTCCCTGGCCACGTGAAGCAGACCCTGGTAGAGGGCGACCGGTCGGTCGTCCTCCGACAAGTGCGGCAGGATATTGGCCGTGGATGTGAGGATGGTCATCGCCGGTCCCCACCCTGCGGAGGTATACGTTGTACCGAAGGCAGCGCCGATTCGCAGCGGCTCCCGGTAGTCAGAGCCCGCGGCGTGGAGGCCTAGCACCGACTTTGCGGTCACCAATCGTATGTTGTGCTCCAGCCCGTCTTCCAGCCTGCCGGACCAGTGCTGCACTTCGTCCCGCCCGGCGGGCCGAGGGTCGACCCATATCTCGCCGTCTACCACGGTCACCGGGAAGCTGCGAACGTCGTCTGCGAATGGGTTGAACGTCCCTCCGCTGGAGAGGTCGAACCGGGCATGGTGCCAATGGCAGGTCAGAATGCCATCACTGACGCTGCCCCGGTCCAGGGGAAAGCCCATGTGAGGGCAACGGTTGTCCACCGCGTAGACCTCCCCGTCGTGGTACACCACGGCGATAGTGTGACCTCCGCCGGTTACGACGCGGCACACGCCGTCCTTTAGCTCGTTTATGGTCCCGGCCCTAATTTGTCCCACAACCTTGGTGGCCATAATTACGCCCTCCAGGTTTGAATAAGGAATAGCCGTGGATTTCAGCAGGTAAGCCCCCTGATTCTAGTGCCAGCCTCCAGCCCCACGCAAGCTGGGACATGCCCCCATCTTTCGACCGGAAAAGACTATGCTGAGCGCCAAACCGCCTTGGATGAAGTGCGCGACAATGGTCAACCTCTTCCCTCGCCCGGCTATACTATACGCATGTTTGGTCCAACTCGACGCACGGCCGGCCTATTTTTGTGCCTTACGGCAGTCGCGACCGTGATCTCGGTGTTCGCGCGGGTCGCCGCCGACGCCGACCAGCACACATTGGCGGAATCCCTGGCCGCCATATCGGAAAATCAGTTGTTCTACTTCCTTGGCGGCGCGGCCAGGACCGTTTCAGGCTTCATGCTCCTCTCCGCGGGGTGGTGTCTCTCCCGCGCCGCTCCGGGCTCCAGTCAGCAGGCCGGCCAACTCATGCCTCTGATGTTAGCCGTTTCGGGAATCTTGACCGCTGTTTCGGGAATATCAGCGGTGACGCTCGGCGTGGTTGCTCCCGGCCTCGCGGGTCCCGGCGTGATCGACGGACCAATTCAAGGCCTGGCGGACCTTCGCTGGTTCACCGGCAAAGCCGGATTCACCGCGGCGGGACTGGGACTGATCGCGGCGGCCCTCCCCCAGTGGAAGTCGGGCGGAGTTTTCCGCGTCATCGCCCCGGTATCACTCGTCATTGGCACAGCAATGCTCTTCATCTGGATCGACGCCGCAACGGACGTGCACCGCATCACCGGACCGGCGTTCCTGGCCTGGATCGTGGTAATGGCTGTGTGGCTCATCGCACGGCGGACGGAAAGCCGTGACGAGTCTCCTGAAGAAGCTTCAGGCACCCGATTGCCTGCCTAACAGATGCCGGCTTCCACATGGACGGCCCCACACGGTTTCCAATAATTCCCTTACTGCACCGCCTCGGCCCCCGGAACCATGCGCTTCGCACCTCCGGACCCAATGACTTGGCGCAGAGAAAATTGTGACCGGTCAACTGGCCCGAATGGTAAAATGCGACTATGGGTACTTTTAGTGTCGAAATAGCAATCGGCGACCCGCAGCGGGAGCGGTGGATTCCCATGTATGCACTTCTGGACTCAGGCGCCTCCATAACATCTGTCCCTGGTTCGATTCTCCGAGGGTTCGGAGTGGTTCCCATAATGGAGCAGAGGTTCGAGTTCGGACAGGGAGAAGTCCGGACGATGGATGTGGGACAGACCTGGGTCAGGATTGAAGGGCGTGAGATCGTCACTCACGTCTTATTCAACGAAGAAGGTGCGATGCCTCTGTTGGGTGCTCTGTCCCTCGAGGGAGTGTTTATGGGAATTGATCCGGTAGCACAGAAGCTCATGCCGGTGCAAGGATGGATGGCCTGAGACGATAGGCCGATAATCAGTTTCAATACTTCCGGGATGGGGGCAGGGGAGCGCCGGTAAGAAGCTCTCTAGCCGCCGATGCCATGGTCGTCAACACCCTCTTGACCGGCTGGGTTTCGGGCCCCAGCACCTTGACACCTACTCCGGCTTCAGATGGTAAGCAGGTGACCCCCATTCTTACTCCCTGGGGGCTGGCGAGTAAATTGGGAGCCTCCTTGCGTAGCCGGTCCGCCATGGCCTGGGCATCGAGCGCACCGGTCACCACGAGCAATGACCCCAACACCGGCGCGGCGACAGATCCCATAATAATCATCGACAGGGGGGACCGGGCCCGGGGTTCCAGCCTGAAGGTCTCGTGATACAGGAGTGACCCGCCGGGCCGTCTGACGGTCAGACGGTTTTCCAGCCGCTCGTAGGCCAGGTTCTCACCCCGTGCCATTCGCCCCTGAGCTATGATTTCCCAGTACAGCAAGGCCCCGGTGGGGGCCACGTTAATTCGAGTGTTCTGGCTGAAACGGGAGCCCCCAAACGGAATCAACGGCTCCGGCAAATACTCGAGGTAGCCGCAATCCTCTACCACCAGTCCGGTCTCTTGCGCGGCGGAAGATTCGGGCATCGCGTGGACTTTGGTCGCCGACTGGTTGGTAACGTGAGCCTTTGCGTCCGGTCCGACTATTATTGAGATGCTTTGCCGGTCTCCCTGGAATATCCCGGCCGTCGGGTTGGCCAGAAACACGAAGGCCATGTCATCCAGTTGACTGTCGAGGTAGAAAGTCCGTTGTACCACGAAAGGCGGACACGCCAGACTCTTGACCAGGCGGGTGCGCCCGTGCCTGACCCCAAACATAAGGTCCACCGACCCATGCGATGACACCGTCGTGGAGCTAAGCTGGGGCCGCGACAATCCCAGCGCCTTCCAGCACGTACTCGGCGATCCTGTCCACTCCCTCACCCGTCCGGCAGTTGGTGAAGGTGAAAGGCTTCTCGCCCCGCACGAGACGGGAATCCCGGGCCATCACCTCCAGGTCCGCTCCGACGTAGGGCGCAAGGTCGGTCTTGTTGATCACCAGCAGGTCGGTCTGGGTGATGCCCTGGCCACGTTTACGCGGAATCTTGTCCCCGGCGGCCACGTCGATTACGTAAAGCTGGTAGTCTGCCAAAACAGGACTAAAGGTCAGCGTCAGGTTGTCGCCCCCGCTTTCGATCAAGATCAGATCGGCGTCGGGGAATTCACGCGTCAAGTCTTCGACCGCCATTAGGTTGAGTGACGGGTCCTCCCGGACCGCGGTATGGGGGCACGCCCCGGTCTCCACGCCACGAATGCGCTGGGCGGGAAGCACGCCTTCCAAAGTCCGCCGGGCGTGCTCCGCGTCCTCCCGTGTGAAGATGTCGTTGGTGATTACCAGGGGTTGATATCCGAGGTCGATCAGCCTGGGCACCAGGGCCTCGATCAACGCGGTCTTGCCGGACCCCACGGGGCCGCCGATTCCGATGCACGGGATTCTATCTGGCACTGCATTTCCCTCTTTTTATGTTAGCTGGCGAAGAGCCGCAGGTCGTCCGCCTCATGAGACATGGACAGAATGTCCAGCACGGGGGAGAAGGAAGTCATTTCCTTCCACGGCCTCCCTCGGACCCGGTCGATGGTCTCCTCCAGGTTGGAGTGAAGCCGCCCCAGAATGGCCTGAGCGTCGGTGTGAGACATGGGCAACAGCCGCATGGCCGCACCCAATACCGACACCCCATGACCGTGGCAGAAGACCAGGAGGGCTTGTTCCGCCGATATGTTGCTGGCATTGGCTACTATGCCCAAGGCTACCGCTCCATTGCCGGGGGTCTCGCGCCGCGACACCGCAGCCGAGTATTCCGCAAGAACTTGACAAGAACCGAAGGGTCCTGTTTCCGCCATCAAACGTCTACCCAATTGGCCTGAGGCGGCCCTGAGCTCGGATGGCAGCTTCAAGGCCCACAAGAGTTGGTCGATGCGTTGGAGCAGATGCAGGTCCTGGGATGCCGCTGCGGAATGAGCATTCATCAACGCAACCCCATCAGCCGGGAGCACAGACCAGGTGAGTTGACCTACCAGAAATTCTTCCACATCGGCCACGGTGGTAACCAGACCACGGGAGACCATTGGTTCAAGCCCGTGGGAGTGGGCGTACATGCCGGTGGGAAAGAAAGAATCTGCCAACTGTAGAGCGGCCAGGAATGCTCGTCCGTCAAACATCGCCAGTCAGGTCCCGCAATCACTCTTGGAGAAAGTTATCTATCCCTATGGGAGAGGGTAAGGGCGCTCCTGCTCCTTAGACGCTGGCGAAGCCGTGAGATTTACCGCTCATCCCTTCGGCAAGCTCAGGACAGACCTAACCTTCTCCTTCGAAGTGGAAGGGGCCGCCCGTGGTTTCGCCCCGGTTTAGACCAGGAAATATAGCTGGGCCAGGCTTAGACGCTCGGCGGGGGGCACAGTGGCCAGTTCGCCGTCCACCCTTACCTGATAGGTCTCGGGGTCAACCTCGATCCGGGGAGTGCGGTCGTTGCGCACCATCTGGCGCTTCGTGACGTTCCGGCAGTTCTTTACGGGTTCGATTATTCGGCCCAACCCCAATTCCCGGTGCACACCCAGATCGTGGGCTTTACGCGATATGAATGTCACGCATGTGGAGGCCGTAGCCCTGGGATGGGCGCCGAACATGGGGCGGTAGAAAGTCGGCTCCACCGTGGGGATTGAGCCGTTGGGGTCACCCATCACGGCCCAATTGATCATGCCGCCCTTGATTACCATCTTGGGCTTTGCTCCGAAGGAGTTAACCGGCCACAAGACAATGTCGGCCATCTTGCCAGGGGCGATGGAGCCGACCACGTGGGAGATGCCGTGGGCCACCGCCGGGTTGATGGTCAGTTTGGCCAGGTAGCGCAGCACCCGGAAGTTATCGTGCTCGGGGGCGTCTTCAGGCAGCTTACCTTTCATCTGCACCATCTTGTCCGCCGTTTGGAACAGCCGGGTGAAGTTTTCTCCAACCCGCCCCATGGCCTGGGAATCGGAAGAGTAAATGCTCAAGACCCCCAGATCGTGCAAAACATCCTCGGCGGCCATGGTCTCCGGCCGGATGCGGCTTCCGGCGAAGGCAACATCTTCGGGGATATTGGGGCTGAGGTGGTGGCACACCATCAACATGTCCATGTGCTCAGCCAGGGTATTGACCGTGTAGGGCCGGGTGGGGTTGGTCGAGGACGGCAGCACGTTTAGCTCGCCCGCCATGCGGATGATATCCGGCGCATGGCCTCCCCCCGCGCCTTCGGTATGGTAAGTATGGATGGTCCGGCCAGCGATAGCGGCGATGGTATCTTCCACGAAACCGGCTTCGTTCAACGTGTCGGTGTGGATCGCCACCGGCACGTCATAATCGTCGGCGACATTCAGGCAGCAATCTATAGCCGCCGGGGTGGTGCCCCAATCTTCATGCAGCTTCAGGCCGCTGGCGCCGGCGGCTATCTGTTCCACCAGCGGGGCCGCCTCGCTGGCATTGCCCTTGCCCAGCAGACCCCAATTGACCGGCAACCCTTCCGCCGCTTCCAACATGCGGTGGATGTTCCAGACGCCAGGAGTGCAGGTGGTGGCCCTGGTCCCTTCTGCGGGGCCGGTACCGCCCCCCAACATGGTGGTTATTCCGTTGGAAAGGGCGTGCTCGATCTGCTGCGGGGAGATCATGTGAATGTGGGCGTCGATGCCCCCGGGTGTGGCGATCAGGTGCTCTCCGGCAACGATCTCGGTCCCGGGGCCGACGATCAACTCCGGATCGACCCCTTCCATCACGCCGGGGTTGCCAGACTTGCCAACACCAACGATACGGCCTCCGCGAACGCCGATGTCCGCTTTGATCACGCCCAGCAACGGGTCCATGATGACGGCGTTGGTTATTACCAGGTCAAGGGCGCCGTTGCGGTTGGTGACCCCGGAAGCCTGTCCCATGCCGTCTCGGGCCGTCTTGCCCCCACCGAAAACCAGCTCATCGCCGGGGGTCAGCAGGTCGCGTTCGACCTGGCATATGAGGGCAGTATCGGCCAACCTGAACCGGTCGCCGGTGGTGGGGCCGTACAGGTCCACGTATTGTCGACGGCTGATCTCAGCCATTGGACACCTCCCCGGCAGCCGTGTCGCCGAAACCCTGTTGGGTCATCCGCCGGACCGCCCGCTCTCGCACCGATGGCGCGTCCACGTTGCCGTTGGTCAACCCGTTCAATCCCGTAACCCTGCGTGAGCCGCCCAGCGGCACCAGGGACACTTCCTTGCGGTCGCCTGGTTCAAACCTGACGGCGGTACCGGCGGGCACGTCCAACCGCATTCCGAAAGCAGCCGCACGGTCGAACTCCAGGGCCTTGTTAACCTCAAAAAAGTGGAAATGGGACCCCACCTGGATGGCCCGGTCTCCTGTGTTCGCGACGCTAAGCTGAATGGACGGCCTGCCCCGATTGATCTCAACCGGGGCAGATGACAGCAAGTATTGGCCGGGTTCGAACGCCATTTATGACCTCATCCCGCCCTTCAAACCCTCTTTAGAGAGCAGGCAGGTAACGGGCGATTTCGTAGTCGGTGATGATCGAGCGGTATTCCTCCCACTCGATCTCTTTGTTGCGAAGCAGGCTGGTGTACAGGTGGTCCCCCAGGACCTCCGGCAACAACTCGCTTCGTTCGGCCAACGCGATGGCTTCTCCCAGGCTGGAGGGCAGAGCCCTGATGTTCAGCGCCTGCCGCCGCTGTGCCGACATTTCGAAGACGTTGCCCACCACTGGCGGAGGCGGCGAATATTCCTCTTCAATGCCCTTCATCCCCGCGGCCAGCATTACACTCAACGCCAGGTACGGGTTGCACGCCGGGTCCGGCGCGCGGTACTCCACGCGGACCGACGATTCGTAGCCGGGTTTATATGAGGGCACCCGCACCAGGTCCGAGCGGTTGACGTGGGACCACGACACGAAGACCGGGGCCTCGAACCCGGCGACCAGCCGTTTGTACGAGTTGACCCACTGGTTGGTCACTAGCGTGATCTCCGGGGCATGCTGTATAAGCCCGGCAATGAACCTGCGCCCGGTTAGCGACAGGTAATGCTCATCGTCGGGGTCGAAAAAGGCGTTCTGGCCGCCCTGGAACAAGGACTGATGAATGTGCATCCCAGACCCGTTGCAGGACGATATGGGCTTGGGCATGAAGGAGGCGTATACACCCTGGAGTTGGGCCAACTCCTTTATCAGAAGCCGGGCGGTCATGACGCTGTCGGCCATCCCCAAGGCATCGGTGTATTGCAGGTCTATCTCGTGCTGGCTCTGGGCGGCCTCGTGATGCGAGTATTTGACCGGGATGCCCATCTCCTCGAGGTTGAGCACCGTGTCACGCCTTAAGTCGCTGGCGGGTTGGCTGGAAAGTTGGTCGAAGTAGCCGTCCCGGTCCAGGATCTCCGGCTTCTCGGAGCTCTTGAGGTAAAAGAACTCCAACTCCACACCCGCATTATAGGTATATCCCATGTCGGCAAGTTTGTTAAGGTTCCGCTTCAGAACGTAACGAGGGTCTCCCCGGAACGTTTCGCCTCCAGGCCGGCGTATATCGCAAAACATCCGCGCCACGGCGTTGTGTCTGGGCCTCCACGGGAGCACCGCAAAGGTGCTTGGGTCGGGGAAGGCCCGCATATCGTTTTCGTAGGAACGAGCGAACCCCTCGATGGCCGAGCCGTCGAAGCCGACCCCGTGTTCCATGGCGTCGGCCAGGTCTTCAGACTTGATGGCAAAACCCTTCAGGTTCCCCAGGATGTCGGAGAACCAGAGCCGGACGAACTTGACATCCTGCTTCTTGGCTTCCTGCAGCACGTATTCACGGTTGGGAGCCTGTTGTTCCGCCATTTAAGTGCCTCCAAAAATGAGACGATTATCCGGGGCGTACAGTGGCGTCGGTACGTTCATACAATCGGGTCGTGGCAAGACACGAGCTTGGTGCCGTCCGGGAAGGTCGCCTCTACCTGCACCACGGTGACTATCTCCGGCACTCCCTCCATGACGTCTTCCCGGCGGAGCACCTCCCGGCCTAACGACATGATCTCGGCAACCGGCTTGCCATCCCGTGCGCCTTCTAGAATCGCTTCCGTTATCAGGGCCACAGACTCCGGGACGTTTAGCTTCAGACCTCTCCCCTGGCGCTTGCGGGCCAGGTCGGCGGCCACGTAGACCAACAGTTTCTCGGATTCTCGTGGGGTTAGCATCATAACGCCACCTCATTTACAGGAAAAACCATAAGTGAACCCGCCTCCGTCAACTACGACCCACGCCAGCAGCCGCCGAAGCACCCAAATTATACCGCCAAGTAGTCCCGCATCATATTATGGTCCAGCGAGTTGGTGGGGCCCTCCAAGACGATCTCTCCCTTCTCCATCAGGAAGCAATGGTCAGCGACACTAAGGGCGAAGTCCAGCGACTGCTCCACCAGCAAAATCGAGGTGTCCCGCCGCTCCCTCAGGCTGATGATCAGGTCTTCGATCTCCTGAACGATGGAAGGTTGCAGCCCTTCGGTCGGCTCGTCCAACAACAACAGCCTGGGCCGGCAAATCATTGCCCTGGCGAACGCCAACTGCTGCTGTTGGCCGCCGCTCAGGGTCCCGGCGTTCTTGGAGGGGTTCACCTTAAGCGCCGGAAAAAGGGAGTACATCTCTTCGATGTCATCCGAGCTTGAGCCGTTGTTCCGTTTGCCCTCCAGCCCCATCAGCAGGTTCTCATGCACGCTGAGGAATGGAAAGATCAACCGGCCCTGTGGTACGTAACCGATACCCGAACGGGCACGCTTGTGAGGTGGCCAATTGGTAAGGTTTTGGTCGAAAAAGCTCACCTTGCCTGAACGAGGCTTCAGCAATCCCATAATGGACTTTAGCAGGGTGGTCTTACCCACCCCGTTCCGCCCCATGAGACAGACCACCTGCCCGTCCTGGACATCCATCGTAATGTCGAAAAGTACGCGGCTCTGCCCGTAGGCCACGGATAGGGATTCAACTAGCAGCATCAATCACATCTCGTTTGCCGCGTTATTAGTCCGAATCTGCCGGCCCGGCGGTGGCGCGGGTCTTCGTGCGTCCCAAGTAGGCCCTTACGACTTCCGGGTCGTTCTGCACCGTATCCATATTACCCTCGCTCAATACCTTGCCCTGGTGGAGCACGGTGACGGTTTTGGCGAAATGGCGGACAAATTCCATGTCGTGCTCAACCACCAATACGCTCCGGTCCTCCCCGATGGATTGAAGCAAAGCTCCCGTGTGTTCCCGTTCCCGCCTTGTCATGCCGGCCACCGGCTCGTCCAGAAGCAGCAGCTTCGGTTCTTGCGCCAGCAGCATGCCCACTTCCAGCCACTGCTTTTCCCCGTGAGACAGGTTGCCCGCCTGGGTATCGGACCGGCCGGTAAGCCCCACCTTCTCCAACGTCTCGTCAATCCACTCTGATTCGCGGTCCGCCAGCCGCCGCAGCAAAGAACCCAAATTGCGACGAAACCCCACGGCAACTTCCATGTTTTCGTAAACGGTCAGACTGGCGAAAATGCTGGGGGTCTGGAATTTTCGGCCGATTCCCAGCTTCACGAGATCATGTTCCCGGAGTCTGGTCAGGTCGGTATCGCCATCGAACATGATCTTCCCCCCCGAGGGCTTGGTCTTGCCCGTTATGAGGTCGAGCAACGTCGTCTTGCCAGCGCCATTGGGGCCGATCAGAAACCTCAACTCGCCACGGGAGAGGTTGAAGTCCAGGCTGTCGAGAACGACGAACCCATCAAAACTGACGGTCAGACCTTCCACGGAAAGGATGTCGTTGTCCATTGTCGGACTACTCCTCCGATTCCTTCTTGTTTCAGTGCCCGGACCCTCGCGGCCGCCCGGCTGAAGGTTGCAAGGCTGAATCCACCACGGAAGAACCCCATGATACCCGAAGGGAACAGCAATACCGCGCTGATGAACAGACCACCGAGGAAAAATTGCCAAATCACAGGGAAGGACTCGCTCAAGCCGCTCTTGGCGGCGTTAACCAGGAGGGCCCCGATTACCGGACCGGCCAGGGTTCCCCGGCCTCCCACGGCCACCCAGACCGCGATCTCGATGGATTGCAGAATTCCCATGCTGCTGGGGGATATGATCCCAACCTGGGGAACGAACAACGCCCCGGCAATTCCCGATATACCGCCTGACGCAGCGAAAACCAAGGTCTTGATGATAGCCGGGTCGTATCCCATGAACCGCACCCGGTTTTCGTCGTCTCGCATGGCGATCATCAGCCGCCCGAATCGCGAATCCACAATAACCCGAAGCAACAGGTAGATCAATGCCAGAGTACCAACAGTGATGAAATACAGGGCAAGCTGAGTACCCGGACTGAATACCTGGAACCCGAAAACCGTGCTGTAGTTGGTGATTCCATTGGTGCCGCCGGTGTAGGGCTGCTGCCCGATGAACAGGATGCTGACGATCAAGGCGAGTGCCTGGGTTATGAGCGCGAAGTAGACGCCGGTAATCCGGCTGCGGAATACCAAGTATCCCAGCGCGCCCGCCAATACAGCAGGCAGTATGAACACCATAGGCAGGGCAAACCAGGCATGTTTGAAAGGCGCCAGGAAGAGTGGGAGCTTTTCCAGTCCGCTCCAAAACATAAAATCGGGCAGCTTCCCTCCGGACGCTTCCAACTTCATGAACATGCCCATGGCGTAGCCGCCCAGACCGAAGAATACCCCGTGGCCCAGGCTCAACATTCCCGCGTAACCCCAGATGAGGTTCAACGCCACGGCAAGGATGGCAAAGGTGAGGAACTTACCCAACAGGCCCAGCCGGAAGTCGGACAAGACCAGCGGCGCCAGCAGCAACAGGGCGAACATTACCAACAGCGGCGCCCAGAAACCCACGCGGGCGTTCCAACTTGCAGGAAGCCGCGCCGTCATCGTGGCATGGGCCATTTGATGGAGAAATCAGGCAACTGGGTCAACGACCTCGCACTTTGACCAGACCGTCTGGCCGCCATTGCAAAAAGAGGATCACCATGGCGAAGACCAGCACCTTGCCCACAACCGCCGTGGTGCCGAACTCGAATACGGTGTTTAACATCCCGATGACCAGCGCGGCGAGGATCGTTCCCGGGACCTGACCGAGCCCGCCCAGAATCACAACGATGAAAGCGTCCACGATATAGAAGGTGCCCAGGGACGGCCCGATGGGTCCGATGAGCGTTAGGGCGCAACCGGCCAGTCCCGCCAACCCGGAGCCCAGCGCGAAGGTCAGGTTGTCCACGCGGCGGGTGGAAACTCCCAGGCTGGAGGCCATCTCGCGGTTCTGCATCACGGCGCGGGTCCTGCGGCCCTGGTTGGAGCGGTACATGTACCAGTAAAGGCCCGAGATGCAAACGGCAACCAGGGCTATAATGAACAGCCTCTTGATGGGTAGCACCAAGTCGCCGCCCAGGTCCAGCCCTCCACTCAGCCACAGAGGCGCGACCACCTGGACATTGGGCGCTCCGAAGATGGAGCGGGCCAATTGCTGCAGGAATATCCCAACACCAACGGTTGCCAGCAACGTGTCCAGCGGGCGTCGGTAAAGGAACCGGATCAGGCACGCCTCGACCAACATCCCCACCGCGCCGGCCACGATGAACGAGAGAGGTAGTGCAATAACGAAAGTCACGCCGGGGGAAACATCCCCGGTGAGACTGTGGGCTACCTGTTGCACGGCGTACACGGTGTACGCCCCAACCATGATGAACTCTCCGTGGGCCAGGTTGATGACGTTCATCAGCCCAAAGGAGAGCGCCAACCCCAGAGCAATCAAAAGCAATATGGAGCTAAGGCTAAGACCATTGAACAGTTGGAGAGCCCAAACTTCCATATGTAGGTTACGCCGTGTCTTTCATCAATTTGACCGATGGGTTGGAACAACTTGCCAGCGGTTGACCGGATAATCCCCGGATACCTTACTATCGCCGTCGCAGAATGTCACGCCCACCCACCAGGGAGTCCAGGGCCTTTTAATTGTCGTCTGAACCGTTGATTTTTGTGATTGGGAGATTCCGCTGATTTTGCCGGTCCTGAAAATCATGGCAACTTCTAGAATCACATGAATCACAGTTCAGACAAATTCCCCAAGAACTAAAAGACCCTGCCAGGGAGGCAGGGTCTTTCGATTATGTAGATCAAGGACGCTTATACGCCGCTACTACCCCGTCCGTCATTCCGGCCCCCGTATCCAGTACGGGGCAGGCTTTAAGCCGGAATCCAAGAACCCTTCCTTCCCAAGGAAGAAGGGCCTCCTGAAGTGGGTCCACCCCAAAGGAGGCAGAAGCGGACCCCGATGCGCGCCGGATTGCGGTTGACCCTACTGTGCAGCGTCTCTGAGGCCCGCCGCCCACTCGTAGGAGTCCAGGTAGGGGTCGGGAACCACGGGAGCGCCGGAGTTCCAAACTTCGTCGATCTGACCGTCTTCACGGACCGCGCCTATGCGGACCGTCTTGGCTACGTGCTGGTTGGAGTCGTGTACAGTTACCAGCCCGCCGGGAGCCTGGAATTCCAGACCCTTGGCAGCCTCTTTAACCGCCGCAACTTCGATGCTGCCTGCCTTTTCGACGGCCTTGGACCAGATGTAGACACCGAAGTAACCGGCCTCAATGGGGTCGTCGGTGACGCGATTTTCGCCGTACTTGGACTTGAATGCCGCAACGAATTTCACATTCTCCGGAGTATCGGTGGTCTGGAAGTAGTTCCACGCGACCAGATGACCCATCATGTTATCCGCGCCGATCCCGGTGATCTCCTCTTCGGCCACGCTCACCGACACCGTGGGCAGGTCGTCGGGGCCGATACCGGCATCCTTTAGCTGCTTGAAGAAGGCTACGTTAGAGTCGCCGTTCAGGGTGTTGAACACCACGTCGGGCTCGGCGGACTTGATCTTGGCAATCACCGTGCTGTACTCGGTGTGGCCCAGGGGAGTGTATTCTTCCCCAACGGCGTCCAGTCCCGCGGCCTTCAACTGCTTGTTGATAATCAGATTGGAGGTGCGAGGGAAGACGTAGTCCGATCCCAGCAGGTAAAACTTGGTCTTACCCTGTTCCAGCAGGTATTCGACCGCGGGAACGATCTGCTGGTTGGTAGTGGCCCCGGTGTAGAAGATGTTGGGTGAAGTCTCCAACCCCTCGTATTGAACGGGGTAGAACAGAAGGCCGTTATTTGCCTCGAACACCGGCAACATAGCCTTCCGGCTGGCGCTGGTCCAGCCGCCGAAAACCACGGCAACCTTGTCGCTCTGGATCAGCTTGCGGGCTTTCTCAGCGAATGTCGGCCAGTCGGAAGCGCCGTCCTCGATGACGTACTCGATCTGCTTCCCCATAACGCCGCCCGCGGCATTGATCTCTTCGATTGCCAGGACAGTGGCGTCCTTCACAGCGGTCTCGCTGATGGACATGGTACCGGACAAGGAATGCAGTATACCCACCTTGATGGTTTCTCCTTCGGTCATCTCAGCCGCGGGCGTGGCTTCCATCATGGTCTCTGCCGGGGCTTTAGTGTCAGCCGGAACCACAGGCGCAGTGGTGGCGGCTGGAGCCGAAGAACAGGCCAGGACAGAAATTAATAGCAACGCTCCCAGAGCGACCTTGATACAGTTGGCAATCCCACCGAGGCGGGCCGGGAATAAACCTCGCATGATTTAGACTCCTCTTAAGACTGTCGAATTTGGGCCTTTGTGCGTCCCAGTTACTCCGGTCCCCGGCCTGTCCAAAACCCGGTTTTTCGGAACGGACTCCCGGATACCGAAATAGCTTCGCGTGATTATTAAGCTAGACCGGAACTATTGCGGGGCGGTTTCCGTAATGTAAACGCTTTGTTACAGGAGGCCGGCGTCTCTGGCTGTCTCACTGATTCTCACGTTGGCTGCCGAACTGACTGCAAAACCGGAACATATACCTACGCCAAACATACTAACAAGAGGGGCCGGTGTTTGTTTTCGCGTTATGTTCACCCGTTGTGCGCCTCCATGAGCCGCATCGTTCGCCGGGTCAGCGCACTCGGAATTGCACGCCTCCGGCTGTGGTATTATTGGGCCGTTCAAATTAGGGTCGGAGGTCTTGACATGCCCTTCGGTGACAATGACTGGCTAGCTCTGACGGATGAACCCGCCCTGGAGCCCGGACTGCCCCTGTGTGACCCGCACCACCATTTCTGGGACGGGCGGCCCCAGAGCATCCCCTATCAACGGTACCTTCTTCAGGAGTTGATGGGCGATCTTGGCAGCGGCCACAATGTCCGGTCAACGGTTTTCGTGGAGGCGCGCTCAATGTACCGCCCCTCCGGGCCGGTAGAGTTGCGCCCGGTCGGCGAGGTCGAATTCGTCCAGGGACTCGCGGCCGCCAGCGCGAGCGGCATATACGGTGAAAGCAGGGCCGCTGCGGGCATCGTGGGTCACGCCGATCTCAAGCTGGGAGACGCCGTCGCACCGGTCCTGGAAGCGTTGCAAGCGGCCAGCCCCAACCGTTTCAAGGGCATCAGGCACAACGTGACCTGGAGCCCGGACCCGTCACTGGACAACCGGGAAACTCAGGGCGTCTTGGCCAATGAGTCCTTCCGCTCCGGGGCCAGAGTGTTGGCCAGTATGGGGTTGTCCCTGGATTCTATGCTGTCATTCCCGCAGCTTCCCGAGTTGGCTGAATTCGCCAGAGCGGTCCCTGAAGTCTCCATCATTCTCAACCACATGGGGGGCGTCAGCAGGTCGGGGATTTACACTGGCAAGGATGACGAGGTCATTCCCGCGTGGCGGGAAGGCATCGCCGCCGCGGCTAGCTGCACCAACGTAACTTGCAAACTGGGCGGAATGGGAATGCCCCGCTGGGGTTTCGGCTGGCACGCAAGGGAAGTCCCCATCGGCTCCGAAGAATTGGCGGAGGCTATGGCCCCCTGGATCAACTACTGCATAGAGCAGTTCGGCCCGGACCGCTGCATGTTCGAGAGCAACTTCCCGCCCGACAAGGTCTCCTTCTCCTACAACGTAATGTACAACGCCTTCAAGCGCGTATCCCAGAGCTATACGCGCACCGAACGGTCCAACCTGTTCCACGACACCGCGGCGAGGGTTTACCGGATCGGGACCTGATCTCCAAATTAGGCTGCAACCAGCAAAAAACTCGGCCTGACCATGACGTCGGGCCGAGTTTTTTTTGACGAACTCTCCAGCTCTACTCGAATGGGTTGGCCGCTACTGGTATCGGCACTCATGGTACGACAACTTCATTTTTAAGTCTGACCCATATATGCCGTAATCGGCCCGGTATTGTCGTAGATCAGTAATTACTAGCATTAACTGTGTCTCTCAACGATGCCCTAGTTGATCTGTTGAGTTTTTGTGTATCCACTTCAACATGATCTGTATTACATGTTGACAGATATTCGATTGATGCTTACTATGTTCGCTAGACAATAAGTACACACTTACTTAAAGGGATATGTACGACATGGCGGCAACATTCCCATGCAGTGCCGGGGTCTCGGCCTTGCCTCCTCCAAGGCCGAGTTGCCGGGCTGTTCAGCGCCATCGCAGGTACGTTTGTCCGCCGGCGCCCAAGCAGGCGGGGAGGCGTGCCTGCGGGTGGGAAAGACAATTCCCGGACTCACATGACCAAGACTGCCGCATCTTTACCAAATGCGTGTTGAGCGCCGTCTATCCAGTCCTGTTAGAGGAAGATGATGTCGAATATGAGTTCGTTCCGGAGACTCCAGCCTCTGTGTTTCCTTGCCGCATTCACCGCGGTATTGTTGCTCACTGCCTGCGGATCCTCGTCCCAACCCGAGGAACAGCCCGCCCCCGGTGCTATCGACATGAACAGCCTCCGCAGCGCCGTGCAAGACGCCGTCACTGAGTCCCGTAAGTCCGCGCCACAGGAGGCTCCCACGTCGGAGGAGATTAACGCGGTAGTGGAGCAGGCCGTTGCGGACGCCATGACCAGCGGCCTGCCAGTGGTGCAGTCGGCGGTTGTGGAGGCGATGGCAGACAGTCCCAGCAGCGAAGAAATTACCGCCATGGTAGAGAAGGCCGTAGCCGATGCGATGGCCAACGGGCTCAAGGCTGAAGACATCGGCCCCTTGGTTGAGCAGGCCATCGCTGAATCTGTGAAACCAGGGGTCACCGCCGAAGAGGTCCAGTCACTGGTTGCCAAGGCCGTTGAACGCGCCCTGGCCCCCGGGCGGTTGGTGGTCTATTCCGGGCGCAGCAAGTCCCTGGTTGACCCCATCATCAAAGAATTCGCCGAGACCACTGGCATAGACGTCTCGGTTAAGTACGCCAACACCCCCCAGTTGGCCGCCACCATTATGGAAGAGGGCGGTAACAGCCCGGCAGACGTGTTCTTTGCCCAGGACCCGGGCGGGCTTGGCGCAGTGGAAGGCATGCTGGCGCCTCTGCCCGGCTCCATCCTGGACCAAGTCCCCGATTGGGCTCATTCTCCTGATGGCAAGTGGGTAGGACTCTCGGGGCGCGCGCGTACCGTCGTATACAACACAGACAAGCTCGACGAGACCCAACTGCCCGCCGACATGTTCGGATTCACCGACCCCAAGTGGAAAGGGCGCATAGGCTGGGCGCCTACCAACGCCTCATTCCAAACAATGGTCACCGCGATGCGCGCGATGTGGGGAGAAGAGCGGACACGGTTCTGGCTTCTGGGTATCCAGGCCAACGAACCCAGGGTATATCCGAAGAATACTCCCCAGGTGGCTGCGGTCGCCGCGGGTGAAATCGACGCCGGGTTCGTGAACCACTACTACTTGTTCCGTTTCCTGGCAGAGGAAGGCGAGGACTTCGCGGCCAGAAACTACCATCCCAGGGCCGGTGGACCCGGGGCGGTGATGATGGTTTCCGGCGCGGGTATCCTCGCCACTGCCGAGAACGCGGACAACGCCGAGAGGTTCTTGAACTTCATGCTCTCCACCATCGGCCAACAGTACTTCGCCTCTCAGACCTTCGAGTACCCCCTCGTCGAAGACGTGATGACACCGCGGGCGCTGGTCCCGATCTCAGAGATCAACTCCCCTCAGATCGCGCTGTCTGACCTGGTTGACCTCGTCGGCACTCAGCGGTTGCTCCAGGAAACCGGCGTACTCCCATAGCCATCAGTCCATATCGCCGCCTCATTCCCAACGCCCCCAACGCCGGGAGGACTCCCGGCGTTGGGTTAACATCCACACCCACCGCCGCGGCCTCCATCGAAGACTCCCGAACACCCGGTTGGTCAGCGCAAGATTCCGCTGAATAGCCACTCCCCAAATCCCTCTTGTCCCGGCAACGGTATCAAGTCCACATCGAAACCAGCGTTAGTCAATAGAGACGTCCAAGTTCCAATGGTGAACAACCCCGTGACATGGACATCCTCCTCCACTCGCCGGACGCCATCTTCGGTGATTTCGTAGGTGAACCGTGACTCGACCTGGGTGTCCGACGGGTCCGGGTCATGCAGCCTCTCCTCGGTAACCACCGTAACCGTTCCGCTGGAGGTCATCCACCGGACCACCGTTCCCTCCTGAAAGGACTCGGCCACCATGTCGGGAGCGATCAGGATAAGACCTCCGGGCCGCAGGTGGGCACGCGCAGTCTGGAATACGGTACGCAGGTCGTCTTCGGTTAGCATGTAACTTATCGCGTCATGGACCAAGACCGCGTCGAACAACCGCCCCAGCCGCACGGTCCTCATGTCATCCAGGAAGTGATCGACATCCGGGTTCAACCGGCGGGACAGCTCCAACATTCGAGGCGAAACATCCACGGCCGCGGCCCGGTGGTGAGGCGTAAGGTGGGACAGGTTGTGCCCCCCGCCTACTCCCAACTCCAAAAGGTCATGCGGCCCAGGGCCAAGTCTATCTTCAATGGCCCGTAGCCAGTGGACTGCTTCGTCCGCATAGTCGTCCCTGGGACTGATCACCGGCCATAGGTAGGCCAGTTCGTTGTAGAGCAGGACGTGTTTCATCGAATTTTCCATTGGCGGCAGGTCTCGCTCCTAGCTTACGAGTGTCAGCACATATGCTGGCATTCCGCGACAACAGTGCTTCGGAATGTCCACGAGAGAGAAAGCGGCATCGATCAGAGATTACCCATATGATACACTGATTACAAACGGATGTTCTACCAACTGAAGGCGAAGGCGAGGGAGAAATGACTAGGAATACGTCCGCAACCCTCCACCCTGGGATGGGTCCGAAGATATTGTTGTACCAGGACTCGCCGGAATCGACCGCCCCACTGGTACAATTCATCCGGTCAATTCAGCAAAACGACCCTCTTGCCCCCGTCACGGTCGTCGGACCCTCCACCTATGCCAACCTGACGCTGCGCCGCGGGCTTGCCCGTTCGGGGTATGCCAACGTCCGATTCCTTGTGTTTTCCCGGCTGTCCGAGTTCCTGGGGTCTCCGTCTCTCGCCGCCCAGGACCGCAAGCCCTTGACCCGAGTCATTGAAAGCGCTTCGGTCCGGGCCGTGACCGGACAGGCGGATGGCATCCTGTCCGGGCTCAGGTCCCACCCGTCGACCATTCAGAGCATCAAGAATACTTTCCGCCAACTCCGACACGCCACCGAAGAGGCGTTCGACCGCCTAAGCGCCCAGGACCAACTCCGAAGTGAAATCGTAGGACTATACCGGGAATTCCGCGAGCTTACGAAGGGATATTACGACGCGGAGGACTTGGCACGGGCCGCCGCGGAAACCGTGCAAGCCGGAATGACGGCTGCTCTGGCCGACCTGGGGTTCATCCTGTTCTACCAAATTCGCAGCATGACTCCCGGCGAGAAGCAGCTTGTAAGAGGGCTGGCCCGGTTGGACAACTGCGCCTTGTTCCTGGGACTGACCGGAGATGCCGAGGCCGATGCGCCGGTGGAATCGCTGGCTGAGGAGTTCGCCCCGTTCTTGGGGACTCCCGAACGGAGGGCATCCGGAGAGGGCCAAGTGCCCGGAGTGTTTTCGCCAACCGGCAAGAGGCTGCTAATCACTCCAGGTCCCCACGAAGAGGTGCGGTGGGTGATCCGGCAAATTGTCCACCGGGCGGAGCAAGGAACGCCGTTCCACCGTATGGCCGTCCTATACGGCGCGGCAACGCCATATAGCACCCTGGTACGGGAGGAATTGCAGCTATCGGGCATACCCGTGTCCGGCCCGAATCCCTCGCCGTTGGGCGGGGCCGCCGCAGGCAGGACTCTCACCGGCCTAATGCAGCTATCCGGCAGCGGTCTTCCCCGTGACCGCGTGATGTCCTGGCTCATGGCCTGCCCGGTCCGGCCACGGGAAGCGAAGGCCCGGGAGAATTTTAGCCCCAGCAATTGGGACTCCATCTCAAAGAAGGCGGGGGTCGTGGCTGGGCTGGAGCAATGGTCGGAGCGGCTGGCGCGGTATGCTTTCGAGACCGGAAGGTACGCTCGCTCCAGGGAAGAAAAGGGCGAGATTTCCGAGGCGCAGGCCAGCCTGATGGCGGCCGAGGCCCAGTCCGCCGTGGACCTCCAGCGGTTCGTTGAAACGCTGGCCGAAGACTTGACGCCTCCCCAGCCCGGCAGTACCTGGGGTGAAATGGCGCAATGGGCGCTAAATCTTGTGAATCGATACCTGGTACCCCCGGAAGAAATGCCAGCCCCGGAAGCGGATGCCTTCGCCAAGGTCAGAGACATCCTGGAGAGTCTGGCATCCGCCGGCGAGGTGGACCCCTCTCCAACCTTTGCCGCGTTCGTCGAAGGCATGGAGGAGGCCCTTCAGTCGTCCGTGGGCCACTCCGGGGCGACGGGGGAAGGGGTATTTGCCGGCCCCATCGCTTCAGCCGCCGCGATGGATTTCGACGTCGTCCACATAGTCGGCATGATCGAAGGAGCGGTACCCGCACCGGCCAGAGACGACCCTCTAATTCCGGACCGGGAGAGGCAAGAGGCCGGCGGAACGGCCGAGGGCCTTCCCTTGCAACGTGCAAGGCGGTCTGAGGAGAGATACGCCTTCTTATCGGCCCTGGGTTCGGCCCCGGAAGCCACTCTGTCATTTCCCAAGGCTAACCCGGCGGGGCAACGCGCCCACTACGCCTCCCGCTGGTTCCTAGAGCAAGCGTCGGTCTTGGAGGGTTCCACCGTCAACTCGTCCGCCCTGGGGGAATTGCGCAACAGGCCCTGGTTGACCACATTACCTTCAATGGAAAGAGCCCTGGAGTCGGTGGCCGCCGCGTCCCCGGCGGACCAGCACGACTACGACCTTGAGCGGATTTGGACCTGGAAGCGGTCCGGGTTGGAAACCAGCGCACATCCAATTGCGGCCTCAGGTGTATTGGCCAGGTCGTTAGCCCTCGGCCGCGCCCGGTATCGAAGCTCGAATTTCACCGAATGGGATGGAAACCTGTCCGGCGCGGTGCAGAACGAGGGACTCGCCAAACGGTTGGCGGACTCCGCCTTGTCTCCCACCAGCCTGGAAAAGTGGGCCGGTTGCCCTTTCAGCTACTTCCTCGGCCATGTGCTCCACGTTAGCGCCCTGGAAGACCCCGAAGATCTGTTCTCCATATCGCCCATGCATAAGGGATCCCTCGTACATAGGGTACTCGAGGAGTTCTTGGGCACGGTCAAGGACGACGGGACGCTTCCCCAATCCGGCGCACCGTGGGATTCCCGCCATAGAAACGCCCTTTCCGGCATCGCCCGCGGCAACTTCCGCCGGGCAGAGGCTGAAGGCGTCACCGGCAAGGCGCTCATGTGGGAATTGGACCAAGAGGATATCCTAAACGACCTCTACAGCTTCCTCGAGGAAGACACCCGGTTGCGGAGGCGTTTTGGCCTGTCCCCCGCCTACCTGGAATCGCGGTTCGGATTGGGCGGGGACTCCTGGCCTGCGCCTGAGCTGTGGTTGGACGACTCGGTGTCGATCAGGTTCCGTGGGGTGATCGACCGCATCGACGTCAGTCCCTCGGGCAAGGACGCCCTGGTCATGGATTACAAAACGGGCAGGCCGAACCCATACTCCGGGCTGAAGGATGACCCGATTGACAAAGGCAAACATCTCCAACTGGCAGTTTACTCCCTGGCCGCACAACAGGCCCTGGGGACGGATGCCAAGGTGCGGGCCGCCTATTGGTTTGTATCAAGCCGCGGGGGATTCTCAGTTGTCCCCGAAAGTCCTGTTGATATGGCGGAAGGGGAGACACAGACCCGGTTCAAGGAGGGAGTGTCCGCCATAGTTGCCGGAATTCGGGGCGGCGTCTTTCCCGCCAACCCCGGCAGGGAAGACAACCAGGACTTCCACAACTGCCGCTATTGCGACTTCAAGCCCCTGTGTCCGTCGAGGAAAGACACCCTCTGGGATAGGAAGAAAGGCCATCCCGTTTTGGCGGACTACCTCGAATTATCAGGGGAGGCCCAATCATGACCGGCGGCGCCTTCACTCCGGAGGACCAGGCAACCCGTGTCAGGATTCGCGAGTCCATCGACGAAACCCTCTTCGTAGAGGCCGGAGCGGGTACCGGAAAGACCACCAGCCTGGTGCACAGAGTGGTTACCCTGGCTTCTACGGGAGTCACCACCCTGGACAAGGCCGCTGTAATCACCTTCACCGAGGCAGCAGCAGCCGAGTTGCGGGACCGCATCCGGGAGGGGCTGGAAGCCGCCGCGCAGCCCGGTCAGGACATAGATACGCGCCTGCGGCGCCAACACGCCCTGGGCGACCTGGACCGCTCTTCTATTCAGACCCTGCACAGCTTCGCCCGGTCCATCCTGCAGGAACGCCCTCTGGAGGCCGGGTTGCCTCCGGTATTCGAGACCATGGACGCCATCGCCAGCGACCTCGCCTTCGAAGAAGCCTGGACCGAATGGGTCGATGGTGCGTTGGACGATCAAGAACTGGCCGCCAGTTTGTCGTTGGCCTTTTCCCTGGGTCTTTCCATAGAACACCTCCGGGCCGTCGCTCTGGTCTTTCACCAGAACTACGACATGTTGGAGGGTGTGCCGTTCCCGGACGTAGCCATGCCCCCGGCCACGGTAGTGTCCGAACTGGTTGATTCGGCTGACGAACTCGAGCGGTTGTGCCAATACTCGAAACTGCGAGACGAAGACCCGCTGTACAACCACGTCCAGGGCTTGCTCAGAGCAGCCGTCCGGTTCGAGGAACTGGGACCCGAACCCCGCCAGGCATACAGGTTGTTGCAGCGCGCGATGCCGATCAGTCAATCGCGTGGCAGACAGCCGGACTGGGAACAAGACCCCGCCACCTCCGTAAACGCCTGCAAATACCTGAAGGACCGGCTCGCTGAACTGCAAGCCGCGGCCACGGACGAACTCGACCGGGCCCGGCAGTCCGCGCTCATGCCGGCGCTGCGCCGCTTGAAGGGTTTCGCACAGGACTTCGCCCTAGACCGGAAGCGCCGCGGAGTTGCCGGTTACCATGACCTGCTGGTCTGGGCGAGGGACCTGCTGCGTGACAACATCCCGGTGCGGGACCACTTCCGGCAGCGGTTTTCCCACCTGCTGATAGACGAGACCCAGGACACCGACCCGATCCAGACCGAGATCGCCATGTTCATCGCCGAGGCCAACCTCGATAACCTTCCGCCTCAGGAACGGCCCCGTTCCTGGCACGATGTGACGCCGGAACGAGGTAAGTTATTCGTCGTTGGCGACCCCAAACAGTCAATATACCATTTCCGCCGGGCTGATGTCACCCAGATGCTCCAGCTCCAGAAACTAATGGGAGGAGACACCCTGCGTCTGGTGCAAAACTTCCGCTCCCAGCGCCCCATACTCAAATGGGTCAATTCCCTCTTCGAGACCTGGATGGCGGAAGGGGAGAATCAAGCACAATACGTCCCCGTAACCCATCGTTGGGAAGCGGAAACGGACCATCCGGCGGGACCCCGTGTCTGGGCTCTGGGAGGGCTACTGGATGGCAACATAGGTGTCGTAAGGCGCGTAGAAGCCCGGCAAATCGCCGCCCAGCTTCACAACATAGTGACTGGCCGCTGGCAAGTCCTGGACCCCGATGCAACCGGGTTGACCGGAACGGAGCAATACCGCGATGCCGCCTACTCCGACATCTGCATTCTCATGCCACGACGCACCAGCTTGAGGACCCTGGAGTTGGCCCTGGACGACGCCGGTGTCCCCTACAGGTTGGAAGGCAACGCCCTGGTCTTCGGCACCCAGGAGGTCAGAGACCTGGTCAACTGCCTCAAGGCCGTGGACGACCCGGCGGACCAGGTAGCCACGGTGGCGGCCCTGCGGTCGCAGGCGTTCGCCTGTAGCGACGTGGAACTGTTGCGGTTTTCAGAAAACGGGGGCAGGTTCGATTGTCTCTCCCAGTCTAACCCGGAGTACGGGCCCGTAACGGAAGCCCTCGATATCCTCCGCCAATTCCATCAAGAACGGCTCTGGGTTTCCCCGGCCGCGCTTATCGACCGCTTCATCCGGCAGCGGCTCCTCATGGAATCGGCCATAGACCATCCCCGCACCAGGGAACAGTGGAGAAGGTACCGTTTCATGGTGGAGCAGGCGCGTTCCTTCGCCGAGGCCGGGGGCGATTCCCTCCGCGCCTTTCTCCAATGGGTGGACCGCCAGACATCCGAGGGGGCGCGGTTTACCGAGACGCCGGCGCCCGATACCGACGAAGACGCCGCCAGGATAATGACAGTCCATTCGGCCAAGGGATTGGAATTCCCTATCGTGCTGCTTACCGGGTTGAACTCCGGACGTGTGGCGAGGCCGCCCAATGTGCTCTTCAACCGGGAAAGCGGCAACGTGGAAGTAAGGGTAGGCCCGCAAGAGACACGGTTCGAAACGGCGGGCTACGGACCCCTTCTGGCCAGGGAACAAGCCCTCGAAACCGACGAAGATGTCCGGCTCATGTACGTGGCAACGACCAGGGCGCGGGACCACTTGGTCCTAAGCGTATTTCGCAACCGGACAAGGTCCGGTTCGGTGGCCGGTAAGATGGTGGAGGTCCTTGACGGCAAGGAAGATTTATGGACTCCCGCGCCCGAGGTCAGCGGGCAGACGCCACAACCGGAAGTCCAAGCCGTCAACACCGCGGCGCAGCAAGGTCACTCCCTCGCCGACCGCGATGACTGGAGCCGGAGCCGGGCGGAGATGCTGGAACGGCAAGGCAGGCCCGCGTCCGTCGCCGCGACCGGGCTACACCGGCTCAAGCTCGGGCACACCGCACTCAGGGACGGAGCGGAGGATCCGAAAGAGGAGCCGGAGAGCGGCGAACCCTGGAAACGGGGCCGTGGCGGTACGTCCCTGGGCCGGGCCGTTCACTCGGTGCTCCAGACAATCGACCTCACCAACGGAGATGGCGTCGTAGAGACTTCCCGTGCCCAGGCAGCGGCGGAAGGAATCCTCCATCGGGCGGAAGAGGTCGCCAGGCTGGCGAGGGTTGCCGTGGAAAGCGCAACCGTGCGCCGGGCGGTGGCGTCATCAAAGTATTGGCGTGAGGTCCCGGTGGCCGTTCCGGTCGGCCAGGGCGTGTTGGAGGGCTTTATCGATCTGGTGTTCGAGGAAAACGGCGGGCTGGTCCTTGTCGACTACAAGACCGATGCCGTGGACTCGCAAAACCTGGACGAAACCGTGGCAAGGTACAATCTCCAGGCTGGCGCCTATGCCCTGGCGGCGCAACGGGCAACCGGCAGGCCCGTAACGGAGGTGGTGTTCCTATTCCTTCACGCCAACGAACAGCGCACCCTCATCGACATAGCCGCCCTGGCCAGCGAGGCCGAAGCCGTCGCAACGGCCCACCTGAACGGCAGAGATACGCGCTCTCCTTAGCACTCTCCCCGTGCATCCATGCCACACGATAATACCGAAGCACATCCCAACAGGTTGACGCGCGAGAAGATGCAGCGTTTACGGGGGAAAGCAGGCCGTTCAGATCGCCCGCTTTTCCTGACATTCCTCATCATTGTCGTATTCCCGCAGAAGGTCTATGACCCTCCCTGGCTCCGGCCCGTACCCGACCAGGTCCCCCAATTGCCAGATCTGGTCGAACCCGCCGCTCTTACGCGCGTCTTCGATTACACTCTTGAGCGCCTCAAGGTTGGAGTGAACATCAGAGATAATCAGAAAGCGCAAATTTGACCCTTTTCGACTGATCTGTGGGAATGGAGTTGTGGCCTGGTTGAAATGCGTTTGCCTCCGTTGTAGCGGATTCCGAAGTATCGATAGCGGGACCGGCAATAGTCGGGAACATGCGGGAAGCACAGACCTGAGTTTCCACGAGCCGATTCCCATTCTAGAATTCGCCGGAAGAATTGTCCATGCGGCTCACGAAGGGTAACCGGAATCCTAGCCGGTCCACACCTTTATCCTAAGGGTCAGCGAGGTCGTCGAAGAATAGCCACACTGGTGTAGGAATCCCATAAAATAAACGGCGCGGGACCATTCCGCATACTGGTTATCTGCACCGGAAACCGGGCTCGCTCGGAGAGTTTACCAACGTGACGGGCAAGACCCTTGGGACGCGTTACTATTCCGGGGGGGAGGGCGTTTAGCCCAGCCCAAACTGCGCTTGGGCGTTTCCCCACATCATGCGGCCGATGGCCGGTTTTGGCACGTCCGCTTGGGTCAGTGTCTGGATGGCGTCCCAGGCACTACACGTGTCATGGTGCGGGTACCGGGAGCCCCAGATGATTTTCTCTACAAATGAATGTGGGAGTTCCTGTATAAGACGCTCCTCGGCGTCGAACCCTAGCATGACACGGCCTTCCTCCCACGTCTCCTCCGGCTCGGTGCTTACAGGGTAGTAATGTTGAAGCGGGATAACCCGCGTAGAAGCCTCCATCTTCTCCAGGACCTCTTCCATCCAGGAGGCTTTCCCGTGGGCCATAACAACCTTCATCTCAGGGAACCGCTCCATCACGGTATAGCCGATCAACGTGGATGCGACGAACATGTGGTTGTCCAGCCAGGGAGCGAGAATCGGCGCCACCGGGTGGCCTAGCGGGACTAACCCACTCGCCGGAGATACACGGTTGCGGTCGCCGGTACTGCCACCCGCGTGAGGGCCACCTCCCCCGCCTCCCAGGCCGGCAGTCTGTGTGAGCCGGCCGCTGACCTTTTCGAAGAAGGGACCGTGGGACGTCCACTCCGGGTTCCACAATCCGGCAGTGGGATGCACGGCGGCGGTCATCCCCAACCTTTCCAGTTCGGCCCAGAGGGGGTCGTAGTAAGGGTGGGTGAGGTACCGCCCCTCCATGAACATGGGGCGGATGAAGGCCCCTCGGAAACAGCGGGTTCCGGCGGCCCTGCGCAACTCAGCCAGAGCAAAGTCCATATTCCCAAGGGGGACCATCGCCGCGGCAAATAGGCGGTCCGGCGCTGCCTGGCAGAAATCTGAGACCCAGTCGTTGTAAGCCCGTGCCAGCGCGTAGGACACGTCCGGGTCTTCGATGAGGTGGAAACCCTCGGCGAACCACGTGGGATACATCAAGGACTGGTCGATTCCCATGGCGTCCATATCCCGGAGTCTGGCGTGTGGCTCCCAGGCGCCTTCACTCGCCGGATGCCGAATATCCGGGTCCAGCTCGCCAATGGAGTCCCAGGTCATCCCCGGCTTCCAGATGGCGTGACGGGGGATGTTGGGGTTGGCAGTGTCCCGGAACACCTGGCCATTGACCTTGAGGTACGAGTCGAATTGCCCTTCTTCCCGCCACAGCGCATGTTTACCAAGGACTCGGTACTCAGGTTCCAGGTACTTCTCCCACACTTCCCGAGGCTCAACCACGTGGGAGTCACTGTCAAAAACCGGGAAGTCTTTACTGGTCGTCATCGCATTTCGTCCAACAGTACCGAGTCCGGCAAAACCGGGGCCGATAGTCCAGGGTCCAGGAGGCTACCACCGGGTGACCGACGACTCCGGCTTGAGGGCATCCCGGATTTCGTCTTCGTCGGGCCACCAATCAGGACGCTCGATTTCGGTTACCCTGTCGCGGACGATATTGCCGGGCGGCTCAATGTTGTATAGCTTACGCGCGTTGGCCCCCAGAAATCTGGCCTGGTCTTCGATGGGCAACTCGCACTCCTCCATGGTCTCGATAGCCCTCCAGACGTCGTCTCCGTCGTGGTGGTAGACGTCGGAAGCCCAGGCGAGGATGTCGCGGTAGAAGCCGGGCAGGCGCGACGGAGGCGCTTCGTCCCCTTCGAACCCGGTAACGCAATGCTGGAAGAAGGTCTCGCTGGGCAGTTGCTTCAATGGAGGCAGCTTGCGGTCGTTGCGATAGAGCCTGTAGGTCTTATCGAGTTCATCCAGCAGGAAACTGAGCCAGGTAGACGAGGCCTCGAACACTGCGGCCCGAATTCCGGGATGGCGCTCGAAGAATCCCGACATCAGAACCATGGTCACCCAAAGGGACGCCTCAGCCTGGAAGTTCTGCACGTTCCCAAGGAAGGTATGCGGCAGACCGGAGGTTGAAATGGTCCTTCTAATAAGTTCCGCGCCCGAATACTGATCGGAGTAGCCGGGCGGTTTCGCAACCCCAGAGGCCGGGAAGGGGTGCATACCGTAGACCAGACCCGTGTCTTCAAGAGCGTTCCATAGACCCTCATACTTGGGCTGGATCGGGTAGTTGCCCATGGCGTCCATGGGCCGGATGAGGGCAACCCGGCAGCCCTTGGCCGCGACCCGGTAGGCCTCTTCGATGGCGAATTGAGGGTTCTGCATGGGGATGAGGGCGGCGAAGAAGAGCCGTTCCGGGTCTTCTTGCGTGTATTCGTAGGCCCAATCGTTGTAGGCCTTGCACATGGCGCGGGCGCCCAGCGCATTCTGCAGCCAGGGATAGGTATCAATGCTGGTGGGTATGATCATCACCTGGTCGATACCCTGAACATCCATGTCGCGCAGCCTGGGTCCGGGTTCGTCGGCTCCCGCGTGGGCCAGGTAGTCCGACTGTTCCTTAGTGAGCGCAGTCTCGGGATTGAGATTGCGGACGTTGAAGGCGCGCTGGATGTCGTGTTTTAGGCCGGGACCGGCTAACCTTACTATGTCGATAGCGCCGGGGCCCGTCTTCGGCACCGGCGAAAAGCCGCTCACGTCGGCCTTTCCGTTGACCAGCAACTGGTCCGTTTCGGCGTCGTACCACATGGTGGCCTTCAGGGCTTCCAGTTCGTCCCTGGTAAGGCTGTCCGCTGCCCGTTCCCAGACCCTGGCAGGCTCCACTACGTGGGCGTCACAGTCGAATGTGGGGAAATCCTTGGTCATTGGCCTGAATCTCTGCACCGGCAAGACAGACCTCCTCTTCGCAACGCTGTGGGTTGTTTCTGGACGATGTTGCGCCTAATCTAGCAAGGGGCGTTTGCATTGTCAACGCACCGGCGGGATGTATGACTTAAAATCGTATTAACGGAACCGGACACTAAACCCTTCACTCGGCAGGAGCGGTGAGTCGATGGAATATCGAAGATTTGGTCCCACGGATATAACGGTTTCGGCCCTCGGATTCGGTTGTTGGGAGATGGGAGGCACCTACGGTGATGTCACCGAGCCGGAAGTCGCCGCCGCCGTCAACCGCGCCATAGACCTGGGCATCAACTGTTTCGACACGGCCCCGGCATACGGGAGGGGAGAGTCTGAGGTGCTGTTGGGCAGGGCGCTGGGGGCGAGGCGGAAGGATGTAGTCGTCGTTACCAAGTGCGGCGTGGGCTACTCGGACCGGCCAAAGGGCAGGGACAGCCGGATGGTGTCTATCCTCTCCTCCGTCGAGGAAAGCATGCGGAACCTCGGGACTGATTACCTGGATGTGCTGCTCATCCACTGGCCCGACGTCAACACCCCCTTCGAAGAGACGATGCACGCGTTGGACAGCCTTGTTCATCAAGGAAAAGTCCGCGCCGTTGGGGTCTCCAATTTCACCCTCGACCAAATCAAGGAATGCGAATCCGTCCGAAGTGTGGACATCGTACAGTACGGCCTCAACATGTTCGACCGGCGGATGGAGCAGGAGATCTTTCCCTACTGCCAGCAGCAAGGGACAGGCGTGATGGTGTACGGCCCTCTGGCCTTCGGTCTACTGTCCGGCGCGCTCACAGCGGGCACCACCTTCGGGAGCAACGACTGGCGCGCCACGGGCGGACGGCCTGGGTGGAACGTGGGCGTGTTTGCCGAAGAGCACTTCCAGCGAAACTTGCAGGTTGTGGAGGAGTTGAAACCCATCGCCGAGGTCCGGGGCAAAAAGATGCCGCACCTTGCGCTGCGGTGGGTGTTGTCCAATCCCGCCGTAAGCGTCGCGTTGGTTGGCACCCGCACCGTACAAGAGGTGGAAGACAACGTCGCGGGACTGGAATGGGCCCTGTCGGGGGCGGAGATGACGCAGATCGACGAGGTGTTCGCCCGCTACGGCGTGGATACCCACCCGGATATAGTAATAGACCCGGAGGAGTAGTCGGGGAGAGGCGTCCACCACATAGACCAGCATCATTATTGGGCATTAGAAGTCGCCGTGACGTAAAATGGGTATGCCTTCTGGGCGCCATCGACCCGCGCCCGGACCTCATATTCCCCCATCTTTTGGATGGTAACAACCGAAGTCGAGCACACCTGCATTCTTAGCGGTCGGCCAACCCTGGCGCTTACCGGCCTTTGGACCTCGAACTGGCCGGAGCCCTTCAATATCGAGACATCCTCAAAAGTGATGTCAATTTCAAAGCTGTGCCGCTCGTTCGCCATGCCCCACGGCACTCTTACGGCCAAGGCGATGGCGATAGACTTTGGACAAGGGAGACAGTCGACAGTTAGACGGTCCCACCCGCCGCCCTGCAGATAGAGTTTGTTATTGAGCACCTCAGCGTAATCGGCCAGGACTAACCAATCGATCTGAAGTTCTTCGAGACCATTTCGTTCAGGCATCTTAGCAACTCTCGACATTTTGTACCACCCTTACACTACATTTTGTAGTGTAAGGGTGGTAGCGGTGTCAAGGCCATCCATCGAAGCGTTCCATTTCGATGATGTGAATGAGGATAAGATGTGGGAACACGGCCTGCGCCCGGCTGAGGTGGACCAAGTCCTGGATAACGATCACATCGTCATCAGAAACCGTAGGGGCAGGGTTGCGGTGTGGTTGGTGACCGGGCGAAATAACGGGGGCCGCTGCATAGTCCCAACCCACGCCCAGTAGTGTGGCGACCAGTCACCTCTTGACCATGCAAGCAGCAAGAATTGTCCAAACTACAGGAATTGGAGAGAGTGCATGGATCCGACAGAAACCGGCCTAGAGCTTGAAGAACTTCAAAATCCTGACAGTTGGGACTATGCCGGCGCAGTCAAGGCGCCGGGCCGGCGGGAAGGGCGCAGGACTGTCCTGTCGGTCGCATTCTCCGCCGATTCCTTTCAACTGGTGGCCCAGCAGGCCGAGCAGCTCGATAAGAGGGTATCCGAGTTTGTCCGGGACGCGGCTGTTGCGGCCGCTTCACCGCCACCGGCGGAAACTGAAAGAATGACGATTTCGTCTTCCAACAGTTTCGTGCTTACCAAATCGGACCAATTCCCTCCCTTCACATCGAGCCCTGTTTCGCGGTTGATCGGCGAGTTAGTCTTGAGCGAAACACGCGCTCGACCAAGCAACCATCGGCGTAGCCGGAGGCGGATTGGGGCAGGTCATCTAACCCAGCCTCCCCCTACCTATCCAGCAAATGCCGCATCGCCTGGGGGGCGGCGACGGCGGCGCGGACTGCCAACTCTTCTTGGGTCAGCGTGACTATAGGATGATCTATGATGGCCAGCCCGTAATCGGCGTCGCCCCTTATTCGGGCCATGGCTCTGGCCTGGCTAACAAAGGGCCTGGTGGTCAAGACTGTAGAGGCCACCCCCAATAGTTCCATCTCCATCGCGTCGTGCACACTGCACGAGGTGCAGGAGCCTCATTCGGCGGTGGCGTGGATCATCACGTCGCAGCGCCGGGCCAGGTCCTCCAGAGCGGAACGTTCGGCGGGCCACTGATGGCCTCCCTTGTTGTACTCCACCACCTCTCTTAGCGAGTAGCGTTCTCCGATGATATTGGCCATCATCCGCAGCAGGTCTTCAGAGTGGGGCTTATTGTTGGAGAGGAGTCCAAGCGCCTTGCCGTCCAGGCTGGCCGGACGGTTGGCCAACACGGCTTGAGCAGGTAGAGACTCATCCCTAGGGTCGAGGGTGTAGATGCTAGTCATGTCCTGTCCACCTCCTACGCCGGTAAGGTAATCTCCCTGGTCACGGACCGGCTGCTGCCCCAGGAAGTAATGATGGCCATGAATTCCCCGGCATCGCCGCCTGCCGGGACGACTGTAATCCTATCCGAGCTGACCACGGACCCGATCAATCTGTCACGGTCCGCGTCTGGAGGAAGGTAGTCCATCCGCCGCCATTCCTCCCATTCCCCGGCGCGGCGCAACGTCTTATCGTAAAGGAATTGGGCCACCTGGTCACGGCTCCAGCCAAAGGCCGCCAGGTAAGCCATCAGTTCCTGGCTGATTACCAACACCAACTCGGACAGACGTGGCCCGCAACCCAGCATGGCATGGGCGGCAGCGGTCAGGAACCCCTCCGGGTCACGGTCGCCGTGGGTCTCCAGTTGCAACGGCGCGTTGGCCGCGACCATGGTGACGGTGCTGGAACCTGGGTGGAAACCCTTGCATTCGGCCAAGGACGGCCAGGGACTCGTCTCCAAGTCCTCGGCGAAGCAGAAACTGTACTTACCAGGGTGGCCGAAGGCGCTCTTGTCCATTTCCTGGGCCACCGAGCCGTAGAAGTTGGCCTTGATCAGGTTGATCGCACGGCCGATGGCGGCGTTGGCCCGGTTCGCGTTCCCGAAGAGGTTGACGCCGTGGTTCATGCCGATGCGGGAGGCGTAGGGGCCGCTGACGATTACGAGGTTGGCGATGCCGTTGGTGGACGTGCTGCTGGCATGGAGATTGTAGGTCCTGTCGCAGACCGCTGACACCGCCGCCGCGACCACCGGAAAATGCTCCGGCAGGCAGCCGGCCATGACCGCGTTGACCGCCACTTTTTCGGCAGGGAACTGCTTGCGCCGGATTCCCTCGACGCCCAGGACATCCTCCGGGGCCAGTCCGCAGTAGTCCAACAACGCTTGGACCCGTTCCGGAGTGGGCGGAACGATGGGCAACCCGTCGGTCAGCCCCTCCCGGAAGTAGTGCTCCAGGGCTTCTTCCCAATCACCGAACTGCAACCGGGCTGTCTGCATCACAGCCCTACTTTAAGCCGAAACCGTCAACCGGCGCAATCAGGCGGACGGCAAAACAGTTCCGAAAAAACCGGAGGCTTTCTACGGGCAGGGTAAGCATAAATTGTCCTTTCATAAGGTGTAGAACTTGGTTAGCTTACTCTGTCATTTTATTTTGTCTAGCTTTTGCACCAAGTCCAGCTTAGGTCCCCAGTGAAACTGCCCCGGTTGAACGGAAAACTGAACTGCAGGCAATTATCTGCCACCTCCGGGTGGCAATTTGATAATCGCCAACACATCAGGCTACCCAATCTAAGTAGAGAGTATACTCAGGCCCTGCATTCGTTCAAAGTGCCTGCGGTTATTGGTAAGAAGGGTGAGACCGTAACATATCGCAGTAGAGCCGATCAGAAGGTCAAGGTCATCAATACGGTTTCCGACGGTTCTGAGTCTGACGCGTTCCGCGGCGAATATTCGGCAAACTGGCTCGTCCAACGGTACGATTTCAACATTGTCAAGGAACTTCTGCAATTCCTCTTCAGCCCTCGGTAGGTCCTTGGCGCCAACTACTCCGTCATAAAAGCTCGGCAACCGATATGATGCTCAGGCCGACCCCTTGCGGTGATAGCTCATCGAAGGATTGGACCACTTTCTGGATGCCATTCATGTAGTCGATGATCCAATCCGAGTCCACCAAGTACTGCATCCCTTTACTGCGCCGGCTCGGATTGGGAGCCGATGCGACGGGCTTCGTAGAGGGTCCGCTTCAGTTCCTCCCCGTCGACGATGCCTTTCCATGCGCCGTCAGCCGCCTTCATCCCTTTAAGCCTTTTCTTCGCCAACTGCCTCGATTCTTTATCATCCCGCTTTAAGTCCCCATAGCGTAGAATGAATTGCCCGCCTGGGTGACGGCCAACACCCACTTCGAATGGGTCAGGGTGTCCAGCCGCAACCCAATCACGTTCGTCGCCGCGCTCTTCCCTCAACTCGATAAGCACACGCGCGGCCTCAACCCTGGCACTCTGCTTATCGGGATGCCAAAACTTCACCTTCGGGAAATCAGGCTCGTATTTTTGATCACCGTCCGAATGCCAAAATGACACCATCCACCGAACTGGCTCATAGTTGTTCATCTTTATCACCTCCTTCTTCTGAGCATCGCGCTACCGAGTATCTCATTGAGGGTTTGCGGTGCTTTGCCAAATCAATTCATCGTCGCCTGGAGTTTATTCTACTGCTATTTCCAAACGCCGATGTCCTCCGGGGCCAGTCCGCAGTAGTCCAACAAGGCTTGGACCCGTTCCGGAGTGGGCGGAACGATGGGCAACCCGTCGGTCAGCCCCTCCCGGAAGTAGTGCTCCAGGGCCTCTTCCCAATCACCGAATTGCAACTGGGCTGTCTGCATCACAGCCCTACTTTAAGCCGAAACCGTCAACCGGCGCAATCAGGCGGAAAACACGACTGCCCGGGGAAATAAGGGCATCCAAGGTGGTAATGGTACTATAGGATATCAGCGACGATATGGTCACACCGCCCGGCCAGGTGACGTGTTAATGGATAGACGGCTACAAGTCAATAGAAAGAATTGGGACGAGCGTACACCGGTCTACTCGGCATCCGACTTCTATGACGTGGAAGGATTCATGGCGGGCCGGATAACGCTCACCGATGTCGAGCGCTGGGAGGTCGGTGACGTATCCGGCAAGACCCTCCTCCATCTACAGTGCCATTTTGGTCTCGATACCATGTCGTGGGCGCGCCTGGGCGACGGGCGTCGACTTCTCTGACGCCGCAATCGGTCTGGCCCGTTCGTTGAATCATGAGCTGCACCTAAACGTCCGGTTCATCGTTCAGATGTCTACGATCTGCCGGACTTGCTCAACGAGCAGTTCGATGTCGTGTTTACATCTCTGGGAGTTTTGTGCTGGCTGCCGTACCTCGACAGGTGGGCCTCGGTTGTCGCCAACCATCTCAAGCCGGGCGGTGTGTTCTACATCATCGACGGTCATCCGATCATGGGCGTATTCGAGCAGGCGCAGTCGGGCGACATGCGGCCAATTTATGGATACTTCCACAAAGAATTATTCTTCGAGGGAAACGAGCCGAGCTACGCCGGTTCCCAACTGATCGAAAGCCCTGTCTACGAGTGGCAGCACAGCCTCGGCGAGATCGTTACAGCACTGACCGGCGCTGGTCTGAGGATCGAGTTCCTTCACGAGTTCTCCTTCTCCGGCTATCAAGCCTACTCCATGATGGAGCGGGGCGATGACGGTTGGTGGCGGTTCCCGAAGCATAACGACTCGTTCCCGCAGTTGTTCTCGATAAAGGCGACCAAGTGACAAAGGGCTCTCGTGAGCGCCGGGAAGTGAAGGTTGGAACCCGTGAATCACTAGGAGAAGGACCGTGTTTCCCCAGGTAGCGTTCCTGGATTCCGGCTCAAAGCCTGCCCCTGGCCTGAACGGGAGTCAACAAATCCCTTTTTCTAGTCTGGACAATCGCTTCGGTCACAATTGCGTTGAATGCGCTGCGGACACTCTTTTCTTTTCTTGGCGATCACCGGCTTTAACTTGGTGTGGATTATCCTGTCTTTTCGCCGCCGACGCCAAACCTCTACCGGGACAACACCACGTCGACCAACGCCATCCTCCCCTGGTTGACCGCTGCCAAAGCCCTTTCCAGCGCCGGCGCAACCTCCGCAGGGTCTTCGACGCGCTCGCCGTGGCCCCCGAATGGCTGGACCAACTCGGCGAAGTTCGGCCCCGGAATGTCCACCCCGTGGTGAATCCCGGTAACGGCGGCTACCCCTTCCGGGTAGAACTGCAGGTGGGAGTTCTGCATCGCGGCGTATTTGCCGTTGTTGAACACTACGATCAGGATGGGCAGGTTTTCCGAGGCCGAAACACCGAGGCTCTGAGTGACGGGGTTGTAGAGGAAACAACCGTCTCCCATCAGCGCCACCACCGGCTGGTCCGGTCTAGCCAGCTTCACTCCCAGCGCGGTCCCCAGCCCTTGCCCCAACCCGCCATTGGGATGGAAATAGCTCTGAGGCCGGTCCCACTGGATGTGCCGGAAGATCGCGCCCCGGTGGGTGATGGTCTCTTCTACATAGACCGCGTCACCGGGCATGACCCGGTCGATGGCGGCGCATAACCAGTCGGGGTCTATTGGGCTTCGGGCCCGGGCGGCCTCGACGGCAACCCGCGCTTCCTCCCGCTGACGTTCATGGGCTATTTGCCAGTGCTTTTGCCGCTCCTCGATTGCCGAATTAGCGGAGGCTCCGTCCACCTCCAGCGTTTCAGCCAAGGTTCCCAGGGTCCAGGCCACGTCCCCCTCCAGGTATATGTCGGCGTGTAGCGCCTGGTAGACCAACTGCTCCTTAATGGGGTTCTCGTCGATGACGACCACGGTACCCTGAGCGGGTCCGGCGGAAGGCGGGTACCAGGGTGTCCGGCAGCCCACCACCAGGAACAGGTCAGAGGACGCCATGAACGGACGGATGTCCGATCCCTGGTACAGGGGATGGTCCTTGGGGAAGTTGGCGTAGACCTGCGCGACTTCCACCACCGGGATGCCCATCAATTCGGCCAAGCGCACCAGGTTGTTGAAACCATCTATGTCCTTTCCGCAACTGTCGGTCACGATGACGGGACTGGCGCTCCCGGCCAGCAACTCGGCAACCTGCTTGATGGCGGAGGAATCGGGATGGACTCTGGGCGCAGCCGGCAATTTGCCTGTCCTGGGCGGAGGAGCCCATTCGGGCAGCATAACCTCGATGGGTATGTCCAGGTAGGTGGGTCCTTTGGGGACTCTCTGGGCCATCTCCCCGGCCCTGCTCACGGTCTCGTACAGCGTGTTCGGACTGGCGACATGGCTGCTCCACTTGACGTAGGGTTCCACCAGCCGGTTGGGGCCGCCCACGACACTCAGGTTCCGGTACCACTGGGCACCGGGATCGAACTCCGGGTCCTCCCCATAAGTAATGGACTCGCCGGAGCAGACCAGCATCGGGACCTCTCCCAGGAACGCGCCGTGAATTCCCAACGACCCCTGGAGCAGGCCCACTCCGGCGTGCAGCAGGACAGCCTGCATCCGCCCCGTCACCCGGGTGTAACCCATTGCCATGGTCACGGCCAGAGTCTCATGCCAGCAGTCGATGTACTTAGGGCCGTCGGTCTCGTTGGTCTTTTGCCGGGCCAGCGCCTCCCAGACCGAAGGCCACTCGGACCCCGGAGAGGAGATGATGTAGTCCACGCCCAAGTTGCGGAGGGCCTGCAAAATGGCCTCTCCTCCGTCTAAACGCTCTGTTGTCAAAGCTGCCTCCTTGGTTACTCCGCCTTGACCCAACGGCACTCGGGAAGGTGTCCGTGGGCCCCCTGGTCTGTGCAGGTGCAAGGGATGGGTTTCTTGTAAGTATACCCGGTTGCAGGGACGCACTGGGTCAGACTCGTGGAGATGCCGGAGGCCGAGGCTCAATGAACAAGACCTGACCTTCCCACTCGCCCTCCAAACTGTATAGCGCGATTTCTTCAAGACTTTCCAGGATTTCGGCAATCGTCCTCGTTGACTGGATTATAACCAAACCCGGCATACGCATTCCCGACTCCACTCGGGCGTTGGCGTAAGCTCTCATGCTTGAAATGTCCCGCGTCACAATGAGCCGTTCGTTGTTGGCTGCCCATTCAAGGATGGCTCGATCGTCAGTTGCTGCGAGCCCAATATCGTGAACACTGGTAATGTGGACAGAGGGCATCCGCACCTCGAGTGCCGCAACGAGATACGACTCAACGTTTTCGTCGGCGAGGAAACCAACCAATGGTGGTTAGTTCCGAATTTTGGACTGGGCCCGTTCGCGTAGACGCTTTTGCCAGTCGGTGGGAGACCTTCCTTTGGCTTCCATCTCCAACCGAAACTGTTCATCGTGGTAAAACAGTTCTTCTAGGTAGGCGTTGACTTCATCCTTGCGGCGCAGGCAGTATCCGATTACGGAGTAAACGTCTCCAGGACTCAGTCTAAAGTCCTCCGCGATTTGTTCCGGTGTACACGCCCGATGAACGAAAGCCTCAACCACAGTCTTGAGCGTCACCCTGGATCCCCCGACTCGAGCAATTCCATCTTCGTCCAAAGTCAGGGGCGGTGGTTCTGGTGAAATGTCCAGGCCCATGAAAATCCCTCGCTATCCTTTGATTGTAACCTCTTGACCAATCGCGGCCAACAACGTGGTTGCCTCCTTGGTTACTCCGCCTTTACCCAACGGCACTCGGGAAGGTGCCCGTGCCCGCCCTGGTCCGAACACGTGCAGGGGATGTCATCCCGCTTGGTGTAACCCTCTGCGGATAGGTAGGCGTCGAAGCCCAGGTAAAAGGTGTCGCCGGTGTCGATGGAATCGAACCCCGCCGCGAAAGCTTGACGAAGCACGTCTCTCGATGGCGTTAACATCTGAACTGTGATGCCGTGATTCCCATGATTAAACATGCTGCGGGAGAACGAGTAATCATGGGGATCCTCTAATCCAATAAATCACAGTTCAGACAACGGAAACGCTGAACTGGACTACGGCCCTTCCAGGACTTCCATAATCTCCTGGGCAAAGACCATGTCTTCCGTCCCCTCCAGGGACGGGTCGCCCGGCGAGGTCAGAAACCGTAACGTGACCCACACACCGTCATTAAAGTTGGTGACCACCTCTCCGGTGGCGTCATTGGACAAACGGACTTTCATCCCCGGTTCCAGTAATCGAATGTTGACTATGTCACTCATATCAAAAGAAAAAGGTCAGATTCTTGGCCAGCAGCACGTTCTGGTCCAGCACTATCTTGCGGCGGGCGATCTTCCAACCGCCGCCGGTTTTTCGCAGCAGTTCCTCGCGCTTGCCCACCAGGAAGTCGGTCTCGGTCTCGATCCGGTTGCGATAGATAATGAAACGGCATTTGACCGATACCTCCGACGGCTCGGAAACAGACGGTTGCGCGTCGAGCACCTGAACGTTTGACACGATGTGGCAGATGCGCGACAACGGCTCTTCCGCCCAATGCACGCCGGTGAGGATCTGGTTCACCCGGCGGGTCAGGGTGTCCTTTCCCTCGTCGAACCAGTTTATGTCCTGCCCCTCGCGGGTGAACTCCCGCTCCAACTCCCCGAATTTCACGTTCCGCCGCATCGGCATCCAGTAGCGGATGTCGTCGTCCAGCAGCGACAGCCACTCCTCGTACTGGCGGTCGTCCAACAACTCCGCCTCGGCAAAGAGAAACTGCTCCACCTCGTCCTTGAGCAGCAGCCGGGCAACGGCCTGATCGGAGATTAACAAGTTATGAGACCTCCCGTTTATCCGTGGCTGGCGCCATTGCGCCAGGTGGTCAGGCTGCCCCAGTCGCCGGCGTCCATGAACTCCGCCCAACGCCGGTAGAACCCCCGTTGGTTCTGCTCCGCCGCCCTATGCTCGGTGGTATCCATAATCTGGCCCGGCAACTTCAGCCCGTCATTCTCATATGTGGGCGTCCCGTAACCCAGCCCCATCTCGTAGTTATAGGCGTAGCGCCTGGCCACAACCCCGCTGCTGGCCGCGTGGGCGTAGTTCCAGTTCTCCATGTCGTCCTGCTCGGTCAAGCCCCCCGGCCCGGAGTAGCGGATGTAGTAATGGCGCAAGTAGTCCTTGACCTCCTGCGGCGCATTGGCGTCCACCAAGAACCACCGCCACACCTCGGTCTTGTCGACGCCCCTCGGGTGCCAAACGGCAATGCTCCTGGGCTGGCGCGGCAGGTAGGACATGTTGGGGAAGACGGTGCCGGGGCCACCCAGCAGCCGCCATAGCTGCCCGGCCTTCCGTTTCCTTTCTTCCTCGCAGTGCCGGAAGTATTCGGCCAGTATCGGCAGGTCCTGGTACGCCTGGGGTATGGGCGCGTCCATCGGCCGGAGCGCCATCACCGTGCCGTGGCCCCGTTCCGGGAAACTAACGTCCAACATCCGGGCGTTGGCCCGTTCACCTGTGTCCCGGCGCCCCGTGCCGCTGGGGCCGATCCCTACAAGGTCCACCGAACGGTGACTGATGTTGTGGTAACGGTCGCCGATGAAGTTCTCTGCGGGGAACTTCCAATTGGAGGGCACCAGCCATTTTTCGACCCCACCGAAAACCTCGGTGCCGCCCTCCGCCCCGTCCCAACTGTCCATCAGCAGGTCCAGGTAGAGCTTGAACCCCCCGATGTAGTCCAGGAACGGAGGGGCAGACTCATCCCAGGTGGCCCAAATCCCGCCCTTGTAGTTGCACATCTGGGGGACTTTAACCAGTCCCCACCTGGACTTGTCCAACTCCTGATGGTAGGCGTCCTTGAAATACGGCACGCCGACCAGCTTGCCGTCGGTGGCGTAGCTCCAACCGTGGTACGGGCAGGTGAAGACCGGTGTGTTCCCCTCGTCGTACCGGCATACCTTCATGCCGCGGTGCATACAGGAGTTCAGGAATACGTTTACTTGCCCCTCCCGGTCCCGGCAAAGGATTACCGACTCCTCGCCCATAGAGGAAACGAAAAAGTCTCCGGGTTTGGGCACTTGCGCCTCGTGGCCCACGAACAGCCAGGCGCGGGCAAACACCTGTTCCTGCTCCTGTTCGTATATTTCTCGATTTACGAAGATTTCGCGGCTGATCAACCCGGTGTCGACGTTCACAAGATCGCCGGTGACGCGGTTCTCGGAGGTTGCAACCATCTCCATTACTCTCCCAACAGATCGGTTCGATTGGACAACGGGGAATCTCTACTCCCGGCGGGGGTCTGCCTGCCGGTAACCGGGATACCCGCCGGAAGGCTCTGCCCGCAATTCCACCCCCGCCATCTGTTCCAGCACACGGGCCGCCGTGGCGAACCCCTCTTGTCCCCAGCCCAACGCCTGCCCGCGCTGGAATACGTCGTCGGCGATGTTGCCCATTGCCGCCGGGGCCTGCGCGTCCCGGGCCATTTCGCAGGCTAGATGCAGGTCTTTGGCGACAATGTCCAACGTTCCGCCGGACACAAACTCCCCGGTAAGTACCGAGCGGGGGATGTTGTCGAACACGCGGCTGGCCCCCGCGCTGACCGGGACCACCCGGGCCAGCATACCCAGGTCTACTCCCGCTTTAGCGCCGATGATAAGCCCTTCGATGGCGGTCACGAAGTTTGAATACCCCAGGTACTGGGTGACCAGCTTGGTTATGCAGCCCGCCCCGTTTTCCCCGAGGTAAAAGATGTTCCCCGCCATCACCTCTAGCAGCGGCCGGTACTCGTTGAAGGTTGCCTGATCGCCTCCCGCCATCACGGTCATGCCCGGCGGTCTGCCGCTGACCGGCGCGTCCAGCATCTCCACTCTCTGGCCTCGGCAAATCGACGATACGCGGCGGGACACGGCGGGCGAATTCGTGGTCGTGTCAATGATTGCTCCACTCCCGGAGAGGCCGCCCAATATTCCCATATCCGGGTCCAAAACAGCTTGCTCCACCTCGCCGGGTCCCGGCAGAGACATGAACACCACCTGGCTGGACTCCGCTGCCGCGCGGGGGCTATCCGCCCAGGAGGCTCCCATCTCGCAGAGGTTCGTCGTGGCCTCCCGGCGTATGTCGTACACCGTTAGCTGGTGACCTGCCTCGATCAAGCAGCGGGCCATGGGGTTGCCCATAGTGCCGACGCCAACAAACCCAACTCGCATCATGCCCCTCCCGGCCCGTCGGAGCGAGGCCGGTTGCCGGCTGCGACCGTCGCGCCTGGCATTCCGCCAAGGGTTAGAGACGGCAAGGCCCCTTTCCGAGTTGAATGCATACGCATCACCGCCGTCGATGGCCTCCGGCAAATTCCTTTTATCGAAGGTCCGTTTCAGCATCAAAGTATAGCCGCTTCAACGGCCGTTGACCATGTACCGGCCAACGCGGCTACGCCCTTCGGATGGACAAACGACCAGCTCTGCCTCTATATTTCTAGCAAACATAGCCTGCGGAATTAGCTGGCCGGGACCGGGCCGCGGGCGGCCAGCTATAAAGCAGCGCCAATATCCAAAAAAGGGGCCGATTGATGAGAAACGGAATGAGAGTGTACGACTCGGACACCCACGTCACTGCTTCGGCAGAGGGACTCGAACCCTATTTGGCTTCCTCGGTCAGGAAGATGCTGCCGGACCTGGAAAAGTACAAATCGCCCATCAGGAGGACCTCCGCTGGAGCTACCCTGGAGCCGCCGTACTCCCACCGGTATAACCTGGGCGGGTCCGGCGGCGGCTGGGGGGCGGACGCTCCCCGTACCCTGGGAGAGGCCGCTCCCCAGGCCGGGGCCGAGCGCCGGGGCCAGAAGTTTATGGGCGCCAAGCTGCCCACCGCCGACGGCGAATGGGTCGCGCATAGCCGGTTGAGGGATATGGATGAAGAGGGCGTGGATGTCCAACTTATGGTCCCCGGAGTGCCCAGGGGCCACGACGATCCGTCGGTGGACGCGGAGTTCATCCGGGCGAATCACCGGTTCTTGAACGATTTCTGCGGAACATCTCCCCACCGTCTCAAGGCCCTGCTGACTCTGGACGCCAGGTTTATTGAGGACTCGGTCCAGGAGATTAAGGCCTGGGGAAGCACCCCCTGGGCGGTGGGTATATGGCTCAACCTGCCGCTGGACTTCCCCCTGGACCACCCGTCCCTAAACCCGATTTGGGCCGCGGTGGAAGAAGAGGGCCTGTGCGTGGTCCATCACTCATTTTCCGGTGGATACCCCGGGTACAGAGACCTCTGGTCGAACCCGTTCATTGGCCGGACTGCCTCGCACCCCTGGGGCGCAATGAGGGCGGTGGCCTCGTTCATTGGAGCGGGGATAATGGACCGCTATCCGTCGATCCGGTTCTCCATCCTGGAGTCGGGATTCGGTTGGTTGCCTTTCTGGGCCGCCCGGATGCAGGACCAAGTGGAATACATGGGTTACGTCCCCGAATTGAAGCAGACCATGACCGAGTACATGACCGGCGGCCGGTTCTTTGCCTCCATCGTGCTGCATGAGGGTCCGGAGATGATCAAGATGGTGTCCGGCATGATGGGCAGCCACTTGCTCATGTACAGCTCCGACTATCCCCATCCGGAGACCCGTTTCCCAAGCTCGGTGGACCTGGTGTTGGGATGGGAGGCGTTGGACCAAGACCTGTTGCCGAAGATCATGTGGGAAAACGCTGTGAAGTGCTTCGGGGAGCCGTAGTCCCGGCTCCCCTGGTTTGCCCGGATCAAGTCGCCTTGCGAACGGGTCAACTCCATAGCTTTTGAGAGGCCAGCGCGGCGCCCTCGGCCAGGGCTTCTAGCTTGGCCCACATGATGGACGGGTGCACCCTGGGATTGTATGCGCCCTGGGAGAAACCGCAGTCTGTCCCGGCGATGACGTTTTCCCGGCCCAGCATCCTGGCGTAATTGACGATTCGCTGGGCCACCAACTCGGGATGTTCGACGATATTGGTCGTGTGGGCCACTACGCCGGGGACCAGAATCTTGCCGTCAGGCAACTTCACGTTCTCCCAGACCTCCCATTCATGGGCGTGCCGGGGGTTGGCCGCTTCCACACAATAGGCGCCGGCGTTTACCTGGAGCACGATGTCCACAATGTCCCGCAAGGGAACATCGGTCACGTGGGGACCGTGCCAGCTACCCCAACACAGGTGGTAACGCACCCGGTCTTCCGGCAACCCCTGTATCGCGTGGTTGATCGCCTCCACTCGCAACGAGGCGAACTTTCGGTACTCTTCGATCGAAGGCGCGGGGTCGGGCATTCCATACTGGGTTACCACCCTGGGGTCGTCGATTTGCAGGATGAACCCCGCCTCGACGATGGCCCGGTATTCCTCTCTCATCGCGCCGGCAATTGCGAACAGGAACTCTTCATCGGTGGCGTAATACTCGTTCTTCCGCTGAAGCTCGATGGTTCCGGGAGCCACCGCCGGGATGAATGCCTCTTCCGGTTCGACCGATTCCAAGGCCGCCTTGAAGTTGCCGATGTCGCTTTGCACGAATTCCTGGCCGCGGTAGGTGATGGGTCCGGTGCATACTATGCCGCTGCCCGCACCGGGTCCTCTGGGCGCGTCATATTCCAGGTAAAACTCCCGGAACAACTTGCGGTCCCTGCCCCAATTCAACAGGGGGCTTTCCCCCGGGTCCAGCGGCCTCGCCTCAAATCCGGTAAGCCGGTCGTGGACATAGGTGGAAAAGCTGGGCTTACCGTATTCTCCGTCACTGGGAACGTCTACTCCCGTCTCGACTTGCCGCTTGACCACCTGTTGGACCTCCTGCCGGACCAGCGCGGCCAGGGTTTCAGCATCGTAGGGTCTACCGCCTTCCTTTGCCCTCAATAGTTCCATGATCTCCGGTGGACGCGCCAGACTGCCCACATGGGTTGTCAGAATTCGAGATGAACTGCTTTTCATTGCATCCTCCTGGTTGTGGGTGAGATCCAACGGTGAAGGCCGGAGTCCTCTATTCGTTGGGTACGAAATCCCTCACGCAGGGCAAACCTACTCTCCGCCAGGCGGAAATGGGTCTCGCTCACTTACGATCTCCTGAGACTCCCGGATAGAGATACCTCGACTGGTCTTGTCACCCCAGAGGCCCTTGACGTATCCGATGACCTCAACTATCTCTTCGTGGCTGAGTTGCTGTCCGAATGCCGGCATTGCGCTCTTGAAGCTAGGCATACCTGGGCCTTCCTGTATCGTGCCGCCCCGGCTGACGATTCGGTACAAGAAGCCGTCGGGATGGTGCCAGGTATGGCCCTCGCCGTTGAGGGGAGGGGGAGGAAGTGTGCCGTCCTCTTTGGTGAGGTGCCAACTCGGCTGCCCTTGGGCCGCGTCTCCGTGGCAAACAGCACAGTTGGAGGCGTAGATTTCCTGCCCTGTCCGGGTGGCTGGAACGGGGGCGCCGCCGGTGCGCGATGCCGGACCATTGTCACTGGTGGAAGACGAACAGGCCAATAACATGGACGATGCGAGAATCAATATTGCAAATGCGGTCAAGGGGCGGACCGTCCCAAGAGCGGCGGAACGAAATCGGCTCATCACCATCGGAGTTCTCTATTCGGCGCAACTGCATCCATTCCGGCCACCGCCGGATACCCCGGCAAACCCGAACCGCCCCTAATCGAGACCAATCCCATTCCAACGTTCCAGACCGCTAACCGGCTAGTGCCGACTGCAAGCGCCGTTGGGCTTCTTCAAGCACCCGGTCTGGGAGCGGTCCTTTCACCACTGCCTCCACGTTTTCTTCCAGGTGCGCCGGGTTAAGGGTGCCAACGATGGTGGTATGCACGTTGGGGTTCGAGATGGTGGAGCGGAGTATGAACTCGGTGGCCGTCATATCTTCCAACAAGTCGCCCAGGTCCGCCTTCTCCCACAAGTCCCAAACCTGTGCGGCCCCCTGTCCTTCGCCGGGCTCTCCCCGGGCCACGCCGCCCCGGATGACTATGCCTATCCCCGCAGCGGCCGCTGAAGCGATCGCCCCGGCATGTTCCGGTTGCAGGATCGAATAGGGGACCTGCAACACGTCGAACACTCCCATTTCAATGTGGTCAACGATGTTGGGGAGGATGGAAGAGCAACCGATGTACCGGACCTTTCCCTGCCGCTGAAGCTCTTGCAGGGTCTCGATTGCCTCCTCCTGTTCAAAGACCTCCCTTGCCGGGCTGAAGTGGAACTGCACGATGTCCAGGTAGTCCGTCCTCATCCGTTTGAGACTCTGGTGGCAGGCGTTGATGATGTTGTCCCGGCTGTAGTCGTGGAACCGAGGCATCGGCACGCCGAACCTGGTGCGTTCCTCGGACCGGAAGACAGAGTTGTCCAGGGGGCAACCGCACTTGGTGGCCAGGTAATATTCGGACCGGCGGTGGGAAATATTCGCGCCGATGTGCGTTTCGGCTTCCCCGTAGTCAACGGCGACGTCTATGTAGTTTATCCCGGCATCCAGAACGGCGTTTAGTATCCTGACCGGCTGACCGGAATTCAACGGACGCCCCACTCCCGCGACCATGCCCCGAAGCTCCAACGCGCCGAAGCCCAGCGTCGTGACTTCCAGCCCGGTGCGTCCCAGGACTCTTGTAGGTAGCCCTAGCATGATTGAAGGCATGCGAGGTTGGTTTTCATACCACTTCCCTTGAGATTTGGGTTAAGATTTAGGCTGGAAACTCATCATAACAGGAGGGGCTATGGGATCAATACGATTGTATTCCGGCGACGACGGACAATCACACATCGAGGAGATAGACCCGGCTTCCCATCCGACCTGGACGCAGCTCCAAAACGCCAAGGGAATAGTCTTCAGGGCCTCGCCTCCGGGGTCTTTCAGCGATTGGCATATCGCGCCCCGCAGGCAATACATCATCACCCTGTCCGGCGAAGCGGAAATCGGCCTTGGCGACGGGACTGTCCACCGGCTTGGAGCCGGAGACGTCAACCTGGCTGAAGACCTGACGGGCCATGGCCACACCACCAGGGTGGTGGGGGACGTTCCCCGGGTAACCGCCACCGTTCACCTGGACGAGTAGTTTAGTCACCCGCATTTAATTCTCAGGCCGCAGCCGGAAGAGATGTCCCATTCCGGACCGAATCCAAAAACCCGCGAAAACTGGCGCTGCGTTGGGCGATAGTCCGAGGGTCCAGTTTCTCGGCGATCTCTTCCGAAACCCGAGCAGTGTAGGCCCTTTCTAGCAGATGCTTTAGATGAAGCTTCGGGTTTTCTATCTCGTCCGGCTGCGACGTGTCTACATTTGGGAATTATATACTTGATTACCCAAAGCCCCTGGCCGAGTAGGAGGCTTGCGGACTGATTATGACGCCACTGACACATATCGTGTACCCTCTCGCCCTAAACGAAGTGGGAAATGCAGTCCACATCAGGGATGCGCCCCACGGCGACCTATTCCACTGCCTGGGCTGTGCTCAGTTTATGGTTGCAAAGCAGGGACGACTCCGAGCATGGCATTATGCCCACAAACCACCGCAAGCCCTTGCCTGCACCCCCGACCTGGTTCTTCACAGAACGGCCTAGGAACTTGTTCTATCAGGGTTCCGCAACGCAGTGGCCCAAGGGGGGCGAATACAGGCTTGGGCGTCTGTGCGCCCATTGCGACGAAGTTCCCCTGACGTGCAACGTCGCTCAAGCGGGTTCCGTCATTGACCGGGAAGTCAGCGCCGTCGACGGAACCCGCTCAGACCTGCTTATAACCGACAGCAACGGTGCACAGTTGGTCATCGAGGTGGTCCATACTCACGACGTCGACGAGGCTGCCGCGGACGCATATTCCCAAAGCGGTATCCGGGTTTTGAAAATCCGCCCGGTCTGGCTTCACCAGGACGACGGCGCGGATACGGTTGCTTCGGAACCGGGCCTTGACGGGCTGGCGCTGGATGCCGGGGCCTTGGCCTATGCCTCGCTGAACCTATCCCCCAGTCTTTGCGGTCGTTGCAAGGATGAAGAAGCCGCACGTTGCCGGGAAGCTGATGAAGAAGCCGCACGTCGGCAAGCGCAACGAGCTCTACATCAAGCCGAACGCCGGTGGGAACGGGAAGCAGCCACACGGCACAGAGAAGAGGCCAAAACCTTAGTATCACTAACAAAACTCAAAGCGCCACCCAAACTCCAGTACATCATCCAAGTCGGGTTAGACCACAACCTAAAACACGCGACCCGAACAGCCTACCTGCGTTCTGATACCAAAAACCGGATAAACAGACAGGCTCACCAGTTAGCCAGCGTTGGCTTTATACAAAGCCCCACTAGGCCAACCCTATTCACCTACAACGCCAATGGTCGGCGAAGATGAGCCGACCTGGACAGCACCACCGTCTTAAAAGCTTGGGAACGGAATGCACCTGCCCTCTATTCCTTTGAAGGACCAGGTTGCCAAGAATGTGTACTCCAAGAAGTCCAGCTCCAACTATCAAGCCACGGCATCCTCTACGACCGTCACTACGAGGACACACAAGAACACTACCACTATGAATCTAACCCTCCAGAGCGTTCGCTCCACCCGCCAACACGGGAATCCCAGCGCAGGGAACAGGAACGCCAGGATGAAGAACGGCAGCGCAGGGCAAAGGAGCGGTGGGAGGAAGAACGGCAGCAACTTTTGGCATGGGCTGACGAAAGCCCAGAAGACCGCAAAAAGTTCCTTGCGGGACTGTACGGCGACGCCAGTCAAGTAGCTAGGGGGGCTTTGGGTAATCAAGTATATAATTCCCCTACATTTCCTAAGGCTTTCCCGCCGAGGTAGTCTCTCAGGTGTTCTGCATCTCCAAAAAACCATGCTTCAAGGTGCCACTGAGCGCACGCATATTTGATGTCCGCATCCCGGAGGCTGCGATAATTCTTGGCCGTGAGCCGTAAGAGTTTCATTCGTTAATCTCACAAGAAAGACCATTCTTGAAGGAGAAGATAAACGCCTGGCCTACGCCACCCGCTCAGGCCACACGGGGTCGTGGTAGCCCAGGGGGACGGAAGGCCTGGCCCAATAGGGCGGGGTCTCCGAAAGCTGAACCACCGGTCCCAAATGGTGCAGGCGTCCACCCGGCGCGTCGCTGAATGTCGACCAGCCTTCTAGCTCTTCCGGGGTGAACTCGCTGGGGATGCCGTGCAGCTCCCCTTCCGGCGCCTGACCCCGGTCCACGAGCCAGCGCCCCGTCTGCGCCAGAGAGACCCGGACCAACCAGCTTCCCCCTTCCCGGACTCGCCGGGCCAGGGCCACCAGAGTCCCGAAGGCCATCAGGTACCCTGTCAGATAGTCGATGGCCGACACCGGGTAGAACTGGGGTCCCGGCTCGGCGCCAGGGAACACCTCTCCCTGTCGAGCCGTTATGCCGCTCACAGTCTGCACCACCGTGTCGAAGCCGCGGCGCAAGGCCCATGGCCCCGTCCGGCCAAATGCGGATAGGGAGACGTAAACGATGCCGGGCCGCAACTTGGCCAGGTCCTCGGGAGAGAATCCCCGCTGGGCGAGGGTCCCCGGACGGTACCCCTGGGAGAAGATGTCCGCTTCCCGCACCAGCCCGAGCAAGGTCTCCAATTGGTCCTTCTCCCGCAGGTCGATGTGAGCGGAGAGCTTGCCATGGCCGGTATCGTCCTCCCTGTCCGAACTGCTGGGCAGGTGGGGCGCGGTAATCCTCAACACGTCGGCTCCGTGTTCGGCCAGCGTGCGGGCGCAGGTCGGCCCCGCCAGCACCCTGGTAAGATCGAGGACCCTTACTCCCGACAAGGGCCTGGGTCCCTCGGGCAATGGTTGGGGTGGGCCATCGCCGATCTTCTCAATCTCCAACAGAGGTAATGACGCAATAGCGGCGGCTTGGGGGTGGCGGGACCACTCTTCCATCGAACGCGCCATGCCCCCGGCCCCTTTTGCGGCGATGATTGCTTCCTCCAACTCCAAGGCGTCCCAGCGGGCCACCGCCCGGCGCACTGCCTCCCGGTCCTCGTCCACACCCAACACACTCAGGGCCGCCTCGCGGTGGTTGGGGAAATTGCAGTGGAGGTAGCTCCACCGGCCGTCCTTGGCCGGGTACACCCCTGCCACCGAGTTCCGTTCGCGGCCAACCCGTTCCCCGTCCATCGTCATATACTGGCCGCTGCGCAGCGACGCCGTGGCTTGGCGGGCGTCGACTTTGACCTCCTGGCGCCGCCCGGTCTTCAGCTCCCAAAGGTCTGAGATGGCAAGACCAACGGCGCTCAGACTCGCTGAGGCGGCCTCTCCAATCTTGAAAGGCGTCGGCAATATCGGGTCGCTACCCCCGGAAATCTCAACTCCAGAGGCGCGTTGCGTCTCCCAACCTGCGACTGATAATAGTGTGGCTAGAGCTTCGGTAGTCACTCTAAATCTACTCCTAATTTGTTGCATCTCGCCCGGCATCGTTGCCGGGTTAGAGGGCCAAATAGTACAGGAACCCCGCCACGTAATCAATTTGGAAGCTGGAGTTTGACGGGAATAGCTGGAAGCAAAGAGGCCTCCTCATGGACTATGCCGGGACCAGACTGGGACTTTTCATTGTTCTGGCGAGAGCACGTTGTAGACTCAACCGCCGTCCCGGCGAAAGCCGGGACCCAGAAACTCTACGCATCAGCGGACGTTATAGGCGGGGATATCCTGGGTCCCGGCTCAAAGCCTGCCCCGTACTGGATACGGGGGCCGGGACGACGGGGTGAGGTCAGGGCGAGAAAGAAAAGGCCCTGTGGGACCGGACTTGGAGTAATCTCAGTATATCAGCAAGTATTCCCGGTTCTATTCCCAAAACAGCCCATGTGTATTATCTTGAGCTAGACATTCCAACCTACATTAGATTGATGGAGGCAACCGTGAAGTTGTTGAGAATCTCGGCCATAGACCACGTGCCCCTGGGTCCCGCGACGCCCATTGAAGGCTGGACCGGCGGCGAAGTCCACCGCACCCGGCAACCCCTTCTGCCGGAAGGGACCAGCGAGCACTTCAGCAGCAGCGTAGTGAACTTCCAAAAGGGTGCCACCACCGGTTGGCATACTCACACCACCGACCAGATCCTGGTCATCACCATGGGTAACGGCATCGTAGCCAACGAGCATGAACAGCACGAGGTCAGTGTCGGCGACGTAATACAGATCCTGCCCGGCGAGAACCACTGGCACGGGGCCACCGCCGACTCCTACATGGCCCACATCACCATTACCGGCCTGTGACCGCCAAAGCGCCGAATTAGACCCTTACTCCTGGCTCCGGCAATCAGGTCTTACGGCAAGCCACCGAGTCCCGCAGGCTGACTGCGGGACTCGGTCCATTAACTCCCCGCCAATGGCCTCCGGGCTTTCCTCTTCCTCTTGAATTTGCACAGCCCAGCATGGCCCCGGCCTGCCGTTCAGCCTCACTGTCCAGGTCCATCTAGTTGCAGTTTTCTTGGGCCGCGGTAGGAGTACAATTACCGTGACTTGAGAACTCGCAGACGGCACACCAAGGGCGTCCAACCCCTCTTCTTCTATGGCTGGGTGATCGTATTCGCCATGGCTTCTGTTGGGGCCATGAGCATGGGCATGGGATCACTAAACTTCGGCCTATTCATCAAGCCAATGGGGGCGAACTTGGTATCGGCCGGGCCTACTTCGGTTGGGCGCAGACAGCCCGGCAAGTGGCAAGCTCCGTTACCAGCCCTCCCGTCGGCTGGTTGCTGGACAAGTTCGGCTCCCGGGTAATGCTGCCCGTCGCCGCCGTGGTTACCGGCAGCGCGATGATCGCGCTCTCCTCTATAGACCATGGGTGGCAACTGGTAGCCCTCTTCGCCGTCATGGGCCTTGTTGGAATGAGCGGGCCCGGCGCGCTCGTTACTTCGGTGCCGGTATTGAAGTGGTTCGTCCGCCGGAGAGGCATTGCGATAGCCTTCGTGGGACTGGGGATTCCCATAGGGGCCTGGTCTTCGTGCCCTTGACGCAGGTCTTTATAGACGCCTGGGGTTGGCGGACAGCTTGGGTCGCTCTCGCTATCCTGGGCATGGCGGTCATCGTGCCATTGGCCGCCGTCCTCGTCAGGCGTCAGCCGGAAGACATGGGCCTGCTGCCCGATGGTCAACCGCCGCTGGCGGGCCCGAGAACCCGAGGCGGCCTACGCGCGGGAACCGGAACGGAGATTGAGACTTCCTGGACCGTCCGGGAAGCGGTAAGGACTTTCTCACTGTGGAGCCTGGTCGCCGTTTTCGGCATGGTCTCGCTGGCAACCGGTACCGTCGGAGTACACCGGATAGCCGCGTTCATGGACAGAGGTCTCGACCCTACCCTGGTATCGTTCGCCACAGCGTTCGACGCAGTCAGCGCGGGGGTGGCGACTTTCGCATTCGGAATGCTTGTCAGATGGGTGCCCGCCAAGGCACTGGGCGCCACCGGATTCGCGCTACTGGGAATCGCCAGCGTATTGACGATTTATGCCCACGACTTGCTCTTGATGTTCGCGTCTATGGCGGTATTTGGACTCGGAATCGGAGGAATGATCTTCCTGCAGAGCTTTGTCTGGGCGGACTACTTCGGACGCGAAAACGTGGGGAGCATCCGGGGCGCGGTCACCCCGATCAACCTTACGGTGGGCGGAATTGGCCCACCCTTGGCCGGATATGTTCATGACTGGACAGGATCGTACGACTCCGTGTGGTGGGGCGGCGTTTGCCTGATGTTTCTGGCGGCGCTGCTGGTCCTCTCCACAACAGCGCCGCAGAAGAAGCCTTCCCTTGCGGGAGTTGCCTTGAAGATGTAACTAACCCTTGAGGTTGCAAAACGCGTCTGGCGCTTCAGTCCAAGACCCTGACCAGCTTTTGCATTGAGCGCAGCTCGCGTGGCGGGTCCATGTGCCGGCCGTAGTCTGTCCAGGACACCTCGGCCACGTAGATGTCCCCTTTGGAGTCAACGGCTATCCCATGCGGGGAGTAGAACCGTCCCGGCTGGTCCCCGTAGCTCTCACGCCCCACCCTGGCCAACACCTTTCCCTTGGTGTTCATCACGGTGACCCGTGGCCCGAGGTCTGTGCCGATGTCGTTGGTCCCAATCCCGCAGAAATATTCGCCAATATAGAGGAGTTCCTCACCGGAACTGTCTTTGAGACAAATCGCGGCGGCACGGGACAGGTTTCCCCACTGGGTCTCGTACTTGCCGTCTGAACTGAAAACTTGCACCCGGTGGTTTTCACGGTCGGCGATGTACACCCAGCCGTCCTTGTCAACGACGACGTTGTGAACAATGTTGAATTGCCCATCGCCGGTGCCCGATTCACCCCAGGAGAAAAGGAGCTCCCCGTCCGGCGAGTACTTATGTACCCTGGCGTTGGAATAGCCGTCCGCGACGTAGAATTCTCCGGTCCGCTTGTCGAAAGCCACGTGAGCGGGTACGCAGAACGGGTCACCGCTCATTTTGGGGCTGGGCTGGTGCGGAGTGCCCAGCATCATCAGCAGTTCGCCCTCGGCTGTAAACTGCCTTACCGTACTGTCGCCGTTGTCCACGCAGAAAACGGTGCCATCCGGCGCGATGGTCACTCCGTGCGGGTTCGTAAACACCCCTTCACCCCAGGTCCGCACCACGTTGCCCGAGGAATCGAATACGATCATCGGGACCGTCCCACGGTTAAAGACGTAGACTTGGTCCTCCGAATCCACGTCGACGGACGTACCTTCTTTGTAGACGCATCCCTCGGGGAGTTGGCCGAAGTTCTCCCCCGAAACTCTGTAATTGAAACCGTGCTCACCGATAACTACCGGGCCGGCGCCCTGACCTCCGGCTCCGTGGCCTTCGGTCCGCAGGCCGTATTCCCAGTCTTGCTGTTGCTCAACCAAATCTTTCACCTCTCATGTCCGCGCCCAATAATTCTAGAACATCCCGCCCCGCAGCGGTAGATGAGGAAATAAGGATGTCTTCGGCTACTCGCGCCAACCTTCGGGCGAGAGATACCCTTCGAGCAACGCGGGATGTAACTGTTATGGGCCCATGACTTAATCTATACTGCACCAGGCAGTCACCGTAAACCTTCGGCTGGGATTCCAACAAGTTGGGAATCAGGAGGTCCGCCATGGCAACCGTAGACCGGTCCACCCAGGTCCAATCTTCACCCGCCGCATCCGCTCATCCCCTCGACCCGCTAAGCTCGACCGAAATCGAGGATGCGGTGGCGATACTCCACGCCCAACGAAAACTGGGTGAGAAGGTTAGATTCGAGTCAGTTGTACTCAATGAACCGGCGAAAGACGCCGTCCTCAGTCCCAACGGCACGGACCCTGCCGCCCGCGAAGCCTTTATCATCCTGCTGGACAATGAGACGGGTGCGGCCTACGAAGCGGTGGTCTCCTTGACCGAGGGGGCTGTAAAGTCGTGGACGCATATCCCGGATGTGCAGCCAAGACTGATGATGGACGAGTTCTTCGAGTGTGAGCAGGCTGTGAAGGAGAGCCCGGAGTTTCGGGCCGCGCTGAAAAAGAGAGGGATTACCGACACCGGCCTGGTAATGGTTGACCCATGGCCCGCCGGCAACTACGGTGTAGAAGAGGAAAACGGGCTGCGTCTCTCATTCGCCCGGAGTTGGCTCCGTGCAAGCCCAACCGACAACGGGTATGCCCGCCCGATCGAGGGCATGATCGCGGTAGTCGACCTCAACAAGATGGAAGTAATCAAGGTAGAGGACCATGGCGCGACCGCCATGCCGCCCAATGACGGCAACTATGCCGCAGAGTTTGTCCAAGAATTTCGAAACGGCCTAAAACCGCTGGACATCGTCCAACCCGACGGCCCCAGCTTCAAAGTCGAAGGCAACCAGGTCTCCTGGCAAAAGTGGGACTTCAGGGTCGGTTATACGCGGCGCGAAGGACTCGTTCTGCACACCATAAGCTACGAAGACCAGGGACGGAAACGCCCAATCATCTACCGGGCCTCGCTGGCGGAGTTGGTGGTTCCCTATGGGGACCCTGCCGAAAACAACTTCCGCAAGAACGCATTCGACGTAGGTGAGGCGGGCATTGGCAGCTTGGCCAACTCGTTGACCCTGGGATGTGACTGTCTCGGCCAGATTTACTACTTCGATGCAGTCTTGAACAACAGCCGCGGCGAGCCGGTGCGTATTCCCAATGCCGTCTGTCTGCACGAAGAAGACTTCGGCATCCTCTGGAAGCATAGCGACTGGCGCACCGGACAGGCTGAAGTGCGCCGCTCCAGGCGCTTGGTCATTTCGTTCATCGCCACCGTCGGCAACTATGAGTACGGCTTTTTCTGGTACCTGTACCAGGACGGCACAATCGAGTTCCAGGTGAAACTGACCGGTGTCGTGAACAATATGGCCGTCTCTCCCGGCGAGGTCCCGAAATACGGCTCGTTGATCGCGCCGCAGTTGGGCGCGCACATCCACCAGCATTTCTTCAATGTCCGCTTGGACATGAGCGTGGACGGCCCGGATAATTCGGTCTACGAAGTCAATACCAAAGCCGAGCCTATGGGCCCCGGCAATCCCCAGGGAAATGCGTTTTTCGCTGAAAAGACTCTCCTAGCGACCGAGTCCGAAGCCCAGCGCACCGTCGATCCTTTGACCGGACGGTATTGGCTAATCTCCAACCCATCGGTGGAAAACTACATCGGGCAACCGGTCAGCTACAAACTGGTCCCAGGGGAAAACATCCTGCCCTTCGCGAACCCGGAGGCCAGTGTATCGAAGCGGGCCGGATTCATGAAAAAGCACCTGTGGGTGACCCCCTACAGCCCCGGCGAAATGGCCCCTACCGGACCTTACCCGAACCAGCACCCCGGCGGGGCGGGACTTCCGGAGTGGACCAAAGCGGATAGAAACGTTGAGAATACCGACATCGTCGTCTGGTATACCTTCGGCAGTCACCACGTGCCCAGGCCCGAGGACTGGCCGGTAATGCCGGTGATGTACACCGGTTTCAAGCTCATGCCGGTCGGCTTCTTCGACAGAAACCCCGCTTTGGACGTGCCGCCATCGGATCACGCCAACGGGCATTGCCATCCTTAAAAGGAGAACTAATCACAGAAACGGCCAGGATGAGTTATATCGGGCCAGACGTCACCCCGGACCGCCAGCGTGCCGGCGAAACCGGCCGGACTCACTTCCAATAAGGAAATTCCGCTGTCACGCTCTACGGTCAATCTGACTTCCGTCCCAACTACGTCGTTGCCGGGATACAAGCAAAACCGACGGCAATCCGCCCCCCTTCGGACGGGATATCCTCGGTCTTGGTGACATCCCGGTCAAAAACACGGACAGGCGTGTTCCCGGCCACATCTTCCAGCGTGGAGTCAACGACCAACTGGTAGCCGGCATCCTCCCAGGGGAGGGCAGGTGTAAACCGCCAACTGCACTCCGCTGCTCCAGGTTCTCCACGGCCCTGCAACTGAGTCCCATTGAAATCGCAGACTCTGAGACAATGTTGGAGCAGGGCATGGTCCAAGGGCCGGTCGAACTCGACGGCCAGCGGATCATGAGAGCCTGCGCCGGGGGGCTCAAGACGCCAGAGGCCCGGATCAGTCCGCGACCTAAAAGGCGGGCCGATCCGGTAGCTCCGTTCCGCGCCCGACTTTAATGGCTGACCCATAGCGTCCCGGAATGCGAGGGCGACCGTCACTCTGACGGTCACGCCCTCGACCAAAGGATATCCAACTTCCTGGTTGGGCACGAGACCGCGCTTGATCCGGCCGGGGTCCAGCAGCATGGTCAGACGCCGCCGCTCCAGGTCCCACAGCTCCGGGTCCGGGGGAAGGAAGGCCCCCTCCAGTTCCTCCCCTGTATCCTCCCGGCAAACCGTCACCGCCCGGTCCGCCCAGCCCTCGCTCATTGGGCCGGAAAAGTGTACGTATACTTTCAACAGGTTGACCGGCAATTCAGCGGCAGTGGGGTAGATCGCCACGACCTCAGTGGCAGTGGCAGAAGGGGCGGACGGACGTTGGATCGTCCAGACCTCCGGGCTCTCCGATTGCCCGCCCGAATACACCAGCAACGAGTAGCCCATCCCGTCCATAAACGGAAATCGCGGAACGAAATAAACCGAGCCGGATTCCACCGTAAAGTTTCCGGCGGCGGGCGGGAGTGACCTGAGATCACCACCAGCTTCTAGGACTTCGCTTGGCAGAATAGCCAGGTGACGGCCCAGATCTCCCGCGGCCAACCCGCCCAATTCGCAGACCTCGGTTTCAGTCCAACCGCGGACCCTCAGGCAACTCCGCCCCCCGTGGTCCACCCAATCCAGATCCAGGTGGCGGCTTCGCGTCACAGCGTCGCGGTTGCGTAGGAACGCAGGTGCATGCTGCCGTCCTCGTCTTGTTGCAGCATCAGGACCCCGCTGCCGTTGAGGTTGGCCATCCGCTTGACCCCGGGATGGGGCAACAGTTGACGGGGCACACCTACCCCAGGGGTGACCTGGTCGGCAGGATTCTCGTCAAGGGAGTCGTCCGGCACCGTCAAGGGGCTCTGCCCATCGATGTCCTTGCAGGCGATCTTGAACAGCGGATGCCGTTCATTGCACACCAAAAGGTATTCGTCGCCCTTGTGCTCGTAGGAAATCAGGTCCAACGGACGGTTATGCGCCCCGAGCTCGGCGACGGTCTTGCCCTTGACCTGTTTGCCCGGCTCGAAGTCGCCCAGGGAGAATCGCACCACTGGAGTGCAGGTATAGCTGGCCAGGATGCTGGCGTTCCCCTGGTAAGGGACGAAAGCGCGGATGGGCGCGGCCGACTCGTACTTGCCATGGGAGACGTGGAATATCTCCAGCGAATTGGACTCGGCGCCTCCGTTGAAGGGGAAAGGAATCCGCCGCATCGTGGAGGAAAACTCTTCATTCGACGTCCCGGCCACCAGGAGCAACCCGTTCAGGTAGGACATGTCGGTCACCGTTACCGTCCGCAGCTTTTCCCGTGAAACCAGACGCGGGTCATCTTCATCCGCCGCGTCTTCGATGATCGTCTGCGAAAAAGCGACGCCCTCCAGCGAAACATCGCTTATCTCCCCGCCGCCGGAAACCCTGATGATCACCGGAACTGCGGCGTCTCCGCTACCCCGCATGACGGAAAAATATACGTTGCCAGACGCAGGGTGGACGGCCATGTCCCGGATCGCTACATCGTCCCTGGAACAGCCAAGGTAGGATGCCAGAGACGCGTCGAAGTTGTCTATGTTCACGTCCTGGACTCCTCCACCCGCATCGGAGTCACCTACGTCTACGGCGAATATGGCCGCTCCCGCGTTGTCTCCGATGAACAGCAGACCCTCCGGGCCGAAGGCCAGCGGCCCCACCGACTTGACTGCCGGAGTACCGACTTCCAGACCAAAATCATCCAGATTTATCGCAGTACCGTACTCAACCATAGTATCCTCCTACGCATTATGGGACCGAATCCCCGCCAGTGTAGCATTGTGTCAATCCAGCCGCCACCAACCGAAATCCTCAGAGGCAATCTATGCTTGACGCGCCTGTGCGCCACTCTTCCCAAAGTCCGTGGTCTGTTATACTTGGGCCACTCCTCATCGCCAAGACGCATAGCTGCGGCAAGGACAATTGCAATGACCACCGAACGTCGAAAAGGGACCGTTTCTCTTCGCCAGGTTAGTGGATCAGCCCGGTCGAGGAAGGTTAGAGTGGACTTGGGAGAGGAATCTTCGTTTGCCGACTTGCCTGCTCCTGTGAAAGTGGGCGACGCATCGTATTTTTTGGTGCGTGGACGCGACGGGTATAAGCTGCTATCGACGGTATGCCCGCATCAAGGCGGGGAGATCATGGACGAAGGGGACGAGTTGTTCGTCTGCGATGGGCACGGTTGGCAGTACGAGAAGGGTGAAGGCACCTGCGCCAACCGCCCCGACTTCCGCATGAAGGCGTTCCTGGTTACTCTCCAGAACAACCGCCTGGTCGCACTGGTGCCGGACGAGTAGCCCGCCAAGTTTCTTACCGCGGAGCCTTGGGCAATGGCTCGCAAAGAGACCGGGGCCAACATATCAACCTGGTGAAAAGTAAACCCAGCCCCGGGAAGCCAAGTCCCGGGGCTGGGCGTTTGACCGGGATAACATCCCAGGCAGGACTACCCTACCATGTCATAGCTGCGGAGCAGTTTGCCGGGCAGTGCGCCGGTGCATTCGTTGTCCACGAAGGTAACAGCGCCGTTGACCAGGATGTAGCGGATCCCGGTGGGCTTTTGCACCAACCGCTTCTCACCGCCGGGGAAGTCCGTCTCGAAGCGCGGCTTGTCGTACAGCAGCCCCAGTTCTTCCATGTTGTAGACCATGACATCGGCCCAGTCGCCAACGCGCAGGGTGCCGCGGCCCTTCATGTCGGAGAACCAGGCCGGCAGCGCGCTCATCTTGTGGTGGGCCTGCTCCAGGGTCATCAAGTTATTGTCGCGGATCCAGTGCCCCAGGAAATAAACGGGCCACACGCTGTTGACCAGGAACCTAGTGTGAGCGCCGCCGTCGGACACCGAGATGTGGACATGGGGATCGACCAGCCTTTCGGCCCGGGCGTCGTCCCCCTGCCCTCCCGCGGGGTGAGCGAATTCGGTTTCCAGGTCCTCGTCCAGGGCAATGTCCAAGAACGCGTCCAGCGGGTGCTTGCCCTCGGCTTCGGCGATGTCGGCTATGGACAACCCCTCATACTTCAGGTTCCGCTCCAGGGCAACTTCCACCACTTGCAATTGCGTCCAGTCTGTCCTGGCGTGTGGGCGGTCTATGACGTCGCGCTTCATGCCCTCGCGGACGCCGTCTTCGGATAGCTTGGCGATCCGCTCCTCCTTTGTGCCAACAAGCGGTTGCACCCAGTGGGGCATGTAGTCGAACAGGTTGTACTCGGAGAGCTTGAACTCGGCGATGGTCGGCACTGAGCCCTGCTGCGCCAGGACGGGGAGCCCCTCTTCCCGGACTTGCTTCAGCCAAGTGTAGCCCTCTTCGTCCCCCAGGGCCACGTGCAGCGGGCGCCCGCTCATCCGGCACATCTCCGCCAACATTTCCCGCTGACCGGCGCGGTCGTCGGAGATGCCGATGGTCCATCCCAGGTGCCCCACGCCGAACTGCCCCATGACCTGGGATAGGGCATAGAACTCCTCCGGGGACGCCACATGGCTGGGCAGCCAGCTACCATCCTCCGGCCGGTCCTCCAGGTTCTTGTCGGCGGATAGCCCGAAGGCCCCGGCTTTCATGGAGTCGTAGAGAATCTGCTTCATCTGGTTGAGTTCGGCCTCGGTGACGGAGGTCCGTTCCCGGGCCGGTATCATACCCAGGACGTAGGCCCGCAGCGGCGAAAACGGCACCAGCGCGCCGACGTTTACTCCCAACCCCTGGCGGTCGAGGCTGTCCATGTATTCAGGGAAGGTCTCCCAGTCCCAGCGCATCCCTTGCCGCATGGACTCCAGGGGTATCGCCTCGATGCGGTTCATCATGCGCATGTTCAGGTCCCGGTCCTCTGGCCGTGTCGGCGCAAACCCGAAGCCGCACTGTCCGACGGTCAGGGAGGTTACGCCAAACCACCCGGATAGGGACGCATAGGGGTCCCAGTTGAGTTGCGCGTCGTAGTGCGTATGCAGGTCTACCGCCCCCGGCGCGACAATGCAGCCGCTGGCATCCAACTCCTTGGCGCCTCCGCCGGGTATCCGTCCGCTAATCATAGCCACCCGTCCGTTCTTGATCCCAACGTCGGCGCGGATGCGGGAAATGCCTGTGCCGTCAATTACGGTCCCACCGCGAATCACCAAATCAAACTCAGGCATACAGTTGCCTCCTAATGACGATTTGTGACTATCTCAACCTGCCCCATCTAACGACATGGGCAGCTTGATTTGCGCGAAGTGTAAGTCTCACAGGTATGGGTGTCAATGTAATCGACGGAAAGGAGAAACAAATGTCTAATTACCATTCAGATTCGTCGGCATACCTATTAAGCCGTATACGACGGGTGAACCGATACGGAGCGTTAGCGACTCCCGCAATACTGCCAGGCGTCTTTCTCCTCGGGGCATGCTTATCCGACAAATGGAGATTGAAATGTCGGATCAAGAGCAGTCTTCTATCCGGCACGGTACTCCGACGACTCCATGGCGCACGGTTTCGAGGTTCAAGTCGAGAGGTTCAAGTCGATCGGAAAGACTCGAGCCAAGTCAATCGGCTTTGACCGGGTGCACCCATCTCTCAACTTGGTTTTTGCCCTAAGCCCCAACCAGCGCTGCCAAGACCCCTTCGCTATCGGATAGGTCCGGCGGAACGTAGGCGATGTCCAACGCCTGTCGCTGCGGGCGGTTACCGCCTCCGATGCTAACCAACGTTTGGTCGATGTCGAAAAGGACCAGTCTTTGCATACCGCACACTTCCAGCCATTGCGCCAGCCGATCACTCACGACCCGAATGTGGGTCACGCGGCATAGGTAGCCCGGCCCAACCAGTTTATTGGTATATTAGACGCCATTGGGAACAGGCGGACTCTAGACGGAATCTTCAGTTTGACGTAGGGCTGTAGACTTCCTGGCGAAGGAGAAACACGATGGCGGCTCGAATCCTCACGATTGACTCACAGGTACACGCCTACGAGCGTAACCGTCCCGAACGCCCCTGGCAGGGATTCCTGCGGGTACCCGACGAGGTCACCGGCGACGACATGGCCGCAGCGATAGACTCGGTCGGCGTCGACGGCGCTCTCCTGGTATCGCCATTCTCCATGTACCGTTACGACGCCAGCTACGCCCTCGAGGTATACGCCAAACACCCCAGCCGGTTCGGCCTAATCAGGCCCTTTGATCCTCATTCTGACACTATCGAGGACGACATGGCCGATTGGACCGGCAACCCAGGCGTGGTCGGGGCCCGCATCATGCTCAATAACGAACAGTTGGAAGCGGACCACCCGGGTCTAAATCGGATCCTCGCCGCCGCCGCCCATGCCGGAGTTCTCGTGAACCTCATGTGCTCGGGCAAGCTGCCTCTCCTGCGAGAGCTGGCCCAACGCAATCTCAACACCCAGGTCGTGATCGACCACGTGGGCATCGTCCAGCCCTTCGACCCCCCGGCCCCGCCGGAACCCTTCGCCGATTTGGCCAACGTCCTTTCCCTGGCGGAACTCGACAACATGGCGATCAAGATCTCCGGGGCCTGCACCCTGTCCCATGAGCCGTTCCCCTACCCGGACATCTGGGAGCCTCTGGGCAAGATATTCGCCGCATATGGCTTCGACCGCTGCTTGTGGGGCACCGACTGGACCAGGGCGGTGGACCTCTTGACCTACGAGCAGGGCGTCGAGGCGTTCCGCGTCACTGGCCAACTCTCGGACTCAGAGCGTTCCACCCTCATGGGCGGCGCCCTGGCCAAAATCTACAACTGGTCGCCATCTAAAGCCAACTAGACTGGTCGAGGGCCGGAGCCTGCCAAGGGGTCGTCCTCCACTCCAGGCTACAGTGCCGCATGGTGGGCCGTGTGGGGATCGAACCCACGACACCCGGATTAAAAGTCCGGTGCTCTGCCGAACTGAGCTAACGGCCCACGATCTGGGGGATGGGGGTCTGAGGGCAAACGCCCGCAAATAGCGGGGCAGGGAAGGCCAGGCTGCGCCAGGCCACTCCATCGATTCTAGCAAGGGCTTGTCCCGCCCGCAATAGATGAGCCGGCAGCAGCAGGGTATTTCGACTGCCTGCCGACAGGCATAACTCCTCCCACCCCTCGTCCTGAACGCGGCGCGGTCGAATGACCCAACACCCCGGCGCCACTGACATCATCCCCTTCCCAACCTGTGTTGCACATCCCTACCATAACTATCGGCACGCATCAGCCGCGGCCTAAAACCCCATCCCTCCAGAGAGATAAAATGCCCCTAAATGTCACAATATGTCCCCAAACCAAAAAATCCAGGTTCGGTCACGGCAGGACTTGTGACGGCGTTTGCGCCCCGGTTCCCCTTAGACCGTCATTCTGAGCTTCCCTCGGAATCTGGAGACCCTTTGCGTTGGGAGCGTTCCGGTCCATTGCCATCTCTGGATTCACCCTCTCGCGGGCAGGACCCTTATATCCCATTCCGGAGAACACATTCTGGTTGACTATCGAAAGCCCCTGCCCGCATCGGAACTCCCCCGGCGGCGCGCCGCGCAATTGCCAGCGGCATCCCTCCGACATCCGCTAAAATAAAAGGTAGCGCACTTCGGGCTGTGAAACGTGGCAAATGACGTTTGGAAAGAGTAAAATACATCAAAACTTCCGGATGGCTCTTCCGGATCTCGCGGCGTTCACGGCGGTCCGATCATAACAACTGGAGTAGATGATCCGTGGTAGCCACGACCGGCGCTAATGTCCTGATAGAAAGAGTTTCGGGCTACCTCTCCGAACAAGTGGCCGACACGGTCCGCGAGGCCTACGACTTCGCCGAGAAGTGTCACTGCGGCCAGTCCCGGTTGTCCGGTGAGCCCTACATCGTCCACCCCCTTCAGACAGCCCTTTTCCTGGCCAACCTCAACCTCGACGCCCATACCATCATCGCAGCCCTGCTCCACGACGTGGTTGAAGACTGCGAAATAACCCTGGAAGATATCTCGTCGAGGTTCGGCGAGGAAGTCGCGCAACTGGTCGACGGCGTGACCAAGTTGACCCGCATGGATGTCCGGTTCCAACAGTCCAGCAACGGACTGGACCTCTCCGACGAGCAAGACCAGCTTTACTCCGAAAGCCTGCGCAAGATGTTGGTCGCCATGGCCGAAGACATCCGGGTCGTGCTTATCAAGCTGGCCGACCGCCTGCACAATATGCAGACCCTCGACGCCCTGCCAGTCGAGAAGCGAAAGCGCATCGCCCAGGAAACCCTGGACATTTATTCACCCCTGGCCCACCGCCTCGGCATCTGGGAGATCAAGTGGCGTCTTGACGACCTGTCTTTCCGCCACCTCAACGAGACCCGCTACCGGGAAATCTCCAAGATGCTGGCCACCAAGCGGGTGCAGCGGGAACAGTACGTCGAAATGGTGGCCGAACACCTGCGCGAAGAAATGAAGCGGTTTAACGTGGCCGGCGAGGTGGTCGGGCGCCCCAAGGGCATCTACAGCACCTACCAGAAGATGGAGCGCTACGCGGCCCAGGGCAAGGAGATGCGCGACATCTATGACCTCTACGCCCTCCGCGTTCTGGTCAACACCAAGGAAGACTGCTACAAGACCTTGGGCGTCATTCACCAGCTCTGGCACCCAATCCCGGGCCAGTTCGACGACTATATCGCCAACCCCAAAGAGAATATGTACCAGGCCCTCCACACCACCGTCATTTGCGAGGGCGGGACACCTCTGGAAGTGCAGGTAAAGACCTACGACCTCCACTACCTGGCCGAGTACGGCGTCGCAGCCCACTGGCGTTATAAGGAGGGCAAGGCCGGCGACCTGCACTTCGAAGAGAAGATGGCCTGGCTGCGCCAACTATTGGAGTGGCAGCGGGAGATGGCCGGGACCGCCGAGTTCCTGGAGTCGGTGACGCAGGATATCTTCCGCGACCAGGTGTTCGTCTATACCCCCAAGGGCGACATCGTCGAACTCACCTCCGGCTCCACCCCCATAGATTTCGGGTACAAGATTCATACCGACCTGGGGCACCGGTGCATCGGCGCTAAGGTGAATGGCCGCCTGGTTTCCCTGGACACCGCGTTGCAGAACGGCGACACGGTGGAGATTTTGGTGTCCAAGGAGCAGCGTGGCCCCAGCCTCGACTGGCTCAACCCCAACCGGGGCTACGTCCGTTCCGCCACTGCCCGCCAAAAGGTGCGGTTGTGGTTCCGACGGCAGGCTCGCAGCACAAATATCCAAAGGGGACGTGAACTACTGCGCCGGGAGTTGCGGCGGCTCAACCAACACCTGGATGACGCCGAGATACTGGCCCTCGGCCGGTACGACAACATGGACGAGCTTCTGGCTAATCTGGGCTCCGGCGGTATGTCCGAGAGCCAGTTGGCCCAGAAGTTGGCCCAGGCCCGGCAGGTGACCGAAACACAGCCGTTAGCCCCCAAGCCCAACCTTCCCCTATCCAGCCCCAGTTCCGGAATCTCGGTCTTGGGAGTTGGAGACCTGCTCATCCGCATGGCCCGGTGTTGCAACCCCATTCCGGGCGATGAGATCATTGGGTTCATCACCCGCTCCCGCGGCGTCACGGTCCACAAAGAGGGCTGCGTGAGCCTCCGCAACGAGGACGAACCAGACCGCATAGTCAACGTGGACTGGGGCGAGACCCACAACCTCTACCCGGTACGGGTCGAGATGAGGGCTTATGACCGCGTCGGCCTATTGAGGGACGTGACCGTTCAAGTATCCGAAGAGCGTGTGAATATCGCCTCGGTGATCACCAAGGAACTCCCGGACGGTACGGTCACCATCGAATTGACCCTCCACACCACCGGCTTGGACCAGTTGGGCAAGCTCTTCTCCAAGCTGGAAGGCGTGCGCGGGGTCATATCGGTCACCCGCCACCGCTCCGCCTTGCCCGCATCGCTCACGACTTAGACGGTGCGGGCTTGCGGCTCCACCGTCATGGCCTCACCGCCCGGGCCCCGGGATAATCCATTGATTGACTGTTCCTATATCCTATAGTCAACCGCAGGCTGCGCGCACCAATCCACGCTCGTTGGAGGAGGTCACCATGCCCGATAGGACCCCGGTCATCCCCGAAGGAATCTCACCCAACCCAGCACTGTCTCCCGGCATTCAGGTCGGCGAGTGGTTGTTCGTTTCCGGCAACGTGGCCAACGACGGCAACGGCAATCTGGTGGGGCCCGGCGACTGCGAAGCCCAGTCCAGGCAGGTGTTGACCAACATCCAGACCATCGCGGCGGCGGCAGGAGCGTCAATGGCCGACGTGGTGAAGATAACCTGCTTCCTTACTGACGTCAGCAATTACGGGGCCTACGGGCGAGTGCGGTCCGAGTTCTTCCCCAAGGACCCCCCCGCCAGCTCGACGGTAATAGTCGCGGGCTTGGTGCGCCCTGAATACCTGGTGGAAGTGGAAGCGATCGTCCGAATCCCAGGATAAGGGGATTAGCTCCCTGCTGCGGAAGTGTCCCCGTAGACCTCGGTATTGGGATGGAAGTCGCTCCAGGCAAACCAGAACGCGTAGTGGGAAGGTAACCGCTCCAGCGTCTTACCGGCCAACTGCCCGCTGATGGCATGCCCCGTCAGCAGGTTCCAAGTCGTGCCCGTCTCCCGGTCTTCCATCAGCGGAATATCTGACCCGTCCGCTGGTAATTGCTGGAAGGACAGGGTGCGGTTGTCCACCATCCGGTCGAACACGGCGCCAGTCTCCGACAGTGTCTCGAACGTCGCCACCACGTTCTTGGCGGCGAAATAATCGTTGATCACCTTTTCAACGGAAATGACGCGGAAAGGGTAGGCCTTGGATTGGTTACCGAGCGCGAGTCCGATCACCAGGTCCTTCTTGGAGAGTCGGCCGTCAGGGTTGGACTCCCCGAGCTTTCCCGCCATATTCGAGCTATAGTAGCTCTCGTATCGGTCGGTAAAATACCGGCCCCGTTTTTCCAATACCCTCGTGTCCGGGTGCAGCTCCAACCATCTTCCCCAGGTGGTCTGCAACGTTGGGACGATCTCAAGCTCGGTGCCGGAAAGCGGCCCCTTGACTCCACGGCTTAGAAACTGGCTCCAGAGAGTGTCGGTCTGGTGGTCGTACATCACCAGAGCGTTCATTATCAGCTTGCCCGACACTCCGAAAGTGTAGGTGGTGCCGCCGATGCTTCGGGCATATCCAATGCCCGTGAAGCAAAGGGGTCACCATGTAACCGCGATAGGGACTCCGCCAACCACATCATTGACGATTTCATGACGAGAAAGCATGTTCAGCGGGTAAGCCGTGTGATTCCCGTCGACCGACACGCCCAACACCCGCTCGTGGGGCCTCATCTGGGCGTCGGCCGCGACTCCGGCAACGAATTGCGGTTCCGTAATGGCGGGAATGGCGTCTTTGGTCAAGACCGTAATGATTTCCAGGCTCACACCATCAACCGGCGTCAGGCTCACTTCTTCCGACTGGGCTTTGAGCCAATAGGTCCGGGCAAAGGGCAAGGTGAACGCTCCCAGGGCTACAACAATCAGGATCCCCACCACAATGTAGCCGCTGGCCCTGTTGCTGGGATTCCTCTCGGGAAGCATTATGCGTTTCCCCAATCCGTTGTTAGGAGCGTCGGCATCACGGCGCGAAAACCCACTATCCCAACTCGGCTATGGCTTCGATCTCCACGTCAAGTCCATCCTCGGCGAGAGCAGTGATCTCAACCAACGTGTTGGCAGGGTACTCCCCTTGAAAATACTCGGTGAACAGGGCCTGCTGCTCCTCGCCGTGGGCCCGCCAGTCGGGGATACTTGTGACAAAGGTGGTGATCTTTACTATGTCCGAAGGTGCGCCGCCTTCCTCCGCAACGATCCGGGTGATCCTGTCCAGGGTCACGCGCAACTGGTCCATCAAGTCTTTGCCCTGTGCATCGGTGCCCCGGGCCGTGCAACCGGCGATGAACAGCAGGTCGCCAACCCGCACACCCCTGCTGAAGGTCGGCCCGGACGGAGCGATATCAGGGTAATTCTTCCTGATCTTTTCCACGGTCCATCTCCTTCTAATTGCCTCTAAAGCGACTGGTCGGGGCAAGTGAATCCAATACAAGGATTTATCGAAAAGAGCCGATGTGTCTATACCGGGGCCATCCGCTCCTTGACCCATTTGTCCAAACCGGGATTCATATAATGGAAGGACTCCCAAGATTTTCCCATCATCTGAATCCCGGAATCACATAAATCACAGTTCAGACGAGAACCCGAAAGGCCTCGAAATTATACTTAGGCCAGTGGCGGCAGGGAACACGGCAGTCTATAATTATAGAAGTCTTGTCAGAGTGCGGGCGTAGCTCAGTGGCAGAGCTCCAGCCTTCCAAGCTGGTCATGTGGGTTCGATTCCCATCGCCCGCTCCAACACCCGGTCCCCTACCGGATTACACCCCCGTAACGGTGGAACGGATGGCGGCCTCGCCTAGTCCCCGCCGGTACAGGCAATTAGCTGGCGGGCAGCCGCGCGGACCGATGGACCGTCTAGAGTGGCGACCAATTCCCCGTTCTCCGACGTCGAGAAGACCGAGTCCTCTCGGAACGTTGTCACCAACTCGGCAACTGTTGCCTTGCGCCGCTCATCGGTCAGGGCCAGGTCTCCGGCAGACTCGTCCGATAGGTGGGCCTCCAGTTGCTCGGTGACCAACTCGACCTCCACCTGGGTGCGCTGCAATTTCCCGATAGCGTCCAGGTGCCGCCCAAGGTAGCAACCCCCGAATTGCATTAGCTCGCACTGGCGCTCTTCGTATTCGCCTACCCGCTGGTACTTGGGCTCCAGCTCGTGCTCAGTCATGTACTCTCGCACCTGCTGGTCCTCGCTGTCCGGACTCTCCAGGTCAAAAATCATGATGACCCGGTACATGAAGAAGTCGGCCGGTTCAATTCTGATGAACACTTGGTCACCGCCTTGTGGGAGGATAAAGTAACGCTGCCGCGAGTCCCGCTAGTGTCCCAAAGCCTTCATGATCCGGTCCACCGTCGAGGGGTCGGGCTTGATCGACCCCTCGTCTATCCCGTGCATAACGTCGACGATGGCGTCGTTGAACGGAGTGGGTACACCCACCTCCCGGCCCTTGCGGCAGATCAAGCCGTTCATGTAGTCGATTTCAGAATGGCGGCCCTTCTTCACATCCTGGGCCATGGACGCCAACCAGTTGGTGTTGCCGCCGCGGGTGCTCATGTAGTCGTCCATCTCCTCGTAGACGTCCCCTTTGTCGGCTTCCGCCCAGACCTGGGCCGGCTTACCTTGCATGTCCACCACGTTTAGGCCCTGTGCCAGTCCAACTTGCGCACCCTCTTTGGCCAGGTGGATGCGGATCGACCGGCAGCGTGGGTCTAGCGCCATGTCCTGCGAGCCAAGGGCGGACATAGCGGAGATGGCGTTGCCCATCGAGTTCTGGCATAGCTTGGCCCAACGCTCGCCCCAGAGGTTGTCGGTGGCGTATGCGGCGTCGATGCAGTCGAGCATCCCGGCAATCTTTTCGGACCTGGAGGTAATCAACCCGCTCTGCTCACCGACCCGGAACACGGTGTGTCCATGGTCGCGTCCCGGTTCGCCGCCCCGATTCACGTGGGCGGGATCCCAAAGGGCAACCTCGATGTGGGAAGCGATACAACCGATCTGCCGGTCCGGACCCACTATCTCGCCGATCACCGGATCGTTCCAGCAGTTCTGGATCGAAACGAAGAAGCCCTCCGGCTTCACGTACCGCTTGATGAAGTGAGTGGCCCACTCGGTGTCGTAGGACTTCACTGTGATGAAGGCGAAGTCAAACATCTCGTGAATGCCCTGGGCGTCGGTCAGGTGCATGGCGTTGACCGGCACGGTGAAATCGCCCTGGCTTCCGCTGGCCCGCAGCCCATTGGCGCGCATGGTCTCCACGTGCTCCGGCCACATGTCGATGAATGTAATGTCGTAACCCTCTCGGACCAGGAAGGCCCCGACATAGCTGCCCACCGCGCCCGGCCCCATGATCGCTATCTTGTCGCTCATTGTGGTATGGACCTCCTGTCCAGCGGCCCGTTACCCTCGGCCTTTGGCGTTAATACTATTGCAGCCGCCGGAATCTGGCAAGCAGGATGGATAATTGTCTGAATCAGGATCCACTGGATTCCAGGATGGTCAGGATTGGGGGAATTGCCCGATTTTGACAGGGAGGCGCTAGGCGATTTCCTCTTTGGGCATTGGCGTAATCGACAGTATGTCAGGAATGTCGTGCCCCAATACGAGTCCGAGTTCTATCCAACCCTCCAGCACTTCGCGGAGTTCCTGCCGGCATTCTTCGAGAGTATCGGCGTTGGCCCAGACCCCTTGAAGTCCGGGAATCTCGCCATAGTAAGTACCATCATCATCCAGCACTTTATATGTAGCCATACCTATGGCGGCGTTTATGTACTCGTCCCAAGACTGGTCCTCATCATGCTTCCTCCTCTGCCAGAATCGTCTCCAAGCGTGGGTTGAAAACTTCCTTGAACTTGAGAAGGTTCTCAAACATCCAAGCCCTGATTTCTTCGAGATTCTCCGGCGGATCGTATATCGAGCAGTCCTTGTACAGAGACACGCTAGTGTGATGTAACTGAAGTTCATTGTAATAGTATTCGCGATGAGGTATCCTCCGGGTTAGCAGCCCAGAGGAGGATGACCATGGCAATCGGACGACCAATGCCGCCGCTAATTTTGGATGACGTGGAGCGTGAAACCTTGGAACGGTGGGTTCGTCGTCCGAAAACGGCGCAAGCTTTGGCGCTGCGGGCCAGAATGATTTTGGGCTGTGCCGAAGGCCGCAGCAATACCACGGTGGGCACCGACCTGGGAGTGTCCGATGAGACGGTGGGGAAGTGGCGTTCTCGCTTCCTGGAACGGAGGCTGGACGGACTGCCGGACGAACCGCGCAGCGGACGGCCTCGAGCGGTTACCGATGACGACGTGGAGCGTGTTATTACGCTGACGCTGGAGACCGCGCCCCGGGACGCGACCCATTGGAGCACCCGGTCCATGGCCCAGCGCAGCGGGCTGAGCCACAACACGGTCAGCCGCATCTGGCGGGCCTTCGGATTGCAGCCCCACCGCACGGAGACCTTCAAGTTGTCGTCGGACCCCTTCTTCATCGAGAAGGTCAGGGACGTTGTAGGGCTATACCTGAATCCACCGGATCGGGCGTTGGTCCTGTGCGTGGACGAGAAGTCCCAGATCCAGGCGTTGGATCGCACCCGTCCGCTATTGCCCATGCGCCCGGGACAAGTGGAACGGCGCACCCATGATTACCTGCGTCACGGCGCCACTTCGCTGTTCGCCGCCTTAGACACCAGGACCGGCAAGGTGATTGGTCGTTGCCACCAACGGCGCCGGGCCGTGGAGTTCCGCAAATTCCTCGATACCATCGAGGCCGAGGTGCCCGCCGACCTCGACGTCCACCTGATCGCGGACAACTACGCCACCCACAAGACGGCGCTGATCCGGAACTGGTTTGCCAAGCGGCCCCGCTTCCATATGCACTTCACACCCACCAGCGCCTCCTGGCTGAACCTGGTGGAGCGCTGGTTCGGTCTGCTCACCGAAAAGCAGTTGCGCCGCGGCGTGCATCAGAGCAGCGCCGAACTGGAGACTGCCATCTACCGCTACCTGGACGTCACCAACGAAGACCCCAAACCTTTTGTCTGGACCAAGACCGCCGACCAAATCCTGGCCAACGTCGCCCGCTTTTGCCAGCGAACTTTGAATACAGGACACTAGGGAATCCCCATAGTTGCCTATCATCCCATACCAACCCGGTGGCAATCTCCGCTTCAATAGGCTCTAGCTCTTCCAGAAGCGCGGCGAAATGTGGTGGTCGGATTCACTGATTCCTGAGTTTCCCGACTTGATCCAGAAGTATACCGAGGCTTTACTGGCCTCGTTAACCACGTCACCAATAGAGACTCCGTATCCTACGTTCTTGCCGCCTGAGATTTCGATGCCAGAAGCAAAAGTCTGGTAATGTTGCCTGTAGGTACGATTTAGCCTGGTAAACTCTGCGTCGCTCAGTTCGCCCACCAGTGGACGGAAGAAATCGCGGTATTGACGGGCTTCCACATCTGACCCCGGTTGGTCATTTGGGTCCGCCACCACACGGAACTCTGGGGCCGGGAGCGAATCATCAACTTTGATGGCACGCACTTCAACACCATAGAACCAGACCTTGTCCGGGGCCAACCGGTTAAGCCAGTCTATCGCGGCACGGTGCTCCGCCGTGAATTGGGGCGCAACCAATACCACGTACTCGGCTTCATGCCACGCCTCATACGTGAGCAGTTTCCCCAAATGGTCGTGATCGGTAGGCTCAAGTTGGTTCTCAATCGCTACATTCCCACCGTCGCTTTCTTTCGCCAAAATGTCGAGACGGTATTGCCCTACCTCAGCCTCCACCAATTCCAAGGTTTACCCCAGTGCATCGCCTAACACATCCAGGTTTTCGGCCAGCCAGGGCGTGAAGTTTTCGTCCTCACGGGGCCAAATTTCGCGCAGGCTCACTTCCTCAATTCCCCCGAGTTCCAGTGTCGTCATAGCTGTCTACTCCTCTCCATCGCCGGTGTCTCTGTGTCGGCTGCGGACTACGATATGCCAACGTTGGAGACATCATCAGCAGGCGCCTCCGAAGCCAACTCGAACTCGACTGGGCTTGACTGCTTGAACGTGCTCATTTCGTGAATCAGAAAGCCGATGACTTCGCCGTCATCGTTCAGCCGCTTGAGAATGCGCTCGTCGTCCGTGGGGGTGAAGTATCATTCCCGGAATGCCCACAAGACCTCAAGCATGTCCCCTTCTTTGTCGTACCAAATCGACACTTTCCTGCCCGCCATGTCTAATCTCCTTTAATTCTCCGGTCCAAGTAACCGGTGAGGATGAAAGAATAACTGCTCTCCCTTTTTACTACCGGCAGAGGTAACGGTTCCTGCCCATCAAGTCAGGGTAGAGCCGGTAGTAAAGCTGGACCACCGGGCTGGACCTGGACGCCCGTACCGCATCCGGTCCAGCAAGGGTCTCAGCTAACCTGTGCAGTTGGTAGGCCATTTCCGGGTGTCGTCTCAACATGTGCCGGAGCCGCTCACCCGTGAGGCGGACCTCGTTTCCGCGCTCATCGGTGAAACGCCGAACGAAGTCTCCATTAACAAATGCCATACCGGGAGTATACTGATGCCTGTTTAGGACCTCTACCCTGGGAAACTAACTGAAGACCAGGTTTCCCCGGCGTCTCCCCTTTCTGCAAAAGGAGGATTCCCCCTTGCACGATGCTGCTCATTAAATGTTGAGATAGTTCCTACAACGCCACCAGCCGGGCTGAGCGAATGTGGGACAGTTCCCGGATTTCCTCCAGTACCGGCGGCGGCATGGGATCGTCCAGCCCGATGATCATCATGGCGTGGCCCCGGAGGCTGAGCCTTCCTACCTCCATGAAGCTGATGTTTATGTTGTGCCTGCCTGCGATAGTGCCGACCGCTCCGATACTGCCCGGCTGGTCTTCATTGTCGACGAACAGCATGTAGGGAACGGAAGTGATTATGTCCACCCAATAGTCGTTGACCTTGACCATGTGGGCTTCATTCCGCATCGACGTGCAGCCGAGGGTCAGGGTACCGTCGGTGGTCTCCAGCGTGGCCGTAATGATGCCGGCGTAATTCTCGGAGACCTCGTTGTATTGCTCGGTCACGTTCAACCCGCGCTGCTGCGCCAGCACGGGGGCGTTAATCAGGTTGACGTGGTTCCCCGTAACCGGGCCAAGCAGCCCGGCCAGCACCGCCGACTTGAGCATCGAAGCGTCGTGCCGTGCGATCTCTCCTTCGTATCTGATGGTGATCCCCACGAACTGGCCTTCCGCCAGGTTGGTCAGGAGACGCCCCACCACCGAGGCGGCGCTCATATATGGGGCCAAAACGGCATGGACCTCCGGGGCTACGAAGGGCGCGTTGACCGTATTGCGGGCTGGTTCTCCGTTAAGCACGGCGAGGACCTGTTCTCCGGCTTCGACGGCCACTTCTCGCTGTGCCTCTTCGGTAGATGCGCCAAGATGCGGCGTCGCGATCACTTTCGGATGATCGAGAAGGACGTTCCCGACAGGAGGTTCCTGGGAGAACACGTCAAGGGCAACGCCGGCAAGTTGCCCCGAGTCCAACGCCTCCAACAACGCTTGCTCGTCCACCAATTCGCCCCGTGCCACGTTAATCAGCCGCGCGCCGGGCTTGATCTTTTTCAATTGGGGCGCGCCTATCAGTCCATTAGTGGAATCGGTCAACGGTGTGTGCAAGGTGACAAAGTCGGACTCGGCCAGCAGGTCGTCCAGGGTCATCAGGTCCACGCCCAACCGTCGCGCGTAATCCGGGGAGACGAATGGGTCGAAGCCCACGAGCCGCATTTCGAAGCTCCGGGCCCGCCGCGCAACTTCGGACCCCACTCTCCCCAGCCCGGCGATTCCCAGGGTCTTGTTGCGCACCTCGATACCCATGAAGGCGCTGCGCCGCCATTGGCCGCCCTTCACCGAATGGTGAGCGTCCGGAATGTTCCTGGCCAGGGCCAGCATCAGGGCAACAGTGTGTTCAGCCGCCGCCACGGTATTGCCCGTAGGCGCGTTCACCACCGCTATGCCCGCTCCGGTGGCGGCGGTCAGGTCGATGTTGTCCACGCCGATCCCGGCGCGGGCGATTACCTTTAGGCCGATGCCCGCCTCGATGACCTCCTTGGTCACCTTGGTCTCGCTGCGGACTACCAGCGCATCGTATTCTCCGATGACTTCCAGTAGCTCATCGGATTTCATTCCCAGCTTGACGTCCACTTGAGCGTTGGCGCTCAACAGGTCGATGCCCTCTGAGGCTATCGGGTCTGATACAAGAATTTTGGACATGACACTACTTCTCGTCTTTTATAAATTGGGGCTGCAACTGCGGCGTTTGTGCGTTTCAGCCTATCCAATATAGCATAAGGGCATTGTCTGAACTGTGATTTTTGGGATCAGGGTGATTGCCGGGATTCTTCATTTCCTTCCTCACTATCCCTAATCATGGCAATCCTCGAATCAGGCGAATCACGGTTCAAGACAAATCGCCCAACCTTTTTGACGTTTCGCAGCGAATACGCTACAGTCCTACGTGAACTTACTGGCTCCCAGGGAAGCTATGCCCAACTCTGATAGCCGAATCACCCTGAACTTGGACACGGTCCTGGAAGAGCGGCTTCAATCGCTCGCGGCTCTGGAAGGGATGAGCGTGGAGCAATTCTGTCTGCAAGCACTCAACAGGGACATCAAAACCGGCGACCGCCCCCATGCCGAGTTGACCAAACTCCGGGCCAAGTTGGAGATGCGTAAAGAACCAGACTCGACGGACATCATAGCGGCGTTCCGCGGATACATTGACGCTATAGACCTAGTGTTTGGCGACGAATTGGACGAATATCGAGACTCCGAACTGCAACGCTTGCTTGGCAAGTCCCAAGAGAACGGCCCGGAAAAGGAATGAACGGGACGGTGGTGGCAGACGCCAACATAGTGGTTAGTTGGTTGATTCCTGTGGACTACTCACTGCAGGCCCACGCCTTGCGCCAAACTTGGGAGCAGGGCTGTACTCGAATCGCGGCCCCCTGCTTGCTGCGCTCGGAAGTCGCCAACGCCATACACCGGTATGTAGTTCAACAAATCATTACCCTTGACCGGGCGCTGGAGCTAATCGACAGATTTCTCGAACAAGACATCGAAATTATCGAAGCTCCCAACCTGTGCCGGCAGGCATTAGAATTATCGTCCGCGCTGAATCAACGGGCGGCTTACGACTGTCACTACCTCGCCCTTGCCCAGTCCCTCAACTGCGAGTTTTGGACGGCTGACCGGCGTTTCTACAACACAGCCAACCAGTCCTACCCAAGAGTTCGCTGGATAGGCGAATTCCGACCCGAAGCTACAGCCGATTAGGAGGCAACCCATGTTTCTGATGCGGTTTACCGAGCGGGCCTACGTCAACTACACCCCGGAAGACGTTATCAACAGCCCCAACCAGGCGGTGCGTCTCACCTTCTCCAACTCCCACTTCGATCCTCAACTCGGCTCCCAGCTGTACAACACATACCTGGACGAGTACGAGTACTCGGAGGAGGTGGGGTTTGACGGCCTGATGCTGAACGAACATCACAACACCCCCACTTGCCTGGGCGCGACAATGAACCTGGAGGCCGCCATACTGGCGCGGATAACCAAGACGCCAAAGATCGTCCTCTTGGGCAATCCCCTCCCCATCTTCGATAATCCGATCCGCCTGGCCGAAGAGCTGGCCGAGATCGACATGATTTCCAAGGGCCGCCTGGTCTCCGGGTTCGTCCGGGGGACCGGCGTAGAAAGCCTGGCCACTAATACCAACCCTCTGTTCAACCGGGAACGGTTCGAAGAGGCGCATGACCTTTTGATCAAAACATGGACTACCCCGGGCCCCTTCCGCTGGGAGGGCAAGCATTACCAATTCCGCGTCGTCAACCCCTTCCAGACCCCTCTGCAAAAGCCACACCCGCCCATCTGGATCCCCGGTACCGGCAGCCCCGAGACCTTGGTATGGTGCGCCGAGCGTCGCTACCCTTACCTGTTCTTGGAGACCGACCACCAGGGTACGCAGGACATGATGGAGATCTACGCCGAAACCGCCCGTCAGCACGGCTATGAGCCGGGACCGGAGCATTTCGGTTACCTGGTGCGCATTCACGTGCAGGACACCGACGAAAAAGCCGAGGAAGTCGGGCGTGGCTACATGGAAGGTAACATCGGCGTGGGCCGCGTCCCACTGCCCAGAGATTACGCCTCTCCGGTAGGATACGGCAGCGCTAGCCGGGACCCTAGATTCCTCCGTCTAAGGGAGCAGATCCGCAGCGATCCCTTCCGTGTGGGTGGCCTTGACGGGGCGGCTTACGACGACATTCTGGCATCCAACCGCTGGATCATCGGCAGTCCCGAAACGGTGGTCAGCAAGCTCCGGGAAGTCCTCGCTCAGATGCGGCCGGGCATCCTCGCCGTCTGGACCAACGACGGTTCCATCAGCCACCAGGACTCCATGCGCTGCCTGGAACTGATGGGCCGGGAGGTGCTGCCAGCCCTCCGGGAGATCGGAGAAGAGCTGGAGCTGACCGACCCCTTCCAAAAAGCGCCGTAGATCCGCATCCAGTGCCCGTTGGTCAGTGGCTGGTCACTAGCCACCGGACACTCGCTCTCTACATCTGTCAAAGCAAGAAAGGATAAAATATGGCCGCAGAGTTCACGGAAAAGCTTGTCGAGGTGGGCGGCAACAAGGTTCACATGCTGACCGGGGGCTCCGGAGACCCGCTGGTCTTGTTCCACGGAGCCGGGGGCAACTCCGGCTGGCTGCGCTACGTCCAAGCCCTGTCAGACCACTACACCGTCTACTTGCCCTCCCACCCGGGGTATCACGGGTCGGACCGGCCCGAATGGTTGGAATCCATAGCCGACATGGCCTCGTTCTATACCTGGTTCCTGGAAGAGCAGGGGCTTGAAGGCGCAAGGGCCATTGGATTCTCCATGGGAGGCTGGATCGCTTCCGAGGTTGTAGCTTCATGCCGCCACGCCTTCAGCAAGCTGATGCTGGTAAACGCCGTGGGTATCAAACCTCAAGAGGGCGAGATCGCCGACATATTCATCATTAGTCCAACACAGGTCACCGAATTGCTGTTCCACGATCCCAGCCAGGCCCCGGAGTACGACCAGCTTTACAACCAGCCGCCCACACCGGAGCAGGCGGAAGCCGCCGAAGGCAACCGGGAGATGGCGGTCCGGCTATGCTGGAAGCCATACATGTACGACCCGCGATTGCCAGGTCTGCTTGGCAGGGTCAACATACCGTCTAGAGTCGTCTGGGGGAGAGAAGACCGGCTGGTGCCCGTGGAATGCGCCGAACTCTACCACCAAGCCCTTCCCAAGTCCGACCTGGTAATTATCGACAACTGCGGTCACTCACCCCAAGTGGAAAAGCCCGACGAGTTCGTAAGAGTGGCGCTGGAGTTTCTGGCGTGACGGACGTCTATTACTTCACCGAAATGCCCTTTGCCGAGTTTCCCGAGTCGGAGGCGGAAAAATACCCCTCCATGAGGCTCACGTTTCCAAATACATACTTTGATCCCGGCAAGGCCCACGAACTCTTCAAGCGGTACCTGGATGAGTACCAACACGCCGAGGAGATGGGCTTCGACGGGCTTATGATCAACGAGCACCACAACACCCCGTCGTGCATGGACGTCGAGGTAAACATTTCCGGCGGTATCCTGGCCCGCATCACCTCCACGGCCAAGATACTGATGCTGGGCAACATGCTGCCCACTTCTGACAACCCCGTCCGCCTGGCCGAGGAGATCGCCATGCTGGACGTGATCTCCGGCGGCCGCATCGTGTCCGGTTTCGTCAGGGGCATCGGTATCGAGAGTTGGGCCAACAACACCAACCCGCTCCACAACCGGGAACGGTTCGAGGAATGCCACGACCTGATAATCAAAGCATGGACCACCCCTGGCCCCTTCCGCTGGGAGGGCAAGCACTACCAATACCGGGCTGTCAACCCCTGGATGCTCCCAATACAGAAGCCCCACCCTCCGATATGGGTACCCGGTACGGGCAGCCCGGAGACGGTGGAGTGGGCGGCCCGCAACCGGTACACCTATGCCGCTTTCCTAACTCCGTTGGAGGTGGCAAAGAACCTGTTCCAACAGTACCGGGAGTACGCGGCGGAGGACGGCTGGGAACCGGGCCCGGAGAAATTCGCCTACATGATTTGCGCCCACGTAAACGAGACAGAGGAGAAAGCGCAGGAAGCCGGGAAGGCTTTTTTGTGGCGGATGAACTACCCGTTAAGAGGACCCCGGGAATACTGGTCTCCTCCGGGGTACACGTCTCGCGCGGGGGCAACGGCTACAGCGGCCCGTCGCCCAACACCTCTAAACGAGCTTTCGTACCAAGAGCTTCAGGAACGGTACCACCTCGTTGTGGGCAACCCGGACTCGGTGACCGAGCAGCTCCTCCACATCAAGAACGAATTGGGCATCGGGTCGCTGCTACTGGAAGCCCAGGGCGGCCAACTCTCCCACGAAGACACGATGCGCTCCATAGAGCTGTTTGGCAAAGAGGTAATCCCGGCCCTGAAGGACTAGGGGCTTGAGCCGGGTCAATACCCGCCACTAATAGCCTCACGCGCTGACTGCGCCGGTTCAGCAGACATCCTCCAAGAAGCGGCGACACCACGGTGCAGCCCGTAGCGAACTATGCCCTTGACCACCTCGTCCATCTTGGCAAAGTACTCGGCCCCATTCAGGAGTATACCGTCGGCCATCAAGTCCAACGTCGTCTTACCTGATTCGGGAGAATGATCCATGTTAGAATGAAATGGATCAAGAGAGCGGTCAAAGATTATTGGATTATCTACTATCTCGTCTACGTTAGTTGCGTAGGCTTTTACCTATGGAGATACTGGCAATCGTTACAAGAGGATGACTACATATACCTGCTCGCCGCTATCTTTGGCGCGTCAGTAGGCATAGCTCTACTGGTAGCCATCATTTCGGAGGTAATAGGGCGGATGGTGCTCCTGATTCCAAAAGCCGTAAAAGACTTAATAGATAGAGGACGTCGAGAGGAACGGGCACGCTGGAGAGAGGCTCGTAAACGATTTGGCGTAGACGTGGACGGTGTACAGACGCTTTCGTTTACCCCAGAAGTCGAGGAGTTTCTATCCAGTGAATCCAAGGAGCGCGAATAGTTCCGGGCAACTCGCGCTCCTTTTCTCCGTCCGTTCAAGCAGATTCCCCGCCTACACCAGGCAGGGCACCGATAGCTCGCTGCAGGTGTCTCTCAGCCAGTCCACCACTTCGGGGTGGAAGGGGATGCCGTCGGCCCGGCGCACCAACTCCACCTCGGCCTCCGGCTGGCCGGCCACCAACACCCGGTCATGCCCCGGCGCGGGCTTGGCATTCTTCATCATCAACAGCCACTCGTCCATCATATCTTTGAAACCATCGACGTCGGTGAAGGCGTCAATGCTGTAGGCCGCGACGTAGTGGCCGAAGTTGGGCCGTCCGGGTACAGCGCCGTAACCCACTCCGGTAAGGACGCCCGCCAAGATGTCCACCACGCAGGAGAGGCCGTAACCCTTATGCGAGCCCAGTTCCCGCGTGCTGCCTAGCGGCAAGAGCGTATAACCCTCGGACTCCCTGTCGGCCGGGTCCACCTCTTCCATTATCGGAGTCCCCTCTCTGTCCGCAACCCAGCCCGGCTCCATATTGATCCCAAGGCGGCGGGCGATGCCCATCTTGTTAGCTGCCACCGTGCTGGTGGCCGCGTCGAATACGAAAGGAGGCTCGTTCCTGGCCGGGACCGCCACCGCGATAGGGTTGGTGCCCAACACCGGCTCAGCGCCGAATGTGGGCAAAACCGAAGGAGGGCATGAGGTCATACACGTGCCGATCATGTCGTGTTCCAGGGCCATCATCGCATGGTAAGAGGCCATGCCCAGATGGCGTCCGTTGCCCATGGTGACCATTCCAATGCCCACCTGCTTGGCCTTCTGGATGGCGATCTCCATAGCCTTGGGAGCGATGATGACGCCCAGACCCCGGTCGGAGTCGATGTTGGCCGTGCTGGGAGTCTCGCGGACGATTTTCCAATTGGGACGGGGATTTATCTGGCCGCTCTGATATCCGGAGACATAGCTCCGAAGCATATTGGATACGCCGTGAGTGTCCACGCCTCGCAGGTCCGCCAGCACCAATACGTCCGCCGCCAATTGCGCGTCCTCGGGAGTGACTCCCATCTTCTCGAAGATCGGGACTACGGTACCCCGCAGGTTGTCTTCTTGGACTAATACCGCCTCGTCTAAGGGGACCCTGAACTGTGGCAGCACGGCGTTCCTCCTGAGAATCGCTATTTCGAGTGTAACAAGCCTCCCTGGCCGAAGCGGGCCAAGGCCGTATCGCTCGGAGTATAGCACGTAACTGTTCAGACTTGAGGGGAAATGAGTAACCGCCGGGTTTCCAGGAAGGGATTGAGGCCCTTAGCACGCCAAGCGCCGAAGAGGGAGGCCAGAGCCATTTTGCTGTCGCTGCCCTGTTCGGAGCGGGTCCCGCCGCTGATTTTCCGGCTGACTACCAGGTGGCGAAGACTGCGTTCCGCAGCGTTATTGTCCGAGGGCGCCTCCGGGTGAGACACGAAGACAAACAGTTCCCCGTATCAAGTACGGGGCAGGCTCTTGATGTGCCGCTCAATCCGCCGGCAGAGCTTGGCTTGCACCGCCAACGGGTCTTCCAGAAAAGGCTGGCACAGCGTCAGCAACCGCTCCTCCAGCGCCAATTGGCCTTGGCGCAGGGGCCGTCCTCCCGCCGCCGCCCACTCCCTGGCCTTGGTGTAGAGCCGCTGCACTCCATGGGCCCACTTCGCCAAGACCGTATCTTCCGGGTACAGCGCCTTCAGTTTGTGGATGTCCCGCAGCAGGTGGGCCCAACACCGCTGTTTCAATCCGGGGCAGTGATCGTAGGAGGCGTAGAAGTCGCTCACCAGAATCCCGGCGAAGGGACTCGCCCAAGACCTCGTCCACCACCTCCTTGCCCCGGCCCCGGCGCAGGAAGAACCGCTCCGTGGGAGTACTGAAAAGCCTGCCCCCGGCCCGGACCGGGGGTCCAGACGCAGCCGTTGACCCCGTTCTCCCGCCAGCCCGTCTCATCGGCGTGGACCACCGGGCTGGAACGGATGCACTCCAGGATCTCGCCCACTTCCCGCCCTCCCTGCCGGGCAACCTGGTGGACGGCCCGGACGATGGCCCCAACGCTCAGTTTCAACTGATGGACCGTTCGCAGATACCATTGGATTGTCCTTACGGGCAGCCGGCCCTCTTCCCGCAGGGTCACTATCAGGCTCACCAAAGCCTGCCCCGTACTGGATACGGGGTTGGCTCCCAGGCGTTGACGGCCCGCGGCCAGACCTTTCAGAGGGTCCCGGGGCAGCCTCCGTTTCCGGCACAGCGGACACGTCCGGGCTATGAAGACATGCTCTGTAACCTCGGCAGGACACACCGGAAGTTCGATGACCTCCCGGGTCCGCTGCACCCAACCCCCGCTCAGGGCAGTATGGCATTCGGAGCAAAATTCCGGAGCGTGGGTCACTTGCGCGGCGGGTTCCATCCGCAGCCGGGCAAAGCCCTGTTGACGCTTCCTGCGGGGCTTCTTTGCTTCCCCCGCCCCCTTCTTGCCCCTGGCGGCCGGTTTGTGCCCCGGCATCCTGGCTCCCGGTCCGCCGCCGGACAGCCGGGCTTCCAGGCTCTCAACCCGCTGGCGCAGTCCGGAGATGACCCCCTGCTGTTCCGCGATGATCACCAGCAGGGTTTCCCGGCTCGCCTGGTCCAAGTCCAGTCTCGTTTCCATTGTTCTCTTATGCCACATCCGGCCCCCGGACGCCAGTGTTTTTCAGCCTGGCGGCGGGGTTCGGCAAATTCACCTCACTAACTCTGAACAGTTACTATAGCACCGGTCGACAGGCGGGGCTACCGCACTTCGTCTATACTGGTTGGGGTCCAACCCATACCAACAAGCGAGCTAAGAAGGCAAACCGAATGCCCGAACTTGCCATCGTACTGGCAACCTACAACGAAGCCGAAAACCTTACCCTGCTGGTCGAGGAATTGGAGCGGCTGGGAGAAGACCTGGAAATCCTGGTAGTGGACGATAGCAGTCCGGACGGGACCTACCGGGTAGCCCGGGAGCTGTCCTGGCAGTATGGCAATCTGACCCTCATACAACGCCCCCGTAAACTCGGCCTGGGCTCGGCCCTGCGAGAAGGACTCTCCGCGGCCTTGGGTTCAGATGCCGAGTACATCCTAACAATGGATGCCGACCTCTCCCATGACCCGTCGGAAGCCCCGAAACTATTCGAGACTATCAAAAAAGAGAACGCAGACATCGTTCAGGGGAGCCGATACATGCCCGGAGGCACGGTCTGTAATTTGAGCCTCCGGCGGAGGGTCTTGAGCCGGGGGGCCAACCTGCTCTTTCATTGGGGAGCGGGAGCGCCGCGAGAGTCCACCACCAACTTCCGAGTCTTCTCCCGCGAAGCGGCATCGATGGTCCTTTCCCGCGCACAGGGCAATGGTTATGAATTCGTCCCGGAAGCGATTTTGCTTGCGTTGTCAGCCGGCTTGCACATCGTGGAAGTGCCGATCACCTTCTCCGACCGGGAACGCGGAAAGAGCAAGCTGGGAATTGTGCAAGCGGCCGGCGACATCTTCCACAGCCTGGGCAGCGTGGTCCAATTCCGGCTGGGCATTGGCCGTTTCTCACGGCGGCGGGGCGGTGAAAGCGGCGCGTTTGACTAAAGGCCATCGTCAGCGAAGTAAACCTCGTCCTTGTGGATGAGGAAATTCAGGCTTGCTATAATCCGGCCATCTAGATGGAGGAGCCTTCTAACGTGACGATTCAAAAGGAACGGTCACTAAGCATCCTAGCCAGCCTGGGAGCCCAACCCGCAGTCGCCTACCATGAAGGCGGCGTCTCTTCCACCGTAACCGGGCATCTTGCGGACATGGGTGTGCCGTTCCAAGTAGATGACTTCGGCAACATCATCGCCCGCATCCGCGGGCAGTCGAACGGCGTCACCCCATTGGCCATCGTGGCCCACATGGACCATCCGGGGTTCGAAGCCGTAGCCGTCCAAGGCAACTACCTGGTTGGAACAGCTCTGGGAGGAGTCCCCGCCAGCAGCTTTGAATCAGGCGTCCCCGTCCAGCTAGTCACGCCCGGCGGTCAACGCCGCACCGCGTCAACCGCCGGGCGTCACGGGGAAGAGTCAGACCGGCAGGTCCTCATTTCGCTGGACGCCCCCCAGGAGATTGCCCTCCCTTGCGCGGTGGTATTCGACCTCGTCGACTTCCACCTCGACGGAGACTTTATCAGGATGCGGGCTGCCGACGACCTGGCGGGCTGCGGATCGATCCTTTCGGCCCTGGCCGAGTTGATGGAGCGCCCTCCAATGGGCGATTTCTACGGGGTGTTCACCCGCGCCGAAGAGATCGGTCTCATGGGCGCCAGGCTGATGGCAGAGGCCGGGACTCTGCCTCCCGATACTCTGGTCGTGTCCGCCGAGTCCAGCCGTGCCCTGCCAGGGGCAGAACAGGGGAGTGGCCCGGTGATTCGCGTGGGAGACGCCGGGTACACGTTTAACGTTGAGGCAGAGTCCGTGCTAATTCGCGCCAGGGAAGTCCTGCAAGGCCGTCCTGAAGGCTTCAAGGTACAACGGCAGTTGATGAGCGGAGGAGTCTGCGAGGCCAGCGCCTTCTCCGTTTACGGTTACCAGACCACCGGGGTGGCCTTCCCCTTGGGCAATTATCACAACGCAGCGCCGGAAGGACGGATCGAGGCGGAGTATATCCACGTGGAGGACTATCTGGGCGGTGTGGAGCTGATGGTCGAGGCCGCCCACAGCGTCGCAGACCGGGGCAACACCGCTTTCAGAGACCGGCTGCGCCAGGTGCCGGAGGAGACCCGCCAGCGGTTAATGGGCACCGCGGGGTAACCCGGACCGCGCCACCTGGCAGTTTACGCAGACGGCGATAACATGAAGCAAAAAGACTCTACTTCGAACGCCTCTGTGCCCGGTATCTTTGTCGATAACCCCTGCGCAATGCTCAACGTCAATCGGCGCGGTGACTCCGCAATTTGACCTTGCCTGCACTGCCTCAGCGGCAGGCCGGCTAACGAGCTTGCTGGCCGGGAAAACCAATGGAGAATCGAGATCATGAAACCTGGGCGCTCATTGAGCTCCGATGGCGGAGTAACCGCGGCCTCGCAGTCCTCGTTCACCTGCGCGAAAGGCAAGAGCCCGGCGCAATGACGCGGCTGACATGTTTATCCCGGCGGCTGGTCGAAGCCCGCGCCTTCGAATATTTCATCATAGCGGTTATCATAGCCAACGGCGTGCTGATCGGCATAGCCACTTCCCCTGCATTGGACCGGCAATTCGGAAACTGGATTCATCTTGGGCACCAGGCCGCGCTGGCCGTGTTCATCGTTGAAGCGATGTTCAAGATGTTTGCATCGTCCCCTCGAATTGCCGGGTATTTCCGGGACGGCTGGAACGTCTTTGACTTCCTTGTCATAGTGTTCGCGCTGGTTCCGGCCACCGGCCAGTTTGCCATGATTGCGCGGCTCGCCCGCCTGCTGAGAGTGTTGCGGCTGATTTCGGCGATCAAAGACCTGCGCCTGATAGTCGCCGCGCTCGTCCGCTCGATCCCCAGCGTGGGGCACGTCATAATGCTGATGAGCATCATCGTTTACATCTACGCCATAATTGGCTACCACCTCTTCCATGAACACGACCCCGACAACTGGCGCAACCTGGGCGTTTCCTTGTTAACGCTGTTCAACATAATCACGTTAGAGGGATGGACCGACATCATGTACACCGCGATGGAGTCCTATCCTCTGGCGTGGGTATACTTCGTCAGCTTCGTCGTAGTCGGTACATTCGTGGTTATCAACCTGTTCATCGCCATAATCATAAACAATCTGGACGAAGCCAAGGCCGAGGGCATTCGCGAGTTTGAGCATCCGGTGTCGAGACAAGAACTTCTCCGCGAGATTCGCTCTACGCAAGCCGCGCTCCACCGTCTCGAAGAACGCCTGAATGACGACCAATCAGAATCGGCCTGAGAGATCGGGATTGGAGTGGGCTCCGGGTTCCCACGAAAAAACCGTCGGCAATGGCGGGTGATGATGCCGGTAAAGCGGGTACCTTACAACCCCACGACCCTGACCCGGTGGTTGTTGCTGTCGGAGATGAACAGGTTGTCATCGCGGTCAAGGTCGCAGCCATGGGGGCGGTCCAACCCGGCGTCGGTGGCAGGGCCGCCGTCTCCCTCGCCTCCCAACCGTCCGCCAGCGATGGTGGTGACTATGCCTGTGGCGGGGTCGATGCGGCGGATGGCGTGGTTTTCCGTGTCCACCACGATAACGTTGTCCTGACTGTCGCAGCGGATCGCCTTGGGAGCGCCCCAGGTGGCATCGATGGCTTGCCCGCCGTCACCTTCGTAACCCCGCTCACCCGTACCCGCAAAGGTGGACATGACACCATTGGCGTCCACTTTGCGGACTCCGTTGCCCTCACGCTCGGCAATGTAGGTGTTCCCCTTGCGGTCCATGCACACAGCCCGTGGGCCGAGGATGCTTGCCTGCGCCGCCGGTTTCCCGTCGCCGCCGCGCACCTTCTCGCCGTTTCCCGCAAACGTGGTGATGATTCCCGTGGCCAGGTCCAGGCGGCGCACCCGCTGGTCCTGGATGTCTGCGATCAACAGACCGCCCTTGCCGTCCAGGAAGCAGTCGTTGGGCTCCCTCATCATCGCCGCGGTCCCCGGTCCTCCGTCCCCGCTGTACCCGGCCTCGCTCGTGCCTGCGACCGTGGTTATGATGCCCGTGGCCGCGTCCACATTCCTGATAACCGAGTTGAGACGGTCCACGATGTAGATGTCGCCGTTGCCGTCCACCTGAAGGGAGTAGGGCTGGTCCATCGTGGCCTCAACCGCCGGACCGCCGTCGCCAGAATAGCCCTGGTTCCCGTTCCCGGCGACGGTGGCAATCCGCCCGGTGGCCGCATCGACGCGGCGGACGCAGTGGTTGGTGGCCTCGGCCACGTACAGGTTGCCCTGGGAGTCAAAGGCGCACATGAAAGGCTCGCGCATCAGCGCTGCCGCCGCCACCCCCCCGTCCCCCGAATACCCGGCCTCCCCCGTACCGGCTATGGTGGTGATGATTCCCGCTTCGTATGCCATCTGTACGCTCCAGTGTACGTTAGATTGAGATTACCGTGTCTCTGATCAAGGTGAGGATACACTTTCTTGAAACTGTCGGTAATGATCCAGCTTGAACGACGGCAGATACAGAACAGAATGGAGGTCAACTCGAACTTTCAGTTACCGGAACCCCCTCAGTATCCGACAGTGGGGTGCTTTGTCCGTAAAGGAATATTGTTATGGACATATGGTGTCGCATCCAATGGTGCTGAACAACATCAGCAATGTTCCTATGACGATTAACCTCGACACGAAATCACCCCCCACATAAATTAGATTTTAGTCCATTAAACAACGACGATCACAACCGCTTCATGCAACTCTTGGCACGTTGGCAGTATGTGGGATTATTCCAATGTTCAAGATACGTCAGGGCCATCCTCAAGTGTTCAGGATCATCTTCAAACGCTCTAAGTCCAGTATTGCAACTGCCACAGAGCAAGCCCCGAATCACACCGCTTGAATGATGGTGGTCGACATGTAGAGAGTCAGGGTACATGGCTTTCCGAATCCTCTTCTGTGTTTCCGGCCGGCTGCATATCCAGCATACGCCATTTCCCTCTTCCATCAATCGTTCATACTGGTCAATGTTGATGTCGTAGTTGCGCTTCAGTCCTTGATTCTTGTTCGCCCTGAACTTCTTGTCTCTACTCTGCCTTTCCCAATTCGGAATCTCGAACCTTGCAAAAAGTCTCTCCGATGGAATCGGTTGAATGCCTTTCGGGGACATACCGGGTCGCTTCAAGTACTCAATGGCACTTAGTAATGAGGTTGCATTCTCAGTAAAGCACCCAATTCCCATATTACAATCCTGACATAAAAACTCTCGAACCATACCGGTAATATGGTTGTGGTCCTGCTCCAATTTCTTTTCTTGTTGGCAAATGGCGCACCTTCCACCTTGCTCGAGTTGTCTTGCTTTGCGTTCAGCAGTTGCCGTGCCATATTTCCGAATATAATTTCGTTCTTTGGCTTTCTCCTGAAGTTCTGGGGCATTGGCGTACATCTTCTTGTATCGCAAGTTTGCTTTCTCACGATATTCAGGAGTTGAACGACCCTTTTGCCGTATGGCCTTTTCCCGGTCTGGATTTTGGCTCGCCACTGATACGTCTGAGCATTTCTACCATCTCTGCATAAAAAGCTTCGCATTTCTGGCGGGAAATCGTCTTTTGGCTTGTTCTTTCCGCAAGACTTGCATTTCACAGAAGGCGCATTGAAACATTGTTTACATATCTGTCGGTCCCACACGAACCCGTCTTGTGTTCTCTTTTCTCCACATAGCACACATTCGCGAAAGGTCTGCGCCCACTTTTCGCGGCTTCTTATCCGCACAGGTTCAGGATTCTTGGCATAATCCGCGCGTTTCCTCCGCTTCACTTTCTCGGTCCAATCATAGTCTTCAATTCGGCGGTGCCGCGTGCTCTCACTAATACAGCCCTTGCATACTCGGCGGCCCTCGTAGAAATCACAAGCAGGTTTCACTTGGTGGCACTCGTTACACTCCCATTCTATCCCGACGCGTTGGCTAATGCGTTCTTGATGCAATGCCTTTCTACATTCCTTACACTGTCTGCGTTTCTGCCCTTTCTCGAATTCCTCCACCGGCTTGGTCTCCTTGCATATACTGCATGTTCGTTCAGCAGGAGGATTGTCACGGCAAGCAAAGCACGCCTGGACACCGGATTTCTTAGGGAAGGTATCCCGATGTTTGTGCTGTCCACACTGAGGGCACAATCGGTCTGGATTTGCACTGGCGTACTGTTCCCTTCGCCGTCGGTTTTCCCTATCCCGAACACATTCCTTACACTCATGCTTAAAAGTGTTTTCGGTCTTCTGAAAATGTGCAACATTAAGAGGCTTAACAACACCGCAATTCTTACATTTTCTTGAAGTCATGGCTGCTCTCCAAGCGAACGGAGGTTAACCCACCAAGGCATAAGAGCCTTAACAGGTAGGGGATAATGCTTGAGAGGAAAGCCTAAATCAGAAGAGGAGAGGCGCCACAGAGGCCGGAGGGGGTGGACGTTACCACGCGGGAAGAGGAATCGAAGTGTAGGGCTTGCGCCAGAATTGCATGACCATTGCGGCAGACAGAAGCCGGGGTAATGACCCATTGCAGGGCTGTCGGCAGACCGATCCGGCAAACGCGTACCTGCACGTCGGGCATGGAACGAGTTGGCCGCATCCACGCTATGCACCAGTATGACAGGGCAGCGATCAGTGCAAAGAGCAGCCCGATGGAGGCCAATGCGGCTATGGCCTTGGACAGAGGAACGGCCAAAGACAAGACGAAGTTATTGGCCATCTCCAATGGTGGGGTGCCAACGAGGAAGTACAGTGCGAGCCCACAGAGAACCAGAGCTGACGCTATAGCCGCGGGGATACCCAACCCGATCACGGGAATCTGAATGGCGAACTGCTGAGTCGTATAGGAAGACAGTCGATGGATTCGTCGCATTGATAACATCGAATTGATCATATCATTAGAAATGACGTTGAAGCGATTCTGAAATTGCAGCCTTAATTATCCGAGAGGATACATTTCTACGCTGCCGCCCCGTTATACCAGTCCAGAATCTCGCTGCCAGTCATGAACACCGCGCCCTCAAACTGCTTGATGTATTCGAAGATCATGTCGAAGTATTTGGCCCGGTGTGGCACGCCGGTAATGTACGGGTGGGTCGAAATAGCCATTACCCGGGCGCTTTCGGCGCCTTCACGGTACAGCGTGTCGAACTGGTCGCGGGCGCGTTCGAATATCTCCGGCGACCGGTGGTGCTGGACGGCGTAGATCGGGATGTCGTTCAGTTCAAGGGTGTAGGGGACCGATACCAGACTCCCGCTCTTGACCTTCATGGGGTACGGCTGGTCGTCGTTGCACCAATCGCAGATGTACTCGATCCCTTCCTCGGCAAGGATGTCCGGGGTATCCAAAGTCTCAGCGAGTCCGGGGCCCATCCATCCCCTTGGAGCCGAACCGGAGAATTCCTGAATCGTGCTGATGGACCGGCGAATGACATCTCGCTGGTCTGCCTCAGCGTTGAGCACCCTCTGCTGGTAGCCATGCCCCAAAAGTTCCCACCCCGACTTCACGCACTCCTCTACCAGGCGAGGATAGGTCTGGCACACCGCCGCGTTGAGGCTGACCGTCGCCGGTATCCCGTGCCGGTCGAGCACCCGTTTCAGCCGCCAGAAGCCCACGCGCATCCCGTAGTCGTACCAGGCGTAGTTGGGGATGTCCGGCACAACGCTTCTTCCCTGGGGAACAGGTAGAATGGTGCGGGCCATCGGCTCGTTAATGTCCCACTCTTCCACGTTGATAATCACCCACACGGCGATGCGGGCGTTGTTGGGCAGAGTCAGCTTGGGACGCTCGAAGATGTTCGAGTAGTCGGACCTGGGGTTCGGCACGATGCCTCCTCTGGTCGCGTGTTTCTACAGACCCAGCGTCTCAAGACCCAGACGGGCAAGGTCCTCGTCTTCCTGGGAGGCCAACCCGCTGACACCTATCGCACCAAGCACGGCTCCGGTCGAGGGGTGAAGCACCACCACCGCGCCCTGGGCCGATACCAGGTTGGGGTTGCCCATATCGCCGACGCTGCGGCCCTGGCTTTTCAACCGTTCGGCGTAGACCGCCGAGTCCGCTCCGGACATCGCCACGGTGTAGGCCTTGCGCACGGCGAATGTCTGCGGGTTTGTGCGGCAGTCGTCCATCCGGGCGTAGTTGAGCATATTCCCAGCGTCGTCGACTATGGCAATGGCCACCGGCCGGTCTGGTTCCTGGGTTGCCTTGTCCAGCATGGCGTCCATTGCGCGGTGGAGTTGGTCCAAGCTGAGCATCGGTTTGTCGTACATAAGAGTCCTCCAAAAGGAAGTCCGAGGCGAATTAGGCCAATTCTACACGCGGGTTAAGGGGGGTGACAAGGGAAGCGCAGGATATGAGTGCGGAGTGGCAATGCGCTGAATCATCTCTGCATTGAATCATCCAATGGAGCTTCGTCCAACAGAAATCCCGCTTCCGGGAGGAACGCGGTCTTGGCGAGTAGGCCATCCTGAAGCTCCAGTGCTAACGGCCCCACAAAGTCATCATCTACTTGCGCTATATACCATTCGCCGAGAGGATTGTCCAAGAGCAAGGTTCTGAGGTCCAGCGTTCCAGACTGGAATTGCCGCAAGCGCTCCGGAATTACCCCGGTTACGAGATACCGGTCGGCATTCTCCGTTGTGTCAATCATTACGCCAGCATAATAGCCGCCGGTCCGGTCGCGGCCCTCGAATACTTGCACTCCGTCGTAATAGACCAGGGTTCTAGTGTGCCGGATAGTCTTCATGACAGCGCCAAAGTGCAGTTCCCTAAAATGTCAAAGTCCGCAAACGGCCACCAGGTGTGATGCGAACGGGTCCCGGTCTGCTGTATGCGCCCTGCGCGGCCATCCAATTCAATTCGGCAGACCAACATTCCACGAAACCTGGGAAGTTTTAATTTAGGTTCGATGTCATGCAACGTCGTATTCACGGACAACCCACGCGCCAGACACTCGGACGCGCCTCTGAACGCATAGCCCGGCTTTTCGGCCCGCTGCGACCTGAAGTCGTCATAAGTGGGCGGATTATTACGCACGAGACGGAAGACAGTCCGGGGTCTGGAGATTATCTCCGCTTCATCTGGCGGACACCCTTCCGGGAGAGGTTCGCGGTACGTCATAGTTCTAGTGGAGTCACGAGTGGTTGATTGTCCGGGGAAACAGGCCCTATTGGGCCAATTCTACACATGACCCCAACAAGTGACAAGGAAAGCGTTGCGGGTTGGCAAGTGGGTTTATACCAGATTGTGATGGGACTGTGGCAACTCTCCCGGGACACAACTCCAGGGTTCCTGCTCGACCCGGACGCCATCCCGTATAATAGTGAAACCGGTGCTGCTCATTGGCTCAATATCTTTGCAATGCTCTATCTTGGCGGTCCGGATGCACTTCCCATCAAGTACGTAACTGGTGGCTGATGCAACTTTGTGCATAGTATCGTCGGTAGCAATACGGTCTGTGGCAAACATGCCCATCTGGATATCATAGTCAAGTTCGTCATCAAAGGGCCGCCCATACACAGCTTCCGCCTCGGCCACATCGAACAACAGAACTTGCTCTACAGTGTGTCCTGATACGATAACATTCACCCATCGCACGTCTACGCCGCGAATGTTTCCGAGTCTTTCCGTGACCTCTGCCACCATGATTCACTCTACAAACCTTTAAAGCGATTCTAACACAAGCCTCAAACCTCTTTCACTAATCTGGACAAGAGAAAATTGCGAAACCTTATGCTTCGCTAGATATTGGCCTGTATCGCTACGATAATACCAACTCGTCTTTCCCGCGAAAGCGGGAATCCACTACGATAGCTCTGGTCTCCCGCTTTCGCGGGAGCGACGGATGGGGGCAGTGGAGTTTCGCAATTTTCTCTGGACAATGCCTTCGTTGACAGGCCCATTGCACAGACTTACACTCCCTTTGGCCCAATCTTTACGAAGTCGCGGCCTCCCAGACCGAAAACAGCCACTGGCTATAGGTATGTCTACACAGTCGATTTCCGACGCCATCGAGTTGATGTTCGAGTCCGGTTGGACCGACGGCTTACCCGTCGTCCCGCCAACGTCTGACCTGGTCCGGCGGTTCGTGGAATATACCCAACGGGACGCCGGCGAGTTGATCGCGGAGGTGCCGCCTTTAGGCGGGAAGGCCACCGTGGAGCGCGTGGCTATCAACGCCGTCATGGCCGGCTGCCTGCCCGAGCACATGCCGGTGATAATTACCGCCATTGAGGCCCTGGTCGACGACCGGTTCAACCTGCGCGGCGTCCAATGCTCGACCGGCATCCACACCCCGTTGGTCATCGTAAATGGGCCGCTGTCCCGGGAGTTGAAGGTCAACTCAGGCTACAACTGTTTCGGTCAGGGCTGGCGGGCCAACGCCACCATCGGCCGGGCCGTGAAGCTGGTCCTGGTCAATCTGGGCGGAGCGATTCCGGGGGAGACCAACAAGTCCACGTTTGGACACCCCGGAAGTTATACCTACTGCGTGGCGGAGTTCGAAGACGCCAACCCCTGGGAACCCTTCCATGTGGAGGCCGGGTTCGACGCGAACGACAGCACGGTTGCGGTTTTCCCCGGCGAAGCGCCCCACAACATCATGTATCACGCCGCCGATCCCAGGGACTTCTTGACCGTACTGTCCGATTCGATGTGTACCCTGGGCAACGTTCAGATGTACGTCATGGGCAGCACCCTGGTAGTGCTGGGGCCGGAACACGCCCGCATGTTGTCTCAGAACGGATGGAACAAACGGGACATCCGTTCCTTTATATTCGAGCACGCCAGGAAGCCGGTGTCGGTGCTGCGGCACGGCGGGCCTCCTCAGGGGGACTCCAACCGAGGTTTCCTGTGGCCCAAGTTCATCGATCCCAACGACGACGACCAGAGGGTCCCGGTGGTGCGCCGGCCCGAAGACATCAACATCATGGTCGCCGGCGGTCCCGGCGGCCCCCACTCCGCTTACATCCCAGGCTGGGGGTCCCGGCTGGTAATAAGGAAGATTCAACTCCCCTAAGGAGCTAACGATGGTCAGAATGCCCGCCCCCGGAATCCAGGAACGGCTGCGCGAGATGGACATTCTCGTCCCCATAGACGAGGAGGCGCTGCACAAGTGGCGTCCTGCGGACCGGCTCACCGGCTTGCAAGGGAAGGTCGGCGGCTTCCTGGGCAACCGGAAGGGCAACGCCGACGCCCTGCTTATGAGCGTAAGGGAGTTGCTGGACAAACAATTCGAGTTCAGCGACACGGTGGTCGTTGACAAGTTCATCTACTCAAGGCCCGCCGCCGACAGCGTCATCGACACCCTGGCCGCCCGGTGCGACTTCGTGGTTACCGCCATTGCGGATTGAGGCTCCTGCACCTCGTGCAGTGTGCACGACGCAATGACCCTGGAAAACCGCGGAATCCCCACGGTAGTGATCTGCACCGGCCCGTTCATCGACTCGGCGCACCTCCACGCCCGTATGCTGGGACGCGACGGGTTCCAGCCGGTGGTCATTCACCATCCTTTGGGCGGACTGAAGCCCGACGGGGTTATGCACCGGGCGTTGGAGGCGGAGAAACAGATAGTGGCGGCATTGACCATGTAAAGAGTGTTTCAAGACACACCGAGCACAGTGTACAACTGGAAGATGCAAGAAGCTCATTTATGGCTAATGGGCCTCAGCAAGATGGACTAAGGTGGGGTATAGCGTATAGTTCCCAGTCGCCTTATTTCTTGACCTGGACGAGGCAGAATGACGGAACATTTAAGGGCTTCACCGCCCCAACGATATGAGGAAATAAGCCAACACCTCCTGGAACAAGCCCGGCTAGAACTGGACAACGGAGACATTCTCCAGGCTTCGGAGAAATCTTGGGGCGCGACCGCCCACGCCATTAAAGCCGTGGCCCAACAGAGAGGCTGGAACCATCATGCGCACAACAACCTGCGCGACGCGGCAAATTACATCGGTCTTGAGCGTAACCGCCAGGACCTGCGGCAGCTATTCCAGTCCCTGGAGGCCCTGCACCACAACTATTACGAGCATCAGAGAGAGGCTATCGAGGTGCAGGACGGCATAGATGGGGCAGAAGTCTGTATCCGGGAAATGGCGAAACTCCGGCGCGAAGAGCCGCCAACCCGGCAAGACCACCTGTCGCCGTCCCAAGCGGCGGAACAGGAAGCCCGTCTGAGGAGACTCACCACCAAGACCAGGTATTCCCACGGCGATGTCTACGGTGAGGATGAATTGGATGGACTGCCGCCCGTGAGACCGTCGACGGCCCGGTGACCGGCCAGTTCTTCCAATGCCCGCTTCGGAGGTAACAACGTATGGACACCACTGAGGCAGCCAATATACTCCGAAGGATGTATCACCAGGCGCCCCCGGGAGAGAGGGTGGTCCAGATTCATCTTTTCGGCATAAAGTACGCGAAGGAATTGGAGTTGCTATCGCTGGCCGACGTAGTAAAGGAAACGGGCATCTCGATGACCTACGTCACAGAAGTCAATAAAGGCAGAAACTTGGCCAAGTACGTCACCATAAGAGAGTGACCAGGAGGTAACATTGCTATGGCAACAGTAGGTTCGGGAAAATACACCTATGAATTGGTGGAAGATTGGGCGAAGCTCCCCGACGGCTGGACCCTGGGGCAAACGGCCATCGTTACCGACTCGCAAGACCGCGTTTACCTATTCAACCGCAGCGACCATCCCCTGATCGTATTGGACAAGGACGGCAACTTCCTGACCTCGTGGGGTGAAGGAGTCCTGACCGCCGCCCATGGGATGTTCATAGACAGCGACGAAAACATCTACCTCCCCGTCATCAACTCCCACGTCGTCCTGAAGTACAGTTCCAACGGGAACCTGCTGATGACCCTGGGGACGTGGGACCAGCCTTCGGACACCGGCTGGTCCGGCAACGCTTCGGATACGGTATTGCGGGCAGCCGGCCCCTTCCACAGGCCCAGCGACGTGGCCATATCGCCAGGGGGAGACCTGTACATCTCCGATGGCTACGGCAATGCCAGGGTCCACCGGTTCTCCGCCGATGGAGATCTCAAGTTCTCTTGGGGAACGCCGGGCAAGACCGAGCCTGGAGAGTTCCACGTCCCCCACGGCGTCTGGGTCCATACCGACGGCCGGGTGTTCGTCGCCGACCGTGAGAACAACCGAATGCAGATTTTCACCCCCGACGGCGAGTTCATAACGCAGTGGACCGGCTTGTCCCGTCCCTGCGACATTTACATTGACCAGGACGAGGCCGTGTTCGTGCCCGAACTGGACGCCTTCATGAGTATCCTGAGCATTGATGGAGATCTGCTGGCTAGGTGGGAAGGTCCCGGCGGTGTGGGCGCTCACGCAATCTGGCTGGACTCGCGGGGCGACATCTACCTCAACCAGAACCTGGAAGGCCAACGGCTTCTCAAGTACAGGAAAGTGGGCTAGGCCGGACATCTATTAGGCCAACGCCCTGACCATATCCCCGGAGCTTACTACGGTCGCCTGCCGGGGAAACACTTTCTCCATTAGCAGGTAATGGACTTCCTCGTCTCGGTCGGCGCACCCGTCTTCTACGACGATTAGCCGGTAATCCGCGTCGGCAGCATAACGCACGGTGGATAGGATCACGCCGCTGGTGGCGTGTCCCATCATGATTATCGTGTCCCGGCCTTGGGCGCGAAGAATCATGTCCAGGTCGGTACCGTAAAACGCGCCCACACGGTGCTTGACTACTATCGGTTCCCCCGGCTGCGGAGGGACCGACGGATCAATTAAGTCAGCGGGGTCGGACGCTGGCTCTACCCCGGAACTCTTCCTGGCGCTGAAGGTGAGATTCACATCTGACACCTCCGGGTATCCCGGCCTGAAGTTCACCACGATGTAGGCCACGTATACCCCGGCAGCCCGCGCCGCGGACAATACTTTACGCGCCCGGTCCAACGTCCCGCGCTGTTGCACCACAGGGTTTTCACCCATGCTGTCCCGGTGGAAGTCAGCCATTAGCAGGGCGGTCCTATCCTTGTCGATCTGCAAGTCTGCCATTCAGTCCTTCCTAATTGTTGGATCAGTTACCCCTGCCATTTTAGAGTCTCCGGCTACCAGTGTCTTCCACGCCTGCCCCCCTGGGTCCAGACTCGTTCTCCAACTATAACTTTATCGCCTTCTTTCCAAGATGCGGAGGCGCATCCATCCGCCGGGGTCTATGCCATCCTTCATGTCGTCCTCGGTGTTCGCCGGGGGGTTATCGCCGCTGGACTCACCCCCTATACTGAGTGGGAATCGGCGCAGTCTCCACGGGGAGGGAACAGGATGGAAGTCGGGTATCAGGTGGGCCAGGTTGTCATACAAGGGAGTCTGGACCTGCAACAGCAGTGGCGGGACCAGCTAGAGCAGTTCCGCGCGACGCGCGACGCGGGATTCGACACCTACTGCTGGGCCCATCACTACCTGATCCACCCCTTTCAACACTTCCAACCTTTCCCGGTATTGGCCCGGCTGGCCGCCGAACCCGGAGAAATGAAGCTGGCAACGTCGGTCCTGCTACTCCCGCTCCTCAACCCGGTAGACGTGGCCGAACAGGTCGCCACCATCGACCACATAAGCGAAGGGCGTTTCATCCTGGGCCTGGGATTGGGCTATAGGCCGGAGGAATGCGAGGCGTTCGGGACCCGCATGTCCCAGCGAGGCGCGAGGCATTCCGAGGCGTTGGACTTGATGATCAAGCTCTGGGCCCAGGACGAGGTCGACCACCACGGGCGCTATTTCCACGTAACCGGCGCTCACCCCACGGCCCAACCCTACCAGAAACCTCACCCCAAGATATGGCTCGCCGCAATGAGCGACCCGGCAGTGCGCCGGGTGGCAAGGGAGGGCCATATCATGTACACCGGACCCGCCCAGCCCTTCCCCACCATTCAGCGCCAGATCGAATTGTACCAGTCCATTCTCCAGGAATCCGGTCACACAGACCCCGGTGAAATGGTCGTCGTGCGCGAGTTCTTCTGCGCCGACAGCCGCGATGAGGCAATGGAAAAGGCCAGCCGGGGGTTCGAACGCAAATATGCGGAATACGCCGCTCACGGCTTGCACGGCACTGACCCCGAACTGACAGAAAAGGTTACCGGAGACCTGGAAACCTTGATGGACGAGACCTTCATCGTCGGCAGTCCGGACGAATGTGTGGAGCAGATCGCCCGCTACCGGGACCTTGGGTTCACCCAGATCGCACTCCGCCTGTTCTACCCCGGCATGGCGCAGCGAGACGTACTCCAACACATTGAACTCGTAGGCAAGGATGTGTTGCCCGCCGTCCACGCCCTTTGACCGGCGCTTTCGAACAGCTATCATTGTCCGGGAACTTGTGCTTTTGACCAATCCCTCATAACGAAACACCGCGAAACACCGCGAAACACCGCGAGACATTACGGACACTAAATTGAGATAAGCGAGGTCAACGAATGAGCGACAAATTGATTGGCGTTGCGGTAAACGGCGCAACGGCCCAGGATGTCCACGCCACGATTCAACGGGCAGAGGAACATGGGGTTGGAGGCGCCTGGTTGACCACCGGCGGCGCGCGCATCGACAGCCTCACCGTCTTCGCCTCGGTGGCCGAGAAGACCAGCAACATCAAATTTGGCACGTCCATTGTCCCCACCTTCCCCCGCCATCCCCTGGTGATAGCCCAACAGGCCCAGGTCGTGGCCCAGTTGGCACCGGGCCGTATCCGCGTCGGTATCGGGCCCAGCCACCGCCCCAGCATGGCATCCCTGGGTATCAGGATGCAGTCTCCGCTGGGGCACCTCCGCGAATACCTGCAAATCCTGAAATCCCTGCTCCAGACCGGGTCCGTGGACTTCGACGGCGACCACTACCAGGCCCACGATTCCATCTCCGCACCCATGGACATCCCCGTAATGGCCTCGGCTCTGCGTCAGGGTTCGTTCGAGCTTTGCGGGGCGGAAGCCGACGGCGCAATTAGCTGGGTCTGCCCCCGCGCGTACCTGCGGGACTCGGCGTTGCCCGCGATGCAGAAAGGCGCAGAAGCCGCCGGACGCCCCGTTCCGCCGCTGATTGCACATGCCCCCGTCTGCGTTCATGACAATTTCGACGAGGTCCGCACCGCCTTCCGCGAGCAGTTCGGCAACTACCCCCGGTTGCCTTTCTACCGGCGGATGCTCATTGCCGCCGGCTACCCCGAGGCCAGGGACTCCACCTGGAGCGACGCCATGATCGAAGGTCTGGTCATATGGGGCGGCGAAGCCGCGTTCGAGCAGCGGCTCCAGGAAATGTTCGATTGCGGCGTGACCGAGGTGCTCGCCTCGCCAATCCTGGTGGGCCAGGACCGGAACGCTTCCCTGGACCGGACACTGGCAGGGCTGGGTAAGATTTCCAAAAAAGTCGCTGCTTAGGAGGCCGCGGTGAGCTTGCACGAAGGCAGCACGATGCAATTCACGGACGACCTGCGCATCTGCCGTGTTCTGAACGGCATGTGGCAGGTGTCGGGGGCCCACGGACCGATCAACGACGAAGCAGCGGTCCAAGGGATGATTGGGTACTTGGACGACGGTTTCACCACCTGGGACCTGGCCGACCATTACGGCCCGGCAGAGGACTTGATCGGCGAGTTTCGACGGCGGCTGATGGACTTCGGCGGGCCGGGCGAGTTGGCCCGGATGCAGGCATTCACCAAATGGGTGCCCCGGCCTGGCCCGATGACCCGGCCCATAGTCGAGGAGAACGTGGGGATATCCCTGCGCCGGATGAACGTCGAGACCCTGGACCTGATGCAATTCCACTGGTGGGACTACAACAACCCCGCTTACCTCGACGCCCTGGACCACATGTCCCAAATGCGGGACGAAGGCCGCATCCGGCACCTGGCCCTTACCAATTTCGATACAGAGCGCCTGCGGACCATCGTAGACCACGGAATCGCCATTGTCTCCAACCAGGTGCAGTACTCTCTGGTGGACATGAGGCCGGAAGTGAACATGGTCCCCTACTGCCGGGATAATGGCGTTCAGTTGCTGACATACGGGTCAATCTGCGGTGGCCTGCTTACCGGCCGCTACCTGGACCAGCCTGAACCAACGCGCCGGGACCTCACCACAGCCAGCCTCGGCAAGTACAAACAGATGGTTGACGCCTGGGGAGGTTGGGAGCTATTCCAGGAACTCCTTCACGTCCTCCGGGCAGTGGCCGGCAAACACGGCGTCAGCATCGCCAACGTGGCCGTCCGCTACATCCTGGATCGGCCAACCGTGGCGGGGGTGATAGTAGGAGTGCGCCTGGGTGTGAGTGACAACCGGTCCGACAACGCCCGCGTGTTTGACTTCAACCTGGACGACGAGGACCTGGAACGAATCTGGGAAGTTCAGGCCAAGTCTCGCGACCTGTACCAAATCATCGGCGATTGCGGAGACGAATACCGCCGGTAACATAAGGAGCTATTTCATGGAAGTGGGAGTCATTTTCCCCCAGACCGAGATCGAAGAAGACCCCGGCGCAATCCGCGACTTCGCCCAGGCAGCCGAAGACCTGGGCTACGACCACATTTTCATCGCCGATCACGTTCTCGGCGCGGACCCGTCCCACCACCAACATTCGTCTCTTGCCACCTACAACCACCAGAGCGTAGTCCACGAATTATTCGTCCTGATGGGGTTTTTGTCCGCCATCACCAAGCGGGTGGGGCTCACCACCGGCATCCTCATCCTTCCCCAGCGGCAGACGGCGTTGGTTGCCAAGCAAGCGGCGGAAATCGACGTACTCAGCGGCGGACGGTTGCGCCTGGGAATCGGTGTGGGCTGGAACGCGGTGGAATTCGAGGCGTTGGGCGAGGACTTCCACAACCGGGGCCGAAGAAGCGCCGAGCAGATCGAGGTCATGCGCGCCCTCTGGACCCAGGATGTCGTCGATTACCACGGGCGTTGGCACGACATCACCCACGCCGGCATCAACCCCCTGCCGGTGCAACGCCCCATCCCCATCTGGATCGGCGGAGGCAGCAGCGCCAACCCCGCTTTGAACGAGGTAGTTCTGCGCCGCATCGCCACCCTGGGAGACGGCTGGTGCCCCAACATCACCGCCGACGACGCGGGCCGCGCGGTCGTGGACAAGGTACACGGCTTCGCCAGAGAAGCCGGCCGCGACCCATCGACCCTGGGCTTGGACGGCCGCATCAGAATAGCGGGCCTGCAACCCGAGGAATGGCTGGACGAGGTAAAAGCGTGGGAGGAGATGGGGGCGACACACCTGTCTATTGAGACCCGCAGGGGCGGCCTCACCACGGCGGAGGAGCATATCGAGGCGATACGGCGGTTTAGGGATGCTATGGGGTAGGGGTTCATTCCAGTTCGTAGTATGGTTTATGATAGACTGCGCTTACAGGACTCAAGAGTGAGGTAGCGGCTATGGCCACGCAGCAGGTTGAGGCGGTTGAGGAACCGGAAGGCATCGGTAGCAGCGAAGACAGTTCCTTGGGCGAATATCCGCTCGACACCATGCTTATTCGCAATGAGAGCCGCACTGTTCACGACGTGCTGCGAAGAATTGGCCAAGGCAACTACATCATGGACCCAGACTTTCAACGCGATTTCATTTGGCCCACCGATAAGCAAAGCAAGCTAATCGAGTCGGTGGTGATGCGGATTCCGCTACCCGTTTTCGACATCGCGGAAAACGAAGATGGCAAGATGGTGGTAGTCGATGGTTTGCAGCGGCTTTCCACGTTTCGGAACTTCGTGAATGATGGACTGGCCCTCCGGTTGCCTGACCGGCCCGGACTAAATGGAAAGCGGTTTTCAGACCTCTCGCCCATGCTCCAAAATAGGATAGAGGACTGTAACCTTACGCTGTACGTCATTGACGCAAAAGCGCCGGAACGGGCGCGTCTGGACATTTTCGAGCGTGTGAATGGCGGGGCTCCCCTGACCCGTCAGCAGATGCGTAATTGCCTCTACATGGGACCAGCCACCCGCTTTTTGAAACATGAAGCTGAGCAACCTCTCTTCGTGACGGCAACAGGTCGTAGCCTCAATAAATCGCAGATGAGGGACCGCGAATTTGTCAACCGCTTCTGCGGCTTTCAACTATTGTCCTGTGATGCTTATCGCGGGGAAATGGACGACTTCCTGGCGGACACGCTCAAGCGAATGAATCAACTTGGGGATGCCGAGCTCTCGAAACTGTCTACGGAATTTCAGACAGGACTGAACAACAACCTTATCGTGTTCGGGGAACATGCTTTTCGAAAGCATATCGAAGGCCAAACCCGCCGGAGCGTCATCAACGCTTCCCTGTGGGATGTCATGTCCACTGGTCTCTCACGATTCTCGCAGGAAGTGGTCGAGGACCGAGCGGATGAACTCAGAGATGCGTTCCATACGCTCATGAGTGACGAGGAATTCATAGCATCCATCACTTACGGCACAAACGACACGAGAAGGGTCAATCATCGGTTCAATACCGCCGCCACGATGTTCCGTGAGGTGTTTGGTGCTGACCCAGCTTGACCTCAAAACGTTCAAGTGCTTTGAACTGCTGAGACTCCCGCTAGGGCCGCTGACGCTGCTGTCCGGGACCAACGCCTCGGGAAAGTCTACGGTCTTGCAGTCCATTGTGTTGCTTCACCAGAGCATACGCGAAAACGAGTGGTCGACACGCCTCGCCCTCAACGGCAACGTCGCCAAATTGGGAACCGTGACCGACGTGGTAGACCAAGTGAATGGCCGGGACCGATTTGAAGTAAGCCTGATTAACGACGATACAAACTGTCATTGGTCGTTTGTCGGCGGCCGGCGCGACATGTCCATGCAGGTCGCCCAAGTAGCCGTCAGCGGCAAAACGTCAGACGCCCCCGCCAATCTCCAGTACCTATTGCCAGGGCATTCTGAAAAGGCCGCGATTTCGTTGGTCACACAGGTTAGAAACCTTACCTACATTACCGCTGAGCGGGAAGGGCCGCGCGAAATCTATTCCCTGGAAGACGAACACGCCTTCACCGTCGTCGGGCCGGAGGGAGAAAACGCGGTCAGCGTGTTGTACCGAGGCCGGGATGCGCTTGTTGCGGAAGAACTTCGGCTCGAAGGAATCAGTCCAACGTTATTGCACCAAGTTGGCGCCAGGTTGGCGACATTTTTCCCTGGTTGCGCCGTAGATGTACAGCAGGTGCCAAACGCAAACGCGGTTACGTTGGGAATAAGAATTTCAGACGACACCGGATTCCTGCGCCCTGTCCACTGCGGGTTTGGCATAACCCAAGTCCTGCCGATAATAGTCGCCGCTCTCTCAGTGAGGAAAGACAGCATACTTTTGATAGAGAACCCTGAAGTCCATCTTCATCCTGCCGGACAAGCCCTTATGGGGCAATTTCTGGCCGAACTCTCACATTCGGGAGTGCAAGTAATAGCGGAAACCCACAGCGACCATGTCCTCAACGGCGTTCGCCGGTCGGTCAAGTCGGAGCGGATTCCCGCCGAAAAGGTGACGATTCACTTTTTCAGGCAGCGTACCCCGGACGCTGCCCAGGTATTGAGTCCAACCTTGGACAGTTACGGCAGCATCGACGTTTGGCCGGAAGGCTTTTTCGACCAGTTCGACAAGGACATGGACTACTTTGCCGGTTGGGGCGAATAAGTGGAACTCCTGCTCAACGACCTGTCGATACATGAGCAGTTTCACGACGTCGGCGAGTTTCGGGAAGCCGTTGGACGAATCGTCGGTATGCGGAACGTCGTCCGCAGATTTGGCCGAGAGTTGCACTGCCACAGGAACACTGTCAACAGGCGGATTAACCCGTCGGCATCAGTGTTCGATGCGCTCACAAACGTTTAGACGGGATGAAAAGAGAGCGTTACTCTCGTGGCTTACGCAACAAGGACCTTTCTGGGAGGATGTACCCGTTCATGACCCCAATGACTGGTTGGAGTGTGGTGACGAAATAGTTACGGAAACCGCCGTGGGGAGGCTGCCTATTGCTCCACCACCGGGATTGATCGTCGCTTGGTGAGCCTGACTCCATCGAGTTGGGAACGCACACCAATCGCAGTAACCATGTTGGGTGACGCCCCGACAGTCATCCAGGTCAACAACTATTGGGCAATGCCTGAACTAGAGGCTGCCTTGAGCGAATCGGAACCGCCCATTACCTCGTGGAGTCAACTGGAAAGAGTATCTATTTCCCGGTATCAACGGCTGAAGTTCTCAGGAGATGCCTTCCAGCCTTTGAGCGGTCTCCCGTTTTCCCATACGGCGTCCGAGTACATAAAGAGTCGGTTGAACACGTTAAACGATGTGATGGGATGTCGTGATGAGTCCGGTAATTTCACACCGGAGGCAAAGCCGATTCTCGATGCCCACCTGACTAGAGGCAGTGCTCAGTTTTCCGACTCCTCGACGGAAGAAAAAAGGGATTTCAGGAATGAACTAACCTTCCCCCATCCGGACATCTCCGGAGAAACCCTGGATTGCACTTGGCACGGCAAAGTAAAACCCCTACTTATCCGCCTGCATTTTCGATGGCCAGTACCCCTTGGCGAGAATCTATATATCGTTTACGTCGGTCGCAAAATAACCGCAGATAACTGACGAACGCTCCAAGCTATTGCCAGTCCGGGGAGCCGGATTCCAGTCCAAATCTGCGGCTCCCTAATACACAATCATGCTTCGCGCCACGCTCCCTTCCTTCATGTCGCAGGCAGCTTGGGCCGTCCATCTCGATTTTGGCGCCTTCGGGAATCATGCTTGCCTCCTTCGTTACGCTGGCCGGACGCTGCAACTACATTGGAACGCCGCAAACCCGCAGGGTTTTCGCGGGGCTTGGCCCATCTTCGCGTGATACGATTCGGCTAGATTGGCAACCGTCACCTGGGGTCGCCAGTTGGGTATCAGGGGGGTGAATTCCATGTCAAAACTGTACGCCTTCGCCGTGCTTCTGGCTCTGACGGCGTTGATGGCCTGCTCCAACCCCACGCCTGCGCCGACAGCCGCATCCATGCCGGAACCGGCGGCCACGGCCACACGCATTCCCTCGCCGGCCCCTACTGCCACGCCTATGCCCACGGCCACATCTATGCCTACGCCTGTGCCTACACCGATACCCACGCCGGAATCGACGGCAACTCCCAAGCCTACGCCCACACCCACGCCGGAACCGGCGGCAACTCCTACACCTTCTCCCGCTCCTGCGTCGAAGCCCGCGCCCGTTCCGGGGGCAGGACCGCTCTCTCCCATTGGCGCTTCAACTCCCAACGGCTTGCTGGCTGACTTGTCCGAGGCCGAGCGCGCTTGTCTGTCCGAGGCTATTGGCCCGGAGCGGCTCGAATCGCTGCTGGGCAACGCGGACCCGGCCGCGGATGAAATGAGCGCCGCCATGATTGCCTGCCTGGGGCACGAGAGGCTGTTGAGGATATTCCTGACTGCCATACTGCTCCAGACCGGACCACTGAGCGTCGAATCCTCCGCCTGCATCCGGGAAGGCTTTGCGGACATCGACTTGGCCGCCGTGTTGCTGCCCCCGGCGCCTGGCGGCAGCGGCGACTCGCCGTCGGAACTCACGGCATTCATAGGACTGATCTCGGCCTTCTCGTGCCTGAACGAGGAGGAATGGAAAGCCGCAGGCCCGGTCTTTGGCTTTGCCCCGGAAGACCGGGAGGGCTTGCATTGCGTGATGGAGAAGCTGGGAGGACCGGAAGAATTGGCCGCTCTCATGCAGCCCGGCGCCGGTCCTCCCCTGGAGCTATTCGCGGCGGGAGCTAGTTGCGGCCTGACGGTATTGCAAAGCCCGCCGTGACGCATGACGGAATGGCAATGATATGCGCAGGGGGAGCGTTCGCTCCCCCTGCCCGCTTTTTGTTTCGATTGTTATAGCCTCGTCCGTCTCCTAGAATGTGATCACACTCCGCGCCACGCTCCCCTCCTTCATGTCTGCGAACGCCTTGTTTACCTGGTCCAACTGCAACCGTTGGGTCACCAACTCGTCCAGCTTCAAACGTCCCTGCAGGTAGAACTCCACGTAGCGGGGCATGTCGGTGCGGAAGTGGTTGGAGCCCATGCTGCTGCCCTGGATGCGCTTCTCCCGCAGGAAGGAAGGGCCGTCCAGCTCGATCTTGGTGCCCTGGGGGATCATGCCGATGATGGTGGCGGTCCCGCCATTCCGCAGCATCTCGAAAGCCTGCTCCGCCGTCTCCTTCTTGCCGATGGCCTCGAAGGAGTAGTCCACGCCGCCGCCGGTCAGGTCGCGCACCCTGGAAGCCACGTCGCCGCTGGAGGCGTCGATAACGTCGGTTGCGCCGAACTCGCGGGCCAGGGTCAGCTTGGTTTCCACGGCGTCGATGGCGATGACCCGCAGCGCCCCCGCCAATGTCGCGCCCTGGATGGCGTTCAGCCCCACACCGCCGCAGCCGATGACCGCCACTGTGCTGCCGGGCCTCACCGCCGCCGTGTTCAGGGCCGCACCCAGCCCGGTGGTAGCCCCGCAGCCGATGAGCGCAAGTTGCTCGAAGGGAACGTCTCGGTCGATCTTGACCACCGAGTTTTCGTGGACCAACATCAACTCGGCGAAAGACCCAAGGTTGGCAAACTGGGTCACGGCCTCGCCGCCGCTGCTGAGCCGGGGCGTCTCGTCAGGTCCGCGGGTGAGTCCGGCGCGGGAGCACAGCACCGTCCGCCCCTCGGTGCAGCGTTCGCAATGGCCGCAGAACACCGACAGACAGCAGATTACCCGGTCGCCGGGCTTCACGTAGTCCACCAATTCGCCGACTGCCTCGATGGTCCCGGCGGCCTCGTGTCCCAGCACCACCGGGAACCTGGTGGCGTAAAGTCCTTCGACGAAGTGGAGGTCGCTGTGGCAGACCCCGCTTGCTCCCGTGCGCACCAGCACCTCGCGGGGGCCGGGACTGGCAACTTCCACATCTTCGATTTCCAGGGGCCGGTTCACTTCCCGCAACACAGCAGCCTTCATTGCTCTCCTCCGTGCCTCAGTGTGGTATACAACATCATAGTTGTAATTCAGGTTACAGCTTCAGGATGGGGCCGATTATACTGGTAATCTGTGTTGGCGCAAGTCCTCCATAAGCGCAGTGGGAACTCGCCAGACTCGTCCCAAATCCAACCCGAATCGGGAGACCCACAGCATGAATCGACCAGTCAAATTCTGCATCCGGATGCATCAGCATGGCTACGGTTTCGACAACCTGAAAGAGTTATGGACCGAGGCCGATAGGCTGGGCTACCACTCGGCAAGCCTATACGACCTGCTCAATATCCCAACGCTTGAGTGTTGGACCACCCTATCTGCCCTCGCAGCAGTGACCGCAAAACTTCGACTCATCCCAATGGTCCTGGCCAACACGTACCGGCCTCCGGCGCTGATGGCCAAGATGGCTTCCACTCTGGATGTCATCAGCAATGGAAGGCTCGAGTTGGGGATCGGTGCTGGAGGGGGCGGCGCCGACCACCGCGCGGCGGGGTACGCCTTCCCATCAACTGCGGAACGCGTGCGGATGTTGGAAGAGTCGATGGTCGTCATCAAGGGACTATGGTCGGGGGAATTGGGCAGCTTCCAGGGACGCTATTACCAGCTAGACAACCCTCATCAGGAACCCAGACCTGTGCAGCAGCCGCATCCGCCCATCCTCATCGGCGGCCACGGCGAGCGGCGCCTGCTAAGGGCCGTGGCGGCGCACGCCGACATTTGCAACATCGGCTCGGAGATGACCCTGGAAGAACACCGGCAGAAGCTATCGGTCCTGGAAGCCCATTGCCGAGACGTCGGACGCGACCCAACAGAGATTGAAGTCAGCCACAACGCCCTGACCCTCATCGCCGAGACTCAAGCGGAGTTCGATCGGATCGTAGCGCGAAGGGCGTCACAGTCAAATGTTTCAAATGCTGCGTATCGGGATTCGCTGGCGGGCGCCATCGCAGGGACACCGGACCAGTGCGCCGGGCAAATACAGACCTACGTGGACGCGGGGATCACTTACTTCTTCTTGATCTTCCCTGATCCGGTGTCTGTGGAGAGCATACGGCTGTTCGCCAAAGAAGTAATGCCCCGATTCGCCGGGGCCCAAGGCTAAACCGGCCTGGGTCAGGAAAGACTGGCCATCAACTCCTCGATGGCCCGGTTCATATCTTCGGGCCGTTCAGCCATTGGGAAATGGCCGGCGTTTTCCCACTCCAAGTAGCGGGATCCGGGGATCGCTTGGTGTATTTCCAGTTCGTATTCCGGGGGTTGGCCAGGATCGTCCATGCCCCGGATGAGTACCAAAGGCGCACGCAGGGAATCTATCCGCTCTGATACGTCGAAATTATCTATTACCACCAGGTCGTCGTGCTGGGAGATAGGACCCACCTGCCTGTGACACTCCAGCAGCCGGTCCCGAAGGCCGGGCTCGACCCACATCATGGCATGTTCCATTGCCTTTAACCAGGACTCATGCTCCTCAGGGTCTTCGGCAGCCCGGAGCCGGAACTCCAGCCCGCCGGGAGCCCGCACTTTGCGACGCATGGCCACCGTCATCAACACCAGCCCGGCCACCTCTTCCGGATAGTCCAGGGCATACTGCAAGGCAATGCAGGCCCCCAAGGTGAACCCCACTAGCACCAGGTCCTCGCGCCGGTCCTGGGCCCACAACCAGCCGCGAAGCCACTCGGTGTAACGCTCCACATCGGTACATGCCTTCCCGTGCAAATGACCGGGCAAGTTGGGGGCCAGACTACCTGGGAAGTGTTCAAGCTGATAAGCGTAACCTTCCCGGCACCCACCGGCGCCGGGACCATGAACAAACACTAACTGACTCATAGCGCAATTCTAAGAGGGGTGAGGCTGGGGGTCAAGAACAGTTGGCCCGTGGCCCCGTGCTACGGCCATGCTACGGCCATGCTACGGCCATGCTACGGCCATGCTACGGCCATGCTACGGCCATGCTACGGCCATGCTACGGCCATGCTACGGCCATGCTACAATGAGACAGACGGTAGCCATCTCTCCCCACCGGGATAAGGCTGGAGCCGCGGTAATGTGGGACAAATTTGGATTCATCGCCGCCATCATTGGGACCGTCATAGGGGGCATTGCGCTTTGTTTCGCGGTGGCGTCGGTGATGTACTTAACGATTTTCTGGATTGCCCCCGCGGTTGGGAATGGTCATGTGGCGCATTGGGACGAAGTTTTCCCCGTTAGCATCCTAAGCGGCAGCCAGGTTAAGAATGCGCCGAGAGTGGTCATCCGAGGCGAGAGAATTGACGGCGCTTGCAGTTTCTATATCGGGTTGTCCGGCTCTGCAAGAGTACCTTATATCAGCGCTCGGACGATCTGGCAAGACCACGACACCTGCGAGACGGAAATGGAGATTCGGACCAAACCCAAGTAGCCGGAGGCGTCCAGTTATGCAGGGGCCAGTCCGACAATTGTCCCGTTGGTTCGGGCAACTACACGGGTAGAGCGTGATGTGGAACAGACGTGCCTTTGTCCTTTCGGTCATAGCGGCTGTTTTCGGGAGCATCGCGCTTTTGATAGTTTTCGTAGCGATGATGTTCATAACAACATCCTGGTTCTTGGGTCAGTCCGGCAGGGGTGAGTCGGTGGAATGGGACGAGTCTGTGACCGAAAGCCTTGGCAGCAATGGCCCGGCCAACATTGCGCCGAGAATCATCATTCGGGGCAAGCAGATAGATGGGGGTTGCGATTATTTCTTGAGACTAGGAATCACTCCCGATGGATTTTTCACACGCGCCCGGACTGTCCGGGAGGACCCTGACACCTGCGAGAAAGTAGTGGAGGTCTGGACCGAGCCAGGAGAACCGGAGCAGCCCCGATGAACTGCTCCGGCTGTTTCGCAATCACTGGAGGATTGAGAATAGCTGGCATCACGTGAAAGACCCTAGCTGGGACGAAGACCGGCAGACGCTTCGCCGTGCTGGGTTGAGCGAAGTTTTCGCCACTCCAGTGAACGCCGGTTTGAACGTCCTGCGTCTGGAAGGATGGTTCCCCGCCAGAATGTCCATGCCATTGCGAGTTAAGGCTTGCGCCTTCCGCCCGGAACAGACTATCGCCCGCCTGTCTGGGCAAGCGCCCTGACTTTGCAATCGTCCTGCGGTCAACGTCGCCCTCCCTGTACCTTCCCCGGCGGCCATTACACACCAGCCAAGCTGTCCATACCATAATCTCTGCCCTTGCTGTCTTGCCCTGATCATAACGTATAACCGACCGCCTTCTTGGCCTGGCTAAGCGCGGATGGCGTATAATGGCCGCGTCCTCTGCCTGTCTCACTTGGTCAAACGAGGATGATTATGACTAGCGAACCGGTCCCACAAGCGCTGTCCGCCGACCTCGCCGACAAATTCCCGGTGTTTCCGCCCAGGGACGATATGCAGAACCCCATCTATCTCCACGACCAGGGTTACCAGGCAACCCTGCGCCGCCACTTTGGCGTGCCGGACACCACCATCGTCTTGGGCGAAGTCCCAGTCGGCTGGAACCCAAGCCAGCGCCGGGGCCTGCGGGTCCCCGACCTGCTCATTGCCTTCAACGTGGACCGGGCCGGCATCATCGCGCGGCAGGGATACGCCATTAACGACTTGGGCAAGCCGCCGGACTTCGTGCTGGAAATTGCCTCGCCAACCACTGCGCGCAATGATTACACCGGGAAGCGCGACGATTACGCTGCTTACGGCATTCCGGAGTTCTGGCGCTTTGACTCCACAGGCGGCCGGTTATATGAGACCGGTCTGGCCGGGGATCGGCTGGCGGGCGGCGCGTACCAGCCCATCAGCATTGTGAGCGCGGATGAAGCCCACTATTGGGGACACAGCGCGGCACTGGGCTTGGACGTCTGCTGGGAGGAAGGCCGGCTGCGTTGGTATGACCCGGTGGCGCAACGCTACTTGCGGACCTTCGACGAAGAGGCCGAGGACCGTATCGCCGCCGAGCAGCGTGTACGGGAGTTGGAAGCCGAGGTCAGGCGATTGCGGGGCTAGGGCGAGCTGGGCAGCCGGGGCCGTAATCACTAACATAAGGACTCAAATGTGCAAAGGCGCGAGGTGAAAACTTCGCGCCTTTCCCTAGCGGACGGTGGCCGCCGGACTGGCGCTGACCACGCTGCCACTCAAGTTGCCTGTGCCCCGGTTCGTGTTTTCTTGAATCGGTGAGGTCTTGGCTGCCGAGTCCGGAACGATGCCGGTGTTCGGGTTCTGGGTGGTGGGCCGTTACCCTATGACAAGAAGGACCGCGCAGGGCTGGACACTCTCATGGGTGACCCAAATCCGCCATGCTAAAATAGCTTGCTGGATAGACTCCCCCATCCCCCTCGCATCGAAGGTTCCCAACGACAACGACGAAAGGCGGACTCATCCATGACCGAGCAAAAGACCGGACAGCGCGGTAACGTCCCAGCTCGTGAGACACTCAGGTACCTCTGGTGATCCGGGGAAGTCGTGGAATGGGACAAAGCAACGGTCCACGTTTCCATGTTAGGTTGGACGGCCATCTCCGCCGTGTTTGAAGGTATTCGCGCGTACTGGGACCTTCAACAGGAAAACCTCTACATCTTCCACCTGGACGCACACCTGAAGCGGTTGTTCCAGTCGATGAAGATCATGCGCATGACCTCGCCCTGGGACAGGGACCAACTCGTTCAGGCGATTACCGAAGTCCTGCGGGCCAATGAGTACACGGGCGACGTCTACATTCAGCCCATGGCCTACTTCGGCGGCGGGATTCCCGGTTACCTGGCGGTATTGGAGAGGCCGGGCGAGGTGGTCATCACCGCCCGGCCTTCGCTCTCGAACCTGGGACGGGCCAAGGCAGCCCATTGCAACGTCTCTAGCTGGACCCGCATCTCGGACAACGTGATGCCGCCCCGCGCCAAGGCCATCACCAACTACCAGAACAGCCGCTACGTCTCCACCGAGTCCCAGGCCAACGGCTACGACTTCGGCATCATCCTCAACAAGGAGGGTAAGGTGTCAGAAGCCAGCTACGCCTGCATCTACATCGTGCGCGACGGCGTGGCCATCACGCCGCCTGTAAGCTCCGGCATACTCGAGAGCGTAACCCGCGAGGTCGTCAGGGAGCTTCTTCAAAACGAAATGAACGTACCCGTCATCGAGCGGGAAGTGGAGCGCACGGAACTCTACATCGCCGACGAGGTGTTCATCTGCGGCACCGCCGTGGAGATACAGGCCGTCGGCAGCGTGGACAAGTACCAGGTGGGCGACGGCGAGGCCGGGCCGGTGGTGTCACGGCTCACGGAGCTATTCGAGCAGGTGGTCCGGTGCCAGGAACCCCGGTACGCGGAGTGGCTCACGCCCGTCTATCAGGGAAATCCCTCTCAATCCGACGGTATAAGTATCAACGTCTGATGCAGGATGCGAACGATATGACCACAATACCACCGCTTCCTGAACCTGGGAACCAAAGCCCCGATGACCGCAGGTCCATGAGCCGCAGGTTCATCTTGCAGGCCCGGGATGAACTACAGGATGGCAACCGTCTTCAGGCCGGGGAGAAAGCATGGGGAGCCGTTGCCCAGTATTTGAAAATAATCGGAGAAGACAGAGGGTGGCAGCACGGTTCCCATCGGCAACTCGAAAGTATTGGCCGGCACATCCGAGCCGAGTATCCGGATTTTGGCTCAGAAGAATTCGCCGACGCCCTGTCGGACGCTTACCACAAGGGGCATCGAAACTTCTATGAAAACTGGTCAACACCGGGAGAAGTTGAAGATGTCGTAGAGGGCGTCGAAAAGGCTCTTCCGGTGCTGGAATCTCTTGCATCCGAGGCTCCGAGATACTTCCAAATCACTTCCAACAGCGAGCGGCGGCGGCTGGTGGAACTCACCGGGAACCGCGAGTTGCAAGTCGGAGATGAGTCCTTTGTCGGGTTCTCCCTGCGTCACTCGCCGGACTCTACAAACGGTGGCAGGCAAGGAAATAACCCGGCAGTATAAGTATAAACGCCAGATGCAGGATGTGAACGACATGACCACAATACCGCCACTGCCGGAACCTGGGGACCAAAGCCCTGATGACCGCAGATCCATGAGCCGCAGGTTTATCTTGCAGGCCCGGGAGGAACTAAAGGATGGCAACCGTCTCCAAGCTGGCGAGAAAGCATGGGGAGCCGTTGCCCAGTATTTGAAAATAATCGGAGAACACAGAGGGTGGCAGCACGGTTCGCATCGGCAACTCGAAAGCATCGGGCGGCACATCAGGGCCGAGTATCCCGATTATGGCTCAGAAGAATTCGCCGATGCCCTGTCGGATGCCTACCACAAGGGGCATGAGAATTTCTACGACAATCGGCGTAGCATCGACGAAATTGAAGAAACCATAGAAGGTGTTGAAAGAGCGTTACCGGTGCTGGAATCTCTTGCATCCGAGGCTCCGCGATACTTCAAAATCAATTCCAACAGCCAGCGGCGGCGGTTGGCGGAACTCACCGAGAACCGCGAATTGCAAATCGGAGACGAATCCTTTGTGGGGTTCTCCCTGCGTCACGCGCCGGACTCTACAAACGGCGGCGGGCAAGGAAACAGTCCAGCATAGATTGGTTAGGGCCAATGCCAGTCGAACCGTGAATAGTGGCCGTTTTCCCCCGTGTTGTCCCATGACATGCCATGGTAGGTATACGTGCTGGCGGTCCCTTTGGCAAGGTACAGGGAGCTATTTACGGGATGGCCGGTGTTCTCCAGCCGCATCACCGCCCGGCTGCGCCTGCCCGCAGTGATGCCCTCGACCGCAAAGTCCATGACGTTTGGAATGGAGACACGCCTCGTCCTTCCCCTCGACTCGTAGCTAATGGGGCAATAGCTAGTGCCTTTGAAGTCCGAAGTCAGCCGCATCCATCGTTCCGCAGGACCACCCACTTCCCCCGATAGGATACGGGCCAGGGCATCGCGCTGCTCTTGGCCGGCCATCTCGTCGATGTAGGCCGCCGTTGTCCAATTTCCTTCACCCATCAGTCCCGGCGTGTATGCCGCGACCACGAAGTTCAAGCCGCCCAGCGAAACACCGTTGAACTCGCCCTCGGTGATGTGAAATGCGAACCCCACGTCGCAATGGCCCTCCGTGGGCACTGCCGGCCCGCCCTGGACAATGCACGGGCAAAGGACCTCGCAATTACAATTCTCGAAATACTCGCCCTTCAACCGCCAGCTTTCTTCAGCCATTTCTCTTCCCCGGCGCCACTGTAGGATGACCAGTCGCCAGTCCCTATACTACACCAGAATTGTCTGGACCGTGATTTCTTTGATTGCAAGGACAGGGCAATCGGGCCTTGAAGAGGTAAAAGCCCGATTGCCCTGGTTGTAAGGATGACCGTGATTTTGCAAGTCCTGGGATCATAATGAGCCTATAATCCAAGTTCAGACCGTTGCTATAATCTGGGAGCCATTCATACTGAGAGAGGTGGGGCCATGCCGAAGAGAAGCTTTTGGGCCTGGGGCCTGGAGTCCGACGAACCCACCCTGCAGGAAAGGCAGGACGCCGCCGCCCGGCTCTCCAGGCAATACGGCGTGGCGTTGACCGCGCCTCCCGCGCCCGTTGAATCCGGCTTGGCCCTGCGCCGCCCACGGATAACGCCCCCCGCGGCCCTGGAGTCCTTCTGCTCGTCAGACACCTACGACCGCGCCGTTCATACCTACGGGCGCAATTTCCGAGACCGGGTACGGGCCTTCAATCTCCACTTTCCGAATCCTCCCGACGTTGTCGCCCGTCCCGGAAACGAGCAGGAATTGGAACAGGTCCTGGAATGGTGTTCAAATTCGGGCTACGCGGCGATACCCTACGGCGGCGGCAGTTCAACCGTAGGCGGTTTCGAGCCATCGGAAAACAGCGACGGTGTCGTTACCATCGACATGGCAGCCTTCGACAAGGTGTTGGAGATCGACGAGGTCTCCCGCGCCGCCCGAATCCAGGCCGGAGCATACGGCCCGGCGTTGGAGGACCAGTTGCGGCCTCACGGCTTCACCCTGCGCCACTTTCCCCAGAGCTTCGAATACTCGACCCTGGGAGGTTGGATCGCCACCCGGTCAGGGGGGCATTACGCCACCAACCACACCCACATCGACGACTTCGTGGAATCGGTACGGATGGTCACTCCTACGGGGGGTTGGGAATCGCGGAGGCTACCCGGCAGCGGGGCCGGTCCCAGCCCTGACCGCATGGTCCTAGGCAGCGAAGGCACTCTGGGAATCATCACCGAAGCCTGGATGCGTATCCAGGCGAGGCCCGCTTACCGGGCGTCCGCAGGAGTTACCTATCCGTCCTTCGAGGCGGGAGCTGAAGGCGTGCGCCATATAGTCCAGGCAAAGCTATGGCCGGCCAACTGCCGCCTGCTGGACCCAGGAGAGGCGGCTGCGGCTGCTGGCCTGGACGGCAAGCAAGCCTTGTTGGTCATCGGATTCGAGTCGGGGGACCTGCCCCAGGGGGATGCCATCCGGCAGGCGGTCTCCCTTGCTCGCGAGGCAGGCGGGTCCATCAACGACGACGACATTCTGGTGTCTGGAGACGAGACTACCCGCACGGGCCGGAGAGGCGCAGTCGGGACGTGGCGTGACTCGTTCCTGAGAGCGCCCTACAACAAGAACGTAACAAGCGGGCTGGGAGTGGTGGAAGAAACGGTGGAAACCGCGATAACCTGGGACCGTTGGCCTCAACTGGACGCCGCGGTTAGGGAGGCCCTGCAAAGCTCCCTCGACCGGATCTGCCGGGGCGGCACGGTCAGTTGCCGCTTCACCCACGTCTACCCAGACGGTCCGGCCCCCTACTTCACCTTCTCAGGTCTAGGCCGTGTCGGCGCGGAACTGGAGATGTACGAAGAGATCAAGCAGGCCGCCTCCGATGCAATCATCGCCGCCGGTGGCACCATCACCCACCACCACGCCGTTGGCACGCTCCACAAACCCTGGTACCAGGAGCAGCGGCCCGGCCCGTTTGCCGAGGCCCTAAGAGCCGTCAAACGCACGGTCGACCCCAACGGAGTCCTGAACCCCGGAGTGCTATTCGACCTCTAGATAAGCCCGCTCTCCCGGAGTTGGGTTAGGGTGAGGGCGTCCCTACTCCCCGGTAAAGATGGGAGGACGACGTTCCCGGAACGACGACGCAGACTCTTCAACGTCGTGGGGAGCCCTGCGGGCGAACACGATGCTGTGGGTCTCGTATTCGAGCTGGTCTTCCAGATCGGTCTCCAGGCTGCGTTGCAGGGCCCGTTTCGACATTTGCATCGCCACTGGAGGCCAAAAGGCGATCTGCCGGGCAAGTTCCTTGGCCTCCTCCAGCAAGTTATCCGCCGTGGTCATCCGGTCCAGGAGCCCCAACCGGTATGCTTCATCGGCGTCGACGTTGCGGCTGGTAAACACCAGGTCAAATGCCCGGCTGATGCCAACTATCCGGGGGAGGAAGTAGGACAACCCGGAGTCCGGGCTGAGATGACGTTCGATGAACACCGTCTTGAACCTAGTATTTTCGCAGCCGACGCGCATGTCGCAGGCCAGGGCCAGCCCCATACCAGCGCCCGCGGCCACGCCGTTAACCGCGGCGATGGAGGGTTTGTCCAGGCCCCGGTAGACCATCATCGCCTGCCTGCCAACCCAGTTATATTCATCGAGGCGCTCGGCGCGGCTGGGATGCTCGTTGTTAGTCCGTCCGCTCGTGATGTCCGCGCCGGAACAGAACCCGCGCCCCTCGCCGGTGAAGATGACAACTCGCACACTGTCGTCGTCCCGCAGCTCCCGGCAAGCCTCCATCATCTCCAGGTGTAGCGCCCGGTCGATGGCGTTTAGCTTCTCCGGGCGGCTAAGGGTAACGACGGCGGTCTGACCGTCTCGTTCAACGGCCAGGTTCTCGTAAGACATATACGATCTCCAGCGTGGGCCATAGTTTGAGGATGGCTCGGTGTGCCGGTTTTCAAAGTCTCGGCCGTCAAATATTGGCCATAGTTTGAGGATGGCTCGGTGTGCCGGTTTTCAAAGTCTCGGCCGTCAAATTATATACCAGCCCACACAACGGGCGTCTGTTGATTCTGTCGGTATATAACTCGCAAGACTGGGCCGGTGCGGGAAGTGTCACTGGTAGACTTGCAATCGAGCTGGCCAAAATATTCGTGCCCGCCTCAATGCGTTGGCCGGTGGCTTTCCTAAGAAACAGATCGAAACAGGAGAATCTGACCAGCCCAATCAACTGAGATACAATTGGCGAGACTCAATTGCGCCCGTCGCTTGGGCAATCTCCTGCCTCCGGCACCCAGTCAGCGTTGGGCTTTCAGGTCTTTGATAATCGCGATGAGTTTCTGGGCCTCGAAACCGCCCTTGATAGCCCTGGACATGTCTCTACCCGCTTCGGCGTCGTTTTCCAGCATCGTGTAGGCCATCGCCCGGCCCGCGTAGGCGAGGGCGACCTGCCGGTCGGTGGGATCGACGTCGATAGCCCTGGTAAAATCGGGGACCGCCTTGTCAAAGTGCCCAAGCGTGAAATAGGCCTGGCCTCGGTTATAGAGTGCAGCGGCGAACTCAGGGTCCAGCCGGATGGCCTCACTATATTGAGCGATGGCCTCTTCGACCCGCCCCGCCTCGAAGTGCTCGACACCGGCGCGGTTGTATCCCTCGGCGCCGGACGGTCCGCAGGCAAGAGCGGCTGCCAGAAGGAGGAGAATCACGTACTCCAATAAGCGGCTGCCTAAAAATTGAATTCCAAGGTGGCTCTCGTCATCGCTGTCCCAAACAATCCGCGAGTTTCCATTGTCTCTGAGTACAATATCTCCCCGCCGAGCCAAGGGCAACAACTTAACGAACAACCAGAGATCCGTCTCCGAACCCTCATTGACCGAAAATCCCTCTTCAGCGGCATCGCAAGGCAGCCACTCAATCCGGCGATGGTACGCCCGAAATGTCTCCTTGACTGCCTCGTTCCTTTCCTCAAGCTCGACCATACAGTTCCTCCCGGATGCACCTCAATCCCCCCTACCTCGCCCAGACCTCTCATGCGGCAAACGAAACCCCTTCGGCAACGGAGGCGCGGCGCAAAGAGCCGTCCAACGTGGCTAGGGAGGCGTCGCGTCTCAAAGCCAGTTCCAGGTACATGGCGTCATAGAATGTCAAACCGTGCGTCCGGGCCAGCACCAACGCGGCATCCAAGTCATGCTCCGAATCGGTGGTGATGGGTAATGATTGCAAGGTGACCAGCCCCAAGTCAGCCGCGCCTCTTGTGATGCGTCCCCGCCGTTCCGCCATAATCAAAGTGTTGCGGACTTCTAGGTGCCAATGCTGCGGGACTAGCCCTCCGTCCCGTTCAACCTCGGCCCGCACAGACTCGGCGCGAGGGTCAGACTCATCGTCCAAGACCCAATCGGCGGCGATGGATGCATCGATTACCAACCTCATCAATATCGGTGGCCCTCATGGCGGAGAGCCAGGATCTCCTCCTGCGTCAGTCCGGTAGGTTCCCGTTCCGCCCGCCACCGCCAAAAACGCTCTGACGCCTCCATCCGTTCTGCGCGGCCCTTCACGCGGATCGGAACGAGCATCGCCACCGTCTCGCCTTCGCGGGTGATTACGACAGTCTCGCCATGTTCCGCCAAGGTTAAAAGTTCTGCCATGAAACCGTCGGTGTCGGTTGCATCTACTTCAATCATCTTTCGACTCTATTCAACAGTTTGTGGGATGCTAATTTTACTACAGTGCCTCGGAGTCTCAGATGGGGCTGCCCTCTACCTCACCGCCAGCATGTCGCAGGCGAGACCGAGCATGATCTTAGTCCCGCTTACCAGGCTCTTGATGCCCACCGACTCGTTCGTGCCATGAGTGTAATTCAGCATCGGATCGTCGTCGGGGTGGGAACCTGAGAAGCCGTAGGTCACCGTTCCAAGGGGGCGGGTAAACCGCGAGTCGGTGAACCCGTTGCTTATGGCTGGCACCCACTGGATGTCTTCCCGGTCCAGCGCCCTGGCGGTCACCAACTGGATACTTCTCGCCAACTCAGACTCGAAGGGCGAGGAGTTGGGCCGGGCCATGTAGTCGATTTCGTAGGACACCCCCGGGATTCCCGACAGCACAGAGTCAAGCTGGTCCCTGACGTATTGCTCGTCCTGGTGCGGCAGCGTCCGGACGTCGCAGGTGAGCCGAATCGACTCCGGCACGCTATTGGACTTGACGCCCCCACGGACCATGGTGGGAGTGAGAGTCATCCTGGAAAGTGCCTTTAGCATGGAGGCGAATCGGGGGTTGTCCGGCTCGATCTCGGCTATGATGTCGTCCACATTTTCGGCAGAGGGCTTATGCTCGATGGCGAATGTCGAAAGGTGATCGAAAATCCCGGTGGACGTGTCCCTATCCGGATCGTAGGCCTCGATGGAGCTAAGGGCCCGGTTGAGACGGTAGAGCGCGTTAGTGCCTTGCCAGGGAACGGACGCATGGGAACTGACACCCTTCACGTCGATTTCGATTTGAAGCCGTCCCTTTTCCCCGACCCCCAGAATGTAGGTCAGGGCTCCGGCGGCCTGAATGGGCGTGCCTCCGCCCTCGTTGACAGCGTAGGGAGCAGCCAGTTTTTGCGGATGGTTGTCCGCCAGCCAGCCGAAGCCGTACCTCCCGCCGTGTTCCTCATCCGCGCCGGCCGCCAGAATCAACCCATCCTGCAGCTCGATGCCATTGCGCTTAAGCAACCGGACGGCCATGAGCTGGGCGGTTAAAAGTCCCTTGCAGTCCGACGCGCCCCGTCCGAAGATACGCCCCTCCGCGATGGTGGCGCTGAAAGGTGGGAACCGCCACTTGGAGTCGTCCTCCACCGGGACCACGTCGGTGTGGGACATAAACATCAGCCCGGCCTCGCCTGACCTGCCCTCGAGCCTGGCGATCAGGTTGCCGCGGTTCGGCGCCGACTCCAGGATCTCGGACTCTATCCCGTCCTCCGCCAAGAAGTTGCGGGCATATTCGCAGACCGGCGTCTCGTCTCCCGTGGGCATGAACCCGCTGTTCACCGAAGGGATCCGGACCAGGGCTTGCTCCAACGCGATGATATCGTCCTGGGCCGCGTCAACCTGGGAAAATAGCTCTTCTAGGTCCGGCATTTTGAATGTCCTCCTGAGGGCTTAATCGTTGCGAGTGTAAACAAGCCATCCGGCAGTGTCGACGCGCTCCTGCCGTTCAACCGGAAGGCCACTCATTTGCGAATGGGGGAGGATTAGGAGGTTGCCAGAACGGCCTTAGTCTCCCGAGGCCTGCGCCGCCGGCTCACTTGAAACCCTTCGTCCGCCGGACAGGCCGTGTTTCATCACCAGCCCCGCCCCGCATAGGGAAAGGGATGCAAAGCTGATGATTCCCAGGGATAATTGCAGGTCTCCATTCAGCTCCTGCAATAGGCCGGTCAGCAGGGGCCCCAACGTGATCCCCGCCGAACTCATCATCTGAATGAAAGCAAGGGCCACCGCCACTTCCCTGGGCCGTATCCCCGGCAAGTGGAAGGGGACGGAATAGAGCACCGGCCAGAATCCCCACGCAATTCCGTTGACGAAGGTCAATACCAGCAGGATGGGAAGCGAGCCGGTCAGGACCATACCCATAAAAGTCATGGCCATGGCGACGCCCGTTCCCAGCAATATGGCCCGCCCAAGGTCGGATACCATCACAACCCAGCCGAATCCTAGACCGCAAATGCCTCCCATGAAAATGCCCAGCGCAAGGATTCCTCCCGACCAGACCAGGGGAAGCTGGTAAGTGTCCAGCATGAATGTCGGGTAGAAGCTCAGGAACCCGGACCAGGCCGTGGTCGCCCCCACGAAACCAAGGCCCCCGATCCACAGGTCCCGGTACCGTAGCATCCCCATCAGGACGTTGGCATGTTGAGACCCGACCCGCTGCTGGTATTCCGAGGTAACCCGTTCTCTTCCAAAGACCATCCAGAGGCCGGTCATTACCGCAAACAGGACTACGAAGGAAAGCAGTGTTTTGCGCCAGTCGTCCCCAAGGGCCATCAAGATGAAGGGCGACGCGGCCACACCTCCTCCAACCACAAGCCCGAACATGGCGTTGGATATGCTGTTGACCAGGATTACCTGGCGCGGGGGAAACCACTGTTGGGTCAGGAACGCGCGGGCCGGTTGCCGGGCTATTACGCTGATTCCAAAGGCAACCCGGCCAATTATCAGAATGACAAACCCCGGCGCAAAGGCCTGGGCCAGCAGAAACAGCGTTCCCAAGAGCATCGTCACGGTAGTCAGGGCTTTGGGGGCGAATCGCGAGGTCCACCAACCCAAGGGCACAGCCAATACCAAGTTGCCCCAGTAGGCGGCAGAACCCAACATTCCCTGTTGGAAGGGCGACAGTCCTAACTCGCCGCTGATAGCGGGCAGCAGAATGCCTATCGTGGACATGATCATGAACCCGGAGACGCTAGCGGTCAGCCAGATCCCCATGACCACCCACCTGTAATTTGACGCCTGTCCGGAGGAATCTTCCAAAAAAGCCTGTCGCTTTCGAGATTATTGGCGACTGCCGCGGGAGTGATATCTCGAAAACTCTAACCGCTGATGGCCAAGGCAGTGTATTCGCACCCCACCAGGCAGTCAACGTCCACACCCTGACCGCCGGGCGCGGCCTACGAGGGCATCGCGCCCGGCCCGGCCATAGCTTCACCTTTGCGAACAGGGGTTCAGGGGATTTCCACCGGCTTACCATGCCTACCGTAAACTCGGGAGCAATTGTCCAAGGACCGCTCCGGGAATATGATGTCCATAGGCAAACCCGATGGGAGGAATGGCATGGAATATAGACCCCTGGGCAGGACCGGGCTAAACGTATCTGAGATTGGCTTTGGCTGCGGCAACGTCGGCGGCCTGATGATACGCGGGGAGCACAGCGACCAGGTAACGGCCGTAGCCCGCGCCATGGAGCTGGGCATCAACTACTTCGACACAGCCTCATCCTACGGAGATGGCGTATCAGAGACCAACCTGGGGCGCGTATTGAACGAGTTGGCGGCTGACGTTTACGTAGGCACCAAATTCCGTGTCACCACCAACGAGCCAGGACAAGTAAAGGGCAACGTCATAGCCTCGGTGGAGGATAGCCTGACGCGGATGCAGCGGGAGCAGGTGGACTTGATCCAGCTTCACAACCACGTATCGTCGTCTCCCGGCGGCGGGTCCGTCTCTCCCGATGAGGTGTTGGGAGAAGTGGTGGACGCCATGCGAGCACTACGAGACCAGGGCAAGGTCCGGTTCTGGGGAATGACCGGTGTAGGGGAGACGGCGGCCCTGCTCAGGGTCATCGACTCCGGAGTCCTCCACACCACCCAAACCGTCTACAACCTGGTCAATCCAAGCGCCGGCAACACCGTCGCGCCCAATTTCGACATGCCCGACTACGAAAACCTGATCGGCCGGGCGGCGGCCAGCGGTATGGGCGCATTGGTAATCCGCGTCCTGGCGGCGGGAGCCCTAAGCGGCGAAGAAACCCGCCACCCCGTCGCGGTGCCCACAGTTGCGCCCATCGGCTCTGGCAGAGACTACAACCAGGACATGGCCAGGGGCAGCCAATTCACCTTTCTCCAGAGCGAGGGCTACGCCGCCAACCTGGTAGAAGCCTCCATCCGGTTCGCCCTGAGCAAGGCGGGAGTCTCCACTGTGCTAGTAGGCTACTCCAGCCTGGAACACCTGGAACAGGCCGTGGAGTACGCCGCGAAAGGCGCCCTGCCGGAGGACGCCCTGGCCAGGCTTCCGGAGGTCTGGAGCGGGTTCGTGGCCTAACCTGTCTGCACGTTCGACTTGAGACGAAAGCGAGTCCTTACATGACAACAACATCCCTCATTACCATCCCCGCCCGCCGCGGAAAGGCAGCGTTCATGGCTGCAGGCCAGCACTTGAAAGTCATCAACACCCACGGTCAGCAGGTAGTGGATACCTGGGCATTCAACCGAGCGGACCCGAGCGAGTTTATGTCGATGGAGCATTCGCGGACCGCTATTGGCCGGATCATGCCTAGCCTGGGCCAGTCAATGGTCACCAATCACCGGAGGCCGATACTGACCCTGGTGGAGGATACTTCAGGGGGGATTCACGACACGCTGCTGGCCGCGTGCGACCGCTACCGTTACGAATTGCTGGGCGTTCGAGAGTACCACGACAACTGCACCGACAACCTGGCGGAGGGATTAGCGCAGCTTGGCCTTACGCCGCCGGAGACTCCCAGCCCGTGGAACCTGTTTATGAACATCCCGGTGGGGCCGGACGGAAGCGTCAGCTTCGAGCCGCCCGTGTCTAAGCCGGGTGATTACGTGGTATTGCGGGCGGAGACGGACTGCGTGGTTGCCTTTTCGGCGTGTCCACAGGACATGGTTCCCATCAATGGGGTTGACTGTGTGCCTACGGAGGCGCATTTCCAGGTTATGTAGCCAGGGGGGCGGGCATCCGCTAAGCTTGATGCGCCTTTGACTTGGCTGTAATTTCCCATTCAAAATTGACTAATCCTATCGTCGGCGGGGGCAAAGGCTCGCCGTCTTCCTTGCAGAGTTCAATCATCTCTTCAACAATGTCGCAAATTTCGTTGTATACCTCTCTCTCATCCATGCCGTGGCATCCGCCGTAGATAAATCCCGGAGCCGTTCCGATGTAACACTGGTCTTCCTCGGACCATTCGACCACTTTAAGATACCTTGCGCTGTCCTTCATCACTTCGACCTCTCTATTGCGTCCAGCACCATTTTAATCTGGTACGCCCTCGCGTCCGCGCCTGCATTGCCGGAGAGGGTAATTTTGACACGCGCGCCGGGATGGATAAAGTTGCGGTGGCTGCCCCGCCCACCTCGATTGAAGAACCCGGCCCGTTGCAGTTCGGAGACCAATTCCCGTATCTTCGGCGGCACGGTTACTTTCCCATTATCCTTGTCGGCGCTCACCTATACGGTTGCGGCGCAATTTTACCGTAGCACAATGCCGGGATGAGTTACTAAGGGACCGAGACGATTACAAAGACGACACGGGGAGTCAAAACGCGGGTGGAGTAACTGTTCAGACTGGCCTAAATCTGATGAGCCAGATAGACTACGAGCATGAAACTGCCTGTGAATTTAGCCGGGGCTTCCCGGGAGGAATTGATTGAGATAATCGGTCAACTCATCAGCTTAATCGAGGCCCAGGAAGCCCGGATTGCAGAGTTGGAAGGCCAACAGAGGCCGCTGGATGCCGGACTGAAGGAGAGGAAGCCACCTTCTTGGGCCAAGGCCAACCGGCCAGCCCGCTCCAAGAAAGAACGCAAGAAGCGTACCCACGGGTTTGTCCGGCGTCGGGAGGAGCCGACCCATAGGGTAGAGCACGCCACGGCCAGTTGTCCCGGTTGCCGGGTCCCTCTGGCCGGCGGGAGGGTGCGCCGGCGCCGCCAGATTATAACCATACCCCGGGTGCGGGCGCGGGTAACTGAGCACGTGGTGTTGGAACGCACTTGCCGGAAGTGCGGGCAGCGGTGGTCCCCGGAACCGGATTGGAGCGCCCTCGCGGTAGGGCGGCAACGGGTGGGAATCTCAGTCCAGCAGGAAGTATGCGTGCTCCGGGAGGAGTGCCGGCTTCCCTATGGGGTGATTCAACGCTACCTGAAGTGGCGCTACAGACTGGGCCTTAGCGTGGGGGAACTGGTGGCCTTGGTGCGTGGAGTGGCCAGGCTAGGCCAGGAGGAGTACAACCAGCTACAGCAAGAGATTCGAGCCAGTCCGGTGGTGTATGGGGACGAGACAGGCTGGCGGGAAGATGGCCGCAACGGGTATCTCTGGAGCTTCAGCAATCCGGAAGTACGTTACTTCCTCCGCCGGGCCAGCCGGGGAAGGCAAGTGGTTGCGGAGGTGTTGGGGGATGAGTTTGACGGGGTGCTGGTCAGTGACTTCTACGGCGCTTACAACGTGCATCAAGGGCTGCATCAGAGATGTTGGACCCATCTCCTGCGGGACATCCACCAACTGAAGGAGCGATACCCTCAACACCAAGGACTGGCCGAATGGGCCCACCAGGTGCGGGAGGTGTATGACCAGGCGCAGGCATATCCCGGCCCTGACCCGGGCCTGCCGGAAACGGTGCAGCGGGCCCAGCGGGTAAAGCTGCAACAGCAGCGCCGGAAGCGGCTATGGTCCATCTGCAAGCCTTACCTGGACGGCGATGCGCCCATGAGGGTGCTGTGCCAGCGGGTGGAACGCTTCTTGCCGGAGTTGTTCGCTTTCGTCGCCGATCCCCGGGTGAGCGCGGACAACAACGCGGCGGAGCGCAGCCTGCGCCCAACGGTGGTGAGCCGGAAGATCAGCGGCGGGACCCGTTCGGAGCAGGGAAGCGAAACCAAGAGTATCCTCGCTTCCTTGTTCGGCACATGGCGCTTGCGAGGCTGCAACCCCTACCATGCCCTGAACTCCATCCTCTCCCAACCCCAACTCGCCCCAGTCTGAACAGTTACCGGGTGGATGTCTAGTTGCATCTGCTGCGATTTGTTGGTACCCTGGATGTGTACCCCCCCTATCACTTCGCTGGTAGGGTCGAGACTACCGCAAGGTAGTCTCTGCTTTTTTGTGGGGAGGTGCGGTGAGGACCAATTTTTATGTTGACGGTTTCAACTTATACTACCGGGCCGTCAAAGATACGCCATATAAGTGGCTCGACCTCCTCAAGCTATGTCAAACCCTGATCCCTACCCACCAGGTTAACCTCATCCGGTATTTTACCGCTCTGATTCGGCCAAGGCCGGAAAGCTCCGGCTCCCGCCGGCGTCAACTCGTTTTCATCAGGGCCTTGGAAACCATCCCAAATCTCACGATACATTACGGCCAGTTTCGTGAACGAAGGATAAGAAGGCCCTTGGTGGCCCCCACTACTGGTCAAGGTCGAACGGTGGAAGTGTTCGATACCGAGGAGAAGGGCACCGATGTCAACCTGGCCAGCTACCTGTTGATGGACGGCGCCGCAGGGGAATACGAACAGGCCGTTGTGATTTCGAATGATTCGGACTTGGCTACGCCCATTCGGATGGTCCGGGACCGGCTCCGCCTTCCGGTCGGAGTGGTCAACCCCAACGTCGTACAGAGATCGGTCACTCCAAAGGATCTTATCGACGCCGCGACCTTCGTTCGGAGGCTGCGGTCCAGCACTTTGCGCGTTTGCCAATTCCCGCCAGAATTAACGGATTCCAGGGGAACTATCTCCAACCCCCCGGAGTGGTAACGGCCACCATGTCGGGTAACATGTTCAGGAGCGGTCAGCCCCACCCGTCATACAACTTGCTCCGCGCCAAGTCCACCACCTGATAGCCAAGGCCCGAACTCCGCGCCGACGCCTCGCCTTCCCTTGTCACCAGCAATGTCCCGCCCCTACCCACCGACCGGCCTTCCAGCATGACCACTTCCCCGGCGACCAGGCTCATTGTAGGGTTGCCGGTGTCAGGATTGACGATGGTGATGTCGGCGTCGGCTCCGGGAGAGAGATGCCCCTTGTTAATCAGGCCGAACATGCGGGAGGGGTTCCAGGAGAGCTTTACAGCCATTTCCAGAGGCGTGATCGCGCCCAGGGCAACTATCGCCCACGTCCGCGGCACCGCGATGTTGCGAGGGAAATAACCGCCATCGGTGGCCACGGCGTCAACCACAAACTCGCCGGACTCGTCCTTAGCCACCGATAGGTTGAAAGCTATGTCGGTGAGTCCCACCGGAAAGCTGACCGAGATCTGGGTGCCGCTGGCTTCCCACTCTGACACCGCTTCGTCTGTTCCAACCAGGACGGCCCGGCCTCCCCGTTCGGTGACCACCGACGCGTAACCATCTTCCATTGCCTGCCGGAGTCCCGTGCGCGTGGGCGGGTAGTCGCGCATCAACAGACAGTTGCGCGTTACCAGGTCGGCAACCTCGTCACCCTCGCAATGCCCGCTGGTGCCGTTGGGCTGGGCCATATGCACTTCGGAAACTAGCTGGTCTCCCATGCCGCTGAGAATCTCGATGGCCTCCCGGTACTCGTCCATGGGATGAAGGACCATGCCCCGGCAATAGGCGTTGACGTGGGCCACGTGGAGCCTGCCGTCGCCGACCAGTTCCGGGACCTCCCGCAGACCCTCCAAATTGCTGGAGGTAGCCCTGGTGCCACAGTGGAGCGCGACGTAGGCCATGGACTGGTTGCAAACGTCGATTGCCTTTGCCGTGGCCTCGGGGGTTGGGGGACTGTGGCCTCCCATGCACTTGAACCCAAGAGACCCCTGGCTGAGGGCCGTGTGAAGAATGTCTTGAAGCTGAGCCGTAGAGGGGTCGTCTCCGGGTACGCTCACATCGGGGTAAAGAACGTATAGCCCGCCGATGTTCAGTCCCGCCCCGCGCCGTTGGACCCCGTCGATGATGCCCTGCATCGTCCCGCCGAAGTCTATCGCGGTGGTAATCCCAGCCTCGGCCATCTGGCGGTAGCCCAACGAACGGTCCCCGGCGCCGTCGCCCACGGCAACGTGGACGTGGGTGTCTATGACTCCGGGAAGGACCCATTGCCCTGAGACGTCGACCCAATCGTTGGTCTCGGAAGGGCCGGCCTCAGGCTCGACCACCGCGATCCGGTTGCCAACGATCCCTACGTCCATCACGGCGTCGAGCCCGTTGGCGGGGTCCAAGACGCGGCCTCCATGAATGATGCGGTCAAACCTCGCCATATTGCAGGTCCTCTCCGGGGTCGTTGGTAGCTTACTCGAAAGGCGAGGGCATGATTCCCACTGGTACTTCGATCAGGGTCGGCGCGCCGGCGGCCAGACCCTCAGTGATGGCCCTCTCCAACGCCTCGGGGCCATCGGCCCTGACACCCCTGGCCCCGTAGGCCTCCGCCAGCCGCACGAAGTCCGGATTGTGCAGTTCAGCGCCATAGACCCGGCCCTCGAACCTGTTCACCTGGTCGCGTAACACGTTGCCGTATGCGTTGTCATTAAAGACCACGAGCACAACGTTGATCCCGTATTGCACCGCGGTTGCCAACTCCTGGGAGTTGAAGAGGAAGCCGCCATCTCCGGACAATGCCACTACGGCCTTGTCTGGCTGGGCAACTTTCGCGCCCAGGGCTGTGGGGTAAGCGTAGCCCAGGTTGCCAAAGTAAGAAGAGGTCAAGAAGGTCTTGGGTTCGTAAACCGGGAAGTGGGCGCGGGAATAGTAGCCCAACTGGGTCATTCCGGAAATCAGGATGCCGTCCTCGGGCGTTGCGGCCCGGACTGCGGCCAGCAACGACTCCTGGGGCTCCACTCGGATCACCGTATCCGACCTGTTGGCCCGGACCGCCGCTATCTCCGCCTGCCGGCTTGGGCGCGGCGGGGTCTGTGCGGCCAACGCAGTGTGAAGCTCTTCCAGGGTGCGGCGGGCGTCTCCGTGGACTCCCAGTGTGTTCTCATAGTTGCGTCCCAGCTCCTCCTGGTCGACGTCGATCTGCACGATTCGTTGCCCGTTGAGCCATGCAGGGTTGGCCATCCGGGTACCCACCGCCAGGATGACGTCGTGGGCGTACTCGGGCTGGGCTATGGGGTCGTTGCGAAGCCTGAGAGACCCCAGTGACAGGTAATGGTGGTCGGAGATGGCGCCCTTTCCCTCGGCGGTCATAATGACCGGGGCCTGCAGGTGCTCCGCAACCCTCTCCAATGCCTGGGAAGCCTCCGACGATATTACGCCGCCACCGGCCCAGATCAACGGGTTGGACGCCTCGGCCAGCGTCCTGGCCGCCTCCGCTATCTGCTCTGGGGGCGCTGGTTGACGCGGCGATTCTTCCGGCTCGTGTAACTCCACGTCGGCCATCTCGGCCAGGGTTTCCGGAGGAATTTCGATCTCCACCGGGCGCGGCCTGCCGGTCTTCAGTTGTCTGAAAGCCTCGTGGACAACGTCGGGGACCACCGCGGGGTCCAGGATTCGTTCGGCCCACTTGGTTACGGGTTTAATGGAGTCTAGCTGGTCGTCGACCTCGTGCAGCATCCCACGGTTCACACCGATTAGGTCCCGCTCAATCTGTCCCGAAACGACCAGGATGGGCGAGGATGCGGCGTAGGCGGTGCCGATGGCTGCGGATGCGTTGAGCAGACCGGGGCCGGGAACCATCAGCGCGACGCCGGTCCCCTCGCCACCGGCCCGCGAGTAGCCGTCAGCCATGTACGCGGTGGCCTGCTCGTGCCGGGTGGTTATAAACCGGATGCCGGGTTCCTGGCTCAGCCCGTCCAACAAGTGATAAAGCTGCACGCCGGGCAACCCGAAGATTACCCGCACTCCTTCAAGGTATAGGGACCTCGCCAGCGCCTGGCCTCCAGTCATCTTAACCATATATACCTCATATACCTCTTTTCCTTCAGACCAACGTCACCCGGAACGGCGTGCCGGAATCCCGCGCCAGGGTCGCACAGGTTTTGAACATTTTAGCACTCCGCCCCCCTTTCCTCACTAAGCCATTAATATCGTCCAAGCCTTCCTAGCGGCCTGCAGGGCAATCGCGTCTTGAATTGGACTACTGACACCCCGCCCTTCCCACCTGAGGTGACCACCCCTTACCATAATCCTTGCCGGAATCCCGTCCCGGTCCAAATCCCTAACCCGCCGCCCAGGTAAGATAAGTGCAAAGTCCCGGAGGTGTCCATTAAGTGTTGACGCAGCATCCAACTCGTCATTCCCGCCCGCCCTCGTCGCTCCCGCCCCTCCCTCGTCATTCCCGCTTTCGCGGGAATCCACCGCCCCGGTTATGGAGTATTGCCAATGCCGGGCAGTCGGTGAGAATCGGACAACTTCGCAATCATCCTGGCCGCCCAGGCCCAATGTACCAAAATGGCCCACAATTTCCCTGAAATAAATTTTCTAGCTTCAGAACACCCGGATGTGTGCCATCGACTATATCCAAAATCTGAAGGAGCAAACCAACCGGCGCCATGAGTCTTAGCTCTGAAATTAACGGGTTGCGGTCCCGGGTCCGCGCCCTCAAACGTAAACTGGCCCGTCCGTTGGCGGAACTCCACCTCCAACGCATGGCCGATGAGCTATGTTTGGAGTGGACCTGCGCCCAGGCAGACCGCCAACCCTTTCCCAACTCTCAAGCCTTTGTCATCCGGGTCGCCGGCTCCGGCTGCCGTCTGCATACCTTCTCGGTCGTCGTCCGCTACCTGGGACGCTGCCGCGCTCAAAATCAACCGCCCGACCCTCGGGATCTGCTCCAGACCCTGCTGCCCTGGACACCATCGCTGTAGGGGAAACCCTTATGGTTGCCTATTCTGGCCGTGAAGAGGTTAAGATGCGATTGCCCTGTGGCGGCCTGGGGTTGACACCGGACGGCACGGAGCATAGATTGCGGTTGCTATCCAACCCTGAATCGACAGGGTTATATGTTCTATGAGCCAAATTTTGAGCATGAGGAGCACCCCATGACAACTACCGTTGACAAGACAGGAGAGAGCTCCGCCAAATACCGGGTGGTGGGCACCCGCCCCATCCGCCATGACGGCCTGGAAAAGGTGACCGGAGAGGCCAAGTACGGGGCCGACATCCAGCTAACGGGGATGCTGCACGGAAAGATACTGCGCAGCCCCTACGCCCACGCCATCATCAAGTCCATCGACACCAGCAAGGCCGAGGCGCTTCCAGGCGTTATGGCCGTCGCCTCTTCCAAGGACTTCCCCATCATCGAGGACCAGATCATCGATTTGACCGAGACCCAGGGGAATGTCCGCCTGATGGCCGAACACGTGATGGCCAACCGTAAGGTCCTGTACAAAGGCCACGCCGTTGCGGCCGTGGCCGCGACCAGCCGCCATATCGCCGAGGAGGCGGCCAACCTCATCGAGGTTGAGTACGAAGTCCTCCCCACGGTGCTAACCCTCAGAGACGCCATGAAAGACGGCGCTCCCCTGCTTCACGACTCCCTATCGACCCACTTCAAGGTTGACCGGTTCGGTAAGGGCGAGGACACTGGCGTCCAAAGCAACGTCGCGGGCCACATCCAGCATAAGCTAGGCGACGTGGAGAAGGGGTTCAAGGAAGCGGACGTCATAGTCGAACTGGAATTCGACACGGAGACGGTCCATCAGGGCTACATCGAGCCACACGCCGCCACCGCCGTCTGGCACCAGGAGGGAGGCCGGCTCACCGTCTGGACCTGCACCCAGGGCGCATTCGCCATCCGCTCGTCCACCGCCGCAATCATGGGGCTGCCCGAGTCGGTGGTGAAGGTTATTCCCACCGAGATCGGAGGCGGCTTCGGGGCCAAGATCACCACCTACCTGGAACCCGTTGCCGCGGTGCTTTCCCGGAAGACCGGCCGCCCGGTCAAGATCGTTATGGACCGCAAGGAGGTCTTCGAGGGCACCGGACCCACTTCCGGGACTTACATGCGCTGCAAGATGGGCGCAACGAACGACGGACAACTCACCGCCGGCGAGCTTTACATGGTCTACGAGGCTGGCGCCTACCCCGGCTCCCCCGTGGGAGGCGGCACCCTCACGGGCTTCGGCCCCTACAACATCGAGAACATGCTGGTGGACGGCTTCGACGTCGTATGCAACAAGCAGAAGGTCCAGGCATACCGGGCTCCGGGACAACCCCAGGCGGCCTTCGCTGTCGAGCCGACCGTTGACGCGCTCGCCGAGAAGCTGGGCATGGACCCGATGGAGCTTCGCCTGAAGAACGCTGTCAAGGAAGGCGACAGGATGCCCAACGGCGTCCCCCACGCCGTCTTCGGCTGCCGCGAGATGGAAGAGGCCATGAAGGAGCATCCCCACTACTCCGCCCCCCTGGAAGGACCGAACCAGGGCCGGGGGGTCGCGGTGGGGTTCCGGTGGCAGGGCGGTCAGTCCTCCTCCGCCACCATCAACGTCAACACCGACGGCACCATCAACCTGATCGAAGGCTCGGTGGACATTGGCGGTACCCGGACAGCGGTGGCGATGCAGGCCGCCGAAGTCCTGGGCATCACGGCTGAAGATGTGAACCCCTCGGTGGGCGACACCGACACCATCGGCTACACCGCCACCACAGGCGGCAGCCGTACCGCGTTCGACACCGGGCTGGCCGCCATAGCCGCCGCCCAAGACATCATCAAATTGATGAGCGCCAGGGCTGCTTTGATTTGGGAGGCCCAGCCGGAGGACGTGGAGTTCCGGGACGGGACCTTCATTTTTGCCAAGAACCCCGAGGACCGGCTGACCTTCAAGGAGTTGGCCGCCAGGCAGATGCGCACCGGCGGACCCATCACGGCGTCGGCGTCGGCAAACTCCACCGGCGTCGGCCCCATCATCGCGGGCAACATCGTCGATGTGGAGGTCGATCCGGAGACCGGCAAGACAGACATCCTGCGGTTCACCGCGTTCATGGACTCGGGCACGTCGGTCCACCCCAGTTATGTCGAGGGCCAGCTACAGGGCGGCACGGTCCAGGGCATAGGCTGGGCATTGAACGAAGAATATTTCTACGACGAGGATGGCACGATGCTGAATTCCAGCTTCCTGGACTACCGGATGCCCACCAGCCTGGACGTCCCCATGATCGACTGCGTGATCGTGGAAGTACCCAACCCCCGCCACCCCTTCGGCCTGCGCGGTGTGGGAGAGGTGCCCATTGTCCCGCCGTTGGCCGCTCTCTCCAACGCCATATACGACGCAGTGGGCGTGCGGCTGACAAAGCTCCCCTTGACCCCCGGCTCCATCCTCGAGGCTCTGGAAGCCAAGAAAACCACAGCCTAGCGAACCCTGGGACCCTGTCCTCGTGACTGAAAGACCCGGTGGGGAACTCTCACCGGGTCTTTCAGTTAATCCGATAATCCCGAAGCAGGGGTTTATCGCGAAGGGCCTCTGCTGCCTCTGGTAACCACCTTGTCGTTCGGGCCCCGAGCCGGATTCCAGAATGCCTCAGAGTAGAACCCCGTAGCCCACTTACGATTCCTGGGTCTCGGCTTACGCAGGGACGACAGTGCGGAGGGCAGGGAAGACTACCGGAAGTCTATGGCCTGGGGGAACAGGGACAGCAGGGGAGATACGGTGCCGATGTCGTCGCGGCCTATGCTATCGATGGTGGGGCGGCCGCACATGCCCATGGTGCGGTCCAATTCGTCTCGCAAAATTTCGAGCACCGCGCTCAGGCCCGCTTCACCGTCCACAGCCAGCCCCCAGAACATGGGGCGTCCGATGAGGACCGCCCGCGCTCCCAGAGCGACGGCTTTGAAGATGTCCGAACCCCTCCGCATCCCGCCGTCCAGATAGACTTCGGCCTGGCCAGCTACCGCGTCTACCACTTCGGGGAGTACCTCGACAGACGCAAACGTCGTGTCCAGATAACGCGCTCCGTGGTTGGATACGATCACTCCCTTGGCCCCATGCTCGGCGCTCTGCCTGCCGTCATCGGCATGCATGATGCCCTTGACCACCAGGGGCAAGCGGGTATTGGCCGCCAACCAGTCCAGGTCCGGCCAGGTTGAGGCCGGGTCGCGGATGTCGCGTACGCCGGAGGGCCCATCTATGGCGAAGCTCTCCGAGGGGTCTCCCATGTTCAGATGGGCAAAATTGGGCGAACCGGGGCCCCGGTAGTCGTTGCGGATATTCCGCTCCCTCTTGGGGCTGACTTTGGCGTCAAGCGTAAGGCAGAGGGCCGAATAGCCCGCTTCCTCGGCCCGCGCCGCCATCTCCAGAGTCAATCCTTTGTCTCTGAAGAAGTATTGCTGGAACCAAATTGGCCCCGTGGCAGCCTGGGCCACGTCCTCCAGAGTCCGGGACGACTGGGCGCTGAGCACCATGATCGTTCCCGCCGCCCCGGCAGCGCGTGCCGTGGCCAATTCCGCGTCGGGATGGGCCGCGCTGTGATTGCCCGCCGGGTCCATCAAGACCGGAAAACTGATTTCCTGTCCCAGGACAGTAGTGCTCATGTCTCTTTGACTAATGTCCACCATCATGCGCGGCTTGAGCATAATGGAGTCCAGCACCGCCCGGGTCCGGCGCAAGGTGATCTCGTCGGTGGCGGCTCCAGCGATGAAATCGTACTCGCCTTTGCCTATGCGTTGTTGGGCCAGAGCTTCGTATTCGTAGATGTTCACAGGGCCGGATGTCATTCGGTTCACCTCCGTAGGGAGTGGGGATCAGGGTAGACAGGTATCGCCAGGGGTCTTTAGGCCCTGGGTCCAGCGGCCTTGGCAGGTTGGCGAGCAGTCAGGGAGTCCAACAGCTTTCGGGATGCCTCCGCGATTTCATCCACGGCGTTGTCAAAGACATCCGCGTTCACCCGCGAAGGGCTCTGGTAGCCGCTGATCTTGCGCACAAACTGTAGGGCCGCCTCGCGTACCTCGGCCTCGTCAGGACGTTCACCGGCAGTCCTCAGCACCTTGATACTTCGACACATTTAGGGCATCCCATTCCGGGACAAGTAAAATTATGGCATGTCCCGAGCCTTACCGGCCGGACTGCAAGCTGAAAGGTTCCTTGGCGAACACCCGCCGGACCATCGGTTCGAAGGTCTCCAGCGGGTCAGAATCGTACTCGGGGTCGAAGGAAGATTGGTCCCATTTCTCGCAAAATTCAACCGTCGCGCCGTAGTAGGGGTGATCGCGGTAACGGTCGCGAGCGTTGCGGTCGCCGCCCGAGTGGTGGGCGTAGTAATACATCTGGAACAGGCCGTGCTGCCGGAGAATCCAATAGGTCTTCTCGGAAACGTAAGGACGCAGGACCGCGGCGGCCATTTCGCTATGGTTGTGGGGCGCGAGCAGGTCTCCAATGTCGTGCAGCAGCGCGGCAACGATGGTCTCTTCCTCCGCACCGTCCCGCCGGGCCCGGGTGGCGCATTGTAGCGAATGCTCGAGCCGGTCTACCTTGTGCCCGCCGAAGGATCTCTTGAGGGCCCGTAACTGATCCAACACCCTGTCGGCTACGCCAGCCGCAAGCTCCGCTTCCAGCCGTCCCAGAAGCTCGTAGTCCTCGGCTGTCCCGTCCGCCATACGTGTGAAACCTACTGTCTCCATGATCCGATACCCCACTCTAAAATCGGACCCGTGTCCAGAAGCGCGCACCAGGGACCAGGCTACTCGAGTTCGATCAGTGGGTCGTTCGCGGCTACCGAGTCCATGGGCTGCACGTGAACGGTCTTGACCACACCGCTGCGGACCGCCCGGATGCTCTGCTCCATCTTCATGGCTTCGACAACGCAGACCTCGTCGCCAACCGACACGTGGTCTCCAGGGCGCACCATGATAGCAATAACACGGCCCGCCATCGGACTGCGGAGGTTGCCATCCGAGGGGTCGGGGGCAGGGGCGCCGCCCGGACGGCGGGGTGGAGGTTGGACTATCTCGGCGGGCCGGCGGCGTTGGTTACGCGATTCAGGATCCGGCCTCGGAGGCAGACCATCAACGTCGACGTTAATCGTCTGACCCTCGACGGTTACCTCGACCGGGGAATATGACAGGTCGCCGACTTCAACCGTGTACCAGTGCTCGCCGACCCGAATACGATATGAGGTTAACGCCAACCCCGGCTCCCCCCCATGGTGCGGGAGAGCAACTGGGCGCGCCGGCCATAGGAACGCCAGACGTTGGGCGTGGAGGGAGGAGTAGTGGCGGGAGTGTTGGCCTTCATTGCCATCGCTATCGCTACGGCAATAGCCGCTGCGACTTCCCGGTCCCCCTCGGTTGAAAAGGCGGCGCTGTGCCCGTTACTCGACATGGCTCCATTCCCATTGGGGGAAGTCACGTGATTGTTCCGGTCCTCAATCAAGTGCGCCAGCGAACCGGTGTGATGGGTAGCTCCAACGAACTCCTTGCTCATCAGGACGTCTCGCAAGAGAGGGACATTATGGGTTAGACCTTCTATCCTGACCGACAGGAGAGCTCGTAATAGACGCTTCACCGACTCCTCGCGATTCTCCCCCCACACCATGACTTTGGCCAACAATGGGTCATAGTGTAACCCAACTTGGTAACCAGCGCAAAGAGCCGAATCTACCCTAATATGTTCTCCGGTAGGAAGGTGGAGACCCGTCAAGCTGCCGACCTGGGGGATGCAGGTGCTCGGGTCTTCAGGATAGATGCGGGCCTCGATGGCGTGGCCGGACGCGATGATCTCGTCTTGGCGGATGGGAAGAGGTTCACCGGCGGCGACACGGAGCTGGAGCTCGACCATGTCCAACCCGGTGATCATTTCGGTGACACCGTGTTCCACCTGCAAGCGGGTGTTGATCTCCAAGAAAAAGACATCCCCATCGGGAGAGACCAGGAACTCTACCGTGCCCGCGTTGGTATAGCCAATATGCTTTCCCAACTTCAGCGCCAGTTGATAGATCCGGCGGCGAAGTTTGGGAGACAGTTTGACGGCGGGAGTCTCTTCCACCAGTTTCTGGTTGCGTCGTTGGACGGAGCAGTCCCTCTCGAAGAGGTGGACCAGGTTTCCGTGCCGGTCGCCGATAAGCTGGACCTCGATGTGGGATGCGCCACTCAGGTAACGCTCAAAGTAGAGCCGGCGGCTGCCGAACGCTCCGGAGCAGACCTCGCGTGTGCGTTGGATGATCGGACGAAGCTCCTCCATGGAATGCACGACGTGGATGCCGATTCCGCCGCCGCCATCGGCGGATTTCACCATCAGGGGGAATCCTAGCTTCCAGGCCTCCCGCTCAGCCTGGGTGTCGTCCACAGTTTCCCAGGTGCCGGGCATCACAGGCAGACCGGCCTTACGGGCAAGTTTGCGCGCACCAAGTTTGTCGCCCATCTTCTCCATGACATCCGGAGACGGTCCGATGAAACAGATTCCCGCATCTTCGCATGCACGGGCGAAGGCGGAACATTCCGAGAGGAACCCATAACCTGGGTGGACCGCCTCCGCGCCGCTCTCACGCGCAACTTCCAAGACGCGTGCTATATTCAGATAGCTCTGGCTGGGTGGGGCCTCCCCCAGCAGGTACGCCTCGTCAGCCAAACGGACATGGAGGGCGTCGCGGTCGGCTTCGGAGTAGACAGCTACCGTCTGGATGCCGAGCTTGCGGCAGGTGCGGATGATGCGGCAGGCAATCTCGCCGCGGTTGGCGATAAGTATCTTCTTGAACACCGGTGAACCTCTTCCACCCCGGTCGCCAGCCTTTCGCGGCTGTTTATCCAGAGTGATTGGCGATTTTATCTACGTATATACCGCAGATTGAGATTCGCGATGAAGCTGTTCCATGAACGAGTTAGAACGAATTTGGAAATCTAACCAATATTCAAGGGTGACTTCCAGTAAGCCACGGAGGTCTCTAATTAAATTATCGCTCATTCGCAACGCAGGGAGACTACCCGGACGGCTCCGGTCCAGCAAACGCAGCAACTTGAGCACCTGGACTGACAGAGGCAGGATATTGGCCTCCGGCGGACGGCAATCGAGACAGACGGCGCCGCCAAGACCGGGGCTAAAGCGATGGCGGTCAGGTAGAAGCTTTTGCCGGCACTCCACGCAACGGTACAATTCAGGCTTCAGCCCGGATACACCAAGAAGCTGAAGATCAAAGCACCGCAGGGGAAGCTCGAATTCCGCGTCACCGGAAATCGCGTGCAGAGTCTCTATTGCAAGGTTGAAGAGAGGCTCGTTTGCGCCGTTGTCCGAACCGAACCCGTCGACCAGCTCCGCGACGTAAAACCCGCGGGAGATGGAGTCCAGGTCGCCCTTCAAAGCGCCGAAGCTCTCAATCGTCTGCACCTGGACCACATAGTCGAGAGTCCGGCCCCGGGCAAAAGACAGGGCAGCCTGGGTCAACGGTTCCATGTGCCCCACCAGCTTGCTGTTTGATCGCCTGGCGCCCTTTGCCACGGCCCGGAGCTTCCCCTGGTCGCGCGTAAAGAAGGTCACCAGCAGATCGGTCTCGCCGATGGGGATGTGTTTGAGGGTGAGGGCTTCGCAGCGATACGTGCGCGGTGGAGCCATATCTATAGCTCCTGGCGCCCCTGGAAGGCTCTGGTAAGGGTCTGGTCGTCGCTGTATTCCAACGAGCCTCCCACGGGGAGACCGCGGGCCAAGTGGGTTATCTTCAGGTCCATTCCGGCCAAGTTACGCCGGATGTACATCGCGGTTGCCTCGCCCTCCAGCGTGGGATTGGTGGCGATGACCAACTCTTCAACATGGCCGCCGCCCACCCTTTGGAACAACTCCTTCAACTTAAGGTCGTCCGGTCTGACACCATTCAAGGGGGAGATGACGCCGTGCAACACATGGTACAGGCCCGTATAACAGTGGGTGCGCTCTATCGCCAGCACGTCCAACGGGTCCTCCACAACGCATAGCTGACCGCTGTTACGCCTGGGCTCGTTGCATATCGAGCAGGGAGAGCTGTCGGTAAGGTTCTGGCATTGCTGGCAGAAAACGATGTTGCGCTTGACCCCGGCGATGGCGTCGGCCAATGCCAGGGCTTCATCTTCGGACGTGCGGATGAGGTGGTAGGCCAGCCGCTGGGCGCTTTTGGGGCCAATGCCCGGCAGCTTGTGAAGCTCCTGCACCAGCCTGGCCAACGACGGGGACGCCGCGGGAAGGGGTCCCATGTTCATACTGGGGCTACCCCAATCCGGGAATCTTCAGGCCCCCGGTGATGGCGCCCATCTTTTCTGAGGCCATGTCCTGGGTCTTGGTGAAAGCGTCGTTCACCGCCGCGGCAACCAGGTCTTGCAGCAGGTCAACGTCTTCGGCGGCTTCGGGCTCGATGGCCACCGACTCCACCACCTGTTTACCGGACATGACAACTTTGACCACGCCACCGCCTGAGCTTCCCTCAACGGTCATGGTCTCCAGTTCTTCCTGGACCTTCTGTAGCTGGGCTTGGAGCCGTTGTGCCTGCCGCATCATGTTGCGGTTCATCTGGGGTCCTCCTCGATAATTCTGGCGCCCATGCCGAGGGCTACGCGCACCAGGGGACTGTTTTGGGCCGCACCGGATGAGCCGCCGTTATCGCGGTTGTCGTCCAGTAGAGTGAGCCTAAATTCGTAGTCGCCTCCGAAGGCTGTGTTGAAGGCGTCGCCAACCAGCCTCCTGCATTTGGGATCGCCGATCTCTTCCTCCATCCGCTCCAGGTTGGCCCTGTGGGTAAAAGGCAATACCAGCGTATTATCCTCTATTGAGACATCCGCAAACTTGCAATCGCGGAGCAGGGCTCCCAGATTATACTTCTTGCCCTTGTGCCTGCCCAATGTCTTGACCACCGCTGCCCAGTTGGCGGCCAACGATCCGTCGCCAGGCGCGGGTACTCTTGGGGCGGGCGGCTCCAGGCTGGGAGCAACTCTTGGCGGAGCGGAGTCCTGGGGCGGCGTGGAGCGGGCCGCAGGCCGTGAAGGGGCTTGCGGTGCGTATGGAGCCGAGGCCGGCGGCGCATTGTTGGCAGGGGGAGCCGCGGCTGGCCGGGGCGCAGCGGCTCCGGCAGGGGCGCGGACTTCCTCTGGCACTCCATTTACAGGTTGTGGCACTCCATTTCCCGGTTGCGACACACTGTCGTCGCATATTTGCACCGAAGCCAGTTCCAGGGGGAGGGGAGAGGGCGCGTCATAGCGCATATTCACCTCACCCCAGACCTTCAGCGCCCTGACGATTCGCCAAGGAGGTAGCTGGCCCACCAACTCTTTCATCTGTGACAGAGTCTGGTCCGGCAGGTCGACGATATCCTCGGAACCCCAATGAAGCAGCATGGCCGCCCGCAGAAGTTCGGTGGTCTGGCGGTGCAATTGGCGCAGGTCAGCGCCGTCCCAGGCAGCCTCGTTGATGACCCCCAACGCGCCCGCCGTGTTGCCCATTAGCAGGCACTTGGTCAGTTCGAGCCACCGTTCGCCGTGGCCGAGTCCCAACAGGTCTTCCACCTGCTTGACCCCGACGCCATCGGCGTAGGAGACCACCAGTTGCTCCAAAAGGTTTTCCGCGTCTCTCAGGCTTCCGCCGGAGAACCTTGCGACCATTCGCAAAGCATCGGAGTCCACCGACACGCCTTCGGCCTCGGCTATCTCCGCCAGACGTCCGAACACTTGCTCCGACGGAATACGCCGAAAGTCGAACCGCTGGCACCGGGAGGCAATCGTCGCCAGGATTCTATGGGCCTCGGTGGTACAAAGGACAAAAATCACATGGGCGGGAGGTTCTTCCAGAGTCTTGAGAAACGCGTTGGAAGCCTCCGTAGTGAGCATGTGAGCCTCATCCAAGATGTAGACCTTGCGGCGGCCCTGGACAGGGGAAAAATTGACCTTATCGCGAATATCCCGTATCTCGTTGATGCCGCGGTTGCTGGCGGCGTCAAGCTCTATGATGTCCATGAAACGGCCGTCATTGACAGCCACGCAGACCGAGCAGGCGTTGCAGGGGTCACCATCTTGAAGGTCCAGACAATTGACCGCCTTGGCCATAATCCGGGCTGTGGTGGTCTTGCCGCTGCCGCGCGGACCGCAGAAGAGGTAGGAATGGGACACGCGGTCGAGCTTGGTGGCCTGGCGCAGCGTGGTCGCCACGTGTTCTTGACCCACCAGGCCGCTGAAGCTGTTGGGACGCCACTTCCGGTAATAGACCTGCGTCGTCATGGGCGCGCCTTCCCCATCTCGCACCCCTGAAACACGGCTTCCAACCCGGCCCGCTCCAGGGACTGCATCCGCTCCGATTCCTCCGGCTCTTCGTGGTCATGGCCCACCAGGTGAAGTAACCCATGGATTATCAGGTGCGCCAATTCCCGGTCTATGGGTTGGCCGTGTTCCGCCGCTTGCCGCGACGCCTGCGGTAATGACAGGACCACTTCCCCCAGAGGCGGAAGTTCCCCCGGAGGCAGCGACCAGGCGAACTCGCCGGTGTCTCCGGGCTTCATGAACCTATCTTCAGGTTGGCCGGACTCTCCTTCCCAGTGCCCCGCGTGCTCCATCGAAAAGGAGAGAACGTCGGTGACTTCGTCCAAGCCCCGGAACTGCCGGTTGAGCTCTCGCAACATATCGTCGTCCGTGACCAACAGGCTTACCTGCACATCCTGCTCCCGCCCGGCGGCGGTCTCGAGACCAACTTCAACCACCGACCGCAGCCAACTTTCTGACAGTTCCGGCAGGAATGGCTCGTCGATGGAGATATCTATCTGATGGGCCGGTTGCGGACGGACATTCATCCCGTGTTTCCCACGCCGGGACGCGCCAAACCAATCGGCTCTCCCACCACGTGACCAGGCTCCGGAGAGTACGCGTAAATGAGGCCCAAATACGGTCGAATCGAGGCTGCCACGCGAATAACAAAGCTCACGGGGAGGATGGGAGGGCTGGCCCAATAATAGCATGGCCGCTATAGGCCATCAAGGAAATTCGGACACCGGGCGAGGGTCTTTAGATTGTTCTACAGAATGGGACTTACCCGTCATTTCCCGGCGCGGGGAAATTCGGAGATGGCAATGGAGCGGAAGGCCCCAACCCAATGGGTCTCTGAATCCCGGGCTTCACCCGCAATGACGAGATGGCAGGACCGGGGGATAAACGCCCTCGCATGTCGTACCGCGATAGAGGGCTGGATTTTTTTAGTTCAGGGCCATACTGCGTCATTTAGGACCATCTAGATACTATCTCAAAACTTGGCGCGGCACTCAATCTGTCATTGCCGCGAAGAGCCTGCCCCCGGCTTGAACGGGGGTGGGAATCTGTGGGCTTCGGTCAGCGATGCCGGTAAATCAGCAGGACCAGTTGATTTTGAGATAGTTTCTTATTCTCCTTGGGGGAAAGGGGTATTGGATGGTGGCTGATATTCTCTGACAGTAATGATAGAGAGGTGGAACGCGGGCTGGGAAGGGGATAATGTCAGTGATGTACGGGGATGGTTTCTTCGACCGCGCCCCGGTCAAGATGGGGGGTGACATTCGATGAAGACTAAACAAAGACCCGTAACTGTTCAGACTTGAGGACGGGGAACCCGCTTTTGAAAAAGCTGAGCAAAACTTTTACAGTTGGCACCGGAGGGGATATTGGCCTCAAATACGATTGCCCTGCCGATTCCACTTAAGTCTGAACAGTTACCAAGACCCTGGTTACCGGACAGAGGCCAAAGGACGCTGAAACCGGCCTAAATCTAGTAGAGGCGGTGTTGGTACCCCGGATGGGCTTCGATCCCATGATCTCCACCTTGAAAGGGTGGCGTCCTAACCTGGCTAGACGACCGGGGCACATACTAATGTTACTACAAGTGGCTTGCTGCCGCCAACGCCGAGTTGGGCGGAGAAAATTGCGAAACGTTGTGCTTCGCCAGATACTGGCCTGTATCTCTACGAAAGTACCAACTCGTCTTTCCCGCGAAAGACGGATGGGGGCAGTGGAGTTTCGCAATGTTCTCTTGGGCGGCGGGTTCAGGGCCGAAGCCCTCCTACGGGTAGATCGCCAGTGGTTCCAGGGACGTTTCCTCGGGGTAGCCGTACATCAAGTTCATGTTCTGTACCGCCTGACCGGCAGCGCCCTTGACCAGGTTGTCGAGGCAGCTAATTACGATCAGGCGCTGGGTCCGCACGTCCAGGGTCGGGTAGATGAGGCACAGGTTATTGCCCGACGTTTGTTTGCTCTGGGGCGGCTGATCCACCACCCGGACAAAGGGGCTAGAGTCAAAGTAGTCGTGGTACAGCTCCCTCAGCCGGTCACGTCCGTTGGGTCCTTCCAATATCCCGCCGGGCCGCAACTTGGCATAACAGGAACTAAGAATTCCCCTGGTCATCGGGACCAAATGAGTGAGGAAAGTGATGCCGAGTTGCTGGTCTGAGATCAGGTTTAGCTCCTGGCTGATTTCCGGCAGGTGTCGATGGCCGTCAACTGAATAGGCCATCACGTTCTCGTTAACCTCGGAGTAGTGGGTAGCCATGCTCAGTCCACGGCCCGCTCCGGAAACCCCCGACTTGCTGTCCACAATTATGTCGGGTTCGATGAGCCGATGATGGACTGCCGGGGCCAGCTCAAGTATGGCGCTGGTGGGGTAGCAACCGGGGTTGGCCACGAGCTGTGCTCCGATTATCTCGTCGTGGTGCAACTCGGTCAGGCCATATACCGCATCTTCGAGGTAGGCCGGGTCCGGGTGTTTGACACCGTACCATTCCTCGTATTCGCCGGCCTGTTTCAGGCGGAAGTCTGCGCTAATATCGACGACTCTGAGGCCCTGCTCCAGTAGCGGTATAACAGCCTCGGCGCTCGCCTTATGGGGCAAGGCCGAGAACACCAGGTCCAGACTGCCGTCAAGCTCCGGTCCAATGGTCAGGTCCAGGGCGGCAAGGTGAGGAAAGACGTCCCCCAGCTTCTGTCCGGCGGCGCTTCGTCCCGTGACCGACGATATCTCCACCTCCGGGTGGCGGTAGAGTATCCGGACCAACTCGGATCCCGCATAGCCGGTTACGTTGACAATTCCAACCTTCATTGCACCAATCCTTGCACTAATCCTTTTGGGACGGGGAATGGGGTGTCTGTGGCGCGCCCTTTTTACGCCTGGCCGCCTTGACCGGCGTCTTCACAGCCTCCTCACCGGTCTCCTCGGCAAATTGGTCTCTTGATGGGCAGTTCGCGGCCACGATACATTCCGGACACCGCGGCCTCTGGGCCTTGCACACCTGGCGTCCGTGGGTGATGAAGGCCAGGTGGAACTGGTACACCATATCCGGGTCTACGGCGGCTTCCAATAGACCGTGCGCCTTGTCCGCCGACACCTTGGGGCCAATGATACCCATGCGCTTGCAGACGCGGTAGATGTGAGTATCGATGGCCATGGCGGGCATTCCAAGGGAGAAGTTAAGGATTATCCCTGCCGATTTGGGTCCGATACCGGGAAGCTGCCTCAGCCAGGCCTTGGCCTCTTCCAGGGGCAACTCCCGCAAGAACGAAAGGTCGAAGGAGCCGTTCAAGTCCAGGATCATGCCCAGGACTTCTTTGATGCGCGGGGCCTTGATCTTGGCCAGTCCGCCGGGCGCGATGGCTTCTTCGACGGCATCCACGCTCGCCCGGACCACGTCATCCAGCGATCCGAAACGCTCCATGAGCCGCCGATAGGCCCTGGAGGAATTGATGTCGGATGTATGCTGAGACAGGATCGTAAAGACTATCTCATGGGCCGCGTCCAGCCTCGGCTCCTGCTCGAAGGGGCCGTATCGGTCCAGCATAAGCCCGATGGAGCGGGCTATGCTGCCGTTGGATTGTCCGAGTCCGTCCGCCACAGGCTGTTCCACTGGGCGATTTTATCACCGCGAGGGGATAGGTCTCAACGGGGGGTGGGCGTGGTTATCTTCGTAGCCGGGGGTCAAGAACATCCCGCAACCCATCGCCCACGTAGAAAGCTCCCAGTACGGTAATGGTGAGGACGATGCCGGGGAGGGTGCTGACCCACCATGAGGTGTCCAAGTAGGACCTCCCCTGGGCTATCATGCTGCCCCATGTCGGAGTGTCCAAAGGCACTCCCAACCCCAAAAAAGACAGCGAAGACTCGGCATAGATAAACACTCCCAACTGCTGACTGGCCAGGACTGTGATTGGCGCTATCAAGTTGGGGATCAAATGCCGAACAATGATTCGGGAGTCGGCCGCACCGTAGCTGCGGGCGGCGAGGATGAAATCACGTTCCTTCAAACTGAGAGTAACGCCCCGGGTGACACGGGCAAACCCGAGCCAGCCGGTCGAGCTGAGCACCAGGACAACGTTCCACATCCCGGCGCCCAGTAGCATCACGATGACCAGGGCTAGCAGCAGCCCGGGCACGGCCAGACCCATGTCAACCAAGCGCATCAGCACCTCGTCGATCCATTTGCCGTAATACCCGGCGACAGCGCCCACCAAAACCCCGATGGTCCCAGCCCCAAGGACTGCGAAAATGCCGACGACCAGGGAAACACGAGCGCCGTATATGATGCGGCTCAAGACGTCGCGGCCAAGAAAATCGGAACCCAGCAGGTAAGAGGACCCAGCCCCAGAGACGAAGACCGGCTCGGAGAGCCGGTCTGCCGGTTTCATCACGTTGGGATCGTGCGGCGCCACGAGAGGAGCCGCGAGGGCCATCAGCCCCACGAAAATTAACACCACAGAGCCGAGCAACAAGCTGCGCTCTCCAAGCAGGCGCTTGAAGTTCCGGTAGCCGGACCTGGTCGTGCCGGGTGTGGGCAGGGTGTTAGCTGACGGCCTCATGGCTCCATCGGCAGGTTAACTTTCCCGGAACTACTCGAACCACGGATTGGTTCACTGATAGCGGATGCGTGGATCGAGGTATCCATAGAGGACATCCACGAAGAAACTGGCCAATACGTAGATCAACGCAAAGATCAGGACCAGAGTCTGGACCATCGGGTAGTCCAAGCCCTGTATGCTCTGGACGGTTAACCTGCCCAGGCCGGGGTAGGCGAACACGGTCTCGGTGATGATGGAGCCTCCGATAAGGCCACCGATTTCCAGCCCCAAGATCGTGACCACGGGTATAAGGGCGTTTCTGAGAGCGTGTCTGTATATCACCATTCGATTGGTGAGTCCCTTCGCACGGGCGGTCCTGACGTAGTCCTCGTTCAGCACTTCCAACATCTCCGAGCGGACCATGCGGACGAGTAGGGCCATGAAGGCCGACCCCAGGACGAAACCAGGCAAAATCAAGTGTTTGGCCTGGTCAAAGAAACCTTCGCCAATTCCGAACGCCGGGAGGAGATTCCAGACGACGGCGAACAGCAAGATGAGCATTATCCCCAACCAAAAGTTGGGCATCCCCCGGCCCAACATAGCAAACAGCCGGATTACCATGTCCGGGATTTTGTTGCGGTGCAGCGCGGCCAACACCCCAAGGGGAATTGACACGACAACAGACCAGACCCAGGCGACCAGCGCCAACTTCAGGGTGTTGGGGAAAAAGTCCTTCACCGTCTCGATCGTGGACCGTCCGGTGACCAAAGAGGTGCCGAGGTCAAATTGGACGGCTCGGGACAGGAATATGTAGTATTGCTCGTAGAGGGGTTTGTTAAGCCCCCAGAACTCCCGAGTCTGCTGGATGATTTCGTCGGTAGCGTCATCCGACATCAGGACCAGCGCCGGGTCTCCGGGGGCCAATCGGGGAAGGAGGAAGGCGATTACCGATATACCCAAAATGGATATGATGCTGGTTAGCGCTCTTCTCCGTACGTACTTTAACACTGGCGCGTCCCCCAGCCTGTCATGAACGTGGCCGTGTTAGCCGTGCGCCCGGCAGCAACTACGGACTGCGCCAACGGAGAGCCGCGCCTCGTCAACCACTCTCGCCCGGTAGCTCCTACTGACCCCTTGCGTTGGGCGAGAGCACGGTCTGGTCGTATAGCACGGAAATATCACCGGGCAAATTTACAAGTTCTTGAACGCGGTCAGATACGCCGTACAGGTTGGGGTAAGTGAATATGTGATAGCAGGCCGGGTCGTTGTACAGGTACCGTTGAATATCCTGGACCAACGCATCGAACTTCCCCGGGTCCATCTCCACCGACATCGCCTCGGTCAATTGCTGGAAGTCGGGATGAGTGGCGTGGTAACCAATCTGGTGACCGATCATGTGCGCGTTGAAATTATGCGGAGGATTAGTAAGGCCCCAGGAAGTCAGGAATATCTCGTAGTCGCCACCTTTGCGCCGTTGGGAAAATGCTGCGTCACCCAGGACTTCCAGGGTCGCATTGAGCCCGAGCTGCTGCCACGTAGACGTCATGAATTCGGCGATCTCCACGTCTTTTGGAGTCCTGCGAGTGCGCGTGATAAACCTGAATTCCATGCCATCATAGTTCGATTCTGAAACTAGCTGATTGACCATGTCGGGGTTGAAGAATCGAGGCTGCAATTCCGCCGGAGTCCAGGGCGAGTCAGGTGAAGACCGGACCGCGAGGGCTGTCCCAAACCCGGCAATGTCTTCGACAATGCTCTTTCTATCAACGGCGTAGTCCAGAGCGAGCCTCAGCTTGGCGTCATTAAACGGCGGAGTATCCGCTTTAATGCAGAATGCCGTGTTGGCGGTGGATGCCCGGGACACGGAGTGATAGCCGTCGGCATCGTCGAATTTTTCCGCAGGCTCATTGGCCAACCTGATTACGATGTCCACTCCGCCTGAGAGCACCGCGGCCACGGCGGTAGCCGGTTCAGGGATGGGACGGTGTTCGAGGCTGGTGGCCGCTCCGTCAGCAAACTCGCCCCACCAATCGTCAAATCTGGTCCAACTGAACTTGGTTCCCGGAGTCCACTCATCAAACTTCCAGGGTCCGGTCCCAATGAACTCCTCGAAGAACCTTTCACCATCCAGGTCGGCCTGCGCCTTGCTATACACTCTGGCTGCATCAACAAAGATCAGGTTTGTAGGACTAGGGGCTTTAGTGACAAGTTCTATTGTGTCCGGGTCCACTACCCTCACGTCCTCAACATGCCTCACCTGAAATTTGAGGTTGCCGGTGGGACTGTCCCGAAGCCTCAGAATGGAGAACCGGACGTCTTCGGCAGTCACGGGATCCCCATTGTGGAATTTGACATCCTTCCGAAGGTTGAACGTCCACGTCACATTGTCAGACGCCAGGGTCCAATCCTCGGCCAGCGCCGGACCGGCCACGCCGTAACCCAATTCCTGCGTAATACCCTCGAAGCTGTTCCTGAAGATCTGGCCATCGCCGCCAACAGCCCAGACGTGGGAGTCCGGAGAGGCCAAAGATTGACCCGAAGTCCAGCTTATTTTCCCCGGGCGCGGGTCCGGCTTGCTGGGAGCGTCTCTCAATACCTCTTTCACTACCGGTACTTCTTTAACTACTTCCCTTATAACTTCCTTCTCCACGACCACATCTCGCGGTACTTCTTTCACGACCTCCCTTTCGACAACTATCTGCTCAGCGGGAGCAGACCCCCCACACGCAAGGACCATGGCGAGAAGTAACGAAAGCACGGCGCTTAAAACAACTTTGGTCGACATAGGATGCATCCTTGAGAACGCGGCGTATTGAACAATCGGCGCAGGCCGGACAATTGTTGAAGGATACACTTACCGGTGACGAACGGTCAAATGGGGGAAATCTCCATCACCCACCCGGCTCCCCCGGCCTCCGCCGCTGCTCGGAGCGTAGGTATTGCTCCAGATCGCGGACTACTTCTGACGGGTCCGGCATTTCGGGGGGCGGGGTCGATTCGTCGTACCGGCCTTCCAGCTTCTCCACGTAAGACTTGATTTGTTCGTCGTCGTCGATGGCCTTGGCCACTTCCTGGTCGAAAGTGTTTGCGGCCACCTCCAGGTCTTTCAACTCCAGCGGCAAGTCCAACAACCGGGAGAGGGTCTCGGCCAGGGTCAGGCTAACCCGGTAATTCGGCGCGGCCTGCAGATAGTGGGAAGTATGACCCCACAGCGATGCGTAGTTCATTCCCTGGTTGGCGCACGCCTCCAGCACCACGGAGCTGATCCCGGTAGGACCCTGGTAGTTGGAGGAGCGTATTTCCCTGTTTTCGAATGCCTTTCGCAAGTCCGGGTGGGTGGCCGAGCCGGTGACCCGGACCTCTCGGGTGTGGGGCACCGCATCGAGGAGCGCTCCCAGATGCACCACCGTATCGACGCCCATTTCCACCGCTAGGTCGGCTATGGTATGGGCGAAGGCCCGCCAGCGCAGGTTGGGTTCCACGCCGAGGAAGAATAGCACTCCCTTCGACTCCCCGGGCTTCACCGCCCAGGAGAATTCGTTGGACGGCCAACGGGTCCGGCGGCGCCCATCCTTGGTTCGCACCGACGTGGGGCGGGTCTGGGTGAAGTCATAGAACTCTTCCGGGTCGATCTCCGCGAATTTCTTGGCTCCCAGAAGCCTCTGGATGTACTTTACCGTATTCGTCGCAGCTTCGGCCGCGTCCGCCCAGCCGGCGAAGGCGATTATCAATTGGTTCAATTCTACGTCTGGTCTTTCATGGACGGTCAAATAGCTCATTGCTTCCCTTTACAGATACGATTCGATTGCCCGGGGATCAAGGGCTCGGGCGGGGGGCCGGTGATTATGCCCACACTCCCCTGGCTTGAAGGGCCGATTCGTCCAACTCGATGCCCCATCCGGGGCGGTCCAGCAGGGTCATTTCACCGTTCTTGATTTCCGGGCGCACGGTGAAAAGCTCTTCCCATATGGGGTCCCGGTCCGCGGTGGGGAAGGTCTCAACTATCTCCCCAACGTCCAGCCCCGCAACCAGGTGACCATGCACTTGGGGGTCGTGGTGCGGCGCAAGGCGCACGTTGTTCATGGCGCACATGCCGGCGATTTTCAAACATTCAGTGATGCCGCTGTTGCGGGTACAGTCGAACTGCATCACCCTGACCCCGCCGCGGTTGATAAGGTCGCGGGCGTCCCACCGGTGCTGCGCGTTCTCGCCGGAAGCGATAGGGATGGTGGTGGACTCCGCCACCTTGCCCAGCCCTTCTATGCGGTCGTACCAGTGGACAGGCTCTTCCAGCCAGCGGATTCCGAAGGGCTCCAGCAAACGTGCGGCGCGGATGGCGGTGGGCACGTCGTAGCCTTCGTTTACATCCAGCATCAGATCGAAGTCCGGCCCCACCGACTCACGCACTGCCCTTACTCGCTCTACATCCTCTTCAACTCCAACGTGACCGATCTTCAGCTTAATCGCCCGGTACCCCATGTCGGCGTAAGTCTCGCACTCGTGGACCAGGTCCGATACGGTCTTACCGTCCTGGTAATAGCCGCCGGTGACGTAGCAATGGACCGTGTTTCGCGCTCCACCGAGCAGCTTGTATACGGGCAGATTAGCCGCCTTACCCTTGATGTCCCACAGGGCGATGTCCACTCCGGCGATGCCGGTCAGCACTTGCGGGCGGCCCCAGCCGGCGCCCGCCCAGCCCACCTGATGGTTGAGCCGGAACATTTTCTCCCACAACCGCTCGTTGTCCAAAGGGTCCTCTCCCACCAGCAGCGGCTTCAGCACCTCCACCACCAACTTGGAAGCCCCCGCCGCCTCAATGGAGCCGTCGGAGTTCTCCCGGAAGATGCCCGGGAAACCCTGGCCCGCTCCGTGGGCTTCACCAATCCCTACGATTCCCTCGTCGGTATAGACTCGCACCAGAAGCTCATTGACCCGGCCAATGGGGCGCAGCGCCGTCCAGTAATGCTTCTCCGGCGGTGGCCATACGAGAGCGATAGCTTCGATGTCCGTGATCTGCATGGGTCCTCCTGCGTGAGTTTCGCCGGGGCGGTCCGGCTGTTATCCGCTGTTGTCCGTTGTTATCCGTGGAAGGGTCCCGGTCAACAGCCCTGGGCGCCGACGAACCTGTCCAACCGGAACATGCTCAAGTCGTGATCGGTCTCCCCCTCCTCCGCCAGGTCAGCCATGATTTCGCCGACGACGCTGCAGAACTTGAAGCCGTGACCTGAGAAACCGGCGGCTATGGACACCTGCGGGTGATCGGGGTGCTTGTCCAGTATGAAGTGCTCGTCCGGTGTGTTGGTGAACATACAGGTCTTGAGCGCCAACGTGGGACCGGCCGCGAGGGGCATGTACCGGCGTGTGAATCCCCGCAACACCATCTCGTCTTCGGAATGGGCATCACGGTCCATTTTGTCCGGGTCGACCTTTTGCCCCAGATGGTGGTACTTGCCGATTTTGAAACCGGGGATCCCGTAGGACGGGTAGCCGTAGAACCTTCCCTCGTCGAACTCCACGCTGAACACAGGGAACCGGTCCGGCCGGAATAGCTCCGGACGCGATGGCTGGAACCAGCCTAACACCTGCCGCTCCGGCACTGCCAGGGGTCCAAGCAATCCCTCCATCTGTCCAGACCAAGCGCCTGCGGCGATCACCAACTTCCTGGCATCGTAGTCCGAGCGGTGGGTCTCCACCCGTACGCCGACCCGAGTTGGCCTCCAGAAGATCGCCGGCTCCCGGCCATGCACTTCTGCCCCCAATTCAAGGGCGGCGTTGACGTTGGCGATTATGCAGCGCTCGGAAAGCAGGAAACCACCGTCGGGTTGGTAGACGGCAACGGAGTCCTCGGGCAATTGGTAACCTGGGAACCTCCCGTTGACCTCCGGGCCTGATAGTATCTCGTGGGGAATATTGTGGACGTCGCAGGAGAGCTTCGACCCCTGGAACACGCCGCTGCTTTCCTTCCCGGCGTTCACGATGCCGGTGGTTATCAAGAGCCGTTGGTCTACGGTGTTCTCCAGTTGATGCCAAAGCTCATAGGCCCGGCGCATCAAGGGCACGTAGGACGGGTGCTCGTGGTAGGTCAGGCGAATAATCCGGCTTATGCCGTGCGAGGATCCCATTTCGTTGGGAATATCGTAACGGTCCAGTCCAATGACGTTCATTCCCCGCCTGGCCATCTGGTACAGGGCGGCGCTGCCCATTCCCCCGACCCCAATAACTATCGCATCGTATATCGCCATGTGAGGTTACTCTCCAATCCCGCTTCCACCGTGCTGTCAGGCCCTGGGCAGGCGCACCCCCGGCGTCTTCATTCTCATGCTGTACACGGACGTGCGGGCAGTAAAGAGCATGGTGCGATGGTCCGGCCCGCCCCAAGCGCAGTTGGCGGGGATCTCGGGCAGACGGATGATACCCAGCGGATTGCCTGCGGCGTCGAACACCCAGCACCCTTCCGAGCCGGTGCAGAAGACCCTTCCTTCGCTGTCGACCTTCATGCCGTCCGGCACACCGTCGGCGGCGGAGAACATGTTTGCAAACACTCTCTCATTGCTCAGGGAGCCGTCGGCGGCTACGTCGAAGGCGCGAATTAGCTGGTGCGTGCAGACTTCACCGCGCTCTTTCTCCTGGATGCACCCATCGTCGCGGCGGGTAATGGCCACGTACAGAACGCTCTCGTCGGGAGAGAAGGCAATGCCGTTGGGAAACCTCAACTCCCCGGTAACGGCCGTCACGTCGCCATCGGGCGCGATCCGGTGTACACCGGCGAAGTCCAACTCCCGCTCCGATTCCTCGATCCTGCCGCTGGGGTTGGTGAAGTAGACGCTGCCGTCGGAACGGACCACCACGTCGTTGGGGCGGTTCAACCGTTTTCCGTCGGACCGTTCAGCTATCGGAGTAATCGTCCCGTCGGGCTCCATGCGAGAAAGGCGGCGTCCGTCCCCCTCGCACATTATGAGACGGCCTTGGAGGTCAAAGGTCAGACCGTTGGAGCCATTGCTGTTCTCGCGGTAAACTTCGGGCGCGCCGCCAGGGGCCATGCGGAATATCAAACTCCGCCGGATATCCACGAAGAGCCAATAGCCATCGGTGTGCCAGACTGGTCCCTCGGTAAACTCGAAGCCAGTGGCAAGTTGCTCTGCCTCGGTCGATTCGATGATGTCTTCTAGGAGCTCAGGCATAGCGGCCTCCTGTTTTAAAGAATTCCCGGTGACCTGCGCGAACACAAGATGACCTGTTGGTTCGGGGATGGGGCGGCCCAAAAGACTACATGGGCCACCAAGCGGTCGATTGGCAACGGTATATTAGCAACGGTAAATTGGCATCGGAAGCTCCGCTCAGGACTCGTCGGAAAGGCCAAGGAAACGCCGGTCGTCCAACCGGACCGTCCGCTTTCCCCTATTGAAGGTGGGACAAATACTGGGCCACGTAGTCCATTCCCGCCAGATCGCTAAAGGCCGCCATCAGCCGCTGGGTGACGGGGCCGGGGACCCGGCCATCCCCCACAGCCGCCCCGTTAACCGAAGACACTGGGCATATGCAAAGGCTGGTGGATGTCAGGAAGGCCTCATCGGCGGTGTAGGCGTCAAACAGGTCCAGGTCCCTCTCTGAAACCGGCATGTCCAGGCCCTGGGCAAGGTCCAGCACTATCCCCCGGGTGATGCCCTCAAGGACGAACTGCCCCCGCGGAGTAGTCACTTCACCATTTTTTACGAGGAATATATTGGAGCCTCTCCCTTCGGTGAGGTTGCCGCTTTCATCCAGCAGCACAGCCCAGGAGTCCGGATCAGTGGCCTGGGCTTCCAGGTCTCCCAGGACCAGGTTCAAGTAGTTGTGCGTCTTTGCCCTTGGGCTCTGGAACCGTGGAGGAATTCTGGGCACCGACGGGGTTATCACTCTCACGCCGTCGCGGTACAGCGAAGCCCGGCGGGCAAATGGAATGGCGTGGCTCTCAATGAGCACCGTTGCTCCGGAGGGCTCGCTGGACTCAACCCCCCGGCTGATCCGCTGCATGACCCACATGTCCTGTCCGGAAGGAAGAAGGGGATGATTGTGGTTGACCACTTCCAGCGACCATCTCTCCATTTCTTCCATGGTCATCCCAGCGTCGATGCGAAGGTACCGGAGAGAGTCGTAGAGCCGCCGGATATGCTCTCGAAGCTTGAAGGGAGCCCCGTTGAAGGTCCTAGTGGCGTCGAAAACTGCGTCGCCATAGAGATATCCCCGGTCCCGGATAGAGATCCCCACCTGGCTTTCGGGTTTGAGCTCTCCGTTGAAGAATGCGACAGTTTCTTTCGTCACCATGGCAATCCCTTCTTCATTTGTTGGGTCTCAGCCGGATTCCGGGCCGTGTCAAGGATACCACCTACCGGCCCCTACGCATAGAAACGACGAATATAGGCGGGCGCTACTTCCGGAAGGCATTGGCTCCCGTTACCAGCGCAGGCATGCCGCCGAAGAGGAACGCCACCCCCACGGTCTCGGCAATCTCTTCCTCGGTAGCGCCTGCGGCCCGAGCCCTGTCGGCGATGGCCGCTACGCCATCAGAATGGGCCAGCAAGGCGTCGCACAGCATAGTCATCAGCGTCTTGACTTTTAGGGAGAGAGCCCCGTCTTGGAGGACCCACTCTCGTATACCAGATACGTTGGTCAGTAATTCCGGCGCGTTTTGTTCCAACATAGATTGCCAGGTAACCGGCTGGGGCTGCGACACGTCTTTCCCTCCAGGTAAAGCTGTAGCCCGTTAACGTTGGGTGGAGTGACTTAGCATCCGGGCGAAATACGCTGCGGTTGAGCATGATACTAGGCCGCCCGCCTAACCGCCACCGTATCAACGGAAAGGAATGAATGGGTCTACGGAAGGGAATGAATGGACCGGCGAGTTACCGGCGCGGCTGGGAGAAAACCGATGGCACAAAGATAACCCCGCCCAAAAGGACGGGGTAAATCATCTAGCAACGGAGAGACCAACCCTACCACCGCTGTACCTTAAAGAGAGGCCCGCGGTAAAATAAAGTCAACTCTTCAAATTGAAAGGTACGGAAAGAACCAGCGGAGAGACGCCCTTTTCAACATTCTGGCGCGACACGCACCGTTACCGTAAGCCACTGCCAAATGAAGCTGTGGGCTGAAAGCAGGTTATTCGGGACTCCCTGGCTTGAAATGCGGGCAGTATACTCGAAGTGAGCGCCTTAGCTGCTAGCGCCAATTCGGAAGACTTTGGTGCCGCAAGATGGGCAAACACCCTGGGTTGCCGGCTTCCCGTTCTTCATGGTGATCCCCTCGGGGTTGGATATCTCACGTTTGCTGCGGCACTTGACACAATAGGCTTCCATCACAATCCTCCCACCATCAACTGCCGGTATTTTATTATTTTAAGAGGAGATTGTCAACATTTGGTAGGCACGATACGCTGATTCCCACGCCTGGTACCGTCATAAATATGGTGTAGTCCGGGAGGCCATCGGGATGGGTACGGTACCACGTCAGGAGAAGTATCGCCCAAGGAGGTAGTGTAAGAACAATGAACCCGTCCCGGAAGGGTCGGAAAGGTCAGCATCTACAGGCAGGCGAAACCCCATGTTGGGCTCCAGTCTCGGCGGCTGGTCCTCCGGGCAACTGGGGTTAGGACCTTCACCGAGCCGTTTGTTAGACCCAATCAGCCTCGACTCCATGCTCCTCCTATCAGCCCCGGATGGAACGAGGGCTACCGAAGCGGTAGCCAAGGACTTGTAATTGATGCGGTGTCCGGGTCAGCTCTACGTCCTTCCGGACAACCGCTTCCCCGTGCCAACAGAACGACTCACTACCAGATTAAACGGTAAATGCAACAGCCGGATTTCCAGCCCGTAAACTCCAATTGAACGCTTTGTTAACGCCCGGTAACGTTGCCCTTCCCTGGAATAGGCACCATCTGAGCGGCTTCCGCCGCCGGTACAATCGCCTTATGACTCTGCTAGGGTCTGTGGACAATCAGAAATCAAAGGGGTATAGTTGACGCGCCACAGTCCCTGAACAGTTCAACCTCTCATAGTCGAAGGTATTGCGTAAGCCCGATAGGGGGTTTGGCCTCGTGCCCCCTTGCGAGGCTTACGCACTGGACCAGGCGACTGTGGCAAGTAGCCAAATCCTACTTGTAAGGGGGTTCCCCAATGGGTATCACAGGAATGGTCCTCGGCATTGTGGCGTTAATCTTCGGATTCATCCCGGTTGTAGGTGCGTTCATAGCCTTTCCCTGTATTGCGGTAGGACTGCCGCTTGCCGCCATTGGGTTCTTCAGGAACCGGAAGACTGGACAGGGAACCGGAATGTCCATTACCGGCATGGCAACCAATGTTGTCGCGTTGGTGGTAGTCATTGTCTGGCTAGCCGCTTTTGGAGCCGCTATTAGCGATGTCAGCGATGATTTGGACTCTCGTGACTACATCCTGCCAACGTTCAGTGGCTTCGGCAGTATAGACGAGAGCGTCAAGGACAATGTGGGGATGATGGGTCCGCGTCCCACAGATGCGGAGATTCGCCGCGCTTGTCAGGCCCTACGCAATGCCGGTTGGGATTACATGTCAATGGGCATGGGTGCGGACATGAGGTCCACGACGATTGCAGCGTCCATGACTATGTTCGCATCAGGCGAGGAACTGGTCAATTACTGCAACAGTAAGTAGAGAGCAAATGGACTATACCGGCGGAGAGGAGCAGCAATGACCACGGCCCGGAGTAGTCTACTCCGGGCCGTGGTCATTGCTGTGGGTCCTGAGAGGCTAGCGCCGCCGCACGGAGACCCGCACGGTCTGGCGAATAACGGGCTGACGAGGTGGCCGGCTGGAGGTCACTCGGACCTTGACCGCACGGAGACCCGCACGGTCTGGCGAATAACGGGCTACGACCGGGCTGACCTTCAGATGATCTCACCGTCGGGCGGCTCGACTAAACCTATGGCAGTTCCCCAGGCTTCCGTGTACAATCGCACACGGCTGTGGCAGCCTTTGGGAACTCCCGCCAGTGGCGGTCCCATGAAAATAGGCCCCGTTGGAAGAAACTCCAGCGGGGCCTATTGACAGAGCCTATTTGGGAGAGGTAACCTGTTCTTGTTGCGGAGACAAGTTAGCTTCCCTGAAGGCCCTGGCGTTGCCACGCTGGGGTTTTCTATTTGGTAAGATTATCAGCCCATATAATGTAGCTGTCAATCTTGTTGGCTACTATATCCGGTAGATTATCCCCTTTATCCTCCCCAGGCCGGAATCCCCCTCGGCCGAATCTCCTTCGTCTCCAGAAACCAGTCCGCCAGGCTGATAAACGCTTCGAAGCTTTCCCCTAGCTTGCAGTAGCGGGTTGCGATTCCCCGGAACTGCTTCAAACGGGCAAAGTAATTCTCCACCCTGTGCCGGGTCTTATAACTCTCCTTATCGTACTCGTACTGGACCTTCCGGTTTGATTTGGGAGGGATAGTTGCTATAATCCCGTCCGTGGTGAGCGACAAGCGGATGGGGTTTGTATCGTAGGCTTTGTCTGCTATTAGTTCATCCGTCTGGACGCCGTTGAGAAGAGTTGACAGCTCCTTGTTCTCAGCGGCGTTCCCTGGTTTTATGGTGAACCTGACCAGTCGTCCGGTCCTGTCCACCAATGCCATTAACTTCGTATTCAGCCCGCCTCGACTCCGGCCGATGGACTGTCTTGTTGCCGATTCATCAGGCGGGCAACCTCTTTTGGGGCGCCTGTAGCATGTTGGTGGACTTTGACAAAACTCCCGTCTACCATGACGCTCCGAAGGTCGGGGTCGCCGTTGGCGGCTTCAAAGATGCGGTCGAAGACCCCGTTCTTGGCCCAGCGGCGGAAGCGGCGATGGACGGTATTCCAATGGCCGTAGGTGTCGGGCATATCGCGCCAAGGACAGCCGGTCCGCATTACCCATAGAATGCCTTCGAGCGTCTTCCGGTTGTCTTGGCCGCTACGTCCTGGGGAACCGGCCTTTCCCGAGAGCAAGGGGGCGATGAGGTCCCATTGATGGTCGGTCAGCATTGCACGTGCCATAAAACCTCCATTATCATGATATTATTCATGGATAGAGACTGATTGTCCACAGACCCTAGATTACGATTCATATTACGACACTGTGGACCTGGATGGCGGAGGTGTTGTGTTGCATAGGATAAAGTATAAGTGGTACGACACTTGCAAACCTTGGGGTCTCGAAGTGGAGTTCCCTGGTGAAACTCATTGGCACTTCCTGGAATAATCGCGGGTAGTACCATAATCGGAATTAACGAGAGGTGTAATGCACAAAAAATTGACTAAGAGCCTATCCTAAAAACAAAATTCGAGCTAAACTGGTGGTATGACGAAAGCGAAGGAACCCAAGCCGCCACGACCGAAGCGCGCCGGCCCAGCCACTCCGGCCAACCCCACCACCGGCTCCTTCCAGGTATCCGACGAGCTGTGGGAGGCGCTGGCTCCACTCCTTCCCCAGCGGGTGAATACCCATCCCTTGGGCGGAGGCCGCCCCCGGGTCCCGGACCGGACCTGCGCCAACGGTATCTTCTACGTGCTGCGCACCGGCTGCCAATGGAAAGCCCTGGATGCCACCGGCATTTGCTCCGGCTCCACCGCCCACCTGCGCTTCCAGGAGTGGGCCGCCGCCGGGGTGTTCCTGGAGCTATGGCGGACCGGGCTGGAACGCTATGACGAATTGAAGGGTTTGGACTGGAGTTGGCTGAGCATGGACGGGGCCTTGACCAAATCCCCCCTGGGCGGGGGGGGAAACCGGTCCCAATCCCACGGACCGGGGCAAGAGCGGGGTCAAACGCAGTCTGTTGACCGAAGCCGGGGGCATTCCGGCGGGGCTGGCAGTGGACGGAGCCAACCGCCACGATATGAAGCTGGTGCGGGCCACGGTGGACAGCCTCCCCGTGCCGCGCCCCGCGCCCAGCCCGGAGCATCCCCAGGGTCTGTGCCTGGACAAGGGCTACGACTTTGATGAGGTGCGCCGGACCGTGGACGAGTTTGGCTTCACGGCCCACATCCGCAGCCGTGGGGAAGAGGCTCAGGCCATCAAGAAAGAGGCCGGCTTCAAAGCCCGGCGCTGGGTGGTGGAACGCACCCACAGCTGGATGAACCGCTTCCGGCGCATTCTGGTCCGCTGGGACAAGTCTCCCACCAACTACATCGCCTTTCTTCATTTCGCCTGCGCCCTTATCGCTCTCAGAGCCGCCGGGTTATTAGGATAGGCTCTAACTGGAGAACTTTGATATTCCTGGCAGCGGCCTTCGGTCTGGTCGCAGTCGGAATCGTCACATTTGTACTACGTAGTAACACGACTGCCGCGAGCGTGACTGATTGGCTCCCACTGACCATGATATACCAGACCGATTTTATGGTAAACGGGTCGACCATCAATGAGACTCGAAGGTTGACGTATAACTCCCGGAATTCTTGGGAGGAGAAAGTGATAGCCGCCGACCCCTTTGAGGTCAGAGTGGGCGTTTTCAGCACTGTCGGTAGTTACCGGAGACTTGAAAACGACCATTACACGACCTACGATGACCCGATTGGGTCAACAACTGTCGAGGAAGTTGGAGAAGGTTCGCTAACAATCCCACGCGACGGGCTGATTGCCAATCCAATCGACCCCCTGGAGAAGTTTTTGGATATTGAGCTTACCCCGGTGACCACAAAGACCAGGGTTTGCTTTGAAGTTGCCTGTACGGACGATGCCCCCGGATGGGAGTTCCGATATAAGGGTGAATTGGTTGTGTACGCGGACGATGCCCGAGGAATTCCTGTGAAGGTAGGCGACAACTTCGAGGTAACAGAGTTGAGGGTGCAGGGCGAAAGGATATCCGTGCGGTAGGGTCTCTGGAAGGGTTACGGCCTAAAACCCATAGTGGGCCGCTTCTTCGAAGCAGCGGCCCCTTTTTTATCAATAGTTCGACATTTCCCACTCCTTCCCGACAGCGACAACTGCATTAAGTTTAGGAGCAGGACTCTCGCGTAGCTGCCTGTCCAGTTTCCCGGGTCCACCTCATACTGACTTGTTCGTGGCGTGGACCGGCTCCATATCGCGGACCTGTCCGTCGCGCCCCACACATGGTACGCGCCAACACCCATGCCACCGCCATATTGACCGGCGACCCGTTCGCCGGCCGGCTGAAGTAGGGCGTCAGCCTCCCGCGTTGGTGGTATAATTTGCAAGACGCTGCGGGTTCGCGCTGCGGTTCGCCCACGGCCCCGAGGACCCAAGAGCAACCCGCGAATACAACGATGTTGGGAGGTAGAGTATCAATGACACAGCAGGCAGTTAGACCCAGAATCGAGGCCGGGCGAGTAAAGTTCATAGTCCAGCATGAGCTGTGGGACGGCAACGTACAGGACCACTCAGACCAAGGCGTAGTTATTCTGGTGGTGGCCGACGACGGAGGCAAAGAAACGACTCTGCTGCGGTTCAACTGCTTCGATCTTGAACGCAGCTACATCTACGGCCCGGAAGGAAAGAATAAGCTGTTCCGGATGGACTCCACCGTGGACGGCAACCCGGTGGGTTGGACTGTCAAGCAGGTCCGCGACAACCTCCCGGCAATGGTGCGGGAGGCGGGTTATCCCCAGGTCGCCGGCGAGATCGACATGAGTGCCGTCAAGGCGGCCCTGGCCGAGTTGGACTCCACGGCCCGCGACAACTTCGCCACCGGCCGCAACACCGTCAAGCATAACCGCGGCACCGATGTCTTCGAGGCCGGGAACATCCGCTTCGGCCTGGAGATGCGCCTGCAGAATAGCGGAGACGGCGGAATGGCTATCCACGTTCTGGCCGATTTGGCCGGGACTCCGGGCCGCCATTTCACCGAAGAGACCGAGCTTCTGGCGTTCGACTGCTTCTGGGACGCACCTCATTACCACTACGGTCCCAGAAACAAGAACCACCGGATTTTCTTCGACAAGACGCTGGTCCCGGACACTTTGGGATGGACCCTGGACCAGTTCAAGACCCGCAAACTGGCGGCGATGCTCGAGCGCGCGGGATACCCCGGCGTGGCTGCCGACCTGGACCAGGACCTAATCGACTCGATAATGCCGGCGATGGAGGCAAGGGCGTGGGAGATGGTCGCCGCGGGACTGCCCAAGGAACCAACCCCGAACCTGAACGGCTAACCCCTTTGCATGCCGGCCGCCGGGGAAGGAGACTACCCTCCGATGGCCTCCCCCCGGCGGCCCACCTTGCCCTCTCACCCGGCCCGGGAAACACCGCTACAGCGCGGCCAGACCCGCTTGGGCGCATTCCTCGTCCTGCTCTGCGGTCGCGCCGCTTCCTCCGATGGAACCCACTACCGCGCCGTCCTTGACTACAGGGACAGCGCCGCGCGCCGGAAGCATCTTGCCGCCCATCGCGGCGATTACTGCTTGGATCACCGGGGAGTCTGCTTGCAACGTGCCGCTGGGTCTGCCAAAGGCCGCCGAAGCCGCCGCCTTACCCTGGGACACCACCGCGCTCACTGGACTCGCTCCATCCATGCGGCCAAAGGCGATCAGCCCTCCGCCGGAGTCGCACACCGCGATGCTTACCTTGACGTTGATTTCTGACGCCTTGGCCAGGGCCGCTTGGACCATCCGGTTTGCCTCATCTAGCGTAATCGACAATTTGGCCCGCCTCCTTTATGTTAACTGCCACGGATTCTACAAGCTCGCCCATCCACCGGCAATCCAGACGGAATGCCCGTCAACGGCCACCGGCCTTCCATGAATATCTCGATTCAATCTCCAGGGGCTAATGACGCAACCAACAGTCATCAAGTCGAAGGACCTTACCAAGAAATATTCCGGCCTCCTCGCGGTAGACTCGGTCGACTTTTCAGTCTATCAAGGGGAGTGCTTCGGTGTGCTTGGCCCCAACGGGGCAGGCAAGACCAGCATCATGAAAATGGTCTGCTGCGTGTCTCCCGTGACATCCGGAGACCTGTGGGTCCAGGGCAAGAACGTCATGCACGACCAACGGGCCGTCAAGACCACTCTGGGCGTAGTTTCCCAGGCCGATAGCTTGGACCCCGATCTGAACGTCATGCAAAACCTGTTGGCCTACGGCCGGTTCTTCAACCTGCCGCGCAAGCAGGCCAGCGAACGCGCCTGGGCCGCCCTTGACCTGTTCCAGTTGCACGACAAGGCTTTCCAGGCTCCCGACAAGCTCTCCGGTGGCATGAGACGGCGGTTGATGATCGGCAGAGCGTTGCTTCACGAACCCACCATCCTCGTCTTGGACGAACCGACCACCGGCCTCGACCCCCAGTCCCGGCACCTGGTCTGGGACCGGCTGCGCCGTCTCAAGGACCAGGGAATCACGATACTACTGACCACCCATTACATGGATGAGGCGGCCTACCTCTGCGACCGGCTCATGGTGATGGACCTGGGGAAAATATTGGCCGAGGGGCCGCCGGAGAAATTAGTACGCGAGTTCGCCGGAGAGCAGGTGGTGGAGGTGCGGCTTCCACCCTGGCAGCGGGTCTCTCTGGTCGAGGACTTGCAGAACCGGGAATTGGACTTCGAAGAGGTGGGAGACGTTGTACTGGTCTTCGGCGAAGTAGGCCGCCTCTCCGCCGCCGAGTCAGCCTGGGAAGGATACCAGGTCATCCGCAGGCCGGCCAATCTGGAGGACGTGTTCCTCCGGTTGACCGGGAGGGGACTGAGGGACTGATGGCCACCGTAGCGGACGCCCTCAGGACCACCATCATCTGGCGCGGTTTCCGGGTCTGGCAGCGCAACCGCGACGCGATGATTCGCGGCTGGAAAGTCGAATTCGGCGGAATGATAGTCGAACCCTTCGTCATACTCGCCGCCTTGGGGTTCGGCCTCGGCGCCTACGTGGGAGACATCGGCGACCTGACCTACGCCGAATACATTGCTCCCGGGTTCATCGCCGGGTACGCCATGTTCCACTCGACGCTGGACTCGACCTACGGAGCCTACCTACGCATGGAGAGCCATCACGTCTATGAAGCAATGCTGTTCACACCGATTCATCCCGCGGACATCGTGGTCGGAGAGGTGATGTGGGGCGCGACGCGGGCCATGTTCTCCGGAGCCGTGGTATTGGCGGTGGCGTCGGCGTTCGGGTTGGTGAACTCTCCGTTGGCCATTCTCGCCATCCCATGCGCCTACCTGATCGGACTGACTATGTCTTCCATGGCCATGATCCTCACCGCCACCGCCACAACCATCGGGGCGATGAACAACTTCTACACCCTGTTCGTCCTGCCGATGTTCTACGTTAGCGGCGTGTTTTTCCCCCTGGACCACCTGCCCGAAAGCGTCCGTGCCCTCTCATGGGTGCTGCCTCTAACCCCCGCCGCCGCCCTAACCCGCGGCCTGGTAACGGGCAACACTTCCTGGTTCATGGTCCTGTGGGCGCTGGAATTGTTGGCCTTCGCCGCCGTTTCCCTGCTTGTGGCTTCCTACTTCATGCGCCGCCGCTTGGTCAAGTAGCCCAAAGCGCCGCCGGCTAGTCAAGTAACCCTTCGGAGCGCCCGGAAGCACATCAAGCCACCAATTAGCTAATAGAGGAATGTCTCTTGACCTCCGGCTAACCGGCCAGCGAGGCGGCCACTAGGGCGTAGTCTTCCAGCCTGGGGAGCAACAGCGGCAGGTCAACTCCGGCCTCGCGGTACTCTTCTGTCCGTTCCCTGCACCGCTCCGGGGACCCCACCACATAGAAGGAGTCGACCATCTCGTCGCTTATTAGCCCGACAGCGTCCCTTCCTCCATCCTCCTTCACGGAAGCCCGGAGGGGAGTCAGGATATCCGGATCGAACCCGCCCTTCTCCAATAGAATCTCGCCAACGTAAGGCTCGTCCAGCAACCGGACTACCCGGGGCTTCAGGCTGGCCAGCATACCATCGGGATCGCCCGTGGGCCGAATCACCAACATGCAGGCGATGTCGATATCGCTGGGGTCTCGTCCAGCGTCGCGCGCCGCATTCCGCACTTCCTCAACCGCGTATGTGATGTAGGATGTCGGCGTATATGCGTTGAGCAGCACACCGTCGGCGACTGCGCCTGCGAGCCGCAGCGCCCTCGGCCCTATCGCCGCCAGGTAAATGGGCAGGCGTTCCTGAATGGGCATCGTGGCCAGCCCAACATCGGATAGACCGAATTGCCCGTCTTGAGACGTCACGGAGCCGCCGGACAACAGGCTGCGGACGGTCTCAACGGTCTCCTCCAGGGTGCTCCGAGGGTTGCGGTAGGGTATCCCCATCCGGTCCTTAATTACCCAACTGTCGCTCCTGCCCAGACCAAGCAGGAACCTTCCGCCCGATATGCGGTCCAGTGTGGCGGCCGACATAGCCGTTAACGCGGGGTTTCTGGTGAATGGATTGACAACCCCCACCCCCAGCTTGATGCGCTCTGTCGCCGCGGCCAGAAAACCCAGCAAGGAAAACGTCTCCTCGTGGAAATACCGCTCGGTCACCCACAATGACTCGTAACCGCAGCGTTCGGCTATGGCGGCGTATTCCTTGAGGTCGGCGCCGCTTTCGATCCCGTGATAGAGGACCATCCCTTGCCTGGTCATACCGGGCCTCCTTTCCTCTATCCGCCGCCGCCTAGCCCCCGCCGCCGTCGAACTGGAGGAGAATGCCGTCTGGGTCATAGACATAGAAACTGGTTATGTTTCCCTGGACGTTCGTTCGCGCTTCCAGGGGACCCGCGAATTGGACACCCTTTGAGGCCAAATCATCGGCAAGCCCGTTAAGGTCCGGAACGGAAATGGAGAAATGGCTCACGCCTACCTGGTCCAGCTTGATGGGCTCCCCGTCCGGGTCTTCTCCCGGATGAGTGGTCATCGTAATGGTGGGGCAGTTTTCGCCCTCGCCGATCACCAACCGGACTTGCCGCCGCGTCTTCCGTGGGTGCTTGTACACGTGGGGAAGACCGCCGGTAGTCGTGTCCTGTATTCGGTCGTAACCCACCGTCATGCCCAGGGTATCCCGGTAAAACTCAAGCGACTTATCAATGTCGCGCACACAAATGGCGATATGAGAAACTCCAGTGGCGTCCATATGTTCGATACCTCCCTTCAGTGTTGGTCCTAGACCGGAATCCCCGCGATGTTCATCTGGATACGGAACAACGACCCGAACGTGGTAACGAACAGGGTCTTCCAGTCGTCTCCGCCCCAACCCACGTTGGTGGTCTGCGCCCCGGTCAGGATTGTCCCCAGGTGGTTGCCGGCGGGGTCTATTATCCAGACCCCGCCGGGGCCGGTGCTGTAAACGTTGCCTTCCACATCGACCTTCATCCCGTCAGGGCCGAAGGGGGTAACCGGCACTGGTGGATTGAGTTGGCAGAAGACCCGGTCGCTGGCCAGGTTCAGCATACCGTTGGGCTGCACGTCGAAGGCCCGGATACGGCCTCCCCGGTAATCGGCCACGTACATGATGCTCTCGTCCGGCGACAGGACCAGGCCGTTGGGGAAGGCGAAGTCCGATGCCAACAGGGAAATCGAACCCAGGTCTGCGGACACGCGGTATACGCCGGAATAGGACAGTTCCAGTTCGGGATCCGGCGCTCCTGGATCGGTGAAATAGATGCTGCCGTCCGACGGCCTCACAACCAGGTCGTTGGGCCGGTTCAGCCGCTTCCCCTGGTAGCTGTTGGCAACCACGGTGAGGCTGCCATCGGGCTCTATCCGGGTCACACGGCCCGCGCCTCCCTCGCACAGCAGCATCCTGCCCTGAAGGTCCCTGGTCAGACCGTTGGCGTTGTTCGTGGCCTCCTGCAGCAGAGTGATGCCGCTGCCGGGAGTCCACTGCCGCCGCCTGTTGCCCCGGACCTCGCTAAAAATCAGATGCCCCGCTTCGTGCCACCACAGGGGACCCTCGGCAACCTCGTAGCCGTTGCCCAATTCCTCCAACTCCTGGTCCGCCGATACGATGCGGTCCAACTCGGGTGAAAGCCGTTCGATAGGCACGGACAACCTCCTGGTCTGACTTGTTCGCTCTGGTGCGCGGTGAAGTTCCGGGCTGCTCGTCCGCTACTGCGCCGTGAGCCCGCCGTCGATCACAAGCTCGCTGCCGGTCATGAACGATGACTCGTCGCTGGCCAAGAACAGCACGCCGTAGGCCACGTCTTCCGGCACACCCAACCTCCCGATGGGGTGGCGGGCCAGGTTCGCTTCGCGCCCTTCCTCATCGGACAGCATGGATTCGGTCATCGCGGTAATGATGACTCCGGGATGCACCGAATTTGCTCGGATGCCTTCCTTGGCGTACTGGATGGCCGTCGCTTTGGTGAACAGCCGCACCGCGCCCTTGGACGCGCCGTAGGCCGAGGTCGTGCCGCCCACCAGTCCGGCCACCGAGGATATGTTGATGATGGACCCGCCCCCCGCCTTGCGCATCTCCGGGATGGCGGCCTTGGTGCCGAGGAACACTCCCTTGGCGTTAACGTCCAATGTCTGGTCCCACTGTTCCTCAGTCAGATTCTCTATCAGTACTCTCTCGCCGTCTGCTCCCCGCGGGCTGCCAATGCCCGCGTTGTTCACCAGGACGTCCAGCTTGCCGAACCGGGAGGCGGCCGTGTCTACAGCTTCCTGCCAGGCCGCTTCGCTGGTGACGTCGAGCCGGACGTAAACGGATTCGCCGCCGCTCTCGTTGATCTCCGCCTCTACCTGTTGCCCTTCTGCGTCCAGGATATCTCCGATGACTACTTTGGCCCCTTCCCGGGCAAACATCTTGGCTTCGACTGCGCCTTGGCCCCTTGCGCCTCCGCTAATCAAAGCGACTTTCCCTTCCAATCGTGGCATATCTACCCCTCTCGCCTCCGGTGCAATGCGGACTTTCTTGGAATCGACCGGTCAAGCCACCTCAAGAATAATCCCAGGAGCGTACCCGCTTGGGAGACACTTTTATGTAAACCGCGTCCTTGCGTGGTTCGGTGGGAAGGTCCTCTTCCGCAACACCCCGTAATTTCGCGGCTTCACGGGCGTAGAAGAGGGCCTCCAATGGGTCGGAATGTACCGTCGCGGTCCCCTGGACCATCAGCCCTCTTATGTCCTGCCTCGACCTGCCGCTTTCCAGCAGTAGGCCTACCTTTGGGTTGCCCTCGATGTTCTTCAGCTTCCTGGTGTTGCCGCGGACGCCCATCACGATATCGTCCCCAAGGCGAAAATAGCCCAACGGAACGGTGTGAGGATACCCGTCCGGGCCGATGGTGGTCAACGCTATCCACCCGGGCTTACTGTCAAGAAATTTGTGAGTCTCTTCCAGGGTCAGTTTACTAGGCATTGGTATCACCCCCAACTACGGGAAACCTGAGATTTGTCACAACCGGCAATTAAAACGCGCGGGGAGGGAGCACCCGGCGGTAGACGCCCGGCGATCCGTGTGCGTGTCCGTATGTACCCACAATATACTGGTGCATCGTGTCCTGCTTGCGCTGTTCCTCCCAGGCCAGGGTTTCGGGCACCTTCTCGTGCTCGAACTCGTACATTGTCAGGTACTTGGGCCAGCCCTCTACCGCATGGTAGCGGCGCACGTGGGTACAACCGGGAATGTGCAGGTTGGCGGGAGTGCGCACGTTGTCGTAGTAGTAGTTGTACTTATCCTCGATGTCTGGAGGAACGTCCATCCGCCCGATCTGGAGCGCGGGAGCCATACCCCGGCCCAACGTGTGGGTGTCGCTCTCGGCTGGATAAATCTGCGTGTAGACGTTCCGCACCGTGTTGCGTCCCACTACGTTGGGAGACATCCGCCTAGTCCACTCAGTCGGGTTCCGGCTCATCCGCAGATATTCGTCCGACTGCAACGCCTCTACCGACTCCAGTTCGTACACCGCCAGGTACCGGGGTCCGCCCCGAAGGGCCTCATAGCGGGCGGCGTCCAGGAACCCTGGGGCGCTCATCCTCTCGGGTACATGCTCCTGGTTGTACCAGGCGTTGAAGTCCGCCTCGTGCTCCACGTCCACGTCGGTGTAGACAATCAGCAGGGCAGTGCCTTTTTTCTTGACCATATCAACCACCTCACTTGTGGGGCCTATTAAATCACAATTCGAGGAGCGCGGGGATAGGGTGACGAGTTTCAAACAGGGGCTTTTCATTCTCGCCCAGACCTCACCCCGTCGTTCCGGCCCCCGTATCCAGTACGGGGCAGGCTTTGAGCCGGGACCCGGAAAATCTCCGGGTCATTACGTCCGCTGATGCGTGGGATTTCTGGGTCCCCGCTTTCTCTAGTATGATGGTGGAGTCTACATCACGCTCTCGCCGGAACAATAGAAAAGGCCCTGGAGCTTCAAGGACCCAATTCCGCTATCGCCACCAACTACGTCCGCGCATCATAGTGTAAGATACAATCACGTGAGTTAGGAACGAGGTGGATGGCTTATCGAGTCCTGTGAACATCCGGCGCAGCGGAGATGCTCCGGGGCGCCTCTGACCGGAGGATACAATTTCCGCTATCGCGTCGGGCAGAGCAGTTAGCCAATGATCCAGGAAAACCGGCTGGTACCCATGGAGCAACTCAAAGCAGAATTGGAAATCGACACGTAAGGCAGGAAAAGCCATGCCAAGAGCGACAATCAACATAGCGGAGCCCGCTGGTCAAGCCGCGGTGGGCGCCACGTGGAAATACTCTATCGGCTTCGTCCCCGGAGAGGCCAACGAAGGGCTGATCGCCAACGGAGAAGGCAGCCCGGCGCGGCTGCCCGGCTACGACGACTCCGGATGGGACGTGTGCCACGATCTGCCCGCGGGTATCTCAAGTGGGTTTACCTTCGCGTGGTACCGCACCACTATCACCATCCCGGAGACGGTAGGAGACCGGCCCACCAACGGTATGCGCGTCCAATTTGAGACCTGCGTCGACGATTACGGTGAAATCTGGATCGACGGCGAATGTAACCGGGACAGGGGAACCGTCCAAGGATTCAATGTGCCCCAACGCGTCCTGGTCAGCGGTGACGCCACGCCCGGCGCTCAACACACGATAGCCATACTGGCCGTCAACGGCCCGCTGGCAGCGCCGTTTGGCACCGTTTTCGTGCGTTACGCCAACCTGGGGTTCGAATGGACGGGGCGCTAGGCGAAAGTAACCGCGGTTACCTGACGGTGGCTTCGCGGCCCTGGTCCGAAGCCTCCTGAATGTTGTCTATAAAGCGGTGCAACCGGACCGCCTCGTCGAAGTCCGGCTGGCATCCGTCCCCTTCCCGGATCCCCCGGCCAAACTGATAATACATTTGGCCCACGTTGTAGGCCGCGCCTCGGGGCATCCCTTCCAGAACGTAAGTGTACTGGGGCGGGACCCGGAGGTCTTCAAGCTGGTCCGCCCCTTGCGCTCCCTGCAGCCGGACCCCGTCGTGGTTGGGCGACTCGTCCGACGACGCAATCAGAGTCCCCTCATGGCCGTAAATCTCCATGCGGTAGCCGCTCCCGGCAAAGGGGTTGCTGGCGATGTGGACCGAGGCCACCCCGCCGGAGGCCAGCTTGCCGCTGACCAGGATGTTGTCCGGTGACGTCACGTCCACCATTTGATTGGTGTCCACCTCGAACCACTGCGGCGCTTGAGTGCTCACCACTGCGGACACCTGGCTGAAGTCCCCAACCACAAGCCGCAGCGCGTCGATGGTGTGACCGCAGGAAATGGTCAACGTGTTCGCCCCCAGTTCCTTGTCCCTTTGCCACGTCCGGTCCGACTGGCGTTCCAACACCCCGCCCCCGATGCGGCTAACGTGGCAAGACATGACCTCGCCCACGTAGCCCGACGCCACCAGGTCCTTGGCGTACAGCAGCACTGGGTTGGCGCGGGACTGAAGCCCCACCATGTTGCGGACGCCCTTTTCCCGGGCCAGGTCCGCCATCTCCTCGGCCTCGGCCGTGGTCCGGCCCAGGGGCCACTCGGTATAGACATGCTTCCCAGCATTGAGAGCCGCCATGGTCGGCTCGTAGTGGGCAGGCACGCGAAGGCTCACTGCTACGGCGTCAATGTCCGGGTGCTCCAGCATTTTCTGGTAATCATCGAAAGCGAGCCTGGCGCCGAATTTCTGGCGGGACTCCTCCGCGCTCTCCATGCGTGTGGTGCAAACCGCGGTAAGTTCAAACTCCGGGCTGGCCACTATAGCGGGCAGATGGGACCGGACGGCCCAGCCCCGGTGAATGTTAGCGCCGATTATCCCTAGACGTATCTTGTCGGCCATGATTATCCCCTTCATCCAAAATCCAGCCTATCCTAACACACGGCGGCTTGCTCTCAGGGACTTTGGGTTGTCTCTGGGAATCTCTTTTGAGGGAGAAATTGGGGGCTAACCAGTGAGCCGGACCATGTTAAATTCCTCCACGAGTTGGCCGTTTTCAATAAGTTGTTGTACGTTGGTATCAATGGCCTCGCTGATAAGCGAGCCGTTCCGTCTGAATCCGAGATGTCTGGGAAATTCCTCCACGAGTTGGCCGTTTTCAATAAGTTGTTGTACGTTGGTATCAATGGCCTCGCTGATAAGCGAGCCGTTCCGTCTGAATCCGAGATGTCTGGCCACTTCAGTAATCAAACCGTTGCGCGTGGTCCCGAACAAGGCTCTAGCCATAGCCAGTATCAACGATTGCAGTTCAGAGAGGTGAACGTGTTCAATCTTGCGGTCCTCCAGACGGCGCGGCTGCCGGGATAGCTGTCCGTCATCATGCCAAACGAAACTCCCGTCTCCCTGCACTGCGCCGCTGCTCCGGGCAAGTTGAATTCCCCGCTCTATTTTTTCTCTGGTGACTTTGCCCAAACGGCTGATGCCATAACACCCACGAATGCGCTCCATAACTATGTCCTGGTGGACCGGCCCCTCATCCCTGGCGATTATTTCGACAAGGCTTACAAGGGTCCCTTCTTTCTCGAACAGCAGGTCTTCCCGGTAGCGTCTTGCCAATGGAGCTATTTTGTAATCGACGAGGGTGACTTCTGCCACCTCTGGAACCACGCTAACGGTTTCGTGGTCGAATTCTTGCGTCTCCGGAGTTTTCGTGGAATATGCCTTGGATTCACGTAAACCTGTACCAAGCCTTGATTGCGACCGGGAGCTTTTCAGCGCCTCCTCAATTCGGGCCAACTCCGCCTCCGGGTTGCGTACCCACGCCGCTGACCAGACCCGGTGGATTCGCCATCCCAGTCCTTCCAGGACCTGCTGCCGGAGCCAGTCCCGGTCGCGGGCGGCGGGGACGCTGTGGTATCGCCAGCCGTCACATTCTATGCCAAGGTCGAAAGCATCCCCGTCCTCGGAGAGGATAGCCAAGTCGATCCGGTAGACGGATACGCCTATCTGCCTGGCAACACGATGCTCCCTGGCGATTAGGGCCTGCTCAACGGCTTCCTCAAAGGGCGACTCAGTTTCCGCTGCGGGGTCTGAGATGGCCTGGGCCTCAATGGTTTGCCGGGGGACGGCAGCATATTCCAGGTAACGACGGAGCAGCCTAGCCCCGGCCTGTTCCGAATTTATGTCGGTGGCCCGGAGCGAATGCACCAGGTCAATCCGTTGTTTCGCCCGGCTTACCACGACGTTAAGGCGGCGCTCGCCTCCCGCTGAATTGATCGGGCCAAAACGGTTTGGCACGGCGCCCGAAGCCACGGTAGGGCCGTAGCCGACGCTGATGATTATGTGGTCACGCTCATCCCCTTGAACGTTCTCTAGGTTCTTGACGGAAAAGGGCTCGTCGGGCATCTCGCTGAATCTTCCCTCTACGTCGCGCTCCCGGATTCTCCGTTCCTCGATTAGCTGCTCAATCAGGTCGGCTTGCGCCCGGGATAAGGCCACCACGCCCAGGCTCTCGCCTTCCGGCCGAGTCCGAAAGTGCCGGAACACCAAGTCTACCACGCGGTCCGCCTCAACCCGGTTGGTGCGGGTAGCCCCGGCGTCATACCTCCCTTCGGGTACATAAACGTCATGCACCCCGTTCCAGGAGTCGCCAATGTCGGGTGAAGGAAAGGTTATAAGCCGGTCGTCGTAGAAGTAGTGATTGGAGAAACGTATCAGGCCCTCGTCCCGGCTTCGGTAATGGACGTTCAAGTGTTCCTCGGTGAAAGTGCGGCCAACCAGTCCCACCGCCGTATCCAGGATGCTCTCGCGTCCGGCCAACTGGTTTCCCAATCCGTCGTCGGCCTCGTCGTCGTCGTCGTCGTATTCTTCATCGCTGGCCGAACTTCGGAAGAAGTTGCTGGGCGGAAGCTGCTTCTGGTCGCCTGCCAGGACCAGTTGCCTGCCGCGAAGAATGGCGGAAATGGCATCTTCCGGGAAAACCTGGGAAGGCTCGTCGAAGATTACCACGTCAAAGTCGAGCGCCAGTGGAAGGTATTGGCTGACGGCCAGGGGACTCACCAGGATGCAAGGCTTCAAGGTCTGAATAACCCGGGGGACTCTTTCGAATAGCCTTCGCACCGGCCACTGCCGTCGTCGTTTAGACAGTTCGCCGCGCAGGATGCCCGGTTCGCTGGCCCCGTTGTTAGCTACCGAAAAGTTGGGGTACTTCTCGAAAACCCTCCTCCGGACTTCATCTTGGGCCGCGTCCGCCAACTGAACATCCAGTTCTTTGAACCTGGCAATCAAGTCTTCCTGCTCAGGGGCGGCGAATCTGCCAAGCAGCGGTTCCTGGAAGTATAACCAGTCAAGCCAGGCGGTCCAGATGCGGCGTTGGACGATACGGGGGACAATGGCGACGTTGTCAATTTGGTCCCGGATGCTGCCGGTAGTTGAGGGGCCGGCCAATCGGTCCAAGTCCGCGACTGCGGCCTTGTAGGTCAGCCAGTCTCCGGCAGAATCGGCGTCCCTGGAAAGTTCCCCGGCCCATTCTATGATTTGATGGAACTTGGCCTGCTCCCATGACGCAACCGACGAATCAAATGGAGTGTACTGAAGGTCATAATCGTCCAACAGGGAGTCCAGTTGAGCTCGAGTCTGTTGGAGAACACGCTCGATGGAGGATACCTCGCTTTCGTAGAAGGACGGCTCCCGAGGGTTCTCTGCATGAGCGGCGAGGGTCGGCGTAACTTCATCGGGCGGCGCTTGGACCAGCAATTGGCTGGTCCAAGCCAGGCAATTCCGAATTTCATGCCAGTCCGTGTCAAATCCGGCGTAGCGCCTTCCAAAGCGTGACCGGAGCGCAGCTTCCGCCTCCGATTGCTCCTGTTCCAACTCCCTGAGCCGGACGCCGACGCTCATAAGTCCCTGCAACGCCGACAGGTCCGGTATCTCCCGGCAGGCAGAGGCCAGTGGAGCGTGGGTCGCCCCCTCGATTCGCCGGGCAGTCTCGGCGGCCTGCCGCGCCGACCCTTCAAGCGCCGGTAAGAGGATACCTTCCCGGACCTGTTGAGCTAAATCGGCTGACAGGTGGGTGTCAACCAGGCCCTTGACTTCCGCTAATGCTTGCGCCAGCGCCTCGGCCAACTCCAGGCTGCGGCGGACGTCATCTTGCGAGGTCAGAAGCTGTCTTGCGTGCTCCGCGTTGCCTGCCGGACCGTTAAGAAGTTCCCTTACCGCGCCTATGTCCCGGTGTGCGGCTTCCCAGTTTGTGTTTCGGCCCGCTTGCCGGCTTTCCAGTCGGGAAACAAGCTCTGCTTCCAAGTCACGCCAAGCGTCCTGCTGACGTTTCAAGTCGACGATTTCGCCAACGAGTTGCTGCTCCCGGTAGAATGTCAATTTTCCGCCGACGCGGTGGAAGGCACGTATTGCCCTTCGGTCTGACCTGTAGCACCCCGGCATGATACGGCGGAATTTGCTCTGGTAGTCCGTCCGGTAGCGCGTTAGCATATCGCGGTCAACTACTTCCAATATTTCCGGTTCGAATTCCGGGAAGACTCGCTCCTCCAGCCGGTCGAGGTCCTGCGCCAATTGCCTGGACATTTCCACCACCGCAGCGGCGGCCTCGATTCCCCCAGGCTCGACCCAGCTTGCCGGTACCGGGCCGGTCTGTCCCACAGCTTGGGCAACGTGAAGCAGGTCTTGTATGCCGGCCCATTTCCCGGTTGACTCGGACCGTAGGAAATCCGCGACCTGCGCTGCAACAGACTTCAACCGGAGGAGGGCATCGCTTATCTGACGGAGCGCGCCGGATGTAGCCCCGTTGGGCCATAGGACGCTGCGGGTCCATTGGGCGCCCAGCAGGGTTTTCAACTGCGCCGCTTCTACGGGCGACACGGCCAGCCGGGGGCTGATATGGGCAAAGTCCCAGTTCGGTATCGGCTCGCCAAACCAGGGGGCGAGTTGTTCCACCAAGCGGCCCCGTTCGGACTGGGTTAAAGACTCACGCTCGGCTATTGGCAGAAGCCGTTCCACCACGCCTTCCCCAAGCCAGCGCCGGGGGACTCCCGGCGCTTGGACCAGGCTCCGGGTCACGTTGAGCAGCGGGGCGGCTTCGCCAAGAGTTTCCGGCAAAGGGAAGCCCAAACTCTCCGCCAGTTCCGCCGTCCCAGCGCGGACGGCTTCGACCGCTGCGGAGACCGTCTGCATATCGCGCCGGATTTTGTCTGCCAGCTCCAAAGAAGCAACGGTGCCCTTCAAGACCCGCCAATGGCTGGTCCGGTGTTCCGTGAATTCCCTGGGCCGCAGCCGGATGCGGTCGGCGGCTTCCAGAATCTCCACTAAGCGCGCCTGGTCCAGGGTTTCAATGTCGTTAACCGCAAAGGGCACATCGGGCGCCTCCCGGACGTCGGCAAAACTGCCATGTACCTGGAAAGCGGTTCGTCCCAGAGGTTGCCGGACCTGGTGGAGCGCCCGCACAACCTGATTGAGCCGGTCCCGTCGCTCTGCCAGTGCCTCGTAGGCAAATTCCAGCAATCGGACCTCTCTCCGGTCATCGACTGACCCTCGAAGCTGCTGGTAAACACTAGCCTTCCTGCCACGCTCGCTGTGAAGGTCCAGGCAAAAGACACCCAAGCGCCTCTCGTCAAGGCGGCTCTTCACCACGTCAAGCGCGGCAGTTTTTTCGCTGACAAACAGCACGGATTTGCCTTCGGCCAGAAGCGTGGCAGTGATGTTGGCGATGGTCTGGCTCTTGCCCGTGCCCGGCGGGCCATGCAACACTAGGTTGTGGCCGGACCGCGCCGCCGTAATCGCCCGCACTTGGCTGTAGTCAGCGGGAAGGACGGCAAACTGGTCCCGAACGTCCAACAAGTCATCCAACCGCGCTCCCGGACCCCTGTCTCCCGTTGCATCCTCTTGGTGGGGTGATTCGGCGCCAGCCATCGTTTTGACGATTGAGTTGTCAGCGCCGTTGTTCTTTATGTCCTCCAGGTCCCGCCACATGGCGAGCTTGGAGTAGGCGAAGATAGCCAGGTAGACCTCCTCGTTCACATTCCATCCCGGGCGCTGCCGTACCAACTCTTTGATCGAGTCCAAATACCGCGCGACCGTTTCAATTTCCGGGTCTTCGAGCAGCTTTATACCGAACTCATTGAGCTTGACCGCCAAGGTTGAATTCGTCGTGAAGTCTTCGTCGTCATCGTGATGCAAAACAAAAGGGCTTCGGGGAGACTCACTTTCCAAGTTGACTGGAAGCATCAGCAAAGGAGAAGCGGCCGTTTGACCATCCTCGTCTACCCAGTTGAGAAATCCGAGGGCAAGGAATAACACGGATAGTCCCTGTTCCTCCTCCCACTCCCTGGCCCGGCGCCGTAAATTTCTCAAGCGGCGTTGCAATTCAAGAGTTGGACAATCCCCGCTCAGGTCACCGGGAATAGCAAGGTCGAGTTCTTCGTCATCTTCATTATCTAAATCAAAGTTGTCGGGGCGTCTCCGAGGCTTGGGAGCCTCATAGTCGAAACTCAGGCCGTGGCGGGACGCCGAAGGCGCTGACAAAGCCTCAATGATGCTGTCGGGTGTATGCTCAACGACGTGGACGGCTGTCCTTCCAGGACGGAAGTACAGTAGGTTGTTCCACCGGTCCAGTTGCAAAAGGCGACGCTGCCAGTTGGCCACAACGTCGGCAAATTGCGTAGGCGAAGACGCTGGTCCGGTTGGTTGCATCCTGGTCTCCTTGCTTCGAAATCCCTTCTCATTCGAGATGTATGATGTACATTGCCAACCAAAGAAGTAAATAAAGCTCCGGGGATAGTAGAGCTAACCTTACTCGTTTATGAGGAGGCTGGCTTTGGCCATCGGCGCCTTCCCGATGGCATTATATACGACCGTGTACGGGCTTTATCGGCAGCATTTTGTCTAATACAACCCACGCCGTCCAAGAGAATGTCCCGGCCTGAAATTCAAATGCCTGGAGGCGCCGCGGGCAGATGGGACCGGACGGCCCAGCCGCGATGAATGTTAGCGCCGATTATCCCTAGACGTATCTTGTCGGCCACGATTATCCCCCTCATCCAAAATCCAGCCTATCCTAACACACGGCAATCGTCTCAAGACCCAGGGCACATGCCAAGGTCTTTTAGTTCTTGGGGAATTTGTCTGAACTGTGATTCATGTGATTCCAAAAGTTGCCATGATTTTCAGGACCGGCAAAATCAGCGGAATCTCCCAAACACAAAAATCAACGGTTCAGACGACAATTAAAAGACCCACCACCCCAATCCCACTGACATCAGCCCCTTCCCAACCCCGGTGCCCCTTCTCTACCATAAATATCACCAAACATCAGTCCCGTCCTAAAGCCGTATCCACTGCCGAGGATACATGCACACCTTGGGACCAAATCAACAAATCTCAGGTTCAGGAGCGCCAGAATGGCCACCATCGCATTGGAAAATGTCCCGCATCCTCCCCCTCAGACGTAACCTCACGGCCACTAACCACTAACCACTAACCACTAACCACTAACCACTAACCACTAACCACTAACCACTAACCACTAACCACTAACCACCGCCACTAACCACCGCCACTAACCACTAACCACTAACCACTAGCCACCGGCCACCGCAAGATGCCCCTAAATGTCGCACTTTGAGTCAGTTTTAAAACCCAGCCTCAGGAGCATGAAAAATGACACTCAGCCAAATAAGGTCCCGGATCTACGCCCTCAAGCGTAAGCTGGCCCGGCCCCTGGCCCAACTCGCCCTCCAACGCATGTCTGAAGAGCTGGCCCTGGAATGGGGCCGCGCCGAAGTCGACCGGCAGCCAATGCCAGACCCCCACCCCTTCGTACTCCGCGTCGTCAAAGCCGGTTACCATCTGTCCACCTTCACCCGGGTCATGCGTTACCTGAACCGCTGCCGCGACCGGGCCGAAGCCCCCGACTCCGGTCAGCTTCTCCGCGCCCTCCTGCCCTGGGCCAGACCCTACCCATACGACATATGAACATGGACCCTGCAACGCCCAAGCCCGGTTCTTCCGTCCCGCCTACCCCGTCAAGTCGAAGGCGCAGTCGCCAGGGCCTTTCGATCATGACCGAAACCGGCCATCCGCAGTTCCAGCGAAAAGCCTGCCCCCGGCTCGAACGGGGTCTGGGACCCGGAAACGTTCACCAGCGTGACACCCGGATATCCGGTCATGCCCGGTCCCGGCTCATCGCCCGAATTACCAGTGGCATTGTGAAGGCCACCCAAGGAAATGAAAACTTGCTGCGTTCATGGTAATGGCATGTCTCTGTGCCCTGTTGCTAGAGCGCCCGTGGGCGTGGTTCCTTGGCAATTGCTGACCCGCCGCGCCGGGAGAATCAGCCGGATGAATCAAAGGAAAGCCATGTTGCTCCGGGTATATGTTAGGATTATTCCCGTCATTCCCATCCCAATTCAGACTTGGAGGCGCGGCTATGGCATACGGAGGCAACGACTGGCTGGCATTGACCGAAGAGCCGACCCTGGAACCTGAGATGCCCATCTGCGACGCCCACCACCATTTCTGGGACTTCCGCCGCGAACGAGTCCCATACCACCGCTACCTGCTCCACGAGCTGATGGCCGACGTCAACAGCGGACACAACGTCCGCTCAACGGTGTTCATCGAGGCCAGGTCCATGTACCGCCCCGGAGGCCCGGAGGAGCTTCGGCCGGTGGGCGAGGTGGAATTCGTACAGGGCCTTGCCGCAGCCAGCGCCAGCGGGATTTACGGCCCGGCCAGGGCGGCGGCGGCCATCATCGGCCACGCAAACCTGACCCTGGGCGATGACGTGGAGCGTGTGCTGGACGCCCTCCGGCAAGCCAGCCCCAACCGCTTCCGCGGCATTCGCCACTCCGTCGGCTGGGACCCTCATCCGGAGATCGAAAACCGCGGTGTCGAGCGCCAGCTTGCCAACGACCAGTTCCTCGCTGGAGCCAGGGTCCTGGAGCGTAAAGGACTCGTCTACGAAAACACGGTCTTCTTCCCTCAGCTTGCCGAGCTTGCGGAGTTTGCCAGGGCCGTTCCCGGCCTGACCATAGTCTCCAACCACATCTGCGGCCTGATGCGGGTTGGCCCCTACGGCAACCGGGACGACGAGGTAATACCTGCTTGGAGAGAGGGAGTAGCCGCATTGGCCCAGTGTCCCAACGTCGTCGTCAAGCTGGGCGGTGTGGGGCAGCCCAGGTACGGTTTCGACTGGCACACACGGGAAACACCCATAGGGTCCGAGGAACTGGCCGAATCGATGGCCCCTCTGATGACCTACTGCATCGACCGGTTTGGCCCGGACCGGGCCATGTTTGAAAGCAACTTCCCGCCGGATAAGGTCTCCTATTCCTACAACGTGATGTACAACGCCTTCAAGCGGATGACCAGCGGCTATTCGCCCTCGGAACGGGCCGCCATGTTCCATGACAACGCCGTCCGCGTCTACAACATAGACGCATAACCACGAATGTGAGACCGGGGCCAACAGCCCCGGTCAACTAAGATAGGAGACAGGGCCCATGAGTTCTCAATCCAAGGTTGCCATCGTCACGGGAGCGGGGACCGGGGTGGGCAAGAGCGCCGCCCTGGCCCTCTTGAGGGAAGGCTACTCGGTCACCCTTGCGGGCAGGCGTGTCGAGCCGCTTGAAAATACGGTGGCAGACGCCGGCCCCGGCAGCGCGCGGACTCTGGTCGTCCCGGCGGACGTGGGCAAACCTGACGCGGTAAAGGCTTTGTTTGCGGCCACCCGGGAGAGGTTTGGCAGGTTGGACCTGCTGTTCAACAACGCCGGGATCAGCGCCCCGCCGATTCCCATGGAAGACCTGACCTACGAGCAATGGCAGGCGGTGGTCGACGTCAATATCACGGGGGCGTTCCTCTGCACCCAGGAAGCATTCCGGATGATGAAGGCACAGGAACCCATGGGGGGCCGGATCATCAACAACGGGTCGATCTCCGCCTACGTGCCGAGACCCAACTCCGCCCCCTACACTGCCACCAAACACGCCATGACCGGGCTGACCCGCTCGACCTCCCTGGACGGGCGCAAGTACAACATCGCCTGCGGCCAGATTGACATTGGGAACGCGGAGACCGAGATGACCGGTGTAATCAAGTCGGGAATTCCTCAACCCAATGGACAGATCATCGGCGAACCCACGATGGACGTGGAGAATGTCGCCCAGGCGGTGGTCTACATGGCCAGCCTGCCTCTTGACGCCAACGTCCAGTTCATGACCGTGATGGCAACTGCAATGCCGTTTATCGGCAGGGGCTAAAGCCAAAGACCGGGACGAGGGGAATAGTCCACCGGCCCAGGCCAAACGAAAGGAGAGATATAATGGGTTACGCAATCAACCACGTACATATCCGGGCTTCCGATCCACATGCATCCGCCGCCTGGTACGAGAAACACTTCGGAGCCAAGATTCTGGGATCGAGAGAGGTTATGCCCGGGACCATAACCGTCAGCATGGAAGTAGACGGACCGGTCCGGTTGAACATCTCCTCCCAGAAGGATGGTTCTCCCCAGGACCGCCCCGCCGCCGAGCTTAACCGGCTGGGGCTGGAGCATTTCGGGTTCGTAGTCGATGATATCGACGCGGATATGGAACGGCTGGAGACGGCCGGCATCCGGGTGGTCCTCCCCATAACGGAGGTCTCCGGAGGCGGCCGCCTCTCTTACATCGAGGGTCCCGACGACGTGCTCATCGAGCTGGTGCAGCGTAGGGACTAGCCCGCACGGTAGCTGAGCTATCCCTCCATTCCGTTCCCATCCATCATTGCCCTCGGACTAGCTCGCGTGGCAGGGGAGCCATCCCCGGTAGGGGGAAGATATGAAGCGTCCACGCGGAGTAGCCCGCGAGGGAGCGCAGCTATCTTCCCTCTTTGATGAAGTCCGCCACCCTCTCTGCGATCATGATTGTGGTGGCGTTGGTGTTGGCGCGGATGCAGTCCGGCATGATCGACGCGTCCGCCACTCTCAGACCCTCGACTCCGCGTACGTGGGCGTACTGGTCAACCACGGCTATCCCGTCGGAGTCCGGCCCCATCTTGCATGTTCCGGAAACGTGGTGCGAAGTGCCGGTGTAGTGCATGAGCCAGTTGTTCAAAGCATCGTCCGACGCTAGTTCATCGTCGGTGGGCGATACGCGATCGATTATCAATTCCTTGAATGCCGGATGGTCCGCCAACCGGACGGCAAGCCGCACGGAGCGACGCATTCTTTCCAGGTCGAATGGTTCGGTGTAATAGTTATAGTTCAGAAACGGCTGGACCGCGGGATCGGTCGATTGCAGCCGAAGTTCCCCCGCACCCAGCGCTAGCTGAAGGCTGCAACTTACTCCAAGATAGTTTCCGTCATCGTTGATCTCCACCTGCACCGGGCGGTGCTCGCTGGTCAGCATCGTTGGGCTAACCTGCATGTCGTTGCGCAGGTATGAACCCTCCACTGTGTACCGCAGCCCTACCTGGATAACCGGCGCCTGCACGTCGGGCTTCTCCCCCGTGGCCCTGAACAAAACGGTTGCCGACGGGTGGTCCCGTAAGTTCTGGCCCACACCCGGCAAGTCATGGACCACCGGGACGCCGAAGCTGTTCATGTGCTCCGCGGGACCGACACCGGACAGCAGCAGCAGGTGGGGCGAGCCGATGGCCCCGCTGCTCAAAATTATATCGTCGCCCTCGACGGTGAAGACCTCACCGCCACTTTCGACCTCGACCCCCACAGCCCGTTTACCCTGAAACAATACCCGGCGGGCATGAACATCCGCCTTGATGGTGAGATTCAACCGGTGGCGGGCGGGGCCAAGGTAAGCTATCGCGGTGCTGATCCGGACCCCTTCCAGAGTGTTACGGGCCCTCGGGGATACTCCTGTGGATTCGGGGTGGTTCTGGTCTGGATCGTCCGGGAACCCCTCGGCGAAGCACGCCTCCTGGAACGCGGTGGCATAGGGAAGCCACTCGTCCCTGGGGTAGCGGCGCACCGGAATGGGGCCGTCGTCTCCGTGGAAGTCGCCGCCGGGGTAGTCCAGGTCCGTTTCCATCTTGCGGAAGTATGGCAGGACGCGGGTGTACGCCCACTCGTCGTTTCCCCACTCAGCCCAGCGGTCGTAGTCTTCCGGTATACCCCGGTAAAGGACCTGCCCGTTGATGGCGCTGGAGCCCCCGGTGGCCTTGCCCCTCGGAATCACTAGATTGGGCTGTTGGGGAGTAACCTGCGCTTCGAATCCCCAGGAATGAGGGCCGTAAGCCGAAAGCCAGACATTATTGCCCATCTTAAGGTCTTCGGGCAGTTGCTCAAAATCGGGGAAGTCCGGGCCCGCTTCCAGCAGGAGCACCGACTTGCTGGAATCCTCCGATAGCCTGGTGGCGATAGTGCTGCCGGCCGAACCGGCTCCAACTACAATGTAATCGTATTTCATGGTTCCTCCTGTGAGTCCGATTCTATTGACCGCGAACGGCGGTGGTCAAGCGGGCGCGCTCCGCATGAGAACCGCCTAGTGCCTCCCGCCCAAGGAGTGCATGATCAGGTTTCCTTTGGCCACCTCGGTCATCACTTCGACCACCTCGGCCAAGTAAGCGTCGTCCATCCCCAGATGCTTCACGGCATCAAGATGAAAGCTGACTCAAACGCCGCAGTTGTTCATGGCCGAGACTACGAAGGCGATCAACTTCTTGGTCTTTATGTCAACCCGCCCCGGCCCCATCGCCTGCTTGTAGTGACTCCAGTAGGCTTCCAGGTGGTCCGGGTTGTGTCCCATGACCTGAAACGTTTCAGGGACGAAGCTCCACTCCATGGTCTGCTTGATCTCTTCGTAGATCTCCTTGACTCTGCCGGTGGCCTCAGCCTCCCGGACCAGGCCAATCCTAGCCATATCGGATACCTCCTCCCAAAATCAAAGTAGCCCTCGGCCGACACCAAGACAGGTCGAGTGTGTGTGCATATTAAAGCATCGACGCTAGAGGTGGAATCAACAGTATCCAGCCAACTTACCACTACGTGGAAAACGACCAGCCATGGATATATATTAGCTATCCTAAAGCGGGGTTGCATGTGGTCTTCGTCTTATGTCTCACAGTGAGGGATCAGCCTTGCGGTCCGCATACCCAAGACCGTGGTTGAACAGTGGTCAGTTAGCGAGGGGTCCACTGTTGAAATCGTCATCAGCGGCAACGAGGTAGTGCTGCAAAAAAGACTTACGATCTTGCTGAATTGCTTGCCAAGCTGATCGAAAAAGACCTCCACACCGAACAGGATTTGGGGGAGCCGCAAGGCCATGGGGATTCGGTCATTTGGGGACCCTAGACCGCAGCACGTAGATTAGTTAACATTGAGGTTAATAGATTCCAGAACCGAGAGCACGGCGCCATCAGGCTTGTAGGAGTCAGACATGCGGATTCTGCTAATCGCCACCAACCGTCATCAACGCCTTATGAGCCGAATGAACGCCCGTCCAGTACCCATCGGGTTGGCGTACATTGCCGCGCATCTTGACCCGCAGCAGCATGACCTCAAGGTGCTGGATCTTATGTTCTCCGAGGACTACCTTGGAGATACCGAACGGACGGTCAAAGGGTTCCAGCCGGACTTGGTCGGCCTTTCGCTGCGAAACTTGGACAACTCAAGCTTTATGGACCCCCAGTGGGCGCTGCCATCGACCAAGGAAGTCATCAACCGTATCAGGTCCGTCTCCAAGGCCACCATCGTTTGCGGCGGTCCGGGATTCAGCCTTCTGCCCAGGGAGTGCTTCAACTACCTGGGACCGGACCTTGGTGTGGCCGGAGATGGCGGTGAGACCTTTGCCCAAGTCGCCGCGTCCCTGGAGAGCGGCGAAAACTTCCACAACCTTCCCGGACTGGTCTACAAGGACGGCGACGGAGAGACCGTCTACCGGGGTCTGGCCTACTCCAGCTTTTCCAAGCCGCCCCGGCTGGAAGAGCTGGACATGACCAGGTACGAGCAAGCCGGGTTCGGCATTGGCATCGTGACAAAGCTCGACGACAGCTTCTCCCACTCTATCGAGGCTGGAAACGACGCCACTACCTGGCGCGTTCTAAAGCCCATCGAGGATGTGATTCGCGAAGTCCAGGAGATGAAGGACCGGTTCGGTCTGAAAAAGGTCTTCTTTATCGACTCGGGATTCAACGTGCCCCTGCCCCACGCCAAGGCGCTTTGCCGGTCGCTGATCGAGGAAGACCTGAAGGTCCGCTGGAACAGCTATCTGGCCCCTGTGCCCGATGCCTGCGACGAAGAGGTGCTGAGCCTGATGAAACAGGCCGGGTCAGGATTGGTAATCATGAAGGGATTCGCCGGCGAGAGCCTGGAACGCGAGCCGCTGGACGCGCGGCTGGAACCGTTGAAAGAGATCTGCCAACGCTGCGACGCTACGGGCTTGAACTACGTCATGTCTCAGTATTTCGGTGAGCCGGGGGAGACAGCGGAGACTGTGGAGACCAAGCTCGAGTTTCTCCGCGAGATTCGCCCCACTCTGGCAAATCTGCGCGTGGGTGTGCGGGTCCGGCCCGGTACTTCGGTAGCCCAGACAGCCCTGGAAGAAGGCCTGATCACCGATGAAAGCGACCTCATTAAGCCGACCTTCTACCTGGACGGCTCAGTCCGTGAGTGGATCGTAGACCGCCTCAAGACGGAAGTAGAGGCCAACCCCAGGTGGAATTTGCTGTAGGGGTGGGCCGGGATTAGACCGGTTCCAGGGGCCGGTGGGGCTCGGCCGGTAGTTCCACACGGATTTCGTCTCCTGGAACTACTTCGCCGCCGGTGACCACGATACCCATGATACCCGCCTTGCGAATCAGGTTGCCGTTTTCGTCATGGTCCAAGACCGAGTCCAGCAGGCCGGGCTGGATCTTGTTCAGTTGAGCGCAGGGGTTTCGCAGGCCAGTGACTTCCACCACGGCGTCCCTCATGTGAAGCAGCGTACCGGCCGGAAGACCCAACAAGTCCACGCCGCCTGTGGTGATGTTTTCGCCCATCTGGCCGTGAGAGACGTCGAAGCCGGACTCCCTCAATTCTGCGTATAGCTCGGAATGGATCAGGTGTACCTGACGCAGGTTAGGTTGGTCCGGGTCTTGCGCCACACGCGAGCGGTGCTTGACCGTCTTCCCCGCGTGGGCGTCGCCCTCCACCCCCAACCCGGCGAGCAGTTGGACCCTCTCCTGATTCGGTTTGACCAAAGTGTGCGTGGCGCTGCGGTTGACCGAGACCACTTCTCCGTTCACTACGTGTCTCCTTGAAGGTGCTTGTCCAGGAAATCGGCTATGGCAGGAAAGGCGCGCAACTTGTTTGCCAGCCGCACCATGCCGTGTCCTTCATCCTCGAAGCGCAGGAATTCGACAGGGATATTGTACTCCCTAAGCTGTGCCACCAGCGCCTCCGCCACGCTGACGTTTACTCTGGGGTCATTGGCGCCGTGGACCACCACCATCGGAACTTTGATCTTGTCCACGTGGTTTAAGGGGGAGATGGAGCGTAGGAAATCGCCGTCCTCTTCAATGGTCCCATATTCGATCTCCCTTAGCCTGCGGCCCTGCGGTTCGGTGCGCTCCAGGTGCATGATGAAATCGGCTACTCCCCTCTCATTTACTCCCGCGGCCCACGAGTCCGGGTAGGTCGTCAAGGCAGACAGCACCATGAACCCGCCGTAGGAAGGCCCCATCACCGCTATCCGGTCCGGGTGAGCCCACCCGGAAGACCGAAGCCACGAATTGGCCGCTTCCAGGTCGGCCACGCTATCCATTCGCTTCCGCACGTCGTCAAGGTGCTTATAGGTGCGGCCGTAACCCGTGCTGCCCCGGACGTTGGTGGCTAGCACAACATAGCCCCGATTGGCGAAGTACTGAAGCACCGGCTCGAACACCGGCCTGGTCTGCGCGGAAGGCCCGCCGTGTACCTGGACTATCGCGGGGTTGGCGCCGTCGGGTCTCGCGCCTCTGGGAGCGTACAATAGTCCCGGTATTTCCAGGCCGTCCATGGCCCGGAATCTCACGACCTCCGGATTAACGAGCGCGTCTTCTTCGAGCCCCACGCGCGGGGAATGGGTAACTTGTTGCAACCGCCGTTGCCTCAAATCGTAGGTCCAGATATCGGACGTGGCCTGGGAGCTATTGAGGGCAAATGCAAACTTGCGCCCATGGGGAGCCCAGGTTAGACCCGATACCACGCCCAAAGGCAAGTCTGGTATCTGATACTCTTCAGACGAGCCAACGTCTCTTAACGAAATCCGGGAGGACCCGTCGGCGTTCTTGGAGTAGACCAACCTCCGCCGGTTGGGTGATAGGGCCGCGCTTTCGATGTCCCAGTCCGAGACTAGCAAATAGTCCATCCCAAGGGTAGCCAGGTCAAGTAGGGCTAACCCCAGGAATTCCTGCCCTTGGTCGGTCCGCAGGTAGAGCTTGCCTCCGTTAGCTGAGAACCCCACCGGATAATACGCCGCGTCACCGGTGTGCGGGGTAAGGTGAACAGTCTCTCCGATCTCGACATCCACGAGGTAAAGGTTGGCACTCTCGGGGCGTGGCCCTTCACTGACGATTACCTTCTTTCCATCGGGCGTCCACGCCGCAGGCTCGGCCGACTCCTCACCGGAATATATTAGCCTGGGCGCATCGTCCTCCAAGACTTGAATGTAAGTGTCGAATCGCCTCCGTTCAACCGCGTTAGAGGCGAACGAAAACGACTCTCCATCCGGTGACCACTGTCCGAACCTGTGGGACACGGTCAAATCAAAGGAGTAGGGACGTAGGCCGCCTCCATCGGGTCTACACACCAGAAGTTGCCAATGCTCATCCCCACCCTGATCGTGGTCGAACGTCAGATGCCGGCCCGTGGGAGAGAACATCACCTGCCCGGTACGCTCGGTGGCCAGGCTAATGGGCTGGGGCCAGCCGCCGGAGGCGGGTACCACCCAGGGCAAGGGAATCCCAGTAAGGTTGCTCACGAAAGCGATGCGGTCCCCATCGGGGCTGAATGACGGCGCAGAGGCCGAGCGCACATTCAGATATTGATCCATCTCGTAAACCATGCGGCGCACCTCAGCTATCGGGTCGTGTCAAATGGGGCGTCGACTATGCCCCAGGATTCCGGAAGGGTATAGTTGGCCCCTCGAAGTGTCAAACACGCGGTAGAAGATCTCCGGGGCAGGGCCATCAGGTCTTGACCTCTTCACGGTCGGAATAGGCAACCACAAGCGTGGCCCCTACGGCGATGGGTCCGGGGCAGCAGGGACCGGAGGATACGCCAGGGGCCGGGCGGTTGGTTTTCAGCCCGGCAGCGTTCCAGGCAGCGGACGACGGCCGTAAGGTATGCAGACGGCAGCCGGAGCCGGCGACGCGGATGACAAAGGTTTGAGAGTTGGGAAAGGGTTGGCGGTCTGCTTGGGCGCAGGTCCACTCCAGGCATAGCTCGCCGGCCATGCGTTGGAGGCGGAGTTCCGCCAAAGGACGGGCCAGTTTACGTTTGAGGGCGCGGACCCGGGACCGCAACCCGTTAATTTCAGAGCTAAGACTCATAGCGCCGACTGGTTTGCTCCCTTAGATTTTGGATATAGTCGATGGCACACATTCGGGTGTTCTGAAGCTGGAGAAGTTCAGGGAAATTGTGGGCCCTTTTGGTATATTGGCCTGGGTGGCGGGTTAGGGTGCGATGGCACACATTCGGGTGTTCTGAAGCTGGAGAATTGATTTCAGGGAAATTGTGCGCCATTTTGGTACATCGGGCCTGGGCGGCGGGCTAGGGATTTGGACCGGGACGGAATTCCGACAAGGATTATGGTAACGAGTGGTCACCTCAGGTGGGAAGGGCGGGATGTCAGCAGTCCAATTCAAGACGCGATTGGCCTGTATAGAAGATCTCCGGGGTTGCCCGATCCCGCTCCAATGAATAGGATATAGACTAAACTACCCGAACAATTTTGGACACACAAACAAGAGTTGCCGTTGCAAACCGCCGAAGACCAACAGGCCCCCTCGGAACACTGGACCGATATTGGCGGCCTTCACGTCCGTTACCTGGACTGGGGCGGAGACGGTAATCCCGTGGTGCTTATGCACGGCCTCGCATCTTCGGCCCACTGGTACGAGTTGGCCGCCAGCCATCTGCGAGACAAATACCGGCTCTTCGCCGCCGACGCCAGAGGCCACGGTCAGACCACCCAGGCCGGAAGTGGTTACGACTGGCAGACGTTGGCGGAGGACGCCGTAGGGCTGATGGACCATCTCGGAGTCGCGCGCGCCGCCGTTTTCGGACACTCGTGGGGGGCAACCGCGGCGCTCAACGTGGCCGCCCGCTTCCCAGACCGGGTATCCGCCCTCGGACTTATCGACGGCGGCGCCGGTAGAGGAAGTGGACCCCGCGAGCCCTGGGAGGTGGTCGAGGCGCGCGTCCGGCCAAGGGATGTGTCGGGCACACGGGAGCAGTTTCTTGACCGGCTGCGGCACCAACTCTCCTTCTGTTGGAACGATCAGATCGAGCGCATCGTGCAAACGATGGTGTATGAGGATGAGAAGGGCCAGATTCAAGATATCCTGCGCCCTGAAAACCACCTGCAAGTGATGCACGCCATGTGGCAGGAACCAGCCTTCGACTCCTATCCCAAGATTGCTTGCCCAACTATCATCATTCCGGCTGGCCCGACACCTGAAAGAGCGGATAGCGACAGGGCCAGGCAGAAGCGCGCAGGCGTCGAATCTGCGGGTCAAACGATCCCCGATTGCCAGGTCAAATGGATTCCGGAGACGGTCCACGACATCGGCTACCATAAGCCGGATGAACTGGCCCGAGTCATCGATGAATTTTTGTCAGCCGCCGGGCTCCGCACCACCTAGAGTATGGCGCCGGTGCGGCGTGTAATGGCAGCCAAGTATCGTTGCAAAGTATCGTTGCAGAGGAGCGTTGAACGCTATGTCCGAGGACAAGCAGACTCTAAACCAGCGGCTTTCGGACCTTTACCAAAGGATCAAAGAGGCCAATCTGGACGCATACCTGGCGCTCTCTTCCGATGCCCATCTCAACGAGTACGTGCCCGAGTATACGCGCAGGCGCACGGCCATCACCGGGTTCCGGGGCTCAGCAGGAGACGTCCTAGTCTGCCCCGAAGGGAGCCACCTATTTGTAGACTCCCGCTACCACCTTCAGGCAGACGACGAAGTAGACCATAACAGTTTCCGGGTCCACAAGCTGGGACTCTCCGGTGAGAAGACGGTTAGCCAGTGGTTAACCGAGATGGAAAAGGAACAGGGTAGCATCCGCGTGGGGTTCGACCCGTTCGTGGTCTCGATGCAGGCCCATGCCGTGTACAAGGCAACCCTCCATTCCCCCGGCTCCGCCCTTGTCCCCATGGACGAAAACCTGGTGGACGCGGTGTGGGATGAGCAGCCCGCGCCGCCCGCCAACCCGATCTACCGGTTGGCCGATGAACTCACCGGATGCAGCGCCGGCGAAAAACTGGAGAGCATACGCAAGGAGATGGCGGAGGCAGGGGCCACGCTTCTCATCTTGACCAAGCTGGACGAGATCGCCTGGGCGACCAATCTGCGCGGTACAGACATCGCCTACAATCCTGTGTTCGAGGGTTACCTGGTCGTCGACATGGAAGAGGCCACCTGTTTTACGCGGGTTTCTCCCCCCGCTGAAGTCCTGGATGGTCTTGCATCACTGATCGAGTTCAAGCCTTACGAAGCCTACGCCGAGGCCATGAAACGCACCGGAGCCGAAGCGTCCGGCATGGTCTGGCTGGACCCAAGCGGGACGACGATGGGTACGCGGTTGATGCTGCACGAAGACCAGAAGTTGCACGAAAAGCCCAACCCGACTGTGCCGTTAAAGGCCATCAAGAACGAAACGGAGATCGCCGCCTCCCGCAACTCGCACCGGCACGCCGCCGCGGCCAAGATACGCAGTTTCAAGCGGTTGCAGGACGCGGTCAAGTCCGGGGAGGCGGTGAGTGAGGAAGGTTACAGCCAAATCTTGTTCGAGGAATACTCCAGCGAAGAGGGCTTCTACGACCTCAGCTTCACGACCATCGCCGCCGCCGGAGCCAACGGGGCAATCGTTCATTACGCCGACGCCAGCCCCGAAGTATTCTTGCGCGACGGGGAGCTATTTCTGGTCGACTCCGGCGTCCAATTGCTGGGAGGCACCACCGACGATACCCGCACGATCATCATCGGCAGTCCTTCGGAACGCCAGAAAGAAGTCTACACACTGGTGTTGAGGGGGCATATCAACCTGGCGAAGCAGAAGTTCCCGGAAGGAACGGGAGGAATTGGCCTGGACGCCCTGGCGCGGACTTTCCTTTGGAACGCCGGGCTGGACTACGGGCACGGCACGGGCCACGGGGTCGGAGCGTTCTTGAACGTGCATGAGGGACCGCAGCGAATAACGCCTCGCGGGGCCGACGAACCGTTCAAGGTGGGAATGATCGTCTCCAACGAACCCGGCTATTACGAAGCCGGTTGGGGCGGCGTGCGGCTGGAAAACCTCTATGTCGTCGCGCCCGAAGATGACATGCCGGAACATCCGGACGGCCGGAAGTGGCTACAGCTACAACCGCTGACCCTGATCCCCTTCGACAAAGGCCTAATCGAATGGGACCAGCTTTCCAACTATGAAAAGACCTGGCTCAAGGAATACCACCGGGAAGTGTGGGACAACATCAGCCCCATGCTTGAGGATGAGCACCGGGAGTGGCTTTGGGAGGCGTGCCAGGTCCCCTAGCGGGCACACCGCCTGGACCGAGAGCCGGTCCCGGTGGCCTAGCTTGTCTCCAGGGGCACGAACTTCATCGACAGGGAGTTCACGCAGTGGCGAGTATTGGCCGGGGTCAGAAATTCGCCGAGGAACACATGACCGAGATGCCCTCCACAACTCGCACATTCAATTTCGATCCGGTACCCGTCGGGATCGGGTAGCCGGTTGACCGCGCCGGGAATCTCCTGATCGAACGCCGGCCAACCGCAATGGGCGTCGAACTTATCGGCGGAGTGGTAAAGCTCGGCGTTGCAACGGCGGCAGATGTAGGTCCCTCCCTCGTAAAAATCGTCGTACTCGCCGGTGAACGGGTACTCGGTGCCTTTGAATTCGATAATTTGCCGCTCCTGAGCCGTAAGCGGGTTGAATCTAGAAGTGTCCATATTCCTATCTCCCCTCGTATCGTAGACTGGCTCCGCGGCCCGCGGCCTGCCCTGCAAAGCCGCGAACCAGCGCTGAATCGTGAGCATTACCATGTCAAATCCCCGGTATCGGTTCGCTAAAGGATAACCTCGGCCAACAGAGAGGACAATACCGAATTGGGCCTGGTCCCATTCCCTCGAAAGTATCGTAGAATGCGTCCACCTATCCGGTATGCCGACACATCAAGCACCAATTGGCGCAGTTCAAACCAAACGAGGAGCCACCGATGCCCATCATAGACCACGACCAAGCCCCAGAGACTCCCTGGAGGCCCAAGTATCGTAAGTTCGACATCGCCGGGCACGAGCAGGGCGTCACCAGTACCCTCAGCATCAATCTCGTAGAGGCGGGTGCGGGCGCTCCCCTGCACACCCACGTCATGGACGAGCTAATCGTCATCCTAGAATGCCAACGTCTTTGAATTGATGGCATAAGGAGTTTACGGCTTGACGATGGCCCAAGTAATCATAAAGGTATAGCAATATGGCAGAACAGCTTCGTAAGTTGGTGCGAGTGGACCCCCGGGACGTATGGGCAAATGAAGCTACAGACTTCACTCCTTGGCTACGGGATAACATTGGTTATCTGGCCGAGGCAGTCGGCATAGACATTGATTTGGTGGAGTCGGAAGTTGCCGTCGGGGATTTCTCCGTGGACTTGGTAGGGGAGGAACCGGGGCAGAGCCGCCCGATCATCATTGAGAACCAGCTGGAAAAAACCAACCACACCCACTTGGGCCAATTGCTGACCTACGCCGCCGGAAAAGATGGTGGGGTGATAATCTGGGTGTCCCCGGAAATCCGCCCGGAACACCGCAATGCGCTGGAGTGGCTTAACGACTCCACCCGGGGCAACCTGGATTTCTTCGGCGTGGAACTGGAAGTGCTGCAAATAGAAGGTTCTGACTTGAAGGCCCCTAATTTCAAGGTGGTGGTGACGCCAAAGACAAAGTCCGCAAAGACTGCATACCCCCCTTCTCAACCTCTGACCACCGGCGCACCTGGCGAAAAAGGAAGACTTTACCAAGCGTTTTTTCAAGCACTGGTCGATAAGCTCAAGGAGCGGGAACCTGGTGTAACCGGCAGGAAGACAATAGGATTCCACAGTTGGATGGGCCTAGCGTCGGGTAGGTCTGGATTCACATTTGCCATTGTTTTTGCATCGGGTGGAAGATTCCGTGTCGAGGTTTATATAGATACCGGGAACCAAGTAATCAACAAGAGGGCTTTTGACCTCCTTGAGGCATACAAAGAAGAAATAGAAAACCAAGTCGGCACGGAACTGGACTGGGACCGGTTGGATAACCGCCGGGCCAGCAGGATTTCTTGGTATTACGGCCCACCGGCAACCATTATGGACAGTGGGGAAAAGCTGGAAGAACTGAAGGACTGGACCGTCGAAAGCTTCTTCAAGTTCAGAGGCATAATGTCACCGCACATTCAGAATGTCCAGACCGACTCCGTGGGTGATGGCCTGGATAAACCTGAGGAAAGCTTTGATGAGGAGGAATAACCTCCGACCTCTAGTAGTCCAAAATCATTGAAATGATGGTCAGCCGAGATTGGCGTGACTGCCGGGCGATGCCTTGGGCAGCGGTGTTCACGTATCAAGTTGCCACATCTTTACCCATCAATGTAAAGATGCCTGACTACTAGAAGCCAGCTTGGAAGTCAACATCGACGGACAATCTCAGACCGTTGGCCCGGACCATACCCTGGTCGTCCCGCCGGGAGTTGAACACGGCTTCCGAGCAAGCGAAGAGGGAGCCAAGTTGTTGGTTTTCTTCCCTGTGTTGGACCCATACTCCGAAGGTCACACCCATTACCTGGAGGGCAGCCGGCCTAGCGCGAACTGACAGCCCATGTTCTGGTAGGCCGGGACTAAGCCTGAGACAAGGAGGCCAATTATGACCTACTCCGGTCAGTCTCTAAAACGGTTCGAGGACGTGACTCTCCTCACAGGCCAAAGCTCCTTCGTAGACGACATCAAGCTATCCAGCATGGTGCATACCGCAGTCTTGCGCAGTCCCCATGCCCATGCCCGCATAACCTCCGTCGATACCTCGGCGGCGCTCGACTTGCCAGGAGTGATTGCGGTGGTCACGGCCTCCGACCTCGAAGGGGCCATCAACTTTGCCGCGACCAGAAGAGGTGAAGACGAGCCAGACCCCCGGCTTCCCGATCATCCGGTCCTGGCCACGGACAAGGTCTGCTACGTAGGGCAGCCGGTCGCCGTTGTGGCCGCCGAAGAGCCGCATCTGGCCCGCGAGGCACTTGAGTTGGTCCAGGTCGAGTACGACCCTCTTCCGGCGGTGGTCGACTCGATGGATGCGATGCGGGACGACTCTCCCGTGGTCCACCCGGACCTGGGGAGCAACGTGGCAATGACTGTATCTCACTCCGGCGGCGGGCCAGACGAGGCGTTCGCCCAGGCCGACAGAGTGGTCCGGCAAAGCTACCACGTACAGCGGTTGGCTCCTGCGCCGATGGAAGCCCGGGGTCTGGTGGCCCAATTCGACCGTGACGAAGACCTGCTAACGGTCTGGGACTCCACCCAGCACCCTCATTCAATCAAGTCACATCTCGCTCGGTTATTTGGACGTCGTGAGGGTACTTTGCGCGTCATTGCGCCCGACGTCGGCGGCGGGTTTGGCGAAAAGGGCGGGCTCTTCCCCGAAGAGGTGGTCGTGCCCTACCTGGCGATGCGGTTGGGCCGGCCAACCAAGTGGATAGAAGACCGCCAGGAAAACATGGTGGCGTTCCACGGCAGGGGCCACACCGTCGACATGGAAGCGGCCGTGAAAACCGACGGGACCCTCCTTGGAATGAGGGTGAAAATCGTCTCCGACCTGGGAGCCTATTTTCTCCCCGGCACTCCGACAGTGCCGCGCCTGACCAGCTACCGGCTCGTCGGACCATACCGCACTCCCGCCGCGGAAGTTGAGCTAAAGGGTGTGGTCACCAACAAGCCCCGGACCGGCGCATACCGGGGAGCGGGAGGGCCGGAGGCCGCCTTCTGCATGGAACGCACGATGGACCTGGTCGCCAGCGAGTTGGGCCTTGACCCCGCCGAAGTACGGCGCAGGAACCTGATCCCGCCGGACGCCTTCCCCTACGAGACGCCTACCGGGCTGGTTTATGACTCCGGTAACTACGAAATGACCCTGGACCGGGCGTTGGAGCTCTCGGAGTATTCCAAATGGCGCGAACAGGCCAGACGACAGAGCGGGGACGATGAGCCGCTTATCGGAGTAGGAATGTCCGCCGTGGTAAAGGGTTCGGGGGGCCGAGGCGCACAGTTAACCGACTACGCCAGGTTGATTATCGACCCGTCGGGCCAAATCAGCATTTATACAGGCGTTTCCCCACACGGCCAGGGCACCGAGACAACTTTCGCCCAAATTGCGGCGGACGAACTGGGTGTCACGCCTGCGGATGTGAACGTTCTACACGGAGACACCGACTCGCTGCCCGGGGGAGGAGGGACCGCCGCAAGCCGGGGACTGGTAGCCGGTGGTTCGGCGATGTTCTACCCCTTGCAAGAGGCCGCCGGAAAAATGACCACGATTGCCGCCCATTTGCTGGGGTGCGCCGGGGAAGACGTGGTCTTCCAGGAGGGACGTGCATTCGACAAACGAGACCCTGGTAACGCGGTAGAATTCTCGGAAGTCGCCGCGGCAGCCCATGATGAGGAACGTCTCCCTCCCGGAGTAACGCCGGGTTTGGACTTCACCGGCGATCACACGGTACCCCTCAGCCCTTACGCATTCGGAGTACACGTGGCCGTCGTGGAGGTTTCCCCTGAAAATGGGGCCATACGCATCGTGAAGTACACAGCGGTGCATGACGCGGGCAGAATAATCAACCCGATGCTGACCGACGGCCAGGTGCAGGGCGCTATCGCCCAGGGGATCGGCCAGGCCATGACCGAGGGAATGGTCTACGATGCCCAAGGCCAACCCTTGACGGGCAGCCTCATGGACTACGCGCTGCCCAAGGCCGATTACCTCACCGACCTGACACTGGACACCACCGAGACGCCATCGCCGTTAAACCCGCTGGGTTCCAAGGGAATCGGCGAGTTGCCCACCGTGGCCGCCCCAGTGGCCGTTACCAACGCAGTTATGGACGCCCTCTCCGGTCTGGGTATACGCCACATCGACACCCCTTTGACTCCGGAAAAGGTCTGGCAAGCTATCCAGGACAGCCGGGGTTGACCGGACGGACATGCCCAAGGTTAGAGAGGCCATCAGGCGGGTAGAACGGGACGGCTGGAGGCTGGAGGCTGGCGCGGCCTGACTCTGTACGAACTCCGAGCCTATGAGAACGAGCGGCAGCAGGGCGGTTGATGCCGGGCTTTGTGGAGTTGACCGATGCACAAGGTTAGGGACGCCATCCGTCTAGTGGAACGGGACGGTTGGAGGTTGGCGCGGACGCGCGGAAGCCACCGGCATTTCCATCACTCGGTGAAGCCCGGGACCGTGACTATTCCTGGTCACCCCGGGAGCGATTTGTCACGGGAGATGTGGCACAACATATTGAGACAGGCAGGACTCAGGGAGAGTAATCGATGAAACTGAAATACGTGGTGGTATTTCAACGTATGCCCAACAACTACTGCGCTTATCTGCCCGATTTGCCGGGCTGCGTCACCACCGGGAAAACTTGGGAACACGTTCAGGAGATGGTCCGCGAGGCTGTCACCGGACACATCGAGGTAATGCTGGAATACGGCGACCCCCTCCCCGGCGCGGAGATGTCGCTCAAAGAGGCAATGGCCTACCAAGTCGAACTCTCCCAGGAGGCTGACGGCGAAACGCCCACCGAGGACGGCTGCTTCGCCCCCGTACTGTCAACGACGTTCGAGATTATCGAGTTCGAGGTCGACCTTTCGCAGGCGGGCAGGGCGAGTTGATGGTGGAGGGTTGGGGTATGTCAGGGTTGTGTATTACAGCGGCGGGTCAGCAGAACGGCAGGTCGTCAAGGCCGGTATAATCCACATCCAATAACCGGTCTCGCAGACTGCCCGGCGCCCACGCTCAGCAGATTCCCGCCGAGGCCGCAGCGCTCATGGGAGGGAATGGGCCTCGTTTTGACAACCTCCTAGCCCCGGCTATAATTGCAGCGGAATCAGAGCGACGTGTAAAGGAGGGGACCCACATGCCCAATTATAAAATTTCCTACTTCAGCGGAATTGGCGGGCGGTCCGAGTTCATGGTCGGCCAGGCCCCCGCGGAGATCGAAGTTACAACCGTCGATCCAAGCCTTTCCGACGCCAAGAAGATCGAGATGTGTAAAGATGCGGACGCAATCATTTCCAGCGACGTTTCCCTGGATGTGCTGCGGCAATGCCCCAACCTCAAGCTGATCCAGACCCTCAGCGCCGGCTATGACCGGCTGGACCTTTCAGCCATCCTGGAAATGGGGATTCCCGTCGCCAACAATGGCGGAGCCAACGCCATCGCAGTAGCCGAGCATTCCATCGCCTTGATGATCAACGTGGGCAAGCGGCTCATGCTCCAGTGGGATAGCACTACCAAGCGGCGGGAATGGCGGGGCGGCCTCTACCTGTCGGAACTCCAAGAGCTTACCGACAAGACCGTGGGCATCGTCGGCCTGGGACGGATCGGCAAACATGTGGCCAAACGTCTCACCGGGTTCGACACCCACACCCTTTTCTATGATATCGAGGACATTCCCGAGGATGTGCAGAGAGAACTAAAGGTCGAACCGGCGGAGTTCGAAGACCTGCTCCGGGAATCAGACATCGTCAGTATGCACGTGCCCCTGACCCGGCGCACACGAGGCATGATGTCAGACCGCGAGTTCGACATGATGAAAGAGACGGCGATCCTGATTAACGCTTGCCGCGGCCCTGTCGTCGACGAGGCGGCGCTTTACCGGGCGCTGCAAGAAGGGAAGATCGCCGCTGCCGGGTTGGACGTGCTTGAAGCGGAACCTACCCCGGAGGACAATCCGCTGCTGGACTTGGACAACGTGGTGGTCACTCCCCACATGGCTGGACAGAGCCAGGAGACCAACCTGCGGGCGGCAACGTTCGCTTACGGCAACATCATGCGCGTGTTGAGCGGTGAAGAGGCGGACTCGCTGGTGTATCCGGAGTAGCTTCAACGAGCCGCCCAACCGGACGAGGTCGCGTCTCAGGCAATTAATAAGGGCCCCCGGAGCCAATCCGGGGGCCTTCCTTCATGATTCTCCGGGTCAATGCCCTGTCAGTAAACGCCGCAAGCGACTCCAGATGCCTGGCGGTCGCGGAGGTGGTTCGGTCCCAGGCCGCTGGATTGATGCTCCAGGGGTTGGCGGCGCTTGTTCACGGGCAGGGGCAGGCGAAAGGGTGGACAACTCCCGGCGGAGAACATCGAGGTCAAGTTCTATAGGCCAACTCTTGCGGCAGGTGTGGCAGTAGATATCTTCCGATTTGGCCCGGTACTCCAGTCCCCGCGCGTCACCCGACCGTTTGCCGCAGCCGGGACACATTCCCTGCCTGAAACGTTGGGCGGCGGCTTCCAGAGACTGGACACTATCCCCCCGTTGAGACATTCTCGATAAACCTTCGATGCTGGCCAAGAGGCGTAGGCGCTAACGGAAGACCCGTACCAGGTCCCGTCGCGAGATACCTAAAGAATATCACTTGTTGGAGCAAACGCAACCGGGCAAGTCACTCCGGATACCGAAAGGCTCGCAATCGAATGGACGGACCGAGTGATACCGGCCTATTCCCCCGGTTTGACCGCGAATTAGCCTGCCGGTAGAATTCCCCCAACCCAGGACCAACAAACGGCACTGGAGTTATCGAATGAGTTGTGACAATTTTGAAGTAGGCACCAGGGTCGAAGCCGTCCGAGATTTTGAAATCCGGGAGGCCCTGGCATCCCCGGTGGGCCAGAACGTGCGGGAGGTTAAGGCCGGGGACACGGGGGAAGTGGTCCAGAAGCGCATCGCGGGGAATTTTCACTGGCTGGGGGTCAGGTGGGACCGGTTGCGGCGGACCTTGAACCTTGAGCCGGACCACTTCGACTACGTGAAGGTAGTGGAGTAATTGACCGGCCCGATGGTCCGGATACCCATGAGCAGGAGGCGTTGGATGACTACGAGCATGGCCGAAATCCACGGAGAATGCGACGCACGGTTCTCCGCGGTCCGCGAGACTTTCGCTGAAAACTTCGCCAGGTTCGGCGATGTCGGCGCGGCGGTGGCGGTTACCATCGACGGTAAGCCGGTCATAGACCTGTGGGGTGGGATTACCGATAAGGAATCAAAGAAACCCCGGGAACGTGACACGCTTGTTACGGTCTACTCGACCACCAAAGGAATGACCGCGATTTGCGCGCACCGCCTGGTCGAACAAGACCGCCTGGACTTGAATGCCCCGGCTTCGAAATATTGGCCGGAGTTCGCCCAGGCAGGGAAGGCGGAGGTGCCTGTACACATGCTGTTGAGTCACCGCGCGGGGCTGCCCACGGTAAGCGAAAAACTGCCGGACGGCGCGGTGTTCGATTGGGACGCAATGACTGGGACCCTTGCCCGCCAACAGCCCTTCTGGGAACCCGGCACTCGGCATGGGTATCACGGGCTCACCTACGGTTGGCTGGTGGGCGAGGTGGTGAGGCGCATAAGCGGCAAAAGCCTGGGCGCGTTCTTCCGTGATGAGGTCGCCACTCCCCTGGGCCTGGACTTTCACATCGGCCTGGACCCACAGCACGACAGGCGGGTCGCCACCATGTATTCACCCATCATGTCGCCCGAAGCCGCGCGGCGGATGGAGGAACGCCAGGCCGAAGTGGTCAAAGCGATGAGCCCGGGATTGGCCCAAGCCAGGGGCAACATCTCCATCCAGGGCGACACAACTCCGAGGAATGGCGCCGGTCGGAGATACCGGCCGCCAACGGCCACAGCGACGCCAGGTCCCTGGCCCGAGTGTATGGAGCCCTGTCGGGCAATGGTGAGCTGGACAGAGTCCACGTCCTTAGCATCGACTCAATTGAGAGGGCGACGGTGGAACAGGCAATCGGTCAGGACACGATGCTACCCAACAAGACCAGGTTCGGGCTGGGTTTCTGGCTTTGCCTGGACGGGAACATGGGACCAAATGATCGCAGCTTCGGACATCCGGGGGCGGGTGGCTCCATAGGGTTCGCCGATCCAGGGCTTGGCATCGGGTTCGGATACGTGATGAATCAGATGAAGGCGGGCTTGACCGAGTCCGAAACTACAGGCCGGCGTCTAATCGAGGCCCTGTACGGATCCCTCTAGCGGACAAGCCGGTTGCCGGGAAGGCTAGGGCAACCAGGTTGCCACGACAATTCTTTTAGCCCATTAGAGGACCCATCATTGAAGGAAGAGGCCAATGACTACCGACCAGGGGACCAGGCTCAGAGACAAAGTAGCCATCGTTACCGGAGCGGGCGCGACCGGGAGCGGCGAATTCGTGGGAATCGGACAGGCAATTTCGATACTGTTCGCCAGGCACGGGGCCAGAGTCATGCTAATGGACCGTGACCAGAGAAATGCCGAGGCGACCCTGGCTATGATCAAGGAGGAAGGCGGGGAGGCTTCCGTGTTCGTGGGTGACGTCACCAGCAACGCCGACTGCCAGGGCATGGCCGAAGCTGCAATGTCATCGTATGGCAAGCTGAACGTCCTCATCAACAACGTAGGCATAAGCGGTCCTGGTTCCGTCACCGACGTGGACGAAGAGTTTTGGGACACCGTGATCGACGTCAACCTCAAGAGTGTGATGCTGACCAGTAAACACGCCATTCCCCGGATGATCGAGGCTGGCGGCGGGTCCATCGTGAACCTGTCCTCCATAGTGGGCCTGAGGGCGGGCGGCGGCAGCCCCAGCCACCCCTACGCCGCGTCGAAAGGGGGCATCATCGGCCTCAGCAACTCCATGGCCGTTCACTACGGAAGGGACCAAATCCGTGTCAATTGCATTGCGCCCGGCCACATACATAGCCCGATGGTGGCCCGCAACGCATCCCATGAGATGCTTGAGTTGCGGCGCAGGGCCGGGCCCCTGGGTATCGAGGGTACGCCCTGGGATGTCGCCTGGGCCGCGCTGTTCCTGGCCTCCGACGAAGCCCGCTGGGTGTCCGGAGCGACCCTGCCGGTTGACGCCGGGCTTTTGGCGGCAACTCCTCTAGCCATGCTCCCCTATCTGCAAGGTCCGGAGTAACGCTAACTGTGGTCCAGACCGGAGATTCGGCGCCGGATTTCACGCTCCCCAGCACGGCCGGGACGATTACCCTGAGCGAGGTGTGGCGAGAGCGTAAGGCCGTGCTGGTCTTCTACACTGAGGACTTCACGCCGGGTTGAACCCAGGCGCTCTCTTCGTTGAAGGGGGAATACGACACCATCAGGGAGTGCGGCGGGGAAATAGTTGCGGTGAGCGCGGACTCCCTGGAATCCCACGACCGATTATGCCAGAGAATTGAGGGTTGCCCCTTCCCCTTGGTAAGCGATGAACGACTGGAGGCGGCGCGGGCCTATGGCGTTGTTGGGGAAAATGGGAAACGAAGCAACCGGGCCGTGTTCGTCATAGACCGGGGTGGCCGGTTACTGCACTGCATCCCGTGGTACCAGCCGGGTAACATCGGCCAGTTCATGGAGGTATTCGAGGCGCTGGGCGCTATCTAGGCCGCGTGTCCCGGCGCGCTACCATTGCACGAACATTGGCATGACGACGTGGATGTAGTCCTCCGAGTCGGTGGGCCGGAACACTCCAGGGCTAGAAGAGGACGTGGTCTCGATGGTGACCTTCCCCCGTTCCAACACGCCCAATACGTCCAGCAGGTAGCGGCTGTTGAAGGCGATCTTTCCTTCCGCTCCGTCGATCTCCTCGGCTTGTACCTCGTCCTGGTTGTCGCCAACCTCTTCGGACCGGGCCGAGATTACGACTTTGCCGGGGGCCTCCCCATTTTCGGCGGGCAAGGTTTCCATCCGGATGATGTTACTGCCATCGCGGGCGAAGATGGCAGCGGTTCGGGCGGCCCTTAGCAGGGTCGGCAGGTCAAACACGGCGCGTGTCTGATACGACTGGGGGATCAACTGCTCGTAGTTGGGGAAGGCGCCCTGCAGAAGCTGGGAGACCGCCTCGACTGTTTGAGCACCCTTCACCCTGAACAGCACCTGCCCCCTGGCAGGGGTCATCATGATTTCAACGGGGTCGTCCTGATCCCCCAGCAGCCGGTTAAGCTCTGTCAGGACTCGCGCGGGCACAATCACCTTGATCTCGGAATCCACCGGTTCTTTCAGCTCGCCGTGGTGCACCGCGAGACGGAAACCATCGGCGGCCGCCATGCTGAACCTGTCGCCTGTCAGCTTTAGCTCAACGCCGGTCAATACCGGACGGGACTCTTCTGTTGCCGCGGCAAACGCGACTCTGGCTATCGCTCCCTTCAACACAGCGGTCTCGATATTCGCAGCCACGCCGTCGTCGACGGTCGGGATGGGAGGGAAATCGTTGGCGTCCGCACCGTTGATATTTGCTTCTGTGCGCCCGCACCTGAGATTTAGGACCCCGGACCCGGGTTGGAGTTCCAAGTCTATGCGTTCGCTGGGCAGGGAGTTCACGAATTCGGAAAGCAACCGGGCAGGGACGGTAATCGCCCCTTCTTCCTCAACCATGGCCCCAACCCAGGTGGTCATGGCGATTTCCAAATTGGTAGCCGACAGCTTGAGCATTGACTGGTCAGTGGCCAGGAGCACGTTCTGGGTGATGGGCAAAGTGGTTCGGCTAGCGACCGCTCTGCCCACTATGCCGAGACCGCGGCTCAAGTTTTCTTGCAAACAGGACAATTTCATTTCTGGGTCACCTGTAGTCAGTGGTTAGTGGTTAGTTTGTGCGGGCGTCCCGCCCGCGCTCCTTTCACTATTTACTAGCCACTTACCACTATAAGAGCCTGGGGACTTGGTTACAATCCCCTCCACCCCGGCGGACCCGGCGGACAATTGGTTTGCTATAATAGCTTATCCACCCCCGGTGGGTCAGTTTCGCCCATTATCCGCCTTCGGCGGAGAAGGACCAGCATGACAGACCTGCTTTTCCACCATGACAGCTACCTGAAAGAGTTCGAGGCGGTGGTGATCGATGCGGCGGAAAACAGCGTCGAGCTGGACCGCTCCGCCTTCTATCCCGGAGGCGGCGGGCAGCCCTATGACGTCGGTGTCCTAGTCGCCAGCGGCCTCAACTACCCTGTCACCCGCGTGGGCAGCAGCGGCGGGAAGGTCATGCACCAGATCGACGGGCCAGTTCCCATGTCAGGCACCCGAATTACCGGCAAAGTAGATTGGGAGCGGCGCTACCAGTTGATGCGCACTCACACGGCCCTGCATATCCTCTGCGGGGTGGTGTGGCGGGACTACGGGGCGCATGTCACCGGCGGCGACATGCGCCCGGGTGAGGCCCGGATGGACTTTGAGTTGGAACAGATGACCGCCGAGTTCGCCCGGGAGATCGAGGAGCGGATCAACGCCGAAGTCGCTGCAGCCAGGGCGATCTTGGTCAACACCGTTTCCCGCGAGGAGGCCGAGGAGATACCCGACTTGATTCGGACCAAGATCAACCTGCTTCCTCCCGCCATCCGGGAAGTCCGCACCATCGACATCAGCGGACTCGACTTGCAGGCTGATGGCGGAACCCACGTAGCGAATACCAGCGAAGTTGGCGCAATTCGAGTGGTTGGACACGAGAGCAAGGGCAGGATAAACAAGAGACTTCGCATAGCCCTGGCCTGATAACGTGCCGGTCTGGGCAACCGGATACTCCCATCCCATGGTCTCACCTTTGGGTTAACCGTCCAAGAGGACCCGGCAATGGACAAAATAGAAGTCGCTACCGGCGACATCACCCGGCAGCAGGTGGACGCGGTGGTCAACGCCGCCAATAGCTCGCTGCTCGGTGGCGGCGGCGTTGACGGCGCGATACACCGGGCGGCAGGGCCGGGCCTGCTCGAGGAATGTAGAGCGTTGGGAGGCTGCGCCACCGGCGAGGCGAAAATCACCGGGGGACACAACCTTCCCGCCCGTTGGGTCATCCATACCGTCGGTCCGGTTTGGCACGGGGGAGGCAACAGGGAGCGCGAGGCGCTCGCAAGTTGCTATCGGAGTTGTATGGGGTTGGCCGGGAGACATTCCGTCCGCACAATCGCCTTTCCCGCCATCAGCACCGGAGCGTATGGATTTCCCGTGGGCGAGGCCGCCAAAATTGCCGTGACCGAAGTTGCGCGATTCCTGGAAGGAAACTCGACAGTTGAGAGAGTGATGTTCGTTTGCTTCGATGGCGCCACCGCCGGCATCTACGAGGAGACCATCGCCGGCATGGAACAGGCGGAAAGGGCTGGCTCCAATGGCTAAGGCGATCATAGGGATAGACGTCGGAGGAACATTCACCGACATCGCCGTTTTGGAGGATGGGCAACTTAGAGTACACAAGCTCCCGTCCACTCCCCAGGACCCTTCGATTGGTATCCTGGCAGGCGTTAAGGAAGCTTTCCCGGAACATGCCGGAGGACCGGCGACTACTGAAAGCGGTCCGGCCACCGGCCACCGGTCATTGGCCACTGACGCCGAATTCGTACACGGCTCCACCGTGGCAACCAACGCCCTGTTAGAAGGTAAGGGAGGCCGCACGGCCCTCGTCACGACGATGGGGTTTGAAGACGTGCTGGAGATCGGGCGGCAGAACCGGTCGGACCTGTACGACTTCAACCTGGAGCGTCCCCCGGCACTGGCGCCGTGGGAGCTACGGTTTGGCGTGCCGGAGCGTGTCGACCACCACGGGGAGATCATCGAAGACCTGCGTCCCGAAGCCATTGAAGCGCTGGTCAAACTCCTGGAGGAGTCCGGGGTTGAATCGGTGGCTGTGTCCTTCCTGTTCTCATTCCTCAACCCCGTCCACGAAGAGACCGTGATGGATGCCTTGCGGAAACTTCCCAACCCGCCGTTTGTGTCTCTTTCCAGCCGAATCCTGCCGGAATTCAGGGAGTACGAACGTACCAGCACGGTCGTGGTAAATTCCTACGTTGGCAAGCTGATGGCCAGTTACTTGGGTGGTCTGGAAAGGTCGCTGGGCAAGGGCCTGCGGATCATGCAGTCCTCAGGCGGCAGCATTACTGCCGGCATGGCGGCGGAACAGCCGGTACGCACGATCTTGAGCGGCCCGGCCGGGGGCGTAGTAGGCGCGTTTTATACGGGTGTCCAAGCCGGATACCCGGAGATCATCACCCTGGATATGGGCGGGACCTCAACCGACGTATCCCTTTGCCCGGAGCGCATCAAGGAGACCACCAGTTCCAATGTCGGCGGCTACCCGATCGGCGTGCCCATGATAGAAATCCACACCGTAGGCGCCGGCGGAGGGTCGATAGCTCGCGTGGACAGCGGCGGCGCGCTGGTCGTGGGGCCTCAGTCCGCGGGAGCGGACCCCGGACCCGCTTGCTATGGCAAGGGAGATCAGATCACCGTCACCGACGCCAACTTGGTGCTGGGCAGGCTGCTACCGGAGCAGTTCCTCGGAGGCCGACTGACGTTGGACCGCGAGCGTGCCTATGATCTAATCTCAGAACTCGCGTCGAAAATCGGACTTGACGTTAGGGAAGCCGCCCTGGGGATAATCAGGGTTGTCAACTCCAACATGGAACGGGCCATTCGCGCCATATCCCTGGAGCGGGGGTACGATCCGCGAGAGTTCACCCTCGTCCCCTTCGGAGGCGCAGGACCCATGCACTCCTGCGAGTTGGCCCAGGAGCTAGGCATTCCAAGGGTTCTGGTCCCCACACGGCCCGGAATCTTGTCCGCCCTTGGCGTGGCCATCGCCGATGTGGTGAAGGACTATTCCCGGACCGTGATGCTGCGCGGAGAAGACCTAACTCGCGACCGGGTGGAGGAAGAATTTCATGGTATGGAAGTTCTCGCCAGGGAAGAGCTAAGACAAGAGGGACTGCCGGTGGAGCGAATGAACGCCCGGCGTTTCCTGGACATCCGGTACGTCGGACAGTCCTTCGAGTTGACTATCGACTATCCAACTCTGTCCCGAAATCAAGACACCGGCAGAATGCGCCGGGCCATCGCCGACAGCTTCCACCGGGCGCACTTGCAACGTTTCGGCTACTCCGACAAGTCGGAGCCGGTTGAGGCGGTCAACTTGCGGGTGAAGCTGGGGCTAGAGTTGGACAAGCCGCGGGCCAACGCGCAGCCGGACTCCGGCCCTGAATCCTCCGCTGCGCTGACCGGGGAGGCCGAGGTTGTTTTCCCCGCCGGCGCCAGGACGACCCCGTTGTACCAGCGCGAGCGGCTGGCAACCGGGAATCAGATCGACGGACCCGCGATCGTGTTTCAGATGGACACGACCATCGTAGTCCCGCCGGATTGGGCGGGAACAGTGGACCCCCTGGGCAACCTGGTACTGAGGCCGGAGGCAAAATAGTTATGGTAACCTCCCGGAAATGGCGCCAGATGGTCGAGACTGAACACGCGCAATCGGAAAACATGCGCGGCGGCGCTCCGCCACCCAGTGATTATTGGCGGGGCCGTGCGAATATGTTCCGTGCAGACCCTCGCCGGACAGAAGACCAGCTTCTGGACCGGCTCCTCGAATTCACGTGGACAACGGATGCCGTCATAGACGTGGGTGCCGGTGGCGGCAGGTTGGCATTGCCATTGGCCCTGAACTGCCAACAAGTGGTTGCGGTGGAACCTTCTGAAAGCATGGTCTCCGTGCTTCGGGAGCAAGCCGGGGAGTCCGGTATTGGCAACGTCACCGTCGTCCATTCCACCTGGGAAGACGCGGAAGTGGAGCCCGGCGACCTGGTGGTCTGCGCTCATGTGGTCTACACGGTCCGCGACATCGACGACTTTCTCGTGAAGCTTGCGGCCCACGCCCGGAATAGAGTCGCCGTAGTAGTCTACAACGCTCCTCCTCAAAGCCAGATCTACCCCCTGTGGAAGCAGGTCCACGGGGAAGAGCGGCTGCCTCTTCCCAGCTTGCCGGAGCTGCTGGAGGTGCTAGATGAACTGGGGATTCAACCCACCATTGACCACCTCGAGGCCCGGGAGTCTCAGGGGTTTGAGAGCATCGAACAGGCGCTAGAGCAATTAAGCGGGCGTCTGTATGTTTCTCCGGAAAGCCCTGCCGCGGGAAGACTCCAAGGGCTCCTCCCCGAAATGCTCGAGGAAGACGACACCCGGTGGAAAGTCCGTGGCTCGGAATCCCTTCACCAGGTGGTCGTATCCTGGAATCCTGGCTGAGGGTCCGGACGGCTACCCCGCCAGACCCGGTGTGATGTCCCTGCGCAGGGTACGAAAGCTGCCCTGAAACCTGGAGTAGTCCAGATGACCGAGAGACCTCTAGACGCGTCCAATCTCAACGTACTCGCCGTGTTTGCCCACCCCGACGACGAGGGTTTCGGTTGCGGCGGAACACTGGCGATGCTGGTTGCCCGGGGAGCGCGTATCACGTTGGTCTGTGCTACCAACGGAGACGTTGGCGAAATAAGCGATCCCTCCCTGGCCACTCCCGAAACTCTGGCGGATGTGCGGCAAGAAGAGCTCCGGCAGGCGATGAACGTCACGGGCGTGCGGGATATCCGGTTCCTCGGTTACCGAGACTCGGGAATGGCGGGGACCGAGGAAAACAACCACCCCGGCTCCCTTTATCAGGCCGAGCCTGACACGGTCGTCCGGAGGTTGGTCGAGATTTTCGAGAGCGTGTCGCCGGACATCGTGTTTACTCACGACCCCTCGGGCGGCTACGGACACCCCGACCACATAACCGTCTACGAACGGACGAGCCGCGCATTCTCTCAGGTGTTAAAGTCCGCTGCTCCCAAGTCACCGTTGCTATATCACGTTTGCTTTCCCCGCAGCGCCTTCCGCCGGATGTGGCGGCAGATGCTAGACTCCGGCATTACACCCCCGTTCGCCAGCGAGGAAGTGGAAACCATCGGCTCACCCGACGAAGACGTGACGACCATCCTCGACGTCAGCAATTACGTAGACACGAAGATAGAGTCTTTGGAATGTCACCGTACCCAGTTGGACCCCAACGGCCCATTCTCCCAGATGCCCAAGGAATTTACACGGGAGATCATGAGCACCGAATTCTTCGCGTTGGCTCACCCCGAAGGCGCAGGCAGTGAAGCGGACCTGCTGGCGAGGCTAGGACAGAAATTACGCGGCAATTCAGCCTCTAGTCGAGTCTCCGATACTCGTAAATCAGATGAGGTAACCGATGCCGGTCGACCCAATTAGCCTGGAAGTGTTCAAGAACATGTTCATCTCCGTCGCCGAGGAGATGGGGGTGGCGCTACAGCGTACGGCCTACTCGCCAAACATCAAGGAGAGGCGGGACTTCTCCTGCGCCGTGTTCGACCCGCAAGGCCAGATGATTGCCCAAGCGGCACATCAGCCGGTGCATCTCGGGGCGATGCCAGCTTCGGTCCAGGCGGCTTTGGAGGCCTTTCCATCCGCGCTCCGTCCTGGCGATATGGTGATTCTGAACGACCCGTACCTCGGCGGGACCCACCTTCCCGACATCACCCTGGTCGCGCCGGTCTACTCCGAAGAGGAGAACGCGAAACGGTTGGTGGGCTTCGTGGCCAACCGCGGCCATCACGCCGACGTGGGGGGCATGACTCCCGGCTCCCTGCCACTGTCCACCGAGCTTTACCAGGAAGGGACCATCATCCCACCGATCAAGTTGGCGCGCGGAGGCAGGCTTAATCAGGAGGTCATCCAGCTAATCTGCCGTAACTCCCGGACCGCCGATGAACGTAAAGGTGACCTGACCGCCCAGATCGCTTCCATCCGGGTGGGAGAGCGGCGGCTCCGGGAGGTGGTGGAGCGTTATGGCCTCGCCAGCGCCTGGGAACACATGGAAGCGCTACTCGATTACTCGGAGCGGGTGACACGTAGCGCAATCCAACAGATACCGGACGGCGTCTACGGCCTGACCGACTACATGGACGACGACGGACAAAGCGATCAGCCCGTGCCCATCACAGTCACGATTACGGTCGCGGGAGATGAGATGGACGTGGATTTCACCGGCACTTCTCCCCAGCGGCCCGGCTGCATCAATGCGCCGCAGGCGGTCACTGTGTCGGCTTGTCTTTACGTGGTCCGGTGTATCGTGGGAGACGTGGCTCCCGCCAATCAGGGCTGCCTCCGGCCTGTGAACATCAACACGCCCAGAGGAACGCTGGTGAACCCCGAGCCGCAAAGGGGAGTTGCGGGCGGCAACGTCGAGACCTCACAGCGGATTACAGACGTGTTGCTGGCAGCCATGGCTCAGGCCCTACCGGAATTAATCCCCGCGTCTAGTCAGGGGACCATGAACAACCTGCTAATCGGCGGGCATGACTTGGAGAGGGAGAAACCCTTCGTTTATTACGAGACCATCGGTGGAGGCATGGGAGGCAGGCCGGCCAAGGACGGTATATCCGGGATCCAGGTCCACATGACCAACACGATGAACACCCCTATCGAGGCTCTGGAGTTCGCCTTCCCCCTGCGGATGAAGCGTTACGCGCTGCGCCGGGGTTCGGGGGGCAGGGGCAGGCATAACGGGGGCGACGGCCTGGTTAGGGACGTTGAGTTCCTGACACCGGCGCGGGTGACAATATTGTCCGAGCGGAGGAAGATCCCGCCTCCAGGCTACCACGGCGGCCATCACGGCGAACCCGGCGAGAACATCCTGCTCAGGGGAGGTTTTGAAGAGGTGCACCTCTCTGGAAAAGAGACGATGGACGTGGAAGCTGGAGACGTCCTGAGCATTCGCACGCCGGGTGGCGGCGGATGGGGAAAACCGGAACACGCGGCTTAGTTACCTACAGCCGGCGGCTGGGTCAGGAGTATGCAATAGAAGCGGGATATAAACTATTCCGCCCGCTGCCGACGCAACTCCATCCGTCGTCACCTGCATACACAGGTAGGTCGACGATGGGCCGCGTGAACAAGTTCACTGTCCTAGTTCTGAGTTCAGACGGGTTCCTCTAAAAGTTCCCGGACTGGTCCGTTGGTTTTCGGCGGCGACCAAGGTCCCGCCACTGCGCCAGTCGTAGATACGATGGAAAATCTCGCTACCCTGCAAAAATGGGCCGGTAAGCCTCCATTCCTTCCGTTCCGGACTGCCGGTCAGCGCGAAGCCGCCCTTGCGTGTGCCGGCCAACAATAAGACGTCGCCGTGGACTGCGGATATGGACTGCGACATGTGGATCTCCTCGATAATTAGTTTGAGACTTGGCAAATTCAGTCCCGGGGACAAATTACAGGCAACTGAATAAAGGAGCGACCCGTGCTGGAGTCACAAACCTGGTCGAAGGGTCCGGCTAAGCGCGCCAAGAACGTCGCTTGGGGATGCGGCAGGTCCGTTAGCATCATTTCGAGTGTGTTCTGAGAAGATTGCGAAACTACCCAACTGAGCTTGCGACTGCTAATTGGGGACGAATACCGTTAACGTATTTGCCGAATTCCCCCACCCTGAATGGCCGACGAATCCTATTCACGCTATTGTTCTTCTGGCCCTTCGGCAACCAAAGAGTTTCGCAATTTTCTCTGTGTTCTCAAGGGTAGTGCCAGTATCGCAAGAATAGCGTATAATTGCGCCGAACTTTAGGCAGAAAAAGCCCCTGGGTTGGGTGTACCTGCTGATGAAGGAGGAGAATATGCCAGACGTCTACTACGCCAGGCCCAGCAACTTCTTGTCCGATTCTCGTGACAAGACTGTGATCACCGGGGACTCGGAGGGCGAGGTCCTGGAAAAAATGTACACATACCTCCGTAGCCCGGCGGCCCAGGCCCGCTATCCAAACGTAGATGACCCCACCGAGTTGGAATTCAATATACGCAAGTGCATTTTCGTCAAGGGCGCCAAGGCCCTGGGAACCCGAGCCCCGGACGCGCATTAGGGAGACTTTATCTTCAGCCGCTGGAGCAGCCCGGCCCCGAAGGGGAATCTAGGGGCTGAAGATCACGCGCCCTAGAATAGCAAAAGCCCCGGCTATCCGCTGGGGCTTTTGACTTTGTCACGCCAGGTCCTTTGACCGGAGAGCGCCCGGATTCCCCGGTTGCGCTATTTGCCGTCGTCGAAAAACACCACTACCGCGGCATTGGCGATCACCATGGCGTCGGATCCATCCTCGTTGGGAATCTCCAGTCCTCCGACAACGGTCTTGCACGTGGCTGTGCCGTGGGGTAGCACGGTAACCACATCCGCCCCGTCCACCTTGTCAGGCTGGGGCACGCCAATGGTTACCTCCACCTGCATGTCGTCGGCGCTCTTACCAAGCAGCCGCTGGAATCCAAGGCTACTGTGGTGGATGGCATCGAACACGGCCCGCTTGGCCGCGTTGGTGTAGTCCCGTCCGTGGACGTCCACCCCCATTCCCATCTCCATAACACATCGAACTAGAGCCATATCTATCTAACCCCTCTCCACGGCGGGATCTCCGCCGCCTATTCATGCTTGGCGGAAGCGGGTATACGCCTGCATCCAGTGACTATGATCTGGAACAAGGACACCAACCAACCCTCCGGCGAGACCCATTACACCGCAGGCAAGCCGTCCCGTCAAGACGGGACGTAGTTGAGCCCCGGGGTAACCTTCCTCCCGCGGCTCCCCGCTCGTCGTTCCCTTATCCGGTATTCGCAAGGCAACGATTGATTCCAACGAAGGCCGGTACCCGGAAACGGTCAGCACAAGAGATCGTACCAGCCAGTCAACGTTCCTGGATTCCAGCTCAAGGCCGGTAAGACTGGGTCGAGGGTTTACGCAGGTAGGTCGTACTTCCGGGAGGTTAAGGCCCGGTTACCAATAGTCGCAGGATATTACAATTGGTTAGTCCGGCCGCCGGGGGCTCCGTTAGCCCTCTGATACAGGAATCCCCATCGCCGTCACGTCATATCCTCCCAGACTCTCCACGCCCCGGCGCAGTCCGGGTTGACGGAGCAAGTCCAACAGCACCCGTACTCCTGTGTGGTCAAGGAAATGGTCCGGAATGACCAGGTCATACCGTTCTTCCTCGAGAGGAACGAAATCCAGACCCAACGCCGTTGCGGCAGCCTCAACCCCCACTCCAGCGTCGGCGGCCCCAGACGCTACTACAACCGCGACCTCCAAGTGGCCTCCCGCCTCCCGCCCGTAGCCGGACACCATCTCAACCGGAATTCGGTCGCGCTCCAGCCGGTGGTCCAATAATGACCGGCTGCCGGAACCGGCAATGCGGTTGATGATTCGTATGTCGCTCCTCACCAGATCAGCAACCCCGTGGATACTCTTGGGGTTGCCCGGCGCAATGATGAGCCCCTGACGCCACGAAGCGAAGGTGACCAAAGTGCAACCGAAGGGGACGAGCCGGCGTACCCAGGAGAAGTTGTAATCGCCGGAGTCTTCGTCACGCAGATGGCAACCAGCTACGTGGGCTTCTCCCCGTGCCAGTCCCAACAAGGCCTGGCGGCTACCCTCCTCGGACCACACCAGCCGAACCCCGTGACGCATGAGCCCTGGCTCTAGCAGCGCTCCAGCGGGATCGCAGCCCAACAGACCTAGACTGGTCATCTCTAGTTGTTGTCTGTCGAAGGGCTGGACCGAGGCGCTGCCCCCCATCCAACCAGCTCCAACCAGCACTCCGGCGGCCCCGGAAAGGCTGTGCCGTGTGGCGGCAGAACCGGCGACAGGCCTGGCAAGCAACCTTTCTCCAACCTTCAAAAGCTGGACGCGGTTGGATGCTATGGGAGCGGAATCTGAGAATCCGGCAGGCCCGACCAGCTCGGCCTGTACCGCGCCTGGGGGGTCATCAGCAAGGGAGAACAGGGATTCTAACGGGACTTCGAGACTTCTAGCCAGGCGGAGGGCGACTTCTGTCGACGGAGTGGCGCGGCCCGACTCCAGGGCCGAATAAGCCTGGCGGCTGATCCCAGCTTGATCCGCCAACGCTTGCTGGGAAAACTCCGCGTTTAGCCGGAATGCCTTGAGGTGGTTCCGCAGTGAGGTCACTGAATCAAAGTACACTTTCCTTGATGTTCTAGCAAGTATCCTTTACACTTCGTGATCGCTCCTCGGTTTCATCCGACCGTTACCCGCCTCCCGTAGAGGCCAGATGAGGAACAGTGATGGCAGAATTGGAAGTCCTGGACGAGGCTTTTCACACAATTATGATGCGCTTCGTTGCCACCGGTCAGGCCCCGCATTACACGGAACTGGCCGCCGAGTTGGGTACCAGCGTGGAAGAGGGCCGTCAGATATTGCATGAAGTGATCGACACGGGTTACCCGGCATGGGTGCATCCCGGCACCGATTACCTTGTGTCGTTTGCACCATTCAACAACCTGCCCACCCAATACCGCATCACCATCGACGGGGAACAGAAGTGGTCCGCACAATGAGGCTTCGAGTCGCTGGCCGTTGGCTGGTTGTTCCCTGGCAAGACTATACGAATCGACGCGCCCTGCCTCGATTGCGGGGAGCCTATTGCCATCGAGATGCTGGACGGCCAGGTCTTGTACACTTCCCCCAACACCATAACCGGGTACACCAACTCGGAAGTTGGCGGAGCGGCCGAAACTCGTCCAACCCGTTGAGAAGGCATGAACCTCTTCCGGTCGGAAGAGCACGCCCGAAACTGGCGGGGTTTCGACGCGGGTTTCGCCGACACGCTCCTGCCCCTATCCTACTGGGTAGAGCGGTTCAGTGGGGAGAGGCACCGGCAGCGCGGCGCGACGGACTTCGTCTCGCGCCGCGCTGCCGGTCTGCTCTAGCCCCGGTCGCTGTCTTGTTAGCACTTCTACTATTTGCGGCCTGCTCGGCGAGTCCCGGAGACACCCCCGGCCAGCGCGGCGGGGGCACCGGGGAGTTGGTCGTGTTCGCCGCGGCCTCCTTGTCGGGGGTCTTTCCAATCATCGGCCATGCCTTCGAATCCGCCCACCCCAGTGTACGGGTCAGGTTCAACTTCGATGGTTCGCAGAGACTTCGCACTCAGCTGGAATTTGGGGCAAAGGCCCACGTCTTCGCATCGGCGGACGAAACGCAAATGGGTCTGGCGCGGCAGTCCGAAGTCCTCGCCAGCGAACCCACACCCTTTGCCACCAACTCTCTAGTTGTAGTCGTCCCCGCCAAAAGTACGGGAAGGGAAGCGGCCGTAAACGACCTCCAAGGCCTGGCAAGAGATGGAGTGAAATTGGCGATTGCCCAACGAGAGGTCCCCGCCGGGAGGTACGCCCGCATCGCCCTCCGCAACCTGGCAACTCAGCGGCCTTCCTTCGGCCCCGGCTTCGAGGAAAGGGTGCTGCGTAACATTGTCTCAGAAGAGGCCAACGTTCGGGCCGTGGTACAAAAAGTAGCCCTGGACGAGGTAGACGCCGGAATAGTCTATGCCACGGACGTTGCTGGCGAAGAAGTCTCAAGCAGCGTCAGGGTGATACCGATTCCACGGGACGCCAACGTTATCGCGGTCTACCCCGTCGCGACGATAATAGGCTCCGGACACGCCGGGACCGCATCGGAGTTCGTCGAGTTGCTGCTCTCTGAGCAGGGGCAACTGATTCTCAGGAAACACGGGTTCGGGTCTCCAACCGCAGCTTCAAGGACCGTCCGTGCCGGGCTGGAAGGCTAACCGCGTTGGCGTCTCCATCCAGGACAACGATCAGGATCGGAAATCCCGGGCTTGGAGCGGCCGGGGCGGTCTCAACTATCGTCTGCGTTCTGTTCGTCGGGATACCTGTGGCGGCGCTGCTGCTCAGGGCGGCCCAGCAAGACGGCTTGTTGGCAAGTCTCACCAGCGGCGTCGCCATTACGGCTCTGCGGCTTTCAGTGCTTACCAGCCTCGCTTGTATGGCAATTATACTGGTGGCGGGCACACCCTTTGCATACGTGTTGGCACGGGGCAAGTCACCCCTGCTCCGGGTGCTGGACAGCCTGGTCGAGCTTCCCATCGTGCTCCCTCCCGTGGTAGCGGGAGTGGCAATGCTGATGGCCTTCGGGAGGAACGGGGTGCTGGGCCCTTCGTTGGAAGCCGTAGGCATCTCCCTTCCGTTCACATCGGCCGCCGTCATATTCGCCCAGCTATTCGTGGCTGCGCCTTTCTATATCCGGTCCGCCAAATTGGGATTTCAGTCAGTCTTGCGCGAATATGAGGATATCTCGCAGACCCTGGGCGTTTCACCCTGGAGCACATTCTGGCGGCTCACACTCCCCCTGGCGGGTCCGTCCATCGTGACCGGCATAGCCCTGGCCTGGGCTCGCGCCCTCTCAGAGTTCGGGGCTACGATCATGTTTGCCGGGAATCTGATGGGAGAAACCCAGACCATGCCCCTGGCGATTATGACCGCTATCGAGACCAGCCTCGACCTGGCGCTCGCCCTTTCGGTGTTATTGCTTGTAGTGGCGGTTTGCATCCTGACTGGCCTGGGTCTGGCTTCGAGGCGGTCCTGGCAAAGCCGGTCGTGACTAGGTCAGGGCTGATTTGGCCGGGCCGTGGACAGGCAGGGCCATGAGCCGCGGTTGGGTCAGCTTGCACCGCAGCGGGTTCAACCTCGATGCCTCCTGGGAAATCGAACCGGGACAGGTGTTGGTCCTATTCGGCCCTTCGGGAGCGGGCAAGACCACGACGCTTCGGTCCATTGCCGGGCTTGAACGGCCACAAAGGGGTCACATCGAAATCGGGGGCCGGGTGGTCTTCGACGACAGCAGCTCCGTATGGGTGGCCCCCCACCGCCGGCGGGTGGGCTACCTGACTCAACAGACCCATCTATTTCCCCATCTCAATGTGGTCCAAAACATAGCCTACAGCCTCCCACGGAGTCAGAGGCGTGGCACAGAGCCGCGAGTCCGCAAGTTGATTTCAGACCTGCGTCTTGAAGGTCTGGAGACGCGTCGCACCTGGGAACTCTCCGGCGGGGAGCAGCAACGGGTTGGGCTCGCCCGGGCGCTGGCTTCGGCGCCAAGCCTGCTGCTATTGGACGAGCCGTTCTCGTCTCTGGACTCAGAGCTTCGCCGTGCACTGCGCCGGGAACTCAGGTCGATGCTGGCGGAATCGCCGGTCCCGGTGCTCCTGGTGACTCACGACCGGGAAGAAGCGTTGGCCCTCGGAGATGCGGTGCAGGTCCTCGAGGGCGGCAAGGTCACCGCCACGGGCCTTCCGTTGGACGTACTAGGTCAACCAGGGCAGGGTGAAGTCGCCAGGCTCGTGGGAGTCGAGAATCTGCTCCGCCTCACGGTGTCGGCGCGGAACTCCAGGGACGGTACCATGGTCTGCGAAGGCGGCGGAATTAGCCTGGAGGTCCCGCTACGAGACATTTCCGCCAGCCAGGGAGAGGCCTGTCACGGCCCGGAGCCGGTCACTGTGGGGGTTCGCTCATCGGACATCATAGTGGCAAGCCGCGAGCCCGAGGCGTCATCCGCCAGGAACCGCCTCCAGGGGACCGTAGTCAGTGTTGAGTTGCGCCCACCCGGCTACGAAGTCACGTTGGACTGCGGGACAGAACTGCGTTGTCACATCACAGGGCGGGCGCTGGCCGAGATGAATATAGTCCCCGGCCAGAGGCTTTGGGCGGTCTTCAAGGCTTCATCCTGCTTCCTGGTGTCGGAGATTCCCGCTGGGACCCAGGCCCCTGGGCCGCCAGACGCCGGGGACACTCAGTAAAAACCACCAGTCGGCATTTCCTCAGTGTGGGTCAAATGTTAACGGTTTGTTATCAGCGATATGACAAAATGTGGTCGATTTAGTATGTTTTCGTGACTTAACATTGGATTCTTTAGGTTGAATTTCCTTAGACAGACGCTATAATAGCTGGCGAGGCGCTAGTTAGGTTATCCCAGGCTGCTACTCTCCCTTGGGCCTCGCGCACGGCGTTGGTTGACCTACTGGGCCGAACAAAGCATCAGCGACAACTAGGAGGCAACCAGTGGCATTGTCGGACCGTACCCTGATATGCGTGGAGTGTGGGGGAGAATTTATATTCACCGCTGGTGAGCAGGAGTTTTTCGCCGCACGCGGGTTCTCCAACGAGCCCAAGCGCTGCCGGAGTTGCAGAGCTGTACGCCGGACAGAGCAGCGCGGCGGGGGTGGAGGTGGTGGCGGCATGTACCAGGACCAGCCGCGTGAAATGTATCCAATAGTCTGCGCCGAGTGCGGCTCCGACGCCATGGTGCCGTTCCGGCCCAGGGGGGACCGTCCGGTTTACTGCAGCGACTGCTTCAGTAAGATGCGGAACGAGTCGTCCAGCTTCTAGCACCACTCAAGTCCCGAAAAACACGGAGGGCTGGCCCGGGCCAATCCTCCGTGTGTAGGCGCAACGCCCGGGCGGTCACATTCAGGGGGTCATGCGAGCTGTTCTCCTTTGTCTTCGCCCGCATTTCGATGCTGAAGAACTCTCGTCCTCCGGACCCTCTGTTGATATCCTCACGTCCATCCACCCTTGTCTCAGTACTCTGCCCTATCTCCACTTGCGACGAGGCTACTCTCTGTCAGCAGACATCGAGGCAATAGCATGAGTTTCAAAGACCTAAGAGAGTTCATGGCCTTCCTGGAAGAGAAGGGCGACCTTACCCGCGTCAAGACTCAGGTCAGCAGTGAACTCGAGATCACTGAGATCGCCCACCGCGTGTTCAAGAGCGGGGGACCCGCCCTATTGTTCGAGGATGTTGCGGGCTATGAAATGCCAGTCCTGATCAACATCTTCGGTTCGGCGCGCCGCATGGGTTGGGCTCTGGGAGTGGACAATCTCGACGAGCTGGGCGACCGGTTCAGGGAGCTTTTGGGCCTGGTCCAAGGACCGCCGGAGGGAATTCTCAACAAACTCCGGACCCTGGGGCAGATACTGAACCTCGGTTCCTTTAGCCCCAGGACCGTGCGCCGCGCACCATGCCAGGAAGTGGTCCTCGAGGGCGAAGATGTAGACCTCACCCAGCTCCCCATCCTTAAATGCTGGCCTCTGGACGGCGGTCGTTACATCACTCTGCCCCTGGTGATCAGCAAAGACCCTGAGACCGGGGTGCAAAACTACGGCACCTACCGGCTACAGGTGTACGATCCCCGGACCACCGGAATGCATTGGCAAACTCACAAAGTGGGGGCTCACCATTACCGTGTTGGCCGGGAACAGGGTATGGCCCGGCTCGACGTGGCGGTCGCTTTGGGCGGAGACCCTGCGAGCATCTGGACCGGCTCCGCTCCCCTGCCTCCTGACATAGACGAAATGACCGTTGCGGGATTCCTGAGAAAGGAAGCCGTGGATCTGGTGAAGGCCAAAACCTGCGACCTTCTGGTCCCCGCCCATGCAGAGATCGTGTTAGAAGGCTACGTGGTCCCCGGAGAGGAGCGGGTCGAGGGTCCTTTTGGCGACCACACCGGCTATTACTCTATGGAGGAGGAGTACCCGGTGTTTCACGTCACCTGTATCACCCGCCGCCGCGAACCCATCTACCCCACCATCGTAGTGGGGCGTCCTCCCATGGAAGACTACTGGATGGGCAAAGTGACCGAGCGGCTATTCATGCCCGCCATCCGGACAATTCTCCCCGAAGTGGTGGACATCAACATGCCCGCGGAGGGGATTTTCCACAATCTGGTGATCGTGTCCATCAAGAAGGAATATCCAGGGCAGGCACGAAAGGTCATGCACGGGCTATGGGGCCTGGGTCTTATGAGCCTGGCCAAGATCATCATCGTAGTTGACCACTTCGTAAACGTCCAGGACCCGGCGGAGGTCACCTGGCGGGTGGCCAACAACCTGGACGCCGCGAGGGACATCGTAATCACGACCGGACCATTGGACGACCTGGACCACGCTACGGCGACTCCCAGGTTCGGAGGCAAGGTTGGCATCGACGCAACCCACAAGGGTCCCGGAGAAGGCCGGACACGAGAGTGGCCTCCGGAGATCGTCATGTCAGACGTGATCAAAGAGCTAGTGGACCAAAAATGGCAACAGTACGGCATCACAAAGGAATCCGGTATCGGCGGCTAGATCGGAAGTTAGTGTGAATCGTCCATGAGCGCTTTAGCCACACCTAAAAACCCACTGGCCAAGATCCCAATGTACCTGGGTGCGGTCCGGGTATGGGAATCGTTGTACGCCCTGCCCTTCGCCTACATGGGCATGGTACTGGCCGCCGATGGTTGGCCCACATGGAATACGTTCATTTGGATAACAGTGGCCATGGCCGGGGCCCGCACGCTGGCAATGTCAGCCAATCGCCTGATCCACCGCAAAGAGGACGCGGCCAATCCCCGCACAGCCAACCGGCACCTTCCCCAGGGCCTACTTTCCCCTAGGGAAGTCATGGGGATGATGGTCGTGTCGGCGGCGGTCTTTATTTACGCTGCATGGCAGTTGAACACGCTTACCCTCATCCTGGCGCCGGTTGCGGCGGCCTACGTCGTCCTCTACTCCTATGCCAAGTACTACACCTGGGCCTGCAACCTGTGCCTGGGCTGGGGTCTGGCAATCGCACCGGTGGGCGCATGGGTAGCGGTCACTGGTACGCTGGAACCCCAGGCGGTGCTCTTGGCCTTCGCGGTAGCCACCTGGGCAGGGGGATTCGATATCCTCTATTCCTGCAGCGATTATGACTTTGATCGAGACTACGGCATCAACTCCATCCCCCGGAGATTCGGAATAGGAGCGGCCTTCAACATCACCAGGTTCTTGCACTTCCTGTCCGCCGTTTCCCTTCTGGCACTGGGACTCTGGTTAGAGCTGAACTACTACTACTACATCGGCTGGGGATTCGCCGTAGCCCTGCTGGTCGTGGAGAACGGCTTCCTGAAGGAGGACGACCTTTCCAAACTTCACGCGCCCTTCTTCAAGTTCAATAGCTCCGTGTCAATGATTCATCTGGTCTTCACGGTCCTCGCGTTGGTGATTTAACAGCGTGAACGTTATGAATAACACTTTCCTTGGAAGACGGGACACCGAGATCCTATGAATCCCGTAGTTGTAGGAATCTCGGGCGCCAGCGGCTCGGTGCTTGCCCACAGGACGGTGGATGAGTTACTTCAGCGTCGGGTGCCAACCCAAGTGGTGTGCTCCAACGCCGCCAGGATGGTCTGGCAGGAGGAGCTAGGACTGTCCTTCAACGAGACCCTGAGCGCATGGCAAGAAGACCCCCATTTCACGTTTCATCCTTTAAACGACTTGCGGGCGCCAATCGCAAGCGGCACCTACCCTACTGCCGGCATGGTGGTGGTCCCATGCAGCATGAACAGCATCGCGTCCATAGCTCACGGCATCTCCGGCAACTTGTTGACCCGCGCTGCAGATGTCTGCCTTAAAGAGCGCCGGCGGCTGGTGATTGTCCCTAGGGAAACACCCCTGCACAGCATACACTTGGAAAACATGTTGACTCTCTCGAGGATAGGCGCGGTGATACTTCCTCCGGAGCCTGCGTTTTACTTGAAACCCCAGTCGGTAGCGGATATTGTCGAATTCGTGGTTGGAAGGATTCTGGTCGCGCTGGGTATCGACGACATGCTCCCCCAGGACTTGCAGTACCGGGATAGGGCTGACTGATGCCAACTCCCTGCAACCGGGCCCCATCCCCGCGGGCTTAGTCCATGGCAGGACTGACGGGAAGCGCGAAACAACGCTACGTGGCGGACATGTTCGCCCGCATATCCGGCCGCTACGACCTGATGAACACCTTAATGACCGGAGGTCTACACCATCGCTGGAAACAGAAGGCGGCGCGGTTCACAGCTAGAGGGCTGACCGGGACAGCCCTGGACATCGCCACCGGAACGGGGGACCTCGCGTTTGCGCTGGCACGGTGCCAGGGGATCGAGCATTCGGTGGGCGTCGACTTTCTTCCCGAGATGACCGCATTGGCCAGGGAGAAAGCCCACGGCAAGGGAATGACCTCTAAGACCTCCTTTATGGTTGGGGACGCTCACTCACTTCCCTTTCGCGATGGGGAGTTTGCCTGCGCCACGGCGGGCTTCAGCCTGCGCAACATGGCTGACTTGCAGCAGGCCCTTGCTGAGATGGCCCGCGTAGTCCAGCCGGGTGGCCGAGTCGGCACTTTGGAATTGACGCCGATGGGCAATGGAAAGTTGACCGCGCCCTTGCGTCTGTACTCACAGAGGTTGGTACCGCTGTTAGGGGGACTCGTGGCGGGCGACCGGGAAGCCTACACATATCTCCCCGAATCGGTGGGATACTTTCAGGAGGCGTTTAGATTGGCCGGCCTATTCCAGAACCTCGGGTTGATCAACGTCGGCTACATGAAACTCGGTTTTGGGGCCGTAACCCTCCACTGGGGCGAGATACGCAAGTAGGAAATCGTCGGGCACGGACGATAATTGACCATACCCTTGTTAGTATTGAGCATTTGGGATAGACTTCACAGTTGAGCGAGGGATTATCCCCGAATACCACAGCATCCAGACCGGCTCCTCCTAGGACAATACATGACTTCAATATTCGATAAACTTGGTCCCGTTCTCGGGAGATTTTGCGAAATCGAAGACCTGATGGGCCAACAGGAAATCGCCACCGATTTCGAGCGCATCCAAGCCCTCGCCAAGGAGAGGGCTTCCCTCGAAAAGCTGGTGGACATTTCCCAACGCCATGAGTCGCTAATCGAAGAACAAAGGGACCTGGAAGCCTTGGTACAAGAGGGGTCAGACCCGGAATTCACACGCATGGCCAGGGACGAACTTGAGACGGTTGGGCAAAAGCTGGACCGGCTCGGCCAAGAGCTCAAAGTTGCCCTGCTGCCCAAAGATCCCAACGACGAGCGGGACGTAATCGTGGAAATCCGCTCCGGTACCGGCGGCACGGAAGCCAGCTTATTCGCCGGCTCGCTGTACCGCGCCTACGCCCGCTATGCCCAGCTACAGAACTGGCGCGTGGACATCATGGACTCCAACCCCTCAGAGCTCGGTGGGTTCAATAAGATCGTGTTTGAAGTCCAAGGCAAAGGGGCGTTCAGCCGTCTCAAGTACGAGCGCGGCGTTCATCGAGTCCAGCGGATCCCCGAGACCGAAGCGCAGGGAAGAATCCACACTTCCACGGCCACAGTGGCCGTGCTGCCCGAGGCCGACGAAGTTGACGTCCGGATCAACCCCGACGAGCTGCGCATCGACATATTCCACGCCGGAGGCCACGGCGGCCAGAACGTCAACAAGGTGGCCACGGCTGTGCGCATCGTTCATGAACCCTCCGGTCTGACGGTAACCTGCCAGGACGAACGGTCCCAGCACAAGAACAAACAAAAGGCCATGGCGATGCTCCGGGCCCGCCTGTACGAAGCCGAAGAAGTGCGCAAGGCTGCGGAAATCACTCAGAGCCGCCGCGCCCAAGTCGGCACCGCGGAGCGCGCCGAGAAGATCCGAACCTACAATTACCCCCAGGACCGGATCACAGACCACAGGATCAACGCCAATTTCCACGGCATCCCCCGAGTCATGGAAGGGGAGTTGGACGACATCATCGACTCCTTGGTAAACTGGGAAGAAGGGCAAAACCTGCAAGACGCGCTGGCGAGTTAACTGACTCGGCTTCCGCGCCAGGCCCAGACCCATTGAGAAGTGTCCTTCACTCCCCCGGCCTGGAACATCACGGTTCGAGCCTCTAGTCCCCGCTCGATTCATTCCATACTTTCGTTTGCCGAGAGACAACTATGGCTTCTGTCCGAGAGGTAATCCAGCGAACCCATCAAGCCCTGGAGAAGATCGGCATCCCCGACGCCCGCCTGGAAGCGGAAGTCATGGTGATGAACGTGATGAGGATGCCGCGGCAGGACCTGTTTGCCCACCAGGAGGACGAGGCGACTGTACAGCACGAGCAGGACATCGGTGGAATCCTGGAGCGTAGGCGGACCCGCGAGCCCATGGCATACATCCTCGGATACCGTGAATTCTACGGGATCAGCCTCCTGGTCAACGCCGACGTGTTGATCCCCCGGCCTGAGACCGAGAGCATGGTCGAGCATGCCCTGTTCATGTCGATCATGGGGATGGAAAGCTCCCAGTTGGTGATCGCGGACGTTGGAACGGGCACCGGAGCTATCGCCATCAACCTGGCGATCCATCTGCCCGCAGCCCGTATCTATGCCGTGGACGTTACCGATCCCGTGCTCAACGTTGCCAGCTACAACATCCGCTCCCACAACGTTTCTGACAGGGTTACGCTGTGCCAGGGGGACCTGCTGGAGCCGGTGCCGGAGCCGGTGGACCTGGTTGTCGCCAATCTTCCTTACATACCAACCGGGCGTATTCCCACGCTGCAACCGGAAGTGCAATGGGAGCCCAAGGCCGCGTTGGACGGAGGCGGGGACGGGCTGGACCTGGTAAGGCGGCTACTTGCCCAGGCCGCGACCAGGCTAAAAGAGCAGGGGATAATTCTGCTGGAGTTGGACCCCGAGCAGATGACGGCGGCGACGGAGATCGCGAGACAGCACTTCCCCGACGCCAGCATTTCCGTGGAGCAAGACCTGGCCCGGCAGGACCGCATCTTAGTTCTAACCAGAGGGTTGGAGGAGTAAGCCGTCCCCGTCCCTCTTGCGCCATGCACGGACGGGCGCACTTGGTCCCGTTGCCGCGTCAGACCCCCTTGAGCTCCAGGGTCGACACCTCGCTTGTCTCCATGTCCGCCACCCTGATCGCGTGGTTGTTGGTGTCGGCTATGTACATCTTGCCGTTGGCTATGCTGAGGCCGCTTGGCTCGGAGAACTGGGCCTGAGTCCCACCGGGGCCGTCCCGGTGGCCAGCCTCGCCGACGCCCAGCAAGGTAAACGAGCTGCGGGTCGCGGATAATATTCGCTTGATTTTGTGATTGTACGTGTCGGCGATGTACAGGGCGCCGTCGAGGTGGGTGATGCCTATGGGATGCTGCAACCGGACGTGGTGCTCCACCCCGTCCCGGTCGCCGAAGATGAAGAGGTCCAAGCCCACAATGGTCTGCACCCTGCCTCCGGGGTGAAGATCAGCCATGCGGATGGAACTGGTCTCGCTATCGGTGAAATAGAGCTTGTTGCCGTCGGACGTGATGCCGCTAGGTTGGGCCAACGTGGCCGAGGCCATCGGGCCGTCTCCCAAGGCTTCCCTGCCGCTGCCCGCATGGGGGCCGACCATCCCGTCGGACAGGGTCATCGACCAAAGCTGGTGACATCCCGCCATGGCGATGTAAAGCGTGTCTCCATCGACCACCAGATCCCAGGGGGAGTTGAGGGACATCCTGGGTCCAGGAGCACGTCCTTCCCGGGAATGGCCCTGCTCACCCGTGCCGGCGATGGTCTCGATCTGCCGGGTGCTGAGGTCCGCCCTGCGGATGGTATGGTTCTCGGCGTCAGCGATGTACAGGGTCTCCCCTGAGAGGGCCATCCCCTGGGGATGATTCAGGGAGGCGGAAGTGAAATCACCGCCGGCCGACCCTTCCTCCCCGGTCCCGATAACTTGTTGCACTTCACCGTCGAGGGACGAAACAATGACGCGGTTGTGATTGGAATCGGATATGAAAAGGCGTCCGCTCGCTCCGTCGGCCAGCACTTTTCCTGGGAAAGACAACGCGCCGCCCGTCTCCCGCTCCGACTCGAAGATCACGGGGGTCCTGTTGATCAGGCCCTGGCCATCGAACTCCGCGACCATGCGCCGCAACAGGTCGTCGAAATCGTCGTAGCCCATCTCTCCCTCGAACTTGCCGATCACTTTCCCTTGCGGGTCGATGAACATCAGGGTCGGCCAGGCGCGGCAGGCGTATTGCTGCCATACCTGGAAGTCCACGTCGTTTATGACGGCGTGCTCCAACTCGTAGCGCTGCACCGCCTTGTAGACGTTAGCCTTTTCTTTTTCGTTCGGGAATTTGGCGGAGTGAACGCCGACGACCATCAACTCCCCGGCGTACTTCTTTTCCAGTTTCCGCAACTGCGGAAAAATGTGCATGCAGTTGATTCAACAATAGGTCCAGAAGTCCAGGACCACGATCTTGCCCCTAAGCTCCTGCATAGTCAGGGGCCTGTCGGTGTTGATCCAGTCCAGACCTTGAGGGAACTCGGGGGCGTTGGTCTTGCCGGCGAATGATGTGCTGGCCACGGCTACCTCACAATTCGGGTTTCGGCGTGCGGGTCGGTCCCTATTCGAATGCCAACGTGGCGTACCGCATGAAGATCGTGCCCACCGGCTCACCCAGTGGAGCGTTGCCCACCAACACCGCGATAACGTGCTCCGATCCCGGAGCCGCGCTGTCGGACACCAGGGCCCGTTTGGGCGTGTTGTTGCCGGTGATGACCCCGCTTGCCCGGTCTATGGCGCCATCAATGTATATCTCGCCGTAGTTGTCCACGTTGGTCTCGAACCAGACCCTCCGGCCGGAGATATCTTCTCCCTTAACCTGGGAGGGCACGGTGACGCGGAGGCGGTACCAGGCAAATGTCAGGCCGGAAGACATCCTATTCTGAAAATCGGCGTCCTTCTCCCAACCTGAATCGTCGTAGTCGGGTAACCGGGCCGGGCTCTCCTTGAGTTCGGCTACCAACCCCTGATTGGGCTCGCCCGGTACCAAACCCATAGCGATCCTCCAACCCGTCGTGCCGAGGGCCGCGAGATGTTCCGGGTCTTCGAGGTCCAATGCTACTCTTGCCATTATGAACGCTCCTTTTTGGACTGCGCCTGGGACGGAGGTTAGGTCTGGACCGCCGCTCCCTTGAGGTGGGTGGAGAAGAACTGGAGTGTGCGGGGCCAGGAAAGCTCCGCAGAATCGCGGTGGTACCTGGGACCGGTGTGGTCCATGAACGCATGGTCCGCCCCCGGGTAAGTAAAGAACTGGTGGGGCTTCCCCAACCGGGTCAACTCGGTGTCCAGTTTGCCCATGTCTTCCTGAGATGGGTTCTCGTCGATCTCGCCGAAGTGGAAGAGGATGGGGCAGTTGATTCCAGGGGTCAGCTCAAAGGGGGTCTTGTCACCAGCGCCGCGCACCGCCCATAGGTTACCACCGTAGTAGGGGACCGCCGCCTTGAAATTCGGGTTAACGGCCGCGGCGAGCCAGGTCACCCGCCCGCCCATGCAAAATCCGGTGATACCTATCCGGTCTGAGTCGATGGCCGGATAGGCCAGCAAGAAATCGACCGCTGCGTTGACATCGGCGATGATTTCCGGGTCGCTTAGACTCTGGGCCCTGCCCGTTCCTTCAGTGGGGACATCTGCCCCAATCCTGTGGAATAGGTCGGGAGCGACGGCCGCGTAGCCTTCCGCAGCCAGGTTATCAGCGACGCTCTTAATAAAGTCGTTGACTCCCCCAGCGGCCTGGATCACCACGACGGCGGGGAAGGGCCCCGAGCTGCCGCTGGGCACGCTGGCGTAGGTTTCCATGTCCTGACCGTCGACTCTGATGGTCTCGGTGAATGATGGCATCGTTCGGAACCTCCGCAACTCGTTGGGGACACAGGTAAGGGTATTTCCCGAAGATTCTAGCAGAAATAACCCTGGCGTGTGAGACCAAAGCGCCCTCTCCATTTTGGAGAGACTTACGCTACCCCGGACGGTCTCATGAAAATGGCGGGATTTCGTTTCCTTGGGCGGCCTTCACAATGCCACTGGTAATTCGGGCGATGAGCGGGGACCTGGCATGACCGGATACCCGAGTGTCACGCTGGTGAACATTTCCGGGTCCCAGCCCCCGTTCGAGCCGGGGGCAGGCTTTTCGCTGGAACTGCGGATGGCCGGTTTCGGTCATGATCGAAAGGCCCTGGCGACTGCGCCTTCGACTTGACGGGGTAGGCGGGACGGAAGAACCGGGCTTGGGCGTTGCAGGGTCCATGTTCATATGTCGTATGGGTAGGGTCTGGCCCAGGGCAGGAGGGCGCGGAGAAGCTGACCGGAGTCGGGGGCTTCGGCCCGGTCGCGGCAGCGGTTCAGGTAACGCATGACCCGGGTGAAGGTGGACAGATGGTAACCGGCTTTGACGACGCGGAGTACGAAGGGGTGGGGGTCTGGCATTGGCTGCCGGTCGACTTCGGCGCGGCCCCATTCCAGGGCCAGCTCTTCAGACATGCGTTGGAGGGCGAGTTGGGCCAGGGGCCGGGCCAGCTTACGCTTGAGGGCGTAGATCCGGGACCTTATTTGGCTGAGTGTCATTTTTCATGCTCCTGAGGCTGGGTTTTAAAACTGACTCAAAGTGCGACATTTAGGGGCATCTTGCGGTGGCCGGTGGCTAGTGGTTAGTGGTTAGTGGTTAGTGGTTAGTGGTTAGTGGTTAGTGGTTAGTGGCCGTGAGGTTACGTCTGAGGGGGAGGATGCGGGACATTTTCCAATGCGATGGTGGCCATTCTGGCGCTCCTGAACCTGAGATTTGTTGATTTGGTCCCAAGGTGTGCATGTTTCCTTTGCAGTGGATACGGCTTTAGGACGGGACTGATGTTTGGTGATATTTATGGTAGAGAAGGGGCACCGGGGTTGGGAAGGGGCTGATGTCAGTGGGATTGGGGTGGTGGGTCTTTTGGCTGGGGTGGGCTTTACTCAGGATGAGCGGGTGATAGAGCCGGTCCAGTAGCGGAAAGGCCCAGTGGCGCCATGCCCGGAGGTTCCCATGAAGGTAGCAAGATTTAATTCTCTTACCTGGCATTAGCAAAGCCACGGGTAATTTTAGGGACTGCCAGAACCCGGAAATGATCCGGCGAAGGGTGTTGGCCGGTGGGGAGAATTTCTGGATTCCGGATCGTGGGTGGAATGACGGGGTTGCCTGAGCGGGTGTGAATCCCGTTTGCTGGGAACCGGGACGCGGTCCATTCGAACCATGACCGACCAGGGCTGTTTGTGGAACGCAATGGCTGTAGAATGTGGGACAGGGCCACACGGTTCGAGGTTTCAAGACCGGTCATTCATGCCAGACCCCTTACACGAACAGAAGACCGAAGCTGAAAGCAGCGTCGGCGCGGGAATCCTCCATATCCTCCACGCCGACCTTGACGCCTTCTACGCGGCCGTCGAGCAACTGGACAACCCGGAGCTGCGGGGCAAGGCGGTGCTGGTGGGAGGCCGGCCGGAAAGCCGCGGCGTGGTGGCCACCGCATCCTACGAAGCCCGGGAGTACGGCGTCCACTCTGCGATGCCCATGCGCACTGCCGCCAGGCTGTGCCCCCACGGGACCATCGTCCGCCCGCGCTTCGACCGGTATCGGGAGGAGTCTCAAAAGGTGATGGCCATCTTCCGCGACCTCACCGACCTGGTTGAGCCTCTATCACTTGACGAGGCTTACCTGGACATCTCCGAGTCGGTCGAGGCTGGCGCCCATCCCCTGGCCGTGGCCATCGACCTGAAGCGGCGAGTCAACAGTGAGACCGGCCTCACTCTTTCCGTCGGTGTGGGGACCAGCAAGTCGGTGGCCAAAATCGCTTCCGACCTGCAGAAGCCCGACGGGTTAGTCGTGGTCCCTCAAGGCGAGGAGCGAGAGTTTCTCGCGCCGCTGCCGGTGGGACGGTTGTGGGGAATCGGACCCAAGACTGTCTCCCGGCTTAAATCGGACGGTATCGACACCATCGGTCAACTGGCGGACAAGCCAATGGCTTGGTTCCAGCGCCGCTTCGGTCAGAGAGCGGCGGAAGTCCTGGCCCGCGCCCTGGGCCAGGACTTCCGCTCCGTCCACACTCACCGGGTGGCTAAGTCCATCAGCGCCGAAACCACCTTCGCCGAGGACATCAAGGAAGAGCAGGAGTTATATGAGGTCGTGTCCAGGCTATCGGGGAGAGTGGCCCGCGAGTTGGCTTCCAAGGAGCGGCAGGTCAAGACCGTTACACTAAAGGCACGGTTGGCAGACTTCACCACGTTCACTCGACAGACTACCCTCCCGCTCCCAACAAGGTCCGAGGAGACGATCCAGGAGACGGCCCGGACGCTGTTGTCAAAGGAGCTAGGCCGCGGACGCGCTTTCCGCCTTCTGGGTGTGGGAGTCTCCGGCTTTGCCGAAACCAAGCAGATTCCGCTACCGCTCGTTTGGGATACCCAAGGCGAAGAGGACTAAGTGCTAGGCGTTAAGTATCCTTCTAATAGTTTCCTCCACCTGGAGCACCGACAGTTGAAGCTGCTCCAAGCCGTTCACAGCCTGTTCCATCGCCTCCAGGTTGGTATCGCCGATAGCTCCGTCCACCGCCTGAATCCTTGGGCCAAGTTCATTCAGAAATAGGGCGACCGAACCGGTTTGAGCGCCCAAGGGTGACTCGCTGCTGAGATGGAACTCCCGGAACAGGTTATTAAGGGCGTCCTGCTTTTCCTTGATGATTGGGCCAACTTGTCCCAACTCTCGGCGGATCCGCGAGGCGTCGGCCAAGGTCATTGTCGGTTGGACATCAGTTATGGTTGCCAATGCCCTGCTCAACGGCTCTTTGATCCCGATTGCCTCAAATTGCTCGACAAACTCATTGAGAATTGGCCGAACCACCTCTCCGGGAAGACCGTCCTTTCGCTGAATTCGGAAATACCTTTCCGGATCCACGTGGCCGGAAACCTGGAATTCAAACTGCGCGACCTCTTTCTCGAAGAAAGCGAACTGCCTCTCGACCGTTCGGCCGGGTTCCAAGTCCCCCAAGCGAATCTGTTCTTGACCGCGCTGACTTGACACCACCACCAGATTGACGTCCCTGAAACAAATATCCGGCCTGTCCTCACTGGCCGGCGCAATGTTGGACGCCCGAACGGTGACAAGGACCTGTCCTTCCAGTTGATTTCCGCGTCTGTCCCGCGCTTCTCCGGGTTCTATAAAAGATTCCGTTATCAAGTAGGACTGAAAGGTACGCCACAATGCCAGCGGTACGGTGGTTGGTTCATCGAGGTGACCGCCATCCTCATCGTTGTCAGAGTCCTCCGTATGTGGCACTGGTTCCAACATCGGGTTCTCCACTTTCTCCACTTTCTCTACGTTCCTTCGGCTCAGTATCGCATCAATTTCCACTGCCTCTCGGCGGCGCAGCCGGACCAGGATATCTTTCATCACCTGAATCGCCCCAATTGCCCTTGGAAGTGGAATACCATTCGGCGGGATATGCGCCCAATCATTCCGTATTGAAGCCAGGACGCGAAACCGGCTCAATGTCAAGTCAATCTCAGTGAATGCCTCGGAAAACACGGCGGCGTGGTTCCAACTGATAATGCGACCGAAGTGTACGGCATCAAGGAGGTTCGTGGGGTCGCTGTCAGGCTCTTTCCCCCATGCAATGTCGAGATTCTCGCGCTGATTATCCGTGAGGGTAGACAATACTCCGCGCCGGAACCAGTCGTCGCCATAGGCCAACTCCAAGCGTTCTCGCAAAGCACTCCTGATGCCTTGTATATAGAGCCTGTGACATTCCGTGAATAGCGCGTAGCCGTCAGACTCCAAGTCTTCCTCCATGCACATTACGGGTTTGAGATTGATGATCTGCCCGCAGTAAGGACTCGGCGTTCTCACATTGCAATGTCTGAATCTCTGAATCACTGCATCACGCACGAAGACACCCTAGCACTGGAAACCCTACCCCTTGATTGAGAACACATCCAAGTCAAGGTCAGAGTAAACCGGAAGCTGACCCCCTATAACGCCCGAAGTCTCTACCCCGACAACTCTATCTGTCGATTATTGGCTGACCCGCCCCTACCGGAACAGGTCTTTGTCAGGGTCTCGCACCAGGTCCTCGTGGGTGGCGTTTTCCTGGGGCTGGTACTCATACCCCTTGATGATGGAGACGGGTACACCATCCACCTTCCCCGTGACGAGTTCCGCCATTGCCGCCAACTCGTCGGCAACGCAGATCACGGTCGTGTACATCATGTTGCCGTGGGCGTCTTCCTGGCCCACGTAGCTCAGCAACGGGTTGAACCCGGCCACGCCGATAGCGACGTTAACGGCGGCGTTCCGCCAGGGACGTCCGAAGGTGTCGGAGATGATGACGGCAACGTCCACGCCAAGCCGCGCCCGCACGCCGTCCCGCACCTTGCGGGCTGAGGCGTCGGGGTCCACGGGCAGCAGGGCCACGGTGTTCGACCCAGGAATGTTGGAGGCGTCGATGCCGGCATTGGCGCAGTTGAAGCCGTGGTATGTCTCGCTCAGGATCACACCCCGGTCCATGCGGACGATGCGTTTGCTCTCCCGTAGGATTAGCTCGGTATGCCGGGGATCGCGGCGATGCCCTTCGGTGATGGCTATGGCCAGGGGCGACGCCTCTACGCCTTCAATGCTGATGACCCGCCCTTCCGCCTTAGATACGATCTTTTGAGTGACGACAATTATGTCTCCAGCCTCAATGGCCGTGCCCTGGCTTGCTGCGGCGTCCATTAGTTGCGCACACAGGTCGTCTCCCGGCTGGGCTTCCGGCATACCCTGGATACCGATGACGCGGACTTCCGGTGGCATAGCTACCTTCCTGTTTAAGATACGTTTATCGTATCACAACGCTATAATAGTTTGACTGAGAATTGGGAGTTGCCATCATTGCCTTGGATGCTCTTGCCGGTCGTGATGGGAACTTAGTCGGGAGAACAAGAATTGACAACGCCATTGCCCCCGCCCGGAGTCGCCAGTCCGGAAGACCGAAAGGTGATAAGCCGCAGGTTTATTCAGCACGCAAGAGAGGAACTTCAACGCGGCAACCGTCTCCAAGCGTCGGAGAAGGCATGGGGAGCAATGGCCCAGGCGCTCAAGGCCATTGCTCAAGAGAGGGGATGGCAGCACAGGGGGCACAACTACGTTCTGGACGTGGGACACCAAATTGGAATGGAGTACGACCACTCTCGCCTTCTTCTGGCAACGAACCATGCAAATAACATGCACCGCAACTTTTACGAGAATAGCGACTACCCCGAGTACATAGGCACCACCATTACTCTCATCGAGGACTTGCTGCCGGAGTTGGAAAGCTTGCGGATTGAAGCTCCCCGCCCATACACAATAGGTGACGAGACTGACCGGCTTCGCCTGAGAAGGCTCACTGGAAACCGGGAGTTGCAAATCGGAGATGCGTCACCAGTCGGATTCTCTCTACGTCATCCGCCTGACCTGACGAATTTCCCATGAGGCGGAAGCTGAATCCAGGCAACCGATGCGGACTTCGGGTGGCATAGCTACATTCCCGTTTGGGATAACCTCATCGTATCACAGCGCTATAATCGGGGTGCTGTCTTGAGGTAGTTAAACCGGTATTGATTAAGAGGTGCGGCGTGTTTGGAAAGTTCGTGGGCAGGCGTGTTGCAGGCGAGTCCGGCAAGGAGTCGGATTCGGTCTTGGATGAATATCTAGGCTATCTACGGTCAATGGCGTCGGTAGAGCCTGCTGGCGACGGCGCCTACTGCTTGACGTTGCCGTTCTGGTCGTTGCCAGCGACCAAGGATTCGGCTGTTACAGGGAGCGATAATCCCGAACCTTGGGTTAGACTGTATGTTACTCGCGTAGGCGATGATTGGGAAATCAGCGATCGCGGCGAGAATTTGAGTGTCCTTACCGAGATTGGCGTTTTTGACACTGCGGTTGATGGTTTTCAGAAGTTGCTGTCCTCCCAATTGTTGTCGTTGGGGCCAGACAATGCCTTGCAAGTTTCCAGTGATTCAGGGCTGAGTCTTGGTAAGGCGATTCACAATATGACCATTTGCGTTGGGCTACTTGATTCTAAATTCGATCAAGAAGTCTGGCAGGCTTTTGGTCAGAATTCTCCTAGCGTGTTTGACTTGGCCGGCGACCGGATAAATTTCGAGGGTGACGCTCGAAACCCTGAGTTTCCGTGGGTCTCGAAAAATTTCCAGCTTTCATCGGGCGCGTTGGCGGTATCGTTCGAGCATGAGGGAATAGGGACAGCCAAGATTGACCTAGTGCGGGATGACCCAGGAATTTTTGATAGCCCGACAACCCTGTTCGAACTTGATGGGAAAGGAGGGGCGCTCGGTCTTTGGCGGGTTGCCGAAGGCGAGTGGCGGGACCCGCATCCCGACGTTAGTTATCATTTGCAGGTCTCACCTACGGGGAGATGGGAATGCACTATGCTCCAGCCGGAGTTGGGGCAGGTTGCTGTGCAGTTTCCTTACAGTACGGCGGGAGTGGCGGAGCAACGATAGCAGGTCCCTTTCGGGTTGGTTCACGCCCCATTCGGGCCAACTTGCGCCATGACGGCGGCGGTCATTTCTATGTTGAGGTGGTCAGTCTGGATGGCGCTGATGAGTGTGAGGTGGTCAATGTTGACGGGCAAGTCCATTTGAATGAGTACCCTGTGGAAGTCAAGCCAGGTAAGGAATACCTGCTTTATGCCAGCGCCGGCGGTGATTGGGAGTTGGAGTTGACCGAGGGGTATTAGCTGGTTAGGACCAGCCGATTACTCTCCCACCGCATCAACGCTGACTTCCCCGTCTCATAGGCAAACGTTGTGTGGCAGCGGGGGCTGCAAAAGTAGGTGCCTACCTGGTTGAACGGCAGGCCGTCCTTCAGGGCGTTCAGGATGCGCTTTAGCGCGCTGAGTCCGTACAGCGCCAATCCCACGGGTATCAGGATGGGGGCAAGAGTGGCGATGATGGGACCGGCTCCCACACCGATTGCGATGGTCACGCCGATGCCGACTATTGCGCCGGTCCCGGCGTGTGTGGCGATGGACTTGGCGGCATCCTTGATGGCCTCCTCTCCAGTCTTGCGGCCTTTCTGGTAGTGGATATAATTCTCAATTCCGCTCACTGGCGCTTCCAGCAATGCGGCCAGCAATGCAGATGTAACGGCGGCAGTGGCGCACTCTCTCATCACGATGGCGGTTGCGTCGAAAGCGTTGCTGGCATGGGCGGTGAACTGCCCCCAACCCGTCATATCCACGGCGCCACGAGCGCGGTTGATGCCGGAGTTTTCCCAAAGGATGTTGCCGGTATCGGTTGCCAACCCGGGGGAACCGTGGACAGAATGTATGTGGCTGGCGTCTTTGCCTTGCAAAAACTGGCGCACCGCGTCCTCGCCGTAGTTGCGGACGAAGGATGGCACTGATTCCTGGTACAAGGCTTGAGATTCAGCGGCAGTCCTGACTCCGTGTTCCGGGCGCAGGCCAGCATCCATAAACTTGCGTTGCAAGTTGCCGGTGAGGTTGGCGAAAGAGCCGTCGGGTATGCCCCGGATGACGGCGCCGGTCTGGGCAGCGGCGGCCAAGCCAGGGCGCCGGATTTGGTCAATACACTGCTATGGCCGTCTGCGGTTTCGCCTGGCCAGTCATAGTAGATTTCAACACTGGCCTTTTCCCCGGCTCCGATGCGCCGTCCGCAGCGGGCGCAGGGCAGGCTACGGGGGGGTTGCCAGTGTTTGCGCCGGAGTCCAAGTGACGAACATAGCAAGCGTACTTGCCTTGCGCCCAGCATTGCGGGCAACCGATGCAATAGTTGTCAAAGTCGCAACGGCTGACGCCGTCAGGGGTCTCCTCGGGGAGTTCTGACAGACACAGCCGACCCGGTTGGATGGCGTGCTTGCACTCCGCGCAGCACAAACCGGGTTCCGCAATCATTGGCCACATGGGTCTGCTCCTCTCGGCAAGATTAATATCCCAACCAGTCCACGGCAAAACCGGGGCGACGGAGGCGCGAACGCGGAGATTTGAAGAGAGGAGAGACATGCGGGCGCAGGAGCGCCGCCCGTTTGGCCCTACTGCCGGCGGCGCAGTTGTTCCTCGAGTTGCCGTATCCTGGTCCGGTCCGCATCTCGCGCCGCTTGCTCCGTTTGCAGCGCAGCCTCGGCGTCCCGGCGGGCTTCCGCGTCGGCGGCAGCGCGGGTTTCCGCGTCTTGACGAGCGGCGCGTTCGGCGTCTATGGCGATCTCCGCCTCCCGTAAGGCCTGGTCTCTCTCTACAATTATCCGCTCCCTCTCTACAATTATCCGGTCTCTCTCTGCAACGGCGTCTACCAACTCCCCCATGTTGAGCCGGTATTCCCCGGTCACCGGGTCGTAGAAGCGGAGACGCCCTTTGTCCCAGCACAGGTCCAGCCCCAACGTCTCGCTGCGGCCCCAGACCAGACCTTCCTCGTTCCGCTGCATCTCTGTGCGCCGGTACTCCCCGTCTATCAGGACTTCGCCCACCAGAGGCTCACGGTAAAACTCGCCTCCGGTGGCGTCGAACCGCCAGTACTCACCGATTCCAAGCCGGGCGTAAAGGTCGCGCTTGCGACCGGTGTCCTCCATGTGGGTGCTTTCGGAAGCGATTTCCAGGGCAAAGTCGGGCGGTTTGTTCACCAGTCGCATGAAATACCCGTTGCGGCGCAGTATTGCTACTGTGTCCACACCGAAAGCGACGTAACAGTCGGGCCTCACTATCCGCTGCTGTCCCTCCTCTTCGTAGTAGATGGGGGTGTCGCCGCTGACCAGCGCCGCGGGCAGTCCGCGAAAGACCGTCTTGACGACCTCTATTGTTTCGGTGAAATGCGGCAGTTGGTGCATGGCGTCGGGCAGCGGTTCGAGGTCGTCGGGAGCGTCATGGTCTGGAACGATGATGTTTGGCGAAAGCTGCGGCTGGCTGCCCGGCGGCAACCTGGTAGTCATGACAATCCTCCCGTGACCGTTGCCGGAGTTGGGGCGGGTCGTCTCCATAATAGCATATCGGCTATGTCGCGGCTGCCAAGCTACAACGCGATTGCCCTGCTGACAACCCAAGCCAGTGTATCCCGCCAATTGGCCCTATGCTACAATGCGTTCAGCACATAGAGCCAATACCTCGGCGCCCCGATTCGCCCAACATGAGGATGTGAGCGGTGAGTTCTTCGTCGGATTCCTACAGGAAACGGGTCTACACCAAGTTTGGCGACAAGGGAGAAACGAGCCTGCTCTACGGCGGGCGGGTGTCAAAGAACAACCCTCACACCGAGGCTTACGGCATCACCGACGAAGCCGTGTCGGCGATGGGATTGGCCAGGGCTTTCACGTCCGACGAGCGGGTGCAGGATACCCTGCGGGAGTTGCAGCGAGACTTGTTCACCATCGCCGCCGAGCTTGCCACCGACCCGGACAAGTACGAGCTTTTCCAGGAGCACTTCCTTCCCGTCACCGCCGAGATGGTGGAGAACCTGGAAAACACCATCGACTCGCTGGAAGAGAACTTCGAGATGCCCAAGGTGTTCATACTTCCCGGCGGCTCCCCGGCGTCGTCGGCCATCGACATGGCCCGTTGCATCATCCGCACCGCCGAGCGGCGGGTCGTGGCCGTCAAGGAAGAGGGGCTGCTGACCAACGAGCTGATAATCAATTACCTGAACCGCCTTGGCGACCTTTTGTTCGTTCTCGCTCGCTACGAGGACCGGGGGCTCCCCTACGAGCGGGCCACCGGCCAACGCAGCTAGCCAATCATGGCCGGCCCGATCAAACTGGTGGTCATAGATTACCAGTCGGGGAACGTCCGGAGTGTTACACGGGCCCTGGAATCGGTGGGTGTGTCACCCCTGGTGACCGGGGACCCCTCCGAACTGGCGGGTGCCGACGCGGTTATATTCCCCGGAGTTGGTTCCGGTCCTGCCGCGATGGCCGCCCTTGAGAGCCGAGGGCTGGTAACTCCCCTTCAGGACTATGTAGCTTCGGGAAGACCTTTCATGGGCATTTGCCTGGGTCTCCAACTGTTGCTGGAGCGGACTGAGGAGGGAGACGCGGGCTGCCTGGGCATCATTCCCGGAAACGTGAAGCGGTTGCCAGACGGTCTCAAGGTCCCTCACATGGGTTGGAACAGCGTGGAGTTCGAGGCGGAGCATCCCGTGTTACAGGATATTCCGCAGCGGAGCCACTTCTACTTCGTCCACAGCTATTACGCCGCCCCCAGCGAGTCGACGTGGGTCGCAGGGGTTACCGAATACGGCGTTCCATTCTGCAGCGTCTACGCTAGGGACAATCTGGTTGCGACCCAGTTCCACCCGGAGAAGAGCGGCCCGGTGGGGCTGCGTGTTTACCGCAATTTCGTCGAATTGGCGAAGAAGTCCGCCTAACCGCCGTGGAAGTAATCCCTTCAATCGACCTGAAGGCGGGCCGTTGTGTCCGGCTCTACCAGGGGGATTACCAGCGGGAGACCGTCTACTCGGACGACCCGGCGGCGGTGGCCCAGTCCTGGGAGGAGCAGGGCGCGTCCCGGCTTCACCTGGTCGACCTGGACGGGGCTCTAGCGGGCAGCCCGGCGAACTTCGAGGCCATTTCCACCATCATCAGCCGCTTGACCATCCCGGTGCAGGTCGGGGGAGGCATCCGCGATGCGGGGTCCGCAGGACTGGTGTTGGAGACGGGGGCGGCCAGGATCGTTATCGGCACCGCGGCGGTTGAAGACCCTTCCCTGGTGGAACAGCTATGCCGGGACTACGGCAGCGGGCGGGTGGTCGTGGCGTTGGACGCCAGGGACGGAATGGTGTCCACGAGGGGTTGGGTCGAACAGACCTCGGTGACGGCGACGGAACTGGCCCGCCGGATGGCCTCGCTAGGCGTGGAGAGAGTCCTCTACACCGATATTTCCCGCGACGGTACTATGACCGAGCCAAACTTTGCGGCCAACGAGGAGTTGGTCAGGTCATCAGGGATGGCCGTGCTCGCCTCGGGGGGAATTGCAAGCCTGGAGCATATACGGAGTCTGGTTGAGACCGGAGTAGAAGGGGGAATCGTGGGGCGCGCCTTCTATGATGGTACGATGAGCCTAAAGGACGCGATGGGGGCCGCGGCGGGGGCCGAGGCGGGGTAATCCGACCTGGGATACACAGGCTGGGTTAGTCCTCGCCGGTCGAGTCCTGCGCTTGGGGAGCTTCCCTGTCCCGATAGACGAAGCGTTGTGTCAGACGGTCTTCGGAACGCGCGTACCAGTCGTCGCGCAACACTTCCATGCGTAGAAAGTCGTGGGAGAGACGGCGCACCTGGCGTATTGGCACGAACCCGCATTTCTCGAAGCACCTTTGGGCGCGCTTATTCCATTCCAGCGTGTGGAGGTACACTTTCTTCAGCTTCCGCTCGTCGAACATGTATTCCAGCAGGGTCACCACGGCGTCATAGCCGTAGGCGTTGCTCCAGTAATCGCGGTCGCCCAGAACAATGCCGAGTTCCGCTTCCATGTTGACGCTGTCCAGATCGTAGTACATGCAATTGCCGATGAACTTGCCGTCGAGCGTTTCGGTTGCGAAATGGTGTGAGCCGGGTGTGGGGTACTTTAGCTGGTCTTGAAAGATCTTCAGGAACCGCTCGAAGGTCATGGTAAGGGGATAAGCCGCGTCCAAGCGGGCCAACTCCGGGTCGGAGCGCCAGATATAGTCCTGCTCGGCGTCCTCCAGGCGTTTGTCCCGGAGGACGATTCTCGCGCCTTGGAGTGCAACCATGTCACAGGTCTCCTATCTGCTTGGAAATCAACGCACCGGCCTGCCGAAGGACGCCCGCCTCGTTGGGGTAGGCGAGAGCGCCGAGGGCTTCGTCGAAGGAGAACCACTGTACGACGTCGAATTCGGGATCATGGAGTCCCGTATCGCCGCCGACGGGAACCATCAGGTAGAAGTGGACGGTCTTCCGAAACTTGACCGAGCTCTCCCGGTCGGCGAACCAATATGTGATGCTGGAGATGGGAGCCTCTAGCTCGACTTCCAAGCCCGTCTCTTCCTGGACTTCGCGTAGAGCGGTCTCTTCCAGAGTTTCGCCCTCGTCGGGCGTGCCCTTGGCCAGACTCCAGCGGAAGCACTCGGAGGGGAAGCGCCCGCTCCGTTCCCTCGGCTCCTCTTCATCGCCAGTCGCAATGGCCGACAGAGACCTTCCGCAAAGCACGGTTTCGATTCCGGAGTCACCCTGGCGGTAGACTACTCCTCCGGCGGACACAAGGGACTCAACTTTCGGCTTAAATCGCCTTCCCATCAATCACATCTCCCGATATGCCGCCCGGCCCCCCAGAGACCCGCGAAGGTGTCAACGGCCGCGCCGTTGTACGCAGACACATTCCTAAACTTGAATTTGCGAGGCTCAAGAGACATTCCGCCTGCGATGGCAGGCACGAAGTGGACCTCGCTGCGCGGCGCGACTTTTTCCAACATGCCCATCCTGGCCACTTCACCGTCGATGGAGACTGCCAGGCTGGGCCTGATCCTGCCTTCTTCCACGAGCCTGTCTTTGACTCCGGGATAAAGCAGGTCGAGTCCTTCGATCACCTGGCGCACGTTGGTGGCCTCGAACTCGACCTGCTTCACTCCATTGGTCATCGGCTGGAGCATTGTGGGGATGAATACCGTAGCCATGCCGCTAAGTCCTCAAGTTACCCTGTAGCGGCCTACTGCTGCATCCGTTGTCCGGCGTCCAACACGGCGCGGACGATCTTGTCGTAACCGGTGCAGCGGCAAAGGTTGCCAGCCAACCAGTGTCTGATTCGCCCCTCATCAGCATCCGGTTCGGTGTCCAAAAGCTCCTTGGAGGCGACGATGAATCCCGGGGTGCAGATGCCGCATTGGAGGGCAGCGTTCTCCAAGAAAGCTTGCTGGATCGGGTGGAGTCCTTCCGGAGTTGCCAGGCCCTCGATAGTGGTGATCTCCTTGCCCTGGGCTTCCACTCCCATTACCAGGCAGGAGTCGACGATCCGGCCGTCGAATATCACCGTGCAAGCGCCGCAATTGCCGTCGTTGCACCCTTCCTTGCTGCCGGTCATCCCGAGAACATCCCGAAGACATTCAAGGAGACTCTGCCGTGGCTCGCAAAGGAAGTTAACCTCATCACCGTTGATGGTGGTCTGAACATGGACTAGTCCGGGCATCTTTTTATCCCCCTCTGGCTCGTTGTACTGCATTGTTAAGGGTGCGGCGGGTGAGGACGCCCACGAGGTGCCTCCTCTGCCTGATGGTGCCGCGCATGTCGTTTATAGGTGTGGCCGCTTCGATGGCTAGGTCGGATGCTTCCTGAATCGCTTCGCCGGACACTGGCTTGCCCGCCAGGCTTGCCGCGGCTTCACTAGCGAACACAGGAATCGGCGCGACTGACGCCAGGGAGATACGGGCGGAGACGAAGTTCTGGCCCGACTCGTCCAGGACCACGGAGGTTCCCACACCGGCAACGGCGATGTCCATCTCGTTGCGCGGTATGAACCGCAGGTAGTTGGCGCCGGTATTCGGCTGGGGTGCGGGGAAGTTTATGGAAACCAGCATTTCGCCGTCTTCGAGCACGTTCCGGCCCGGGCCGGTGCAGAAGTCTTCGGCTGCCACTTGACGGGCGCCGTTGGGGCCGGCGATGTTGCATACCCCGCCCAGCACTATGACTGGAGGGATGGAGTCGCCGCTGGGAGCGGAGTTACAGACGTTACCGCCAATGCTGGCCCTGCCCTGAATCTGGATGCCGCCGATCAAAGTAGCGGCGTCCATCAGGCCAGGATAGGCGTCGGCGACGACCTGGTTACCGTAAATCTGGTAGCAGGGCGCGGCTGCGCCCAGAGTGAGGCCGTTCTGTGGATCGTAGGAGATCTCGTTGAGCTCAGGTATACCTTTGGCGTCAATGATCAGGTCGAGGCTGCGCCGGCCGCTTCTCAGTTGCACCAGAATATCGGTGCCGCCGGCGATCATCCGGGCGCGGTCTCCATGTTGGGCCAGCAAGCCTACGGCTTCGCTTACAGTTGTCGGTGCTGCAAAATCAATCCATTCCAATTGGCCACCTCCTCGGTGCGCATTATAGCATCAGCGATGGGCGGTTGGCACCCACCAATCGGGTTGCGCGGCGGTCCCGGAGCTAGCCCGATACACCGGCTCTCCGCTCCCCGGAACGGATGCGTTGCGGAGGCGCGGGCCTGCGGGCCAACCCGAATACAACGGCGCTGATCGCGTACAGGGGAATGAACGTCATCAACACGATGTCGTATGTGCCGGTCAAGTCCTTCACCCTGCCGCTGAAAATCGGAGATACGAACAAGCCCACGTTGTGGAACACGCTCATGGGCCCCATCAGGCTGGCGAACCGGCTCCTGCCGAAATAGTCTACCGGCAACATTCCCCGGCATCAGATTCTGACAGCGTTACTATGTCACATTACCACGGACTTGTTCAGAGTATCCTTAGGTCAAAACAAAGGGTGCATTGCAGGACAAGAAAATTGAGCTGCAATAACTCACGGATATACACTATAGTAGGCTTTTTCCAATCGTCGCGATGACCATAATAGCAATTCCTATTGCTGCCAAAAGTGCTGGCAAAAGGCAACCTGAAGAACACCCCCATTCGACTCTGCTCCAAGACCTCAGGTTTTCCGCCCTGCCATCCTGCTTACAGGCTAACTGATATAGGTCCTCCATGGCCCGCCAAGTACGGCGCCCGTCGGATGTTGTCCACCTCTCATCTTCAACGGAATATAGAAGGCCCAGACCGGAATGAACAAATTGTTCGCCACTCCTCCCCGACGAGACAGAACCAGAGCGCCCTAATTTCAAGCTATATGAAACTGGCCATTTCCCCGGAGGACGACGCCTGTAACCATAGGACACCCCAATCTCCACTACGTTGTCCTCATATTGTGTGTGGAGTCTGTGCAGGCCGACAGCTTGCCAGCGGATCGTTCCCTCGCTAGTCTTGGTCACAAGCTGGTTTAATAGCTCCCGCATTTCAGCGTGATTTAGATGTGCCACAGCATTATCTCACTTGGGCGACGAGCCCATGTCGCTCCCGCCCTAACCCCGAATCCACCGAATGAGAGCGTGGGGTTAGCGTCCTGAAGAGGCAAAAAAGGGTACTCCTGCGAATCTGGGATAATGGTTTTGAAATAGCAAACCGGCCAGAAACCAGGAGCACCCATGGATCGCTGGACCATGCCAGTTTTTGCTCCATAAAGTAGGTTCTGTTGACATTTGCATTTGTAACCGATGTGCAGGCCCATTTCATGCCATTCCAAGTGCAGGAAAGCACTAATGGCCTTGAATCGGAGTGATAAGTCCAAGATTCTTCGTCGCTATTTCCCCGAAATGACCCGCAACAGCGAAATGTCAACAGAACCTAGTAACTGCCGGATGGAACTAATGGGGCACTCAGCAGAGTAGCGCCTCGGCTACATAGACGGACGTAGATGGGGGAGAACGTCAAAGTCTCCCCTCTCTTCTTATTTGATTTGGCAATTCCAGTACACTGACAGGCATCCTGGAGAGAGGTCCAGCATGGCGACCAAGAATGCTTTCCTTGTGCAGTCTAATCTCAGTAATCGTCGGAGGAATTGTATTACTCATCATAACAGCAGTGATATTGTATATTGCGCTGGGTATTGCGAGAGGTTGTATGTTTCCTTAGGGTATTTCCGAATATGCAAGCCACCAGGGGAAAACATGCCGCATGTCGCGGTCCGGAGGGAATTGTATGAAAGGAGTGTGTGCCTATCCCAAGGTTGCCCCGCATGGTGAGTCTTGGAGCATCGGCTACGAGGGTCGTGAAGCAGGGAGGTCCCAAACACTTTCCAAAGTAGTGACGGAAGATAAAGACCGTTGCAAGAAGATCGTAGCGTATTGGACGAAGGAGCACATCCCCAAGAAGTAGCCGCTGTCCTACTTGCCAGGGGCAAGGAAACGCCGGGCTTTGTTCTCTCAGAGACTATAAGGAGGCGGCGATGCAAAACGGCTCGGTGTTGGAGCCGGTGCTGAAGCGCGACCGAGCAGTGGCCGCTGCGGGAATAGTAACCATCGCCGGTCTGGCCTGGGCATACCTGGTGTTGCTCGCTCTGGGGATGGACGAGATGGGTCCGGAGATGGCTACGGCCCAGATGAGGTCATGGACGTCCGCAGACTTTGGCCTTATGTTTCTAATGTGGGCCGCGATGATGGCCGGGATGATGATACCCACCGCGTCCCCGATGATTCTCATGTTCGCCACCGTCAACCGCAGCCGCAGGGAATCCAAGGCCCCTTACGTTCCAACTGGTCTGTTCATGTGCGCTTACCTGCTGGTGTGGACGGTGTTTGCCGCCGCGGCAACCCTGGGCAATTGGTTGCTGCACACAAATGACCTGCTCACGGCCATGATGGGTTCGAGCGCCAGCAACTACGTGGGTGGCGGGCTTCTGATAGCGGCGGGGCTTTTCCAGTGGAGTCCCCTGAAGTCGGTGTGTCTCAGCCATTGCCGGTCGCCGATGTCTTTTCTGATGGGTGACTGGCGTGACGGGGCCTGGGGCGCGGTGAGCATGGGACTGCGCCACGGGAGCTACTGTCTCGGCTGTTGCTGGGCGTTGATGGGGCTGCTGTTCGTCCTGGGGGTGATGAACCTGCTTTGGATCGCGGCCCTGGCCGGGTTCGTTCTACTTGAGAAGGTTGCGCCGGGACGACGGGTTATTAGCTGGACAAGCGGATTTTTGTTGATTGCGTGGGGTGGCGCGCTGGCTTGGGGTTTATTGGGGTAGGCGGTTGGAAACCTGTGCCAGGACTCGCTCGATGATCTCGCCCATCGGCCCGGCCCCAAGGTTAAGGGCATTTAGGACGCCCAACTGGGTTAGGTCGAGGTCTTCATCCATGCGAACAGGTCGTGACCACCAAGACCCTCAGACGGCGAGTCTTCTCTCACGCCGGACGACTCACCCGCTCGGCCCGCCGGTTGACTCTGCATCTTCCCAAGCGCTGGCCTTGGGAAGAGAAGTTCCGGAGCGCCCTCGTTCGGCTTCAAGCGATTCCACGCCCGCTTTGACGGCGCCCTTTGCCACTGACCCGCCATCCGGACAACCGAACCTTCCCGCAAACTCGCGCCAGCCCGGTCCGCAAGCGCCTCCTGCCGTGTCCTATCCCGCCATTTCGCTCCGCGCCGCTATCGTGGGCCGTCACCGTTGCCTTTGCCTGGCTACTATACGCCGCCCTCAGCCCTATCTATAGGAATCAAACCCAGGCCCCAGCCTTCCCTTGCCCCTCATCCCTTGTTACACTGCCAAGGCTAAACTCCCTGGTGGATTTGGGCCAAACTTGGCCAACTGCTATAATCCAGCCAACGACAACGGACGGCAGCCAGCCATCACTGCCACTTATCGAGGCCAACAATGACCACGAAACCGGCCAAGACCAAGATACTTCCCTACCGTCAGGGAGGCGAGATCGACTATGCTGCTCTCGACTTCAACCCCGATCTAGCGGACGTGCCGCCGGATGCCATGGAACAAAATCAAGAGTTAAACGAGGTCCTGGGGTTGCTCCGCGCCCACATCACCGACTTTGGTCAGCGGCCCGACATCTTCCTGGACCGGGAGACCAACATCTGTTACGACCGGCGCAACTTGAATGTCCGCGTTGCCCCGGACGTTTACTTGGCCTTCGGCGTAGACGCCAAGGCTATACGACCCCGCAAGCTCTACCTGCCTTGGGAAGTGGGCAAAGTTCCTGACTGGGTCCTGGAAATCGCATCGGAGAGCACTGCCTGGCAGGATGTGAATCGCAAGCCAGCGGTGTACGCCCGCATCGGCGTGCCGGAATACTGGCGTTTCGACCCCCAGGGGGGCCGCTATTACCCGGAGCCGCTGTACGGTGGAAGGCTGTCCGGCGGGCTTTACGAGCCCATCGCACTTACCACCGAACCAGACGGCATACTGAAGGGATACAGCGGAGTTCTGGAACTGTACTTCTGCTGGGACGAGGGCTGGCCCCGGTTCTACGACCCGTCAACCGGAACCTACTTGGAAAGCTGGCGGGAGATGCGGCACAGCCGCGCCGAAGTCGAAGCCCGCGCGGATGCCGAGGCCACCGCCCGCGCCCAGGCCGAGGCCGAACTGCGGCGGCTGCGGGAGCGGCTGGGCCTGGAGTAGGAGGCGGGCGAATCGGTGTTGCGAGACGCTTAAGACTTGTCTCTTCAGCTTGGTTGGTATGCATCCACTTATCCCGTTGCTACCAACCGTCAACGTTTTCAAATCGGAGAGACTCCCCAGTTCTGTCGGTATCTCTCCGCTCAATTGGTTTTCGCCGGTGTCCAGTGTCCTAAAATAGGTATATTCCACTTTGGCTTTAGTTTAGGAAACTGCGGCCAGCACCCGGTCTATCACATCCATAATCGGGCCACTATCGAGTTTGTGACCCGTCAAACTGCCCGGCGGAGCAAGATCGAGGCTCCCCTCTTCCATATCGGACACGTGCTCCAGGAAAGCGAGTGCGTCCATCCAGGGCCCTGCGAGGCTCCCAGGCTCGCAGGCCGCCTCACCCTTTCCGTAGTCGCCTGCCCTGAGACCGAAGGTATGGATGGTGTCACCGGGCGGGTCCGGGAAGAGGACCAATCGTGGAAGTGCGTCCAGCGTAAGATTGAACTCGGCCAACAGCCCCTTCACGGTGGTTGACACCCCGTGTTGCCCGAAGATCATCAAGTGCTGGAATCCAGCCCCTCGCGCCTCGAAGCTGCTACGGTATGCCCTGAAGATATCGTGGGCCGGGCGGTCTTCGGGAGTCACGAGAAAAACGGCATATACGGGGAAGCTGGCCGTCTCCCCGGAGGTCAGATCCCCGCGCCACCGGGAGAGCTTGTCCCGGTCGTGGTTGTCAGCGTGACTGGTCACATTCGCCCCCATCTATCCCGGAGTAGACCGGACTGGAGCAGGCTAGCCGCCCCCGCCGCTGTCGAATTGCAGCAGGATACCGTCAGGATCGTAGACGAATATGCTGCTGGGCACTCCCTGGGTATTGGTGAAGGAGTCCAGCGGCCCGGCAAGGGAAACACCCTTGGCGATTAACTCATCGGTCAGGCCCTTGAGGTCTCGGACGGAAAAAGAAAGGTGGCTGATGCCAACCTGATCGAGCTTGATTGGTCCGCCGTCGGCCTGGTCGCTAGGGTGGCTGGTGAGAACCAGAGACGGCGTCGTGTTGCCTTCATCACCGTAGCGCACATGGACAGTCCGGCGGGTCTTGCGCTCGTGCTTGTAGACGTGGGGCAACCCTCCAGTAGTGGTGTCCTGCACCTGGTCGAGAGTCACCCTCATGCCCAGGATGTCCCGGTAAAAGGCCAGGGACTTGTCCAGGTCCCGGACACAGATTGCGATGTGGGATACTCCTGTAGCGTCCATGGTTATCCCTCTATATACAAGATTGCCCCCATCCTAAGCTGACCAGGGAGAGTTGTCAAAAGGGTACTGAAGCCGAGAAAATTGCGAAACTCCACTGCCCCCATCCGTCGCTCCCGCGAAAGCGGGAACCCAGAGCTATCGTAGTGGATTCCCGCCCCCGTTCAAGCCGGAGGCAGGCTTTTCGCGGGAATTGCGGATGGCCTTGTGAAGGCCACACATGAATATGAAAATGGCCTATTTTCATAATAAAGACGAGTTGGTATTTTCGTAGTGATACAGGCCAGTATCTGGCGAAGCACAACGTTTCGCAATGTTCTCTGAAGCCACCACCGGGCATCAAAGGGAGCGGCAGAGTGGAGATACGCAAATCTACACCCACGGCGCCCCCGACGGGAGCCGGACCCGGATTAACCCGTTCCGTTTGCCAGAGGCTTGAGCATGGCGTAGATCACATCATTGATAGGCGTGGCTACGTCCACCGACTTTCCCGCCCGGACCACCGCCCCGTTCAACGCCTCCAGCTCCAGTGGCCGGCCAGCCATTACGTCGGCGTGCATCGAAGCGTGCATCTGCTCCAGCGATCCCAGGATATAGCCGAGGGTGTTGGCAACTATATCCGTATCCAAGTCCACGGCTGCGGCCCTGCCCACCGCCTCGATCTCCCTCATGCAGCCTTCGATTACACTGCGCCATTCCGGGACCGGCATTAGTTCTGCCATGGTCTGCCTGGAGAGGGAAGTAACCCCCGCCATGGTGGCGATGAACAGGAACTTGGTCCATAGTGTTTTCTGAATGCCGGTGGAGAGTTCGGCGGGTATACCGGCGGCTTCCAGCGTTTCCCGGACTCTTTGTCCACGGCTTGACGGGCCACCATCCGGCTCCCCGAAGACGATACGCACGACCGCTCCTGTCTGGGTGACCAGCCCCGGCCCCGGGTGTCCCGCTTCTATATAGGCCGCTCCCGGCATAACCCGGTCAGCACCCAATTGGTCTGCCGCCGAACGGTAGCTGTCGATGCCATTCTGCAGGCAAAGCACGGTCGTGGCGGGACCCACCATCGGCTTCATCGAAGGGATGGCCTGGGCATTGTGGTAGGTCTTGACCGTTAGCAGCACCAACTCCGGGGTCCCGGCCCGAGCGGGGTCTCCGGTGGCGTGGCACCGGACTACGAACTCCTCATCGTCTCTGACGACTCTTAACCCATCTGACAGGACCGAACGCAGGTGGTCACCGCGGGCGATGAGAGTGACATCGTTCCCGGCGCGGGCCAACATTCCGCCGAAATAGCCGCCGATGCTGCCCGCTCCCATGACTGCTACGCGCATAGTCCACCTTCTCTTGTTGTCTTGGGCCGCCTGAGCTATTGCGTCTGCGACCGGGACTCAACATACCTCAAGCACCCAATCCGGGCAACCGGATATAGCAGGAAGGAGCGGGGCCACCACGCCTCGAAGCAACTTGACGATGGCTGGATTTCTCCTTATTCTCTAGGAGCACCGCGGCACAGTCTCTTTACAGGAGCGGCAGATGACCCAGTCAACAGACCTTCCCCCGATCACGCCACCAGTACCCCAGCCGGAGTCCGACTTCTACTGGGAGAAGTGCAAGGAGCATGAGCTGTGGCTGCGCCATTGCAGGGCATGTGACAGCACCTACTTTTACCCCAGAGACATCTGCCCCGGCTGCTTCTCCAGAGACACGGACTGGGTCCAGAGCAGCGGGCAGGGTACGCTTCACGCCTTCGCAATCGTGCACCGGGGACCGATACCGGCGTTCCGAGACCGGGCCCCTTATGTGGTTGCCATGGTAGAACTGGAGGGGGGCGCTCGTATGCCCACAAACCTGGTGGAAGTGGAGCCAGACCCTTCGGTTATCAAAATTGGCATGGCCCTTCAGGTGGTGTTCGACGACTTGAACGACACTATCTCCCTCCCCAAGTTCCGCCCCGCATAGGCGAAGCCCGTCCTGAGCCGGTCACTTTGGGCGGACTGCCCAACCACCTTCGCATAGCGCCCAACGCGGATATCGACATGATGACGAATAACCGATGAGGCTGGACCGCAAGGTAGCCATTGTAACCGGAGGCAGCCGGGGCATCGGCAGGGCCATTTGCCTGGGACTGGCCGCGCACGGGGCGGCGGTTGTGGCCGTCGCACGGACCGAAGTAGATAATTCGGCCGGCTCCACCTTCGAAAAGTACGCGAGCGGGACAATCAATGAGACCGCCGCTCGGATTAACGAACAGGGCGGTACTGCGATTGCTGTCGCTTGCGACTTAACCCAGGCGACCCAAATCCAGTCCCTGGTCGAAACCACCCTCCAACATTTCGGCAGAATCGATGTGATCGCCGCCAATGCGGGCATCGATTGCGAGTCATCCATACCGGACCTGGACGTGGAGTTGCTGGACCGGTGCCTGTCGGTGAACCTGCGGGCGCCACTACTCCTGTGCAAGTACGCCCTCGGACCGATGATCGAAACTGGCAACGGCGGCTCCATATTCTGCGTGACCTCGGGGTCGGCGCGGGCTTACCGGCCCGGCCGTGTGGTATATTCCGCCGCCAAGGCCGCGCTTGAGCGTGCGTTCTTCAGCCTGGCCGAAGAAGTCCGTCCCCATGACATTGCCGTAAACGTGCTTGAGCCGGGGCGCGTAGACACGTGGATGAACCGCAACGGCGATTGGCCTGGCACGTCCCATATTCCCATGGTCCAACCAGACGAGATCATCCCTTCGGCTGTATGGCTGGCCGGTCAGACGGCGGCCACTCTCACGGGCGAGCGGGTGGCCAGGTCCGAGTTCGGCAAGACCTGGGGTCCCACAGCCACCAGTACAGTTTAGGCACCGGCTTCGGAGGACCTTCCACCGCGCCAAGTAGTGGGGGCGGCCCCGAAGCTATCGGATATCCAAAACGATATGGTAAGGAGATGACATGACTACAGGCCGTACCGCGATGCAGGAAGTTGCCCCACAGCTAGCCGAGTTGACCGCCAACGTGCTGTTCGGAGACGTCTGGGAGCGCCCCGGACTATCCAAACGGGACCGGAGCCTTATTACGGTTGCGATGTTGACCGCGCTCTACCGCACCGGCCAGCTTCCCGGTCACATCAACAGGGCCCTGGACAACGGACTTACCAAGGAAGAGATCGGCGAGTTGATTACCCATGTCGCTTTCTACGCCGGTTGGCCTTGCGCCGCCAATGCCGCCCCCATCGCCCAGCAGGTCTTCAACGACCGCTAACCCTAACGACGCCAGTGACCAGTTGCCAGTGACCGGTGAACAAAGCAGCCGGTTACCGGCCACTGACCACTGGAAACCGACTTCTGGAGGTAGGTCATGCCAAGAATGACAGGTGGCCGTTTCCTGGCGGAAACGATGCACGGCTACGGTATTACCCACACATTCTTCGTACCCGTCATTGTGCAGCGCGCCATGGTGGAGATGGAGAAGCTGGGTATCAGGCGAATCCTGACCCACAGCGAAAAGGCCGCGGCTTACATGGCCGACGGTTACGCCCGCGCATCCCGCGGCATAGGCGTTTGCATGGCCCAATCTGTGGGTGCGGCCAACCTGGCGGCGGGCCTGCAGGACGCCTTCCTGGCTCGTTCTCCCGTGGTCGCGTTGACGGGGCGCAGGCCCCGAATGGGGCTATTCCGCAACGCCTACCAGGAGATCGACCACTTCCCGCCTTTCGCCCCAGTAACCAAGTACAGCGTGCCGGTGGACTCACCGGAGCAGTTCCAGTTCCTGCTGCGCCAGGCATTCCGCGAAGCCATGACCGGCGCCCCGGGTCCTGTCCACCTGGACCTGGAAGGCACGTCCGGCAACATAATCTCGGACGGAGAAGCCGATTTCGACGTCCTTGTGGAAGAAGCCTACAAGGAGTTCCCAGCTTACCGGCCGGAGCCGGAGGGTGAGATGGTCCGGCAGGCCGCAAGGGTGATCACCTCGGCCCAGCGCCCCGTCATCGTGGCCGGAGGCGGCGTAACTAACTCTCAGGCCCAGCAGGAATTGGTCCAACTGGCCGAGTTGATGCAGATCCCGGTTGCCACCTCTCTAAACGCCAAGGGGGCAATCCCCGACGACCATGCCCTTTCCGTGGGAGTGGTGGGCTCGTATTCGCGGTGGTGCGCCAACAGAGTGGTCTCCGAGGCCGACCTGGTCGTGTACATCGGCAGCCATACGGGTAGCCAGGTAACCAACGAATGGACCATCCCGGCCCCCGGCACTCCCGTGGTACAGATCGACATTGATCCCGCAGAGCTGGGCCGTTCCTACCCGGGGGAGGCGACCTTGCAGGGCGATGCCAAGGCATGTATGCGAAAGCTCATGGAAGTGCTGGAGCCCATCGGGCCGCGGGCCGATTGGGTTGGAAGGGCCCAGGAACTGGTGCGGGAGTGGCGGGAAGAGGTCGCTCCGCTGGCCAACTCCGACGCCGTACCCATTCTCCCCGAGCGGCTTTGCAAAGAGCTTACCGATTACCTGCCTTCAGATGCGATCGTAGTGTCCGACACCGGACACTCCGGGATTTGGACCGGAACCATGATGGACCTGAACGACCCGGGACAGGGGTTCATCCGGTGCGCCGGATCCCTGGGCTGGGGATTCCCCGGAGCCCTTGGGGCCAAATGCGCCGTTCCGGACCGCCCGGTTATCGGGTTCACCGGAGATGGCGGGTTCTGGTACCACATGTCCGAGATGGAAACGGCCCTGCGTTACGGGATCAACGCGGTCATCGTGGTCAACAACAACCACTCCCTCAATCAGGAGAAGCATAGCAACGAGCGCATTTACGCCGGTGAGCCGGGCAACCCGGACGAGCTGTGGCACTTCCTGGACATCGACTTTTCCAAGATAGCCCAGTCCATCGGCTGCTTCGGAATTCGTGTGGAGCGGCCCAGCGAGATTCAAAGCGCCCTGGAGCAGGCCTTTGCTTCGGGCAAACCCGCCATTGTGGACGTGGCGACGGACATGGAAGGCATTGCTCCCAGGGCCTGGAGCGGCTAGCCCGCCGGTTGACTTGGACCGGGCCAAAGGGCACATCTCCCGTGTCGCGGATGGGAAAAAATCAGCGGCCCGCTATCGAATGTAGCGGGCCGCTCTGTTAGCGGAAACCAATCCCCAACCGCGGACTCAGGACCGACCAACTTCGGCCAAGAATTCCCTTGCCGCCCCGTAGTTTCTGGCGCCGCCGCGGCGGATTGGCGGCACCAGGTAGACGTTGTGAAGCCCGGCTTCTCTGTACCCCTGGAACTGTTCCAAGGCTATTTCAACGCCGCTTCTGCCTTGCTTCAACTCCCGGCTCACCTGTTCTGGCACCACGCTGAACACCACCCCGTCCCGCTCCAGAATGGGCAGACCATAGAAAATGGGCGCCGCAATCTGTTCCCCAGCAGTGTTTGCGTAGGCTTCCAAGAATCGACCGGTGGCGGCGGGACCGAAGATGGGCTGGGTGATGAGAAACTGGGCCCCTGCCTCGACCTTACGCCGGGTCAGCCTCGCCTCGGCCTGGACTTCGCGATCCAAATCGAGGGTCGCACCCACGCAGAAGTTGGCCGGGTCCCGCAGCCGGTTCCCCCGGAAGTCTGCGCCTGCGTTCATGGCCGTTGCGGCGGCGATGAACTCGGTGGGGGTAAAGTCTCCGACGTGCTTGACCATTCCCCGGTCCCACTGAGTGAAGGGGTCTCCTTCAACCACGACCACGTTCTCCAAACCCAAGAGTTGGGCTCCCAACAACAACGATTGCAGCGCGACCTTGTTCATGTCCCTGGTCGCCAGCGTAAACGTGACGTCCCGCCCGGTCCGCTGCTTGATGGAGGCCGCAAGCATGGCCGAGTTGGTGCGAACAGCCCTACCGGGGTTATAGGCGACGGCGATAAAGTCGGCGGGGATATCGGCCCCTGCAACGGCCGCAGGACCGCCGGAACGGGGCGGAGAGAAGTCGCAGATGAAGCAGGTCTGTCCGGTGGCTTCGAAGCACCGGCCGGTCACACTGGCCATCTAGGCCCGGGAATTGAGCTGGGCCAGATATCCGCGGAATAGGTCTATGGATTTCTGTTCGGACAGTCCCACGAAGTAGCGGATACCCTGAATGTGGGCCATTATGTCCTTGGCTAACATCAGCAGATCGTCTCTGGGTTCAGAGAGATGGTACAAGCGGTCAACGCCGTCTCCCAGGCCGACGTACAGGGTGTCCTCCAGCAGCGCCAGGTCTTTGGGGTCCAGGTCATTCCGGGCGAGCCAACGCGAGAACACAAAGGGCAGGCCTGTCCACTGGTTCCATTCCTCGCCCAGATCGTACCGGTGGGGATAACCTCTTACGCCCCGCCGGCGCCGGAGGGCATCGTTCCCGGTAAACAGCAAGGCGGCGGGAGAGTCCTGCGGGGTCACGAACTGTCCAGGGGTTAGCCCGTACTTCTGAGACAGCAAGACCCTCAGCAATTGCACAGACGCGGAGTCCTCCGAGGCAACGCCGATGTCCACTCGGTCAAGCTGCTCGATGGGTTGCCGGGAACATAGGAGGCTGCTGCCTGCTCTGTTGGACGCTGAGACACAGAACCCCGCAATGGGTTGAAAGCGGTCTTCAAGCTGGAACCAGTTGGGAACCGGCGCCGGAGCAGCCTCGATCTCGCCTTCTTCCAGCGCGGGAAGGAGGGCGCCGGGAGCCAAGTCGACAACTTGTACTCCTCTCCGTTCCATGTCGATGTAAAATGGTTCGTAGCTCAGGCCGGAAACGCGTCCAACTCGAAGTGTCATTTTCAGTCATTACTCAAAAGAGTACGGGATGAGAAGAAGCGGCTGGGCCGTTGAAGGACCGAGTTCCGGGGCAAACTTGGTCTGGAACTCGGTGCGACAGGCACGATTTTAGATGCCCGTATTTGGTGAGTCAAGGCAGCTCTAGGCCCTAGACTAATTCGCAAACACCAGCGCGAACACGAGGAGGAATATGCGGCTCGTCCTGCCAGTCCTGACAATCCCACTCATTTGCTTAATCGCCTCGGCATCGGATCCGGCGCTTGCGAACCAGGGGACCATCGAGGTCGTTGAAATGGGCGCCAAGAGCGAATTTCCCGAAGGTATCCGGTTCACTGTGACCGCGCGAAGCTCGGAGGAGATCGACGACATCCGGGTGAGGTTCCGCATAGTTGGCGGAAGACCGGGCAGCGCATACCGCGTGGCCGAAATCGAACCGGCAGAGGAGGTGGAAGCCGAAGCGTTCCTCAAGAGCGGCCAGGGAGGGGGGTCAATACCACCCGGCACGATCATCAAGTATTCCTTCGAAATCCGCGACAAGGCGAACAACGTGTTGCGTACTCCCCAAGAGCAATTCACCTACACAGACATCCGGTTCGAGTGGCATACCGTCGCTTCCGGTCTGGTCATGGCGCACGCTTACGGCGACAATGCCGCGGAACAGTCCCGGGTTGTGCTGGCGGCGGCCGAGGGGGCGATAAACCGGATGAGCTCCGTGCTGGGCGTGGAGATCACGGAACCCTTCACCATCGTAGCGTATTCGGACTACCGGGACATGGCGGCGGCGGTCCCATTCCGCGCCCGGGCGGTACGGGAACAGTTGATTACCCAAGGGCTCGCGTTCACCAACGAGCGCGTGTTGCTCGTCCACTTCGATGCCGGGGTGAAGGCCACGACGTCGCACGAGTTCACCCATTTGCTGGTGGCGGAGGCGACCGGCCACATCGACAACGACGTCCCCAAATGGTTAAACGAGGGGCTGGCTGAATACGCCAACTCAGGCGAGGAACGGGAGTACGAGTCGGCTTTGCAGCAGGGGATCGCCAGCGGAAGCATCCAGCCCCTATGGTTCTTGGAGGCGTTCGGCGGGACTCCGCGGGATATCATCATCGCCTATGGCCAGTCCTCGTCGGTAGTCCATCACCTCATCGACTGGCATGGCAACGAGAAGATGGCCGAGTTGATGGCCGAGTTGAAAGAGTTACGCGACATCGACAAGGCCCTGGAACAGGTCTATGGGCTGGACCAACGCGGCTTGGACGCCAGGTGGCGGGAGTCCATTGGACTTCAGCCGCTGCCAACTCCCAGACCCACGACGAAAGCTGCACCTACGCCGACCCTGACGCCGCTCGCCCCGCTTACGGGTGGAGTTGTGGGACCGCGATCCATACCTGGTCCGAGCGGGGCTGGGGTGGCCCCGGCACCTACTCCCCAAGGTGTTGGCGGGCCCGTTGGCACACGCTCGCCCGATGTGGGCGGCAGCGCTCCAAATGGTTGCGGCGCGTCACTGAGAGGCTCGGCGCAAAATGACCTGGCGGTGGCTTTACTTCTTGCCGGTCCTCTGGCTGGCCTGTGCTACCGGGGTGTCCGGCGGAGGGGAGGATAAACCACGGGACGCCGAGTAGGCGGATATTTACCTAGTCCTGGGGTTGAAGGCGTCGTTTACACCGTCTCCCAATAGGTTGAAGGCGAACAGCAGCACCGTCAGCGTCCCGGCCGGGAAGAGCAACAGGTGGGGGTTCGACCTTAGCTCGGATATGCTGCCGTGCTCGAACATCATTAGCCCCAGGCTGGGCGTGGGCGGCTGGATGCCTATTCCCAGGAAACTGAGCAGCACCTCGGCCCCCGCCACGCTGCCCAACCCCGCCGACACAACGACGATGACCGGTCCCATGACGTTGGGGAGCACGTGCCGTAGCAGGATCCTGGGCGTGGAGCAACCCACGGACTGCGCCGCGTCGACGTACTGGGCCTCCCGCGCCGCGAATACTTGGCCCCGCACCAAACGGGCCATGCCGAACCATGAGAAGATTGCCAGGGCAAAAGACAACACCAGGTAGTCCACCACGCCCAACCTCAGAATCTCCACGCCGAGAGAGTCTTGTATTCCCCTGACCCAATCTACGATGGGTGGTTTGACCGTCTGTACGATGATCAAAATCAGGAAAATTTCCGGAAATGCGGTAGTCACTTCCCCCGCACGCATGATAACCATGTCGAGCCATCGCCCGAAGTATCCGGCCAGCAGACCCAGGGTGATTCCGATGGCCAGGCTCCCGGTTGCCAATGACACCACCGTGATGATGACCGTAGTGCGCAGGCCGTAGATGACGCGTGTCATCATGTCGCGCCCCAGCCTGTCTGTTCCAAAGGGATGCGCGACGCTCGGCCCCTGTTTCGCCATGCTCAAGTCCTGGTCGTCATACCCGTAGGGAGTAACGAGGGCGGCCAAAGCCCCGGAACCGTACAGCAGCGTGATCACGGCGAGGCAAACAACCGCCAGCCTGTTGCGAAACAGTCGGCGAATGGATATTGCCCAGTAGCCCCCGCTCGGCGAACTCTGGATCCGTGGCAGGGCCTGCGCCTCGTTACGCATTTTGCCCTCCCGTCAGCCGAATCCTTGGGTCCATCAACGGATATATGAGGTCCACCAACAGGTTGGCCAGCACGAACATGGTGGTGCCCACCAGCACGAACGCGCTGATTATAGGCAAATCGCGGGCGAATATCGACTCTATCAACAGGTTCCCCACGCCTGGGATGCCAAAGTAGCGCTCGACGATGAACGACGTGGTTGCCATCCCGGCTATCGTAAACCCCAGCAGGGTTACGAGCGGAATCATGGAATTCCGCAGGATGTGTCGCCGGTGGACCACCCTCTCAGGCAGTCCCTTGGCTCTGGCCGTCCGAATGTAGTCCTGGGAGATTACCTCCAGGATGCTGGAGCGGTTCAGCCGCGTGAAGAAGGCCACGCCGGGGATACCCATGACGATCGCAGGCAGAATGATCCTGGCGTCGAAGAACCCGCCCCAACCGTGAGTGGGCAAGAGGTCCAGTTTCAGGGCGAACAGCAGAAGCAGACCCGGGGCGGTCAGAAATACGGGGAAGGACTGTCCCAACAGGGTAAACGCCACCGTCGTCACGTCTTTGAAAGTGCCCTGCCTCAGCGCGGCGTAAAGGCCCAGGGGGACTCCGATCCCCAGGGAGATGATAAGGGCGGCCACGTTCAGTTGGGCCGAGACCCACATCTTCTTTTTCAGCAAGTCGGCCACGCTTCGTCCGCGGTATTTGTAGCTCTCGCCAAAGTCCCCGCGGACCACCTGGCTGACGTAACGCCCGTATTGGACCACGATGGGGTCGTTCAATCCCCGTTGCTCGCGGATGCGCTCGACCACTGCCGGGTTGTTGTACTGGCCGAGTATCACCTCCACCGGGTCTCCAGGCCCAAACCGGCCCAAGACGAAGGTGACGAAGGACACGACAATCAGAATGAATGGCAACCAGAGCAGGCGACGGAGAATGTAGGGGGCCAAGCCGGAACTCTCCTTCGGGATGGATGCAGACGGCGGAAATTTGGGGATGCGAATGGGTCATACGCCACATTGTAACTTCCTTCAATGGGGCCGCCATTTGCACGCTGCATTGTAGTTAAGACCAGGGAGAGGTTTCAACTGGGCGGCGCGCGGGGTTGGAACCGGCCTCGGCTTCTTGTATGCCTCGCCCGTTTTTGCTACGATTATGGAGTCGGGCATGGCGAGCGTAGCCAAGTGGTCCAAGGCGCCTGTCTGTGGCACAGGAGATCACGGGTTCGAATCCCGTCGCTCGCCCCAATATGCCGATCAAGACCTGACTGCGCCTGTAGCTCAATGGATAGAGCGCTGGGCTTCGGACCCAGAGGCTGCGGGTTCGACCCCTGCCAGGCGCGCCAATTTCATTCCTTCCCGGGCTCAATAGTCCGCGTCACGACAGGCCCGCGCAAACCGTACCAGCCGGGATGACGCGGAACACCGGGTCCTGGTTGAAGCGCGTTTCGAATTCCTCGGATATTTCGTTGAGCAGACGAAGCCCCGCATCCTCGTCTATGGCGATCACTCCCAGCAGCACCTTTACCGGCTCCCGTTGCAGGCTGCCGGAAGAGTCAAGCCACTGGCCCTTGCCATCCAGAACGGTCAGACCATTGGGAAAACCGGGAGTCAATACTTCTGACACGAAAGCGTTCCATTCCGCTTCGCTTACCGTGTTGCCGGCGCTGTCCGTCAGACCGAAATACATCCGGTAATCGCTTTGCATCTCGAACCCCTCCGGGCAAGACTCACCCGCCGCGCCGACGCAAGCGGCAACCGCCAAAAGAGAGAAAACCAACGCCGCGACCAACAACTCTTTGTTCATGTCCATTCTTCTCCCACGTTCGTTCTTTCAGGCAATGGCAAACAAGCCGAGACGCAAAGGGCCAGCGCCGACGGCACGTAGAAGATGCCTATCGAGAACATAGCCAATATGCAGCCGCCCAGAAGAACGACAGCGGCAGCCCCTTGCAGCGACTTGCGAATGAAGAACGGCGCTACAGTGAATCGCGCCGCCAATACGGACAGGCCAGTCAACGCGACGGGCGCCAGCAGCAACAGGCCCGCCTGGGGACCATTGACTTCTATCAAGGATAAAGTATGGCTCGTCACTTCAGCGGATTCAGAACCAATTACCTGACCTGATGCCGGATCGACCTGGACCGGGGTTGCCGTTGTTCCTTGATAGACTGGCCCGAACGCCAACCACAACCCCACTCCCCAGGCGAACAAATGGGCGACCCACGCGGCGATTCCGGCGCCGCCGGGCTGTCCCACTATGGTTGTGAACCACACTCGCACCGTCTCCTGCATATCGCCCGGAGCCCCGCGGAGCGGTTACCGGCCACTGACCAGGGGAGGAATCTAATGGCCCTTCATCCAGTCTGCGACGCGCTCGCCGATCGTGATGGCCGTGGTGTTGGTGTTGGCCCGCACCACGTCGGGCATGACCGACGTATCCGCCACGCGCAGCCCTTGCACCCCGCGCACCCGGCAATACTGGTCGACCACCGCCATCGGGTCCGAGTCCGGGCCCATCTTGCACGTCCCGGCCAGGTGTTGGGAGGTGCTGATGTTTCGATTCAGCCAATCGTCCAGGGCTTCATCGGTGGCCACATCTTCGTAGGTCGGGGTTAGAGGGCCGTCCACTATATCTGTGAACGCTTCATGCTCCAGGAACCCGAAGCAGATGCGGACAGCCTCGCGCAGCCGCACGCGGTCCGATTCTTCTTCCAAGAACCCGTAGTAGAGGTCCGGTTGGTCGTGGGGGTCGGCGGACGCAAGGGTGACTTCGCCCTTGCCCGCGGCCAGTTCCAGGATGCAGGAGAAACGCACTCCCTCGCCTTCCAGGGGATCGCCGCCCAAGGGGAAGGAGAAGGAAGAAGGCATGATTTGGATGTCGTTGCGCAGATTGGAGCCAGTGGCGGTGTAACGCAGCGCGGCCTGAATCCTGGGCGCCTCCGAGTCCTGGGGAAAACCTTCTTTGACCTTAAGACGCACCGGCGCATTGGGATGGTCCCGGAAGTTCTTACCGACTCCCGGAGAGTCATGGACCACCGGTATGCCGAGGCTGCGCAGGTGTTCCGCCGGCCCAATTCCGGACAGCATCAATATCTGGGGCGAGGCAATGGCCCCGCCGCTTAAGACGATCTCTTCGGCTTCGACCCGGAAGACCTCGTCACCGCTTTCCACTTCCACGCCGGTAGCGCGGTTGCCATCGAACAGGATTCGCCGGACCAGGACGTTGCCCCGGACGGTCAGGTTGAGCCGGTGGCGGTTCGGGTTGATGTAGGTCAGCCCGGTGCTCATGCGTATGCCATTGGGATTGTTCATCGGAATCGGGCCGACGCCCTCAGACTCCGGGTGGTTCAGGTCCGGGTCGTCCGGGTATCCAGCATCCCTCACGGCGCGATAGAAAGCGTTCTGGAAGGGCAGCCATTCCTGCATTTGGAAGCGGCGCACCGGAATGGGACCGCCGGTACCGTGGAAGTCGTCGCGAATGTCGGTATCGGTTTCCAGCTTCCTAAAATAGGGGAGCACTTTGACGTATTCCCATTCGTCGTTGCCCAGGGCGGCCCAAGAGTCGTAGTCCTCCGGCGCGCCGCGCAGGATCACCTGACCGTTGATGGCGCTGGTGCCACCGACAACCTTCCCCCGAGGAACCGGCATCGGCTCTGTCTGCTCCGGCCGTCCCCGAGCTTCAAAGGACCAATTATGCGGCGCACCGGGTTGGGAAGCGGTGGCGCTGTAGCCGAATTTCAAGTCGTCGGGGTAGTGCTCGAAGTCGGGATAGTCCGGGCCGGCTTCCAACAACAGCACCGAGCGATTGGGGTCCTCGGACAAACGCCCGGCGACGACGCAACCCGCCGAGCCCGCTCCGATTACGATGACGTCGTACTTCATGTTTCTCTGTCTCCATCAAGGATTGTTCCAAGGAGGGTTCCAGGGCGCCCCTTGTGGGCGCCCTGGGCGTTGCGCCGCCGCATCCTATCGGACCGGCGGCCACATGATCCAGCCCCTTCGCCCAGTATTCCGCAGCCGGAGGAGGTGCCCCTGACCCGTGGTCACGTATAGGCTGCTCTGGTCGGCGTCTCCGAAGGCGCAGTTGGTCGGACCATCCACGCCTACCGGCATCGGATAAGTCTCCAGGACCCGGCCCTGGGGGGTCCAGACGTAGAGCATCGGCCCAGGACCGGCCAAGTTGTTACCGGAGGTGCCGATGATGTTGCCTTCCGAGTCCAGGCACATGCCGTCGATTCCGCGCTGAGGACCCCGGTGGTCCTGCCCGAATTGGTGGAGCACGATGTATTGGCCCAGGGAGCCGTCTTCGTTGATAGGGTAGGACCGCAACTCCCGGATTCCGCCGGGCTCGGAGTCGGACTGGATGATGTACAGGCTCCGGCCATCCGGCGAGACCAGCAACCCATTGGTACCGGTGGTGTCGAAGGTCATGCGCTGGCAGGTCCAACTCCCGTCCGGCTGGGGGGCGGCCCTCAGAATATCCTTGTTGACCATTTCCTGCTGTTCGCTGGGGTCGATGTTCCCCACGTTCCAGGGGTTGCTGAACCAGATACGGCCCTGCCGGTCGATAGCCAGGTCGTTGGGGGTGTTGAGCTTTTGGCCGTCCAGGCTATCGACGATGGTTGTCGTGCCTCCGCCGGGCTCGAAGCGCACGATTGACCTGCCGCCGGAGCAGCACCCGTAGAGGCGTCCATCAGCATCGAAGGCCAGGCCGTTGGTATGGTTGGTATTCTCCCGGAACAAACTGCAATCTCCGGTCTCGGGGTCGTAGGCCATGATGCGGCTGGCCGGGATGTAGGTGAACAGGAGCCTTGTACCATCCCAGGCAGGCCCCTCGGTCAAACGGCTAAACGGTCCAGCGACTTGCTCCCATTGCAGTGACATCCTGTCCTCCTGTGGTTTTTGAGTGGCCGGTGGCTAGTGCATAGTGGCTAGTGAGAACTAGAGCCGGTAAGCCTTCACCGCCGTACCCTGGAACATGGCGGCTTGCTCGGTCTCCGAATAATTCCTGGTCAACCGCTTGAAGGCGTTCCAGCAGGTGGTGTAGGAATATGACGCCTTGTCCACGGGGAAGTTGCTTTCAAACATGCAACGGCTGGGGCCGAACTGTTCGATGCAGTAGGTCAGCCACGGTTCGATGGTCTCGGCCACCGCTGCCGACGCGGGCGGAATGGCCCGCCGGTGCCAGTCGTAGCCGCTGATCACGTTTCCGAACCCACCCAGCTTGACCACGACGTTTTCATGGGCGGCTACGGCGGCGATTCCGGCCTTCCAGTCGGCGAACACTTCGTCCCGCTTGCCGGCGTAAGGGCCGATTCCCAATGGGCGGCCAATGTGGTTCAGGATGATTATCGCGTTGGGGAAGGCTGCCGCCAGGTCCGCCAGTTCGCCCAACTGGGTATGGTAGACTAGCGCATCGAAGCTCAATCCCATTCTTTGCAGGCAGTCAAAGCCCTCACGGAACTTGGAGTCTTGCATCATGCCGGGGGAGTTGGACCGGCCTGAAGTAACTTCCGGGCTGGCATCCCACGCGCAGGAGAACCGGATACCCCGGAACCGGTTATTGCTGGCGGCGACGTGGGCTTCCAGCACCGGCTCGACCACCGCGCCCAGCATGAGATTGGCGTTGGATACGATCCCCGCGGCTACGGCGGTGGGCCCAAACTGCCCGCTTGCGCTCTGAGCGGCGATACCCTGGACGAACTCGGTCTCGCCGGTCGAGCGCATCTCCTCCGGACCGTGGGCCCGGTACATAGAACGGCACTCTATGAACACGGTCTGGGCGATATTGTGGCCGCCGCCCACGTCCTCAGTAAGCTCCTCCAGGAGGTAGCGGTCGCCGTCACGATTCCAGAAGTGGTGGTGCGGGTCGCAAATGGGCATTCCCGGTTCCAGGGCATCTTCCACGGTTAACGCGAGCCATGCTTCACGTTGGCTTGCCATGTCTCCTCCTCGGAGTTGGGATAATCAGTCCAGGGCGAAAAGCTCTTTGATTGCGTTAAACGCTTCAGGTTCCATCAGGGTAGGGGCATGTCCCACACCCGGGACCTCGACGAACCGGCAGTCTTGCATTTCCCGGACCATTCGCTGGGATGTCTCGGGCGAGAGCAGGTCGCTGATTCCGCCACGGACCAGCAAGACCGGGCACGGAATGTTCTTTGCAAGCTTCCAAGAGGTCTCCGGGTCGGGACGCCGCGGGTTGCTCCGCACCGCCGGGTCCATCTTCCAGGTGTAGCCTCCGCCGGGTTGGGGTTTGACCGCATGGCCAGCGGTAGCGAGCTGTTCTTCTTCGCTGAGAAGGCCAAAGGCCGGGCGCTGGTCCCGATGCCAGGCCAGGACTTCGTCCATGGTGGCGAAGGACGTGACCGCGTCACGGGTGCCGGCGGCGATGCGGTCGCCGCCTCTTGGGTCAATGTCGGGGCCAATGTCGTTTAAGACGGCACGTTCCACCCGGTCAGGGTAGGTACCGGCGTAGGTCATGGAGATTCTCCCACCCATGGATGTGCCAACCAGGGAGAACCGCTCGAAGCCCAGGGCCTGGCGGAACACCTCCAGGTCAGCTACGTAAGCGTCGTTGGAGTAGTCCGCGTCCTTCGCCCAATCGCTGCCGCCGCGGCCGCGGACATCGACGGAGACGACATGGTACTTGGGCAGGAAGTGGGGGGCGAGGTTGTCGAAGGCGTGGGCATTGCCGCTAAGTCCGTGGACCATAATCACGGGCGGAGCGGTGGCTTCACCCCATTCCAGGTAGTGGATGTTCAGGTCACCGACCTGGACATTCCGGTCCACCGCTTTCTGTGTGCCGGTGGTCATAGGGACCTCCTGGAGCAGTCGTAGATTGGGCGGCCGTGAATATCAGCGGACCGCCCATGACGCGGTATCCAGATTCGTTGAAGGGCCGAGTTAGCAGCTAGATTGGCAGCGCCTCTTCGGTGCGGTCTTCGGGCAACTCGACCCCGAAGGCGTTCACGTTGAAAGCGAGCATGGAGTAACAACCCATCAGGGTCGTCAACTCGGTTGTGCCGGGGACACCGAATTGGGCCACCACGGCGTCAAAAGCGGCCTGGCTTACGCTGCGGGTCCGGAAGAATTCCTGGCCGTAGGCCACGACCGCCGCCTCGTCGGCAGAGGGATTTGGAAGGTCTTCCCTGTCGCGGAGGGCGTCCACGATTTCATCGCGCAGGCCGGCGGCGCGGGCCGGGGGCGCGTGGGCGTTCCAGATGTACTGGCAGTTGTTCTCGCGGGCCGCCACCAGCATCGCCAACTCCCTGATCCTGGGCTCCAGCGAGGTCTGGCTCCTGAGGTAGAGGGCGAGGCCCAGGGCCAATTCGGCCGCCTTCGGGGCGTTAAGCATTACCGATCCGGGTCCGCCCGTCGGCACTTGGCCGCGTTCTTGGACATAAGCGTCGAAGGCTTCGTGCTGGTTTTCGGGCACTGATTCCCGGGTTACCGTGGGTGTTCTAGCCATGATTTCCTCCCTTTCGTGTACGAATCACGCCCTCCCCATCCGCCGGACTGGCTCGAAGTCCTGCCGGGGTAATTTTAGCTACGCTAGTTTACCACCATTGATCACCATTGAAAGGATAGGGGCGATTTTCAAAGTAGCGCCGGATGGCTTGCCTTACAGAAATCCCCCCAGACCCACCTTTTGCGAAAGGGGGCATGTACAAGCCGGCTGTAGTACTGAATAGTGAAAGACCCTGTGAGGACTCCGGCTCCCGGCCTGGAATCAACCGATCCGTGATAGAATCGCTCGGATTGGGACCGAATAAAGTCGACCAACGACCGGGAGGTGCGACGTGAGCAGCGCGAGAATCAACGGGATCGACCTTCACTACCAGAGCTATGGCGAAGGGGACGCCATAATTTTCGCCCACGGCGCGGGCGGCAACCTGCTGAGCTGGTGGCAGCAGATACCATTCTTTTCCCAGCGGTACCGCTGCGTGACATTTGATCATCGCGGCTTTGGCCATTCGCTGGACGCACCGGGAGGGCCGGGCTCGGGGTCGTTCGTGGATGACCTCCGAGGGCTGTTGGACCACCTGGAGATCGACTCGGCACACCTGGTGGCCCAGTCGATGGGCGGGAGGACGATGCTCGGGTTCGCGGTAGCTTATCCCCACCGGACCAAGAGCCTGGTGATGGCGGACACCGTGGGCGGTATGAACGTCCCAGAGGTGCTGGAGCAGCAGCGTCAATGGCGGGAAGCCAACCCGGATCCCGGCGAAATCGGGTTCAGGGCCGTATCTCCCCTCTTCGTACAGCGGAACCCCAACTTGGCCAACCTGTACCTGCAAATATCCCGCATCAACCCGCCGCGCCACGACCCGGCAGGGAGTCAACCGGGAGCCCCCGGAGCCGCCGAGCTGTCTCAGCTAACGGTCCCTACGCTCTTCTTTGTTGGCGAGGACGACCGTATTTCGCCGCCGCAGGTAATCGAGGCCGGCGCCAACGCCATCCCCGGCTCGCGGTTGTTGAAGGTGCCGGAGGCCGGACACTCGGTCTATTTCGAGAAGCCGGACATCTTCAACTTCGAGGTATTGCGCTTCATCGAGAGCGCGGCTGCTGTGGCTCAGGCGCCCGCCGCCGCTGGCGTGGCCGACGACAACTAGAAGCTAGTTGCCGTCCTGGGCCATAAACGAGCGTAACGCCTCCTGCGCCCTGCTGTAATCGTAGGAGGCGAACCGCCGTTGCCGTAGTTGCACCACGTCGCCATTGAAGAACCGCTCGTAAAGGGTTTGCCGGGAGCCGTATTCGGAACCGGCGAGGTCCCACGCCAGCCGGAACAGCCCAATCCTGTCCGGCGCGTCCATGTTGGCCGCCTGATAGTACTTGGCGATATCCTCCGATAGAGGCCCGTTCAGGTCTTCTTCCGTGGGGGTCAGCATCAGACCGGACGCCGATAGCTGCTGCACGATCCAGATGACCCGGTCGTGGGCGTCGGGGTACCAGTGGCGCAGGGCGGTCCAGGGTTCGGCGGCGGGCCAGATTCCCTCCCCTTCATAGGGCGCTGCGTCGGCTTCCGCCGCTCTCATGTAGGCCCGCACGGTCTCAATCGTGTCGATGATCTCGGAAATTTTCTCCTGGACGTGGCTGAAGCCGGTGATGCCGATGGCTTCGGCGATGCCGTGGGTAATCCCCAGGACGAATTCCAGCTTGGCGATGTTCTTCACCGCCACCTGTTGCATGTACTGGCGCCACATCACGACCCGGCGCAGGGCATTGTTGGCCAGCTCGATGTCGTCGTAGGCGAAGACCCGGTCCCATGGGATGAGCACATTGTCGAACACGGCCAGGGCGTCCATCTCATCGTACCGGCCCGACAGGGGATAATCGTAGAGCGAGTGCCCCCGGTCATGGGACTGACGGCAGATAAACCGCAGGCCAGGCGAGTTGACCGGTATGGAGAAGGAGATGCAATACTTCCGGTCCTCTTCCGCATCGGGACGCAAGGGGCGGACAACGGGAGCGAAAATCTCGTCCGAGAACGGGGCCAGGGTGGCGAGCAGCTTGGCCCCACGGACGACTACACCCCCGCTGGTCGTGTCGACCACTCCCAGGGCCACGTAGGGGTCAGGCAACTCCGCGATGGGAACGGCGCGGTTGACCTGCGGGTGTCCGAACGTATGGGTGAGACACAGGTCGTTCTCCCGCACGTATTCGTGGTATGCCAACAACCGCTGTTGGAACACGGTGTCGTTCCGGCCGTAGACATGGGACATCTGGCGCATGGCCGTCAACTGGATGTTCACGTAGTCGGGAGTCCTGCCCAGCATGCCGTAGCAAGCGCCAGCGGTTATCTCCAGGGCCTTTCTGCGGCGTATGAGGTCGTCGTAGGTCTCGGGGACCAGGTATGACAACGACACCGCTTCCCCGCTGGTGGGGGAGCGGAAGGTCATCTGCTCGTGATAATCGGGGGACTCCTGCAGGTCGTAGAGTCCGGCCAATGTATGGGCCATTCGGGCCAACTTTGGGTGCGCCGTCACGTCGGCGACCCGCTCTCCCTCCAGCCAGATCTCGCGGCCGTCTCGCAAGCCTTCCAAAAACTGCTTACCGTTGCGCACACCCATAGATCAGTCCCCCGTCGAACCTGGTTCCCGGTTAATCCGAGTTAGTCTGTGTTAGGCCTTGTTGGGCGCGCAAGCCCTCATTGCGGCCAGGATGGACTCGATGCCGGGCCGGGCCGATACGACGCGGACGATCGCGGTGTCCAATCCCTGGGAGAGCTTGCCGAACGCCTCCGCCGCGCCATCAGCCTTGCCATAGTAGCCGACTGTGCTCAGGAGTTCTGGTGAGAAAGCGCCGGCCACCTCGTCGCGCGAGGCTCCACTGGTCCGCATCTCGTCCAACCCGGCCAATTCCTCGGTAAAACCCATGCGCTCGAAATGGGCTCGGTACCCCAACCCCCGCTCCCGTATGGTTGGCACCGTCTGTCCCAGGGCGTACCCCATCGTTGCCTTTGCGTAGGCAAGCCTGGCAGTATCCACGTCATCGTCGACGCAGATTCGTATGTATTCGACCATCTTAACTTCAGCGGGGTCCCGGCCGACGCGGGCCGCCCCTTCGGCGACCCTCTCCCGGCTCCAGGCAATTTGCTCCGGGTTGCACCAGTTCAGGCACGCGCCGTCGGCAAGCTCGCCAGTCAGCCGCAACATTTCAGGCCCCAGCGCGCCAAGGTATACGGGAGTCTTCGGGGGAGGGTCAATGTCGAGCTTGATGCCGCGCAGGGTCACGACGTCGCCCTGGTAGTCGGCTTCTTCACCGTTGACCAGGCCCTTCACGGTAATCAGGTAATCACGCATCATGGCCAGCGCGGAGAGTCTTGGAAGCCCCATCGACTGGCGAGACCTGGGCCGGTACACGCCGCCTGAGCCGATCCCCATGTAGAACTTGCCGCCCGTGAGCTGGCTCAGGGTCCCTCCGCTCATGGCAAAGGCAACCGGTGAACGGTACATGACAGGAGACACTGCGATTCCCGTGGCCAGCCCCTCCGGCGCCACCTCTCGGCTGGCGGCCCACCGCTGGGCGCAGACCTGGAACATGTCCTGTCCGCTGCCTTCGTTGGTCCAAATGCTGGTATAGCCAAGCCGGGCAGTCTCCTGGGATAACTCTACCTGCTCCGACGCGGACAGGCGCAGCCCTCCATCCAGTCCTACTCCGATATCCATTCCAAGTCCCTCCGTTTTCTAATCTTGCGATTTCCGCTTTGTCGATGCCCGCCACGCCGGTTGCGCCGGTTCCCGGCAACCGTTAATCTGTTTCATGCCCGGCTCTGGAACCAGCTTCGTCCGGGCGATACATGCCGAACTCTAATTTAAGAGGTCCGAACCCATGGGTATTGTAAGGCTATATACCGGAGACGACGGCCAGTCACACCTCGAAGAGATCAACCTGGAGTCTCATCCCGACTTTGGCGCCATCCAGGGAACGACCGGGGTAGTGTTCAGAGAGTCGCCCGCGGGCAGTTTTTCCGACTGGCACAACGCGCCCCGCCGCCAGTACGTAATCACCCTTGATGGCGAGATGGAGATTGGCCTGGGGGACGGCTCGGTCCACCGGTTTGGCGCGGGCACTGCCCTGTTGGCCGAGGACCTCACGGGTCAGGGCCACACGACGCGAAATTCCGGGAGCACCACCCGGCTGTCGGCGACGGTACCCCTCGCCGATTAGGGCTGGTCCGGGGGTACGGTTTGTGTGGGGAGGGCCAGCCAGATCCTTCGCGGGGCCGCCGGTCATTTTAAGCGCAGCGCCATTCTGGCCTGTTGAAACACGGACTCGAACATCATCGGCGTAAGGCGGCCTGTCTGGGTGTTCTGCTGGCTGGGATGGTAAGAGCCTATCAGGGTGATATTGGAAGCCAAATCATAGGTGACGCCGTGTCCGAATTTCGGACGCGGCGACGGTAATTCCAGTCCCCTCAACGGGTAGGTAGCCAGAAAGGCGTCGAAGGCGATCTTGCCCAGGGCGACCACGGCCCGGACGTTGGTCAGCAGTTCCAACTCTTTGATCAAGTAGGGCTGACATTCCAGCCGCTCTTCCCGCAGCGGTTTATTGGCGGGCGGGGCGCAGCGAATGGCCGCGGTGATGAAGGTGTCGTAGAGGCTGAGGCCATCGTCGCGACGCCGGGAATCGGGAGAGCTGGCAAACCCGAACTTGTACAAGGCCCCGTAGAGCCAGTCTCCACTCTTGTCGCCGGTGAACATTCTGCCTGTCCGGTTACCCCCGTGAGCGGCCGGTGCGAGACCAACGATGAGGAGACGTGCGTTAGGGTCGCCGAATGACGGGAGGGGACGTCCCCAGTATTCCCAATCGGCGTACATGGGGCGCCTTTTCCGGGCCACCGCCTCCCGGTGAGACACCAGCCGGGGGCAGCGGGCGCAGTTGATGATCGTTTCTTGAAGTTTCGCTATCTCGGACATGCGGCTATGGGTAGCATCGGAACGCAGGATATTAGGCTGACCCGACTATACACGGGGCCTTGACGGGCCGCAACGGGTTAGCCGGCGTCCCGAAAACGGTCGAATATCCGACCAACCTCTGGAGGTAAGCATGCCCACCGGGGTGTCCCTGAACAAACGCGAAGCGATTGCCACGCTGGAGATTGAGGGGAGGAGCGGCTTAAACCTGCTTGGCCCATCGGTCTTCCTGGCCCTATCCCGGCGGATAGACGAATGCTGCGAGGATAAAGAGGTACGCGCCATTGTTCTGCGCGGTGCGGGCGATAGGGCATTCTCCGCCGGTGTAGACCTCCACGAGATGAAAGACCTGACTCCGGTTCAAGCGGAAACGTTCATCCGGACGCTCCACCTGGCAGCGCGCAAGCTGCTCACCAACCCCTTGCCGGTGGTGGCGTCGATTCACGGGCCTTGTCTTGGAGGGGCGTTGGAGTTGGCCCTGGCCTGCGACGTTAGAATTGCCGCGGAGGACGCGATATTCGGCCTGCCTGAAGTTAAGGTGGGACTCCCCTCCGTAATCGAAGCGTCGCTGTTGCCGCGGACAGTGGGACTGGGGAGGGCGAGGGCGCTCATCCTGACGGGAGACGCCATCGATGCAGAAGAAGCCCTCCGGATTGGCCTGGTGGACCGGGTGGTCTCCAGGGACGCACTGGATAGCACGGTGTCGGACACCGTGAGCGGGTTCCGGGATATGAGCTGGTATATACTCGGGACCCAGAAAGAGATCGTGGCCGCATGGCTGGAGATGGGGGAGGGAGAAGCGGCGGAATACAGCATCAAGTCGTTTGCCCTTTGCTTCGCCACGCAGCACCCCATTGAGGCCATGACCGCATTTCTCGAGAAGCGGCCTCCCCGCTTCCCGCCTGAGCCGGAATAACCTGACCAAGCCGCCTAAAGAGGAGAATTCCATGTCCGAAAGCACCGACCTGTTCGACATCATCCGCACGACCCGGGCCATGCGAAGACTGAAGCCCGACCCTGTCCCCGACGAACTCGTGCGCAAGATACTGGAGTCCGGGGTTTGCGCCGCCAGCGGAGGGAACAACCAGCGTTGGCGGTTCATGGTCATCAAGGACCGCGGGATAAAAGAACAGGTCCAGAAATGGTATAAGAAGGCATTCGACGAAGTGGTGGGACCGCGCTACCGGGGTAGTGAGCCGCCTCCCGGTTCCAGCCCCGGCCGCTACCGGCGGCAGCACGACGCTGTGGAATACCTCACCGAGCACTACCACGAGGCCCCCATCTGGATCGTGGCATGTCAGGATGACGGGGACGGGGCTCCTTCCCGCTCGTCGGGCGCGTCGATCTACCCTGCCGTCCAGAACATGCTTCTCACCGCTCGTGCCCTGGGTCTGGGTGCAACGTTGACCTCGCGCCACCTGCGGCACGAGAAGGAAGTGGAGGAAATTCTGGGACTCCCGCCGGGCGTCCATTCCTATGCCATTCTGCCGATCGGCTACCCGATGGGGAATTTTGGCCCGGTCCGCCGCGGCGCACTGTCAGAGGTCGTATACCAGGACCGTTGGGGAGAACCGTTCCCGGCCCTAGACTAGGCGGTCCGAGGGTCTGAGCGCCTTCTTCCGGCGGAGACCTTTGCGCAATCCGTAGGGGCTGCCCTGATGCCAAGGCGCCCACAAGGGGATGCCCCTACACGTCCATGCCGACCTACCGCAAAGCCCGTTATGCGAAGGTCTCCGGCGGGAGAGGGCCAGAATGACGGGTGGGTGAGACCGGTACAAACGCCCAATCGACCGAGACAATTGAAAGACCCTGAGGGTTACGCTCGGATACCTGGACATTCCTGGGTTCCACCTTTCGCTGGAAAGACCGGAGGACCCGTTCAGAGTGACAATAACAAGTCGATGGGTCCCAGATTCGTTTGTTGAAAACGACGGGGGGCTATGCTAACGTAGGTGCTCGGATGGCGGAATTCGTCCCCCGGTTTCTCTAACCCGCGATTGCCGGGAACCGGGACCGCCTTGCCTATGTGCTTCGGAACAACGCGCGGCCTCTGGGAGGTACGTTGACCAGCTTTCGATTCTCTCCTTCCCCCAACCAGGCGCACAAGATCGAGTGGCTTCTCTGGGGACCCGAAGCCTTTGCACGGGCACAGAACGAGAACAAGCCGGTTCTGCTCTCGATCTCGGCCGTCTGGTGCTACTGGTGCCACATTATGGATGAAACGTCCTATTCAGACCCTGACGTGCAGCAAGTCTTGGCCGACGACTTCATCGCCATCAGGGCCGACAACGACCATCGCCCGGACCTGAACGCCCGGTATAACGTCGGCGGCTGGCCTACGACCGCGTTTCTCACCGCGCACGGTGGGTTGATCGGCGGCGCGACTTACCTGCCTCCGGACCAATTCCTGGCAATGCTTTCGGAACTGCGAGAAGCTTACCAGGAAGACAAGCCCCAGCTTTATGACCAGGCCGGGGACCGATTGCGTATTTACCGCGAACGAATAGGCCGCATTTCCGCGGGCGAGCCACCGGAGCAACGGATGGTGGACCGGGTTGCCCGCCGGACCGCGGGCGCATACGATGCCATCAACGGCGGCTTTGGCGTGGAACCCAAGTTCCCCAACGCCCCCATCGTTCAGTACATAGCACATCTGTACCGCACCACCGGCGAAGGGGTCTACGGCGAGATGCTGCGCAAGACTTTGGATGCGATGTGCGGTGGGCCGCTGTTCGACTCCATTGGAGGCGGCTTTTTCCGGAACTCCAACAGTAGCGATTGGTCGGACCCTCAGATGGAGAAGTTGCTGGAAGACAATGTACTGCTGGCCCGGGTCTACCTGGACGGTGGAGACCTGTTGGAGCAGGACAATTACAGGCACGTCGCGGAGCGTACAGTAGATTACATCCTCGACCAACTCTACGATGACAAAGCACATGGATTCCGTGGCAGCCAGGGCTCCAACTCCGATTATTTCGCCCTTCCGATCTCGGAACGGCAGGCGCGAGCAGCGCCTCCGGTAGACCCTTCGTGTTATGTCAACTCTAACGCCATGGCCGTGAGCCTCCTCTTGGACGCGGCGTGGAGGCTCCAAAAGCCGGCGCTTCTCGACACCGCACTGTCCGTACTGGATCTCCTGGACGCGGCTGCCGAGACTGGCTGCTTGAGCCACGTCTATGACGCCAACGGCCCCGAATCGAGCCCGTCGTTCCTGACCGACTGGGCGAACCTGCTTATCGCCTTGATCGACGCTCATGCCTATACCCGCCGTCCCCGGTACCTGGAGAGGGCGAGGACGGTCGCCGTTGAGCTTCTCGACCGGTTTTTCGACCATCAAAACGGCGGCTTTTTCGACACCCAGCTTGATCCAGACAGCATTGGTCACCTGAGAGTGCGGGACAAGCCCTTACCAGAGAATGTGGCGGCGGCAGTGGGGCTTCTCAAGCTTCAGCAGGCTACGGGAGACGGCAACTTTCACCAAGTGGCAGAGACCACCCTCAGCGTGTTCACGGAGAATTGTCACGAGTACGGGGAGCAAGCCGCCGCCTATGGACTTGCGGTGGACCTGCTGCACAACGCCCCGGTGGAGGTGACCCTCGAAGGGCGTCTCGACCGCGAGGACACGCTCCGGATGTTATCGGCCGCCGTTCGGCTTTCCTGCCCCAACCTGGTCATCAAGCCTGTGCCGGTGGAAGACGAAGCGTATCCAACCCAGGCCCACGTGTGCCTGGACACTCTGTGTCTGCCGCCGGTCAGCGACCCTGATTCCCTGTCGCCTACGGTGTTGGACATGCTTTCCGGTCAGAGCAGCCCCTTCGCGGCCAGCCCATTCGAGAACATCTTCGACCGGCTGGGATAGTAGTCAATGGCTGGTGGTCACCGGCCACTGGTCACTGGCGACCGGCCCAAACCTGATTCTGGAGGCAGCGCGTGCTTAAGAGCGCGGATTGTGGCGACATTAGAGCGGGAGACATCGGCACCCGGCACTCCCTAGCCGGTTGGGTCAGCAGGCGGCGGGACCACGGGGGGATCATTTTCGTAGACCTGCGGGACCGCTCGGGGGTGGTGCAGGTGGTCTTCAATCCGGAACTGTCTCCAGAGGCGTACAAGACCGCCGAGCAGTTGCGCCCGGAATGGGTTGTCCAGGTGAAGGGCATTATCCAGCGCCGCCCCGAGGGTAGCGAAAACCCTCAGATGGGCACCGGGGATATAGAAGTCGCCGCCGAAGGGGTGGAAGTCCTCAACCCTTCCCTGACGACACCCTTTTACATCACCGACGACGTGGAGGTCGACGAAAGCCTTCGCCTCCGCTACCGGTACCTGGACCTGCGCCGCCCGGTCATGCAGCGCAACCTTGTGATGCGTCACAAGGTGGTCAAATACATACGCGACTTCTTGGACGCCCGCGGATTCCTGGAAATCGAGACCCCGATATTGATTAAGAGCACACCCGAGGGCGCGCGCGACTTCCTGGTGCCCAGCCGGATGCAACCGGGCAGTTTCTACGCGCTGCCCCAGTCCCCCCAGCAACTCAAACAGCTACTCATGGTGTCGGGCATCGAGAAGTACTTCCAGATTGCCCGTTGCTTCCGTGATGAAGACCTCCGGGCAGACCGCCAGCTAGAGCACACCCAACTCGACCTGGAGATGAGCTTCGTCGATGAGGAAGACGTGCTCGGTCTGACCGAGGAGTTGTTCGGCAGCATGGTGGAAACCGTGGTACCGGAAAAGAAGTTGGTCAAGCCATTCCCCAGGCTATCCTTCCAGGACGCGATGGACAAATACGGTTCGGACAAGCCAGACCTCCGGTTTGGACTGGAGATGGCCGACGTATCGGACCTGGCCGCCGAGACCGAGTTTCGGGTGTTTCAATCGGTTGTCCAGCAAGGAGGCATCGTGAAGGGTTTTACTGCGCCGGGACAAGCGAAGATGACCACGTCTCAGGTGCGCGAGTTGGAACAGGCAGCGCGCGACGCAGGGGCGGCGGGCCTCAGCCACATTCGTTTCAGGTGCGAGGGTTCCCTGGATGACATGACTGAGGAGAGCGTCCTAAGCTCAGCCGGACTCAGAATGCCGGTATTGTGGAACAAGAGGCTGGCCGAGCGAGTGGGCGCGGGCACAGGCGACATGATATTGCTCATGGCCGGGCCAGCGCGCCAGGTCAACCAATGGTTAAACGTCATGCGCCTTCACATGGGTGAAAGGTTGGGGCTGGCGGACCCCGACACCCTGATATTCGCCTTCGTTACCGAGTTCCCGTTGTTCGAGTGGGACGAAGACTCCGAAAAATGGGAGTCCTCTCATCACCCCTTCACATCTCCCGCGCCGGGAGAGGAGCACTTGCTAGACGCCGGGGACCCAGGGATAGTCAAAGCGCGGCACTACGACCTGGTCTGCAACGGTGCGGAATTGGCCAGTGGAAGCATACGTATCCACCAGAGGGAATTGCAGGAGAAGATATTCGGGATCCTTGGCTATTCTAAGGAGCAGGTCAACCAACTGTTCGGTCACATCCTTCAGGCCTTCGAGTACGGGGCTCCACCCCACGGCGGCATCGCCCCGGGCATAGACCGCATAGTCGCCATGCTGACGGACTCGGCCTCCATCCGGGACGTGATAGCTTTCCCCAAGACTCAGACCGGGACCGACCTGCTGTTTGGCGCGCCTTCGCGGGTGGAGCCGAGCCAGCTGAGGGAGCTCGCGCTGGACATTACCGAAGGAGGATGACGAGAAGGCCGATTGATGACGATCAATGAGGCCGTCCGGTACCTTGGGCGCCTCTATTGCTTGTCATATCTTGTTTCTCTGATCGCATGTTCCCTAAACCAATACCAAGGTGGGATGTGCATTTCGGAATCTTGAAGACGACCGAAAGGGCTCCACGGCTCCTCATATCACCTTCAGGCCCCAACTGGGGTCGCCCGCCACAGTGCAGTACAGCAATATGTACATCTCACCTTGGATTCAGTTTAGTATCATGGTCCTATCGGCAAGAATGGCAACTCGATAACCTGATTGCAGCTATTGCCGATGCTTCAGGTGCATCCGTAGGGATTGCACTATTGGTCACAATCTCTTGGGAAGGAGTGAGACTGATGGTACTTTGGGCGCCAGCACGAATAAAGAAACTCAAAGATGAAGCACGCCAGGAAAGAGACGCCGATTGGCAAGAGTGGCTCAGCCGGCGCGACGCGGCGATGGCTAACGGGGAACAGTTTGACGAACCTTCACCGGCCGAGAAGGACCGGCCTAAAGAAGGTGTCTAGTTTGGCGGACTAATCCCATTAAAGAGGGCCTGGGATTCTGTTCCCAGGCCCTCTTGCATTGTCCGCCTATCGACTTGGCTGGGCGCTTGGAGGGGCCAGCCGGAATTGGCTAATCGTCGGCGCTGGCGGCCTTCTCCGGAACCTCTCCGCCGGTGCCGTTGCCGTCCCGGAAGGCGAAGCGGGCAACCAAGTCGCCGATACTCTGGCGGAACCCGGAGTACTCTAACTCTCCGTATGGCAACATGGCCGCGCCGGACCAACCCTGGGACCGCATGGCGATCCCCTTCTCCTGGGCGATCTGCCTCACGTAGTCCCAGGCGGGATTGTCGAAGAAGTCGGCGAAGGAGTCGGAGAAATACCCGCCGGCATTCAGGGAGAAGCCGATGCAGGACACCAAGGGCAGGCAGTACATGCCGGTTACGGCGGTGTTGATGGGCACCGGCATAAGGGGCATGACGTGAGAGCCGCGGGCATCGCCGCCGATATAGTGGGCCTTGGCATAGGGCGAGATCAGCTCCTCCGGAGCCGGGAATATACCCTGATTGCGGACCAACGCAACCGGGTCATCTTTGCCGGTGTAGGAGCCCGCGATGTTATGCAGCCGGGTAGCCGAGATTGCCGCGGCGGTCTGTCCGGAGAACCGGGAGACGATGGAGTCGATACCGAACCGCTCATTGTCCCGGAGCAGCACCGTGATTTTGTAGTAGTCCTCCGGGGCGTTCAGGGAGATGATGCTGTCTCCTCCGGTGTTGTCCATGTCGATGATGTTGAATGTGAACCCATCGTTGATCCTTGGCAACATCAGGCCAGCGCAATACATCGGGTCGGCAAACCCAAGGAACATCGGGAGATTGTAAGCGCCGGGGCCGCACTTGTCCGCCGCCAGCACCATAAACGACTCGGCGGGGCGAAGGGGATTGGTTTTGACGGGGTCGTGGTCCAATTCGATCTCCGCGACCGCCGGACCGGCTCCCCGAATATTCCCGGAAGGAGCGTCGACCAAAAGGTCCTGGCCTGCACCGTAGAGACCGTACTGGCTGGCAATGTCGGTAGCGTGCAAGAAAGAACTCCAGGCAAACTGGTGGACGTCGGTGTTGTCGGCGCCGTTGGTGTGGGAAGCGATGATGCAGATGTCGTCTCCGGTATGGCCAACAAAGGTATCGATCAACAGACCTTGTTTCACCGCATCCGCCGCATCCGACTTTACCGCGTCCAACATTCGCTCCGACGGCTTGGTATGGCCGCCAATCGACCCCACGTCGGCTTTCAGGATAGACAGGGTGAGTTTCATGGTTCCTCCTTAGCTATATCGGGTCAAGCTGTATCGCGTCGTAAACCGCTCGAAACGCGGGCTGTTCCGAGCGGGGGGAATGTTAATTTGCTGGTAACTTGATCACACACGAGGCCGTTAGTAGAGTGGCTAATTTTAGCAATGACACTTTACTGTGTCAATCAAATGTGTTGTAACGTTTCTCGTACCAGCATGACAGATATATATAGACATATGGAAACGTTATGGGTAACATGTACACGAATCTTATGGACCGATGCGCTTCCGGTATCGGCGTTACGCCGTGGCTGAATCTCCCCCTTAGAAACCAGTATTGGCGTTAGGGCGTAAGAGAATTGAACACCGGCGAGTTACGGTCATTGTCCCGGCTGGCGTTAAGTTGTATATTCAGACGAGCAACACTCTCTTCGGATAGTCATCACTTGAGGGCGAGAGTCGGAATCATCGAACGGTAGGACCCAGGTATGTGGGAACAATTTCTGATGTACATATCGCTGGCGCTGGTCCTGACCTGGACCGTCCAGCTAGCGCGGGCGAAGCAGCGAAATCCCTGGTTATGGGGAGGCGCAGCCGCAGCCATCATGATTCCCATGGTCCTGCTTGAAGACTACGGCGTCCGCCAGTTGATCGGCATGGCTCCCATGGTGATCCTGCTCTTCCTGAAATCCCCGCAGGCCAAGACCAGCCCGTCTTCACAAGGCATCACATGCGCCAGATGCTCGGCTAACCAGCCCCACGGCAGGTATTACTGCACATCGTGCGGATGGGAACTAAAGAGGTCCTACCCGGACGATGGGCAAATCGCCGAAGAAACGCCGGTCTCCGCCGCCCCGACCGATGCAGTAGACCAGGCGCCCGCCAATGCGAATTCCCCGGCCACGGAGCCGCGGGAAACCGTTGCCGCGGAGACCGCGCCCGCAGAAGAGATGCGGCCTCCCGAACGAGACCAGGCCCCCGTGGGCGTAACCGCTGCGGAAGGGGCTGCCCAGCCGCCACCTCCTCCCGAATCCGCGCCGTCATTGCCGCGGTCCGCTCTCAGGCCAATGAGCCGGGGAGTTCCCACGGCAGTCGCGATGACCGAGCGTGGCCGGGGCATGATGGAAAATGGCCGAGTGCAAGAGGCAATCGACCAGTTCACCAAAGCCCTGGCCATGGACGCCGCTTACAAGCCCGCCCTGGAGGCCCGAGCCCAGGCTTACGAGTCCGAAGGGCGCAATGCCGAGGCGGAGCAAGACCGCCGGCAGGTGGAAGCCTTCGGCAACGCCTGAGCCGTTCGCCCGCCTTTCACCGCCATGACGTGGTAGCCCCGGCCTCCATTGGTCCTTTCACTTCACACATAACATACCTCCCCTTGTCGCCAGCTTTAGTGCCAAGCTATCATCTAAGCGTGTTCCCTATTTGCCCAAGTAATATCAGGGATGGGTGAGTACCTTATAGACATCGGATACCAAGTCGGGAGGAAGTGATGCCCACGTTCGAACAAGGATTCGCCGACGCGGAGAACGCCGCCGATTCGGTGCTGAAAGCCCTGAAAAGCGTTTCCACTCTGGCAACGCAACTGCGAAAGGCCGCGAAGGATGGCAACATCGCCGCCGTGAGAAGGTCAAGCGAGCGGCTTCAGGATGGTATCAACCTGATTCGGCAAGAGGTCGCCAACGCTGCCGACGCCTGGCCGTTCACGCTGGAAGAAGAGCAAGGATACTTGGACGAGCATTACGCCGGGGAACTCATAAAGGAGGCCAAGAAAAAGAACCTCCAGATATTCGATAGAGACGGCAGGTTGATTTCCCATCCGTCTGTCATTCGTATCGTCCCAGGCGAGCGAGCGGTGCAAATCAACCGGCGGCAAATGTCCACGATCCGTCCCACCAGAATTGTTGGGGTACTGGAGGACCTTCAAAAGCGCCCTCCGAGGTTCAGGCGGGAGACTTTCCTTGAGTCGCTATATCGCGCCTACGTCGCCTTGACCAGAGCCGGTCAGACGGATGGGTTTAAGCTTGGCGAGGTCGGTCAAGTGGTCCCATTGACCCGAATCTACGATCTCTTTACGGGACTTCCGGGAGCCAACCGGGAATACAGCCAATTGGATTTCGCCCGCGACCTTTACAGCCTGGAGGAAAGCGGCGTGAAGGAAGCCCGGTCGGGGGCGAGAGTTTCCTTCCCGGCATCCACCGGGACCAGAGGCTCGCGGGGGACAATCTCATTCGTCGGGCCGAACGGAGAATCCGTGGTCTACTATGGAATCCAGTTCACTGGAGGCGGCCAATGACCAACACGCTTGGCCTCCGCGAATGGTTGAAGGTCATAAAAGACGAATATCTCCTGGGTCTCGTGAAGGATGGTGGGTCATCGATCAAATTCGCTGTGCCCCTTGGGGAAGACAAGAACTACGATGTCATGTCTGGCTTGGCTGATATGGCTGCAAGAATGGACTATATTGTAGCCAAGGTGGATGCTTCAGAAACCAGAGTCCACATGGCAGACGATATATTCTTCAAGGTCGCGGCCCAAGTCCCTTGGAGGCTGTTGGCCAGACAAGTGGTTCTGAGATTGGCTCAGGAGAGCGATTACAGGATCGAGGGAATCAGTAGCGAATCCACTGGGTCACTCCTCCATTTGATTGGTTCCGCCAACTCTTCGACAGACGCGCCACTGAGCGAAGAGTTCATCCTTCAAGAATTGCGCCCGAAATTGAGCAGCGCCGTCTTGTCAAACCGCAACTTGGCAACAGACTTCAGCGTAGCGATGACCCATCTATGTCTGGCGGAAACCCGTGACACCACAGAAAGCCAGGAAGGGTCACCAATAATCGATTGGCTAACGGGGGGCAATCGAAGAATTTCCGGTGTCCGCCACTACTCCATCTACAATACTATTAACCGCACTAACGCCAGGCACTTCTTTGAATCTCTCCTGCACTGGACCAGATTCTCCGGCCGGGCAGGAGTGGTGATGCTCATGGACAACTCAAGGATTACACTACGCAGAAACCCGCGAGACGGTCTACGTTTCTATAGCCGTGCAATGGTAATGGACCATTACGAACTTCTGCGAGAATTCATCGATGGGACGGACCGGCTTGAAGGCCTCCTGATGGTCGTGCTGGCCAACGATGATTTCCTCAATGAAGATACAGAAAGCCCTAGCAGGGGCTATGGAATCTATCAAGCCCTAAGAGCCTGTTTACAATCTCTTCAGGATTAGCACCGCGAAGGCGAGAACCACCATTTGCAGACTGGTATTGAGCTTCCTCTCGCAGTTCTTCCAAAGGCGGCGGCACTTCTCCAGCCAGCCGAAAGACCGCTCCACCACCCATCCCCCCGTCTTCACGGGGGCTAAAGGCAGGCAGCACCACGAAGGTGTGCAGTTCGTTGCGTTTCACCACTTCCACCGAGGCTCCCAGCAGGCTCTGCACCGCCGCGGCAAAGGGTTTCCCGGTGTATCCCCCATCCACCAGCACATTCTGCACATGGCTCAGGTTGGCCCGGCGCCGGTCAAACATAGCCAAAGCCCCAGCACGGTCGGTAACGTTGGCGGTGGTCACGTGAATCGCATGGGGCAACCCCTGAGTGTCCACGGCGATGTGGCGCTTGATTCCAGACACCTTCTTGCCCGAGTCATAGCCCTTGTTCCCGGCGCTGTCGGTGTTCTTGACGCTCTGGGAGTCCACGATACAGAAGCTGGTCCGTTCTTTCCGACCATTGCTTCGCCGGGCCGCGCCAACCGATTTTTTTAAGACCTGCTCCAGAATGGAATGCTTCGCCGGGTCGGGTCGCTCGCTCCATTGCCGGAAATACTTGTAGCAGGTGCGCCAATCCGGGAAGTCCGCAGGCAGCATCCGCCACTGGCACCCGCTTTTGAGGATATAGATCACCCCGCAGAAAACGTCGTACAAGTCCATGGTGCGGGGCTTGGTCCGGCGGCGGGCCGACTCCAAATAGGGAAGAATCCGGGCAAATTGTTCCCGGCTGATGTCGCTGGAATAGGAATGAGACATGATTACCCCTCCTCTGGTAACAGACTCAACTTAACATATTGCAAAGATCGTAGACAGGCTCTTAGGGGAAGGATCACCGACGAGGTCCGCGGCCGCAGCCAGCCCAACCCGATGTCTGCTCTGGTTCGATTGGTGGGCTGAGTCCGCGCGGAGAAGTAGATATGGTAGAAGACGGACACACATCATCTTTGCGAAACCGTCGCGCCCTGGAAGCTCTGCGTAACGGTGTGCCTAATGGGGATGCCGTCGCCGCATTGGGTTGTAATCAGTCAGCCGTAGAGAGGGACTTTAACTCCCTGTTATCCCGGGTCCAAAAGGATGGAGATGCTCCGGATTCAGGGCTTTCGATGCTCGTTGCCGGAGATTTCGGCTCTGGGAAGTCTCATCTGCTGGGTTACTTGGAGACCCAAGCCCTGGCTCAAGACTTCGTGTGCAGCCGTGTCGTCATCAGCAAGGAAACACCCTTATTCAACATGGAGAAGGTTTTCAAGGCTGCTGTTGAGAACGGGAGAGTACCCAACGTTACCGGGCACATGGTCGAAGAGGTAGCCCAAAAACTGGACTATGACTCCAACCGTTATACCCAATTCTTCCAGTGGGCAAACCGTGAAGACAACAAACTCAGCAGGTTCTTCCCTGCCACTCTGACGGTGCATGAGAAGGTCAATGACCTTGAGTTGTCGAACGAAATCACTTGGTTCTGGTCAGGGGAAAAGATTCCCCTGAAGCGCGTCCGCGATGGGCTGAAATCCGTCAATCAACTCCAGTCTTACTCCTTCCGGGCACCACCGGCGCGAGACTTGCCACCACAGAAACTCAGGTTTGTCTTAGAGTTAATCAAAGCCGCGGGTTACCGAGGTTGGGTAGTCTTAATGGACGAAATCGAACTTGTTGCAAACTATAGCGTACTGCAAAGAGCAAGGTCATACGCTGAACTTGCCCGCTGGATGGGCCAAGCAGCCGACGCGAAATATCCTGGGTTAATCGTAGTGAGTACGATAACCTCAGACTACGCATCCAAGGTTCTTGACGAGAAGGAGGATAGAGATAAGGCTGCGGAACGTCTAAGGGCAAGACAGCGGGATGAAGACAACATTGCGGCGGCCCGCGCTGAGACTGGTATGAGACTGATCGAACGTGAAGTCCACCTATTGGCGGAACCTGACGACCAGACCCTATCAGCCCTGTACGAACGCTTGAGGACAATCCACTCGGAGGCATATGGATGGGACGCGCCTCAGATAGACTATGGCATAGGTTTGGGAGGACGTAGAAGAATACGATCTTTCGTCCGAAGATTGATTAACGAATGGGACTTGCGCCGCTTGTACCCCGGCTCCAATCCCGACATCGAGGAAACCGAGTTCAAGCTCAATTACGCGGAAGACAAGGACTTGGAGCAGGAAACCCGTGACCAATCTATTGCGGAGGGAGACCAACCTGACGACTCGACTCAGAGTTAAAGGCCGCGCCTGTGCCAATTCCTTTCGTTGATCTGGGTGAGGAGGAGCATTCCGGGATTGCCGGGTTTCTCCGGTTCGTTGACGAACCGGACGGCAGGGGTGTTCGCGGGGCCCTGTTCCTTATGTCCACTCGTGGGGAACCATTGGAATTCTGCTTTACCAGAATTGATGTCCGGTCCGGCGTCCTCTGGCGAGCGGGCGAAGCGAAGAGGCAGGCGGTCGCTTCTCTGACCAAGACTTTGTTTGAAGCGGCCAACCGTGTCCCGGACCTGGTGCTTGCCCTGGCCGAAGAAACGCCTGCGAGAGTCTTTTCCGAAGACTTGACGGTGCGGGTGCCCGTTTGCCGGGTCGCCGCTCAAGATTCCGGGCCGATGGCACTGTCGGAGACGGCCCAACGCATTTCAGATTCGCTAACCCTTATGTGGGTGAACGGGTTGCCCGCGCCCGATGGAATGCCCGCGAAAACCGTTGAAACCCTCGAAAGCCACCAGTTGCTGCTCGAACCGTTCGACCGCGCCGCGATGGGACTGCAAGAGGCTTTCGACGCATGAACCCTTCAGATGCTTGGTGGGAAGCTACGGGGACCGGCAAGCGGCGTACCTTGCTCCCGTGGCCTTGGCTGAGTCAGCCCGAGGCCGAGCCGACGCTGCAAATCCCCATATCCGTGTTACGTCCATCCGAAGCGGGGAATATATCCTGCGACCTCGGACTGCCTTCGGATGTGGGCCGGTTGGACCAATCCATGCGCGATGCTCCCGGATTCGCAACCTCGATTGTTTTGGACGGGGCGGCGGCTCCCTCCCGAGAAGCAGCGCCGTCCGTATCCACGGAAGGGACCCGTCGGTCAAGGTCCGCCGGTAGTCCCTCCAGTGCTGAGCGGACGCGAGTTAAAGACTCCCTGGCGGCGCGGCTCAGGCAAATGCTCGCGCCTCCTCTCGAATGTCTCCTGCCAGGCCCCAACTCTCTGCTCAAGTGGGCTGGAGAATTGATGCCCTTCCAACGGGACGGGGTTCGCGCGTTGATTGGCAGCGAACGGCTGCTGCTGGCCGACGACATGGGTTTGGGCAAGACCCTCCAGGTCATCGCCGCTTTGCGCGTCCTGTTCGTGCGCCGCGCCATCGAGTCGGCTCTGGTAGTCGCGCCCGCCAGCGTTTTGGACCAGTGGCGGCAGGAGTTGCAGAAATGGGCGCCTGAGTTGAGGGCGATGATTGTCAGGGGTACGCAGGAAGACCGGGCCTGGCAATGGGCGGCCCAGGTCCACGTAGCCATCGTCAGCTACGAAACTTTGAGGTCTGACGTAAGCGGCGGCCCTAACTCGCCCCCATGCCGGAAGATTTGGGACGTTCTGGTTGCGGATGAAGCCCAGCGAATCAAGAACCGCAACGCCACCAGCGACGCGATGAAGGGCCTCAAGCGTCATCGCTCGTGGGCGCTCACCGGGACGCCCCTGGAGAACGACGAGGAAGAGCTTGCGTCCATCGTAGAATTCGTCGATCACGGCGAGTTGGTTTCCCAGGCCCATTACTTCCCCGGCCTTAATCTCCGGCTGCGGCATCGTGAACTGCAACTGCGCCGCAAGAAGAGCGACGTGTTGCAAGACCTCCCGCCCAAATTGACCGCCAAGCTGCCCATCGCGCTGTTGCCGAAACAGCGCGAGAGTTACAACCGGGCGGAGCGGGAAGGAATCATCCACCTGCGGGAATTGGGCCGGGATGTCCGGGTGCAGCACGTCCTGGAGTTAATCACCCGCCTGAAGCAGATTTGCAACGCCGACCCCAAGACCGGCCAGTCGAGCAAGATAGACGATATACGCCAACGAATCGAGACGCTGGCTGAGCAAGGCAACCGCGCCATCGTGTTCTCCCAATACACCAGCGCCGGTTTCGGCGTCGCGGCCATCGCGCAAGCGTTGAAACAGTTCGACCCATTGTCGTTCACCGGGGAGCTTGACCTGGACGAGCGCCGTTCCGTGATACAGCGGTTCAGGTCCGACGACAGGCACAAGGTCCTGATTGTTTCGCTAAGGGCCGGGGGCGTGGGCCTGAACCTTCAGGAAGCCTCTTACGTCTTTCACCTCGACCGCTGGTGGAACCCGGCCGTCGAGCGGCAAGCCGAGGACCGGAGCCACCGCTATGGACAAACCGTGCCGGTCCACGTTTTCAAGTATTCGTGCGCCGATACCATCGAGGAACGCATCGACCGGATATTGGAGACCAAGCAAGACCTGTTCGACGACCTGGTGGACGACGTGTCCATCGACCTGGGCGCGTCCCTGACCGCAAACCAACTCTTCGGCCTGTTCGGGTTGGAGAGGCCCGCGTAAACGCCCAGTGATTCGCCGCGCTTATACCGCCACCAGGCACGTCATAGGAATGTTGCTATGGACAAATGGGGGCGTACGAAATGCAGCCAAACTTCGTCGATAAGACAATCTGGACTGGCGACAACCTCGATATTCTCCGGGGTTTGAACAGCGAGTCGGTAGACCTGATCTACCTCGACCCGCCGTTCAATTCCAACCGCGATTATTCCGCCCCGGTGGGCAGCGCGGCTGCGGGCGCTGCTTTCAAGGACACCTGGACCCTCTCCGACCTTGACGTGGCCTGGATGGGGCTGATTGCCGACGAACATCCGGCGATGTACAAGACGCTGGAGGCCGCCGGGATGACCCACGGCAAGGGGATGCAGTCTTACCTTTGCATGATGTCGGTAAGACTGTTGGAGATGCACCGCGTCTTGAAGAACACCGGGAGCATCTATCTACACTGTGACCCAACGGCCAGCCATTATCTGAAACTGGTGATGGACAGTGTGTTCGGGGCGGGGCAGTTTCGCAACGAAATCATTTGGAAGCGTACCTCCGCTCACAATAGCGCCAGAAGATATGGGCCAAATCACGATGCGATACTGTTTTACAGTAATTCGGATAAATACACTTGGAACCGGGTGTTCCAACAATATGACGAGAGTTACATCAATAGGTTCTACCGCTATAGGGACGAAAAGGGCCGATATAGGCTATCCGATTTAACCGGGGCTGGCGTGAGACATGGGGATTCAGGCGAACCTTGGCGAGGAGTAAATCCGACAGACGTAGGGCGGCACTGGGCTGTACCAAGTGCAGTGCTTTCAGAGATAATCAATCAAGAGATGGACAACCTAACAAGTCAGCAGAAGCTGGACTTGTTGGACCATCTCGGCTTTGTGTATTGGCCTCCGAAGGGAAAAGTCCCTCAACGAAAGAGATACCTGAACGAGTCCAACTCCGAAATGTTGGCCCAAGCTACCTGGACGGACATACAGCCCATCAGTGCTCAATCCAGAGAGTGCATTGGCTACCCGACACAAAAGCCGCTGGGGTTGCTAGAGCGCATTATCAAGGCAAGTTCCAACGAAGGCGATATGGTATTAGACTCGTTCTGTGGATGCGCTACCGCCTGCGTAGCCGCGGAGAAACTGGGGCGCAAGTGGGTCGGGATAGATTTGTCGCCCAAGGCCGGTGAACTGGTGAACATACGGCTCCAGGACTTCATGGGCAGCCTGTTCCATGCTGCGCTGGTCACCGCCCGCACAGACATTCCCCGGCGCACTGACATCGACGCGCCTATCCCATACCGGCAGAACAAACACGTCCTGTTCGGGAAGCAGGAAGGACGCTGCAACGGCTGCCGGACGGAGTTCCCGTTCCGCTAGTTCGAGGTTGACCACGTTATCCCCCGCTCCCGCGGCGGCACGGACCACCTGGACAACCTGCAACTGCTATGCGCCCACTGCAACCGCACCAAAGGGGACAGGGATCAGGCGTATTTGATTGCGCGGTTGCGGGAAGTGGGGATTTTGTGAGGGCATTCCACTGTCCTATAATAGTCCAGTGAAACAATAACGGAGGTCCGACATGCCCGCTAAACGTGTGCGCCCTGGACCCCCTAGAATAAAAGGCGCAATTCCAATGAGCCTGGTCCGCAAGGCCGTCAAAAAGCTTGTTTCCCAGCGTAACAAGTCCTCCGCCACCTCGAAGGAGTTCAAGGAGTTCAAGGAGTTCAAGGAGTTCAAGGAGTTCAAGGAAGAGGTCCATGCCTGCGGACAACAGTAACCACGTTTTCATCAACTGTCCCTTCGATAGTGACTATGCCCCGCTCCTTGATGCGATGGTGTTTACGGTCTATAAGTGCAATTTCCTGCCCCGATGCGCGAGGGAAGTCGATGACGCTAGTGAAAATCGCGGCGAAAAGTCATCGGTCGCATCGCAGGATAGTCCATCACACCGCCATGATGTGGTAGCCTGCGTCTACGGGGATTATGGACCCGGTGATGTCGCTGGAGAGGTCGTTGCACAGGAACAGGCCCGTCTTGGTCACCTCGTCCACTGAGATGTTGCACTTCGGGGGGCGGTCTCGGCGTGAATCCGCTTCATGTCCAGAAGCCGTGTATGCCGCGGCCGCCAGAGTTTCCAACCGGCGATTGTAAGGGCGAGATAGTTGTCTACCGGATTTTGGCATCTCAGTTCCGGTTTCGTTCTTGATTCAGTTTTGAAACCTGCTCCAGCAGCGTCCTTACGTCCGATACTACGTCCTCGTAGTAATTCTCCAAGCTGGTCAACGGCTCTTTCGGGTCGTAATAATCGTCGCTGCCGCTGTACTGGTCCAGCACTCCGTAACTTGAGCGCGGATTGAATTGGAAATCGGGGGCGGCGCTGTTTACCTGGTATAAGAGCCGGTTGAGGTCGTGGGTGCGTTCGTAGCGGACGCTGTACGCTGAGATTACGGCTTTCAGCGCGTGTTCCATCGCCTCTTGCGCGTTTTTGCCGATTACCCGGTCGCTCATCCTCTGGTTGACCAGCAGCTCGAAAGTCAGCAAGTGGTCTTCTGCGTGCCTGACACGCTGGTCTGTTACAGTCCATTCGTATGCGTAGTCGTTGTATTCGTTCCCGTGGTTATCAGGGTTTCCCGGCATGGCAATACCTTCGTCTACAGCCCTGGCTACGACGTTATTTACGGTGCGGCGCATCCACTTGAATTCATCGGCGGTGCGCCACAGCAGTTGGACCGGCACGTCGTGATTGTACAGGCTGTCAGCGGATTGCCGGGCTGCCGACATAGCCCTTTCTTTCACTGCCTGGGATTGAGCCTGGCCTGATATTACGAGGATGTCGATGTCGGATGTCGCCTCGCGGTAGTCGCCCCTGGCCCTGGACCCGAATAGGATCACCAAGTCCGGGTTGACTGCTTCATAGACAGCTTCCGCTACGCTGAGGGCTTTGGAGTCGTGTTTTGCGTTGGGGCGGATTGGGCCTTTCCCGGTTTCCGGGCGTTGCGCCCGGTCCTGCGTGGACATGCTTGCGTCCTTTTAGCTGCGAAATTGGTCAGGCGTGACCCGGTGACCCCAATGTAATGTAACTCGAGGCCCGGCTGCCCAAGTGGAAACCCGCCTGCCCTCGGTGGGCGGGGTTGTTACTCCCGGCCGATGTCCCAGGGCTTGATTCCGTCCGGGTATACGTCGGCCTCGGCCGTGCCGCTCAGCGCGTGGATTCTCTCGATTATGTCTTCGATGGCGGCGCTCACGTAGATTTGAAGCTCCAGCTTCTCTTGCCGGGTCATGTTGAAGTGGGTTTCTCCGTAGCGGTACACTGCCGCGTATTGGGAGAGCCAGTCGGATTGCTCGTTACGCCTGTCGGGGTTTTCCCACGCTATTTTCTCGAATAGTTCCGAGACCGATTCGCGGACGCGGTCCGTTTCCGGACTGGACCAGTCTTCGCGCCTGTCGATTGCTCCCCAGGCCCGGCTCAGATTATGCCGGTAGGAACCCTCGTCCTTGTGCGCGGACAGCCATCCTTCCAGGGCGTTTTCGACGGACTGCTGGGCCGCAAACCCTATTAGTTTCTGGTTCCAGTGGTCATCGTCAACCATTTCGTTGAGTTCGCGCAGCCATGTCTCGGCGTTCTCAATGCGCCGCCTTGTCTCCGGCCAGTGCGCGGGGTATGGGTCTTCGCAACCGGCTTGATAATCAAGGTTTTCTCCGCCCATTATCACTCCGTAGGTGTCGGCTTGGCCGGCGATGTGCTGCTTGGCGAGGCGGCAGCGGTCGAAATCCTCCCTTGTCATGTCGATGGCCTCGACTTCCAGTTCCGGCGGGTGAGTTTCCATGTACTGGTTGGCGGCATGGTAAGCCAACCGGCCTGCCTGCGGCGGGCTGTCATTGCCGGTTATGATAAGCAGGTCAATGACGGAGTTCTCGCGGTAGTCGCCCCTGGCCCTGGACCCGAACAGGATGACAGTTGCGGGCGCGACTTTCTCCTGGACGGCCTGGGCTACTGCCAGCGCATGGGGGTCTGGAGCTTTGGTACGCATGGTTCGGCTATTCATTGGACAGGGTATTGAGCGTCGCCGATTCCGCGCCCCTACACCGCCATGATGTGGTAGCCGGCGTCTACGGGGATTATGGACCCGGTGATGCCGCTGGAGAGGTCGCTGCAGAGGAATAGGGCAGTTTTCGCCACCTCGTCCACGGTGATATTTCGTTTTAGAGGCGCTGTTTCTTCGTGGACTTTCCTCATGTCCCGGAACCCGGCGATGCCGCGGGCGGCCAGCGTTTCCACCGGACCCGCCGAGATGGCGTTGACCCTAACACCTTGTGCCCCGAATTCCGAGGCTAGCTGGCGGACGCTGTGTTCCAGGGCGGCCTTGGCCGTGCCCATTACGTTATAACCGGGATAGACCCGTTGGGACGCGTTGAAGGTTAGGGTGAGTATGCTGCCGCCGTCCGGCATCAGGTCCGCGGCATGCCGGACCAACGGAATCAGAGAGTAGGCACTCACGTCTAGGGCGATGCGGAAGCCTTCCCTCGACGTATCGGCGAACCTGCCGGCCAGGTCCTCGCGCTGGGCAAAGGCAATGCTATGCACCAGGAAAGAGATGTCCCCGATGGCTTCCTTGACCTGGGAGAAGACTTCGGCGATCTGAGCGTCGTCGGTGGCGTCGCAGGGTAGGGTTACCGCGCCGTCAAGCGTGCCGGCCAGGCGGGTTACCCGGTCTTTCACGCGATCGTTCTGGTAGGTGAGAGCCAGGCGCGCACCGGCTTCACCCAATAGGCGCGCTATGCCCCAGGCGATGCTCCGGTCGTTGGCAACGCCGAAAATTACTCCGTTTTTGCCGGTCAGGTCAATTGGATACAAGTGGAGGTACCTCCGTTTTGGTGGCCGGTGGCTGGTTGCAAGTGGTAAGTGATTAGTGGTCCGAAACCGGACACCGGCGACTGGTCACCGGTCACTGGTACGCGGCCGTTACGAGAATCCGGGAGCGACCTTTTCCAGGAAGGCGTTTAACTGGCGTTCCGGCTCGAAAGAGGCGAAGCGCAGGACCAGCGTTTCGGCCCCTGCTTCGACGTACTGGGCCATCCTCTCACGGACTCGTTCGGCTCCTCCAAAGGGGCCCCAGCGGGTACCCCAGATGTTCGCGCCGTAGTACCGGGTCAGCCAGTCTTCGGCCTCGGTGGTGGCCTTGGACTGGTCTTCGTCCATGTTCACCGTCAGATAAAAGACGGACTCCAACTCCTCGGGGTCCCGGCCACGTTCCGCCGCGAAGCCTCGGACGTGTTCCAACACCTGGGCGTATTCTTCGGGGGTGTCTGAGATGGAGATGACGCCGTCTCCCAGTCGGGCGGCCCGCCTGAATTGGGTATTTCTTGCCGATGCCCGCCAGTGGCAAGCCAGCAGGATCGGCACACCGCCCGGTTGCACCGGACGCGGTTCAACCGCAACTTCGTCCAACTGGAAGTGCTCACCGGAATAGCTGACGGTCTGGCCCGAGCCCAACTCTTTGACAATCTCGACCAACTCCACCAGACGGCGGGCGCGGCGCGACGGGTCCACTCCGGCGGCCAACCACTCTCCACGCTGCTCGGCGTTGAACGCTCCGCCCGCTCCAGCCGCTATGACCAGCCTTCCCTTGGAGATCAGATCCACCGTGGCCATGGTCTGGGCTAGCAACACGGGGTGACGCAGCGCGGGCAGCATCACCGCTGTCCCCAAACGGACTCTCTCGGTGGAAGCGGCCACCGCTGCCAGGGCTGCCAGAGGCTCCAGCCTGGGCTTGGCGGTAAGGCTATCTCCGACCCATACGGATTCCAGGCCGGCCTCTTCCACGCGACGGGCCAGTTTGAGGACTAGATCAGCGTCCGTAGGAGGCTCGCCGCGAAGCAACAGGCCCCGGGTGGGGAGAAGTATCCCAAGTTTTACCGGCTTGGCTGGCACACTCACCTCGTTTTAGTGGCTGGTGGTCAGTGGCCGGTGGTCAGTTTTTAGCCACTGGCCGCTGGTCACTGGCCGCTAACATGCGTTGGAGGAAATCAGGGTCTATTCGGCTGGAAGTGTCCAGGTCTTCCGGGACGTCCAGGTCGAGACCCAGGCCCGGACTGTGGCAGATGGCAACCGATATTTCCAATTCGGCAGCCCTTGCCAGGTGCCGGGTGAAGCTCTGGGGACCCAGGGCCGGGCGGAAGGGAAGGCCGTTGGGCACTAAAATTGCGTTCGTGCCGCCGTCTCTCCGGGCGGGAGCAAGCGTGATGTTGTTCTGCCTGCGCGATGCGTCGAGGACGCCTTGGATGTCCCGGGACTTGAGGAACGGCAGGTCTCCGGGGATGTAAAGGGCGCCCCGGTGCAGGCCGAAAGCGAGATCGAAGGCCCTGGAGAGGGTATCGTTTAGATCGCTGCCAATCTCTTCCATCCAGTGGGCGCCGCAAAGTTCGGCCTCCTCACGCACCCGCTGGTCTCCGCCTACCACCCACATGGGGGCGATAGCAGCCCCTTTAATGGTCTCCAAGACTACTCGCAGCATCCCAATCGTGAGATCGCCCCGCTGCTCCGGGGTGAGGCGGTCCGACAGCCGGGTCTTGCTGCCGGCCAGCGGCTTCATCGGAACGATTGCTATTGCGCCCAACGCCTCTTGCAAGTCTTACCTATCTGTCCGCATTATCCGACAGAGCCAAAACGTGCCGGGCCAGTCCAACTTTGCCGGACTCGTCGTGCATCATAATGGAGGCGGCTTCGCCGCGGATACCCATGCGGCTGATTTCTGGCACGAGCTTCGCGTCCTCATGATCGATCAGGAAAACGTCCAACATTTCCCGGTATTTCCGGGCCACCGCGACGCAGGATACATCCTCGCCCATCTCAGCCATCATCTTGCCAGCGGGGCCACGGACCGCCGCCCCACCGATAATGGGACTTACCCCCACCCGGAGTGCGCTGGAAGCAGTCAGCCTCTCTGTGACACCGGGTATGGCGAGTATGGGGCCAAGGCTGAGAAATGGGTTGGAGGGGCAGAAAACGATCAACGCCGCCCGTTCCAGTCCAGCCAGCAGGCCCGGCGATGGCCGTGCTTCGTGAGCGCCAACGTATTTGACCGACTTGATCTCAGGTCCGCTGCGTTGACGGACGAAATAGTCCTGCATGGCGAGGTCTCCGGAGACGGTGCCGAGCACGGTGCGCACCGGGTCATCGCTCATGGGAACTACCTGATGCTCAACGCCGAGCTTAAGGCAAAGCTCTGACGTAGCCTCGGACAAAGTGGCGCCCTCATGCAGAAGCCGAGTGCGGGTGATGTGCGTGGCCAAGTCTTTATCTCCCAGGTTAAACCAGGTGTCCGCCCCGTACTTTCCCAGCATGGACAGGGCGTTGAAGGTATCCTCGGACAGACCCCAACCGGTCTCCTGGTTCGAGAGTCCGGACAGGGTATACATGACCGTATCCAGGTCCGGGGAGACATGCAAGCCGTGAAATTGTTCGTCGTCGCCCGTATTCACGACTACGGTAAGCCGCTCAGGGGGCAGGATGCGTGAGAGACCCAACACCAACTTCGCGCCACCCACTCCTCCGGCCAGGGCTAAACAGTGACCGGTGGCCAGTGACCGGTGGCCAGAGCTTGGGGGCTGGTTACTCATCGCTGGTCACCGGTCAGCGGCCGCTAACCAATCTTCGCCCGGTTGGGATGCTCGAAGCGGTAGGTATCCAGCTTCACCAGGCGTTGGTATGAACCGAACAGTTCCTCAACATTGTCGCCAACCACATCCAGCGGGTCCAATTCCTCGTCGCTATCGTTGAAGACCCGCTTCGTGCCGTAAGTGGTGTACCGCTCGGCAGGGATACGTCCCGCCTGCCTGATTATGCCCCGGAACTCGGAGGGGCGCATAAGCTGGCCGTGCTGCGCTCCGGCGGCGGTGGAGATGCTCTCGTTGATCAACGTACCGCCCAGGTCGTTGACTCCGGCGGTCAGCAATAGCTGCGACATACGGGACCCCTCTTTCACCCAGGACGCCTGGATGTTGGGTATCCAGTTGTTGAGCATTATACGGGCGATGGCGTGGACTTTTACCACATCCATCCCGGTAGGGCCAGAGCGCACATCTTCCACGAGGCCCTTCATGAACATTGGGGCTTCGGTGTGCACGAAGCTCAGGGGCACGAACTCGGTGATACCGCCGGTCTGCATCTGGATGCCGCGCAGCAAGTCGATGTGGCGGGCGATGTGCTCGTTGGTCTCCCGGTGGCCGAACATCACCGTGGACGTGGTGGGTATCCCCAATTCGTGGGCGGTGGTGATGACCTCAATCCACTGATCGACTCGGATGCGGCCTGGGGAGATGATGTCGCGCAGTTCCTGGTCTAGAATCTCCGCCGAAGTGCCGGGCAAGCTGCCCACACCAGCGGCCTTCAGCCCTTCCAGGTATTCCCGGATAGTGCAGCGGGAACGCACCGAGCCATATAGCACTTCCTCGGGCGAGAACCCGTGAATGTGCATATCCGGCAGCTCTTCTTTGATCGCCTCGCACAGCCTGATGTACATGTCGCCTTGCATCTGTGGGGGAAGACCCGCCTGGATGCACACTTCGGTCGCGCCGTAGTCCCACGCCTCCCGCGCCCTTCGAACGATCTCGTTGACGGGCAGCAAGTAGCCTTCTTCTTCCCGGAAGTCGCGGCTGAAGGCGCAGAATCCACAGCGTTTGATGCAAACGTTGGTGAAGTTGATGTTGCGGTTGACCACGTAGGTAACCACATCGCCCACAGCCCGGCGGCGCAACTCGTCGGCCACCACCGTCATGGCGTTGTATTCCAGCCCGGTGGTCCCGAAGAGCGCCACCGCGTCATCAGCAGAGATGTCCCCGCCAGCCAGCGCGTTGTCCAGAATCCGGGCCACCTGTGGGTCCAGTATTTTGATCAGGCCCTCGATGTCGGCGGCGGCGGGTTTGTCACTATTTGTTACCGGCATACCGTTGGACCCCCCCTTCTACATAGCCCTCGCTGTCTGCGAGGCGGGTAACCCTGGTTTTTAGCTGCGGCGGCAGAAAAGAATCGGAATCGACGAAGAACTCCGGGTAGACGGGCAGCCTTGGCCGGAGCTCGAACCCCATGGAACGAGTCCGGTCCCTAAGCTCCGCTATTCCGGGCCAGGGCGCTTCCGGGTTCACGTAGTCGATGGTCAACGGGGAGATTCCTCCCCAGTCGTTGATCCCCGCGTCAAGGTATACGTGGTAGTCATTGGCGCTAAGGTTAGGCGGGACTTGGATATTCACGCCTGGTCCGAGAAGCAGCCGGGCCGCCGCGACGGTCCAGAGCAACTCGATGGAAGTGGCGTCCGGTTCCCGCCCCATGGGAGTGTCCGGCTTGGCCCGGAAATTCTGGATGATGACTTCCTGGATGTTGCCGTATCTGGCGTGGATTTGACGGATGGCCAGAATCGAGTCGATACGCTCCTGGCGCGTCTCCCCGATTCCAATCAAAATCCCGGTGGTGAAGGGCAGGCCCAACTCCCCGGCAATCTCCATTGTCCGCAGCCGCACCCTGGGGCGCTTACTGGGAGCATACTCGTGGGGACCTCCGGCTTCATACAGACGGGGGCTGGTGCTTTCCAGCATGACGCCCACCGAAGGGTTAAACGGCTGCAGGGCCGCTATCTCGTACCGGCTCATGGTGCCTGGATTGGCATGGGGGAGCAGGTCGGTCTCCTCCAGCACCAGCTTGCACACATCTGCCAGGTAAGCCAGAGTCGTGCGGTATCCCCGGTGTTGCAGCCACTCCCTGGCTTCCGGGTACCGCTGCTCGGGGCGCTCGCCTAGCGTGAACAGGGCCTCGGTGCAGCCCAATCTTTGGCCTGCCTTCGCCACATCGAGCACTTGTTCCGGGGTGAGGTACAGGCTGTCTCCCGCTTCGGAAGGGTCTTGCCTGAAAGTGCAGTAGCCGCAAAAGTCGCGGCAAAGACGGGTTAAGGGAATAAACACTTTTGGCGAGAACGTAACGGTCTTGCCCTTGCCCCGGTCGCGCAATTCGGACGCGGCCCGGCACATCTCGGAGATACTATCGCCGGAAACGCCGCAGAGGGCCATCGCCTCGGCATCGCCGACGGTCTGGACCGACGCGAAAAGCGATTCTAGCTCCCGTATCCCGTAGGTTGTGGCGAATGAGGCGTTCATGGCAGTCTGATTCATTCCAAAAGCCGATCTATCACAGAGGAAAAGCGGACCACGGGACCTGGCGCCCGCCCAAGAAGGACATACAACCCTGCCTGTAGAGGTACCTGGACATTGTAGACCCTCACCCCTGCCCTAGCAACTTATGGATGGCGCCGTAAGCCTCTGGATCAGAACCCTGTGAGGCGGGCTTGGTCCAACGGCTCCCGGGGTTGGAAGGGCACTCCCAGGAATTCATAGGCCAGTCGTGTGGCCATTCTGCCTCGGGGTGTACGGTCTAGAAAACCGAGTTGGAGCAGGTACGGCTCCCAAACGTCCATGATGGTGGCCGAATCTTCGTTTATGGACGCCGCCAGCGTGTCCAGTCCCACCGGGCCGCCATCGAACTTTTCGATGATGCTGGCCAGCAGCCGGTGGTCCGATTGGTCCAACCCTCTTTCGTCCACTTTCAATTGGGCGAGGGCGTCCCGCGCGACCGGCCCCGTTACCCGGTTGTCCGCCATCACCAGCGCGTAATCGCGGGTGCGCTTGAGAAGCCGGTTGGCAATGCGTGGAGTGCCCCTTGAGCGCAGGGCTATTTCGTCCAACCCTTTCTCGTCGGCCTCCATTTCCAGTATCCTCGACGACCGCTGGACTATGAGCCGCATGTCCTCGGGCTGGTAGTAATCGAGGTGGAAAACCGAGCCGAATCTGTCCCGCAGCGGGGCGCTGAGCAGGGAAAAGCGCGTGGTGGCTCCGACCAGGGTGAAGGGGTTAATTCTCAGGTTGACGCTGCGGGCCGCCAGCCCCTTGCCCACCATCCAGGAGAGGAAGAAGTCTTCCATCGCCGAGTAGAGGACTTCTTCCACCACCCGGGGCAGGCGGTGAATTTCGTCGATGAACAGCACGCTGCCAGGCTGCAACCCGGTCAATATCGCCGCCATGTCCCCGGCGCGCTCGATAGCCGGCCCGGAGGTGACACGGATGTCCATCTCCATCTCATGGGCGACGATGTGACCCAGAGTGGTCTTGCCCAGGCCCGGGGGGCCGTAGACGACCACGTGGTCCAACGGCTCACCCCTGATTTTCGCCGCCTGGATGGCGATATCCAGGTTCTCCTTTACGTGTGCCTGACCCACGAAGTCGGTCAACCGCCGAGGGCGCAGGGACAGGTCCAGGTCATCCGGCTGGGGCTCTCCGGCGATCAACCTTTGCTCCATCCCGCCTCCCGTACGCTCCAGTAGATCACTCTTCGAACTTGCGGAACACGACACAGGCGTTTTGGCCGCCGAATCCAAAGGCATTGGAAAGCGCTACCCTGACGTCGACCTGCCGCGCGTGGTTGGGCACATAGTCAAGGTCGCAGTCCGGATCAGGCGATTCGTAATTGATGGTCGGGTGGACCATGCCGTCTGTGATGGACCTGACACATGCCGCCGCTTCCAATGACCCGGATGCGCCCAGGGAATGTCCGATCATGGACTTGGTAGAACTGATCGGTATACCATAGGCGGCGTCTCCGAACAGCCGTTTTATGGCGACCGTCTCCAGGGCATCGTTAAGGGGAGTCGACGTGCCATGAGCGTTGATGTAGTCAACCTGGTCCAGTGCGACTCCCGCGTCGGCCAGGGCCAGCCGCATCGCCTCAGCAGCGCACGAACCCGACTCCTCCGGCTGAACTGGATGCCAGGCGTCGGAAGTGGACCCGAAGCCAACCAACTCTGCCAAGATATTGGCGTTCCTATCGAGCGCGTGCCGCAATTCCTCCAGGACCAGAACGACTGATCCCTCAGCGGGGACGAAACCGTCCCGGCCGGCGTCAAACGGGCGGCTCGCCTTTTCAGGTTGATCGTTGCGTGTACTAAGGGCGCGCATGACGGCGAACCCGGCGAGACCCAACTGGCTGATGCCCGCTTCGGCCCCGCCGGCAAACACCACGTCGGCGACGCCGCGGCGGATGACTTCCAGGGCCTCCCCCATAGCCTGGTTGGACGCCGCGCAGGCGGTCGTCGCGGTGGTGTTGAACCCCTTGGCGCCAGTCACGCGGCTGACGTTGGCCGCGGCCATGTTGGGCAATATCATTGGGAAGAAAAAGGGAGACATCCGCATTCCGCCGCGGCTGGCGAGGACCCGGCAGTTTTCCTCCAGCGTTGGGAACCCACCGTTGCCGTTGCCCAGGACGACCCCCACACGGAAGGCGTCCTCCTTGGACATGTCCAAATTGGAGGACTCAACGGCTCTCATAGCGGCGGCAACCGCGAGCTGGGAAAACCTGGCCATTCGCCTGGCTTCCCGGTTGTCCAGGTATTGCCCGGGATCGAAGTCGCGCACTTCACCGGCGATGCGGCAAGGATAATCGGTGGGGTCGCACAGGGTCATCGGGCCGATGCCGGGCTTTCCGGCTACCAGGTTCTCCCAGAACGTGTCGATGCCCTGTCCCAGAGGGGTTATGGCGCCGATACCGGTTATAACTACTCTCGGACGGTCCCGTGTCACTCCTCCAACTCCTCCCTTCCTCGTCCGCGAGGAAAGCCAGGCTCCGGCGATACTAGCGCAGGTCCGGGGGCAGCAAGTCCGGGTAGAGCTCGGGCTCAATGCCAAGCACGGCCTCTCGCACCTCGGCGGTGACGAAAAGCGATCCTGTGGCCAGGACCAGGTCTCCCGGCCGAGCCGCTTGCCTGGCGGCTTCCAGGGCGCCCGCGGAGTCCGCTATGGCCGCAGTCTCCACGCCGAACCCCCGGAATACCGCGGCGATGTCATCAGGGGGCATGGACCGGGGGTGGCGGGACCGTGTTGCGAACACCAAGTCCCCGGCTTGAGCCAGCTTTTCAACCATACCCTGAACGTTTTTGTCCCTGGAAAACCCCGCCACCAGCAAGAGCCGGTCGTAATCGAAATATTGGCGCAGGGATGCCAGGAGCACCTGCACAGAATACTCGTTATGCGCGCCGTCCACCACTATCAACGGAACGCGGGAGAGCACTTCCATCCTGCCAGGCCAGTCTACATTGGCGAAACCGTCTTTAATGGCCTGGGCGGATATATCATAGCCCCGCTCCCGAAGGCATTCCAACACAGCCAGGGAAGTCGCGGCGTTTTCCAGTTGGTGCCTGCCGAGCAGAGGCGTGGTAAGCCCGTATTCCGCTACCCGGGTCTTGACTGAGAAACATTGGCCATCCATCGAGGCGGACTCGAACCGCCAGGAGACGTCGCCGCCGACCAGAACGGGTGAAATATCCAGCTTTTCGCAAGCCGCGAGTATCGGCTTCATCGCATTTGGAAGCTGTGGCCCGACGACCACCGCCGCGCCGGGCTTGATGATACCCGCTTTGTCGGCAGCGATCTCCTCCACCGTGTCTCCCAGAATCGCGGTGTGGTCGAGGCTGATTGAGGTGATGACAGACACCTCCGGCATTACTACATTAGTAGCGTCTAACCGTCCACCCAGACCGACCTCGATGGTCTGAAAATCAGCTTGTTGCTGGGCGAAGCACTGGAACGCCATTCCGGTCATGTATTCGAACAGGGTTACGGGGCCAAGCCCGGAGTCTTCGGTCATCCACTGCTGGTTGGGCAGCAACTGCTCCACCAGGTCGGCGAACTCTGCTTCTGGAATCGGGCGGCAGTCAAGGCGGACCCGCTCGGTAAAGCTGTGGAGGTGGGGAGACGAGTAGAACCCTGTCCGGTACCCCGCAGCGTGCAACACCGCGTCGCACATTGCGGCCGTGCTTCCCTTGCCCTTGGTGCCGGTCACGTGGATGGCCGGGACCTGGCGGTGGGGGTCTCCCAGGCTGTTGAGGAAAGCCTCCATCCGGGAGAGGTCTTCGATCGACTTTTGCCTTGGACCTCTCGGGCCGGGCCGTTCGTGGTCAACCAATGAGAGCAGGAAATCGACAGCCTTGCTGTAGTCCAATAGTCCTCATTCCGGCGCCCCGGTCAGATAGGGACGCCCCGGCCAGCCGCCATATACGGCAAACAGGCGGTAAATGTTAGAAGGTCAATGGTCCCGGACCGATGGAGGCATCGACCCGAGGAGTATTTTGATTCCGTCAGAGAAGCCGACCGATTTTATGTAATCTATGTTACCTTCCAGACCCGGCGGGGTAAAGCCAAATTCCTGCTCTACTACGTCCGGTTCAGCAACGTTGCGGATGGCCAGCATCTTGAGCTGGTCGGTGGTTATCGGCGGGCGGGGCTGAACAAGCCGCATCCCGATGGCGGCAAGATACATGAGCCAAATGGGCACATGAAGGCGCAGCCGGCGCTTTCCCATGGTGCGGGCCACGGCGGCAACTATCTGGTTGTAGGTGAGTTGTTCCGGGCCGCCGATCTCCACCGTACGGTCTCTCAAGCTGCCTCTGTCCAGGGACAGGGCCACGCAGCGCGCCACATCTTCCACCGCGATTGGCTGAAAGCGGTTCCTCCCGGACCCCACCACCGGCAGGACAGGGAGCACTCTAACCATTGCGGCCAGCGCGTTTAGGAACTCGTCACCCTCGCCGAACATGATCGAGGAGCGCAGGATGGTGTAGGAAAGACCGCTGTTGACCAATTCTTGTTCCGCCCGCCATTTGCTGAGCAGGTAAGCGTACTGCGGGTCCTCGCCGGCCCCTATTGCGCTTAGCTGTACGAAGTGCTTCACACCGCTATTCTTGGCGGCGTTCACCACGTCGGCGGTCCCCTGCCTGTTAATCAGATCGAAGGAGGTCCGAGGGGTCTGGCGTATGATGCCGACCAGGTGAACGACCGCTTCGACGCCAGGAAACGCCTCGGCCAATGCGTCTGAGTCGGACACGTTGCCGTAGCGGACTTCCACCGAGCGGCCGGTAAACAACCGCTCACGGCCTGGAGTGTGCACGTAACACCGTACCTGATGGTGGCGCTTCAGAAGCTCCGCCACCACACGGCGGCCAACGAAACCAGTTGCGCCGGTTACGAGTACCAACAATCTTCACACCTCGATGTTGCAGCGACAGATATCAGACCCCCAAACACATGTCAAGGGTCTACCGTCACCGCTTCCCAACCGCCGTTGCGGCGACAGCCGGAACCCAGACTCGGGTGTGGGAATGCGAGAGGTGACGGCATTCCCGGATTCTAGCTCAAGGCCGGGACGACAGGGTGAGCCCTTGGGCATCCGGTTTTTCCGAGCCTCCGATAACCCCAAGAAGCCGGTGGGCATGGTTTCCGGTCCCATAATCCCGCTCTCGGCCATCGCCCTTGCCATAGACATAGTGAACGCTACCGTTACTTAAGACGTTAGGTCCTGTTCCGCTGGTGGCACTGCACCGGGGTTGCACAGAGCCATCCGTTACTTCTTCATTCTCCTGAAACAGTAGAGTCCGAAGGCCAAGAGTATTGCGCCACCTATCGCGATGATGATCGTCGGGACCAGGGGATCGTTAAACACCCTGAACATCCTCCTACTTGGGTTAAGACGCCAAGAATGGTATCACCGTTTGTTCTTTGATGGGGCAAGTGGCGATAGGGCACAGCAGCGGTTAATACTCGGCTACCACATTTAAGAAGGATCCCGCAGTTGAAGAGAGAAGCTGGGGAGAGATAGCGTGGACGCCCGGCGGGAGCCGGACTGAATGAGGTCAGTTGGTAGTTCCCAACGAGGAAGATGGTATCCACTGGCCCCCGTGCGTAAGCATGTACGGGCATTTGGTGTAGTTTCTATTGCGCAGGCAGAACAGGGTGTAGCCCATGTTGGGCAGTTCGGTCCAAGTTTGGCCACTGAGTTGCGGGATTCCGGCGCATGTTGTCTCGCCAACGCCAGACACTCGCGTTCGGCTAAGTTGCGTGTCAACTTCGAGCCATATATCCGAGTACTAGCTCATAAGGAGGAGCGAGCCGCGACCAGAATTGCAAGCAATGCCAGCGCAATTGCCGCCGCGTCGGTAATCATATGGCCCGCGTCCGCAATCAGGGCCAGGCTGCCGGACAGGATACCTCCGATCACCTCGGCTACCATAAACCCGAAATCAACGTTAGGGTGATGATAAGGCTTCGGCGGGAGCGCCCCGGTAATCGTGGTCGTGGTCGGCGTGGTCGTGCTCCGAGTCGCCGGCCTCGTGGTGTGCGCCGTCAGAGACCGGAGGTCCTATCGGTCCAGGTCCGATCGGGTCCACTGGTTGAAGGTCATTCTCCTTCAAGTCGCTACACCTTATACGCCATACGCCGCGATTTCTAGGCTCGTATTACGAAACATATTCCTGTTGTGGGCCAGGGATTACACCACCGAGGTCACCGCCGGCCCAGTCACAGAGGAGTTTCGATTCAGCGATACGCGGTTGTGGAGTATCGGCCGTGCAATGGCCGTGGGCTACCGCTGCTTTGAGGTGTTTAGGTTTCGGCGGTCACCCGTTGATTGCGGAAAGGGCGTCGGCCTGGGCCGCGTGAACTGGGACTATCTTATCGAAGCCGCTTATCTGGAACACTTCGTTGACCGACTCTGTGAGTGAACAGACGGCGACTTTGCCAGCCTTGCTGCCCAATCGCCTGGCCAAAAGAAGGATAACCCTAAGACCGGCACTGCTGATATAGGAGAGATCCTCAAAGTCCAGGACCAAAGCGGTGGGACCGTCTTCCAAAAGGGATTGCAGTGCTTCCTGGAATGCACCGGAGTTTCTGCCGTCGATACGTCCGGCGGTTTTTGCAACGAGGACTCCGGCTTTGTTCTCAGCCTGCATCGTCAGATTTTGGGAGTCTGAGACCCAGTTAAATGTCTCTTCCCCGTCCTTGCCAAAAGTTCCCATCTCAACCTGCTCCTGCCCTTGATGCTCGTTTCGATTCTACTACTCATGGTGTGCCTGCTTGCGGGACATCACCAATACCATTGCCGGACCCCGGCAAGTGGTAAATGTCAGAATAGGCCACCAGGGACACAATTTCCATATGTGGTCATCCAATGTGGTATACATCGCCGGAGGAGCGTTGTCCAGACCCGGACATCACAGGAATGAGGTTTGGCCATCCGATAGGAAGGAGTGCGCTGGTAAGTTAGGCATCTGAGAATCGACCGTTACCAGGTCCCCAAGCCGGGGATATCCGCATCGAAACCCAAAGGTCACCGCCCCAATATTCCCTGGCGGTGACAGTCCAACCCGAGACCGCTTGCAGCCAAGACGAAGGACCGGTGTGAGACCAGGATACATTTGCAGTGATCGCGCGCGATAGAAACCACGGACTACGACCCGGCCAGACAGGTAACCCAGCGCCTTTTCCTATTGCGCGGGGTATATGCCCATGTATTGGACGCATCCCAAGTCTGGAAGGTGTTGGACTGGTTCATGGCCGTTGGGACTGTGGTGGCGCTGGTGGCCCAGTACACCCGTAAACGCGCCGAAGATAGCGGGCGGTCTGATACAGGGGTTAGCCGGGAGTAATATTTTGCGTTGACATGGGCAAAATAGGCGCGTCTAGTAGCTTCAGGACGTTAGGCGTGGCAAGTATTGATGGGAACGAAGAGCGTTGTATCAAAGCTTCGGACACGTCCCGGACCAGGATAGTTGAAAGGCCCTGCTCGGGCGGGGCCTAAGTGGCAGGTTGGTCAACCGTCGTTTAACATAGAGAGGTATGGCATGGGTTGTGCCTTCTATTCTTCGCCTAAAAGGACTGGAAACTAATGGATGGGTCTACGCTTTCGTTCGGCGCCGGGTTGACCTCTGGAGCGGCCGGCACGGCCCGGCAGGCCTGGCAACTGGAAGAATTGGGCTACGATTACCTCTCTTCCGGCGAACATTACATGCGAGGCAATCCCCCCGGCCCGACTCATGCCGCGCTGCCACTGCTGGCCGTCGCGGCGGGGGCCACCGAGCGAATACGCGTCGTCTCGTCGATTGTCCTGGTCCCCTTCTACCATCCTACCGTTTTGGCCAAGCTGACCACCACCCTGGACATAGCATCCGGCGGACGCCTGACCTTGGGAATAGGGGTGGGCGGTGAATATCCCGTAGAATTCGAGGCTGCGGGCTTACAGGTCAACCAGCGGGGGCGAAGGACCAACGAATGTCTGGAGGTGCTGCGCAGACTGTGGACGGAGGAGCATGTCGGCTATCAGGGCCGTCACTTCCAACTGGACGACGTGACGATTCTGCCCAAGCCCACCCAGAAACCCCATCCACCGGTCTGGGTTTCCGGACGGCGCGACGCCGCGATGACCCGCGCAGCCCTCCTGGGCGACGGTTGGATGCCGTATTTCTACGACCCCGCCCGGTACCGGGATAGCGTGGAGAAAATCAACGGGATCGCCAGCGAAAAGGGCCGGGACATGGCAGACTTCCAATGGGCCTATTTCCCCTACATATCGATATACGATACGGTGGAGCAGGCGGCCGAAGTTGCCACGCGGGCCCTGGGAGGCCGCTACCTGCGAAGCGGCGGGTTCGCGGACATCGTGCACCGCTATTGCCTGCTGGGCCCGGTCGAAGTGTGCGTCGCACGTCTGCGGGAATACATCGACGCCGGAGCCCGCCACATCATCTTCAGCGTCGCCTGCGACCGGGAGGACCGGGACCGGCACATCGAGACTATCGCCGGGGAGATAATCCCCCGCCTGAGGGGATAGATTCTGCGAGGTCTTGAATCAACTTCAACGTTGGTAAAAATCCTGTATGATTATGTGTCATTCTTGTGGTACGATGTTTCTTGGTTCGCAAGAAGACCATTCCTATCCATCCTCTTTAGAGTGCAAGGCAGAGACGACACCATCGCCCCACAAGCGCCGCCACAAATTTCCCCTGACACAACCATACGTCCCGCCACGTAATAGGAGCTACCATGTCTAGAATCAAGCGGGTGATGTTGGTACAGCCAGCGTCAGCCGGCGGAAACTTCGAATACATTGCCATCCCGCGTCAGGGAATGCTATTTCTGTCCGGAGCACTGGCCCAATGGGAGGGTCCCTTCCTCTACGACCGGGAGATCTGGTTCGAAGACCGCTCCGGTGTGATCGACCCCGACAAGGACCTTGACGGCGTCGACATTCTCATGGTAACCGCCCTGATTAACGAGGCTCCCAGGGGTTATCAGATCGCCCGGTTGGCCAAGCAGCACCACCCGGAACTGATTACCATCGGTGGCGGACCCCAGATGAGCCCGTTGCCCGAGGAAGCGTTCGGGTACGGACACTTCGACGTGATCGTGCAACGCGAGGGCGAGGATATCATCGGCCAGCTATGCGACGTGCTCCTCACCCACAAAGGCGACGCCCGCGACCAATATCTGGACAAGGTGCCCGGCATTTCCTACCAGAAAGACGGCCACATCGTGCAGACCCGGCGGCAGGGATTGGTTGCTCCGGACTTCGTCGAGCTTCCGGACTTCCGCTCCATCAAGGACATGACCTCCGCCAACCCAATGGCCGGCGGGGTCATAGAGACCGTGCGGGGATGCACCGAGAGTTGCACTTACTGCCAGGTGATTCAACAGTTCCTGGGATACCGGCTAATTAACCGGGAGACGGAGATCAAGCGCCTCGCCCAACTCCGGGGACTGGCGGAGGACGGGCTGATTCACTCCTCGCGCAGTGGCACTTTCCAGACATTCATCTCCGACGATTTGCATCCGCCGCCGCTGCGCGCCACGAAGTTTAGGAACGAACGTCTGGAACGCCTCAAAGCGTGGAAAGATCACTCCAAGGATATGTACCTCATCTGTCAGGCGCGTGCGGAGGTAGGCCAGGACCCGGAGTTGTCCGAGGCCATGATCGACGCCAATATCAAGATGGTCTATGTGGGCGTGGAATCCGACAACGCCGAGAACCTGGCGCTGGTCCGAAAACGGCAGGAGCCGGGGCAGGTCCACACTGACCTGATCAGCATGAATAAGTCGGGTTTCTCGGTGGTGGCAATGACCATCATCGGGTTGCCTTACGACACTGAACAGAGCATCATGGACCTGGCGGACTGGGTCACGGAGATCAGCAATTACCAGACCGTAAACTTCCTGACCCCACTGCCAGCCACATCGAACTGGAATGACCTGGTCCCCTTGAACGCTGGCGGTGGGATTTTGGAAGAAGGGGAAATGCGGCCATACCACTTGTACACAGGCCGCCAGTTCGTCCACTACGACGAGCGCTGGACAATGGAGGAGACCCGGGCACTGTTTGAAAAGTACTCCGCCCGGCTAACGCCCATCGACGACCTGTACCAACGGATCTTCAGGATTCTCCGGACGTACCGGCTGAGATTGGCAGCCACCAGCAGGGACTTGGGAGACTCGATTAGCGCCCGATTGGCAGAAGCCACCGACAATCTCCGGGGCTGGTCGGACCCCGTATCCATGCATGGGTCGGAGTTTGCCGACACCATCTCCGTCAGAGTCGGTGAGCTGGTTGAAAAGCTCCGGTCGGTGTCCCAACCCCTGGCCAACGCCCGCCGCGAGGTGGTGGACAACATCGGCCAGAGCATTACCGAGCTTACCGAATCGCTAAGTGGCCTATCCGGCCCCATCGACGAAAGCAAGAGAGAGTTGGCGGCGAATATATCCGGCCGGATCACGGAGCTAAGCGAGACCTTGAACCGGGTTGTCAGCGAGACCCAAAGAGGAAGAGTCGCCAGAGACTAGTCGCAGTAGACCAACCGGGCGGGCAGGGATGGAGGGCGGTGTGGCACTAAATCGTGAAATGCGGGATGGACGAAGGGTGCCCCCCTCGTCCATTTTGTTTTGTTTACTCGGCGCTGGGAATAATATGAGCGAGCTTCAACGTGTTTTCATCACTGGTATCGGCATCGTCAGCCCCCTTGGGCTGAATGTGGCTTCCACCTGGGAACACCTCATCGAGGGCCGGTCCGGGATCGACTACATCACCGCGTTCGACACCGAAGGCTTCGACACACGCATCGCGGGAGAGGTCAAGGGGTTCGATCCGGAAGAGCGCCTGGAACGCAAGGATGCCCGGCGGATGGACCGGTTTGCCCAGCTTGCAGCCGTGGCCGCCCTGGAAGCCTGCGGCCAGGCCGGGCTTGATCCCCGGTCCGACGACCCCTTTCGCGTTGGAGTCATCATAGGCAGCGGGATCGGCGGGATCATCACTCTCTCGCAACAGCACCAGGTGTTGAGCGAACGGGGGCCCAAACGAGTGAGCCCGTTCCTGATTCCCATGATGCTGGCGGATATGGCGTCCGCCCAGGTCTCGATGGTCACCGGGGCGATGGGAGCGAACTACTGCCTGGTCTCTTCCTGCTCCAGCGGCGCGGACGCCCTGGGCCAGGGTTGGGAGATGGTGCGCCGCGGCCAGGAAGATGTGGTGCTGGCGGGGGGCAGCGAGGCGCCCGTATCACCGATCGCCGTCGCTGGATTCAACTCCATGCGGGCCCTCTCCCGGTCCAACGAGCCGCCCCAGCGGGCGAGCTGTCCCTTTGACGTGCAGCGGGACGGGTTTGTCATGGCCGAGGGAGCGGCAGTCCTGGTGCTGGAAAGCCAGAGGAGCGCGGAGGCCCGGGGTGTAACGCCGCTGGCCGAGCTGCGCGGTTACGGGGCCACGTCGGACGCCCACCACCTTACCGAGCCCGGCCCCACCGGACAAAGCGCGGCCCGCGCTATGTTGCTGGCCTTACAGTCGGCGGATCTGGACCCGTCCCAGGTGAGTTATGTCAACGCCCACGGCACTTCCACGCCCCTGAACGACAGGCAGGAGACCAAGGCAATCAAGCTCGCCCTCGGGGAGGAAGCGTACCGCGTTCCCATTAGCTCCACCAAGTCGATGACCGGCCACCTCCTCGGCGCGGGAGGAGCTCTGGAGGCCGCCATCTGTGTTCAGGCGCTCCGGAACGGCGCTCTTCCGCCGACCATCAACCTGCATGATCCAGACCCCGAATGCGACCTGGACTACATTCCCAACGAGGCGCGAAGGCAACCGGTCCAGGTGTGCATGAGCAATTCGTTTGGCTTCGGAGGCCACAACTCGGTGTTGGTCCTTGCCCAGCCCGGCCTCGAGGTCTGACCTACTTGACCGGTCCCGCCCTATGACAGGCGCACCACCCAAAAAGTGGGTCTATCCGCTGCCCGTGAACACCGGGGGGCTGCCTGTCGACATTCCCAGGCCGATAGCCGAACTGCTCGCCCGGAAGGCCATCGACACCGCCGAAAAGCTCCGATTCTTCCTCGAACCGCCCCACCGGTTGCCCTATGACCCTCAGCGAATGGCAGGCATGGACCGCGCCGTGGGCCGCCTCTACCGGGCGGACAAACGTTTGGAGACCGTCGGCATATTCGGCGACTTCGACGTGGACGGCGTCACCGGCACGGCAATAATCTTCGAAGGGCTGACCCAGCTGGGTGTTAAGGCCGTTCCCTACCTTCCTCGCCGGTCGGATGAAGGCCACGGCCTTTCCAATGACGCCATCGAACAGCTTGTTGCCCAGGGCGTGAGCCTGATAATCACGGTTGACTGCGGCATCACGGCTGTGGACGAGGTCGCGTATGCTCGCGGCCTGGGCGCTGACGTGATTGTCACCGATCACCATCTGCCGCAAGAAGACGTTCCGGACGCAACCGCCGTCCTGAATCCCAAATTGCCCGGAGGCACCTATCCTTTCTACGAACTTTGCGGCGCGGGCCTGGCGTTCAAACTGATGCAGGGCCTCTACGAGTTCTACGGGCAGCCGTGGGACCAGGGACTCCTGGAGTTGGCGGCTCTTGGCACGATCGCGGACCTGGTACCGCTTGTCGATGAAAACCGTTTCCTGGTCCAGAAGGGCCTGGCCGCCCTGAGTCAGACCGGCCGGCCAGGGTTACGGGCCCTGTACAGACGCGCGGGTGTGGACGCGAGTCAGATCGATACCGAGACGGTCTCATTCCAACTGGCTCCCCGAATTAACTCGCCAGGCAGGATGGGGCACGCCATGGACAGCTTTAAATTACTCACAACTCGGTCTGAGGCTGAGGCGGAACAGTTGGCCGGTCAACTCGAGGACCTGAATTGGGCGCGGCGGGCGGTTACGGAAGAAGCGTTCAACATTGCGCAGGAGCAGATCGCGGCCAACCGGTCCACAGACACACCGCCAATCCTGGTGGTTGAGGACTCAAGAATAGACGGCGGGGTTGCCGGGATAATCGCGGGCCGGTTGGCGGAGACCTATAACCGTCCTGCCGTGGTGATGTCCACCCAGGGGGACAATCTGGTGGCCAGCGCCCGGAGCATTCCCGGGTTCAACCTTGTCGAAGCGTTCGCCACTTTCCAGGAGGTGATGTTGCGTTACGGGGGTCACGCCCAGGCCGCGGGCTTTACAGTCCCGAGAACCAGACTCCTCGAAGTAACCCACGCCCTGACCGCCTATGCGGAGGGAGCCTTGGATTCCATTGAACTCCGCCCCGAATTGACCATAGACGCGGAGATCGGCTTGGACGAATTGAACAATCGATTTCTCCATTGGCTATCCCAGCTTGAGCCTTATGGCCAGGGGAATCGAGCGCCGAAGTTCCTGAGCCGGGGGTTGGACGTATTGGGATTCCGCTCGATGGGAGCCGACGGTCAACATTTCGCCCTGACGGTCGGTGGTATGGAAGGGATGTGGACCGCGCTCGGGTTCAATCTAGGTCACGATTGGACCGCCGGGACCAACACTGTAGACCTCGTCTATACGGTTATCGACGACCACCGGCAGGGCCCCGGCGCAAAGGCCCTGCGCGTGCTGGACTTTCGACCTTCCTGATCCCTTTTAGTCCCCGGGCTAAGCCCGGCCCGCAGCCCCAGGCCGCTGCTCGGGTCCCGGCGTGGGACGGACCATCTGAGCCTTGTAGACCAGCAGCGGTATCGCAATCACGACGACGAGCAGGGCTAACACCTGAGCCTGGTTCAACAGGCCGAAGTACTCGTTGGCCTCCACGCGGAGAAAGCTCAAAAAGAACCTTCCCACCGAGTACAGGGCCCCGTACATGACGAAGAACATCCCGCGGGGCCGAAGCCGGTTGCGGAAGGGCCAAATGATGGCAACAAGAATGAGGTCGAACAGCAACTCGTAAAGCACCGCCGGGTGGGATGCCGGTTGCAAATGCCCCGGGCTCTCCGGGTGGGTGTAGACGAATGCCCAGGGGAGGTCTGACGCTTTGGCGAAATGTTCGCCGTTGATCACGTCTCCCAGCCGGCCAATGGCCATCGCTATCAAGAGCGCCGGGGCCGCCACGTCGGCGAGATGGCCAACACCTGGCAGCGGGGCCCGGTCCGGCTCGCCCATGAACTTGAAATAGCGGCCCCAGACACCGACGAACCAGGCGGAATTCCTGACTGTTATGTAAATCGCCCCGCCAATGAATCCCCCGATGATGGCGCCATATATGGCAATCCCGCCTTCCCAGACATACAGAAGCCGCACCGGGTCGTACTGATATATCTCGCCCCAGAAGTCGATGATGTGTACGACCCTGGCTCCCACAATCCCGCCAATGATGCACCACAAGGCTACGGAGTAGACGGCATCGGGTGACATGCCTTCTTTTTTGCCCCAATACACCGTCAGTATCACTGCGGTTGCGACCGCAATGAAGGTGAACAGCCCGTGCCAGGATATTAGGAACGGCCCAGCGTTAATCAGGATGGGGTCGATGCCGATGCCGATTATTCCCGGAATGACCATGAGGACTCCTACCTACCTCCACAGGGATTAGCGAAAACTTAAGGGCCGCGGCCTGATTGATGGGACAGGTCAGCCTTTTTCGGGCCAACCGTTTGTACACGGTATACCTGCAATCCCCGCGGTTTCAAGGCATTTGCGATGCGTCGATGCTCATCTTCGGTGGAGGGCAAGCAGAACATCGCCGGCCCCGCGCCCGACAGCACCGGTCTGGAGCCTGCCAGGCTGGATACCTGTCCTTTCAGTTCGCCAAGTCCCCGAAATACCTGGAAGCACACTTCCTCCAGGCCATTTGTAATCATCTTTGATACGAACCGCCCGGCTTTCAGGATTTCCAGGAACTCGTCTGTGCGCCCGCCGTCACTGTATTGGTCAGGCGTTACCCGGGAATAGACCTTTCGTGTTTTCTCCGGAATGGTCTCCTTCGGGCAGACCAGGGTTAGAGGCATCGGAGGGAGCGGAGGGGCCGGTTCGACGATCTCCCCTCTGCCGGAAGCAAGGGCGGTGCCTCCCCAGAGGAAAAAAGCGACGTCGGACCCGATGCCCGCCGCAATCCCGGCGAGCGAGTCGACGCCCAGACCCAAATCCCATAAATCGTTGAGCGCCCACAATGTGGCTGCCGCGTCGCTGCTGCCGCCGCCTAGACCCATTCCGACCGGAATGGACTTTCGCAAGAAAATCCGCGCGCCGGGATGAATGCCCACGTATCCGGCGAGGGCTGACGCTGCCTGCCATACCAGGTTGGTCTCGCCCGTTAGGGAGGAGTCGTCACATTCCACAATGAGTTCAGGCGCAATCTCCAACTGCAAGTGGTCGTGCAGGTCGATGGTCTGGAGCATCGTCCTGATCTCGTGGAATCCATCGGACCGCCGTCCCAGGATTTCCAGGGTGAGATTGATCTTAGCCGGCGCGGTTACTTCCAACCCTGTCCCTCTGCTCCCAAGCTTCGTAGACCCTTCCCCATTCCTCCATACTCAGGGTTTCCGGCCTTCGCTTGCCATCCAATTCGATGTCCTCCAGCAACGCGCCCACATCCGCGGGTGGGACTCCCAACCCCTGGCTCAGGGAATTGCGGAGTTGTTTGCGCGGCGCTGCGAACCCGGCCCGCACCAGGGCGAAGAAGGCCTGTGGTCCGGCTACTTCCAGTGCGGGGCTCGGCCGCAGGTCCAAGCGCACCACGGAGGAGGTAACGTTGGGAGGGGGCCGGAAGGCCCTCGGCGGGACGTTGCAGACCAACCGGGGGACGGCGTAGAACTGGATAGCCACGGATAGGATGCTCATCTTCCCGGGCTTGGCCAGCATGGATTGGGCCACCTCTTGTTGCACCATCACCACCATCAACTCAGGCCGGGGCGCCGATTCCAGAAACCGGCGGATGATGGGGTTTGCGGCGTAATAGGGCAGGTTGGCCACAACCCTGTATCGGGCGTCCGGGCCGATGAGGGGAAGGAAGTCGACGGTCCTGGCGTCAGCATGGACCGTGGTCAAGTTTGGAGGGTTGCCGAGCCGGGGCGGCAGTTCGGCTGCCAGGACTTCATCCATTTCTACGGCGAGGACCTGGCCTGCTTTCTCGACGAGCCTGCGGGTTAACCCGCCGTGGCCTGGCCCAACTTCCACGACCAAATCTTCAGACGTGAGGCCGGCCGCGGCAACGATACGGCTGAGGATTCGGCTGTCCGTGAGGAAATGTTGGCCCAGGGACTTCCGGGGTCTGGGCCTCGCCCGCAGGGGGGATCCTGGGGGGTGGGGAGTCCCGGATTCGCCGGGACTGATTGTGGAGCGCTTAGAGACCGCGCACCTCCCTTTGACAATGACCACTAGACTTGTCCCGGGCGGCGACTCAGGTCAGGCACTCCCACGGCACCCGCAGTGTCCTGCTTACCGTTGCTCCTTCCGGCCTGGCGGGGTTCACAGGGCTGCGCCGCGTGGGACCCAACCATCAACATCAACTAACCGGGCCATAGGTCCATTGGCCCCGCCGGGGGGAGGCATTCAACCCCGCTATAGCGGATTGCGAGTTCAGGGCACCGCTAGCTCCCCGTCTAGCACGGCCTCCATATCATGGTAGGGCAGAGGGTTGGACCCTGTCAAATGACCCACCCGCGCGTAACTGTTCAGACTGGGGCGAGTTGGGGTTGGGAGAGGATGGAGTTCAGGGCATGGTAGGGGTTGCAGCCTCGCAAGCGCCATGTGCCGAACAAGGAAGCGAGGATACTCTTGGTTTCGCTTCCCTGCTCCGAACGGGTCCCGCCGCTGATCTTCCGGCTCACCACCGTTGGGCGCAGGCTGCGCTCCGCCGCGTTGTTGTCCGCGCTCACCCGGGGATCGGCGACGAAAGCGAACAACTCCGGCAAGAAGCGTTCCACCCGCTGGCACAGCACCCTCATGGGCGCATCGCCGTCCAGGTAAGGCTTGCAGATGGACCATAGCCGCTTCCGGCGCTGCTGTTGCAGCTTTACCCGCTGGGCCCGCTGCACCGTTTCCGGCAGGCCCGGGTCAGGGCCGGGATATGCCTGCGCCTGGTCATACACCTCCCGCACCTGGTGGGCCCATTCGGCCAGTCCTTGGTGTTGAGGGTATCGCTCCTTCAGTTGGTGGATGTCCCGCAGGAGATGGGTCCAACATCTCTGATGCAGCCCTTGATGCACGTTGTAAGCGCCGTAGAAGTCACTGACCAGCACCCCGTCAAACTCATCCCCCAACACCTCCGCAACCACTTGCCTTCCCCGGCTGGCCCGGCGGAGGAAGTAACGTACTTCCGGATTGCTGAAGCTCCAGAGATACCCGTTGCGGCCATCTTCCCGCCAGCCTGTCTCGTCCCCATACACCACCGGACTGGCTCGAATCTCTTGCTGTAGCTGGTTGTACTCCTCCTGGCCTAGCCTGGCCACTCCACGCACCAAGGCCACCAGTTCCCCCACGCTAAGGCCCAGTCTGTAGCGCCACTTCAGGTAGCGTTGAATCACCCCATAGGGAAGCCGGCACTCCTCCCGGAGCACGCATACTTCCTGCTGGACTGAGATTCCCACCCGTTGCCGCCCTACCGCGAGGGCGCTCCAATCCGGTTCCGGGGACCACCGCTGCCCGCACTTCCGGCAAGTGCGTTCCAACACCACGTGCTCAGTTACCCGCGCCCGCACCCGGGGTATGGTTATAATCTGGCGGCGCCGGCGCACCCTCCCGCCGGCCAGAGGGACCCGGCAACCGGGACAACTGGCCGTGGCGTGCTCTACCCTATGGGTCGGCTCCTCCCGACGCCGGACAAACCCGTGGGTACGCTTCTTGCGTTCTTTCTTGGAGCGGGCTGGCCGGTTGGCCTTGGCCCAAGAAGGTGGCTTCCTCTCCTTCAGTCCGGCATCCAGCGGCCTCTGTTGGCCTTCCAACTCTGCAATCCGGGCTTCCTGGGCCTCGATTAAGCTGATGAGTTGACCGATTATCTCAATCAATTCCTCCCGGGAAGCCCCGGCTAAATTCACAGGCAGTTTCATGCTCGTAGTCTATCTGGCTCATCAGATTTAGGCCAGTCTGAACAGTTACACCCGCGCGGCAACGTCTTTCGATTATCCCAGCGAGGGGGCCGTTCGCGAAAAACCCCTACATGGCAGCGCCGGGACTGATGATTCACAGCGCCCTCCCGTCGAATGCCGGGACCCGGGATTGCAAAAACAACTGCACGGTTCTCCCTCGGGGCGTCCTGGGTTCCGGCCTTGAGCCGGAACGACGAGGGGGTATCAGCTTGACAATCGGAAGGGCCTGGAGGGTTCCCACGAGGGGCAACGTTTGGAACCCCAAGAAGACCGGGAATGAGTAAAGGTGGTTACGCGGAACGTAGGGGCAACCCTCGTGGTTGCCCCTGCCCCCCCACCCAAGCCTCGTTGTTACCCATTGGGGCGGGTGTTAGAATTGCTACGAATTAGGAGTAGAACATGACTATTCGGACCGCTGTCATTCCCGCCGCAGGCATGGGCACCCGGTTCTTGCCGGTGACCAAGTCGGTCCCCAAAGAGCTAATGCCGATACTGGACAAGCCCATGCTCCAGTACGTAATTGAGGAGGCCGCGGAGGCAGGGTTTGAGCGCGTGGTGATCGTCACTGCCAGGGGTAAGGAGTCGATCGCATCCTATTTCCAGCCAAGAGAGTTACTGGAACAACACCTCCTCGACACAGGCGCGGCAGACCTGGCCGAGAAAGTGAGGGCCGCCTCGAACCTGGCCGACGTTTCCTTTGTGATTCAGGAGCAGCCCCTGGGGTTGGGCCACGCAGTCTTGACCGCCGAAGAAGCCGTGGGCGGCGAGTCTTTCGCCGTAATCCTCCCTGACGACATAGTCGATAACTCCCCCGGTGTCCTATCTCAAATGATCGAGGTGCTAGATGAGCACGGCGGAGGTGTGGTCTCGGTAGAGCAGGTGCCGTGGAACGTAGTACAAAACTACGGCGTGGTGGAAGCCGTCCAGGTCTCGGACCGGGTGCACCGCATCCAGTCCCTGGTCGAGAAGCCCGCCCGCGAGGACGCCCCGTCGAACCTGGCCATCGTGGGCCGCTACATCCTGCCTCCGGATATATTCGACTGCCTCAAACGCACACCCCCGGGCGCAAAGGGCGAAATTCAGCTCACCGACGGGCTTTCCATACTGCTCGACGACACTGACATCTACGCCTATGAGTTCCAAGGGACGAGATACGATGGGGGAACGCCCCTGGGCCTTTTGCGGGCGTCCTTGGGTTTCGGGCTGGCCCGAAAAGACACCCGAGATTCGGTCAAGGCGTTGCTGGAAAGCTTCAACTCAGCCTAGCCGCCACCCATTGCGAGGAGAGTAATGCTCAGGGTCCTTATCGCCATTCACGTTATCGCCGCGGTGGTGTACCTGGGAAATCTGATTACGGCAGCCTTTTGGAAAGTGCGGGCCGACCGCTCGGGTAGTCTGGAGACCATGGCCGTCACTTCCAGGCTGGTTGTGCTGTCCGATTGCTTCTTTACAGGCCCCGGCCTAGTCGTCTTGATGGCTACTGGGGTCCTGATTGTGTCTCAGACCGGCTGGCACCGGTTCCAGGAACCGTGGCTGGGCGCGTCTTTCGTTATGCTGGTAGTCACCGCCATTATCTGGCTGGCGGTCTTGGTCCCCCTGGAACGGAAGATGCTGCAACTCGCCAGAGAGGGGGTGTCCCGGGGGGTCGTTGACCCGGCCTACCGGAGGACCAGCCGTCTGTGGGCCATTTTCGGCGGAATTGCAACCCTGCTCCCGATGATAATTTTGTTCCTTATGGTTATCCGTCCGTAGCGGACGGGGCCCGGTTGACGGAGAATTTGTGACGACCCAGAAGGATTCTCAATCAGAAAGAGCGCGAGGAATCCAGGCCGAAATATTGGGCCTGCTGGAAGGGATGGACTACTGCCTTGACTGGAAGCCGGACGCATCCGTTTGGTCAGTCCGTGAGGTGGTATACCATCTGCTGGACACTCCGGAGGGCGGCGTACACACGGTCTTGCACGGCGTCCTGTCTGGTGAATTGACCGAGTACGAAGTTTGGGCCGACCGTACCAATATAACCCCGGAGCGTCAGACCAAAGAGATCGAGGCCGTCATCGAAGACATCGCCGCGCTGTTCAGGGGAATAGAATCCGCGTTGGAAGCTTCCAGCGACGAAGAGTTGAGCACGAAGTCCGCACTAGCCCATCTCAGGAGCTACGACCGTGAGGACCAACGGACGGTGGCTGAGTTGTTGGATGGGGTGTTTGCCCGCCATTGGGGGGAGCACCTGGGACAGATCAGGGAGATCAGGGAAACCCTGGGAGTGTAGCTACTCGTCGCTCCCGATCTTGAGCAAAGTCAGGAACGCTTCCTGGGGCATCTCGACCTTGCCGACCATCTTCAACCGGCGCTTGCCTTCTTTCTGCTTTTCGAGCAACTTCCGTTTGCGCGTAATGTCACCGCCGTAACACTTGGCAAGCACGTCTTTCCGCACGGCGCGCACGGTTTCCCGAGCGATGATGCGTCCGCCTATGGCCGCCTGGATCGGCACCTCGAAGAGTTGGCGGGGGATCACCTCCCGCAGCCGCTGCACCAAGGCCCGGCCATGAGCCGCGGCGCGGTCCCGGTGGACAATCATCGACAGGGCTTCCAATGGCTGGTCGTTGATCAGGATTTCCACTTTGACCAACGAGGCCGCTTCGTAACCCGCCAGGGAGTAGTCCAACGAGGCGTATCCCTGGGTGCGCGACTTTAGCTGGTTGTAGAAATCGGCCAGCATCTCAACCAGGGGCATCTTGTATTCCATGACCACGCGGGACTGGTCCGACGGGCCGGAGTGCCCTTCCCGTTGCGCCGCCAGGCCCTGGATGTATTCCATCCTCTTGAACTCGGAGCGTCTGGAGTGCATCAATTCCATGATTGCCCCGACGAACCGGTTGGGGACGACGATGGTCAGGTCCAGCACCGGCTCCCGTATCTCGCTGGTCTCGTTGGGCGGCGGGAGCTTGGCCGGGCTGTCCACCACGATAGTGTCGCCTTTTGAAGTGAGCACCTGGTATCCGACGCTGGGCGCGGTGACGATCAGGTCCAGCCCGTATTCACGTTCCAGCCGTTCTTGCACGATGTCGAGGTGCATCAGTCCCAGGAAACCGCAGCGGAAGCCAAAGCCCAGGGCCGTGCTGTTTTCCGGCTCCATGGTCAACGAAGCGTCGTTGAGCTGAAGCTTCTCCAACGCCGCTCGCAACTTGGTGAAATCCTCTCCCTCGGAGGCGTACAGCCCGGCGAAGACCATGGATTTGAGGGGAACGTAGCCGGGCAGCGGGACCTTGGCCGGACCACCGGCCCCGGTCAAGGTGTCCCCGACGCTGCACTCGCGGACATCCTTGAAACCTGTTGCCACGTAACCCACCTGCCCGGTATCCAGGGACCGGACCGGGGTGGGCGCGGGACTGAAGATGCCCACTTCCAAGATTTCGGCCACCCTGCCCGACGACATGACTTGCAGGCGTTGACCGGACGTTACTTGGCCGTCTTCTACGCGGATGTGGGCGATGATTCCCTTGTACGAGTTATAGGAAGAATCAAACACAAGGGCGCGAAGGGGAGATTTATCCTCACCGGATGGCGGCGGCACGCGTTCGACGATAGCATCAAGGACTTCGCTGGCCCCGGTGCCTTCCTTGGCGGAAACGAAGAGGATTTCATCCTCGCGGAACCCGAACGCCTGCTGCAACTCCGCGGAGACGCGCTCGGGTTCAGCCTGGGGAAGGTCCACCTTATTGACGACCGGAATGAGCATAAGATCGTATTCCATTGCCAGCAAAGTGTTGGCAATGGTCTGAGCTTCGATACCCTGACTGGCGTCCACGATCAGGAGCGCCCCTTCGGCAGCGGCAAGTGCCCTGGAGACCTCGTAGCTGAAATCCACGTGGCCCGGCGTGTCGATCAGGTTGATCTGGTAGTCAGTCCCGTCTTGGGCGCGGTGCGACATGCTCACCGCCTTGCCCTTGATGGTAATGCCCCTTTCCCGTTCCAAGTCCATCTGGTCGAGAAACTGGGCGCGCATGTCCTCGGGTCTGACGGTGCCGGTGATTTCGAGGAAACGGTCGGCTAACGTGGACTTACCGTGGTCGATGTGGGCGATGATGCAGAAATTGCGAATCGTTGATTGGTCCATTGGTTTAATATCGTACCATGCCCCAACTCCAGCTACAAGGAATATTAGGCCGGCTGGCTGAGGTCCACGATCTGCGCTCCCGCACTGGCGGCGAATAATTCCGCAGTGGCTGGATGGCAGGTGAAAACCAACACCTGGTTCGCTTGCGAAAGCGCGGCGAAGGATTCGGCGGCCAGACGCGCCCGCTCCGAGTCGAAATTCACCAACGCCTCGTCGACGATTACCGGGAGACGCTCGGAACGTTCGCCGAACTCCCCGATAAGGCCAAACCGCAACGCCAGGTAGAGTTGTTCGCGGGTGCCCCGGCTCAGTTCAGGGGGTTGCTTGCTGCGTTCAGCGGCATCGGTCACCGTGATCGTTTGCTCACCGATCGGGGCGTAGAGCCGGGTGTAACGCTGACCGGTGATCTTGGAAAAGAAACCCTGGGCGTGCTGTATGACGCTGGGTTGCCGTTCCCGCTCGAATTTCTGCCGTGTTTTGTCCAGCAGCGCCTCTGCTATGGTAAGCCGCGACCACTCCCGGGCGTGTTCCCGCAGTTGTTCCATCAAGGTATTGCGGTGGGTACGCAAACGCGAGGATTCCTGTTCGCCGGTCAGTTGAGCCAACTCATTGTCGATGCCGCCCCGTTCTTCCCGCAGCGCGTCGCGGAGGTATCCGATCTCCTCGGTCCGCTCCGACAATTGCGCGTATTCCTCGTTGAGCCGGTTGGTGTCGGAACTCTCCAGCGACTCGCGGAAGGCATCGAATTTATCGCCGGGACCGCTGAGACGCTCGAGACTGCGGATATGCTCGTCCCGCTGCCGTTCCAGTTCAAGCAGTTCTCCGTGCTGGCGTGCTCTCAGGCGGAACTGTTCGGGGTCCTCAGCGCCACCCGCCTCCAGCAACGCAGCGAGTTCTTCCTGAACAGACTGCACCCGCTGCTCTTGCCGCTCCAGTAGCCGCCGGGTTTCGTCCTCATGCTGTTTGGCTAGCTCTCTGTGGGCATGGCGGGTCCGGGCTTCTTCCAGCCTTTTGATTAGGTCGTCGGCCACCTCCGCAAGTTGGCTCTTGTCTTCGGCGTCCAGCCGTATGCCGTGCCGGACGGCTAAAGGCTCTACTTGCTCACGGAATTCTTCGATGTCCCGCTTGATGGCTTCCACGCGGGCGCACATTCGGCGGGCTTCCGCCAGGGAAGTGCGGGCCGCATCCATTCGGACCAGAAACTCAAGCATAGTATCGGGCGTGAATGTCTCGCTGAGGCCCCTTTCCCGCAACCAGCCGCGCCACTGGGCCTGCATTTCGGCCAACGCTTCCGCCGTGCTGCGCTCTTCTTCGGCAGTAGTGGCAACGGTCTGCTCGTGGCGCTTCAGGCTTCGGGAGACATTGTCACGCTCAACGACGAGGTTTTGGACGCTCTCGAAACCGTTGATGAGGGCATCGGCGACGGCCATTATTCGTTGGTGGCCGCAGTCTCCTAGGTCAACTCCGTATTTCTCTGCCATGGGCTGTAATAGGTCCAGGTATTGGCGGATGTCAACCTCGATGGCGACGACCCGACGCCGCATCTGGACGACCTGTTCCAGCTTCACTCGCGTAGACTCGACATGGCCCAAGAACTCGACCATAGTGTCAGGTGTCAAATTTTCGGACAGGCCGCGTTGCCGAAGCCAGACCCGCCACTCCCGCCGGGTCTCTCCGTAGGAATCTTCGGAGGCTTGGGCCTGCTGCGTGGCTGCCTCAACCCGCCGCTCCTGCGACTTCATAAGGCGTTCCGCTTCCCCGGCCCGGTAGTTGGCTTCATTCCAGACCGACAGGTCGTTTCCGGCGGACTCCAAGCGCGATTCGGCGGTGTCCAACGCGGCGCCTGTGGGAACCTCGTCGAGTCCCAGAGACCGGGCCACCTCGACGAGGAGCAGCCGCGCTGACTCCGACGACGCCTCAGCCTCGGCGGACTGCCGGGCCAATGCGCCGGACAACAGATTGGCGGATCCGGGCGCAGCGCGCCCGCGGGCAAACAGGTAAATTGCTGCCCCCACTAGAATAGAGCCGCCGATGAGGCCCAATAACAGCGCGCCATCCCTTTGGTAAATGCCAACCGCTATCAGGATAATCCCGGCCAGGGCCAGGAGCGCCGGCAACACGAGGGCAGTTCTCCCCGCCGCCGGTCCCTCGCCGCTGGTCAGGGAATTTAGCTGGCCGCGCAGGTTCTCGTGGTTGAGGCGGACCCGTTCGTATTCGTTCAAGCGCCCTCGGGCGGCGCGCAAGGCGTCCCGCTGTTTGCCTAGCTCGGCAGCGTCGAGGGTTGGGGCGTCGCCGGGGAGCCGTTCCCGCGATTCTCGGTCGGCGGTCTGGCGTTCGGTTAGCTCGTCTGATGCGCGTTCAAGCCTCTGCTGACTCTGGCGGACTGTATCGCCTCCTTCCGAAAGCCTTTCCTTCCAGAGTTCGACTTCTTGACGGAATACGATGGATGTGTCGAAGCGTTCCAGCCGGGCCTCATCCCAACCTTCGCCGAGATCACGCAACCGCTTATTGAGGTCGGACTCCAGCGCGCCCAACTCTGCCCGGCGCTCCGGCAAATCGCGTACCGAGGCGTCGAAACTGGTACGCGCGCGCCGGACTTGCTCCAACCGTTCCCGGTCTTCCAGCAGGTCTTCCAATCGGCCGGAGGCAGGATGCAACTCCCTATCACTCTCGCCGGGCGGTCCGGAGATCAGCCCGGCTTGAGCTTCCCGCTCTTGGTCTCGGAGTTCCTGCAGGCGGACGTTGTCCTGCTCCAGCCGCACTTTGGAGCCTTCAGCGGCGCTTCCGGCATCTGTCAGTTGGCGGTTCCACTGGTCCACCTGGTCGCGGGCAGTGATGGACGTATCGAGCGCGCCGAGGTTGGTTTCGTCCCATCCGTCGCCCAGGGCGCGAAGCCGCTCGGACAGGGAGTCCTCCAATTGTCCCAGTTCCACCTGCCGCTCCGGCAAGTCGTGAATGGAGTCATCAAAGCTGCTGCGGCTGCGGTGTATGCTTTCGATCCTGTCCCCGTCATCGAGCAGGTCTTCGCCGGGTATAATAGCGGAGGCGGCTTCCTCGGCTTGCCGGAGTTGCCCGGCGGCCTCCTCTCGGTCTTCCCTGGTCTGCCGCAGCCGGTCTTCGAAGTTTTCCAGCCTCGGAATTGGGTCCTCCGGGAATTGCTCGAACCGCGCCATCTCGCGGAGCCGCCTGTCGCAGTCCTCTAGCGCGACCCAGTCACCCCAACCGGAGCGCAGACCGGATATTTCCTCGCTGCGGGCATTCAGGCGCGAAAGCTCGGCGCCCGCGTCCTCCAACTCCTGGGAGAGTTCGAAATTGCGGGACGTCAGCTCGCCATAACGGCCGGCATTTCCCTCAATATCCTTCATTTGCTGGTCTACGTCTCGCAACTTGCCGAGAACATCACCGACTTGCTGATTCCTGCCCTGGCGCCGGTAGATTTGGCCTTTCCGGTCACCTAACGACTTTCTGAGGTCCGGGAACTTGGGCGTGCCCTGTCCGGCGCTATAGATTATGCCGCTAACCCTGGAGTCATTGAGCGAGTCAATCTCTTGCAGTTCATCCAGGCTGAATGCGAAAACGCTCCTGAAAAGATCCGCGGTGGCAGGGCCGGTCAACACGCGCAAGGCAGATTCGGCGTCGGGAGCGGGACCGGCGGGAGTGTTGACGCGCAAGCCGCCCCTACCGGCAGTACGCTCCACAACGTAAATGGCACCCTGGCCGTCAGAGAGCGTGATCCGTCCGCCATGCCGCCCACCGGACAATGGGGGGTAATGGTTGTTGTATTGACGGGGGAATCCGAACAGAATCGCCCGGATGAAGGCCAACAGGGTGCTTTTCCCCGCTTCATTGGGGCCGTAGAAAACGGTGACCGGTCCAGCTATCGGGCCGATGCTCCGCTGGTGGAAATGGCCGAAGCCGTCCACATACAACTCTTTCAGTCTCACGGCGCGTCCTCTTCGTCCACCAACGCCGCCAGACACTCATCCTCAGCGGCGGAAATCAATTCCAGGAGTTCATCGTCCGACGGGAGATAATCACGCAAGTAATTCCCGGCATTGGAGCGAAGATAGAGCTCCCGCAGCGAGTCCCGAAGCTCAGCCAGCCCCTCGGGGCTTTCCCGCAACTCTCCGCCGAGCCGGGCCAGGTCTCCGGCGAAGTCTTCCCGCTCTGCCACCTGCTCGCGGTCGACGGGCGAGGCCGTGTCCATCTGAATGCGCTCGCACCAAAGCCAGTGTTGAGCGTTGGCGAAGCGATAATTAAGCTGTTCCAGCAGGTCGTCCTCCGTTCTGGCGTCGCGCAGCCAGCGGTTCAGAGGGCCGCGTCCAGCCAGGGCTAACCGGGCTACTACGGAGCGGCCCCCCGCCGCGTCCAGGGCAGATTCGGAGAGGTCGTTGATCGCGTCGAGGAGCGCCTGCTCCGTTTCCAAAGAGCCGATGTCCAGAGACAGCGTTTCCCACCGCACGACGTCCACGGCCCGAAAGTCCAGCCGCGCCTCGCCGTCGTCGTCCACCTCCACGATATAGACGCCTCGCGCGCCCGTCTCGTTGGGATGGCGTCCCTGGGGATTGCCGGGGTAGACGACTGTGGGCCTTCCTGTGCGCAGGATTTGCCGCGTGTGGACGTGGCCGAGCGCCCAATAGTCCATGTTGATGGCTTCCAGGTCGGCCAGGGAGCAGGGGGCGTAGGACTCGTGGTTGAGGTTGCCGCCAACGTTGGCATGGAGCAGGCCAATCTTGAAACTACCGGCGGATGCAATCCCGTCAAAACGGGGAGAGAGGTTCTCGCGCACCTCCCGGTGCGGGTAACTTATTCCATATACCGTGGCTCGCTCAGGCTCGCCGGGGAACACCTCGGCGCCTTCCACCTCCGCGCCAAATCGAACGCATCCATCTGGTAGGTCCAGCCGCGCCTCCCATCCATCCAGCGGGTCGTGATTGCCGTGGCAGATAAAGGAGCGAATGCCGGCCTTGTCTAGCCGGCCAAGCCCTTCGACAAATTTCAACTGAGCTCGCAGGCTGCGGTCAGCCCCGTCGTAAACGTCGCCGGCCACAAGCAGCGCGTCGACCTCCTCCCGAAGGCAAAGCTCGATGATGTTTTCGTAGGCGTCGAAGGTGGCCCGATAGAGGGTTTCTGAGACATAGCCGGGCACCTCCCTGCGGATGCCCCGGAATGGGCTGTCCAGGTGGAGGTCGGCCGCGTGTACAAAGCGGAACCTAGTCATTCGAGGGAACCGTCGGTCAGCATAGGCTTGCGGTGGTGGATGTAGGCGATGAGTGAACTGGGCAGCCACAAGGGTTGCCCCGACGATGTATCGGGACTACCTGTAGACGCCCCGGAAACACCGGGGCGTCCTTCTGTTGGTCTGCTTAAAATGGGCCGGGGTTAGAACGGGCCGTAGCCGTCGGCGCGGAGGCAGGACGCCCAGTGGTTGGGCGAAACTTCCCTCAGCTCCGGCAGGTGCTGGGAACATTCGTCGTTGGCTATCGGACACCGGGGGTGGAACACGCATCCAGTCGGCGGGTTCAGCGGGCTGGGCACCTCGCCGGTCAGCAGGATCCGCTCCCGCTGCGCATCGATGACCGGGTCCGGGATCGGCACCGCCGACAGCAGCGCCCGCGTGTACGGGTGGACCGGGTTCACGTAGATCTCGTTCCGCTCCGCAAGCTCCATCATGTGGCCCAGGTACATCACTCCCACGCGGTCGCTGATGTGCCGCACCACCGACAGGTCGTGGGCGATGAACAGGTAGGTCAGCCCGAACTGCTCCTGCAGGTCTTCCAGCAGGTTGATGATCTGCGCCTGGATCGACACGTCCAGCGCCGACACCGGCTCGTCCGCCACGATGAACTTGGGGCCCACCGACAGCGCCCGCGCCACGCCGATCCTCTGCCTCTGCCCGCCGCTGAACTCGTGGGGGAACCGGTCCGCCATGTACGGGTTCAGCCCCACGTTCTGCAAGAGGTCGGCCACCCGTTCCCGGTACTCCGCCTTCCCCCGCACCAGCCCGTGGACGATCAGCGGCTCGCCGATGATGTTCCCCGCGGTCATCCGCGGGTTCAGCGAGCTGTACGGGTCCTGGAAGATCACCTGCATCTCCCGGCGTTTCTCGCGCATCTGCCGCGTCGACAGAGTGGTCAGGTCCTGCCCCTCGAACAGCACCTGCCCTCCCGTCGGCTTGTATAGCTGGAGGATGCAGCGGCCCATGGTCGTCTTGCCGCAGCCGCTCTCTCCCACCAGCCCGAGGGTCTCGCCACGTTTCACAGAGAAGCTGAGGCCGTCCACCGCCTTGATGTACGCCACCGTCCTCTGGAACACCAACCCCGAACTCACCGGGAAGTACATCTTGAGGTCTCTTACCTCCAGCAGTATGTCGTCGTTCGCCGATGCCGTTGTTCCCTGCGCCCGGGCCTCCGGTGTCGTCGTCATTGTTATTCGCTCTCCCTTGCCAGGCGTTGTTCGGCCTCCGCCGCTTCCATCTCCGCCGCCTCTACTTCCGCTTCCAACCCGCGCTGTCTGCGGTACTCGTCAACCAGCCCCTCCATCTCTTCGATCCGCCAGCACGCCGACCAGTGCCCGTCGCCCGCCGGCATCAGCGGCGGTATGTCCAGCGAGCACTTGTCCACCGCCCACCGGCAGCGGTCCCGGAAGGAACACCCGGGGGCCAGGTTCACCAGGTCGGGCGGCTGTCCTTCGATGGGGTCCAGCTTGGCCCGCCGGGGCAGGTCCAGCCTGGGCACCGAGTTCAGCAGGCCCACCGTGTAGGGGTGCCTCGGCTTGGAGTAGATCTCCTGGGCCGTCCCGCGCTCGATGATCTTCCCGGCGTACATGATGTTCACCCGGTCGGCGTAGCGGGCCACCACCCCCAGGTTGTGGGTGATCACGATCAGGGCCACTCCGAACTCGCTGGTCAGGGACTTCATCAGCTCCAGAATCTGCGCCTGAATCGTCACGTCCAGCGCCGTCGTCGGCTCGTCGGCGATGATCAGCTTCGGGTTGCAGCTCAGCGCCATTGCGATCATCACGCGCTGGCGCATCCCGCCGCTGAACTGGTGCGGGTACTGTTTGATCCGCCGTTCCGGGTCCGGAATGCCAACCCGGGCCAGCAGGTCCACTCCCTCCCGGCGGGATTCCTCCCCGTTCATCCCCATGTGGAGTTGCAGCGTCTCCGTCACCTGCTTCTCCACGGTCAGGACCGGGTTCAGCGACGTCATGGGCTCCTGGAAGACCATCGAGATCTTCCCGCCGCGGATCGACCGCATGTCGTCCATGTCGATCTTCAGTATGTCTTCGTTTTCGAAGAGGATCTCTCCGTCTACGATCTTTCCCGGCGGGTCCGGAATCAGCCGCATCACCGAGAGCGCGCTGACGCTCTTGCCGCAGCCGCTCTCTCCCACCAGGCCCAGGGTCTCGCCCTCTTCCAGTTCATACGAGACCCCGTCCACCGCCTTTACCACACCCTCGAAGGTGTAAAAGTAGGTCCTAAGGTCTCTTACTTCCAGCAGATCCGCCAATTAGACCTCCTCGCGGGACCTCGCCGTCCTTTTTGTATTCAGGTTGGGTACCGGAAACTCTTGCAACAACCGGGACAATTGCGGATTCGCGCCCGCCTTCACCCAACTGTGAGTCTGGCGAAATATATACTATCAATCGACGCCAAGTCAATACGGACTGAATTGAGTAACTGTTCAGACTGGGGCGAGTTGGGGTTGGGAGAGGATGGAGTTCAGGGCATGGTAGGGGTTGCAGCCTCGCAAGCGCCATGTGCCGAACAAGGAAGCGAGGATACTCTTGGTTTCGCTTCCCTGCTCCGAACGGGTCCCGCCGCTGATCTTCCGGCTCACCACCGTTGGGCGCAGGCTGCGCTCCGCCGCGTTGTTGTCCGCGCTCACCCGGGGATCGGCGACGAAAGCGAACAACTCCGGCAAGAAGCGTTCCACCCGCTGGCACAGCACCCTCATGGGCGCATCGCCGTCCAGGTAAGGCTTGCAGATGGACCATAGCCGCTTCCGGCACTGCTGTTGCAGCTTTACCCGCTGGGCCCGCTGCACCGTTTCCGGCAGGCCCGGGTCAGGGCCGGGATATGCCTGCGCCTGGTCATACACCTCCCGCACCTGGTGGGCCCATTCGGCCAGTCCTTGGTGTTGAGGGTATCGCTCCTTCAGTTGGTGGATGTCCCGCAGGAGATGGGTCCAACATCTCTGATGCAGCCCTTGATGCACGTTGTAAGCGCCGTAGAAGTCACTGACCAGCACCCCGTCAAACTCATCCCCCAACACCTCCGCAACCACTTGCCTTCCCCGGCTGGCCCGGCGGAGGAAGTAACGTACTTCCGGATTGCTGAAGCTCCAGAGATACCCGTTGCGGCCATCTTCCCGCCAGCCTGTCTCGTCCCCATACACCACCGGACTGGCTCGAATCTCTTGCTGTAGCTGGTTGTACTCCTCCTGGCCTAGCCTGGCCACTCCACGCACCAAGGCCACCAGTTCCCCCACGCTAAGGCCCAGTCTGTAGCGCCACTTCAGGTAGCGTTGAATCACCCCATAGGGAAGCCGGCACTCCTCCCGGAGCACGCATACTTCCTGCTGGACTGAGATTCCCACCCGTTGCCGCCCTACCGCGAGGGCGCTCCAATCCGGTTCCGGGGACCACCGCTGCCCGCACTTCCGGCAAGTGCGTTCCAACACCACGTGCTCAGTTACCCGCGCCCGCACCCGGGGTATGGTTATAATCTGGCGGCGCCGGCGCACCCTCCCGCCGGCCAGAGGGACCCGGCAACCGGGACAACTGGCCGTGGCGTGCTCTACCCTATGGGTCGGCTCCTCCCGACGCCGGACAAACCCGTGGGTACGCTTCTTGCGTTCTTTCTTGGAGCGGGCTGGCCGGTTGGCCTTGGCCCAAGAAGGTGGCTTCCTCTCCTTCAGTCCGGCATCCAGCGGCCTCTGTTGGCCTTCCAACTCTGCAATCCGGGCTTCCTGGGCCTCGATTAAGCTGATGAGTTGACCGATTATCTCAATCAATTCCTCCCGGGAAGCCCCGGCTAAATTCACAGGCAGTTTCATGCTCGTAGTCTATCTGGCTCATCAGATTTAGGCCAGTCTGAACAGTTACTGAATTGATAATAACTGGGCCGCGCCATTATCCGAAAACAACTATCCGAAAACAACGCGGCCAACGACCGGTTGGCCGGGGCAATCGCGTCTTGAATTGGACTGCTGACACCCCGCCCTTCCCACCTGGCGTAACCACCCGTTACCATAACCCTTGGCGGAAGTCCTTCCCGGCCCAAATCCCAAACCCGCCGCCCAGGCCCGATGTACCAAAATGGCCCACAACTCCCGCGAAAAGCCCTGCCCCCGGCTCGAACTGGGCCGGGAATCCACTACGATAGCTCTGGCCTCCCGCTTTCGCGGGAGCGACGGATGGGGGCATTGGAGTTTCGCAATTTTCTCGTTCGCGTGTTCCGTTGCATCTTATGGCCTGGACTAACTAGAATTGACCCTGATTCTTACCGCCGCCGCAAGGGGATTTTATGATGTTTAACGGATTGTACAGGCCGGTCTTCACGTCAACGCTATTATTGGTATTCTGCGCGGTCTTGCTATCGTTCGCCGCTTGCACCTCCACGGACGAACCAACAAGGGAGGACCAGCCGTCTTCGTCCGAGAGGCCGAACGAAACTTCCGCACCGGGGCCGGCCGCTCCAACTGCCGGGACTCAAGCCGGGACTCAATCTGTCCCCAGCCCGCAGACCTCCAACGGGCAGAGGGGCGGCCGCCTGGTCCTGCGGTTCTCCGACCCGCCGACCCTTGACCCGCATCTGACAACCGACAACGTTTCCGGCTCTTACGTTCAGGAGGTGTTCGCTGGGCTGGTCACTATAAATCCCTCAATCGAGATCGTTCCCGACATGGCGGAAAACTGGGAGATCAGCCCGGACGGGCTGAGGTACACCTTCCACTTGCACCCCGAGAGCAAGTTCCACGACGGGAAGCGGGTGACGGCTGAAGACTTCCGGTGGTCACTGGAGCGGGCAGCCGACCCGGCAACCGAGTCTCCGGTCACCGAGCAGTACTTGGGCGACATCGTCGGCGTCTCGGCCAAGGTGAATGGAGAAGCTCAATCAATTTCCGGTGTTAGCGTCGTCGATGACTCCACCATCGCGCTTACCATCGACGCGCCTAAAGCCTACTTCCTGGCGAAGCTGACCTACCCCACCGGCTTCGTTGTGGACCGGGCAAACGTGGAGGGCGACCCCGAAGGGTGGCTGTTTAGACCCAACGGCTCCGGTCCCTTCAAACTTGACCGTTACGACCAGGGCGAGGTGATGATTCTCGCCCGCAACGGCCACTACCACCTGGGACCCGCCTTCGTCGACGAGGTGGAGTTGATCCTGAGCGGCGGCGATTACATGCTGATGTACGAGAACGACGAAATCCACGTCACCGGCGTCGCGCTCTCGGACCTGGAACGGCTCCAGGACCCGACTAACCCGCTGAACGCTCAACTGGTGACCGCTCCCTCTTCCTTCAGCACTTCCTACTATGGAATGAACGTGACCCAGGCCCCGTTCGACGACCTGAAGTTCCGGCAGGCGATGAACTACGCCGTCAACAAGCAGGAGATCGCCACCGCGGTATTGCAAGACCTCAACCTGCCCGCCAAGGGAATCATCCCGCCTCGCTTCCCTTCTTATAACCCGGACATCAAAGGGTACGATTTCGACCCGGTGAAGGCAAAGCAACTCCTGTCCGAGTCGCGCTACTCGGACCTGGACTCACTCCCGCCGATCATACTGTCGATTCCCGGGAGTTTCGGGGCCACGGTTGGCCCCAGCAACGAGGCGATATTGAAAGCCTGGGAAGTCAATCTGGGCATCCGGGTAGAGATCGAACACACGGAATGGGCGACGTTCCTGCAGGACCTCAACCAGCGGAGGTTCCAATTCTTCGCCGTGGCCTGGGGCGCGGACTACCCGGACCCGGAGAACTTCCTGGACATCCTGTTCCACAGCGGGAGCCAGAACAACCATACCGCCTATAACAACCCGGAAGTGGACGCGCTTTTGGAGCAGGCCAGGGTCGAAGCCGACCGGACCAAGCGTTTCGCGTTATACAACGCCATCGAGCAGAAAATCATTGACGAAGCCCCCTGGGTGCCGCTGTGGCACAGCAGCGAACGCAAGGTGTTGATTAAACCCGAAGTCAGGGACTATTTCCTGGTGCCAATGACCATCCCGAAGTACCGGTACGTGTATTTCGACACCAATTAGCCGTTGCCCAATTAGCCGTTGCAGGATCCCTTGCCCGTAGGAAGGCACCGGGAATAACCCCGGTGCCTTCTCTATTTCCTGTCTCTATTATGGGGAGAAGGTAGGCGGCGATCTTTCTTGTCTAACCCATAGCCGCGTGCCGTCGGTGATTATCTCTACGGTCCCATGATGGTCGGTGCGGTACACGCGGTCCGCGCCTACCGAAGCATTGAGCCTGCCGGTCAAATCCGGGTCCGGGTGCCCGAAGCTGTTGCCCTCACCGGCGGAGACCACCGCGATCAGGGGCGATACGCGGTCGAGAAAGGGCTGAATAGTCGAAGTCGCGCTGCCGTGATGGGAGACCTTCAACACAACGCTGTCCAGGGCCTCCGGGCCGCGGGCCAGGAGGGCTTCCGCCTCCGCTTCTATATCGCCCGTCAACAGGAATACCGCCCGGTCATAGACCAGCCGCAGAACGACGGAATTGTTGTTCCGGTCTCGGGTCGGCCAGGGCACGGCGCCGGGTTGAGGGTTCAGCGCCTCGATCACTACCCCAGGCTCCAATTCAACCCGGAGGCCCCTCTGTACCTCGATTCGCGGGACATCCAATCTGTCCAAGACCGATTGCCATTCGGCGAACTCGGGACTGCCGGCCACTCCGCTGCCCACCATGAGCGCGCCGACGGAGTACCGCTCCAATACCTGGAATAACCCTCTGCCGTGGTCATCGTCCAGGTGGGTCAACACCACCAGGTCCAGGCTCCGGTCTCCCAACGGCAGGTCCCGGCCGAGCGCGGCCGTCGCCGTCTCGGCGCCCGGGCCTCCGTCCACCAGCACTTGCTTCCCGCCGGGAGTCACGATCAGAGTGCTATCCCCCTGGCCAACGTCTAGGAAATACACGCGGAGATTGCCGTCAGGTCTTGATAGAAGCTGCGACCATAGCGCCAACGCCCCCGCCGCCAAGGCCACCGACATGAGCAGCAAACTCACAGCCGGAGCAGCCTCCCTGCCCCGGCGGGACCAATTGCTGTCAACCGGCTCCGGGGGCGCCCGGCGAAACGGCGCGAGCTTCTCAACCGCGTCAACCCCCTCGGCAACAGCAGCAGCGCCCCCAGCCCGGCGTACCAGACCCACATAAGGGGAGCGCCCGCCCAGGACACCGGAACGGTTATGGAGGGCATGTGGGAAGTCAGGGCCAGCAGGTAGGATATGGGAAGCCAGGCAATCCAACCGGAAATTTGCCCAAGGGTTGGACTGACGGTCCCCGAAATAGCCGCGGCCAGCGAACCAATGAGGACCAAGGGCAACGCGGGCATCGCCAGCAAGGTGGTCACGATGCCCAAGAGAGGGACCCGGTTAAAGTTGAAGGCAACCAAAGGCCAGGTTGCGAGGGTTGCCGCTGCCGAGACGATGAGCGCCGGGGCCAGCCACTTGGCCGCTTGCCAACCCCATTGACCCCACCAGGTAGAGGCATCCTGAATATGCTCGTCCATGCCCTCTGCAACTCTGGCCTGGTACGGAAGGGCAAGCACAATTCCGGCCATAGCGGCAAAGCTGAGCTGGAACGAGACCTGTCCCAGGACCCTGGGTTCCACACCTGCCATTACTCCGGCGGTGAGGGCCAACGCGGGCAGGATGCTCCGGGGCCGCCCCAACGCCAGGGCCGCCAGGTAAACCGTGCCCATTACGGCGGCCCGCACCACAGACGGCGGCAGCCCGCTGAGCAGAGCGTAGAGCCAGATGGCCGCCAGCGGGACCAACAGGTACACGCCCGGCGGCGGCCCGCCGCCAGTCCTCCAACCGCCAGGGCCAACACTAGCAGTATGCCCACGTGCAAGCCGGATATGGCCAATAGATGCGCCGCCCCGGTGAGCCGAAAGTCGTCAGTCACGCTTGGGGGAAGGCCCTCTTTGCGTCCCAGCAGCAAAGCTTTGGCCAGCGCGGAGTGAGGGTGGACCAGTCCCTGGTTGAGACTCGCCGCCAGGCTGGCCCGCACGTCGAATATCCACCCCATCGCCGCGACTCGCCAGGGGGTCGGCTGGACCGGCAACAACTCTGCCTCCCGCACCCACAGGATTCCTGAAATTCCCTGGCCGGCCAGGTAGGCCGGGTAATCGAATTCTTCGACCGCCTCGGGTTGCTCGAACGCTCCCTGAAGACGGAGCACCCTGCCATACCGGAAATGGCCGGACCTCCGGTCAGCCGTCTGCGAGCGGGGGGTGGCGGCGTAGGCCAGGACCTTGCCAACTGTGGGTGTTGGCAACCCGCGGGTCTCGATGGAGTCCACCGCCAGCGTGAACCTTGTATGCCGGTCAATGGCCGCCGGGTCGTCGATGATTCTGCCGGTAAGTGTGATCTCTCGACCGGCGTTGCCCTGTAGCGGAAATGGCTGGGTGTGGAAGTTTCCGGCATGCAGTAAGCCCAATAAGACGAGTGCAGCCAAGAGGGCGGGAAGCATGGGCCGGTGCGATAGCTGAGGAGAGCGCCAACCGGCAGACAGGCCGACAGCAAGAGCAGGAGGGGGAGCGCCGGGGCCTCCAGGCGAAGGCCGGCCCCCAGCCCCGCCAGCCATGCCGCGGCAAGGAGAGCCAGCGTCATCCTGTCACCCGGCCGGCTGAGGGACAATCGGCCGCGGAATCCCGTAGATCACAGGATGCGGTCCCTTGATTCGGCAATGCCTCTGAGGACACCGGAAGTTTGGGGCGCCTGCACTTGATGGGCTGCCTTCTGATCGGCTGCCTTCTACTGGGGTGGGCCTGCTATTACGAGGCCGCGAATCTGTTCGTAGGTGCCGTCGGCGATTCCCTGCACTTTGATGATGTCCTCTACCGACAAGAAAGGACCGTTGCGCTCACGGAAGTCGACGATCGCCTGGGCCCGCACCGGACCAATACCGGGCAGGGAGTCCAGCAGATCAGCGGTGGCAGAATTTATATCTACCAGTGGGGATTGGGACTCGGCCCCACCACCGGCGGAAGGGTCCGAGTCCGGGGAAAGGGCCAGTTCCTTGGAAAAAGCAGCGGGATCAGCAGCGGAAACCACTTCGGGGCGCGGAGTCTCACCCAACCTGGAAACATGATAGTAGCCTTCGTCCCGGACTTTCCCGGCCAGGTTTATGGATTCCAAGTCGGCGCCTTCGACCACGCCGCCAGCCGCTGCCAGGGCATAGTCAAGACGGTCACCAGAACGCAACTCGTAGACGCCCGGACGCCGGACCGCGCCGCTCACGTAGACCTGGATTTGGGCGCCGGTGGAGCCGGGGACCGTGGAAGGCTGATCGGTAGATGAGGCCGGCGCCGGGGACGCCAAGGGTGCGGGAATTTTGATCTCTATTGGGGAGTTGTCGTCCGATTTCCAAACGAGGAGAGATGCCGCAGCCACCACCAGCGCACCCGCCAGAGCGGCCAGGCCCGCCATGGCGACGATGCCAATTTTATTGTATTTGCCACCCAAATTCCCACACCCTCACATGAGCGGAATCGTTCCCGCCAGTCTTGGGCCCCAACTTAGCCGGAGCAGAGGGCCCCGATATCCCAGCCCAATCACAGTGGTTTCCGCAGTCCATTCTACCAATCTCTCCCGAAGACGGCCACTGTTAAGATTGCCCCCACGGCCTTTCGATTATGACCGCAACCGGCTACATCGCAGCAGACACGGAAACGACCGAGTCTAATGTGGAGTTTCGGACGTAAATCTGCTAATGAGATACGCAGGCGCAATCACTTTCCTAGTCGCGTTAGTCATCTTCACCGCCGGTGTCGGCGTTGCTCTGGCCGCAGACCCTCCAGAGAGGTCTGCCAACGGGCATCCCGGCCGAGGTGCGGTCTCCGGCCTTCGCTGACCGACGTTGGAGTAAGGCCGCGCGTGTCGGTGACCTATGATGATGCATTTGGTGCTGGAGTGACCCTGGTGGACCGGCTGCCACGGCCAATATCTGGGAAGCCCACCCCTGAGCCAGCTCAGCCGCCTACGCCGGGACCCACGGCTGGGCCGACTGCCAAACCCACGGCGGCAGCGACGCCCATACCGACAGCGACGCCCGTCCCGGCAGCCACGTCCAGGCCGCCAACTCCGGCTCCCAGTCCCGTGCCGATAGTTGCTCCAGGTGTTCGGAGCAGAGGCGCAAATATACCGGTGTGGGTGATTGTCCTCGTGATAACCGGAGTCCCGGCGTCGATTGCTCTTATCGGTTACGGACTTGGGAGGAGATTCTTGAACACAACCAGGTAAACGCCGGGCATTTCAGGCAGACATGGATACTGGACTCATCGCCCCCGGGACATGGGGAAACCTATGCCGGGGCAACCAATGTCAAATCTGTCAAAAGAGTCGTTTAGGAGGCCCAGGGTGGTTCCCCCGCCCGCGCGGGGATAGACTCTAGCTGTGGTTCAAGCTGACCAGGCTACCGACGGTTCCCCCGCTGAAGATGGCAACCGGGCTCGGATGCAAGTGCACAGACCCGGGCCGTGGCGTGTGCTACCTCAAAGCCGCGTTCGTAGACGGCATGGCGCCGGAGAAAGCGGCCATCGCCGAGGAGATCATCAACCGCCGCTGTTACGGCACGTCGCCATAGCGCGCGAAGCCGCGCTCCTATGCCAGCCGCTCGATCACCAACGTCGCGAAGCCGAGGAAGAGCAGGAAACCCATCACGTCGATTGCCGTTGTAACCACTACGGCGGATGATACCGCCGGGTCCTGCCCCAGCCGCCGCAGTACGAGCGGCACTCCCGCGCCAACGATGCCCGCGACAATCATGTTGCCGAACATCGCAAGCCCCAGCACGAGACCGAACAGCGGGCTGTCCTGCCAGAGCATCGCCACTAACCCCACAAGCAGACCGAGGTACACGCCCAGTGCGGTCTCCCGCGTGAGCATCCGCCGTCCCCTGCGCGCGCTGAGTTCGCCCAGCGCCATGCCGCGCACGACGAGGGTCAGGGTCTGTGTGCCCTCGATGCCGCCCTGTCCGGCGACGACTGGCAGGAAGACCGCGAGCGCCGCGGCCCGCGCGATAGTGGACTCGAACATGCTGATCACCGCCGCTGCCGCGAATGTGGTGACCAAATTGAGCGTGAGCCACGGCGCACGGCTCCGCACCGACCTCCTGAACGAGGCGAGCGGGCGCTCGTTGCCCATGCCCGCCATGCGGAACATGTCCTCCGACGCCTCCGCCTCTGCCACGTCACGCAGGTCTTCCGCGTCTATGACGCCTATGAGCCTGCCCCCACCGTCCGTCACCACCAGTTCTGAGAGGTCGTAGCGATCGACGAGGCGCGCGCACTCCTCCTGGTCTGCGTCCATGCTGACCGACGCCTGCAGCGGGCGCATCAGATCCGAGACCGAGGTGCGCGGCCGCGCAAGCGCGATGCGCCTGATGCTGACGTAGCCCACAGGACGGTTCTCCGCGTCCACGACGAAGACGGCGTTCTGTCCGGCCCGCTCCTCGGCGGCGAGGCGCAACAGGTCCAACGCCATCTCGACGGTCGCGTCCGTCCGCGCCGCGGCAGCGGCGCGGGACATGCGCCCTCCAGCCGTCTCGTCCGGGTACTGGAGCAGCGAGATGACCTCGTCCGCCTCCTTCCTCCATGTCCGCGAGTGCGGTCTCAGCCTGCGGCGCTGAAAGCGCGTGCAGGATGTCCGCCGCCACGTCGGGCGCGAGTTCGTCCAGCGCGTCGGCCATGCCGTCCGGGGGAGCAGGCGCGCAAGCGCCGCGGCGTCCTCCGGCTTCATCTCCTCCAGCACGGGAGCAACGGATACGGCATCCATCGCCTCCAGCAACGCTTCACGGCCCTCGTCCGGTATGTCGAGCACAACGTCCGCTTGGTCGGCGGGGTGCAGTGTCAGCAGCGTCCTTACTGCTTCGCCGATGCGCTCGCCTTCAAGGAAACCTCGCACCGCATCCGCCGTATCGTCTACCAATCGACCGGCGTCCAGCGCTGCGGCTTGCTGGTCTGTCTGTTCGGGTTCGTTACCGGGCTGCGTCATGGGAAACTCCGCAAGTGACTTCCCTTCATTGTGGTCATTGTGGCAGACCGGCAGGCATGTGCCACTCAGAGTTCGTTAACACTGTCCCGGTAGTAGCATGCCGTTCATGCGAACGCTCATCGTCAGCGACGTGCACAGCAACCTCACCGCGCTCGACGCCGTTCTCGCGGCAGCCGAAACGGACGGCCCGCTCGACGGTGTGTGGTGTCTGGGCGACATCGTGGGTACGGGCCGTGGCTGCTCGAAACAGTGCGACGTTTGCGCTCGCTCGGCGCGGTCTGCATCCGAGGCAACCATGACGCCGGAGCGATCGAGCAAATCAGCCAGGACACGTTCAACTACGCCGCGCGCGCGGCGTGCCGGTAGAACGGGGCGCAGTTGGACGAGGACGCGCGTTCATTCCTGAAGGGTCTTCCCGATACGGTGGTCGCCGCCGGTTTCACACTTGTACATGGCACTCCTTAGGAGCAGGACCCTCGCTTAGCTACCTGTCCAGTTTACTGGGTCCACCTCAGTACGCCGACCACCCGCAGGTTCTCATACCGGAGTTTTGCACAGGTGCACGCCTACGGGTAAAACGCTGGCACAATCCCAAAAATAGCGAATTAAAGTCAATTCTTGTGCAAAGCCGGTCAGTCCGTTTACTGCAATGCAGGTGAGAACAAAAAGGACGCACTCTTGCTGGGGTGCGTCCTTTTTGTCCCGGAGGGTGCGGGCGGGTGTTGCCCGTAACAATTCCAATTCCAGTGAGGTCAGGTTACAGAAGCGCTCTCGGGCCTGTCAACGAACGGGTGTCAGCGGGTGGGGGAAATTGGGTATAGGTTTGCGGTGAGTTTGGGGAGGAGTGGGATATGACAATACCTCAGGCACGTAGCGAATAGTGCCTACAGAAGTAGAGACATCCCCACTACCGCATCGCCAAAGAGTCCCCATTCTGCCACACATTCTTCCAGCTAAAGGAGGTAATCCAGTGGCATCCCTACGATTCATCCTGGCGTTCGGAGTCTTCGCCCTACTCGTAGCCGGGGCTGGCTACACATCGGCCCAGACGTCGAGCAACGACCTGGACCTCATCATCGTCAACCCGGACACAGCCCACTACAGCATCGTCACCGACTCCAGCTACGCACTCCAGGATGACACCGTAATAAGGCTCGGCAGAAGCAGCGGCCAGGTCCAGGGCATCGTCTCAAACACCTGCGCCGATAAAGACGACGAGGACAACATCCACTGGGAGGGCACATACCTCTGCCAGGTCCAGGTCAACATCGGAGCAAACCACGGAGACAGCGGATGCCCTGTCTTCAAGATAGCTAGTGGAGACAACGTCAAGCTGCTAGGCATCGTCACCCTCGGCAACGACAGCACCTACATCTACAGCCCAATCGGCAAGGTATTCCTCGACCTCGCGTCAACCTACATCACATGGGACGTAGGCACATCCGGCTGCTAACCGGCACCCGCCATGCACAACAAAATGGCCGGTGGACTCCCGCCGGCCCGTCCACACGCCTCTCAACAAGAGAACGTCACGGAAGGGGTCGTTGACCGGAACGGCAACTACACAGGAGAGGTCTTCACAACAGATCTCAACTCCAGTTGTGGCCTGGTCCTATTCCAGAGATACTAAGGATGTCATAACCGGATGGACTGCCCACACGCAGTTGTCATTGATAAGCTTGCTCAAGGGGCTGGGGAATCTTAGCCGTTCTGGGGGATGACGTTGCGCTCAGCGGTTGACCAGGAGATCAGAGATCTAATTCAAAAGAATGGGCGAATTACATTCGCCCGGTTCATGCAGGCCTGCCTGTACTCGCCCAGTGGAGGCTTTTATTCTGCCCGGGACAACAGGATCAGCGCCCACTTCGGGACCTCTCCCACGAGTCACCCGGTCTTCGGCGCCCTGATCGCACGGCAACTGGAGCAGATGTGGCGCCTCCTCGGAGACCCTCCCGTTTTCCATGTGATCGAGGTGGGTTCCGGCGACGGCGTCTTGGCCCAATCCATCGTGGATGCCTGCCGGCGTATGGCCCCCCGGTTCGCTCAGGCGCTTTACTATGTCGCTGCAGACTACGAGCCTGGATGGCTCCAATCACCTGACCACACCTTTGACCGGGCCAACGGGACTGGAGATTGGATATCCCCAAGCAGGCAAGACGCGATCTTGGGAATCCAACGAGTTAAAATCGAAGGACTTCGGGCCTTCCGAAATGTTGTTGGTTGTATCCTGTGCAACGAGTTGATCGACAACTTCCCTGTCCACCGGTTCGCCATCCAAGGTGGAAGAGTCAAGGAAGTCTTCGTCACATCGGCGGGGGGGAATCTCACCGAAGTCCTGGACGAGCCATCCTCACCTTGCATCGAAAAGAGGCTGACCAGCTTGGGCTTGTCCTTGACCGAAGGGTATCGAGGTGAGGTGAACTTGGCCATGGAGGACTGGACTGGCCAGCTTTCCAGAGCCCTGGACCGCGGGTTTATTCTCACTATCGACTACGGTCAACTGGCCGCTGACCTCTACTCGCCCCGGAATGCCCAGGGTACGCTGATCTGTTACAATCGGCACGTCGTCAGCAGCGACCCGTACCAGCACATCGGGCAACAGGACATTACCTGCCAGGTAGACTTCACGTCCCTCATGCGGATGGGTGACCGGCACGGTCTAGCCACCGTGGGCTACGCCCTACAGAGCCAGTTCCTGACGAACCTAGGCTTCTCCTCGTTCCTCGATGCCCTCCAGACGCAAGGCATATCCGCCGCCCGAACGGCACTGAGCCGTATGGCCATGATGACCCTGGTGGACTCGAACGAGTATGGCGACTTCAAAGTGCTTGCCCAAGCTAAAGGGAACGGGTTGGGCATTGATCTCCTGGGGTTCGAGGGCCAAGAAAGGTAACAGGCGTATCGTTCAGATCACCTACACATACGGCGTCGTTCGCCCCTTAGCGAAAGCGGCCTAGTAGCAAGAGGACAAGGGCACAGAAATGCCCGGTGGCTTGTCCCTTCATTTGATAGCGACAGAGCCGAGGGCAATGAATCTGCTCCCCTTGGCTGAATTCTAGCTCGGAGAGTTGCTGAACAAGACGAAGCCGCTACTGTCGGGTGTATTGCAGCCCGCAAGGGCAGTTTCGGCACGCACCGTCACCTGCCGTGGACCCGCTGTCCCCCGAAGCTGCTGAATGCTATCAGCGTAGAGGCCGGCGCGGTTGCGCCCCGTTCCGTTATTTCCGCCGCTTGAAAGGAAGGGATGCGGACCTTCGACCCTGATGTCGTCGGCATAGAAGTCGTGGGCCTCTCCCAGCTTGACACCGTGCCACTGGAAGCCCTCCAGGAATTGCTGCGTGAACGTTAGGTAGCCGTCGTACGGGTTGAATATATCAACATCCTCAGGACCCAGCCCGGAACCCTCCCACATCTTCCGCGCCAGGCTGGCGACCGCCTCCTGATGCTCCTCAAGAGTTGACATGGTGCTCCTACCCCTGGCATTGTTCTGGGCATGGTTAAGGACGTAGACCGGCTTTTGCCTGAGGTCCTTGGCACGCTCAGCGGTGGTGAAGATGAAGGCCGCGCAGGTATTGACCGGCCTGTCGCAATCATATATCACCAGCGGTTCCTCGATCACGCGCCCGGTCAAGTAGTCCTCAAGAGTGAGCTGATAGGGCTCGTGCAGAGCGTAGTACCCCCAGGGAGTCATCAGGCCGTTTCTGCGCAAGTTCAAACAGAGAGGGGCCAGCCCGTCGTGGGACTTGCCGTATTTTTGGCAGTACTGCAGGAAGATCACCAGATTGTTGAACATGGCGCCGCTCTGATAACCCCACGGAAGAGAAAAGGCGCTGTTCCCGGGGGCCTCCTGATTGAGATTCTGTGGATTGTTGTGCCCGTACCGGCCTTCGAGGTTAACCATCGGGTACCAGACCAAGGCGGTCTCGCATAAACCGTCACCGACTGCCTGAGCGGCCTGGCCCATCATCGGGCCGATGTAGGGCGCATCGGATTTGAGATACTTTACGTTTTTTAACCCCAACTCCCTCTGTATCCACTCCGCTGAAGCATACGTCAGGCCGTCTTCGGTGTCGTAGGGCGGGTCAAAATAAGGTCGAGGCGCCCAGGTCTGCTCCGCACGGGTCTCCGGGCTGGTGATAAGCCCATCAATGTCGTCCAGCGACAGGCCCGCGTCTGCAATCGCCTTCAGGCATGCCTCCTTGGTCAAGCCGCCGCAGCTCCTGTCCAGGGCCACACCGTCCCAGCGCCGGTCCATATGGGACTGACCCCAACCTACGACGGCGACCTTGCCTCGGTGCTCCCAGATTCCCATACTTTCCCGGTTTCTCATCCAGCTCGTGTCACTAACCATCTCTGCTCCCTTATGCTCTCTGCGATATTGACCGTGTCCGTAGGACCCAAGTGGACTATGAGGCCACCTGCCACTCGTGGACCAACTGGCCGGTACTCGTTTCTTCAAATATCAGTTCCACCGGGGCTCCAACGGGGACCTCGCCCGGCGGGGTCCCCGGAAGGTTGGACAAGAAGTTGATGCCCGGGTCCTCGTCCAGGGTTATCACCGCAAAGTTGATGGGCTGCGCCGACCGGAACCCCCTGATGCGGGAGTCGCGTATCACCATGTACACGTCAATGTGTCCCTTGCCTTGCACCTCTTTCCAATCCAGATTGTCGGCCGAGCCACATTGGTTGCACCGCTGGGTGGGCGGATAATGCAGCCTCTCGCAGGCGGTGCAGTTCTGCAAGACCAACCGCCGCTCGTTACAGGCGTCCCAGAAGGGCTTGGTCAGATCATTGGGAACCGGGGCAGGTCTCGCCAGGCCTGGAATCGTTGACATGGTTCTCCTCTCCTGTGGAATCTTGCACACCACGTGTTGCCGTTACCGGCACAATCTAGCGCGGATTATATATAGAGTAGTTTTGCTGGTCAAAGCGGAAAGTGCGTCTAATCCTGGTCCGTGCTCCCGTTAATCCACGGCTCGGTATTTCCGGCATCCATCGAGACGAAATGGAACCCCGCTGTCAGGGCAAATTGGCGGTCCAACTCCGTATCGCCAATATGGTAGTATTCCTCAGCCGAAAAGCGGGACTTCACGTCCAAGAGACCCTGCTTCGTTGAGACAAAACTCACCTCGATGCTGTGTCTGTCCCAAATGGCCTGCTGTACTGGAAGCGGACGGTCAGAAGAGCTACCGATAATGCACCCATGAGCCTGGGCCTTCCTGACCATGCTCATGGTAATAGGCCCAGGCGGGTCTCCTGCTTCCAGCGTTCCATCTATATCGAAACTGACTAGTATTGCCAAGTATGACCTTCCTTCGCAAATTGGATTCAGATGAGATTACCCAGGTATGGAGCGGCTTGACGCATGTTGGGCGTACTCGCCTACGGCTCCCCACCCACCGAGGGGTCCGCCCACTGGACGATTCCCCGCGTTCCCAGGTCCTCGATCTCCCGGTCATCGTACCCGATTTCCCGAAGAAGGGGCTTGGTGTGCTGGCCAATTTGGATGGAGGTCCGGTAGAGTCCCGGAGTCAGGGACAATTCGACCAACCCGCCGTAACGGAGGTACTTTCCGACATACGGGTGCTCCACCTCGACGCTCAGAGCATTCGCCCTGGCGTGGGGATGGTCCGCATAAAACTCTCCCTCCAAAGCTTCGTCGGCCCGGACACAGCCGATGTCCGCCTCGATTAGCAACTCTTCCCATTCGGCAGCGGTACGTCCGGCGAGGATTGCCGAGATCTCGGCAATCAGGGCTTCGTCATTGGCCTGCCGCGCCTCTCGAGTAGAGAAGCGGCGATCGGCCAGGAGTTCTCCCCGTTGCACAGTGCGGCAGAATGTTTCCCACTCGTCCTGGAACAGACAACCCAGGAACACCCACCCTTCCCGGCAGCGGTAGAGACGGTACAGGGCATGAAGGCCATGAAGCTCTTCGTCGGGCATGGCAATGGGAGGGCGGTTTGCGTGGTCGTAATACTCATCGGCATTAGTCCAGGCATTGGCGTTGAGCATGGTGATGTGGACGGGCTGGCCTTTACCGGCGAGGTCCCGCGCCCGAAGGCCCAGGATGATGCCCGTGGCCACAGCCGGGGAGGTGTTTTGGTCCGGCCCCCAGTTGGATTTCATGAGCCAGCGGGTCGCCTCAACGGTCTCCTCAATATCCATGACCTGTTCCGGAGGCGGGGGCATGCCCCGGCCCATCTGCCGCATGGCGCCGCCCATGATAGCGCCGGGAATGGGATGGGCGCCCGGCCTGCGCGCGTGTACCCCGTTTTCGCCATAGGTCCCCATCCAGACATGGACCAGGCGGGGATTGATCTTCCGGCAGGTCTCCCAATCGACCTGGAGACGCTCCGGAACGCCGAGGCGAAAGTTGTGCGAGAGAACATCGGCCTTGGCGATGAGCTTATGGACGATCTCTTTGCCCTCAGGGGTCTGAAGGTCAACCTGAATGCCTTCCTTGCCAGCGTAGGTCCGCGGGTCGGCCACTGCCTGTGCAGTGGAACGCCGCCCCTCATCCAATCGCGTATCGGTGGCGTCGATCTTAATGACCCGCGCCCCAAGGTCTGCCAAAAGGGAGGCGCCGTAGGGCCCGGCCTGGATTGTCGCCAGGTCCAGGATGGTGACCCCTGACAGGGGGTGGGCCGCCGCATCAGCGCCATTTGCCCCAGGCAAGCCACCGCTTACGGCCACGGACTGCTGCCCCAGGCGTCCCAGCACTTCGGCGTTGTGCTGTCCCACATCAGGGGCTGGTCCGCTTGGCTCTCCCGGGGTGTCCTTGAAATCCACGAGGGGGGCCAGGGTGCGCATAGGGCCCACGCGAGGATCATTGATCGTTACCACTATACCGTTGGAGACCACCGCAGGATGATCCATGGCCTGGACGCTGTTACGATAGGGCTCAGCGGCGATATTGCCGTCCTGGAGATAAATCTCCATCCATTCGCCGGCGGTCTTCTCCAACTGCTTCTTCAGTATCTCCCGGCGCAGGAGCTCCCGGTTCTCCAAGTTAATGGCGGGAACTTTCTCGAACCGCTCATCCTCGATCAGGCGCCCAAGGCCAATGGCCTTGAGATGCCCCTGGATGTGCGGGACCCTCTGATTGGCGTGTTGGAGCCATGCGCCGTCCCTGGTCCGCACGGGAACGTATCCCATGGAGGAGAGGCCCCGGGCGCCGCCGGGTCTCCCGGGAAACCGCTCCGGGTCCCTGCACCGGAGCTGCATATTCACCAGTCCACCGTCACCGACATTGTTGTCGTGGGGAGAAGCCAGGGTCTGGACGATGCTGGTCTGGACCCATTGCCCACGCCCGCATAGGTCCCGCACGCGGAGGGCGCCAATGATTCCGCGCACTGCGGCCTGGCTGGCGTGCCAGCTACCGGTGTACACCGCCGAATACACCGGGCCTTCCCGGTTAGGCTGTCCCTGCAAGTTGAGCATCCGGCCTGCCTTGGCCGCAACGACACCCTCGTACCCTTTTACCCGGCGGAGCGGGCCATTTTGCCCAAAGCCCGTGATGGAGCAGTAGACCAGCCGCGGGTAAAGTTGCGACAGGGTGTCATACGCCAACCCCCAGTCGGCCATGTCTCCGGGGCGGAAGGACTCTACTAGCACATCAGCCTCGCCGGCGAGCTGGATGGCTTGCTCGCGGCCTTCTGTAGTGCTGAGATCCAGCACAATGCCTTTCTTTCCCCGGTTCCATGAAATCCAGGCGGGCTGAAAGCGGAAAGGATCTCCGCCGGGAGGTTCAACCTTGATCACCTCGGCCCCGTAGTCGGCCATTACCAAGGTGCAGATGGCCCCTGACATCCCCAATGAGAAATCCAGGACGGTTAGGCCGGTACATGGTCCTGCCACGGTTCACCTCCCCCTTCAGTGGTATGGGCTGTATGAGATCCCGTCTGGCCAAGCATCCGGCCTTTCCCTTCGGTACACAACTGGCTTTCCAGCAAGTTTGCAGGACTACTTCGCTCGGGATTACCCAGTTCGCAGCCCAAGCTAGCTGACGAGACTGAGTATGCAGCCCACTGAAGATGCGAGTCAACCTCATTCATACCCAGGGCCTTTTATATTGTTGCCCAGAACCAGTTATCCGGCCTCCGGGGCAGGGCCGTTGAACATGGGCCGGGCGGGGCCGGGTCTCACGGTTCAGAAGGGGACGGGCTGGAGGGAGCGGGGAATCAGGCCGCGCTGCGCGGCTTTAGGGAGCAGGCTCCGCAGGACATCGTTGGCCTGGAAGAGTACCCGGTCCTCGAGGCAACGCTCCAAGTAATCGTGGAGAGACAAGAGATGCCGAGGGCGGAAGCCGCGGGCGGTCATCCGCTTGAATAATACCTGGGTCCACTCCAGGAGGGACAAATGGGGGCCGGGCTTGGAACCGGTTACGGCGTTGGTCATGTCATCGCAAAAGTCCAGGGCCAAGGGCCGGAGGCGGTACACCTCGAGTTGGGCGGCATATTTTCGGCAGAGGGAGTCCACCTGAGTCCTGAGATGGGCGAAAGTCATTGCTTTACCTCTTCAAGAAACTGTCTGAAAAGGGGAGTGTGCGACGACGGGCAATAGGGCCTGCCGGCGGGGAGTGAGACGGAGGATTTCGATTTTGCGGTCATTTCCGGACAAATCCGGCGCTTCCAGACCGGCGGGCCGGCCGGGGGCGGATTCCGGGGAGCGACGGAGAGGCTGGGAGCGGGTTGCCTTGTTAGCTTTTTTGGTCATTGAGCATTTCGACGCCTCGGTGGCTGTCCTGAATGGGCCCGGCCCTTTATAGGGGGTGTTACGGGTTGGACATATATTATAGTACAGAAGTTCGCATTGCATGACAAGGAGAAAATTGCGAAACTTTATGCTTCGCCAGATATTGGCCTGTATCGCTACGATAATACCAACTCGTCTTTCCCGCGAAAGCGGGAATCCACTACGATAGCTCTGGGCTCCCGCTTTCGCGGGAGCGACGGATGGGGGCAGTGGAGTTTCGCAATTTTCTCATGACAAGGGGAGAGCCGGGAATCAGCAGGGTCCTTTGATTGTTAGCCAAAACCAGTCATCCCGTCGTCCCAGTGAAAGCCGGGGACCAGAAATGTCGATGTGACAGAACGTGGCCCAAGGGAGGTGTTCCTGGATTCCCGCGAAAGCGGGAATGACAGTTGGGTGCGGGAATGACGGGTAGGTGCGGGAATGACGGGTAGGTGAGACCGGCACAAACGCCCGATCGACCGAGACAATTGAAAGACCCTCCGGCGGTTGGGGACAGGGAATCCGAAGAAATCAGTCTCGGTGGCCCGGTTCTGTCTACAGTACATGTTGGCTGGGGATCCAGGATTTGAACCTGGGATACCTGATCCAGAGTCAGGCGTCTTACCACTAGACTAATCCCCAGCGGGAAGGGAAACGGGGGCGGCGCGTTGGGTTGAATTTTGAAGCCGGGCAGCTTTTTCGCACTTCTATGGCTTTAATGGTAGATACCAGGCTGCTACCGTGTCAAGAGCGGGATTCCGAGGGTAACTGTTCAGACTTGAGGACGGGGGACCCGCTTTTGAAAAAGCTGCGCAAAACTTTTACAGTTGGCACCGGGGGGATATTGGCCTCAAATACGATTGCCCTGCCGATTCCACTTAAGTCTGAACAGTTACTTCCGGGGTTGCCCGTTGCAGCGGGACGTGCGGGAGGCTTTGGCCGGGGCATTGCTTCCCTGGCCAAAGCGACAGGCTAGGAGGGCGGCGATTCTCCTGGCCCGGCCGGTATGCTCCGAGGCCCCTGGGACCCATGCTCGTCGCGCAACGCCGGGCGGAGCAAGAGGTCGTAGAGGGCCGCCCCCACGGGACCGCCGATGAGTGGGCCAACTATATATGCCCAGAATCCCGACGACGGCCCAGGTATCGCGATCTCTCCCCAACCGGCCAAGTATGCCACGATGCGGGGGCCGAAATCCCGGGCCGGGTTCCATCCCCCCATGGTCAGGGGTGAGAACACGCTGATTATCGCCGCGACGGTTGCCCCTATGAAAACAGGACTCAGGAACTTCAGGGGGAGACTCCCGTTTCGGCGGTCCACCAGGGCGAAGATCACCAAAACCAACACCGCGGTCCCAAACCCTTCCACAACCGCAGCAGCCGGCGCGGATACCAGCGCGCGGGCCGCGTCGCCGGTCCCGATCATCGCCGGGTTAGGAAAATATTCTCCGAACAGCATTCCGGACAGTTGGCTCCCAGGCTCTCCTCTCACGAGACCGTTTTGTGCCTCGAAGCGTTGGATGAAGCGCCCATAGACCGCCAGTATGGTCAGTCCCGCCAGCGCGGCTCCCGAAACCTGGGCGACCCAGTAGGGCGCAACCCTGGAGAATGGGAACTCGTCCCTCCGAAATATGGCAAAGGATAGGGTCACCGCCGGGTTGAGATGCGCTCCGGAGACCGCCGCGGTCACGTAGATGGCCAGGGTCACGCCGATCCACCAGACCACGGCCACCTGCCAAAGGCCCACCTGCGCGCCGGATAGGACCGCCGCAGCCACCACACCGGTACCTATGGTTACCATCAAATAAGTGCCGACGATTTCGGCCAGACACAACCGGAGGAGCCGCAACGCGGGGCGGGTCGGCGGATTCTTGGAACGTCCGTAGGGGGAAACCGTTAAATTTGGAGTTGGTATGGAATTGGGCGACGTACTAGTAGTCCGAAATCTTTGTAATGATGAGTTGCTTGGTACAGGGCCTTTGCCATGACATATTGGGCCCATGCAGACAATTGCCGCGCAACCCGGCATTCCACCCCTCATAACAAGGATGTTAGTCTACTAGCCCGTTCAGCAGATTTGGCCCGGTCAGCCACAGCTGCAACTGCTCCCGCACAGGGCCTTGGAAGGCAACTCCCGGTGGCCGGACAAGCCGCTCAGAAACGACTGGAGCAGCGCAAACACAGGCGGATTGATAGAGTAGTGGAGCAACCGGAAGATCCATAGCCGGTGGGGTTGGCCCAATACGGCGAGGTAACCAACTATGCAGGTGTCGCCGGCAGTGAGGCCGACATCCATTTCCGGTGATTTAGGAGGGGATAATACGGCTATTGGTATGACGGTCGTCATCGCTCTACCGCAAACGGGGTCGCCAGAGCTCCCCATTTAATTCAATGACAATTAAAATAATATCTCGGTCGGATTACGAAAGCAATGGGGCGTGGCCGGCGGTCTCCACACTCCACCTCCACGCTTCCGACTTCCCTTGACAACCTGGGGCTTTTGTACCAGAATCGCGGTGCTATTGAAGCTATCCAGACGCCCACGGTGTCGGGTTCGCGGCAGAGAATGCCGCAACGAATTAAACGTTTGACTTGGAGTACGTTCGATGACAACAGTGGCGGGTAACGAGTCGAAGATTACGGTCGGGGACGCCGAGGTCCAGATGTTTTCCAGCGTTGGGAGGCCGCCCCTCCTTTACCTGCACGGGGCGGGGGGCAACGCCGGTTGGCAGCCGTTCCTCGAGGACCTGTGCCGGAGATACACCGTGTACGCGCCATCCCTGCCGGGATTCAACGGCACGCCGCGGCCTGAGTGGATTTCCACCATCACCGACATGGCCCACTTCTCGTTGCGGATGATCCAGAGCCTGGGCTTCCGTCAGTACGTCCTCATGGGTTCGTCAATGGGCGGCTGGCTGGCGGCGGAGATCGCGGCGATGGACCACCACAACATCAAGGGTTTGGCGCTGATCGACGCGGCGGGTATCCGCCCGAAAGAGGGGGAGATCGCCGAGATATTCATGGTCTCCGGCCAGACCAGGGCCGGCCTACGGTTCCATGACCCGTCCCAGGTGCCCAACATCGCAGAGTTGACCCGGGAGATGACGCCGGAACAGGCCGCGACGGACCACGCGAACCGGGAGATGGCGTCCCGCCTCTGCTGGAAACCCTACCTGCACAACCCCAGCCTGCCCCATTACATAACCAAAGTCCAGACTCCCACGCTGATCGTCTGGGGCCGGCAGGATGCGATCATTCCCGTCGAATGCGCTGGCCTGTACCACGAGGCGCTGCCCAATTCCACGGTCAACATTATCGACAACTGCGGGCACTCGCCGCAGGTCGAGAAGCCCCGGGAGTTCGCCGCCGCGGTGGATGGATTCCTCTCCGGGCTGGGCTAGTTCGAAAACTTAGGGGCAACTCTTAAGGTTGCCCCGCTACAGAACATCCGGTCAGGCCAATCGTAGGGGCGTCCCTTGTGGACGCCCCTACGATTGGGTTAACGACCAAGGCAACCACAAGGGTTGCCCCTACTCTATGGCCTGTGGACATTTGAAAGGGGAAGTATAAAGCTCACGGCCCGCATAGACGTCTATTGGGCCGTCTTAGCTCGCGAGTACTATAGGCTAGAGTGGCATGAGGAACTTGGATTGGAAAAGAGTGGAATGCGAGTCCAGAGTTGATCCCTGCGATTGCCATCACCAAGCATGGGTGGAAGGCAGTAGGGCGGTGATTCAACTGTGTGGTGGTTTTGAGGAGGAGGGTCAGCCTGGATGGTTGATTGACATCAGAAGTTTTCATTCCATCAGAGCTGAGAACGCGAGGATTCGCTTCCCCTCTGCCTCATCAAATTTCGTTAGGGACTTTGTCGGTTCACTGGAAGAGGCCCAAAGAGAGGCTGCCCTTGCCTACTGGCAACTTGTAGAGGTGTTGAATTGGGGTTCTGTATGACCCGTCAAAGAGGACTAGAGGGCCAACAACCGGGGGAACCACAAGAGTTGCCCCTACTCTAGGCCAGGATTCCCGCCTCTTTCCAGCGGTCAATATCCTCGGAAGAAAATCCCAACCCGGCAAGTATCTCCGATGTGTGCTGACCCAGGGCCGGGGAAGGAGTCTTCGCCTCCATTGGGGTACCGCGAAACTTGGCCAGCGGCCCGATCATCTTGACGGCCCCGGCTTCCTTGTGCTCCACCTCGGTGACTAGACCGTTGGCCTTGATCTGTGGGTCCTCGAACAACTCCTCTACGAACCGCACCGGCCCCGCCGGTATGCCCCGCTGTTCCAGGGTCTCCAACCATTCGGCGGACGGCTTCTGCCGGAACAGCTTCTCGGCCTCGGCCTCCAGGCTGCGGGCGTATTCGATGGCCTCCGGGGTGTTGGGGTTGTAGCCCGGCTCCATAGCGTCGTCGGTCAGCCCGAGCACATCCAGGAGACGGCGGCGAAGGGGATCGCTGAGACAGCCCACACTGATGGGCAGGTCCCGAGTCAGGTACACCCGGTAGTAGATATTGGCGTGATGTCTCTGCCGCCTGCTCGCCGGGGATGCGGCCAGCATCTCGTCGTAGTCCGCCGACTCTGCCCGCTTTTCCTCGATGTCGTCCAACGCTTTGATCCGGGTTTCACGGTCCAGGGACTCCACGTGGAGGAACCGCGTCCCCAAAAGGGCCAATGACGCGCCCAACAGACTCGTCTCCACCTTTTGGCCTTTGCCCGTGCGCTCCCTCGAGTAGAGAGCGCCGCACACGCACCAGGCCAGGCAGAATCCGGCGGTGGTGTCGATAAGAGGGCTGGACCAAATCTGCTGAGGAACGCCGTTTTCGATCTTGGTCTCGCACGCCATCAGCCCTGACATGGCTTGCAAGATCATGTCGTAGCCCGGGCGGTGGGCGTCGGGGCCCTCTCGACCGTAGGCCGTGACCTCGCAGTAGACAAGGCGAGGGTTAATCTCGATGAGCCTCTCGTAGTCGACTCCCAGCTTGACCGCCACGTCGGGACGGAAGTTGACCAGGACTACGTCCGTCTCCGGGATTAGTTGGCGGATAATTTCCTGGGCTTCCGGCTTGGTCAAATCCAGGGGAAGGCTGCGCTTGCCCCGGTTGTATTCCATAAACCCGCGGCTCTCGGTGGGGGAGAAGCGCTGCTGAGTTCTCCAGGGTTCGCCCCAGGGAGGCTCAACCTTGATCACGTCGGCCCCCATTTCGGAAAGCAGTCTCCCGGCCAAAGGCCCGGCGATAATTTCGGTGAAGTCCACCACCTTTACGTCTTGCAGTGGTCCGCCCATGGGAGACCTCCCTGTCTTGTCCTGGTGTATCCCGCGCCGCGTCGAATTCAGCGATCAACGCCCGGCCTGGCGATTTCAGCACATTATGCCCACGGCAGGCAGCGTAGGCAAGCCGGGATCCGGGGCTTGAGGGTTGGAGATGCCTCGCTAAAAGCCGTGGGGAGTCCAAGCCTGGTTCTGGACGGCGAACATGCGGTCGGCACGCAGCAAAGCGCCGGGAGCGCGCTCTTCCACCAGACCGGCATTGGAGAGTGTCGTGAAGGTGACTGCCCCCAGGTAGGTTGCGGCCAAATTGGAGACCCCCAGCGTCAGGTCAGGGGAAGCACTGGTGGGGCGGCAGTTGGAGCCTTCGGGGGATCCCTCCAGCTCGAAGGTCCCGTCGTTCCAGGGACATAATTCGTCCCTTATCTCCAATACCAAACGCGCGCTTTCCATGTAGCTTCTGAGACCCAGGGAGGCGGGCACATCTACCAGCCGCAACCACAGTCCATCGCGCGGGGACCGCTGAAGCCGCCGCGGGTCGGCCAGCATCCACGGTAAGGGGTCATCCACCGGGCGTCTGAGCGCCTCAGTGCTATTCATCAGGTCCACGTCGAAACAGAAGCGCCACAAAGCGGTATTCGCCTCTCTTGTCGCCGCCACCAGCTCGGTCACCACCACCGAGTTACCCGTGGTCCGGTAAATCGCGTAGCCGTCTGCTCTACCCCCTTCTTTGTAAACAATGAAGAACAGGCCTCCTCGCCCCCCCTGCCTGAGCTCGGGCGACCTGGCCTCGCGCCCCCATCGAATGAGCGCGGCCGACTCAAACACTCCAGGCCGGTCCACGATCGCCCGCCGGAACACGTCGTAAAATTCCGTTGTGACATCTTCCGGTTCTACAAAAGAGATACGGCCGGGACTCTCATAGGGACGGACATATGCTGTGTGCTGGCGGTCTATCTCCCATCGCTCGTACAACGACCCGACACCATACCCGAACCTGCCGTAGATAATACTTTCTGAAGCGAACAAGGCGGCCATGGGCTCCCCGCGCTCATAGACGTCCTTTATCTGATGCCGCATCATCATGGTCATGATGCCCTGGCGCCGATGTGTTGGTTGCACTTCGACGTTGGCCACACCGGCCACCACCGGAAACCCTCCAGGAACGGACATCTCCACCCTGTGGGAATGGGCGCCGCCAACGATGTTCCCCTGGTCGAATACAGCAATGGAACGGTCCAAGTCGAAATTGGGGCGCAGGAGTTCCGGGTCGATGTTCAGCCGGTTGCCGTAGGCGCGCGCCTCTACCGTGACCCATTCAACAAACTCGTCAGAGGTTATGTTCCTCATCTCTAGCATCGAGATTGCTCCCCTGTCTCTCAATAAGTCCCGCCCAATATATTGGATTATAGGCCATTTCACCACATACGCTATCTTCAACACGCCAAGAATGAACAAAAGTGTCCGCAGCCGAGGAACGCCGGGATCAGAGGGGCAGGGATTGGCCTTGATTGAGGATAAAAGCGTGCGGCGGAAAGTATTGGAAGGCGGACCGCCACGAGGTGGCGGTTGGAACAATTCACCCCAATCCCCATAGCTTTCGGCTTTACCTTATCCGGCACCTGCCCGTGTAACCGATGGTCCCGCCCGAAGATGGGATGGACCAACTCGAACTCGACCCTGAAACATTCTTGGTTCTCGCCGGTTTCCATCGTGCGGCCACCACCGAAAGGTGAGAGCCAGCGGGGGAACCTGACAATTAGCCCAAGAATGGGAATTCTTACCACGTATGTCTCGATGTCGAAGACCAGGCGGCCTTGTCGCCAACGCTCAACGACGCCTCAACCCCCATGCCGAATCTCGCAATCTCCATGATTCCATGGTCGCCGGAAAAGACCATGTGGGACACGAAAGTGACGTCGCGGGGGAAACTGGCGTTGGAGGTAAAGCGCCTGAGTCAATGCATCGTCCCGGAACCATCGACTTGGTTGTGCACGGTGAACTCTACATCCTCTCCGCCGCGTGGGACCGGGCCACGAAACAGCATGTACGAGAGTAAGGCCGGCGCCTTGGATAGCGGTCGGCGATCGGAATCGGTCCCTCTGCCATTGAGTGACCTCCTTCTTGGCGTATGAGGGTGATGTCATATCATGTTATCAGGTTGAACCGGGGGTCATGGGACGGTCTTTCGGCTTTCACAATCGTAGTCTAATTTGGGTAACCAGCCGTTCATCCCCATGGGCCCAAATAAACTGGGCGCAATACTGCTTTCGAGGTGGTGGTTGAATTGTAGGTACGGACTCCAGAACACTTGGCGCTGGGTATTTATGCTGTCCCGCCGTTCCAGACCTCAGCTTGCCGGTCATGACGGCCTCCATTTTCTTCAAACCGAATGATGTGGGAATTACGACCAGCGAAACGAATCCGTAGCCTTGAGTTGGACCTCCTCGTTCTGGTTATCGTCTTGCGTCGAGGCCCCCGATTCGCTGCGGTCCGCGACAATCGCGACGTCAGTTGCAGCTAAATCCGGCACGGTTGGCTCCGAATGCCGGGATGTCAGTGGGGTTCACAGACCGCCTGCACGCATCGCACGTACCTGGTGGCCAGGTGTGGCCGAAAATGAAGGAGGTCATCCCGAGGGTTCTGACCCCGCGCCAGATCAGCTTGCGGGCGCCTTCGTGGGACAATTGCGCCCTGCCTGAAGTCAAGTTGACCGAGCAACGAGAGTGGTGGGCCTAAGCGTACCATATTGCGAACTTTCCGGTGGGAGGTCTTGCTTGACCTTAAGCGACCTCCCCCGCGCCCGAATGTCCCGCTGCCCCGTACCGGCTATTGCGGCTTGATGTTCAGGGTAAAGGTTCCCGGTTCCCCGTCCGAGGCCGGGCCGGTGGCTTCGGCGGTGTAGTCTCCGGCGGCCAGGGTGAGGGTGACGCTGTTCGACCCGGTATGCGCGCCGTCGTGCACCAGCTTGCCATTGTTCCGCCGGACCATTCTGCGGGTTTCATAGGTGCTGTTGGGCGGCGTCCCCCAGCTGTTCTTGGGAGTATCTTTGGACACGAACAGTTGCGCGTCCGCTGCCGACGCCAGGTTGATTTCCACCGTGGTCTCCTGGGACAGGGTGAAGTGGAAGTAGCGGGCCAGGCGGGCCAGGCTGTCCCGGTGATGGGCGCGGCAGTCCGAATCGTCCCATTCGCCGGCGTATTCCACCGACGCCGTGAGTTCGTTCAGGTTGGTGAAGCAGGACGTTGCCGACGGCGTTTCGTTCACGTCGCTCAGGCTCACCGTCACCGCAACGGTCGCCGCGCCACCGTTGCCGTCGCTGACCTCCACCGCCACCGAGTATGTGGACTTGGTTTCGTAGTCGTAGGTCACGCCGGACTTGGTTTGCAGTTGGCCGGTGGCGGCGTCGATGTCGAAAGAACCGGCGTCCGTGCCGGAGATGGAGTAAATCAGAGCGTCGCTGTCTTGGTCGGTGGCGGTCAAGGGCGCGCCCACGGGCTGGCCCGCAGCCGTGTTCTCGGCCAGGCTGCGGGCCGTACTTTCTCTATCGTCGAACACGGGCTGACGGTTGGGCGGTGTCTCTTCCACGTCGGTCAGGCTGACCGTCACGGCAATAGTGGCGGCGCCACCGTTGCCGTCGCTGACCTCCACCGCCACCGAGTATGTGGACTTGGTTCGTAGTCGTAGGTCACGCCGGACTTGGTTTGCAGTTGGCCGGTGGCGGCGTCGATGTCGAAAGAACCGGCGTCCGTGCCGGAGATGAAGTAGGTCAGGGTGTCGCTGTCCTGGTCGGTGGCGGTCAGGGGCGTACCTACGTCCTCCCCAGCTCCTGCGTTCTCCATTATGGTGAAGGCCCCGCCATCCTGGTCGAAGACCGGAGGGTCGTTGGCGTCCGTCAGGTTGACGGTTACGCTGATGGATGCGATGCCGCCGTTGCTGTCCGACACTTCCACCGTCACCGCGTAGATTGACTTGCTCTCGTAGTCGTAGCTCACGCCGGCTACGGTGGTCAACTGGCCGGTGGCGGCGTTCAGGTCGAAGGACCCGGCGTCGTCGCCGGACCGGGAGTAGGTCAGAGTGTTCCCGTCGAGGTCCGTGGCTGCCAGCGGCGCGCCCACGTTGGTTCCCGCTGCGCTGTTCTCGGCCAGGCTGCGGATTGCGCTGTCGCCCTCGTCGAAGGTGGGCGGCGTGTTCTCCGGCTCGGGCGGCGGGCTTATGGCAATGGTTGTCTCGGCGCTGGCCGACAGCCCGCCCTCGTCGGTCACCGTCAGGCGGAAGGTCAGCTCCGTGTCCTCCGTCACGTCCGGGGCGGTGAAGCTGGCCGTGGCCGTGCTTGCGTTGGCGATGGACACCGTGGGCGTTCCTGCCACCTGGCTCCAGGCGAAGGTCAGGGACTCCGCCGCCGTCTCAGCGTCGTTGCCGACGCCTTGCAACGCCACCGTCTCCCCGGACTCTGCCGCCGTGACCTGGGTCGCGTCTATCGCAGCCGTGGGCGGCGTGTTCTCCGGCTCGGGCGGCGGGCTGATTGCAATGGTTGTCTCGGCGCTGGCCGACAGCCCGCCCTCGTCGGTCACCGTGAGGCGGAAGGTCAGCTCCGTCTCCCCCGTCACGTCCGGGGTGGTGAAGCTGGCTGTGGCTGATTCGGCGCTGGTGATGGACACCTGCGGCGTTCCTGCCACCTGGCTCCAGGCGAAGGTCAGGGACTCCGCCGCCGTCTCAGCGTCGCCGCCGCCTTGCAACGCTACCGTCTCCCCGGCCACCGCTGCCGTGACTTGGGCCACGTCTATCGCAGCCGTGGGCGGCGTGTTCTCCGGCTCAGGCGAAGGTTCCGGTTCCGCTACGGCCACCGTGACAATCATGGTGTCCGAGTCGGACTCCCCTTCTTTATCAGTCACCGTCAGTTGGAACTCCAGCGTCGTCCCGCCCGCCGCGTCGGCCGGCAGGGTGAAAGCGGGGTTGCCGTGGGTGGGTTCGTCCAGGGTCACCGTTGGCCCGGAAAGCTGCGTCCACGAGTGGACCAGCTTCCACCACCGGCCGTAGGGGTTCTCGCTGCACGTGCCTTGCAGGGTCATGCTGTCACCCGGCGCGCCGGTCAGGTCCGGGCCGGCGCAGGCGGTGGGCCGCAGGGCCGACGACGAATCCACGGTGAGGGTCACGGTGTCGGAATCGGAGGCTCCCTCCTGGTCGGTTACGGTCAGTTGGAACTCCAAGGTCGTGCCGTCCGCTGCTTGGGAGGGCATGGTGAAGGTGGGTTCCGGTTCGGTCTGGTCGCTAATGGTTACCTCGAGACCGGACAGTTGGGTCCAGAGGTACTCCAAATGCCACCATTTGCCGTAGGGGTTGACGCTGCCCGCGCCTTGCAGGGTCACGGTTGCATCCGGCGGCGCGGCCTGGTCGGGGCCGGCGTTGGCCGTGGGCCGGTTGACCGTAACGATTACGGTATCCGAGTCGGACTCGCCTTCCTGGTCGGTTACGGTCAACTCGAACTCCAGGGTTAGGCCCTCTCCCGCTTCCGGCGGCGCGATGAAGCTGGGGGACATCGCCGCATCGTCGCTTATGGATACCGGCGGCCCGGACAATTGGCTCCAACGGCGTATGAACTCGCCTCCTTCACCGTTGGGGTCACTGCCGTCCCGACCCTGCAGGACAACCGTCCCACCGGGCGCCGCGGCCTGGTCGGGGCCGGCGTCGGCTTGCGCCCGGCGACGCGGCGTCGCCGGGTAGATAACCACCGTATCGGAGTCGGTCTGGCTCCAGATGGAGACGGTCAGCTTGAACACCAGGGACTCGCCCACCCACAGTTGGGGCATATCAAAATAGGCATAGTAGCCACGGGGGCTTCGCGGCAGCTCATCCCCCCGGTCACGGTAGTAGCGCAGCACCCGCTCCGGCGCGGACTCTATCTCCCAGAGGAAGTCCAGGTCCCACCAGCGACCGGTGGGGCTGGCGCTGCCGGTGCCGTCGAGCTCCATCCATTGGCTGGTCTGCAGCGTCCGGTCATGGCCGGCGTTGGCTGTGGGCTGCCCGATGGGCCGCTCGTTGTCCGGGTTGCTCACCACCACCAGCAGGTCGTAGCTCCTGGTCATCTCGGCCGGGTTGGTCGCCGTCACCCGAAACTCCATCTTCGTCCCGTGGGGTATGTTGGGGACCTGGAATGTCGCACCGAAATAGTCGCTCGAACTCAACTTCATGGTGGGACCGGACAACTGCTCCCGGGTCCACCGATACGGTATGTAGCGGCCTTGCCTCCGCTCGCGGTAGGAGTTATCGAAGACGTCCTCCGGAACCAGGTTGTTCAGCTCCACGTACTCGAGGCGTTCCTTGGGGTCGACGTAGGGGACGATGCGGGCGCGCTCCGGCACTACCAGAATCTTGAATTCCTGTGTGACGGATTTCTCCGGCTGCCTCACCAGCGACATTTTCACCTTTGCCGTGGTCTCACCCTCGGTCCGCCCCTGCACCACGGCGAGGAGCCGCGAAAATCCTCCAACGGACCCGGGCTCAATCGTCACGCCGGCCACGTCGGGGTCCGCCACAGACTCCACCGAGAAGTTCACGAAATGGTTATCGGTGAAGTAGTCGCGCAGCACGAAACTACTGCTGGAACCCTTCGGCACCAGCGCCGTCGGTATGCTCCCTTCTCCCGCAAAGGGCTGCGGGATGTAAGGCAGCGCGGTGTATTCCACCGTGTCCACTACCATAGCGCCGCTGGCCGGGATCCCTTCCCGGTCGGTGTAACCCTCCAGGCGGCAATTGTATTCAGTAACGCCGTAGGCCCACCGAGGATCATTCGAGCACTCGATGAGGCGGAAGGTCAGCATCGTTTCCTTCGTCACCTCGGGCGAGTGGAAGATGGCTGTCAGCCCATGCCCCGGACCCATCGGGTAGTTCTGTATCGGGTTGTCCATCTCCGATATGTACTCCCCGCTCGGTCCCGGCACCTCCTCCCAAGCGTACCGCACCCCAGCATCGGGGTCCGTTACCGTCAGGTAAACCCAGGCGCCCGCCTTCGCCGCCTGGTGCGAAATGGTGTATATCTTGTCGGTGGTCGTGCCCGTAACGGAGTCCGACCAGGGACCGTCGCCCGCCGCGTTGCTGGCCCGCACCCGCACCTGGTGACAAGCCCGTGATGACGGCGGTGGTCCCGGTCTGGCCCTGGGGGCCGTCCTGCCAGGCGGACTGGCCGGTTTCCCGGTATTGCAGGTCGTAGCCGGTGATTCTGGAACCCTGGTTCTCCGGCGCGACCAAATTGACCTCCAGCCGGGTTGACGAGACCTGCCGATGGTGGGCCTGGCGGCTTGGACAGCGGAGTATCGCTGGTCGTCCCCTGGCCGGAAGCCGACCAAGGACCGTCGCCCGACGCGTTGGCGGCCCACACCTGCGCTTCGTACCGGACGCCTGGGTTCAGGTTGGGGAGGGTGTCGCTGCGCGTGCCCGCAGTCAGGTTTTGGGGCCCGTCGGTCCACCTAGCGGCGCCGGAGGCCCGGTAGCGCAGGTCGTAGCCGGTGATGGCCGAAGTCCCCGTGTTGGTTGGCGCGGCCCACGTGACCGTCAGGCTGGTCAGCGTTGGGCTGCCGACGCTCGGCTGCGCGGGCGCGCCCGGCCGGCCACCGTCGTCATCGGTGACGGCGACGGTGGCCGTGTTGCCCGGCGACGCGGCGATGGTATACCCCGTGCCCGCTGTCAGCGTGGCCGTGATCGAGCCGTTGGGTTCGTCCACGGCGTCGTTGGTGGTGGTGATGGTGTACGTGTACGAACCGCCGGCGCTGATGTCTCTCGTTTTCTGTCCCTGCGATACCGAGAAGCCGTAGTTTCCGCTGTACGCGATGGTCAGGTTCACCGTCAGAGAGGCAGCGGGCGTGGCGGTCAGGGTGAATCGGACCGGATTCCCCCTCGGTGACGGAGGAGCTGGCCGCCGCGATGCTGACGACCGGCAGCGCGTGGGTCCTCCCCGTTCCCGACGCCGACCAGGGGCCGTCGCCGTCGCTGTTCGTGGCCCGCACTTGCACTTCGTATTCCGTGTTGGCGCTCAGGCCGATGATGGCGGCGGTCAGGCCGGTCACGTTTTGCGGCCCGTCGGTCCAGTCCGTGGTTCCGCTCTGCCGGTAGCGCAGGTCGTAGCCGGTGATGGGCGCCGGCGGGTTCGTTGGCGCCGTCCAGACGACGGACAGCGCGTCGGCGGAGGTTGCCGTCACCGTGGGCGCGGCGGGCGGCGCGGCAACCAGCGACACCGCCACCGCCTGCCCCTCCGCCCAGCTCAGGTTGGCGTTGGGGATTGTGTAAGAACTTTGGTTGGAACCGGTTCCGTAGGAGGCGCTGTCGAGCAGGAAGGAGACGCCGTCCAGTCGCAGGATGTACGACCCGGGAAGTGCACTACCGGAACCCGGGTTACTGAATTGGACTACAAGCTGATTCGAAGGTTCCGAATCCTGCAAAGAAATAAAGAGACGACTTGCCGCCCCATCGTTGAACTGATACGGGGTCAGGGAGCCGAAGCCGGAGGCGGACCAGGGGCCGTCGCCGGCGCTGTTGGTCGCCCGCACCTGCACCTCGTAGGCCGTGTTCTCAGCCAGGCCGGTGATGGTGGCGGTCAGGCCGGTCTCGTTCTGGGGGCCGTTGGTGAATGCGCCGCTGGTGTTGGCCGTCCGGTATTGAAGGTCGTAGCCGGTGATGGCCGAACCGCCGGTGCTCGACGGCTCGCTCCACATGACCGCCAGGCTGCTGGCGATCGGCATCCCGAAGGTGGGCGCGGCGGGGGCGGCCGCGACAGACTGAGCGAGGACCGGCCCGCTGAAAAGCAGAGTCCCCAGCGCAACGACCGCCAAGACCAGGAATAGGCCGGTCAGCCAGCGGGCAGTATTAGAACGCCTGTTCGGGGGGGGTAAACAGTACGCGGAGGCCCGCAGCGGGGCGGCGGCGGGCCTTCGTGGTCTTGGCGGTCACAGGGTTGAACATAATGGTACGGGTTACCCCCTTACGTAATGGTGTGGCGCTTTCCCATGTCAGGTCAGGTCAGGTCAGGGCGGTGTTATGGTCCCTGGCGGCGGAGCTGCTCTTCCAACTCCCGGACGCGGGCCTCGGCGTCGGCGCGGGCCTCCCGGTCGGCGTCGGCGCGGGCCTCGGCGGCATCGGCGCGGGCGCGTTCGGTCTGGGCGCGGGCGCGTTCATCTTCAAGGGTGGCGATGCGCCGGCCCGTGGCCGGGTCGTAAAAGACCAACTCGCCCCGCTCCCACCGCAGTTGCAGGTCCAGGACCGGGCTGTATCCCTGCAAGCTCCCGCCCGCCAATTCTTCAATCTCTATGGCAGCGTACACCCCGTCCTCCAGACGGTCGCCGGCCAGCCGCGCCCCATGATACTGCCCTGTCTCGTCGAACCGCCAGTATTCCCCGATGCCCAAGGCGGCGTAGTCCCGCCGCTTCTCTCCCACGTCTATGCCTCCGGTACTCCGGGAGGCGATTTCCAGCGCCAAGTCCGGCGGCTTCCCCTGCTCCGAGATGACGTAGGCGTTGCTGGCCTTGTAGGCCGCCGGGTCCACCCCAAAGGCCACCAGCAGGTCGGGATACCTCACTCCGGCCAGACTCCGGGTGGGCGCCAGGGCCAGATAATGATCGCCGACCACCAGGGTGGTTTCGGGTTTGCCCAGATGGACCGCCAGGTAGTGGGCGTTACCGGTGGCGGCTAGATGGTCGAAGCTGGTCATCTTGTCTTCCGGGTCCTCCGGCGGGTCCGGGAATCTGAAGGGGCCCTGGACTCCGGAAGTCTTGGCGAAGGTGTCGGGTGTGGTCATGTCGCACCTGGCAATTGGCGGCATCGCCGCCGCTTTGGCTCCCCTGAAAGGCCTCATCTCAAGGCCGGTATTCTACACCGCCGGGCGATTTTCGGAAAGCAAAGAATCCCGCAGCGGGGCGGCGGCGGGCCTTCGTGGTCTTGGCGGTCACAGGGTTGAACATGATGGTACGGGTTACCCAGAGACAGGGCAATCGCAGTCATCATCAAGATGCGCGGCAACGACTGGAAGACCATGACCATCTTAGCTTCGCGGATGCTGCGCATATCGTTCACGTAATCTTGCCTGTTGGAGGCTGGGTTGTTGAGAAATCACTGCACTGGTGGGGTGGGCGGCAGTGGACTCGAACCACTGACCTCTTGCGTGTCGAGCAAGTACTCTAACCAGCTGAGCTAGCCGCCCACGAGCGAGGAAGCGTGGAGTGGTTTGTGACCTTACAAGTCTATCAACGGCCTCATACACCGTCAAGCAGACCGGAAGCTTGTAACTGTTCAGAGTTAGTGAGGTGAATTTGCCGAACCCCGCCGCCAGGCTGAAAAACACTGGCGTCCGGGGGCCGGATGTGGCATAAGAGAACAATGGAAACGAGACTGGACTTGGACCAGGCGAGCCGGGAAACCCTGCTGGTGATCATCGCGGAACAGCAGGGGGTCATCTCCGGACTGCGCCAGCGGGTTGAGAGCCTGGAAGCCCGGCTGTCCGGCGGCGGACCGGGAGCCAGGATGCCGGGGCACAAACCGGCCGCCAGGGGCAAGAAGGGGGCGGGGGAAGCAAAGAAGCCCCGCAGGAAGCGTCAACAGGGCTTTGCCCGGCTGCGGATGGAACCCGCCGCGCAAGTGACCCACGCTCCGGAATTTTGCTCCGAATGCCATACTGCCCTGAGCGGGGGTTGGGTGCAGCGGACCCGGGAGGTCATCGAACTTCCGGTGTGTCCTGCCGAAGTTACAGAGCATGTCTTCATAGCCCGGACGTGTCCGCTGTGCCGGAAACGGAGGCTGCCCCGGGACCCTCTGAAAGGTCTGGCCGCGGGCCGTCAACGCCTGGGAGCCAACCCCGTATCCAGTACGGGGCAGGCTTTGGTGAGCCTGATAGTGACCCTGCGGGAAGAGGGCCGGCTGCCCGTAAGGACAATCCAATGGTATCTGCGAACGGTCCATCAGTTGAAACTGAGCGTTGGGGCCATCGTCCGGGCCGTCCACCAGGTTGCCCGGCAGGGAGGGCGGGAAGTGGGCGAGATCCTGGAGTGCATCAGTTCCAGCCCGGTGGTCCACGCCGATGAGACGGGCTGGCGGGAGAACGGGGTCAACGGCTGCGTTTGGACCCCCGGTCCGGGCCGGGGGCAGGCTTTTCAGTACTCCCACGGAGCGGTTCTTCCTGCGCCGGGGCCGGGGCAAGGAGGTGGTGGACGAGGTCTTGGGCGAGTCCTTCGCCGGGATTCTGGTGAGCGACTTCTACGCCTCCTACGATCACTGCCCCGGATTGAAACAGCGGTGTTGGGCCCACCTGCTGCGGGACATCCACAAACTGAAGGCGCTGTACCCGGAAGATACGGTCTTGGCGAAGTGGGCCCATGGAGTGCAGCGACTCTACACCAAGGCCAGGGAGTGGGCGGCGGCGGGAGGACGGCCCCTGCGCCAAGGCCAATTGGCGCTGGAGGAGCGGTTGCTGACGCTGTGCCAGCCTTTTCTGGAAGACCCGTTGGCGGTGCAAGCCAAGCTCTGCCGGCGGATTGAGCGGCACATCAAGAGCCTGCCCCGTACTTGATACGGGGAACTGTTTGTCTTCGTGTCTCACCCGGAGGCGCCCTCGGACAATAACGCTGCGGAACGCAGTCTTCGCCACCTGGTAGTCAGCCGGAAAATCAGCGGCGGGACCCGCTCCGAACAGGGCAGCGACAGCAAAATGGCTCTGGCCTCCCTCTTCGGCGCTTGGCGTGCTAAGGGCCTCAATCCCTTCCTGGAAACCCGGCGGTTACTCATTTCCCCTCAAGTCTGAACAGTTACATGTCGCAGCCACGCATTCACGACGGCAGGTTGCGATCTGAGACGGGCTTGAATTAGGATCAAAAGCGACATTTGACGGCTCACAGCCGTCAAATGCACAGTCATCTCACTTCGCCGAAACCACGAATCAATCAGGTCTGGAGATAGGCGCAACATGCTGCACGTTCGGTCTTTATGGGCCGTGGCTCTTTTGTTGATAATCGGGTTAGTATTCGTGGCCTGCCAGGGGTCTCCCACGGCGACCGAAGTCCCTCCCGCCACGGCGGCGGCCCAACCCACGGAAGTCCCCGCGGAAGTCCCCGCGGAAGTTCCCGCGGAAGTTCCCACAGAGGCCCCGACATCGCCGCCGCCCAGTCCCACCGGCACTCCAGTCCCGCCAGACACGCCGGCTCCCACGGGACCGCCGGCGACGAATACACCGGCGCCAACAAATACGCCTTTGCCGACCAACACACCGGTACCCACGAACACGACAGCGCCAACCGATACTCCTGCGCCAACTCCTACAACCACCCCGGTCCCGGCCCCATCATTTGACGGCGTATTCGTACTCACGGTCTCGCAACCTGCGGGGAAGCAATTTGCAGGGAAAACCGTGGAATTCCGAATCGGAAGTCTGATTGCGGCTGAATCATCGCCCTGGGAGTCTGGTGGCGTGACTCGGTTGTCCTTAACCTCGTCTGGCGCCCTTGGCAGGCTTGCGGACAAGGCTCCATCCCACAGCCTCAGCACCCCCCTTCAGCCAAGGCGAACGTCGGGGCTGCTGGCCAGGCCGCTGCTGCAACCGGCCCCTCCCCATATATTCGTGGGTACTGCGACGGTCAACGGCGCAGGGGCTCCCGAAGGTACGGTAGTCGCCGCGTGGGTCGACGGCGAAGCAGTCCGCGGGGCGGAGGGCGCCATTGTGCCCACCCCGGCCATGGCTCCAGCAGGCGCCGGGTCTGCTGCTGAGGCTCTGGCGCCTCTGGGCGGCAATCTGGTGCGCCTCTGGAGATTTGACCCGCCCACGCAGTCCTGGACGTTCTTCGACCCGAGGCCCGGACTTGCCGAACTCAGTACGATCACTGAAATGGTCTCAGGGTTTTACCAGGTGGTCGTAAAGGAGAACCAAACTGTGACCTTGAATGGCCGAGAGAATGCCCTGTACGCGGGGCTGAACTGGCTGTCCTGGTAGACGAGCCTTGCCAAGAATTCCGCCCCGCCATCCGGCTTGTTGAAGAGTGTTAAGGAATGTCCGTGGTAACCAGGTGCGATTGGGCCACGACCGGTCCCATGATCGAGTACCACGACCAGCAATGGGGCGTACCGGTGCGTGACGACCGGACCCTTTTCGAGATGCTGGTCCTGGAGGGCGCTCAAGCGGGACTAAGTTGGGAGACGGTGCTGCGTAAGCGCGAAGGTTACCGTGCCGCGTTAGATGATTTCGACCCCCGAGCCATCGCAGAATACGGCCAGGACAGAGTGGACCAGCTCCTCTTGGACCCCGGAATAGTGCGGAACCGCCGGAAGGTTGAGTCTTGTGTACAGAACGCCCGGCAGTTCCTAAGGGTCCAGGAAGAATGGGGTAGTTTCTCGGAATACCTCTGGGAATTCGTCGGCGGGCAACCGGTTGTAAATGTGTGGACCCGGATGGAACAGGTCCCTGCCAATACCAGCCTCTCGGACCGGCTTAGCAAGAACCTTCGGAGACGCGGGTTCAAATTCGTGGGCCCGACGATCTGCTATGCGTATCTTCAGTCAACCGGACTGGTAAACGACCATCTCGTCACCTGCTTCCGGTATGAACAAATCGCCGGAAAACCGGCCCACCGTGAGATCATCCCGGAGATCAACCCGCAGACCAGCTAACTCGCGGCTCCCGCGTGGTTGCCGGAGTGTTCCTCCTGGGACTGGTAGTCGTTCTGGCCCATCTTCGCACGTAGAAGGGCCACATAGACCCTGCTCTTTTCACGCAGATCCGTCAGGTAACGGTTGGACTGGCGTGTACGCATCCCCACGAACCGCCGGGTGACTCTCCCCGGCTTGGGCGCCATGACAAGACCGGCGGCGCCGCCGGCCAGCGCACCCGCGATCAGCCCGGATACCAACCAATTGCCGATAGACATCGGACCACCTCCTTAAATGGGCCGTTCCAACCAGCCCGTATCAATTACCATTTAACCACATAAATTATGTTTACGACCCACGGGATCTTATGGAAATCCCGAGTCCGGAGGAGAGCTTACCGGAAATCCGCACGTCCCTTCCCCCGGCAACCCCGGAATCGCCATCTTGCCGCGGGGTCCGTTTGGAGATACCATAGGGCCTTGGAGAGGTGACCAATACGCAGAGTAATAGTCCCGCTGTTGTTCGTTGTCATGGTTTCGCTGGCCGCGGTCTTGCCGCCGGTCTATGCCAGCCCCGGTGACGGTTCGAAGACCACGCTTCAGGCTTGAGTGTTCGAAGACTAGGGCCGTGAGCCCCAACTCGGGTACTCCCGGCACCCCGGAACTGCTGCCCGTTGGCGCACAATTCCGGGGTGCCGGGACTGAATCCCCGAACCCCAGTCCCCAGGCGAAGCCATACCCGGTACGCTCCTACTCCTCGCTCCTTTCCCCTAATGAACTTCCGCTTTCCAGGCCCAACAGAGGGAGACGGAAATTTGCGCGTCTCGGACCCCGGACCAAGTCCCAAGGCCGCGCACCTCAGGAAGAGTGCTGCTAATCGACGAGGAGGACCGGGTGCTCCTGTTCAAGTGGGAAACTTTGAATGTTTGGATCACGCCGGGTGGCAGTCTGAAGCTGGGAGAGACCTACGAAGAAGCTGCGCTCAGGGGACTCCGGGAAGAGACAGGGCTCATCGTCCCTGCTCTCGGGCCCTGGGTCTGGTCGAGGAGCCGCATATTTCGCTGGAACGAGAGGCTCTACGACGCCAAAGAACGGTTTTTCTTGCTGCGAGTTCTCCACTTTCCGGTATCGTCCGAGGGGATGGAGGCGGAGGAGCGTGAGGAGGCCGGCACCCACCATTGGTGGTCCGTGGATGAGCTATCGGCCAGCGGTGAAGGTTTCGCCCCAAGGCGCATGGCGGAGTTGTTAACACCGTTAATCCAAGGGACCATCCCCACTGGACCGGTCGAGACAGGGACGTAACCGTTGCCTATTGGTGCCGGGGGAGGGACTCGAACCCACACACCTGCGAAGGTAGCGGATTTTAAGTCCGCCGCGTCTACCGTTCCGCCACCCCGGCAGTCTGGTTGAAGGCGATTGCGTGAATGCCGTGGCCCGCAAAAATTAGTTGGGGTGCCTGGACCGAGGGAGAGTGCGCCATCGCGTATACGTTGAAGATATCCGGGGTTGATTTGGAGGCGACGGGCGGATTCGAACCGCCGAATAGAGGTTTTGCAGACCTCCGCCTTAGTCCACTTGGCTACGTCGCCCCGATCTCAGAGACCCCGGCTTGATAATTTTTGGTGCCGAGGGCGGGATTTGAACCCACACAGGCGAATGCCCACGGCCCCCTCAAGACCGCGTGTCTACCAATTCCACCACCTCGGCCTATTGGCGAGACCGGCATTATACCACGTGTTACGCTCAGGGACACCCACCTATCGGGGCAGTAACAGTTCAGAGTTGGTGAGGCGAATTTGGCGAAGCCCGCCGCCGGGCTGAAAAGCACTGGCGACCGGGGCGGAGTTGTGGCATAAGGGAACAATGGAAACAGGACTGGACCTGGCGAGCCGGGAAACCCCCGTATCCAGTACGGGGCAGGCTCTGCTGGCGGTTATCGCGGAACAGCAGGGGGTCATCACCGGGCAACAGGGCGCGATTGCCGAACTGCGCCAGCGGGTCGAAAGCTTGGAGGCCCGGCTGTCCGGCGGCGGGCTGGGGGCCAGGATGCCGGGGCATAAACCTGCCGCCAGGCGCAAGAAGCCGGCGGAGCAGGAGAAGAAGCCGCGAAAGAAGCGTCAGCACGGCTTCGCCCGGCCGCGGATGGAACCCGCCGGGCGGGTGGTCCACGCCCCGGAGTCTTGCCCCGAATGCCATACCACCCTGAGCGGGGGTTGGGTGCAGCGGACCCGGGAAGTCATAGACATTCCGGTAGTCCCGGCGGAAGTCACGGAGCACGTATTCATAGCCCGGACCTGTCCCTTGTGCCGGAAACGGCGGCTGCCCCAGGACTCTCTGAAAGGTCTGGCTGTAGGCCGTCAACGCCTGGGGGTCAACCCCGTATCCAGTACGGGGCAGGCTCTGTCAAGCCTGATAGTGACCCTGCGGGAAGAGGCCCGGCTGCCCGTAAGGATCATCCAATGGTATCTGCGAACGTTCCATCAGTTGAAACTGAGCGTTGGGGCCGTCGTCCGGGCCGTCCACCAGGTTGCCCGGCAGGGAGGGCGGGAAGTGGACGGGTCGCTGGAGCGCATTCGTTCCAGCCCGGTGGTCCACGCCGATGAAACGGGTTGGCGGGAGAACGGGAAAAACGGCTACGTCTGGACCCCCGGTCGGGGCCGGGGGCAGGCTTTTCAGCACGCCCGCGGAGCGGTTCTTCCTGCGCCGGGGCCGGGGCGGGGAGGTGGTGGACGAGGTCCTGGGCGAGTCCTTCGAAGGGATTCTGGTGAGCGACTTCTACGTGGCCTACCACCACTACCCCGGACTCAAACAGAGATGTTGGGCCCACCCCGTATCTAGCACGGGGCAGGCTCTGCTGCGGGACATTCACGCGCTGAAGGCGTTGTACCCGGAAGACGCAGTACTGGCCCGGTGGGCTCATGGAGCGCAACGGCTCTACGCCAAGGCCAGGGAGTGGGCGGCGGCGGGGGGACGGCCCCCACCCCGGGGGCAACTGGCGCTGGAAGAGCGGTTGCTGGCGCTGTGCCGTCCTTTCCTGGAAGACCCGTTGGCAGTGCAAGCCAAGCTCTGCCGGCGGATTGAGCGGCACATCAAGGAGCTGTTCGTCTTCGTATCGCACCCGGAGGCTCCATCTGACAATAATGCCGCCGAACGCAGTCTCCGCCACCTGGTGATCAGCCGTAAAATCAGCGGCGGGACTCGCTCGGAACAGGGCAGCGATAGCAAAATGACTCTGGCATCCCTCTTCGGAACCTGGCGGGCCAAGGGCCTAAACCCCTTCCTGGAATGCCGACGGCTGCTCATTTCCCCTCAAGTCTGAACAGTTACCCAGGGCAAGTAACTGTGCACACCTGATGCGATTGTCCTAACCTAGCCCGTCATTCCGGGCCCCGTATCCAGTACGGGGCAGGCTTTGACCCGGAATCCAGAATCGTATGCAACCGGCGCCGTTCCATGTTATTGGCAAATCTGAATTACCGCCCCCGCTCAAGCCGGGGGCAGGCTCTTCGCGGTAACGACGAGTTGCGGCGGCGGGACATTGTTAGAGAATTGTCACAACGATGACCGATGTGGGATCCAGCCGGTCCGCCCCCACGAGTCTGAACAGTTACCCAGGGCAAACGCGTCTTGAATTGGACTGCTGACACCCCGCCCTTCCCACCTGGGGTGACCACCCGTTACCATGACCCTTGCCGGAATTCCGTCCCGGTCCAAATCCCTAACCCGCCGCCCAGGGCCAATGTACCAAAATGGCGCACAATTTCCCTGAAATAAAATCTCCAGCTTCAGAACATCCTGATGTGTGCCATCTCGCACCATATCCAACATCCGAAGGAGCAAACCAGCCGGCAGCATGAGTCCTAGCTCTGAAATTAACGCCCTGTGGTCCCGCGTCCGCGCGGTCAAACGTAAACTGGCCCGTCCGTTGGCGGAACTCCATCTCCAACGCATGGCCCGTGAGCTATGCCTGGAGTGGACCTGCGCCCAGGCAGACCGCCAACCCTTTCCCGGCCCTCAAACCTTTGTCATCCGGGTCGCCAAAGCCGGTTACCGTCTCCATACCTTCACGGCCGTCGTCCGCTACCTGGAACGCTGCCGCGCTGACATCCAACCGCCCGGCACCTGGCGTCTCCTCCCGACCCTGCTGCCCTGGACCCCAACGCTGTAGGGGCAACCCTTGTGTGGTTGCCTATTCTGGCCGTGAAGAGGTTAAGATGCGATTGCCCTGTACTTGACCCTGAGTTCCGGTTAAGGAATTTCAATTATCACGGTGGCTCAGGTATCACGGTAACTCAGGGAATAACGCCGGTCTCACCCACGCGTCATTCCAGCCTTGAGCCGGAATCCAGGAACTCCTCCCCTGGGGTACACTCCGTCACGTCGACACTCCTGGGTCCCAGCGAAAGCTGGGACGACGAGGTTAATGGTTCTGGGTAACAATTGAAAGATGCTGAGTTTCCAAACCGGGCTAAAGGTCCCTTCTCATGTATCCTGACCGCAGGTCTGATGAAAACCCTGTGCCTGGGACTAGAGCACCAACCCATAGGTGCGTTTCTTGATGGCCAGGTTCACGAAAGTCTCGGTACGCTGGACCCCGTCTATGGTGCCGATTTTGGTCCGCAGGAAAGTGCCCAGGCTCTCCGCCGACTCCAAGCCGGCCCAGATAAATACGTCGTATGCGCCGGTGGTGATGGCCACGTAATGGGCCTCGTCCAGTCCTGCGATGGCCTCCGCCACCGAATCGGACTTCCCCGGACCGGTTTGCAGACCGATAAGGGCGGTGGTTGCGTAGCCGAGCTTCTCCAGATTGGGCACCGCAATCACTTTAACGACGTCGTCTTGAATCAATCTCCGCAACCGTCTCCGCACGGTCCCTTCGCTGACTCCAACCTCGCGGGCTATCTTGGCGTTGGATGCCCTTCCGTCCATCTGCAAAAGGCTGATGATCCTGCGGTCCAGCTCGTCCATTAGTGCCAACTCCTCTACTTTTATGCCCTAGAATGACACAATCAATCATATTGTAGCCCCTTTCGGCTGTCAATCCCGTAACAATGTAGCGAATGGCGTAATAAGTAATATTATCTCCTCGAACAACCCAAGTCGTTAGCCTGGGGCGCGTGCTCTACGACGTTTGATGCAAACAGGTCTCCTGATTCCGTCAGGCGCTTCCCTCACCACCCGTAGACCCCCTGCCAACCCTCACTCAAGCGCGACCCTTACAAGAGCGGCCAGCCTTTTGTCACTGGAGGGGTGGGCTAGGATAAGGCAGAAACACTCGAATAGGTCAAGGTGGATATAGGCAAGACGCCCTCACCCTAACCCTCCCCAAGGAGAGGACTCGTGGGAGAAAATTGCGAAACTCCCCGGCTGGGCTTGCTACCGCTGATGGAGGACGAATACCGTCAAAATGTGAGACGAATTCCACTTACCCTCATTGGCCGATGAATCCTGTTCACGCTATTTTTCTTCTGTCTCTTCGGCAACTGAAGAGTTTCGCAATTTTCTCCTCGTGGGCACAGGTATTGATGGGCATGGGGCCATTTGATAACATGTACTGAATTGGGAGGGATCGCATAGTGGCCTAGTGCGGGCGCCTGCTAAGCGCTTAGCCTGTGAAAACGGGCTCATGGGTTCGAATCCCATTCCCTCCGCCATCGACGCCGTTTCCCTGTTTAGATTTAGGAATACGCATACCTATATTATGGAAACCTTTCACATTTGGACCATCGGCTGCCAGATGAACAAGGCCGACTCCGAGCGGTTGGGGTCAGCCCTGGAACAACTGGGGTTGCGCCAGGCCGGCCGCGCTTCCGAAGCCGACGTAGTCGTGTTGAATTCCTGCGTGGTGCGCCAGAACGCGGAAGACAAGGTGGTGGTCAACCTGCAAAACACCGCCCCGCTGAAGAAGCAGCGGGCAGACCGCGTCGTCGCCCTCATGGGCTGTATGGTCGGCCCGAAGTCCGACGAACTCGCCAAACGCTTCCCATTCGTAGACTTGTTCATGCGGCCCCAGGAATACGGCCCCCTTCTTGACCTCGTCGGCGAGCGCCTGGGGTTGGACTGGCAGGGCTGCGTCGGCTCCCTGGCCCCCTCACAGCCGGACGTGACCTGCTACGTTCCCATCATCCACGGCTGCGACCTGATGTGTACATTTTGTGTCATACCCTACCGCCGGGGACGCCAAGTAAGCCGCCCCCTGGACGAGGTGGTAAGGGAAGTCGAACTGCTGGCGGCGCGGGGAGTGAAGGAAGTCACGGTGCTCGGCCAGACCGTGGACGCCTACGGCTACGACTTGGAAGAGAAGACCGACCTGGCCGAGCTTCTGACCGAGTTGAACGAAGTCGATGGCCTACAGCGCATCCGGTTCCTCACGTCACACCCTTCCTTTATGAGCGGCCGGCTGATCGACGCCGTGGCCGGCCTCCCCAAGGTCTGCGAGCACGTGAACCTGCCGGTGCAGTCCGGCGACGATGAAATCCTTGCTCGTATGCGCCGCCCCTACACCCGTTCCGACTATGAAGGGTTGGTCCAAAGCATCAGGGGAACTGTCCCCGGCGTATCGCTCAGCACCGACCTCATCGTCGGGTTTCCGGGTGAGACCGAAGCGCAATTCCAGAACTCAGTAGACCTATTGACCAAGCTAAAGTTGGACAAGGTCCACTGCGCGGCCTACTCAACCCGTCCGGGGACCACCGCGGGCCGGACGATGGACGACGACGTACCGCACGAAGAGAAAGTGCGCCGTCGTGAAGAGGTAGACGGCCTGCAAGAACGCATCCTTTCCGAGATCAACGCTGCCATCGTGGGTGAAGATGTGGAGGTTTTGGTGGAAGACCGCCGCAAGGAAAAGTGGCGGGGCAGGACTCGTTCGGATAAACTGGTGTTTTTCCAGGATGATCGCGACCTCCGGGGAGAGCTGGTCAACGTCAGCATCACCGGGGCCGGACCCTGGTCATTGCAAGGCGAACCGGTACCCAGTCGAATAAAATTTTAGCGGCTGAGGGAACAGACTATGGCCACCAGGACCCGCCCGGCAACGATTCCCATCACTGAGATTGAGCACGCAGCATTCTGCAAGCCCGAAGACGAACTGCCCGCCAAGTCGCTGGCGGAAGAACTGGCGGTAAACGTCCGCTGGCAAAACATCTCTCCTGAATACCTTCACCTGAGCCCGGAAGAGTTGGACTCGCGCATCCACACGGCCCGGGAGAAGCTGGGTTCCGCTGTTACCGTGCTGGGCCACCACTACCAGCGTGAAGAGGTGATCAAGTACGCTGACTTCCAGGGCGACTCCTTCCTGCTCTCACAGGAGGCGGCCAACCTGCCCGACGCCGAATATATCCTCTTTTGCGGCGTCCACTTCATGGCTGAAACCGCCTGCATCCTCTCCGCCCCCCACCAGAAGGTGATCCTTCCCAACATCACCGCCGGCTGCTCAATGGCGGATATGGCGCCGATGGAAGACGTTGAAGATGCCTGGCAGGACCTCCAGGACATCCTGGGAGACCACGGCGGTATCGTCCCGGTGACCTATATGAACTCCATCGCCGGTATAAAAGCACTCTGCGGACGCAACAATGGCGCGGTCTGCACCTCATCCAACGCCACCGCGGTATTGGAGTGGGGCCTGCAACAGGGAGAGCGCATCCTGTTCCTGCCGGACCAACACCTGGGGCGCAACACCGCCTTCAAGCTGGGTATCCCACTGGATAAGATGGTTGTCTGGAATCCCTTCAAGCGGTTGGGCGGCAACACCCCCGAGCAGTTGCGGGACGCCAAGATGGTACTCTGGCAGGGCCATTGCTCGGTCCATACCCGCTTCACCGTTAAGCAGATTCAGGCGGCCCGTGAGCGTTTCCCCGATGTAAACGTCCTGGTCCACCCCGAATGTACGATGGAGACGGTGCAAGCTGCCGACATGAACGGCTCCACCGAGTTCATCAGAAAAGCCATCAACGAGGCACCCGCCGGCAGCAAGTGGGCCGTCGGCACCGAGATCAGCCTGGTCAACCGGCTGGCGCTCAACAACCCCGACAAGACCGTGTTTTGCCTGGACCCGGTAATCTGCCCCTGCTCCACCATGTACCGCATCCACCCCGCCTACCTGCTATGGGTGCTGGAGGGCCTCATCGAGGGCCACGTCATTAACGAAATAACCGTCCCCGCCCAGGTCCAGCAGGAAGCGCAAGTGGCGTTGGATAGGATGCTGGCGCTGCGGTAGCCGCTTTTCGTCGACTGGGGCAGCCCGGAGATGATGCGAATATGCAACATCCGACCGTTGGCGTCAACGAAAGATTGCAGGAGCGCCTATCCCGATACGCAATTCCCGGCCCCGGTCAGGAGCCGGTATCAGCGCCCACGCTGACCGAGGTCAAGAAATTGGCTGGCTCAGCGAACGCTCGATTTCAGTTTTCGCAACCGTAGCGGAAGATGGTTCCCTGTCGCTTTCCGCAACATTTGAGGGAGACATCCGCCTGTTCGTAACTGTTCAGACTGGGGCGAGTTGGGGCTGGGAGAGGATGGAGTTCAGGGCTTGGTAGGGGTTGCAGCCTCGCAAGCGCCATGTGCCGAACAAGGAAGCGAGGACACTCTTGGTTTCGCTTCCCTGCTCCGAACGGGTCCCGCCGCTGATCTTCCGGCTCACCACCGTCGGGCGCAGGCTGCGCTCCGCCGCGTTGTTGTCCGCGCTCACCCGGGGATCAGCGGCGAAGGCGAACAACTCCGGCAAGAAGCGTTCCACCCGTTGGCACAGCACCCTCATGGGTGCGCCGCCGTCCAGGTAAGGCTTGCAGATGGACAATAGCTGCTGCCGGTATTGTTGTTGTTGCTTTACCCGCTGGGCCCGCTGCACCGTTTCCGGCAGTTGCGGGTCCGGGCCGGGATATGCCTGGGCATGGTCATATACTTCCCGCACCTCCCGGGCCCATTCGGCCAGCCCCTGGTGTTGAGGGTATTGCTCCTTCAGTTGGTGGATGTCCCGCAAGAGATGGGTCCAACATCGTTGGTGCAGCCCTTGATGCACGTTGCAAGCGCCGTAGAAGTCACTGACCAGCACTCCTTCAAACTCGTCTCCCATCACTTCCGCAACCACCTCCCTTCCCCGGCCGGCCCGGCGGAGGAAGCAACGCACCTTGGGAGTGCTGAAGCTCCAGAGATACCCGTTGCGGCCGTCTTCCCGCCAGCCCGTCTCGTCCCCGTACACCACCGGACTGGCTCGAATCTCCCGGCGCAACCCGGCGTATTCCCCTTGACCGCGTTCTGCCGCATCCCGCGTCAACGCCGCCAGTTCGCCCACGCTCAGGCGCAGTCCATAGCGCCACTTCAAGTAGCGCTGAATCACTCCGAAGGGAAGCCGGCATTCCTCCCGGAGCACGTTTGCTTCACTCTACACTGAGATGCCCATCCGTTGCCTCCCCACGGTCAGGGCGCCCCAATATCCGGTTCGGGGGCCCATCGCCGGCCGCACTTTGAGCAGGTGCGTTCCAACACCACGTGCTCAGTTACCCGCGCCCGCACCCGGGGTATGGATATAATCTGGCGGCGCCCCCGCACCCTCCCGCCCTGCAGGGGAGTCCGGCAGTCAGGACAACTGGCCGCCGCGTGTTCCACCCGGCGGGTGGGTTCCTCCCGCCGCCGGGCAAAGCCGTGGGCCCGCTTCTTGCGTTCCTTCTTGGGGCGGGCCGGCCGGTTGGCTTTGACCCGCGATGGTGGTTTCCGCTCCTTCAGTCCGGTATCCGGCGGCTTCTGTTGGCCTTCCAACTCTGCGATCCGGGCTTCCTGAGCCTCGATTATGTTGATGAGTTGACCGGTTAGCTCAATCAACTCCTCCCGGGAAGCCCCGGCTAAATTCACAGGCAGTTTCATGCTCGTAGTCTATCTGGCTCATCAGATTTAGGCCAGTCTGAACAGTTACGCCTGTTCGTAGACGTTGCCGCGATGGAAACGCGGAAGTCCCGTTTTCAAGGTCACGTTCCGATGTTAGCGGGATAGATATAACCGCAATAGGAGAACTGACGCCGGAGCTAGTCCTTGGAGCCATTGGAAGTCCCTATCGAAGATTGGATTTGCCGGTTCGTCAAGCTGAACCATTGGAACCACGATGGGGCCTATTGGCGGCCTGACAATGTTTACGGTGTGTGTGAGTGTTGGAAGGATGCCCACACACAGATAGAATCTCCCGCAGGCAACGCCGGATTCCCCCTGACTTACCGGGTCCTTCTCGCCCAGAACGCGACTTGCCCCAGGCTTCCTTTGACGGCTTAACCACCGATGCAGGAGCGGCTGGAGGAATGGAGCGAAGCATGAAAGTTATGCTGGATGGAGTAATCGCCATCCCCCAGGAAATGATTGACCGCTACGGGCTGGCTCTCAGGGTCGAGGTTGACATGGAGCCAATGGAGGATGGGATTCTCATCCGAAAGAGCAGGCGCAATCCGGGAGACTCCATCGGTCTCCCCTATACCATCCCCCGGGGCGGCGTCGTCGCAGACCTGAGAGGCAACGACCCTTATATCTGGGGGACGACGGATTTGGACGACGAGGAAGAAGACGCCCTGCGGATGCTGGTGTGTGGACAAGTCGCCATTCCCGTAGAACTGCTGGACCGCTACGGCCTGGATTGCGGCGACGAGCACGAATGGAGGCTGACCGAGGATGGGCTGCTCGTCTGAAAAAGCGAGAACCAGCCGGATGACCCTCTTGACCGCATAATTGGAATCGGGCCCGCGGCGGTATCATAGACCAGTTGGGCGGCATCGACGGCTTCATAAGCGCGATTCGCGGCGGCGGGCCTCGCAGCCTCTGATGATTACCGCAGCCGATACCAACGTCCTGTCTGACCTGATATTTCACAACGAACGCTTTGAGTCCCAATCGAGGGCTTGGCTTGAAGAAGCTCAGGGACGAGGCGCGGTCGTCATTTGCCACGTAGTCTACGCGGAACTCGTTTCCCCATATAAGAGCCGGGTTGCGCTGGAAGAGGAATTGGAAAGTCTTGGCGTGACTCTCTCGCCAATCACTGACGACATCGCCTACGAAGCCGGGTTGCGCTGGTCACGCTACCGCCATGCCGGCGGGCCGCGGACCCGATCCTCCCCGACTTTCTAATCGGCTCCCACGCCCTCGCTACGGCCAGCGGTTTTCTGACACGGGACGAAGGCTTCTACTCGACCTACTTCCCGGCTTTGAGCGGCGGCTAGGACGCCATAAACTGACGTGGAGGGTCGTCTTGCGCCATGACGACGACAAAACGGGAACTGCTTACCGCTGACGACCTGCTCCGCCTGCACAGCCAGGGAGTCAAGGGCGAGCTAATCCGGGGAGTATTAGCCGAAACTGTGCCTGCCGGAGTTGAACACGGCGTAATAGCGGTGAATATAGCTTCCGAACTGCGAGCTTTCGTTAAACCGGGGCGGTTGGGCCGCGTGTTCGCCTCAGATACCGGGGTCAGGGTAGGAAACGGGCCAGACACGGTGCGCGAGCCGGACGTGGCCTTTATCTCGGCAGAGCGTTCGCCCCTTGATGAGCGAATCCGCGGCTATTCGGAAGTGGCGCCCGACCTGGTGGTGGAAATCGCATCGCCCAACGACACGGTCCGGGAAGTCTACGACAAGGCCCGGATGTGGCTGAGCCACGGCGTAACCCTGGCGCTGGCAGTACACCCGGACACCAGGACCATAGACGTCCACCCGTCAGGCGCCCCGGTCCACTCCCTCACCGAGGACGACACACTGGACGGCGGCGCGGCCCTGCCGGGCTTCACCATGCAGGTGCGGCAAATCTTCGAGTAGGCATGGCATCTTGGCGGATGTCATCTCGCTAGCGGGAAGCGCAAGTCGCCCTGGACCGGATGCCGGCGCTGTGCTAAAGGGTCTCGCTAGACGGAGCCCGCTAGTCCCGATACTATTTCCCTGGCGGACACAAAATCGGCTTCGGCGGAACCAGGAATGGGGGAGCAACCAACAGCAATTTTCCGGTCTCCACATCGTACACCTTGACCAGAGAGAGCAAATTTACGAAACTCCTGGTTGGTTGCGGATCATCTTCCTTCACGCTTGTAACCCCGTAACCGGCCACAGACCGGGCTCCAGGTCCACCCACATCGCCAGGCGTGTGATCTGACTCCACGATTGTTTATGCACCACTTTCCGCGTGCCTCCGCAATGGACCTGAGCCCAGGGGCCCTTGTGGTCCACCGGGTCCCGCCACTTGGGTCTGAATCTGATGACTTTGACACGATTGGCAGGGTACCAGCCCCATATATTAAGGCCGTCAGTGTTCCAGTCCTGACCGCCGTTGATTCTTTCCATCACTCCATACGCCTTTACTATGTCTACAGCGTCTTGTTTTTCCTGGGGAGTCAAAGGACGCATCACGATCTCTTGGGGCGCTTTTTCAGAACGGCCCGGGGCTTGCAATCCCATCACCGGCCAATAGTAGAAACTGCAACCGCCGAAGAGCAAGAGTACAGGACCCAGTACCCAGCGTACCCAGCAAGCGTACCCAGCGTACAGCGTACCCAGCGACCCAGCGTACCCAGCGTACCCAGCGTACCCAGCGTACCCAGCGTACCCAGCGTACCCAGCGTACCCAGCCCAGCGTACCCGGCGTACCCGGCGAGATGGCAGCATTCGCTTCATTGGTCGCATCCTGAGTGGGTCACCGAATGAGGATACCTTCATAAGGGGACCGAATCTCGTTTACTGAAGCGCGATTCAGCCGGTCGGGCATTCGGCGGAGATTAAAACAAATGACTGGACTTCCTGAAACCTGGGAAGGTCACCGTACTCGTTCATCGGCAGCACGTTGTAGGGTTCGGATTCCTCATCAAGGAGCCAGATGAGGATCCCACCGATTGCGAATTCCCCATCCGGCAATTCCCAGGTCTCCAATTGGCCGCACCTGATGAAATCCACGGGCCCTGCGAGAGACACCGGCGGCTAGAACTCAACGTCGGCATAGACCCCGATGCGCACACCCCGCCTGGTCAGGACGGCAACGTCGGCGAAGCTCCAGCTTCCCGGAGAAACGCCGACCTCACTCCATTCCGGCGATTCCAGGAAGGCGGCGGCGATGCCTCTGAGAGCCGCATAATCGTTCTGGTTTGCGGTCGGGAACTCGGGAGTGGATGAGAAAGGATGGTCCTCCTCGAAGCGGGCGTCTATGGCATCTCTTCCAAAGGGCGCCCGTCCCGTCGCCAACAGCACCGCCCCAGCCAAAACGATGGCCGCGGCGGCCACCAGCAGGTTCCGCAGGTTAAAAATCAGGTCCTACTCCGCCGCGAATCCCGCCACCCTTGCAACAGCATCGGCGCGCCGACCCACACCACCACTAGGGCGATCATCGCCCCAACGGAGGAGCGGAAGACCGGCCACGTATACCAGGGAGGCTCCGGTTCCTCGGGCCAAGCTTGGAACATCTGGCGTCCAGAACCCCAGTCCAACTCCATAATGACACTGACAACCGGCGACTCTCCCCCGTTGGCGATGGTCTGCTCAAAGTCTAAGGAGACCAATGGCTCCTATGGTCCCTGGTCCCAGCTATAGCCCGTCTGCTGCCGTCCTCCCGGAACACCATCGCTTTTATTGTCAGGTCCGAGGCGCCCCATCCCTGGTTTTCCCCTTCCAGTTGCACATGTATCGCCTCGTCATCGACTTCCGCGCGAGCTTCCGCATTGAAGGACGCTCGCCGCCAAGAAGTGGAAATAATCTCCGATTTCTTCTTGACCAATATTCCGATTCCCTTGTTGCTGGCGTCGAGTACATACGGCCAGATTGCGATCTCGTTCCATCTCGGCTGGACCGCGTCGTACATGGCAAAATTGGTCGAGGCAGCGGCGAAAGTTGGGCCGGTTTCGTAGCCGTGGCTGCCGCCGTTAACCATGTCCACCATCGACCATTTGTACCCGACGTCCAAGTCGGTCAATGGCGTGATCACCAGTTGATAGAATCCGTACCCATTCCACTCCCCGGTGAGCATGGCGTAGTCTCCCACACGCCCGGCATGACCAGCCTCCCCAGGACTCCCCGTCCACTCATAGGAGAGACGCGCCCCGTACCACAATGGTTCCCCCTGTACAGGACCGTCTGGGAGCATAAAGCGTACACGGGCGGGCTCTGAGTGGGCGGTGATTAAAACATCCTCGGTCCAGCCCAAGGACTCGAAGGAGACCCTCGTGGGTCTGTCTATTACCGACGGACCCTTTGCCTGCAAAGGCAGACAGATTTCCAGAAGGCCGACGGCAGCCACCGCAACGAGCAACAACGGCAATTTCAAGTTGCTGCTTAGGAGCTTCTACTTGTCATCTCCGTCGCCACTTCCTCCAATTGCAGTCTGTATCCGGACTATCCGGCCCAAACCGTCGCTCTGATACTTATGGTGCAAATTTCCAAGGTAAACTATGGTGCCGTTAGGTGATCCGTTGCGGAAGTCATGCGTCTCATCCGCACTCCAATTATAAGGTGGTTGGGCCAGAGCACTATAGTTTATTCGGGCAACCCATTTGGATTCGTGGATTTCTAAGCTTTTATACTCTTTATCGCAACCTATTGGCCGACTCGGACGCTCGTGATCAATGTAGCTGGACGCTACAACATAATTCCCCCAAGCGAGGTTGTAATTGTGTTCATGTCCGGTCTGAGCGCATACGCGCATGTGTCCCCAGTTCCACGTGCAGCCTGGATAGTTCTTGATTCCCCAGTCCGAATCCCAATTGCTGCCGCTTTGCTGGGGTCCGTCATCAAGCCAAGCGTACAATGGACTTCCTACGCCTTCCAAAACCGGGATGATAACCGGCTCATCGTCTTCTCCGTCCAGCTTATTCTTAACGTAGCTAGTGTCCTGTATCCGTAGTTCGCCGCATAAATCGGAAGCTTTCTGAAAGGACAGGAAACCGGATTCTTGCTGGAACTAGAGCAAAGATCAACGTGGACTGCCACTTTATTTTCCAATGAACTACGGATGCACCACACTAGTACCGTTTCCACTTGAATATGCCTTATACCGGATATCTGTTTCACCTGTTAGTCATTCCCGCGCAAGCAGGAATCCAGAGTTAGAGGCAGCTTTCCAGTATCAACAAATCTATCTGGAAACGGTACTAGTCGTGACAACGTTCCCGGCAAAAATGAAGCGCATACCCCAATCGACGTTGGTTGATGAAGTACTGCTCGTATTCTTGAAATCCCAGTTATATATCGAATCCCCACCGTCCAATTCCAGCAGATGGAAAGCCCCTTGTGGCGTTGTATTGGCGCGGGACTTGTTGGGGGCCACCATCAGGCTAGCCGCTGAGAATACGAGGTAACCGCTGCGGCAACTATCACTGCTGCCATCGTTATCAACCGTATGACTCTAAAATAGCCCATGCCTCCTCCCAAAGAATCTGTGATAAGCGCCTTGATGACCCAGATGTCAGTCTCCATCATATGTGCCAGGCGGACACATTTGTCTTAGTGATGAAGTAAAGTCCTTGAAGAGGCCGTCGTATAAAATCTCCCCCGACTCTATGTCGTAGACTTTAGCCACCGAGTCGAGGTGACCAGACCCCATAACCGGTTGGTGCTTGTCATTTTCGTCACTCATGACAGCGTGACCGGCTACAGACTGGGAGTTCATATCCACATACACTGTTAAGCGAGTAATCCCGCTCCAATCCACCGGTGTAACGACTTTTCGTGTACCCGTGCAGTGGAAAAGAGTCCAGGGTCCCTGGCTATCTACAGGCTCTTGCCACTTTATTTCGAACCCGATTGCCTCCGTCCCCGCAAGCTCGACCCAATAGATGTGCTCTACCGTCCAGTCCTGACCACCGTTTATTTGTTCTACGATCCCAGATGCCTTGGCGATATCAATAGCGTCTTGCTTCTGCTTCTCCGTAGGCGGCTTCAATGGGGCCGCGGGTATTTCTACTGAGCGCACGGGCTCGCTTCCTCCCCGGTCCGCCAACAACACCGCCGATGCTGTAACCGCTCCAATGACCATCAGCAGCACCAGGAGTATCCGGGGATGGTGTATCTTAAACTGCATAGTCTCGTCACCTCACGAACGCTTTACTGCTACTGGAACCAAGGACCGGGCGCCATCATTGCAAGGACAGCTTTGAGTTACAAGGATGACTCTGGCCTGTTGGCGAAGGGTGTAGGCTGGGTCTGTCGATATGGAGTACAATTCGGTTATGGTGTGGTATGTAAGGTCGCCTGTATATCGCCCTGCCCAACTGCCCTTTGACGCTCCGGTACGAGAGGAGGCACATTGCTTAGTCCACTCCCCCCCACCGTTTACCAGTTAATCGACGCCGCCCTGACCGAAGACCAGGCGTTCAACGACCCCACTACCGAAGCCCTGGTGCCCCCGGAAATCCGGGCCGAAGGGGTGATTCGCGCCAAGTCTTCAGGAGTCTTGGCCGGGACCGACGTGGGCCTCTCCGTTTTCCAACGGGTCGATCCAACCCTTGAGATCCAGGGGTTCCTCGCCGACGGGGCGATTCTCTCCCCGGGCAACGACATCGCCCGCGTCCAGGGTTCCGCCGGGAGCATTTTGCGGGCCGAACGCACTGCCCTCAACTTCATGCAGCGCATGAGCGGTATCGCCAGCGACACCAACCGCTACGTCCGCGCCATCGAGGGCAGCCGCTCCCGCATCGTGGACACCCGCAAGACCGCGCCGGGGCACCGCTACCTGGACAAGTATGCCGTGCGGATGGGCGGCGGCTACAACCACCGTCTCAACCTGGCCGACGGCATTCTCATCAAGGACAACCACATCGAAGCCCTGCGCTCCAAGGAGATGGGACTGCGCGAGGTCATCCAACTCGCCCTCGCCCGTGCCTCCCACACCATCAAGGTTGAAGTGGAAGTCGAGACCGTGGAAGCGGCGGCGCAGGCGGCAGAGGCGGGCGCCCACATCATCATGCTCGACAACATGGACCCGGAGACTATGAAAGAGGCTATGGACGTCATTGCAGGCCGCGCGGTGGTAGAGGCGTCCGGTGGCATCACCCTGGAAACCGTGAAGGCCGTGGCCGATACCGGTGTGGACCTGATCTCCATCGGAGGACTCACCCACTCGGTCACCGCCCTGGATATCAGCCTCGACCTTGAATTTATCTAGACCGGCCCATATCCAATTCCACACCACCATACGGACCGAGGAGGACTTACTCGAATGGCTCGATTACCCAACCTGGAACGGGACCAATTAAAAGCTGAGGACCAGCAATATTACGACCAGATCTCCGACAGCCGCGGCAGCGTCAGGGGCCCCTATGGAGTGCTGCTCCACAGCCCCAACCTGGCCGCCAGGGTCGCCCACACCGGCACCTACGTTAGATTCAATAGCGATATGCCAAACGCCCTCAAAGAGGTCGTGATCTGCACCACTGCCAGGGAGATCACGTCCCAGTACGAGTACGTCGCCCACGCCCGCCTGGCCCGCGCCGAGGGTGTCACCGACGCTACTCTTGACGCCATCGCCAACGGCGCCGCCCCGGCGGGACTCTCCGGCGACGAGGAGATGCTGGTGAAGTACACCCAGGAACTCCTCAGAAACCACAAGATCAGCGACGCCACCTATCAGGCCGTGTTGGACCGCTGGGGAGTACAGGGAACCGTGGACGTCACCGGGCTGATCGGCCACTACCTGCTGGTCGGCCAGTTCCTCGCCGCGTTCGAGGTGGACGTCGACCCCGCCGAAGCCGCCAAGTTGCTCTTTTAAGTTTCCCCGTTTCTTGAGGTGAAATAATTGGCTGCTACTGAAGGACTGCTCTACGCCCTGGAACGCAACTGGGAAATGGTTGACGCCGCCCTGGCTAACTTGGATGAGGCTGCAATGTCCCGCATCCCCGCCGACCAGTGCAACTCCGTCGCCTGGATCCTCTGGCACATGGACCGGGTCGTGGACACATTCATCCACACCCGGCTCCGGTCGTCGACGCAACTATGGGTGAGCGAGGTCTGGCACCAGAAGTACGGCATGTCTGGCGATCCCGAGGACCGGGGCGTGGGTTGGACCGCAGATCAGGTGGCGGAATGGGCCGCCGCTCCCCGCGACGTCCAGCTAGGCTACTACGAGGCCATCAAGAACGCGGCGCGGGAATACATGGGATCACTGTCCGACGCCGATATGGGAGTGACGCTGGTCATCCCACCGGTGCCGGAGCCCCACTCGGTGGCCGCCGGGCTGGGGCAGATGACCTGGGACAACATCGCCCACGGCGGACAGATCGCGTACCTGCGGGGCCTGTTCCTGGGGATGGGCTGGCACCGCTAACCGCGTCTGCGGGCGTGACGGTCGGCGCTGTCCAGGAGCAACGTCACCGGCCCGTCGTTTTCCAGACGGACCCGCATATACTCTTGGAATACTCCTGTGTCCACCTTCAGGCCCGATTGGCGAAACAGGTCAACGGTGCAGTCGTATAGCTGCTGCGCCTCGTCCGGTGGCGCCGCCTGTGTGAAGTCGGGACGCCGCCCCCGCCGCGTGTCGGCGTACAGGGTGAACTGGCTCACCAGCAAAAGCTCCGCCCCCACGTCAAGGGCGGAGCGATCAAAACGGTCTCGTTCGTCGGGAAAGATGCGGAGGTTGGTGATCTTCTCTACCAGGTAGCTGGCATCGGCTTCGTCATCGTCACGGGATACGCCGAGGAAGACCACCAGACCTTTTCCAGTGCTGCCGGTCTCCCGACCGTCCACCAACACCGACGATTCTGTCACTCTTTGGACCAGGGCCCTCACTGCCGGTCACACCCCCGGACCCGGTCTCGCTTCAAGGATTTTTCCGTTAAGCGCTGTTGGATGTAGCTGGGGAGTCGGCAGAGGAAGCAGAGCTGGACGCGGTCTCTCTGGCGGGTTCCTTACTCTCGGATTTGTCGGCGGCGCCGTTGGTAGTCTCTGTCTTGGTGGGCTCGCTCTCAGAGTCTTGCTTGTTGCCGTTCTCGATTGGAGGCTTAGGCCGGCCGTAGTCGGTCGTGTAAAAGCCGGAACCCTTGTAGATGACCGGGACCGCGTGGAACAGCCGTTGGCCGGAACCCTGGCATTCCGGGCACACACCCTTGCCGGCCTCGCTAAAGCTCTGGACCAGCTCGAAAGTGTTGCCGCATTCCGTACAGCGATAGTCATAGCGTGGCACTGAAACACTCCTGGGGGTAAGGCCCCTGTTAGCAGTGCCCAAGGGCAACTGCTAAATTTCACAACCTCAAATCTACCAGCAGCCACCCAGACTGTCAATATAGCCTCAACTTTCGAGAAAATTGCGAAACTCCCTGGCTGAGGTTGCTACCGCTGCTGGGGGACGAATACCGCCAAAATATCAGCGAAGTCCACTTAGAGCCTATCCTAAAAACAGAATTCGAGCTAAACTGGTGGCATGACGAAAGCGAAGGAACCCAAGCCGCCACGACCGAAGCGCGCCGGCCCAGCGGCGCCGGCCAACCCCACCACCGGCTCCTTCCAGGTATCCGACGAGCTGTGGGAGGCGCTGGCTCCACTCCTTCCCCAGCGGGTGAATACCCATCCCTTGGGCGGAGGCCGCCCCCGGGTCCCGGACCGGACCTGCGCCAACGGTATCTTCTACGTGCTGCGCACCGGCTGCCAATGGAAAGCCCTGGATGCCACCGGCATTTGCTCCGGCTCCACCGCCCACCTGCGCTTCCAGGAGTGGGCCGCCGCCGGGGTGTTCCTGGAGCTATGGCGGACCGGGCTGGAACGCTATGACGAATTGAAGGGTTTGGACTGGAGTTGGCTGAGCATGGACGGGGCCTTGACCAAATCCCCCCTGGGCGGGGGGGGAAACCGGTCCCAATCCCACGGACCGGGGCAAGAGCGGGGTCAAACGCAGTCTGTTGACCGAAGCCGGGGGCATTCCGGCGGGGCTGGCAGTGGACGGAGCCAACCGCCACGATATGAAGCTGGTGCGGGCCACGGTGGACAGCCTCCCCGTGCCGCGCCCCGCGCCCAGCCCGGAGCATCCCCAGGGTCTGTGCCTGGACAAGGGCTACGACTTTGACGAGGTGCGCCGGACCGTGGACGAGTTTGGCTTCACGGCCCACATCCGCAGCCGTGGGGAAGAGGCTCAGGCCATCAAGAAAGAGGCCGGCTTCAAAGCCCGGCGCTGGGTGGTGGAACGCACCCACAGCTGGATGAACCGCTTCCGGCGCATTCTGGTCCGCTGGGACAAGTCTCCCACCAACTACATCGCCTTTCTTCATTTCGCCTGCGCCCTTATCGCTCTCAGAGCCGCCGGGTTATTAGGATAGGCTCTTAGCCCACATCGCCGTCCCCGACACTTCCTGTAAGGGGCCTTCCGACTAACTTGATTACAAGTGTCTCAACCCTGTCAGACCCAAAAAAACCAAACCAAGTGCATTTTGTTGCAGAACGCGCGCCTTGGCCGGACCCGGCCAGTCCCGCAACACCGGCGCCGGAATCGCCGCCATCGGCCTGATGACGTGCTTGATGTGTCAGGTCTGACACTTAATGACGCATGACCGGAACGCGCTCTTGGGCCTCACCGCTTCCTCCCTCTCTCTGCCAGCCCGTCCGGACCGCCTTGACCCTGAACCTCGCTCCCCCGCCGACGGGGATTGGCGCCGGACCACTTGCCGCCACGAGAGAAGCCCACGTCAAGGACCTCCGCTGGCACCAGGTCCACCACGCCTCCATCGCTGTCCCCGCTGTCTCCCTCGCCCCGCCGGGCAGCGCCTCCCGACCCCGGCCAACCATCTCGCCAGACCCCAACCCCACCGAATGGACAACTGTCCGAATCCGTAGCTGGCACTGTCCAACACCACTCCCTCGTAACTGTTCAGACTGGCCTAAATCTGATGAGCCAGATAGACTACGAGCATGAAACTGCCTGTGAATTTAGCCGGGGCTTCCCGGGAGGAATTGATTGAGATAATCGGTCAACTCATCAGCTTAATCGAGGCCCAGGAAGCCCGGATTGCAGAGTTGGAAGGCCAACAGAGGCCGCTGGATGCCGGACTGAAGGAGAGGAAGCCACCTTCTTGGGCCAAGGCCAACCGGCCAGCCCGCTCCAAGAAAGAACGCAAGAAGCGTACCCACGGGTTTGTCCGGCGTCGGGAGGAGCCGACCCATAGGGTAGAGCACGCCACGGCCAGTTGTCCCGGTTGCCGGGTCCCTCTGGCCGGCGGGAGGGTGCGCCGGCGCCGCCAGATTATAACCATACCCCGGGTGCGGGCGCGGGTAACTGAGCACGTGGTGTTGGAACGCACTTGCCGGAAGTGCGGGCAGCGGTGGTCCCCGGAACCGGATTGGAGCGCCCTCGCGGTAGGGCGGCAACGGGTGGGAATCTCAGTCCAGCAGGAAGTATGCGTGCTCCGGGAGGAGTGCCGGCTTCCCTATGGGGTGATTCAACGCTACCTGAAGTGGCGCTACAGACTGGGCCTTAGCGTGGGGGAACTGGTGGCCTTGGTGCGTGGAGTGGCCAGGCTAGGCCAGGAGGAGTACAACCAGCTACAGCAAGAGATTCGAGCCAGTCCGGTGGTGTATGGGGACGAGACAGGCTGGCGGGAAGATGGCCGCAACGGGTATCTCTGGAGCTTCAGCAATCCGGAAGTACGTTACTTCCTCCGCCGGGCCAGCCGGGGAAGGCAAGTGGTTGCGGAGGTGTTGGGGGATGAGTTTGACGGGGTGCTGGTCAGTGACTTCTACGGCGCTTACAACGTGCATCAAGGGCTGCATCAGAGATGTTGGACCCATCTCCTGCGGGACATCCACCAACTGAAGGAGCGATACCCTCAACACCAAGGACTGGCCGAATGGGCCCACCAGGTGCGGGAGGTGTATGACCAGGCGCAGGCATATCCCGGCCCTGACCCGGGCCTGCCGGAAACGGTGCAGCGGGCCCAGCGGGTAAAGCTGCAACAGCAGCGCCGGAAGCGGCTATGGTCCATCTGCAAGCCTTACCTGGACGGCGATGCGCCCATGAGGGTGCTGTGCCAGCGGGTGGAACGCTTCTTGCCGGAGTTGTTCGCTTTCGTCGCCGATCCCCGGGTGAGCGCGGACAACAACGCGGCGGAGCGCAGCCTGCGCCCAACGGTGGTGAGCCGGAAGATCAGCGGCGGGACCCGTTCGGAGCAGGGAAGCGAAACCAAGAGTATCCTCGCTTCCTTGTTCGGCACATGGCGCTTGCGAGGCTGCAACCCCTACCATGCCCTGAACTCCATCCTCTCCCAACCCCAACTCGCCCCAGTCTGAACAGTTACACTCCCTCTCCCCGCTTGACAACTGTCCGAATCCGTAGCTGGCACTGTCCAACACCACCCCCTCTCCCCGCTTGACAACTGTCCGATTTCCAACGTGGGACTGTCTAACAGGCGTGGAAGCTGCCCTGGAACCCAAGTGCTTGCTGAATACGTCCTGTAGGGGGTGTTCCCCCCCGATTTCACCTTTGAGACGGACAATTTGGACAACTGTCCACCAGATCAGAATCCCTGTACACGGGTATGACATACTTGCCGCCGCCGACAAACCCGCGCCTCATAATGGGTGACGCGCGCGTCACCGTCAGGCCCGTCACCCGCTGGCCCCGGACTGGCCGAGTCGGACCACCGGAACCATCTCCCGGCCAGGTCCGCCCTGGATTGCAGAAGTGCAATTTTCCAACGGGGCGCTGTCCACCATCACCCGCATATCCCGATTGCATTTCTGCAATTTCCCAAGCTGGCACCGTCCAGTAGGGGTGGAAGCTGCTCTGGAACCAAAGTGCTCGCTGCGAAGTAGCTGACGGCCACGATTCACCCCGTTTCCCAATACGAAACCGCCCCCGATTGCACTTCTACAATCAAGTCCCAATCCCTGTACACGGGTAGGACACCCCTGGGGCCGCCGGACCACCCGCGCCTTATAAGGGAGGACGCGCCGCCCGCCGGCTGGCCGGGCCGTGGAAACCATCTCCCGGCCCTCCCGGACGGATCATCCGGCCCGCCGCCGCTCCCCCATGTTCCAAATGCCCCATCTCCAATAGGGCCGTGCCCCATCGCCCACCAAATCCCCATGTTCCACGAGGAACATTTCGTAGCTGGCTCTGCCCCAAGGCCGTGGAACCAGCCCTTCCCGGAAAGTGTTGCCTGAATTGGCCCTAAAACCCCCGAAATCCCCCGATTTCAGCTACGAAACCGCTCCCCTTCCCCGTCCTGCCCCAAATCCAAATCCCTGTACACGTTTATGACATCACCACCGGGGCGTGGCGTCCTAAACCTTATAGGGTAGTTCACGCATGAACCAGGGTTCACAGATGGACCACCCTATGGGGGTTCCGGTTTGAAACTGCGCGCCTCCACACTGGAGGCAAAAGCCGGTTCCGGCGGGCAATTGCCCCCGGCCACCGGGCTGACAGGGGTATGTAAGAACGAGATTATAGCTACGAACCGGCCCGCCACCTCTGGATTCCGGCCTACGCCGGAATGATGGAATGGGCCTGATAGTGGGTATTTGGGGGCGATTTTATATCTGAGTAAGTCTGCCCTGCTATGCGAACTCACGTTTAACTCCAGAGTTCCCAAATGAAATACATACCCTTGTCAGCGGCCACCGGGGGAGGGACATGATGCGAAAGAACAAAAGCAAGGTTCGCAGGGACCAGACCGGCAGGGCGGCCACGCACCCCGTGGCAGCATCGCCGGTTCACACGGCGGAGCAACGGGAGACGGTCCGGCGGCGGGCCGGGGGATGAGCAATCCCCTAACACGGCGGAGCAAACCGACATTGCCAATTGGTTCAGGCCAGGGAACGCCACCAACGCTACGGTCTCCCTGGCCCTTGGCTTATCCAAGGGCTTGCGGAGGAGTTACTAACTAACTATAATGGTGTAGAGCAACAGGCTTCGACGGCTTGGCGTTGAATCGGAGGCGCGACATGGCGATAAACCGGGACCGGAAGTACCGCGAGATGGCGATCCGGGGAAAATACCAGAGGCTTTACACCCACCTGTGCGGTTTTACTACCCAAGAGTGGCGAACATCCTTCGGTGAGATCGAGTCAATCATCGGCTTCGAGCTACCCGCGTCAGCCCGCCTTCACCGGCCCTGGTGGTCAAATCAGAGCGGCGGCAACGGCCACAGCCAGGCCCTCGCCTGGAGCGCCGCCGGATGGGAGACGGCGGATGTAGATATGGACTCCGAGACGCTGCTGCTACGCCGAAAGCCCCTGGACACCGCCCGTAGGCCGACCCTTGACGAAGCGTGGCCCGTCCACTCCACCGGGACCTGGCCGGAAAACCTGAGTCTCAGCCGCGAGGACATCTACGAGGACAGGATATAGCCCGCCCGATGTTTGTTGACACCAACATTCTGGTGAAGGCCCGCATTCTGGATGCCCCGGACCACAACGACGCCAGGGCCGCGTTGGACCGGGCTTTTGGAGACCCTGAACCGCTGAGAATCAGCCGCCAGGTTTTGCGTGAGTACCTGGCGGTGGTCACCCGCCCCCAAACCTGGGCGGTCGGAATTACCCGTGAGGAGGCCCTGGAAGATGTGGACCGGCTGACCGGCGCCTTCGAGCTACTTGAGGATGGCCCGGTGGTGACCGACACGCTGTTGGCGCTGTGCCGGGACGTATCCGTCGGCGGGCGGCAGATTCACGACGCCAACATCGTGGCAACCATGCTGGCCTACGGCGAGCGCCGACTGCTGACGTTCAACACGGCGGACTTTCGCCGCTACGGAGACCGCATCGATCTGGTGGGTAGTTAGCGCAGCGGGCCGTCTGATATGTACCGAAATATGGATGCGATTTCGAAGATGCGACTGGCATCTGCAGTTCAGGTGAAAGGATTGCCGCATGGCCAAGAAAAAAGAAGTCTCGGAGAAGTCCCTGGAGTTGAATGTTTGTACTGAAATGCTACAGGGCATTAGAGCTTACCCGGCTTATCAAAAAGCCTCATGGGTAGGCTTGACTCAACGAGAGGAGCGCGAAGAAGGATTGGACGCGAAGATTCAAAACGCTCCTGGTGTCGCGTTGATGCTACAGTTCAAGTCTCCCTGGGCGACCTCAAACGTGGATTGAGTCTATAAATTTAGCATCAATAAGACACAGCATGAAGCCTTGGAGCGGCTTGAACGCCCAGAAGCAGTGTACTATGTGTTCCCCCTGTACAGCAAGTGGTCGAAGGTAGATAAGGATGCTCCTGATCTTCTTCAAGATACTTGGCTTGTTCCTGTGTCATGCATACCATCAACTTTTTTGCTTCGAGAATCGACGCCGATACAAGTGAGGAAAACGACCCCTTCGGATATCGATGTAAGGGGGTATCCTCATTGGAGACCTACGTGCAACGCAACCAATGCCAGAGATTTTTTCATATGCGCGCGGGGAGTCTGTCAGATATTGCGGGGATAGGTATACAACCCTCTCAGTTGCGAGAGTGGATTGATGGTTGGCAGAGAACGGCGTTACGTTTTAACAGTCTGGGAATCTTCTATCTGCCAATCTGACCGGCCATTCAAGACGTTCACGAATACTTACTAGTAGTCCAACGTCATTGAATTGATGGGGAAAAGGTGTATTCTCCCGGTAGAGGAACGGACTAAGGGAGAATCGTCATGCCTGGCAAGAAATACCGTATCAAACTGAACGCGGAAGAACAACAGGAACTGAAGGCATTGGTTTCCCGTGGAAGGGCGGCGGCGTATAAACAGACCCATGCGCGTATCCTGCTGCTGAGCGATGAGGGGCAAGCAGACGGGGCCATGACGGATCAGCAGATTGCCCGGGTCCTCAAGATTGGCCAGGCCGCGGTGGAGAAGGTGCGGCGGCGTTGCGTGGAGGAAGGGATTGAGGCGGCCTTGGACCGTAAGCAGCAGTTGCGCCGCCGGCAGAAGAAACTGGACGGCGCTGCGGAAGCCCGCCTGATTGCGCTGGCTTGCGGGGAACCGCCGGAAGGCCGGGTACGTTGGACGCTGAAGTTGCTGGCGGACCGGCTGGTCGAATGCGGGATAGTTGACCGCATCCACCCCGAGACGGTTCGCAAGGCGCTTAAAAAAACGAACTCAAGCCCTGGTTGAAAGAGCGCTGGCGCATCCCGCTGGAAGGCGGCGCCGGCTTTGTATGTGTGCTGGAAGACGTGCTGGAAGTTTACCATCGCCAATATGGGGACAACGAAGTTCTGGTGTGCCTGGACGAGACGAGCAAACAACAAGTAAAGGAGACGCGCCTGCCGCGGCCGCCCCGGCCCGGGGCGGCCGGCGTTTACGATTACGAATACGAGCGCAACGGTGTGAGCAACCTGTTCATGCTGTTTGCGCCGTTGGAAGGGCGGCGGGTCGAAGTGACTGACCGCCGGACGAAAGCCGGTTGGGCCCGGGTGGTCAAGCAACTGGTGGATGAGGATTACCCGGACAAAGAGCGCATTGTGCTGGTGATGGACGACCTGAACACCCATCATCCGGCCTCGCTGTACCAGGCTTTGGAGCCGGCCGAAGCGCGGCGCATCGCCGAAAGGCTGGAGGTCCACTACACCCCTAAACATGGCAGTTGGCTGAACATGGCCGAGATTGAAATTGGGGTGCTGGCCCGGCAATGCCTGGACCGCCGCATCCCGGACCAAAGGGTTCTGCGGTGGGAGGTAGCAATGTGGCAGGAACAGCGCAACCTGGACACAGTGCGGGTGAACTGGCGCTTCACCACTGCGGATGCACGCATCAAGCTGAAGTCTCTTTATCCATCGGTTCAAAATAGTTGAACTACTAGGTTCTGTTGACATTTCGCTGTTGCGGGTCATTCCGGGGAAATAGCGACGAAGAATCCTGGACTTATCACTCCGATTCAAGGCCATTAGTGCTTTCCTGCACTTGGAATGGCATGAAATGGGCCTGCACATCGGTTACAAATGCAAATGTCAACAGAACCTAGACGAAACTGTGCGCCGAAATGCGACCGATGGGATCAACAATATAGAAAAATCATTGTTGGCGCGGTGGCACCCCTTATGTCACGAAGAATCGACTCATAACCACAAACTACATACAGACACGGGAGGACATCAGAATAAATCGCCTACAACCCCTGACCCCGGCGGCGCTCTACGCCCGGGTCTCCAGCGACCGCCAGGACGTGGACCTCTCTGTGGCTGCCCAGCTTCGGGCGCTCCGGGACTACGCCAGGAATAACGGCTACACCATCGCCCGCGAGTACGTGGACGAAGCCGAGAGCGGAAGAATCGCTGACAGGCCCCAGTTCCGCAACATGATTGACGAAGGCGGCAAGGCCACCGCCCCCTTCTAGGTAATCCTGGTCTGGAAATTCTCGCGCTTCACCCGCAAGCGGGAACACGCCGTCGCCTTCAAGTCCATGCTCCGGCGCAAGGGCGTCCGCGTGGTGTCCATCACCGAGCACGCCGACGACTCCCCCACCGGCAAGCTGATGGAGGCCATCATCGAGAGCGTGGACGAATTTTACTCGGAAAATCTTGCGCAGGAGGTTGTTAGGGGGATGCGGGAGGCCGCGTCCAGGGGCTACTTCCTGGGTTCCAAGGCCCCCTTCGGCTACAACCGCATCAAGGTCAGCGACGGGGTGAAGGACCGCCCCACCCTGGAGCTTGACCCGGTGGCCGCGCCCATCGTCAAGGAAATCTTCGAGAGTTCCCGCCGGGGCAACGGGCTGAAGGAAATCTGCAAGGAGCTGAACAACCGGGACATCACCCTCAAGGGACGGCGCTGGCAGAAGAACGTCGTCCACTACCTGCTGACCAACGAGGCCTACACCGGAACCGCCGTCTGGGGCGTCAAGAGCAAGGACGAGAAAGCCCCTGAGCCGGTTCGGGTTGAGAACGCCTAGCCCGCCCTGGTGTCCAGGGAGACCTTCGACCTGGTGCAGCAGGGGTTGCACCAGCGGGTGCCCACGGTGCAGCGGCCCGCACGGGTGGGCAGCCAGTATCTCCTGAGTGGTCTGCTACGCTGCGGCATCTGCGGCAAGCCCTACTCCGGCCAGGAGGCCAAGAGCGGCCAGTTCGCCTACTACGTCTGCGGCAGCCTGTTCCGGGAAGGAGCAGGAGCCTGCACCGCCCGCTACCTGAAGGCCACGAAAGTCGAGGATCTGGTTATCGAGAAGGTCAGGGAGTGGATTCTCACCGAGGAGACCATCACCGAGCTGGTGACGTTGGTGGCCGAGGAGATCGACAACCTGGCCGGTGAGGTCAACGGCAGGCTCACGGCCATCAGCGCCGAGCTATCCGACGTGGAGGGCCGGTTGGAGAACCTCTACCAAGCCCTTGAGACCAAGCAGTTGCCCATCGAGGTGCTGCCCCCCGCATCCTGTCCCTGAAGGCGCGCCAGGACCAGCTAACGGCGGCGCGGGAGGAGGCCGAGGGCCAGTTGGAGCAGCGGCGGGCGGAGTTGCCCACCAGCAAAGAGATCAAGGGATACGTGGCGGACTTCCGGGAGTTTCTCCAAGAAGGCACCTTCCCGGAGCGGAAGGCCCTCATTCGCAACTTCGTGCAGGGCATTGAAATCGTGGAGGACGAGGCCGTGCTGACGTACACTATCCCCATGCCGTCGGACGGGGTGACGTCGGAATTGGCCTCGGTTCTCGATTTTGTCCAGTCCGGCCCACCTAACTTGACCGTAGACAGTACCGGGTCGTCCAGGGCCACCTCTTCGGCATCCCTTCCCTCTATCGGACTATCCTCCGGCATGGGGATGGTGTAGCGCACCAGGGCGTTGCCGGGCTGTACGACGATCTCCTTGACGAAGGACTCGATGAAGGCCCGCCGCTCGGTCAACTCGCTTTCGTTCAGATACTTGCTCAGGTCCTCGGCATAAGCGGTAATGGTCTCCACGTCGTCCAGGACCACGCGGCGCTGGGACAGCATCGCCCTGGCCCTCCGCCGCCGTCGCCTCAAGCCGCTCCTGACGCTCCCGGTGGTCCTTGATTCGGGGCTTGAAGTCGTCGATGTCCAGGTCGGTGGTTTCCGCCAAGTTGTAGAGGCGGTCCAGACGCCGCCGCAATTCGGCAAGCTCCGATTCGGCGGTCTCCAGCCGCTGGCGCTGCTCCCGGGCCACGACGTCCATCTCCTCGTCCACCAGCTTGACCAGTTCCCGGATGTTGGACTCGGTGAGGATGTTGGAGCGAATCTTGCCGACCACCATCTCCTCGAAGCGGCGGGCGTTGAGCCTGGGGGCGTCGCAGGCCCCGTTGCCCCGCTTCATCAGGGACTGGCAGACGTAGTAAGCGAACTTCCCGCCCTTGGAGTCCTGGCCGGAGAGGGCGCGGTTGTACCGGCGGCACTTGACCAATCCGCTGAGCAGGTAAGAGCTTCCCACCCGCCGGGGATGTGTCTTCCTAGGGGCGCGGGAGCGCATCAGCCGGTTGACGCGGCGGAACTGGATCTTGGAGACGATGGCGGGAAAGGCCTTGTCCACCCGCACCGGGGCCCCAGACCAGGGCGCCGGTTAAACTTCGTTTCGCAGGATGATGTGGACTCCGTTCTTGGACCAGAGCCTGCCGGTGGGGTTGGCGATGCCCTCGTCGTTGAGGGTGCGGGTAATGTCCAGGATGCCCTTGCCCGCCTCGGCCAGGTTGAAGATGCGCTTTACGACGGGGGACGTAGCCGGGTCGGGTTCCAGAGTGGGGCGCTTCTTGGCCCCGTCCTGGACCATCAGTTTGCGGTAGCCGTAGGGCACCCGGCTGGTGACCCAGAAGCCCCGGGAGGCAGCCTCGCGCATCCCCCGCGTAACCTCTTGGGCCAAATTTTCCGAGTAAAATTCGTCCACGCTCTCGATGATGGCCTCCATCAGCTTGCCGGTGGGGGAATCGTCGGCGTGCTCCCGCTTGCGGGTGAAGCGGGAAAACTTCCAGACCAGAATCTCCCGGAAGGGGGCCTCGGGCCTGCTGGCCTCGTCCAGCATCCTACGGAACTGGGGGCGGTCGGCGATGCGGCCGCTCTCGGCCTCGTCCACGTATTCGCGGGCGACGGTGTAGCCATTGGCCTTGGCGTAGTCCCGGAGCGCCCGAAGCTGGGCTGCCACGGACAGGTCCACGTCCTGGCGGTCACTGGACACCCGAGCGTAGAGGGCCGCGGGAGTTAATGTTTGATGTTGCGTCATTGCAATGGCCTCTCTCTAAATGATGTTTACCGGCGTGGTAGCGCCGTTAGCGGTATTGCCAGATCCCTGTCGAATATGGAATTGTCGCTGCGAAGGTCCCGCTGCTAGTTTTTAAATTTCGGTCGTCCTAGTGTGAGATGGGATGCTCTATCGTCTTTAGGTATTCTTCCGGCATCATGACAACAATGCCTAAACGCGCTCTCAACTGGCGGGACAATCTGAGAATCATGTCGTCCCAAGTAAGAAAGACATCCCGTTTGTTTATGTAGTGCGCACGGAGATGGTCCCAATCTTTCCAGTCTTTATCCTTCTGCCGGTATTCCGGGTCAGTAAGAGAAGCATAGACTATCTCAAACTCAGTGCTACCGGGCTGATCGCTTCCAGGACGCCAGTGGAGAGGCCGGATCACAGAACCCATCAGCTTGACTCCAAGTTCTGGAAGGTCGTCAATTCTGTCGGCCAATGGAGACCTTGGAACATCTTCCCGAATGCGCCCGGTAACCCTCAGAGACAATGGAATAGCAGATGCGAGTTCGATCAACTTCTCCACGGTCTTGGATTTATCCCGTTGCTTCCAGTGTTCGTAAACGACGTTCGTGTCCAGCGTCAACGTCGGTATATCATTAACATATTTCTGCCATTGTTCCCCCTTGCCCAAAACAAAGGTAAACCTTCGGCAACCATAAGGGACATCCACTAGGATGGAGATCTCTACGTCGGAAAGCCCACTACGGCTAGAGGTAAGAGGCAGTCCCCGTACCCACGTAGTCATTGGGCCTTTGACTATCTCGTCCGCAAGTTTTTCCGCATATTCCCACTACTCAGCGAACATTGCGTCATGCTTCTCTTGGGTCAGCAGGAAAGGTGGATTCGCAGTGATTATGTCATTGCCAAGGCTTTCAATGACATTGGTTGCTTCCTGGTTTATAAACGATTGCAAACCTTCCGGCAGTTTAGAATCGCCGAGGCTCATGCTTAATCGAACCCTGTCCACGTTCTTAACAACGAGTCGGTTCAGCATCAGTCCAAGTTTCTCCTGAATCCAAATCCAGTCAACCCTGGGACATACGCGCTCCTAGCGATTTCCACGTCCTGGCGGTCTCTGGAGACCCCGGCGTAGAGGGCCGCCGGAGTAAAGGTTGCTTGCTGGTTCATACTGATACTCTCCTCTTCCTGTACAGTACCCAATGAGCACGCAGCCAGTTGAAGTATCTGCCCGTTGGCGCTAATGGCTATCGTAGTTGGTGATGGGAACAACCTGTATTCGGAATCCCAGGGCGCGCAGCACCTTGAGCACGGTGTTGAACTCTGGGCTGGCCCCAGCCCGCATGGACTTGTAGAGGCTTTCCCGTCCCAGGCCCGTTTCTTGGGCTATCCGCTTCATCCGGTGGGCGCGGGCCATCTCCCCCAGCGTCCCCATGATGCGGTTCAAGTCGCCTACGTCCAGGGTGGCGTTGAGGTCGGCGGTCATCCGCGCCTCGGTTGCCGGGTATGCCATCGGTGTTTCCGCGCTGCCCATCGCCGCTCCTTCGCCGTTGTAAAACTCGACCATCATCTACTATAGTATCTTTATGGATACCTAAAATGCAATGGGTAATCGTCACTCAGGGCCGTTGATTTCGGGAAATCCACTTTCGCAATCCAGGATGAATGGTGCTGCCGACCCCGTCTACCTCGGCTGGGTGTCCGCCACCGCCACCTTCACGATTGCCAGAACCGCCACCAAGTACCGCGCTCGTCCTGCGCCGTTGAAGTTTGCCCCGCTTTCATCTGGTTCACTAACTCGGCGTTGCGCTGCTGCTCCAGCTCAAGCTGGCCTTGAAGATAGGCCACCTGTCCTTCCAAGCCGCGTATCCGTTCCAGGGCCACGGCCAGCGTTGAGTCAGCGGCCTTGCCGTTCTCCGGCGGATCGTCGTCCAGCATCACGTACACCCTATGCCGCCGTCCGCGCGGCTCCCGTTTCATGCGAACCTCTCCCGAGGCGATGCGCCGGTCCAGGGTGGACAGGGACACCGCCAGTACCCGGCAAGCCTCGGCCTTGGTCAGCAATCTCATGGTCGTCCTCCTTGCTTTCCGCTGGATTGTCATGGTTCGTTTACACGTCATCACGCGTCATTTCTGACGCGTCAAACACGTCAGCGTCCCGGTGGCCGCGAATGCGGGGCCGGGTCTTGTGGGTCGGATCAGGCCCGCCGAGGTGCTGGTTCTGCAACAAAATGCACCCCTTCTGGTCTTTTGGGGTCTGACAGGGTTGGTACCCTGAAAATCACGTTTGAGCATAGCTCCCCTACAGGAAACGTCAGGAACGGGAAGGTACAATTTTGTAGCCCTGTCCCAGGCGGTGCAGCGGCAGGCGGGCAGGGGCATTCGGCGGCGGCCAGCGCCACACCTCGCTTAACACGCCAAGATCGTTGATCAGTCCCAGGTTGGAAGTGCATATGGGCAGGCGGTGCGCTCCGGCGGCTCGCAGGAAGGCATCCTCATCTGCGGGGGTCTCGAACACGAACAGCACCAGCGGTAACTGCCCGGCGTGGTCCCGGTCGGCCCAGCCGCTGGCGAAGTAGCGGGGGTAGTTTTGCAGCCGGGCGCGGACCCGCTTGGGAGTGACGGCGCGGCGTCCAAACTCAAGGAAATAGGGACGCCATTCACCCTGATAGGACAGCCAGAAGGTGGCGTCGGGGTGGATCACGTAGTCGGTGTCGCGGTAACGGTAACGGTAGCCGATGCTGGAACGGGAGGTGGGCAGCAACTCCAGCAGGAAGTGGGCATTGGACCGGGCGACCTCGGCGCTCAGGGCGGCGACGACGGTGTTGATGGCATCCTGGTGGCTCATCTGGGAATCCAGGGCGCGCAGGGCGGTGCCGGCGTAGACCGGGACCTTTCCCCTGCGGCGGCGCCGTCGGGCGCTCCAGCGGCCCAGGGCCATCCTCACGGCGTCCCGGTCCCGGCGGGCCAGGTAGCGCAGCCCCTCGTCCCTGAGGACGTGGCGCTGGTTCTCGGAGTGGACCAGGGTTCGGTCTGCCAGGGACCGGAGCACCTGGTTGGCGCGGCGACGGGTGACGCCGCCCATCAGCCCGGCCAGTTGGTCGGTGGTGCATAGGGGCCAGGCGGCCAGCAGGTCCAGGGCGTCCTTCTCGGCGCGGGTGAGCTGCACGGCGAAACAGGACTTGATCTGCTGTGATGGGTTTGGCATGGCGGCACGCAGGTGGCCGGGGTAGAGGGTGTATGGGTCCGGCTTCGGCTCCATGTCGGGGTCGAGCCCGAGTTTACGCCGGTATGCGTTCGCACTCTCCACCAACTCGCCGGTCCAGGAGATGATGTCGTTCAGGGACACGTCGGGGGCGACCTTCACCGGGGGGTTGGTACCCATCATGCTGCCGCACTGCTGCCAGACCACGGCCCGGTGGTCTCCGGCCAGATGTTCCCCCTCGGTGGCAACGAAGAAAGTCCGATGCTCCATCGCATGGCTCAGGGTGCGCACGGCCCGGCGGTTGGCTTGGTCGGAGCCGGTGATCACCAGCGTCACCGTTGGGGTCTGGAACTGGCCCAGGTTCTCCACGGTTCTCAGGCGGTAGCGCAGGTTGGCTGAGGGCAGGGTCGGCCCCTGGCGGTAGAGTGGTCCACCCTGACGGGCTGGCCGTGGGGACCGGCGTCGGCCGCCAGTGCAGCCACGTGGTAGAGCAGGGCTACGGCGTCGAGACGCTCGGCCAGGTGCGGAACCACTGGCGGGACACCGGGTGGTCGGCCAGGAAGCGTGCCGTGCCCCACTCAAACGCTGCGGCAGTACGGATGCCCCTTTCCGTGGGAAAGTAGCGGCGCTGGGGCTTTGGACCGAGAGCGCCCAGGCGGTGGGACACGGAATCCGCCAGTCCCAGTTCCGCCAGCCTGTCCAGCCGTCCGCGCAGGGTGGTGGCGGGTGCCAGGTTGAAGCGGGCCAGTTCGTTCATGGTGGTCAGCGGCGCGGCGCACAGTTGCAGTAGCGCGTCCTCCTGCCCCGGGCGCAGGTTGGGACCCTGTGCGCGGCTCTTCCCGGCGAGGCGGCTGGCGTTGGCGCTTATGCGTTGCGCGGCCTCGATTGCCCACGTTGCCGCATCCAGGGCCTCGACGCTCTCGCCCACATCGCTTAGGACGGCCCTGGGCAGGGCGCGGTCCATGTGGCCTCGCTCCAGGAAGCGCCAGAGGGTGTGCCGGGACACACCGAAAGTCTCCATCGCCTTCTGGCGACCACGCCACCGGGCGTAGGTACGCACGTAATCGCGGATGGCGTAGTTGAGGTCGTCGTCGGCCAATTCATCCTCTATCGGGGTTGGCGTTCCGGTTTCGGTTGTTGTCATTCTCTTTCCTCCCGTGGCAGTGGCCTAACAGTCCATTGTCCAGGGAAAAGAAGTTGCACGTAATGCCTTGCAGGGCATTGTTTTGGGCGCAGCTTTGTGGTATGGGCTGGAGACCCTGGCGGAGGAGCGTCGGGAGCTACGAAAGGCCGAGGGGATGAGCTGGATGAGGAGAGTGCTAACGCTGGGCTAGTGGTGAAGGTAGAGTCGGTGTATTCGTGCGTTTCCATCTGCCTGCCACAGTGCATTGACCGAAGGTGTCTAGGGATATATCCTTGAATCGGATCCAAGAACACCGAGGGCACGGCCCGGAGGAGGGAACCGAAATGGTATCAAGTAAACGCCTGCTACCCACGGGGGAGTGCTGGTGTGGGTGCGGCGCAGAGACATCAATCGGTTCCTTCTTCCTGCCAGGCCACGACAAGACTGCCGAGTCCGCGGTGATCTCGGTGGAGTACGGCGGTGTACCCAGGTTTTTGGTAGAGCATGGTTACGGACCTGGCGGCAAAAACGCCATACATGAAGTTGAAAAGTGGCGTTCCAAGGGCAGCCGCGGGAGTAAAGAATAATGACTACGGCACGGCAAAGACGGACCAATTCCAACACGAAGAACGATTCGGGCAGTAGTGGCTTGACGGGCTACGAATCCGACCTTTGGCGCATGGCCGACGCTCTGCGGGGCAGCATGGACGCCGCCGAGTACAAGCATGTCGTCCTGGGCCTCATCTTCCTCAAGTACATCTCCGACGCCTTTGAGGAAGCCTATGCCAAGCTGGAGGTCGAGCGAGACCAGGGCGCCGACCCTGAGGACCCGGACGAGTACCGCGCCCAGAGCATCTTCTGGGTGCCGCCAGAGGCCCGCTGGCAACATCTGAAGAACCAGGCCCGGCAGCCTGCCATCGGACGCCTGGTGGATGACGCCATGACTGCGGTGGAACGGGATAACCCGGCGCTCCGGGACGTGTTGCCCAAGGAGTACGGCAGGGACGCCTTGGACAAGCAGCGGCTGGGCCAAGTGGTGGACCTGGTGAGCAACATCAAGGTCGGCGGGGCCGAGGCCCAGGCAACCGACGTGCTGGGCCGGGTGTACGAATACTTCCTGGAACAGTTCGCCTTGGCCGAGGGCCGCAAGGGTGGCGAGTTTTATACCCCCCGCTCGGTGGTGCGCCTGTTGGTGGAGATGCTGGAGCCGTACCAGGGCCGGGTCTATGACCCCTGCTGCGGCTCCTCCGGTATGTTCATCCAGTCGGTGGACTTCATCCGCGCCCACGCCACGGGCAACGGCAACGGCGGCAGGGCCAGGGGCGATATCTCCATTTACGGCCAGGAGTCCAACCACACCACCTGGCGGCTGGCTCGGATGAATCTGGCTATCCGGGGAATCGAAGGCCAGATTGCCTACGGCGACAGCTTCCACAATGACCGCCACCCCGACCTGCGGGCGGACTACATCCTGGCCAACCCGCCCTTCAACGTCTCCGATTGGGGCGGCGAAAGGCTGCGGGACGACAAGCGGTGGGAGTACGGCGTACCGCCGGTGGGCAACGCCAATTTCGCCTGGGTGCAGCACTTCCTGGCCCATCTCGCTCCCCGTGGAACCGCCGGGTTCGTGCTGGCCAATGGGTCCATGTCTTCCAACCAATCCAACGAAGGGGAAATACGCAAGAACATCATTGAGGCTGACCTAGTGGACTGCATCATCGCCCTGCCGGGGCAACTTTTCCGGTCCACCCAGATACCCGCCTGTCTGTGGTTCCTGCGCCGGGGGCGGCGCGACGAAAAGCGCATGGGAGAGACCCTGTTCATCGACGCCCGCAAGCTGGGCCACATGGAGGACCCCACCCACCGGGACCTGTCCGCCGAGGACATCGCCCGCATCGCCGATACCTACCACGCTTGGCGGGGCGGCGATGGCGGCGGCGATTACGCCGACGTTCCCGGCTTCTGCAAAAGCGCCACTTTAGAAGAAATCCGCAAGCACGGTCACGTCCTCACCCCGGGCCGTTACGTGGGAGCCGAACCGCAGGTCGACGACGGGGAACCCTTCCAGGAGAAGATGGCCCGCCTCACCGCACAGTGGCGGGAGCAGCAGGAAGAAGCCCGGCGGCTAGATGCCGCCATTGCAGATAACCTGGAACGGCTGGGGTTCGGAGGTACCGGAGCGGTCTGATGAGGCTGGATTTGTCGCCGTTAGAAAATACTGTCGCCCAGTTGGGGGAAGCTCTGGACCTGTATGACTCTGACGTCGTGCGCCAACACCCGATAATGCGGAACCATATCAGGGCCGGTGCTATCCAGGCCTTTGAGTTCACCTACGAACTCAGTATCAGCAAGATTGAACGATACCTTAAATAAGTTTCAGCCAATCCACATCAGGTTGACCAACTGTCCTTCCGCAACTTCATGAGAAGGGCGAGTCAGCATGACTTGCTGCTTTCAGAACCCGGAGATTGGGACAGTTATCGCACCGCCCGCGGCTCTACCAGCCATGCTTACAATGAAGAACTGGCCGACAGAGTATTCCAGGGCATCCCGGAGTTTCTGGATGAAGCCCGGTATCTTCTAAAGCAATTGCAGGAAAAGAATGAACTCCTCGACTAGCCCGGTGGACATCCGCCCCGACCACCTCGAAATCGTGCAGCACATCCTGCGGGAGTGCCTGCCCGCTGGGTTCAAGGTCTGGGTGTTCGGCAGCCGCGCCCGGTGGACGACTACCGACGCCTCCGACCTGGACCTGGCCGTGGCCGGCCCGTCCCGTCTCGACTACCGGGCAATGGCCGGGCTGGAAATCGCATTCGAGGAATCGGACCTCCCCTACACCGTGGACGTGGTGGACCTGAACGCTGTCAACCCTTCCTTCAAGAAGATTGTGGAAGGCCAGCAAGTGGCCTTGCCAATGGCAGGCTCTTCGGGTAACGAGTGGCGCGAGGTGGCACTGTCAGATATCGGCACGATTGACCGCGGGAGGTCGCGGCACCGTCTAAGAACCTGTTTACAATCTCTTCAGGATTAGCGTTGCGAAGGCGAGAACCACCATTTGCAGGCTGGTATTGAGCTTTCGTTCGCAGTTCTTCCAGAGCCGGCGGCACTTCTCCAGCCAGGCGAAAGACCGCTCCACCACCCATCTCTTCGGCAGCACCACGAAGGTGTGCAGTTCGTTGCGTTTCACCACTTCCACCGCGGCTCCCAACAGGCTTCGCACCCCAGCGGCAAAGGGCTTCCCGGTGTAACCCCCATCCACCAGCACGTTCTGCACCTGGTTGAGGCCATCCCGGTGCCGGTCAAACATCGCCAAGGCCCCGGCCCGGTCGGTCACGTTGGCCGTGGTTATGTGGATCGCGTGGGGCAACCCCTGCGTGTCCACCGCGATGTGGCGCTTGATTCCGGACACCTTCTTGCCCGCGTCATAGCCCTTGTTCCCGGCACTGTCAGTGTTCTTCACGCTCTGGGAGTCCACGATACAGAAGCTGGTCCGCTCTTTCCGTCCATTGCTTTGCCGGGCCTCGCCAACCAATTTTTTTTAAGACCTGCTCCAGAATGGAATCCTCATCCGGGCCGGGCCGCTCGCTCCATTGCCGGAAATACTTGTAGCAGGTGCGCCAATCGGGGAAGTCCGCAGGCAGCATGCGCCACTGGCAGCCGCTTTTCAGGAGGTACAACACCCCGCAGAAAACGTCGTACAGGTCCACGGTGCGGGGCTTGGTCCGACGCCGGACCGACTCCAGCGTCGGCAGAATCCGGGCGAATTGCTCCCGGCTGATGTCGCTGGGATAGGAATGAGACATGCTTACCCCTCCCTTGGTAATAGTCTCAACTTAACGTATTCCAAAGATCGTCAACAGGCTCTCAGGAACGCCCCGGAACTCTACGGGGGTCCATACCCATTCATCCAGACCGGTGACATTAAATCTTCTGGAGGAAGAATTGTTTCCCATGCCCAAACGTACAGCGAATTAGGGTTGTCGCAAAGTCGTCTTTGGCCCGCAGGAACGATGGCCATTACCATCGCAGCTAACATCGCTGAAACGGCAATCCTGACCTACCCTGCTTGCTTTCCCGATAGCGTAGTGGGCTTTATCGGAGACCAATCCAAGTGCGATACCCGGTTTGTTGAGTACAATTTCCGCCAGTTGCGAAACAAGATACAGCACGAAAACGTGGGAACCGGGAGTGTTCAAGACAACATCAACCTTCAGATTCTGGGAGATTTGCGTTTCCCCCTCCCGCCCCTACCGGAACAGCGCGCCATCGCCCACGTCCTCGGCACCCTGGACGACAAGATTGAGCTGAACCGGCGGATGAACCAGACGTTGGAGGCGATGGCCCGCGCCATCTTCCAGGACTGGTTCGTGGACTTCGGCCCGGTCTGCGCCAAGCTGGAGGGTCAGGAACCCTACCTGCCGCCGGAGTTGTGGGACCTGTTCCCAGACCGCCTGGTGGACTCGGAGTTGGGGGAGATACCCGAGGGGTGGGAGGTGAATGCGCTGGGGGAGTTGATCGAACTGGCCTATGGAAAGGCACTAAAAGCTGGCAACCGGAACGGTGGTGATGTTCCCGTGTATGGCTCAAACGGGCAAGTCGGCTGGCACGACGAAAAACTGGTAGATGGCCCGGGCATTGTCGTGGGCAGAAAGGGGAACCCCGGCGTCGTTACTTGGGTGCACAGCGACTTCTTCCCCATAGACACGGCTTTCTATGTTGTCCCAGTAACGAAGAGCATGAGCCTGCATTTCTTGCACTATGCCTTGATAGGACAAGATTTGCCGTCTGTCGCGGCAGACTCGGCGGTGCCTGGCCTTAATCGTAATCTGGCATATATGAACAGACAGTTGCTTCCTGATGAAGTTCTGATGGATACGTTTGACCGCCATGTCGTTGCGCTATTCGCACGTTGCGACCAGTTGAACGAAGAATCCCACACCCTAGCCGCCCAACGGGATGGGCTGCTGCCAGCGTTAATCGGACGCCGATTAACGGTTGAACATCTTAAGGAAATAATGAAGTAAAATGGCGACTATCAATCTATCTCAATCCACAGCCGATGCACTTCTCGCAATGACTAAGTGTAAAGTTGACGATAAAGAATGGCGTTACCCCTATACAGGCGGGAAAATAATAATTCCGCTAGCGTCATTGGACGAACGGGAGGAATTTTCTGTGGACTTGTACCGGGGTCGCATCAATCTCTCCAAAAATACTTTTCAGAACCGGGCGCGTCGCTCCGTAATCCTGGCAAGGCTGGATGTTGGCGGGCCGCCAACATCGCAACCCGGATGATGCGGAGGTTCCGGCGCCGCATCTGCATATCTACCGGGAGGGTTACGGAGATAAGTGGGCCGTGCCGGCATCCGTGGGCCGTTTCCCGAATTTGGCCGATAGCTGGTTGACTGCACAAGATTTTATGCACTTCATCAATGTAATTGACCTGCCCAACATCAGACGGGAGTTGCTGAGATGAACGACGATTTGCAGACGCTCCTAGACCAGTATTGGGGCTGGTTAAAGGACAAAACAACCCTCCGGCAAATTAACAACTGGTACGAAATTACGACACCACATCTGGACCGTCATAATGACTATATCCAAATTTATGCTCGAAAATCGGGAGACGGTTTCCTGCTTACCGATGACGGCTATATCTTGGACGATTTGGAGATGTCCGGTTGCCCGATTGACACTCCCAGACGGCTGGAGATTCTCGCAACGACTCTGCGGGGCTTCGGAGTAGACCTTGTTGAAGGGCACCGCTTGGAAGTTACCGCAGGGCCTATGAATTTCGCCATTCGTAAACACAATTTGCTCCAGGCGATGCTCGCCGTCAATGACCTGTTCTATCTCGCACAGGCCACCGTCTCCAGCTTGTTCCACGAAGACGTGGCCGGGTGGCTTGATGACTGCGACATACGTTACACGCCGGAAGTGACGCTCAAGGGCAAAAGTGGTTATGACCATCGCTTCAATTTCATCATACCGAAGTCGAGAACTCGGCCTGAACGCCTGCTGAGGACAATTAACCGTCCGGACCGCAACATCTCTCAAGCAGTGGTGTTTTCTTGTATCGATACTAGGGATACTCGACAGGCTGATTCCCTAACCTATGCGATACTGAACGACCAAGACCATTCAGTTTCAGGCGGCGTGCGAGACGCGCTGCGGAACTATGACGTGTATCCGGTGCTTTGGTCTGCACGTAACGAAGTACGCGAAGAGTTAGCGGCATGACCACACTCACCGAATCCGACGTGGAAGCCGCCGCCCTGGAATGGCTCGCCACCACCGACTGGCGAATGACCTATGGCTCAGATATTGCCCTTGGTAAACTGACAAGCGGACGATTTTAAGATGACCACCAAAGGAGTTTTTATCAGTTTTGACTACGACCACGACAACGACCTTCGAGGCAACTTAGTCGCTCAAGCCAGAAATCCCGAATCGCCATTCAGCATCAGGGATTGGTCGGTGAAGCATCGGATAGACGAGAACTGGAGAAGGGAAGTTCGCGATCGTATTCGCAGAGCAGACCTCACCATCGTGATTTGCGGTGAGCATACACACGATGCACCCGGGGTGGCAGCTGAAATTACCATCACCCGTGAAGAAGGTAAACCGTACTTCCTGCTGAAGGGGCGAAGGAGGAAGACCTGCACCAAACCGGCAATTGCCCTCAGGACAGACGAAATGCACAGTTGGACTTGGGAGAATCTGAGGCAACTGATTGCGGGAGCAAGGTAGCTGATGTCAAGGGAGTCAGGGAATAGCCTGTTCCAATTCACGGGAGAGACCTACGAAGGCTCATTCAAGGCCGACCTGCTGGAGCAATACAAGCTCTACGTGCAGTCGGCGGAGAATGTCAGCGCACGGCGCGTTGCTTCGAGCCGTTATCTGCTGACTCTCAACGTCGCTCTCGTGGCTCTGTACGGCCTGCAATCGGCCAATTTCGGGCAGACTTAGAGCCTATCCTAATAACCCGGCGGCTCTGAGAGCGATAAGGGCGCAGGCGAAATGAAGAAAGGCGATGTAGTTGGTGGGAGACTTGTCCCAGCGGACCAGAATGCGCCGGAAGCGGTTCATCCAGCTGTGGGTGCGTTCCACCACCCAGCGCCGGGCTTTGAAGCCGGCCTCTTTCTTGATGGCCTGAGCCTCTTCCCCACGGCTGCGGATGTGGGCCGTGAAGCCAAACTCGTCCACGGTCCGGCGCACCTCGTCAAAGTCGTAGCCCTTGTCCAGGCACAGACCCTGGGGATGCTCCGGGCTGGGCGCGGGGCGCGGCACGGGGAGGCTGTCCACCGTGGCCCGCACCAGCTTCATATCGTGGCGGTTGGCTCCGTCCACTGCCAGCCCCGCCGGAATGCCCCCGGCTTCGGTCAACAGACTGCGTTTGACCCCGCTCTTGCCCCGGTCCGTGGGATTGGGACCGGTTTCCCCCCCCGCCCAGGGGGGATTTGGTCAAGGCCCCGTCCATGCTCAGCCAACTCCAGTCCAAACCCTTCAATTCGTCATAGCGTTCCAGCCCGGTCCGCCATAGCTCCAGGAACACCCCGGCGGCGGCCCACTCCTGGAAGCGCAGGTGGGCGGTGGAGCCGGAGCAAATGCCGGTGGCATCCAGGGCTTTCCATTGGCAGCCGGTGCGCAGCACGTAGAAGATACCGTTGGCGCAGGTCCGGTCCGGGACCCGGGGGCGGCCTCCGCCCAAGGGATGGGTATTCACCCGCTGGGGAAGGAGTGGAGCCAGCGCCTCCCACAGCTCGTCGGATACCTGGAAGGAGCCGGTGGTGGGGTTGGCCGGAGTGGCTGGGCCGGCGCGCTTCGGTCGTGGCGGCTTGGGTTCCTTCGCTTTCGTCATACCACCAGTTTAACTCGAATTCTGTTTTTAGGATAGGCTCTTAGTCTCATTGGCCGATGAATCCTATCTACGCCATTTTTATTCCGCCTCTTCGGCAACTAAAGAGTTTCGCAATTTTCTCAACTTTCGATCTTTCCTCTGAACTGTGATTTCTCTGATTTTAGGATTTACAGGATTAGGAAGTCACACGAATCCCTGAATCCTGTGAATCCCGGTTCAGACGATAGCTGTACAATTGAGGGCAGCAATCACAGGAAATACCATTTCTCCAATAGGAGCCATAATGCCGGAAATATATGTACTCGGCGGCGGCACGCCAACTCCCACCGCCGCTCGCTTTGGTAGCGCCCACGTCCTTAGCGTGTGAGGCGACCTGCTCATGTTCGACTGCGGCCCGGCGGCAACCCACAAGCTGGTCAAGGCCGGATTGTTCCCCACTCAGGTTGACTACTTGTTCTTTACCCACCACCATTTCGACCACGACATCGATTATCCTTGCTTCCTGCTCTGCCGGTGGGACCAGAGCATCGGCAAAGAAAACCGGTTGCAGGTATTCGGCCCCACGCTGACCGAAAAGATCACCGACCGTATCATCGGCGAGAACGGCGTCTTTACCCATGACTGGATAGCCCGTGTCAACCACCCATTGAGCCAGAAGGTCCATGTCAACCGGGGCGGGACTTTGCCCCGCAAGCCCCCTTCGGTGAGCGCCAGGGACGTCGCGCCCGGACCCGTTCATAACAGCGGTGAATGGCGGGTGACCTCAGCACGGGCGGAACACGTCCAGCCTTGGCTCGACTCCCTCGCATACCGGGTGGACACGTCCGAAGGCAGCGTGGTTTTCACCGGCGATACGCAACCCTGCGACACCGTGACGGACCTGGCGAGGGGAGCGGACATGATGCTCTGCATGTGCTGGGACGACCAGGAAGTGATGGACGAAAACGGCGAGGCTGGCGGCCAGTGCGGCACCCTTGGGGCGGCTCGGATGGCCCAGACGGCGGGTGTGGGCAAGCTGGTGCTGGTGCATATCGGACCTCACCTCTCCGGTCATGGGCCGATGGAGAAGGGGATCGGCGACATCCGCCGGGCTTACGACGGCGAAATAATATTCTCCGAAGAATTGATGCGGATTACCCTCTGACGCAACAATTCCCTCCTGACACAGGAGGGAATTGTGAAATATCCACCTGGACATGCCTCGGCCAACATTACCCTTCTCCGGCGGCAGTATGCCGCGGAGAAGGGTAATGTTGGCCGGGCCAGGGAGACCGGGGGCTAGCGGCGGTGCTGCCGCCGCCGGCGGCGCGCGGCCCGCTGAGCGGCCAAGCGCTCCTTCTGCGCCTTGGACCGGAAGAACCGGCGGTCCTTCAGCTCCCGGAGGATTCCGGAGTGCTGGACCGAGGCCCGGAAACGATTGACTAGGCTCTCGGGATTCTCTCCCTCACGAGGGGTCACATAAGCCATTCAACTCACCTCAATACTGAGTACTTTGACGCCAATTTACCATAAGGGCCACAGCCGGGCAACAGCAACAGCCCCAACTCTGCGCCGCAATTCACCCCCACCAGCCGTCCCGCCCCCCTGAGATGGAGCCAGGGTGCGAGCCACACCTATCCATCGACCATGGGAACTTGAGCTAGTAGGATAGATAGAAAGAGTCTGGTCCGCCATCGCTGGAGGTATTAGCATGGCACAAGAGCTATCCCGAATCCAGCGTCCTTCCGCTGGCCGCTTTCAGGGCAAGCGGAAACTCTTGCTTGCCCCCTTGATCTACGGCATTCCTGCCGAGGCGGTGGAAGGCGTGGAAATTCTCCAGAGGTACTGGGAGCAGATGCAGTCCCAGGTCTCTTCCCTAGAAGCATCACTGGGACCTTTGCGGCATATCTACCATGAGAGTCTGACGGTCGGCGGAGACGAAGGACTGGGACAGTTGGCTCAGGCCGACCAGCGCAGTTACAGCTTCGTTTCCGCCAAGTGCCAGGCCAACGCGGCGCTGGAGGCAACCGAAGACGCCGACTTCTTGCTCGAGACTCTGGACTTGCAACGCTGCCTAATGGTCCCGTTGGCCAGCGAGTCAGTTGCCCGGAGACTGCAAGAGTGGCTGACCGACAGCACGCGCAGACGCTACGAGAAGATAGCCGACCAGATCGACGACACGCTGCAAGCCGACGAGGTGGGGCTACTCTTGATCAGCGAACGGCACCAGGTCCAGTTCCCGCAGGACATCGAAGTATTCTACGTTGCGCCGCCTGCATTGGACGACTTCCACCGCTGGGCCCAGGAGTGGGTGGCCCGGCAACAGCGGGCGCGCGCAGAAACGATGCGCTCCGGGATGGACGCGCCAACGGATGGACCCGAGGAGCCGGAAGGCGGCACGGACTGAGAACCCTGGTACGCGGTTGACCAAGCCGTAAATCAGAGGGAGTCGTTCACCCGTTTTCTGAAGTCTTCCGCGCCTAGGCGCAGCAGACCCGTAGCGGAAACAGTCACGAAGTTAGCTCCCAACTTGATGAACTCGGCAACACCACCCGCGTCGGCCGGGTTATTCCCTCCTACACCCACTGACTTTCCGCCCGCCCTGATCCTGGGCACTACCTGGCTCATCAATCGCCGGACTTCCGCAGGCCCGGGGTTGCCCATGCTCTGGCCCAGGTCCCCCGAAGCCACATGGCAGACGTCGACGCCGGGGACCGTAAGAATATCGTCCAGGTTTTCCACCGCTTCGGTCTCTTCGATCATCGGTATGACCAGCACCTGGGAATTCACCCACCGCGTGCCCTCGTCCCGGGAAACTCCTATCCCGTAGTCCTGGGACCTGCCGCCGCCCACTCCACGATGACCCTCCGGGTAATACCGGGAGGCGCGGGCCACTGCGTCGGCCTGTTCTCGCGTGTTGACGTGGGGGACGATTACCCCCTGCACACCCCGGTCAAGGTGGCGCAGGATCGTGGAGTCGTCGTGGTTCGGGACGCGGGCTATGGGGGTAATGCCGAACACCTCGGCGGCCCGCACCATGTGCTCCAGGTGGTCCAGGTCTATGGGGCCGTGTTCGCAGTCGATCATTACAAAGTCATAGCCCAGGGCCCCGAAAAGTTCCACCTGGTCAGGGGCGTAGCGGCTGATGATTGCCCCGAAAACCACTTGCCCCTCGGCCATCTTTGCTTTCGCGGTGTTGGTCTGCATAATCTCGGACCTCTTTAATCGAATATAACCCATGTTGGCGGCGATATTGCCTTGTATAAGCCGGACTCTCTACCGGCTCGGGAATTTGTTACTGGGCCGTCATTCCCCCGTCTATAACCAACTCGGAGCCGGTCACGAAGGAAGACTCGTCCGACGCCAGGTACAGGATTCCATAGGCGATGTCGTAGGCGTTGCCCACCCTCCCCATTGGTGTCCGGTCGATGGACCACTGGAGGCGTTCCGGGTCCTCATATCCACGGTCGGTCAACGGCGTATGGGCGTATCCTGGGTGGACGGAGTTGACCCTGATGTTCTCCCTGGCGTATTGGATGGCAGCCGACTTGGTGAACAGCCGGATTGCGCCCTTGGCGGCGTGGTATGCGGTGGATGTAGGGCTGCCGATGATCCCGTAAATGGAGGAGATGTTGACGATGGAACCGCCGCCCTGTTTGCGCATCTCGGGAATGGCGAGTTTGGTGCCTAGGAATGTGCCCTTGGCGTGAACATCCATCTGGGAGTCCCATAGCTCCTCAGTGGTGTCTTCGACGTTGAACCTGGCCCCGATGCCGGCGTTGTTTACCAGGATGTCGAGCTTGCCGAAATTGGAAATGGCAGACTGCATGGCGTTGGCCCAGTCCCGCTCCTGAGTCACATCCAGACGGACGAAGATGGCGTCTCCTCCGGCCTCCCGGATTTGGGCCGCGGTCTTCTTGCCTTCCTCAACCTTGATGTCGGTGAGCACGACCTTCGCGCCCTCCTGGCTAAAGAGCCTGGCGCTCGCCCCGCCGAACCCCATCAACTCGCCTTCCACTCCCGCGGCGGCTCCCGTAATCAGCGCAACCTTTCCTTCCAGCCTCATAGCGGCCTCCATTCCTCACGTCGGTTTCGCCGCCCGATTATAGCAGGTGGAGGTTGTCTGAACTGTGATGTTTGTGATTATTATGATGGTGATGATTCCCCTTGATCCTCTCAATCCGGGAATCACAGTTCAGACAACCTCGCAGATAGGAGCCGAATCATGGACCCCATCTACCTGGACTACAACGCAACCACTCCCATCGACCCCGCCGTTGCGGAAGCCATGCTCCCCTACATCTACGAACACTTCGGCAATCCCTCCAGCGGCCACCCCTTTGGGCTGCGGGCCAAGAAGGGCGTGGACAAGGCCCGAAGCCAGGTCGCCGAACTGCTGGCCTGCCGCACCAGCGAAGTGATCTTCACCAGCGGCGGCACCGAGTCGAACAACCACGCAATCAAGGGGGTGGCCGCAGCGTACCGGGAACAGGGGAACCACATTATTACCTCTTCAGTGGAGCACCCGGCAGTCTTGGACGTCTGCGCGTACCTGGAAGGCCAAGGGTTTAGCGTTACATACCTCCCCGTGGACAGTCTCGGCATGGTGGACGCGCGGCAATTGGAGTGGGCCATCACTCCTCAGACCATTTTGGTCTCGGTGATGCACGCCAACAACGAAGTGGGGACCATCCAGCCCATCCCCGAGATTTCGGAGATCACCCGCCGCCACGGAATCCTGCTGCACGCCGACTGCGCCCAGTCGGTGAGCAAGCTCCCGGTGAAAGTCGATGACCTGGGCGTGGACTTGCTCTCCATCGCGGGACATAAGCTCTACGCCCCCAAGGGTATCGGCGCGTTGTACATCCGCGAGGGAGTCCGGTTGGAAAAGCTTATGCACGGCGCGGGCCACGAGATGGGTTGGCGCGCCGGGACCGAAAACGTCATTGAAGAAGTGGGGCTGGGAGAAGCTTGCGAGCTAATCAGCGGAAATCTGGATGCCTATTGCGGAAGAATGAAGGCGGCGAGGGACCTGCTGGAAGCCCAACTTGGTGAAAGATTCACGGACATGAAGACCAACGGCCATCCGGAGAAGCGGCTGCCGAATACTTCCAGCGTCAGCTTCCCTTCGATGGAAGCGGACACGGTCTTATCGGCAATGCAACTGGTAGCCGCGTCGGCCGGCGCCGCCTGCCACAGCGATCGTGTGGAAGTCTCCAGCGTTTTGCAGGCCATGCACGTGCCGCTGGAGTACGCCATGGGGACGCTGCGCTTCTCCACCGGAAGGTACACCACCACTGAGGAGATCAACCGGGCGGTGGAAGACGTGGTGCAGGCAGTGGAGAGTTCCCGGTGACGGACTCCCAGGCAGGCTTAGGGCCCTTCCTGGAAATACTGGCGGGGAGACCTGGCCGGGAAAGGCTCGTAGGGGTGCCGGGCCAGCGCGTCCTCGTTTAGGTCTATTCCCAGACCCGGCCCTGTGGGTATCTGGATGTAACCGTCCTCAACCTTAAACGGCTCAATCGCAATCTCCTCCCCGAAAGACTCGAGGTTCACGAAATACTCCGTGATGAGGAAGTTGGGAATGCAAGTCGAGACGTGCAGCGTTGCCGCTAGCCCCACCGTTGTGCTGTTGAAGTTGTGGGGAGAGACAATCACGAAGTAAGGCTCGGCCATCGCCGCAATTTCTTTTAACTCCAAGATACCCCCAACGTTGCATACGTCCGGGTTGATGATGTCCGCCGCCCTCTTCTCGAAGACCTCCCGGAACTCGAACTTGGTGTATAGCTCCTCGCCGGTGACCACTGGAATGCGGATGTCCCGTTTGGCAGCCGCCAATGCGTCCATGTTCTCGGCCAACACCGGTTCTTCATACTAGAATGGGCGGTACTGCTCGATCTCCCGTGCAATGCGGACCGCGTGCATCGGCGCAAGACGGCGGTGCATCTCAATCAGGATATCTATATCGGGACCCACCGCCTGGCGCACGGCCGCAACGTTTTCGATAGTCTGGTCCTCGACCTCCCGGCTTGCGAATGTTCGCCAGGGGCCGGGAACCGGGTCAAACTTCATGGCGTTGAAGCCCATCTCGATAACCTGGGAGGCCCGCTCGGCCAGGGCTTCGGGGGTCTTGGCCCCTTCGGACCAGCCGTTGGCATACACGCGGATCTTGTCGCGGCATGCGCCTCCCAACAACATGTATACCGGCGCCCCCAGAGCCTTGCCGGTGATGTCCCACATGGCCTGCTCCAACCCGCTAATGGCGCAGTAATAGTCCATGGCTCCCCGGCGTCCCGCGAAGTCGTCATAGGCGACCTGGGTGAAGTGCTTTATGTTTGTGGGGTCCCGCCCAATCAGATAACGCTCCAGTTGGTCCACGTGGGCTACCACCCGTAGGTCCCGGTCGGACTGGGTGTAGCACTCTCCCCATCCGTGAATGCCTTCGTCGGTATCGACCTTGACGAAGCAGAGGTTCTTGCCGGTCCCGGGATGAGCCACGAACGTTTTGACGCCTATGATTTTCACGGTGGGTCTCCTTTGGCGGGGTCGTCGCGCCCTGATAGATGATGCCTGGATACTAGGGGCGGGGTCCGGTGGCGTCAAGGCCGTCCTGGGTTTAAACTAACGGCGCGGGGAGGGCGAAACTCCCTGCGGGAAACCTCGCTTGCCGCTTCTGTTATGATTATTCATATCTGGGCGCTTCTACTGCCGTTGGTGGGAGTGACGGCTCCATGATAACCATAGAAGAGATCCACATTTCGCCGGTCAAGTCGCTGGCTTTGTCCCATCCGGGCACGGTTGATGTGTCATTGCAAGGCATCACCGAAGACCGGCGGCTGTTCTTGACCGATGACCATGGCAGACTCTTGACCCAGCGTCACTTCGGCAACCTCGTGCGAGTGAACGCCGAATACCGGCAGGACCCTGAGTGGCTGGTCCTGCGAATGCCAGGCGGCGCCGTCGTCGAAGGGCCGGTTGCCCCCGGCGAGGCTACCGTTACCCGCATTTTTGGGCGAAGAGTGATGGGAAACGCCGTACCCGGAGACTGGGACACAGCCCTATCGGAACTTTGCGGCGCTCCCGTACGGCTCATCAGAGCCCAACAGTCCGGTCAATGTTACGACGAGTTCCCTATTTCCCTGCTCTCAGCCGCCTCGTTGGAGAGGCTGGGCGAGCAACCGGGCGTGAACATCGCCCTGGACAGCCGGAGATTTCGCCCGAACTTCCTCCTTCAGGGCTGTGGACCCCATGAGGAGGACGACTGGATCGGCGAGGCGGTGCGGATAGGGGAAGAGCTTCTGGTGAGAGTGGTGGCCAGGGATCCCAGGTGCGCCATCACTACTCACGATCCTGACACAGGCGAAACCGATTTGAACACTCAAGAAATTATCGCGGGCTACCGGCCCGCGGGTGGTATAGCGTACTTCGGTGTTTACGGAATTGTCGAGCGGCCCGGCAGGGTGAGCATCGGAGATGCGGTCACAGTGGCCTCGGCCACCCTGTCCTAATGCTTAGGAGTTGAACCCATGGCAGAGCAATTAGTAACTTTCACCGAGAAACCCCAGGCCGATTACCTGATCGCTGGATGGCGCAGGCAATGGTCCGATGGAGGGCGTGTTTCCGGAGGCCTTACCAGGTATCTTGTGGAAAAGCTCGGTGCGCGTAAAATCGGCGAGATGACCCCGCAGGTGTCCCGGGACTGCTACCCGTTCCAGGTCGCAGGGACCCACGACACGTTCCGCCCCCTGGTGGCCTATCAGGAAGGGCTGCCCAGCCGGTCCATGTACCGTGAAAACTACTTCTACGATGCCGGCAACGGCCTCATCATATTCCGGGGCGAGGAGCCCTGGTTCCGGATCGACGTGTTCGGCGAGGCGTTTTTCCAGGCCATACAAGAGCTTGGGATCAAGCAGACCGCCGCCGTCGAAGGCGTGAACGGCCCGGTCCCCCCGGACCTGGAACGCAGGATCACCTGCGTCTATAGCAAGCCGGAAATGAGGGAGACTCTGGACCGGTACGGCGTCCAATTCTCCAGCTACGGCAGTGACGGCAGAAGAGGCCCGACCATCGCTATGGCCCTGGTGTCGATGGCCCATTTTGAATATCCTGACGTCGAGATGTTACGCATGGGTGCAATGGCGCCCATGTACCCCTTCGCCACCTCTGGCAACGACCAGGTCGGCATCGTGAGAGACCACCGCTCTTACTACGACATCATGCGCAGGTTGAAGTCCTTGTTCAAGCTGGACATCGACCTGTCTGAACTGGACCAGCTTGGTCAGACCGAGTCCCAGCGGTTGATGGATACGTTGGAGAGGATAGGTTCGCAAAACCGCGAGGCGAAGCAGCTTATCGACAGCGTACGCACCGACTACAACTATACCCCGTTCGTGGAACCCGTCGACCTGGATCCCGGCCTGGACAAAGCCCTAGAGGATATCCTCAGAAACCTCCCGGAATAAGTGCCCTGGTATCCGGGTCTAAGGCGCGTGAACCTGCTTGTCGTCATGCAATCGTGGATGAAGGGTGGAGCGGGCGATGGGAATCGGACCCACGTGTCAGCCTTGGGAGGGCTGCGCTCTACCACTGAGCTACGCCCGCTTCGTACGTTGGATAATATTCCCGGCTCCACCCCATGTCAACGTCCGGGTTGCTTAGCGACCGTTTCTCTCTAATGTCCAATGACCCGCGTCTCTCCCGTGAGAAGGGGGGCCTCTAGCACCCCTTCTCACGGGAGAGGGCCAGAATGAGGGGCTTATTCCCTCTGCACCGTGCCCAACCCTATGCCCTTAACCCCCACCTCCACTTGCTCCTGAAACCCGCCCTGGACTCTCAGAAGCCACAACGCCCCGGTTATCCCGGCCACCGACCCTCCCAACGCCATGGCAAACGACCAGTTTATGCCATAGAGTCGGCGACCGCGCCGCCCAATACCGGTGAGACAGTGTTTCCAAGGCTTTGCGCCCACGGCCATCAGAGCAAACGCTGCCGCCGAGTATTGCACCGGGACGTAGTCGCCCGTTGATGCCGCGCAAATGGTGTAGGTGGCGCGTAACGTTAATCCCATTATCACCGATGACACCACGAAAGAAGTCATTCCCGGCAGGAATGCGAACAGGGCGAACGCAATCCCCTGAAGAAAAAACGAAAACAAGAACGCCTGGGACCTGCCCAGGACGATTGCAAAGTCAGGGAGGGGAGTTTATAAAGACAGGGAAGTGAGAGACGGGAGTGTGCGGATATGGAGGCGGCGGAATCTCTGTTCGAGTGCTTGGAGCAGGTGCCGGACCCCAGGAGGGCCAGAGGGGTCAGACATCCCTTTCAAGCCATTCTGCGTCTGACCCTGCTGGGCTTGGTCTGCGGTCAGACCACCATGGCCCACATCGCCCTCTTCGCCAGGATGAACTGGCCGGCGCTGAAGGAGCCCTTGGGGTTTCTCCGGGACCACCCGCCCCACGCCACCACCATCTCGCGCACCTTGGCAGGAGTCTCCCGCGAGCAGTTGCAGGGCGCCCTGACCGGCTGGGCGGCCCGCGTGGTGGCGGACCGGGAACTGGACGCCTCGGTGGACGGCAAGTGGGCCAAGCAGTCCAGGGACGCCAACGGGAATCCCCTGGTGATGGTGAACGTGCTGGCCCATGACCTGAAGTTGTGCCTGGCCCAGTGGCCGGCGTCGGAAAAGCGTTACGAACCCGGGGTGTTGCGGGAGCAACTGGGGCCATTGTTCGAGCGTTATCCCGGGCTGCGGCTGCTGACCATGGACGCCCTCTATGCGGAGCGGGGCCTGTGCCAGGCCATAGTCAGCCAGGGGCGGGACTACCTGGTGCGAATCAAGGGGAACCAGCCTGAGGCGCTGGCCGCATTGGCCGACGGGTTTGCCGCAGAGGAGTTGGGGGAGCCGCAGGCGGAGACCCTGGAAAAAAAGCGGGGGCGATTGAGAGACGGCGGATTTGGACCGATGCCCTGCTGGGCGGCTACATCCGGGATGAGTTGGGATTTCCCGGGGCGCGGCAGGGTGCGATGGTGGAGAAGGAGAGCGTGGATATAGCCACCGGGGAGGTGAGCCGGGAGCGCTGGTATCTGCTGACCAGCCTGAGTTCCCGGCAGTGCAGGCCAAAGGAACTGCTTCGAGTGTTTCGCAACCACTGGAGCGTTGAGAACAGCCTGCATCACGTGAAGGACCGCAGCTGGGATGAGGACGTCCACACGCTGCGCCGTCCGGGTCTGGGCGAAGTATACGCCACCTTGGTCAACACCGGGTTGAACGCGCTGCGCCTGGAAGGATGGTTTCCTGCCCGGATGTCCATGCCCCTGCGAGCCAAGACTTGCGCCTTCCGCCCAACGCAGACCATCGCCCAACTATTCGGGCGAGTTTCCTGACTTTGCAATCCTCCTGGGTCGGCCAGCCGTAATGTGATTTTTCGATGTTACTGTGGTTAAGATGCTCTGATTTTACGCCTGACCCCGCATCTTTTTTAGTAGCGGTATCTGGGCTATCTTTTCCTCTTCCAGGTCTTCCCAGTAGATCCCATTGGGACGGGGCCATTCCCCGCTGCAACGGATGACTTCCTCCGGTGTCGCCAAGTAGGTCAGGGGAACGTCGTGCTGGGTCCAGGGTAGCTCTTCATCAAGCACCTGCATGGGATGGACGGTGGTAACAACGGGTGTATCCACGCTCACTATGCCAGCGGTAGCGGCCAGCCCGTATTCCAAATCGGCGAACCCGCCGCCCTTGCCAACACGGGTGCCGGTCCGGTCCACGGCAACCGACCCTGAGATAACCATGTCCACCGGGCGCATCTCTTCCACCGTAACCAACCGTCCGTGTCGAAATGCTCCCGCAATCGTAGCAGCCTTGGCCGGAGTAGCGTCCATCCGCGCCGGGTCCAATTCGACGAAACACTGCTCCTTGCGCAGCCGAGGCACTCCATTTACAGAATTTTACCCTCCTCCAGGGCGCGTTGCCGGACGGGCTGCTGGGGCCGGTCCGGGTTGCTCTTCAAAACCCGTGCAGCCTGCCACGCAGGAAGTCGAAATAGTTGCTCAGCCGCCTCCTTATCCCCGTAAAAGGCTGGAATTTTATCGTGTACGTTCTTCCCACGGGCGGCTCCGGAGCGCTCCAGCGCCGTCCAGACTTCTTCTCGGATTTCATCTTTCGTCCGCATTTGCTACCCCATGACACCCGTAGGATCTTAATCAGGCCCTCCAGTCGCCAACCCACCGGCGAGTGACGTTTGGCATGGGCCGAATTGGCGAAATAGTAACATAGACTCCCGGCTGCGACGTGCCCCGCCCGCGGAGAAAGGGGCTGAAGCCGTCACGTTGGAGCCAATGGCGCATCGGAGAAAATTGCGAAACTAGACTGCCCCCATCCGTCGCTTCCGCTTTCGCGGGAGCCTAGAGCTATCGTAGAGGATTCCTGCCCCCGTTCAAGCCGGGGCAGGCTTTTCGCAGGAATTGCGGATGGCCCTGTGAAGGCCACACATGAGGATGAAAATCGCCTATTTTCATAATAATAAAGACGAGTTGGTATTTTCGTAGTGATACAGGCCAGTATCTGGCGAAGCACAACGTTTCGCAATTTTCTCCACATCGCAGGGCAATCGCGTCTTTAATTGGACTACTGACACCCCGCCCTTCCCACCTGGGGTGACCACCCCTTACCATAATCCATGTCGGAATCCCGTCCCGGTCCAAATCCCTAACCCGCCGCCAAGCCCGATGTACCATAATGGCCCACAATTTCCCCAAAATAAAATCTCCAGCTTCAGAACACCGGGATGTGTGCCATCGCACCCTAACCCGCCGTCAGGCCCGATGTGCCAAAAAGGCGCACAATTTCCCGCGAAGAGCCTGCCCCCTGCTTGAACGGGGGCGGGAATCCTCTACGATAGCTCGTCGCTCCCGCGTTCGCGGGAGCGACGCATGGGGGCAGTGGAGTTTCGCAATTTTCTCGCATCGCAACTGCGTTGCCGCCGCTGGTTGCCTGTGATATAATGGCCGGGATTAAAGAGAGAAGGAAAAGGAAAACACGCTCAGGATGATAGACGCGGAAACTAGGGCACAGATCACACAGGAATACCGCCTCCACCCCAACGACACCGGCTCCACCGAACTTCAGGTAGCCATCCTCACGGAACGGATCAAACAGCTTACTGGACATTTGCGCGTCCACAAAAAGGACGTCCATTGCCGCCGGGGGCTCGTTACCATGGTGTCCAAACGGCGCAGGCTCCTGAACTACCTCACCAAAGAAGACGTCGGTCGATACCAATCGCTGATAACCCGCCTGGGGTTACGGCGCTAACCTTCTCGTGTCCCGACAGCACCCTCTTCAGGGTGCTGTTTCACGTCTAGCAATTCCCCACCTGAGTGAAGCGAGGATTCTTAACCATAATTATGCCCAAAGTAGTTGAACGCGCCGTTGGGCGCGAAGAGTTGATCATCGAGACCGGCAAGCTGGCCGGTCAAGCACACGGTTCCGTCACAGTGCGCTACGGTGAGACCATCATCCTGGCCACCGCCGTTATGTCCGACAAGCCGAGAGCCGGAGACATGGACTTCCTACCCTTGACCGTGGACTACGAAGAGCGGCTTTACTCTGCCGGAAAGATTCCCGGCAGCTTCTTCCGCCGGGAAGGACGCCCGGGTCAGGAAGCGATCCTCACGTCCAGGCTCGTTGACCGGTCGATTCGACCCCTGTTCCCCAAGTCCTTGCGTAACGACATTCAAATCACCATCACGACGCTCTCCGCCGATGACGCTAACCCCCCGGAGATCCTGGCGATGGTCGGAGCGTCTGCCGCGCTGCGTCTCTCCCAAATCCCCTTCGACGGACCAATCGGGGCTACGCGCATCGCTTACCGTGGTGGGGAATACCTGCTCAACCCCACCTATGAAGAAATCGCCGATGCGCAGCTAAGCATGATCGTATCCAGCACCTCCGACGCCATCCTCATGGTCGAGGCCGGATCGAATGAAGTCTCCGAGGAAGTGATCTTGGAGGCCATCAAGCTGGCTCACGAAGCGAATGTCGAGGTCATTGGTCTCATCGAACATCTGGCTGAAGATCTGGCCAAACCCAAGCTGGAAGTGGCTTCCGGCGAGGAAGAGGCCAAGGAACTGGAGTCCAAAATCAAAGCCGTCCTCAACGGCCGCCTGGAGACCCTCCTGGAAGAAAACCCCGAGAAGACCTTGATGGAGGCAACCGAGAACCGGCTGCACGACGAGGTGGACAGCCAGCTGGGGGAGGAATACTCCTCGGGCAAGATCTCCGAAGGGTTCAAGAGCGTTTTGAAAGAAGCGGTGCGGGGCCGTATCCTGAACCAGGGAATCCGCCCCGACGGACGCGGCACCACCGAAATCCGCCCGATCACCTGCGATGTAGGGCTACTGCCGCGGGCCCACGGATCGGGCTTGTTCACTCGCGGCCAAACCCAGGTGTTGTCTGTCGTGACCCTCGCCTCTATGTCCATGAAGCAAACTTTGGACACGGTGGGTCCGGTGGGCACCAAGCGGTTCATGCACCATTACAACTTCCCGTCCTTCTCCACCGGCGAGGCCCGCCGAGTGGGTTCCCCGGGACGCCGCGAGATCGGCCACGGAGCACTGGCGGAACGTGCAGTGCTACCCTCCCTGCCCTCCGAGGAGGAGTTCCCGTACGCCATAAGGGTCGTGTCCGAAGTGCTAAGCTCCAACGGCAGCACATCCATGGGCAGCGTTTGCGGCACCATCCTGGGCTTGATGGACGCGGGAGTGCCGATCAAGAAGCCTGTGGCAGGGATAGCGATGGGCCTTGTGACGGGGGACGACGGCCAGTTCGCAGTTCTGAGCGATATTCAAGGTGTGGAAGACTTCCTGGGTGATATGGACTTCAAAGTTGCCGGCACTGCCGACGGTGTCAACGCCCTGCAAATGGACATCAAGCTCACAGGACTGAACCAGGAGATACTATCCCAGGCATTGGAGCAAGCCCGCGTCGGGCGGCTTCACATCCTGGAGAAGATGAACCAGACCATGGCCGAACCCAGGGGCGAGATGAGCGCCTACGCGCCCAAGATGGTCCGGCTGAAGATTCCCGTGGAAAAGATCGGTGCGTTAATCGGACCGGGAGGACGGGTCATCCGGGGTATCTCCGAAGAGACCGGCACGTCCATCGACGTCCAGGACGATGGAGCCGTCACGATAGGCGGTTCCGACGCCAGGATGCTCGAGATGGCCCGTTCCAAGGTGGACAGCCTCACCAGAGATCTGACTGTCGGAGACATCTTCACCGGCAAAGTGACCAGACTCACCAACTTCGGTGTGTTCGTCGAACTGCTTCCCGGCCGGGAAGGCTTGGTCCGCAACCCTGACCTGGGTGAATTGGAATCGGACGTCGAGATGGGCCAGGAAATCACTGTAATGATCCAGGAGATCGACGCCCAGGGAAGGTTGAACCTCTCTCGCAGGGCGCTCTTTGGCGACAACGGCGGCCCCGCGCCGGACCCGGCTCCACGGCCCCCGGGCAATAATTTCGATAGGGGCCGGCGGCCGCCCGGTGGTGGGTTCAACAATGGCCGCGGCGGTCAAGGCGACCGTGGACGCCGCCCCAGTGGTCCCAGGCCAGGCGGGCCGAGAAACGGTGGGCCAGGAGGTGGACCGGGGAGTGGACCCTCGGGGCCGGACCGCAGGTTCCTGGGCGGTGGCGGCGGACCAAGACCCGCCAGGTAACAACCGCATCAGATTAGACCTAACAACTAAGAACCTGTCTACGATCTGTGGAATATGTTAAGTTGAGACTATTACCAAGGCAGGGTAATCATGTCTCATTCCTATCCCAGCGACATTAGCCGGGAGCAATTTGCCCGGATTCTTCCCACGTTGGAGGCGGCCCGCCGACGGACCAAGCCCCGCACCGTGGACTTGTACGACGTTTTCTGCGGGGTGCTGTACCTCCTGAAAAGCGGGTGCCAGTGGCGGATGCTGCCTGCGGACTTCCCGGATTGGCGCACTGGCTACAAGTATTTCCGGCAATGGAGTGAGCGGCCCGACCCGGAGCAAGAATCCATTCTGGAGCAGGTCTTAAAAAAATCGGTTGGCACGGCCCGACGGAGCAATGGTCGAAAAGAGCAGACCAGTTTCTGCATCGTGGACGCCCAGAGCGTCAGGAACACTGACAGCGCCGAGCACAAGGGCTATGACGCGGGCAAGAAGGTGTCCGGGATCAAGCGTCACATCGCGGTGGACACGCAGGGGTTGCCCCATGCGATTCACGTGACCACCGCCAACGTTACCGGCCGGGCTGGGGCTTTGGCGATGTTTGACCAACGCCAGGCCGGCCTGAGCCGGGTGCAGAACGTGCTGGTCGATGGGGGTTACACCGGGAAGCCCTTTGCCGCGGCGGTACAGAGCCTGTTGGGAGCCTCGGTGGAAGTGGTGAAACGCAATGAACTGCACACCTTCGTGGTGCTGCCTGCCTTTAGCCCCCGTGAAGACGGGGGGATGGGTGGTGGAGCGATCCTTTGCCTGGCTGGAGAAGTGCCGCCGGCTCTGGAAGAACTGCGAGAGAAAGCTGAATACCAGTCTGCAAATGGTGGTTCTTGCCTTCGCGACGCTAATCCTGAAGAGATTGTAAACAGGCTCGCAGACACGAACGCGCCGGGTGTGGAGGACTCCACACCCGGCGCGTTCGTGTCTGCGACCGGCGTATCTCCAGCTTCCCCCCCTATTATAATCCGTGCTAATATCCGTCCTAATATTTCGGGGCTATGAGCCCCAGTCTGCTACCGCAAGGGGGTAGATATGGCGCCCATTCGAGTGGTTGTCAACGGCGCTACCGGCAAGATGGGTACGGAAACCGTAGGCGCTATCAGTCGCGACGACGACCTGGAACTTGTTGGGGCTGTCTGCCACCGCGAGCGGGGTCCAGTGCTGTCTATCGCGGATGGGGCCAGCGCGCCCCTCTCGACCGACCTGGGCGGCATGTTGGACACTACACAACCCGACGTATTGGTGGACTTCACCAATGCGGCCGCCTGCATGGAAGCCGCCATGCTCGGCGCTGCCCGCTCCACCAATCTGGTGCTGGGAGCCAGCGGCCTCACAGACGACAACCTGCGCCAACTGGATGCCGTGGCCCACGACAAGGGCATTGGCATCGTCGTCGCCCCCAACTTCGCCCTGGGAGCGGTGGTGCTGAAAAGGCTGGCGGAACAAGCTGCGGCTTACTTCGACTACGTGGACATCGTGGAAACCCACCACGAAGCCAAGATCGACGCCCCGTCGGGCTTCGCCGTCGCCCTGGCGAAAAGTCTAGGAGACCAGAAAGAATTCTCCAGAAACCAGACGGAGAAGGAGAATTTGCCCGGTGCGCGGGGGGCCGAATACAACGGTGTCACCATCCACAGTATTCGTATGCCGGGACGCAGCGCCCACCACGAAGTCATCATGGGCGCTTTGGGCCAGACCATCTCGTTGAGGCACGATACTCTGGGCCGCGACTGCTACATGCCTGGTGTGCTGCGCTGCATCCGCGAGGTTGTGAAGCGTCCCGGTCTTGTGGTAGGCTTGGAAAACATTCTGGGCCTGTAGCTGGGCCACCTTGAGAGAAGTCCGTGCAAGACCTGACCATGGGCGTTGTAGGCGCCACCGGAGCGGTGGGTACCGAGTTTCTGAAGATCGTCGAATCTCGCTACAAGCAGCTACCGAAGATTAAGGCCCTCGCCTCCAGCCGCTCCGCAGGCAGGAGGCTCAAGGTCGGTGGGCAGGAACTCATAGTCGAAGAGACCAATGAAGGGTCGTTTGCCGGCTTGGACATTGCCTTCATTTCCGTCAGCACGGAAATGAGCCGCAAGTTCGGCCCCATGGCCGTGGCTGCAGGCGCAGTGGTAATTGATGACAGTTCGGCCTTCCGCATGGACGAAGATGTCCCCTTAGTTGTGCCGGAAGTAAACGGCGCAGATGTAGAATACCATCAGGGTATTATCTCCATACCCAACTGCTCCACGACCCCCATTGTGATGATCTGCCACCCTCTTCAGCAGATCAGTCCGGTTGTCCGTATTGTGGCGGATACCTATCAATCAGTATCCGGCGCGGGTGGCGCGGCAATGGAAGAACTCAGAGAGCAGACGGCTCAGCTTCTGAAGGGCCAGACCGACGTGTATCCAGATGCCCTGGACAACCAGATTGGGTTCAACGTGGTCCCGCGCATCGACCGGTTCCTTGATTCAGGCTACACCAACGAAGAACAGAAAATGGTCCAGGAATCACGCAAGATCTTGCACCGCCCGGACCTTCGAGTGTCCGCCACCTGCGTAAGGGTGCCCGTGTTGGTCTCCCATAGCGCGGCGGTGCATATCGAGTTTCAGGACCCCGTGTCTCCTGACGAAGCCAGAGAGGTACTAAGTGCCGCGCCGAGTATAACAGTGTTGGATGACCCGGAGCGCGGTCTGTACCCCATGCCCTGGGATGTAGCAGGGGAAGATGATGTGTTTGTTGGGCGTATACGCCGCGACCTATCCCACCCCAACGGGTTGGTCATGTGGGTGGTGTCCGACAACCTCCGCAAAGGAGCGGCGCTAAACTCCATCCAGATAGCCGAAGAACTGGTAGCCCGCCAATGCCTCCGGCCGCGGCAGGGCAGCGGTGTGGCGAGGTAACCGGTCACTAAGGGAAGAAAGGTTGGCCATTAATGTCCTTAACCGAAGCCTCGTTGCAGTTGCCCCTCTCCGCTCCCCTGATCATCAGCGGTGAGGAGGGGGAAGCCACCGGAGGATACGTCTTCGAGCGGGAGAACCCCGCCGATACAAGGCAAGTGGCTACCGCGGCCGCCCAGGGTAGCGTCGAAGATGTGCGAGCCGCAATAGACGCGGCCCGGGAAGCGTTCGACACCAATACCAACAACTGGGTCTACAACTACAAGCTGCGGGAACAGGTGCTTCTACGCACCGCCCAGCTTATCAGGGAAAACGCTGACCGGCTGGCAAGAGTAGTTAGCCTGGAAGTGGGGATGCCCATGCGCCAGGCCGTGCCCCACGTAGCCGCCGCCGCCGACATTTTCGAGTTCTACGGCGGGCTGGCCGGAAAGATCTACGGCGAGACCTTCACCCTGCCCACCGGCTCCATGATTAACCTGATTAAGGAGCCCATCGGGGTTGTCGGGTTGATTACTCCCTGGAACTTCCCCCTGACTCAGACAGCGCGGAAAGTAGCCCCCGCCCTGGCCGCCGGGTGCACGCTGGTGGTGAAGCCCGCCAGCTACACTCCGGCCGCGTCCTACGAACTTATCAAGCTGATGCACCAGACGGCCCTGCCCGCCGGAGTTTTGAACCTGGTATCCGGGCCGGGCAGACTGATAGGCGCGGAGATGGTCACAAGCGCCAAGATAGACAAGATTTCCTTCACCGGCGAGACCGGCACGGGCAAGGACATCGCGGCCCGGGCCGCTCACGACGTGAAGCGGGTCAGCCTGGAACTCGGCGGCAAGGCCCCTTATGTCGTATTCGACGACGCCAATGTTGACGCCGCTTCCCGCGCCGCCATTTTCGGCATGTTCAGGAACACCGGGCAGGCATGCGGCGCGACCACCCGGTTGATAGTGCAGGAGGGCATCCACGACGAGTTTCTTGCCAGCGTGGTTGAGTTGACGAGGGGCATCGAAGTGGGGGACCCGTCGCTCCAGTCCACCGACATGGGGCCGCTGATTTCCAGTTCGCAAGAGCGGGTAGTCCAGGAGTACGTCGATTTCGGGCTGGATGCTTTCAAGCTGGTCATCGGCGGGAACAAGCTGCACGGTGATGGGTTCGACCACGGCTACTACTTCGAGCCCACCATATTCGACGAGGTGGACAACTCTTCCAGGCTGAGCCAAGAAGAGATTTTCGGCCCGGTGGTGGCCGTCACCACGTTCAAGGACGAAGAGGAAGCCATCCACCTAGCCAACGACGTAGATTTTGGGTTGGTGGCCGGAGTGTGGAGCGCCGATTACCCCAGGGCCATGAGGGTGGCCCGCCGAATTCGCGCGGGCACCATCTGGATTTGGGACAATTACGCCCAGCCGGTTGAAGGCATCTGGGGCGGTTACAAACAGAGCGGAATTGGCCGGGAATTGGGTTACTACGGGCTGGAGGACTTCCTGGAAGTCAAACAGATATTCACCGACGGCACCGGCCTGGCGATGAAACCTCCTTATGGGCAAGTAATCAAGCAGTAGGAACTAACAGAGGAGGCCCCCATGGTGGAAATAGGCAGACTCATAACGGCGATGGTTACCCCATTTGACGAGCAGGGGAAGGTGGACTACGAACAGGCCAAGAGCCTCGCCAAAGCCCTGGTCGCCTCTGGTAGTGACGGCGTTATCGTGTCGGGAACGACCGGAGAGTCGCCGACGCTGACCACGGACGAGAAGCTCCGCCTTTACGGAGAGATTAAGGACGCCCTGGGCGACAGCGCGGCGGTCATCGCCGGGACGGGCAACTACAGCACGGCGGAGAGCATCGAACTCAGCATGGAAGCGCAAACGCAAGGCGTGGACGGTCTCCTTCTGGTGGTCCCCTACTACAACAAGCCGCCGCAGGAAGGGCTGTACCGGCACTTCAAGGCCATCGCGGCCCACGTGGACCTACCGTGCATGGTCTACAACGTGACCAGCCGGACCAGCCTGAACATGTCCCACGACACGACGATCCGCCTCAGTCACATCGACAACATCATCGGTGTGAAGGAAGCGGGCAGCGACATGGACCAGATCACCCGGATTATCGACGGAGCGAAAGACGGCTTCAGGGTCTGGAGCGGCAACGACAACGAGACCTTCTACATCATGGCGACCGGCGGATACGGCATCGTGTCCGTCGCCTCTCACCTGGTGGGCAACCAGATCAAGCACATGATGGGGCTGCTGCTGGAGGGCGACGTGGAGGGCGCTGCCGCCGAACACCGCAGGCTGCTACCGCTGTTCAAGGTCCTGTTCGTAGTGTCCAACCCCATCCCGGTCAAGTACTCGTTGAACCAAGTGGGCTTCAACGTTGGCGAACCCCGGCTGCCGCTGATCCCCGCCGACGATAACTCCGCGGCCCAAATCCGGGATGTCCTAGCCAACTACGAGATAGACATCCCAGTACCAGCCTAACACTCCGCGCATCCCCCGGTTGAATTCACCAGCCCCCTATCATTAAGGGGGCTGGTTTGCAATCCCTGATCACCCTCCTAGCCATGTTCGCCCCGGATAGCGGGTAGGTACAGATTTCCAGTTTAGCCTTGGGGGACTAGGCCGGGTCCAGGGGGAGCCTGGTGCTTTAGCCTGATTTTCAACTCCAGGAGATAGAGATGACCATCCTACAGGACTTCATCCGGCGGTCCTTTGAGACCCACTGGGAATGGATGGAACGCTACGTGGACGGTCTGACCCAGGCCGAAATCGAGTACCGCCCCGATGACCAATGTCACTCCATCGGCTTCATTCTGTGGCATTACGGCAGGGCCTTGGATATGTGGGTACAGTCGTTGGCCAAGCAGGAATCACAACTCTACGAGACGGGATGGGCGCAGCGTTTCGGATTCAAACCGGAACCGATGGATGTGGGTTTCGGCTACAGTGCCGAAGACCTGACAAATTGGACCTGCCCGGACAAGCCGCTGCTGATGGAATACGCCAACGACGCCCGGGCAAATCTGCTGGAGTTTTTGTCGCGCCACGACGACGCCTCTTTGTCGGAGACCACGATGACAAACCGCCGCGGAGAGACAATGGCCATAGGCGACATGTTCCGGATGCTAATCTGGGAAGTGAATCAGCACGGTGGGCAGGCTGGTTACCTTCGCGGAATGCAGCGGGGACTGAACCAATAAAACTTGAGCCGCAAGGCATCTGGAGGGTGGAGCCATGACAGACCCGGCACTTAGCTATCGTTACAACCCGTTGCATCAGGACATTATCTGCGCCGAAACTGCGATCAACGATCTTCCAAGGGTAATCGACAATCTGGGAGGCAGCCGGGCAATGATTACGTGCGGGCCTACGATCTTGGCCGCGTGCAACGTGGTCCCCCGGGTGCAGGAAGCCCTAGGCTCGCGCTATGTGGGGACCTATTCCGGTGTTGCGTCCCACGCGCCGGTGGAGACAGTGGAAGCCGGGGTGGATATGGCCAGAGAGACCCAGCCCGACGTGTTTATCAGCGTCGGCGGGGGCAGTACCCACGACACCACCAAGGCCATCGCGACTCTGTTGGCCGAGGGCGGGGATATCCACGATTATGTAATCATATACGAGCCACCGGACAGGGTCATAATCCCTCCGACACCATCCCCGAAGCTTCCGATAATCAGCGTGCCAACCACGATGGGCTGCGCCGAATTCAGCCGCGGCGGGGGCGGCATCACCGATCATAACCTGGGCCGCAAGATGAGCATTGCGGGGGAAGGGGTGACCCATCGCACTGTCATTATTGACGGTCAAGCTTTGGCTACCACACCACTACGAATCCTGGTCTCTACCGCCATCGGCCAACTCCGGATCGCCATCGAAACAGTCTACTCAACCGGTCACAACCCGATCGGCGACGGGATGGCCTTACACGCCATACGCCTGCTGTTCGAAAACCTTCCCCGCTGCAAAGACGGCGACATAGACACGCTGTTGAACACGAAGACGGCGTGCGCTATGGCGTCGCTGGGTTCGTTCGGTGGCCTGGGCTTGAATACGGCTACCTGCCATCACGTGGGCGGTCTGTACGATGTCCCCCACGGGGAGGCCAACGCTATTCTCTTGCCCCACACCATGCGGTACAACCTGGACGCCTGCGCCGACCGCCAACGTTTGATCGCTGAGGCTATCGGTGTGGCGAGCAGTGGCATGAGCGACGAGGAAGCGGGTCTGGCGGCGGCGGATGCGGTAGACGGCCTTTGCCGGGAACTAGGACTGCCGCGAACACTGCGGGAAGTGGACGTACCCGAGGACGGCTTGGAGTACATCGCCACGGCGACGCTTCAAGACCGGAGCCTGAGCACCAACCCCAAGCAGGTCATCGACGCCGGGCCGATTATGGAAGTCCTGCGGGCGGCGTACTAACCCGCGACTCCCTGCACAGATACGGAAAGAGAAATGCTGGATTACCAGGTCTCTGAGACTTCTAGATACGTCACATCGACCGCGTCAGCCCGATCTCTGTCCCGCTGGTCAATCGAGTAGCCCACGGCGACCGCGAGGAATTCACCTTCAAATAATAGTTCAAGAATATCGGCAGTCTCCCGCGCACGGCGAATATCTTCTCCGTCAACTTTGTTGGATGCCTCGATGGCAACCCAGACAAACGTTTGGTCTCCGCGTCGGTGGCCTCGCATAATGAGGTCTGTGTAGGAAACGCGGACGTATTGCCGCTGGCTTATCACTCCATCATTCACGCCGGTGGCCATAACGTCCGTAAACTCAGCCAAAGGCTCTTGAGCTGCGCTCTGAATCATGCGAGGACCGAGGAGACTAAAGTGCTGGCTGATGATGGGCCGTATCCGGCGATGTAGCAAAGACTCAAGCGCAAATCCTTTCAACGCCCCAACGTCTGTCTTGACCACCGACATGTCAGTCTTCAATTCCGCGACGTCTATCTTCAGTTGAGAGACGTCTGACTTGAGTTCTTCAATGTCTTGTTCGATGCGGGCCAAGCGGGCCGGCACTCCCAGAAACTCATTGGTCAAGAGTGCGCGCAACAACAACCGCTGCGCGTCGGGATTCGCCTGCAACTCAGTGATGATGCGGGCAACCAATGACTCCGGGTCAATTTGAGGTTCAGTGGTCATAACCAAATTATATCATGGGCCCCCCACCTTCTGGACATATTTCCTCCTGCGAGGAATCCCACTTAATCCTCGAAGAACTGACGCGGGTTGTCCACCATGATTGCGTGAACGTCGGTGTCGGAAGCGCCCAATTCCAACAAGCGGGGGAGCACGTTTCGGGTGATGAACAAGTAACCATCGGGGTTGAATTGCTCCCGGTCGCGGCGCAATTCTTCCGAAGGCTGGACAGCAGGGGTGGAGTGATCGTGGGACAACATCAAACGGTGGACCCACCCGGCGTCGATTAGCTGCTTGACTATCCCGGTGCGTACATCCCACTTCGGAGTTTCGGAGGTGCGCCCCCCGGGATACCGGTCCAAGCCGAGCCAGATCCCCTCCTCCAACAGCCCGGTCAGGTAAGTGACGTCGGTATCGTCGTTGCTGTGGCCTATGTACACCAGATTGAGGTCGACACCCTCTTCCTTGAGAATCCTAACCTGCTGCTCACCGACCCGGTCAGGGGACCAGGTGTGCGTGCTAATCCGAGTCCCGGTGGCGTTGCAGGCCCGGGCGGCCGCCCGAAGCACGATCTCTTCGTTGGCAGTCACTCCGCCCCGGTCACTGGCAACCTTGATGATCCCGGCCTTGACCCCCGTGTCCTCGATGCCTTCCTCGATCTCCTTGATGAACAACTCCGCGACCCGGTCAACCGGCGCGCCCCAAAATATGCGTGGCACTGCCAGGTGGTTTCCGGTGCAAGGGATGACGTGTACTCCCGACCGGCGGCTAACTTCCGCCATCAATGATACGTCCCGTCCCAGGTCAAAAGTGGTGACATCGATGATGGTCCTCAATCCGCCTTCATAGGCCTCGGCGAGGGCGGCTGAGGCCGCGTCGGCGATTCCCTGGCGGTCCTGGAAACCCGGATAGGTGGCTGCGGCCCCGGCAGCCCCGAGGGTGACATGCTCGTGACTGAGGGTGAATCCCAGATCGGCGGAATCTACTGGCCCAAGTATGGTATTGACCTGTGACATTTTGATACCTCGCATTAGCCTAGATGGACGATTTCGACATCACCCCATTGCCTGTTCAGGTACTCGGCAACCAGCCTACGGTGGCAGCGGTCGGGTTTGTCCTCACTGCACAGCAGGCACCCGGTGGCGATTGTCCTCTTTATCGCCTTTTTCCCGATGCGCCGCTCGTCCATAAGAGCGAGAAACTGGCATTCATAGGTGTCCCAGTCGTGATGTTCCTTCCGGTAAGCGTCCAGCATCTCTTTCGTGGGAGCTAGTTCCGGCAGATGGACGTATTTCATCCGGCAGATTTTGTCCAGAAAATACTCCAAATCGTCTTTCTTGGCAAAGCCCGCCAGTTGGGACACATTGTTCAACCGGACATCCGCCAGGCGTTTCGCGCCCGACTCCCGCAATAGTTCAAAGAAATCCGAAGCTGACTTTTTTGTGAACCCAATGGTGTAGACTTTCAAAACGTGTGCTACCAATCGTCGGCGCCAGTGGGAAATCGTTCGCCAACATAGGCCACCTTCCGCGCCTGGCGTGTTAAAGCGTCGGCAATCACGTCCGCCCGGGAGTGGAACATGTCGCCGTTGGGCGGCAACTTGAGAATCCCCATCAGCCGGTCCATAGCCGCGGAGTGACTCTCCAGCCGGCCGTCAGCCAAAATATGCTCGACGGCAACTTCCCGCTCCGCAAGCGTCCTGGCAACCAGCAAAGTGCGGTGGCATTCCAAGGGTTCCTTTTCTGTACACATCAAGGCAATGCGGCGCTCGTCGGCGGAGTGAATTATGCGCCTGACCCCATCACCGAACAGGTCGCTATCCGCTACCCGGTCATACAGGACTCTCCCATCGGAATCATAACACGAGCGGTCCGTCGGCCGTCCTCCAAGTTCTCCACCCAAGAACGTATAGCCGAGTCCTACAGTTTCCAGCTTCTCTTCCAGGTTGTCGTGGTTGAATTGAGGGGCGTAACGGCTGTAGGGAGCCGAGCGAACGTCTACTACTTCATCGATTCCATGCCGCGCGAGCAACAGCAAGAATGTCTCTGGCGAGTGGTTAGAGTGTCCGACAGTGAACACCGGATATTGGGGTGAAACCACGACGATGCACCTACTATGGTTCTATAACGGCAGCGATAAGTTTGTAACTATTGCCCCGGTATGGTTCGCCAAGGCTTATTGTCAAAAAACGCTCGCCAATTAGGTAGCTGCCGTCCTCCATTGGCAGGTATCTCCGTTCGTAGACAGGGGCGGTAACTCGGAGCCAGTAATCTTCGTTGCGATACCGGAAACGCCCTTGCACGCTTCGCCTGTAATTGCCAAAATCCCTGCCAGGTTGCGACACGTATAATTCCAACTCATCAACCTTGATAAGACATAAAGAGGTCCCAAGGGAATACGCAGTGGGGAGTGGTATCCGGTCATTGAGTCCATTGTTGGTTCCATATCCGTTAATCCAGAGTTGCGGCACAAGGCCAGTGAATTGCGCCAGTTCATCCCATACAACGCGCCTGACCCTTTCCCAATAATAGCCCGGATCGAGTTGCCAATTTTCCTGTTGGTAATTCTTGGGGCGCGCACCCAGCAGGGGCACGTCAATGACATCGAGAACATGCGGGTCGCTCCCATCCTCGTATTGCCGTTCGTATTCCGACACTTCTTCGTTTTCCCTACCGCTTACCGGACGGACCCACTCGCCTGGTTGTCCATCCGGCAAAAGCTCTTTGCCTGCGATGCAACGCCCACTGCGTTTACGCGAGTTAGCGAAGCAAACAATACGCTTAACCGTGATGTTGACATGAGTTATCTCCTAGCAACGATCTGTGACAGATACACTACACCCGTCCACTCTAATCCAGCAACTCCAGCGCCGCCTGAAGGTAAGCCCCCGCCGCCGCCAAGTCCAGACGGTCCTCCTCGTCCCGCAGGCGTCCTTCAGCGTCTATGCTGGCCGACGCCCAGTCCGGCAGCAAAGGCGACAGCAGTGCGGCGAGGTTGCCGGCATGTAGACCGCCGGCGACCACCAACCCCATTTCCGGGGCAACCTCGGCAATTGCCTCCAAGTATCGAGCGGTCCGGCCGGCATCCAGCGGCACACCCATGCCCTCCGACGCATCAACCAGCACATCGGTGACCAGGCCTTGATATTCGGCGCACCGGCGAGCAATTTCTTCCGCGCTGCCGTTTGCGGATGCCATTGCCTCCCCGCCCACTTGCAACACGACGCGTCTTGGGCGGACACGCTCGCGATACTCTCGAAGGGCTTCAGGCGGAGGCCAAGGTGTGCCCGTGGTGGCGTTTATCTGAACACCGTGGCAATTTTCGCCCCCCAGGGCGGTTGCGCGGACCAAGACCTCAACGAGGCTGGCTCCGGCACCGGGCCGGTAGTGGACAAGATTGAGGCCGCGGGTCGCCGGAGAAGATACTGGCGATCGATTCCGGAGCCGGGCAACGGCCTGGGGCATCTCTGGTGCTGCCCGATAAAAGCGCGTTGCTTAGCAAAACACCGCACATCAGGAGCCGTCCCGGCGAAGGGGGCAGGCTCCGGACTACCGCGGACACCTCATCGCGGGTGGTAAAGCCGGTGACCCCAACATAAGCGGGCATCAAATGACTGCTAAGCGATTACCGGCTCGACCTGGATAGTCTCGGCGCGGCTGGGACCAGTCGAGATTATCTGTACGCGGCATCCTACCAGCTCTTCGATGCGCTTGACGTAGGCCAGGGCGTTGGCAGGCAATTGCAAAACACTGGTTGCGCTGGCGGTTGGTTCGTCCCATCCGGGTAACTCCTCGAACACCGGCTGGCATTGGGCCAACAGGCTGGTGTTGGAGGGAAACCGTACCTGTTTACGGCCGTTGACCCGGTAACCCACACACACCTTGACGGACGAGAAGCCGTCCAGGATATCCAGACGGGTCAAGACGAGTCCGGTAAACCCGTTGACTTCCCGGCTGTACCTGCCAGCCACCGCGTCGAACCACCCCACCCTCCGGGCGCGTCCGGTGGTGACACCGTACTCCTGTGCCTTCTCCCGCAGTTCATCGCCCATCTCGCCGGGCATCTCCGAAGGCATGGGTCCTTCGCCTACCCTAGTGGAATATGCCTTGAACACTCCCAAAACGCCGGAGATCGACTGGGCGCTGAGGCCCAGGCCGGTTATTGCTCCGCCAACGCTGGGGGACGACGATGTGACGTAAGGGTAAGAACCGTGATCAATGTCCAAGAGAGTACCCTGTGCACCCTCTAGCAGGATGCTCTTACCTTGGTCCAACATATCTTGAACGATCTGCTCGGTGGGCTGGACGTAGGGGCGCAACCGTTCCGCCCAACCGGCGCACTGGTCGAGGATTGTGTCTAGGGAGAGAGGTTCTCCGCCATAGATTTTGGTAATGACCTGGTTCTTGAAGGTCAGGGCCTGCTCCAGCCTTGAGGCAAGTGTTCCCTCCATATCCAACAGGTCACCGACCCGGATACCCACACGGCTAATCTTATCCGTGTAGGCCGGACCCACGCCCCGCCCGGTAGTGCCTATCGCGGCCGATCCTTTTGCCTGCTCTTCCAGCCGGTCCAGCAGGATATGGTAGGGCATGATGAGGTGGGCCCGCTCGCTCACATAGAACCGGCTGATGTCGATGCCGCGAGATTCCAGCTCATCCAACTCTCCCAGCAGGACATCCGCGTCGATGACCACACCGTTGCCAATGATGGCGCAAGCGCCGGGCCAACATAGCCCCGAAGGCACCAGGTGAAGCTGGAACTTGCCGTTTTCGTTGACTACCGTGTGTCCGGCATTGGGGCCTCCGGCGAAGCGGACCACGGCGTCGGTGCTGCCGGCAAGGTAATCGATGACTTTCCCCTTGCCCTCATCTCCCCATTGGCCGCCGATTACCGCATAGGCCGGCATGACTTACTCCGCAGACAAATAGTATCCCGGCCCGGAATGACCGGGCAAAAACCCACGGGAGTATAGCAAATTACAGTTGATCATGGGAAGTAAAGATACGTTCCGAGAAAATTGCGAAACTCTTTAGTCTCCGAAGAGGTGGAATAAAAATGGCGTGGATAGGATTCATCGGCCAATGAGAGTGAGTGGAATTCGTCTGATACTTTGGCGGTATTCGTCCCCCAGCAGCGGTAGCAAGCTCAGCCGGGGAGTTTCGCAATTTTCTCACGTTCCTGGCAGGGCGTCTGAGTTGTCAAAGTCCTGGTCCACGACGGCTAAGGCACCCATTCAGGGTTAACGGATAGGGTGTGGCGGGATGACTCTTTAAAGACCCTGGGTATCCTGGGCTGGGTGCGCGCCAGTTTTTAGGCAGAGGGAGTAATGCTACCCTACGGGAGCGAAAAACCGGGTGCCGGCGGGGGAGCAAGAGGTCAACAGCGCTGCTGCGCCCACAGATCTCGGAGTATGGGCGGTGGCGCTGGATGCCGCCAAGGTGCGTTTTGACGATGGCTGGCATGAGGTGAAGGCGGGAGTGGCCTTTTGGGCTGAACCCCGGTGGGACGAATCAGGGATGGCAGGAGGCAAGGCCGGAGACCAGAGCTACGTGGCTGGGGCGGGGCCGATGGAGCAGGATGGGGCGAGGTTGTATGGGGAGAAGTCCAGCGGGGAATCAACCCGGCAGAGGACTTGGTGGTCTGTCCGGGAGATGGAGCGCCAGCCAACTGGGGCCAGTTTGGGCGGCACTTCCCGAAACGGGTGGAAGTGCCGGACTGGTATCATGCTGTGGAACATCTGTGGGATGCGGCCAAGGACAGGTGGGGAGAGGACAACGCCCAGGTGGAGGCATGGGTCGAGGCTCGCAAACAGGAGTTGTGGGAAGGCGGGGTGGAGGCGGTGCTGACCGCCCTGAAAGCTGGGGAGGCAACTTCAGAGATTCACTACTTCGAGACCAACCGGCATCGAATGGGCTACGCTGAGTTCCGCGCCGGGGGCTATCCCATCGGCAGCGGCACGGTGGAGAGCGCTTGCAAGCGGGTAATCGGGGCGCGGCTCAAACAGGGAGGAATGCGCTGGACCAAGGCGGGCGCTCAAGCAGTGCTGAGCTTGCGGACCCAATTGCTCAGTGGCCGCCGGGTGTGACTAAAAGTAGTTGGAAATCTCGGTAGTTTACAAGGGTGGAAAGGGATGGCAATCTCCTGCATAGATAATAGCGGCGCGGGCAGCGTTGGCGAGGAGGGGGCCATGAAGCGGGAGAGAGCATTGCGGGAGATAATGGAACAGGCCATTGGAGAAATGCGGGAAGTCCCGGGCCAGGAAACGGAGGAGGACGGAGCGGAGCAGTAGGACCCGGACGCCCGGGAGGAAGAGGTGGTCCGGTTTACCCGGCGGTTGGGCAACGGATGGTGCAAACTTGGGGTGAGGTGAAGAGTGAGCAAGCCAAAGCTCAGGCCCCTTTTGCGCCTGTTGCGGGGGAGGCGCCGCCTGCACCGGCGGCAGTCCTTATAGTGGTTGAGCGCCTTTGGCCGGATTGAGGTCCAGGCGCCGTACCTGCGTTGCCCCCGGGACTAGACCAGCAACCGGCCCTTCCAGAGGTTGACCGGGTTGAAATGCCAATGCAAGTCCCTAGCCTTGCATTGGCATTGACCGATTTTGGCGCGGAGAAATCATTCGAGCAGGCCGGCAGGCAACTTAAGGAACACTACGGAGTGGAGTTGCACCGCAGCAGCGTAAGAGAAGCGGTGATGAAACAGGCGGAAAGAGCCGCCGCATTTGTGGACCGGTGGGACCGGGAAACCATAGACGGGTACGAGAATCAGCGCAGCAACCGGTCCGGGGAACCGTGGCTGATAGTGGAGAGCGATGGTTCCATGGTGCGTACCGGGGAACTGGAGCGGGACCGGGAAGGAGGGGTGAGTCCCGGAATGGGGCGGCCCAAGCTGAGGAGACGGACCCGGTGGCGGGAAGTGCGCCCCAGCGTGGCGGAGGCGACGGGAGGAACGGAGCGGCAATATGGCGCAGTATCGGGTTCTCCCCAAAGGGTGGGAGAGCAGATGTTTGCCTTGGCGCTGCGGTCCGGCTATGGGGAGAATACCCGGGTGCATGGTGTGGGGGATGGCGCGCCCTGGATAGCCCAGCAGATGGCGGTGGTCTTTCCCCGGCAAAACTTTCTGCCGGACCGCTATCATCTTCCGGAACATCTGCACGAGGGAGCATCCCTCTTGGTGGATAGCGACAAGGCCCACCCCAGGCTTGACCGGGAGGCTTGGGTAAACGAGCAGGTGAGCCTCATCGACTGGGGCCGGACATCCGGAGGTGGTGGCTGAATGCCGGAGCCAGCCCGGAGTTGGCGGGAGCTCCCCCGGAGCAGTTGGCCGGCTATTTGGAGAGCCGCTTGGAGCAGTTGGATTACACCGGGGCCCGGAAGGAAGGTCTGCCCTTGGGAAGCGGCGCAGTGGAGGGGGGGTCATCGCCGCGTGATTCAAGCCAGGTTGAAGTTGCCTGGGGCCTGGTGGAAGGAAGAGACGCTAAACCCCATGTCGGCCTTGAAAACCCTGCGGTCCAACGGCCAATGGGAAGCCTTCCGGAATTAACTCCAACTGCTTTTAGTCACACCCGGGTATCCTCGCCCAATTGACTAGCTTCTTTCGGCGGCCATATAATCGGTCACTGGCCATTCCCAACGGATCAGCCCATTGATGCCACCCTGCCAATCCAAACTTATTCAGGTATTAGACCAATGGCGCTACGCGATCAGCTCGAAGAAGACATCCGCCAGGCTATGCGGGACCGGGAACGAGTCCGACTGGAAGCCCTGCGCTTCCTCAAGAGCGCAGTCCAAGCCACCGAGAAGACCCAGAGCAAGAACCTGGACGACGCGGCAATGATTGAGGTCGTCACCAAACAGGCCAACGACCGCCGGGAAAGCATCCGCATGTTCGAGCAGGGCAACCGCACCGACCTGGTGGCCAAGGAGAAGGCCGACCTCGCAATTCTGGAGGAGTACCTGCCGCCCCAACTCGGCCAGGAAGAATTGGCCCAATTGGTGCGCGACACCATCGCCGAAGTGGGTGCAAGCTCTCCCCGGGACAAGGGTCGCGTCATGGGCAGGCTCATGCCACAGGTCAGAGGAAAGGCGGACGGGGGAGTCGTGAACGCCCTTGTCACCGAACTCCTCGAGGCGGGCGGTTAGGCTACGGCCCGCAGCCCCTTCCACACCGCACCCCGGACCAAGACAACGGATAGCCGTCTGATGCGCTTTGGAATAGTCGTCTTTCCCGGCACTTGGAGCGACACCGACTGCCACCACGCGGTCCATCGCGTCCTGGGCCAGGAAGCAGACTACATCTGGCACCAACAGACTTCACTGTCCGGCTTCGATTGCATCGTCCTGCCCGGCGGGTTCTCATACGGGGACTACCTTCGTCCGGGCGCGATGGCCGGTCTCTCTCCGATAATGGAGGCCGTCCGGGACTTCGCCGACGCCGGAGGACTGGTTATCGGTATCTGCAACGGGTTTCAGATTCTTTGCGAGGCGGGGCTTTTGCCCGGCGTGCTGCTGCGCAATGAGCACCTTGAGTACCGCTGCCAGTGGACCAATCTCAGGACCGAGCGGGCGGATACTCCCTTCACCGCAGCCTGCCAACCGGGTCAGGTACTACAGGTCCCCGTATCCCACGGCGAGGGCAACTACTACGCCGACGCCGGAACTCTGGACCAATTGGAAGCTGATGGACGAGTCCTATTCCGGTACTGCGAGCCTTCCGGCGAGGTTACCAGAGCGGCGAACCCCAACGGGGCAGCCCGCAACACCGCCGGCATCATCAACGCCGGGGGCAACGTCCTGGGCATGATGCCCCACCCCGAACGCTGCTGCGAGGAAATTTTAGGGAGCGCCGACGGCAAGCTGCTGTTCCAGTCCATTATCGAGAGTTGTAAGTAGGTCCCCTGTTGAGTCAAGTCATAACAAAGTCACCTGTTGAGAAGTTGGAAGAATTCCTCGCGGGTCAGTCCAGCGTCTCTGATTAAGGCGCGTAGAAGCCCCCTTCCAAGCTCCCGCTGGTTGGGGACCGACAACCGCCGTCTGTCGGGATGCACCAAAATCATGTGGCTTCCCTCGGTGCGCTCCCGATGATACCCGATCCTCTCAACTGCGCGTATGAACCGGATGCCTGAGATTACGGGTAATCGGCCACTAGACATCGACCCTGACTAGGTCCCAATCAACCCTCGGAATCTCTTCCCCATGAGACTTCATGCTGGCGGTGTAACCCCGGATGGCTTCCTCGATGTTCTTGACCGCCTCTTGTCTCGACCGGCCTTGCGAATGGCACCCCGGCAACTGGGGACAACTCGCTACGATGAACCCATCTTCGTCAGGTTCGAGGGATACCGCGAAAGTTACGGAATTCTCAGTTTCCCGTTCGCGATGACTCTCCGTAGAGTCCGCGCTTCGGACCTGTGCCAGTGGAGCCGATGGCCGACTGAACTCTTCGATTGTGAACCCAAGCCTTTTCAAATGCCGATTGGCTTCATAGGTTATAAATTCGCTTCGTTGCATACCTGTAGCAAGGCTAAACAATTGTTTTACCGGATAACGACGACCACCGATGCTTACGTAGTATTTGTGCAGTCCGCCAAGGACATCAGGCTCGTTGCGCTCCGCGACCTTCCTGACCGTCTCGGCATCCAATTCCCGTTCGACTCCGCCAAGAACAAATCTCATTGTACTTTCCTCTTTCTATTACTTATTATCTACTTTTTACATCTTGGAAACTCCTATGTCAAGTGGGTTGACCTGAGACAAACGCCTAGAAACCTGGCTTACCATCATTTCTGTCATCAACGCCTCTCGGCTGAGTAAGATTTATGGCATAATTGCTTAAACGACTCACACGCCATCGCAATCAATAGGGGGATAACCAATGCCGGGAAAGATCAAGACTACCAAGATTAACCACGTGACCACGATGGTCAAAGACACGGCCCGAGCCATGCAGTTTTACAACGAACTGGTCGGCATCAAACAAATACAGTCCCAGGTGGACAACCCCAACATCACCTGGCTCCAGCTCGAGAGCGGGATCATGGTCCACCTCATCGAAACGCCCGACGCTCCCGCCAAGCCTGAGAACATCCATCACGCTTTCGAGGTAGAAGACTTCGAGGGCACCAAGGAAATCCTCCGGGAAAACGGGTACGAAATCGACCGTGAAGGCGTCCGCTACGACGGTCAGGCTTTCCTGTTCATCAACGACCCCGACGGTAACCGGGTGGAGTTCTGCACCGCATCGGGATATGCCCCGGCGCCTCCCCGTCCCTAGCCGAACGGGTTGAAGACACCAGGAAGCTAATTTCATGCAGTCTCCCAAATACCGGGTCCTAGTCACGGACTACGTGTGGCCGTCCACCGCACCGGAACGGGAAGTCCTGGCCGAAATCGGGGCCGAGATCATTGAAGCCCCTGGGCCTTTGAGGACACGTTGGCCGCTCTGGCTGTGGACGCCGACGCCATCATGACCTGTTTCGCCCAGGTGACATCCCACGTGGTCCGGGCCGCCCGGAGGTGCCAGGTCATAAGCCGATATGGAGTGGGTGTCGATAATATAGCCGTGGACACCGCCACGTCCCTTGGAATCCCCGTCACCTACGTACCGGACTACTGCGTCGACGAAGTCTCTGACCACGTGATGGCCTTGCTCTTGACCTGGAACCGCCAAGTCGGGTTCTACGACCGAGTGGCCAAGCAGGGGCAGTGGGAAGGCGTACCTTCGCCCGCCCCACTGGTGAGACTTCGCGGGCGCAAGATCGGCATCGTGGGTATTGGGAGGTTCGGCCGGGCCGTAGCCGCCAAAGCCCAGGCTTTCGGTATGGACGTCCTGGGTTACGACCCCTACATTCCAGCGGGCCAATCGGCGGGAGAGGGGGTCACCTTGATGGCGCTTCCCGATCTGCTTTCGGAAGCCGATTATGTGTCTATCCACACGCCACTGAATGAAGAGACCCGCGGGCTGATCGGCCCCCGCGAGTTCCGCCAGATGAAGTCCTCGGCCTACATCATCAACTGCGCCCGCGGACCGATCATCAACGAACCGGCCCTAGTAGCCGCACTCCAGGAGGGGCAAATCGCCGGCGCAGGGCTGGACGTGATGGAGCAGGCAACTCCCCCGTCAGACCATCCTCTATTTGGCCTCGACAATGTAATCGTAACTCCCCACGTCGCGTTCCTGTCGCAACAGTCCGTATTGGAGCTGGAGCTGCGGACCGCTCGCGCCACGGTGGCTGTGCTCCAGGGACGCATGCCCGAGTTTTTGGTCAACCCGGCGGTGTTGCCCCACTCCAGGATCAAGCTAGGGTAACCCTGTCATGCCGCGTAACATCTTCCTGGTCGGTTTCATGGCGGTGGGGAAAACGCACGTAGGCGGAGAGCTTTCCGCCCTGACCGGCTCGCCTTTAATAGATTCCGACGACGTGATCGTAGCCAGGGCCGGAAAACCCATCGCCAGGGTATTTGAAGACGATGGGGAGGCGGCCTTCAGATCCCTGGAGCGGTCGGTTGTTCAAGACCTTTGCGCCGGTTCAGGCCAGATCATCGCCTGCGGCGGAGGCGCGTTCATAGACCCGGAGAACCGTAACCGGATGCTCCAAGGCGGCATCGTGGTCTGTCTGGCTGCAAGCCCGGAGACCATCTACCAGAGAATTACCGCCGAGTCTGGTGGCGATGCCCCGGTTAGGCCGCTGCTGGCCGGTGTCGACCCTCTAGGGCGCATTAAAGCCCTGTTGGCCCAGCGTGCCCCGGCCTATTCGCGGGCGCATCACACGGTTGCCACAGACGGACTGACCCCGGGACAGGTGTCCCGCAAAGTGCTGGCCCTATGTCAAGGGGACGCCCCCCAGATTGGAGGAGCAAACATGACCGACCCTGACCTCGCCGCAGCGGTTACCCACTCCGGAGGCAGTTACCCGGTGATAGCCGGATGGGGTGTGCTGGACGACCTGGGCCGCAGGTTCCTGGACCTGGGACTGAATGGACCGGCTTACGTGATTACGGACAGCAACGTGATGAACCCTTACGGCCGCACAGTCCAGCGGGCGTTGCAGTCGGCGGGAATCGCCGCGCATTGCTTCATCATACCCGCCGGCGAGACCAGCAAGAGCTTCCAGCTTGCCCAGGCGGTATACGACTGGCTGGTCGAACGCAGGGCTGAACGGCGGCACGTAATAGTTGCGGTCGGAGGCGGCGTCGCCGGTGACCTGGCCGGTTTCGTGGCGGCGACTTACCTGAGAGGTATGCCTTTTGTCCAGGTCCCCACCAGCATGGCGGCGATGGTGGACGCATCCATCGGCGGCAAGGTCGCGGTGAACTTGCCTCAGGCCAAGAATCTGGTCGGCGCTTTCTACCAGCCCAAAGGGGTCTTCGCCGACGTCCAGACCCTTTCCACGCTGCCCAAGAGGGAGTTGGCGGAAGGTTGGGCCGAAGCAATCAAACACGGCTTCATTCTGGACTCCAACCTGGTTGACGTGTTCGAGGAGCACGCCGAGGGCCTGATGGCCGTCGAGCCGGAGATTTCCACCGAAGTCATCCGCCGCAGCATGGCAATCAAAGCCGAAATCGTGAGCCAGGATGAGAGGGAGACCCTGGGAATCCGCATATTACTGAACTACGGCCACACCATTGGACACGCCTTGGAAGCGTCTACCGAATACGGCCGCTTCTTCCACGGGGAGGGAGTTTCAGTAGGAATGATTGGAGTGGCGCTAATGGCCAGGGAAATGGGCATGATCCCGCAAGAGGTCGTCGATAGGCATTTCGAGTTGTTGAACAGGTTCAACTTGCCCACCAGCGCATCGGGAGTTAAGGCTCCCGACGTGCTTCGGGCCATGTCTCTGGACAAGAAGACTGAAAGCGGCTCAAACCGCTGGGTGATGCTCGAAGAGGTCGGGAAAGCGGTAGTGCGAAACGACGTGCCGACGGAGTTGGTGGAGCGGACGGTGCGGGAGTTGACGGAGTGAACTCCACGTTTCCGCTTTTTTCGTCGGACGGATTACCGCAGGCATCGCGACTTGAGAGCGCTGCCGGCGCCTGTCTGCACAACGGGCCAACAACTGCCCGGCGAAGCCTGCATGAACGCTTTGCGTCTCGAATACAGGTAAGCCAAAGCCTGAGCCGCAAGCTGGTGTCTTACCAAGGGAACAAGAGACTGCCCGGCCTTCGCTGGCTGAAGTACAAGGAAGGATTCTCCTCCGGCTTGGTGCAGGGTCTCCTCAGCCAGATTCAGGCTGAACGGGTCCTTGACCCGTTTTCCGGCGTAGGCACATCCGTGCTCACTGCCTGCGGCATGGGCTTACGGGGGACCGGCATTGAAATCATGCCTGTTGGCAATCTGGCCGCTCGCGCCATCTCTGCCGCATCGAACGGCTTGGAAGCAAGCGCAACGGCCTCGGCATCGGCTGACCTGCTCAAAGCCATCTCACGAGAAAACTACGACCATAACTTTCTATTCCCCCATGTTCCTATCACCAAGCGCGCCTTCCCGGAAGCCACGGAAAAAGACTTGGCGCGGGCCCGCGAGTTCATATGCGGTGTCGCTGACCCCGCGCTTTCAACCGTCCTGACCTTAGCCTGCGTAAGCGTCCTTGAAGAAGTCAGCTATACCCGCAAGGACGGCCAATTTCTGCGGTGGGACCCGCAATCCGGGCGGAACGTAAGCCGGAAACTCCACAAGGAATCAGTCCCAACGCTCAAGGACGCCCTGGGCCGGCGTCTCGCCGAGATAGCCGCCGACATTCCATCTCTAAGGCGAAGATATGGAGGTTCACATCCTTCATTTATTGAAGGATCGAGTCTCGTGGAACTGAGAAAGTTGCCCCAATTCAGTTTCGACGCCGTTGTTACTTCGCCGCCATACGCCAACCGTTATGATTACACACGTACCTATGCCTTGGAATTGGCCTACCTCGGCTATAGCGCAGACCAATTCAAGGAGCTAAGACAAGCTCTGCTGTCCGCAACCGTCGAAAACAGGTCGAAACGAAAACTCCTGGCGCAAGAATACGGAAAGAAGGAGCTATTCTCTCAATCGCTCCACATGACGGACAACCAGGAGGCATTGCAGGAAGCCCTCAGCATCCTCAAGGCAAATGCGAAGTCGCTGAGCAATCCGAACATCATCAGTCTAGTCGAGAATTATTTCGCCGAGATGTCGCTGGTAATCTGCGAACTGGGACGATTGGTAACGCCGGGCGGAAGCGTGTTCATGGTAAACGACAACGTCCAGTACCACGGCGAGGAAATTCCAGTAGACCTGATTCTGTCAGACTTTGCCGAACAATCGGGTTTCCGCTGCGAAGCCATCTGGACCCTCAACCGGGGGAAAGGGAACTCTAGCCAGCAGATGGGCCGGTTCGGGAGACAGGAGCTAAGGAAGTGCGTCTATCACTGGAGACGGCGCGATGGTTGAGCGGGAAGCGCGTCTCGACGAGGCGCGGCAGCGCGCCCTGATTATCTCCGAACGAATCCGCCAGCGTTCCGACGTTGAAGCCCGCCGCTTGATTGAAGCCTTCGACGCGGAGCTCGACTTCGACAATCAGTTGGAAGACCTCGCCATTGCGCCGGAGGCTTGGCGATATATAAGCGACGCCGGGATTGACCCGAAATTGATTTTCGCGCACCCTGACCTTCTGCGAGCGCATCCAGAAACTTCGCTACATTATCGGGGAATCGCAACCCTGTCACTAAAGCGCGTACAAACTATGGCTGCCCAGGTCAAGAGTTGGGAGGAAGGCACCTATAGACGAATTCCCACCGTGGAAAGATGTCGGAGTGTAGCGCGTGTTTATAACGCTGTCATTTCGGTAATCATCACGGGAGCGGATGGGTGGACCCTCGAAAACGGATACCGGAACGTTCTGGCCACTATAGGAATCACGGAAGATGGGGCGTTACGCAATATCGTTGGGCAAGAGGGCGAGGCGGCAGTCAAGGAACGCATATCCGAATGGCTTGCCGCCAACGACGAAATCACAACGCAAGTTGAAGAGGCGATTACCTTGATCGGGAATGAAGGCAACTTGCGAATGATTTACGGGTCCGAGCCGGACATCAGCTTTGAAAGCCTCGCTGAAAATGGCGAGTGGCAAATCATGGCGACAATCGAAGTCAAGAGCGGCACCGACCCGGCGGGCGCTCTCGAACGCTTGGGCGCTATCCAGAAGAGCTTTGCCGAAACCCCGCCGAGGGCCCGAAACTTCGCCGTCCTTGGCGTTGTAACGCCTGAAATGAGAAGGCGATTAGACGAAATGAATGTTGCTCGGGATTTCTCACTCTATCGCATATTGAACGATACGGACTCCTGGGATGACTTCATTCAAGAAATTTTCCACCACACGCTGCGAACCATCTAGCCGCGTTCGCCTTTGCCCCTGCGCCCCGTTTCGCCTCAACCGGTCGGCGCACGGGACTGAACAGCTACGATTCCAGGGCTGACTGCTTGGCCCGGCGGCTTTTTCTGCGCTGGGCACCCCTTACACGAACGGCGCGTTGCCGAATCCCCTCAATGCCGTGGCAATTAAACCTGCGGTCGATATCCTTATCGGTGATCCAAAGGTCAGTTTCGAGGAGTTTTTCCTATCTCGATCAATGAGGCGAACGACAACTTCACCAAGTTTACCGGGTGGCTTCTGTCCCACGGCATTCGCGGCGGGTGCGTCTTGCGGCATTCCTACCCCTGGTAAAATTCAGGGAACACTTTGGCCCCCGAATAATGTTCCGCACCTTGACCATAACTTCCACCCGTACTTACAATCCGATAATCACACAGGGAGCAACGATTCCTCTGGACTTGGGACCCGGACAAGAACCGGACAAACCAGCAAAAGCACGGGATCGACTTTGAAACCGCAGCACGAGTCTTCAACGATCCGTACACTAGGACCGTCGAAGACCCCTACCCATACGAGCAACGATGGCAAACCACCGGCATAGTAGGTCCCGTAGTACTGACCGTCGTCCACACGTGGCCCAACCCGAGCGCCACCAATGCAATCGGACGCATCATCACAGCCCGCAAAGCAACCAGGCGCGAGAGAAGAGACTATGAAGAGAGCCAACCCTGAGTTTACTGACAAACAGAAAACCATGCTCCAGGCATTAAGAGACCTTCCCGACAGCGAGATAGACACCTCGGACGCGCCGGAAATCCTCGACCGCTCAAACGCCATACGCGGAGCATTCTACCAGCCTGTGAAACGAGAGGTCACACTCCAGTTGGACGAATACGTGATTGGCTGGTTCCAGGAAAATGCCCTGACCGGGCAAGACTGTCAGGAAGACATCAACCAGGTCCTAATGCAACACGTACGGCAGTCCCAGCTTCAGGCGTTAAAAGCCACCAGGGAAAAATCCCCTACCCACACAGCAGAAGGGGAACAGACAGTTGACAACTGACCACTAGTAAACAGACCCAACCCCAGAGGCCAGGACAGAGGAGAACACAGTGCGCTGATTCTCTTCGTCCCGCATTGCCGGCAGGAAAAGAGAATGCCTAATTCCCCGGGGAACTCCCATGCTCGCGGCCCGCGCCGACGCTCCCGGCCCGCTTCTCAGATCGCTTGGCCGCTATCAACAGCCCCAGGACCACCAGGCACATTAGACCCGCCACGCCCAACAGCAGGATGGACGCCGCCCAGGACAAGGATTCCTGCCCGGTGGCGTTGGATGCTTGCTCCAATCCGACCGCGACGCTGCCGCTCAGGATGGTCAGACCATAGAGGATCCGAATGCGGGACGCCTCCACAAACCTGGTAGCCGTCGCGCCCAGTTGGGTCCCCGCCGACGCCGCTACCAGCATTATCACAACCATTACCGGGTCAACGTGGTTTGATAGGGAGTAGAGGAAAGTGCCCACCGACCCGGTGATAACAATTTGGAATAAGTCCGTGCCTATGGCGACCGTAGTAGGTATGCCCAATACGTAGATCAGCACCGGCATCAGGATGAACCCCCCACCAGCGCCCAACAAGCCTGCAAGGAACCCGATCCCAAACCCGACACCTATGGGTATAAAGACCGATATCCGGTCAATGCCCGAGATGGGCAAGGCAACGTAGGTAGGTATCTCGCCGACGCCGGGGATTCCTATGCGGTGGGGGGGGATCCGGAGGGAGCGGACCCGTTGGACCAGGCTGGCGGTCGTGACCTCACCATCTTGCTGGCCCTCCGGACGCCGCCGAGTGCGCAGGTAGTCGTAGACTATGAACAACCCAAGGGCGGCCAGGAACAATACGTAGATGTAACGGATGACGGGACCGGCTACCCCGGCGGTCTCCAATGACGAGTTGAGCCTTTCCGCAAGGAATATCGCCGGTATAGTCCCCGTCACCATGAATGCGCCCAGTTTGAAGTCCACGTTGCCTAGGCTCCGGTGCTTGAGAGTGTTGATGATGGACGAACCCATTATCAACGTAAGGCCCGTTCCAACCGCGAACACGGGAGGCACTCCAAAAACCAGTAGTCCGCCCGTAATCAGGAACCCCCCTCCCACACCAAAGAAGCCGCTGAGGGTGCCAAGGATCAACCCCAAGAGAAGCAGAAGGCCCGGATGGACAACGACCTCGGCGTTGGGAAAGAGCATCTTTAACCCGTCCCTCTGCCGTTGCGGGACGAGAATCCCGCGGCCAACACTCGCAGGACAACCTCCCAGAACACGTAGAGTGTCAGGCTGGCGGCCGCCACCACGCCCATGACCAACAAAGCCCAGGGAAATGGGTATTCGGCGCTAAAGGTCCGCAGAAACTGGAACAACGATTCGTACAACGGTCCGCCCGTTTGTTGCGCCCGGTCTAGCCCCAAGGTAGGATAGGTGAAATTCGACCGACCAGGCTCGATATATGATGGTAGATGATAACACGGGCGGGGCCCCGTTTCGTTTGGGAGTCCATGATTCAATCGGGACGGTCGCGCGGGACGGTCACGCAAAGAAGTTAAGATGAGTGAGACTGGCTTTTCATATAGCTTGCTACATTCAGACGGCGAAGCCAGGGCCGGGGAGATAACCACGCCTCATGGCATAGTGCACACACCGGTGTATTCCGCGGTGGCCACTCAGGGCAGCGTCAAGGGTCTGACTCCCGAGGAAGTCGTGGAAGCCGGAGCGGAGATGGTGTTGTCCAACGCTTATCATCTCTACCTGCGCCCGGGGGTCGAAGCCGTGGACGGGTTCGGTGGGCTCCACAACTTCATGGGCTGGAGTCGGCCTATCCTAACCGACAGCGGCGGGTTCCAGGCATTTAGCATGGGCGCGCTGCGTAAGGTAGACGATAGAGGCATACGTTTTCGCTCGCACATTGATGGCAGCGAACACATGATGACGCCGGAGAAGGCCGTCGAGAATCAGCGGGTACTGGGAGCAGATATCATCATGTGCCTGGACCAATGCATCGCTTACGGGGAGTCTCGTGAGCAGGTACAGCGTGCGATGGACCGGACCCACCGGTGGGCCGAGCAGTGCCTGCGAAGCCATCAGGAATCCGGCGCCACCGGGAGGCAGGCCCTCTTCGGCATCGTCCAGGGAGGGACGTTCCCCGAATTCCGCGACGAGTCCACGACCCGTATCACCGGACTGACATTCGACGGCTACGCGATCGGTGGCCTGGCCGTGGGGGAGAACAAGGAGCAGATGTATTCCACCACGGGCCAGGTTGCGGCCAGGTTGCCAGCGGATAAGCCGCGCTACCTCATGGGGGTCGGCTCTCCGGAAGACCTGGTGGAGTCGGTGGCCCGGGGCGTGGATATGTTCGACTGCGTTCTGCCGACCCGGGTGGCCCGCAACGGAGCGCTATTCACGCGGAATGGAAGAGTGGACATTACGCGGCGGAGGTTTGCGGAGCAACGCACACCGGTGGAAGAGGACTGCGACTGTTACACCTGCGCCAGGTTTTCTGCCGGTTACCTATGGCACCTGTTCCGAGCCAAGGAGCTATTGGCTCCCAGGCTGGCCAGCATTCACAACCTACGGTTCATTTACCGGCTGATGGCAGATATGCGGGAAGCGATTATAGGGAGCCGGTTCCAGCAGTTCCGGGAGGAATTCCGGAATGCCTACCGCCCCACAGATGAGGCGGCGCGGCAGCAACAGAAGGAGAAATGGCTAAAGGCCAGAGGGGGGTAGTGGCTTACACTCCGCCCGCGACCGCAGGTACGATGCTAACCTCGTCGCCGGTGGCTGTCGCGGTCTCCAGTCCCTTCAAAAAGCGTACGTCTTCCCCGTTCACGTAGATATTGACGAAGTAACGCAGTTCGCCGTTCTCGTCCACCAGTCTCTCTTTGAAGCCAGGGTACTCCGAGTCCAGCTTCTCCACCAGTTCACTCAGGTTGGACGACTCCATTTCCACCTTGTTCTGTCCGTTGGTCATGCGGCGCAGGGGAGTGGGAATCCGTACCAAAACGCTCATCTGGGCAATTCCTCCTAAGATCGGACCAAGGCTCAGGCAACCAGCCTAGCCCTCCACCACGTCCCCGCTGACGGGGTCTATTCGCACGCCTATGGCGCTGACCCAGTCCAGCCCCCGCTGGATTTCGGCCTCTTCGCCGTCCAATTCCAGTACCACCCAACCCATATCTTCCCGTACGTCGGCCCGGCGGATATTCGTGACAATTTCAAAGCTGTGACCCAGCCGGTAAATCACCGGCTGTTTGACGAGGTCATCGAGAAAGGTAAACTTGACACGCTGCCTCCCCACCAGACATCACCCCCTCACACCGATGCGTTCATGCAAAGCGCCTTCGAAAGAGTTAATAGTCGGCTTGATGGACAGCGGATTGACCACACTTTCAACCGCTTCCATCGTCTTGAGGCCGTTGCCAGTAATGTAAACGACCGTCAATTCATCGGGCTTGATCGCTCCGCTCTCCGCCAGGGCTTTCAACGCGGAGACCGTGACACCGCCCGCTGTTTCGGTGAATATCCCCTCGGTCTCGGCCAACAGCTTGATCCCTTCGACAACTTCCGGCTCAGGTACCGAGGTTGCGGTGCCTTGCGATTCGTTGAGCACTCTGATGGCGTAGATACCATCTGCCGGGTTCCCGATGGCCAACGATTTCGCGATTGTATTCGGCCGAACGGGAAGCACGTGCGCCTGCCCGTTTGCCCAGGCGGATACGATGGGGGAACAGCCTTCGGCCTGAGCCATGTGCATCCTGGTAGTCACCGCTGGATGGTGAACGGTGTTCTGGTCCGGCCCGAAAGAGCTGGCGTTTACCCCTTCCAGAAGTCCGAGGCAGGCCAATTCGTTGAACCCTTTCCATATCTTGGTGAACATTGCGCCCGACGCGCTGGGGATGACTACATGGTCGGGCAACTTCCAACCCAACTGCTCCGCTACCTCATAACCCAGGGTCTTGCTGCCCTCGGCATAGTAGGGGCGCATGTTGATGTTGACGAAGGCCCAAGGGTAGTTATCAGCCAACTCGCTGCACAGCCGGTTGACCTCGTCGTAGGTACCCTCCACCGAGACCAAGGTGGGGCCGTAGACGGCGGCGCCGACGATTTTTCCGGTCTCCAAGTCCCAGGGAATGAACACGTAGGACCGGATACCCGCCCGTGCGGAGTGTGCGGCTACGCTGCATGCCAGGTTACCGGTTGACGCGCAGGCGAGGGTGTCGAATCCGAATTCCACGGCCTTGGTAGAGGCTACGGAGACAACCCTGTCCTTGAACGAGAAGGATGGATTTACGCTGTCGTTCTTGATGTACAGGTTTCGGAGCCCCAGGCGCTCTCCCAGGTTCCGAGCCTTCATTAGGGGAGTGTACCCGGCCATTATGTCAACCGGGTCATCGCCGCTGGCCGGGAGCAGATCATGGTAACGCCAGATGCTTAGGGGGCCTTGAGTGATCCGGTCACGGCTGATGACCTCGGAGATGGTCGCGTAGTCGTAGACCACTTCCAAAGGACCGAAGCAGAAGTCGCATACATTGAGGGGTTCAGCGGGAAATTCCCTGCCGCACTCCCGGCATTTGAGCCCATTGACGAAAGACACGCGAGCCGGGGCCTCCTTACCGAATACATGACAGGACGCCCCCAGCGCGAGTCTGGAGGCACCACGCGCGATACTAGCAAAGGCCCCCAACCTTGTCAAGCTGGGATGCGCCCTCCTCAGGGTCTTTTGATCGTCGTCTGAACTCTGATTTTCTTATGATTCTCAAGATTGCCATGATTTTTCAGAGCTAGGACTCATGGCGCCGGGTGGATTGCTCCTTCAGATTTTGGAGATGGTGCGATGGCACACATTCGGGTGTTCTGAAGCTGGAGAATTTATTTCAGGGAAATTGTGGGCCATTTTGGTACATGGGGCCTGGGCGGCCAGGATGATTGCGAAGTTGTCCGATTCTCGCCGGCTGCCCGGCGTTGGCAAAACTCCATAACCGGGCCGGTGGATTCCCGCTTTCGCGGGAATGACGAGGGAGGGGCGGGAACGACGAGTTGGATGCTGCGTCAACACTTAGAGCCTATCCTAATAACCCGGCGGCTCTGAGAGCGATAAGGGCGCAGGCGAAATGAAGAAAGGCGATGTAGTTGGTGGGAGACTTGTCCCAGCGGACCAGAATGCGCCGGAAGCGGTTCATCCAGCTGTGGGTGCGTTCCACCACCCAGCGCCGGGCTTTGAAGCCGGCCTCTTTCTTGATGGCCTGAGCCTCTTCCCCACGGCTGCGGATGTGGGCCGTGAAGCCAAACTCGTCCACGGTCCGGCGCACCTCGTCAAAGTCGTAGCCCTTGTCCAGGCACAGACCCTGGGGATGCTCCGGGCTGGGCGCGGGGCGCGGCACGGGGAGGCTGTCCACCGTGGCCCGCACCAGCTTCATATCGTGGCGGTTGGCTCCGTCCACTGCCAGCCCCGCCGGAATGCCCCCGGCTTCGGTCAACAGACTGCGTTTGACCCCGCTCTTGCCCCGGTCCGTGGGATTGGGACCGGTTTCCCCCCCCGCCCAGGGGGGATTTGGTCAAGGCCCCGTCCATGCTCAGCCAACTCCAGTCCAAACCCTTCAATTCGTCATAGCGTTCCAGCCCGGTCCGCCATAGCTCCAGGAACACCCCGGCGGCGGCCCACTCCTGGAAGCGCAGGTGGGCGGTGGAGCCGGAGCAAATGCCGGTGGCATCCAGGGCTTTCCATTGGCAGCCGGTGCGCAGCACGTAGAAGATACCGTTGGCGCAGGTCCGGTCCGGGACCCGGGGGCGGCCTCCGCCCAAGGGATGGGTATTCACCCGCTGGGGAAGGAGTGGAGCCAGCGCCTCCCACAGCTCGTCGGATACCTGGAAGGAGCCGGTGGTGGGGTTGGCCGGAGTGGCTGGGCCGGCGCGCTTCGGTCGTGGCGGCTTGGGTTCCTTCGCTTTCGTCATACCACCAGTTTAGCTCGAATTTTGTTTTTAGGATAGGCTCTTAATCCAATGACCCTGTTGCGTTACGCCTGAACGCCGGGTGAGATCGTGAGATGTCCTGCATGTCTGACTCTTGCTCCGGGTAGCGAAGCGGTAAATTTCGGTGAAGTCTCCATGCTATAATTCGGCTATGACCACCGTCCCAGACCTACTTCAGGGGCTAAACCCGGCCCAAAAGGAAGCCGTTGAGACCACCGACGGCCCACTGCTCATTGTCGCCGGACCAGGCAGCGGTAAGACGCGGGTAATCACCCACCGGATTGCTTACCTGGTCCGCAATTGCGGCATCAGTCCTTACCGTATCATGGCCGCCACATTCACCAATAAGGCTGCCAGGGAGATGCGGGATCGGTTGCAGCGTTTGGTCGGCCCCCGGGCCGACTCCCTGACCGTGGGTACCTTCCATGCCTTCTGCGCCCTATTGCTGCGCCGGGACGGGGAAGTGATGAGGCTTCCCCACAATTACTCGATCTTCGACGCCGATGACCAATTATCCGTCGTCAAACAAGCGATGGAACTGGCGGAGTTGGACCCCAAACAATACGCTCCCCAGGCCGTGCGCGGGGTCATCTCCAGGGCCAAAAGCGTCTTGGTGGACTCCCAGGGTCTTGCCCGCCGCCCTCAGAATTACTTCGAAGAAGTCTGCGCTCGCGTCTACCACCATTACGAAGAAATAATGGCGCGAAACAACGCAGTTGACTTCGACGACTTGCTGATGAAGGCGGTACAACTCTTGGAGCAGCACCAGGCGGTGCGAGAGAAGTACCAGGAGCGGTACCTCTACGTCATGGTTGACGAGTTCCAGGATACGAACGTCGCCCAATACCGACTGGCCCGCCTATTGGCTGGAGAACGTCAAAACATCTGCGTCGTCGGAGACCCAGACCAGTCTATTTACTCCTGGCGCAGCGCCGACATACGGAACATCCTGAGTTTTCAGAAGGACTACCCCCGGGCTCGGACCATCCCCCTGGAGCAGAATTACCGCTCCACCAGCAACATCCTGGAAGCGTCACAAACTTTGATCTCTCAAAACGGGATGCGGCTGGACAAGGGTTTGTTCACCGACAACGACCAGGGAAAGCCCGTTTACGCCCACGAAGCCTACGACGAACAGGAAGAGGCCGGCTTCGTCATCGGTGAAGTCGAGCGGTTGGTCAGGGAGGAGCACCTTAAGGCTGGCGGCTGCGCCATCATGTACCGGGTGAATGCCCAGTCGAGGGCGCTTGAGGAAGCCTGCCTCCGCCGTGGCATTAAGTACCGGTTGGTTGGCGGCGTACGTTTCTATCAGCGGCGGGAGGTCAAAGACCTTTTGGCCTTCCTTCGGCTGCTCAACAACCCTATGGACGAGGTGAGCCTGTCACGGGTAATCAACGTGCCTCCCAGGGGGATCGGGGCCAAGTCCATTTTCGAACTGACCCGGTGGGCCCAGAGCCAAAATATCCCCACCTTTACCGCAATGCAGCGGATCGCCGGAGCCAGAAACGAAAAGAAAGACTGCCCGGTCTCGTTAACCAAGAGGGCTGCCAACTCCATCGCCGACTTCGCCAACCTGGTGGAGGACTTGGTGCATCTGAGCGGCCGGGTCCCGGTGGTCGAGTTGATCGACGACGTATTGGAACGCGGCGGGTTTCGCAAGTACTTGCAGGACAACGAGAACCGCACTGCAGACCGGAGGAACGGCGACCGCCCTGAAGACCGCTGGGAGAATGTGCTGGAGCTTCGGGAAACGGCGCGGGAGTTTAATGCCGAAGACCCTGGCGACGGACTAGCCAGCCTGCTTGAACGGCTATCCCTAGTAGCAGAAGTGGATTCCTATAACGAGGAAGATGACTCGCTCACCCTCATAACCTTGCATCAGGCCAAGGGGCTGGAGTTTCCCGTGGTGTTCATGGTCGGCCTGGAAGAAGGTATCTTACCCCACAACAGGTCAATCGAGGCCGACGCTCAAAACGGCAACGACGCCCAGGTCGAAGAGGAGCGGCGTCTTTGCTACGTGGGAATGACCCGGGCGCAACAGCGTCTCTACCTGGTGCGCGCATTCCGCCGTGGTTTCATGGGCAGCAGCGGCCCGACCAACGCCTCGCGGTTCTTGCGCGAGATTCCCGACGCGCTGCTTGCCCCACCACAGAAAACCCGCCCAACCCCTGCATCTTCAAGGAACTCGGAGTGGACGGGTTGGGCCACCGCGAAAGGGTCCGCGTCCAGGGCGTCCGACTCCCCGCCATCACCGGCCAAACCGGTCCCCAGCATCGGCGACCAGGTGCGCCACGCCACCTTCGGGGAAGGTGTTGTCATGGACTGCATCGAGGCCAGAGGAGACCACGAGGTCACAGTCCATTTCGAGGGAGGGGTGGGGATCAAGAGGCTTCTTCTGAGCTACGCCCCCCTGGAGAAGGTGGAGTTTTAGGAGCTTGGCCCTTTACCGCCTCGCCAGAGCGCGGGAGTGTTCCCTGGCGGCCGCTATCAAGTCGATCCTGGTTTTCACCGTGGCGTCTAGCTCGCTGCCCTCGGTGTAGATGGCCGGGGCGACCCTGTGAACCCTGCCGTCTCTCCTAAACGAGTCTGCCGACTCCTGGGCGCCACAGGTATTCGGCCTGAAAACAGCTATCGACAGCCCACCTTGTTCTTTTACCAACCGGAAACAAGGCACGTCGGTTGAACCGTCGCCGATATAGACCATGTTCTCGAAGGGTATAGGGCGCTTCCCCTTGTCCACAAACTCGTTGATCTGACGGTCGTCGCTGAGGTCGTGGGCGCCTTTGTTGATGCGAAACAGGTATTGGGTTTTGTTGGTGAAGTTGACCGCCAGCGCGGGCCAGATTGGGACTCCGTTGGAGTCAAACAGGAACTTGGACGCGTAGATCCGCTCGAAATTAAACGCGATTAACGTACCTTCGATGATCTCCGAGTTGCCCGATGACACGATGTAGTGTCTGACCCGAATTCCCTTGCTTTTCCCGTAGCGGTTGATCCGGTCGAACCACTCCGGCACTCCCTCGAATAGCTGAATGTCTCGCGCGCACTCCCTGAAGTCGTCCCGCCGTACCGGCACACCAGCAAAGCCAGCCTTCTTCAACATCAGGTGCATGTACATGAGCACGCCATCGGCCTGGTTGTCCTTCATGAGCTGGCCGACTTCTTCCCAAAAGTCGTTTGCCTTCATACCTATGTCTGGTATAAAAGCGTGCTCTTGCATATTGCCCGGAGCAAGGGTGCCATCAAAATCATACACGATGGCCATTGGGGTCAACTTTCGGGGCATGGGCTTCTCACTGGCGGATACCGCGGACGGCGATTCAGGTCCTACTAAACGAGTGTAACCCATCGCCGCAGGGGTAACAAATTGCCCCTCTCTATCAGCCAGAGAAGAATTGATTTGACATGGAATAGCTCCGGGGTGGATTATTGACCCTGGCCCGGATTGATTGGGCTCACCGGATACAGTTTAGCTAGGAGACGTTGTATTGAAAGCCGCCGTTTGCTACGAGGTTGGGCAACCATTGGTAGTTGAAGACGTGGAATTGGACGACCCGAAAGCAGGAGAGGTTTTGGTCAAGATCGGGGCCGCCGGCATCTGCCGCAGCGACCGGCATTTCATGCACGGCGACGCAGTGATCAACCTGCCCGCGGTGTTGGGTCACGAAGGCGCGGGCACCGTAGCCGGAGTTGGACCCGGCGTAACTTCGGTCCGGCCTGGAGACCAGGTGATATTGTCGTTTGTCCCTGCTTGCGGTCTTTGCAAGTCCTGCCTGGAAGGACACTCCAACCTGTGTGACAGGCACATGGCCACCGGCCCCTTCATGTACGACGGCACCACCCGCCTCCACAAAGGAGACCAGGCTATCCACCATATGGGCAAGGTGGCCTGTTTCGCCGAGTACGCCGTCGTCCCTGAGACCGGTTGTGTGCCGGTGCCGTCCGCAATTCCAATGGACATAGCCGCGATGATCGGCTGCTGCGTGCCCACCGGAGTCGGAGCGGCCCTTTACAGCGCCAAAGTACAGCCGGGCAGCACCGTTGCCGTTGTCGGCTGCGGCGGCGTGGGTCTCAACGTGATCATGGGCGCCGCGCTCGTGAACGCTTCCAAGATAATCGCGGTGGACATCCGCGAGAGCCAACTGGAATTCGCCATGAAGTTCGGGGCGACTCACTCGGTCAACGCTTCCGACCGGGACCCGGTAGCCCAGGTGAAAGAACTGACCGACGGCAGGGGCGCTGACTACACCTTCGAGGTGTTCGGGTCCGGCGACACCATCAAGGCGGCATACGACATGGCGGCCAAGAGCGGCACAGTCACGGTGGTGGGCATCGCTCCAATGGGCGACGAAGCGCCGTTGAACGCGGTGGAGATGGTCCGCTTTGAGAAGACGGTGCGGGGCACTTATTACGGTTCCGCCCACTCCCTCACTGATATGCCGGCCCTGGTAGAGATGTACCGGACCGGCAAGCTGAACCTGGACGATCTGGTAGTGCGACATTACTCCCTGGACCAGATCAACGAGGCTTACGGTGACATGGACCGGGGCGAAGTGGGCCGGGGCGCAATCGTCTTCGATTAGAGGTCCGGCTAAATGACCGAAGTCCTCGTCAAGCGAGTCGAAACCGAGGCGGAGATGGAAGCGGCAATAGAAGTCCGCTTCCGGGTCTTCGTCTCGGAGCAGAACGTTCCCCCTGAGGAGGAACTGGACGAGGCCGACGCCACGGCTACCCACGCCATCGCCCTCTCCCGCGACCAGACCGTCGGCACCGGGCGCCTACTCCGCGGGGACGACACCACCGCCGTGATTGGACGCATGGCGGTGGACATCGAATGGCGCCGCCGGGGCGTGGGCGGTCAAATACTGCTATTCCTGGAAGAAGAAGCCCGCGCCCAGGGCTACCGGCAGTCAGTCCTCCACGCCCAGGAATACGTCAAGAGCTTCTACGCCTCCCACGGCTACACCGAGCACGGCGACGTGTTCCTGGAAGTAAACATCCCCCACATAGAAATGCGCAAACGCCTGTGACGGCCCGATTCAGAAAGAAATACTTCGATACTCTGGAACAACGCGAACCTTCATTCCGATACCAACAATCGGTGTTGCACCATGACGACTGCTTCACCTGGATAGAGCGGCAGCCCGCAAACTCCATTCATGCCGTGGTCACAGACCCGCCCTATGGCCTTTACGAATACACGGCAGAGCAGCAGACCAAGCTGAGGGCCGGCCGGGGCGGTGTCTGGAGAATCCCGCCGTCCGGCACGACAGACGCAGGCGAGTAGTGCCATAGCCCTGGATGTCGTACACTGGCTGAAGGCCCATATCACCTTGCCGTAGGGCAACACCAAAGAAGAGACCGAATGGTCAACCTCAAGAAACCCATCCGAGAAATGATACCCGACAACCAAGCAATGGCTTCGGCAGATGAATCGGATTGCATGGAAAAAGTAGCCAAACGCATGGAAGCCAACGAAAGCCGGGGGCATCTGTCTCAGATACCACTCAGGGACAACACCGGCAAAATCAGATACATAGTCACGGGAAACGGACTGGCGCGGTGGGCCCAGAGTGGACATCCCAACACTAAGGCGTCCGAGTTCAGCGAGGATGCCCACCGGTTCTCACATGACACGCGGTTGGAAGACATCACTGATACTGTGGCCAACTACGGGTACGTGCTGGTAACGGAGGAAGATGACAGAGTAGTCGGCATCCTGAGCTACACCGAGGTCATTAAAGAGCTTGCCCAGTAGGGATCCCCCAACAGCAAAGCAATACTATTACCATGTCAAGTTAGGGATTGACGGGATAGAGGCGATAGAGTTTGGTTCTGGCGTCCTGTATGCCGAAGCGCCAGTTGATGCGGGCTTATGCTTGGTTTCGCTCCAGTTCCAAGGCGCCAACCCTCCGGCAGAGGGATTCTGGGTTCAGGGTTTCGTGGGAATTAAGCATTGAAGGCATATTCCACTGTGTGCAAAGACTCTGCACTCGTCCTGCTTCAGACCCGCTACTTCCACGGATTGACTGGGCAGCGAAGAAATTCGAGAGTCTCCAACCCCTTGTCGAATGCTCGTCTCTTAGCCTGTACGTCGACTTCGATTTCCACCAGATGCCCGAGGGCGGTGAAGTGTAGGTCATGCTCCGCACCTCCTTCTTCCAATGCCACCGCGTACTTTTGCCACCGGTCCAACTCCAGGTTCAACTCGAAGAGGTCGAAACCTGAAACTTCGTTAAACATGCGTTCCCAGGTCGGCCTCGCGCATCGCCGTAATGTCCACTCAGGGTTATACTCGAAGAAAGCCGAACGTTCCGCTCGCAGTTCTTCGAGTTCCTTTTCAACCTGTCCACTTTTGGATATGAGAGACTCCCACGCCTCGGCATCCGGGTTCCTACAAGCGGTAGTAGGTCCGAGTGCCGCGAGGCACGCAGTAAGCAGCGCTGCGATGCGGATTAGAGCCACTTCAAGAGTAGTCCTTGGCCCACGTAGTAACACTTCCGGCCGTCGGGTGCGTCGTGCTCCGCAAGGTCATCTTCAACGTCCCTGACCTTGAACGCGCGTAGGCAGGCTTGGGAAGGACATTGCGTCTTAGCCGGACGAGTCTTAGCCGGACGATTGGGAAATCTCGTCCGTTCTGTCATGTGGCGCTATCCTTGTGAACCAACGCTCTGGATTCGTTTCTGGTTTCCTGATGCCATCCCGGTGGAGTGTAGCGGTTCGGGTGCCACCCTCGGGGCCGCCTCATGCAAGGCTACGCGCCTTCAACCCGCGCCACTCCTACACAGCCACGCCCTCTATGACCCGCACCTCTATCTTGGCGATGTGGCTGGTGGGGATGTCTGCCAGGGCCTTGCGCTCGTCCGAGGCGAAGTAAGCCGCTTCCTTCTCCGGTATCTCCTCAACGCTGTTGAACCGCCGCACCCAAATGAACTCGGTACGGTCGGCGTTGACCCAGGAACATTCCACGGGAATGCCCAGCTTGTCGTGCAGCGGGCGGATATGCTCGTTGAACAGCTCGACCCAGGAATCCATCATGCCCCGGTTGATAGTGTAAATCCGCAGTTGTGAGACCATGCCGGTGCCTCCTATTCCATGCTGAAAAGTGGAACGCCCAATCCACCTTACTCCACCTGATACTGCCGCACCGCGTCCTCGCTGAAGCTCAGGCCCAGGCCCGGCTTGTCGGGCACCACCAACTCGCCGTCGACAATCTCCGGCGTCTCGTCGAAGAGGCGCAGGCTCCAGGGCATGTACTCCACCGTCAGCCCGTTGGGTATCGACGCCATTAGCTGAACGTGCAGCTCCGGAACCAGGTGGCTTACCACCGGGATGTTGAACGCCTCGGCCATCCCGGCCACCTTGCGCCAGGGTGTGATTCCCCCGACGCGCAGCAGGTCGATCATCACTATGTCTATCGACCGGTGTTCCAACATGTGGCGGAACGGCGTGATCCCGTAATGATACTCGCCGGCGCAGATGGGCGTGGTCAGGGCGTCGGCCACCCGGGCCAACCCCTGGTAGTCGTCGTGGGCAACCACGTCTTCCAGCCAGAAGAGGTGCAGGTCTTCGACCCGGTTTCCAATCTCGATGGCCTGGTTGACGTTCCAGAGTTGGTTGATGTCGCACATCAGGTCGATGTTGGGGCCGATCCCGTCGCGGAGGACCTGCATCCGCTCGATCTCTCGTTCGGCGGTCGGTTCCGCCCCCATCTGGGTCTTCATCTGCTTAAAACCCATGTCCACCAGGCGCGGCCCCGCTTCGGCCAGATACTCGATGTTCATGGGACGCATGAGCGCACCGCTCGCGTAGGTGGGAACCCTGTCCCGGTAGCCGCCCAACAGAGAGCAGACCGACTGGTCCAATGCTTTGCCCTTGATGTCCCAAAGGGCCTGGTCCACAGCGGACAGTGCCAGGCTGAAAATGCCCCCAGGCCCCGCGCCGCTGGCCGCACGGCGCAGATCTCCGGTGACCGCTTCCACTGGCATGGGGTCACGCCCGATGACCAACTCGCAGAGGGCGTCGACCGCCTCCTTCAGAGCCCGGGTCAAAGGACCGCCGAAGAAGGTCAGGCCGATGCCCTGGATGCCCTCGTCGGTGTCCAACTCCAGTGTCACAAATTCTCTAGTGCCATCTCCCTGGTCTACTCCTACGATCAAGGGATTGTCCGCCGGGGTTCGCAAAACGCGGGTGGTTGCCCTGGTTACTCTCATCTAATCAGTCCCCCCGTTGGATGGTCCGGCCTAAGCCGAGACCTCCTGTGTGGAAGAGATTCTTACGCCCTTAAACCGAATTCGCTCATCAAATCGGCGATGGGGTCACGTGGACGTTGTCCCCGGCCGGCCGCACGCTCTTCGGGAAGCCGGATGTCGGGGATGGTCTTGACCCAGACGAGTACCGGCCCTTCCTGGTTGAAAATCTCCTCCGCCTGGGTGGCGAAGTCCTCCAGGTCGGTGAACTCATAAGTATGCCGGTATCCAGCCGCACGAGCCATGTCAGCGTAGTCGGTGACCCCCGCGCCAGGGACGTCCTGCCCGCCTGTGGTGGCGTAAACACCGTTGTCCAGGACAAAATGGTACATGTTGCCCGGGGCCTTGTCGCCAATGGTGACCAGCGAACCCAGGTTCATCACCAGACTTCCATCGCCATCGTAGACGATGAATTTGGTGTCCGGCTGGGCCAGGCACATGCCCAGGGCGAAAGACGACGTCTTACCCATCGCCCCGCCTGTGGGAATGTCCCTCTTTTCGTTCCGGGACACCTGGGCCCATGCCCCGTTGGCCCGCATCGTGGGAACGACGACGGCGTCCTCACGAAACCGGTCGATTACCTTCATCATCTCTACCTGGTCAATCACGTAACCCTCCCTGACGAGGCCCGGAAATCATCACCTGCAGGTCCTGATTTGCCCTGGAATCCGGGCCTGATTTGGCTGGTCCATTCTAACATACAACCACCTCTGCGGCCCCGGGTTTGCTGACAGTTGGCTCCGGACGGAAAGGAGCGGCCACCCCTGTGTCTTACGTATCTGGACCCATGTACGCTCCCGCAACCCAACCTACCATTACTAGGAAAATGACCATTTACACCTTCTCAACGGGCTGCCAAGAACCATAGCGCATCCAGCGAAATCCGGGATCGCGGATTGACAAGGAAAGGGGACGCGCCTGGGTGAAAAGGGTGCTGGGTTCCGGATCGAGGCCGCAATTACGGTTGTGGGCAAAGCAATCGCATCTTAACCTCTTCACGGCCAGAATAGGCAACCACAAGGGTTGCCCCTAAAGCCTTGGGGTCCGGGCCCTGGCGATATGGGCTAACCCTTCCACGCGCAGTTGCCCCTGCGGCGATGGGGTCCGGGGCAGCAGGGGCGGGAGGAGACGCCAGGGACCGGACGGTTGGTTTTCAAGGCGGCAGCGTCCCAGGTAGCGGACGACGGCCGTAAAGGTACGCAGGCGGTAACCGGCTTTGGCGCCCCGGATGACAAAGGCTTGAGAGCCGAGAAAGGGTTGGCGGTCTGCCTGGGCGCAGGTCCACTCCAGGCATAGCTCACTGGCCACGCGTTGGAGGCGGAGTTCCGCCAACGGACGGGCCAGTTTGCGTTTGAGGGCGCGGACGCGGGACCACGGGGCGTTAATGTCAGAGCCAGGACTCATGCTGCCGGCTGGTTTGCTCCTTCGGATGTTGGATATGGTGCGATGGCACACATTCGGGTGTTCTGAGGCTGGAGAATTTACTTCAGGGAAATTGTGGGCCATTTTGGTACGTCGGGCCTGGGTGGCGGGTTAGGGTGCGATGGCACACATTCGGGTGTTCTGAAGCTGGAAAATTTATTTCAGGGAAATTGTGCGCCATTTTGGTACATCGGGCCTGGGTGACGGGTTAGGGATTTGGACCGGGACGGAATTCCGGCAAGGGTTATGGTAACGGGTGGTCACCCAAGGTGGGAAGGGCGGGATGTCAGCAGTTCAATTCAAGACGCGTTTGCCCTGCGGTTGCGGGCGGATGTTGACCCCCTGACAAACTCCGCACTGTATACTTAGGTGAGACCCATCAGGCGCAGCTCCTTGAGGAGGTAGAACGTGGTTACTCAATCTGACGAAATCAAACGGTTGGTCCGGGAACGATACGGGTCCCGCGCCAAGGGAGTGATCGAACTTACGGTAGTAGACCAACCCACCGGCGGTGATGCCGCTTGCTGCAGCCCCGCGGACATGGACCGCGCCCTGCGCCTCTACAATGAAGGACAGCTAGCCGGTCTTCCCGCCGAGTCCATCGCAGCGTCAGCGGGGTGCGGCAACCCCACGGCGCTGGCCGGTCTCAAAGAAGGTGAAAGGGTGCTGGACCTGGGATCGGGCGGCGGCATCGACTGTTTTTTGGCCGCCGGACAAGTGGGTGAGAAAGGCCATGTGATTGGCCTGGACATGACACCCGACATGCTGGAGCTGGCGCGAACGAACCAAGCCAACCTGGGTCTGACCAACGTGGAATTCGTCCAGGGTGAGATGGAGAATATGCCCTTGCCCGATGCTTCCGTGGACGTGGTCATTTCCAATTGCGTGGTCTGCCTGTCACCGGACAAGGACGCAGTGTTTAAGGAGACCTTCCGGGTGCTGGCCCCCGGCGGGCGGGTCCACATATCCGACATGATGTCCAACACCGACGAGGGGCCTGCGCGGACCGATCCCGAGGCGTGGGCTTCCTGCATCGCAGGCGCGGAGCAGCGGGATGTGTACCTGGACCGGCTGCGGCGGGTGGGTTTCCAGGGCATCACGATCACCGAAGAGACGGAACGCTGCGACGACGAGGGCGTCCCCATGAACGTGTCCAGCGTCAAGGTGGTGGCCCGGAAGCCCCGTTAAGGGCCGGTTGCCTAACCCAACCGAATGACCTTGAAGGCTTCGGCAAACTGAAAGCCCACTTTCCTGGCGGTCTGGAGACGGCCCAAGGGGAACCACTCGTTGGCGTCCTCTTCGGAGACCTGGGAACGGTGGGCTTTCAAAGACTTCAGCGCGATGTCCATGTAATCTGAGACGTCGATGAACATGTCGGACCCTTCCTCGCCCCCGCCGATCCACACTTCCTTTACATTATGGGGTTCCAGTCCTTCCTCCAGCAGGTCCGGGAAGGTCAGTCGGTCGCGGGCAGTGGGGAACACGGCGGCGATTGCGGCCTCACCCGCCGCCAGGTGGTCGGGATGAGCCAAGTAAACGCGGTCCGCAAGGTTTCTAACCGGGCTTTCGGTTATCAACACGTCGGGGCGGTGACGTCTGATCTCTCTCGCCAACTCTTTGCGCAGCTCCAGGGTCGGTTCCAAGTACGCATCGGGGTGGCCCAGGAAGACCACTTCAGCCACCCCCAGCACGCCGCAAGCCTCTCGTTGCTCGGCTTCCCTGATACTGGCTAAAGCCTCGCTGCTCATCTCCGGATCGCCGCTGCCTTTGCTTCCATCCGTGCACAGAACATAGACCACATGCCAGCCCTCGGCACACCACTTGGCCACGGTTCCGGCGCACATCCACTCGGCATCGTCGGGATGGGCGACGACCACCATGCCCCGGCGATAGCCATCCTCAGTTACCATTGGAAACATCCTCCTGAAAGTTCATTTATTAACATGGATGCACAGGATAAACAGGATAGAATAATTGCTCATCTGACGCATCGGCGCAAAGTTGGCGAATCAACTGCGGGAGCATAGAACATGCCGGACCTGTGGGCAATAACCACCACATTCGAGTCCGTGGCAGTAGGGGACCGGCTGCCGGTGCTGGTGAAGTTCGAGTCCAAAGAAACCATTGCCCGGCTAAACGCCCTTTCGGAGACCGGCACTGTGTCAGGTGGGACCGTCGGCGGTGAAATCGACGACATCGACGACGGCATCTCCCTCTCGGAATATGCGCTAAAAGCCTACGCCTACGAGCTATTGGAGAAGGGGTTTCCCATTGCTGACCGTCATTCCCCGGGAAACGGTCTGGAGATGGAATTCACCAGGACGGTCCACGAAGGTGACATCATCAGTTTGACCGGCGAGGTAACGTCTAAACGGGAAGAAGGGGGCCTGCGCCTGGTGGAATGCCGGTTGGCGGTGGAGGACGACAAAAGCAGGTCAGTGGGCAATGGCTCAGCCGTAATCTCCCTTTAATCGCCTAAACGCCGGGCGATTACCTCCTGCGCCGCCCACTTCGACGCCTCCGCCGACGGGGACTCGGGCTTGCCGGTTGCGGCGTTGCAGTGTGCTCAATCACCGTTTCGGACAACTGCTTGGCGTTGGCAGCTAGAAATTCCTGCTTGTGACGGGTCCAATGGGCCTGGGTAATCCCGGTCACGACCAACCCCGGAGCCACGAGCGCCGCTAACCGTAATGTGTTCGCGTCCGGTTCGTTGAACCGGAACACGATCATTACACCCCCAGCCAGCAACATTGCCCATGAGAGGGTCCCGGTAATGAATCCCGTGTGCCAGGGTGACCTGATAATCAGCACCGCCCACGCTGGCCAAAGCGACACCCACAGAATGGGCCACCCGAAGATGAACGTAGGGACCAGAAACCAGTTGTGGTAATACCAGGGGCGGGGACCCGGCAGTGCAGACCCAGATTGAGTGAACCTGCTCCAAAGGCCGCTCAGCATTTGCCGCCAGGGGGGTCCGAAGGCGCCGGTGGTCCTTGAGCCATGAGCCGGTTGGGACTAATTTCTGGCCAGCAAGACATGGAATTCCAGGACATCGATCGGGCGTTGCCGACGAATGGATGCCGCGGCGTATTCGATGCACATCCTGGCAAACCCGGAGTATTCGTAGATGTTCGACCCCATCACCACCAGGGGCACTTCCCGTACCAACTCCACCTGAAGCTGGTCTTCGTCAACGTGGTCCACCCGGACCTCGACGGAGCAACCCGTCATCCGCTCGATCTTCTCCCGGATTCGCTGGACGAAGTCTTGGTCTTCCACGATGGTTATCTCCGAGCCGAATCGCATTGGTCTGAGATACCGGCGCACCCGCGCAACAGAGTAAACGAGCAGGACCATTTCCCGGCAGGGCTAGCTGCCAACCGGCGTATTCTAGCATAAAGAGGCTGATATTCTTGGTCTCGAAACGCTCTCGGCGCAGCGCGATTACCCCAGCATGTACCGGAAAGCGGACTCGCCTGCCACTCCCTCCCGTCCTTCAGTCCTTGAGCCGGTATGCCGGTATGCCGGTTAGGGATGATATTACCGCCCTCGGTCTGAATACCCCGTATTAATAGCCAACCCTTGACACTGCCGTGGGCGGTGACCATAATTTACGAATCCCCAAGATGAGCACATATTCGTTTAGCAACTTCTTTCAGGCTGCGATTCCGCTACGGGCCCGGGAATTCTTGTGGCAGAACCAGTCCTAACTCCTCAGCAGGGCCGGCCGGGCCCTATGTTCCACTACGCATGGGTCGTTGTGGGCATTGCGGTCATTCTCCAGGTCACCACCAACGCCATAAGCCAGGCGTTCTCCGTTCTCATTCCGGTAATTCTGGACGAGTTTGAGTGGAGCCTGACTGCAATAGCCCTGGCCTACGTCTTTCGAAGCGTTGTAGGCGCCGTCTTATCGCCAGTCGCGGGCTGGATTGGTGACCGGTTCGGGGCGCGACGCTCACTGATCGTGGCCACGGCATGCTACATCATCGGCCTACTGCTTCTGAGCACCATTACCCAAGTATGGCAACTTTATCTCTACTACAGCGTGGTCCTAGGCATCTCCCAGGCCCTGTTCCGCGTCAACATCCCAACGACGGTCGCGGCCTGGTTCCGAAAGCGTCTGGGAATCGCCGTGGGAGTCCAGCAAGCGGCGGGTGGAATGGGGGCTTCGGTAATGGCTCCGGCCCTGGCTATCTTACTGTCCTATTTCACCTGGCAGACCGCCTTCTGGATTCTACCGGCCATTGGCGGAGTCATTACGGTCACCCTGGTGTTGTTGTTCCCGGGCGAGCCCGCAGACCGGGGCAAACTACCCTACGGCGCCACTGCCGACGACCCTCCGCCTGTAGTAAGCACCGACTCCACGGTCACCAAGTTGCGGTCAAAAGTATTCCTGCAACATGCCCGGCGCACCAGGGCATTTTGGAACCTGATAGCCATTCATCACCTGGGGTGCGTAGGCCATTCCATCGTGATGGTTTGGGCAGTGACCTACGCCGTCAGCCAGGGAGTGTCCCTGGCTTCGGCCTCCTGGATAGTCAGTCTCTATTCCTTCGCCAGTATCGCCAGCAGGCTGGCCGTTCCAATTCTGGCCGACCGGTTGGGGGCGAAGTGGGTAATGGCCCTGGCGTACGCGATTCAGGGCGTCACCGTGACCATGCTCTTCTGGACAGAAACCCCGTGGCAGTTCTATATTTTCTCTGTCCTTTTCGGCGTCGGCCTTGGCGGTGAGATGTCCGCCTTCCTCGTCATCAACCGTCAGTACTACGGCATGGGTCCGGTGCGGACGATCTTCGGGTTCCAGAGTATGGGGTCAGGCCTGGGGATGGCATTGGGCGGACTGCTCGGCGGAGTCGTTTTCGACATGTTCGGATCCTATAACATAGCGTGGGCTATTTCCATTTGCACGAGCCTGGGCGGCGCTGCCTGCATCCTATTCCTGGAGCCCACTTCCCGGGTGCTGATACCCGACTGGGAGCAGACCCTTCCCGTGGAAGCCCGGACGACCGCCGCACCCGCTCCGTCTACCTGACACCGGCCTCAATTCCTGGGCCCCCAAGGCGCAGTTGCCTGGACCGGCCCACATTCGGAGGTTGACCAGCGATGGTCGAAACGCTCTCTCCAGAAGCCTTGAACTCGCTCATGGAAAGTAATTCCCAGTTTGCCTTGATTGACGTCCGGGAAGCAGGTGAGTACAACAGCTCGCATATTCCGGGCTCAAGCTCCATTCCGCGCCGGACTCTTGAGGCCCAGATCGCCAATGCTATCCCCCACAAGTCCACCCAGGTGGTAGTTTGTGACGACGACGGACGCAGGGCGCAGTTCGCCGCCGCCACACTGGAGGCTGCGGGGTACGCCAATGTGTCAGTGCTGGAAGCCGGCATCAATCGCTGGGCCTCCTGCGACTACCCCACGGAATGGGGCAGCAACGTCCCGAGCAAGGACTTCGGCGAGAAGATGGAAGTGGTCAACCACGTCCCGGAAATCGACGCCGAAGACCTGCATCAACGGATGGAACGCGGCGAGAAGATGGTCATCTTGGACACCAGGACCCCGGAAGAGTACCAACGCTTCTGCATCCCGGGCGGGCGGAGCGTGCCGGGTGGGGAACTAGCCTTCCGGATCACCGATATAAAAAATGATCTGGACCCCGACACAACGGTCATCATCAACTGCGCCGGCAGGACGAGAAGCATCATCGGCACCCGAGTGCTACAGCGCATGGGTTTGACCAATGTTTACGGCCTAAAGAACGGTACTTCAGGCTGGGTGTTGGCCGGGTACGAACTGGAGTCGGGAGGCGACCGCCTCGGTCTGCCAAGTCCGTCGCCGGAAGGACTGGCGGCAGCCGAAACCTATGCGGAAACCCTGGCCCGAGAAGACGGGGTACGGTACCTGGACCCCGCCGGGTTGCAGGATGTGATGGCGCGCCGAGACCGGGAAAGTGTTTATCTCATCGACGTGCGCACTGAGGAAGAATACCGGGAAGGGCATATCCCCGGTTTTCGTTGGTTCCCAGGTGGGCAAGCGGTCCAACGGTCCGACGATATCGCGGTGGTCAAGAACACCGCCATTGTGTTCGCCTGCGACGGCAAGGTACGCTCCACTGTCGCCGCCTCCTGGTACCGGCAACTGGGCGTCGATGAGGTGTACGCCGTGGCAGGAGGTACGAACGCCTGGGCCGCGGCAGGGCTCGCCCTGGAGCAAGGTATCGCCGAGGACGCACCTCTGAGACTGTCCAAAGCCCAGGAACGGGTCAGTTTGGTCACGGCGCAAGAGCTTAACGATCAGCCCGCGGAGGCCACTATATTTGTGGACACGAGCCAGGACTTCGCCAGAGGTCACGTCCCCGGCGCACACTGGGTACCCAGAGGATGGCTCGAAGTCCAAATCGGCGGTCCCGCACCCGGCAAGAGCACCCGAATAACTGTCACCGCCAACGACTCGACCAACGCCGTGCTGGCTGCGGCGGCCTTGCTGGACATGGGGTACGAGAACGTATCGGCGCTGGACGGCGGTATGCCAGCCTGGAGACAAGCCGGACTGCCGGTAGAGGCCGGATTATCCGGCGTCATGGGCGCTCCCAACGACCTGGTGGCGTCGGGGCCCGACCGCAACTACGCCGACATGATGAATTACCTTAGGTGGGAGACCGCCCTGGGCGAGAAGTACGAAAGTTAACTCACATGGATACACAGGATATACAGGATAAGAGAATCTACCTGCAAATCCCCGGCTAATCCTGTTCATCCTGTCCATCCATGTAAATGAAGGAGGATTCGCCAATGGCTATCAGGCAGGATGAAGGGGCAGTCCCCGACTTCCTACAGATGGACGGACCGGGAGGACCGCACTCAACCAATCCCCACGCGCTCGGTCAGTGGTACGGCTGGCCTAGCTCGAAGGTGAACCCGGTCAACTTGTTCGACGAAGAAGGACGTGTGCAGCGTGTCCGCACCCCGGTGATGGACCTGGAGGGCCTGATAACCCCAACCGAGTTGCATTACGTGGTGCAGCACTTCGCCATACCGGAAGTGGTCGCCGCCGATAATTGGTCGCTCAAGGTCGAAGGCGAAGTTAAACGTCCGTTGACCATCGACTACAGCCGCCTGCGCCAGTTCCCCGGACGCACCGTGCGCACAATCATGGAATGCTCCGGCAGCGACGCCACCTATTTCGAGTACTTCAAGGGTGAAGGCGCGAAACCATCCCGAAACCAGGAGCGAATGATCCTCAGCGCCAGCGAGTGGACCGGTGTGCCCCTTGCGGCGGTCCTAAACGAAGCCGGATTGACCGGGCGCGCCACCCACGTCCGGGCCGAGGGTTGGGACAAGGGAGTCCCAGCCTCCGCGGCGGAAGGCACCGAGCCCTTCTTTTACGACAAGGGTCTGCCACTGGAAAAAGCCCTGCACCCCGATACGTTATTGGCAGTCGCCCAGAACGGCCAAATGCTGGAGCACTTGCACGGAGCGCCGGTGCGTTTGCTGGTGCCCGGCTGGTCCGGCAACTGGTCCGTCAAGTGGCTCTGGAAGCTGGAGGTGATGGACCACGAGCCCGATTGCTGGTACCACTACAACTTCTACTATTACGGCGACTCTCCCGACGACCCCAACAAAGAGCTTATTACCACCATTGGCGTGAAGTCGATGGTTACCAGCCCCAACGACGACACCGGCGCCTTGCCCCGCGGGACTCACGTATTCCGGGGCTACGCCTGGAGCGGCGGCGGGGCCATCGCCCAGGTGGAGGTGTCCGTGGATGGCGGGGACACCTGGCACGCCGCCCGCCTCGAAGAGCCCATCGACCGCTGGATGTGGGTCCGCTGGTCATACCTCTGGGACTCGGACAAACCGGGCAACTACAAGGTTATGTCACGCGCCACCGACGCCGCCGGCAGGGTCCAGTCCCAGGAGCCGCGCTATAATAATATGCGTAAGAACTTCAGCGCCATCGTCGGCTACGATATCACCATCGAATAGCGCATCTCTAATGAGCGAGAGCGGGGAATGGTAATGGCATCGCTGCCAGAACCCGGCGATTCCAGTCTTGAGAGCCATGTGCAAATGAGCCATCAGTTTTTGGAGCACGCCAGAATAGAGTTGCAAGAGGGCAGCCGCCTCCAGGCGTCGGAAAAAGCCTGGGGTGCGACCGTTCACGCTCTGAAAGCTATCGCAGTGCAACGGGGATGGCAGCACCACCACCACGCAACCATCTTTTTCATCGGTGAACACCTGGGCAGGGAGTTCGGCCGGGAAGAGCAATTCGTGAGATACCTGGCCCAAGCCGAGTCTATGCACAAGAACTTCTACGAGAACGAAAGGAGCGAAGGGGTCATCCGGTTGGCGTTGGGAGACGTTGAGCAGTTCGTGGACGAGTTGGATAGAATCAGGACGTTACCGCCCCGGCTCTTTACGGTTACGGACAACGATGATCGTGTGCGGTTGGGGCGCCTTCTCGGACTGCGCGGGGAGGACCGGCCCCAAATAGGCGACTACTCTCCGGTTGGATACAGTCAAACACACCGGGATTAGAAACAGGGAAGACCGTCAAGCCTCAAGACAACCCTATCTAAACATCAGCAGCACATCTCAATAGCCCTCCGGCAGTATCAGAAAGGGGTTCAAATGCCGATCATCGAAAATAATGCGGTGCCAATGTCATCGGTGGTAGACTACGTGCGTGAGCGCACACTGGTCTCCAGCGAACAGGGGATCGTGTCCTTAACAATCAAAGAAGTCGAACTTCACCCCGGATGGGAAGGCCGTCTCCAGACTCACCCGCACGACATCGCCATCATGGTCATGTCCGGCGCGGTGCAGGTCGTGCTGGACGATGAGTTGACCACCGTCAGGGCCGGGGTCACCTTGGTGGTCCCTCCGGGAGTGCCCTACAAGCTGGTGAACAAACTATGGGTTCCCGCCCGGTTAATGGTAACCTACCCGGCATCCGAACTTGAGACCAATTACCTGGAATAGACCTCTAGGTTTTCGCTCCGAAGAATCATAGGAGGCAACTATGACGATCCAACGGACCCGGACTGAAGTCACCCCGCAGATCATCCCGACCAACGCAGGTTATAGGACCTTCGCCGCGCCGCCCCAGGCGTTGCAAGAGAACATCGTCCCGAACGAACTCTTCTACGTTCGCAATCACTGGCGCGAGGTCCCCAAGATCGACACCGGCACATACCGGCTGGTTGTCGACGGCCAGGTCGACAACCCCCTGAGCCTTAGTTATCAGGACCTCCTGGATATGCCGAAGAAGATCTTCCAGGTGACCTTCGAGTGTTGCGGCAACAGCCCGGTACCCGACTATTGGGCCCGGTCTACCCGCACCAGTTCGGTCATGGAGCAGATCAAGGGCCACGGCATCATGGGTAACGCCGAATGGGCCGGAGTGTCCCTCGCCGACGTGCTGGCCAGGGCCGGTGTCAAGGACTCAGCCGTAGATGTAATGTTCGAGGGCGCGGACCATGGTCCAGATGAGACCGTGGGAGACCCGCCCGAAGTCACCTACGAACGCAGCCTGAGCCTGGCCAAGGCCACCCACCCGGACACGCTGCTGGCCTACGAGATGAACGGGCAACCCCTGCCGCCGCCGCATGGATACCCGGTAAGGCTGCTGGTGCCCGGCTGGTACGGCATGACCTCCATTAAGTGGCTGGTGGGCATCCACGTTCTGGACCACGAGTTCAAGGGCTTCTACATGACCGAGCGCTACATGACGGTGAACGGGCCTGAAGCCGAAAGCTACTACACCTACCTCACCAAGATGAGGGTGAAGTCGATTATCACCAACCCTCTGCCTGGAGAGGTCGTGCCCAGCAGCGGATACCAGTTGGCTGGGGCTGCATGGTCGGGCGAGGACCAGGTAACCGGGGTGGAAATCAGCACCGACGGCGGCGCGACTTTCGCTCCCGTGGACGTGCTGCATCCACGCAGCGGCTACTCCTGGTACCGGTGGGAACACCGCTGGAACCCACCGGGGCCGGGCAACTACACCATCATGAGCCGGGCCACCAACGACAAGGGAGAGACCCAGCCGATGGAGTTCCCCAACCAATGGGACGGACGCGGCTATGGCAACAACATGGTCTTCCCGTTCGAGGTGGAGGTACGGTAGCTCAAATCTCCATGTGTGTACGGTGACACATGCAACCAGAACAGTTGAAACGCGTCCCTTTCCCTGTCTCATTCATGGTTGCGGTGGTGGTTGTGGTCGCGCTGATGATCTTCTTCGGAGCGTGGGCTGTATCCGTGGACGCTGACTCGCGCGATCGTGCATTGGCGCTCGCGCTCCCTGGCGGAGCCGTGGATTTCTCCAGCATCGCTGAAAAGAAGGCTGAAGACGTGCCCTTTGACCCGAACGCATATTTCGGTGGGAGCGACCAGACGGCAGCGGACACTTGGTGGGGCACCGCACTGCTGAAGGCCTGCCCACTCCACTAGACGCAACCGGGCGCTCCAGCTTCGAGCCGGTATCCAGAGCATCCCGGTGGAAGAAACCTCAGCCAGTCCAAGGACCGCCATCACGGCGTAAGCCATGACGGTGGTTCTTGGATTGACCTAAGTGAGTCTCATAAGAATGACCCTTGGCTAAAATAGACCCGACACCACCCGGACTTATCCGTTCCCGGCTGCCTGCACTACGCCTGGCTCATCGTGGCCATACTGGCGGCGGTCCAGATTATCGGCAGTTCCATCGGCATGGCCGCCGGGATTATGATTCCGCCTCTGACCGACCCCGGCGGCAAGTTTGGCTGGAGCGTGGGCGTCATCGGCATCGGCATGTCCATCTACTACCTGGTGGGAGCCGTCTTCGCGCCGATCAGTGGCTGGCTGGGCGACCGGTACGGCCCTCAAAAGATGATGGCCCTGGGAGGCGCCCTCTATCTCGTAAGCATGGCGCTGCTCGGATCGGTGACCGAACTGTGGCAGTTCTTCATCGTGTTCGGTGTTCTACTCGCCTCAACCCAATCGATCTCGATGGTGCCGCTCATGGCCTCAGTCAGCGGTTGGTTTCGTCGGAGGCTCGGCCTGGGTACCGGAATCCTGTGGGCTGCCGGAGGCGTTGGTACGGCGGTCTTGGCCCCTTTGCTCGGATATTTCCTGGAAAGCGCCGGTTGGAATTGGACATTCTGGGCGCTGGGCCTGATTGGGGGAGGCATCATCCTGTTGCTGACTCCTTTCATGCGGAACCGTCCCGCCGACGTCGGTCTCAGCCCTTACGGCGCATCCGCATTGGATCCACCAGTCCCGGTGCGTAGCAATGCCATCGAAAAGCTCAGGCTGCAGGCGTTCAACCAACACATGCGCCGGACCAAGGCTTTTTGGAACCTGCCCGTGGTCCACGCCCTGGGTTGCGCGGGTCATGGCATTGTCCTCATCTTCTCGATTCCCATAGCGATGCAGCAAGGGCTTGGCCTGACCGCAGCCGCGGGCATCCTCACGTTGATCTCACTGGTGAGTATTCTCAGCCGGTTCCTCACGCCGGTGCTGGCCGAGAACTTCGGCCCCAGGAAGGTCATGGCCAGTTGCCTTTTCATCCAGGGCGTAACCGTATTCATACTGTTCTGGGCCCAGGACCTTTGGGCTTTCTACCTGTTTGCCGCCCTGTTCGGTCTGGGGTTTGGTGGTGAATGGACGGGATACCTGGTGATCAACCGCCAGTATTTCGGTAATGGCCCCATGGGCACGTGTTACGGCTGGCAGATGACCGGGGCGCTGATGGGTCACGCCATCACTACGGCGCTGGCCGGAGCCGTTATCTACTTTACAGGCTCCTACGAGGCAATTCTCGCCCTGTCCATCTTGTTTAGCCTCGGCGGGGTCGTTGTTATTGCGACGCTGGAGCCAACGACCAGGATTTTGATACCTGACTGGGAGAATTCGCTACCGCCCGAGGCCAGGACGGTCCCACCGGCGCCCAGACCGTTTGCCGGTAGCCCGGCCCCCGGACCCGCGGCCGGAGACGGTTAGATTCCACCTTCCCCGGCAAGATGTCCATCTTCGATTTGCAGCGGGCAGGCGGGAGGGGTGGACGTACCCGGCGGAAAACAGGGTGAACGCCGTCTCGGTAGACTCCCGATCGGACTTCCTTCAATGGGGCCGCCGGGTACGTCCGGGGATTTAGATTAGTTTCTCCTGTGCTGCTTCGTTGGGTACTAGCATAGATTGTAGAGGCCAACCGGGTGGGGGGTGCAACCTTATAGAGAAGCTGGTGAACCTGAACCAACTGACCGGACTCGACTTCGAGCTATGGGCGCTACCCCTGAAACCGCTCGGCGGTGACGGCGACGTCATCCGCGCCGTCGCCCGCATCCTGTAGCTGGTCTTCCCCCAGACTCCGATGTCGGCAAACGCCACCAGCGCCAGCACCCCGATTCTGCTCGCAACCGGCAACCCGGCCAAGCAGGAAACGCTGCGCTGGCTGTTGGAGGGATTGCCTCTACTCCCCGTCACACCGCAGGAAGCGGGCATAACCGCCGACCCCGACGAGAGCGAGGATACCCACGAAGCCATAGCCCGCGCCAAGTCCGCCGCGTGGTCGGAAACGGCGTCAATGCTTGCCATCGCTTCCGACGGCGGCCTGGTCCTGCCTGCCCTCGGCAACAATTGGGAAAGCCGCTACACTCACCGCTTCGCAGGCCCCGCAGCCGACGACCAAGAGCGAGTCCGCCGCCTGCTGGAGTTGATGCGGCCTTACCGGGGAGCGGAGCGTGAAGCGTCCTGGATGGAGGCGTTGGCGATAGCGGACAAGGGCCGGATACTAGCGTCGTGGGAAGTCAAAGGGGCCACGGGGGTTATCTCCGAAAGCCCCGGCAAGGAATCCGAAACTCCGGGGTTTTGGATCTTTCCACTGTGGTACTTTCCCGAATATGGGAAGTATTACAACGAGCTATCCCATTCGCAGCGGGAGGCTTTAGACGACCATTGGACGCGGCTGCGCCAATTCGTCACCGAATACTTCTCCGCGCCTTAGCGTCTTTGCGTTAAATTCGACCCTCCGGGCAAGCCGCCCGACTTCCGCCAGAATATCCTCCGGCTGCCCCTCCAGGTCGAGAGATTCAACCTCAATGGTCTTGCCAGCGTTCTTGATACGGTGAAAGCCCGGCTCAGACTCCCCGGCGGCGTAGACCAGCAGGCCCGATGGCAAATCGGTTGCCGTGCAGTAGGCCAGCATTTGGTAAATGTCGGCGTGTTGAAAACCCGTTGGTGTAAGGCGTTTGTACTTGGCGTCGCCCACGAACCGGCAACGGCCGTCGCTCCACCAAGAGAGGTCGGGGTTGAGCGCAATCTTTCCATCCACATCCAGGGTAAGACGCGCCCCACGCCTCCACTCCCTTTCCCAGAGTCCCAACGCTTCCCGCAGCGCGACGAACAGAAATTTCTCGAACACCACGTTCATGTCCAGCATGAAGGACGCCCCGGCAACCTCGCCGTGGAACAGTTCCAGGCTGGAATTGCCGATAATCAGGCGGGCCAGTTACACCGCGGGCCGGTAGTGGCCGTTGAGCCGGGTGTATTGCACTTCCGGCGCCCCGCGGCGGTACGCGCCAAGCCCGACCGCGTTGAACACCGGGCGCAGGGCGTTAACGTCCTTCCGGGACCGCGCCGACCGGACGGGCAGATGCGCCAGCCGGTGCAGCGCCGTCTTGAGCAGCCGGTTTTCCTCGATGTCCTCGGTAAACTCGTCGTAGGCTACTTCAATGGGCAGCGGGATGCCGAACCGTCGTTTAATCTGGTCGTCGAACCGGATGCGCCCCCGGACGGTGTGCAGCGCCTCTTCCTCGCGCCGGTATCCTTGCAGCAGGCCGCGCCGGACGGCCTCGCGTGTATGATGCACAAAGGCCGGGATGATGCTCTCCAAGACATCGGTTTCTGGGCGCAGGTCGAAGACATATTTCCGCCAATCCCTGGGATCGAGGGCGTAGGCAACCAGGAACATCACCCGGTCAATGGGAATCTTGGGCCGGACGACTATGGACAGGCCAACAAGACGCAACGCGCCGATGTATGAAGACGGGCGGAGAACGTATGTCTCCCCTTCAATGGACGATGGAGTTACTTCAATGTGGGCGGCGTCCAGCCCTGCAAGTTGCGCCTTGCCCAGTTGAAAGTTGACGGCATGGCTCTCGTATTCACGAAGCGTTAACGTCTGCATCGCTGGCCTGCGCCGTATCCGTATCGCCGGTTGGTTCGCCGCCGTTGGATGCCGAACCGCCAAGTCGCCGTTTCAGCGTGTCGAAATCGAACTCCCGCAGCTTGTCCGCGTCCCCAAAACACTGCTCCTCGATGTAAGGTATGACCGCCCGTTTCCAGATGCGGCGCACCCGGCTTTCGTCCAGGGGCATATCTCCCATGAAGTAACTGGGGCCGATACCCGTATCGCGGTCGAGCTTGGCGTTAGCCGCGTCAACCAGGTCGGCAACCCAAGTATCCTCGCCTTTCCTGTCGAGCCACCGGCGCAACAGTCCCTTGATAGGTGGTTCGTCTGGGAAGAAGGGCGCGAAGTAGAAACGCCGACGCAAGGCCGCGTCCATCAGCGCGATGGAGCGGTCCGCCGTGTTCATGGTGCAAATGAACCAGAGATTGCGGGGCAGGCTGAAACCCTCGCCATCGCCGCCGTATTGCAGACGCACTTCTTCATCCCGGTATTCCAGCAGGAAGTACAGTTCCCCGAAAACCTTGGCGACGTTGCCCCGGTTGAGTTCGTCGATGACCAGGATGAAGGTGGACTCCGGGTTGCTGCGGGCTTTCTCGGCGATGCGCCGCAACGGGCCGCGTGTAAGCTCAAACCCTGGTTGACCGTCAAACAACCTCGGACGGAAGCCCTCGACGAAATCCTCATAGGAATACGACGGATGGAATTGGACGATTTCAAAGCCACCGCTGTTCAGTTCGCATTGCCTGGCGATTTCGCGGGCCACGTAGGTCTTGCCGGTGCCGGGCGGCCCGTAGAAAATCACCTGGCGCTTTTCTTGCAGGTCAGCGATGATTTCCCGTAGTTGGGCGGGTTGCCATAGGAGTTTTTGGGCCAAGGCTTCTACGTTGGTGGGAGACCAGGGATTTTTAAGGACAGGCGGAGGTAGTGGGGAGACTGCCTTTCCTACTCGTCCTTCTTGGTATGCATCGAGCTCTTCCAATACGTCTTGGGGCCAATCATCAGGCATCGTTTGGGTCACACACCATACCAAGGCTTGGGCGTCGAGCCGGTCTCGAACGCGGACGCCGCGCGAAGATGCTTGTTCGATGAACTTATCGTAGAAGCCCAGCTCGTGCTCGTACCGTTCCCAAGCGTCACGGGAGTTGTTCGGGCCGGACGGGTATCCGGTCAATTCATAGGCTTTTCTCAAGGATGTGTACCGATACGCCGGGTACTGTGTACAGTCATCAGCCATCAAGAGGAACGAGGCCATATTCCCTGGCGCCCCGAATGGAGCAAATTCCTGGAAACCCTTAACTCGCTCCTCCAGGGAAGTGGAGGCATCCGTTCCCCAAACGCGGTTCAATGCTTCCTGGATCAGAGACCGGTCCGATTTCAAGAACCTGTCGTACGTTTGCCAATTCACCAAGTTGGCAGACCTGAAGGCTTTTTTCAGCAGATCTTCCCAATCGGGACTCTGGCCCAGGAAAGCTCCCTTGGCAGCGGCCAAGTTCTTCCCGGCCTCCAGCTTGTAATTCCGCTCAGACTCGTCGAATTGCTCCCATTTCCAAAACCGCTTGGCCCATCCTATGAAGGCATCCCACCGGGCATCGCCGCCTTCCCCATCAATAGGCATGTCCATTAGCTCCCCAAAGTTGAGTACTGCCAGCCATCATACGAAAGACCCATGCAGCGCGGGCAACGTACAGATAATTGCGAGACTCACTTTGGCCCCGACAGTGGAAAATTCCTGACGGTGGGGCAAGCGGGCCGGCGGCTACGGGTCTTGCAAGCGCCTCAGTTGCGCTTCCAGTTCCCGGACCCGGGCTTCGGCGGCGATACGGGCCTGGTGTTCGGCGATGCGCTCGTCGGCCTCGTCGTCGTGGGTGCGGAGATAGCGTTGGGCTGCCGGGTCGTACCAGCGGAGTTGTCCGTATTCCCAGCACAAGTCCAGGTTCAGCGCCGCGCTGCGGCCCCAGTAGCGGTCTTCGTCCACCCGGTTGATTGTGATTGGGACGTATGCGCCGTCAACGAGGCGGTCGCCGGCCAGCCTTTCCTGGTGGTACTGCCCGCCCGTGGGGTCGAACCGCCAGTATTCCCGGACGCCGTAGTTGGCGTAGCCTTCCCGTTTTTCAGTGTCATCTCTCTCTGCCGTGGACTTGGAGGCGACCTCCAGAACGAAGTCGGGCGCCTTGCGCTGCTCTTCGATGGAGTAGCCGTTCCGGTTGATGATGCCGGTCCGGTCTATGCCGAAGGCGATGAGCAGGTCGGGCCTCAACAGGCCCCGCACCTGCCCAACTCGCCAGCCCACCGTGACTTCTCCCAGGACGATGGTGGTGTCCGCCGGACCGAAGTGGCGGCGCAGAGCTGCCTGGTGGCCCGGGTCGTGGAGATAGATAGGGTTTTGCATGTCGTCCCTGGGCGGCAATTCGGGGAATTGTTCGTCCGGCCCGGCTTTGGGCAGCGAGGGAAAGGGGTTGGCGCTCATGTTGAAAATCCGCCTTTGGTGGGTTGAAAATCCGCCTTTGGTGGGGCAAGCCTCGCGTGGCTGGATGGCGTTGACTGCCATTGTAGGCAATTTCCGGGAAAATTGCGAAGCTCGCTGAGGTATATTCAGGGCCTTTTGATTTTCGTCTGAACTGTGATTCTTGTGATTGGAAGATTCCGCTGATTGCGCCGGTCTGAAAATCATAGCTATCTTGAGAATCACATAAATCACAGTTCAGACAAATTCACCAAGACCTGAAAGACCCTGGAAACTTCGTGTCCTTCGTGGATAGACCCACTCCGGTGCGTTACAATAGCGATACCCAATCCCGAAACGAATGGAGACCCCGGTGACTACGACTAACAGCGCTCCCGCTCCCATACCAGCCTCTATAGATGAAGTCCAACAGCTTCTCCGGCAGCAGCTTTACATCAGCGACCGGGGCTTGGCCGTCTCCATTTTTCTGGCCTTGAAGTTGCAACGGCCCCTGCTGCTGGAGGGGGAGGCGGGCGTCGGCAAGACCGAAATCGCCCGCGCTTTGGCCGCGGCGTTGGACACGGAGTTGATTCGCCTTCAGTGCTACGAGGGGCTGGACGTCAACCATGCCTTGTACGAGTGGAACCACAGCAGGCAAATTCTGGAGATTCGGTTGATGGAGGCCGGCGGGGGCGTGGACCGGCAGGAAGCGACCGATGACTTGTTCAGTGAGCGTTTCCTGATTAAGCGCCCGCTGCTCCAGGCCATCGACGAGAGCCGGGAGAAGTCGCCAGTATTGCTCATCGACGAGTTGGACCGGGCCGACGAGGAATTCGAGGGGTTCCTGCTGGAGCTTTTGGGAGACTACCAGATTACGATCCCGGAGTTGGGCACCTACCGCGCCGTCCATCCGCCCATCGTAATCATCACCTCCAACCGCACACGGGAGATTCACGACGCGCTGAAACGGCGCTGCCTCTACTACTGGATTGACTACCCCGACTTTCAAAAGGAGATGCAGATAGTCTCCAACAAGGTCCCGGACGCCCCACGCAGGCTGGCGGAGCAGGTGACCGGGTTCGTCCAGGAATTGCGCGAGACCGAGCTTTACAAGATACCCGGAGTGTCCGAGACGCTGGACTGGACCGCCGCCCTGGTTGCCCTGAACCAGACGGAGTTGGACCCCGAAGTCATCGACGACACCATGGGGATAATCCTCAAGTACCAAGACGACATTGAGATGGTGCGCGGCGAACCCGTCCGGTCGATGCTGGAGCGCTCCAGGAACCGGGGGCCGCGGCGGGGAAGGCGTGGTGGGGGGTAAGGTGGACAAGATGGAGAAAAGATTGTGAAACTGGACCGGCTTTTGGAAAAACACCGGGAAGAAATCATCCGGATCGCTGCCAAACATGGCGCTGAGAATGTTCGCGTATTCGAATCGTTCACCGGGAACCCAAATGTTCCCAACGAAGACATAGACTTTCTGGTAGACATTGGTGAGATCACCAGCCCGTGGTTCCCGGGCGGTCTTATGGTAGACCTTGCAGACCTGTTGGGACGAGAGGTGTTCGTCACAACCACGGGGGGACTGCATCCGCTTACTCGAGACCATATACTGAATGAAGCCGTGCCGTTGTAATGCGAGACGGATTCTACCTGGCGTATATCCTGGAGCGCATTAACCGGATAGAGTCATACGTGGCCAGTGGGCGGGAGGGCTTCATCGGGTTCATTCTTGTCCAGGATGCTGTCCTCAGAAATTTGCACATACTGTGCGAATCAGCGCTCCGTCTTTCCGATTCAGCGAAGGTTGCTTGTCCTGATACGAACTGGCAGCAACTCGGCGGATTTCGGATAAGGTTAGTTCACAGATTTCTACACATCAACCTGGATACGGTCTGGGACATCATCACCGTCCACCTTCCGGTATTGAAAAGCGAAATTCTGGCCCTGATGTCTAACGACAGTACCTCACCATGACCATGCCGTCCGGCGCAACATCAGACAACGGCCACGGCCACATCCTTCGCAGTCTGCTCCTGTTCGGGGAAGTCTTGCGGAAGATGGGGCTAGACGTGGGTTCCGGGAACATGCTGGACATGGTGCGGGCGGTGGAGTATGCGCCCTTTGGCCGCAAGCAGGACTTCCGGCAGGCCGCCCGCTGCATCCTTGTTCACCGGAAGCAGGACCTTCCCCTGTTCGACGAGGCGTTTGAAGTTTTCTGGCGGAGGCCCGCCACCAGGCAGATGACCCGCGACATCAAATCACTTGGCGAAGAGCGCCGTTACCGCAAGCCGGAGGTTGGGCCACCGCCCTCTGGCTCCGGCCTCGGCTCGACGGAAGCAGATGACGGCGGCCAACCGGGGGACAGCATCGACCTGACCCGCACCTACAGCGCCCGCGAGGTGCTGCGGGCAAAGGACTTCGCCGACTTCAACCCGTCCGAAATCGCCGACGCCCGGCGCATGATGGCCGAGCTTTATTGGGACCTGGGGCGGAGGCAGACCCGCCGGTTGACTCCCGGCAACGGCGCGTCTTTGGATTTGCGCCGGACTCTCCGCAGAAACGTAAAATACGGCGGAGAGTTCTTAGAATTGGCCGCGCAGAAGAGGAAAGATAGAGTGCGCCCCCTGGTGCTCATCTGCGACGTAAGCGGGTCGATGGAACGCTACACCCGGATGCTGCTCCACTTCGCCCACAGCGTTGCAAAAGGCCCGCAACAGATTGAAGCGTTCCTGTTTGCCACCCGGCTTACCAGGGTCACCCGGTTCCTCGGCCACCGGAGCATCGACCAGGCGGTCACCGAGGTCTCAAGGGCCGTTCCCGATTGGGCCGGGGGCACCCGGATCGGCCAGGCCATCAAGACCTTCAACTTCCAATGGCTGCGGCGGGTTGGTACCGGCGGACCGGTGGTGTTGGTCATCTCCGACGGTTGGGACCGGGGCGACCCCGAATTGCTGGGGCGGGAGATGTCACGGCTTCAACGTAGCTGCCACCGGCTCATCTGGTTAAACCCGCTGCTGGGGTCTCCTGTTTACGAACCCCTTACGCGGGGGATTCAAGCAGCGCTGCCATACGTGGACGATTTCCTTCCAGTACACAACCTGAACAGTCTGGAAGCCCTGGCCAGCCACCTTAACAGCCTCGGCCAAGAGCGGACGTTGGGCAGGCCCCACCGCGCCCAGCCATCCGCCGAGCCGGAACAGGAGTCTCTACCTCCGGAATTCCGGGAGGTAGACCCGGCCCTCGCACCCACTTTCCGTCATCCCGCTTGGGGAAGGCGCCGCTAACTCGGAGGGATACCAATGCTGGCGTTGGATGGCATCAGAGTAGTGGAGGTGGCCCAGGTGTGGGCGGCTCCGGGCGCAGGGATGTACCTGGCCGACCAAGGCGCGGACGTCATCAAGATCGAGCCTGTGTGGGGCGACGATGCCCGTCGAGTGTTCACCCAGCCGCCGCTTCCAAACGGTGAAAGCAGGTCGTTCTTGCCTCTCAACCGCAACAAACGCGGCATGGCTGTGGACATATCCCGGTCAGAAGGGCAAGAAATCGTTTACCGGTTGGTGGACCGGGCCGACGTGTTCATCCACAACTTCCGGCCGGGAGTGGAGGACAGGCTTGGCTATGACTACGAAACTCTGAGCCAGCGCAACCCCGGACTGGTGTACGCCGCCATATCGGCTTTCGGCAAAGAGGGACCTTACGCCAACCGTCGAGGTTACGACCTCCTCTTCCAGTCACTGTCGGGGATTCTGAGCAAGCGGCGCGACGAAGAAGGGATACCTGTCTCAAGCGGCGTCTGGGTCGCCGACTCCTCGGCTCCGATCGCCCTGGCCTACGGCGTCGCGTTGGCCCTTCTGGTGCGCCACCGGACGGGCCGCGGCCAGAAGGTGGAGACGTCACTTTTGCACATGGCGCTCGCAATGCAGACGGTTGACCTTGTGCGGACAGAGGCGGAGTTGGTCCAGAGGGACGAAACCGACTTTTCCAGACAGGCCCTCTACTCTCCCTACCGCTGTCAAGACGGCGGGTTCGTTATCATGGTTGTCTTAAGCGACCAGCAGTTCGCCGGACTGTGCCGCGCGTTGGATTTGGAGCACCTGTTGAGTGACCCGGACTACGCCGACAATCTGAAGCGGGCCCGGAAAAGCGAGGAGTTGCACGAGCTAATCTCCGGCATGCTCTCGACCAGACCACGAGACCATTGGTTGCAGGTATTCGAGGAAGCCGACGTTCCCGCGGCGCCTGTGCTGGAAAAAGAAGAAATCTTCACACATCCCCAGATTGCGGCCAACGAGATGCTAGCCGTCCAACACCACTCCCAGGCCGGGGCGGTGGACATGGTGAACATCCCGGTCCGCCTGTCGGACACGCCCGGCAGCCTGCTGTCTCCGGCGCCGGCGATTGGCGAGGATACCGAAGAAGTGCTTTGGGAACTGGGTTACGACGACGCGGAAGTGGCCCGGCTCAAGTCTGAACGAGTAATAGGTTAACCAGGAACGAACGGTCGTGGACACTCGCCCGGACAGCGATACGCTCATCTGCGCCAATTGCGGCGAAACGGTCGAACGTTCCGCCCGGTTTTGCGGCTTCTGCGGCCGGGATATGGAATCACCACCACTCGTTACGCCCCCCATCCTCACGCCTCAGGACGACCCGCGTTACGTCGCGTTTAGGGTCCAGGACACCTCCTACTTCATTCCGACGCAACGGGTCCTGCTTTTAACGTTGGCCTCCCATGGTCTGTATTTCTTCTACTGGTTCTACCTGACTTGGAAGCACTACCGGGAACACACCGGGGAGAAGGTGTACCCGTTATGGCACGCTCTCTGTTTGATCGTGCCAATTTACAGCCTCTTCCGCATCCACGCACACATGAGGTCCTTCCGCGGCCTGATGGAAGCTACGGGGGCCGCCACGACGATCAACCCCGGAATGACTGTATTGATGATACTCGCGACCTGGGTTTTGGACCTGGCGGCGGTGCAATTAAACGGCGGGTTGGCCGGGAGTGCTCCTCCATACGACTGGGGACCGTTAGTAGCTTTGGCGATTACGATTCTGTCAATATCGATTCTGGGGGGAGTGATAACCCACATTCAAGGGAACCTGAATTATTACTGGGAGAACGTGAAGGGCAGCCCTCTTGCCCCTGCAAGGATTGGGGCCTGGGAAGTCGTCTTTACCATGGTGGGAGTCCTTACCTGGATCGCCACCATCTCCTTTTTGACGGGAGTTGTCGAACCCGCGTCCGCTCCTCTAGGTCAATAGGCTATAACCCCATAGCACCAGATTCGCGAGACTGTCACGGCTCAAAACGCCGTTGACTCCCTTCTGCCGCTGAAGGTATCCTAGAGACCGCTTCCCAACCCCCATATTCAGCCGATACCGTTCCGACGGCCGGCCTTGGCGGTATCAGGGGAGGGCCACTTGGTTTCCCAACCTACCACCCCAGCTGTAGTCCGCGAACGGAACGTCATGGTTCCCATGCGCGACGGTGTCCGCCTGGCCGCGGATATCGTCCGTCCGGAAGCTCCCGGCAGGTATCCTGTCCTGGTGACCCGGGGACCCTACGGGAAGGATGGCTACGTCAACAGCCCGGACCATTCAATGTGGTTCTTCTCTCAACGCGGCTACGTGGTCGTAAGCCAGGACTGCCGAGCCCGATTCGAGTCGGAAGGGGAAGGCTACAACCCCTTATTCCAGGAAGTACAAGATGGATACGACACCGTCGAATGGGCTGCCCGGCAACCCTGGTCCAACGGCAGGGTCGGCACCACAGGCCAGTCCTACCTAGGCGCGACCCAGTACACCCTTGCCATCAACAACCCGCTACCGCCTCACTTGCAGACCATGGCCCCCGTGTCTGCGTCTTCCGACTTCCACCAGAGCTGGGTATACCACACCGGCGGGGCGATGGAATGGGGCTGGATGGTTCCCTACGCCATTCACAAGGGTCTGAACACCCTTTCCCGCCTGGGACGGAACGACCTGTTGCAGAAGATGGAGGGGTACCTATTATCGGCGGACAATTTCGCCCGCCCCCTGACAGACGAGTGGTTCCGCCACCTTCCCTTGAAGGACTGGGTGGACCTGCTCAAAGAAACCGCCCCTTACTTTGAAGAGTACCTGAGCAACGAGAAGGACGGACCTTACTGGTGGCGGATCAATCTGAACCACCATCTGCGGGGCATCACCATACCCATGTTCCACGTTAGCTCCTGGTACGACATCTTCCTCGAGGGAGCCCTTAACGCATACAGCGGTATTCGGGAACACGGCGGGAACCAGTTAGCCCGCGGCAACCAGAAGCTACTGGTGGGTCCCTGGGCCCATATCCGCCCCTACACCGGTCCGACATCCAGGGACACCGGCGATATAGATTTCGGCGAGGAAGCCCGGATCGAGTTGCACGAATACCTGCTACGCTGGTTCGATTACTGGCTCAAGGACCAGCAGACCGGTATCATGAACGACCCGCCCGTCCACTTGTTCGTCATGGGCGAAAACAAGTGGCGCTACGAGAATGAGTGGCCATTGGCGCGGACCCACTACACGAGGTATTATCTCCATGCCGACGGACCCGCCAATACCCGGCACGGCAATGGAACTCTGTCCACCGCGCCTCCCGGCGAGGAGTCCCCCGACTCCTTCGTCTACGACCCCCACGACCCGGTACCAACGCGGCGTGGCAACACGCTGATCATTCCCCACGGGGTTGCGGACCAGCGAGACGTAGAAGACCGTCAAGACGTGCTGGTCTACACGTCGGACCCTCTGGAAAGGGATATAGAGATAACCGGGCCGATTAGCGTCCGGCTGTTCGCCGCCTCCAGCGCCGTGGATACCGACTTCACGGCGAAACTGGTGGACGTCAGGCCCGACGGCTACGCACACAACCTGCAGGATGGCATCATCCGCGCCCGTTACCGGACGTCGCCGTCCGAAGAGTCGCCGATTTCTCCAGGGCAGGTTTACGAATACACGATAGACCTGTGGGCCACCAGCCACGTCGTTCGGGCGGGCCACCGGCTAAGGGTAGAGGTATCCAGCAGCAACTTCCCGAGATTCGACCGCAATCCAAACACGGGAGGGCCCATCGGGCAGGACACCCGGCTGGAGATTGCCCAGCAAGTGGTCCATCACTCGGCGGCGCACCCCTCGCACATCGTTTTGCCTATTATTCTCAGGTGATTCCCTCGCCGGGCGAATCTCGCACCTATCCGCAAGTTTTAACCATATCGTCAAGAGAATTTAATCAGCCACCGGAGGTATCGTTCGAAATGCCGACCATCGACCGGGTGCTCACCGACGAGCAATTGGCCCTGCTAACCGCCGTCGTAGACCGGATTATCCCTCCACAAGGAGATATGCCCGGGGCGGCTGATGTGGGGCTGGCGGCATTCATCGAGGGTGTGTTGGTAGCGCAGACAACGCTGAGACGGCGGTTCATCGAAGGCTTAGCTCAAATCAACATAGCGGCATCGGGCAAAGGGGAAGGCGGTTTCGAGGGACTTTCCGGAGACGGCCAGGACGCCTCATTGCGGGAGGTGGAGGCATCGAATTCCGCGTTCTTTGATGAGTTGGTGCGGCAGACCTACAACGGCTACTACACAAACCCGGATATCTTCCAAAAACTGGGGATACCGGAAGCTTCCGCTCCCAATTCCGGTAGGCAGCCGGACTTGCTGGATGTGTCCCTGCTGGAGAAGCAGCGTCAACGCGCTCCCTTCTGGAGACCCATTTAAGCCTGCGCGAAGACACGGCGACTGCATCCCAACCAGCGCAAGAGATTTACGCCGGTCCACTCGGATGATCCGGGGATCTCCAGCGGGGCTGACAACCGAGCCAACCGGCACCCAGGGAGATTTGTCGTTGCCCTAGTGGATATTGGCCAGCAACTAACCGGCCGGAACGCATTGCAGACCGGGCCGGCGAGGTCGCTGGACGAGCCTCATTTCCAGTCACCGGCTAAAGGTGCAGGGGTAGGGCATGGACCTTCTGACCCTACCCCGCCGTTCCCGTGTCCGGTCCCTTTCCCGCACCTAATACCCTACCATCCGGACCCGGCAGATGCCGGGGTTAGACGCTCATAGCTAATTGCAACTGGCGTTGTGGTTGCTGCATCTGTTTGATGGGCTCCATGCTGGGCAGCCGCCAGATTCTCCTGGCGTTATCCACCAACTTCATTACCTGAGAAGTGTATTCCCTGGGCGCGTAGGTCCGGCGGTACAGCTTGGCGTAGGAAGGCGTCAGGTGAGGATGGGCCTCACGCAGCATGGGCATGAACCATTCCTTGGAACCAGGCTTTAAGAACAGGACGTTGGCCCCGATGAACTGGGCCTTATGCTCCGCCGCAGCCGCGACAACGGCGTGGATGCTCTCAGAGTTGTCCGAGATCCCCGGAATCAACGGGGCCATTATGACACCCGCTGGCACCCCATTCTCGACCAGGTACTGCATCGCCTCCATCCGAGCCATCGGGCTAGGCGTCCCTGGCTCTGTCAACTTCCAGACCTCCGGATCGATGCTGCCGATGCTGAAGTTGACCCGAACGTCGGCCACCCGCCGGAGCTCACACAGCACGTCCACGTCTCTACGGATTAGAACACCCTTGGTGGTGATCGACGCGGGATTCTCGAACTCGCAGAGGACTTCGATGATGCGCCTGGTCAGCAGGTACTCGGCCTCGGCCGGCTCATAGGGGTCCGACGCCGTGCCAATAGCGATGCCTTCACCCCGCCAACTGGACTTCCTCAACTCCTTCCGCAACACCTCGGGACTGTTGACCTTGGCAAATACACGCTGCTCGAACTCCCTGCCAGCGTCGAGTCCCCAGAATTCGTGGGTGGGCCGAGCGTAACAGTAGCGGCAAGCATGACGGCACCCACGATAAGGATTTAGCGTCCAGCGGAACGGGAAATTGGGGATCTCCAGCTTATTGAGCAACGACTTGCATTGGATTTCCTGTACCTCTGCCCCTGCCATCGTCCGACTCCTTGAATTCGCTTGATTGGCTCGTATGTTCTAATAATAGGGCTGGTCATACGAAGCATCAAGTACCAAGTGTCAGTGGAAATCACGTCTTCCCTGTGGCTATGGGAGAGGGTTGGGGTGAGGGCGCACCCCGCTGCGGGGGCCGTGGAAGAGTAACGAGCTACCGGTATAGAGGTTTAAAGAAACTGTGGAGATAATTTCGTTGGTGGGCCCATGAATGCGCCCGCTTGACCACGGCATCCGGAATTGCCTCGGCCTTTCTGTGCGTGATGCGCATGGCCTCGTAGCGGCTGAGTTCGGGGGGAGCATCCGCGGTGAAGATCACCTCGCATTCCTGCGCCTCCAGGAAGGTCTTGAGACCAGTGTAGCCCTTGGGCCGGGTGTTTGGCGTCTGATAGATGTAGAACTCGGTGCAACCCATCAGCTCTTCGACATGGTCCATACCGGTGCCGCGGCCGCCGCCCTGACGCCGTTGCCGTCTGTTTACGCCGAAATTTCCCAGGCTCATATCATAATACCTGTCTGCTTCACCAGCGGCACGGAAGTTGTCCATACCCTGGGTATCACTATGGGTAGATCGCCCAGCCCACCCGGTCAGTCTCAGCCTTGAAGAAATGTCCATCGGTGCTGGTCACGTAAAGCGTGGACCGGTCTGGCCCGCCGAAACAGCAGTTGGTGGGTCTCGTTGCAGGGACCCGGTGCGTCTCCAGGACACGCCCAGATGGGGAAAACACGTAAATCATAGGCCCGGGACCAGCCGAGGGCCAACCCGCCGTGGCGACGATGTTGCCATCGATGTCCAGGCACATGCCATCGATGGCCCTTTGGACCCGGTCCTTGTCTTTGCCGAAGGTGTGTAGGACCGAGTAGGGACCCAGGCGGCCGTCGCCGCTTATCGGATAAGCCCGCAGCTCCCGGTCCAAACTGATATCGTCGCTATTGCTCTCCGCCACGTAGAGGGTGGAGCCGTCGGGAGAGACCAGAATCCCGTTGGGCATCGTTGTGTCGAATGTGACCCGCGTGACGCTATAGCCTCCGCCGGTCAAGGGGTCTGCCCGGAGCACCGAACGGTTATCCAGTTCCTCTATTTCCGATGGGTCGATATTTCCCGCGTTCCAGGGGTTAGTAAACCATATGCGGCCCTGCCGGTCCACCGCCAAGTCGTTGGGTGTATTCAGCTTCTGTCCATCCACTTCGCCGGCGATGGTCGTGGTCGTCCCGTCAGGCTCTAAACGCACGATGGAGCGGCCGCCGGAGCAGCAGCCGTACAGGCGTCCATCCAGGTCATGGGCCAGTCCATTGGTGTGGTTTGTCCCGCCGCGCACTTCAGAGAATTCCTCCGACCGGGGATCGAAGCGCATAATGCGGCTAGCCGAAATGTGGGTGAAAAGGACGGCCTCTCCGTCCCAGACTGGGCCTTCAGTTATTCCACCGAACGGCTGCGCCAGAAGCTGAAATCGCCATTCCATATGCACGGTCCCCTCAGGTCAGACCTTATTGGCCGATGGTTCGAGGCCAGGTGGCGTCCGGCGGCAGAGTCCATCCGGCCTTATTGACGCAGATTGTAGCAGAGGGCCGTTAACTGAACAATCGGCGCAGACTGACCACGATAATTTCTTGAACTACCGGATGATATAATTCTCTGGCCGCCTGCGGGGCGATTCAAATAGTCAAACTGCAACGAACACTCAAAGCGTCTGGAGCCGCCACAGGCCCCGGGCGCGGAGTCCTCGGCAATAGAGATGAACCGGGTATTAAGAGAGCTATTGGAAGCGGTCATACTAGCCATGATCGTCTTCCTTCTGATCCATACCAGCATCCGGAACTTCAAGGTGGAGGGGTCCAGCATGAACCCCACATTGGAGTCCGGTCAGCACCTGATTGTTAATAAGCTGGTCTATTCCCAGTTGGACATGTACCGGCTCTCCCGCATCATCCCTTTTTGGCAGGCCGAGACTCCCGAGAGCCGTTACGCAATCCATGCTCCCAGGCGGGGCGAAGTGATCGTCTTCCACTTCCCGAGAGACCCAAGCAAGGACTTCGTAAAACGGGTAATTGGACTACCCGGCGAAGAGGTAGAGATTCAACAGGGCAAGGTCTACATCGACGGGGAGGCATTACCAGAGCCTTACCTCGACCGCGGAGATACTTCCCGTGTGGGCCCGCTGCGCTTGGAGGAGAAAGAGTACTTCGTCCTGGGCGACAACCGGCCCAGCAGCAACGACTCCCGTGTCTGGGGGCCGGTGTCGGAAGGCTACCTGGTAGGCAAGGTGTGGTTCGTCTATTGGCCCTTTTCCAAGGTGAAGCTACTAAACGGAATCACGGAATTCGCCCCGGAGTTAGAGCGTTAACGTCCCTCTTGCCCCCGGCTCCAGCCCGCCCCCACGCTGCGGGTAGGCTAGCCTACTCCTTGGCCGGGCCCACCAAAACATCGCCGCCGTCGATCTTGACCTCGTAGGTGCGCAGTTTCTCGTCGGCGGGCGGGGTCAACACCTCCCCGGTGGTCACGTTGAACGCGGCCCCGTGCAACGGGCACTCGATCTCTTCTCCGCTCAAATCGCCTTCCGACAGGCTGGCCAGGGCATGGGTGCAGGTGTCGTCGCAAGCGACGATGTTTCCATCTACGTTTACAACCAGCACCGGTTCCGAGCCAACCTCGACCACCTTCATATCGCCTGGCGACAGCTCTCCCACGTCAGCAACTTTCACAAAGCCCTCTTCGGCCATTATTCCCTCCTTGCCTAATGCGCGCCGGGGCCCCAAGCAGGTCAGGCTAGACCCCGGCCCCAACTCAAACGGTGTCCATTATATGGCACGCTTTACCGCTATGAAAAGCAGTCGCGAAAGGGCGGGCCACACGGCAGTAGCTGATGACGAGTCCAACCGGCGGAGGGGAATATGCGGCCGGGTCATGTTGCCCTGTTTACGGTCTGGATGATCATCTTGATGGGCGTTAGTTTTGCCGCAGTTGCAGAGATAGCTCAGGCCAGGCTGCCAGACGCGGCGCTAATGCTGAGCTATGTCGGATTCTCCGGTGTCTGCTGGTTCATTTCCGTCCGGCGGCTGCTCCGGGCAGAGGCCCCTTACACCCAGAAGCCAAGTCTCGTCATGCGTGTAGCGCTTGGCTCTCAGCCTCGATCTCCCTCTTCTTTATAGGGCAGAGAGAGATCGAGCAGTTCGATAAACACGATGACGCGACTGTGCTGAGGGTTGTCGCCGGTCTCATGATAGTCATCTGGTGCATCGCGTTGACCCAGATTCGTCTTGGACACGCCGACGCGTGGGACCGGCCCAGAGGATCCATGACCGCCGGAGACCCCGAACGCACCGACAAGCTTCCGTTCAAGCTCGGCTGTGCGTTAGTCGTTGTGCCGCTGCTGACTATCGCGGCTGCGGCTTTTGTCATGCTAATCCTCTGGATAAGTCGAACAACAACCCCGTAACCTCCGCTATCATCCAAGTTTTGGACTTGTCTATAGTCTCAACAGCCCGGTTGCTCCGCCGCTTATTCAGCCAGAGATACCATCTTAGCTGGACTATCGAGTAACTGAGATCGTCAGGGACCGATGACCGCTGATGCGTGGGGTACACCAGAAACCTGGCGAAAGTTGCGAAACTCCCCGGCTGGGCTTGCTACCGCTGACGGAGGACGAATACCGTCAAAACGTCAGACGAATTCCACTTACCCTCATTGGCCGATGAATTCTGTTCACGCTATTTTTCTTCTGTCTCTTCGGCAACTGAAGAGTTTCGCAATTTTCTCAAACCTGGCGCCGAGTGGACACTTCAAAAGCGTAGTGACTATAATTAAGCTTGGCAGTCGACGGGACGCGCGTCTACCCGGCAAGTGTCCACCAAGCCGGGGCCGTCGCTGGTCCAGCCGCAGACTAGCCGCAGTGGAGAGGTGCCAGAGTGGACGAATGGGCGCGACTGGAAATCGCGTAGGGGCCTTGCTTCTCGCGGGTTCGAATCCCGCCCTCTCCGCCAGAACTACCCTTGGAATCCACTAATGCCCATCTCAATAATCCCCACGCCATGCCTATACCAGTATCACTTACCCCAATCACAGGCCTTGTAACGTCCCCTATCATCCGCTACAATCCGGCAGAAATAGGTATACGTTTAGGTATATGAGATTCGAGGTGCCGGATGCCCGGAAACCGAAAGCAGCAGGCCCTCTCGACCATGATGGTCCGCACCTTCACCAGGCCCGGCATGTATGCCGACGGCAACGGCCTGAACCTGAAGGTCGAGCCCTCCGGCTCCGGGGCCAAGAGGTGGGTGCAGCGGGTCACCATCGCCGGCCAGCGCCGCAACATGGGCCTGGGCGGATATCCCGCCGTCTCCCTGGCCGAGGCCCGTGACCTGGCCGCTGAGAACCAAAGGCTCATCCGGCAGGGCCGGGACCCATTGGCCGAGAGGCGGCAGGCAGCCGAGGAACTCTGCCGGCCGCCGGTTCCCACCTTCGCCCAGGCCGTCGAGCAGGTCATCGAGATGCGCCGGCCGATCTGGTCCAATGCGAAGCACGCCTCCCAATGGACCAACACCCTCCGCACCTACGCCCATCCCATCATTGGACGGAAGCTTGTGGACGAGGTCACCACCGGGGACGTCCTGGCCATACTGACCCCCATCTGGACCACCAAGCCCGAAACGGCCAGCCGGGTCCGCCAACGACTGGAAACCGTGTTTGACTGGACCGTCGGCCCAGGGCTGGCGGCAGGATAATCCCGCAGGAAAGGCCATCACTAGGGTCCTGCCCAGAACCTCCCGGCTGAAGAGCCACTACGCGGCACTGCCATATGGTGAAGTCCCGGAAGCCTTGAAACGGGTCCGGGAGTCCACCGCCGACCTGGTGACCCGGCTGTCCTTCGAGTTCCTGGTACTGACCGCCGCCCGGTCCAGTGAGGTCCGTCTCGCCACGTGGCCGGAGATCGACCTGGAGTCGGCGACGTGGACCGTTCCGGCTGAGCGGATGAAGGCCCGCCGGGAACACCGCGTCCCCCTGTCCGGACGGTGTATGGAGATTCTGTCCCAGGCAAAGGAGTTGGATGATCAGGACGGCGGCCTGGTATTCCCGGCGGGGAGAAGCGGGAAGGCCCTATCCGACATGGCCTACACCGTGCTGCTGCGCCGGCTGGGGATAGCAGCGGTCCCCCACGGATTCCGGAGCAGCTTCAAGGACTGGTGCATGGAGGCCAGGGACCCGGACGCCACGTGGTTTCCCAGCGAGGCCGCGCTGGCCCACAACCTGGGCAACTCGACGGAGCAGGCCTATGCCCGGACCGACCTTCTTGAAACCCGGAGGCCGTTGATGGAGGAGTGGGCCAATTTCTGGCTTCCAATACACATGAGAGCGTCTCGAACAAGGCGTGAGGGAACCCTGCGATGTGACCGTCGGCCCTCGCTTGAGGAAGCCAACCACACACCCATGGAATTGGGATAGCCGTCACGGTGGGAGAGGTAGAGACATCCACCAACCATGCCGCGATTCCGCACCCTGGCAGGAGTTGGGCCATAGCAAGGTGGACCAATTCCTGCCTTTTATTGACGTAGTGCCGGTGTAGGCAGAGTCGCTGACAACGCTGTGGCTGATGGCCTTGTAAACCGCGCAGCCCCTGCTGCGCGGCGCTCCTTAGAGCCTCTCAGAGCAGGATTCGCACCTGATTATCCTATGGAACGGCGGGCAGTCAATCGACGACCCTCTGAGTACATTTGTGAAGTGTTGGCATTTCAAGGCCTTCTGGAAGGACACCCACTGACTTTTGTCCTGATAAGACCGAGGTCGATAGTTCGAGTCTATCCAGGCCCACCATTTCCGCAGTTTCTGGTAAAATCAGATACAAAATGACGGCTTCTTCTCTCAGGTGCCACCAGATGAATGGTCGTCAAGCAGGTTTTTGACCACAGTCTTCGTGCATACGGCAAACGGTTCATCAGCAGCCTGAAGGCCTCCAACCGGTACTCCGAGGGGTACCTGGCCAGCCTGGAAACCAGCGTCGCAATGGCCGCCCTCTACGCGGAGCAGCAGCAGTGGCCTGATGTACAGGAGATCACCACCGAGCACCTGGAGGAATACCTTGCGTACCTCCAGGACCGGACCAGGTGGTTCGGAGGGCGGACCTATGCCGAACCCAAGAAGCTGTCCAAGGGCCACATCAACGCTCAGTACCGCCGCCTTCACCGGTTTTTCAATTGGCTGGTGGACCGCGGCCCCATCGGCGAGAACCCCATGCATCCGATCAAGCCCCCGGGCTTGGATGAGAAAACGGTCCCCGTGGTCACCGAGGACCAGGTGCGGGACCTTCTCACTCTCGCCGATCCCGCCCTTGCCAGGACTCCGGCCCACAGGTTTCGCCTGGTCCGCGACCGGGCACTCCTCTACACGCTTTGGGACACGCCGGGGCGACTCGCTGAGATTGCCAGGTTGCGACTCAATGACGTGGACCTGACAAATGGCACATTGCTGGTAATGGGCAAGGGACGGAAAGAGCAAAAGATGCCAATTGGCGACGCAGCAAGGTCGGTAGTGTGGGACTATCTCCAGGAAGGGGAGTCTCTCATGCCCCGCACCAGCCTGCTGTGGGTGTCTGAGCAAGGCGAGGCCTTACTGCCCAACGGCATATCCCAAGTCCTGAAGCGCTTGGGAGAGCGAGCGGGAATCGCAAACCTGCGTCCTCACAGGTTCCGCCATTCCTAGTGCGGTCAACGCCCTGCGGGCCGGGATGCCGGAGCAGGTCCTGAAAATAGTCGGCGGCTGGAAGAAGATACCGGAGACCTACTTCAGGACATTGGGGGAGGAGGACGCCAGGCAGTTTCACTGGCAGGTGAGCCCTGGGGACCGGATTGGGAGAGCGGCGTCTGTTGGAAGGGATCGGCAGCGGCCGGGCGGCGGCCAGCCCAGGGGCCGGCTGTGAGGTTTATTGGGGGGGATTTCGTGCCATTTGCAAGCCCTTGCCCGGCGCCCGTCAAGCCTGGGGGATACCGAATGGCCTCGCGAATCAGCCCGACTTGGTCAAAGGCATTTTCCTCGGAGCGAAGAGGCCGATGATCACGAGGCGCCCACGCTGATTTGGACAATTGCGAAACGGCTGGGGCGGGTGGTGTGCAATAGCGTTTGACCACTATCGTGGTGGAGACGCGGGAGGTCCAATCGCCCACTTCCTCAGTCTTCCCCACAAGGGCGAAGTTTTCACCCTCGGCGGTATCTCTTCGGGATTCGGGCGCCACTCTGCAATCGAAACGGCTGGAGATGGGCCTGACCCGGTCCCAGATGGCTGAATACATTGACGTGCATCAGCTGACCGCCAGGTCTTGGGAAACGGGAGAGGAGACGCCCCGCTGGAAGAACAGGAAGAAGTTGGCGAAGCTGCTTGGAAACGGTTTGGTCGGTCACCGGAAATAGGGGCCACCTCATCATCCCACACAGCCGACAGGGCTTGCGGCTCATGACTGTCTGGCTGTGCGGGGCGGAGTTCCGATGCGGAGACAATGGACGCTAGACCAAAACGAGCAGTCTAAATCCGCGTAGAATTGGGGATGTTCGTGCTTTGATGAAGTCTCGGACACTTCGTGATTCGGACACCGGTTCGAGTCCAGTTTGGTGGGCCTGACTTAACGGGAAGCAACACCAGCTTTGAATTGTGGCTGTCCTGTGAGCTCATCAGCCCCACAGTTATGAATAGGATGGCATAGGCTGCGACAACACCACATATGCCCTCTGAATCTCTTGCCCGCAATGCGTTGCGGTTGTCATACCACATCCAGATCAGGTGGCAGGGCCTTTTCAAGGTTACTCATCACCGCAAGAGTGCGGGCGGCGATCAATCCGGACTCCGGTGGCGGACGGAATGGCGGCGCGCGAATCAGGGGCAACGAAAAAGGCCCTGAGTGTGTGGTCAGCGCTCGTAGCGTCGGTCAGTGCTACGAGCGCGTGAACGTGGGTGACCGGAACGGCAGATGCAGACTGTCGTTCATTATGCCGGCGATGGCGGCGGCTGAGTGGCGAACGCGCTAGGCGATTGGAGCGGTGGCGGATATCCCCGCATCCTAGCCGCTAAATCCGTTCGAAGTAGCGCACACGCTCCCAATCCGTCACAGCCCGCCGGTAAGCGTTCGCCTCGGTGGAAAAGAAGTGTGCGTAATGCGCCACCACATCCGCGCCGAACGCCGAACGCGCCAGTTCGCTCCTCTCAAAACTCCCGGTCGCCTCCTCCAGACTTCTCGGCAGCATTGCCTCTTCCGGCGCTGAGTAAACGTCTCCGAGGTATGCCGGCGGCGGCTCAATCCGTTCCTCGATGCCTGCCAACCCCGACGCGATAACCGCCGAATAGGCGAGATATGGATTCACATCCGCTCCCGGAATCCTGCACTCAATCCGCAGACTTGACCCTGTGCCCACAACCCGGAACCCCGCCGTGCGGTTGTCCGGCGACCACGCCAACGCTGTCGGAGCCCAACTCCGCGCCTCGAACCGCTTGTACGAATTTACAGTCGGCGCGTAGCACACCATCAACTCCGCCGCGTACCGCATCCACCCGCCCAGGAACCAGCGAAACTCATCCGAACACGCAATCCCGGCCAGATTCCCGTCCCCTGCGAACGCATTCGTCAACTCCCCGTTCTTGTCCGTCCACAGACTCACATGCAGATGCGAACTCGAACCGGCCTGTGCCGCATCCGGCTTCGCCATAAAGGTGGCGCTGCACCCAAGCTGGTCCGAAATCTCTTTCACCGCCTGCTTCAACACCAGGTGCCGGTCCGCCATCTCCAGTATCGGCGCGTAGCGGATGTTCAACTCATGCTGCCCCCGGCCAAACTCCCCCTTCGTCGATTCCACAGGCACCCCGGATGCCGCGAGATAGCGGCGAAATGCCCCATTCAGATCCTCCGTCCGCGCGGCCTGCAGGAGGTGATAATCCTCAATGTACCACCCAGCCTCGCGCAAATCCCGATACCCGCTCCGCGCCGCCTCCGGGTATGACATCCGAAACTGGTAGTACTCCAGCTCAGACCCCGCCATGGCATCGAACCCCCGGGCGCGCAACCGCTCCAGCTGTTTGCGCAGCATCGAACGCGGCGCCACTTCCACCGGCTCATGCCCCGGCTCTACTTCCGCATCGCAGATCACCAGCGCAGTCCGGTCGAGCCACGCCAGCTTCCGGATCGTCCCCGGGTCCGGTGCCAGGTGTATATCCCCGTAGCCGCGGTCCCAGTTCGAAAACTCGTACCCTGCGACAGGCTCCATCTCCATATCCACCGTGAACAGGTAGTCGCAGGCATGCGTCCCGCCCGCCGCATCCGTCAGGAAGAACGAAGCATCCAGCCGCTTCCCCAGCAGCCGCCCATACAGGTCAGGAAACGCCAGAATCACCGTATCGATCAAGCCCTCGCCGACCGCCGACCTCAACCCCTCAACATCCAACATCCCTGGTGTTATCGTCTTCCCCGCTCCCACGTTCGTTGCCTCCAGCCTGCCTGTTCCTAGCGCGTACCGCGTTGGCGCTCGTTACCCGCCTCACTGCGGCATCATCGCTTTAGGAGGCTATTTGACGGGTATTTGGACCGTTGATATCCACCGGTACAGCGGCAAGGTGTCCACTCTGTGATTGGATTGGAGCCCCACCTTTGATTGTCCGTTTATCTCTTCCCAAAACAGCGGCCGGCTCTTCATAGCCCGGCTCATACGCCCATGGGTATATTCGACAGAATCCATGTCGCCAGCCCGGCAAAGTCCTCCGGTGTCCAGCCGTCAATGCAGTCTACCATTTTTGCATAACGCACCGTCGCAGTGACCTGTCCCCGATAGTTGTGCCACCTGTTATGCCGCACCGACAAGCACGGATCTGTCCCCAATCTTTGTACCATATGCGATGTGGGTCTTGCGGTTCATAAGTAATACAACCGAAGATTGAGAACAGGTAGAATCAAGCAGGGTTGCCGGTGGTGAGGTGTGGTGGTGGCAAGGTTGAGGGACGATGTGGAGGAAGCGGTGCGGTGGGCCGAGGGTATGGAACGGGCCCATGAATGCATGGCCGGAAGTTCCGGCGTCCCGGTCCGCGGCGACGGGCGCTGGACTATCTCAGGGGATTGCTGAGTCCGGTGGTGCGCGAGAACGGCCGGCAACTGGCTGAGCAGGCCGGCGAGCCACCCCGGACGGGGTGCAGCGCCTGCTGTCCACCCACCGCTGGGACGCCGATCTGGCCCGCGATGATCTCAGGGACTACGTTGTGGTACACCTGAGCGGCACTGACGGAGTGATGGTCGTGGACTAGACTGGCTTTCTGAAGAAGGGCAACAAGTCAGCAGGGGTGCAGCGGCAGTACGGCGGGGCGGATAGAGAACTGCCAGATCGGGGTATTCCTGGCCTACGCCGCTGCCGGAGGAAGGTGCCTGATGAACCGGGATCTGTGCCTGCCCCAGGTCTGGTCTGCAGACAGGGAACGCCGGCGGGAGGCCGGGGTGCCTGAGGACGTTTGCTTTCAGACCATGGCCCAGTTGGCCCAGCGGATGCTGGAGCGGGTAGCAGACGAGGACGTTTCCGCTGGGCAAGACGACGGGAATACGCCGCGGTACGAGGCGGTCAGGTCAGACCATGCAGGGGCCTTGTCGGTGCTTCTGGATTGGGGTGCCGACGTAACCGCCGGAAACGACCGGGGAATGACGCCTTTGCACCCGGCTGCGGCCCACGGTTCCCAGCCGGAGTTCCTCACGCTGCTGATCGACCGGGGCGCGGCGGTTGATGCCCAGACCCACAGCGGCTGGACGCCCCTGATGCACGCCGCCTGCTGTGGGCTGCCCAACGCCATGCCCCAAGAGGCAGGCACCGGCTACAGCGCGGAACGCAACGTTGCCATCATAAACCTGCTCATCCAACGGGGGGGCGGGCAGGCCGGCCCGTTCCTTCGACGGGCTGACCGCCTGCGACTACGCGGAACTGTCCAGTCCCGCCATAGATGAAATCCGCCCTCTCGTTTGCCAGTAGGCTCATGTTGGCCCGGGACGTCCAACGGACTCTGCAGAGCAACTGAGTCCGGTGTTCCTACGGACTGTCGCCGAGACTGACGTTGATGTTGAATGGCGGGGACTGGTCGCCGGTGAACTGCCAGTACCGACCGCCATCTTTGCTAGGAAAGGACGTTTTGTAGTTGACGGTGAGCGTGACCGTACCGGCGCCGATGCCCAATGCTAGCGGGGCGCTACCAGTAACGGGAACATCTCGGGCGACCAGGGCATCCGGGAGATGCAGGATAAGTCCCTGCCCCGACGAAGTGAAACACCGACATTCGGAAGCCGCGATTCGGTACGAACACTCCGGCTATCAGGCCCCCATAAAGAGACGCCAATTGCCCCTGCCCTCTCGGACCAGCAGTTTCCTTACGGCGTGTAGGTGCGGTAGTAAGGGCAACCGGAATAGACCGCACTCAGAGCCCTGCCAGACGTCACCGCATCAAAGCGAATGATCTCCGGGGAGCGCGGGTCTTCGCCGATGCGAAACAGCCCGTCCCCCAGGAGGACCAGTGCCTCGGGCCCACCGACAGCAAAGTCGGCCATGCGCGGCAGCTCGTATCCAGGACATCAAACAGTGTGCTTTGGATGAAGGCCTCGACGTTGCCCTGGACGCCATATGCTCGAGACGATTCAGAAGATGTTCCATTCGGACCACATGCGCAGGTGTAGTCCCTCCTGATTTTCCCGATCGGGTCTCTCCTGGAAGCGAGATGCCGTAACTCCATTGCAGCGAGGGTCATTTTGGGAAAGGGGTTCGGAGCCACCCGTCCGCCGGACGACCCCAGCCAACCCGCGCCGTTGTAAGGGCGGGGACCCGATGTTAATATCGTCCCATTCCAGGCTCGGGCTTGGTGGAAGTGATGCCCGGAATGGCAGGCCTGGAGTCAGAACACAACCAAAGGAGGCAGGGAATGGTCACCAATTTGGGCCACGTCGGTCTTATCTGCGACGACTTCTTCAAAATGAGGGACTTCTACACCCGGGTCATCGGACTGACGGTAACCGATGAGGACCCGGACCGGGGAAGCTGCTTCCTGAGCGCCGACCCTGATAACGAGCACCACGAGTTGGCCTTGGGAGAGGCGCGGGGCGAAGACCACCCGATGGGACCCCGGCCGAAGACCACCGGCGTCGGACAAGTTTCATTTATTGTCGAGAGCATGGGCGATCTGAAAGACCTATACCAGCGGCTGCTGGCGGAAAGCGTCCGTATCGACCAGACGGTAACCCATGGAATCTCCTGCAGTGTTTACTTTTTCGACCCGGAGGACAATCGGGTCGAGCTGTATTACAAGACCGGCTACGTCGTAAAACAGGGGTTCAGCCGTCCTATCGACCTGAGCAACCAGTCCAGCGAAGAGATTCTGGCCTTTTCCAAGTCTTTTGAGGCCACCCAGGGGCCGTTCCAAGGCGCGAAACTGCCGGTGTCACGGTCCTAGTCCAACCTGTGCCGCGGTGTTCAAACAGAAAGGAGTGAGCAGTGCCTTACGCCAACATAGACGGAGTTAACCTGTATTACGAGGAGTATGGCGTCGGCCCCACGGTCATGCTGACGCCGGGCGGACGGGTAGACCACAACGGCCTGCGTCCCATGGCTGCCCTGCTGTCGACCCACTGCCGCGTCATCATCCACGACCGCCGCAACTGCGGCAAGTCCGACGTGGTGATCGGCGGTGAGCTTTCCGAGCAGCACCTTTGGGCTGAGGAGATGGCGGCTCTGCTGAAATACCTGGGCGCTGCCCCAGCTTACATGGCCGGAGGGTCCGCCGGTTCGCGCACTTCCCTGACGGTGGCGGTGCGGCACCCGGAGGTGGTCAAGGGTGTATTTATCTGGGAAGTCTCCGGCGGTCCGAGGAGCGCCGAACTGATGTCCCCCGGCTACTACGGACAGTATATCGAGGCCGCCGAGCGAGGCGGGATGCCCGCCGTGGCCGAAACCGAGTTTTTCGAGCAGCGCATCCGGGACAACGCTGACAACCGGGAACGGATCCTTTCCATGGACCCTGAGGAGTTCTGTTCTGTCATGCGCCGCTGGCGGGACCAGTTCTCCCAACCCAACCCGGTGGGAGACCTTACCGAGGAGCAGTTGGAGTCCATCACCGGGCAGGTGCTGGCCTTCGAGGGCAACACGCCGGACGACGTTCACCACAAGTCTGCGGCAGAGAACGTGAAGCGGCTGGTACCCAACGCCGAGCTGCGCCCGTCGGCGTGGACCCACGAGGAGTGGGCGGTCATCGGGCAGCACGACAACACCTTCCCAGGTATCGCCGCCACCAACCGCTACCACATGAAGTCCACTTTCTACGCCGCACAACTGCTGGAGTTCATCGCCAGGGTCGAGGCTCAGCAGCCTTCAGCCGTGGCCTAACCGTATCCCGTATAGACCAAAACGGAGGAACCGAATGGGAACTTTCAGACTTTACTCTGGCGATGACGGCCAGTCCCACATTGAGACCATCGACCTGGACCAAACGCCTGATTGGAAAAGCGCCCAGGACGCCACCACCATCAGCTTCAGTGAGGCCCCGGCCGGTCGCTTCTCAGACTGGCATACGGCGCCGCGCCGCCAGTTTGTCATAATCCTGTCCGGGCAACTGGAGATCGGCCTGGGCGACGGCTCCAAGCACGTCTTCGGCCCCGGCGACGCCCGCCTGGTGGAGGATACCACTGGCCAAGGCCACACAACCGCTACACACGGCGACCAGGCTTGCGTGACCTGCACCATCCCCCTGGCCAACCAGTAGACCAACACTGCTCAAGAACCGGCCCTCAAGTGGGGAGCCTGTCACATGGCCTGGGCGCCACCGCCCTGACCTACTTGCCCCAGTTGCCGGGATGGTGTGAAATCCCGCCGCCGGAATCGCTGCAGCCCGTGCCGATTGCGCCAGCCTAGACCAGGAGTCATTCGCCACTGCGGTGTTTGCCAGGCTGGACCTCATCGCCACTGCCCAGTCCCACGGGTTCGGTGCGGAGCAGGAGATGACGGCTATGCTCTCCCCATTGAAGCCGAAACCCTGCTGGTCTGGGGCCGGAAGGACGGGCTGGCGCCCGTGCAACATGGAGAGGCCCTGCGTTCCACTTTTCCCAACGGCAGGCTGACCGTGATAAACAACTGCGGGCACTCGCCGATGGCACAGAAACCGGAAACCTTCAACCGCCTGGTCCGGGACTTCTCGGTGGGAATGGAAGGGGACATTCCCGACGCGGTCCGGGCCTGAGCCTGGGAGCTTGCTTGAAAGTGCCCGGAGTCCGTTCCCCTCACCGCCTCCCGGTAAAGTTGGTACAAATCGAATCTTACGTTAAGAGGTGAACCATGGCCAAGATTAAGCACATCGCCATCCGCACGCCAGACCCGGAAAAAACGGCCGCATTTTACAAGGCAGTGTTCGAATTGGAGGAAGTCGGTCAGGCTGGCTCTGGAGTTTACCTTTCCGACGGGTATATCAACCTGGCCATCCTGAGGAGCAACGATCAGGGCAGCGGAGAGTCTCCCCGGGACATTCCTGGCTATGCCGGCATCGACCACTTGGGCTTCGTGGTGGAAGACGTGGACGCCGCCACCAAGAAGCTCGATGAAGAGGGCGCCACCGCCATGGGAAGGCTGGACCTGGGCCACCCGCAGCCTGAAGGGGGTCGTTCCTATTATGAGCTCAAGTTCCGTGGTCCCGACAACCAGGTCATCGATATCAGCGGAGCGGGCTGGATTGGCACTTAGAACACTCCTCCTTTCTTTTTCGGGATAGCACAACCGGCAAGGGCCGCTGGGGCAGTTACGCACTGTGCAGGATTCCGGCCCCGGCTGGCGGTGTGCAGCTTGGAGTGCCGTCCTTGCCAATGCAGAAAGGTGAAGCAAAGATGCAACTGGAAGGCAAAGTCGCTCTGGTAACCGGAGGGGCCCGCGGATTGGGCCGCTCCATGGCTCTGGCCTACGCTTGCGAGGGAGCGGACGTCGCTATCGTGGCCCGCACTCCTTCGGAGCTGGACGCCGCAGGTTTGGAAATTCGCGCTCTGGGCCGTCGCTCACACACGGTCAACGCTGAACTGATCACCAGCGAGGGCGCCAACCGGGCAGCCCGGGAGACCATCAGCGAGCTGGGGAAGATAGATATCCTGGTCAACAACGCCGGCGGATACCGTCTCTTCACCAACGACCTGACCCACTCGGTTACGGTCCTGGACATCACCGAAGAGGAGTGGCGGCTGGTGATGGAGTCGAACCTGACCACCACTTTCATGGCCTGCAAGGCGGTCCTGCCCCACATGATGGAACGCCGCTGCGGCGTCATCGTTAACCTGACTTCAATGAACGTGGCCCGCCGGGGCCGGGCGGGACAGGCGTCCTACGGAGCTGCCAAGGCGGCGGTGGAGCGGCTGAGCGAGTCTCTGGCGGATGAGGTGAAGGACCTTGGCATCGCCGTAAACATCCTCGACCCCGGCTGGAACCTGACCAAGCCCAACGACGACTACGACGACGAAGTGCACAAGCGCATGAGGCTGCCCGAAGACATTGCCGATGTAGCCGTATACATGGCCCTGCAGACCCCTGAAACCATGACCGGCCAGTTGGTCTCCGCCCCGGAATACGACGAAGTGCATGGCATAGAACGGCTTTCAGCTTACGAACGGCTCCACGCTTAGCTTCTATCCAGGGAGCCCAGTCCCGACCGTCCCTTCCGCAGGGACTGACCTGAACCCCGAAAACCGGTCTAGGATAGGTGTTAGGATCCTGGGCAAGACCAAGTGCTGCTCGGACTAACGAGGCAAGCGGTACAACCACTGAGGGCAGGTCAGTTTCTCATCCTGAGTATCCTGTATATCTATGTTTCAATTAGACACTGAGCCGAGGTCAACAAAAAATGGAACACCGCAGACTTGGCAACTTGGACGTTTCAGTCATTGGTCTCGGAACCCTGCGAACTTTCGATGTTGCCGACGACGATGAGATAGCCGTCCGAAGACAGATCGTGGACAACTGCCTGGACAGCGACGTAAACTTGATCGATACCGCCGCCTGGTACGGCCAGGCGGAGCAGGTCCTGGGTGAGATCACTGAGGACCTTCGGGACCAGTTCTACATCGCCACCAAGGTGCGCACCGAGGGCAAGGAGGCCGGCGAGGCCCAGATCGCCCGCTCCTTCGATCTGCTGAAGACCGATTACGTCGACCTCTTCCAGGTGCACAACATGATTGACTGGCAGACCCACCTCCCCACCCTGGAACGGCTGAAGGGCGAGGGCAGAATCGGCATGGTGGGCGTCTCCGCCATGGTGCCCGATGCCTATCCCACCATCATGGACCTGATGCGCCAGGGTCGGGTCGACACCGTCCAGATTCCCTACAACGTTCTGAACCGGAGCGTTGAGGACGAACTGCTGCCCCTGGCCGAGGACCTGGGCACCGGCGTCCTGGTGATGGAGCCGTTGCAGAAGGGCCGCTGGGTTCTCGAGTTGAAGCAGCAGCCCGACCTGGCGCCGCTGCGGGAATACGGCATCAGCACGTGGGCCCAGGCATTGCTGGCCTGGGTCATTTCTGACCCCCGGGTGAGTTCGGCCATACCCGCCACCTCCCGCCCCGAGCGCATCAAGGAAAACACCCAGGCCGCCCAGGCCGCAGCGTTGCCCCAGCAGTTCCGGGACTACATCCGTTTCGAGGCGGAGCGTTGTTTGTAGAGGGCAACCGGCAGACTCCGTCTTGAAGGAACGTGGTCAATCGCTGATTATTCTTCTGCCTGTGAGCGACCTTGAAGGCTTGGGACCGGCCTGAAGACCATCGAGCAAGAACATCATGACCCCGTCTGGCCACATTTATCGCTACAGGGAGGTAATCCCACTGGTATCGGGCCAGCGCAGGCAACCTGTCGCTAGTCCACGCGGCTACCGGATCTCCCAAGAGGGGAGCCCCGCCGTGTCAGCAGGGGCTTGGCAACTTCATCCTTCGCGCGGGGTGGGGATTGTGGCGGGTCAACCACCTAGTATTACAACGACGCTTCATCAAATAAGGTGGCTCGTGAGCGGAAATTGTATTGGGGAACGAACGGGCGCGAAGCTGTCGTGCAAGCTGGCCTATAGCCGGGAAGGGATTCCCAAGAGCCCTTTCATGCCAACCGTCGTTGTAATATTAGCGTCCTGTATCTAAAGTACGTCGGCAAAAGCGGGCCACGCTGGTCAGGATTTGGTCAGCGGTCTTGGTCCAGACCAAGGGCTTGGGGTCTTCGTTGGTGACGTCCAGGTAACGGTAGATGGCAGCCTCCAGTTCGCCGCTGCTCTGATGCACGCCCCGGCGCAACTGCTTTTCGGTGAGCAGCCCAAACCAGCGCTCCACCAGGTTCAGCCAGGAGGCGCTGGTGGGCGTGAAGTGGATATGGAAGCGGGGCCGTTTGGCGAACCAGTTCCGGATCAGCGCCGTCTTGTGGGTGGCGTAGTTGTCCGCAATCAGGTGCACGTCCAACCCGGCGGGCGCCGCGGACTCGATGGCATCGAGGAACTTGCGGAACTCCACGGCCCGGTGGCGGCGGTGGCACTGGCCAATCACCTTGCCGGTCCTGGCGTCCAACGCGGCGAAGAGGGACGTGGCGCCGTGGCGCAGTAATCATGGGTGCGCCGCTCCACCTGGCCCGGGCGCAGGGGCAACAGCGGCCTGGTGCGGTCCAGGGCCTGAATCTGGGACTTCTCGTCCACGCACAAGACCAACGCCCGGTCCGGCGGATCAAGGTAGAGCCCCACAATGTCCCGAACCTTTTCAATGTCCCGAACCTTTTCAATGAAGAAGGGGTCCGCCGGCAGCTTGAAGGTTTCGGTGCGGTGAGGTTGCAGTGCGAAGGCGCGCCAGATGCGGCTGACCGTGGTGTGGCTCAGACCGGAACGCTGGGCCATGGACCGGGTGCTCCAGTGCGTGGCGTCCTTGGGTGTGGACTCCAGCGTCAGCGTAATCACCCGTTCCACGTCTTCATCAGTAACCGCTCGCGGCCGGCTGCTGCGGGGCTCGTCCGACAGGCCGTCCAATCGCCGTTCCAAGAACCGGGAACGCCACTTCCCCACCGTTTCGCCGGACACCTCCAAGTCGGCAGCCACTGCGATGTTGCTGCAATGTTGCTGCGGCCTTCGGCGCGGGCCAGAATCATTCTGGCCCGCAGCGCCAGGCCCTGGGCCGTCTTGGGGCGACGAACCCACCGTTCCAGCGTTTCCCTTTCGGTGTCGTCCAATATCAGCGGCGGCATTGGCCTTCCGATCGCCATGATCATCCCTCTCCTGAGTCGGTGATCGAAAGGATACCTCATTGCGAATACTATTACTACTAACTTCAGTTACACTACACTAGTATTACAACGAGGGTTCAAGGAGGGATGTCCGGAGATACACGAAGGGCGGCTCGGCGCTTGGCATGGGAGCGCTTGGCCCGTTCGTTACTATCCTGCGTCTCCTCCAGCCACCGCAGCAGCTCATCCAGCCCGAACCGTTCCCGGGGCAGCATTTCCCGCACCACCCGGTAGACCCCCGTTTACACGAGGGCAGGCTCTGAGGCCTCGTGATCCGGGGCATCTTTTTCCCCCCAAGCCTGTTGCAGGCTCAGCAGAAAGGCTCCAGCCAGCAGGCACAGGGCCACGTGGTGATGCCAGCCCGCCCAAGTGCGGGTCTCGTACTCGTCTAGCCCCACGTCGCTCTTCTCCGTCTCGAACTCCGTTTCAATGCGCCACCTGGAACCGCCCACGTAGGCCAGCGTCTCCAGGGGAGTGTCCTCGGGAGCGTTGGACAGATAGTAGCGGGGTTCGCTGCCGTCCAGATTCCGGCGGTAAATGGCCCAGTGGATTTCGCCGGGCTTCCGCCTGCTGGTTGGACGCACCCTCTGGGCGCTGAACAGGTAGCTGCGGAGCCCCTGGCTTCCCTCGGCCACCGTTATCTCCCGCCAAGCCTCCTCCGGCAACTCATCGCTGCGCTCCGTCATGGTGCGCCGCTGCCCGCCCACCAGCCTGGGTTTGCGGGGCGCTCCCCGGCCTGGTAGCCCGGACTGGTCCGCTCGGGTTCCGGCGGCCACACCGTAAAGCCCGCCGGAACGTCCAGGACGTAGCGCGTCCCCAGGGCCGCCAGTCCCTCGCGGAATGACGGCGACATCCCGAAGGCGTCGTCCCCGGCAACCCAGCCAGCCCTCAGATGGCCCCGCTCCAAGGCCTTCTCCAGCATCTCCAGTGCCATCCCTGTCTTCGACCGGTAGCCCTGCCTCTCCTCCGGAACCCCCGCCGCCTCACACCGGTCTTTGTCCGAGGTCCAGCTCTCCGGCAGATAAAGCCGTTTGTCCACCAGGGCCCGTCCCAGCGGGCTGACGTAGGCGAGGAACATTCCGGCCTGGCAGCTGGCCACCTTGCCCAGCCCCCCGCAATACTGACGGGCCACTCCCACGGACTTCCTGCCCTGCTTCGGGAAGTCGCTGCCGTCCAGCACCCACACCCCCTCAGGGTACCCCAGTCTGGGTCCCAGGTACTCTTGGAGGCGTCCCAGCGCCAGGTCATCGTCCCAAGGGGATTCAGCGAGAAACCGCTGCATCACCCTGGCTGACGCCGGAACCGTCTCCGACAGATTCTCGGCGTTGCGCCGCTCGCCGGACTGCACCAGCAGGGCCTGGAGATAATGGCGGCTGTGGTCCCGCGCTTCCCTGCGGCCAAACAGCGGAGCGAAGTAAGCGTGAAACTCCTGAAAAGCCCCGTACACCTGCTCGAAAACCGCCGCATCCACTTCCCTGTCTCACCTGCCCAAGCCTTCCCCAACTACCCGGTCATCCTATCATACCAACCGTCGTTGTAATACCAGGTCGGGACTCCGAATCCGAATCCGAGCGGGACATAGCCCAGGCGAGAAACCCCGCTATAACCGTCCAAAGTTCCAAGTGTGTATAATAATGGCCTCACACATCAGCTAGGAGGACGCATGGCTATAAAAAACTGGGATACTAAGACATCCCGCATCGTATACCGCCGCTTGGAAGCGGGGGAATCACTTATTGAAGGCCTCGAATCCTTGGCTCTTTCAGAAGGCATCCGTGAAGCCGCCGTAATCTCCTGTATAGGAAGCCTAAGCCAATTAAAACGTCGTAATCTTTGCAACCGCGAAAGAGAGCATGAGAGGGAAACAATCAACGAAATTCTTGAGTTGGTAAGTGCAGAGGGTTACGTTCAACCTTTGGAGGAGGGTGGAATACGCGTTCATATACACGTCGCCGCTGCACGACCTTCAGGCGAAATTGTCGGCGGCCACTGTGAAGACGCTACATGCTTTACTGGCGCATACATATATCTCCAAGTCATAGAAGATACACGGAGCTGAAACGTTCCGCCTGAATATCTAAAAGATTAGTCATCATCAAACCCCGATATACCCGCTATCACTGTGCAAAGGTTCATGCTCGGTTCGGTGTTGCCGAGGAAGAAACCCACCTCCCACGCCGTCGCTACCACATTCCCCGTCCGCGATACCTTGGGACTGACGGAGCGAACCGAAAAGGCCCGCCCGTCAAGATCAATCTCGATTACCTCAACCGGGGAAGACGTAGTTTCCGGCTAAACCCGACTCCACCGAAGGAGAGGGTCGGGTCAGCGTTCTGAAGCGGCAAGAAGGTGCTCCTGTGCCTCTGGGATAATGGTTTTGTAACCGCAAACCGGTCCCGGAAAAGGAGCACCCAATAGCAACTGTCTTGAAAGTCAATAGGAATGAGCGGCGACTGGCTGAGTCATATCGCACCAAGGGGAGCCATGTTTGAGCATGCCGTTGAGTATAACCAGCAGTTTGCGCATGGACGCGACCAGCGCCGCCTTTTTCGGCTTGCCAGCTGCCAGCAGCCTCTGGTAGAAGTCCCGGATAGCAGGGTTGTGGCGGCTGGCTACCAACGCTCCCATGTAGAGGACGGCCCGCACCCGGGAGCGTCCGCCCCAGACGGCGCGTTTGCCCCGCAGGGCGCCACTGTCTCGGTTGTAGGGGGCCACGCCCACAAGGGCGGCGATCTGCCGGCGATTCAGCGTGCCCAGCTCTGGCAGATTGGACAGCAGAGTGAGGGAGATCTGCTCTCCGGCACCGGGAACGGTGCGGAGCAGGTCGTCCTTCTCACGCCACACCGGACTCCGGCGCAAAGTCTGACGCAGCCCCTTGTCCAAGTCGCTCAACTCTTGTTCCAACCACGCGATGTGGGCTTCAATGCGGGGACTAACGGCGCCGATGGCGGTGCCCAGCCGGTTCTTCCCGGAGACCAGCATGGTCATCACCTGGTGCCTGCGGGCAGTCAGCGAGTTGAGGACCTGGGTCTCGGCGTCCTTGAGGGGGCGCACCTCAGGACGGACGGCGTCGGCGAAATGGGCCAGGACCCCCGCGTCCAGAGTGCCGGTCTTGGCCAGCGTTCCAGTGGCCTTGGCGAAGTCCCTGACCTGGCGTGGGTTGACCACCACCACCGGCAGCGCCGCCGCGGCCAGGGCGGCCGCCAAGGGCAGTTCCAAGCCGCCCGTAGCCTCCAACAACACCAAGGCAGGCTCCAGGTCCACTATCTGGGGGATCAGTCCCTCAATTCCGGTCTGGTCGTAGGGCAGGGTCCATCTCTTCCCCGTAGGCCGGACAGCAACGTCCAACTGCGCCTTTGAGACATCAATGCCTACGAACCTCGCTTCTCCTTCCATCTGTACATCCTCTTTCAGTGTTGACCCTTCCTTGCACGATGCGGGCTCGATTGGCCCAGGCAACTGTCCGGGTTCTACCGTTGAGGAACGCGGCGACCCCTGCTATTGGACGGTCTACCATGACCCAGATGCTACCGGTCTGCCGCGCTCTGGACCGCCACATATGAGCTATTGTCGCGGGCCAAAGTCAGGATACAAGATGCTGCCACGCCACCACCCCGACCGGATCCAAATCACCTTCGACGACCGCCGCCTGGTGGCCAATGCCGGCCTGCTCCTTCCGGCCACCCCGGCGCGGCACCTCGGCCTGCCCGAACTCGTCCAGCAACACCTCGACCTGGGCGATGCCCCGGGGCGGGCCAACACCGGCGACAAGATGCTGACGCTGGTTGCGTCTGCGCTGGCTGGGGGCGACTGCATCGACGCCGCCGATGTGCTGCGCGCCGGGGGGACGGCCTGCACCCTGGGCGGCACGGTCAAGGCGCCGTCCACCCCCCGCTTTCGCGAGGCCAGGCTCTGGGTGCCTTCCTGCGCAGCTTCAGGTGGGGCCATGTCCACCAACTGGACCGGGTGAGCCGCGAGCTGCTGGCCCGGGCTTGGCAGGCCGGGGCGGGACCCGGCGACAGGCCCCTGACCATTGACCTTGATTCGACGATCTGCGAGACCTCCTCACTAACCACAGTCGTTACGCGGCAACCGGCGCGCGAGGAGGTGCGTAGGTGGTGTGTTCCGGAGCATCGGGCATGGGCACCAACTGGTAGCCGAGTTACGCGGCCCGCCGTTTTGCAGCGCGCAGTGCCCTATGCTGATACTGACTCTCGTAGTATTCTGCGCCGACATCCACGTACTGCTGGCCGTACCGCAGCATGGAGTAGATGAGCCTGGCCAGCTTGTGCGCTGTCGCCGTGATGGCCTTGGGCGCTCCCAAGTGAGCCTTCTTCCGGCGCAGGAAGGCGCCCAGGGCACTGTCGGAGCGATGCAGCGCGTTGGCCGCCAGGCGTAATGCCGCCGCCGCCCGGTTGGCGCTGGGCTTGGTCTTGGAGCTGATCACCCTCCCACCGGTGATGCGGTTGTTTGGGCTCAGCCCCAACCAGGACGCAAAGTGCTTCGCACTCGTCCATTTCGTCATGTCGGCGCCAATCTCACTCACCACCTTGAGCGCGGTGTAGGCATCCACACCGTCGATCCGGGTCAGGTCAACCCCCGTCATCCGGTACAGGTGCGTCCAAACGTCGAAGCGTGGGGCGTTTCCTTTGCTGCGTCTCCGGCCAGACTTCGCCGCTGGAGGATCACCGTTGCTGTGATCCTCGAAACGCTCCAACTGGGCTTCAATCTCCCGGTCGCACTCGGCAATCTTATCCTGATACACTCGGTACAGTTCCAGGGCCTGGGTCAGTTCGAAGATGTGCTCCTCCCTCCAATGGCCCTGCAACGACTTGGCGATGGTAGCCTCGTCGGCCTTGATCCTGGGATCGCGCAATTGCGTCAGCTGCTGCGGGTCCCGGGCCACCTACGATTGCCTCCATGATGTCCATGCCGGTCTTGCCGGTGATGTCGCTAATGACATGGTGGAGTTTTACGTTCATCTGGGTCAAGGCTTTCTGCATGTGCTGGATATGTTGGGCCGCGTACTCCACCAGCATGGCCCGCTGCCGCAGGTAACTGCGTAGGCGTCGGATCTCCCCATCGGGACGGAAGGCCCCCGACAGCAGGCCGTAGGTGTGCAGCTGCTGCAGCCACTGGCAGTCCAGCACGCCGGTCTTGCGACCAGGCACGTTCTTGATGCGTCTGGGGTCCACCAGCATCACCTGGAAGTCCCGCTCTTCCAGCACCCCGAACAGGGGGGTATCCAGTACACGCCGGTGGACTCCATGACCACGGTCTCCACACTGCACTGGGCCAACCAGTCCGCCAGACGGTACAGGTCCGCCGTGAAGGCCTCGAACTCTCGAACCGGCGGTTCCGCCCGGTCGGCGGGCACCGCCACGAAATGGCTGGCAGCGCCCACGTCAATGCCCGCCGCGTTCAGGTTCAGCTGGGACAGCCCTGCCGGTTTTGCGCTGCTCCGGCGTCTGCGGCTCATCATTCCCTCCACGCCTACAAGGTAGACGTGTCGCCGGAGGGAGCCACGGAACGTAGCCACTCTCCTCAACGGGATCGCCCCGGTCGGGGCGTCACCAATGATGCCGTCGTAAGACCCCGGGCCATGCTACGGATCGGGCAATAGGCGCCAGTGTCCACTCGGCCTTGGTCCCGACGACGCGCCTTACCATGAGCATACATCCTTGGGCGGACTCACCAGTTAGTCGCCTCTGCACGGCCCGGATAGGGGCATAACTCTGCTACGGACTGACCAAGGAGGGCGCCCGCCACCACAGCCTGCCCCGTACTTGATACGGGGGCTACACCGGCGCCCGGGGCTATCACCCGCTGCTGGCCGTCGCCGCCGGCACAGGCGACGTGCTGATGGCCCGGCTGCGCGAGGGCCGCGCCAATACCGCCCGCGGCGCCGCCCGCTTCCTGCGTGAGACGGTGGGGCGGGTGCGCTACGCCGGAGCCAGGGGCCAACTCACGGTGCATGCCGGCAGCGGCTTCTATACCCACGCCGTGGTCGCCGTCTGCCGCCGGATGGATGCCCGGTTCTCCATCACCATCCGCCAGCACAAAAGCCTGCGGAACCTGATCGAGGCGATACCAGAGGAGGGCTGGACTCTCATCCCCTACTGGATGGACGGCGCCGCCGATGTCGCCGAGACGACTTACACCTCCTTCCAGAGTGAGCCCGACGCCGCCCCGGTGCGGCTCATTGTCCGGCGGGTGAAGCCCACGCCCGGTTCCCAGCTGGCCCTCTTCGCCACCTACAGCTATCACGGCTTCATCACCGACCGGGACGGAGAGACCCTGGAACTGGAGGCTGATCATCGCCGCCACGCCGAGATCGAGAACGCGATACGCGACCTCAAGTGCGGCGTCGGGCTGAACCATCTCCCCTCGGGGCGCTTCGCCGCCAACGCTGCCTGGCTGGCCGTCCAGACGATGGCGCACAACCTGGCCCGTTGGACGGCGCGGCTCGGTCTGGGAGAGCGGATCGTGACCACCAAGACCTTCCGGCGGCGGTTCTTCTCCCTGGCGGGACGGCTCACCCGCTCGGCGCGCCGGTTGACCCTGCATCTTCCCAAGCGCTGTCCTTGGGAAACCCAGTTCAGTCGCGCCCTCGCCCGGCTGCGAGCCATTCCACTCCCAGCCTGACGGCGCCCGCCAGCCAACCCAACGTCCCCGCAAACTCGCGCCATCCCGGTCCGCGAGTGTCTCTTGCTGCGTCCTCGTCCCCGCCATCTCGCCCTGCCCAACGTCCCCAGAACGGTCACAAGGTCTCCCCGCGGCGGCTGAAGACAGACACCGGCCCCAATTGCCAGAAATCGTGCCCGGACCATCGCCTCCTCTTACCCCTCATCGCCCATTCCGCTGCTGTAACGTCATACCTTCGGTGGATTCGGGCTAAGGTATCCAAGACAGGTTTTTTTAAGCCTTCAAAATATCTCGCCGAGACAGAACCCGCTCCATCAAACGGCCTCATGTCCAACTCGGTGGATATGGCCAGGAACTCGTCCAGCAGGGACATGGCCTTCTCTCGGTCGACGGGGTTATTGCGCAGGAGCAGTCAGTTAGCGTTGGTCGCCGCTGGAGTCGACATCAACATTTACGTCGCCTTTCATCGACAGGGAAATTCGCTTACGCTCCAGGCCCACCTCCAGCACAGTAACCCACACCTGCTGCTGCACTTTGACAACGTCCGAAGGATTTCTCACAAAGCGGTCCGCCAATTGGCTGATGTGCACCAGCCCGTCCTGGTGTACACCCACATCGACAAAAGCGCCGAAATCGGTCACGTTGGTTACCACCCCCGGCAATTTCATCCCCGCCGACAGATCCTCGATTTTGTTTACGCCTTCGGCAAAGTGGAAGGGCTCAAACTCCTGACGGGGGTCCCGTCCGGGACGGGTCAGTTCTGCGATGATGTCAAGCAACGTGGGCAGTCCCACCGTGTCGCTCAGATATTGCTGGGGATCGATCTGCCCGGATATACTGGCGTCGCCCACCACTTGGTCCAGCGGATGGCCCAGGTCTTTGGCGATGGCCTCCACCACTCCGTAGGACTCGGGATGCACGGCGCTGGCGTCCAGTGGATGGGTGCTCTCTCTAATTCGCAGAAACCCCGCCGCCTGCTCGAAGGCCTTGGGACCCAAGCGCGGGACCTTCTTCAAGGATTCCCGGGAGGTAAAGGGACCGTAACTGTTCCGATACTCCACAATAGCCCTGGCCAACCGGGGGCCCAGGCCAGAAACGTAAGCGAGCAACTCGCCGCTGGCGGTGTTCAACTCCACGCCCACATTGTTGACGCAACTGCCTACCACATCGTCCAGGCGTTCCTTCAGGGCTTTCTGGTCGACGTCGTGCTGGTACTGGCCCACACCGATGGCCTTGGGGTCTATCTTGACCAATTCGGCCAGTGGGTCCATGAGGCGGCGACCGATGGATACAGCCCCCCGGACGGTAATGTCCTCATCGGGAAACTCAGCCCGCGCCACCTCCGAGGCTGAGTAGACCGAGGCCCCGCTCTCGTTGACCATTACCACCGCAATTCGTGGGCCCAACTCCAGCCTCCTCAGAAAAGCTACGGCCTCCCGGCCCCCGGTGCCATTTCCCACGGCGATGGCTTCAACATGGTACTGGCGACACAATTGGTCAACCTTCTTGGCCGCCTCCTGCTCTCCTCGTCCACCCAGCAGGGGATAGACGGTATCGTGGTGCAGCAACCGGCCTTGCCGGTCCAGGCATACCAATTTGCAGCCGGTGCGGAATCCGGGGTCTAGGGCCAGGAGTTGCTTCTGCCCCAGGGCCGGGGCCAGAAGCAACTCCCGCAGATTGTCGGCGAACACTTTGATGGCGGCGTCCTCGGCGCGAACTCTAGCTTCTTTGCGGACCTCTGTTTCCATGGAGGCTTCCAGCAGCCGCTGGTAACTGTCCTGAACCGCCAGCCGGACCTGTTGCGAGGCCTCGGTTTCTCCGGTGACGAAGATCCCCTCCAGGATAGCCATCGCCTGCACGAATGGCGGCACGATATGGACCGACAGTAGCGCCTCTCTCTCACCCCGGAGCATGGCCAGCACCCGGTGGGAGGGCACGTCAGCCATTGGTTCCTCCCACTCGAAGTAATCCCGGTACTTGGCCGCTGCCGAGTCTTTACCCGAAACCAGCCTGGAGGAGAAAGTACCCTGGGACCAGAACAGCTTCCGCATTGCCCCCCGAGCGGTGGAGTCTTCACTGACCCACTCGGCGATGATGTCCCTGGCTCCACCCAGGGCATCTTCGACGTTTGCCACCCCCAATTCCGGATTGACGTACTCAACAGCGGCAAGGTTGACGTCAAAATCCTCCTGGACCCAGAGGTGCAGCGCCAGGGGTTCCAGTCTCTTTTCCCGGGCGATGATGGCCCGAGTGCGCCGCTTAGGACGGTAGGGCAGATAGATGTCCTCCAGGGCCGCCATAGTTTCGGCAGAGAGAACGGCCTTCCGCAATTCTTCGGTCAGTAGATCCCGCTCTTTCAGGGAAGTCAGGATGGCCTCCCGCCGGTCCCGGAGTTCTCGAAGCTGCGACAAGCGGTCCCGAATGCTGGTGATAACCACCTCATCCAGGCTGGCGGTAACCTCCTTGCGGTACCGGGCAATAAAGGGCACGGTAGCTCCATCGTGCAGCAAGCCAACGGTGGCCTGCACCTGCCCTTGGGTCAACTGAAGCTCCCGGGCGATCTGGGGAATCGCAGCGTCTATCATGGTCACCTGTTCCATCGACTGGCTCTTGCCAAATATCGGCTCATCACAGATATCTTCAGCCAACCTCGGGGGCTACTTTATTTACCGGAAAACCGCCGGCACCAAGAATCGCCCATCCGATTTCGTCTCCTGATCCGTGCGTTACCACAGGAATGGGTGAGGCAGCATCCTCAAGTAAATCTCCTGGTACAGAGTACAGCGTTTGGGGTCAACCTGGTTTCGATCTCACAGGCTTGTCACCACAAGTCCGAGGCCTGCCGGATTCGCCGTCCCCACCATTCTGGGCCTTCTCGCACGTACTTCCACTCGGGATTCTGGCTGACATCCCGTAAGGTCGCCATCACTTCCTTGAAAACAGAAACGTGTTCTTCGTCGAACTCGAAGTAACCGACAAAATCGTAACTACTCTCCTGACCATAGCCATCAGGCGCGTGCATTAACCGGCGAGTGATGAAAGAAATCCCGGCAACGGCGGCCAGAGAATGACCTTTGCTAACCATGTTTTCATCGGCGTCATAGCGGAGCAGAAAGAAACTTTCCCGATGCATCCAGTCCAGGTCCCACCATTCCTTGGTCTTTTTCATGGGCGTTACCACCCCCAGGGGATAACGCTCCCCAGGTCCCGGTGCCTGGGCCGACGCATAAGCGAACTGGGTCATGGCATGGCTGGTATAGCTCCGCTGCCGCTGGACTCCTGCCAGGCTCTCAACGGGAATGCCCAAGGGGTCGACTATCTGCCGCAAATCCGTTTTGTACCGTTTTAGTGGCTCAGTTCCGGAGGATTCAAGACGAATCAGGAAGTTCGCCTCCAGCAGCGCCGGATGCTCAATATCTCTAAATCGACTATGCTCCGGCAACCCCCGAAGAATCTGATAGCACCCCTTTTCCAGGTCGTCTTCCGAAGGAGACCCCGTGGTGTCGTGCAGGTTTACTAAGCCGTCGCCGAGATGATCTATTCGGCGCGCCAAGTCTGGTTCGCGCCGTTCGGCGGCAACCCGAAGAAACAGGTATCGCTGATGGCCGATTACCTCGGCAGTGAGATTTAGGTCACGGGGTTGCATTAGCTGATTCTAAGGCTCTCTGGCGTACTGTTGTATCTCTATGCGAACGTTGTCGGGTGCCTTTATGTAGCATATTGTTCCGTTGCGGCCCTCACGGATTGATTCTAACACCTCCACGCCCTGGGCTTGCAGTTTGCTGACCAGCCCTTCCAGATCGTCGGTCCGCAGCCCGAAATGTTCCAGCCCCATGTGCGGGTCCGGGTTAGCCGCTGGTAATTCTTCCCCAGGAGGATTGCCCATGATGTTGATGCGCGTTCCGCCTATGTCTATCGCTACCGAAGGCCCTCCCGCCGAGGTTTGATACCTCTCTATGATGTTGGCCTCCAACATGTTCACGTACCACTGGGCTGCCCCCTCTGGGTCCTGAACTCGTAAGTGGATATGAGTAAGCCCGAATCCACCGATGGGAGGCGTGAAGGCTGGGCAAATTGGGATGAGGGAGCCTACAAGGGAGAAAGCCTGGGCTCCATTGGGACCGATGTGACACGGCATAGGGTTTTCAGTAGCCGCACCGGGCCTCGAGAGCGGTCTATGGAGGCTGGGAATCGCGTGATAGTGAGACCGGACGCAGCAGGATGCACTCGCGGACCGGGCGGACGCGAGTTTGGAGGCGTTGGGTCGGTTGCGGATAGCGCCGTCAGGCTGGGAGTGGGATGGCTCGCAGTCGGGCCAGGGCGAGAGTGGCCTGCTCAGCCCAGGGCCAGCCCCGGGGAAGATGCAAAGTGAGTCTGCGCGCCGAGCGGGTGAGCCGTCCGGCCATAGAGAAGAAGCGTCGCCGCAGGGTCTTGGTGGTCACCAGTTGCTCGCCCAGACCGATGCGGGCCGTCCAACGGGCCAGATTATGCGCCAGCACCTGGACGGCCAGCCAGGCGGCGTTGGCGGCGAAACGGCCTGACGGGAGATGATTGAGTCCCACGCCGTACTTGAGGTCTCGGATGGCATTCTCGACCTCGGCGTGGCGGCGATGGCCGGCCTCCAGCTCCAGGGTATCCTCGTCCCGGTCGGTGATGAAGCCGTGATAGCTGTAGCTGGCGAATAGGGCCAGCTGGGAACCGGGCGTGGGCTTCACCCGCCGGACGATGAGCCGCACCGGCGCGGCATCGGGCTTGCTCCTGAAGGGAGTGTAAGCGGTCTCGGCCACGTCGGCGGCGCCGTCCATCCAGTAAGGGATGGGCGTCCAGTCCGCCTCGGGTATGGCTTCAATGAGATTGCGCAGGCTGGCATGCTGGCGGATGGTGATGGAGAAGCGGACCTTCGTCTTGCGACAGACGGCGACCACGGCGTGGGTGTAGAAGCCGCTGCCGGCCCGCACCGTGAGTTGCCCCTTGGCCCCAGCATGGCGCACCCGTCCCACGGTCTCCCGCAGGAAGTGGGCGGCGCCCCGAGCGGTGTTGGCGCGGCCCTCGCGCAGCCGAGACATTAGCACGTCGCCGGTTCCGGCGGCCACGGCCAGCAGCGGGTGATAGCCTCGCTTGCCAGTGTAGCCCCCGTATCAAGTACGGGGCAGGCTATGGTGTGGCGCCCCCTCCTTGGCCAGCCCGTAGGTCTCGCAGATGGTGGAGTCCAGGTCGATGGTCAGCGGCCCGTCGCCGGGTCCGGCACCGGCGGCCCAGGCCCGGACCAGCAGCTCCCGGCTCACCCGGTCCAGCTGGCGGACATGGCCCCACCGGAAGCTGCGCAGGAAGGCGCCCAGAGCCTGCCCTCGCGAAAGCGGGGGGTGGAGGGCGCTTTGACCATGCACCCCAGCACCGGGGAGGTCCGCCCCGCACGCAGCGCATCGGCGTCGTCAATGCAGTCGCCGCCCGCCAGCGCCGAGGCCACCAGCGTCAGCATCTTGTCTCCCGCGTTCGCCCGCCCCGGCGCATCCCCGAGGTCGAGGTGACGGTCAACGAGTTCACGCAGGCCCACGTGCTGGGCCAGAGTGGCTGGAAGGAGCAGCCCAGCATTGTTGACCAGGCGGTGGTCGTCGAAGGCTATTTGGATGCGGTCGGGGTGCTCAAGTGGTAGCATCTGTTGGGTGCTCCTTGTTTCTGGTCGGTTTCCTCTCTCGAAAACCATTATCCCAGATGCAAAGGAGCACTTTCTTACCCCTTCACCACGCCGCGACGCTCATCTCTTCGGTGGATTGGGGGTAAGGCTGAGCATCTACGAAACCTCCTTTTGGCTTTAAGTGCACCATCGCCAGGATTGGATGGACCTGGGGCAAATGAGGACTACGCCTTCAATATCTCCCGCCGCGACAGCACCCGCTCCATCAAGGGCCGCATGCCCAACTCGCTGGAGATGGCCAGAGACTCGTCCAGCAGGGACATGGCCTGCTCTCGGTCGCCGGGCTCGTTTCGCTCCAGCAGGGTGTCGGCGTAGTCGCAGTAGGTCCAGGCCAGCTCGGGGCGGTGGCCCGCTTTGCGGCAAAGGGCCAGGGCGTCTTCATAGTGGGTCATAGCCTGGTCAATGTTTTGCATCGTCTGGGACAGGAGAGCCAGTATATGGTCAGGAGCAGCGGAAAACATCGCCGGGGCCCCAAACATAGTGCCCCGTTGAGACTCTAGCGCAACATACTGCTCCTCGGCCACTGCTACGTCGGCCCGTATTACTGCCATGAGCGCCAGACTGGCCCTGGTGCTCATGGCTATTACAGAGGAAGCAGGCGGCGATGAAATGATGGCTTGGGCAGTCGTCTCGGCGATGTCCAGCCTTTCGACCAGGCCGGTAATTCGGGAAATCATTGGCATAACTACGTGGACATAACCCGCGTTTTGACTCTCCGTCCAAGTGCTAAACGTAGAATATACCGAGGGCTATCAATACACGCCAGGCAAGCGGACCACCATCGTTGGTTGCAAATTGTAAACACTCGACCCTCCCCCGTCTCCGCCAAGAACACGGAGAGTCATCCTCCGGGCTTGTTAACAGGTCCGGGGGATTTTCTTTGTAAAGGACCACTCCACTACCTTCTCGGGTTGTGGCTATCTGGAACAGCGCACGGAAAGCGGGCTTGGGCTTCAGAGCTACAATGGCTCGCTCTTCCACGGTGTCAACGTACACCGCTTCCAACATGGCCGCGAGCCCTGGGGCGGGTTACTATAGCTCCCTCCCTCAGGTCACTCACTATTACAACGGCTTCTCCACATCATCCAGCAGCGGTTCGATGCAGAACTTGAGACAACTCAGGGTAGGGACAGCGGCACGTTCCTGGTAAACGAACAGACTGGAGCAGGGTCAGGCTTTTCAAGAAACTGATCAATGGAGTACCTCGCTCGGACTCCCGCATTAGTGGTTGGAACTGCTGAGTGGCTACCCGACCCTTCTTGACTCCAGGACGGCTCCGGTACGCTGCGCCCGAAGGGATTGACCTAACCGGTACCAGATTAGGAGCTGGGTTTTGTCAGTCCGTCCACTATCGGTCGGTAGTTTCCCCTTTCGATGTCACGAGGATGGCTTTGGCTTTGCGCGCAATTAGGACTTCCCCAACCAAAGCACCGGGAGGGCCTGTGGTAACCAGAGTGCCGACGAGAAACCACCAAGTCCAGAGTTTCTGGACCGCCCCGATTCCTACGATGGCGATGAGTGCCAGGAAAACGATTCCGTGGGTAAGCCCAAAAATCTGTACCATTTTCTCGTTGTTGGCAAAGGAGGCAACGAGCAGCACTATGAGCAGGACCAGATCCGCCAGGGCAATCCATCGCACAATCATTAACCAGCGAAGTACCTGTTGAGCCTCTAGGGCTGACTTCATCCTCATCTCCTGAAGATAATTTCTACTGTGAAATTGTCGGCCAGTCACAGCGCGACCAGTCCTGGCTAATTGGCTTTGCCCCGCGCCTCTTCCTTAAGAGACCAAATCGCTAGCAGAGATAGTACCACCCGCGTTCGGCCTTCACTCTCCAGAGCGCGGAGCCGCACAGGTCGCAGTCGCGGCGCTTGCGGGAAAGCTCCTCGTTGGTCAGGGGAACCCCGTCCTTGTCCACCACCTGAGCGTGACAGCAGGGGCAGCAGGGCACCTGGAAGGGTCCCCCGGTCTGCTCGTCCCGCACCAACCGGCCCCCGGCGGCGGCCCACCGCTGGATCACGGCGGGGGACCAGCGGTAGGAAAGCTTTGCACTTTCCCTGGACATCACCGCGAAGAGGGGGGCGGGACCCACGGACAGCCTGAGCCGCTCCAGGTCGGTGATGGAGGTGACGATGGCGGCGCGGGCCTGGGGAACGGTCTCCTCCACCTCCCGCTTCCATTTTCGGGTCAAGTGGGGCGGGCAGAGGACCAAAATCCGCCGGAAGCCGGCGGCGTGGGCGGCGGCGCCGCCGCCGATGAAGGTCTTGCCCGTGCCCATTTCGCCAACCACGATGGTACCCCGGTGGGCCCGGAGGGACAACACCGCGCCCTTGATGGCGTCCTCCTGGCCCCCCATCGGGGTGCGGAGCAGCCGGGGCAGCTTGGGGCCGTTTTCCGAGGGCCGGTAGAGGGGCGAATAGGACTCCACCACCCGCTTGGCGATGGCCTCCTTGAACTGGTCGATGAATCCTGACAGGTTCATGGGTGTTCTCCTTGCGTTCCTTGATGTGCGTTAGACAAAGCGAGGCCCCGCCAGCAAAAGGAACCGGCGGGGCCTTCGTGTAGCGGCTGGCATTACAGCCGTCAGGGTTGTCATCGCGTAGCTAGAAATGTGGCCGGGAACCCCGATTCTCCCCAAGCCGTCGTTTTCTTAACGTCGATTGTCGATGTAACAGTGGGTTGTTACAACGTATTTCATACACTATCATGCTGTATAAGCCTGGAATACGCCTGCTTGGCGTAGCGCGAAACCTAGCCAATGGCTTTCCGGCCAGACTTCTAGGCGGCGATGTCGGTGATCTCCCCGTCGTCCAGGTCCAGGGCGACGACGGTGGTCCTGAGCCGTTCCCGGTACACCTCGGTGTTCTCCGTTTCCTCGGCCAGCACCAGTTCTTTCGTCGTCCGGCCCTTGACCAGGATGCGCCGCCCTTCGGCCTCCAGCACCGGTTGTCGAGAAAACCCGCCGCCACCAGCATGGCCATGTGTCCCCGGCGCAGTGGCATCAGGGGCCGGGTGCGCTGGTCCTGGGCGGGCCAGAGGGAGTCCCTGACCTCCTGGCTGGACCACAGGCCGGTCTTCCTGGCCTCGGCCACCGCCGCCAACGGGTCCACGGTGCGGGTGGCGAAGAGGATGTCCCCGGCGTTGACCACCGGCGGGTCGTAGACCGGGTAGGGGCGGCCGTGCACTTCCTCCGGCTCCCCCTCGGCCCAGTCCCGCACCTGTTCCTCGGCGTAGGAGTCGGGGCTGGGTTCGGCCTTGCGCCGGCCAATCAGCACGACCTGGTCGAAGACCTCCCGCTCCGGGTTGGGGAAGTACCAGCAGCGCAGGTCCCGGTAATGGGACGAAAGGTAGCGGGCGGAGACGGAGAGCCTTTGCTTGGGGACGATGAACAGCAGCAGCCCGCCATCGGTCAGGTAGCGGGTCGTGTGCGTCAGTAAGGCGTGTTCCACCCTTTTGTCTTCCTGGTCCCAATCATATGGAGGGTTCAAGAGAAGCACGCCGAAGGCGTTGTTGGCTATCGACGTGGCGAAGAGGGCGCAGGCCAGGGCGCGGTCCAGGCGGTGGCCCGCCTGCTGCGCCCGGTCCTTATGCAACTCCACCCCGCAGGTCTCCACGGGAACGGTGCCGCGGTCGCGGAGCAGGTCGGCGAATTGGGCCAGGGCGTCGCCGGCCCCGCAGCAGGGGTCCAGGATGCGCAAGGAGGCGGAGCAAGCTCTGCATGAGAACGAGGAGCGAATTCGACGGTTAGCCGAGATTGGGCAAATCATCAGTTCATCGCTAAACATAGATGATGTGTATGGGCGAACTGGTTCAGGGCCCGCTTGGCCTGGTCCCTGTACTCCTCGTTACTTGACTCCTGGGATATTTGCTCCAGCAGTCTGTAGCTGCTGGCACGGTAGCGCTGTATCTCCACGGCGATGGACCTGCATTCCTCCATCTCTCCCATGGCCTGAAGCTGGTAGTTGCCGGTTTCTGAGATAAGTTGTCTTAACGTCCTCCACATTACTCCTCTACTTCTTGGGAACCGCCTCTCGCTTCCAAGATTAACTGGACTCCAATGTAGCAACCACTAATCTCAATCGTTCAAATGGTTTGGGAAATGGTCTGTGTACTTGGACGTTGAATCCAAAATCTTCTAGCAGATCCTTTGCTTCTGGCAGCAGGAAGGTCAGGTAATACATGTCGAACCTAGGCTTTAGTACCCAATTCCGTATTTGCGTTGCCGCATCAGCTCCGCGGCTCAACCAATAAGACCTCGACCATAATGAAGGCATTTCACTGGTTACAAAAACAAATCTACTTCCAGGCTTCAATGCCTGGGAAATTTCTGAAATCATCCTAGGCTGCTCTTGCGCCAGGATATGGCCGAAAGCCCCAAAGCTTACTATCATGTCAAAGCTTCTTTTGAAAGGTAAGGACAGAGCGCTCCCGAGCACGAAATCGACCTCCCTCTTTTCAGCTCCTTTTCCGGCAACGTCTAGCATGCCCCTACTGAAATCAATCCCTACCGCATGGTCATACAGACCTTCTAGAGCCTGAACGACGGCACCGGTGCCACAGCACAGGTCCAACAGTGAACCCATCGGAGCGAACTGCTGGATATGCTCCCTGACTATCGACAGGACCGAGTGGGGTGTGCTGAATGGAGTATAGTCAAACTTTGGTGCCAGCAGGTCGTAGCCTCGTTGGGTCGAGGAAAGCCACTGGTTAGTCAGTTCAAGAACGGAAGGACCCTCGGGATGGAACAAAAGGCGACAGCCTCATGCCACTGAGTCGGGATCGACAGGCTGGTATTCCAGAAAATCCTCCTCTTCTCCAATGTCGCGGGAGGGATCAAACCTGGGTCCAGCAAGTCCACTATGATAAGCACAGAAGTGCCTGTCCACTATCGTTGGACTCTTGCATTGGTGATGCGAATCCTTCACCTTTGCTTCGCATTGCCGGTCTGCGTCTACTGGGTATCCGTGGTCTAGTGTTTTGATTATCTTCACCATGGTTAGAATTCGGAATCCCTAAACTTTGATGGGTTCGTGCGCCTTTAGGAAGCGCCTTGCGTGCTCTACGACTTCGTCGATGTGCGACTGCGAATCTTTCCAGGGATAAATGGTCACCTCGGCGTTCGGGGAGAGGCTAGCGACCTCCATCGCCGTCCATGGCGGTGGATAGAGGGTGGTGGTGCCTGATGGGTTTAATACCGATTCAGCTAGATTCGTTCAAACCGTTGATGGCCATTCTTCTGAATTAGATCTCTGATTTCCTGGCCAACCGCTGGGCGCAACCTCATCCCCCAGAATGGCTAAGATTCCATAGTCCCTTAAGCAAGCTTGTCAATGAGGGTCTGCCTAAGATTCTACTAACTGCGTGGGGGCAGCCCATCTGGTTAAGACATCCTTAGGATCTCTGGACTGCGGCGGTTTCGTCAGCCTCGCTCCCGGAACCTGAAACTACCATGCTGAATTGCTGCCGATACCCCCAGCACCAGGCCAATCAGCGAAGCGCCATAGGATAGGAAGCTAAGAACAAAGCTGGGCTTCAAGATTTGGATGACCATCAGAAAAGCCAACACCATTCCTCCCGTGAGAAGGCCGAAACCCGTGAGAAGAAGCATCATGGGGATTCCTGCTCAGTCCGGTACAGCCAGCAGGCCACCCGGTGCCCTGGCTGAGGTTCTAGCTCGGGCGGTTCCTCCACATCGCAAAGCCCCTTCATGAAAGCGGGACATCGGGGATGGAACCGGCACCCGGATGGAGGGTTGAGCAGGTTGGGGGGTTCTCCCGGCGGGATATCTTTGAAGGTTTTGGCGTTTTGCGCGTCGGGATCGGGAATGGCAGCGATGAGCGCTCTGGTATAAGGGTGCAGGGGACTGTCCAGCAGGTCCTCCACATCCGCCTGCTCCACAATCTTGCCAGCGTACATTACCACGATGCGCTCTACAAAGTATCGCACCGTGGAAAGATCGTGAGTGATGTAAATCAGCATAAGGTTGTGGAGGCGTTGCAGGCTCTGCAGCAACTCCAGAATCTCCACGCGCACCGAGGCGTCCAGCATGGATACCGGCTCGTCGGCCACCAGCAGCCCGGGCTGTAGTATCATGGCGCGCGCGATGACCAGACGCTGCTGCTGCCCTCCGCTGAGCATGTGGGGAAACTTGGGAAGGAAGTCTTCTACAGGGGTTAGTTTCACTTCGTCCAGCGCCTGCTCGATGCGTCGCGATCTCTCCGCCTTGTTGTTGACCTTGTTGATGGCCAGCGGTTCTCCCAGGATGCGCCGCACGCTCATAAACGGTGGTAGCGCGCCGTAAGGGTCTTGCTGCACGTAGCCTACCTGGGACCGGTACCACCGCAGCTCGCTTGACCTCAGGGCATCCAGGCGCTTACCTTCAAATATGACTTGGCCGCTTGCCGGGCGGTACAAGCCGAGGATGGTTTTGGCCAGGGTGGACTTACCGCAGCCGCTCTCTCCAACCACGGCAGTGGCTTGTCCCTGTTCCAGGTTGAAGCTCACGCCGTCTACGGCGCGTACTACCCCGGCCCGGCCAAAACCCCACCGCCTCAGCTCAAACCATACGTGCAGGTCTCTGACCTCAAGGGAAGCCTCAGCTTGCATCACTACCTTCATTCGCGCCGGCACTCGCGCCGGCAGGATACAACCAGCACTTCACCCATTGCTCCGGCTCCACCTCCACCAGGGGTGGGTCTTCTTGGCACCGGTCAAAACGAAAAGAGCATCGCGGCGCAAAACGGCAGCCTTCGGAGGGACCGATAAGGCTGGGTGGCTGGCCCGGGATGAACTCCGGTTTGCTCCCTCCATGGAGCCTGGGTACGCTGGCCATCAGTTTCCGCGAGTAAGGATGGCGAGGCTCGTGGAAGAAACTAGCAGAGTCACTCAGTTCCACCAGTTGCCCGGCGTACATGACCGCTACCCGGTTGGCCAACTCGCTGGAGGTGGCGATGTCATGGGTGATCAGCAGAAAGCTACTCCCCACCTCTTCTTTGATACGCTTGAGCACATTCATGATGTTGGCCTGGGTCAGCACATCCAGGGCTGAGGTGGGTTCGTCCATTATGACGAGGTCCGGACTTGCCACCAGTGCCATGGCGATGACCACCCTCTGCCTCATGCCGCCGCTTAGCTCGAAGGCGTAGCGGGACAAAAATTCCATCGGAACCCCTACCAACCGCAACATCTCCCCTGCTCGGTCCCCCGCTTCCTCCCGGCTCATGCGCCGGTGAGTCGTCAGCGGTTCCATCACCTGCTCCCCAACCTTGATGACCGGATTCAAAGAGTTCTGAGCTGCCTGGGCCACCAGGGACATGCCGGACCAGCGTACCTGTCGCCGGAAGCTCTCCTCGTCCAGAGACATCAGGTCAGCGCCATTAAGCGAGACTTGTCCGTCATAGGTATGCACGTTGCGGGGAAGGAGCCTCAACATGGCCCTGGCCAGGGAGCTCTTGCCGCAACCTGACTCACCCAGCACCGCCAGCGCTTGGCGGTGGTCCATGGCAAAGCTTACCCCGTCCACCGCTTGAACTACTCCTGTGGTGGTGCGGAAATAGAGGCGCAGGTCCTGAACTCGGAGGAGCGTATCGGTTTTCATAGCTCCCTTAGCCTGGGGTTGAAGATGCGGTCCAGGCTAAAACCTACCAGGGCAAAGCCAAGCCCGGTGAACATCAGCAGCACGGCGGGCGCCAGCACCCAGTAGTATTGCCCCTTGTAAAGGGCACCGTTCGATTGTGCGTCGTTGAGCACCTTGCCCCAGGTGGGCAGCACCGGGTCGCCGAGTCCTAGGATGGCCAGGGAAGCTTCCAGAAAAACGAAGGAGGGTATCAGAGTGACAAACCCGGGCACCAGCACCGGGATGACCCTGGGTACCATGTAAAGAAGAATGATGCGCCGGTTACTGGCCCCGTAGGCCTGCGACGCCTCGATATAGGGGGCCTCCCGTACCTGTAGGAAGATGGCCCGATATACCTTGATGGAAGCGCTGAAGATGCCCAGCAAGATGACTATTCCCAGGATCAGCCAGATGCTCCGAGAGTATAACGTTCCCACCATGATGAGTATGGCCAGGACGGGAAGGATCAAGATCAACTCGGTGATCCGTTGTATGGAGGCGTCGATCCATTTCCCGTACCATACGCCGATGGCGGCGATAACCAGGGTGCTGATGCTGGAGCCAACGGCGGCCAGCAGACCGAAAGCCAGAGCGACGGCCGCCCCCCAGTATAGCGCCACGGTGATGTCCCGGCGGAGGTGGTCGGTGCCGGCCAAGCCGTGCACTTTGCCGTAGACCACCATCCTCACGTCTAACGTGGCCGCTGGCTCAAACAGCAGCCCCTCCACCAGCAGGCTATATTGGCCCTTCAAAGGCTTCGCAGCCTCCGCGGACGGGCCTGCTCCCCCTGCTCTGCCTTCTATGATCGAAGCCGAAGGGTCGGCAAAGAGCCCTACCTCCGGGGCTTGCCCGTCCAGTTGGCGGGCGAGTTGACGGTCCAGGGATACCGAGTACCTCTCCGAAGGTCCTACGCTCCGCTCTCCCAAGGACAGCTGCTTACCGTCCGGCGTCAGCCAAAATAGGGTGACGTGAGGAGCCTTCTCGCTGAACCCGGCGTCGAAAAATAGAGTCAGCTCACTGGGAAAGTCGTCATAGGGATAGTCGAACTCCAGGGAGATCCGCACGCTTTTCAAGCTATCAGATATCTGGTCTATCTGCTTGACGCCCCCGTTCCGGCTGTCCAAAAATATCGTTTTGGGCAGGTTGCTCCTCGAGAACAAGTTCACCCACGCCGGCTGGGCGTTCCTGGGGGTCTCTATCCAGATGCCCTCGCCACCCCGCCAGAGCCGTATCGCTTCAGGATAAGGGATGGCGATTACTCCGTACAGGGCTATTCCCCCCAGGACCGCAATGATGGCCAGCCCTAACATAGCGGAGGTGTAGCGGGGCAATTCCCGCACCGCGCTTATCACCTTCTGCTCTCCCCAGTGATCTTAACCCTCGGGTCCACCAGGGCGTAGAAAATATCCAGCAGAAAAACCGTGAAGGCCAGCAGGTAGGCGTAAACCACCACCGCAGCCAGAATCACCGGAATGTCGAACTGGCCGATGGCCTGAAACAGGAGCCTGCCCAGGCCCGGCCAGTTAAATATCGTCTCCAGGATGATGGAGCCACTCCATAGACCAATAATCCCCAGAGCGAAGTTAGTGATAATAGTGGGTAGAGTGGGGCGGAGGATGTACCGGCGCTCAATGACCCCCGAGGGCAGCCCCTTGGCCTTGGCCATTTCCACGTAATCCTCGCTGGCGTAGATAAGAAAGAAGGTCCTCCAGGAATATACGGATAGAAAGATGGCGCTGATAACCAGGGACGCCACTGGTAATACCATGTGCGTCAGCAGGCTGAGGGAGTAGGTCAGGATGTTCTCTGGAGGCGGCGCGTCGACCATGCCGCCGAAGGGCAGTACCCGCAGCAACGAGGCAAAGATGAGGATGAGGAATATCCCGTAAAACCAGGAGGGAGCGGCAGAAGTGGGAGCCAGGGCTACCACCGTCCGGTCTAGGAAGCTCCCATAACGCCGGGAGAGGAAAAGGGCTAGGAAAATGGCCACGAAGAAAAGCAGGAAGAAAGTGGTGGCAAAGAGCAGCAGGGTGGCCGGCAGGCGCTCCAGCAGGATGAGGCGCACTTGTCGGGAGCCGCTGTCGCTGGTGAGCTGTTCAGCGCGTCCCAGGTTCAAGGTGAGGGCGTCGGTCAGGTAGGTGAAACTCCGCCAGATGAAGGGGTTGTCCAGTCCCAGACGCCGTTTCTCCAGCTCTACCTGCTGTTCGATAAAATTACTTAGCTCGCTGGATGGCAGGGCCTGAAGCTCTGGGTTGGACCGGACGCGGGTTCCTGCGGCCTCCCGCGCCTGGGCGATGCGGATGTTGTCCACGTGGCCGCCCATGTTGGTAATGATCACCGCCAGGTAAACCCCTACAACCACGGTGATGAGCAGCGCCGCCGCCCGCTGGAGGGCGTAGCGAGCTACTCTTATAGAGGTGTCAGAGACAACTGCTCTGTGCCACCCCTGGAGCCACTTCAGCCGGTTGAGGGACAATCTCGCCATGTCATCTCTGCCGTTTTACAACCCTTTCCGACTCTACGGACCTATTGCCACGAAGGAGAAACTGTTGAAGGAAGGAATACTCACCGGCTTGACCGATACCACCACTTCAAGACGAGTAGACCCAGTCTCCAGACCCGCGGTCTGCTCCGGGGTTAGGACTGCCTCCCATATCCCATCCCTGATCGGATTAGCATCGGCCACCATTATCAGCTCTCCACGGGCATCCTGCACCAGGAATCGCGCGAACTCCACGTCGTCAACGGGGTAGGGCGCGCCTTGGAAGGTCACCTCTACCTGGAACCGGGCTTCCTCCCCGGCGATAACCCTCGTCGGCCCGGATATATTCACCTCCGGAATCCTGGGATCGCTAAAGCGCTGCCACTTGTCCGGCGCGTCCGGGTGCCGGTCAAATCGACGAATTACCACAATTTTCTCTGTTGCATGCACCGAGTCCAGGTAAAAGGGCCCCTGGCCTACCCAGAAATGCCCTCTGGCCTGACGCCACTCACCCAGCAGTTGGTGGCGCTCCCTGGCTTCGGCGGCGCTGATGTATTGGCCTGCGGTATTCTTGTAGGGTATAAACCCCTCCTGCTGGGCCTGGGCGTTATTGCGCTCCAGAATAGGCAGGCTGGGTCCGGCGATGTAGCTCATCCACTCCACTTCAAGCTGGTCCGCCTTGCTGGAAGAAAAAGCCAGCTCCCGGTTCTGCTCCGCCAGCACGCCGAGGGCCAGGCTGGTCCAGGGCGTCGAGGTAAACAGATAGCCGGCCCGGGTGCCTGCGATGGTCTCGGCATCGGGAAAAATCTGGTCGCTATAGACTTCCACCACCAGGGGGTCCTCCTGCACAATCCTCAATCCCCGGTAGTGGCCAAAGAAGGTCTCCATTGAGGGCACCTCGGCTTCATCAAAAAGAGGGCTTTCGGGCTTGACCCGGTCAAAGAGCATGATGAAGCTGACCACCATGTCTCCCAGGGACAACTTGCTGCCATCGTGCCACTCGGTTGAGAACAGGTCATCCGGGTAGCGGACCACCGTCTTGGTTCTGGCGGTCAACCCCTCCGGGTGCTGCTCCCCCACAGTGACGAAGCGTTCCTCGGCGGCATCCCAGTCAATCCAGGCATCGGCTGGCACCTCAATGGAAGGGACAAAATTTAACTCCAGCCAGTCATGAGTCCTGGTAACCGGCGTTCCATCCTCCACGTACACCTCCGCATGCTTCAACCGCTGGGGCCAGGAGAGGCCGGTGAAGGGGTCCGGCAGGGTAGCGCCCTCGATGGTGGCACGCATAATCATTAGATCATAGATCCAGTTAGTGCCTGCCAGCGGGTTCCAGGGCTCCGTCAAGATGCTGGGAGTTGCGAAGGTCACCCGGTTATTTTCCTGCCCCCCATCAGTAAATCCCAGGGTGTAGGGCCAAAGCCCCGAGCCAGAAACGCCACCTGCCAGGTCGGCCGCCAAGTTGACCTCCTTCCGGTGGGGCCACACGCTGATGGTGTCCACCAGCCATATTCGGAATGAGTTCTCCAGGGCCAGCTCCACCGCCCTGGCCATCAGTCGCTGGCGATCTTCCGAGGTAGCATAATCCCGACGGCCCAGCACGTCTGCTAGTTCGTCGAACTCCGGCGCCGGCGTGTAGGCCTGCCAGAGAGGCTCTGGCCGGCCTCTAGGAGTGTAAAAGAAGTTGAAGTTACCTGCCTGGTCCCGGCTGATGGCCGTGGAAATCCAGCCGCCGGTGTAAAGGTGCCACTTTCCATCGGCCGGATCGCCGCCGATCCAAATAGGTGAAGCCTCAGAGGTTGTCTTGTACTGACGGTCCACGGTGAATCCCACGTCTTCCAAGAGAGTGGAGATGTAGTCACCGACATCCCTTCTCTCATCCTCCGTTCGGATGAGGAAAATCAGTCGTACGGGCTCTCCCTGGTAATGCCACCGGCCGTCTTGCATTGTAGCGCCCAGCTCTTTCATCTCTTTGGTGATGGCAGCCCTGGCCTGCTCGGGGTTATGTCCGTAGCGTATCTCCAGTCCCCTGGCCACGTCGGCCAGGCGGGCGTAATCCGGGAAGATGGTACTCAGGGGTAAATACCGGGGGGCGGCCAGCCCGCCATAAATTTCTTCCACGATATGGTTGCGGTCCACCAGCCAGTTCATGGCTTCCCGGATGGCCGGGACGTGGAAGGGGTTGAGCTCTTCGGTACTGGGGAAGGTGGGACCCACCGGGTTGAACGTAAGCTCGGCAGATGACCCGTAGGAGACGTATTGGTCCATCACTGGAGAATCCTGGATACGTCGCTCGCGTGTCGGATCAGAGGTGCCAAAGGCGTACAGATGGACTTCGCCAGCCTCAATCCTGCCGAGGACCTTATCGTAGTCCGGTTCTTCGATGAAGACTACTTCATCCACCGATTGAAGCGCTACCGGAGGGGTGGTGACCTCGGCTTGTGGCCCTGATGCCGACGCTGACGCCGACCCTGGCGCCGTCGTTTGGGTCAAAGTGGGCTCGCCACTGAGCGTCGGCTGGGTTACCGGTGTCTCGGGAGATTCCGCTCCGGTACAGGCAATGGCAAGGATAGCCAGGAACAAGGCGACAGCGCGCCATGAACTTGTGACAACCTTCCGCTTCTGCATCTCCTTACTCCTTCCGGACAAATCGAGCCGACGAACAAACTGTTTCTTTATTGTATCCGGTAAGGCTGAGTCAAGGGAACATCCGTCCGGGGTTCTGAAGTATCCAGGAATCTATGGATACTTCTACCTCTGGGGGAATTCGATCTTCCAAGTCTTTGGTGCTTTAGCTGAGTTCGAGGGCAACCTCATTCGGTACCGAACCAACGCGGGGCTGGCGGCAGCAAGGGCCAGGGGAAGAAGCGGAGGAAGGCCCAAGAAGTAAGTCTCGCGATGCATGCTGCGGGATTTGCTCGTGGTTCATACCACATTTGACTTCCACCGACCACTGCGTGCCCCATTAACTTTGAGGCGTGACAAGCTGATGGGCAAGTTCCTGTAAAGACCAAGAGTTCGGTCAATGGAATTAGCTAGACATATAAGCTGGTAGCCTCGCCTGTGTTATGTCAAAATCTAATCTGGAGAGAGGTTTAGACATTGCCCTTTGGCATGGGAACCCATAAATTACTGCCCCCAAGGGCGAAATATGCATCCTCAGGCCATCGGTTCCCGTAATAGCTCGGTGAAACCCGGCGGACGCTGACAATATGAAACGGTTTTTGTCCTGGTTATGCTAGCAACCGTCACCCTCGCGGTATTTGCACCGGCGGCCAGAGCACAACCTGAGTTGCTCGAAAAGCTATCCGGTAACCTGGATGGTCGGAAACTACCAGAATGGGTAAGCGGACTGCGGCTTTCATCGGCACTTCAGGTCCAGGACGTTTCACTCGAAGACTTGGGCTTGACCACCTCACCCCTTAATGGGCCAAGGCAGGTAGTCATTCACCTCAAGCCTGATCCGGTTGCCAAGCTTTCATCGGCCAATGTGGAAACCCAACAAACCCACCGATTACGAATCGAGGCTGAGCAGCAACAATTGCTGAATCGAGAGAACAACGCTGCTACAGGGGTCAAGGTGTTGGCGAGAGTGCAGCTAAACCAAAGCCAAGGTGGGATGTGCAATATAGCGGAGAGCTAGCGACAGCGCCAGACCGTCCTACAAGTACGAGAGGACGATCTTCACCGTACCATCCAGGCTAATTTTCCTCTCCCTCAAATGTAGATTCCACCTTGACTTTAGTTTAGGTAGTGTCTCTCTTTGAAATTGGGAGGGACTGTTGATTCCATCAGAGTCGCTTGGTTAGGAATTTCTAATCGAAATCAAAACTATTATGGTCACTCCAACTGCACCGGTTCATATTCGGCTTCGACCACCACCGGCGAACGGCCTGGGCAGGTAATGAGCACGTCGGCATGACGGCCTGGATGGTCTGGGAAGGTCTGGGTGTTCTCGGACCGCGCCTCGCACTGCTGCATCATGCCGCGCAGCAGTTCACCCAAGGCGTTGTTGGTGTTTGGTTCTGTCTGTCTGGGCATTCTTTCCCTTCTGGTGCAGCTTATATGCCGACCTCAATGGACATCAACCCCCCTGCAAGGCCTTCCTGACCGTCGCTGGCGAGCACTTCAGGACCCTGGCGATCTGGCGCAGGCCAGCCCCTTCCTCGGCCATGCGCCGGCACTGCTCCACCTGGTCCGGACTGAGCGCCGGAGGCCGACCGATGCACTTCCCGCTGGCACGAGCCCTATCCAGCCCCATGCGGATGCGCTCGCTGGCTAACTCCACCTGGTAGGCTCCCTGGGTCAGCATCGCCCGCCGGAAGAAGTTGGCGGCGGCGCTGCCCTCCCGGGTGTCGATCTGCTCCCGGATGGCGACGATGGCAATGTCACGCCTGGTCAGGTCCGCCTGGATGGCCACCCCCTCCTCGAAGTTGCGGCTGAACCGGTCCAGGAAGGCCACGACGACGGTATCGCCGGGCTGGACCCGGGACATCAGGTCGCGCCAGCCCGGGCGGTCCATGGTGCGACCGCTGGCCTCGTCGGTGAAGACCAGGTCGTGCCGGATGCCGTGGGCGTCAAGCTCCCGCAGCTGGGTCTCCAGGTTCTTGGAGTCGTCGGCCTTGCTGACCCGGGCGTAGCGGTAGGTGACTGGGATGGTGGTCATGATGGTTCTCTCAGATCCCAAGATAGCTTTTAAGTGACTTCACCACCACATCCGCCGCTTTCCCCACCACCACTGGCCATTCGCCTGATACGGCCTTAGTCATCATGTTCCCTACCCATGCGTTCACTTTGGAGCCAAAATCCCCGTTCACTCCATCTGGCTCTGACAAAACTGCCTCTTCGAGATCCTGCAGGTCTTCGTCGTGACGTTGTGCCCTCGAAGGTGTTCCATCAAGGAGTTTAGGTCTCCCTTTTGGACGGTCTTGACCTCCTGGTGGACATTTTCGCCGGTCGCAATCGTATTGTTGTCACCGTTAATGGTGACGTTAAAGATATTCCGCACTACCTCCGTCGCCACCTCCCCGCTGGCCACAGCTTCTGGCGTCACACTGTTCCCCTGCAATGCCAGCACGAGCTCCAGCAACTTGGTCTTGACGCTGTCGAGCACTCCTACGATGTACTGGGAGGGGACCTTCTGGTACGCTTGAAACAGAGCTCCCCCTTGGGTCATGCTAACGTGCCCCCCTGAGCAACTCCGTTACTTCCAGAGGGAGCGGCCTTACCGGGGGTCGCCCCGTTTGGAAACTTTCCTCAATCAGCCCTTCCAGCACAGAGACTCCGTCAAGCATGACTTCTGTATCTGTCTATGTCTCTGATCTCTTCAGGAAGCCCGCTTGTGGGGCATTTGGAGTTCCGTCGGCTTGAATCCTAAAGGGCCACGGAATTCCCCCTGAACGGGCAAGTCGATACGTCTGTAGGGTGGGACTTTATCCTTATCATCGTACGGGTATCCGTCCAGTTCAGCCCTCGCCCATTCCTGCAGCTCCGGTGATTGAATCTTGTGTGCGAGAACCATCGCTTTCCCGCAAGGTGTTGGCAAGTTTCGCCGACTCCTTAATCAGATCCTCTTGGATTTCACCTATCAAGTCCATTCCCTCGGTCTCCTTCAAGTTCCGCTCCTTCAGTAGACAATAGTACATGTCCAACAAACGGGCGTTATTGAACGGGTTGCCAACCCACCCCCCGACCACATTGGGAAGGGTGTGCAACAACTATGTGCAATAACAGTCTGTGCTCAACAACCGCGTCAAGCGTTTGTTGCACATCGGCGGAGCCCCGTCGGAAGCCTTCACCGTCACTGTGCCGACTCTGGCGCAGGGGCAGGGGCGGATGAGGCCTCACGGGTCATTACTGCTAAGCGTCATTTTAATAGCCTTTTACCACACGTCCAACTAAAACCTCTACTGGACCATGGATATTCGAATGGATGACGAATACATTGAGCAGGAGCTTGAGGAGATCGTAACCCAAATCTACTTGCAACGGGTGGAGTAGGATTGGTGTACCTCTTGGAGTGAAAACTCCTACTGTTCGATGCTTATTGCGGAATAGCTGACCGGCTCGGGTGTACCGGAGATCTTGCCAGCCAGATGAGGAACGCCGCAACTACGAAGTAACTCACGAAGATGATGAAGGCAAATTTATAGCTATCGGTTGTATCGTAGACAAAGGCGGCAAACATCGGCCCGCCGATGCTGGAGACGAGCCGGAAGGGGCTGGTAAGGCCCCGGATAGCGCCCTGGAAACGCCTCCCCAAGTAATTGGCCCAAATCAGAGGCCCAATTACCACCAGACTGCCACCGGTTAGCCCATAGACCACGCCGAATCCCAAGTGCAGTTGCCACATGTTGTGAGCATCGATCATAAACGAGAGACCGACTGCGCCGCCGAGTAAGGCCGCAATTGCCAACCATCGAATCGGGAAACGGTCCGCCAGGTAGCCCCACAAGAGTTTGGCCAGGAAGGCGCAGATGCTGTATGTTACGAAGTGTAAAAGGCGGAGGTAAAGTGGACCACCTGGACGGATTGACTGCCTGACATTGTGGCGGTTGAAAAATGTACCGTCCGCTGCCATCCCATAGGTTCGAAGTCGTGCTTATGGGTGGTGGGATGGATGTACCAGGTGGACGTGTATCTACGGGTCCGGCGGGCGGTGATGGTGGATGGGATGAGCATCCGGGAGGTCTCCCGGGTGTTCGGCCTGCACCGGGACACGGTGCGCAAGATTCTGGCCTACTCAGCGCCGCCGGGCTACCGGCGGCAGAATCCGCCCCGGCGTCCTAACCCTTCGACAAGCTCAGGAGGAGCCCTTCACCGCCGTCATCGACCAAATCCTGACAGACGACCTCAGGCGTCCCAGGAAGCAGCGCCACACAGCCCAGCGGATCTTCCAGCGGCTCAGGGACGAGCATGGGTTCGGCGGCCAGTACACCATAGTCAAGGACTACGTGAGGGAGCATCGCCGCCGGTCGCAGGAGATGTTCGTGCCCCTGTCCCATCCGCCGGGCCACGCCCAGTGCGACTTTGGCGAGGCCCTGGTGATCATCTGCGGGGTGGAACAGAAAGCCCACTGCTTCGTCCTGGACCTGCCCCATAGCGACGGATGCTTCGTCAAGGCCTATCCCGGCCGAGACCACCGAGGCCTTCCTGGACGGCCACGTGCCGGCCTTCGCCTTCCTGGGCGGAGTGTCCCGGAGCATCCTCTACGACAACACCAAGCTGGCGGTGGCCAGGATCCTGGGTGATGGACGCCGTAAACGCACCCGGGCCTTCACGGAACTCCAGTCCC
>CBDCFD010000005.1:0-899066 GCA_965216155.1 Dehalococcoidia bacterium | reverse complement strand
TCCCCCAGGACATACGCCGTGTCCAGGGCGCCGCCCGTCGCCGTCTGGTCCGGCCTGTAGAGCGCGCCTTCCGGGTGCAGGTCCTTGCTCCGTGCCTCAATGGTGATGTACGTGGGTTCCGAAACCGTGAGGCTGTAGTAGTGGGCATCCCCGGGGGATTCGATGACGCCCGCCGTTGCCCGGTCCGATCCGAGCTGGAGGGCGCGCGCGTGCGCGAAGTCCGTCCCCGCCTCCGGAATCACCTCCGCCGAGACGGTGTACGGCCCCGTGCCCGTGTTGGCCGGCTTCGGCAGCGGGTCCGAACAGTCGTCCCCGTTCTCCCGGGCCCCGGCCAGGGAGTCACCGTTGCAGAGCACGAACTCGCCCCCCGGCGACCCGCTGACCCGCAGGTAGTACACGCCTGCCTCCAGCGAAAGTGGGAGGAAGAACTCCGGCGTCAGGCTGCCGGAAAGGAAGCTGTCGTCCTGGGCGGCGATCTCGCCCCCGGCGCTGTCCAGCAACTCGCCCCGCAAGTCCGGCTGCCCCGTCCGGGCGAGGCGCAGCAGCACCGATGTCGCCTCGGCCGCCTCCAGCCGGAAGTAGTCGACGTCCTCGGTGGCGGTGGTCAGGATCCCGTTGGCCTCGCCACCCATGGCCAGCGGCCCGGCGTCCGTCAGCCCGGTGCTCTCCTTCACCAGCTCCGTGTGCAGCGTGTACGTTCCCGCCCCGGCCGCCGAAACCCTGACGTGGTAGTCCCCCGCCCCCAGGGAACCCCACAGAAAGAGCTGCTGGCCGTGGGGCCGGTACAGGGACGTCCCGTCATCGGTGGTGACCACACTGCCCAAGGAGTCCTGCAATTCCCCCGTGGTGGCCAGGAAGCCCGCGAGGTAGCTGGTGGTGTAGATGAAGATGTCCGAGGGCTCGCTGAGGGAGAAGGAGAAGAAGTCGCCGTCAGTGCTGTCTGCGATGGAACCGACGACGGGGGCGCCAAGGGTGATTGCGGTGGCGGCGTCCCGGGAATTCCCGTGGTCGGCGGGGCTGGCCGCTGTGATGGGGGACCAATCGCCGTCTCCCGCCGGGCTGACGGCCCGAACCTGCACGTCGTGCCGGGCACCGTTCGAGAGGCCGATGAGGGTGTACGCGAGTGACCCTGCGCCCGTCCAGATATCTTCGACTACGGACCAGTTGGCGTCGTCAGTCTCATCGGCGCTGGTGAGGATATACCGAATGTCGTAGGCCGCAATTGCGGCCGAGCCGGGGCTGGCGGGAGCCGCCCAGCTGACCAACAGCGCGCCGTCGCCCACCGCCACCGTTGGCACGGCCGGGGCGCCGGGCGGCGACGCCTGCGCCGCCGCGTCCCCCAGCACCAACAGGACGACCAGGCCCGCCACCGCGAACGGCAGCAACTGTCGCCCAACCCATACAACCACCCTCATAGACAGGGGCTTCCTGCAAGCAGCATGTGCGAGTGGGTCCCCTCTACTTCAGTTCGACTTCCTGCCACCAGTTGGGGCTCGAGATCTCCACCCCCTCCTGTCCCGCCAGGGCGTTCGCCAAGGTCAGGGACGGAAAGCCCGGCGCGGTCTCGATGAGGTAGCCGTTGCCTATCCACCCCAGCGCCGACACGTCCCCCAACGCTATGCCGTTGTCGGCGAAGAACTGGTTGACCCGGCTCTCGCTCCAGTCCGGGTCCAAGAGCAGCAGCACCCCGCCTGGCAGCGTCATCAGGGTGCCCGAGGAGGACCGGAAGACCGGCAGCCCCGTATTCCGCCCCTGGGCATCCGCCGACCGGACGACGCTGCCGCTCGGTGTCTCGGCCAGCAACCCCTTGGCCACTCCGCCCCCGCTTTTCTCCAGCACCAGGTCCGCCTGCAGCGTCACCGTCAGCGTGCGGTCGCCGTCCTCCCAGGTGTATTCGGTCTGCTCCCCCTTTATCTGCTGCTGGGCTGCATCGGCGACGCCCTGCTCCGGTCGGGCCCTGGGTGGGGCCGCCACCGGAGATGGCTGCGCCGCGCCCCCGGCTTCGGCTTCGGCCACTCCGGACGATGCCAAGCTTGGGGACCCTCCCTGCGCCCCAGCCGAGGACCTGCTGAATGACTGCTCGGGTTGTGTGTCCGGCTGCTCGAACGGGACCGTGATGGCCGTCCGTTGAAGGTCTTGGTCTGTCGGACCCGCCGACGCGGCTTCAGAGCCGGCATAGGCCGACAGCCCCGCAACGAGCGCAACGAGCGCGACTAGTGCGACGAGTAGGACCGCCTGTTTCCCCAACCGCGGGAACGCCATCGCCTTCCACATACAAAGTCCTCCGTAACAAGATCGCCAGGGCCCCATACAGTCTGAACCCGAATCCACCCAACGACTGGGTGCAAGAGGTTTTCTGAAAGGGCGGAGGGGTGCTCCTCTGAATCTGGGATACCGGTTTTGTAACAGAAACCCGCCCGGAGACAGGGAGCACCCTTTGGATGCTGCCACAGAACAATCCCGGCCGGATCCGCGTCGTCTTTGACGACCACGGCCTGGTGGCCAATGCCCGGCTGATGCTTCCGCCCACCCTCGCCCAGCACCTGGGCCTGCGGGAACTCGTCCACCATCACCTCGACCTCGGCGGCGCGCCGGGGCGGGCCAACACCGGCGACAATATGCTGACGCTGGTCGTCTCCGCGCTGGCGACCGGCAACTGCATCGCCAACGCCGATGCGCGGCGCGCCGGTGGGACGGCCGGTCCGTTTCCCGCCAGCTCCGGCCTGGTCGTGACCTCAGCTTGGTTCGCCCGCTGGCCGACTCCAGCTGATATGCCCCTGTGGGCCAGCATCGAGCGGGGGAAGAACTTTGCAGACGCCCTACCCTCGCTGGTACTGGGCCAGGCTGCCAACTGGCCATGCTCCGTGCAGAGGCCGTAATTTCCATTCAAATCCCAGAGGATGTGGGGATCCTGCGTATTGCTCTGCATTCCTCCGCTCACCATTGGTTGTATCGCATACGAAAGGGGTGTCCTCGAACGGGCCGCCCGTCCCTGTGTGCGGCCTCTCTCGCTGCCGGGAGCCGTCCCCGGTCCTGCAGGGTCGCGTTGACGTGGTTCGAGCGTCGGCCCCGGCCCGCCGCACCGATCGCCTGAACCCGGTACACGTTCTGCACTCCCGGCGCGGCGTCCGTGGCCGCCGTGCTCCGTCTGTTCGCAACGTACTCCGGCAGCAAGCCCTCATCCAGAGCGGGGCGTCGCCGGAGTATCCGGTAGCCGGTTACCTCGCCGCCGTCCGGGGCCTCCCATTCCAACACGATGTGCCCGACCGAGTTCACTGTCGCCGTCAGGTTGGTCATGGCTGGCGGCAAAGACGCCGGCTAGGGACCGTTAACCGTGACCTCCAGGCGGTTGGACAGCCGCCTGCCGTCCTCCGTGCAGATGGCGCCGTCGGCCTCGCAGTCCCCGGTCACGGGCAGCACGATAACCAAGGAGCCGTCTGAATCCGGCGTGACGTGGACCTCCCACCTCATATTGCTGGGCGGGGCCAGCCGGCGCACATAGGTCACCGAGCCCCCGGTCACGGTGAACACGTGGTCCCGCAGGGTCACATAGCTCAGCGGGAGCTCATCGCTGAAGCGCAGCTCGAAGGTGAACGCGGCGCTCCCGTCATGGGACGACGGTACGTTCCGGGCGCTGGCCGTCAGCGGCGGGTTAACGACTTCCGCCGCCACTGCGCTCGTTGCGGCGCTGGCCAGCTCCTCGCCGTTTTCGCCGTCGTCGGTGAAGGAAACCCTCACCCTGATGGCCTTGCCGGCGCGTCGGCGGCGCTGGCATGCCGTCCGCGTCGGAGTCGGTCGTCGAGGCGGTGAGCGTCTCGCTCACCCGTGCCGTACCGCGATGGTGGGGGCGCCCGTCGCTGGGGTGTTCGGCTTCGGTGCCACCGCGCCCGTTGCCACGCTGGTCAGCTCCTCGTTGTGAAGGAAACCCTCACCCTGATGGTCTTGCCCGCGTCGGCGGCAACAAGAGTGTAGGTGGAATCCGTGGCGCCGCTTATATTGGAGTCGTCGGCCAGCCACTGGTAACTGAACGTTGCGCTGGTCATGCCGTCCGCGTCGGATATGTCGGTCGTCGAGGCGGTGAGCGTCTCGCTCACCCGTGCCGTACCGCTGATGGTGGGGGCGCCCGTCGCTGGGGTGTTCGGCTTCGGTGCCACCGCGCCCGTTGCCACGCTGGTCAGCTCCTCGTTGTTGCCCGCGTCGTCGGTGAAGGAAACCCTCACCCTGATGGTCTTGCCCGCGTCGGCGGCAACAAGAGTGTAGGTGGAATCCGTGGCGCCGCTTATATTGGAGTCGGCGGCCAGCCACTGGTAGGCGAAGACAGCGTTGCCCAGGCCGTCGCCGTCGGAAATGTCGGTGGTGCCGGCGGTCAGAGTCTCGCCCACCTGGAGCGTCCCGCTGATGGTGGGAGCGCCCGTGGCCGGGGTGTTGGGCGGAGGAGGAGCCGCCGCCACTGCGCCCGTTGCGGCGCTGGTCAGCTCCTCGTCGTTGCCCGCGTCGTCGGTGAAGGTCACCCTCACCCTGATGGCCTTGCCCGCGTCGTCGGCAGCAAGGGTGTAGGTGGAAGCGGTTGCGCCGTTGATCTCAGCGTCGCCAGCGAGCCACTGGTAGGTGAAGGCAGCGTTGGTCAGGCCGTCGTCGTCGGATATGCCGGTGGTGTCGGCGGTGAGGGTCTCGCCCACCTGGGCGGTGCCGCTGATCGTGGGCGCTCCCGTGGCCGGGGTGTTCGGCCCCGCAACGGCCAGCTGAAGCCCGCCGGACAGTTTCCTGCCTTCCCCGGTGCAGATGGCTCCCTGGGCGGAGCAGCTGTTGGTGCTTCGGAGCGACAGGTTGACGTCCCCGTTGCCGTCGGGCGTGACGTGGACCTCCCACCCGATATTGCTGGGCCGGGCCAGCCGGCGCACATAGGTCACCGATCCCCCGGCCACGGTGAACGCATGATCCCGCACCGTCGTGTAGCTGAAGTCCGGCTTGGGGTCCTCGCTGAACCGCAACTCGAAGGTGAACGCGTCCTGCCCGTTGTGGGATGACGGCACGTCGTGGACCGTGACAGTCAGTGTCGGTTCTACGACTGCCGATGCGTACTCCGGTTCCGTATCCGCGTCCTCCGTGCCCCTGGCCGCGTCCTCCTGGTCCTCAGCCGTGCTGTTCGTGACCGCCTGCCTGCTGAAGGAGGCCGCCTTCCTGCCCAGCGTGTCCCGGATGAAATCGGGGCCGTCGGGCACCGTGTAGTCCACCGTCACCATGTCCCCGGCCTCCACCGGCTGGGACAGGAGCAGCAGGACACTGGATTGGCCCACCGCGACTCCGCTGAGCGACCGGGATGAACCGTTCACGTTCACGGCGAAGGGAGCCGTCTCCAGCGAGACGCCCGTGTCCAGTTCTTTGCTGTAGGTCAGCGTCAGCATGCCGAGGTCCACCGTGGCCGACCGGAGCTGCAGGCCCGCCGCCGTTGCCACGGTGGGCGCGCTGGTCAGCGTCTCCTCGTTGCCCCCGTCGTCGGTGAAGGCGACCCTCACCCTGATGGCCCTGCCCACGTCTCCGGACACTACGGTGTAGGTGGAGCCGGTGGAGCCGGCGATATCCGCGTCACCGGCCAGCCACTGGTACTGGAAGATAACGTCATCCAGGCCGTCGACGTCCACAATGCCCGTGGTGTCGGCCGACAGCGTCTGGCCCACCTCCGGGATTCCATCGATGCGCGGCTCGCCTTCGGCCGGCGTGTTTGAGAGGGCGAGCTGAGCTTCGGCAGGCTTGGTATAGGTGACTTCATTGGATGGCTCACTGTCGCCGACGCTGTCGGTCGCTATGACCCGGATGTTGTACTCGACCCCCGGGGTCAGCCCGTCCAGATAATGGGACACGGGGCGTTGGCGGCTGGGGCCCCGGGTGACCTCCGAAACGTCGGAGGCCGTGTCCCAGCTGCCGGAGGACTGCTTCCACTGGATCCTGTAGCTGTCCACCGGCGGCACTCTGTCGTGCCTGGTCTGGGGTGTGAGCCATCGCAGCCACGTTTGGGTCGTGTTAACCTCGCCCTGGACACGCAGGTACAGGGGCGGATTCAGCGGCTGCGGCGTCCGCTCCGACCTTGGGTCCTCCACCAGCCTGAGCTTGTAGAGTTGGTCCGTCTTCCAAGCGCGGCGGAGATCGTCGATATCCCCGCCTGACCACCGCCACCAGGCTCCGGCCAATTTCCTGGCTTCGCTGAAGCGGAGCGTAGCGGTCAGCGTTTCGCCGTCGCTGACGGTGCCGACGTGCAGCGTCCAGTCCAGCCAGTCATTGTTCGGCGGATCGAACACCTGGTCGCTCGGGCCGCTCAGGTTGAGAAAATCAATCAGGAACTCCGTCCGTTCGGGTATGCCGAACGGCAGTACAACATGGTTGTCGTCGCCGGAATCGTGACCGTTCTGGTGCATTGCGGTGAACAACAACTGGTAGTCCGCGCCGTTGTGGCTGAACTCCCTGTTGTCGACGTCAGTGGCATGCAGATCGTACCTGCCCTCCCAATGCACCGTGGCGCCAAACGCCATGGTGGCGCACCAGATGTCGACGTCCGCGCAGTCGTCGGAAATGCTGATTGTCGTCTGGCCCGTCGCCCCCGCGGTCACCCGAGTCGGCAGCGTCCCAAAGGTGAGCAGCACTTTCTCCCCGTCCTCATCCTGCGTGTCATCCGTTGCGGAGAACGTGAACGACTTCGACTTTTGACCTGAGTTGAACGTCACGTCGTCGGGTACGCCGGAGTAGTCGTCCTCGGCCGCCCCGCCCTGGGGCGTCGCAGTAATGAGAATGACCACCTGGCGCTCCGGGTCCGCGCTCAGGGTGACCGTCACCTGCTGCGTCCCGCCTTCAGGAACGATGTAGGTCCCGGAACCGAAAGAGACCTCCACCCGCGGGTCGTCGTCGTCGGTGATGCTGACGGTGGTCTCGTCCATCGTTCCGACGCTCACCTTGGACGGCAGGTTCGGGCCGAAGGTGAGCCTCACGCTCTCATCGTCGTCGTCCACGCCGTCCTGGGTTGCCGTGAAGGTGAACGGCGCGTACGTCTGCCCCGTGCTGAAAGTCACGCTGGGGGGTATGGTATAGTCGCCGGACTGCGCCCCGTTCTGACCGGTGGCCATGAGCGGGATGACGGTGGTTCGAAAGGGGTCCCCGCTGAGGACAACGGTGACCGTCTGGGTGCCGCCCTCCGCGACGGTGTATGGACCGCCGTCAAACTGGACCGTCACCTCCGGGTAGTCGGTGGTGGCGTTCGCGGTGTCGGAGGGTTCGGACGTGCCCTCGCCGTTGATGGCGGAGACCCGGTAGTAGCGGGTGGTATTGGGCATGAGGCCGGTGTGGGAGTGAGTGGTGGCGGTCATCCTGGTATCCGCCACCAGGTCGGTCCAGCCGGTGCTGCCGTCGGCGGAGGACTCAATCCGGTAGCCGGTGATGGCGGAGCCGCCGTCGTCGGTCGGGGCGGTCCAGGACAGGTCGATGCGGTTGTCGCCCACCGCGGTGGCGGTGAGTTCGGTGGGCGCGAGGGAGGGGCCCACCTTCGCGATTCCCCGGACGATGATCTTCAGCGCCTTGCCGTCCGAGTCCGCCTGCCAGCTGCCCCCGTTCTCGTAGTGGAAGGCGTTGGCGATGCTCCAGCCGTCCAGGCTTTCATCGTCCTCGCTGTCACTGGCGGTGGTATACAGGGTCAGGTCGGTGCCGGATGTGGCGTGCTGGACCACTACGGCGTAGGTGGTGCCGGGGTCCAGGGTGGAGCCGGCAGGAGCGTTGAAGGCCTGGGTGTCGTTGGTGTAGGAATCTGGATTCGATAACGCAAAGAGCAGCGTATCGGGATGACCGTTCGTGTCGACGGAGTAAACCGAGACCTCAATGTGACTGGTTTCCGTATAATGTTTTCCAACCGCCACGCCCGAGAACTCGTAGCCGTGCCGGTTCGCCCCCGTGGTGAACGCCTGCGACCTCCTGGCGGACCGCCGGTCATCGGTGTCTCTGGTTTGGCCTTCGTTGGCTACCAGGGGCGGATGCACGACCCTGAACACCGACGACAGAGCGAGAATAGGTTTGAGTGCGGTGTTGGCGGCAGTGGACCCGCTGTGGATGGGGCCTTCGCCGCTGACGCCGGAGCCGGGAGCGCCGTAGCCCGCCGGGCTCTCGCCAAGAGCCCTGGAGGTCCCGCCATCCATGAGCTCCGTGCCGTCTGCCGTGCTGCCGGTCCACACCCCGTTGGGCAACGGGACGAGTTCCCCCCTTGCGTTCCTTGCGGACTCGTCGTCCCAGTCACCGTCGTAGAAGTCCTCGTAATCATCCGCGGCCTTGGCGCCGCCAACCCAGTAGATGGGCACTCCCTTGTCTTCGTTGGTGTACGTGGTGTTCGTGATGACTCGGGCGTCGATATGACGAGTGCTTACGAGAGGTCTGAAGAATTGCCAAAGTTTGCAGGTCGTCGAGAAGGCAATTGAATCACTGGAGGTCCCGGCTTCGTCGGCGTAGTCCTCCATATTAGTATCTCGCGCCTGGACGGGGTCGGTCACGAGTAGGAGACGGAAGCTGTCACCTGGTACGAGCCCGTCGGGGACGATAGTACTGGAGACCTCGACCTCAAAGTCCAGAATGTTGGTGTATCACAAAGTACTGCTCAGACCAGGGGCCGCTACCCTCGTCATTCTTTGCGCGGACTCGAACGTCGTAGTAAGCTCCATCCTCCAGGCCACTGATTATGCCTGACGTCCCGTCGACGTTTTGCGGTCCGTTATTCCAAGATGCCGCTCCCCGAAGTCATACTGGATGTCGTAGCCGGTGATGGCCGGGCGGCCGGCATTGCCGGGGGGCGTCCAGCGGACGAAGAGCTGGTCGAAGGTGCGTGGCACGGGGTACGCAATCACCTCCAGGGGCGCCCGCGGGCGGCTCGTTCACGTCGTTGACGTTGATGGTGACCGTGGCGTGGCCGTGCCGCAACTGGAGTGGTAGGCCGTAACCGTGACGGTGTAGCTTGGCCTGGCCTCGTGGTCGTAGGTGACGCCGGACCTGGTCTGATCTGGCCGGTGGAGGAGTCGATCCCGAAGGAGTCGGCGTCAGTGCCCCCGAGCCTGTGGATGAGTGTGCAGGTTCCGGTGTAGGTGGCAGTGACGGGGGCGCCGACGTTCCCGTTCGCGCCGGTGTTCTCGTTGATCTCCCGGGTGAACGAGTCGGGGGTGAAGGTCACATTGTCGTTGACGAAGGTCTTATTGACCGTGCCGCTGATGGCGATGGCAATCGCTCTGTCATATCCGCGGTCGTGCCAGCCGTTCGAGTCTTTGAACTGGGATTTGTTTCGAATTTCCCAGTCCGGAAGGGAGGTGTCGTCGTTGTCGTCGCTGTCGGTGGCGTCCACGCGCACCTGCTCTCCTGGGGCTCTTGAACACCACCAGTAGGTGGTGTTTGCCTCCAGCGTGAGCATCGTACCGGTCGGAACGTTGAAGAGCAGGGGTCCCGCCGCAAAAGGGCCGGCCGAGGTGAGATCCGTACAGGTCGTGGTCGGCCAGCCGTTGCCGGCAACTTCGCAGATCTGAAGGGCTATGTCGTCACCTTCCGGGTCCTCGGAGATGATGGTGACGCCGGTAATGTTGTAGCGGGCAGGTTGTCGCCGGTGGTGACGCCTGTCCGTGATCTCCGGTTCCGGCAAACCTGTCATCGGAATTGCCGCCCTGATCCGTATTGCTGACCAGGTTCTGGATGATGGTGATGGCGGCCGTCTCGTTGGCGCCGCCCGACCTGATGTGAGGGTCGTCGAAGCTCAGCGTGAGGCTCTCGCCGTCATCGTCAATCTCGTCATCCACGATGGTCACGGTGAACGTCTTCACGGTCTCGCCGGGCGCGAAGACCAGGTTCTCCGGGATGCCTGCTGTAGTCCGCGGCGTCCGCGCCGCCGTTGCCCGCGACCACGATGGGGAGCGTCAGCGTGTTCACGAAGGAGTCGCCCAGCGTCACCGTAACGTCGAAGGTGTCGCCCTCGGCCTTGGCGTAGCTGGCGGCGTCGAACGTGGCCGTCGCCGTTTCGATCAGCTTGACGTCGATCTCATCGCCCTCCGTCCACGTCAGGCCCGGGTAGAGCCACTGGAAATATTCGCCGGATGGTCCTTTACTATTAGCCTCGCTCAGGAGAAATACCGTCCCGTCCACGCTGAGAGCCAACCTGTTATAGAGAGGGGCAGATAACCCGTCAATGAGATCGAGTTCCAGTAAATCATGATTACGATCCAGGGCTACCTCCACAACCGCGTCCCCCTCACCACGATACTCAAAAGACCACGCACTTGATGCCCCCAATGTAAGAAAGGGGGAGCTACTTTCGAGAAGTATGGCGGAAAACCCCGAGAATCGATCGTTGGCGGAAACTTCGGCAAGTACAGTGCTGCAGAGAACCTCCTCGCAGGTCCGCGAGCCGGAGCCGTCGACGGATTGACTCGCTGGAAGCTGGTTGGCCGCAAGCCGCAGGTAAGCGGGTACAGCGGGAGTGTCCGCCGCATGGGAGTCGATGCCCGCATTGTCTCCCAGCGGGTCCGCCCCGATGTATATCCCGTCCGCATCCGTATCGCCGGCCTGGACCGTGTAGGAAAACAACCGGTACCCGAATTCGATGAAAATATCCTTGACCAGGCCTGCCTCGCGGCGGTGCTCGGCGCCGTTCCCGAGCCAGAACGGCAAGGTGAGCCCTTCCGGATCATTCATGGGTCGCGTGGTCACGAACAGCAGGTCGATCCGGTCTCCGGCAGCATAGGCGCTCCCGTTAGGCGGACTCGAAACGACGTCCCCGTATATGAGCTGCGGAATCGCACCTCTGTGACCCGAAACACCCACCTTGGGTTCGAATTACGTTTGAAGCTCGAGTGAAGAAAAGCCTGGAGACAACACCTGGGTCAGAGACATTCTGGCTGGTCCCTGCCAGTTCGATGCTGCCGGCGCCCGACCCGCTGATTTTTATGTCATAGGCCGGTCCTTTTCCCACTATTACGCTTCCTGGAATGTACCCCACGTTGCCGAATGTCACCAACCTGCCGGTCCGGTCAATGTGAATGTCTGCAAGCCGGTGGCCGTCACGGACCCGGTATATGTGTAGTCCGCATATGCATCAGTAACTCCGTCCAGTTCCACCGTCGGCGTTGAGGGTGGCGGACGCCGTACTGACGTCCAGCGTAATCGCATTGATGTCATACTGATCCCGCGCATCCCCCACCTGGATTTGGACTGTGGCGCTCTCTGTGGCGCTGATGGTCATCGTGCCGGATGCGTCCGGATCAGCGAGGCTGCTCAGCAGCGTGACCTCGGTGTCCACCTTGTGGGTGGCGAAGGTCATGGCGGCAAGGGTGAGCGTGGCGTTGGTGGAGTCGTCAGTGGCCTGGATCGTGCCGCCGTTCAGCGTGAGGCTGTTGACCAGCAACGAGACGCCGTCCGCGTCCTTGTCCCCCACGAGCGCCGTGTAACTGAAGGGCTGCGCCGCCGCGGTGCTCCCATCGCCCGAGTACTTGAAGTTACGGGGCTGCCCGCCGATGTCGACCACCACGTGCGGCGTGCCGGTGACGGTGACCGCCTCGCTGAAGGTCAGGCTGACCGTGATGGTGTCGCCGGTGGCGTAGGTGTTGTCCGCGCCGGGGCTGGATGTGATGGCGGCCGAGGACACGGTGGGCGTGCTGACCTGGGCGTGGGCCCCGGACGGCAGGACGAGCGCCGCCAGGGCGATGACGAGGAGGGGGAGGAGCCAGGTCAACGGGTGACGGAGTCGGGAATTCGGATTACTGGTCATACAGCTTGAGCCTCGTAGAGTGAGTTACCGACCGGCACGGTCGGCAACGGCAAGATCGGTCATAGGAGGTCGAGTCAGGTGGGGGTCCCTGTCCCGGCGGGGTCGGGGGGCGCTTCCGGCAGGGAGTGGGGGACGTGTCAAGGCCATAATGGGGCTTGAAAGCGCGCGGAACGGCGACGCCCACGCTTCCAGATTCGGCCGGTTGGTCGCGGTCCCGTCGTCCGTCTGGCCGTGCAAGCCCAGTTCGCGCCTGAACCGTGCTCCTCTGTTCTGCGCCCTGGTCATCCGTAGCACTCTCTTTGCAAAACTTTCCGCAATCCGGCTCTTCCGTTCCACCCACGTGTTCAAGTCCGGGGGCACCTCCGGAGGCCGTCGCCGAACACGCCTCGCGCTGACGCCTCCCCAGCCCCTCGGCGTTGCCACAAAGGCCGCATCCGCTCCCAGTCGCAGGAACGCCATTGCGTCTGTCCAGCACCGAGCCAACGGGCCTTCAGCCAGTGGCTGCAACGTAGCACTGTACCTTTCCCCTCCGGTGTTTAGATAGGTGAAAAGGGAAAGATTCGCCTTTCTCTTTTGCTCACTGTTGAGCGATCACTTTTCCCAGTCCGATCGATGCAGTTTGCTCTGGTAGCCCCTGAACAACAGATGTAAGTTGTCTGTGGTGAACGCCGCGTGAATGCGCGGCTGGAGGTGGAGGCATTCGGTCTGCAATGTCAGAGCGCATCCGGGCAGGCGGCTCGGGACCGGGAGCCCCGGCTTGCTGAGGGCCGGCGTGGATGCCATACGGCACTGGGTTACGACGGGCGCCCTGTCCGACCCGGACGTGGTCCGGTATGCCGCAACGGTCTCCGTCTGGGGCCGCTGGTTCATCTGGCTGGCCGGTGTCTTCCTGCTGGCCTACCGGCCGGGCTTCTGGTATCCCCAGGACATCGAATTCCTGGCCATACCCGTGCTGCTGGGGGTGGTCAACGGCCTGGTGCACCTCCGGCTCCTCACCAACAGGTCCGTCACGTGGCGCTGGATGCTCCTCCTCAGCGCCGCGGACATTGCCCTGATCACTTTCGGCATCGTCATCGGCGGCGGATTCAGGAGCTTCATATTCTTGGCCTACTATCCGTCCCTCGCTGTCTTTGCCGTTGTCTTCTCGTCCTATTGGCTCAGCCTGGCCTGGACCACGGTGGTCGCTGTTGCCTACGCCGTCGTGTGCCTGAGCGTCGGCTCCGGTCTCGACCTGGCCGCCGGCAACGAGAAGGTGCTGCTGGCCAGGTTGGCGGTGATGTTCACCATCGTGCTGGGCATCAGTTTCATCACCAGGTTCGAACGCATCAGGTGGCGGACCTCGGTGTCCAGGGAGCGGGAGCTGCGGCGGGAACGCATCGAGCTCTCCCAGACGATTCACGACACCACCGCTCAGACCGCCTACATGATCGGCCTGGGGATTCACCGGGCCCGGGAACTGGCCGGCGATTCCAACGAGGATCTCGTGTCCGTTCTGGACGCGACCTCCGCGCTGTCAAGGTCGGCCATGTGGGAGGTGAGGAGGCCCATCGACGCGGGCCACATCCTGGAGGGCCGGGACCTGGGGAGAGTCCTGTGGTCGCACTGCGTCACATTTGAAAAGATCACGGGCGTCCCCGCCGGGATGTCCCAGTCAGGGACCGAGCCCCCTCTGGCCACGGAAACCCGGACCCGTCTCTTCTCCATCGCGCACAACGCGCTGACCAACGCCTTCCTGCACGCCCGGCCCGGCAGGGTTGAGGTCAGGCTGAGCTTCGAGGCCGGCCGGATCACGCTCTCCGTCTCGGACGACGGAGTGGGTCTTCCCGACGGCCACGCAGAACGCGGCCGGGGCTTCAGCGGGATGACGGCGGACGCTGAGCGGATGGGCGGAACGCTCCTGGTGGAGAGCGTCCAAGGGGGAGGGACGACCATCACCTGCCTGGTTCCCCGGGAAGCGGATGCAGCGGGAAGCGAATGAAGGAGGAGCATCGGATGTCGTCAGCAGGTCGGATAAGGGTGATGGTGGTGGATGACCACCCCGTCATGAGAAGTGGCCTGCGGCAGGTGCTGGAAGCATCGGGCCGCCTCGAGGTGGTGGGAGAGGCCGGCGATGGAGAGGAGGCGGTCATAACCGCCGGGGAGCTGAAACCGCAGGTCATCGTCATGGATGTGATCATGCCGCGCAAGGACGGCATTGATGCCTGCCGGGAGATCATGGAGCTTCTGCCGGACACGCGGGTCATGATGCTGACGGCCTCCACCGAGGAGGATGCGGTGATAGAGGCGATCGCTGCCGGCGCGACGGGCTACCTTGAGAAGTACTCGCGGCCGGAGGAGTTGGTGGAAACCGTCCTGGCCGTGGCCGAAGGCCGGCTGCGAATTCCCGAGGAGGCGGTGAGGCAGGTCTTCGCAATGATCCGCGGTGAGCGCGGGCTCGCCTCCCGTCAGAACCGGGACAAGCTCTCGGCGTTGGAGCGGGATACCCTGGTGCTGTTCGCCAGCGGCAGGTCCTACGTCGAGATCGCCGCAGAGAGGGGCATCAGCGTCGTGACCGGCCGGAACACCCTCTACCGCATACAGGACAAGCTGGGCATCGGGACGAAGCAGGAACTCGTGGTCTGGGCCGTGCGCAACGGCCTGCTGGATGAGGTCGTAGCGGGCGTTGACTCCCAGCCGGTGACGGAGGGGCAATGACCCACGGCCAGCCGCTTACAGGCCGGGCTGCTGCCCTGACGCCGCTGACGGCCAGCATCCACAGTGAACCAGCTTCCCATGATGGACAGGCTGAATTCACCTTTGAACTCCGGTTCAGCGAGAATCTGGAAGGCTTCAGCTACAGCACCCTGCAGAACCACGCATTCACGGTGAATGCGGGCGAGGTAGTCAAGGCGCGGCGGCTGGAGTCGGGCAAGAACATCAGGTGGGAGATAACAATCAACCCCGCCTCCAGTGCGGATGTCACCATCGTGCTTCCCATCACCACAGACTGCAGCGCCAACGGCGCAGTATGCACCGGGGACGGGAGGAAACTGTCCAATCGCCTGGCGCTTACCGTCTCCGGACCCACAGACCAGGAGAACTCTGCCGCCACGGGTAGTCCGACCATCAGCGGTACTGTGCAGGTGGGGCAGACGCTGACGTCGTTGACAACGGGAATTGCCGATACCGACGGGCTGACCAATGCGTCTTACTCCTACCAGTGGGTCCGCAACAACGGAACCTCCGACTCGGACATTGCGGATGCCACGGCCAGCACCTATGCCCTGGTTGACGAAGACGAGGGTAAGACCATCAAGGTCCAGGTGACCTTCACCGACGATGCAGGCCACGAGGAAACCCTTACCAGCACTGCCACTGCCTCGGTGGAGGCCCGTCCCAACTCACCGGCCACGGGCGCGCCGACCATCAGCGGGACCGTGCAGGTGAGGGAAACGCTGACTGCAAGCACCTCGGGCATCGCTGACACTGACGGGTTGACCAACGTTTCCTACAGCTACCAGTGGATAAGGAACGACGGTAGCGCGGACACCGACATCCAGGACGCCACCGGGTCCGGCTACTCCCTGGTTGACGAAGACGCGGGCAAGACCATCAAGGTCCAGGTGACCTTCACCGACGATGCAGGCCACGAGGAAACCCTTACCAGCACTGCCACTGCCTCGGTGGAGGCCCGTCCCAACTCACCGGCCACGGGCGCGCCGACCATCAGCGGGACCGTGCAGGTGAGGGAAACGCTGACTGCAAGCACCTCGGGCATCGCTGACACCGACGGGTTGACCAACGTTTCCTACAGCTACCAGTGGATAAGGAATCGACGGTAGTACGGACACCGACATCCAGGACGCCACCGGGTCCGGCTACTCCCTGGTTGACGCCGACGAGGGTAAGACCATCAAGGTGCAGGTGACCTTCACCGACGATGCAGGCCACGAGGAAACCCTTACCAGCACTGCCACTGCCTCGGTGGAGGCCCGTCCCAACTCACCGGCCACGGGCGCGCCGACCATCAGCGGGACCGTGCAGGTGAGGGAAACGCTGACTGCAAGCACCTCGGGCATCGCTGACACTGACGGGTTGACCAACGTTTCCTACAGCTACCAGTGGATAAGGAACGACGGTAGCGCGGACACGGACATCCAGGACGCCACCGGGTCCGGCTACTCCCTGGTTGACGCCGACGAGGGTAAAACCATCAAGGTAAAGGTCAGTTTCACCGACGATGCAGGCAACGCGGAGACCCTGACCAGCGCTGCCTCGGCCTCGGTGGCGGGAGTTCCTGAGCCGATTACGGTCATCCTGGAAAACAATCCTGCGAGCCACAACGGCACAGACGAATTCACCTTCCAGATCCGGTTCAGCGAGCATTTCAAGCTGAGCTACAAGACGCTACGGGATCACGCCTTCACAGTGGTTGGAGGAACCGTGAAGAAGGCACAAAGGCAGGTGAAGGGCAGCAACATAGGCTGGACGATCACCGTAGACCCGGCTTCCAATGCCGAGGTGGAGATCGTCCTGCCCGCCACCACTGACTGTGGTGCCACGGGCGCCATCTGCACCGCGGATGGCAGAAAGTTGTCCAACTCGCTGGACTTCACCGTAGTCGGCCCAGGAGAGTAATGAGCGACTCTGGACGCCGCCCGCGTTTCCTCGGCAACGAAAAAGTCCGTGCACATGGGAGCGCGGTTGACATGGAACGGCAGAGGAGCCACATGTAAGCGCCTGCCGGAGAGGACAGCCGATTAGGGTGTCCTCTCCTTGTGTCCGCGGCCTACTGCCCCGTCCCCACCAGTTCCTTCTCCAGTTTTTGCTTGGCATTGAGCGCCCATTTTAGAGAAGAAAAGTCCGAGCCTTGTTTGGTGGGATTCCCCGGGCGGCTAAGTCCCCCCCGTAGAGGCGGGCCCCAGGAGCACGGCCGTAACGGCTGTAGGACGGGCACTACGGCCATGGCAAGTTGACCTCATTCAAGGCGCGCCTATTACCAGCGACGCTGCCGACCCACAGGGTGGTGAGTGGTTATCGCCATTGTGGAGTACACCCGGTGCTCCGGCGCCGGCCGGCTGGTGCGGGGACTCCGGTAGATGGCCCGCAACCCCATGATGCGCATCAGTCGCTGCACCCGCTTCCGGCTCACCCGCCGCCCCTCCCGCGCCAGCCAGACCTTCATGCGCCTCGACCCGTAGAAGGGTGTATCCAGGTACTGCCGGTCCATGGCTTGCATCAGGGCCAGATCCTCTTCTGAGGTTCCCCGGGACCGGTAGTACAGGCCGGACCGGCTCACTCCCAGCAGGGTGCACTGGCGCGTCATGGACAATGATGGATGCTCCCGGTCCACCATCTTTCGCCGCTGCGCCAGGCTCATTGGCCGGACCTCTCCGCCAAGAAATCCCGCTCCACCTTCAGCTGGCCGATCTCCTGGTACAGGCGGGCGGTCAGCGCGGCGTCGCTCCTGGCCTTCTGGTCCTGACCGTTGCCGAAGACGCCGGCGGCGCCCTCGGTGAGGGCCTTCTTCCAAGCCTGAATCTGGCTGGGGTGGACCTGGTACCTCGCCGCCAGTTGGGCCACCGTTTCCTCCCCATTCACCGCCTCCAGCGCCAATAGACCAGACGCTGGTATCATTGGCAGGAGTAGCGGGACTCTCGCTTAATTCCACCTCGATCCTGTCCAACTGACCGGCTCTTCCGCACTTTTGGTGATAATTCGGGAAAAGCCCAATATTTAAGCGTAAGTTAGGATCGCACCGATGAGCCCCGTGCCTGTCAGCCCTTGCCGCCCTTACTGCCCGCGCCTATTTTCAGTTCTCTTCATCAAATTTGCGGAAGAGCCAACTGACCGGGTCCACCTCAGGGGGTGTCTGAGCCTGATTTGAAGAAGGAGAGTTATGGCACAACCTAAGCGATTGGCCGAGCTGCGGAGACGTAAGCCGACAGAGTGGCTGAGAGAGAGGGATGTAGACCTTCTGATCTGCAGCGAACTCCATGTTGATGGAGGTCCTTTGCAAAAGCTTTTCCTTGGTAGATGGAATGGGGGAGTTGCTACCTTTGGCGGAGCTTGGGTGTCTCATCGGGAGAGCGATGGAGAGACTGACATTGTGGTTTCTTTCGTGAGCGAGTCCGAGGTCTTGGTTCTCTTGGTTGAGAATAAGATAAGCGCGGGTTTTCAGCCGGGTCAGCCCAAAAGGTATAGGGAGCGTGCGATGCGTTGGAAGGAGGATGAAGGTCCGGCTTTTAATATCGAGACGGTGTTGCTTGCTCCGGCTGACTATTTTGGCGAAGAGGGGAGTGAGATCTTTGACCGTCAAATAACTTACGAGGATCTGATTGATGTCCTACGTGGAGCAGATGATGCGAGGAGTCGATTCTTGGCCGTCATGCTTGAGGATGGAATTGAGAGTCACCAGGCAGGTTATGTGGCCGTTCCTGATATGGTGGTGACGGAAGTGTGGCAGGCCTTCTGGCAGAGCGCCGAGGAAGAGACCCCTTGTTTGCGGATGAGAAGGCCGGGTAGTATGCCTTCGGGGGCGGGTTTTATCTATTTCTTCGACGCGGATGGGGTATCCCGGTCTGAGACGGGCGGCAAGGCTCATATCGTGTACAAGTTCAAGGGGAACGAGGGACGTTGCTATGTCGATGCCCAATTTAGGGGTACTACTGAAGCTGAATTGAGAGCTAAGGTAGGAGACCTGCTGGAACACGATATGTTTGTCGTACGAGCCGGAAGGTCCGCCAGTATCCGTGTCCTGGTGCCTTTCGTCGACTTTAGGAAGATGCCTGAAGGGCAGGAAGTGGCAATAGAAGATGGGTTATTGACGGCGGAAAGGATACGGGATTTTGTGGTGGTGAAGGGACTGCTAGAGATGCTGGTGTCCTGGTAGAAAGTGCAGGGTGGTTTCCTGCTAAGACTGCCCCCAGTCGCCACGAAGGGCTGGGGGCGTCTTGTGACGGGGGACACGGTTGTGGTCCCGCGACTCGACCGCCTGGCGCGGAACCTCACGGAAGGGCTCAAAACGATCCAGGAGCTTCACGGCCAGGACATCAACATCCGCTCTCTGTCAGAGGGGCTGGACACCGGCGACGACAGCCCCACCTCTCGTCTCATGCTCCATATGCTCCTCTCCCTGGCCGAGTGGGAGAGGGACACCATCAGGGACCGGATCAAAGCCGGCGTGGACCGCGCCGCCGCCGAGGGCAGGACCGGGGGAAGGCCCCCCGCGCTGTCATCGGAGAAGGTGGAGGCCGTCAAGGCCTTCCTGAAAAACGGCGGGTCGGGCAGCGCCGCTGCCCGGGCTTTCGGTGTGAGCCGCCCCACCGTGCGGACGGTCAGGGACGGGACCTATGCGGGCCAACACCACACGACTTGAGGCCTCATCAGGCTCTGGGCTACCGAACCGCGGCCAATATGTTCGCGGGACGTAATGCTCCCGAGACGAGGAGTCTGAGGAGTCTAAAGGAAGGGAGAACTTCCTTAGGCCAGCATCAACATCATTTGCAGGAGTACATGGGCTCTCACTTAATTCAGCATTTATCCTGTCCAAATAACCGGGTCCACCTCAGTCTCGTCAAAGCAGACCACCGGACGTTGGGGATCATGAGGTTCCTCGTACAGGTCCAGGACATCCTCCATGTTAGCCACAAATTCCGCGCTCACCTTGGGAATGCACCACTCCTTCTTCTGCCACGGCTTGAGAGTGTTTTTTTGAGACGCTTTCGGACCCCCTCATGGGACATGGAGGGCACCAACCCCAACTCCACCACCTTCCCGGCCAACAGCCGCAAAGTCCAGTGGCTGTGCCCCTCCGGCGCTGGGCTGCAGGCCAGGGCAATCAGGTGGGCTTCGCCCCGGTCGTCTAGCTTCCGGGGCCGGTTGGCCTGGGGACGGTCCCGCAAAACCTTCTCCAACCCTTCTTCGGCAAAGCGCTGCTTGACCCGGTATACCGTGCTCAGGGCCACATCCAAAGCTTCGGCCACTTGGGGCGCGGCCCAACCGTCGCCGCTCTTTAGGAGAATCCGCGCTCTAGCGGTCACTCGGGCTGAGTTTTTGCCAACCCGGACCAGTCGTTGGAGCTCTTCCCGTTGTTCCTGTGCCAGCCGCACCGCGTATTTGTCCCTGACCATCACTCCCACCCCCCGCCATCAACACTTCCCACCAGCCAGGATAGCTCAATTGGCCCCTTTCTTAAACAAATCCCAAGCCTAAGTTGACTGAGTACTAGTTTGCCGTAACCCGGATGTTGGCATTTCGATGAAGCTTTACTCGTACATAGTGGTCAGCGACAACGGATATGCCCCCAACCCAACGGGCGGGGTTTGCACGCTTGCTTATTGTAAGCCTGAGGTGCGTTGGTTTGCCGACCCCGGCGATTACGTAGTTGGGTTGGCAGGTGCTGAGTATCGAAAGCGAACGGCTGCGGACCGGCCCATAATCTATGCCATGAGGGTGACCGACGTATGCAGTTTCGAAGAATTCAAGCTCGACGAGCGGTACCGCGGGCACCTCTGTTCGGATTTGAACGCAAGAACGGAAGAAGCCAAGTCAAATAGGGTGCTGATCAGCAATGACTTTGTTTATTGGGGCGGCGACGGCCCGTCACTTCCCCAAGGCTTGACAGACCTCATTGTGGGGCGAAGACATAAGTGCAACTTTCCACCGGAAGTCGTTGGAGCGTTTGTCCAGTGGTTTGAAGGCCAGCAGGACCGGGGTTGCCTGGGGATACCCTTCGAAGGTTGGATGCCTGCTCACTTCAGGCATTAAGCGTGAGTTTGGTCTCGGGTAAATCCATCCTTGGGAGCTGTTGCCAAACTGATGTACATGGAGTGGCATTACGGGTTGTCGGGGTTGCAGCCTAAGTAATTGACACGAGACGACCGCAGACTGCTCAACCTACAGTGGCAACTGGCTCGCCTCAAACCGCTCATCATCGACGAATTGCGCTTCGTATTGCTGTCCACCACCGGCACGGAACTCCTCTTCGAGGTCTTCAGCCAGCGCTACGAACGGGGCTCCACAATGGTGACCACCAACCTTCCCTTCGACGAGTGGACCGAGGTCTTCGGCTCGGAACGGCTCACCGGCGCGCTGCTGGACCGCCTCACCCACCACGTCCACATCCTGGAGATGAACGGTGAGAGCTACCGCCTCAAGCGCAGCCGGGAGACCGCCGCAGCGCAAGCCCCGGACGAATTAGACAACCCATAAGTCGCGCCAGAAACGACCTCACTCACTCACCAGCCTTCTGCCAGCCTGCCTCTGTGACACTTCTCCCGAACAACTGGCCCGGACATTTACGCTGGCCAATGACCTCTCAGCTGGTACACTTTTGCTCCGCCCCACTTGTCGAAGTTCAGGGGAAATGTCCTTACTAACTGGCCAGCAGAAATGTCACATTCAACTTATGGAGAATGTGACTTTGACGCCCAAAGAACAGACGAGACTCAAGATCCTCAACAGCCTGCTGGCTGAGCACATGACGCTGGATCAGGCGGCTACACTCATGGGTGTCAGCCCGCGACACACCCGGCGTATCCTTGCGGCTTACCAGGAGAAAGGCGTTGCCGCCGTTGCTCACGGTCTCCGGGGCCGCAAGCCGGCCAACGCAACTCCCGAGCCCGTTGCAACCGCTCTGGTTCACCTGGCTCACACCAGGTACTCAGGGACCAACCACACCCATCTCTCAGAGTTGCTGAGCGAGCGCGACGGCATCGACATCGGCAGGACCACCCTGCGGCGCATCCTGGTCAACGCCGGGTTGAGCAGTCCGCGGCGCAGGCGCCAGCCAAAGCACCGGGTACGCCGCCAGCGGATGCCCCGGCAGGGAATGTTGATCCAGATGGACGGCAGTCATCACCCGTGGTTGGGGGACCGGATGCTACCGTTCACGCTGCTGATCGCAGTGGACGATGCCACCGGCACGGTGGTCGACGCCCTCTTCTGCGAGAAGGAGGACGCCCACAGCTACTTCCTGCTGATCCAGCGCCTCTTGCAGCGCCGCGGCATTCCCCTCGCCCTGTACACCGACCGGCACGGGGTCTTCAGGCACACGCCCGGCTCCGGCCTCCCCGGGATGCCAACCCAGTTCAGCCGGGCCATGGACGAACTGGGGATCCAGATGATATTCGCCCTCTCTCCCCAGGCCAAGGGAAGAGTGGAGCGGATGGCGGAAACTTTCCAGGACCGCCTCGTAACCGAACTGCGGCTGGCAGGGGCGAGCAGTATCGAGGAAGCCAACAGCGTGCTGGAGCAGTTCCTGCCGCGATTCAACCGGCGTTTCCGTGTTCCACCGCAATACCCTGAGCCTGCATTCCGGCCCCTGGACCCGGAGCTGTGTCTGGAACAGATTCTGTGCTCCAAGCACCGCAGAAAAGTGGCCAAGGACAACACGGTGAGATTCCAGCTGCATACCCTGCAGTTGCTGCCAGGGCGGGAACGTCCCAGCTATGCCGGAGCGGCTGTGGAAGTCCTGGAGAGACTGGACGGCGGCCTATCGGTGCGGCATGAGGGGCGCATCATCGCGTCCCAGGAGGCGCCACCCAGTCCGGTATTTCTCCGGAACGGCCACGGAGCCTCCGCAAGTGTTCCTGTCCCGACCTACGGCGCCCACGGCCTGGGAGAACGCTGGACGGCGGCTCTCGAACCGCTGGACTCAAGGGCGGAGGGCGAGAACGGTCGCGGTATGATCACTGACGACGTGGCCACAGCCGGCAGGCCCACAGCCACCCCTGCGCGCAAACCGACGTTCCTTCAGAAGGAACGATGGAAGGCAATTCAGAAAGCCAGGCGCAAGGGGATGTCGCTTCGGGCAATCGAGCGGGAATTGGGAATCCACAGAGCCACCATAAAGAAATACATGGATGCCGAAGGCCCTCCAACGCGACAAGCCCGGGCGGTTGTTGCTGCCACGCCGTCATCTGATACCATCCAGGCCTAACCGAGTGACATTTTCGCTGAACACTTAACCGGACATTTCCCCTGAACTTCGACACCCCACTGGCATGTTTTGTCGACGCCCTTGACAGCCCAGTTCCCTCCTAGCTTCACTGGCGTTGGCGTAGGCTTTCAGGTACACCTCCTCATACTTCACCGTCCGTCACAGCCGCTCCACGAAGATGTTGTCGGCGTAGCGCCCTTTCCCGTCCATGCTGATCTTGACCGCATGGTCCTGAAGGATCCGGATGAACTCCCCGCTGGTGAACTGGCTGCCCCCAGCCTTCGCTGGGGCAGGCTTTGGTCGGTGTTAAACAGCTCCGGCCTGCCGTGGCCCAGCGCCTCAGTAAGGGCCTCGGCGCAAAAGCCGGCTTCCAGAGTGTTGGACAACCGCCAGCCCACCACGTACCGGCTGTGCCAGTCCATGATGGCGACCAGGTAGAGGAATCCCCGGGACATGGGCAAGTAGGTGATTTCGGCGGCCCACGCCTGGTTGGGCCGGGCGACCCTCTATCACCAGCCGCACGGTCCAAGGTGCCCAGTCAGATTCGTTGTCGCCAGCTGAGTCGTGGAACACCCTATCATCAGCAACAGACAGTAACTCCAGTGCCCTGCACAGAAGTTCGACGCGGGCTTTGTAGTCTTCATACTGCACCGACTGGCTCCAGTCTTGCGTGCACAGAGGACATTCCTCAGGTACGTTCGGTATGGAGCGTTTCATAGAATAAGCAATTTCGCCCTCGCAATTCGTACACCGGAGGATGCTCCTCCGGACGTCTCCAGGTGCGAAGCTCATAAGACGTTCCTTTGCCATCTTTCTACTCCATAACGGGCCAGAACGGGCGTTGTGCAAACCGCGAATATCAGAACACCGGTTCCTGCTTCATCTAGGCGTCGGCTTGGTGGTCCCCCAACCGATGGCAACTGGACCCTCCGCAGGACTCGGCGGCGGTTTCGTCCAGCCAGCTCACCCCTTGCAGGCTTACTGGGTCCCGGCTATGCGTCCGCACTGTTCTGGGTTTCTGAGGATTCGTGAGAATTACTCATAGTTCAGTCCGGCCATGGTCGCTCTTAATCGAAGGAAAGGTCCCATACCGCGCCTACCGTTCCAGCAAGCGATGCAGGAAATCGGAGAACGCGATCACCCCAAAGAGAACCAATGGGATAAACAAGAGGTTATTCTCGACGACAATCTGATGGATTGCATAGGCGTGCACAAGAAAGATCGGGTAACCGGTGACCGTAGTGACCGAAAGCAAGGTAATCCCACGGCGGTATGAGCGGAAGCGATTCCTGAACGCTTCGCTCCAAGTCTCTTCGAAATTATCAAGCGCTTCGGTTAACCACATGCACGCTCCAAGGGTCAAGGAGGAGACCAACCCGGCCAAATGAGGATATTCGGAATCGGCACCAAAGGGGACATACTCCGACGGATCATAAACGAGATAAGGCAGCCCAAAGAAGCACAATAACGCCGTAATCAAAAAGAACGTGTTCGGAGGCAAGTTCCTCAGCCCGTATCGGAAATAAAAAAATGAGACGAGACCCGTCGACACAGGGAAGAGTGTATCCAGGCTAATGCCGTGCCGAAAATAGGCATAAACGAGGTAGCCGACGAGGTACATCAAGGGGAGACCCCAGCGAATGAAAAGGCGCTGGTTCCTCTTAGCGAAATTGACGATGGGATTAGGATGGCTCAGTTCTACGACTTTGATTTGGTATATGCGGATTATCGCGCCAAGCAATACACGCCCCGTCAAAAGGAAAGACCCATCAACGGGTTTACGCGGAGTTTTGCCAATCCACAATTGGACATCAGTCGACAACGAGCCGAATACCGAGTAGGCACACAACCGCGGAAACTTAGAACTGCAAAGGGGCTCGGACAACCATGCTAACTCCACGTAAGTGGTCTCAGAATTAGGCCAAACTGAGAGGTTCAAAGCTCCCAGCACATCCTCATACGGGACCTGACGCTTCGAACGTGCGAGTTCGGTCAATGCCACATCGGCACCGACTGACCGCAGGAAAGCGCGAACAACGAAACGGCGCTCGGCCTGATTCAACTCACTTATAGAAATGTCGGCACCGGACATAGCCCTCAAACTCCAATACTCAACTCGCGCAATCGAGCGGTGAGATATTCCTGCAGCCTGCTGCCCTTCACCCGATTGTAATAAGCGCAGAGAATCTACAAGTTCTCACAGTGGTCACCGCAACCGGCACTCTGGTGAATGACGTGATCAACTTCAAAGAGGCGGTCAATACAGACCACTTCAGTCAGGAACAATTGGTTATCCAACCGGACTGGACTAAACATCGCATATTGACCTGCCAACAGTCTGGGGAAGGTTCGACCCTGTCACAGAAGCTGATTTGTGCCCCTCGATTACGTTGTCTCACCAGAAGACCGGTTGTGCAAACCGCAATTTTGTCGTTTGTACCTCCGGCGGTAGCGCAAACGTCAGCCCCGGTTGGGGGCGGGTTAAACCCTCGAGTAAAGCTCGTGACGATAGGGAACTATATCGAATTCTACCCAAACAGCAGCGGCCCAGCACTCGGAGCACCGGGCCACTCCCTTTAGATAGCCATCGATGAATTTTCTATGCCTCCCCTGCATGTAATCGGCGGAGGTACAAGTTGACGCTGAACATCTTGCGCGCATGCCCGAAAAACCCCTTCCTTGAGCTGTCGTTGTAATATTAGGGAAATGCCCAGAAGAGCCCCGGTTAAATGCACCATTGCCGGCTGCCACCGCCGGATCAAGATGACCCTCGCCGAACGCGAAGAGCTGAGGCGGGTGGGACGCGAGAACAACGCTACCGCTGGCATCGTCTGCCCCGCTGACATGAAGGCCGTCTTCAACTTCGAATTCGACGATATTGACATCGATGTCCCGCTGGAGGAATTCCTGGTCGAGGCGTCCAAGGAAACTCCCCGTTGGCGCGTAATTTTGACCCCGCTGCCCGGAGCGGCGGACGAGCCGGACAGCCAGTCCACGCCAAGTCGGGGAGACAGGATTATCTAGTTCAGCCGCGCTGACTGGCAATTCCCATGGGAGTCCTGGCGCGTTCCTGACGGGAGCGAAGGATGGCCAGCTTCTCTGTCTACTGCGGGGGCCGTGTTCATGCTGCTCAGGTCGGCGATGTCCGCCGCCGCAGGGCACACCATATCCCCGCTCATGCCGAGTGCAGTCGTCCGGGATATTCCAGCTACTGCAAACGTGTACGTATCCGCGCCGGCCAGGGATGGTTGCCGTCGGCTCGTCCTAGTTAAATCCTTACCGGTCAGCCATTCCCCGGACGGGCAGCCCGTCGCTGTGAGCGCTTCGCTGACGGAATGTGCGGCCTGACGCGCCGGCCATCCGCAGAGCACGGCGGTTTTCATGCGGCCAGGTCCACCGGGTTCCATCCGTCGCCTTGGTAACGCCAGGCGTGGCGCGGCTCCCGGCCCAGGATCAGGATGTCGCCCGTCCAGCCGGCGCCCAGCACCCGCTGGGTCACGTCCAAGGGAAATTCGCTCACGGGCTTGACTTCGGCGTAGGCTTCGACGCCGTTGAGTACGAGCCGGAAGTCGGGAGTCCAGCCGCTGAGCCGGACCGGGTCGTACTGCCATGCAATCCCGCGCTGGTCGAAGTATGCCGCCCACCTGGCCTCCAGCTGGCTGCGGAATGTAGTACCGGCGTACTCGGTGATGGCTGGGGTGTGCTCGGGGCCCAGGGTGTGGGGCGCCATGCTGGCGGCCCACCGGTGCAGCGCTGCGGCGGTATCCTCCCTGAGCAGCCGTTCCTGCTCCGAACGCTGGCCCGGCTGCCGGACGATCTCCAGCAGCGCCTGAGTGTAGCGTCCCAGGTTGTCGGCCACCGCCTTCGAGAGGCCCAGGCCGCCGCCCACCTTGTCCCAGATGACGATGGCGCGGCTCACCTCGCTGCTGCGCCCGTCCCGCACCACCTGGACGTTCTGGTGCGTGGTCCGTATGTCGGCGGGGTGTATCGATTCACGACCGCACATCACCGTCCGGAGGGCCCGGGCCACGTCCCGACGCGTGTTGGCGTCGTCGAACCAGTCCTCCCAGACGATGATCAGGGTGGCCGTGGTGCGCAGGCTGGTCATCACCTCGGGGATGCCCTCCACGCCGTAGTGGACCTCCCGCCATTCCCCGTCGCCCGGTTCCCGCATTGCGCAGCCGACGATCCGCTCCCAGGCCACCGCCTGCGCATGGGTGCAGTATTCCAGGTGGCCCAGCGCGGATGTGCGGGGCTGCTGCAGCGTGAGGGTGGCGCCGCTGCGGGTGACGGGCCGGGTCTCCCGAGGCGGAGCGTGGCGCGCCGTGATCAGCGTCTCGCCGCGGGTCTCCCGCCAGCCCAGGATGGAATAGGACTGCTTGGCGTGGAAGTAGGTGGCCAGCGGGTAGGCGTCGCGGGCCGCCTCCCGGCGGGTAACCTCGCTGGTCAGTAGCTCCGTTTCCCCCTCCGGTAGAATCTGCACAATGCGCGCCCGCCCGTCGGCGGCGTCCCGGATGTCGTTGCGGTGGGGTTGCTGGGGATCTCCGGTCTGGAACTCCGGCGCGTAGTGGTCGCCCCGGGCGATCTCCCGGAGTGTCTGGGGCAGCTGCTCCGGCCAAGCATCCGTGGGCGACGGCAGGGCGCGCTCCGTGCCATTGAGGTCCGTCTCCTTGGCCAGGCAGCGGCCGTGGGTGTTCCTGATGTTGGGATTGGAGGGATAGAGCCGGGCCGGCTCCACCGGCTGTCGCCAGTAGGTCTCCAGGCTGTCCTCGTGGAACTGGAAGGCGTGGCGCGGTGCTACGATGATGAACCGTCCGGGGCTGTTGCGTCCCACCCGTCCGGCCCGTTGCCTGAGGCGTCCCACCGAGTGGGGCAACCCCAGGTTGAATCCCACCTGCAGGTCTGGGATGTCGATGCCCAGCTCCATGGCGCTGGTGCTGGCGATGCCCCGGATCTCACCGGCCCGCAGCGCCTCCTCGATGCGCTCCCGGCGCATGAGCCCCGAACGGTAGGCCATGGCGTCCCGGGACTCCACGATGATGGCATCCTCGGTGATGCTGCGGGCGGCCTCGATGCCCGCCGCGGCGCGTTCCGCCAGCTGCCGGTCGTCCACGAAGGCGATGTACGACCGGTCCGGATCTTCGCTGATCACCTCGCGCACCGCGTCCTGCAGGTCCCGCCAGCCCTCGTCGTGGGGCGCACGGCCGACGGCGTGCTGCACAGTCAGCTCCGCCCGGGGGCTGCCGTCGTACCGGTCGTCCACCACTTGGAAGGGCAGGCCGGTGAGGGTCTCCAGATGCTGGGCCGGGTTGTGGATGGTCGCGCTGGCGGCGATGACCCGCAGGGGCTCGAACCGGGACATCAGCTCCCGGCGCTTCTGCTGCAGCCGCTGCACCAAGTAGAGGCAGTGGGTGCCCAGCGCGCCGTCGTAGGTGTGGGCCTCGTCCAGGATGAGGAATGCCAGGTTGGATAGGAAGCGGCGCACGTTGTACTGGGTGTTCTGCACCTCCCTGAGGTCGTGGCGCAGCGGCCGTTTGCCGTAGAGGGGATCCGAGTAGGCCATGAGCCACTGCTGGATCACGTCGGGGGTCATCAGGGCCAACCGGGTGCGCTGCAGGACCTGCCGCCGCTCGGTCAGGTCGCGTAGGTCGCCGTCAATCCGGTTGATGGCGGCGGGGTCCAGAGCGGCGGCCTCTGCCATGTTCCGCCACCGGATGACCTGGTCCCGGGCCAGGGCCTTGATGGGGTAGATGGCGATGGCCGTGGCATTCGGATGGGTGGCCAGGTGGTGCAGGGTGGGGGCCTGGAAGACCAGGGACTTGCCGCTGGCGGTGCCGGTGCTGATCACCAGGTTGTGGCCGTATCCCAACAGTTCCAGCCCCGTGGCCTGGTGCAGGAAGAGCTGCCCACCGCCCGTCTGGGCTTTCACCGCGGGCCAGAGCGGGCTGTCGGCCAGCCAAGCGGGCACCTCGCCGTGGCGGGCCTCCTGGCCGGGGATTGTGATCTCGTCGTGAATGTTCATGCTGTCGCGGCAATGCTCAGTGCAACGGCGGGCGGGGCGGCAGCTACCAGACGGTGGCCACCCGGTCCGACGCCGCCAGCGCCTCGTCCCGGGTCACCACCGGTGCGCCCAGCGCGTCCGCCTCCGCGGCGATCAGCCGGTCGTGCATCTCCGGAACCTCGGGAAACCGGTCCAGCCTCTCCAGCTGTGCCCGGCCCAACTCGGACAGTTCTATCCCGCTCACCGAGTCCAGCGCCTCCAGCAATGCCGACGGTTCCAGGGGACTGCCCAGCTTGGCCGACAGGTAGTAGAACTCGGCCACCACGATGGCGGGAACAACCACCGTGGCGCTGGCGGCGACGCTGAGGCGCTCCGGGGCTTGGAAATACCACCAGAGGGCATGGGTGTCGACAACGAACCGGTTCCGGCTAACCACCTTTGTCCCCGGACATTCCGTCGGGCAACCGCTCCCCATTCTCCCAGATGCCCTTGATGTCCAAGAAGTCCTGGTAGCCGGCATCGGGCAGTTGCGAGAGGGCGCCCCTCAGCGTGGCCAGGGATGGTCTGTCGCCGACGCCGGCATCCACCGCGGTGAGCCGTCCGCACGGGCGTCCCCGGCGCGTGATGATCACCTCATCGCCGCGGTCCAGGCCCCGGAGTATCTCGCTGAGGCGGGCCTTCGCTTCCCTGATGCTGTATGTGGTCATGTCGTCCATCACGTGAGGGTCATGTTGATTTGCCTTTGTGACCACATTCTACCACGGCATGGGCAACGGCCCGTCAGTTTATCGGGACCACCGGTCTGGTGCCTCTCCCATCAGGCCAATGCCCGGTGGCGTCGGTCATTCTCTCTGGACGGGTCAGGATGAGCTCCTGCGCGGTTTCAGTTGTCATGGTCGTCCAGGGTCCAGGCCTCCTCCAGCTCAAACAGCGCCGGCGAACTCCTGGCCGTCAGGGTCATCACCTTCTTCAGGCAGGCCCGCTTGACCTGGCAGGGCTGGCAGGCGCAGTCCTCGGAGTGGGGCGGGCCGTCGAGGCTGGCGATCACCTCGAAGTACGCCTTGTCCTTTCCGGCGGCATAGCCCTCGGCGTAGCAGGCACGGGGCTCGGGGCTGTCGCAGAGGGGGCGGGGGCTGTCGGTAATAGCGGCCTCCTGGACCTATTTTTCGAGGTGTTCGGAAACCCGCTTAGTATGCGTGATAAGTGCATTTATCCGGCATTTGAAATGAGCCTGCAACAGGCCCATCCAAGGGCATGACGGACACTCCTGGACTGGTTGCCGACAGAGATGACGTTTTCACGCCTCTGGATGTATTCGCACGGCGCCAGTTCCATGACTAGGGCCTTGTTCAGCGACGGGATGGCCGGGAAGTCGAGGGTGTCCAGGCTTTTCACGGCGGGGAATCGTGCCGCCCGGATCCGCCGCTTCACCATGCGCTGATGGCGGTCGATGAGCTCAAGCTCGGCCAGCCGCAGCAGGTACTGGGGGTGGTCCGCATTCTCGGCAGCGCACAGGGCGGCCATCTTCCCGTACTCCCTGAGGAAGCTGGGCAGCTTCAGCTCCTTCAGGTGATGTTCCAAGAGCAACGTGGACCTTTGGCTCATGCTGCCCTCCCCGACAGGAGTGTCATATATTCCTTGGCGGATGTGGTGCTGACCCTCACCCTGGGCAGGTAGGGGTACAACTCCAGGTCAAGGCGTGGCGGCCGTCCCTCCAGCCGGCACAGCACCAAGTGCTTCACTGCGTCAAAGCTCAGCGCCCCCAGCCTGATGGCGTCTCTGATAGCCGCTTGCACCTCCTGCTGAGAGAAGGTCTCCAGCAGCCGGCGCACCGCCCCGAACTCCTCCGGCAACTCCCACCCCTGCAGGGGTGCGGCTTGGTCCAGGGCGCCCGGTTTCCGCTCCAGCAGCGGCAGGTAGTGGATGGGGTCGTAGACGAAGTCGTCTCACTCGTAGGAGCGAGGGTGTCTGGCGATGATCTCAGTCCCGCAACTGATGACCACTTGGTCCACGTAGCCCCGTACCAGGACGTCCCGATATCCGTAGGCCACCGGCACCGAGTAGTCGTTGGTCCTGTACCTGACCAAGGACAGCGAACTCACCCGGCTGGCCTGCTTGTCGCAGGCGTCGTAAGGTGCCGAGGGCAGGGGCAGCAGGGCGTCCAGGTCCCGTTCCATCCTCTGACCGATGGTCTCCGTATGTCCCCTGAGCTGGGCGTCCATTCGCTCCAGGCATCGTTGTTCCAGGTAGGCATTCAGGGCATCAAAGCTTTCGAAGGACGGCACCGGCACCAGAAAGTTGCGGCGCATATAGCCGACCAGGCCTTCCACCTTGCCTTTGTCATTGCCCTTGCCGGGGCGACCGAACCGGTCCTCGAACAGGTAGTGGGACTGGAGCTCGGTGAAGGCGCGGATGCGCTGGCGGCGCCCATCCCCCAGTATCTTCGCCACCGCCAGCTTGGTATTGTCGTAGAGGATGCTCCGGGGGACCCCGCTGAACGTGGTCTCGCAGTGGCTGGGGCATCCGACCCCGCAGGTGACGCTCCGCATCTACCTGCCCATCGTGGGCAGCACCCACTCCATGGCGGATGCCCCGTAGGCTCGGGGTTCGAGGATGACGTGGTTGAGGTGGCTGGGCTCAGTTGCAGGGTATTTGTATAGACTGACCTCGTGGTGCCCGGTCCTTGTGCGGCTCGGCCCAGTGGAACAGGTATTGGTTGGCGTAACCGGCGTACGGTCCGAAATGATCTCTGGCCCACTCCGAGACCTGGAGCTGCTGGCCCTGGGTCATAGGACGGCGAGTACAGCGCACTCGGTCTGCTATGCCTGTCGGAATCGCCGACAGGTCGCAGCACTTCAGGGCGCGCCGAATCCACCGGTCCACCGGGAAGGCGTCCAGCTTGTCCAGGGACATCAGGGCAACACAGCCTGCTATCTTGGGGCCGATGCCCCGACATTTGGACAATCGCTTCATGGCTGCGGCTCCTGATTCCTCCGGGGAGCCTTTGATCCCCGACAGCAGCTGTTCACGGGAAAGGTGACATGCCATCCGGAAGATGTTGCGGGACCTCGACGACAGCCCCAGTCTCAGGTCCGCCAGTGCCTGCTCGCCGGCTTCAACAACTTGCTCAGGCCCAGGAAAGACATATCTTTCCTCTTGTTCCAGGCGGACCTTGCGGAGGCTCAAGGTCGCTATCTTCTCAACACTCTGCCTGATGCCGCGGATGGCGTTGGTATTGGAGCACAAGTAGGACACCAGGCATTCCCACGAATCCTGGCGGAGCAGGCGCAGTCCGGGATACGCCTCGATGGCGCTGGCCACCGCATGATCGCAGCCCAGCTGGCCGTAGATTGCCTCTATGTCGTCGTCCAGACGGAAGTAATCCCAAAGCTTCCTGTCCAGGTCGATGTCGTGGCATTCGCCGTCCCGGTCGCCCACGCGGTACTCAAGGCCACCCTGGGTGCGTCGGAGGTGCACCACGTATTTACCCATTACGCCCGAGTACCAGCAGTCCCCGTGCCCCTGTTGGGGATCCGGAACATTTTCCGGCTCCCGCTGTCTCCCCTCCGTCTCCTGGACCATGGTCCACCGGAATGCTTGCCCCATTTCCAGGGTCAACGGCAGGTCGAAGGCTTGCTTGATGACCATCGTTCTGCTCATAACATTGTCCCTTCAGTCACGTCCGTCGTGCTCATCCAGGGTCCAGGTCTCCACCAGCTCGAAGAGGGCCGGTGAACTTCTGGCGATCAGTGTCATGACCTTCTGCAGGCATGCCCGCTTGACCTGGCAGGGCTGGCAGCCGCAGTCCTGGGTGTGGGGCGGTCCGTCCAGGCTGGAGATGATCTCGAAAAATTCCTTGTCCTTGCCAGCGGCGTACCCCTCGGCATAGCAGCCGCAGGGCTCGTCGCAGTCGCAGAGGGGGCGTTCTCTGGCGGTCATTAGATATCCTGAAACTTCTTCCTCATTGATGAATCGCGTGTGGGGAGCCGGGCCCCCTGCTGTTTAGCCATCTTCTTGTCTCTTTGCCAGTTCCGCCTCCAGCTCACTGCCCCGGGCCTCGGCCGCCAGCCTGGCTTCCTGTTCGGCCAGCCTGGCCTCCCGTTCGGCCAACCTGCCTTTCCGCTCCTGCTCGAAGGTGGGTATTTCCTGCCCAGTCTCCGGGTCATGCCAGCGCAGCTCCCCGCGTTCCCAGCGGACAAGGAGACCCAGCGCGGCGCTGTAGCCCTGCAGGATTCCGTCTTCGACCTCCTCGATGGCTATCGGCTCATACCGGCCGTCCACCAGCCGGTCTCCCGCTAGTCGGCTTCCGTGGAATCTCCGGTCTGGTCGAACCGCCAGTATTCCGGGATGCCCAGGCTGGCGTACCAGGTGCGCTTGTTCCCGGTGTCCTCTTGGCCGGTGCTTTCCGAGGCTATCTCCATTACGAAGTCGGGCGGCTTGCCCTGCTCGGAGATGACGTAGCTGTTGCTGTCCTTGTAGGCCTCAGGGTTGGCGTCGAATGCGATGAGCAGGTCGGGGAATCTCCGGTCCGCCGCCGAGGTGCCCGGTTCCCGGATGATGTACCTCTCCCCTCCTACGACGGTGGTACCGGGGTTACCGAAGTGTTGGGCCAGATGGTGGGCGCCGCCGTTCTTGGTCAGGTGGTCGAAGCTGGTCATATCCTCTGGCTCCCGCTCCGGCGGGTCGGGGAGCGGCGGAAATGTTCTTGTGGTTCTGGGTTTAGTGGTCATGTCTGGCCTCGTGGGCTTGGCGGTTCGGGTTCCAGCCTCTGGTATGGAAAATATAGAACATCGAGCCCTTGCTGTAAAAGCCGCTCGCTGACGGCTTACATCTGGGACAGGCTGAAGGTGAACCAGCTGTCCCCAGTCTTGAAGCTCTGAGGCGTCGCGCTCTGAGCGTCCCGCATGATGCCGAAGTCGTGGGAGCAGGGTTCGAAGTCCACGGTCCGGTCGTAACTCACCCCAAGTAGGGTCCCCGCTCCCCCGCCCTGTCTATCAGTTCCTGGGCATGTTCGTACGTCACTTCCTCGTCGACCATCGCACCAAACATCTTCCCCTGCGTCTGGGCCGATTCCTTTTCCGGCATGGTGCATTCCTGCCAAGGCCTCCCCCAGAACTCACAGTATTGCCTGCTGGCACCGGAAACACAGTCCGGCCAGGCGCATGTTGACATACCTGTCGCATCTTTGGTGAACGGGGTGCATTGGACCGACCCGTCCCGGTCGCCCTTCATCTTCACGATGTAGAAGTGGTCGGGGTGGTGGAGCAGCGTCACCTGGTGGGTTGCCAAGGTGTTTACTATTTCCTCCAGCCAGACCGGCAGTTTCTTCTCGTAGTATTTGAGGTCTATCGGTTCGTCCAGCGGGTTTCTGCTGTGGGCCAGGGGGTTGAGTTCCCTGTAAATCTGCAGGAGTTTTTCCCGGGTCAGGACTTCCTTTGTCTTGACGGCGAAGGCCTTGCCCTTTGACGGGGCCCTGATTTCCACCGGAGTGGGGAAGAAGTTGGGGTGGATTTTCTCAATGTCCCTGAAGATTTCCCTGGGGCTCCTCAGGTCCTTCAGTTCCTCCAGGGGTTTCGTCGAAGTGTCCTTGTTGGACACGAGCGCCGCGTAGGCTATGTCTTCCAGAATTTTCCTGGTCTGGACCGCCACTGTCTTGATCCTTGTCTCGGTGCCAATGGATGTGCTTTCCATGATTTCGATGGCGCCGGTCAGGTCCGCCTTCGTCTGTTCCATGAGGTCGCAGTATTGCTCGACGTCCAGGAGTTCAGCCTGTTTTATCTCCCATTCGCACTCCAAGCAGATGATCTTCCATCCCCACCGGTCCAGTTCCTCTCCCTGGATCTCCAGCATGTCGCTGCCACAGTTGGGGCAGGTCGTGTACTCCTGTCCGTCTGTTCCCTTGACCGTGGCCTCGCCGGGCCAGCCGATGCTCTTGGATGGGTAGGCGAATTTCGGAGTCTCTCCGCAGTACAGGCATTCGTGGGGCTTTGCCCCGTGCATGAGGAAGTCCTGGAACTGCTCTTGATGCCCGTGTGCATAGCAGGGGAGTTCCTCCGGCGGCAGTTTGCTGGCCACAAGCTTTATGGCTTCGCCGCAGGTTTCCATACCGACGCACTGCCCGATGGTCATCATCGACTGGAGGGTGAGCCGGTACCTGTATTCGTGGGACCCATGTTCCTCGCATGGCCCGAAGTTGGCTATAACATCCCCGACCTTGGGGGATCCCTCCATGCTGTTTGCCAAGCTCCAGCAGGCCTGGGCGTATGCGTCGATGTCGCCTGACTTCAGGAGTTCCTCGAGGCCTCTGACCTCGTTCTCCCCTTCGCCGGTTGCGCTGCTGGGTCGCTCAGGTGCTTGCCGTTGGTTAGTTGCTCCTTGTTCCCTGCGGCGTTTCTTGGCTTGCTTCTGGCTCATGTCATCATCCCTGGGTTCTGCTTGGGGAGCGTAGGAGTGGTTGGGGGTTACGTGAGCCTGACCATCTCGTTCCAGCCGGCCTGGTAGGCCCGGCGGCACTGGGGGTGTTCGCGGGAGAGTATGCCGCCCTGCTGGTTACAGAAGGGGCATGTGGCGGTGAGGGCATGAAGAAATTGGGTTATAGGCATTTGTGCTCAGGAGAGAAATGGGACCGGAAATGTCAGAAGTAGCCTGCTTGGGGTTTGCTTGGAGGCTCTCCGTTTATCCTATTAACTTCTACTACATTGATTCTGCGCCCTGGTGGTTTAGGTCCAGCAAGTTTGTCTTGTTGTTCTCGCTTTTGTCGTCGTATGACTGCTAGAGGTGTTTCGCCGTGCCAGTTTAATTGCTGTCCCGTGTCCAGATCTATGAATCCATCGTCGATAAAAGGTGGACGGTCAGGTTCGGTCATCGCTTTGTCCAGTTGTTGTTGAGTTATTACGTTTCCGATTGGCAAATAAGTACGGGTCAGGTCGGTTTCGTATAGCAATGCGCCTCTGAAATCACAACCCCTCAAACTAATGTTGGCGAAGGTCGCCTTGTAGAAACTGCCCTCGGTGCAGTTCACCGAATTCATTTGTGCGCCTGAGAAATCCGAATTGGCAGCCGACACATGATGCAGATTGGTTTCTGCGAGCGATGCCTTCCTGAAGTCCGACTTTAGGCAATTGGCGAAGGAAAGATCTGCTCCATCTAGTATCGCTCTGGATAGGTTCGTTCCGTCCATGTTGGTATATGAAAGAATGGTGCCTTCTAGGTTGGCTCCTGAGAGGTCGATGTCAAACAGGTGGGCATACGCCAGGTTGGCGTTTCTCAAATCCAGCCGAAATCCCCGTGCTTTCTCAAGCGCTACTTCCGTTTCTCTCCTGCCGACAAGGACCTCCAAGGCGGTCTGTATGTCTTGGCGCACTCTCGAACCTTTTGTAACTGCGTCCGTGTCGGTCGGGTTCCTAAGGAATGCACAGAGCAGTTCTACTGCCGGGATATGAAGCTCCTTGGGGTCTTCTTTCATCAATGTCCTGAGGGCGTAGATGCCTCCCAATCGTACGAATAATTCAGGGTTGCCGAGCATCTCGATGCCGCGCTGAAAGCGTTCGTACCTTGAATTCTGTGCAGTTAGGTCTATCTGTCGCTGGGTCAGGCGGGTGCGCCTCATGGCGAACCACAAAGACACCAGTCCTATGGCGGATCCCCCACCAATGAATGAGAGTACTATTTGCAGCGATCCTGTACCGGGGATTCCTGCTCGGAACCATTCGTATACGGACATAATTGGAATATCGGTCATTATTACCCACTTATTCGAACCTAGACATGCCTGCTGCGGTGTATCTGAGCGCCCTTCTCCAGCCCTCTTCCAGTGCCATCGACACTGTGACGTGGCAACGGGACCTCCAGTGGGGGTGACTTGGGAGAAAAATAGCTCGCTCCAGTCTATCTGGTCGCCTGCCCGGCTCTCAACTGCCTGCTGTCATCAGTTTTCACCGGACATTCCCGGGCTGCGAGTTCGGCGTTGCAGAACTCGTTGGGTGCGGAAGTCTGTTTCGCTAAGTTCCTGGGTCTCCCCCGGAGGTGGTTGGGGTCCCGTCCCTGACCGTCCGGGTTGAGATGGCCTTCTCCCCGCACCACCCGCAGGGCTTCGCCGTGAGGTTCCGCATCCGGCTCGGGTCTCTCCTGCTTCGCAAAAATGAATCAGGGTGCCCGTGAGGGCACCCTGATGTATCTGTTTCCGACTGCCCGGGGAGTGTTCCCATCCCGGGCCATTTCTCTTTATGGATTGATGGTGCCAAGCACAGCCATGTGGATTCCCTGTCTATCGCTGAGCTCCTGCCAGCCGCTCCCGGTCTTGTGGTGGATCCTGTTTCGGATTGAGAATCCGGTAAGGGTGGAGGAGTCACAGCCGTCGCTGGAGTGGGCGCCCAGTAATACGTGGCTTCCTCCTGGGCTGCTGAACACGACCATGTAGTTGGTCCTGCGGCCTGCCAGTATTGTGCCTGGTGGAGCCGTGAAGACCAGCGGTCCTTTCGGGGACACCCCGGGTGCGGTGAGATCCCTGCAGACCGCGGTCGGGTGGAGGTCGCCGTCTACTTCGCAGATCTTGAGGGCGACGTCGTTCGCTTGCGGGTCTTCGGAGATGATCACGACGCTGGTGACGGTATAGCCGTTCGGGTTGCCTCCGATGGTGAAGACCTGTCCCTGTTCCTGGGTGGTGAATGAACGAGAGCTATCGCCAGCCATGCCTATGATGCTGATGAAGGTTCCCTCTCCCACCGTCTGGGTTGCGATGTACGGGAAGGCGTCGCTCAGTCTGACCTCCCTGGTGCCTCCGCCGTCGACGTAGCTGACCTCGAGTTTGATCTTCTTGCCCACATCATTGTCGGTGACCCTGTAGGTGCTGGAGTTGGCGCCGATGTCCGCCTCGAAGCTGGTCCCGTCGGCGGCGTAGCGCTTCCACTGGTAGTTCAACTGGTCGCGGGGTATGCCGTCCCGGTCTCCCATGCTGGAGGTGAAGGCGGTCAGGTCATACCCCACCTGCGCGGGGCCGGTGATGAACACCCTAACAACCGAATTGGTCAAGGCCATCGAAAGAGTTCTTCTCGATGCCGGCACCAGGATAACCACCGGGGTGATCGTCGACAGGGTTGCCGATCGGCTGACCCCGGGGATCCCGCCAGTCAAGCGCCGCGAGGACAACCCGGACGCCCTGATCTACGACACCGTAACGAAGGAACTGGCCCACATGACCGGCCAGGACAGGCGGAGTGGCGGCGAGAACCATCCCCACTTCCGCCGGTGGATCGTCCGGGACTACAACGGCGGGTACTGGGTCAACCTGGAGGTCCCCGAGCTGGACCTGCTGCTCATGGATGGTGACTCCATCAAGGACTACAAGCTCAGGTCTGGCAGCGCTCTACGCAGTAAGGGCAGCAGGAGGCCGCCGGAGGCGACGGCCCGGAAGTTCCTTCCTCGACTCATCGGGGCGCAGCTCGCGAAGTGCGCCGGGTGTGGGGCCAACGAACGCAGGCCCACCCATCTGGAAGTCGACCACATCATTCCCTGGACTGAGGACGGGCCAACGGAGCTGGGCAACCTCCAGGCCCTTTGCACGGCATGTCACCGGAGGAAGGGTACCCGGTCCCAGACCGAGTTATGGCAGTGGATGACCGACCACGGTGGTATGTGGGATGAGGAAGCCGCCCGGTTCGCCCACCATGCCGCCATCAACCTCAAGCCCTGACGGGACAGCGCCACGGAACTCATTTATCCGCACCCCCCCCACGGGGCTGACAAGGGTATGTAAAATTGAGATTATAGCTACGAACCGGCCCCACCGCCCCTGGATTCCGGCCTACGCCGGAATGACGGAATGGGCCCGATAGTGAGCATTTGGGAGCGGTTTTGTATTTGAGCAAGCCTACCCTACTATGCGGTCTCACGTTCAACTGCGCAAAGTCCCAAATGAAATACATACCCCTGTCAGCAGGTCATAGGAGAGAGGGATGGCATTCAGGGTCTGGGTAGATACCGGAGAACCGATTTCCGTGATCCAGTCTTTGGAGGAGTATTTCCGCGACGGCGGCGTGTCCATCATTAAATCTGCCTTCACCCACACCTACTTCGTCCCCCCGATGCTGTGCGGGAGAAAACGCCATTCTTTCCAGACCGCGTCCGGCGTAGTCGGGAGCACTATCCAAAGCTGGACAAGGGAGCGAGCGCCACATGGGACGGGGCAGACGGCCGCAGGGTCGTCCTTGATGACAACTCTCGAGCGCAGATGGCGTGGGAGCGGTACACCGGGCACAAGCTCGCCCGGCGGTTCGGTTATGGCCTGCGCTACATCTGGGGCAATACCCATAACCCCGAGGCGTTCACCGCCGGCTGGAACATTTGCTATATGCCTTTCTGGCCGGGTATGCTGCCGGAGCATCAGTATCCCCATCCTGAACTCCAGCGAGCCATCCGCCAGGCATCGTGGGAACTGTTCTTTGCCAGAAATCCTGTCTGTCCATGCCCTGATTTCGTGGAGGACCCTGGATTTGACTTGACCACCGTACTGGATGGCCTGCCTGTCCGATTCCTGTCCAAGGAAGGCGGAGATAATTCCAGGCCGCGACCTGGGCGCAGCAGTGGGTCCATCCTACCGATCGAGCTGGATCCTCCAGAGAAGGGGGCGTTTCTGGATGCCCTGCTGCAAACCAAGGAAGCGTGGATCGAGGAATCGTATCGGGACGGTCGGCGAGAGGTGCGCCGCTGGGACGCGGCGCAAATGAAGCCCTCATCCAAGGTCATTGGGAATATCAGGAGCCGAGAGGGGTTTCGGGCTGGAGAATGGCAGCGCAGGGGTATCGCAAGCGTGCGGGTGAGCATAGAGGCTCCAACTAGAGATGTCAGTTGAGTCTTCCGCAACAGGCGTAGGAGGCCGACTACTACCCCGGCGGATCGCCCGCGACTTCGAGTGCGCTGCCAGCACCGTCCTCAGGATGCTGAAAAGGGAAGAAGCGGTGGCATAACCGAGCACCGCTCCCTGGCGGAGACGGAGCATTACATGGATCTGGGGGAACTCCATTCCTGGGAGAAATGCCAGAGATGGGACTGAAGCTGACGAAACTCATCGCCGCCGCACCGTGGCGAGAAGCGGTCACCTACCGTGACACCTGGCCCCACGAGTACGTGCTGTCGGAGAGGGACGGGCAGCAGGAGTTGCTGGAGGCGCTCTGCGAGCGGTTCCGCGCCGGCGAGGGCGTGGCCTGCCGCTTCTTCAGTATGAACAACACCTATCTCTTCATCGGAGACCACAAGTATTGGCTGATGACCCACTGGGACGATCTGGAACCGGGTGGCAACTACGTCGTCAACCGCGCCCGCCTGTATCGGGACCGGAGGGACTTTGTCATCCAATCAGGGGACACGGGCAGAGCAGAGGACTACCCGACCGATCCGGCCAGTTGAGGCTCCAATTGCAAGCGTAAAGGAGGTTTCTCATGGTAGCCAATGACACCTTGCTTTCTTTCCTGGTCCGCAGGCTGACGAGCCGCGTCGAGGACGCGGCTACGGATGCCCTGGCATTCATACTGAACAAATCTCCTGCCTGTCGCGGGGTGCTGGACAGCCTTCTCCGTGACGGTGACTTCCAGGTGGGTCCCATAAACAGGGTCGAGACCCAGGTCACGTATGAGGACGGGTCACGTCCCGACATGGTCGGTTACGACAGGAATGGAGCCAAACGACTGTTGGTGGAGTCCAAGTTCTGGGCCACTCTGTTGGGAGGCCAGGCCAGCGGTTATTTCCAGTTGTTGAACGATGAGGGGCCGGGTGTCCTGTTGTTCATCGCTCCGGACATCAGGATCGACACCCTTTGGGCCGAAATCAGGAAGCAGTTTGAAGGCGTAGTCGACGGCCCGGGTTTTGAGCCGATCGATATTCCTGACCGTACTCGGAAGGCCAGGATTGCCGGATCCGACAAACGCGTCATCCTGATCAGTTGGGCCCAGCTGCTGGAGGGAATGGTCCCCGTTGCTGAGGATTCCGGTATCGCCTCCGATATAATGCAACTGAGCGGCCTCGCCCAGCGCGAAGACCAGGAAGCATTCCTGCCGGTCCTGAGGAGCGAACTCGCTCCCTCCTTTTCGAGAAGAATGATCGGCTGGAACCGCCTTGTTGACGCCGCCTTGGATGCTCGTAGGGTAAGGGAAGGGTGGATGGATGTCAACAGGCTGCGGGCGACACCGCAACCCTACGGCTACGGGAGGTACCTACACTTCACGGGTGTCAGCGGGGACTTCTGGTTTGGAGTGAACCACAACAACTGGGGAACCAACGGTGACACCCCGTTGTGGCTGGGGCTGCCGAACAACCGGGTAGGCCAGATCTTGGAGGACAGCGGCAGATCGGTGTCAGGGACTTGGGTCCCGATCCAAGTCATGACCGGCGTGGAGTACGATATGGTCCTGGATGAAGTGGTGGGCCAACTGCAGAAAATCGCGGATATCCTCAAGTCCCCCGGCGCATCCGGGGGTTGATTCCACCAGACCAACACGGCAAACCGTTGCCCCATGTCCTCGGGCCGACACCCAGAAGCGGTGGGGTTGACACCGGCTGAATGGGCGCATCGACTCAGCCTCGGAGTTCTCGCCCAGCACCGTCCTCAGGGGATTCTCAGGGAATGGCCGCATGACCATTTGAGGTCAACAAAAAGACGGTGCGGAACGCCCTGAGGGTGGGGTGAACGGGGCACCGTGGCCATGGCCACGGTCATCCGGGAGGAACGATGACGGAGATGGAAATGGTGCGGGAACTCCGGCGCGTGGTCGCCGAGACCGTGGGCCAGGCCGGCGGCAACAGGGAAAAGTTGAAGGCCGAGATCCGCGCTCAGCTGGTTTCGGCGGTCAAGGAAAGGTTCGGGGGACACCCTTAGCTTACATAATGGATGTTGTCGGCACCCAACCGGCGCGGAAGCATAAACGCGTGGGGAGCCTGTAGGGAGTTGCACCATGACCAATGAGGAAAAGGACCTGCTCATCGCCTACCGGGTCGACTCCGGCGAACTGGGTCCTGACGGCGTCGCTCCAGATGGATCTTTTGTTGTCATAGTACCGGGCTCGGACTTTAACCTGGTAGGTTGCGCCGGCGTCGAGGCCGGTTACGGTGAGCTGGTTCGTGGTCGGGTAGGCACTCCAGTCGGTCTCTCTGCTGTCCTTGAAGTCCTCACCATCCGGCGTCCAGGTGACGCGGTAATCGGACAGCGTCTTGGTGTCCTGGACATTGGGGTCCCAGGTGACGTCCAACTCTCCGACCTCATCTCGTGCAGTTGCCGTCAGTCCGGTCGGCGCCAGTTTCCAGTCTGGGTCGTCGGACTCTGCCGAGACAGTCATGACCGGGGCGAAGGCCAGGATGGCTGGCTCAACTCACAACACAGTAGGATGCCTTAGCATTTTCATTATTACGTCAAATTGGCATCAGTGGTTATAAGACTGGTATAGCGGTCAGATTGAATTTACGGCGCATCGGAGGGTTGACTATGACTACACAGACAGATGAGGGCAATGCTGGTGAAGTCCTATCCCATGTTGTGCAGCAGGTTGCCCAACAGTCGCGGACGCTCGCGATGCACGTCACCGAGCACGACGACATCAACGCTGCCGCCCAGGAAAGGGCTGACACGGCCATCCGGCGGTCTCAAGAAGCTCTGGAGCAGGCCCATCGGGAGGCGTTGGACATTGCCAGCAAGTCCCTGGGCACAACCGGAGCAAATCTGCTGGGCGAGTTTGCGGCTGCTGCCGACGGCATCCGACAGGAAACCTTATCCAGTTTGGAACAGTTGCATCAGCAACACCAGGCCAGCGTCAGTGAGCTGAATGACATGGCCGGGCAATATACCGCAGAGGGTCAGCAGTTATTGGAAAGGGTCCTGGAAATACTCCAACAGGCCCGGCAGCAAACCGACGAAGACCGGACCAGACTGCAGGAAACGCACCAGGCCGCCCTGGATAATGCCGCTGCAGAGTTGCAAAGCCAGCAACGCGAACAGGGATTGCAATATGAGCAGGCGCTCAGCAGCGCCTCAGCCGGGCTAGCACGCCAGGCTCGATACGGCGTTGGCATCCAACGTCAGTACCTACCAGGAAGCCCTGACTCAGGCTACCGTCAATCTGAACCAGGCCCACCAGCTACATACGGACACCGTGGTGGCCGCCTTGGACGCCAGATGGTCCAAGTTCAGGCCGGATACTGGTCGCTGTCACAACGGCCAGCAGCCTGGTTGCCATTGCCGCTATTGTAATAGGGGTGTTATGACCGTCGATAACCAACTAACTTCGGCTGAAATGCTGGTAATTCTGACCGAAGCGCAGGCCATCCTCGACCAGGCCACGCAGTTCGAGGTGACCAAACGGGAGCGAAACCGGTCAGGCAGACTACAAGCGGCCCTCGAAGATTGCAGTGCCGCCGCCTGGGAAGCCCATCAGGCCGCCAGCCGGCGCTTGGAGCAAAGCCGGCAGACTATAACGGAAGTCCGAGCGTTACTGCTCAAAGCCTTACCCGCACAGGTATCCAGCCCTGAAGCCGACGAAACACGCCAAGGGTTGGAAGAGCAGATTGCCAACATGGAGGAGGAACACGAAAGGCTGCGCCGGGAAGTCGAGCGAAAGGCCAAGAAGCTCGATACCTTCAACCTGACGCTTTTCGGACGCACCATGTCCGGCAAGTCCACCCTTATGGAGATACTGACCAAAGGTGACGGCAAGTCTATTGGTAACGGCGCTCAGCGGACCACCCGGGATGTCAGGTGCTACGAGTGGAAGGGGTTGACCGTAACCGATGTTCCGGGCGTGGCCGCATTTGATGGCGGTGTTGAGGAGCAGATCGCCCACAACGCCGCCACCGACGCTGACCTGGTGCTTTTCATGATTACCGACGATGACCCACAAGCGTCCGAGGCGGAGCATCTCGCCCGGCTCCGTATCATGGGGCGCACCGTGCTGGGAGTCCGTAACGTCAAACTCGGCATCAGGCAAGGGAACGTACGCCTTTTCCTGCGCGACTTGCACACAATCTTCGATGAAAAGAAGCTGAGGTGCAGCAGTCGGCAATTTGACGAAATTACCGCCCAGTACATACCGGGCTACGAAATGCCCATAGTGAATACCCACCTCCTCGCCAGGTACCTGGCTACACTTCCCGACTATCAGGAATGGAGCGATGGCCTCAAACAGGCCAGTCGTTTCTCCCTGGTCAAAGAGTACATCCTGAAGGAAGTAATTGAAAACGGCCCCTTCCACCGCAAGCAAAGCTTCGGCCACAGTGAAACCGCTTCCCTCCTCTCCGGGTTGGAGGGAATGCTGTCAACTGCGCATTTGCAGCAAAAGCTACAGGCGCGCCTGGCCGACCGGGCTAGAGAAGCGCAAAGTTGGTGCGACCAGTTCCCGCGCCGGGCAGACGCCCGGGTTGACGGATTAATCAGACAAACAATCGGCAACCTGCGCCGCGAGATACCCTCCTTTGCCGAGCAGTATTGCGAAGACAAAATGCTTCCCGACAAATGGAATAATAAAGTTAGGGCGGCCAACATTGAACGGGAAGCCAAGGCGCTGCAAGAAAGTCTGGCCAGGGAATGCCAGGAATATTTCGAGGAGCTGATCCAGGAAATCCGAGAGGAAATCAGGATTCTGGATATTAGCTTTCAAAAGGTGTCCATTGAGGCCGGACCAATCCGCGATACCCGCCGTATGTGGAACCGGGGGATAGGACTTGCATCTGCCGGACTTGGGGTGGTTACGGCAGGATTATACTTGGCTGGAGCGACGTTAGCTTGGAACCCTCTAGGATGGGCGTTGCTAGGAACGGGAGTTGTCATTAGCATCTCCGGCCTAATGGGCCGGTTTTTCGGCAGTCGGGACAAGAAGCGCCGCGAAGCCATCGCAGAAATAACTACAAAACTTCGTGAATCGATGGACGACATTGAAAACCAAATCCGCAACAGTATGCGTCAATGGCTCGATGATCTCACTGCGCAGTACCTTAACAGAGTCACTGCATCACTCAACTCTTTGGCCCAATCCAACGGCCAGGCCGCTACAGTCACCAGGGACATTGCCTGGCGAAGCAACGATGACCTGCTGGCGCTCAACAGGGAGACGGTCGGCAATGCTCTGGCCCACCTGGGTTGCGCGGATGAGATGGCCAAAGTGGGCGCCGTGGCCCGGGTTCCCAGCCAGGCGATTGCATTCATTGCCAGAGGGGATAGCAAGCCGGATACCGATACAATCGCCCGGCTGGGTACATTGCTCAATGAAGCCGTCCATGTCGTTTCGAGCGATTTCTCCGAAATTTCGATCATTCGGCAATTGGCCTACGAGGCTGACAGAGCAGGTAGGGTTGAAATCGACCGTCAAACGCAGACGGCGTACATCAGTGATTTCCCAACGGACCCAAAACGCAAAACCGGAATCAGACTGGCGCAGCAATTGACCCGATTGCATATCATCGCCGCGGAATAAGGTACAGACCATGACAATGCTGAACACGCACCACTGGGCGCGGGAAACCGAGCAAATCCTTGCTATGGCTCGCCAGGCATTATCCGAATCCCGATCTTCTGACATAAGAGATTTAGTCCAACGGTTGCCCATCAACGTCCAAGCTGGCGAGCGGCCCATCAGCCTGGTTTTTGCCGGTCAGTACAGCAGCGGAAAGTCAACCCTTCTGAAAGCCCTTACCGGACGGGACGACATCGCTACCGGCGCCGGCATAACCACCAAGGAAACTCATAGCTACGAATGGGAAGGCGTTACCGTCATCGATACTCCCGGGATTCACACCTCGTTGCGGCCCGACCATGACGCCATTTCGTACGAGGCTATCAGCAACGCCGATTTGATGGTGTTCGTTATCACCAACGAACTGTTTGACAGCCACCTGGGACAGCATTACCGCAAGCTGGCCGTCGACCACGAGAAAGCCTACGAGACCATCCTGGTGGTTAACAAAATGGGCCGGCACGCCAACGGCAACACCCCTGAGGCTCAGGCCATTATTACGGAAGATCTTAGAAAGCCACTGGAGCCTTTTGCGCCGGAAGACTTGCGCATCACCTTCACCGACGCGGAAAGCGCCCTGGAAGCGCAGACCGAGACCGACCCCGAGTTTGCCAACGACCTGTCCCAAGAGGGCAACCTGGACGGGCTGTCCGCCAATCTCAACGAACTTATCAGCCAACAAGGCTTGCTGGCCCGGCATACCACCGTCCTGTACAGCATTGACCAAGTCCTGAAGGAAGCAGTTGAGTTGGAACGCATCGATGACCCGGACGCCGATAGCATGGTCCATGTGTACAACCAGAATATTAGAGCCATCACCGAAGCAAGGGACCAGGTGCGGCTGGTTGTCCGCAATGCCGTCGCAAAGGCCACCACCGATATCTCAATCTGCGGCTCAGGATTGGCCGAACACTATTACCCGGAAGTTACGCAGGACGAATTGGAGCGTGCCGCCGAGAGAGCGCAAAGCCGGTTAGAAGAGATACATCGGCAGCTCATACAAGAAACCGAGGATCACGCCTCGGAAATACTGCCCTTGCTGGGTAAACGTCTAGAAGACCTGGAAGGCAGCAGTCGGTATCAGGAAACTTTCCGGAATATACACCGCCGAATGGAGGGCCACGACTGGAGCGATGCCTTTCACGGAGCCGCCTCTGTCGCAAAGAAGTTAAGCGACCTGTCCCAGGAGTTGGCCTTTAACTCCGCGAGGGTATCTCAAGGCGCTTCCGGGATGGCCCGATTCTCGGGAAGCGTCGGGCATCGGGCGATTCTCGGAATCGGTCACCGGTTGGGCCATTCCTTCCGCCCCTGGGAAGCGGTCAGGCTGACCAGTTACATAGGGAGAGCGGCCCCGTTTCTTAGCATAGCAGGGGCTACGCTAACCGTCGGTGCGCAACTCCAGGCGGAACGTCGTGAAGATAAGCAAAGCCAGGAGCTCCAAAAGATACGGCAGGATATTCAGGAGGAATTCGCGACTATTAGCGCAAGTACCGAGAGTACATTCAATGGCGCGTGGGCAGAAGTCATCAAGGAAATGCTGGAGGACCCTCTGGAACAGTTGGTCCAGCACCGTGAGGAGCTTAACGCTCACCGCCAGGAACAGAAACAACATCTGCAACGGCTCCACGAGGCCAGGACGGCGGCCAATGCGCTGATCCATCGGATCCATACCACGTAGGAGCAACCCTTTAATTGGACGGAATCAAGGCAGGGTTAAGTAATGACCCCGAATAATTTGCAGTTTTCTGTCCTAAAGTACCTGATCATTTACACGGAAGGCCGCAGGGCCTCCGGTGCTTGTATGCCCATTTAGAGCCTGTCCTAAAAGCGGGTGAAACTGGTATGAGTAGTGAATGGAGAACATGCCCCCGCGGCTAGTGGTTCCTGAGTGGTTCACGATCAGCCAGGGGAAGTGGCTGGAAACAGCCCTGTTTCCAGCCACCGGCTGTAAATTCCCCCCTGTCGTAGCTGAGTGGGTGGCTGGAAAACCCGGTTGCAACACCCCTGGCAGAAAGTCAGACTTCAGGTATTCCAGCCAGGGGTAGAGCAGGATGACGCTGTACGGCTATGCCAGGGTCTCGGTGAGAGAGCCCGAGGACAAGAATCTGGACCTGCAGGTGGAGCGGCTGGTCCGCGCCGGCTGCGCCATGGGCAATATTCGAGCCGAGGAGGCCAGCGGAGCCAAGAACGACCGCGGCGGCCTCCTGGAACTGCTGGACCTGGTGGTCGAGGGGGACACCCTGGTGGTCACCCACATCGACCGGCTCTCCAGGGGGCTGACCTACGGGCTGCAGGTGATCGAGGGCCTGCACCATGCGGGAGTGGAGTTCCGGTCCCTGTCGGAAGACTTCGACACCTCGACGGCCACCGGCAAGCTCCAGCTCGCGATGGTGCTCGCCTTCAGCGAGTGGTGGCGGAACTCGATCAGGGACCGCTCGGTCGCGGGCCAGGCGAAGGCGCGGGCCGAGGGCCGTTTCCCTGGCCGGCGGCCCAGCCTGACCGAGCAGCAACGAGAGTACATCCGGGTGGAGCGGTCGAAGGGAGTGAGCCAGCGGGAACTGGCCAAGCGCCTGGAGGTCAGTCGCTGGACCATCCAACAGGTGGACAGGTAGGGGTTGGGTGGAACTTGCAGCCTCGGCACGGAGCATGGCCGGTTGGCAGCTTGACCCAGTACCAGCGAGGGCAGATCTGCGGCAAAGTCCTTCCACCGGTCGGAGCTGGGCCGCAGGGGTCTATCAGGTGGACTCGGCCATCGAGCTCATCAAGCTGGGTCAGGACCGGGCCAAGAAATCTCCAATAGAGCAGACGTTGGTATCATTGGCAGGAGCAGCGGGCTCTCGCTTAATTCCACCTCGATCCTGTCCAACTGACCGGGTCCACCTAAGTATCCTAACGGAACAGGTGACCGTCACTGAACACAGCCACGAAACAAGACCGAATTCGGAGTTACGATGACTGACAAGTTTGAGGGAAAGATCCGGGAATTGACCGAGCCTATCAATGGCCAACTGCCACGCCCCTGGATGACCGAGATGAAGAAGCCGTTAGCAGCGGATGCGTTCATCGTCGGCATGAATCAAAGCAACGGATACTCCGCCGAGGATATACCACACCAGAGGCACCTGGATGCCTTATTCAATCGAAATGGTGAGAGTTGCCGCGGGCTTTATGATGAGACGACCAAGGGCAAGCCGTCCCGGACCCGGCAGAACATTGATGGTCTTGTGGCCCGCTTGAACCAACGAGCCATTCATAACATCCTGGAAACGAACGTAATCTGCTACTCCACTCCTATGAGCGAGGATCTACGCAACCAGGCCCATGCCGGCGGTGCAAGAAAAGGGGAAGAGATTTTCCGCTACCTGCTGGCTGAAATCGCACCGACGGTCCTAATTGTTCATGGCAAAGGTTCCGCGGAGCGTATCTCTAACATTCTCAAGATTACCCCACTGAAAGTCCCTCGTTCCGCCGATGAGATTTGTGACGTTCAAACGGAACGGCATCTGGTCATTCCCATCCCGAGTTTGGCACCACCCGGATTCAATATGTGGGCGCCATGGTCGGATGGATATTTGGATAAAGTCGCCGACCGGATCCGCGATAAGCTGGCGGCTTAGTGCTTTGACTTGATGGGTCCGAGGTAAACACCTTTGTTGAACAGCAATCACGCTCCTCCCGCGGGAGCGTTTGACGGCTGTAACATCAGCCCGTACAGGCCCCGATATGAAAGACACGACGGAATTCTCCCCTGAGGTCATGGCCCAGGTGGGTCAGTTGCGTGAGTCCCTCCTGGCGGAGATCCGGCGCGACGTAGCCCTGAGGCTGCAGGAGCGAAACATGCCAGTCACGGAGACCGCCGAGCTCCTGGGTGTGACCCGTCAGGCCGACCACAAGCACCTGAAGGGCTGATGGACCCCCTGGACACGATCCAGGACGGTGGGGAGAAGACCCGCGAGCCGGACCAGGTATCTGAACAGGAGGCCGAGAGTCCAGCCCATGCCCGGGAGCGTGATATTCCGGTCCATAGACGAGTTCCACTGCGCCGGTCCTAAACCAAAGCCAAGGTGGGATGTGCATTTGCCGGGTGCCGGGAGTCGCGCAGGGAGTGCTTCAGCCCTTGCTTGCAGGACGGTCCGGCAACGCCGTTTGACCTTGCCTTTCCGGTTGGCCAGACCGTCGAGGAAGCCGCTTACCTTCTCCCGCACCAGGACCCTGTCCCCAGGCACAGGTTTCCGGTCGCCTCTTCCCTCACCCAGCCCCAGATTGCCCCATCCGCGTTGAAGTCCGGGCTGCAGCCCGGCAGAGCCTGCCCTCGTGTAGACGGGGGTAGTTCAGACAACTGCCGCGGCTCAGGTGTCCCCGTTCCAGGAAGCGCCAGAGGGTGTGGCGGGACACGCCAAAGCGCTGGGCCGCCTGGTGCCTGCCGTGCCACAGGGCGTAGGCGCGCACGTAGCGGCGGATGGCGTCGTTCAGGTCTGGGTTTTCCGCCGCCCTGTTTTGGGTCGGCTCCGGCGTTGCCGGCTGCTTTGTCTGCATAAGCATTGCTCCTGGGGCAATGGTTCAACATTCCATTGTCCAGGAGAAATTGCTTGCTCGTAATGCCCTGCAAGGCCTTACATTGGAGCGAGTTTTGTGGTGTAGGCCGATGTCAACGTGGACTTTCCGAGCCTCTTGCAGGGCGTGAAGTCCGGTGGTTGGCGTTAGATGAGGGGAAATGCAGGGCCGGGGCAGACTGACGAATATGCTTGGTAGGCACCGGCGGATGGCGACGAGGCTGTTGGCACCGGTTGCCACATCTGGCTGGCCGCCTTTAACGTCAGGGACAAGCAAGGGACTGTAACCTGCAGAAGGGCTTAGGGGCACTCAGCTGCGGCCGCTGCCCCTCCTTGCAAGTGATGACGACAGAAAAACAGCGATATGGTATTCTGTAACTGTTGTTGCGAGTTAGGAGCATGCCCTTGGATACTCAGAAGACGACCTTAAACCTCCCAGAAGCTCTCCATGCTGAAGCCAAGGCGGAAGCGGCCAGGCTCCGCATTTCCCTGACTCAGTTGGTGGTTCGGGCCTTGACACGGGAGTTGAAGCGACTGGATGGGAAGGAAACCGTCAGTAACAATTAGCCAAGTGATTTCCATTCGTGGAAGCGACAACACGATTCTCCTGTTTCCGTCCGGCCAAACCACCGAGGACTGCCTTGACCGAGCGTAACAACGCAATAGCCCTGTATACTTTCCTAAAGGAATTTGCGCAGCTCCGGACCAAGATCACCCGCGACATTTCACAATATGAGCGGGAAGGACAGGTTCTCTGGGCATCTCAAATTCCAAGGGAGAGCGGTTGCTATTGCATTGCGTGGGACAGACACCCCTCATCCACTTCCGATGAAGTGTGGGTGGAAATTCGGAAGCCGCGTCCGTCGCCACCACCGGAACCGCCCGAACTGGTGAACTCCTGGGTTCGGAGCGACCAACTCGGCGATTCATCTCTTGAATTTCCGGAATTGTACGAAACCCTGCCAGGTGACTCCGATGACGACCCGCCTCGCAGTCTGGAATACTACCCTGACGTAAAGAAGGCGTGGGACGCGTACATCGAGAACCAGTGGTGGCATTGGGCAGACCACCATCGGCGTGAGCAGCAAGTAGAAAAAGTCTACACGTCCATTTTCTCCACGTTCCAAAGGCAGCAACGCCTCGGAGAGAGCTTCGAGGTCGTTTTCGGACTTGGCTTTTTGAATTGGAAAACTCCTGACGGCCACACGATCCGCCGCCACCTGGTAAGCGCCCGTGTCAGCGTCGTGTTCGACAGCACGAGTGGAACGTTGACAGTTGTTCCTGCGGGTGAAGGCGCACGTCCTTCATTAGAGCAGGACATGTTGGACCCTCAGTATCGTCCCGACCCGCAGGTTCTGAATACTATAGAGGACGCCTTGGAGGGGCTTGGCGATTCGCTGTGGGATGTAGGTCCGCTTGACGACCTGCTCAATAGTTGGGTGAATTCCGTAGCGGCAATAGGCGAGTACAGCGCCGCGCTCAATACACCGGAGCACGCGGACCAAAAACCGAATGTACATCTGGCTCCGGCGCTCATATTGCGGCAAAGAACAGAACGGTCGTATATCCGGGCTTTCGAGGACATTATCACGCAACTTGAAGCTGGCGAGCCTGTTCCTGAAGGCGTATCGCGCTTCATAAGTGTGTCCGACGATCAAGGGTCCACCGGCTTTGGAAACGGGAGCGTCAACAGGGAAAGTCCGATAGAAACTTTCTTCCCACTCCCCGCCAATGAGGCGCAGAGGCAGATCGTAGAGCGGTTGACCACTAACCAAGGTGTATTGGTCCAGGGTCCACCGGGCACAGGGAAATCGCATTCCATCGTGAATCTGATCTGCCACGCACTCGCCACGGGTCAACGCATACTGGTGACTAGCCACGCGGTACGCGCGCTGAAGGTACTCCGGAACATGATCGTTGAAAGTGCGCCCGATCTTGCGCCTCTCTCCGTTGTACTTCTTGGTGACGACCGCGAAGCATTGCTCGCAATGGAAGAGTCCGTCCAGGGGATCACCACGCGGCAGAACACATGGGATCCCGGTGTCAGCGAGCGGGAAATCAAACGACTCGAAGACGACTTGGATAAAGCACGGAGGCGTCAAGCTGAAGTGTTCAATGATCTCCGCTCGCTGCGGGAGCGGGAGACCTTAAAGCAGGACTCGAAGTTTGGTTACTCGGGAACGTTGGCACGCATCGCGGACAGTCTGCGAGGCGAGCGAGACCTGCTGTCGTGGTTGCCCTGCGTTGCACCGGAAGACACCGAGCCTCCATTGACGTCTGCAGAATTTACGGAGTTGCTGGTACTGCTCAGGAATGAGCGAATCACGGAGTGGGAAATCGCCGGATGTATGAGCGTTGATACCGATGCTTTGCCCACTGCCGAGGATTTCGATCAGGCTGTGCAGGCCGAGGGGGTGGCGCGCGGTGACTACGAACAGGATGCGTCGATCCGACAGCGGCCAGAGTATGGCGCGCTACAGAACTTGCCGGAGCAAGACCGCCAGGATTTCATTAAAGCGTTAGGTGAGGTCACCCAGCTTATCGAGCGAATCCATCGTCGGCCGCTGGATTGGACCAGAACTGCGACGCAACAGGTTCTCGGAGACTTGGAGCGTGCGTGGCGTCTCCTGTACGAGGATACCAAGAGTGTAGTGGATTCGGCGGCTGCATACGCGGAATGGCTGGACAGGAACCCGATTAGTCCCGAGCCGGGCCCGGATATTTATCGCCTTGAATGGGATGCCAGGGACCTGGTCAGTCATCTTAAAGGCGGCGGCGGTTGGGGATTTGGTCCCTTCCGCGCCTCCGTCGTGAAACGGGCATCTTATGTGCGAAATCTACGGATCGGCGGGCGTTTGTGCGAAACGACCGATGCCTTGAGCGACCTGCTAACGCGGCTCCAGGCTGAGATAGAGTTCATGCGGATTCGCGAACGCTGGACACCCTATCATGCCATAACGTCATTGACCTTCGCGGACCAGGTTGCCGAACTCAGGGACCTGTGCGAGCCTCTGGAAGAGGCTTTCGTAGCGCTGGCCATTGTCCAGAAATTGTCCGGGGTTCTCAGGCGCGCATCTGTAAGCATTGAACCAGATTGGTCAGACCCCAACACGTTGCACCACTTGGGCGAAGCCCTCGCCGCCTTTGAGTCCACGCACCGCTACGAGGCCGCCCGGAGTCAGATTGACGGGACCCTTCAAAAACTACAGACGCAAAGTCTTCGAGGGCAAATCGATGCGTCCGCTGCGGACCTGAGAGCCGCGGTAATTGAGCGCGACCCGTCCAAATACCGGGACGCTAGGCAACGGGCAGCAGAAAACCGCGAAGTCGAAGCAGAACTTGTCCGAAAGATAGCACTGTGCCGTAAGTTGCAGGACGTCGCGCCGGAACTGGCACAAGTGCTCATGCAGACATTTGGCGATCCCCTATGGGATGAAAGGGCACCGAATTTCGAGCGCGCTTGGAACTGGTCACGGGCGCATGGTTGGGTAGTGAGACTATCCGCCCCTGGTTCCGGGGAACAGTTGCGGATGGAACTCGAGAATACACGGGTCCGGATCGCTGGCGCGCTCGAACAGCTAGCGGCGGAGAAGGCCTGGACTCACTGCTTCAATCGAATGACGGAGAAAGAGCGCCAGAGCTTGGTCGCTTGGTCAAAGGCGGTGCGTGCAATCGGACGGGGCACCGGGAAGTATGCACCAATACACCGCGCCAATGCGCGAAAGCATATGAACGACAGCAGATCGGCGATACCTGCTTGGGTAATGCCGTTGCACCGTGTGGCTGAGACCATCAGACCCGGGTCAGAACTCTTCGACATCGCCATCATCGATGAGGCGAGCCAGTCCGGTCCCGAGGCACTATTGCTTGCCTATCTTGCCAAGAAACTCGTGGTTGTTGGTGACGACAAGCAGATCCAGCCGACATACGCCGGCGTCAACTTCGCGGACGTAAACCAACTCCGGGAGCGTTATATCTCGGGCCTCCCACACGCCGACGCATACGGGGTTAATCAGAGTTTCTTTGATCTCGCGGAAATCCGGTACAGTGGCCGTATCCGGCTGCGCGAGCATTTCAGATGTATGCCCGAGATCATCCAATTCTCCAACAACCTGGCATATCAGGGCGAACCGCTTGTCCCACTTCGGCAATACGGGGTAGGGCGTCTCGAGCCAACGGTCCTGACCCGGCATGTAAGCGACGGTTATCTGAGGGGAATTGGTGCCCGACAGGTGAATCCGCCTGAAGCGGACGCGATAGTCGAGGAGATCGCCCGCATTCAGGAAGCCCCGGCATATGAAGGCAAGACGATTGGTGTCATCAGCCTGGTGGGTGAAGCTCAAGCCAGAGAGATCGAGAGGCTACTGATAAGTAGGCTTGGTCCCGAAAAAATGGAGCGCCGCCAGATCGTTTGCGGGGACGCTTACGCCTTCCAGGGCGACGAAAGGGATGTCATGTTCCTGAGCCTGGTCTCGGCTCTGCAGGAGAACCGTCGCATCCCGGCAATGACCGACGACGAAGCCCAGAGGCGATTCAATGTGGCGGCAAGCCGTGCCAGAGACCAGATGTATCTCTTCCACACCGCCACTCTTGCAGACCTGAATCCAAGGTGCGTACGGTATCAGCTCCTTGAGTACTGCTCGAACCCCAGGGTGGCGATTTCAGATGTGTCGGGACTGGATGTGTCCCAGCTTGAAGCACTGGCGTTGCAAGCTGACCGTCAGTTTGTGAGTCCTCCGGCACCATTCGACAGCTGGTTCGAGTTGGATGTCTTCCTGGCCATCACTCGCCGGGGATACCGGGTAATCCCACAGGTTGAGGTAGGAGGCTATAGAATCGATCTTGTCGTGCAGGGCTTGGACGGAAGTCTGGCCGTGGAATGTGATGGTGATGCCTGGCATGGCCCGGACCGGTACGAAGCTGACGCAGCACGCCAGCGCGACCTGGAACGCTGCGGCTGGGAGTTTTGGCGGCTTCTTGAATCCGTATTCCGCCTCGACCCTGACGAGGCTCTGACCGATCTTTGGAAGACTCTTGAACGCCGCCAGGTCTTTCCCACCATTGAAGAAAAGATGCGCCGAAACGAGGCAAGTCGGACAGAGCTTCCTGGCGATGACGAAGCCGCCAAGCAACCTATCGAGTCAGAAACGCTATGGCAGCAAGGGGACCTTTCCAGCCCATTCAGACCTCATAACGATGAAGAACTGGCCTCTCCCTATCCGCAGTCTGCACCGCATCTGGCGCCAATACCATCAGATTCGGACGCTGCTGATCGCCTGGCTCGATACGTGGAATGGGAACCGGCTGACCTCGTACCTGACCCAAGAATTGCCGAAAGAGAGCACTTGGTTTCTCTATTGACGGAGGTGGCCGCGTGTGAAGAACCTGTGCTTGCCATTCGCGCTTATCGTTTGATCAACCGAGCATCTGGCAGTCAACGATTGACAGCCCCGGCTCGGAAGGCGCTGAATCAAGCCTGCGCAGAAGCAGTTAGGAAGGGGTTGCTGACTGCTACGAATCCACTTAACAAGGAAGGGCAATGGCAGCTTGTGCTGAGAAGACCTGGCAGTCCCGAGGTCTTCCTCCGAGAGCGCGGCCCCCGGGAGTTGGAGGAGCTTCCTCCCGATGAAGTCGCCGCAGTGCTGATGCTCATCGGGGCAGAGAATGGGACAACGGACTCCGAAGCCCTCAAGAGGCAGTTGCTTGAAACATTTAACTGGGTGCGCCTCACCAAGAAAGTGAACGAGTTCCTTGACCAGTGCATGGAGCTGACATAGTGATGAGATTTGCCGGACAACTGACTCCTTGGGTCGTGCGAACGTGATGGGCGATAGCGTAGGGAACCGCGACGGCATGAATGTTGATGGCAATGTTCCCGTTGTTGGATGGTCCTAAAACCTATGAAAAAGAAACAAACCACACCATCACCGATCTGACCGGCGGGGTGGAGTACGCCGTAAGGGTCATCGCCACCAACGACGTGGGCGACGGCCCGGCTTCGACCGAGGCGAAGGGTACTCCCGCAGGAGGCGTCTCGGAGCAGGTCGTTGAGCCTGAGAACTCCGCGCCCACCGGCCTGCCCGGCATCAGCGGAACTCCCCAGGTGGACCAGACGTTGACGGCGGACACCTCGCCCATAGACGACGAGGACGGACTGACCAACGCAACCTTCGAATACCAGTGGATCGCCGGCGGTACGGACATCGGCGGGGCCACCGGCTCCAGCCACACCCTGACCGCCAGCGAGCAGGGACAGACCATCCAGGTCCGGGTGACCTTCACCGACGACCGGGACAACGAGGAGACCCTGATCAGCGCGGCGACTGTCGAAGTGGCGGCGGCTCCGGCGCCGCTCACGGCATCACTGCCGGACAGCCGGTTCCAATCGGCTCGCCACAATGGTGCAGACTACCGGCCCCAGGTGATCGTCGCCTTCAGCCTGCCGGTGGCGTCGTTTGAGAAGACGACGCCCTCGGTGTCGTTGACCGGCGCCACGGTGAGCAGCGTGAGACGGCACGAGGAGGACGGGCTGGAGAACGCCTGGATATTCTTCCTGGACTCTGATGGCGACGGCGACATCGTGTTCAGCCTGGCGACCGGCCCTTCGCGGAGAAACGAGATATGAAGGGCGGGTTCCGGGAAAGCCCGCTGCGGATGAACGAAGGCTTAGGGGAACTGGACAGGTGGGACGCAACCACGATTCGCGCCCGCGCCGAACGCTTGGCTAACAAGGCGACAACGGTATGGAAAGGTCCGTCGCTGAGCGAGGAGAAACAACGGACATATCTGCCCGACACAGGGGAGCAGCCGAAGAACTACACGATTGAGGACCACCATTATCTGGCGGAAGGAAGTAATACCAGGCACCTCTTCGAGGAATTTAGAAGGGAGGTGTTGGCCATCTACCCATGTGTTTCAGAGGAGTTCCTCAAACTCTACGTCGCCTACAAGGCCGAAACTAACTTCGTAGACGTGGTTCCCCAGGCGACCCGGTTGAATCTAAGCCTGAACATGAGATCCATGAACTCCATGACCCGAGGGGACTCGCGCACGACGTGACGAACATCGGAAGGTGGGGCAACGGAGATGTGGAAGTAGGACTTGCCAACCCGGACGAACTGCCCTACGTGATGGGAGTGGTGCGCCAATCGTACGAAAGGCAAACGGGAGACGATGGGACCCAAGAATGACCGCGAGACTAAATTCGGAACCCAATGGATGAAAGAACGACACGTAGCGAAGCACAACCCCCAAGGACAACATGATCGTGAAATTCTTCGCGGAAGACTCTACGGTATACAGCCGAGCCATGCAGATATGGCTGGTGCTCATCGGCATGGCCCACAACCGGCAAACCATGACCTACGGCGCCCTCGCCCGGACGCTCGGCTACACATCGCCGGGAGCCCAGTTCATGACCCGGCTTCTGGACCCGGTGATGCGTTACTGCCAGGATAACAACCTGCCGCCCCTGACGGTCCTGGTGGTCAACCGAGAGACGGGCAAGCCAGGCACCGGACTGTCCACCCTGAATGACATCGACAAGGACCGCGAACTGGTCTTCAACCACGACTGGTACTACATCTACCCACCACCACCGGAAGAATTCGAGGAAGCTCACCGGAAAAGACTCGAATAGGCAGACTCACATCACAACAACCCCTCCCCACCGGCGGCGCCACCTCCGTCCCGTCGTTGGACGGGCGGTTGACTAGGGTCGAGACCCCGTACGCATCCATGAACTCCCCGGTAAGGGGCCAGCAGAATCCCTAGAAGTCTGGCCGGAAACCCCGATTCTCCCCAAGCCGTCGTTTTCTTTACGCCGATCATTGATGTAATAGTGGGATTATGAAACGTAATACATATACTATCATGCCCTAAAAACTGTAATCCGTCTGATTGGCGTACCGCGAAACTCGGCCAATGGCTTTCCGGCCAGACTTCTAGTGTAGTGTATCCGTAGTTCATTGGAAAATAAAGTGGCAGTCCACGTTGATCTTTGCTCTAGTTCGAGCAAGAATCCGGTTTCCTGTCCTTTCAGAAAGCTTCCGATTTATGCGGCGAACTACGGATACAGGACACTAGCCCGGAGTCCGCCAAGCTTCCGTACAACATCATGGCCATCCCTGACTCCCTGCAATGGGAGATTGATCGGACCCCTCGCAACCGTAAGATTACTCACGGGCCGGGCCTCAGTGGGTTTGCCGTCGACGGCATCGAACCCGGGGCCGCGGTCTTCCCAAACGCCATCGAGGAAGTGAGTCTGCGACAATCCCACCCGGGCTTCCCAAGCTCGGGCCTGACCCCAAATGGGACCGGCGCAATGCCCTCAACGGGTACCGGTTCACGTGGATTCCTGCTGCGACCTGGCCACTCCTCGTTGCTATAATGGCATTGCAAGCTCGAAAGTGGTTCTGTCTACCGTCCAAACTGGCCCACCAAACTTCCTTGCGTCCTTCAGCTTTGCTTATAATAGGCTCGTCTCCATCCCATCGACCGGCACGTACTCAACACCGGCAACCGGAGGATCTGAGATGGTAAGCGCACAATCTCATCACAACCTCGAACAGGGTGACATATCTCTGCCCGTCACCGGCCGCCCGGTGGTGCGCTCCACCGAGGGGGTCATCTCCTCCGGCCACTACCTGACGTCCATGGCCGGTATGCGAATGTTGATGGCCGGCGGCAACGCCTTCGACGCGCTGGTGGCCGCCGGATTCGCCGCCGCTGTCGTCGAACCCATCGCCTCCTATTCCCTGGCCGCCGAGGGCGTCTTCATGCTCTACGATGCTTCCAGCGGAGACCTGCTGTCCCTGTCGGGACAGGGCACGGCGCCCGGCAATGCCACCGCCGACTTCTACCTTTCCCGGGGCCACCAACGCATTCCCACCGGTCCCGGGAAGGATGCCCCCCTCTCCTTTACGCTGCCCGGCATCGTTGACGCATTCATCTCCTTGCTGGAACGCTACGGGACCATGGAACTGTCCGACGTCATCGCTCCGGCCGTCAGCTACGCCGCAGAGGGAATCCCCAACTACGAGTACATGCTGGAGCGACTCAATTCCACTTCCGGTCAACGGCAATTCGATAACTTCCCGCCCGGCGGATGGGATGTGTTCTACCATGACCGGGAAGTGCCTCCCGCCGGTTCCCTATTGGTGCAGCCCGGGCTGGCCACCACCCTGCAGACCCTGCACGACGCCTCGGCAGAAGCCCCGGGCGACCGCTCCCAGCGGATGCAGGCCGCCCGCGACGCCTTTTATCGCGGCCCCATTGCCAGGCTGATTGTCGAGTGTTCGGAAAAGGTCGGCGGCATCATTTCCACGGAGGACCTCGCCTCCTACTCCAGCCGGTTTGAGACTCCCGTCGGCGGCAGCTTCCACGGTTACGAAATCCAGGGCCAGGACTCGTGGAGTCAGGGCCCCATGCTCATGCAAACCCTGAACATCCTGGAGAACTTCGACCTCAAAGCGATGGGTCACAATAGTCCGGCCTACATCCATACCGTGGCCGAAGCCCTGAAACTGTGTTTCGGCGACCGGGAGGCTTTCTACGCCGACCCCGAATACGCCACCGTCCCGGTGGACGGACTGCTGTCGAAAGAATACGCCGCCGAGCGCGCCCATTTGATTGACCCCGAAGGCGCGTACCCGGCCCAACCTCCGGCCGGAGACCCCTGGCGCTTCTCCAAACACCGGGGCTCCACCCCGTCCCCCGTCATGTCCGAGCCGGCGGTAGCCGGTGCTGACCCGTCCGCCGACGACGGCACCACCCACGTTTCAGTCCTTGACCGGCATGGCAACCTCGTATGCGGCACCATCAGCGGCGGTTCCTTCGCTAAATCCGTGTTCTTCCCTGAGCTGGGTTGCGCCCTGAGCACACGCATAGAGATGTTCAACTGCGAACCCGGCCATCCCAACGTCGTCGAACCCGGCAAGCGTCCCAGGACTACCCTGGTAAACTACATCATCTCCAAAGAGGGACAACCTCTGATGACCGTCGGATGTCCCGGCGGCGACAATCAGGTCCAGGCCAACGTGCAGTTGATGCTCAACTCCCTCGTTTTTGGAATGGACCCCCAGCAGGCCGTGGAGGCGCCCCGGTTCGCCACCGCCAGCAATGTCAATTCCTTTTATCCCCACGTCTATTATCCGGGCCAACTCGACCTGGAACCGGGAATCCCCGATTCCACCGCCGATGCGCTGCGGGTTCTGGGGCACAAAATTGAACGGACCGCCAACTGTGGCCTGGGAGCCACTGTCTCGGTCCGGGACGACGCAGCCGGCTCTCTCAGCACCGGCGCCGATCCGCGGCGGGCCTGCTACGCCCTGGCCCTGTAGGATGTCAATGGCGGAGGCATGTTGGGCCACTGGGGCGGACACAGCTTCAGGTCGTGGGCCAGCACGTTCACCATCATTAGGGGATTCCCCCGGGTGTCCTCAGACTGCTTGGCCCACTTCCCGTCCACCGAGGCGTTCAGTTCCTGCCCCGCCACCACATGGGCAACCCAGCCGGTTAGGATGACTGCGAAGTCCTTGAGGAGGGTTTACAAGGGTAGGTAATAGAGAGATGGGAGTGTGTGGATATGGAAGCGGCGGGCTTTCTGCTCAAGTGCTTGGAACAAGTTTCGGACCCCAGGAAGGCCAGGGGAGTGCGGCATCCCTTTCAAGCCATCCTGCGGTTGACCCTGCTGGGCCTGGTCTATGGTCAGACCACCATGTCACACATCGTGCGTCGGACATTCGGGCCTTGCTGTCAAAATCGACCAGTTTGGAGCATCGTATTTAGTTGCAATTACGGTCACCCAAAGATCCCCCACCGGTGAGCCACTTGCAAGATAAATGTTTCGAATGCCTGGAGTAATTGAAGGCAATCGTCAGACGTTTCCCCAAAGACTCCACATTCGACGAACGGAGACCGATTCTGTAAGCTCGAGATAGACTCCCGCATCTCTGCTAGTATGCGCCGTCGGTTTTGCACACGATGTATAAATGCTCCCGCTGGTGCCCAATCACCAAATTCGTCCTGCCGCATGAATCCAAGGGCTACCAGTAACTCGAACTTATCAAAAATGAACGAGTACCTGTCATCGCTAATGTTCAGATGCCTTGCAGGATGTCGAAGTGCATCATGCAACCAGTCGCTGAAGGGGACGAAATGACGGTCCATACCTTCCATCAATGAACCCCAGTCACGCTGCTTAACCGAGCAGAAATCGACCAGAAACCTAACCGCAGGAATGTGTTCGTTGTTGGAACGGACCTTGGACCGAAAAATATGGTTTAGGAATTTCAGACGGCCGGAATGGACGGCACCCAGACCTAAAGAATACAGAAGCAGCTTCCCCGGATATGCTCTGAGACCGTGCCAGATAATGTTTCCGTTGGCCAAGGGCATGTCGCCCAAACGTTCAATTGCTCTTTCCCACATCGAGAAATGGTCATCTTCTGCCCAAGACCCACCAATGACCGCAATAGACTGGAGGATCGTGGACGCAGATTCATAGGAACGCAATCGCGCTGTCACTGTTTCTGCATTTGGGGTAGTGACACCCTGACCGTGGATTGGTTGATTTGAAGCCTCCTGCACCACACGCTCAATAGTCCTTGCGACGAGGTCTGAAAGGTCAATCCGGTGATTCGGGTCTTGTAGGTAACGCTTCATACTGGTGACAGCTATCTCAGCTGACCGGGGGTCTGATTTCGACAGTTCATCAATGGACCTCACACTCTCTCGAATGTCATTGAGAAAAGTGTCGGCATCCTTGATCGCTATCGTCTGTGCGTCTCGTTGTTGTATCACCTGCTGTGCGTTCTCGCCTGGTTTTCCAAGAGTAGCCCAGTAGGTGCTAAAACGCCTTGTCGGCGTGCGTAACAGGGCCGCACGTAGTGCGTTATCCCACTCGGCCGACCACCCACACACGATTAGGCCAAATTCGTCAAAGACACGGTCAAGAAGCCGGTCGTACCCTTCGGGATATTGGTCGAGTTCCTCATGTGTATTCCGGATGCGGGGGTCGGGGTAATCCCCGTGCACCTTGAAGACGCAACACTTCATGTGAATCAGCGGGATGGCACCTTCGACGAGCTCAGGTGAACTCAAGACAGTGGGCACAACCCCTACATCTTGTAACGCTGTCTCAGTCAGGCGGTCGAAGTTAGTGGTGATGATGACTTTCACATATCCCTGGGCAACTAGATCCGCTATAGCACGATGGGCGGCAGTCGGCTCCTTGAGGCCCTCCTCCCGCTCTTGGTCGTTGGCCTCGAAATAGGAGTGTAACAGCCGCTGGCGCTCAGTTTGGGTTCTAGCCAGACCATCTAGCAACTCAGAGTAATTAGGAGCTCTGCCGTATTTCTCATGAAACCACTGTTCAAGGCTTCCTTCGACCGATTGGCCTGTGGATGCTGCCATCTTCTCGATCAAGTCAACAGTAATTTCCCAGCCGGTTCGAATACCCGCAGGCCGTGATATACCCGATCCAAGCAGGAGAGCATACACTCCGGGGTTTGCGTGCATCGAGACTGCCAGTGATTGCACCGGATCGATCATCAGGAATTCACCTTCTCTTGGATTGGAAACAACTGTCCGAAATGCAGTGGCGGAAGCAGCTACATTGTTACGCTACTCAAGCCCTCGTATTTCCTACAGGCAACCCGATCTTAAGGGAACCGACGTTTGCCCTCCAAGCCGCAACAGGCTTGTGTGTGCGGACTCGCAAGGGATCAAGTTAACGGGTAAGTGTTGATGTCGGTGCAGACCGCGGTAGTTCACCGAGTCCCAGTACGGCCCACCGTCGGCCCTCTCCTCATCTTCCCTGACATTCCCTCTCTCCGCTCCGATGCAGCCCCTCTTCACCCTACAGGTGGGCCACCATCCCGAGCCAGTGGCCCATCTGCGATTCTGGGGGATCACTTCGGGTTGGCAACGTCAATCACGCAGATGGAGATCTTGCGGGCCTCCTCATCTGTGAGGGTTGCCTCCAATTGCCTGCGCAATTCTTCTGGAGTAGCCGGCCGGGGACCTGCTGCCGGCGCCTGCGTGAGGGCCGCGCCAAACCAGAAAACCAGGTAGATCCCGTACCCTTCTGTATCAGGGTCGCTGGTGTACTTGGAGATCAGCTGCATCCGGGGGGCGCTCCACAAGTCTCGATGCGTGTTCTTCTTGACCTCTACCGGCAGGTTGAAGTCCGCACATGCAACACGTATATCTGATCGCTTGGCATTGGCGTACTGCCCTTCAGGTTCCGCGCCGATCCCTGGCGGAAGTCGTTGCTTGAGGTCAGATAGAAGGGCGTTGCGGCACGCAGCCTCGTTCTTTGGTTCACGAAGACGTCCATATGGGTCCTCGTTCCAGTACTGATGCCGGTCGTCGGTGTTACCGGTGCGGATTCGCTTGCCGATCTCTTCCAAGCGGTCCAGAACCAGCGCTGCCAGATCACCTGGGTTGGCAGGCAATCCACCGTTCAAGGTCCTGCAAATCTGATCCACGCTCGGGTGGCAATACGAGGCGTCACGGCGAATGACCCGCTGGCGACTGACAGCCTTATCGAGTTCATCTTTCCATTTGTGGAGCCCTTCGTCAGATGCCAGTGCCGCCAATGCCTGTGTCGCGTCCTTGTCCGGGGAAGACGCCAGCCGCTGTATTAGATCTCTGACTTCGTTTTGGGCCAAATGCTCGTCTGTGACCCATCCTCTATGCAGTCCAACCGGTCCGAAAGCGCTTCCTATCAGCTTGATGAGAAGCTCAAGAGTTGGTGTATTTAGACCATCCGCCACGGGCGAAAAGTTATCGTCAGGCCCGAGGTGAGGCTGCCCCTTCGGACTGCAGAACGAGGCCAGCTGCCGGCTCCGGTCGTCATGTCCTCCGACAAATTCTTCCAGGGGCTGGCGGTACTCATCAGGTGAGAGCATGAGCCCCGCGGATAGCCAGTGAACGCGTTGGGAAACGCCCATGCTCTTCCGGGACAGTTTCATATCGATCAATTTTCGCAACGATGCCCTGTCGGCATGTCTCAGGGCAGCCCAAAGCAGGTGATCCAATGTGGAAAGTTGTTCCGACTTGCAACGGACCGGAAACCCTCGCAGCAGGGGCAGGCTCACCAACTGCGCCATCTCAGCGTCTCTTAGCTCGTATGCAAGTCCGTAACGGAATGGTGTGGGTTCTTTCCCGGCCCGTATCGCCGACATGGCAGACCGAATCATCACGTCTGCTACTACCGTGGACGCTTCCTTGATCCACCTTCTATACCATTCCGGTTCCTCTGCGCGTCCGGTTGGGGTGAAATAGTAAAAGGCAAGGGCCCTCCGCATCTGGGGTTCTGAGAGTTGACGCAGTTGCTCCGGGTCTACCCGATCGATTTCATCCATGCCGGCGAGGAACGGCAGGGCGATGTAGTACATACGTGACTCTGTCGCGGTCCGTATGATGTCGTGGTCTTCGGGAAGGCCCGACCTCCAGACCGTTCCGAGTAGACCGGCACACACGGCTTCGATCAAGTTGACATCGTGCTTTAGCCGTTCGCTTAAGCTCTTCTGGTCGGAATAGTACGCTTTCGCCACTTCGTACAAAATCCCATGGTCCGCCTGGTTCTTCAGTAGATCGTCAGCGTGGGACCTGACGTCTTCAAGCCAAGTGCGCCGTTCTTGCTCGTCCCTGTCGATGTAGCGCTGCTGCTCTTGGAAGAACTTCCTGGATTCAAAATACTCCTGGGACAGATTGCAGACCAGCAGAGGTTCCAAGGCGTTCCTTAGCTTAGGGTTTTCCTGAGTGCTCTCCAGTATGATCTCGAGCGACAAGCCATCGGTTCCAACTCCGTCAGCCAGTGGGTTGACCGCCCACTCAAGGAATAGCTCGGCGGTCCGGAAGTGCGACGTCTGCACAGCTTGTTCCAAGCACCAGCGATCGAAACCCGCCGGAAGGTCGGCGTTGCACATGAGTCTGCGGAGACGGTCCCTGTGCATCAATGCGTGGGAGCCGTCCCACCGTTCCGCCCCCTCCAGCATGACCGTCTTTTGGACTTCGGGGCGCTGCTCCAGCCAGACCGCTATCCTATTCCGACAGTCGCTGGAAGCTCGGCGGAAGCGGCGTCGTTCTTCTGACAGGACAGCATTGAGCCAAGCATATATTGTTGCCGGAGGTGTAAGGTCGCCGCAGGCCTCCAGCACATGGGCCAGAAGTTCCAACGGTAGACCTTCCATGTGGTGGTCTTCCAGAAATCGCCGCAAGTCCGGGAATCGCTCTGCCAAGTGGTCGAGCAGTTGAAATGCCTCATCGTTTGAAGACTGGTTGACCAGCTTCCGCTCCCAGAATATTCGGTAGGCTCCTATCGTCGTCGGGTTTGCTTGTGCAGCCAGGTAGTCCCACACCGCGGCAGGAGTCACCTGGAGCGGGTATAGTTCGGTCAATAGCCGGCCCAGGATTTCATTGGCACTGTCTGACAGCCGCCCCTCGCGGATGTCTGCCAAGAGCTCGCTCAGGCCTTCTGTCTTGGCCGCATCGTCAATGCAATTTCGGACAAAGGCAGACACAGCCATCTGTTTAACCCAGGGCCACCGGGATTCATCACGCGCGATGTCGATCAGCGTCTCTGATAGTTGCGGCAGGGGATTCCCGTGCTGCAAGACTTGCAACAGGAACACAACGAGCATCTGCCGGCCGTGGTCACGGCCTGGGGCCATCAGTTCGTCACCTATGGCTGATGCTATGTCTGGAGTGGCCAGGGACCCGAAAGCCACTGCGGTTGTCGGTGAGAAACCGAGGTCGGTGGCCTCCCGGTGCAGTGCTTTGATTAATTTCGGCTTCTCGTCGGCAGAGAATCCGCTTATGTCCCCGTATAACCCTATGCCTACCGGGTCCCTTTCAATCAGGTACTTGCGGGCGTCCTGGCTCTGTGCGGCGAGCCAGGCGGACAGTCCCCTCAGTTCAGTCACCACCATTCCATCACCCCCGGTGATCAGCGCGAGAACTCGCGTCGCCGGAAGTTTCCCGTTGATCGACTTCGCAAGGCAGCGACCTCCGAGAAACTCGGCAATGTGCCGGTGGATGGCAGCAAAGCGGCCTTGGCCCTCACTCCTGAACAAGCTGGTGGACAGTGCAAGGCGCAGCAACTCTGGCGAGTGATTGCCACACGCTCCCAGGTCAATGTAGTCGGAGCTCAGACCGTCGGTGTCTATGGACCACCCTGCACCACCTGATATGAGTTGGATGGCGCACAGGTATCCGGAGACTTCGAGGATATCGTCCGGACTGGGTAGGTGCCTGGGAATCTTATGCTCCTGGTTTTGCTCCCTGGCCATCTGCCGGCAGGCCTTCTCGAAGATTTCCAGCCGGCTTTCCGGCCACCCCCCATCCTGTGCCACAGAGTCGGCCAGCAGTCCAAGGGTCTGCGGGTTGTGGAGCATTCCCTCAATGCCCCGTTTGCGTGCCTCTTCCATGAATTCCCGGGCATCAATGATGCCCGGGTGGACATCCAAAATGGCTTCCACGTCCTGGCCCGTAAGCGGGTTGAGCCGTAACGTCCTGACCTTTGAGTCCTGAGAAACCTTGGACAGGCTGGCCCGGTCGTTCTCCCCGAGCCAGTCGGCCTCCCGGCATGAGATGCGGAACTTCGGCTTGCCGAGCCGGTCCAGACGAGCTCGAATTTCATCAAAGGGCGTTCGGGCGTTGGCCTGTCCGGCACGAACCTCATCCAGCCCGTCTATGAACAGGGTTTTCCCCCGCCATTCGGGATGGCTGTCCAGGTCCAGAGTCAGGAAGTCGCGTGCGGTGACCGGTTCAGCTTCTTCTACCAGTTCTCTGTATTCCTGGCCGAATTCAGTGCTCTTGCCGGAGCCGGGGTCGCCAAGCAGCACGTAAGCCGGGGAGGACCGGAACTCCCTGAGGGAAGTGTAGTCCGAGGGAAAGTTCTGGTCCGTGCTCTCCTGCTGAATCTCGATGCAGGTGCGCGGGACGATGTTGTTCATATGACCTCGAACCATTCGTCGGCCGGGGTTGATAGGAACTCGTTCAGCATCATCCCATCACCCCCGGCCACCAGCGACCGGCTTGGGCGAAACCTCTTTTCGAACTCGGCCATGCTCTTGACGTTAACTCGCCTTGATCCGCTCTTGACCTCGATGGCGACCAACCCTGGCCCTCGTTGCAACACGAAATCCACCTCATACGGACCCTCCCGCCAGTACCGGACTCTGGTATCCGCCATCGCGGTGTTGACCAGGTGCGCCCCCACGGCGCTTTCGACTATACGTCCCCAGAACGTTCGGTCGGCCCTGGCCTCGTCGAAGGAATATCCCGACCCGGCCGTCATGAGGGCGGTATTGAGTACGTTGAGTTTTGGGCTGGAGCCTCTGCTGGCCCTGGGGCTACCCGTGTGCTTGGAAAGCCCGGTGAGCAAGCCGGCGCTCGACAGCAAATCGAGATAGCGGGCCAGGGTGGTCGTGTTGCCGGCATCATGCAACTGCCCCAGCATCTTGTTGTAGGATAGAATCTGCCCGGAATACGCGGCGCCCAACTCGAAAAGCCGTTTCAGCAAGGCCGGCTTGTCAATTCGGGTCATCGCCAGAATATCCCGCTCGATGTTGGGCTCAACGAGCGCGTGCAGCACATACTCACGCCATCGGTGCGGTTCCGCAATCAATTGGGCAGCGCCAGGGTACCCTCCGAAATACATGTACTGCGTCAGGTCCATGGAGAATGCAGAGGACATTTCCTGGAATGACCAGTGAGTGACATGGACCGGCTCGAAACGCCCAGCCAAACTCTCGCTTAGTCCCGACTGCATCAGCAATGGGGCTGAGCCCAATATGATAACGTGCAGCGGACACTCCCTGGCCCTGTCCGAGTCCCAGAGTCCCTTGACGGTGTCTGACCAATTCGGGACCTTTTGTATCTCGTCCAACACCAGCACAAAACCGTTGCTGGAGGTTTCCGCTTCACGCCGGGCCTCCTCCCAGTGTTGCGTCAACCAGTCAGAGTTCCGCACCTGAGGCGCCGTGGTGACTTGGCCCGGAAACGGTCTCGAAGAAACGAGGGACGTGGGGGAATCGGGCTCGTCAACGGAAAGGTAACGGCTGCGCTGTTCTATTATCTGGCGTGCCTGGTGAACGATAGTGGTCTTGCCGGTCTGGCGTGGCCCGAACAGCGCAATTAGTCGCTGCGGCGACTCGGCCAGGCGGCGGGCGAGCAGGTCTACTTGTGAACGTTGGAACGGTGCCATGAATCAAGATTACATTGTTGAGCAAACACAGTCAATTAAGTAACCATCTCAGCTGGGGGAGGATGAAAAGCTGTGGGAGGTCCTGTTGGCGCGCTCATTTCACTTCTTTCTGGTCCGGGTACGTCCCGTCCTTCACGGCCCTCACGGTGGGCCGGCTCACCCGGAACGCCCGGGCGGCCGCGCTGACCGCCCCGCCGTTGTCCAGGAAGTCCCGGACGGCCTGCAGCTTCTCGGAGTCCAGCGCCGGGGGCCTTCCCCCGGTCCGGCCCTCGGCGGCGGCGCGGTCCACGCCGGCCCTGATCCGGTCCCGGATGGTGTCCCTCCCTGCAATTTTGGCTCATTTCTACCCCGTAATTGACATGGTCACCACCTCGCTGGTGGCGCCGCAGATGACGTATGGCAGCCATTCCCGCGTTACAGACCTGCGGGAGTATCGCCCGCCTCGGCTGTGAGGCGTTCGCATCTCCTGTGGCTGCCCCCCGCCCTTGTATCTTGGCTTGGAGGTGGATAATTTTCTCTCTTGAAGGTGTGCGGGGTGCGGCAGACCGGCCCGCCCTGGGTCATGGAAGACCGTTGTCAAGCTTGGGTCGCCGCACCCTTATCAGAACAGAGCCCGCACAGTTGCCTGGGCCAACCAAGCCCGTATCTCGCAAGGACGGGCCGACGGTTCGCAGGGAGGTTCTCATGGAGCAACACGGTATCTACGTAGGGATCGATGTGGCCAAGGCCCAGGTGGATGTGGCCATCCGTCCTGGGGGAGACAGGCGCGAGGTCTCCAACGACCCGGCCGGGATCGCGGCGCTGGTGGCCCAGATGCAGCAACTCAATCCCGCAGCCCTGGTGCTGGAGGCTACGGGTGGGCTGGAACTGCCCTTGGTGGCAGCCCTGGCAGCTGCCTCCCTGCCGGTGGTGGTAGTCAACCCTCGCCAGGTGCGGGACTTTGCCAAGGCCACTGGGCGGCTGGCCAAAACCGATTCCCTGGATGCGGCGGTCCTGGCTCACTTCGCCGAGGCCGTCCGTCCTCCCCGGCGTCCCCTCCGGGACGCCGAGACCCAAGTCCTCAGCTCGCTGGTGGCCCGCAGACACCAGGTGATGACCATGCTGGTAGCGGAGAGGAACCGCCTCTCCAGTGCTGCCATGGCCGTCCGGCCCAGCATCGAGGCCCACATCGCCTGGCTCAAGCAGCAGCTGGACGACCTGGACCAGGGCTTGCGCCAGACCCTCCGCCAGAGTCCTGTATGGCGGGAGAAGGACGACCTGCTGCGCAGCGTACCTGGCATCGGAAACCAGATCTCCCTTACCCTTCTGGCATACCTGCCCGAACTGGGCACTCTCAACCGCCGGCAGATCGCTGCCCTGGTGGGCGTGGCTCCCTTCAACCGGGACAGTGGCGCCCTGCGGGGCAAACGCACCGTCTGGGGTGGACGGGCCAGGGTCCGCACAGCCCTCTACATGGGAGCGTTGGTAGCCAGCCGCTTCAACCCGGTCATCAGGGACTTCTACCAGCGCCTGTTGCCGGCCGGCAAGCCGAAAAAGCTGGCTCTGACCGCCTGTATGCGCAAGCTGCTGATAATCCTCAACTCCATGCTCAAGTACGGCTCGTCTTGGAACCACCCGGACACCAAGTCCCTCACCCATTCCTATTGACTTTCAAGACAGTTGCTTGACACTGCCCCATGTGTCAAATGGGCCCGCTCAGCAATAGACACCTCCATCTCGCCGTTGTTCGTTGTTGTACTCACAACCCTTGACATATCCGTTCATGGTGGTGTAAGCTCGCACTAATGTACAACAAAGAACAACGTAGGAAAGTGCTGATGACCACCCAAATCCACAAAGCGAGCAAGACCCGTTCCAATCGGCCGGGCTGGAGCGTAACATTCAGCCACCCCCGCCGCAGCGACGCGCGCGGCAAGTTCGGGTTGAAGGTGCGCCGAGGGCTCGGTACCACGGATGATGCAGAGGCTGACCGGCTGGTGGAGCAGGTCAACACGCTGCTGAATGACGAGACCTGGTGGAGCATTGACCGTCGGACTGAGGCGGAGCAGTTGTTTGACAGTATCGCAGTCTCGGCATTCTTTGACGGGATCGAATCAGGTAGTTCCCAGCCGAGAGACTTGCGGGAAAGAATTATACATCTGCCTTCTGCGGATGCGGATGCGGATAAAGACTACGCGACGGTGATGCTGGTGGGGACCACCGGAGCCGGCAAGACCACATTGCTCCGTCAATTCATCGGGTCTGACCACACCAGGGACCGGTTCCCCGCAACGTCCACGGCGAAGACGACGACAGCTGACATCGAGATAATCACGGCGGTCGGGCCATACGAAGCAGTGGTTACGTTCATGACTGAGCACGAAGTTCGCTGTGCTGTCGACGAATGCTTGGAAGAGGCCTGCGCCGATGTCATTCGAGGGCACGATGATGAGGGAATCGCCGGTACCCTTCTGGAACACCGGGAGCAGCGCTTTCGGCTCTCCTACATCCTCGGCACCTGGCAACAGAAACAGCCGAGTCGGGAGATGGACAACCAGTATGAGATGCAATACGAGTACGGAGATGAGGCGTCGGAAACGGACCCTTTATCCGATGATGAAATTGTGGCCGCCTCTGAACTGACCGCCAACAATGAACGCCTGGGTGATTACGTCGCTCGCATCAGGAAAATCACGATGGCGGTACAGGAGCAAAATGCAGCAGTGCACGGCGCTTTTGGAGACCAAGCCAATGCCACCCAGCGGCAGGTCTGGCTGGAAGACTTCACCGATGGGTTATACGAGAATCCGGATTTCTCGCTGATCTCTCTGGACATCATGGATGGCATTTCAGAACGGTTCGACCTGGTCCAGTCAGGTGATGTTGAGGTGACCGCTACTGGGTGGCCCACACTTTGGCACTTCGAAGAAAAGGACCGGGATACTTTCTTGCAGCAGGTCCGGTGGTTCACTGGTAACCACGGTCGGCAGTTTGGCCGTCTGTTGACCCCGCTGGTCAATGGGATCAGGGTGAGAGGCTCATTTCAGCCCAATGACGTTGAACTGCAAGATGATGACCGGCGTCTGGTGCTGCTGGACGGTGAAGGACTGGGCCACTCGGCCAGGGAAGCCGCCAGCGTATCCACAAAGGTGACGGAAAGATTCCCTGAAACCGACATGATTCTGCTGGTGGACGACGCCCAATCGCCGATGCAGGCGGCCTCCCTGGAACTCCTGAAGTCCGTCGGCAGCAGCGGGCACGGGGACAAACTCGGCGTTGTCTTTACCCACTTTGACCAGGTGCGCGGGGACAATCTGGGCAGCCATTCCCAGAAGGTGAACTACGTTCGCGCCTCGATTGGAAACGCCATCGTCAGTCTGCGGGAATCGCTGGGCGCACCGGTGACGGAGATACTGGAACGGCAACTGAGGGGCAACGACTTCTACCTGGGCGGCTTGAATCAGCCCACCGGGGCGATACGGCGTGGTTTCATCAAAGATATGGGGCGGTTGTTGGAACTAATGCAGAAATCGGCCAAACGTGATGAATCGATTGATGCCGGGCCGGTCTACAACATCGCCCGTCTGGAGTTGGCTCTGCGGGACGCCACGGATGGGTTCAAAAACCCTTGGGAGGGTCGGCTGGGTCTCAGCTACTACGAAGGCATTCGCAAGGAAAACTGGGGCCGGGTCAAGGCTTTGTGCCGGCGCATAGCCAATTTGTGGGATAAGGAGTACAACGGACTGCGGCCGGTGGCTGACCTGGTTCGCGAATTGCAAAACAGCATCTCCCTATGGTTGGACCATCCGGCTGGCTGGACCAGACATCCTGCGGATGAGTACGAAGGACAGGCGGGCATCAATCGAATACGTCAGACGGTTTATGCCGATATCCACAAACTGGCGGAGCGGCGGCTCTTGACCGACCATCGACGCGGTTGGAGAACCGCATTTGAGTTCAGTGGGCCAGGGTCGAGCTTCGACAGGGCCAAGGAGATGGGCCGGATTTATGAAGCAGCGGCACCGTCTATCTCATCGGTGATGGACACAGCAACACAGGAGTTTTTGGACCAGGTAATCCGGATTGTCGGCGACGCGGTGGAGGATGCCGGTGGTTCGGTAGAGGGGATCGTGAAGCGAGAGCCCGCTTTGGAGGAAGCCAGGCAATCCTAGATGGCAGCTACGGAGTTCGATTGCCCATCGAGACATCCAGGGGGTAAGGCCTCACTCATTCTTTTGCTCCCCAGGACGATCGAGCTATACAGCCCACGAGGACGGTTTCCGCCATGCAACAACCCGTGATTCCCGAAGATGGCTATCAAGGGGGAGAATTACCTACCTCATTTGACTTGGTTGCACCCCGCGCCGACGCCCTCATGGAGTCCCTGAGAGCAAGTAGTCGTCCCGCTTCTGCGTATAGTCGTTCCGCCCCGTGGTCACGGACGCCACTCCCAGCACGAAGTCCGGCGGTTTGCCCTGTTCCTCGATGGAATAGCCGTGCCGGTCGATGACGCCGGCGTGGTCCACGCCGAAGGCGACCAGCAGGTCGGGGACGCGCAGGTCCTGGCGCTGGCTCACGGTCCTCCCTATGGGCACCTCGCTCAGGATGATGGTCGTGTCGGACGCGCCAAAATGGTGGGACAGGGCTGCCTGGTGGGCCGGTTGGTCCAGGTGGAGGGAGTTCTGCATGTCGTCCCTGGGGGGAAGTCTGGGAACTTTTCGGCCGACCTGGTGGCCGGCCTCTTCTTGATCGGCCTGCTGGTCATGGCGTCCCTCGAACGGGGTGAGCGGGATGAAGTGTGGGGTCATTATATGGCATCGGGGCGAGTAGAGGCCTGCCCGCGGCGTCAGGTCGAGTCGTGTTGTCCTGTGTAGGTCCCGTCCCTGACCGCCCTGATTACCGCCCTGCTCACCTTGAAGGTCCGGTGTGCCGCGCTGACGTTGCTGTTGTTGTTGGCGAGCAAGTCCAGGACGGCCTGGATCTTCTCGGAGTCCAGCGCCGGGGGCCTGCCTCCGGTCCTGCCCTCGGCCGCGGCGCGGTCCACGCCGGCCTTGATCCGGTCCCGGATGCTCTCCCTTTCCCACTCGGCCAGGGAGAGCAGCATGTGGAGCATGAGGCGGGAATTCGGGCTGTCGTCTCCGGTGTCCAGGCCCTCGGCGAGGGAGCGGATGTAAATGCCCTGGGCGTGCAGCTCCTCGATGGTCCTGATCCCCCTGAGAGGTTACGCGCCAGCCGGTCCAGCCGCGGGACCACGACGACGTCGCCAGGCTGGAGCTTTTCCCGGAGCTGCTGCCATTCAGGGCGGCGCATGTTCCGGCCCGAGGCCACGTCGGTGAAGATGCGGTAGTCCCTGAGCCCGTGGTCGGTGAGGATGCGGCTCTGGGTGTCCAGCCCGCTCTCGGCCCTTGATTGCAGGAGGATCCGGCAGCGCCGTTTCACTTCCTCTTTACGGACGGGACGCCTGATTGTGGGGCCGGCATACAAGGCCGGTCCCCAGTCATGGGCAACGGTTCACGCCGGGCTGGAGTTCCCGGTTGGCACCCGCCAACTGCCCGGCTGCCAGGATCCCATCGCCCTGGGATTGTTAAGCAGACCTTCCGAGTTGATTGTCGACGGCCTGCTCGCCGCCGAAGTCCGGGAAGGGCTGTCAGGCATTCAACTCGGAACTGAACGCACCTGGCCCGCTGGCCGTGGGAGGAGAAGGTCACTCGCGCCTTGGCCCGGCTGCGAGCGATTCCACTCCCAGCCTGACGGCGCCCGTCCGCCACTGACCCAACGTCCCTGCCAACTGAACGTCCCCGCCAACTCGCGCCATCGCAGTCCCCGCGAGCGCCTCTTGCCGTGTCCTATCCCGCCATCTCGCTCACCACAGCCTCTGTAGGCCGCCACCGGTGCTCCCAAAAGCGCCTGCAGACCGCCCTCCAACTTCCCGTCTACCCGAATTCGAGCCCGTATCATCGCGCCTGTAACTCCTCACCCCCCTTCCGCTGTCCTCACGCCGTCTATCGGTGTCCACCGGTGGATTCGGGTTAAGGAGCTGAAGCTGCCCAGCTTCCTGAGAGAGTACGGGAAGCTGGCTGCCCGGTGCGCCGACGAGGGAGTGGACCACCCGGAGTACCTGCTGCGCCTGGCCGAACTGGAGCTCATCGACCGCCGCCAGCGCATGGTGGAAAGGCGGATCCGGGCCGCCCGTTTCCCGGACGTGAAGAGCCTGGACACCTTCGACTTCACTGCCATCCCCTCGGTGAATAGGGCACTGGTGATGGAGGTCGCCCGGTGTGAATTCGTCGAACGCTGTAAGAACGTCATCGCCGCCTTAAACAGCGGCGCCGGCAAGACTCACGTGGCCCTGGGGCTGGGCCTGGTCGCCTGCCAGTGGGGAATGCCGGTGGGGTTCACCGCCGCCGCCCTGGTCCACGAGCTGATGTAGGCCCGGGGCGAGAGACGCCTGCTGAACCTCCAGAGACAACTTTCCCGCCTCAGCCTGCTGTTAGTCGACGAACTGGGATTCGTCCCACTCTCCCGCACCGGCGCGGAACTCCTCTTCGAGGTCTTCAGTCAGCGCTGCGAGCGGGGATCCATCCTGGTCACCACCAACCTGCCCTTCGACGAGTGGACTACGGTCTTCGGGTCGGAACGCCTGACCGGAGCGCTGCTGGACCGTCTCACCCACCACGTCCACATCCTGGAGATGAACGGCGACAGCTACCGCCTCCAGCGCAGCAGGGAGAACGCCGCGTCTCAAGCTCCAGACGATACGGATGATGGGTAGGTCGCACCGGGACCGTCCTCCTCCTGCCCTGTGTCCTACACACCTGTCTTGTCACGTTCCCCCTCAACAACTGTCACGGACATTTATGCTGGCCAGTTAGCGAGGACGTTTTCGCTGAACGTCAACAACCCTGATGGTACACTTTTGCTCCGCCCTGATGGCCCAACATCCCGGCAACCTCCCGACGCCCTTGACAGTGGGGTTCCGGTAAGCAGTCCGGGGATGAAACCACTCCCGACTGAGCCAGCGGCAGGCTCTAAATTGCAACGCTACCGATCCAGGGGAGGGTCTTCTAGTTGTGGGGAAGGTGAAGGGACTGCCAGGTGTAAGGGTGAGGAGATGCTCAACCGGTACACCGGGGCGATGCGGGAGGAGACCGACAAGCTGATGGGGGGCTTCGGCGGGTTCGACCCGTTCGTGGACTGGGGCCACTCCTTTCAGCGGACCATCATCCGGAAGGGCTGGCGGGAACAGCTTGGTCCATGTCCTCCACTAATTGTTGTAATGCGTGGCACAGGCGGCGAAAGGAACGCGAGTTCTGGTAGGCCATGTCCAAATCGACTGAATTGGTGAAAGATGCCTGGTGGGCGGTTTCCTTGTAGGCCTTGCCGTCGGGCATTTGATCCGATAGCCATTTCTTAGGGTCAGTGACCGCCTCAGCCAACCCCGTCAGGGATGCAGATTCTGGTATTCCGTTCCGACCTCTGATAGTGGCCAAGCTGGCCAAAAACCAAGACTCGTACTCTCTACACGCATACACCACCTGCACCGGAACGGTCACTCCGCTTTGTTTACACCGTTGAGACATTTCTCGAAATAGAGTTACTGGGCAATCGTTATCGGCATCGACTAGGACCAGTATCCCCCCGCAGTCCGTTTTATTTTGAGCGTGTCGCAGGAATCTCTCTATTTCTTTTTCCAATTTTGACCTGTTCTTAGCCATCACGACTTTGCTCTTTCCCCAACCCACCATGATGTCAGGCCTGCTACACATTTGTAGGAGAATCCGACCCATCAACTCGGGCAATGCATTAGCATCCCCTGGGCCTTCAACCACCGGCACAATTGTCGGCACGCTGGCTACTCTCGCTCACCTGCTGGCTCAAGCCCTTCCATGCTATGCAATTCTCCCGGGAGGAAAAGCCCGTCCATGATTGAATTCATCTGGTCGTCGGATACTCTGTCCACCTTAGTGGATCCACTTTCTGCACTGACGGCCCGGATGTTCTCAACGGGAATTCGGTTGATCAGGTCGGGGCTGTGGGTGGTGACCAAGATCTGCCCCCGCGATGCAGCCTCTTGCATAGTATCCGCGAGAACTGCCATTGCTCCCGGATGAATGGCTAACTCGGGTTCCTCGAGCCCAATCAGGGACAGAGCAGGTTCCTGGAAAAGAGCGGTGAGCATGGCCAATAGGCGAACCGTGCCATCGGACTCATAGGAGAGGTCGAACCAGGTCTCTCTATCAGTCGAGCTATCCCCAGCGTGCTTGAGTTCGATGACGTTGTAGCTTCCAGCGCTGCTGACACGGATGTCGCAAATGTCCGGAACTGCGTAGTTAAGGGCGTTCTTCAACTCTGAGAGAAACCTGTTACCCTTCTGGTCCATATCTTTCAGTGTTGACGCTAAGTTTTCTCCCCTCACGTCTAAGGGATGGCTTTCTGCCACCTTCTGAGGCTCACGTAAGGAGTTGGGGAAGATGTGGTACAGACGAATTTCAGATAGCTTCTCCTTCAATTGTTCCAGTGCGGTGTGTAACCGGAAATGAGAGTCTTGGTCGCTGTTGCCCACCACGCTCACCATAACAGCCACGAGCGAACTGACCCGGGAAGGCCTCGCGGGAATCAATTGGAGGTCGTAATCGCCAAATTCCTCCATGAGCAGATTGCGGATCACAGAAAGCCTAGGTTGGGATCTACCTGCATCCGCGACCGTGGCTTCTTGATCAAGATCATCGAACTTTGGTAGGGTCAAACGACCGTCGGTGATCTCAACTTCAGCAAGTTTACGGCGTGGATTTGAAGATACTAGCTTGGCAAACTCTCGTTTTAGCCGATAGTCACTCTCCCCTCGACCTGTCAACTCGAAGCCATATTCTACAGTTCGCGTAGGATGTGTATTGGGAACTTCTTGCCGAAGACCAATTTCTAAGGTGGCAACCGTATCGGTGGGATACCGACGACCTATGGAGCCTATTCCGCCGCGTCGCGTTACAGCTGTTTCCAAGCCATAGCGTGCAACATCGCCTAAGAACCCTGCTATGTCCAGCAAGTTGCTCTTACCCGAAGCGTTTGGGCCCACCAATACTGTCAATGGGTCCAACTCCAACTCCGCGCTCCCTATACTGCGGAAGTTCTTGGCCCAAAGCTTAGTAATCATAGTTGCTTTTCCTGATCTGCAACCGTCAATTCCGCCGGAGCGGACGGGGGTGGCTCTTACACTATATCATCTTACCTTTAGCCTGGTCTTCCAGGCCGATGCAAGAAGCAGGGCAATCGCGCTTTAACGTGTAGGCCATAAAGAGCATCAAACAATGCGATAGTAAGGGGCAACGGTGGTGCATTTTCCCCCAGACCTTGTTTTTCCAGGCCCCTTATTCAACATCAAGCCAAACAAGTTTCGCTCCCTGAACGGTGATTCACGGGTTTTCGAGCAGTCGAAATGGCCCATCGGATGAACCTCTTGTACATGTCGTACTGCTTGGTTTTCTGGGCAGTGCTGCTGGCGATGTAGGTCTCGCGGATGCGCCGGTCAATCTCGGGGTACTCCCGGTTCTTGTTGTTGTCGTTTTCGTTCTGCTGGTTGGCGTTGTAGGGCGGGTTGCCGATGATGACGCTGATCGGCTTTTCGTTCTGCTCCTGGATGCGGATCCAGTTCTCCTCGGACAGGCCGCCCAGGTTGAAGGAGCCCTGGCGAGTTACGGCACCGCCGGTCGCTCCCTGCTGCTGCCAGTCCAGGTTGTCCAGCGTGTCCACGAAGCACAGGTTGGGGAACTCCAGGTAGCGGCCCGTCCGCTGCTGGTAGGTGTACTCGATGTTCAGGTTGGCGATGTAGTAGGGCAGGATGGCCACTTCGTTGGCGTGGATTTCGTTGAGGTACTTGCGCTCCAGCCGGTCGGCGGGCAGGTGGTTGATCAGGGTGGTGACGAAGGTGCCCGTCCCGGTGGCCGGGTCGAGAATCTGCACGTTGTCGTCGGCCAGCGTCTTGCCGAAGTGCTTCTGCAGCAGGTGGTCCGCCCCCCGGATGATGAAGTCCACCACGGTCCGTGGTTCGGGGAGTTTTGCCCCAGGCCACGGCCGGCCCGGCCTGGCACACTGGAGCTTGCTGCGTTGATGAAAGTGAAGTGTTGTTGATTGCCCGTAACTACACACATATGCGTTCTATTTTTTCAGCGAGTTCATTGAATTTCTGTCCAATCAGTATTATTTGTTCTCTCTGATTGGGAGCCCATTGTGAACGGTCTTGCAAGGCGTCTACCTGCCGGTAATCACCCAGCCTACCCAACGGGACATTTTGCCATAAGCTGTTTTGTACTAAAACATTGGCATCTTCAATGTCTCCAACTTGGTAATTTTGTGGGAGACCTGTAGCAACTGGGTCAAACGACTCAATTTTCTGCTGCAATTTATGCACAAGGTCCTCTTTAATAGCAGAAACGATTCTACTGTGCATGGTAAGGTCTGCTCGAACCATCTCCCGCTCCCCTAATGGGGCATTTCTATCTATGGCTTCCCGCGACCTTCTATGGCGGGCAGTATCGAATCCATTAAAAATCCATCCCGCAAATACAGGATTGCCAAGTTTATCAAACTCGTCATAGTGTGGGTTTGACTGCTTGAACCTATCCAGACCGATTCGCCAATCGCTTATGAATGAGGGAACCATATCTCCAATTAGGCCGACACAATACACACTGAAGTTATCGGACGTGCATGGGACTATATAGTAGTCTGATGAATAGTATGCAGCGCGGACAAGCGCTCCGAACGAAGGGGGTAAATCGATCAGCACGAAATCGAATGGGGCATTGTGCTTTTCTTCGGCGATATCTACTATCTTTTTGAGCGCAACATAGCGGCTTAACCCCGTACCGGATAACAGGTCAGCACCAACGTTGAGGGAGTCGGCGTAAACGTTTAACCAAAAATCCCCGGCTATCAGGCTAACGTTTTCATGTGTCTTTGGAGACTGGGTTTCCTCATTTGCTCGCCCCTTGTGCAGGAAAATTTCTTCTCCACCTGTATTTTGTAGGAAGCGTTGCACAAAAGACCTGATAGTAGTGCCGTAGGGGACATTTTGTGTTGGCAGAGCGCGAATAAACTCTTCCTCACCGAGCATGGCTATTGACAAATTGCATTGGGGGTCAAAGTCGATTAGTAGTACCTTCTTCCCTCTCTCCCCCAAGGTATCTGCGAGGTTCCAGCAAATAGTTGACTTTCCTACCCCACCCTTGTTATTGAACACCGAAATCAGCTTAGCCATGCTAATCTCCCTTCCTATCGTTGCGCTATGCGAATAATCAACCGTTTATCTTACCATATGCTCGAATCCATAACGCTCCATCGCAAGGTCTTGGCAGGACGATTGCAAAGTCAGGAAGCGCGTGCGTAGAGGCGGTTGATGGTCTGCGTTGGGCGGAAGGCGCAAGTCTTGGCTCGCAGGGGCATGGACATACGGGGTGGAAACCATCCTTCCAGGCGCAGCGCGTTCAGCCCAGTGTTGACCAAGACGGCGAAGACCTCACTCAGCCCCGGACGGCGCAGCGGGTGCACGTCCTCATCCCAACTGCGGTCCTTCACATGATGCAGGCTGTTCGGGGCGCTCCAGTGGTTGCGGAACAATTGAAGCAGTTCCTTTGGGCCGCATTGCCGGGAACTCAGGCTGGTCAGCAGATACCAGCGCTCCCGGCTCACCTCCCCGGTGGCTATATCCACGCTCTCCTTCTCCACCATCGCACTCTGCCGCGCCCCGGGAAATCCCAACTCATCCCGGATGTAGCCGCCCAGCAGGGCATCGGTCCAAATCCGCCGTCTCTCAATCGCCCCCGCTTTTTTCCAGGGTCTCTGCCTGCGGCTCCCCCAACTCCTCTGCGGCAAACCCGTCGGCCAATGCGGCCAGCGCCTCAGGCTGGTTCCCCTTGATTCGCACCAGGTAGTCCCGCCCCTGGCTGACTATGGCCTGGCACAGGCCCCGCTCCGCATAGAGGGCGTCCATGGTCAGCAGCCGCAGCCCGGGATAGCGCTGGAACAATTGCCCCAGTTGCTCCTGCAACACCTTGGGTTCGTAACGCTTTTCCGACGCCGGCCACTGGGCCAGACACAACTTCAGGTCATGGGCCAGCACGTTCACCATCACCAGGGGATTCTCGTTGGCGTCCCTGGACTGCTTGGCCCACTTGCCGTCCACCGAGGCATTCAGATCCTGGTCCGCCACCACGCGGGCCACCCAGCCAGTCAGGGCGCCCTGCAATTGTTCATGCGAGACCCCCGGCCAGGGTGCGCGAGATGGTGGTGGCGTGAGGCGGGTGGTCCCGGAGAAACCCCAGAGGCTCCTTCAGAGCCAGCCAGTGCAACCTGGCGAAGTGGGCTATGTGGGCCATGGTGGTCTGGCCGCAGACCAAGCCCAGCAGGGTCAAGCGCAGAGCCTGCCCTCGTGAAAACGGGGGATAGCTTGAAAGGGATGGCGGACTCCCCTGCCCCTCCCTGACAAGGGTATGTATTTCATTTGGGAACTCTGGAGTTAAACGTGAGTTCGCATAGCAGGGCAGACTTACTCAGATATAAAATCGCCCCCAAATACCCACTATCAGGCCCATTCCATCATTCCGGCGTAGGCCAGAATCCAGAGGTGGCGGGCCGGTTCGTAGCTATAATCTCGTTCTTACATACCCCTGTCAGCTGGCCCTCCTGGGGTCCGGCGCCTGCTCCAAGCACTCGAACAGAGATTCCGCCGCCTCCATATCATCACACTCCCAACTCTCACTTCCCTGACTTTGCAATCGTCCTGCAACCGGGAGATGTTCAGGTTGACGTACCAAGCTGAAGGGTGAAGAATGGCGGCTAGGTGGGGAATCAGCGCGCAGTCGAGGGACCCTGGCAGCCCAGAGTGTCAACGCCTGCGAGACACCCCACACCGCCTGACCCAGGATAATCCCTGTTCCTGCCATTCGCCGTCTCACCAGGCCTCAAGGCCAATTGAACCCGGGAACCAAGTGGCCCGGGGCCCCGGAAAATGTAGCCATGGATTCTAGTGTTAACCCGATCAGCATTGAGATGAGGTATCCAGAGACTCAAGAGCCGTGCACCCGGCTGACGAGGTGATCCATGTCCGCAGACCAAGAAAATCCAGGAGAAGTCCTGGCCTCAATCGCCCAGCAGGTAGCCCAGGCTTCGAAGACTACCGCGCTGCACATCAAACAACACGACGACATGGAAAAGGCCGCCCAGGAAAAGGCTGACATCGTCATCGTGAAGATCAGGGAAGACCTGGAACGGGCCCACCGGCTGGCCGTGGAGCATGCCACGGAAGCCGTGAAGTCCAGCCACAACCAGGAGCTTCACCGGAACCTCGTCAACATTGCGAAGAGGTTCAACGAGACTCTCGACGACCTGGCCAACCAGCACCGGTCAACCCTCGAACAACACATCGAAACCATCAGGAAGGCAGACCGGGAGAGGGCGGCAATCTACAACCGGGAGGCGGAACAGGTCAGGGCCGAGGCACGAAAGGCAATGGACGAGGCACAGACCCACAGACGGCAAATGGAGAATTCCCACAGGGAAGCCCTGACGGCGGCGTCCGACACCCTCCAGAGAGAAAGGGAGGAGTTGAACGAGCGTTTCCGGCAGGTCTGCTCCGGCACCACTACAAGGGTGGAGGAGATGCTGGCAACGGCGCTGGAAGAAACCGCCAGGGTCAACGATGCCAGGTTCACTGAGGCCGCGAAAACCATCGACGCGCAAAAGGCCGAAACCGGCGCCGCCCTCGCCGGGAACGCGGCCAAATGGCGACGAACCGCCATCCTTTTGGCAGGAGCAGCCCTGACCGCAACGGTTGCCGCAGTAGCAGCGCTGGTGATTACGCTGACATGACGAAGGAAGAATTACTCCAACTTCTGGCTGAAAGTCAGGCGCTCCTCAACCAGGCCGCGGCCATCGAGGAGCAAAAGCGGGCACGCAACAGCCGCTCCGAACTGGAAAGGGAGCTAGCCAAACCGTCCGACTCGGCTGCCATCGCCCACGAGCAGCGTCGAAACAACTGCGCGAGTTGAACATCATCATCCAGGACGCAAGACAGAGGGCGGAGTCGCTGTCGAGGGCGGACGCAGACAGAAGGGGGAGACAGGATGACAACCCGGTCTATGAGCAACCGGACGAAGCCGTGGATAACATGGCCGCAGCCCACCAGACGGCCCTCCGGGAGACGGAAAGCAACCGGCAACGGATGGGGACCTTCAACATCACACTGTTTGGCCGGACCATGTCCGGGAAGTCCACCTTGATCGAGGTCCTTACCAACGGTGAGGGCAAGTCCATTGGGAAGGGCGCGCAGCGGACCACTCAGGACGTCCGTCCGGGAGTACCACTGGAACGGCATGAAGGTCACCGGCGTACCCGGAGTCGCCGCTTTCGGCGGGAACGTTGACGAGGATGCGGCATACGGCGCCGCAAATCAAGCCGGCCTCATCCTCTTCCTCATCACGCCGGTGGCGGCAATAGTCCTTGACGCCGGCGCCCAGATCAAGTCCGGTCTCGACCAGCGGAAGGCAGACAACCAGTGCATCCAGTACCGCCAGAACATAAGGGCGGAATGTGCGGACATAGCCAGGCAGATGGAGAACGAGGTCCAGGCTATTACTGAGGCGTACATCAGGGAAGTCCTCACGGAGCCAATGGAGAGGATGCAGGAATATGCGGACCGGATGAACGACGAGAGAAGGAAACAGAACGACCACATGCAGCGGCCTTTAGAAGTGAGCTGGAAGGCGCGGGCACTGATCGCGGAGATACATGCCGGGGAACAAGCAACAGGATGAACCGTATCCGGTCAAACAACCAGCGGAGACAGGACCCGTCGAGCCCTATCCCTTCCGCGACGAGGCAGCCCTCCGCCGGACCACTATCGTCAGATTCCGGCTCCTACCCTTCGGAGTTCGCCTGGCAACCCGACCCTGGGCGCAGACCCCCACATATCCTGCTGCGGTGGACACCGGACACCCCAGCATCATCGTGATCGAGTCTGCCCGGCAACCCTGACGCCCGCGGTGTGCTGGCTTCCATCCCGCCCGGGGCCGTCTCCACCGATTGACCGTCCTCGGTTTCCTCACCGTTGACCATCGGCCTTGCGAGGGCCAGCATCAGGTCGTCGCCATCGTCCCTGATGACGGCTAGGCCGTCCTTGGGCAGCATTCCCTCCACCGCCGGGGAGCCTTGCAGCTTCCTGGCCACCAGCGTCAGAACGTCGGCCCGCATGGTGTTCCATCAGGCCACAAACACCACCTGCACCGGCCTCCTCTGCCTCATACGCCAGGGACACCGGGACGCCTGTCGCAAGGTGTACACGGAGCGGCCCGTATCAACCCCCCAAATATTGCCGGGAAGTCCACCCATACCCAACCCGTCCACCCCCCTGATTGACCCCATCGGCAGCCCATGCCCCGCAGACCGGTCACATGATCGCAACCACGCACATCCGCATGGGGCTGGTGAACAATGTCGGTAAGCCAACGCTCCCAGCATGGGTCTCTCCATCGGGGTCACATCGACATGGACCCAGCAGTCTGGTCCTCCCGCCCAAGGTCCGGAGACTCCCGCATGGGTCGACGGGGCTATGGGTGCGGTGCGAGACCGGCACAAACCCAAGTGCGAATCTCCGGACATCCACCGGAACAGGCAGGTCCATTCCACACTGGGAACCTCAGGCGTTCTGCCTTCCGGCCGGCACCCGTGGATCGACCACCGACCCGGTTGTCGGAAACCAGGCCCGTCCCTGGGCGTCGCCGACCTCATTCGATCGAAATGTTAAAACGCGGGGCGCTTCGGATCGTGCACAATTTCCAGTAACCAGTTACTGGAGGTTGACCACTCATGGACTACCTGATAGCCGGATGCCCATATCCCATCAGTTTCCTGGCGCTGGCCTTCCCCCCACTGAGCCCGGCGCGATACGCCCGCCTGCTGGCCAGCATTCGCGCGCACGGGCTCAGACGTCCGATCGTCGTCTGGCGGGGCCAGGTCATCGACGGGCTGCACCGGCTGAAGGCATGCATCGAAGCCGGCGTAGAGCCCAGGTATGAGGTCCTGGACGATGCCGAAGACCCGTTTGAGTACCTTGGTGACGAGAACGTCCCGTTCCGCAACATGGACCAAAACGAAAAAGCTCAGACCGCCTACCTCATGTCCCAATACTCTGCGCCCGGGCGTCCGCGGACGCCCGAAGAAAACTCAGCAAATTTGCGGAATATTACCCAGGAAGAGGCCGCGAAATTGATTGGAGTCTCCACGAGGCTCGTCTCCGACGTCAGCCGAGTGCTGTCGGAGGACGGCCCGGCCGTGCCCGCGCTGCGGGAGGCGGTGACGCAGTGGCGGATCAGGTACAGCGCGGCGGCCAGGCACGTGGACCGGCCTCCGGAGGTACAGAACGAAGCCGTGGACCTGGTGTTCAGGGGAGAGGCCAAGACCATAAAACGCGCGGTCGAGCGGGTCGAGCGGGAGATCGCCCTGGCCGAGGAGGCGGCGGCCCTGGCGGACATACTGGCCCGGCCGCCGGACGAGACCACCACGCTGCACACCGCCACGGTGGCGGACCTGCACGGTCTGGTGACAGCCGGCAGCGTGGACGCCGTCATCGCCCACCCGCCACATACGGAGGAGGCCCTGCCCCTGCTGTCCGGCCTGGCGGCCTTCGCCGCCCATGCCCTTGCAGACACCGGGGTGATGGTGGTGGTCGGCAGCGGGCTGATTTTGCCGCGAATGCTGGAGCAGTTGGCGCACCCGGACCTGGAGTGGCTGGCGGAGTTCGACCTCATGCTGCAGGGACCGCCTGAATCATCTGGACGCCCGCACCGCATCGCTCTCCACAGGCGGCCCCTGCTCGTATACGGGAAGGAAGGCTTTCGTGTCGCGGGCATGGATGACCTCATCGAGGTGCCTCGGGCGAACGAGCTTCCGCCGGGCCCCCACCGGAACGAGATCGCCATCGGCATGGTTCTGGAACGGTTTTGCAGGCCCGGGCAGACGGTGTGCGACCCGGTCATGCGGGACCGTGCCGGGACAGCGCTGGCCGCCAGAAGGCTCGGCTGCATCTTCTTCGGCGCCAGCGAGACGCAGTCCTCGATTGACCGTATCCGGGTCCGGCTGGCCCGTGCCGAGGACGAGCGCGGGGAGCATCTGGCCAATGATGCGATCGTAGAAGGACATGCCGTCCCTTCACCCCGCGTGGAGATGCCTCGCCGGGGCTGAGGGGCCAGGTGCTTCCCGAGAGCGCCGGCAGTCCTGGCAACGGCGCCCGCGAGCGTCTGATGGGTCTGTCCCCAGTCGAAAGGTCACGTCTCCGGGCAGCCGGGACAAGGAGGCCATAGTATTCTCAGCCCGCATGATGGACCCGAAATGAGAAGCGGTCCCCGACCGCCCCTTCACGACAACACGCTCTTCCGGGGTTTCGGCGGGACCATCGCTCCCTGGGCGCCGCGCCGCGTACACTACCCGAAGAGAGGTGCCGGAGCCGGCGGCATCCTGGGCGCACCGTGCCGCACCTGGGAGAAGGTATTCGGACTCCCGGAAAATCCCGCAAATTTGCGGGATTTAGGCCGGGTCAGGCAGACCCGGGGCGTCACCCTGTCGCCAGGGTCAGTCGTATCCAGCCTGCACGGGAACGTCACGTGGCCACCGGGTTGGCGGCGACCACGGCCGGCGCAATCGGGCCAACACCGGCCGGGCGTTCGGTCTGCACACTGTCCGCTGGACGACCCGTATTGCACGAGAAGCAATCGGCCTGCTCCGCGCTCCGTCTGGGCCGGCTGCCGGGAACCCCGGCGGCCATGAGGCAACCGGTGAGGCTACATCGCCCCCGGGGCAACCCTCCGTTTCAGGTGGCCGGGTATGTCCGCCGCAGAAGATGCAATGGCCGCCAGGTTGAAGATCGTCCAACCCTGGGAACGAAGCCGCCGGAACAGCAACGTTGCCGTTCCGGCGAGGCTCACCGCGTCACCCAACCTTACTGACGTGGATATTCATGGCTTTTGGAAGGACCATGCAGAAATCAGCTATGGACCAATCCCGATTTCTTGCGATGGAATATTGGACGAGAAAATTGCGAAACTCCCCGGCTGGGCTTGCTACCGTTGATGGAGGACGAATACCGTCAAAATGTCAGACGAATTCCCCTTACCCTCATTGGCCGATGAATCCTGTTCACGCTATTTTTCTTCTGTCTCTTCGGCAACTGAAGAGTTTCGCAATTTTCTCTATTGGACAGGGCATATTGACACGAGGCAGCGCGGACGATTATGATTTATAGTGACTCACATAAAGTGGCCCGGCGGTGCTAAGAACACCCCAGGCCATGGCGCCACCTGCTAGGGGCAGGTACCGCAGTGTCATTGTACACTTGCAGACCCGTTCCCGACAGGGGCGGGTCTTTTGTTTGCACAGAAGCCCCCGCCCCTCAAGGGGCGGGGGCGCTCCACCACCGGGTGGAGCGATGGTCCCTTCAGGTAAGGCGCATGGGAACCCAATCATATTTTTACCTGGAGGTGGACCATGGACTCCGTTGATCTCAACAACCTGCGGGGCAGGGAGTACCCCGAGCAGCACGACAACGGCTGCATAAGCGGCACTACCGAAACCATTTTCCGCAACCATCGCCGCAGGCTGCTCCAGCTTTTCCAGGAAGCTATCCGGAGGGGGTGGGTCTGTTTCGCGGCCGCAGCCTGGCTCACCGACCTCCAGATCCTCGACGCAATGGCGAAACTGCCATGCGCCGTCATCGCGCAAAAGGAAGATTTCCTCCGGCCCGACCTTGGAGAGGACGAGTCAGACCGCGAGCGCTGGACGGCCCGCCTCCACCGCAAGTACCGGGCCATAGAGGACTCGGACCAGATCGGCCAGGCAGGCGGCTACTTCCAGCGCCAGCACATGCCCCATCCCCTGTGCGATATGTCCGAAACCGGCGACCCGGGTATCGCCGGTGTCCGTTGCTTCGGTCTGCGCAACGACCGCAGCGGGGACACTACCCGGCGGCGGCCTCTGATGCACCACAAATTTCTCGCTTTTGCCGAGCTCTCCCTCCGACCCGTCACCGGCTCCGGACAAGCCAACCCGTACGAGGCCGTGGAATGGAACGGGCAGGTGCTCTGGACAGGGTCTTGCAACCTGAGCAGGATGGCCATGCGGTCTTGTGAAGCCGGGTACATCATGCGCGACCCGGTCGCGGCCGACGCGCATATCCGGGAGTGGGCGCAGATCGCCGCCCTGAGCGAGCCCCTCGACTGGACCTCGGCGTGGATTGATCCCCAGTGGCGCCTGGGTTCGTGACGCTGTGCAGGACTCCCGATGGGTGGCGGTCCCACATCTTGGGACCGCCACCGCACTGGTGACAATTGCGTCTTTATCAAGGCGTTGGCTTCTTGACATAATCAGACCACGCCACCGGGGAGGAGACTTCCCTGGTGGCCGGCAGAGCGCCGCAAGGCGCTCTGCCCTCGGGAGGTACGGTATGGCAAGGTTGCGCAGGGACGGCCCCTACTTATGGGTCACCTGGCTCACCAAACTGCTGGCCGGGGAGAACTCCTGCGAGTGGGCGAGCTGGTTCAGGGCCCGCCACGAGAGCGGCAGCTGGGAGCAGGTCCCCGGGGGCTTCGACCGGGCCGGGTGGCAGATGGCCCACACGGCGATGGTCAACGACTCCCGTGAACGCTGGGAGGCGCTGGGCTATCAGGTCTTCACCGAGAGGCAGAACAGCCTGAGACTCAGGGGCGAATCCGGCACCCTGGGAGGCCAGCCGGACCTGATCGCCAGGAAGGGCGACGCGGGCACGATCATCGACGTAAAGACCGGGAAGCCCGGCGTGGCCCACGTGGTCCAGGTCATGCTCTACATGTACGCGGTGCCCAGGGCCATCGCGCGGCACCGTGATGTGGTCTTCGACGGCCAGGTGGCCTACGCCGACCACGTCGTGGACATACCGGCCGCGGCGGTAGATGACAGGTTTGTCGAACGCCTCTCGCAGTTGATTGGCCAGCTGGCCTCGGACGCGCCAGCCCGGCGGGTGCCCAGCCCCGGCGAGTGCCGGTTCTGCCCCATCACGGCGGCGGACTGCCCCGACCGGGCGGAGGAGAACGGTTTCGAGGAAGGGGTGACCACGGACTTCTGAGCCGGCGGGGCCGGAAGCAACCGGCCGGCCCCTCGCCTGTGTCAACTCAGTAGAGACCCGTGGCGGCAGTTGCTGGACGCCAGACGCCCGCCCTGGCTCTCACCGGGAGTGAAGAAACCGGGGTGGAGACCTCATGGAGACGCCCCGGACGTCACCTCCGGGGCTCGCCGGTACACTGCCGCCATGAAGTGGCAACGTCATGAGGATGGGGACATCATTCTGGCTGTCGTCATCATCTGCGCGTTGGCGGGCCTGGCCTGGCTGGCCCGGTGGTGGCGCCGGATTCTGGTCCGGGCCTTTGACCGGGGATACAGCCTGGGCTTTCTCAGAGGATGCACGCAGCGCCTGGGGCGCCGGACCGGCTGCAACCTAGAGGACTACGGGGGCCTGCAGGACTTCCTGGACATGTACGAGGAGAGGGTAGCCAACTCCGAATTGCCCGAGAGCCCGGAACTGCGCCGGACGGTATTCAGGCCCGACCCCGAGGGCACGCCCCGGATGCACGAGCGGCTCTGCGAGCGGTGGCGGGTGGCGGCGACCGCCATGTGGTACGTCATGGGCACAATGGGCCAGGCAGACGGTCAGGAGGAGTTGAAGGCCGCCCTCTACGACCTGTACGAGAAGCACGGCAAGTCCGTGGACGGGCTGAGGGCCGAGTTGGGGGACAGGGACTAGGCCGCCAGGCAGGGATTCGGCCTTTCCGGTTGGCAGAGGGCCGACCCGGACCGCGCCAACTGGAGGAGACAAATATGACAGTGAACGAACTGGTCCAGGAACTGCAGTGGCTGGACCGGCCGGACCTGGACGTCTTCATCCCGTGCCCCCACTGCTGCGGCCAGCGCGATACGGACTTCGACCTGCTGGACGGCACGCGCCAGGACTGCCTGGGTGACAGGAGGTCCGACAGCCGGCTCCGCGTGCGGAAGGCCGCCACTGGACATGCCCCGGCCATCGCCGCCGGCCTGGGCTGCAGTACGTGCGGACCCTCACGCGCACGGACTTTGAGCGAATGTATCAGGACATCAGGGAAGGACACCATATCGCCAGGAGCAGGTCCAGCCGTCTCCTCCGGACCAACCTGGTGATCGAGGCCACGGACGGACAGGACACTCACTATGTGATGGTGGAAACGCCGTTCCGGGCTTCCCCGGAGGACATCGCCCTGGTCCGGATGGGGGTGGAACTGATGACGGAGCTTACAGGGTGCACATGCCGGGCCGTTATAGCCTGCGTCGTGCGGGACCCGTCGGCAGAGGCGGATATTGCTTCCGGCGAGGTCAACTGGCATCTCATCGAACGGGGAGAGCTGGAGGCGGAATGACGGGCGTTCCCGTCCGAAACCCGGAAGATGGCACAGATGCGTGGCTGGGCGGAATCACACCGGTGCGGGGCTGGAGCGGGAGAGTGACCGCTGCTTTCCCGCCGGTGCGACCAAGCGGGAAAGACCTGGGCCTTTTGAACACCCTTAATCGAAGGGAGAGATGGAGTGAGCGGCAACGAGGACCTGACGCCGCAGGAGATGGCGGACAACATACGCGCCATGCGCCGGGCCGAGGAGGTCACCCAGGAACAGTCCGGCGCATTCGCCGCCCAGCCGGGCTGGACGGTGTCGACAACGTGGATTTCGGACTACGCCGCGCCCCACGGCGCGGCCTTCCACCACGGGATAGCCGACGAGACGGTGAGGGTCACCTTCGAGAACATGCGCTACAGGCTGGCATTCAGCGTAACCAAAGCGGTCCGCCACCTTCACTCCGCCAGGGAGGTCATTGAGTTCGTGCAGGAAGTGGAGCCGCACCTGCGGGACTGAGCGGTTCACCTATAGGGCTTCCACCCCGGAGACCGTGTCAGCAGCCAGGGGAGAACCTGGTCCCTGGGTAAGGGCCTCCCCCCAGCCGCACCAGTCCTCCATCGCCTTCGCGCCCACCACCCGGCGTGGCATAGAGACCCACACCGGGCAACGCATCCACTGGGGAGGAAGGACTGACCCGCAGGGAGATGGAAGGCGGCAAGAACTGGATGCGCCCGGAGACCCGCTCCAAGATTGCCGGAGACTCCGGGCCACCCTCGGGCCTGAGCATGTCGAGGAGCACCTCACCGGCCGTGCCCTCGGTCAGCTCAGACCTGCCGACGCTGCCGGTCCACCAAGCCTTCCACCCCATGCCGTATTCGAGGCCCTCATCATACAGGCGCTCCTCGCCGTTAGGCGGGGTCCCGGGGGCCCGTCCCAGGCAAAGCGCGCGGGACGTGAAGGACCCCGGGCCGTCCCCACAGACACCTCACGGCCTCCTGTCGGGAAGGGCCCGGACGGCGCCCGCAGCAAAACGATAGCAGACGGGCCAGACCGCGTTTTGGACAACACTCGCGGGCAGCCCCGCAGGCGCCCCGTCTTCCGGGCCGCCCGGAGAGGAGTAGAATCCAACGCAGAGCGGCAGCGCCATGACCACGCTGGACGACCCAGCCGACGGACTCGACACCCGCGAGGCCGGGCAGTCCGGCTGTAGGTATCACGGCTCCCGGCGTGGCCGCGGCGATGGGCATCGTCCCCAGGCAGAGTGTGTCCCAGCGCTTCGACCACTCGGCGCCGGGGTTATTGTTGTTCATTCTGTTCGGCCCGGTCTGAGAGCATGGTCATGTTCGTCCACTCCAGGACGATGCCTGCGCCCAGCGGCGGCGGCACGAGGCCTATCTCGGTGCACAGGCTATGAATATGACGCCGTATCCTCTCGCCTCTGCTTGGAACGCGACCGCCGCCGCCAATCCCAGCATGAGTGCGGTCGGCGCCCCGCCAACGGTGGCCACTGCCATTATGAGCCATTGCATCCATCTCTCCGATGGCGGGGCGCCGGCACTGGATTGATCCGGTTGTCTCCTGGCGTCCGCCCCGTTTGGCGTGTTGACCTGGTCGCTGGACGCAGGTCCGGCGGCCATGTCCGGCCTCTCTTTTTCTTGAGGCGCCGGCATTCCAGCTATGGAGGGCCGCGTGCTGCGGCGACGGGAATTGGAGACCGGGGAGGACATCTTCACCTCGTTTGCCGGGCAGACTGCCCTGTCCGTCGTGAGGCGTCGCCTGTTGCCTGTGCCGGCCCCCCTTCAGTTGCCTCGATGCGGGATTCGCGGGGGCTATCCCTTCCCCTCTGCGGGGTCTTCGTCCACTCTGCCCCATGGTCCATGCATCGAGACATCGCGGTGAGCGTCAGCAGGGCCGAGCGGGACCGAGTGGTGATGGCCACGCCCCAGCGCCGGGCGCCGGTACCCCGAGTCGCCCGGTCTGCTCAGTGGTTGGCGTAGGCCCACCACAAGCGGCGTAAGGAGGTGATCGACTCGCCCGCTGCAACCTGACACAAGTCCGAATGCCCACGCCCAGGGTGGACTGATGTCCGTGGAAACCCCTGGCCTAATAACCCTGAACAATGGCGCCGGAGAAGGTCTTTCGAGAGGTCAGTATGGGGATATTCGCATTCATCACCAACCATTTCACCAGGCCGGTTGAGGAGGAAGACTACGCCAGAGGCTTCGTCGAGGGACGGCTCAAAGCCTACAGGGAGGCCCGGGCCAGGGCCCTGATCTCCCGGGGCGTGGACCCCGGCCGGGCCTGGGAATTAGCCGAACGGATGGCGTCCGAAGAGACCTTCAGGAAAGAGGTCGAGGAACGGGCCGCACTCGCGGCAAGGGAATACGGCGCGAAGTAGGCCGCGGAGCAGACCGGCAAGCACGAGCGCAAACGCGGCGAGGACCACGTCACCCTGTATCTCGAGCGCGGGAGACCCAAGTCCAACAGGGAGGTGGCCGAGAAGCACGGGGCGGAAGGCCGGGAAGAAGAACGGGCCAGGCGGGAGGCCTGGAACAGGCGCCGCATGAGATCTGAGGCCCGTGGCAGGCGTTTCAGAGAACCCCTCCCGCCAGGATGTGACCGGCCCGGACGGCCCGGGCTGATGCCCGTCGGAGAGGAGCCGGCAAGGGTATCGCGCGGAGCGTCCCGCACACTGTCCCGAAGCGCCGGCAGAGCTACGAGCAGGAGAAAGTCATCGAGGACGCGGCAGGGTTCGAACCCCCCCATGGACCAGACCACCGCCGGCCACATGATGGAAGAGGCGCCGGCGCTCGACTACCATCCAATCAACTCCGGAACGCTATGGGAGACTCCATGGTGGACACCGGCGCCGGGATCTCAATTGTGGACCTCGATCTCGCCCCCGGGCTGGGGCTTCAACAAAACGGAGAACACGAGATTTCCGGGACGCCCACCACGGGCGCCTACCCTGCGTTGAGGACGGATCTCCGGGTCCCCCTGGCTGCGCACGGCGGCGCCTGCACCAACGTACCCAGACCCCTCGTTGCGGTCCGCGGCGCGTGCGGACCAGGATTCCGCGGGCGCCGTCCAAACGGACACCAAGGAGCAGCAATATGGAGACCACGATACACGTCCACACGGGCGGCGCCTGTCACGGCGACCCCGGCCGGGGGGCTTCGCCGCCATCATCGATTTGGGCGATTCTCTGACCACCATCAGCGGGAACGAACCCCGGACCACCTCCGGCCGGATGGACCTGATGGCTGCCCTGAGAGGCCTGGAGGCTGTGGAGTTGCTGACCGGGACCGATGACCGCCGGAAGAGGACCAACCTCTATACCCGGTCTGAGAGCCTGCTCCACTTCTTCAACCAGGGCCGGGTCCTGGACCAGGCGGTTGAGGGCAGGGACGCGACCTGCATCTGGGTCCGGGACACCCCGCGGGCTACCCGATGAGCGAACGATGCCTGCGGCTGGCCAGAGAGCAGGCGGAGAAGGCCGGGAACGGCGAGGCCTCCATCACTGCAACGACTTCCGAGGGCAGGGACTCCGGGTTGGCCGCGGACACAGCGGCGGAGCCGGACCGCATCCGCCGCGCACTGGAGGAGACCCTGCCCAGGCTGTTCCGGTACTCTCCGGGACCTGAGGGGGCGTGCGGGTCGAGACCCCGCTGCTGCACCCTGACGGGGGTCCCATCGAGGTGCTGGTCCTGGTCCGGGAGGAGGGCTATGTCGTGACTGACAGCGGGGATGCGCTGGAGACCCCGGAAGACCGGCCCACAGGCGGCTGGAGCCGCGGGGCATGTGAAATGTTGGTGGATGGCGTGTGCCGGAGTCTCGGGGTGGAGATCCGGTCCGGCCGGGTCACGGCCATGGCCGGCAACCGGACCGGACTGGGGGAGGCTGTGATGCGGACCGCTCAGGCCATACTGCGAATCGCCGCGGCCTCGCAGCAGGACACCCGGTCACGGTTCAACCGGCCCTGACGACCGTGGGCCCGGCTAGTCGAGGAACGGGATTGGCGGCGCCAGCCGCCAACCATCCCCCGATACTGGCTGCGGCGTAACCGCCAGCGGAACGCTGCGGAACGCTTGGACGCATCTGGGCCGGGCCCGGGGTCCCGGCCCGTGGACCGGGACACTTCCATGACCCCGCTGGCGAGGGCCGGTGCGCACCATCCCCAATCCGGGACCCGGGACAGCTCCCGGCAGTCCATTCGGCCCACTGATGACAGGGGAAACGGGTCCCACGGGAGGCCGGGCAGCCCTGCGCAGGGATACCCGGCGCCGCACCTTGAACTCCCGCTGCCATCCCGGTATTTCCCTAGTAACCATGCAGGGCATCCCGTCAGACCTGCTCCCGGCCCTGGCGGGGCGGGGCGTGATTAGCAATACCCGGACTCCGAAGCGGAACATGCACTGCTCACACGTGGGAAACTGCGGGCTTCACACCCTGAGTCATGCCCGGTTCGAGCCCGAGGCGTGCGCAGGGATACCCGGCGGCATCCAGAAGCCGCTGAGACCATGAGGGCCCGCTGACGGCGGTCATCCCGGTCTTCCTTCTCAGGCCGGACCCCAGTGCTGCACAAGACTTCGACGAGCCTTTGGGCCCCGGCTGACACCTGATGCAGAGGTGCTGGAGTAGCCATCCCCCTTAGCCCCACGTCAATAGGATCTGAGCTGCAGGTCCTGTCCGTCGGCCGACCGCCAGACGGTCTTGGGGCCCGCCAGCGGCCCGGCCTCCAGCTCGTGCAGCGTCGTGACCATGGCCTGCAGGCCCCGGCTCAGACCCAGGAAGCGGCCCGCGCCGCGCTCCGTCTCACAGACCCACACAGCCCGGAGAGGGACTCCGGCGCCAGCCGCGCGCCGGTAGGGGGCCAGTTTGTCCAAGACGTCCTGCGGGGTCGTCGCCTCCCTTTCATACTCGACGCGGTACACTCCCCGGCCGTATGGCCCGTCGGAGTACATGACCCCGTCCGGCTGCACCTGGGTGACCCTCTGGATATCCACGACCCCCCTCCATCCCCCATAGACCGGGATACCATGGCGCTTGAGAGCCCTGACGATCTTGATCATGCCGGCATTGTGGTCCAGGTAGTGGTGGTGCCGCTGCATATCCGGATTGAGAAAGCTCGACCCCCGCCTGCGGCCGGTGGATACCGAGGTGCGGTCCCGCCCGGCCGCGTAGATCATCGCGGGGTCCGCCAGGTAATAGACCTCTTCCACTTTGGCCAGCATGCCCCCACTGACCAGATCAGCCAGCGTCTGACGCACGGGGCCGCGGAAGTCGTCGGCGAGGTCGACGTAGTCCCCCTCCTCCAGGGCATCGAATTCCTCAGACAGCCCCAGCAAGCGGTTGGCCAACACCCCGGAGAGTGCGGCCGGCGCCGGCGGGTCATCCCGGCGGCCCGGTCGAGCAGGAGGCGCCACCCTCTCCGGTTCGCCCACATGGATCTCCTCATACCGGTCGACCACCCGGTCTTCATTGGGGACCACGAGGCCGCGCCGGCCCACCTGCCGCACCTCCCGGCCGGCCACCCACCAGGAGAAGGCATTCTCCCTCAGATACCCCTGGCGGGGGAGCAGGTCCATGGCCTGCCGGACGCCCCACTCGTCGGGCCCGATGACCACGTACCCCGCCAGCTGGGGCGTAGGGTCGAAGGCCGGGTCGGGCTGTTCGACCAGATGGTCTCGCTCCCGCTCCTGCTCCCGCGCTTCCGATATGTACTCCAGATACGGGTGGGAGAACCGGTCTCGCCACTTTTCCATCATGCGCCGTGGCCTCAGCTGCGTCCCGACCCAGCAGAATGCAATTTCTATGCCACCGTCGTAGGTAGCGATCATTTCCACCAACTGGCCCCGGCGCAGGAACTGGACCCGTACCAGGCTCGCCTCAGACCCACTCGCCAGCCAGTTCCGGCCCTCGCCTTGAAACAGGGAGGGGGCCACCTCGTAAAACGCTTCCAGCTGCTCCAGCCTCTGGTACAACTCCCTGACGCCAGCCTCCCCCAGCCACCACGGCACATGCTGATGGTCCTCCATGTCTGGGAAAAGGGCGTCATGCAGATGGTCATGGGGCCCGTGGGCCTCAGGCCCGTGGTCGAACGTGTATATCTGCATGAGCCCGGCCAAGCTGAGGGTCCAGCGGCGCGTGGCCGGGCGCCTGCGCCCCACCATCCTGGAGACGGCCAGGCCGCCGTTATAGAGCCTCGCCAATTGCCTGTTCACCGTCGCCCTGGCCAACCTCGTTACCTGTGCCAGGTTGTCCGCGGATGCCGAAGGCATCATACAGAGCCACCTTAGAACGTCCATGAAATGTCCACCCTCCTTCTGTCCGGCTTACGTCTGGCTTAATTTCAGGCTACCACGCCGGTGTCAAGCCCGGTTTTAACAAAATGGATCAGATTTCCGGCGCTGCTACCTCGGTGGGCCGGCCATCACATCCGGCCTGCTGTTGCCACGTGTGCCAGGAGATGGACGGCCCGACAGTGCCGGGCTAGCGGCGTCGCCAGAAGGGGAATGAACGATGGGCAGTTTGGCGCTGGCCCGCCTCTGCGGCCGGGTCTCCCTCCTTGACGCAGTCATAGCACGGGCGAGTCGTGTCGATTGGGCACCTGGGGCCCTGCCCGTGCCCAACGAGACTCCAGTCAGGCATGTCCCCGGTCAGCCGGCCCCGGCAGGCACGGCAGATGGGGATCCGCTGCCTGCCCCAGTCGACCATCGCATCCGCCGGTTCGCCGCAGTTGCCGCAGAACCGCTGGGCCATCCGCCGATTCCGTTGACGTTCGGCGCGCCGCCGAAGCTCTCGGGGAGTGGTCATCTCTCGCCTCACTCGGTTTCAGGGTCAACGGTGTCTGGAGAACGGTGTCCATATAAATGTTAGATCACACCCAGAGACCTGCGTTTTGACGCAAACGTCGAAAACTCCCTGTGGGTCGGCGGCGCATCTGTTTTCGCCGGAGGCATCCACCCAATCCGGGATGCGCCCGCGTCTCCCAGCCCTTCGGGGTCCCTTCTGCGCGAGATGTCCCGCTACTGGGCAACCCGGCGAATCGAATGCCCTTCACCCCCAATCCCGTCGTGGGGCTGCTTCATGGCTCCGCCTCCTGGCAGTCTCTCCAATGCGCTCCCATCGATTCTCCGCTCATGATCCGCCTGCCATTGGGTGTTCGATTCGGTCCTGTGATTTCGGACGAATCCCCGCTTGTGATCAACCCGGACGATCAGACCGCCCGCAAAATTCTTGCACAGGTAGCGTATCTGGCGACCCCACAGCTTGGGGTCTGGAGTCCCTCCTTAATGACAAACCGGGACGACATCCACTCAAACCCGTGGGAAACTGAACTTGTGGCAGCGAGAAGGAGACTCCGCACCAGTAACCAAATCTATGTCAAACCTCTTCTGTGTCTGGTTGGTCGAGCGATGAGACATGCGGAGGGCAGGAGCGAGCATGGTATCGGATGGGAATAGAAATACAGAGTTTTGTGGAACCCTGAGGAGATTGCGGCTCCAGTCGGGAAAAAGCAGGTACAGGTTGGCCCAATACAGTGGTCTGGACGAAGCCTATCTCCTTAGGCTGGAATCTGGCCAACGGCAGAATCCGTCGAGGGACACCGTGATGAAACTGTGCCTGGCCCTGGTGGCTGATTCCAGCATGATATCCATCCACGACGTCAACGAACTCATGTTGGCCGCGGGCTTTGCACCCCTCAGGGGGCGCGGTGGAGCTCTCTCCGCCAACTGATCGGATCCCCGGTCTACCGCTCGGCGGAGGACCGTTTGCTCCGCGACCGCTGACCTCGGGAAGACCCGTGTGCATTGGGGTAGATCTTCCCCTTCGGACTTTCGGGATTGAACCCATGCCGGAACCGCCTGACACCCGGCAAGTCGAACCGGTCAAGGGGCGAGAAACTCTCGCTTCTCAGGGCTGCCATCAGGCTTGCAATGTGGACGTAATTTTCAACCATCACCAGGGTGGTGTGACCAAGGTTCTGTTTGAGCAGGAATACGTCACCACCGTTCAGCAGGAATTGGGTGGCGTAGGTGTGCCTCAGCAGGTGGGGATGCAGCCTGGGCACCCCGGCGGTCTTGGAAAGCCTCTCCGTGAGTGACCGCAGGGCCGAGGGCGACATGGGGAACCCGTCGATGGACAGGAAGAGGGTATCCCCTTCCGGGCGTACCGGCTGGACCCGGAAATGATAGGCATAGTGGATGAGCCACCGCTGGCAGGTTGCGCCAAAGGCCACTATGCGCTCCTTGTTGCCTTTGCCCAAGACCTTGATGTACCTGTCCTCTAGATGGACATCCTCGTACTTGAGGGTGACCACCTCGGAAAGCCGCAGTCCCGTGTCCAGCATCAGGGAGTAGATGGCCGTGTTCCGCGCTCCCAGCAGTGTCGCCGGATTGATGCTGGCGAAAATCCTCTTGATCTCGTCCGGCGTCAGAGGCTCAATCACCTTCTCGGTGACCCTGGGAGGCCTCAGGTCCTTGAGCCGGTGGTCTTCGGTGTATCCCTGGCGGTGGAGCCAGGCGAAGAAGGCCCGGAGGGCTCTTACCCGGTTGTTCAGCGTGTGGCTCGAAGCCGGTCCCCACAGCCCCTTTCTGCCCTGAAGATACAGGACGAATGCCCTGACTTCCCCCTCCCAGATGCGGTCCAGGCTGGTGGGAAGTCCCTCACCCTCAAGCCAGCCCTGAAAGAGCGCCAGGACCTCGTTGTACCACCCCACCGTCCTCCCGGCCTTGCCTTCCGACCGGTTGTGCACCTCGAAATGCCGGGCCAGTGTTGAAAGCTCCAGTTGGTCCCTGTTCACGCCGCGTCTCCGAACTCTCCGTCTGCTTGGCATGGTACGTACTTGCCTCCTTGGCGAATAGTGTCCGGGAGGCAAGCAAACGGGGCCGGCGCCGTGGGACCGAAAAAGGCAGCGTATCGGATAGGGGTTTTGGGCAAAGAAAAAGCCGCCATATTGGCGGCTTTACAGGCTCGATTTGAGCCTATTCGTAGCTGGATTGGCGTCCCAGGCAGGATTCGAACCCGCGACCCGCTGCTTAGAAGGCAGCCGCTCTATCCCCTGAGCTACTGGGACACATTGATAACATATTGATTATATCAAAGATGGAGTCAACGATTAACATACGGGTTGCTCTCGAGATTGGGTTGATGGCGTGTAATGCGGCGGACGCGTGCCCGATACTCCTTGCCGGTCCGGGCTATTTCCATGGCGCCCTGGGCCAACTCCTTAGGCCCGGACGTGAGTCGCAACCCAGGATGGTTCAAAGAAGATTGCTACCGGCTTCTCAAAAATCCTCGTTCCGCCACGGGCGGGGCGAAGGCGGTGTCCTTTTGAAAAGCCCTGTCAGGTCGTCTCGGTTCACCGGCGAACTATTACTGAGCCGTGAAAATACGACTAAACATCGGGCTGAGTTTGTGAGAAAATCAACCTTGGTCGAACTGCTGTCGGCCAAACCTGGTGTGCTCACAGTCTGTGCCTGAGAGCCGCCATGTCTGATTGTCTATTCACCTATCGACAAGACCGAAGCAAGTAAGAAAAAATGGTTACCGTAACTGACAGAGAAACCCGCCAGTCCCAGGACACCGGCGGCCGCTACTGTGAGGGATGCCCTCGTTGTCGGGACTCCAACGCCGGGTTCTGCTCCCAACGGCATCCCCAGTACAACAACCTTCACCCGGTCTGCCGGAGGTGTGGTCATTGCGTACTTCGCGGCAGCCACAGCGACGATACCTCGGACCTTCACGATTAGCCAGTCATGGTAGATCGTTGGCCCTGCGGCAGACGATAAGGACAGGTGGGACTGGACCAGTACGAGGTGCGCCGGTTGCTTACCCGGCTGATATGGACAGCCAACCCATCTGCTCTATTCGTGCTGTCCTGCTCCCAGTGGAGACGGCGGCGCCAAGCCACTGCCCGCCGGCGCCACTATCAACGACCCTTATCACCACTTTCGACCCTAGTGCGACTGTAGTATTAGATAGAAATCTAGCAAGCGGCTTCGGTCCCAGTAACGGATTTTCCCCGAGAAGCTCGCGTTGGCGGCTCCAAATCAAGCACTCTTCACATCCCCGGATTTGCCCATTTTGAAGCGGGGGCTTGCCTCACTTGGCTTCACCGCCTGGGTTCTCACGAAGGGGTCGGCTAAGTTTCCCGGTGGCTCGGTTTGGTCTTCTCTCGGTGAACTCGGACCTCGCCCAAACGTATGTGCCGAATGCCGCATATTTCGGGACGCCACCGGCATGACCATTTCCACGAGTGTCGACTCGCAGAATTTCCGAGTCTACCGGCTTCCGGCGGACCTGCCCCCGTCCACCATGTACACACCGCCGGTGCAAAAGCTGCTTTCGTCGCTAGCTAGAAACAGCATTAACTTCGCCACCTCCTCTGGATTTCCATAGCGTTGCAGCGGTATCCGCGCTGCAAACGATTGCTTCGCCTGCTCGACGGTTACCTCTGACCTGTCCATCCCCGCAACGCGCATCTCCTCTATCGAGCGCATCATTCGGGTCTCGATTGGCGCAGGATTTACCGTGTTAACTCGAATGCCCAGCGGGGCGCACTCCAGCGCAGCAGTGCGCATGAGCCCGATGACCGCGTGCTTGCTGGTGACATAGGCCGACATATCCGCGCTTCCACCGATCCCCGCGGTTGAGGAAGTAATCACGATGCTGCCGCCTCCCCTTTCACGCATCACCGGGACCGCATACTTGATTCCCAGCCAAACTCCGCGCACGTTGACGGCCAAGACGCGATCAAAGACCTCAATGGGATAGTCGGGTATCGAAGCAATTGAACCTTCGATTCCGGCATTCGCCAAAAAGACGTCGATGCCACCCCAACGGTCAACCGCCGCCTTGACGTAGCTTTGGACCTGTTCAGGCTGGGTAACATCGGCAACGACGTAACTCGCCCTATCCTCACCTATCCCCCTCACCGTCTCCTGGAGCGCTGTCTCGTCCAGGTCGATCAGCACAACCCGCGCCCCTTCATCGCCAAATAATTTTGCCGCAGCCCGGCCAATCCCACCTGCCGCGCCCGTAATCAAGGCCGTTTTTCCTTCGAGACGGACCATGTTGCATCTCCTTTCTCCTGGTTTAACCTGTGATGCCGGGCACGCCCACCCCTTTACTCACACCGTCCATGGAAAAGATCTTAAGGGCTGCCGGAGCCGTTATCCCGGAGCCGTTATCCAGGAATGCAAAGATCGGTCCACGTTCTGAAGATTGGAGACTCCTCAGCGTGACCAGGCAGGTAGCAAGCGTGCAGTAGGACAATACACCCATCCATTAACTCGACTAACTCGACGCAGGCCAGCGTTGGCGACACCCAGGTCAGAGCTTGCGCCCGGGGTCCTATCCAACAGAGATCACACCTCTACCGGATTATCACTTTCCATCCATTCGGCGTAGGAACCGTCATAGAGGCGCACGTTGTAGCCGGCCTGCTTCATGGCCAGATAAGTGAGGGAGGCGCGGACCCCGCTGCGGCAATAGGCTACTACCGAGTCCTGACTGGTGATACCAAGGGCAGACAACCGCTGGTGAAGCAAGGCGGTATCAATGAGCAATTTGCCGCCGGCCCCGGCTGTCTCGGAGTGAGGGACGTTGACCGCACCTGGAATATGACCTGGACGGTGGTCCATTTCAACTTCGCCGCGAAATTCCTCCGCGGACCGGGTGTCCAGAAGCTTCGCCCCGCCAGGGTTGGCAACATCTTCCATCTTGGCTCGAACAACCGGGTTGAGCCGCGGTGTGAAGGGCTTGGCCTCAGCGGGGACCGGGCGGTATAGGACCTCCCGGCCCTGGTCTTTCCAGGACTCGTAGAGAAGGTCCATGACGTGAACGTCGTCGCGTCCCAGATATTCCAGCACCCATGCGGCCATGGCGGCGTTTCGGCCGTCTTGGTGGTCATAGAGTACCGGCGTAACTTTGTCGCCCAGCCCCACTTCGCCGAAGGCGGCTGCCAATTGCCCGGGCGGGCCAATGCGGCCGCCGGGTCCCTGTAACTTCTTGAAAGGGACGCTGACCGCCCCCCGCAAGTGGCCCATTAGGTAGCGCATCGCCGACCTGGGGTCGATTAACAGGTACGCCGGGTCGCCGATGCGGTCAGAGACCCAATCCGCGGAAACGAAGGTCGCCATTAGCCCACCATTTCAAATTCGGTCACGACCGAGGTGGGGTTGGCCACCGACTGCGTGACCGGAGAGCCTTCCACCGCCAAGCGCCAGATCTCCTTCAAGGTGTCTTCATCGGCGTCCGCCCGCACGAAGCATTTGGCGGTGATCTTGCCGTATCCGGGGTTTCCTTCGTCCTCGACCCCGGCCCACTTGCGGATGTTGTCGAAATACCCCTCTACGGCCACTTCCAGATCGTGGATGCGAACCCCTTGTTTGGTGGCATTGACCACGAAGCCGACGGTCATGCAACTGCCTATGGCCGACAGCAACTGCTCGTGGGCGCTGGCGGCTACGTCGGTCGCCGTCAGGTCTCCGGGTTCGTCCATGTCCACCTGGTGGTTCCGCATGTAGGCGCGGGCCCGCATGCCGTCCTGCCAGACTACCCGCGACTTCCAGGGACCGGTTACTGCGTTGAAAACGTCCGGGTCCCGAAAGGAATCGAGGACCTCGGCGAGTTTTTCCCGGGGCAGCCCGTTGAGGTTTCCTTCTTGTGTCATGTCCTGCTCCTCTTTGTTGATTGGTGCTTGCTTAGTGGAAGTATGGAGACTCCGGGACTACCGGTACTCCGCCCTCAGCTTGGCCGCCGCTTCGGCGATTACTCTCATCTTCTTGGTGGCCATTTCGTGGGTGTTGACGTTCCGTTCCGCGAAGGTTCCGAAGCCGCAGTCCGGGTTGAGGTATATCTTGTCGGGGTCGAAGTATTGCAGCAGCTCCTTGACACGCTCGACGATCTGCTCCGCCGGTTCGATGTCATCGGTGCGGGGGTTTACGACACCCAGGCCGATCTCCTTCTCGTTGCTGTATTCCTTGAATACCTCCATCTCACCGGCGCGGGGCGTGGCGCACTCCAGCACCAATTGGTCGATATTCATCTGCGTCAGATAGGGGAGCATGGGACCGTAATTGCCCGTGAGCAAGACCTCCTCCTTGCGGCTCCAGTTACCCCGGCAGACATGGACTCCGGTCTTGATCCCGGTGATGCCCTCGGTGGTCTGATTCATCAACCGCACCGCCATCTCCAACTCGTCCGAGGGGTCGCGGCGGTTGGGCAGAGCGGCGCACATGAAGGTTTCGGTGCTCTCCTCGCCGAATACCACCTGGCTCAAGATCGGCTCGTCCAACTGAACGAAATCGCATCCCTGGTCGCGGAGGGCAATTATCTCTTCTCGTAGGATCGCCACGACGTCCTTGGCCAGGTCTTCGGGATCGGGGTACACCCGGTCGGACAGCCCCTCGAACCAACTGGAGCGCGTGAGCATATATGGTCCGGGCAGGGGAATTTTGATCTGCCGGTCGGTGTGTTCCCGCATGAACGCCAATTCGTCCAACGCCAGACCTTGTCGCTTGCCGATTCGTTCGACCACGATGGGACTCTTTATGGCAAAGGAAGGCACGTCCAGCGCTCGAAGGACTTCTTCCATTCGGGCCCGGTCCCGGGAGTAGTCCAACAACTCCGAGACCTTCATGAGTTGCATTCCGGTCAGTTTGTCGACGGCAAAGGAGTAGAAGTTGTCCCGTCGCTGTTCTCCATCGCTTATGATGTCGACTCCCGCTTCTTCCTGGGATTTTATACAGGCCAATACCTCACCGTCAGCCACGGAGTTGAACTCGGCCAGTGTCATTTCCCCGGCTTCTTTCCGGCGTAAAGCCCGCACCAACTCGGTGGAGCGAGGCCAACTCCCGACCACAGTAACCGGGAACAAGGGCGTGTCCGCCATCTGGTTTCCTCCTTGGGCTTCGGCGTTACTACGGGTCCGTCAAGGGTCCGTAAATGATGGCCCATCTTGTAGTCGGCCCGCGCCTGTCCCAAACCACTCCTAATGTATCCAAAATCGTCCGCAAGCACAAATAAAAATCGCCAGTCGTGTTCTCCGGCAAAGTCTTTCAATTGTCAGGGCCGCTCAGGCGTTCGCTCCGGTCTCACGCACCCATTTCCGGCCTCGAGCCGGAATCCCGGAATTCTTCCTCTGGGGCACGATCCGTCCCATCGACATATCTGTGTCCCAACTTTCGCTCGGAAGGCGGGTAACTGGTTCTGGGACGGGATGACCGATTCTGGGCGGTAATCGGATGACCCTGGGGTCCTCTCAACCCTCACTTCGCCCCGTTGAGCCAAAATGGTAAAGTTAGACCACTCGTTTCCCTGTGGAGGCATCCAATGCGCATAGGACTCTTCCCCGGCAGTGTGCCCGGTCAGTTGAGGACCATTGACGACGTAATCCAGCAGGTGGTCAGGGCCGAAAACGATGGGTTCGACGGGTTTTGGACCCCCCACCTCTCTGGCCGGGGATTTGACGCGCTGACCGCGTTGGCGCTGGCCGGCGTCCATACAAGCCGCATCGAACTGGGTACCGCAGTCGTCCCAACGTACCCCCGGCACCCTACCGCGATGGCCCAACAAGCCATGACAGTCCAGGCCGCTTCCAGGGGCCGCCTGTCTCTCGTGATCGGCCCGTCGCATCAACCGGCAGTGGAGGGTTCCTGGGGCCTTTCTTACGAGCGTCCTGCCCGTCACGTCCGGGAGTATCTGTCGGTACTGAACCAGCTCATCGCGGAGGGCGCCGCCAGCTACGATGGTGAGATGTACCGGGTCGAGGCCCGGCTGGAAATGCCGGAGTCGGCCCCCTTCCCGGTCCTCATATCGGCCCTGGCTCCTGCGATGCTGCGGGTCGCAGGGGAGCTTTCCGACGGCTCCATTACCTGGATGTGCGGACTCCGTACCATCGGAGACCACATTGTCCCGCGCCTGGACCGCGCCGCCGAACGAGCCGGGCGTCCCAGCCCGCGAGTCTGCGTGGGGTTGCCCGTGGCGGTGACCGGCGATAAGACAGCCGCCTACGAACAAGCAGGAAACCTTTTTGAACGGTACGGCAATTTGGTCAACTACCGCCGTATGCTCAACATAGAGTCCGTGGACGGCCCGGCGGATATCGCCGTCATTGGCGCCGAAGAAGAGGTTGCGAGCCGCCTCCGCGCCTTTGCCGACGCGGGAACGACCGACTTTCTCGCCGCACCATTCCCGGTGGGAGAAGACCAGGAAGCATCTCTATCGAGGACCGAGAGTCTATTGGCCAATCTGGTGGGCACATTGTAAATTGCCGGGTAAATTGCCGCTCCCCATGCCAACGTGACTTTGCCAGGTATGCATGGCCAGGTATGCTAGATTGAAAGGCCGGCCGCCTCAATTTAGCGTTTGCACTAGAGGGACACCATTTGTTCATCGCACACGAGCGAATAATCCAATTCCGGGCGTTTTGGCCCGCACGGACATTGCGTTGTGACCTACTCGCGCGGGAAACTAAGGTTCGGCGATACTACCATCGAGTTTGAAGTCCGGCGGAGCAGCCGCCGGACGAAGACTGTCCAGATCACCGTCAAAGACGGCGAGGTCCGCGTAGCAGCCCCATCTACCCTGTCGGACGTGGATGTGAGGGATATCGTTCGCCGGCGGGCGGCCTGGATAGTCGCCCGGCTTTCCGAGCCGAAGCCGCAATTGGGTCCATGCCGGTTCTCCAACGGAGATTTGATCCCCTATCTTGGCCGCGAAACTCCGCTGACCATACGGCCCGCCAAAGTACCCGCCGCAACCCTGCGCTTCCGCCGGGGGAGGTTCCTGGTCTCAACGCCTTCCGGCCTCGTGGGCAATGAACAGGACGGGCCAATCCACGATGCTATCGCCAAATGGTACTGGGACCGCGCCTCCGAACGCCTGCCGGCATGTGTTGAACGCTGGCGGGCCTCATTTCAGGTAAAGGACCAACCGCGCATCCTCATCGGCGCGCAGCGTAGCTTCTGGGGAAGCTGTTCCCCCGGCGGCACCCTGCGGTTTAGTTGGCGTGTCATGATGCTTGACCCTTCGCTTATCGACTACATCGTCGTTCACGAGTTGGCCCACCTCAAGGTCCTGAACCACTCGCCGGACTATTGGAGACTGGTGTCCCAGGTGCTCCCCGACGTCAAAGAGAGACGCCGGCGTCTCAGGGAAGCGGAAAAGGGACTACCGCTGTAACTTCGTCGGCCACTATCCAATTACCGCTATTGAATTCCGGCCTCTTGCCTGCCGAATATGGCTCATTTCCCAAACAGCCCGCCAATTTGCCGCGCCCTTTCTCTGCGAACACTTTACGCATCCCGTGGCAACCGCATTTCCTGGATTCCAACAATAGTCCCGCGCGAGTGGTATCATGGAATGTGGGGTGAATAGATTTGAGTGACTACCGGAACAACGCCATCCGAAACCTGGCGATCATTGCCCACGTCGACCACGGTAAGACCACCCTGGTGGACGCCCTGTTGAAGCAGGGTCAGGTCTTCCGCGCCCACCAACAGGTGGGCGCTTTAATCATGGACACCAACCCTCTGGAACGGGAGCGGGGTATCACCATCCTGGCCAAGAATGCCTCGATCTACTACGGGGGCGTCCGCATCAACATCATCGACACGCCCGGCCACGCCGACTTCAGCGGCGAGGTAGAGCGCGTGATGAACATGGCCGACGGCTGCCTACTGTTGGTGGACGCCGTTGACGGCCCCATGCCCCAGACCACCTACGTGCTTCGCCAGGCCCTTCAACAAAACGTTACGCCTATGGTTGTGATCAACAAAATCGACCGCCCCGAGGCCCGGGTCGCGGAGGTGGTCGAGATGGTCCAGGACCTGTTCCTGGAACTGGCTACCAATGCCGACCAGCTTGATTTCCCGGTGCTTTATGCGTCCGCACGGGACGGCTACGCCACCTCCGATCCGGAGGCGCAGGGACTCGACATGAAGCCCCTCTTTGAGGCAATCCTGAAATCAGTCCCGCCCCCCACCGGAGACCCCAAAGCGCCGGTCCAAATGCTTGTTGCCGCGCTGGACTACGATAACTATCTGGGGCAGGTTGCCATTGGACGTCTTTCTAACGGCACTCTCAGGCTGCGGGAAGATGTCGCTTTGTTGTCCCCTAACTCCGTGCCTTCCATCCACAATTTGGAGCGCATCTTCGTGTTCCGGGGGATGGAGCGGGTCGAAGTGTCCGAAGCTGCCGCCGGGGATATCGTGGCCGTTACCGGTCCTGAAGGCGTGTCGATCGGAGACACGCTAGCCTCTCCTGACAGCCCGGAAGCGCTGCCCTCCATCGACATAAACGAACCGACGGTGCGAATGACTTTTGGCGTCAGCAATTCCCCGTTCATGGGCCGCGAAGGCGCCCACTGCACGTCGCGTAACCTACATGACCGGTTGATGAGGGAGTTGCGTACCAACGTCAGCTTGAGGGTAGAGCCTACCTCTAGCCCCGACCTGTTCGTCGTTGCCGGGCGGGGTGAACTCCATCTGTCCATCCTCGTCGAGACCATGCGCCGCGAACAGTTCGAGTTTCAGGTTTCCCGCCCCGTTCCCGTAACCAAAGTGATCGACGGCAAGACATACGAGCCCTACGAAATTCTGAACATTAGCGCCGCCGAAGAGTACGTTGGCGTCTTGACCGAATACCTCTCGGCGCACATGGCCCAGCTCCGGGATATGCGCTACGATGACAACGGCTACGTCCGCATGGAGTACAAAATACCCACCCGCGGGCTGATCGGGTTCAACGCTTTCTTTCTCCGGACCACCAGGGGTGACGGCGTGAAGAGCAGCATCTTCTGCTCCTACGAGCCGATGGAGGGAGAGATAAAGTCCCAACGCAGGGGCGCTCTGGTGGCGTCCGAGCGTGGAGTGGCCGTCACCTATGGGTTGCTGAATGCCCAGGGCAGGGGCGACACGTTTATTGACCCGGGCGCCATGGTCTACGAAGGCATGATCGTGGGCTCCCACCGGCGCGACGGAGACATCGAGATCAATGTCTGCAAGGAAAAGAAGCTGACCAACATGCGCTCGTCCACGGCCGACGTCGCAAGACGGTTGAACTCCACCATACAAATGAGCCTTGAAGAATCCCTGGAATTCATCGCCGACGACGAACTCGTAGAGGTCACCCCGCTGAACCTGCGCCTGCGAAAGATGGACCTCTCCGCGCTGGACCGAAAGCGCAAACGCCGCGACGGTGTCCGCGCCCGTGACTAAGGGATACCCGCGTACAACGTGCCAGTCGTGGACTAGCACGTCCCGTAACCGTTCCGCCGTCACCATCTCCCAGCCCGATCGCGTCCGTAAACCACGTATGCCGCTAGCGAAACGCATTTGTTTGGTCAACTATTGCACATGGGCCGATACCCTCGGGTGCTGGCAAGTTGGCGCTGACAATCCGGCAAGAAACCCCATCCGATCACCCCGTCATGACCCGCGTCCACGACATCGCTTTCGGGCAAACGCTAGAGGGACGGCTGGTTAACATGATACGGGCCGCCGGGCGGGTTGTCCTTTCCCTGGTTGCCGTGGTGGACGGCGAGGTAGTGGGACACGTTCTCTTTTCTCCAGTAACACTGAAACCTCGAATAGCCGGTGCTCGATGGGTGGCGATGGGACCTCTAGGCGTGACCCCAAAGCGCCAGGGTCAGGGCGTTGGGTCGCGCCTAATCAACGAGGGAGTTGGGCGGTGCCGCGCCGGCGGTCACGAAGGCATCGTACTGCTGGGTGCGCCGGCGTACTACTCCCGCTTCGGTTTCGTTCCTGCGCGGGAATACAACCTGACCAGCAATTATGGCGACGGACCGGAGTTTCAGGCGTTAGGACTCCGCGGCAGCGCCGCGCTGCCAACCCGTCATCGTGCCGTCTACTCCCCGGAGTTCGAGATGGCTGGCCCCGGCGTGCCATCGGACCAAATCCTCGATTGACACCATCATACGATCTCTCTTTTCCCAGTTTAAGGCCCGGCGCATCCCGGACTACTCAATGCCAACTCGTCTTTCCCGCGAAAGCGGGAATCCACTACGATAGCTCTGGATTCCCGCTTTCGCGGGAGCGACGGATGGGGGCAGTGGAGTTTCGCAATTTTCTCCCCGGCACTCCCCTTGTCATGTAATGAGAACTTCTGTACTATAATATATGTCCGACCCGTAAGACCCCCATAAGGGGCCGGGCCAATTCAGGACAGCCACTGAGGCAACGCGATGTTGAATGTCCAAAAAAGCTAACAAGGCCACCCGCTCCCAGCCTCCCCGTCGCTCCCCGGAATCCGCCCCCGGCTGGCCCGCCGGTCTGGAAGGGCCGGATATGTCCGGAAATGACCGGGAAATCGAAATTCTCCGTCCCACTCCCCGCCGGCAGGCCCTATTGCCCGTTGTCGCACTCTCGGCTTCCATTGCCCAGGCCGCCCGCGATACCGGCGTTTCCGAGAGGACCCAAGAAAATTCCGAAACTTCACTGCGTCCATACGTCGCTCCCGCTAAGCACATCTCCCCTATTCAGACAGTTTCTTGAAGAGGTAAAGCAATGACTTTTTCCCAGCTCAGGACTCAGGTGGACTCCCTCTGCCGAAAATATGCCGCCCAACTCGAGGTGTACCGCCTCCGGCCCTTGGCCCTGGACTTTTGCGATGACATGACCAACGCCGTCACCGGTTCCAAGCCCGGTCCCCATTTGTCCCTCCTGGAGTGGACCCAGGTATTTTTCAAGCGGATGACCGCCCGCGGCTTCCGCCCGCGGCGCCTCTTGGCTCTCCACGACTACTTGAAGCGTTGCCTCGAGGATCGGGTACTCCCCCAGGCCAACGATGTCCTGCGGAGCCTGCTCCCTAAAGCCGCGCAGCGCGGCCTGGTCCCCCGCTCCCTCCAGCCCGTACCCTTCTGAACCGTGAGACCCGGCCTCGGTCCGGAATCCGGGAACACTTCCCTTGGGGCACGTTCTGTCACATCGACATTTCTGGGTCCTGGTTTTCGCCGGGACGACGGGATGAATGGGTCTGGGTAACAATTAAAAGGCCCTCCCCAAAAACCATCCCAGTATTGACATTGCATATCAACGAGAGTAAACCTACTCGAAGCACCGGGGACAATTGTCGAATTGCGGGCGCGGCGCTTTGCTCGCGGTTCGGATATGGGTCTAAAGCTCCATCAGAATAATAAATCGAGGTTTGAAATGCCCAAATTATCAAGAGTGAACCTGAGAGTCCCGATCACATCCCTGGCTGCCATGATGCTATTGGTGCTCGCCGCCTGCGGCGGCGCCGCCGAGCCGGTGGTGGTCCGAGAAGAAGTGATCAAGGAAGTCCCGAAAGAGGTCATCGTCGAACGGGAGGTCGTGAAGGAGGTCATGCGCGACGTGCCCGTAGAGAAGGAAGTAATCAAGGAAGTCATTAAAGAGGTTGCCGTCCTCCGGGAGGTGGTGAGAGAAGTCACCCCCACCGTCTCCCTGCAACCCAGGTACGGCGGGACACTGGCCCTGGCCCAACGTTCCGACCCACCCACATTCGACCCCCACGCCACCAGTTTCTCACTCCTGACCAACCACGTTCACCTGACTCACAACAGGGTAATCCGGTACAAGTCATTAGCCTGGCCGGAGGAGGCGAGTTTCGGCGATCTCATTTTTTACCCCGACTTGGCCGAGACCTGGGACATCGACGAAACGGGTACCAAGTTCACTTTCAATCTCCGGAAAGGCGTGAAGTGGCACGACGAGGATCCCATTAACGGCCGGGAGTTGAATTCCGAAGACGTCAAGCAATCCTGGAAACGGATGAATGAGGACTCGTCCCGGTTCGCCGGTTTCTACGAGGGGCTCGTCAGTATTGAAACTCCCGACCAATACACGGTGGTCCAGACCATCGACCGGCCGCTGGCGTCCTGGCTCTACAGAGTAGCCGACGGTGAGGCGGCTTGGATTACGAACCAGGAGTTCGTTGACCACAAGGGCGCCGACTTTGGCGTAGCGCAGGACAGCCTCGTCGGGACCGGACCGTTCGTCTATGCCCGGGAAGATCCAGGTAGCCGCTACACCTACGAAAGAAACCCTAACTATTTCGAGCAGCCATACCCCTACCTGGACGAGGTCCACTGGTTCATAATCCCCGACCGCTCCGCCCAGGAAGCAGCCTTCGTTTCCCGGCAGATCCACTTTTACCAACCCAGAAGGCCTCAGGACCTGGACCGGATCAGGCAAGCGCTTCCCGACGTAAACGTGCGCGAGAATACGGGCTTGGCCAATACCACCAGCGGCTTGATGCTCAACATGGAGCTCCCAAAATGGCAGGATGTTCGGGTCCGGCAGGCGGTCCAGTTGGCGGTCAACAACGACCGGGTGATCCAGGACCTGTACAATGGCCGTGGTAAATACAATGCCTGCATCCCCAGCGCCCTCCGTGGATACTCGCTGGAGCAAGACGAGCTCAGGCAGCTGTACCCCTATGACCCGGAGCAGGCCAAGTCCCTCCTGGCCGACGCGGGTTTCGGTCCCGGCGAGTTCAAGTTCGAGATCATGACCTTCACCGGCTACAGCCAGGACAACCAGGACATCGCCGTGATGCGTCAGGCGGATCTCCAGGCGGCCGGCTTCGACGTCACCATCAATCCGGTCCCCGTGGGTGAGGGGCGCGCAACCGTTATCGAAGGCAACTTCGACACGGTCCAGCAACCCCACAGCACCGGAGTGGAGCCAGACGAGATGATCGGCGGCTTCGTTCCCGGCGGCCCTCGCAACTTCATGCGCGTGAACGATCCAAAGGTTACTGCCTGGATGGCCGAGCAAGAGGTTGAATTCGACCGGGAACAGCGTGGAGCGATTCTTCAGGGATTCTCCCGCTACTGTGCGGAACAGGCCCTCGGCATCATTCCCAATCCCTCGCGCGTCGTGCAAGAACTGGTCCAGAGTTGGGTCAAAAACGCTGCGATTCCAGACGTAGCTTCGGACGAGCCTGACGAGAAATACATCTGGTTCGACAAGTAAGCTGACCTGGTGCCCCATCAAGTCCTCTCTAGGAACCGGCCGCGCGGCGCGTGGGCTTTGGACCAAGCCGTTGCGCTGGCCGGCCGCTGAGGAGCCTCCAATATGACTGGTTACATCGTCCAGCGGATTCTGCTGATGTTCCCTACCATCATCTTGGTGGTGACCCTCACCTTCGCCTTGATGCACATCGTGCCGGGCGACGCCGTCCTCGCCCAAATCGAAGAAGGAACTAACCTTCGTCCCGAGCAGTTGGACCTTATGCGGGAGAGGCTTGGGCTGGACAAGCCTCTTTATGTTCAGTACGGCGAGTGGCTATGGGGGCTCCTCAAATTTGACGCCGGCGTGTCCCTCTTCACTGGACGACCGGTCATGGACCAACTTCTACGGGCCATACCCATCAGCGTCGAGCTTATAATCTTCAGCCAGATTCTCTCCATCAGCATCGCCATTCCGGTGGGGGTCCTCTCCGCCATCCGGCAAGATACCTGGCTGGACTATATTCTCAGGACTACCAGCATCGGAATGTTAGCTGCTCCCTCATTCTGGATTGCGACCCTGGTGATTATATTCGGAGCATATTGGTTCTTATGGTCCCCGCCCATAGGTTACATGCCATTCTGGGAAGACCCGGTCACCAACCTTAAGCAACTGTTGATTCCTTCGGTGATAATCGGGCTCAACGGCTCAGCCACCAAGATGCGGATGACTCGGTCCACCGTCTTGGAGGTCTTGAGGCAAGACTATGTCCGCACCGCCAGGGCCAAAGGGTTATCGGAGACCGTCGTCCTGGTGCGTCACGTCCTCAAAAATTCTTTGATCCCTGTGATCACCATCTGGGGTGCGAGCATCGCCGGGCTGGTCAACGGAAGCATCATCATCGAAAACATCTTCGGCCTGCCCGGTGTGGGCCGGTCTATGATCACCGCCATCAACAACTCGGACATGACCCAACTCCAAATCAACGTGCTCTTCTATGGCGTTGCCATTATGGTGATCAACCTGATCGTGGATATCAGTTACACATGGTTCGACCCGCGGGTGCGGTACAGCTAGGCCGCCAAGTTAACGTATTCTGGAAGAACGAATGCTGGAAGACCAGTCCAGGCAATCCAGGCAGACTCCTGCGCGGTTGGTAGTCCGGCCACTCAGCCGGGCAGCGATAACCGGCCGCGACTTCGCAAGGCGCAGACCCCTGGGCGGAGTGTCCGGGGTCGTGATCCTGGCGATGTTCGCCGCCGCCATATTTGCCCCCTGGGTTGCCAGGGCCGACCCCTTTTTCCAGCACTCGGGAAGGATCCTGGAGGATCCAAGCTGGGAATTCTGGATGGGCACCGACCACGTGGGGCGAGACATCTACAGCCGCATCGTTCACGGCGCCAAAGTGTCCATCACCGTTGGATTCGTTGCCGTGGCGGTCGGTACCGGGGGAGGAGCGTTGATCGGGTTGGTCTCCGGCTTCCAGGGGGGTAAGTTGGACCTCTACGTCCAGCGGTTTATCGACGCCTGGATCGCCTTCCCGGGGCTCGTGCTAATCCTCGTTTTGGTTTCCATGCTGGGTCCAAGCCTATTCAACGTTTCCATCGCCATTGGCATCGGTTCAATTCCGGGCACCTCGCGCCTGGTGCGAAGCGCCGTTTTGTCCACAAGAGAAAACGAATACATCGTAGCGGCCACGGCCATCGGCGCGTCCAGGATACGTGTTGGCGCGCGGCACATCTTGCCCAACGTCATGGCCCCGATAATCATCGTCTCCACGGTCTCGTTGGGAGGGGCGATCCTGGCCGAGTCCTCCCTTAGCTTCCTGGGCCTGGGAGTCCCGCCCCCCGCGCCAACCTGGGGAGGAATGTTGTCCCGGGAGGGGCGAGAATTCATGATTATTCAACCCCTGCTGGGGCTTTGGCCTGGCATAGCCATCACCTCCGTGGTCATGGCCTTCAACCTATTCGGAGACGCCCTGCGCGACGTCTGGGACCCCCGCCTCCGGGGGGCCCACTAGCCAGAAGTGAGCTTGGAAAGCCGAATGAAACATTCCCTCATCTTATTGTCTCTTCTGTGTTGTTTGCTTGCAGGCAGCCTGGCCTGTAGCCAGCCGCAGCCTACACCGGTTCCATCCACGCCGGCTGCGGCAACCGCGCCTGAGCCAACTCTGATTCCGGCTACGAAACCCGCGCCTGAGCCTGCTCGAACCCCCACTTCCGCCGACACACCAACCCCCGCGCCGACTCCTACCGCAGCGCCCGCGCCCACCGCCACACCTGCACCTACGGCAACCCCGTCGCCCACCGCTACACCCGCGCCTACGCCAACCCCGGAGCCAACGTCTACGCCCACACCTACGCCCAACCCATCCCCGACGCCTGCGCCCACACCCACCGTTACATCCCGGCCTACACCAACCCCGGAGCCAACGTCTACGCCTACACCTATTCCCGACCCATCTCCGACGCCTGCGCCCACCGCAACACCTGCGCCAACCCCTACTCCTACCGCTGCGCCTACCCCGACACCGTTGCCTTCTCAGGAATTTGTAAACACAACAATTCAACGGGAGTGCAGCCTGCTTGCAACATTACAGACAACGCCCGCAGAGCCAATCGCAGGCCGGGAAGTGACATTTGAATTGCAGGCTAAACCTCACCAGATCGTCCAGGTTTCCCATTCTGACCCGGATGGGAAGGACGTCGCCTGGGTTTTCTCCGACGGTGGCACACGTTCGGAGGACGGTAAGCCCATCACCGCCAAGAAGTTGGGAGCCGACGCCTGCGGCAGGGTCACATGGAGCCGCCCTGCTATCCTGGACGTCGAGGGTAATTGGACAGCCGGAGTTACATTCGATCCTTACTCGGAAACTCCTGAGACCACCAACTTCGCGTACACCATGCGCGAGATAGAGGTGGAGGGACAAGGGACGCTCAAACTTTGGGCAGAGCTTACCAGCATAGAAGGCAGGGAATCCACGATGTATTACTCGGATTCAGTGCCCACCGCCATGACCCTGGACCTCCAGTCCCGGCTTACCAAGATCGCGGACTTGATGCAAGACCGTTTGGGTCTGACCGGCAACAAGATGCCGGACTTATATTTACTGGGCAGCACGACCGAATATGACCAGGTGAAGCGGTACATCGGCGGTAATCCCGGGTGGGAGGCAGGGTTCTATCGCCGCCCCTGCCCGCAATGCTCGAAAGATAGACCGGGGCTTTACCTGCGCGTGTCCGTGTTTGGGTCCAGGGCGAACCTGCATAAGGCGCTCACCCATGAATATGCCCATGCTCTGGTCGGTCAGGCCACTGACGGCAAAGGCGAAGTTCTAGCCGCATGGGTCAACGAAGGACTGGCGGACTGGACGGAGTATGAAATCGTTTTGCCGGCGGATAACCCTCAAGACTTCGCCGCATCTCGATACCGTCAATCCGACCGCGTTCGGTCTGCCGCTATGTCGGGGCGATTGTTCGCGCTGCCCAACTTGGAGAGCCGTCATTCGTGGAACGGGCGGTCGGGGGCCCAGGTCGACTTGCAGTACGCACAAGCGTATATGGCCATGCGCTATTTGATTGAAACGTACGGAGCAGAGGCCGCCGCAAATTTGGTCAAGGATAAGGCTCGAGGTTATGCCTGGAGCCTGGCCATGAAGCCGTTGGGCGTCGGTTATGGCCAGTTAGAGTCCGATTTCGTCGCCTGGCTGAAATCCGAGGAACCGTCCGATGCTCCCTACGAAAGGGGAGAGGCCCATTACGACGAAGGGGAGTACAACGAAGCTATTACCGAGTATTCCGCCGCCATCGATCTCAATCCTCACCGTGATTGGTACTTCACAAGCCGAGGCTGGGCATATCAACGGTTAGACCAACACGAAAGCGCTCTTCAAGACGCCAACCAAGCCATCCAAATCGACCCGGGAGAGACAACAGGTTACAATCTGCGGGCATGGGCCTTTTACGGCCTTGGGAGATACGAGGAGGCCATCGCGGACTTCAAGCCGGGCCATCGAGCTAAATCCTCACAAATACTACTACAGAGGCCGGGGAGAGGCATACGACCGGCTTGCTCAGTATGAACAGGCCCTGGCTGACTTCGGGCGCGCCATCCGTATAGACCCTAACTATGCCTCAGCCTACGCCTGGCGGGCATCTACACATGGAGAATTGGGGAACGATAGTCAAGAGATCGGACCGGCAAAAGGCGTGCTCCCTCGATAACACATTCTGGTTCTGTTAGACCGTAGGTACGGGAGTTAAAGGACTGATATGCCAACTCCAGACTTAAACGTCATTGTCTGCGTAGACCGGCGCAAATGCTTGAACGCTAGGGCAGGAGGGCGGACCGGTCCTGCCTTGCTCGAAGAGTTGCGGGTCTTGGTGCAGGAATCGGGGTTGGAAGAGAGGGTCCAAGTCACTCCCTGCCGCTGTATCCTTGGCTGCACCTATGGGCCAAGAATCGACGTGGCCAGGCGGTGGTCAGGGGAAAAACTGGTCTATGGCACGACCGAAGGTGAGACAACCATCTCCATTAGAGGCAAGGTCAAATTTTCGAAAATCCCTGCGGACTTAGCTGCTCTACTCCTGGACAACCTGCCGGGAAGATAACCTTCTTCGCCGGGCCGCACTGGACTCGTAAATGACTCCCTGCTCCGCCAACGCCTCGATTTCGGAGGGCGTCAACCCCAGATTCTCGGTCAAGACCTCGTGATTGTGCTCCCCCAGTTGTGGAGCGGGACCCCTCACGCTGGCAGGTGTCTCCGAGAACTTGTAGGGCGGCGTCACCACGCCGATGTGCCCTAATTCGGGGTAGTCGATCTCTTGGAACGCCCCTCTCTCACGGTAATGTGGATGCTTCCAAATCTCTTCCTGGGACAGGACCGGACCCGACGAGATTCGGGCTTCGGCCAACACCGCAAGGGCCGCTTCGTCGTCGCTCATTTCTTGTAGCCAGCCTTCTATGATGCCCACTACCTCGTCGCGCCTCTCCAGCCGGTCGTCATCGGTGAAATAACGGGGGTCGTCGATCATGTCCTCCCGGTCCATGCAGACGCACAGCCTCCCCCACGCGCTATTCGCACCCTGTCCCGGAGCCTGGAGCGCGATGTATCCCTCCTTCGCCTTCAATATCCCCATGGGAAAAGTGTAGGTGTTCTGCTTACCGTTGCGGTAATGCAGGGGCTCGCCGTGATTGGCGGCGGTGTGGGGCATCCCCAGCGAGTCCAGGAACAGCAGGCTTTCGATCATAGAAAGGTCAATGTGTTGGCCCACTCCCGTCCTCTGGCGGTGGAACAATGCGTATCCGACAGCCAGAGCTCCGGTCATGCCTGTGATAGTGTCGCCGACACCACCGCCGATGGTGTAAGGCGCTCCGTCCTTCTCGCCCGTGATCCAGTTCAACCCGCTTACGGCCTGGGCCACCGGGTCCGTGCAGACGTGTTCCGGGTTGTGCGCAAACCCCTCCTGGCCGTAGCCGGTCATGGAGCACATGATGATGCGCGGGTTCATGGCTCGCAGGTTGGGGTAGTCCAACCCGTAGCTGTGGACGACGTGGGGAGTATAGTTTTCCACAAACACGTCGGCTTGCTTCACCAGCGACCGGACAATCTCCAACCCTTTGGGGTGCTTCAAGTCTACGCAGAGACTTTTCTTCCCTCCGTTAAGGTGGAGGAAAGGCACGCCGTTTCGGGTGGGCAGCGATTCGGGTGTGAACCGCTCTTCCTGGTTATCCACCGGCCGCTCGATTTTGATCACTTCGGCCCCCATGTCGGCCATGATGCGGCTGCAAAACGGACCGACAAACGCCGCGGTGAAGTCCAACACCTTAATCCCCGAAAGTAGTTCCATCGCCATCGGCGGCCACCTCCGAACCGGTTGACATGCCCGAGACTGGAGCTGCCGTGGTCCGCCTGCGTCCCGGGAAATTCCCCTGATTGTACACTGGCCATTGGCCAGGTGGACAACCAGCCTCCCCGGACGTACTATTCCCAGGACACCTAGCTAGTTCGGCAGGAGGCCCTATGCAAACTCGGCAGATGACGGCCAACGCCTCGCACCTAATGGTCGAGCAACTGGCGGCTTCGGGAGTGAAGTACGTCTTCAACAACTCAGGGTCGCGGGAAGCGTTGTTCTTCAACGAGCTTCACTCGCGCTCCGACATCCACGGCATCCTGGGGCTTCACGAAGGGGCGGTTACCGCCATGGCCGGAGGATATTCCCAGGCCAACCTGCAGCCCGCGGTTATGGTCGTGCATCTTGGCGCGGGCCTGGCCCAGTGCATGGGTCAGCTAATCAATATTTGGACCGGCAGTCTCCCCGTGGTGGTGATCACGTTCGCCGGGGACACTGGCAGTTTCGCCGACTTTATCAGCCTGGACGTCAGCCACAACGCTGGCCCCACCGCCATTAGTGCCCCCCTGACCAAGGCCAACTGGACCGTCATCGAACCGGAGGGCCTGCCCGCCGCGGTGGACCGCGCCCTCCGCGTGGCCATGACCCCGCCCGTGGGTCCGGTGCACCTGGCGGTTTACGACCGGCTGCTGGGCCCCGCCGAGGCCACGGCCAACATCATTCAGGGCGGTCTCCCGGATGTCCGCATGGGTTACCCGGCGGACAGCGACGTGGAGTCCATCGCCCAGGCGCTGCGCAACGCCAAGCGGCCTCTGCTATACACCGGAGACGGCATCTGGAAGAGTGGCGCGGACGCCGCGGTGACCGCCCTCGCGGAGCGGTTCGGCATCCCGGTGGTAGGTGACCCCAGAGGAGTATCCATCAAGCATCCTCTGCACTGCGGCGGTAGAAGGCTCGAACAGGCTCCCGACATTGACCCTGACCTGATTCTGTGTTGGGGAGTGCGGCATAACGGCGCTGGCACACCCGACGACTACGCCGCCTTCTTCAACGCCGAACGCACCATCGCCGTGGGATCCGACGTCGCGAACCTGGAGAATATCCCCGGCCTCGACCTGGCCGTCCTGGCCGACGAGAAGCGCACGGCCGAACGCCTCTTGGAGATGACCGAGTCCTCCCAGGATGAATTGGGTGGACGCCGCGCATGGGCCAGGGAGGAGGCCGCCGCCCTCCGAGCCCGCAGGCGCGACGCCGCTCAGCGGGTATCCGCTCAGCAGGGTAAGGTGCGGCCCTACGTCCTGGCCGACGCTTTGGACAACGCCCTGGAGCGGATGGGTGGAGGACTGGTCACCATTGAGCAGTTTGCCGTAGCCCAGGACCTGCTGGAAAACTCCGGTGAGCCCGGCAACAACGTGTACATCAGACCCGCGGGAGGCTCGGAAGGTTATGGCGTGGGTGCGGCCATCGGAGCGAAGCTCGGCGCTCCCGATAAGCCCGTAGTTGGGCTGGTTGGCGACGGCTCCCTCTATTACTCCGACTCGGCCCTGTGGACAGCCGCCAGCCACAACATCCCGGTCATGTACGTGATCTCCAATAACGGAGCTTACGGTATCGTGGCCGGGGCCTTCGCCGGCGCCAACGCCAACATGAAACAGACCGGCGAATACCGGGGCGTGGTGTTGGACAACATCGACCCGGTCAAGCTGGCGGAAGGCTTCGGCGTCGAGGCCATGGACGCCACCGACGAGGCAACCATCGCCGAAGCCATCGAGCATGGACTCAAGACGGTAGAGGACGAGCAGCGCCCCTTCCTGCTCAACGTCCATCTGCCCCTTGGCCTGCCCGAGGGAGGGCGCCCCGGCTCTATCTACAGCCTGAAGGACGACGCCAATTAGGCTCGCTCGGTCCCCTCACTCTGAAATAATCGCCTTCGCCGCGTGAAAGGGGCATGGTGGGGAACCCACTTCCTTCCAGGCTGGCAGGTTGGTATTATTGTAGGGGGCTCAGTGAAACTATTCCGAAAAGGGAGGAGATCATGGGCTATACGCCGAGAAATCTAGGCCACGTCAATATCTTCGTGCGGAACGCGGAAAAGGCCCGCGAATGGTATGAGGACTTGCTGGGTCTTCACACCCTGGGGTTCACTCCTGGGCGCGCCGCCTTCATGAGCGCCGACGTGGGAAACTCCCACGAGGTCGCCCTCACCGAGGTCGGGGAGAACGCTGCCGGCCCGCAGGCGGGGCAGGTGGGCCTGAATCACATGGCCTGGTACATGAATAGCGTGGAAGACCTGGCGGAGCTCTATAACCGGGTCAAAGAGAAGAATATCAAGATCGAGCGAGTGTCCGACCACGGACATGCCATTGGCATATACATCCGCGACCCGGACGGCAACGGCATCGAGCTTTCCTACGAGATGCCCGCGGAAGAATGGGGACACAACCCAAACGGCTACATGATCGGCGCCACCGAGAAGGGCCGGTTGTCCGGTCCCTGGGACGAGGAATTGGCCCTTCAAGCGGCACACGCCTAGTCCAACCCAAACAAGGTCTCACTGAAATGGGGGTGCTCCGATGCACCCCCATTTCAGATTACCGGAAAGGAACACCCCGACATGGCAACGCTCGACGTGCTAACCTACGGGTTCGCCCTGAACACCGACCAGGGTTCCTTCGGCTACTCCACCAACTCGCTGTTGCGGGTTGGAAACCACAACATCCTGATCGACACGGGCCCGTCGTCCCGCCGCGCCTTTCTGTACAAAGCGCTCCAGTCGCGGGACCTGACCCCTGACGACATTGACATTATCATCCTGACTCACATGCACTGGGACCACTGCCAGAACACCGACCTGTTCAAGAACGCCCGCGTGGTCGTCAACCCCACCGAGATAGACTATGCCCGCAACCCCAATCCCTGGGACCTTGCTGTCGCCGCCGGAATGGCCGACCTCATGCGCAACATGAAGGTCGATATCGTGTCCGAAGGCGACACTATAGTCGAAGGTGTGACGGTCATTGAAACCCCGGGCCACACCAAGGGGCACATGAGCGTGCTGGCGGAGGTGGATGGGGAGAAGGTGCTGCTGGCGGGAGACGCGATGCCCGAAAGCGGTACTGTCGCCCGCGGAATGCCCTACAACATCTTCTGGGACCTGGAAGACGCCAAAGAGAGCGTTGAAAAGATGGTAGCCTCCTCGAAGGTCTTTTACCCCGGCCACGACAGGCCCTTCCGCGTTGAAGAAGAGAAGATCGTCTATCTTCACGGCCCGGACAACATTCATGTCATGGACAGCACGGAGGGCGGCGGCAGCGCGTCACTGACCTTCACGGTACACGCCGAGCGGTCCGTGAACATCGACATTGTGCAGAAGTAGGCCAAGCAATAATCCAATCTGATTCAGCCTTGGAGGAAGCGTGTTCGAAAAGATTCAGCACATCGGCTACTACACACCGGACCTTACTGCTACCGTGCAATGGTTCGAGCGCTCCTTCGGCGCGGTTAACGCCGGAGGAGGCCCCCTGCCCAAGAGCGCGGCAGTGCCCAGCGGCGGCGTGAACGCCTACGTCCGGTTTGGAAGGGTGGAGGCGGAGCTCATTGAGCCTGAAGACAAAGCGGGTCTGGAGAGTGGGTGTCTGACCATGCACCACGTGGGCTACGTCGTGACCAACATCGATCATACCGTAGCCGAGTTGCGGGCAAAGGGATTCAAGTTCGCGGCGGACGCGCCCTTCACCAACGTGATGGGGCAACAGGTGTTGTACTTCGATTCTTCCAGCACCAACGGAGTGAGGGTCCACCTCACCCAGCTTCCGGACGGCGCGCCATCCGAGTGGGAAAGCGGGCTGGAAGTGAGTTCCATAGTCCACGCCGGTTACCGGGTCAAGGACCTGGACCGGGCCATCGCCTGGTACGTGGACAACTTCCGGGGCGAGCATATCGGAGGAGGCGCATCCCGCGCTGGCGGACGAAACGCCTTCGTGAACTTCGGCCAGGTGCAGGTGGAGTTGATCGAGCCAGGAGACACGTCAGCCATGGCCGACGATGTTCACGACATGGACCACGTAGGCTATGTCGTCGGAGACATCACCTCTTGCATCGGCACTTGTCAGTCCTGCGGACTCGGTTTCGTCGCCGACGCCCCCGCTACCAACTCGGTGCGCCAGCAGGTCCTGTACTTCGACACCGAGACTACCCTGGGTTCCCGGATGCACCTGACCCGCCTGCCGGATTAATAGAGTGCGGAGGGGTTTTCTTCTCCGGATTGGATAGAGCGCCTCCTCGCCAGGTCCCGGGACCAACAATAGCCGGTGCTCAAGTTCCTTGCGGACGAGAACCCCAACTTCAATACCACACGAGGGCTGAGCAGCCGAACTCCGCGCATCGACGTTCTTAGCGTCCACGGCGTCGGGCTCGCCGGGGCGGACGATTGCTCGGTACTCGAATGGGCCGCTTTGAACGAGCGAGTCCTAATCGCGCATGATCGCAATACCCTGGTGAGGCTGGCTTATGATAGAGCCAGTGCAGGTATAGATATGCCGGGAGTAATAGAAGTGGCGGAACGGTTCCCCGTTGGGATTCCTATTGATCTTCTTAGCAATGTTGCGGCAACGTTGCGGAGTTAAGTCTGGAAGGTGAGTGGGAGGGCCAAGTACTGTATCTTGGCTCTGGCCCTCTGTCACCTTGATCGAATTAATCCCCGGAGTGAAATACCGGCGAACTATTAGTCGCCCGCCTGCGACACCGCCGCCCTCTGAAGACCCAACTCCTCTACGCGCTTCATCAGCGCGGCCCGCTGCTCGGGGTTAAGCGGCTGACCGGGCGCCCTGGGATCGCCGCAATCGATGCCCAGCCTCTCGCTGATAACCGCCTTGGCGGTGGCGTGCAGGCCGAACTGCCTCACCAAACCGGTGACCTCGCTGGCCCTGTCCTGGGCCGCCTCCGCGCGGGTTATGTCCCCATCGTTGTAGGCGTTCCAAATCTCAACCCAAAGCTCCGGAGCCATGTTCGGAGGTCCGTCCACGCAACCCGTCGCGCCAATGGTCAGGGCGGGGAGCATAAGCATACTGTTGCCGATGAGACAGTGCAGCCCCATCTTGGCGAAGGCCCTCACATTGGTGAAAGTGACCGCAGAATGTTTGAGCCCCTTTAGCTGCGGCACTCCGTCCTGGATCTTCCGCATTAACTCCGGGGTGATCTCCACGCCGGTTGACTGGGGCAGGTTGTAGACGAACAACGGAAGGTCAGCGGCCGCGCCCACCGCCCGGTAATGCTCCACGATCGCCTCGTCGCTCTGCCGGTAGAAGAAGGGCGGAACGCAGCAAATGGACTCAACTCCGGCCTTGGCCGCGTGTTCCGCCAGTTTGACGGTCCTGGCCGTGGTGGCCGCCCCAACGTGCATGATATTCTCGATCCTGCCTCTTGACTGGTCAGCGGCGATCTCGGCAATCCGCATGTTCTCTTCATCGTCGAGTAAGACACTTTCGCCCGTGCCGCCGGCAACCCAGAAGCCATGCACACCGGCTTGAATGTTGAACTCCATAACCTCTCTGAAAGCAGCCTCGTTCAAATCGCCCTCAGCGGTCATGGGAGTGATAATCGCTGGGTAAACTCCGTGGAAATCAGACATATCAGCCCTCCTTAGAATGTTGCTAGCCAGTGTATCACGCCCGGCTACGCCCCTGAATTAGTCGTGCGTTCCCCCCAAACCGCAACCCCTTCAACATCTCTCCCCCTTTCGAAAAAGGGGGACTTCCCCTGAGCGCCTCTAAAGCGGTCCAGCGCCGGGTGAGCACTGAGGGACTGGCCCACAGGACCGGCTACGGGGCGTACAATCGGTTGATGTTGGCGTGCCGGGCCGGGTCCAAGTCTTTCCCCTGGAGACCAGGGTGGTCCGGGCCGTACCGGTGAGCCCGGAAAGTGGAGTTGGAGCGAGCCCCTCCGGTCCCCCGCGACGGTGGCCCAAATATCGGGTTGACGTATTCCCAAACTATCTCCTTGGCGGGTGTTACTTCGAAAACTCGGCCCGGCGCACCCTCGCAGATGAGCGTATTGCCATTGGGAAGCCGCTCTGCCCCGCTGATGTGGAAGCTGTAGAACGAAATGGGAGGTTCACCACGGTATTCCCATACGATCTCGTTGGTCTCAGGATCGACCTCCACCACTCGCGAGTACGTAAACCCCGGACGGTGGGGGCCGTTATCGAACAGCAGGATGTGTCCGTTGTCCAGATAGGTGGGGTGGTGCTGATGGGATATTTCGCCGCGGCCCCACTTCCACTTGAAATCCCCGGTGTCCCGGTCCACGATGCCCACGGTGTCGATGCGCCTGAAGCTGACCACCAGGTCACCGCTGGGCGTAACCTTCAACGAGTTCTGGTGCGTCCACTCTTCCCGGCTCTCCAGGTCGCAAATTATGTCCTCCTCCGGGTCCAGATGTTCCCAGGAAGGCCATGAATATACAACCTCCCCCGCCGGTGTAACCTCGTGTACCAGGTCGCCAAGCATCTCCTCGGGACCGTCGCCTGTCCGGAAGCCCCCTTGAATCCGGTCGGTCAACTCCTGCGCCAGGGGCTCGAATAGCAGGACAAGCGTGTTGCCGTTGGGAAGCCGCTCAAAGTCGTGATGGAGTAACGGGGCCTGGTACTCCCATACCTCGTTGCTGTCCCAGTCCAACTCTACGATTGCCCCCGCTCCCGCGCCGCCCGTCACAGGCTGGCCTCCGATACGGGCGCCCGCGGTGCGCAGCAGGAGGTTTCCGTTGGGGAGCAGATAGGAATAGCCGATGCCGTCAGCCAGAAACCACTGGTGGCAGATGCGGCCGTCCATGTCGATGAGGTACGTGTAATTGCCAGCGGTGGGGGTGAACAGTGTGTAGCCGCGGTAGCTCTGCTGTGGGGCGTAGTAGATCAGCCCCACAGCGTGATGTGAAGACCAGCCCATCATATCCTCCATCCAGCCAAAGATTACTCAAGCTGTTCGGAGATATTAGCAGTTGGTCAGGACGGAGTCGAACCCAGGTCCTCCAACACCTGTTGCCAGGTGGCCGGGTCCCCTTGCCCGAAACTGTCCCGGTAGGTGATAACGCCATCGCCATCCAGGGCAATCTTGGTCGACTGGGCAATCACCTCCAGGTCTCTTAGTCCGTTTCCCGCAATCTCCGCCACCGGCCAGGGATATCCCTCATTTTCGCGGTCCTTTTCAAGGACGTTCACCGTCTGACCTGGACTCGCGCCGACGATATAGAATTTGACGTTTTCCATGTACTTTGGGTCCAGGGCCTTTAGGCTCCGCAACTCGGAGCGGCAGGTAGGTCAATATGTGGCGTGGAAAAACAGGAACGAGGGTTGGTTCTGGTCCATCAACTCCGCCGAGCTTATGGACCCCCCACCAATCAGGTCTAGGGTAAATTCAGGCGCCAAATTGCCCACTTGAGTCCCTACCGGCGGCAGTTCCTGGGCAGGAGCCTCCGGCTTGACCGCCGTGCCGGGCGTCTGCTTCTCCATAACGGCGGTGGCCTGCTCGACCTGGGCCGCGGGCTTCTCCGTCATCGTCATGTCCTGTTTCTCTGGATTGGCCGTGGTCTCTTTGGCCGGAACAGTAGGCTTTTCGATCATTACCGGTGCTCGTTTGTCCATGGCGACGATTGCCGGTTGGCTCTTGGTCATAGCCTTCTCCGGCTTGACCTCGGCGGCCTGAGGCGGCGAAACGTTCTCCGGCACGGCAGCTTCTCCGGTCTCCGCGGGAGGGGCGCTAGCCCCACCGCAAGCCATCGCCAAGACCAGCCCCGCGGACGCTAAGGCTAGCAATGCAGTGGTCCAACTAAGGGTCCAATGTCTCATGAAATCCTCTCCTCCAGGGCTAATCTCCTTCGAAGAACCTCCTCGGGTTCTCCACCATAATTTGCTGGATGTCGCTGTCCGACGCGCCCAATTCCTTGAGCCTCGGCAGCACGTGCCGGGTGATAAACAGGTAGCCATCGGGATTGGCCCTCCGGCGCTCCTCCTGTACCTCGGCCCCGTACCGCGCCTTGGGGACGGAGTAATCGTGGGAGAGCATGAGACGGCCGGTATGGCCCGCGTCTATCAGCTTCTTGACCACTTCGGTGCGTCCCTCCCAGTCCGGGGTCCCCGGTGTGCGCCCTCCCGGGTAACGGTCCAAGCCCAACCAGACTCCCTCATCCAGCAGTCCCAGAAGGTAGTCCATGTCGGTGTCGTCGTTGCTATGCCCGATGTACACCTTATTGAGGTCCACCCCCTCTTCCTTGAATACGCGAACTTGCTGCTCTCCGATTCGTTCCGGAGAGCAAGTATGCGTGGAAATTCTGGACCCAGTCTGATTCGAAGTCCGGGCCGCGGCCCGGAGGACCACCTCCTGTGGCGGCGTAACCCCTCCCCGGTCGCTGGCGACTTTGATAATGCCTGCCTTGATGCCGGTCCCCTCGATGCCCTCTTCTATCTCCCGGACGTAAAGGGATGCAATGACGTCTGGAGAAACGTCCCCGAACGGCCTTGGAACGGCCAGGTGGTTTCCCGTTGCGGCCACGATCTGGACTCCGGAGGCGCGGGACACCTCTTGCATTAGCAGCACATCGCGTCCAAGATCGATTGTGCTTACATCTAGGATCGTCCGAACGCCTTCGTTGTAGGCTTGAGTCAGTTCTGCGATGGCCTGTTCTTTAACGCCGTCGCGGTCGAAGAACTCAGGGTAGGTCTGGCGGATGCCCGCGGCGTTGGTCCCCAGATGCTCGTGGCTCAGGGTGAATCCCAGGTCTCCCGAATCTACTGGGCCCAAGACGGTATTCACGGCTGCCATGACGTTACCTCCCGACATATTATTGGCCTAAGTATTCTACCTTGGAATAGATGTCACTGGTAAGGCTCCCACCGCTCCCGCTCCCCGGCAAGCTGGCGTAATCGTCTGGACAATAAGCGCCGGGCGGGTTTAATATCGCCTAAGCCCCGGTTGCCAGCCCAGCGGCCGGACCCGGGCCGTAGCAAACTGCCACGAGCGAGTTATCCCAACGGAGGCCAAACACGAGATGACCACCCCATCAGAACGACCTAGTGACTGGGTCCAACAACACATGACCCGCTACCTAGAGACCAACGGGGAGGAAGGACACATCTGGGACGGTGTTCCCACCGCTCTGCTCACCACCATAGGCCGTGTCACCGGTAACCCCACCACCACCCCGCTCATCTACGGCAAAGACGGCGACCGGTACTTGCTGGTTGCGTCACGCGGTGGCGCGCCCCGCCACCCAGTCTGGTACCGAAACCTGGCCAAGAACCCGAACATTGAACTGCAGGTCTTGGGCGACAAATTCGCAGCGACCGCTCGCACCGCAACCCCGGAAGAAAAGCCGGCTCTTTGGGCAATAATGCGCGATATTTTCCCCAATTACGACGAATATCAGTCGCGCACCGAGCGGGCCATCCCCGTCATCGTGATAGAACGAAAGCCCTAGTACTGGCCCACTCCCGCAACGTCGCGAAACACCTTCGGGGCGCAGAGATCCTTTGCCCTATTTTTCCATCAATAAAGCACCGTAGATTAAAGGAGCGCTGCGCCATCAAGCCTCTCCGCCTGCCCCGGCTACACACCTTTGACTCCCTGATAGCCTACCGGAACTACCGTATCCTCTGGACCGGCAACTTCTGCTGCAACAGCGCACTGTGGCTCCAACTCCTCACCATAGGCTGGTTGGTCCGGGACCTGACGGAAGGGTCGGCCACGTCGGCCCTTCAGGTGGTCACCGTGGGCGGACTCAGCACCCTTCCCGTGCTTCTAGTCGGACCCTGGGGCGGGGTCCTGGGCGACCGCGTGGACCGGCGCAAGTTGCTCATGCGCATTCAGACCTTCATGGCCTGCCTAGCCGTCGTATTTGCCCTGGTGGTCGTGTCCGATTTTGGTGTCGTGTTGTCAAACACGGCCAAGGTATGGATGGCATACGGCTATGTGATCATCAGCGGCAGTTGTTTGTCCATTGCCCAACCGATGCGGCAGGCCCTGATCGCGAATACGGTGCCACCCGAAGCCTTCGGCAACGCCTTCGCCACCAACTCCCTCACGATCACAGGCACCCGCATATTTGGGCCTTTCGTTGGCGGGATATTGATCGCTTATCTGGGTTTCACCGCCAATTTCCTGATGGAGGCGGCCTTCTATGCCGCGATGGTGTTGTTCTTCATTCCCCTGAAAACGCCATACCAGTTCACCGCTGCCAGAAGGCGGATTTCACCCGTAAACGCCTTCGGCGAGGGCATACGCTTCATCCGCCGGGAACAGCCGGTGATTCTGACTATGATCCTGCTTGGCCTGATCCCCAACATGATCTTGCACCAGGCCTGGTTCCTGCTGCCTGTGTTCACCGCCGACTCGCTGCAACGGGAAGCCGACGTTGGCGGGTTCCTGCTGTCCGCAACCGGCATCGGAGGTTTCGCGTCCGCCGCCTTGATCGCTTCCATCGGCTTCGTATTCAAGAAAGGAATGGTTGCCCTTTGTTCCATTCTGCTCAGTTCCGTCTTCGTCTTACTATTCGCTTACTCGCCTTGGATCCTTCCGTTGTACCCTCTTATACCCGCCCTGATTTTCATCGGACTCAACGCCTTCGCCCAGGCCCACTTCCGCACCACCAGCGGCACCCTGGTGCAACTCATTACTCCCGACCGCTACCGGGGCAGGGTAACCAGCCTGTCCAGCTACGGACAGGGCTTCGTCTTCCCCTTCAGCATTCTGGTTGGGCTACTGACCGACTTCACCAACGTCGTCGTAGCTATTTCCGTCCTGGGAACCTTGGGCCTTGTCCTTTCCCTCTATTCCATCATTCGGCTGAAAAAGGTCCGGGAACAGTCATAGCGTCGTGGCATTCTCAGGGTTTGTCGATTGCGTTGTTATCGAAGTCGAAGGACCCAATCCCACTGACACCATCCCCTTCCCAACGCCGGCGACCATTCCCTACCATCACTATTACCAAACATCAGCCCGGTCCTCCGGTGGCCGGTGGTTAGTGGTTAGTGGTCACAAATGCCCCAAAATGCCACTCTTTGCCACACATTATTAAAAATTCAGCCTCGGGAGCACAATAAATGAGCACCAGATCCCTAAAATTCTAAACCCGCCGTTCCAGACTTAAACGCGCGCGTCCCATGACCCATCCCCCGGTCACTGGCCACCGGCCTCCGGAGTGCAGTAACGTCGGGCTTGGCGATATAATCGGACTGCAATCGAAATTCTTGGCCGCCCCGCCTAAGAGGTGCCCTTATGACAGACCATGAGACCTTCCAACTAGGAGACGCGGACCTTCAATGCGGCCTGCGTTTGCGCGACGCATGGCTGGTCTACAAGACCTATGGAGAGCTGAACGAGTCCAAGGACAACGTGATCGTGTTCCCCACGTTCTTCGGTTCCCAGCACCCGGCCAACGAGCCGATGATCGGGCCGGGGATGGCCCTGGACCCGTCAAAATACTTCATCATCATTCCCAACCTGTTCGGCAACGGTCTATCGCCGTCGCCCAGCAACACGCCACCTCCCTACGACCGGGCCAGGTTCCCAACCGTGACCTACTTCGACAACATCGCCTTCCAGCACAGGCTGGTTACCGAGCAGTTTGGAATCGAACGCATCGCCCTAGTCTGCGGGTTTTCCATGGGAGCGCAACAGACCTTCCATTGGGGGGCGCTGTTCCCCGGCATGGTGGAGCGCATCGCGCCTTGGTGCGGCTCGGCCAAGACTTCGAGGCACAACTTCGTTTTCCTGGAAGGGGTCAAGGCCGCCCTGCGAGCGGACGATGCGTGGAACAATGGCTGGTACGAAAAGCCGCCTCTCAAGGGGTTGCGGGCAATGGCCAGAGTTTACGCAGGTTGGGCCCCCTCCCAGGCTTTTTACCGGGAGAAGGTGTTTCTGGAACTGGGGTTTTCATCACTGGAAGACTACCTGATTACCGCCTGGGAAGGCAGGTACATTCAGCTTGACGCCAACGACATCCTGGCGATGGCATCGACCTGGCAGGCCGGGGACATAAGTGCCAACCCGGTCTACGGTGGAGACTTCGAGAAGGCCCTCGGATCAATCAAAGCGCGTGCTTTCGTCATGCCGTCCCGGACCGACCAGTACTTCCCACCGGAAGACAACGAGATCGAAGTAGGTCTCATGCCCAATGCTGAACTCCGCACCATTCCCACCATCTGGGGGCACACCGGAGGCGGGCCGGGGCGCAACCCGGCGGACACCGCATTCATCGACACCCAGCTAAAGGAGTTGTTGGCCAGTTGATGTCGATTCTTTCTGCAACGGGTGGCAGCCTTGTCTGATGATAGCGGGTGGTGGCTAGAGTTCTTCGCCGGTCAAACGCTGGAGTTCGTCAGGTCCTCGCGAGACGCTGAACAGACCCACAGAGAAACGGGGTTCATCCTACAGGCGATGGACCTGCCGGTGGGGGCGAATCTGCTGGACGTGCCTTGCGGGGCTGGTCGGCTTTCCCTGGAGTTGACCTCTTGGGGTTACGAAATCACCGGAGTCGACATCAGCCAACCTCTCCTGGAATCGGCCAAGGACAGTGCCGAAGCCCGGGGTGTTCAGGTAACGTGGGCAAATCGTGACATGCGGGACCTGCCGTGGCAAGAAGAATTCGATGGCGCGTTCTGTGCCTGGAGCAGCTTCGGATATTTCGATGAGCAGGGGAACGCCGATTTCTTGAAGGCGGTAGCCCGCTCGCTCAAGCGCGGCGCCCCCTTCGTCCTCGATACACCCCTCATCGAGACCAGGCTTCCGGAAATCACTGCCGAACCAAGAGTGTGGTGGCCTGTGGGGGACCTTCTGGCCCTCGAGGAACGTACCTTCGACCACGAGACCAGCCGGGTGGAGTCCCGGTGGACCTTCATTCGAGATGGGACCAAGGAGACCAAACATTTGTCGTTGCGGTTATATACCTACCGCGAACTCGCGGCGCTGCTGGAACAGGCGGGATTCGGGAATCACGAGCCGTACGGCGGGATAGAATTTGAGCCATTCGGATTGGGGTCCGAATGGCTCTACCTGGTTACCAAGAAATTGTAGTCTCCCGGTCCACATGGACGGTGGCCGGGTGGCAGGAGAAGGTGAGGCTTATAGGCCCATCGCTTCCAGGCCGACTCGGGCAAGGTCCTCGTCGCGCTGCCCGCTGGGGTAGCCGCCTACTCCGATTCCGCCCAGAATGACTCCGTCTTTCCTGATGACGAGGCCGCCCTGGTTGGGAGTGAGCATCGGGTCTCCCATGTCGGCGACTATCCTGCCGCCGCTCCGGACGTTGTCGCCGTGGGCGCCGGAGTCCTGCCCCATCATCGCCGAGGTGTAAGCCTTGCGGATGGCGTGGCGCCGGCTAAACATCCGAAGGTTGTCCATCTTGGCGTAGGCGACGAGGTTGCCGGTGTCGTCCACTATGGCCATGGCCACTGGCTCGTCCGGCAATTCCAACGCCTTTTCGGTCATGGCGTTCATGGCCGCGCGGACCTGTTCAAAGCTCAGGTACGGACTCTCAGGCATGATGCCAAGTCTCCTAATAGAAAATATCTGGTTTAGGCGTATTTCCCGGAAATCTGGGGAGTCGTGCCTTCCAAGCCCTTCTCCTGCCGGTCCAACCGGGTTTCTCTCAGCCAGGTGCGTTTCAGGTCATCCTTGACGTTAAAGCGGAGTGTGCCAAGGCCTTCACATTCCAGGTCAACCAGGTCTCCGTCCATAAACGCGCTGAGGCCACGGTGGTTGGTGCCGGTGGCCACCACGTCGCCGGGCTCCAGGGGATGGATCGAGCTTACCCACTCGATGACCCTCGGGATCTGATGGGCCATGTCGTTGGTGTTGAAGTTCTGCTTCAGTTCTTCGTTCACCCAGAGCCGTACCTGGAGGTTCTGCGGGTCTGCGACCTCATCGGCCGTGACCAACCACGGTCCCATGGGCGCGAAAGTCTCCCTGGACTTCATCTGGTAGAAGGTGTTCCCCGCCGGTGGCAAGCCGCGGGCCGAACCGTCGATGAAGTTGACGTATCCGAAGATGTAATCGAAGGCGTCGTCGGCGCTCACGTGGGAAGCATGCTTCCCAATCACCAGGGCCATTTCGGCCTCTCCCTCGAAGATCGAAGCGGGGACATCGGGCAACACCATTGTGTCGCCGGGGCCGGTCACGGCGTTGGCGGACTTGTGGAAGGCGTTAATCGGCGCGGGTGCGTCCCTGGTGCCGTCCTCCATGTAGTTCACGGCCATAGCCACGATGTTGTTGGGCTTCGGCAGCGGTGACCTCAGCTTCACCTGGTCTACCGGCGTGCCGGGACCCTGGCTAATTGCGGCGTCCAGGGCTGCCCTGTGGCTTGGAAAATTCTCGATCAACTGGTTCATCAGGTCCTGGGGAGATGTATGGGAGATACCGCTGACCGCCCCGGATAGGTCTACAACATTGTTGCCGCTAATTGCGCCAAGTTTGAAATCATCATAGAAGACTAGCTTCATGGCCCCTCCAATATTATTGGCTAATGACCCTTGCGTTCGTTCGAGTTGGGCCGAACAATGGCATCATAACCATTCCGTTGTACGCTATCAAGGACTGCTATGGGAGGCGCGGCCTGCATGTTCAAAATACTGGTCTAACACTTGATTCCCGACCAGCAAATCGTCACCGTCTGCTCTATCCATCCGTCGGGAATCTCCCTTCCGGTGATGTATTCGGCGTAGTAAGAGCCGATCAACATGCTGACTGCTACGTCCAGGTTCACGTCGTCCCTGATCTCACCCATATCCCTCGCCCGCTCAAGCACCCGGCGGATCAACGACCGGCGGGGCCGCAGGACCCTATCTCGAAACAGGTCAAGAAGCTCGGGAGTGTGGGTCTGCTCGGCGAGGAGCGCACCGATGATGCCCATCCCCTGGTTGTGCTCAATCCTCTGGCGAAATATCTCGAGATACGCGACCAGGTCTCCCCAGGTGCTCCCGGTATCGGGAGGCGCTTCATGTTCGATCAGGGCGGACACGGCGGCGGTGGCCAGATCGGCCTTGCTCGCCCATCGCTTGTAGATGGTAGCCTTGGTCGTGCCGGCCGCGGCGGCGATGGTATCGATGGACATCCGATGGTACCCGCTAGCAGCCAGTTGGGTCTGAGTTGCCTCTATTACCGCTTGGGCGATCCCCGGGTCGCGCGGCCTGCCCCTGGCGTTGCATGACGTGGAGTCCGATGCCTGAGTCATAGCTATCTCCAAACTCTGGAGCGTTGGGGCAATTGGCCGATGTATCACACCTTGACAGGCCAATGCCTATTTAGCATACTATACGGTATAGTGAAGTATTTCAAGACAAACAGGGTTCGCTAACCGTTGGCCAGAAACACCGTCGAGCCTACCCCTGCGCCGGTCCGCTCAAGGCCCCGGAGGCGCGGCGTTCAGACCTTTTCCTCCTTACGTAACCGGGACTACCGGTTCCTCTGGACGGGCAACCTCTTCAACAACGGAGCCAACTGGCTCCAGCAATTGACCGTTGGATGGCTGGTCTGGGACCTATCCGCATCTCCATTCCTGGTGGGTACCGTCGGAGGCTTCCGGGCAGTGCCTTTCCTGGTTATCGGCCCTCTGGCCGGTGTGTTGGCAGACCGGGTCGACCGACGGAAACTCGTTCTCGTAAGCCAAACTATGCTGGCCACCGCCGCCTTGGTCTTCGCCTTTGTCGTAGCATCCGGCAAGGTGGAGATATGGCACGCGTTCGCCTACATCGCGCTGTCGGGCGTCGCCCACTCGATTTTGCAGCCGGTGCGAAGCGCACTGGTGGCCAACACAGTTCCCAGAGAGGACTTGGCCAACGCCTTTGCACTCCACGCCATGACCATCACCTCCTCCAGGCTGGTGTGGCCGGCCCTCGGGGGTCTTTTGGTGGGCATGTTCGGGTTTACGATTAACTTCTTCATTGAAAGCGCGCTTTATGTCACGCTTGCCGTGATGATTATCCCGATGCGCACCCCCTACCGCGAGGAGGCGTCCCGCCGCCGCGCCTCGCCGTGGATCGACTTAAAGGACGGGATCAAGTACGTCGCGAGAGATAAACCCATCTTACAGCTCATTTTAATGAGCCTCGTCCCCAATTTCCTGCTCCAGCCGTGCCTTTACCTGCTTCCTGTCTTCGTTGGCGCGGTCCTCAACCGGGGGCCTGAGATTCTAGGGACCCTCCTCTCAATAAACGGAGGATTCGGATTCGCCGCCACCGTCGTGATTGCCACTTTCGGTTACACATTGGGCAAGGGGAGGACCAGCCTGCTTGCTCTGATACTGTCCTCCATTGCCGGAATTATCCTGGGCCAGTCCCAATGGCTCGCGCTGACCATAGTTGCAGTCGCGCTCCTAGGCTATGGCATGAGCACTTTCCGGACCAGCAACAGCACCCTGATCCAGTCCCTGGCGCCGGACGATCTGAGGGGCCGAGTCCAGAGCATCTACCACCTCGACCACGGCCTTACGCCATTGGCAAGCTTCATTATCGGTGCGCTTGCCGAATTTTATTCACCTGCAGGCGCGGTAACCGTGGCCGCGGTGGTGGCCTTGGGAGTCTCAATCTTCTTCCTTGCGGCCTTCCGCCTGATACGGAGCCTGGACTAGCCTTCTATAATGATCCCGATTAGCAGCGCCGGTTGCCCATCTCCAGGAGAAGCTTGGGCGATGGCAGCAACCGACCAGGAGGTAACTCTACGAACATTCCAGACCGACTCAAGAAACTGCTCATCGCCGGTGTCGTAGTCGGCGTAGTCGCGGTCATCATCGGCGGAGGAATTGCCGGGTTTGACCAATGGCTGAAATCGGACTTTTCCGGGCGCTTCGTGAGTACTGACAGCGCAGAAGTTATGGCGGACCTCGTGAAGGTTGGCCCGCTCACCGCTGGGCGAATCAGATCTATGGAAGTATCCGTAGGAGACCCGGTGTTGGAAGGCCAGGTATTGGCAGTATTGGATATGCCAAGCCTCATATCCAGGTCAGACATCACAGACACAGCCAAGCTCGGTTTCAGGGATGTACAGGACCAGCGGGCCGAAGTTGTGGCGCCCAGGTCCGGCGTGGTTGCCGCCCGGTCGGCCAAAGAGGGCGACACTGTCCCGGCGGGACAGGCCATCGTGACTCTTATGGACCCCCGGACTCTGTGGATTCTGGCCAACGTGGGCGAGGGAAAAATCGCGAAAGTCCAACCGGGTCAGCCGGTGGAAATCGAGCTAAAAAGCGTTGAACGCTTGCTAACTGGAAGGGTCGGTACTCTGTCGCCGGTTACCGCTTCTTCACTGGTGCCGCAAGGTGGCTCCAATAACAACGCCCGCCGCACCGAACAGGTCGTTCCCGTGGAGATTCTCTTGGATGACTTCGACCCGTCCCTGATTCCAGGCTCGTCGGCAAGTATAAAAATCAGGATTCCGTAATGACCATCACTGGTCTACTGATCGCAGCCTGCGGGTTCTTGCTGATATGCCTTGTCAGTGTACCCCTGGTAACCCGCTTACTCTGGAACTACAGGAGTTCCGGCCGGAAGCTCACCGAGTCTCCAAACTATAAATGGTGGGTGTTTGCCACCATCGCCACAGGCGTGTTCATGTCCGTGTGCGGGCATGGCAGCATCTTGATCGCACTGCCCTCCATCGCCAGCCATTTCGGCGCGACGCTGGAGACCGTGCTGTGGATCGCCATTAGTGAGACTCTGGCCATCTCTTCGCTGTTACTGCCGATGGGCCGAATATCCGACCTGATGGGCCGCAAGGAAGTGTACATCACCGGGTTTACAATCTTCGTCCTCGCCTCCGCCGCCGCCGGCATGTCGGGCAGCCTGGCTATGCTTATGGTCGCCCGCGTTATCCAGGGCGTCAGCTCGGCAATGGTCCAGGCCAACGGGCAGGCGATGGTGCTGTCGGTATTTCCCGGGTCGGAACGCGGGAAAGCCCTGGGGTCTCAATTCAGCGTCGTCGGAGTGGGATCAATGAGCGGAATGGCGCTGGGTGGAATTCTGGTAACCACCCTCGGTTGGCGGTCCGTGTTCCTTGTGAACGTTCCGGTGGGAATAGTGGTGCTTGCCGTGGCGCTGTTGGTCTTGGACCGGAGCCGGTTTATTCAGGACAGGCAGGGCGGGCAGCGGCCGCCTTTCGACTGGGTGGGTTCAACCCTGAGCGCCACCGCCCTGTTGACCATCCTTCTGGCCATGACCCTCGGCAACCGCATCGGCTGGGTTTCTCCAGGCGTGTTGGCTTGCGTCGCGGGATTTGTGGTTTCCCTTACAGGGTTCATCTGGTGGGAGCTGAAGACGCCATCGCCTATGCTGGACCTGAGGTTGTTCCAACGGAAGTTGGTTGCCCTGGGGATAACAGCGGGGTGGGTATCTTTCCTGGGCAGCTCTGGAGTCCGCTTCCTTATGGCGCTGTACCTTCAAAGCGCATTGGGGTTTAGCCCGAGTGACGCGGGCCTGATCACCTTGCCTATGGCGGTCACCATGACGATCATGGGGCCCATTGCGGGCCGGCTCTCGGACAAGTACGGTTGGTTGAAGCTGAACGTAGGCGGGTTGGGCCTCGCTTCCTTCGCCTTGTTCATGCTGTCCGGAGTCATCGGGGTCAACACGTCGATCAAGGTGATTATCCCTCTACTGGTGATTCAAAGCCTCGGCACAGGACTGTTCGGCTCCCCCAACAACAGCAGCATAATCAGCGCAGTCGAGCGGACCAGATACGGTATCGTGTCCGCTTTGACGTCGTTGACCCGCAACACGGCCAACATCGTAAGCAATGCTATGGTGACTGCCATCGTAGTGGCCACCATGGCGGCCATGGGAGCGGAGTCCAGCTTGGAGTACGTCTCCCGGGAACCAACCGCCTTCGTAGAGGGGGTCAAACGGGCGTTCTTTATCGCGGGAATCATGTGCTCGATTGGGATTGTAATCTCGTTCCTGAAGGGAGACCGTCCCAAGGAAGCCGCCGAGCCCGCCGTCCCCCAGGCTCCGGCAAGAGCCGGAGCGTCGGAGTAGGCATATCGGACCCGCGGCGCCGGAAGAGTTTGAGGTCCCGCGGCCTAATTCCTCGGGTGCTGGCCAAGGAGCGCCGTAATGGCGGAGACGTCAGGCACGTTTTCCAGGTCTCCCAACAGTTCCAGGACCTGCTCTGAGTCCTGCTCTGACAACACAAACCGGGCGCAGTCCCACACCTTTTTCCGGTGCTGGTCCGTGCCCATGGGGTTCGCCGCCGAGCCCGTGAAGGCGGCGCATTCCGCGGTAACCGTCCGGCCATCGATCAATTGCGCTGTGGCGCTTGCCCCGTTTCCATGTTGCGGTCCGGGTTCCACGCGGACCTTCCCTAGAAGTTCCTCCATGTCCTGCGCAAACCTTCTCTCGTCAGAGAACGTCTCGATTCCCACATGTCCGTCCAACAGCGCGGCGGCGGCGCAGTATTCGATGCTGAATTTCCCGTCCAGCCCGCTTCTGGGGACCGGCCCCGAGTGTCCCCGCCCTGAGGTCTGTACGACAAGGCTGGAAACCATGCCGGCTTGAAGGTCGAACTTCTCCCGCAAATTCAGCACCGCCTCGATTGGATTCTGCATGTGAATTTGCGCGGGAAAGCGCTTGATGTCATAGCCGGGGTCCACCAGCCTGTATGACTCTCCAAGACCCTGGGTAATCACGTCCCAGTCCATCTGTCCCTGGAAGAGGGCTTCAGCATAACCGTTGGCCCGCTCGAAGATATCCTCGCTGCTGGTGAACCCGGCCTCGGCCAGGATGGCCGCCTCCGCGCCCATCCGCGCGGCGTTGCCGGGGTGGGTCGATTTGACCATCGTCCCGGTATTCGCGGTCAGTCCACCCGTTCGGGAGGCGGCAATACCCAGCGCCATCTCGGTCTGCTCCGCGCTCAATCCAAGCACTTTAGCGCTGGCCGCGGCCCCGCCCAGCGGTCCAACAAGGCCCGGAGGATGGTACGCCGGGTTGGTCGCCCTGGCGGAGGCGGCGCGGAGCCGGCCCTGGACATCCCAGCCCAATGTGTATGCCTCAATTATGGTCTTTCCAGAGGCTCCCCGCTCCTCGGCCAAAGCAAACGCCGCCGGGAGACATGAGGACGTACCATGGGTCGGAGGAAATCCCTGAATCTCAAAGTCCAGACAGTGACCAAACACGCCGTTGGCGAAAGCCGCGAAGGGCGGGTTGGTCTTGAATCCCCACCCAACGACCGAGGACTTAGGCGCACCTCCCATCACTTCGACGTAGCGGCCAACGGTTTGGGCCAACTCCTGGGTCGAACCGGCCAGCATATTGGCCACACCGTCCGATATTGCCACTTTGGCGGCGGCGACCGCCTCGCTTGAAAAATCTTCGTAGCTGACTTCCGCGAGAAACCGGGCCAGCGTCTTGGTTGCGCTCATATTCGTCCTTTATGTCACAAGTTGATTGGTCTACCTCGAGCGTATTTAAGCACAAAAAGCCGGGGACCGTCGCGGCACCGGCCGCTGCAACCCCGACAGGGCCGGGAAATTGCCGACCCGTTCAAGCGCGGTGTAAAATGGCGCACGCCTAGCGCCTCAGTAAAGGCGAAGAAGCAGAGTAAGAGGAGGCAGCCGAAATGGACTTTGGATTGCATGACAAGAAAGCACTCGTGACCGGCGGAAGCCGGGGCATCGGTAAAGCAATCGCCCGCGAGTTGGCGCGGGAGGGCGCGGATGTGGTCATCGTCGCCCGTACCATGTCCGACTTGGAGGCAGCGGCCCGGGAAATCGAGGACGAGACCGGACGGCGCTGCATCCCCATGCAGATGGATGTAACCAACAAGGACCAGGTGGACAGCGTTACCGCCGCTGCCGCCCAACAGCTTGGCGGCCTGCATATCCTGGTCAACAGCGGCTCCTATCCGGGTGGTTCTCCCGGAGCCACTGGTCCCATCGAGGAACTGGTGGACGAAAGCCTGCTAATGGACTTCGACGTTAAGTTCGTGGGCGCGTTGCGATGCGCCAGGGCCGCCATCCCCTTCTTGAAGGAGCAGGGCTGGGGCCGGATCATCAACATCAGTGGAGGCAACGCCCGCAATGCCGGAAACCTGAGCGGCGGAGCGAGGAACGTGTCGTTGGTACATGCCACCAAGACTCTGTCGAACCACCTGGGCCGCTACGGCATCACCGTCAACTGCATTCACCCGGGCACGACCAGGACCGAGCGGACCGCGGTAATGCTGCAGGACAGGGCCGCCCAGCAAGGCACGACACCTGAGCAGGTGGAGCAAGGAGACTTCGCCCCAGGCTCGTCCCGCGGCAACGCCATCTGCCGGATGGTGGACGCTTCGGATGTTGGCTTCCTGACCGCCTACCTGTGCTCCGACAAAGCCTGGGCCGTCACCGGAGAGGTCATCGCCGCTGGAGGCGGCACTGGAAACGCGGTCTACTACTAATCCCGCGAGAAGCTGTTTGGCGATAGGGGGACTGGTCATTCAGTTCCCCTATTTTTGCAGCCTCCAGTTATACAGCACCACCGCCACCGCCGTCGCCAGGTTCAGGCTGGACACTCCCTGGGCCATCGGGATGGACACACAAAAGTCCGCCGACGCCTTTAACGCGCGGCTTAGTCCGGACCGCTCCGAACCAAAGGCGAGAACCGCCCTTTCAGGTAGTCGCGCGAGATTCAAGGGGCCTCCCGCTGGGTCCACCGCGACCAAGGGACGGTCTGACTCAGGAAGAGCCCCGGTCCGGCAAACAGGGAGCGCAAATTGCAGGCCCGCGCCGCCAACCAACGCCGCCGGAGCCCAGGGGTCCTGGGTGCCGCTTGTTACCACCCCCGCCGCACCAGCCGCGGCAGCTACCCTGACCACCGCGCCTACGTTGCCCAGGTTACGAGGTTGCTCCAAGAATACTACCGGCGCCGCTGACGGGTCTTCCAAGAGGGCAGCGAGGGATGTGTCCGGACGCCTGCCCAACGCGACGACTGCCGTGGGGATAGAGGCCGGGGACAACCTCTCGAATACTTCGGCGGAGACAATGGACGCCATCTCCAGAACGGCATCTGAGACATCGGGTGCGTAGTCGGACGTGAGCTTAGCCAGCCGCTCGGGGTCCGTGCATATCACCTCAAGAAGCGTGGCGCCGAACCTAAGCGCGTGCTTCAGGGGATGAAACCCCTCCAACACCGCCAGGGACCGGTCCGACCTCGCCGCGCGGTACCGGTCTATTAGTAGCTGGTAACTCATCGAGAGAGAGCGTTAGTCTCTAACCTCGACAACGCACTCCACGATCACGGCAGTGCCTCCTGGAAGAGCGCCCATGCCGGGGGCTGACCTGGCGTGCCGGCCCTGGTCGCCGAAAAGGTCCACGAAGAGATCGGATGCCCCATCGACTACGCGAGCTTGATCTCCGAAGCCGGGGGCGCTGTTGACCATCCCCACGACCTTGAGAACACGTGAAACTCTATCAAGGTCGCCCAATTCGACTTTCATTCGCGTTAGCAAGTTCAGAGCGCAAAAGCGGGCGGCTTCATAGCCCTGCTCCACCGTAAGCTCATCCCCTAGCTTGCCCGTGATCCTAGACCCGTCGGCCCGTCCGGAGCCCACCCCCGCCATCCACATAATACTACCGCTTCGCGCCGCGGGCAGGTAATTTCCTGCGGGCGGAGGCGGAGGGGGAAGTTCGTAGCCCAATTCCGCGAGTCTGGCTTCTATCACCGGCATTGCAAACACTCCAGCCGGCTTAAGCCGACTCTTTCACGCACTGTTCCAACAGCTCCAACGCCGCCTTGGCGAAAGACCACATGTTCATTTCCCGGTCTGAGTTGCGAGTTTCTATGGTGAGCGAACGTTCGACCGGACCGGAAACTGCGATGCAGGCATGACCCGCCGAGTCGCTGTACCGGTTTCCGGTGGGGCCGCTTGCGCCGGTCTCGCTCAGAGCCCAGGTAGTCCCCAGAGCCTCGCGCACGTTGCGGGCGTTGAGCAGAGCGTAAGGCTCGCTACTGGCCCTGATGCCGGACATGGCCTCCTCAGGCACATGAAGCAGACCACTCTGGGACGTGCGAGTGTAAACCACCACGCCGCCCACGTAGTAGGCGGATGCCCCCGGCACTGAAACCAACGATGCGGAGATTAGACCGCCGCAGGACGATTCAGACACGCCAACTGATTGTCCCGTTTCCTTGAGCAGGGCGCCAACAGACGCCGCCATTGAGCTTAGATCGGGCATGACCGCCTCCTGAAGTGTTTAGTCCCGGTCGAATCGCGTCATTTGGTCTACGATATCCATCCCTACCGACTCGCTCCAAGCCGCAAGCAACTGTTGGACGATGGGGCCAGGTTTGCCGTCTCCCACTTCCCGCTTGTCGACCACCGTCACCGGCAGAACGCAAGGCGTGGTGCTGGAGAAGAAGGCTTCGTCGGCGGTGTACATGTCGTAGGGTTGGAGGTCTTCCTCTACAAGCGGAATCTCAAGTTGGCCAGCCAGATCGAAGACCATGCCCCTGGAGATGCCCTGTAGGATATTCTTGTCGCCCGGCGTCCGGATTACGCCGTTGGTCACAAGAAAAACATTGTAGCCCGTTCCTTCGGTCAGGTTGCCATCGGCGTCGGTTAGGATAGGCCAACCTTCCGGGTCGACGTCCGCGGCTTCCAAGTCGGCCAGGTTGAAGTTCATCCGGCTATAGTGCTTCACTTTGGGGTCGAGGGCATCCACCGGATAACTGCGCGTCCGCGTGATCACGCCGTGGGCGCCGTCCTTGAACAGCCTGGCGTACCTTCCGAAGGCTGCCGGAGCGGCCTTGACGCAAACCGCCGGAGGACCCGCATCACGAGACCATGCACCCGGTCCGCGGGTAATGAATTGGGTAATTGTGAAGTCCCCGGCTTCTTGGCGCAGATGCTCATTGCGGGCGATCACTTCCTCACTGATGTCGCGCATTTCGCGGGGAGAAAGGCCGGGGTCGAGGCGGACGTACTTGAGCGAACGGTAGAGCCTGTCTATATGCTCATCCATGCGGAAACTCTTGCCGTTGAACGTCCTGGCGACGTCGAAGATCACGTCTCCCACCAGGAACCCACGGTCCATAGGATCGATCTTGACCTCGCTGAAGGGCATCCACTCGCCGTTAAAGTATGCTGTGTAGTCGGCCATATTCACTCCCTGGCTCGTTGTATCCTAAGAATGTGCTAAGGGCCCGGTCCGACGCTCGTTCCGCTGGGAACCGCGCCAACAGTATAGCAAACCCAAGGACCGCCGCTAAACATTCCGGATACCGGCTAAGGGCAATCGCATCTTGACCTCTTCACGGCCGGAATAGGCAACCAAAAGGGTTGCCCCTACAGCGATGGGGTCCAGGGCAGCAGGGTCCGGAGGAGACGCCAGGGCCGGGCCGGTTGGTTTTCAGCGCGGCAGCGTTCCAGGTAACTGACGACGGCCGTGAAGGAAGGCAGGCGGCAACCGGCTTTGGCGACGCGGATGACAAAGGTTTGAGAGTTGGGAAAGGGTTGGCGGTCTGCCTGGGAGCAGGTCCACTCCAAGCATAGCTCACCGGCCATGCGTCGGAGGTGGAGTTCCGCCAACGGACGGGCCAGTTTACGTTTGAGGGCGCGGACGCGGGACCGCAGGGCGTCAATTTCAGAGCTATTGCTCATGCTGCCGGCTGGTTTGCTCCTTCAGATTTTGGATATGGTGCGATGGCACACATTCGGGTGTTCTGAAGCTGGAGATTTTACTTTAGGGAAATTGTGCGCCATTTTGGTACATTGGCCTGGGTGGCGGGTTAGGATGCGATGGCACACATTCGGGTGTTCTGAAGCTGGAGATTTTATTTCAGGGAAATTGTGCGCCATTTTGGTACATTGGCCTGGGCGGCGGGTCAGGGTGCGATGGCACACATTCGGGTGTTCTGACGCTGGAGATTTTATTTCAGGGAAATTGTGGGCCATTTTGGTACATCGGGCCTGGGTAGCCAGGAGGATTGCGAAGTTGTCTGATTCTCGCCGACTGCCCGGCGTTGGCAATACTCCACAACCGGGCCGGTGGATTCCCGCGAAAGCGGGAATGACGAGGGAGGGGCGGGAATGACGAGTTGGATGCTGCGTCAACACTTAGTGGACACCTCCGGGACTTGGCACTCATCTTACCTGGGTGGCGGGTTGGGGATTTGGACCGGGACGGGATTCCGGCAAGGGTTATGGTAACGGGTGGTCACCCCAGGTGGGAAGGGCGGGGTGTCAGCAGTCCAATTCAAGACGCGATTGCCCTGGGTCCCGGCTCAGGGCCGGAATGACGGGGGTTGGGACTGTGAGTCTATAGGGTTGTGGGACTCGGAGGCGAGGAGTGTCTCCCGGCGTCAGAAGCACGACTCGCCTTGGAATGCCAACTCCCTGTGCCCGTCCTCGGAGTCGTGGAAGCTGCCGGGCGTCTCGGTTTGGAAATCCAACGAAGCTGGATTGCCCGGGGGGAGTCCGTCTGGACCGAGGGCCTCCACATCCAGGTAATAGGCGTCTCGGCCGGTGTTGATCCCGAAACCAACCACCATCACGTACCACGTACCCGGTTCCGGGCCTGCCACCGTCATGCTCTCAGGCGAGTTTATCGTTGCGCCGCGGAAGTCGAAGTAGGGCAGGAACCCCGGAGCGCAAAGGTACATGTCCAGGTCGTTGGTTGGGAAACGGGACCAATTGTGTTCCCAGCCCAGTTCCAGCCGCAGCGCGGCAGTGCTTGGTTTGACCTGTACGGGGACTAAAATGATGTCCCCCTGTCCCAGTGTTGGACCTGTGGGGACCGGGTCTTCCCCCTCAAACCGCCGGATGGTTACCCGAGTTCCAACGTTGCCATTGTTGGTCCAATCGCCTTGAATCGTCAACTTCATGAGTCCAGGCTCCAGCGGGCTCCGTCCGGTCGTGAAGGGAAATATCAGCCCGTACAGGTCCAGAGTCCCCTCTCCGATAACGATCCTAGACCTCCCAAACACGTTGGCGCTATACAGAATATAAGAAGTGCCGCCACGCTTTGAACCCTTCAGATACAGCTCGATTGAGTTAGGTATCGCCGTAGGCGCCGGATCGGGATCGATGACCACCTCTTCAAGGTCGATAACAACGTAACTGGTACCCGGAGTCACCTCGAAAACGAAGTCCGAGGTCCTCGCCGGAGCCAGTCCGGTCACCTGAGACGTAAAGCTTCCCTGCTGGAAGCGCACGTTGGGTAAGGGCTCATCCAAAGCGGGAAACCTGAGAGAGTTATCGATACGTCCGTTCTTGAGCAGGTCCAGAGAATTTGCCACATTGATGTAGCCCCCGCCCTGAGACCGGCGTTTCCAGCCGGGTCCCATAGACACTGCGCCTTCTATGATCGCATTGCGGATGGCTAAAGGCCCAGCTTCGGGCTCGTTGCATTTGGCCCATGCCGTTAGCAACGCCGCGCCTCCGGCCACCGCCGGAGTGGAAAACGACGTGCCCGACGACCAGGCCGTGCCACCTCCGGAAGTCAGCGAGATGTTGAACACGCCTGTGGCAACCACGTCGGGGCCGGAACGCCGGTCGGCAAGCGGTCCACGAGCGCTGAAATCGGCGGCCCGGAAGTCGTCTCCAGCGTACAAGGCAGCGCCCTCACCCGGACCCAACGCCATGTCCCAAAAGATACGGGTATGGACCGGGTCGCTCGCAGCCCCGGCGGTGAGCGCGGTGTAGGCGGTCCCCGGTGAGGATACGGAGACCGGCGCGGGCCCCTCGTTTCCCGCCGCCGCTACGACCAACATCCCGGCCTTAGTTGCCTCGTCCACCAGCCGCTCTTCCAATGTCAGTCCGTCGGACAGGGATGCCCCGCCCAAGCTCATGTTGATGATGTCCACGTCCAACCCGCCACCCAGCCCGGCATTGGCCAACTTCTTCAGAGTGATGATGTGGTCAAGAGCGGACTCGATGATGGACAGGGAGGCCCCGGACCCAGTATGAGGAAACACCTTCACCGCGTAGATGCTGGCGGCTGGAGCCAGACCCACCAGAGGGACCATCAGGTTGTGTCCGCTTGCGAAAACCGTCCCAGGCGGGAAGTGTGCCTGGAATACGGCAGCCAACTCGGCGTCTTCCGGGACTCTCTTGTCCAGCACCATGAAACAGTCGGAGGCAACCATCCCGGCGGCGAAAGTGCCGTGGTAGTTGTTGGTCGACGCGGTGGAGCCCTCGAACTCGGTGCCCCGGTCGATTGATAAATCCGGCCCCGCAATAACCCGTGTGGAGGGAAGACCAGCGGCGCTGCGGCCACCCAAACATGGATGACTAGCGTCTACTCCCGTGTCAATCACCGCCACCATTGTCCCGGCACCGAGATAGGTCTCGTCCCAGACGCCGCTGGCCCCGCTGATCTCCGCCAGGTAGCTACGGTAATTTTCCGGCGCCTCTCCGATCAACGCCGCCACAGTCCCGGGCGACATTACTTTTTCTCTTGCGAGACCCAACGTCCTCAATTCAGCCATCTCTCCGGGCGGGGTTGGCAAAGGGACGGCCATGTCTTTCTCCACGCTGATAACGCCGGACGAAGCCAGGAGGCGGCCCAGGCGGTGGGCGGGAATGGTTACGGCCAGGGCGTCAACATTCTGATATCTGACGGTTACCGTCCCACCCATGTCTTCGATACCTTGGGCCAAGTCTGAGTAAGGCTTCTCGGTGTGGACTATCAGCCTTATGAATTCCTGGTCCTCTCCGATGTGTGAGCGAGAAGCCCGCAGAGGCGTACCCTGAATCGAAAACAGGAGCAGGCAAGCGTAGAGGAGCAAGACGAGTCTGGCCGGGGTTGAGAGGCGCATCAGTCGCAGCTAAACGGAACCGTCGATCACTACATCCAACAGGGCCGGCCGGCCGGCCGCGAGGGCTTTCTCGATGGCAGGGGCAAGTTCGTCAGGGTCTTCGATAGTCCGGCCAAACACGCCGCAAGCATTGGCCATCGCAGCCAGATCGAGGGGAATTGGAAAGTCCATACCCACGTAGCTATCGGGAACTTCTTCGTCCAGGACTTCGCTTTTGTAGATGTTCATGTTGAGTTTGAGGATCCGGTAGGAGCGGTTGTTGCAGACCAGGTAGACCACCGGGATATTGGCGTTGGCGGCGGTCCACAACCCCTGCACCGTCATCATGGCGCTGCCGTCGCCCACGACCCCCAGCACCGGGCGGTTGGGATGCGCCAACTTGACCCCCATTGTCGCACCCATGCCCCAGCCTATAGCGCCGATCCGCTCGCCGAAGATGGAGTCGGGGCGGCTGAATTCGACCGCACCATGCAGGGCGTCCTTGGAGCTAATCGAGTCATCAACCACGATGGCGTCCGGGGGGACCGCGTTGGCCACCTCGGTCATCATTCGTTCTGGGGACATGGGCCGGTTATCCCAGACCTGTTTGAGGCGGCTATCCCATTGGGTCTTAACGCTAGCCTTGCGGACTGCCAGGTTTTTCGCCCGGTCTTGTGCCGCCTCCCGCTGAGAGCCTGACGTCCTTTGCCGGACAGCGTCATGAATATCGTCGAGGGCCGAGCGAGGGTCGGCGATGATGCCCACCCCGGTTGGTTCACTCCGCCCCACGGCGCTGGGAGCGGAATCTATGTGAATCAGGCTGGTCTCGTTGGAAAGCACGCTACCCGGAAAGTAGAAGAAACCGGCGAACACGTCGGTACCTACCGCCAGGACGACGTCGGCCTTCCTAAGCTCGTTTCGCCACACAGGGAGCGCGGGATTGATCCGCCCCATGAACTGGGGATGGCGCGGAGGGAAGTTCATCCGGGCGTAGGACGTGGTGTAGACCGTAGCCCCCACCAACTCGGCCAGACGAACAGCGGCCTCGGTCCCACCCGATTGGGCCAGCCTGTCTCCTGTAAAGATGACCGGGTTGGACGCGTTGGCCAAAAGCGCAGCGGCAGCCTCGACTCCAGCGGGGTCCGGGGAAGTCCGGTGATAGCCAGGGTTAGAAGGCACGATTGCCATCTCTGCCGAGTCTTCCAGCGCGTTGGCCGCAAAGGACACGTAAGTGGGCCCGGTCGGCGGAGTCTGCGCCTCGGTGAAGACGCGGCGCATCACACCCGGGACCTGTTCCGGATGCGTCACCTCGGCGCTCCATTTGGTGAATTGCCGGACCATCTCCACCACGTCGGACCGTCCTTCGGCCAGCTTACGTATGTCCTTGTTCCCGGAGGTCAGGACCAGAGGTGTGCCTCCGTCCATCGCGTGATGAAGCAGACTGACGCCGTTGGCCAACCCGGTCTCGATATGCAGGTTGACGAAGGCAGCCGCGCCCCGTGCGGTTGCATAGCCGTCGGCCATTCCCATGGCCACACCTTCCTGGGTAACCAGCATGTATTCTATGTCCGGGTAGTCTGGAAGGGAGGACATGATGGCGCTTTCGCTGGTGCCGGGATTGCCGAAGATGTATCTCACACCTTCCGCCCGCAGCATTTCCATCAGTGCCCGCTTGCCTGTCATCAGGGGCATCGTCGTGTCTCCCTTCCGGAGTGAACGGTTGATTCAGCCAGCCGCAAGCCCGTGGGAAGAGCCTGCGCTCCCGGTGGAAGGCATTGTAAGCAAGGGTAAAGGCCGTGACAAGCACAGTCCGGGACCGTTGCCGAGGGCGCTGAGAGTCTATCCCGGAAGACCCTCGCTCTTGACTCCACAGGTCTGGCCACTAAAATCGTTTCATACTCAGAAGCTGGAGGCAGGGGGATGCGGCTGGAGAACAAGGTGGCCCTTATCAGTGGGGGAGCAAGGGGCATGGGCGCGGTCGAGGCCAAACTCTTCGCTCAAGAAGGCGCTAAAGTCGTAATCGGCGACGTCCTATCGGAGGAAGGCCGGCAGACCGAGTCCCAGATCAACGAGACCGGAGCCGAATGCCTGTTCGTGCACCTCGACGTCACCAGCGAGTCCGACTGGAAAGACGCCGTTGTCGCCGCGGTGGCCCGATTCGGCAAATTGGACGTTCTGGTGAACAATGCCGGGATTTCCATCCCCGGGGGACTGGAAGAGTTCACCGAAGAGCAATGGGACCGCACTATGAACATCAACTCAAAGGGCGTGTTTCTGGGCACCCGTGAGACCATTCCGGCGATGAAGCAGGCGGGCGGCGGCTCGATAATCAACATCTCCTCCGGTGCGGGCATTGCCCCTTCGCCAGGCACCTCCGCGGCCTACGCCGCAAGCAAAGGCGCGGTACGAATATTCAGCAAGGCCACCGCCGTCCAATATGCCAGGGACGGCATCCGCTGTAACTCCGTCCATCCCGGACCCGTACAGACCCCCATGTTGAGCGCCGCCAGAGCCGATGAACAGAGCCGGGCAGATCAGCTCAGCCGAATTCCGCTTAGCAGGATCGGCGAACCGATCGAGATAGCCTACGGCGTCCTATATTTGGCCAGCGACGAGTCATCCTTCGTCACAGGCTCCGAGTTGGTCATCGACGGCGGAAGGACCGCCCAATAGCTCCGCCGGTCCCACCCGAAATCGTGACAGGCATGAACGAAGAAACAACCGTACTCAGCGACATCGCAATCCTGGACCTGAGTGAGGACATAGCCGGGCCATTCTGCACCAAGCTGTTGGCCGGGCTCGGGGCCGAGGTCATCAAAGTCGAGCGCCCCGGCGCCGGGGACGTTTCCAGAAAGGCCCCGCCGTCCGTGGGAGACCCATCCACTCTCAATAGCAGCGGTCTGTTCCTCTATCTGAACACGGCAAAGAAAAGCGTAACCCTTGACGTGGGCAGTCCAGAAGCGCCGCCGCTCCTACGTCGGCTGGCCGAAAGATGTGACATTCTGATCGAGTCCTTTCCCCCAGGTTACATGGGGAGCCTCGGACTGGGATACGACTCTCTATCGGCTATAAATTCCGGGCTGATTTACACCTCGATAACCCCGTTCGGCCAGTCCGGACCCTACCGGGACTACAAAGGTGCCGACATAATTGCCCAGGCAATAGGGGCTCTCATGTGCGTAGTTGGACTCCCGGACCGCGAGCCGTTGAAGATCGGCGGCAACCCCCTCCTTTGCACCACCGGAATGGCGGCTTTCTCCGCCACCATGCTTGCCCTGTACGTCCGCGATACGGAAGGCTACGGGCAGCACGTGGACATATCCGAGATGGAGACCACCGCCGTGGCCCAGATTCATACGTCGATTCATTACCAGTTTGGCCGCAATCCGGAGCGGAGGCCAAGCAACCTGACTCGCGCCAAGGACGGCTGGGTAAGTCCTGGGCTGGAAACCGGCGTACAGGAGGAAACCTGGCCCCGCGTATGCGACCTGTTGGGCGTTCCCGAATTGGTGGACGACCCCCGGTTCAACTCAGGCCCGGCGCGGCGGGAAAACTCCCAAGCCCTGCTCGCAGTTGTGGGCGAGTGGGCGGCTGGCAGACCCAAGGAAGATATCTACCACACCCTACAGGGTCTACGCAGCATCGCGGGGTATGTGGCGACCGTAGAAGACCTCTTAGGGTCGAGCCAGTTGGCGGACAGGGAGTTCTTCCAGTCCATAGACCACCCCGCGACAGGTGAGCTTATGTACCCCGGCCCCGCGTTCCGCATGGAAGGGGAGACTTGGCGGCACGCGCGGGCTCCTCTCTTGGGAGAGCACAACGACGACATCTACATCGCCCGGCTTGGGTACACCCCAGAGCAACTTCACGAGTTGTCGGAAAAGGGCGTCATTTGACCGTACTCCAACCCTATTGAGGACTCCATTGGACCGCAAACGCATCACAATACCGGGGGATTATTGACCCGATTAGCTTTGGATGGTCTGCGCATCCTCGATCTTACGCAGGTCGCCGTGGGTCCCTACACCACCTTCATGCTCGGGTACATGGGCGCGGAAGTGATTAAAGTCGAGTCCTGCTCCCGTATGGACATAAGCCGCGGACAGGCGAGGCCCGCGCCTGGTGCGGGCCGGGTGTATCCCGGCGGTGAGCCGGGCGAGAGACCCTGGAACCGGGCCGGGCATCACGTTCACCGCAACGTCAACAAGCTGAGCCTCACACTCGACTTGGCCACGCCAAGGGGCAAAGAATTGTTCCTCGCCCTGGCGGGTATCTGCGACGTACTGGCGGAAAACTACCGGGCTTCGGTAATGGACCGGCTGGGCCTCGGTTACGACGCCGTTTCCAAAGTCAACCCCCAGCTTATCTACCTGAAGATCAGTAGTCAGGGGGCGACCGGGCCCGAGCGGGACTACGGTTCACTGGGCTCGACCCTGGAGCAGACGGCAGGCTTGGCCGCCGTCACCGGCTACATGGACGGCACGCCCCTTATGACCAACGAGACGTTCCCTGATCCGGTCGTTGGCATCCTGGGGGTGGGTGCGCTGATGGCCGCTCTTCGGCGTCGACGCCGCACCGGCAGGGGTGGACTGGTGGACCTGGCCCAGCGGGAGGTGACAGTTGGAATGCAAGGGGAAGCGTTTCTCGACTTCCAAGTCAACCAAAAGGTGGCTGGACTGACCGGCAACCGGCACGGGACTCGGAACCCCCAGGGAGTATACCCGTGCCTGGGAGAGGACAACTGGGTAGCCATTTCGGTAGGCTCGGATGAGGAATGGCAGGGGCTGTGCCGGGCGGTGAATAGCCCTCAACTAGCCCGGGACTCGCGCTTTCTTACCGGCGAAGGCCGAGGCCAGCGCCACGGCGAGATAGACGCGATTTTGTCCCAGTGGACCACCGAACGAGACCACTACCAGGCGATGCACATTCTCCAGGCCCACGGTGTCCCCGCGGGCGCGGTGCTCAAGGGAGGAGAAGTGATTAGCGACCCACACCTGGAAGCCCGAAGGTTCTGGGACTGGGTGGACCACCCGGAGGCGGGGGGCTACAAGCAGGTCACCACCCCCTGGAAGCTCTCCAGAAGCCCGCGAAGACAGACCACGCCCGCCCCGGGTCTGGGCGAGCATAACGGCTGGGTGCTGGGGGAACTCCTGGGAATACCTGAAACCGAGATAGCGGAGCTATCGGAGCAAGGAATCATCGGCACACGACCCTTAGGCGCAGATTAACCAAGGCTTAACTGCCCGGAAAATCAAGAAGGAGAACGCCATGGCACCGAATCTAGTACCCTACCTGCTTTACGAACCTGAAGAATCGGGAATCCTGTGGATTAAATTCAACCGCCCCGAGCGCATGAACGCCCTGATCGGCTCATCCGAGGAGAACGGCACTGTGGCCAAGGTCGGCGAATACATGCGGGCCGGTGACGACGACCCCAACGTCCGCGTGATGGTACTCACCGGTGTGGGACGCGGCTTCTGCTCCGGTGCGGACATGCGTAGGGACACCCCCGATGACCTCAAAGGGGAGAACTTTATTGGCAACCGAGGTACGCACGAGGGACCGGACGCATCCAGGGAACATTTCTTCCATGGGTTCACCAAGCTCCACCGGGACATCTCCCAGGTCAGGAAGCCCACCATCGCTATGATCAACGGCCCGGCCGTAGGCTCCGGGATGGACATGGCGCTCCACTGCGACATACGACTCGGCTGCGAAAACACGCGCTTCATCGGTTACCAGCAGTTGGGCCAGATCATCGAAAACGGCGGTAGCTATTACCTGCCCAAAATGGTCGGCCTGGGCCGCGCCCTGGAATTCGCCTACACTGGACACCTTGACTCCCAGAAGGCCTACGATTGGGGAATGCTGAACTATCTGGTTTCGTCGGAAGAATTGGAAGAGACGACCCGCGCGTTGTGTGACCGGATCATGCGTACGCCTCCCATGGTCCAATGGATCAGCAAGCGGATCATGCGCTCCGCCTTGGACAACTCACTGGAAACGACAATGGTCCTCACCTCCAACGCGGGCGGCATCCTGAACGGCTCCGATGACGCCAGGGAAGCGCGGCAGGCGTTTCTGGAAAAAAGAGCGCCGCAATTCAAGGGGCGGTAGGCCCGTCTGATGACATTTCCGGGTTGAATGGGGAGAACTGGCCGCGCTAACATCAATGCGTCGATACAGCCACGATAAGGTAAGGAGGAATTATGCCCCAGCCAGTGACGCACTTCGAGATTAGCGCGCAGGACTCCGCGAAGATAACCAGCTTTTACGCCAGCCTATTCGGTTGGACCGTGGACGCCAACAATCCCATGAATTACGGGTTGACCATGACCAAGGACGGAGACTTGGGAATTGACGGGGGCATCTACCAGCAGATGGGCGCCGAAGACGCTCCCGGCATCCGCATCTATGCCCAGGTGGACGACGCGCAAGCCTACCTGGACAAGGCGGAAGAGTTGGGATGCAAGGCGCTCGGCCCGGCCAGCGAGGTTCCCGGAGCGGGGATAATGGTCGGCATGTTCACCGACCCCGAGGGCAACCTGTTCGGCGTGGTGCAGCACATGGGGGAACAGGGTTAGGTCGTTCTCCAGTTTTCGACTTGGAGACCCTGGAAACCACTGAAATCGGAGACATTGGCCGTAACCAGCGTTAGCCCGTTGACAAACGCGACGGCCGCTATCTGTCCATCGGCGAATGGCGGAGTGCGGCCAATGCGTTCCAACCTGACCCGTTCTAATGCGTGCCATTCCGCCGCCTCTTCATCGTAGGGCAGTACGAGTAACTCCGGGCGGAGCGTCTGGAACAGGTAAACTTCAACTTCTCGCTTCCGTCGGGAATCGGCCATCATGTAGTAACCCCGCAGTAACTCGTGCAATACAGGGGCGGCGGTGGCAATTTCTGACTGGAAAAGCCTGAGGTTACGGATAACCTCAGGGTCACGCACACGCTTGGTTGGTTCTGACAGAATGTTAGCGTCCACCAGGTACCGGAGAGTCAAAGTCTACCTTCCGTCCGGGGACTTGTCACGGATGTCGACGAACACGTCATCCAGGTCAATCCCTTCCCGGTCACGCATTGCCATCCACCTCTCTATAGCAGGCCCGATACCGGATTCCGGGGACACGGGGTACTTGGGCCCCGCCAACCGCCTGTACTCGGCGGGAGACAACACCACCGCAACGGTTTTACCCTGTCGCGTCAGTTCCACACAGGGCTCGCGTTCTGCGTACTCAATGATGTTTTCAATGTTGTCTCCCGCATCCGAGATGCAATACTGTTTCACCATATAACCTCCTTCCGGCGCCGGGACTTGTCTCCGCCTGCCCCCAACCCCTATTCCAATGCCAGGCTCTCCCCGAAACGCTCCCCGTGGACAATCTCGGACATTGGCTTGCGCGGGGTTCCCCTCCCTCTTGCTCCCTCGACCCGGTAGCCGAAGGGCAGGACGGTTATGAGGTCCATGTCCTCGGGGATGCCCAGCAGGCCCTTGACTTCCTTCTGCTGTTCCTCGGCCCTCATGCCCACGAAGCAGGTGCCCAAGCCCTCGGACCACGCCACGAGCTCCATCTGTTGCAACGCCCGGCCCGCGTCGAGTTGAGGCCGCCTTGTGTCGCCCATTACAATCGCTATTGCCAACGGGGCCTGGCCGATGAACGTTCCCTGCGTGCAGATGCGCCCCAACTCTTTGATGGTGTCGGGCTCCTTGACTACGATAAAATGCCAGGGTTGGGTGTTGCTGGAGCTGGGAGCCCAACGGGCGGCCTGGAGAATCCTATAAATTACGTCGTCGGGCACCGGGTCGGGCTTGAAGTCCCGCACCGTTCGCCTTCTCCTAATACACTCGAATACTTCCATGACAAGACCTCCTGGTAGCTTTGACGGCAAACCGCATGGACAATGTAAACCTTGGCCATACCAACGGCAAGGCCAATCCGGAAGGGAGGGAAACATGGCACGCATAGACCCGCCAACCAGGGAGCAGATCAAAGAGGAGCTTCGGGAAGTATTTGACGAAGTCGCGGCCCCGCCGGGCGGAGTCGGTACCGGCCCATTATCGGTGCTCAAGCACAGCCCGGAGATTTCGCGGCGGGCAGCACCGCTGTTCAACTACGTGCGCAACGAATCTACGCTGCCAGCACGGATACGGGAGTTGGCTATGATCGTGGTGGCCCGGGCCACCGACTGCCAATACATCTGGAACGTCCACGCCCCCACCGGCAGGCGGGAAGGGCTGAGCGATGAACTGGTGGACGCGCTGAAGAATAAACAGCCGTTGCCGCCCATGCCGCCTGACGAAGAAGCGGTCATAGACCTGGGGATGGAACTCCTGACCACCCATCACGTTAGGCAGGAAAACTTCCAACGGGCATGGGAGCAATTCGGCACGCAAGGCATGGTGGAACTAACTACGTTAATCGGCTTCTTCGCCATGCTGGCCCTCAACGCCAACACGGTAGAATTGGACCCGCCAGAGGAACCGACGGAGCCGCTGATGCCCGTTTAGCTCCTCGAGATTGGGCTAGATGCCCATAATGGCGGCATCATCAGCGAATTGGAAGGACTTTCGGCAAGAATTGCAACGATATGGGTTGTTGTGCGGCCAATACCGCAATCTAACCGATGGGCTTTCACAATGCGGACATCTACCAGGCAAAGGATGTTTGCCAAATTCAGCATGTCGAGCCTTCATTTCAGCCCAAAGGCGCAACGCCCGCTTGTCCCCACCGAAAGCTAATGCCAGTAGTTTTGCCGGGTTGTGAAACCGGACATCCAAACATTCCTTACGCTGAAATTTCAGCTTGCCTCCCACAATCCTACCGGCGAAAACCTTGATTGGATGAGTGCGCCCAATCATTACAGTTGAAACGATTTCCACCGTTAGCCCAGTCTCCTCTTTCGTTTCACGATATGCGGCGTGGCGGCTGCTTTCGCCCCGGTCCACAAAGCCGCCAGGTAGTGACCATTTGCCTTTTTGTTCACCGTATGCTCGCTGAACGAGCAATACATGGCCTTTGTCATTCTCAACGAGGCAAAAGGCAACACGTCTGGACATATTCGTTTCCCCCGTTCCTCTCAGGCTCGGCTTTAGGTTCCGTTTGCTTTGGTAGATTACTTGCCTTTTCGTCGCCTTCGTTCAACACATGTTCCATGCTGTCCTTGCTCAAGTGGGCAGTTTGGATGGTCAAGGGATACTCGGTACAACCAATGCTCGCCTTTCAGATAGTAAAAGTTAGGGTATTCGGGGAAACGGTGGCGGTTCGCTCGGAGTTTACGCTTAGCCCGCCTGCTTGCTTTGTTGCTTTTTCTGAGTAAATCTCTAGCGGGGCCATAGTACCCGTTGTCGGCCCAAATACACTCCCAGTCGCTCCTTTTTTCTTGTTTCCCGAACAGTGAGGCTAAAATCCAGAGCAACATCAATGAACCTTCTCACCGTAGGATTTGCTTCACTTCCGGCATCTACCGAAATCAAACGGGATCCGGCTAAATCCCCAATAACTGCTCCAGGTTGCGGTGGGCGATCTTCTCCTTCTCATCCTGGGAGAGGCTCTGCAATCCCTCCAGCCACCCGCCGGGCGACGGGTCCCATTCGACGAAGGGCCAATCGCTGCCGATGACGACCCGGTCCGCTCCGACGGAGTCGATGAGGAACCGCAGCGCGGGCTCGCTGCTGGTCAGGAAATCGTAGTAAAGCTGCTTCTGGTATGAACTGGGCGGCCTCGTGATGTTGACCCGTGCCTCGGAGCGCACCATCCAGCCGTGGTCCAACCGGCCCATGCCAAAGCAAGCCGGGCCGCCGCCGTGGGCGATGCAGGCCTTCAGGTTGGGACACTCTTCCAGAATGCCGCCAAAGATCAGTGTCGCCACGACCATGGCGTCTTCCAGTGGAACTCCTATGCTGTTCGGCATCGAATACCTTCGAGTCCGCTCCAGGGCCACGATGTTGTCCTGGGGCTGCGGGTGGAAGAAGAGCAGCGCCCCCAGAGACTCGGCGGCCTTGAAGAGGGGAAGAAACCGCGGCTCGTCCCAGTTCTCCGTGTTGACCACCGCGTCCAGCTCGGCCCCCTTCAAGCCCAACCGGGTAACCGCACGTTCCAGCTCTTCGATGGAGGCGTCTACGTCCTGCACCGGCAGAGTCGCCATGCCTGCGAACCGCTCCGGGTGTTGGCGGGCCAGGGTTGAGATTTCGTCGTTTACCTCGCGGGCCATCTGTAGAGTCTGCGGCGCATCCCAGCTATAGCCGAAAAATGGCGTATGGATCGACACCACCTGAAGGTCGGTCCCGCTGGCGTCCATGTCCGCGATGCGTTCCTCGGGTGTGAAACGCAACTTGGGGCTGTTGACGACGACTCTCCGGCCGCTGGGGTCGATGAACCCCGGACCAGGAGTGGCCGAATAGCGAAGGCCGTACCAGTCCGCGCCGGTCTCCTCCGCCTGTATCACGCTCCGGGGAATGTAGTGGGAGTGGACGTCGATCTTTCTCAAGGAATTCCTCCGTGGGATGGGCTGAGCGGTCCCGGCAGTCTACAGACGGAGCACACGCTCCAGGTTTTTCCAGAGAATCGCCTCTTTCTCATCCTGGGTCAGACTCTCCATACTCAGGACCCAGGATACCGGCCAGTCCTGCGCCATGTCGTAAGGCCAGTCGGTGCCAAACAACACGCGGTCGATACCGACCGTGTCGATCAAAAACCGCAGGGCGGACTCTGTGTAGACGATGCTGTCGTAGTAGAACCGGCTGAGGTAGGTGCTGGGCGGATGGGGGTTGTGACGCTCACCTTCAGGCAGCCCGCGCCAGCCCCGGTCCATGCGGGCCGTGCCGTAGCAAGCATACCCGCCGCCGTGTGAGAAGCAGACCTTGAGGTCCGGGCAAGCATCCATCACTCCGCCGAACACCAACGAGGCGAATGTCAAAGTACGGTCGGCTAAATTGCCGATGGAGTTCGGCAAGTGGTAGCGCCTGATTCGCGGGCTTACCACTGTGTCCCCGCCCTGATGGAACAGGATCAGCGCACCCAGTTGTTCCGCCGCCTTCCAGAAGGGCAGGAACTCCGGCTCGTCCAACAGCTTGCCGTTGATCTTGTCGTCGATCATCGCGCCTTTGAAGTCTAGCTGTACCATCACCCGTTCCAACTCGGCGACGGTCGCGTCCACGTTCTGCATCGGCAGAGTGGCCAGGCCGGCGAAACGGTCCGGCCAAGACTTGGTCATCTCGGCTATCTCGTCATTGGACTCCCTGGATGTGGCAATGGCTACGGCATTATCGAGATGGTAGTTGTAGAAACCAGCGTATGGCGACACCACATGGATGTCCACGCCCATGGAGTCCATATCGGCTAGACGTTGCTCAGGAGTCCAACTGGCCATTGGAGGAAGCTGGCCGCGTTCGTCCCCGGAGACCAGGACTTCCCGTCCTCTGGGGTCTTGCTCCCGTCTCAGGCCGTGCCAGTCGCCGCCATCTCGTGTGGCTCGCCAGAAACATTGCGGGGTCAGATGGGCATGGATGTCGATCGCACGCATTTCGGACTCCAGTCCAACAATCTCAAACCGGGGCACGCGGCCGGGAACTCCACCTGGCTTCGGGCCGCCCCGGCCACTGCGGAACGTTAGCATCGCTCCGGCGTGTCTGTCAATTTGGGCATTCCCGGTCTGCATTGCCCGGCGCAGTCCCGAGTGTTTGACATACAAGCCCGGTGGAGCCTAGAGTTTAGACAATAGCATCAGTCGGATTGACCGTTTGCACCCGGTCGTGATCTACATATTACGCAGACTTTGGAGAACCTGAATGCCCCTACAATTCGGAGTATTCGATCACATCGAGCAAGTTCCCGGCGTATCACTTGACCAAATATACCGAGACCGGCTGGTCCAGATCGAGCACTTGGAAGCTGCCGGATTTTATTCATACCACCTCGCAGAGCACCATACTCCCGCGGTGCACAGCCTTGCCCCGTCTCAGAACGTGTTCCTGGCGGCGGCGGCCCAACGCACGAGCACCATGCGCCTGGGGCCCTGCGTGTACGTGTTGCCCTTGCATCACCCCATCCGTCTGATCGAAGAGATCTGCATGTTGGACAACCTGACCAGCGGGCGCATGGATATCGGAGTGGGCCGGGGCGGCGTCATCGAAGCCTATTTCTGGGGTCAGGACTCCGACGTAGAGATCAATTACGCCCGCTACCTGGAGACTCTGGCTGTCATCAAGGAAGGCCTTAGCCACGAATCCCTGAATTATCAGGGGGAATTCTACAACTTCGACGACCTGCCGATGCGGCTCCGGCCCAAGCAAGAACCCCACCCTCCGCTGTGGTACATGCGCAACGTCGAAACCGCTGCCATGAACGGGATGCATACCATCATCGTGGGGAACCTGGACGGGTTTGAAGCCAACGTGAAGCGCTATTTCCAACTCTGGGATGAGTACCAGGGACCTGGCGCGCTAAACGTCCAGGGAGAAGCGCCCAAGATCGGGTTGGTGGTCCACCTGTTCGTTGCCGATACCGACGAAGAGGCGGTGGCGATTGCCTCTCCGGCATGGGACCAATATAAGTGGAACCTCGGCACGCCCCGACGCCTGGAAGTGGAGAAGCGCGGGTTGACCCAGTTCACGGGGGAAAACGTCGGCATGAGGCCGTCGAACCTGCCGGAACGGGAAGCCCGTCGCGACCTGTTTTCCGAGCTTGAGTCCGCCGAGGTGGAGCGCCGCAGGGCCAATCCCGGTGGGCTTGAACAACACACAGGTGGTGGGGGAGGCGCTGGTTTCGGCGTAATGGCAGGATCGCCCAGCACGGTCCGGCAATATATGGACGAATACGTCAAGACCGGTGCGAATTACTTCGTCGCCTCATTCCAGTGGGGAGACCTGACGCATGACCAGGCCATGCGCTCCGTGGACCTCTTCGTAAACGAAGTAATGCCCCATTACGCGGAGGAGCTACCGACGGCTCCCGGAGTTTAGGCCAACCAAACCCGCCGCGTCTGCGGTTTCCATAAAGGTTTCCATATGGAAACCTTCTTGCTATTTTGTCGCTGGTATAAAATAGTCATCAAGGCATGGTTGCCGCAAGAATCGAGCGGCTGTTCTGAAAGGCGGATAAAGGTATGACTGTTGCGGGAGTTAGGCGGCGAATCGGGCTTGAGGAATTGCGTCTGGACCGGCCGGATGAAGTGCGGTCTTGGGTCAACGAAGCGCCACTGAAACTGGTCGCCGCGGCCTTGACCGACATTAGGGGAATGGCTAAAGTCGGTGCCATTAAGGAAAGACTCGAAGGCTTGGTTCTTGACGCCGGTGAGAAGTGGCGTCCTTGGTGGGACCAGGTAAGACCCGCTGTTGGCGATTCGAAATACTTCAGGACGGATAGAAACAAGAAGGGCGCTATCACCGCAATCGGTCTCAAGCCTGGATATTATGCCGACGACGTGCCGGCGGAACCGCTGCCTCCGAAATCTGCCAAGGCTCCAAAGAAAAAAGCGGCCACGTTAACGGATTGGAAAAGGTGGCTCCTGAGCGAGGCTGGCGGACCACCTCCGGGGCGTTTCCCGACAAAGAATGTATCCGGCGTTCTTGCTAAGTGGCCCCCAAAGACCATCGGGCAAGCGCTTCGAGGGGCTATTCAGGGAGCCGAAGAATACCTGGAGTCCTGGGGCGCTTCGGCGCGGGATGCGGCGGGTTGGCTGGAGGCGGTGAGCCGGGCGACTCTAAGATGGCGCGAGTGCGTGGGGCCGGACTCCGGTGACGGCCTAGCCGAGCGTACCGGTAAACTGACTACCCGGGCTGGCCCAAGTAGCCGGATACGACAAGGGAGCGGGCGACTGGCTGCTCTTGGCGGGCGCGTTGTCCGGGCAACCGGACGCTTGGCGGCGGGAATTCGTATTGGGGATGTGGGCGACCTTTCAGGACTCCAGGGACGGGGCTCGCGACTTGCTCATGGTCTCATCCGCCCATTTGGGGCGCCAAGGCCAGGCAGCCTTGGCAGCGGAAGTCGCTTTGGCCGCTTTCGACGACGATAATTCCACTCGGCGGTGCTCCGAACTGGACCGCCTTATTGACATCTTACCTGCTGGAGAGCGCATTCACGTCATTCACAACCTGATTGTCCGGTCGGCGGCAGGGGATGCCCCCAAGAAAAATGTTCTGGACTACGTTGTCAACAGCCGCCATGCCGCCAAGTTGCCGGACCCGGCTGAGCGGCTGAAGCTGCTGGCGCTGACGGCCATGCTGCTGACGGACGGCCAGGGCCAGGTTGTCAACCAAGCGTCGCATGAGATAGGGGATAAGCTTGCCGATTCGTCGGCGCATGGAAATGGCCCGGTCTGGTCTGGCCTGCTGTCCGATAGCCGCAAACGAATTTCTGACATGCGCGAAAGCCTGACTGCCGAACTGGAGAATCAGAGGTCGTCTTACGAGGACCAACTGGCAGAAATGCGGGCCGAGCAAAAACGCTTGCAGGGGCGGGTGGAAGGTCTTCGCGCTCAAATCGCCGCCAGACGTGAGGAATCGCGATTGGATATTCGCCATGACATGCTGCTGGTCATAGGAGAAACACTCCAATCGTTCCGCCAACGGAAGGGCAGCCCGGAAGAATTGCTCCGCCACATCGAGGCAAGGCTCTCTCTTGCCCTGCGAGCTGGTGGAGCGGAGGAATTTGGGACTATAGGGGAGACGGTACTTTACAACCCAAGGTTTCACCAAGTGGAGAAACAAACTCCGAACAAGTCGCCAGTGCGTGTATCCGCTCCCGGCGCCATTGTTCGCGGTAAATTGACCGGCGACCGCGTACTTATCAAAGCTCGCGTGGTATATCCTTCGGAGGTAAACTGATGCAAGTAGTCGGCGTGGATTTTGGCACTACCAACATTCGTATTTCCACTTGGGATTCCAGTCAGCCCGACCATCCACCTCAACCACGTCTAATTGGAGAAGGCGACACCCCGACTATGCCAGCGGTCATTGCATTTCGGAGACAGCCGAGGGGCGACATTTCAACTATCGTAGGCGAGGATGCAGACTCTATATCGAAAAAAGATGAACCTGATACGGTGGTGGTCCGCAACATCAAACGATGGGCCCTTGCCAACGACCCCTATGTTCGTTGGTGTTTGGACTCCAAGAATGCTCCGCGCCCCGAATGGTGGAATCCAGAAACTCGAAGCGTTGAAGTGTGGGACAGGCGAATCCCAGTTGGAGAAATCATGCGCTTAATCCTCGCCGAGGCTTTTCAACGGGCTGGGATAAGTGGTGATTTCGAGTGGCGGGCTGGTTGTCCCGTACATGCGGATATGGAATACCGTTCCGAGCTGGCCCAAGCGCTGTCCGAGTTTGGGAAGGGCAAGAAGGTTGCTCAAGTAGTGGAGGAACCTATTCTTTTCCTGACGCTGGCCCACAAGCTTGAAAAGCTCCAGCCGGGGTCTTATCTGGTCTATGACTTGGGAGGCGGGTCATTCGACTGCGCTATTGCCGAAGTCGAACCCAACGGACGAATGACTGTGTACGCATCCAATGGACAGCCATTGATGGGAGGTGCCACGATAGACGAATTGCTTGCTAAAAGGCTTAGTCTGGACTATGAGGATTATCAGGGGTTGCTGCGAATCGCTAAAGAGCAACTCACTCCCTCAAATCCGGAGTATCTGGATGGCGACATCAATCTATCTTGGTTAGATGTGGAAGACGAACTGAACAAGTATCAGTTCCTTGGGTGGACGCTCACCGCCCTGCGGGAAGCCTATATCACCGCTAAGGTCATTTGGAAACGGGAAGATGGGACATCTCCCGTCGGTGGCATTCCTTCGTTGAGGTTGGAGGACATGCCCAGGGCTTTCTGCAATAATCTGGATCGCGTCATACTGTTCGGGGGTTCTACCAAGTCGCCTTATTTCCACGAACGCCTTACGGCTATCTTTGGCGTTGATAAAGTGATTAGGGCTGAAGACCTGGTGCCCGAAGAAATTCCTGACCCGGAATTGACCGCTCTAAGCGCCGGAGCATGCTACTTTGTAGGGGAAGGTTATGCTCCCCTGTACGTCAACCGCCTGCCTGCCAGGGTCACGCTGCGGGACACCAAGACCGGCGCTCAAGTCGAATATGAACCATACCAACATTTCGTGCCGAACTTTAACCCGGCCAAACCCTTTATCTCCGACCGGTTGCCGCAAGGGACGGATGCTGGCTCCGAGTATGAACTGATTGTCGCCGATGCGGACGGCGAAGAATTAGAAAACAAGCTCGTCGGTTTTGACCGAGCCGGGGGTACTCGTTCTCCCCAACTGGTGGTTGACACGTTCGGGCGAATTGGAGTCGACAGCAATGGGTCTCGCTGGGTAGAAGTGGAAAACCCGCCCTGGCAAACCGAGCGTCAGCGCCAGGTCCTTCAGTCAATTATGGACCGGCAGCGGCAATTTGAGCAGAGCGAGCAGGAACGCATCCACATCCACGGGCTACTTAACGAAAACCCGTTCGGCTGGCAATCAGGGCACGGGTGAGCAAGCCGGACTGACTGATTGGCTGCCATCTCCGACAGCTTCCAGGTATTCCCATCCAGCCATGCCAAGGCTCCGTCAGTCGTAGGAGACTTGGGCGTTGGCGAAGGCGGCGTTTATGTCGCCGGCCATCGCTTCCACATCGGCGCAAACAGCGTAGCGGACGTAGCCGGGGAAATGAACGCCGACAACCCCGGTCTCTTCAATCATCATAAAATTGAAGTGCTCGGCGCTCTCTATCCTTTTCCCGAATGCGCGGCTCGGCGCCAACCAGAGGGTGAAGAACCCCGCCGCCGGCTCCAGTGCCAGCCGCATCCCCTGCCCGCTCAACACCCGGATCAAAGATGCCAGCCGGGAACGGTACATCTCGCGGTAAAGGTCGATGCTCTCTTGGTCATCCTCGAATGCCGCGGCCACACCCGCCGCCATGGGCGCCACGAACCCGGCGTCGGTCTTGCCCTTGACCTCTTTGATGTCCCCAATGAAGTCTGGAGAGCCTACCATCGCCCCGACGTGCCACCCGGTGCCGTTGCCGATCAACTTGGCCGCCGTGAACGCTTCGGACCAGGAAAGGTCTGGGTAGTCCGGTGCAACCTGGGCGAGGCTCAGGCTGTCCGGTCCGTGGCTTAGGATGATGTAAGCCGCATCATTGAACAGACGAATATCATTATCGCTGCAGTACTGGCACACCTGCCGCAGCCACTGTTCAGAGGCTACTTGGCCCGACGGGTTATGGGGATAGTTCATCATTATGAGGCCGGTACCCGGCGTGATGGACGCTGTGGAGAACCGGAACTGGTTCTCCACAGTAAGGGACAGGGCGTAATGGTCGACCAGCGGATGGTAGCCACACCAGTCCGCCGGTATCGGATAGCCTGGACTGGTCGTAGTCGCCACAGTGACCCTCTGATTTCCGCAGCCGCAGGCCAGTGGAATGAGTCCCAATACCGGTTTGATCCCAGGAATGGGCAGATAATCGACCTCCGAGGCTTCAAAAGCGCGAGGCACGTGGACTTGAATGAAACGCTCGGAGAATCCCGGCACGCCGGGGCTGGCGTTGTACTGGTAGGTGTGCATCGCCTCTGCTTCGCTCATCACCGCGTTGGCTGCGGCCTTACGGGCGCTAAGCAAGGCTGCCCCCTTGGGTTCGCCGATGGACAGGTCTAGGAGCTTGGTTCCCGCCGCCTCAGCCGAGGTGCGTTTGGCCCGGACCGCTTGCAAAACGTTCTCCCCACCCTGGGGTAATCGTGAACTTCTCATGTAGTTCTACCTCCCTGCAGGTCAACCGTCGCAGAAAGCCTATCAGCTCGGAACATCAAGTAACGGCCCTGTGGCAATCATGGCAACGGAGGCCCCTGGTGTCAATCGGCCCGATATTCTGGCCTCTAGTTGGCGAAAGCAGGTCCCTCATAACAGAGGTGCCACACCGGAGCAACTGGGTCTATCCGAAGTGGCCAGTTGGTCGCACGATCACTACACTGCCCAGCATTCGGCTATGCTGGCAGCAGTTCATCGGACGCCTCACTTCCGTCATACAACGGGGCACTGGGTACCGAGACCGCGGGACGTGCCCCCATTTCCTCCGAAGTGACCCTTCCACATGCCACTTGACCCACAGGTATAATCAGGAACACTATTTATCAGTGCAAGCAGACCACGAGCGTTATGTCTATCCACAACAGCCGGTAATTCGGGAGGCGCGTCATGGAAATAATCTTGGACCACACCATCGTTCCATCCCAGGACAAAGAAGCGGCGGCCCTGTGGTTCGCCGAGATTTTCGGACTTAGCTATGATGGTCCAGCGGGACACTTCGCCCCGGTAAAGGTCAACAATACCCTGACCCTGGACTTCGACGATAGGGAAGGGTTCCAGCCCCACCACTACGCGTTTCACGTGGGCGAAGAAGACTTCGACGCCATCTTCGGCCGGATCAAGGAGAAGGGCATCACCTACGGCAGTGGCCCGCGCTCCCTGGACGACATGGACATCAACCACCGCCGTGGGGGCCGAGGGGTCTACTTCCTCGATCTGGACCAGCACGTGCTGGAGCTATTGACCCGGCCCTAGCCCGGAAGCGATTATGACGGGTTGGCCCATGTCCGGCAACGCCGGGGTCGTGGGTCTATGACCAAGGGTATTCATGCCCCGGTTGGCGGGCGGCCGACGGCCAACCGGGGCCCTTGCTTACGCGCCGCCGGTCTGGACGGCGTCCGGGACCTGGACCGGCGCGTTGACCCTGTCAAAGGACTCCGGGACTCGCTCCGATGGCTTTGGAGTAAGCAACGTCACCGCTATGGCTACCGTCGTGGCTATTATGAATCCCGGCGCCGTGGCGATACCTATGTCCAGGACTCCGCCGGGGCCGCCGCTGTTGAACTGCCAGACGGATACGACTGCTGCACCTGTGACTATCGCGGCGACGGCTCCATAGAAGTTGAACCTGCGCCAGTAAAGGGCCAGGATCGTGACCGGACCGAAGGCCGCTCCCATCCCTCCCCAGGCGAAGGCGACCAGGTTGAATATCGAGTCCGGGGCGTTTATCGCCAGGTAAGCCGAGACCACGCCGATTATTATCAGTAGAAGCCGTCCCAGCCAAACCCTGCCAAAGGCGCCCAAAGCGTACCGGTAGCGCACCCGGTAGGCGAGTCTCTTGATGAGCGGTAAATCGTCGGCGGCTATCGCGGACCCCAATAGTAGCTGCGAGTCCGCCGTGCTCATTACCGCCGCGACAACCGCCGTCAGCAGCAGGCCGGTGATCACAGGTATGAAGAATACTTCGGCGATCACGAAATAGACCCGCTCCGGCTCCGGCACGGCGCCCAACATGCCTATCTCCATCAGCGCCGGACGGGCCACGAGCCCGAGCAGGAACCCGAAGGAGAATATGAGCGTAATCCAGACGGCGCTGATGTTGCGGCTGGACGTTACCTTCTCTTCGCTTTCCACCGCCATGAATCGCTGCAATACGCGGTGGGAGCCGAAATATCCCAGTCCCCATCCCGCCGCGCCAAGAAAGAAGACTAAATTGATCGTGTTTCCTCCGGCGGCGGTCATGGGATTCAGGAAACCCTCGGCCTGTCCCACGCTCGAAAACGGCTCCTCGGTCAGGGCAATCAACGTTAGCGGCAGAATTACGAAGCCTATGAGCATTAACATGGCCTGGAACACGTCGGTCCTGGATACCGCCAGAAAGCCGCCCAGGAAGGTGTATGAGACCAGGGCTGCGAGCGTTATCAGCACCCCCAGGGTATGATCGAGTCCGAACACCGTGTCCAGAAGCTTGGAGCCTGCTATCAACCCGGAATTGACATAGAACATGATGAAAAAGATCGTCGCAATGGCAGAGAGGCCCCGCAGGATTCCAGTACTGTCCCCAAAGCGTTTCTCGTAGAACTCCGGCAGGGTGAGAGAGTCTTCCGCTATGGTATACCGCCGCAGCCTCTTGCCCAGAACCGTCCAGGCTAACCAGACTCCCAACAAGATGCTCAACATCGTCCACAGTTGCACCGCGCCCTGCGAGAACGCCAATGCGGGGAATACCAGCATCGTCCACCCGGTGGTGGCGGACGAACTGGCGCTCAAGGCCGACGTGAAGCTGCTTATCCGTCTGCCGCCAAGCACATAATCCGACATCTCACGCAGGGGACGGACCCGGATGACCGCTATCCCTATCAGTACGGCAACGTAAACAAGGAAAACGGCGAGTATAACCGGGTCAAATTCCTTGAACGAATCAAAACCCAAAATGAAGGTCCTGAGTCCCGATTGTCAGTCTGCCGGCGTTAAACGGCGTACAAAAATATGAACCCGGCGCTCACAAGCGGAGTCCGCAGCAATGATAATAACACGCCCTACATGCCGTCAACGGCTTTATGCAGTTACGTAGAGGGGAACCGCAAAGTAAAGGGAATTATATATTTGATTACCCAAAGTAAGGGAAGGAATGAAGGAGGCGCTATGCCGAAGGCTATGCTAGACGAATCTGAATGGGGCAAGAATGTGGGCACCGCCGGTTTCCCTGTGAGCTTCCTGCATGAATATGCAGTTGGCTTGATATGGGACGCCTTGAACGCCACCAATGCTGGACCCGTCACGCTGCCGACCCTGGAAGGCGGGATGTCCGATGATGTGTTGGCTGGCGTCGATAAGGTCATCATCCCCGACAATCTCAACGCCGTGGCTGGCTACGTGCCAGATATTCTATGCCTCCGGGACAGCTGCCCGGTGCGATTGATTGAGGTCGTCGTCACGTCGCCTGTGACGGCTCACAAACTGACCGCCATAACCAACCTGGGGGTGGAAGTCGTCCAGGTTCCGGTCAGGAATGAGGATGGGTTGATGGCCCTATTCCCCCGACTTAATATTGCCGGACATGCCCGGTGGTCGCCTGCTTACCGCAAGATGGAAGCGGTTTTACAGGATGCCAGACGCGATACTTTTGAGTCCATTGATGTGTCGCGGATGTTGAGACCAGGCGTAGGTGATAGACTGCAACAAAGGGCCGATCAGCACATCCTCGATGTTATCAGAGATTTGCGCAAGTGCAGTCCGCTCGTGCGCCGGGACTTCCTGGCCCTGATGCGTGAGATCGGAACGCTCGAATCTCTCTATCCACTCAGACCAGACGGACCTAAGTACAAGACCCTCTTTAGTCTGCTGTCCAATGAGTCGACGTAGGCTGTGGGTAATCAAGTATGTAATTCCCTTTAATTACCTCTTTTTCGACCATCACGGGTCCAGAGCTTTCTGCTCCTGCACCGCAGGCCAGAATGGTCAGGGCGAGCGCCAAAACACCCAGGGAGAGGATAGTCTTCCGAGTCGATGGGGCCAATATCCGCGCTCCAATCTCGCTTGGAATCATTTCTCCCCGTTACTGTGGCGATTCCATGTCATCATCCTGCCAATACGCACGGTCCCATACGAGCAGATTCGCCCTGGATGACGAATTGGACGCCCTGGACTTCACAGTGAGTTGAATCGCCCGCCGAATCGCGGCATTAGGCGGGCGGGAAATTAGCCAGCGCCCACGCCGTCCATCAGGATAATTTCCTCCCGGAGCAGCCGGTCGAAGCGGTCTCCCAGGCCGGCCTCCCCAAGAATCTCCGGGGCGTGTTTGCCGGGCTTGGGGGCCGCCCACCCGGAGGTGACCGGAGTACGTGAGAGCCGCGGAGCGGGACCGCAAGACGTAACCAGTCCGATGTCGTCGTGGGGCCGGATGAGGCTGAGTTCATGGTCAACGACCCAAGGGTCGTTCATAAGTTCTTCCACATCAACAACGACCCGGTGTGCGCCGATGTCTGCCGCCGTCAATCGCCCTACCCAGACTTCGACGGTCTGCGACTGGAACCTCTCTTCCAGTGAGTGGGCCAAAGCCTCGCCGTCCAGGGACCCAACGCCGGACAACCCTTCGACGCCGTTCAGGCGAGCTAGGTCCGACTCGTCCGCTCCCAGGAAGAACCAACCGTCGCTGGCCTTGTAGGCCCGGTGCAAGGGGCCGTCGCCTACCGCATCCTGACCCCGAGTTTCGTCCCAGGTCTTGCCGTCGTAAAGATTGTTGTAGGCTGACTGGAGGGTCATCGCGGTATAGGCCAACGCGGCGTCCACGTGCTGCCCCTCTCCGGTGCGCTGGCGGTGCAGCAGGGCGAGGGCGGTGGCGTATGCGCCCATGAAGCCCGTCCCATAGTCGTTGACCGCGTTGGGTTGAATGGTCGGCGCGCCGTCTCCCCCGAAGCGCCGGTCCATGCCGGTGGCAGCCTGGGCAAATTGTTCGTGGCCGGGGCGCATCGCCCACGGACCGATGTGGCCGAATGCATTGAGGGAAGCGTATACGATATCCGGTTTCCGTTCCCGCACGCGGTCGTAGTCCAAACCTAACTTTTCCAATTTGCCTGCCCGGTAGTTCTGCGCCACCACGTCGGCGTCTTCCAACAACCGCCAGAAGACGTCGCGGCCCTCCTCAGACTTGAGGTCGAGCAGGATGCTGCGCTTTCCCCGGTTGATGTCGTTGTGGCGGGCCACGGTGCGGCCCCTGGCGGGGTTGTCGATCTTGATTACGTCCGCGCCGAACTCGGCCATCGTGCGCCCCAGGGTAGGTCCGGCGAGGATGATGCACAGGTCCAGGACCTTCACTCCCTGGAGGGCGGACCGTAGGGTGGCTTCCACCGATGTCGGGGCGCGTGGAGTGCGGGGCGCCTTGAGTTCGGCAAGAATCTCCTCGCGGTGTTCGTTAGGGGTTGGAGCAGGAGAACGCACCGACCCGGGAGTTGCCGACATGCGTGCTGCGACGCCGGGTTGAAGCATCTTTCCGTAGGTGGGATCGTCAACCTCGATCACCATCTTGGACTCCCGAGCATGGGGGTGATCGAACCATTCCAAGGCGGTGCGGGACATGGTGCATTCGCTGCCCGCTTCAGCAACTAGGTCCTCCCATTCCTGGGCGGTGCGAGTCTTAAACAGCTCTTTGGACCGGCGCTCCGCCTCGGCGGCGAGGACCGGGTCCTCCAGCAACCGGTCGAAGTCGATCAGCCCTTCCTCGCCCCAGGATGTGATCCCGGCGGCTTCGCAAAACTCGCTGAAGTTCTGGTTCCCTGAGCCGCTGAATCTGACCCAGCGTCCGTCTTTGCATTCGAAGTGGCCACCCCAGAGCCCCCTGGCGGACGGCGGGTCCATCGCCGGGTCATGCACTTTCATTCCCCGGCCTCCGATGGACGGGAACATGGCGTCGAAGAGAGGGACTTCGATGTGCTGGCCCAGGCCGTCCCGCTCCCGTGCATTCAGCGCCATGGTGATGCTGACCACGGACTGGAATGCGGCGTAGCTGGAGGCGATGGGAACGGCAGTGTAGACGGGCTGGCTGGGGTCGGGTCCTTCACCGCGAGGGACATAGGTGGCCGCCGCCGCGCCGACGACACCCTCAAAAGCCCTGATATTCACCCTGGGGTCGTCTGTGGCGAACCCCGGAATCGAGCAGTACACCAATTGGGGATGAACCTTGCACATCTCCTCGGGGCCGATCCCCAACCGCTGCATGACGCCGGGACGGAAGTTCTCGACCACTACGTCCGCGCCTGCGATGAGCCCGCGGGCGGTTTCGAGGTCAGCCGGGTCCTTCAAGTCCAAATGTATGCTGCGCTTGCCCCGGTTCCAGGTAGCATTGGCGGGGGTCTTTAGGCGCGGCCCACCGGGTGGGTCGACCTTGATTACATCGGCTCCCTGGTCTGCGAGCAGCATTCCGGCCAGCGGTCCGGCTACATACTGCCCAAAGTCGATCACTCGAATCCCATCTAATGCGCCAGGCATGATTTGTCTCCTCTTGTTCGATTATTTATTGCTTGAGGTATGGGGAGTTTGCGGTCAGCCGTGGGAGGCTGCCAGGGTCACGTGAATTGGTCTCGAAGTATAGATGCGCCCTTTGAGGGGGTCAACAACAGCAGGTTTGGGCCTACCGCTCCTCCGGCCGGGATGTTCGGGGGCCCGAGACTTGGTGAAGGGCAGTGCCCCTCACTCTATCCCTATCCCGCTGGAAAGGAGACTGACTCCTCGATTCACCGCCCCCCTGAGACGGCTTGCCGGCCGAGCTGGGGCCAGGCTATGGGTGCGCCAGCCTTTTCCAGCCTCTCCTCGATGGGAAGTTCTTCGTCCCAGAAGTAGCCGATTAGCCGGCGGCCGTTGACTTCCGAGGACTCTTCCGAGGCCAGCCCGACTACAGGGGCCTGCATCACGTCGGGCTGGATGAGGGCCGAACGGTCTAGGCCCGGGTCGGGAGCAATAAGGTTGGTGTTGGTCCCTCCACCCGGCACCAACACGTTCACGGTAACGCCCGTGCCCTCCAACTCCTGGGCCATGACGGCCATCAGCGCCTCGTGACCGGCCTTGGATGGGCCGTAGGGTGAGCCCTGCCTGCGCCACATGGTGTCCATGCTGGTGGTGACACCGATGATCCGGCCCCACTTTTGGGCCATCAAATGTCCGACGGCTGCCCTGGCCATGAAGAACGGCCCGCTGAAGTTCACCGCTACAACCCGGCTCCAGGCCTCGGGAGATGTCTCCCAGAAGTTGGTTCTCGCCCCTGAACCAAGTCCCGCCGCCCTGGGGTTTGTCCCCGCGTTGTTGACGAGTATGTGCAACCCGCCCAGTTCGGAGACCGTTTGGCTGACCGCGGATTCGGCGTCTTCCGGGCTGGTAACGTCGGCGCGGATGGTTATCACGCAGTCGTCGCCGCCAATCTCGCGCATATCGTTGGAGGTCTCGTCCAACCAGTCCTGGTTAATGTCCAGCATAGCGACTCGGGCCCCGGCCCTCACCAGGGCTTCGGTCATATTCCGCCCCAGACCGATGGGACTGGCGGCGCCGGTGACAATGGCGACTCTTCCCTGTAACACGTTTTCAGGCATGACGCCTCCCGTTTTCAGCGTTTAGGTTTGACTGCATTCGCAATGACGAGCCGTATAGTCAATACGAATGCGAGGAAGACATAGAGTCACGACAACCGCTGCTCTATGGAGTCCACCAACCGTTGCACCGGCCCATGCTGCGGGCCCGCGGGAGTGGCTTCCAGATAAAAGCGAAGGTCGTCCAGGGCTTCTGCGAGATGGCCCAGTTGGTAGTGGATGAGGCCGCGGTCACGCCTTTCACGCGGCGCTTGTGGCGCCAGCGCGACCAGGAAGTCGATGACGGACAAAACCCGTGGATGGTCCCGGCTTTGAAGATATATACCCTTGAGGTTTCGCAGCATTCTCGCCAGGAACTCCCGGTTGGTCACCGGGTCCAAATAGCTGGCGTCCCACTCGGCGTTGGCGCCCGCCACCTGCCGGAGACGTTCGGCGCATTCTTCTTCGGAAACCATGATCCCCCGGTGAAACGGGTCGATTACGAGGTTCCCTTCGGTCCGATGAGAGACCAGGAAATGGCCCGGCATTCCCACGCCTTGGAGCGGTATGCCCACCAGTCTGCCAACCAGGACGCAGATGAGCGACAAGGTAATCGGTATCCCACGCTGGCGGGCAAGCACTTCGTTCAGATAACTGTTCCGGGGGTCGTAGTAATCATCGCTGTTGCCTGAGAAACCGACTTCGTCGAATAGGTATTCGCTCAACTTGTTGACGGCGTAAAAGGGTTCGGGGTATTCGCCGATTCGGCGGACCGCAACGGCCGCAAGGGAGTCCAACGCCGCCATTTGGCCGTCCACATCAAGGTCCGGATATTCCGACGCGGCGATAAGAAACGAGGCCCTGGCGAGGTCAATGTCGTCGTCGGGCACGCTGGTCACAGCCAAGAACCGGCCGCGGACTTCCTGGTAGTCCATGCGGGATGTCCCCTCCAAATGGCGGCAGTGGAAATCCGGGACCGCTCTACTCCGAGTCTGGCCCCCCGAGTCAGACGCCATTTTACCAAAGACCGCCCTCCATCGTATCGCCCGTATCGCCAGTTCCAAGGCGAGGCAGGACAGACGGGCTTGACTGTTGAATGCCCCGGCACCATATTGGAGCCTGTCTCCACATCTACTACAGCAAAAGGTGGTTAGAATGGTCTCTCAGCTTGACGGCGCCATGCGCCAGGTGGCGATCGCCAACCGTATTCTTTCAGACGTCGGCCTGACCGTGGGCGTGACCGCTGCCCTGGGCCACGTGAGTATGCGCGTCCCCGGCGACCCGGAAAGGTTTGTGGTAAAGGGCCGCCAATACGAGGTGGATGCCCTGGCTGTGATGCGGCCGGAAGACATGGTGGTTTGCGACCTGGAAGGATTCATGGTGCACGCACGTCCCGGGTTGAGCCAATGCTCGGAAGTCAAAATCCATTCCTGCATCTACAAGACCCGCCCCGAAATTCATTCGGTGGTGCATGTCCACCCCAGGTATACCGTCCTGATGAGTACGTTGGGCCAAACTCTGGTACCCATGTGCCAGGAAGGGGCGCAGTTAGTCCGGAGCCCGCTGCCGGTCTACCCGCACACCAAGACCATTCAGAGCGACGAAGAGGGAATGGATATGGTGGCGTACATGGGAAAGGAGTCAATCGTTCTGCTTCAGGGGCACGGCGCGGTGACCACCGGTTCCACCGCAGCCGAGTCGGTAATGAGCATGTTGCAATTGGAGGAGCAGGCCCGGATGAACTATCTGGCCTACTGCGCCGAAGGACCGGACCACTCCCGCTTGCCCGACGAGCTGGTGGAGGAGATGGACAACCGCATTCCCCTACACGAGCTACCTCATTTCAAAGACGTACTACAGGGTAGAGAGCCACAACGGGACGGCATTTGGAACTACCGCGTGATGTCCGTGTCCGCCGATCTATAATCCTTACCTCCGATGGGACCCAAGTCACGGGTCCTATCGGAGGTCTAACTTAACAACGGGCTAATTCCAGATGGCGAACCCCATGGCGCAACCTGTACCGGCGGGGGAGCGGTAGCATGGAACGTAGTCAACCAGCTCCATATCCAGATGCTCGGTAGCCCCGGTGACCGCGACCCAATTCCTGATTTCCGAGTTGCCCGAGTGCATCTTCTCCCGCGGCAACCTGCCCAGCTTGGCTACGCTCTTGTCCTTCATTCCGTCCAGGGCCATCTCGTCCAGCTCTTCGTCCACCACGAAATGGCTGAGCCCTCCGGAGGCGAGAACGCCGACGCGGGCCTTTGTGGGCCACGCTTCGATGGCGCTTCTCAGCGTGCGGCCAAGGTCATAGCACCGCTTGGGAGTTGGCTGGTTCGGCGGGTAGTAAGTGTTGACCATGATCGGCACTGCGGGAATGATTTTGCCGGTCATTATCCGGTGATATACGTAGCCGAAGGCATGGCCGATCCCGCCCTGGGCCCTTCCGCCTTTGTTCGGGTCCAAGAACTTTGAACTGCCAATGTCGAATTCGGCCTCGACTAGGTACTCGATCAGGTGGCGGCCCAGGGATGATTGCGCAGGGACCGCCTGGTCTTCGATGGAATAGCCAATCAATGGATTGTTATTGGCGCCAGCGTCGCCTTCCCGGCCCGGCACGCTCATCTCGTCGCCCCAGTAAATGCATATTCCCGGCATATTGTCATCCAGAAGGTATTCCTGCTGGTCGTCGCCCAGCATGACCAGGACATCCAGGTCGGCTTCATACAGGGCTTTGCTCAGCCTTGCGATACTCTTCTGGTTCCGCTCGTGGCGCTGCTGCATCTTGTCTGGGGTGATCTCTTTCGCGATGCGGTCAAGGTCGGCGCGGGCCATAAGGCCGTCAAAGTCGGAGACGACGCCGTCGGTGCCAACAAGTTGCTTGTGCCGCCTGTCGTTCTCGCCCCGGGCACGCCAGCCTTCGGAAGGAGTGCTGAGCTGTGGGCTGTGGGAGCTACCCAGTCCCAATACTACCTGTGCCATCGTAAGCCTCCTGGGATTTTATTGATAAGCGATGGAGAATGGGACTTTCCAAGCCCCGGGTTTCTGAAATTAGACTCTGCCGGGCCGCAAGTGTCAACCCGCGGCCCGATGTTTCAGACACGGCCCCGCCCACCGGACCCAGCCTACACTTCCAGCCGGCGAAGAGTAGGTCGCCAAATACCAAGGACCAACCCAACTATCAGGCAGACCGCGGCCCCGCCGGCGAAGGCTGTTGTCCAGTTCGTGTAATCCGCAGCCAACGCCATGGGAAAGGAGCCCATTAACGAAAACGCGATAGTAATGAACCAAAGGCTCATCACCCTACCTCGCAGCTCCGGCGAAATGGATAGCTGCAGCACGGTGGTCCCCATTGGGAAAATGTCACTTAGTCCCAGGAACAATAGTATCACCCATGCGACCCAGAACCAGGCGGACCAGGCGAGAACGAACAAGGATACTCCGAAAATGAACATCGAGGCCAGCAAGAGCCAGCTCTTATGGCTGAAGTTCCCCAATGAGGCCAGGAATATAGTACCGGCCAGCGACCCGATGCCCGCCCCGGACATCAGAAGCCCCACCTGTCCGGCGTTTGCGTCCAAGACCTGCCTAGCGTACGCGGGCATCACGTGGATGAAAGGCATCCCGAAAAGCCCGAACACAAACCCGATGGCTATCACGGTAAAGGTGACCGGGTTGCTCCAGCAATACCGAAAACCCGCCAATAGATCAGCCAGGAAGGAGGTGCGCCCCACCGGGACGGGACGGAGCACGCGACGGACCATGAGAAGAGCCACGCTCCCGGAGGCCAAGAATCCGGCGGCGACGCAGAGAGCGGCCCCGATACCCGCAAACTCGATCACCGCACCACCGATCACCGGACCGGCCACTCTACCGGCGTTCGTCACCGCGGAGTTAAGCACCACGGCGTTCATAACATCCTCGCGCTCCACGAGGTCGGGAACGAGCGCAGCTCTGGCAGGCGCGTTAAACGCCGAAGAACATGCTATGAGGACGACGACGGCATAGATGTGCCAGAGGGCGATAAGGTCTGACACTTGGAGGAACGCCAAACTCAGCATGAAGATACCAATTAGGGCCTGGGTGCCTACGCACAGGTTCCGCCGGTCAAGGCGGTCCGCAAAGGTCCCCGTAAAAAGGATGACCACAAGTCCGGTTATCCCGAACAGAAAGATCGCGAACCCCATCCTGGAGGCCGAGCCGGTGAGTTCCAACACTATCCAACCCAGGATGAGGAACTGCATTCCCTGGCCCGTGGACTGGACGCTGACGCCAGCCCAGAACCATCGAAAATTGCGGTGGCGCAATGCGCGGAAGACCTGCGCCTTGCGCCCCGTGGTTGAGTCCTGACCCAACTGATCCACCAACAACTTGCCCGGTAACGATTCACCCCGGGGAGTAGCTAAATGTCCAGCTGCCGCAGAGTCGGGCGCACTATCCCCAGGATGAACGCGATCGTCAAGTAGATTGCGGCCCCACCGGTGAACGCCACGGTCCAACCCAGGGTATCCGCAACGATGGTCATGGGGAAAGAAAGAACATAAAGGTCTATGAACATAAATGCCGCCGAGACGTACCAGATGCTCATGACCCTGCCCTGTAGCTCGCGAGGCACGGAAAGCTGAAGCACGGTCGTACCCATAGGCACGATGCTGCCCATTCCGATGAAGTACAGGGTCACCCATGAAAGCCAGAACCAGGGTGACCAGGCCAGAAAAAACAGCGATATCCCGAACAAAAAGATGCAGGTCAGCAGAAGCCAGTTCTTGTGACGGAAATTGCCCATCGATGCCAGGATGAATGTGCCTGACAGCGACCCAATTCCCGCCCCGGTCATCAAAAGACCAGCCTGAGACGCCCCCGCATCCAGCGTTTGCCGGGCGAACGCGGGCAAGACCTGGGCATAGGGCATTCCAAAGAACCCGAATGCAAATCCGATACCTATCACGGTGAAAGTGACCGGGTTGGACCAAGAGTAGCGCAGGCCTGTAATCAGATCGGTGAGAATGCTGGATTGCGTCGCCCGGACCATCTGGGGTACACGGCGCACCATCAGTAACGTCACCGTCCCGAGGGAGAAACTGACTGTGGCGACGTAGAGCGCCGCGTCGATGCCGGCAAGGTCGATGATCAAGCCGGCCAGTGCTGGTCCAAGAATTCGTCCCGAGTTCATCACTGCCGAATTCAAGACCACCGCGTTCATTAGGTCGTCTCGGTCCACCAGATCGCGCACGATAGCCAACCGGGCGGGGGTGTTGATGGCTTGCAGGAGACCCAGGACGAATGCCGTCACATATATATGCCAGAGGGCGACCAGGCCCGTGGACTCCAGGACCGCCATACCCAGGACCAATACGACTACCAGCGCCTGGGTCACCATCAGTAGACTTCGCTTGTCGAACCGGTCGGCGAATATCCCGCCGAACAGGACAAACCCAAGGGTAGGCATACCGTACAGGAAAACCATGAAGCCCATGTAGGAGGCGGAGTCGGTAAGCTCCAGGACCATCCACCCCAGAATGAGGAACTGCATTCCCCGGCCCGCCGCCTGCGTAACGGTGCCGGTCCAGAACCACCGGAAATCGCGGTGCCGCAGGGCGCGGAATGTCTGTAGCTTGCGCCCTTTTGCCAAAACCTGGGTCAACTATTCCACCACTTTCTTGAGACCGGCATCTTGAAAGTCCCTCTCTCTAGGGGAGGCTTAGAGCCTGCCTCGGACTTGATCCGGGGGTGAGGGAGGCTCCCAGGGATTAGCAATATCGACTCCCAACCCATCGAAGTCCCTAACGTTTCGTGTCGCAATGCTCAGGTCATGGGATCTCGCGGTCCCTGCAATCAGCGCGTCGCCCAAATGCAGCACCTTTCCCGAATGGTGCGCACGGGCGCGCAGGCGGGATGCCCACTCAGCCTCCGCACGCCCCAGCGGCAGGATATGGTCCCCGTATCCCGTGATAAACGCGGTCAGGGTCTCTTGCAACCGTTCACGCCGCCGCCCTGTCGGGAGCAGACTCAAGCCGAAATCCAGTTCATGCAGCACGATGGTTGACAACCATAGGTCGTCTTGACCAGTGAGGAAGGCGATCACGTGAAAATCGGGCTCAGGTCTCGTAAGCTCTGAGACTACGTTGGTGTCGAGGAGAAAGCCACTCATTCGCTTTCGGGAGTGATGAACGGGACCTCGCGCCCGGGCTCGTTTCGGCTTGGGATCTCAAGCTCAATCCCACGGGGCATATTTTCCACCAACCATTGGCCCATAGGCTTGCGGGTCGGAAGTTTGGTAAACCACATCTCGGCAGGCACTATGACGAACGGCCGCCTTGTGCCTATGAGTTGAGGCCCTTCCTGTTCGGCAAGCCGCAAGATTTCCGATAAGCGCGCCTTGGCTTCTGCAACGGTCCAGGTCCGTTGGGGTCTGGACTGGTCCACTGTGGCCATCACCTCAAAGTTGTATAACTAGTCCAATATAGACCATGTCTCTGAAGAACCGCAAGGATGCTGTGCCGGTCTGTCAGGCTGCCCCAGATGGAATGAGTCCGCCCGTCCAATGGTGTAGTAGAGCCGAGTCGTGAAGGAACAGCCCAGCTAGGGCAAGGAGCCGTCATGAAGATAACTGACTTGAGCGTAATCATGGTCAACTGGAATTCCGGTCCGTGGGCGACCGCTACCGCGGCTTTCGGGGGAACGCGGCAACTGGGGGTCGTGACCATATTCACCGACGAAGGTGTGGAAGGCCATGCGTTCCTCGGCTCCTCCAGGCAGGGCGCTGACGCTTACGTGGGACCGCTAATGGAATTCGTTAAACCCGCGCTGCTGGGCCGCAACCCGTTGGACATCGGCTCCATTTGGGCGGGCATGTGGAAGAACAACCGAAACGTGTCCACCAACGCCATAGGCGCGGTCGACGTTGCCCTCTGGGACATCGCCGGTAAGGTCGCGGGCCTGCCGATTCACCGGCTGCTGGGCTACTGCCGAGACAGAGTGCCAGCCTACGCCAGTTCCGGATACCTGGCCACACCCGAGAACTACGCCGAAGAAGCCCTTCACTTCAAGGACCTGGGGTGGCCGGCCTACAAGATTCAGCCCCATGCCGTACCCAAAGAGGACATCGAGATCTGCCGAGTCACCCGCAGCGCGGTGGGGGACATGGACCTGATGCTGGACTCCATGTGGGCCTATTGCTACGAAGACGCTCTCCGCGTTGGACGGGCGGCCGAGGAGTATGACTTCTTGTGGTATGAAGACCCGCTGGCGGAGGAGGATATTTACAATTACGTCAAGCTGAAGAGCAAGTTGGATATCCCCATCATGTCCACCGAGTATGCTCCAGGCCGCTTGTACGGGATGGCCCAGTGGATCCAGCTCCAGGCGACGGACATGCTCCGGGGAGACGTGGCGGTATCCGGTGGAATCACACCGCTACTGAAGATCGCCCACACCGCCGAGGCCTTCCGCATGAAGTGCGAGGTCCACCACGGGGGCAACTCGCTGAACAACGTCGCCAACCTGCATGTGATCCTGGCGGTCAACAACTGCGACTATTACGAGGTGTTCCCGGCCAACGGGGCCAACAAGTTCGGCCTAGTCGAAGACGTTGAGGTGGACCAACATGGCCTGGTCTATGCCCCTGAAACCCCCGGCCTGGGCTACGAAATCGACTGGGACCTGGTCCAACGGGAGAAGTCGGGGCAGGTCCGGTAGGGCGTGACGATTGTCTGTTGCGGCCCTGTGGCTACCGGGCTAAGAATAGCCGGGATTTAGCCAGACCAAGAGAACGTGGACCAATTGAAGAGAAGTCTGCTGATAGTCGGTCTAATGGTAGTCGTTGTAGCCCTGTTTTTCGTCGCAGTGTATCTTGCCGTACCCGAGGCGGATGTGCCCAGGGCGAAAAATGCGGCGGGGATCGTGCAGGCGTCAGTCACCGCCCTGGTCATCGTGATTGGAGTTGTAATTGCCGCCTACAAGTTAGATGCTTTCCGGGACTTCGAGCCTCATTTGACCATTACGCACGAGGTGACTCATCGGCCCATCGGGGACAATTACGTGCATATCGCGGTGACGGCGACACTGTATAATAGCTCCAAGGTGATGGTAGAAGTCGTTGAAGCGTTTTCCGCTTGCAGCAGGTTTCCCCTATCTTGGATGAAGAGGCTGAGAACCTTTACGCCCAGGTTTTCATAGACCGGGAGGAAGACCATCTGCAATGGACTACGCTAGATGAGGTTACGCTCTCCGGAACCAATTACGCAATTATCGTAGAACCGGGCCAATCGCATGCGGAGACCTATGAATTCATAATATCAACAGATGTTCAGTCGATTATCGAATATACATACTTCCATAACTCGGGATATCCCCGTTCCTCCCGATCCCCTGGTTGGAGCAGGACGACGGTACATGATATAGGCACGCATAGCTAATCCGGCGCGAAGTGAAGGGGGGCACATGCCATCTAAAGACAGGCGGAGCACGGGTGGAAAGTCTAGAGGCACGCAAAAGGAAGGGCCGCCCAAGGCTCTTGATCCAAGTATCCCCTCGGGAGACCGGGAAGTAAGGGTTGATTTTTCTGCGACTCCCAGGGAAGCCCCTCCCAAGGCATGGGCCGGGCGGAAGCCCCCGGGGGGTAATCGGCCTGGGAAATCCGAAAAGTCTGACGCGGCCAAGAAGGGCGACTGACGCGTATCCGGGAGTAGGAGACCACGGCGAGACGCTCGTCGCCGGGAAGTTCCTGTTAGGATCAGGCCTAACGGGTAAACCTACCTGGGTCAACCTCGAAAGGCGGGGAGGTCGAGGAGACGTAGACCAACTTCTCCTCGCCGATGTTCTTGATGGAGTGAGCAGTGCCAGGCGGCACGAAGATCAGACTGCCAGCCGCGACTTCCTCAACTTCGTCACCGACCCGCATTGCACCTCTTCCCTGGACGATTACGTAGACTTGTTCCCTTCCCTCATGTGAGTGGACAGCCTGCTCGCTACCCGGCTCGCCTTCAACCCACGTCACGTTGAGATTCTCTACGCCAAACTGCCCCTGGGCCAAGAGTAAATGGGACACCTGCCCGCCGCGGTGGTTCTGTGGACTCTGGTCGAGGGCATTTATGTTCAAAAGCAACAACTCCTTAGGAAAGACAAGAAGGTGCAAAACTGAGGGGTTGGCGACCCGGAGCGGATTCGAACCGCCGATCTCTGGCTTGACAGGCCAGTATGTTAGCCGCTACACCACCGGGCCGCGTGTGGAGCCGGAGCATTGGTCCAGCACGCACTTTTGAGTGTATGATTTTACGAATTTGGTGTCAAGCCGGGATTCGTTCATTCGTTCACTGCCTATCCGCTGATCGCACGGGCTCGCCGCCTCCGAGTGGTAGACCCATAAGAAATCCAGCGTGGTGGTTCGCGCCGGGCCCCGACTCGCTCTCCAGGGTCAACTCTCCGTGCCAACGGTTGGCAAGGGTCCTGGCGATGAATAGCCCCAAGCCGGAGCTGGACTTCTCCTCCCGCCGCGCCACTGCCGGAGTCCAGCCGTGATCGAATACATGCTGGACATACTGGGGCGACACTCCCGGGCCGTCGTCCCAGACCCGGATGAAGAAGTGGCTCGGGCTTCTGGTCAGCTTGATTTCGATATGCGACGATGCAAAGCGCACCGCGTTGTCCACCAAATTGGTAACGATGTGCTCAATGGCCGAGCTATCCGAGTAAACGATCCCGAACTCCGACGGCTCGGACCACCACGTAATCTCCTTTTGTGTCTGCTCGGCCACCGGCGTGTAACGGTCGACGATTTTTCGCACCACCTCGGAGGGTTCGACCGGCTGGGGACGGACCAGTTCGTCCGGACCTTGCAGGTTAACCAACACTTGAATGTTGGACAACATCAGCCGGAAGTTGGCGGTCTGCATCTCGATTTCGTCAAGCAGCGACAGCACGCTGGGGTCGGTGTCCTCTTCGGAAGAGCGCAATACCGCCCGAAGTTCCCGTTCCTTCCCGGATATGCGCCTCAAGGGCCTGCCCAGATCGTGGTCAAACAGATCGAAGTATTGTTGGGTAAGCTGCCTCCATCGCTCGAGCACGTCGCCGTCTGGGAGGGCATCGCGGCCGGCCGAACGAATGGCGGACACCGCATAGGAGAGGGCCACGATTCCCAGTCCCAGCGCCACCAACCCTCCCCCGATATAGCTCAGGGGTTCGACGCTCCAGAGCATGTCGAACACTCTGCTGCCAACGAAAGGCGCGAGCAGCAGAGACGCCACGCCAATCGCAAACACGACAACCCCGGTTATTATGGACCAGGTCCGCATTTAAAACCTGCCCAGGGGCGGCCTACAGCGAAGGGGGAAGAAGCCTGTAGCCCTGGTCTCGAGCATTTATGATTAGCTCTCCCGCCGAGAATCGAACGCCGAGGGACGTACCGAGGGCGACCTTGATCTCCCTGATCCTGACTCGCAAAGAAGCCCGCGGGTCTTCTCCTTCGGAGTAACGCTCAAGCCTGCCAAAGGTGACCAACTCTCCAGGGCTACGGTACCACGCTTCGGCCAGTTCACGGAAAATCTCGAATTTCATACCCTGTATCTCGTTTACCGGCACGAATCTGTCACCTTTGTTCACGTAGACCAACCGGCTGTCTTTGTTGACCAAAATCTGGTTGCCGATGGCAATCGATCCTGGGGTGGCGCCGATGAGGCGCCGGAGCCGCAGGACCACTTCACCAGGACTGGCCAGCTTGTCTATAAAGTCTACGGTAACTTCCCTGGTCAGCGCCCCCCGCACAGCCGTATCCCGGTCCGGACCTTGGGTGTACTGGGTAAACATCAGCACCGGAAGCTTCGGGAACTGCTCGACGATACTTTGCAGGATGTCTAGTCCCTTGAACCGGTCTTCGGCCTGGTCTCCGAAACGGACGTCCAGCAGGACACCATCCGGCTGAGACTCTTCGATTGCGTACAGGGCGGCGTCTTCAAATTCGTCTGCCGTCGACCAGTTCCCTTCGGGACGCACCACCACCGGGTCCCAACCTTCTTCGTCCAGCCTGCGGCGGACGGCCATCACAATGGCGGAATCTAACTCGTCGTCGACTATCAATATTGTACCCTGCCGCGTCATCACGTCCGTCTCATCGGTTGGCAGGCGAGCGCCTGCCATCACCATCACGATTCCTGCTCTTTCTTGATAAACATTCTAACAGAGGTCCCGAACACTGCCGGACATCCGGCCCACCCTTCCCCAGCTTTCCCTAGAAGCACCGGCCCGCGGCTGGCGGTGGACACCCTTGGGTTGACAGTGTGCCTCACCGGTCTAAAATGTCCCCTGAAAGCAGGGAATACACGGAGCAAGGAGTTAGTTAATGATAACCAAATTCGGAAGCTTGTTTGCCGGCCACGTAGACTTGGACAACATCGGTTGGACGGGTACGCCGGTGAACGACCGCTGGCTGTCCGACGAGCATCTGGCCAGCGTGTTCGACAAGACCGAAGCTATCGTCATGAAGATGGAAGAGCATGGCTACGACACCTTCTGGGCCGCGGAGCATCACTTCCAGCGGGAGGGTTACGAGTGCATCCCCAACTTGTTGCTGCTCTTCGTTCATCTCGCACACCTGACCAAAAATCTCAAATTCGGGTGCGGCTTCAACATCAACCCCATGTGGCACCCCCTACGGCTGGCCGAGGACTTCGCCACCGCCGACCACCTGACCAATGGGCGCGTGGTCTTCGGAGTAGGCCGGGGCTACCACTCCCGCGAGGTGGAGACGTTCGGCAACCCCAGCACCGCCATCGACAACGACGCCAACCGGCAGCTCTTCGAGGAGCAGACGGAGGTGCTGATGAAGGCGTTCAACCAGCGGTCATTCTCCCACCACGGCGAGTATTACGACATCCCTCCCAATGTCCCCTACAGAGGGTATCAGTTAGAGGAGATCACCCTGGTGCCCCGCCCTCGCACCCTGCCTGTTGAATGCTGGCAGCCCATTGTTAGCGCCAGCCAGAGGGCGATGGATTTCATGGTCAAGCATGGAATGAAGGGGATAGTCGGAGGCGGCGCGGCCGCCGGAGGGACCACCGATCGAGTGATGGAGCAATGGCGGGACACTCTAGCCGCGTCGGGCAGAGAAACCGAATTGGGGACCGACCTGGCCATCGGGTACACGATCCATATCGCAGAGACCCCCGAAAGGGCTATCGAGGAAGCCCGCGGTTACTTCGAAGAGAACATGAAGATGTTCGCGCCCCTGGGATTCGTGCGCGGCCTTACCACTCAGCAGATGTCTGACCTGGCGGACCCGGCCAAAGCGCCGTTTGCCGGGCTGCCTACACTCGAGCAGGCGGTCGGATCCGGCTCCTGGTTGGTTGGCCCTCCGGAACGAATCATCGAGCAGATCAAGGACGTCCAGGAGCGGTTCCCTGGGCTGGAGGCCATCAACGTTGGCTCCGTCATTGGCACACCCCAGGACGTCATAGTCGAGCAACTGGACATCTTCGGCAGGGAGATCATGCCGGAGTTCGTCAACCAGGGCTAAGAGCGAAGGCCCAGCCCTTGGCTGGAGAGTGGACTGAGTAATTGCTGCTTTCCCTGGCGGAACGGTTTAGCTTCCGCAGCCGGATGGACCGGAGTAACGCTGCCGGACCGATTTTGGTCTGGGGGCGTGGCTCCGTGGTGCGGGACATTGCGGGCAAGGAGTACCTGGACTTCAACTCCCGCGAGATGTGCGCCGCCCTGGGCCACAACCACCCCCGGATCGTCCAGACCCTCCAGGAGAGTTGCGAGGCACTGCTCCACAGCCACATGAGCCTGTTCAACGACCGGGAGATTATCCTGGCCAGCCGCCTGGCTGAGATCACCCCTCCCGGGCTGATCCGGAGCATGTTCCTGACCTCGGGCAGCGGCATAGTGGTGGCCCACTCCCATTCCAACGACCCCATGACATGCAACGCCGCCATCGCCAGCCTGGATATCATCCTTGAAGAAGGACTGGTAGACGTCGCCGCCAGCCTCGGAGAGTATTGGGCCGGTCATCTGCGCGCCCTGGCGGAGCGCCACGAGACCATTGGCGACATCCGGGGAAGGGGCCTGCTGCAGGGAATCGAGATGGTCGCCAATCGCGATACTAGGGAACCAGCCTTCCAACAGGGCCGGGATATCGGCCGCCTGTGCTTGGAAAACGGCCTGATCTGCAGCGTGCGGCGGAACGGCTCCGTCCTGCGCTTCGTGCCGCCATTTACGACCACCCGGGAGCAGATGGACCTGGCGGCCGAAATTCTGGACTTCGCCATCTCCTCGGTGACTTAGGGACCTGCGCTGATGGACCGCAACCCGGCAGGGCAGATACCGGTGATAGGCGACGGTACGGGAATTGCCCCCCCTGACACCATCTATCCGGAGGAGTTGCAACTAGCCCTGCGGAATAGGGGCATGCCTCTGGAGGCGTTACAGTACCCTATCACCCCCACGGGGCTACACTACCTGTTCGTCCACTTCGACATTCCCTTTATAGACACCAGACGGTGGCGGCTAAACGTCGGCGGATTCGTTGGCAATCCCATCACGCTGAGCCTGAATGAACTTCGGGACCGTCCCTCCATCACCTTGCCGGTTACAATGGAGTGCGCAGGCAACGGCAGTGCGCTCCTCACCCCCAGGCCTACGGGCCAGCCCTGGATGTTAGAGGGAATCGGGACTTCCCAATGGACCGGTACCCCGTTGGCCGGGTTATTGGAGGAGACCAGGGTGCGAGAGGGAGCAGTCGAAGTGCTCTTCACCGGGATAGACCACGGCGTACAGGGAGGAAAAATTCAATACTACCAGCGCAGCCTGAGCATCGAAGACGCCACGCGGCCCGAAGTGATTTTAGCGTACGAGATGAACGGCGAACCATTGCAGCCTCAACATGGGTACCCTCTTCGCCTCATCGTACCCGGTTGGTACGGCATGACCTGCGTTAAGTGGCTGGAGAGTATCCAGATAATTACTACGCCCTTTAACGGGAACCGGATGACCGGCAACTCCCGCTCCAACCGGGCCAAGGATGGACCCGGCGAGCCGGTGACACGAATCCGGGTCCGTGCGCTCATCGTCCCCCCGGGAATCCCGGATTCTATGACCAGGTCTCGGCTGGTCACGACCGGGCTGATCCAGCTCACAGGCCGCGCCTGGGCCGGAGAACTGGACGTTGCCCGAGTAGAAGTCAGTACCGGCGGCGGGGAGTCGTGGGAGGAGGCCGAGTTGGGAGAACGGGTATCGGCCTACGGATGGCATCCCTGGTCACACCCTTGGCACGCAGCGCCGGGCAAGCACGTCATCCGTGTGCGGGCCACGGATTCCCAGGGCAACCTTCAACCCTCGACGCAACCCGATACCTACCAGGGATCGGGAAACAACATGGTGCAGTGTATCGAAGTGACGGTGGAGTAACTTCGGAGGCGGCCCCGTGCGCGTGTGCAGTCCGGTTCCCGGTGAACACTTCAGGACGTATCCACTGGTTTAATCCTGGCCGCCGCGATAAGCTGTTAGAACTGTATGAGTTTGCGTCACAGATGGGCCACGCGATACATGGATCGCGCCATCACGTTACCGTAATCCGAAATGCACGTCTGTACGTAAGTACCTGTTGATTACCATGCCTACTCCGGGCTGGCTGGCGCCACCACCCCGCCCGGTCTTATCCCCCGCGCGAAAGGAGTCCAATCATTGAGCTTCCTCACCGCTCTCGCCCTCCACCGGCCCGCGGTCACGGTGTTGGTCATAGTCCTGGTAATGATCGGGGGGGTGGCCAGTTACCAGAGCCTCCAGCGAGAGTTGTTCCCCGAGATCGAGTTTCCCAATATCACCGTGCGGACCCTCTATCCTTCGGCAAACCCGGAAGCCGTGGTACGCGACGTGACCGAGCCAATCGAAGACGCCATCATAGGGATGGAAGGGTTGAAGGACATCCAGTCGGTCTCCTCCGAGAATTTGTCTATGGTCATCGCCACATTCGAGTTTGGGGAAGATATGGAGGAAGTGGAGCGGACCATTGAGGGCAACATCAACGGCCTGAGGTTCCCGGATGGAGTGGAAGACCCCTCCGTCAGCCGCATCGCTTCCGACGTTTTTCCGGTGATGCAGCTAAGCGTCCTCGGGGACCGTGACATTCCTTCCCTTCAACGGCTGGTGGACGACCTCATCACCCCGGGGATTGAGCGGGTCGATGGAGTATTCGCGGCGGTGGTCCTGGGAAGGTCCGATGAACAGGTCCACGTATCGGTCGATGCGGAGCGGTTGAAGGCGCTTGGCATCTCGATAAACCAGGTCGCAAACGCGATTGGCGAGAACAACGTGAGCTTCCCCGCGGGAAGCATCGACAGCGGCGACTCTGTATTCCCCATCCGAACTACCCACGAAATCGGTTCCCTGGATGAGCTGAAGGACCTGGTGGTCGGCTTCGAGCAGGTCCCGAAAGGCCGGCGGGGCCAGCGGCCGGTGCTCCTGTCTCAGGTGGCCGAGGTGGAATTCGGTACAGCCAAGGCCACAACTATATCCCGCACAAACGGCAAACCCAGCCTGGGGATAGCCGTTGTAAAGGACCCGGACGCCAACACAGTCGACGTCACTTCACAGGTCCTGGCAGCTATCGACGGTGTCTCGGGACTGCCCGATGACGTAGAAGTGGTGACGTTGACCAACAGCGGACCCGAAGTCCAGAAGTCCCTCAGTTCATTGTTGAACGAGGGAATGTGGGGGCTCGTATTTGCCGTCAGCGTAGTATTCGTTTTCTTGCTCAACCTGCGGCCTACTTTGCTGAAGGGAATTGCCATTACCCTGCGGCCCACGTTGATAATCGGGTTGTCCATACCGCTCAGCATCCTGACCGCGGTAATCATCATGGCCTTGGCAAGTGTTAACCTCAACTTCATGACTCTGGCGGGGCTGGCGATAGCCGTCGGCAGAGTCGTTGACGACAGCATCGTGGTATTGGAGAACATATACCGGCACATTCAGGCCGGGGAGGACCGCCACGTGGCCGCCATCGAGGCCACAAGGGAAGTGGGGGCCGCGATCGTCTCCTCCACCCTTACGACGGTGGTTGTTTTTATTCCATTGGGCTTTATTCAGGGTTTAGTGGGCTCCTTTTTTACCCCGTTCGCCATGACCGTGAGCTTTGCGCTATTGGGCTCTACATTGGTAGCGTTGACCGCCGTGCCCGTGTTGGGCGCGCTACTTCTGCGGCGCGGCGACTTTTCCGATGACGACGCGGGAGACTCTAACGCCGGCGGCCGCGACCCGTTGATTCTCCGAATTTACTTGCCCGTGCTACGCTGGGCATTGCGGCACAAGATCGCGACCCTGTTGATCGCCGGTATCGTGACCGGAGGCAGCCTGGGGCTGATCGCGGTCATACCGGTAACTTTGTTTCCATCCGACGCGCCCCAATTCTTGATTGTCGACGTAGAGTTGCCCACCGGGAGCTCTGTCGGCGACACGTTCGAGGTGGTCCGGCAAGTGGAGACGGTCTTGGAGGACTTCCGGGGTAGACACATTGTCGACTCATACCTGACCACGTTGTTTGCCCGTTCCGACGACTTTGGATCGGGGGCCGGCGAAGGAGGCCACAACATCGCGGGATTCCTGGTCACCCTGGAGCAAGACCCGCCTTCGGACGTGGTGGAGCAAATCCGGGCGCAAATGCCCCGCGTCGAGGATGCGGACGTCACGGTAACCGGAGTGCAAGATGGACCACCGTCAGACCAATTGGAAGTTACTGTTACCGGAAGCAACTACTCGGACATTTCGACCCATGCCAGTAGGTTAGAAGCCGCAATCAGAGAAATGGACGGCATCATCAACATTGCCAGCGACGTCTCCGATGCGCGTGACGAGGTGGTCATCCACGTCAACCCCTTGAGGGCCGGTCAATACGGCATTAGCGCCGGCTCCGTTGGGCAGCAGGTCAACCGTTACGTAGTCGGCCAGACCGTTTCCGAGGCGGACCTGCAGGAAGTGACGATGGACATCGTCGTAAGAGGTGACCCTGCGGAAGCCGGCGACGTTGAGCAGCTTAAATCGCTATTGATAGAGGGGCCCACGGGCACGGTGAGGTTGGGCGCAATCAGCGAGATCGCCTTGGAAAAGGCTCCTGTCAGCATCTCCAGGTTCAATGGTAAGCGGTCGGCCAGCATAACAGCGGAGATCACCGCCGCTGATACGCAGGGAGTGGGCGCCGATCTGCAGGAGAGGATCGACGCGCTCGAAGCCGGGAAACCGCCAGGTGTGGAGGTCAGAACAGGCGGCATCTTCTCTCAAATTGCCGAAGGGTTCCAGGACGTATTCACGGCTATGGCTGTTGGGATAGTGCTTGTCTACCTGGTTATGGTCGCCAGTTTAGGCTCCTTAAGGAACCCTTTCGTGATCGTAATGAGCCTGCCTTTGGCGCTCGTGGGCGCGCTGGCGGCCCTTGCCCTCACTGGCCGCACACTGAGTTTGTCGGCGCTGATGGGGATCTTGCTCCTGATCGGTGTGGTGGTCACCAACGCGATCGTCTTAATCACGTTCGTCGAGCAGTTGCGGGAGCGGGGGTTGGGGGTTTACGAGGGTCTCATTGAAGGGAGCCGAGTGCGGCTAAGGCCGATCCTCATGACCGCCTTCACCACTACATTCGCATTGCTGCCCCTGGCTACATTCGCCGGGGAGGCGGGTGGGATCATTGGCGCTGAGCTTGCCACGGTGGTCATCGGCGGCCTGATCAGCTCGACCTTCCTGACTCTCATAGTTGTGCCTGTGATCTACACCATGGTACACGTCAATATCCCGTCTTTCTTCAGAGCAATCGGCTCCATGCTGGGCGGCAGACGCTCAGCGAATGCAACGGGGGAGCCGGAGTGACCAAGATTGCGGTGACTGTACCCATTCGTTGGCCTCACTACGAGCCATTGGTCACGGTTCTTGGATCCGTAAATCTCAGACCGGGCGGTGGGACCTCATGAAAACTTTCTTTGCCACCATCAGTGCAAGCAAACGCCGCGTCCTCCTGCTCTACCCGGCCCTGGCCCTGGTTACTGCTGTGTCGGTATGGGCTACATTGGGAGCCGTATTCGGTCCGGAGACGCCCTCTCAGGACACGATAGACCTTCCCGCGCCTTCTTTCACGAAACAGGCCGGAGAGCTATCCATAGACGGCAAACTGGTGTTCCCCAGGACCGCGGACCTGAAGTTTGACACACGGGGAACGGTTGGGGACGTACTGGTCGAGAACGGGCTCCGTGTCGAGCAAGGCCAGGTGGTGGCCAGAATGGACTCAACGACAATGGCGCGACTGGAAACCAACGCGGCCGAGGCAATGGTCAACTTCCGCCGGGCCAAGGAAGCGGTTGACACATTGAACGCCGCGACACCGGTGGAATTGGCGCAAGCGGAATCCGCGGTAGCCGGGGCCCGGGTCTCCCTGGACAATGCTCAGGAAGCACTGGACAACACCATTCGCCCGGAGGATACGGCTGTCGCCGCGGCCGAAGCCGCCGTCGCCCGCGCGAGGCTTACGCTGAAGTCCGCGGAGCAAGACCTGATCGACCTGGAGCGCGACCATGCCCAGCGCCTCTCCCTGAGTATGCGCGCCCTCGCGGCGGCCAGCGTTGCGCTGGACCAGGCGTGGGACTCCCTGGCTGACCTGGACCTGCACCAAGCGCAACGACTTGGACAAGCCCTGCAAGGACATTCCGCCGCGGAGTTGGCCCTGGATGAGGCACAAGAAATGTTGGACGAGTTCGACCTTCACCACGCCAGGTCACTGGCCAGCGCACAGCAGACAGCGGCCGGGGCAGGCATCGCGCTAGACCAGACCGAAGACGCATTGGCAGACTTCCTGATAGACCACGCCCTGAGACTCGCGGAGGCCCAGTCGGAAAAGACGTCGGCTGAATTGGCCCTCGACCAGGCCAAGACGGCCCTGGCCGATTTCGACCCCCAGCACGCCCATCGGTTGGCGGAAGCGTTGTCGAAAAGGGCGAGCGCCGAAGCCGCCCTTGACCGCGCCCAAGAAAACCTGTCCAACTTGGATTTGGATCACGCGGAGAGGTTGGCCGCGGCCCAATTGGTCCACACTCGAAGCAAGGTCGAATTGGAGGCGGCGAATGACGCCGTTAGCAAGTTGATTTTCACGCTAGGCATATCAAGACCGTTCGACGAGGACTTCATCGAAGAGCTTCGCGTATTGCAGGCCGCTGCCGCTCTCGCTCTGGCCAACTACAACACTGCAATAGACCGTCTGTCCGAAGTTGAAACGGGTCCGGACCCCTTGGTCAAGAAAGAGATGGAATCAGCCGTTAATTTGGCGCGAGCCAGCCTGGAAGTCGCCGAGAAGGACCTTGCAACGTTACAGGGAAACCAGCAAGCTCTCCTCGTTCGGCAGTTAAGTTCGGCGGTGGCGGTGGCGGAGTCCAACTTGCGGAAAGTCACCCAGGTCGTAGCACGGCTGGAAGAAGGCCCAGACCCACTGGAGAAACAACGGCTAGAAGCAGCCGTTGCCCTCGCCAGGGTCGTGTTCACTGACGCACAAGAAGAACGCGAGGAGTTGGAGCAAGGTCCGGACATGCTGGTCCGGGCGAACCTCGAAGCCGGGCTAACCGCCGCGCGGGTTGCTGTGGACACCGCGGCAAAGGCGCTGGACAAGGTACAGCGAGACGCTGAGGACTTGAAGATATTCGCCGAGACGGGCGTGCCGGAAACTGTGGAAGAACTGTTGGATGCCGTCTCGGCGGGAGCGGCGGCCCCGGGTCCGCAACCGGTGATCGCCGGAGGCAGGGCCGCGCAACTCATTTCCACGGAAGCTACGTCCGCTCTGGCCTCCGGCGCTGACCCACTGGAGGTTGCGCTGAGGGTCTCCCAGGTCGATGGCGCTCTCGCCGATCTGGAGCAAGCCCGCGACGCCCTGGTTGACCTGGGAATCGCCCCAGACCCCAGGGACAAGGGATTATTGGAGAGTGCGGTCCTAGCCGCAAATGCCAACCTGGCCCAGGCCCTCGAAGACCTCGAAGACCTCACCACCAACATCGACCTGCTGCTCGTGGACGCCGCCACTAAAGACTTCCTCGTAGCCGAGGCCCGGTTGCAGGAGGCCAAGATACGGCTTGAAGCCCTGCGCAACAGGCTGGACTTGTTGCGTGCCCAACGCCAGTCCGAGTTCTCCCTCGCCGAACAAATGTCGAAGGATGCTCAGGCTGATCTTGACGGCGGGGAGATCACCGCCCCCTTCGACGGAGTCGTCTACCTGGTGAATGCTGAGAAGGATGATGAAGTCGACAAGGATTCCCTGATAGTGCGGCTCATCGACCCAACCCTGGTGCAGGTCGACGGTCTCGTCAACGGTTCCGATGTTGGACGGGTCCGAGTGGGAGCGGCTGCGGCAATATCACTCGACAGCGTGCCAGACACACCGTTGGCGGGCGCCGTTGCGGACGTGGCGGACAGTCCCAAGACCGAGAGAGGTATACTGACGTATCTGGTTACGGTCCGCGCCGATGCACCAGAGGGGGTAGACGTTGCGCTAACCGGGGTGTCCGTAACCATAAGCACCGATAGGTAGGTTCGCGGAGAACCGTTCTCCTACCGGTACTCCGGCGCATCCGTTAGCTCCTCACGCCTCTTCCCTCCTCCCCCGAGGGTTGACCAATCGACGGCTCTGTAACGAGAATACTCCACACGGGATTCCGGCATCGGAGGCTTCCATGATTAGATTAGGCGGCACTGCCTCCATCCCACACATGAAGGTGTTCCAGGGGCTTGAGACCCTGTTTAAGCGCCGGGGGATCGACATGGACTGGGTCCTCTACTCCGACTACGACGCAATGGTCAACGACTTCGTGGACGGAAAGATAGACCTGGCCTGGAATGGCCCGCTGGGCTACGTGAAGATGAAGAGGCTCCTATCCGAACCCTGCCAGATCATAGCAATGAGGGACGTGGACTTTGACTGTACGACCTGTTTCATCACGAGGGGAGATTCAGAAATATTGACCGTGGAAGACCTCAGAGGCAGAAGTTTTGCCGTGGGCAGCCGTTCCTCGGAGCAACCGTTGCTGGCCTTCCATTTCTTGCGCCAACTGGGAATAGACCCCAGGACGGGTCTGGGCAAGGCGACGTTTTACGAGGACCGCCAACCCAGCGCCCTGAGCGGAGAACGGGACGTGGTGGACCGAGTAGTGAAGGGCGAGTACGACGCCGGGTCCGTTACCCGCCGGACGCTGGAAGTCCTGTGGGAAAGCGGTCGCCTGGCGCACGACGCGGTACGGACACTCTGGTCAAGCCCCGGCTACAGTCATTGCTGCTTCACCGCCCAACGAGACCTGCCCGCCGACGTTTCCATCGAACTGCAAAGCGCCTTCCTCGCAGTAGACTACGGTGACCCGTTGGGAAAGGAAGTGCTGGACGCGGAGGGCTGCACCAGCTTCGCCCCCGGCATCACGGAGGGTTGGGACGTGCTGGAAGAAGCCGCCGAAGCCGAGGGTCTGGTCTGATTAGCCTGACTCCTGATCCGTGGGCGGCTCTGGCATGTTGTTGATTATGTCTTCCAGGGTCCGGTCAAGGGCCGGGTCCAGGTCCACAGGCTCCACGAAGGGGCTGAGGTTGTAGTCAGCCCTGGCGCGGTCGATAAGCTCCTTGGCCTTGGGGTTGGAAGACGCGATCCTCTCCAGGCTCTCCTGTAATTGGCGCCCGTCATTGTCGGCCAAAGTCAGGAGCTCCGAAAGGTCGATATCCAGGTTGAACATCGACTTGAGCCTTCGCATAATGTCGTAGAAGGCCCTGTGGTCCCTCGTAATCCCGACCGGCTCGTTGTTGGAAGTGAGGAAGGGAAACATGGGCGCCATAGCGCCAAGGCGGAACATCTCCACGCCGGGATGCAAGTCGTGGGCTATGGATATGAGGGCCATCCCGATTGTTGGGCCGCTTCTGCCCCGGCTCCCGTAGTTGGAGAACCTCAGCGCGTAACGCTCCAATTCCTCCTTCATATGGGCCTGGCTATAGACGCAGCTTACGTTTCTCTCCATATCCGGAGGGGCCGCGCCGTTATAGCCCTCCACCGCGGCCGTCTTCACGACGCCCAACTGCTCGATGGCGGAGAAAAACGCTGCGCCGTAGATGTCCAGCCGCATCCACGGTTCTTCGCCCAGGAAAATGATGAGTCCGTTCCCCGCGTCGAAGAAGTAGTTCCTGCGGTGCATCGGCTTGGAGGGCAGGCCGTCCTCGTAAGCCGCCCGCGGCCGGTAAGCTCCGTGCGTACCAGGAACCTGGAACGGGAAGCACAGCTTTCCCACCTCGGGGCTAAACTCGCCGATCTCGCGGGCGCCTAGCTTGTCGATCAGGTACCTGGGCAGCCCGCTGGAGATCTCACCCCCGTCGGACCACTGACGCCTCCAGCCCGCGATCAAATACTTTGCTTCGGGTTTCTCTCGGAGAATCACCAAATCGTCAGTCATGGCTCTTACTCCCTCCTAGAAGTCTGGCCGGAAAGCCATTGGTCGGGTTTCGCGCTACGCCAAGCAGACGTATTCCAGGCTTATACGGCGTGGTAGTACATGCAATACGTTTCAGGAACCCAATATTACATCTATAATCGACGTCAAGAAAACGGCGGCTTGGGGAGAATCGGGGTTCCCGGCCACATTTCTAGCATCTCTCATATTAACACTTATCCCAAGGAGGCGGGAGCGGGGCCGGTTCACACCTGCTCCGTAGCGGCGAGACGGACCGTTAGGAGTCCTGGCATGAACCGGCCCCGGACAGATTACGAATACCGCAGATAAATACGCAGATATAATAAGCAACCCCATCCGCTATCCGCATCCTTGATATACATCGCCGATAACAATCATTACATTTTGGGTTGACACACGCATAGCCGTTCGTTAACATTGCCACGATTTCCGGGACGGGCTATTGCCACCATAGGTGGAGGAGTCCTCACCAATTAGTCCAACACTTACCCCGTCCCTCGATTCGATTCCGGTACTGAAACGTTCATGAGATGGAGGCAAAACCGTGAATCACCAATGGTCGAGTAAACCCAAGCTCTTATTCCTGACTCCGCTCGTTCTTGCCCTTGTATTCGTCGTCGCTTGCGCATCGACCGCTGAGCCGGAACAAGTGGTGGTCGAGAAGGAGGTCATCAAAGAAGTCCCCAGCGAAAAGATCGTCGAAAAGGAGATCGTGGTTACCAAGGAGGTAATCAAAGAAGTCGCGGCGGAAGTAAAGGTGTTGCCAACGGTGGAGACCATCGTGCAGGCGCTGCCCACCGCGCCGCCCGTCGATATGATGGCTAAAGAGGGCATCCAGGGTGGCCGCGTGCCCCAGTTGGACTACGCCGACGTCAGGCAACGCACGCTGATGGCTTCCAGCATCAACAACAAAAACGTCGCCATGATCTTCAACGGGCTTGTTGAGTACAACCCGGAAACCGAGGACCAATCCGACCTGCGATGCGATCTATGCACCAGTTGGGAGCTTGCCCAAGATGGGGTGTCCTACACTTTCCACTTGCATCCCGACGCCAAATTCTCTGACGGCCATCCGGTTACGTCCGAGGACGTCGCCTACAGCTTCCTCGCCTCCACTTGCCCCGAATGCATACCGATCAGGGACGGCGAAACTGTGTCGTCGACGATCCAGGTCAAGGCGTATTTCGACGACTCCAAGATCATCGACGACCATACGATCCAGATAAAGACCCTCAATCCAACACCGGCCTTCCTGTTGGCCCTTGGTTCCGAGACATGGCGAGTCATGCCCAAGCACGTGGAGGACGCGGGACAGCTTCAGACCACAGTCAACATGGAAGAACTCGTGGGTTCCGGACCGTTCATCCACACAAGGCAGGTCAAGGCGGTCTCCAACCACTACGACCGGAACCCCTATTATTTCAAAGAGGGGCGTCCCTATCTTGATGGTCTGGACCAGTACATCATCACCGATACCGGGGCGGGCATCGCCGCGTTTAAGGCCGAACAGGTGCTGATGACCAACGGAGCGGACAATTTCAGCGACACCGAGGCTCAAAAATTAGCCGAGGAGGAGCGCGACAAACTTGTGATCCATTGGGGCGGGGCGCCCAGCGCACAATACATATTCTTCAACATTCAGAAGGAACCCTTTAAGGACGTCCGCGTAAGGCAGGCCGTCAACCTGGCATTGCACAGGCAGCCGCTTAACGACACCTTTACGGCGGGCAGAGGCATCCCGTGCGGCGCTGTCTTCCCACCGGGAGCAGGATTTACCTACACGCTGGACGAGTGCATGGCACTCCCCGGGATGCGAGAGTTAAATGGCGAAAAACATCCCGATGACCTGGCGGAGGCTCGACGGCTTCTCGCTGATGCCGGTATCCCGGCTGAGGGATTCAAGATTCAGCTTTCGACCCGGAACTGCTGTGGCTACCCGGACATCTCAGTTGTTGTGTTGGAACAACTACAGGAATTCCTAGGTTGGGACGTAGAGTTGAAGGTATGGGAAGCAAGCGCGGGTTTCAACGCTTACCGCGACCATGACTACACGTTCGCGGTACAACGCGGCGGCGCAGACTTCTTTGACCCGGATGCTTTCCTAGACAGATTCAAGGAAGGTCGGCTGTATTTCCGTTGGACCGGATACGTGATTCCTCGGATTCCGGAGTTGTTTGAACGTCAATCCCGGGAATTGGACGTCGAGAAGCGTAAAGTCATCCTCCGCGAAATAGAGGATGTCATCTGGAACGAAGCCCAGGCCTCGTACCTCTACTGGCGTGTCGAACACCAGTTGGTCAACAAGAATATCCAAAACTTCCTGCTCCAGCAGCACCAGAGGAAATACGAGCACATCTGGTGCGACCCCGCCTGCTAGAGAGCCAATAGGACAACGGGCTTGAGGGCCAGGCCTCGCAAGGCCCGGCCCTCAAGGGGCTATCTCCGAGCTTGACTGGGCTCCAGGGTCATAGCCCAAAACCCAGCCGATCATCCCACTCGATTAAGGATATCGTAAGGGTAGCAATTTGAAAGCTTACCTGATAAAGCGAACTCTCATGTTTGTCCCCACGATGATTCTCCTTACAATCATCGTGTTTACCATTCTACGCATCGTGCCAGGAGACCCCGCCCTGTTGATCCTCGGAGGAGATGAAGGAACTGAGAGTTTCACCGAAGAAGAACTACAGAGGCTGCGAGAGAAGCTGGGCACCGACCGGCATATCGCCATCCAGTATGCAGACTGGGTAACCTCCATGGCCCAGCTTGACTTCGGAGTTTCCTACCACTACAACAATCCGGTCAAGGAAGACCTGGCGCAACGGGTCCCGATCAGCCTGCAACTCACGTTAATGTCGCTGATCATTTCCGGAGTAGTAGCAATTCCCCTCGGCGTGGTCTCAGCCATCAGGCAGGACACCTGGGGAGACTACATCTCCAGGATGATTACTCTGATAGGGTTGGCGACGCCCAATTTCTACGTCGGCATTATGACCATCTTCCTGTTGGTCCTGCTCTTCGGATGGATACCTCCATTGGGATATGTCAACGTTTGGGAAAACCCATGGACCAACCTGCAACAGCTCATCTTCCCGGCGCTAGCGCTGGGGACTTCCGGGATGGCCTTCCTGGCCAGGGTAACCCGCTCCGCCATGCTGGAAGTGCTCAACGAAGATTACATCCGGACCGCGCGGTCCAAGGGGCTGGCGGAAAATATTGTTGTCTACCGGCACGCTCTCAAGAACGCTGTGCTGCCGGTCGTGACCATATTCGGTCTCGCCCTGGGCAATGCGGCTTCCGGCTCAGTGATCACCGAGATCGTCTTTTCCGTTCCCGGAATGGGCAGGCTCCTGATTGAGGGGGTCCAACACCGTGACTACCCAATGATTCAGTCCATCATCGTCATCTTTGGTGTGATGGTCCTCGTGGCCAATTTGTTGACTGACCTGGCCTACGCTTGGTTGAACCCCAGGATCCGGTATAACTAGACCTAAAGACTCTATCTGGTAAGAGGGGTAAAAGACGCAAATGGTCCAGCACCAAGAGATTGCTGTAGAGGGTTCTCCGAATTCGCTCCTCGCGCAGTTGCCCAAGAGGGGCGTGACCTATAATGTCATGCGGTTCCTTAGGACCAAGCCGCTGGGGACGGTGGGAGCCACGATTGCCGTCTTGCTCATCATCCTCGCCGTCTATGTCAAATTCATAGATCCCGCGGTTGGGCTGATCGCCAGCCCCTACAAACCAATTGTCTCGCGGATCAACATAGCTCCCAGCGCGGAGGCATGGTTCGGAGGGGATAAGATAGGGCGGGACGTGTTTGCCCGGCTGCTCAACGGCGTGTGGATATCGCTGTACGTAGGTATATTGGCATCCTTCATCGGGACCACCCTCGGGTTGGCCGTCGGCATCGTCAGCGCCCACTGGGGAGGCAAGTTAGACCTTGTAGTACAGCGTGTTATTGACGCGATGATCGCGTTCCCCGGGATAATACTGGCAATCGCAATCATGGCCGCCCTAGGCGCATCCATCAACAACGTGGTGTTCGCCCTGGCTGTGTCATACATACCCAGCGCCGCGAGAATCATCCGGTCCCAAGCATTGGCCATCAACGAGATGGACTATATCCTGGCGGCCCAGGCAGTGGGCGTGGGCACTTTCCGCACGATGGTGAAGTACATAGTGCCCAACGTGTTCGCCATCTACATCGTGATTACCACCTTCCACCTGGGGGGCGCGATCATATCCGAGGCCAGCCTGAGCTTCTTGGGAGTTGGCACGCCGCCCAACGAGCCCTCATGGGGCGGAATGTTGAATAGCTCCTCCTCACAATACATTGCGGTTGCTTGGTGGCAGCCTCTATTCCCTGGAGCGGCGATCATCATCGTAGTGTTCGCCTGGAACCTGTTGGGGGATGCTTTGCGGGACGTCTTGGACCCCCGGCTGCGCGGGACCGGAGCACGCGGATAAGCGGTCCCGGGGTGTTTTCAACGGACCAGGCCGGGGGAAGCCCTTTGCTTCTTGAACCATCGCTTTCTGTTGCGCATAGGGAGGTGGAACCGTGAGAGGCATTTCACTGATCTTGCTAGTTCCCTTGATGATGGCTCTGGCGGGGGCTTGCAGTAGCTCGTCGGCATCGCAAGACGAGCAGAGCGGCGGCACCGCTGGCGGGACGGTCAGCGCACCTCAGCTTGGGATCACCCCGGGAACTCCGCGCTCCCGCGCCGGGGAGACCGGCCAGCGAGTCCGCCCTCCGAGTGAACTGGTAGTCACCATAGATAGTTGCACATGGGAGCCCGTGGAGGCGGGAGGCCCGGTGGAGCTAAACCTGACCTTCACGATCCAGAACAACGCTCCGGAGTCGCTGTTCTCTACCTACCGTGTCCAGAACAGCGCCGGCTCAATCTTCCGCCCCAAGGGGTTCGACTCTTCAATCACGATCTATACTAAGGAGTCGGACGGGCGGACCCTCAACACCGACAAATTCGAGGTTGGCGCAACCGACCTCGAGTTAGTCATAGCCAGCCAGAGGCGCACCACCGACAAAATCCCGCTGGACAACTGCACCCAACCCTAAGCCAATCCCTGGTCTCCCGCCTAGACCCATCCGAAGTAGAGGCGAGTCCTGATGCCGGTATGTCTATGACCGTCCGAAACTCCTGGAATGGATAAGGTATACTGGAGCTGTTCGAGGGCTGGAAAGGGTAGCGGAATTCATGGGCCAGGCAACCAGGGAGCGTTGGTATGCACATAATAAGGTTGGAGATAGAAAATCTGCCACCGCTGGGCGATGTCGAGTTTGATTGTGATGAACGGGTGAACCTGTTCATCGGCCCTAATGGGTCTGGCAAGAGCACCATCCTTCAGTCCATACACGAGATGTACTTCCTGAGCGAGGACCACTTCGATCCCACGGATGTTGCCCCACGAACAAGAGGCGGACAGACGCTCCCGTATAACGAGCACCTTGAGTTTGATAATCCCGATGGCCAACTGGCGGTCCTTAATTTGGAGGCAAGCGATAATTGGCGACGGTGTCTGAACCTAACCAAATGGCGATTGGTGCCCCTCCGGTACATACCCGCAGTTAGGGTCAACCTTCGGGAGAGGCAACTTCTCGGCATTCTGGATGGCCAAAGCGAGATCATCAGGACTCGGGTGTCGTCAGTGCATTTCGGAATTTTCTGCGGACAGGACGTCGAAGCGTTTATTGATTCCGCCCGGGAGGGATTGGAAACTAGGGACGCCCAATTCCAGTTCAGGAAAGCATTGGATATCGGCTATTCGTGCGCCAAGGAGATTTGTCGGGAGATAATACATGATGATCGCCACCACTGGATGAGTGTCGGTACCACAGACAATTATCTGGGGGAACCGTTGTATGCCGGCAAATTAAGTTCGGGAACGCAGGGGACCCTAATGTGGGTCTGGGCCTTAGCCCTCAAAATGGCAGACCATTACGATTGGGAAGAGGACTGGCAAGAAAAACCCGCAATCCTGCTGATTGACGAGATAGAAAACCACCTGCATCCGACCTGGCAGCGGCGGGTAATCCCGGCTCTGCTGAAACATTTCCCCGGGTTGCAGATATTCGCCACCACCCACTCGCCCTTTGTCGTGGCCGGTCTGAAAGCCGGGCAGGTGCATCTGCTAAAGCGAGACTACGAAAACGGCGCCGTCACCGCATCTACTAACACCGAGGACATTATCGGCTGGACCGCCGATGAAATCCTACGGACGATGTTGGGCGTAGACGACCCGACGGACGAAAGGACTGCAAATGCGGCGCAGGAGCTGCGTCAACTGCGGCAAGAGGGGTATCGGAGTGACCCGGAAGCGGAGGAAGAACGTCAAGAGCGGATGAGGGAGTTGCGAAAACTCGTAGACCGGGACTTGCTGGCCGGCGGTCCGTGGAAAAGGCAACGAGAGATATTCGAGGAACAATTTGCTGAATCGCTGAGAAAATATCGGGAGTCCCAAAGCCTCAACCAGGAGAACGGTTAACCATACGCTCAGTACCACGCTCCTCAGAACCCGGATTCTTCACCGAAATCCGTGTTGCTCACGCGGAATGGGACGATTTGGACGGAGCCAATCGCAGTCGTATACGCGATGCCTTGAAGCGGGATTTTGGGCCAGTTTGCGCCTACTGCCAGCATTTCTGCCAGCCGACACAGCCGCGAACCGAGACCGGGGAGACACCGCCTCCGTTCGACGAAGAGTCCATCGACCACTTTCGGCCTCGCGGCAGGTTCCCAGGCTTCTGGCTTGATTGGTCCAACTTGGTCTATGCTTGCTACCGGTGCAATCAGAATAAAGGCGACCAATGGCCCGTTTTCGACGATATGAAGAACCAGATTCTGACCGCCGCCTTTCGCCCCCGGTATACACCGGTATCCGAGTATGTTAACCCAAACGAAACTGATAACCGGAGGCCAGGGCATGAGTTCTTCGGTTGGGATTCCGATTCCGGCGAGATGATGCCCGCAGAGCGACTTGCCCAGGTGGAATGGTCCTTCGCCCGAAGGACCATCGACGACATCGATCTGAACGGCGAACTCAGCGAACTGGAAGGGTTCGACCCAGACCACATATTCAATCAGCGTCGATACCATCTATATCTGTTTATGGAACGGCTCAATTCGGATTCTAACTTTAGAAACCTGGTCATGCAGGGAGTCACGCCGCCGGGCCAACCCTTTTTCGGGTTTATTTCCGCTTACCTCAATGGCCTTAGCCCCGAAGTCTCGCCCTAATCCCTTCCATTCTGAAAATGTCGATTCAGACAATCGCACCGTCTGAACTGTGATTCTCAGGCTTGAAGGATTGCCATAATCCCCCCAATCCTGTATATCCTGTCTATCCATGTAAATTAACAAGGTAGCCATGCCGCGAATGAGCGCCGGGCAAGCCATCATCGAAGGTCTGCGGGCCGAGGGGGTCGAGTACATCTTCGGCCTCGTGGGGACCACCACCAACAGCATCGTCACCGAGCTTCCCGGCAGGTCGGACATCCAGTTCGTCGATACCCGCCACGAAGAGGGCGCGGCGTTCATGGCCTACGGATATGCCCGGGCGTCGGGCAAACCTGTGGCTTGCCTCACGACATCCGGCCCTGGCACGATCAACCTTTTGACTGGGATTTCCCTGGCATACAAAGGCCACGCGCCGGTCATCGTCATCGCCGGTGATACCGCACAAGACTACATCTACCGGGACGGTTCTCAGGCATTCGACCTGGTGAGCCTGTTCGAACCGGTCACCAACCTGGCGCTCCAGGTCAACAAGACGGAGCGCATCCCGGAGCTCATGCAGCACGCCTTCCGGACGGCTCTCACCGCCAAGCGCGGCCCCGTCTTCCTGGACATACCTCGTGACCTCATAGATGGCAAGACCCTGGACTTCGACCCGCCGCAGGCCGGCACGTATCGCGCAGTCAACACCAGAATCGAAGGCGACGCCGCGGCCATCCAGCAGGCAGCGGCGCTTATCATAAATGCCCGACGGCCCCTGCTCCTGGCCGGAGGCGGAGTCGTCGACTCAGAGGCCACCTCCGACGCCATGGCCCTGGCGGAGTTGCTGGACATGGCCCTGGTGCCGTCCTACGGCCACAACGACGCAATACCCAACAGCCATAGGCTCTATGTCGGTCCGCCGGGAGGCCGCGGTTCAGGAGAAGCACTACAGGCCATCAACCAGGCCGACGTGATACTGGCGCTGGGGACTAGGATCAACCAGTCCACTACCAACTGGAACAACAGCGTGCTGGACCCCCAGACCCGCGTCATCCAGGTGGACATAGACCCGCAGGAGATCGGCCGCAACCACCCCGTAGCCACGGGCATTATCGGAGACGCCGGAGCAGTGGCCCAGCAATTGCTGCGGGCGCTCAAGGAAGAATTCCCGGAGGGCCGTCCCAACCCGGAGTGGCGGGCAACGATAGAAGAGTTAGCCTCCAGCCGCAGGTCGCGGCTCGACGGGGAACGGGAGCTTGGCGGCGATCCCATGATGCCCCAGCGGTTCTACTCCGAATTAGCCAGGGTGATGCCCCGCGACTGCATGATCACGATTGACGCAGGCGTGTCGGCGGGTCTGGCCTACGACCGCGTCCAATTCGAGGAGCCGCGGACTATGTTCAACTATGCGGGTCAAGGCGGGCTGGGCATGGGTTTGAGCGTGGGCCTGGGAACCAAGCTGGGCAGGCCCGATCGTCCGGCCATCAGTATCCAGGGCGATGGCGGGTTCCTCTACACCTCCCAAGAACTGAACACGGCGGTCCGATGGGGCATCCCGCTGGTGAGCATAGTCCTGAACAATAGCTGCCACGGGGCCGAGAAGGCGCAACAACAACGGTTCTTCGGAGAGAAATACATCGGCGTCGACCTGGAAAACCCCAGGTTCGACAAGCTAGCCGAGGTCTACGGCGCACGGGGCTTTTACGTGGAACGCCCGGAAGATATCGGGGATGCAGTGCAGGCAGCCCTTGCAGAAGACCGTCCCAGCGTGATAGAAGTCCCCATCGCCGAGTACTTCCCGCCATCAGCCCCTAGCCCCACACGGGCGAACAGGGGTTAGGTAACCGCATACATCGGCACTTGATAGATGCCCATTGGGCACGCGAGGCGTTTATAAGGAGTGAAAATGCCAGGCATTTTCGACGAACTCGGTGTCAGACCGGTCCTGAACGCTCAGGGCAACCGGACTCTGTTGGGCGGGGCCACTCCGTCGGCGGAAGTCAGGGCCCTTATGGACGCCTCCGAAGAGTATTACGTCGACCTAAGCGAGCTTATGGACAGCGTCGGTGAAAGGATCGCCGCCATGCTGGACGTGGAGGCCGCGCTGGTTACGTCGGGGTGTTCCGCGGCGCTGGCCGTGGGAGCGGCGGCTTGCATGACCGGAAACGACCAGCACAAGATCGACCGGATACCTGATACGGCGGGCATGCCGTATGAATTCATAATTCAACGCCAACTCAGGATCAGGTACGACCGGTGCGTGACCATCCCCGGTGGCAAGTTGGTTGAAATCGGGGACCCGGAAGGGACGAGGCCGGAACATGTCGAGGAGGCCATCAGACCCAACACGGCCGGCATCCACTATCTGGCCCCGGGAGATGGTGTGCCCGGCGCGCTTCCCCTGGAAGAGGTGATCCGGATCGGCCACTCCCACAACATTCCGGTCATCGTCGATGCCGCCGGAGAGGTCTACCCCACCGACAGACTCAGCCGTTACGTGAAGATGGGCGCGGACCTGGTGGCTTACGGGGCCAAGTACTTTGGGGCCGTTAACTCCAGCGGCCTGCTCACTGGAAGGAAGGACTTGCTCGACGTGGCGCGGAAGCACAGCTTCATAGGTTTCGAGGCGACCGACTCTCGCGCCTTCGGACGGCCCATGAAGATTGACCGGCAGGAAGTCGTTGCCGTCTACGGTGCGCTGCGCGAATGGCTGTCGATGAATCACGAAGACAGGTTCGCGGGGTACGAAGCCAGGATCGCCACCCTGCGGGACGACCTGCGAGACCTTGACAGTGTGGAACTGCTGGACTCACCCGAGGAAGGCCCGATTGACGGTCTCACGATAAAGTTGGACGTGGCAAGGATAGGGAAATCCGCTGGTGATGTGGTCGAGGAACTTAAGGCCGGTAATCCAAGCATCTGGGTCCGGTCCCCCTACGGGCGCCCCGACTATTATCCGCCCGATGCGGACTCCTTCACCGTACGAATGCCGCAGCTAAAGGAAGGCGGCGAACACACCGTTGCGGCCCGGATCAAGGAAATTCTCTCCTCGTAACAATGCGGCAGTATTTCGTCGAGTTGCAGACACTTATCGTCCCAGTCTCCAGCCAAGGCGGCACATAGTCGCTCTGGTTGCTCATGTACGCTTGACATGCACCTACCCCAAACGTAGGATTGAACTATTCGCTTAACGATGTGCAACACCAGGGTCTGGTCTGTGGGAATAGGAGAAGAATGATGCCCAGTCGAGACGAGATTGCGCTAATGGGCCACCTGATGCGCCGGGCCGGTTTCGGCGCACCTTACGATGAGCTGGAAAGGCGGGCGGCGGCCGGATATGAAGCCACCGTGGAAGACCTGCTAAACACGGAATCTCACCCCCCGGTGGACGAAAACGTCCTCTACCGGTATTTCCCTGGGATGGAAGGGGCCCTTGGGCCTCCGGTGAACCAGGCCGATTGGGTGTACCGCATGATTAACACCCAACGCCCTCTGGAAGAGAAGATGGCCCTCTTCTGGCATCAACTCTTCGCCACCGGCAACTCCAAAGTTGATAATCCGCCGGAGTTGACCCAGCAGATCGCCATGTTCCGGGCGCACGGCCTGGGCCGCTTCCCCGACCTGTTGATCGAGCTGGCAAAGAATCCTGCGATGATCTATTGGCTGGATAACAACGGTAACCACCGCGGCGCCATCAACGAGAATTGGGGCCGGGAGTTGCTGGAGTTATTCTCCATGGGAGTTGGCAACTACTCCGAGGACGACATCAAGGAAGCGTCCAGGGCTTTCACCGGGTGGACTATCGCCCCCAAGATACCGAGGAACCCCCTCGGCAGGTTCTACTGGAACTTCGAGTACAGGGCTGAGGACCACGACGACGGAGAAAAGACCTTCCTGGGTCATCAGGGCCAGTTCGACGGAGACGACATTATCCAGATCGTGGCGCGCCAGCCAGCGACCGCCAGGTTCCTTGCCCGGCACCTTTACAATTTCTTCGTGGCCGACGAGCCCCAGGTGCCTAGCTGGAACATTACGCCTCCGAGAGACCCGGAAGCCATTGATACGCTCGTACGGACCTACGAGGAATCGGACTTCGACATCCGTGCGGTCCTCCGGGTGCTGTTCCTCTCGGACTTCTTCAAAGAGGCCCAATTTGAGCGGGTTAAGAGCCCTGCTGAGCTGGTAGTCGGTACCGCCCGGCTCGCGGGGAGCTACAACCGGCCGCGGCCAGGCTTCCCGGCGCTCGCTTTTGAATGCGCCTACCAGGGACAGGAACTTCTCAATCCCCCGAGCGTCGAGAGCTGGCATACGGGGCAGGAATGGATCGACGGCGGTTCCCTGGTGCGCCGGGTGAACTTCGCCGCCAACCTTCTGGGCAACACCTCCCTGCCTGGTGTCCAGGCGATAGTCGGCGAACTAAGAGACCGGAACACCACGGCTCCCTCGGAATTTGTAGAGGGATGCCTTGAGCTAGTGGGCCCGATCAACGTGAGCGCTGTCACGATGAACGAACTCATGGAACAGGCTCAGGAGGATGGTGACCTCCGCTGGGATACGGAAGAGAATGCGAAGGAGTCGGAACATCGGGTCGGTGTTATGCTGGCCCTGATCGCCGCCTCCAGAGACTACCAATTCGCCTAACCCCGGAACGGTATTCAGACGTGTTATTCAGACAACGAAACGTCGCGGGAGAATGACAAATGTCGACGACTAAGAAAGACCCGGTGGTCGTGGTATTCCAGCTCACAGGCGCCAACGACTACCTGAATACGATAATCCCCTACACTGACCCCCACTACCGGGACGCCCGCCCTCGTGTGGGAATCCCCGAAGACAAGGTCCTGCCCATAGACGACCATCTGGCGTTCAACCCCAATATGGGTCCCGTGAAGGAACTGTATGACCAGGGCAAGGTCGCGATAATCCACGGCATCGGATACGAGAACTCCCCGCGCTCCCACTTCCGTTCGATGGACATCTGGCACACTTGCGAGCCGGACAAGGTTGGCACTGAGGGCTGGGCGGGTAAGGTAATCCGCGACCTGGACCCCGCAGGGGAAAACGTCCTGAAGGGCATCAACTTCGGACAGGGTCTGCCACGCGCGTTGGCCCTGCGTGGCGTACCGGTGACTTCTGTGTCCAACCTGGAGTCCTATGGCGTGATGTCGGACGTTCCGGGAATGGCCGGCGAGCGCGACAAGCTATTGGACCGTTTCGCACGCATGTACGCCCCCGCCGTCGGCACCGGCCAGACAATGGATTACCTGGGGCAGACGGGCCGGGACGCGCTTCGAGGAGCAGACATTCTGAAGGTCGCTCCTGAGAAGTATTCCTCGACGGTCGAATACGCCGACACTCCCATCGCCAAAAACCTGAGGAGCATCGCGCAGGTGTACTTCGCCGACCTGGGCACTCAGCTTTTCTACACCGCCCACGCCAGCTTCGACACCCACTTCAATCAAACTCCGATGCACACTAAGCTCTGGACCGACACATCCAGGGCCATCAGCGACTTCTTCCTGGACCTCCAGGAGCACAACGCCGGTGAGAATTTGCTTATGGTCATGTTCACCGAGTTTGGCCGCCGCGTCCGTGACAACGGCACCGGCACCGACCACGGCGCCGGTGGGGTAGCGTTCGTCATCGGTGACCAGGTCAAGGGCGGTATGTACAGCGAATATCCATCGCTGAAGCCCGAGGACCTGCAATCAGGAGACCTGGCTCCCAACTACGATTTCCGTGGTTTCTACGGCACCGTGATCGACAAGTGGTTAGGTCTGGACCCCGCGCCAATAGTTGGCGGCAACTTCGAACAACTGGACTTCATCTAGCCGGGTCGTTTCCCACGGGAATTAAAACAGCACAAGACATTGAGAGGTAGCCATGCTGACGACGGTTGCGGCAGGGCGGGTCTTCGATTACAGCTATTGCATCGGCATGTACGCAATGGCGGGACAGGGTTTTTGGTCACCCCAGGACTTCGCGCTGGGCAAGGATGGGGTCATCTTCGTGTTGAGCCGCGGAATGGAAGAGATTGGTCAGCGTATCACCCGGGTGACCCTGACTCATGACTTCCAGGGACAATTCGGAGGGTTTGGCGCCGGAGACGGCCAGTTCATCTGGCCACGGTCCATCGCGATGGACGGCGAGGAAAACCTTTACGTCTCCGACGAGCAACTGCACCGCATTTCAGTTTTCAACAAGTCTGGAGCGTTCGTAGCTAGCTGGGGCAACCCGGGCACCGCTGAGGGGCAACTGAACGGGCCTTCCGGCGTGGCCTTTGACCCCGAAGGCAACATCTACGTGGTGGACAGCCTGAATCACCGGGTTCAGAGATTCACTAAAGAAGGCATGTTCCTGGGAGCATTCGGCAGCCAGGGCGGCGAGGACGGCCAACTGGATATGCCCTGGGGGATATGCGTTGACCGCCAGGGCGACGTTTACGTGGCCGATTGGCAGAACGACCGGGTGCAAAAATTCTCGGCCACGGGCCAGTTCCTCTGCAAGTTCGGAGGGCGAGACCTCCGCGCGGGAGATCTGGACCACCCTTCGGGAGTTGCCGTAGACTCCGAAGGGGACGTGTACGTCACTGACTGGGCCAACCACCGTGTCCAGGTGTATGGCCCCGACGGGGCATTCATTGCCACCCTGGTTGGCGACGCTCAAGAACCCTCGCCATGGACCCAGACCTATATCGACGCCAACCCGGACATAGTCAAGGCGCGGCGGCGGGCCAACATGGAACCCGAATGGCGCTTCCGGAGGCCCGTGGCGGTGAAGGTGGACGACAACGACCGGCTCTTCGTGTTGGAATCGGCCCGCCACCGAATCCAGATCTATAACAAAGAGAAGGACTACGAAGAACACCCAATCAACTTGTAGCAGCACTACGGGGGACGGTCGTCATTAGGTCTAGATAGTCCCCCGGTTGATATCGTCCCCTCTCCCCCCGGGAATGGGTAAGGGGCGCACTCATCTACTCTCGTCCGCGACTCCTTTGGATCGTTTCACCCTCATCGTAATCTCCTCTCCCCCAGAACGCGGAACGGCTATCGCCCAACCACATCACGCTCCAACCCCGAAGACCCTCAGAAACCTTTGTATCCTCCCGACGCACTCACGCTTGAAGTGATCTGACCTGGGCGAGGTGAGAAACTCCAGGTGGCTCGTCAAGTCAACGAGTTGCGCGCGGCGTTGCCAGTCTGCCGGGAGGTCCATTCCTCCTGACCTGAGTCCCTGCTCGATCAGCGGATGATAAGTGGGGTCCATGCTACGAAGCAAGTTTCCGATGTCCATGAACGGCGTTCCGGAATGTGCGTACTCCCAGTCCAGTACTCCACTCACTTCTCCATCCTTGATGAGAATATTGGTCGGGTTGAAGTCCCCGTGGACCAGGCCGCGTTGGGAGTCGAGGGCGTCCAACAATTCCGCCTGTCTGTCGACGGTTTCCCGCACGGCTTCCGCCATCTCCGGACCGGTCCATGCAAGCACATCCTCGCGTTCCAACATGCCTGCAACAAAGCCCCCGACGCCTTCAAAGGGAAACGGCGACACCGTCCCGTCAGCGTTGATCCAGCCTGAGCCGCCGAACTCCACCGACGCGATTTTAGCGAGGACTCCAGCCGCCGCCCCGGAGTGTTGGGGTTTCCGCTGCAGGATATCCCCTTCAAGAAACGTTGTGAGGGACCACATGTCTCCCCGGTCAATTTCCGTGGGCACGGGGACCAAGTCTCTGACCATGTCCATCACCCGCGCCTCTCGGACCGGGTCCCCTTGGCTGTAGAGCCGAAGCACGTAAGCCGGCCCGCCGACGGCAACCAGCTTGTAGCTGGTGTTGCTCTTGCCATTCCCCATGAGCTCGACGGACAGCAACTCGGCCCCGGGCAAGGAACGCCGTACGATCTCGGGGTCAAAATTCCTGATAGGATTGCGGCGGTCTTCAGGCGCCGGGTCTTTGGTGCCGGAGTCTAATGGAAAGCCAACGGCACTACTCCTAAATGTGTAAGGCTGAGGGTCAGCGTAGCCCATGGCTTCTCCATTTCACGAGAAAATTGCGAAACGTTGTGCTTCGCCGGATACTGACCGGTATCACTACGAAAATACCAACTCGTCTTTACTATGAAAATAGGCGATTTTCATCCTCATATATGGCCTTCACAAGGCCATCCGCAATTCCCGAGAAAAGCCTGCCCCCGTTCAAGCCGGGGGCAGGAATCCAATACGATAGCTCTAGGCTCCCGCCTTCGCGGGAGCGACGGATGGGGCAGTGGAGTTTCGCAATTTTCTCTTAAGCCGCGGGGCGGAACTGGACGCCGGCACTGTAAGCCACGGCAATCGCGTCTTGAATTGGACTGCTGACACCCCGCCCTTCCCAACTGGGGTGACCACCCGTTACCATAACCCTTGCCCGAATTCCGTCCCGGTCCAAATCCCTAACCCGGGACCCAGGCCCAATGTACCAAAATGGCCCACAATTTCCCTAAAATAAAATCTCCAGCTTCAGAGCACCCGAATGTGTGCCATCGCACCCTAACCCGCCGCCAGGCCCAATGTACCAAAATGGCCCACAATTTCCCCAAAATAAATTCTCCAGCTTCAGAACACCCGGATGTGTGCCATCGCACCCTACCCCGCCACCCAGGCCCGATGTACCAAAATGGCCCACAATTTTCCCCAAAATAAAATCTCCAGCCTCAGAACACCGGGATGTGTGCCATCGCACCCTACCCCGCCGTCAGGCCCGATGTGCCAAAAAGGCGCACAATTTCCCGCGAAGAGCCTGCCCCCGGCTTGAACGGGGGCGGGAATCCTCTACGATAGCTCGTCGCTCCCGCGTTCGCGGGAGCGACGCATGGGGGCAGTGGAGTTTCGCAATTTTCTCATTTCACTGGCATTGTTGACACGACCGGGGCTTCCCTTTACGCTACCTGACATCGGGAATTTTGTATGGATTCCGCTCATCGATAAGCATTTCGCTCCCGCCATGCGGCCCAAGATTCGAATCACACAAGGAGTGGATCATGAAGGTGCAAGTCTACACGAACCCTGGTTGATTTAGCTGCAGGACGCTGGAGGAGTTCCTCTCGTCCAACGGTGTTCAGTTCGAGCACCACAACCTGGCAACCGACCCCGAAGCGGTGGAATACCTCAAGAGCCGCAACATCAAGTCTGTCCCGGTGACCATAGTCGACGACGACGATGTGATTATCGGCTACTATCCGAAGAAGCTCATCCCGGCCCTCAATCTGGACATCCAGGTTGACCTCTCCGGCAAGACTTCCTGGCTCTCCGAGAAGTACACGGCGATCCTTGGCGCAGCCATGAGAGCCACCCGGCAGTTGACCGACGACCAGCTCGCTGGGATGATCCCCTGGCGGCCCCAGTCGGCGCGGGCCCTTATCGTCCACATCATCTCCTTTCCGGAACTGGCATACCTTAGCCACGAGCACGGAAGCATGAGCACCGAGGACATGGCTGCCTCGAACCAGCGGCTCAAGGGCATGGTGACTGGCGACGACATCATCCAATACGGTAGTGGCGTAATCAAGAGCATCAACGAGTTCCTGGCAAGCGGCAACGACCAAGCATTCGACCGCGTCGTTCCCGCGCATTACGGCGGCGAGGTCACGGTGCTGGAGCTATTGAACATCATCCTGAGCCACAGCACGCATCACCTGAAACAGGTCTATTACCACATGGAGAAAGACTTGGGCATCGCCCTGGAAGACCCGGCCACTGAGACCGACATGGATGGGATCGTAACCCCGGAGGCTTTGATCTAGCGCCCGGGCCAAGCCTGTCCTGGAGTATAAGACTGGATCACCAGACCCACCTCAAGGAGGAACCATGAGATACGACAAAATCGTAATAGGCGCCGGATCGGCGGGGTCAATCCTCGCTACCCGGCTGTCCGAGGACCCTAACCGGTCGGTGCTGCTCTTGGAAGCGGGCGCCGACTACCCCAACTTCGAACACCTCCCGGAGGAGGTGAAGTTCGGTTACGCTACCGAAGCCGACGTCATGACCAGCGACCACAACTGGCAGTTCGTCGGCAAGGGCACTGAAGAGGCCCCCGAGATGATGGTCCCAAGGGGAAAGGTCACGGGCGGCTCCAGCGCGATCAATGGTCAAGTCTTCCTGCGAGGCGTGCCCGAGGACTATGACACCTGGGCGTCTTTCGGCAACGACGAATGGACTTTCCAAAAGCTGCTCCCCTACTTCCGCAAGATAGAGACCGACACCGACTTCGGGAGCGACGACTTCCACAACTCCGACGGCCCCATCGTGATGCACCGCTTCAAGAGGGAGACCTGGCTTCCCGCGCAGGTGGCTTTCCACGAGGCAGCATTGGCCGCAGGGTATCCCGACTGCCCAGACCACAACCATCCTGACTCCTGGGGAGTGGGACCGACGCCCCTGAACAACCCCAATGGCATCCGCATGAGCACCGCGCTGGGGTATTTGGACCAGGCCCGGCACCGGTTAAACCTGACCATCAGGCCCAATTGCACGGTCTACCGGATCGTGTTCGAAGGCGACCGCGCCACGGGCGTTGAGCTGGAGAGCGGCGGCGAAAGGTTTGTCGTCGAGGGCGACGAGATCATTTTGTCCGCCGGGGCCATCGGCTCACCGCAAATTCTGATGCTGTCCGGCGTCGGACCTGCCGAGCACCTGCGGAGTCTTGGTATCCCCATAATCTCGGATAAGCCCGGAATCGGCCAGAACATGCGCGACCACCCCGGTGTTTGGGTCACCTGGCGCACCAGACCTGGGTTCGATCTTGATGGCCTGGCTCCCAGAATGCAGCTTACCCTCCGATACACGGCTCAGGATTCCGACCTGCGCAACGACATGAAAATATCTATGCAGTCCTTCGCCACCGAGCGGGTCAACCTGGGTGGAAACCGGATGGAGCCCCTGGGCATCCGCATGACCGCCGGTATCTACCTGGCTGTGGGCGCGGGCGAGTTGCGCCTCGCTTCCACTGATCCTACTGTGCAGCCGGTCCTCGAGTACCATTACCTGGAGGAAGAATTCGACCGGCAGCGGCTGCGGGAGTCGGTGCGCATCTGTGTGGACCTGGGCGAGCACGAGTCCTTCAAGGACATCGTCCAGGAACGTGTCGACCCCACCGACGAGGACCTGGCCTCGGACGAAGCACTGGATAAGTGGATGAAGAGGGTGGTCACGACTTCCCAGCACATCTCTTGCACCTGCAAAATGGGCCCGGCCTCAGACCCAATGGCGGTCGTAGACCAGCACGGCAAGGTCCACGGCCTGGAGGGGATCCGAGTGGTCGACGCATCCATCATGCCCGACTGCATCCGTGCCAACACCAACGTCACCACCATGATGATCGGCGAGCGGATCTCAGACTTCATCATCCAGGGTTCCTAACCTCTGGTCGAAAGGCGGCCTCGATCGGGCCGTCTACAGGAGTGACAGAGAAAGGCCCCGGCCCCTGTAACAGGCGGGCCGGGGCCTTTCTAATCGGTCCCCATTCAGCTACTGGACAATCCTCCCGACCTAGAACCAGTTGGCCTTGTCCACCACGTTGCGGAGTTCCCTGCCCTCGTTGAAACGTCTGCAATTATCTATGAAGAGCTCGGTGCGCCAGTGGTCGAGATAGGGACCGTCGCCCGCCACGTGTGGGGTGATTAGCACTCCCGGCGTGGTCCAGAGAGGATGCCCCTCCGGCAACGGCTCGATCTGGAACACGTCGAGCCCCGCTCCGGCAATCTCACCGGCCCGCAGCGCATCCACCAGGTCGTCGAGAATCACTGTTGCCCCGCGGCCAATGTTTATGAAGAACCCGCTGCTCTTCATCGCCCGGAATTGGGCCGCGCCGAACATTCCCTGGGTCTCGGGAGTTTCAGGAACGGTTACAATTACGAAGTCTGCCCGTGGAAGTACCTGAAGCAATTCTCCGGGACGATGCAGCTCCGCAATACCCTGTGTCGGCGCAGCCAGCCGGGGATCGACGCCCAGGACCGTCATCCCGAACTCGGAGCACAACCGGGCCGTCTCGCCGCCGACCCCGCCTACACCAACGACAATGGCTATGGCTTCCGGCAGGTATATGGTCTCGTAGCCCTGCATCCACATCCCTTCGACCTGCTGGGGGATATACACTTGGAGCCCGCGGGCAAATCCCAAGAGCAACGACATGATGTGCGCGCTGATATGATCGTTGTATATCTCGCGCGTGTTGGTGACCACCACGTCGCTGTCTATCAACGACTCGTGGTAGTAACCGGCGCGAGGCCCGGCCTGGGGACAGGCGATCCACTTCAGGTTTTGGGCCCGCTCCAGCAGTTCGGGAACGATGTCGCCGAACGCGGCGTCGGCGTCACCGATTACCTCCATCGCCTCCCCGACGGTGGGGCAGACGTGGACGTCGATGTCGGGAATCTCCTCGCGCAACCGCTCCGGCCAATGCTCCTGATAGTTGGGGGGGCAAATTACCAGTTTGAAACTCATCGGATTTAACCCTCGATGACTGAATATCGAAGTCGCTTAATACCAGATAGCGTTAGTCGGGACCAGCCTTTGATTCAATGGATCGACTGCCAACAGCAATATCTCCATTGTCACCGCACCCAAGAGCGGCTGAGTATCATCCCCTCCAAAAACGACAGGAGTAACAGCACTCACGCCATTAACAGTCGCCCGGACCTCGCCCATGTCCAAGTCATCTATGCGGCCATCCCCGAACTCGAAGCGGCCCTGTCGTGTTGCCGAGACTCCAAGTTCCCGCAACATATTGGATGGCAGCACGGTGTACGTGGCCGCAGTATCCACCGTCGCCTCTACTTCTCGAGTTTGTCCACCATCAAGGGTAGTAATCGTCATTGGCCAGTTGAACGTGCCCATTTCTTATTTCCTCTCGTTTATTCTACTCTGTCCGCAAAGAGGTTGCGTGTTATAGTTCACTCATCCAGCGCGAGTGACAAGTCTGACTTCGGGGAAAGAGATTGTAAATGGGTCTGCGCCTCGCGCCTGTATTGCTGATTGTGGCATTTGCCATCGCAGTGGCATGTACTCAGTCCGCGCCTGCTGCTACACCGGCTTACACTCCGGCTCCAACAGCGGGTCCTACTGCAACGCCGGTATCTACTCCAACTCTCGCGCCAACGCCGACAGCAAGGCCCACGCCCGAGCAGACTCCTACCACCGCGCCCGCACCGGCTCCAACACCTGTACCAAATCCGGCTCCCAGCTTTGATCCGGCCAAAGCTGCCTTGCAGGAAGGTTATGACGTCCCGTTCATGCTCCCAACTTTGTCCGACTTATCGAGCGCAGTCGTTGCAAGCCAGGGCTTCGCGGAAGATTCTTATGCTATCGCTTCGTATAGCCGGGATTTCGGACCCGCAGGACTCGGAATTGGTCTGGAGTCTTCCAAGGCATCCGCTGTCAAAACCGAGGTAAAGCTATATTTCAGTGAAAGCGATGCGCGAGGGCTGGTCTCGGCAATTAAAGGATTTGACCAGGAAGTATTGGTTGGACTAATCGGACAGAGGCTGGAAACGGAGAGGGGGTCCCCAGGCGTACCGGCCCCGGAGGACGTAGGGAATGTCGCCGTTGAGCGCTGGACGTCCCGGCGGCAGGCCACGCTTCCGCCGGACTCCTGGCGAAGTTGGAGACCGGGACTGGAAACCTGGATTTCTACTGGATGCTCTTCGCGCGGGGGCGCATAACCGCACTGGTAGAAGTATGGGGTGTTGACGGCGAAGTTGCCCGGGAGGATGCTGTCTTTTTGGCTCCGCTCATCCACCGGAGAATTCAGGAAAACTCCCCTTCCTACGAAGAAATCTCTACTGTAGACAGCCCCTTCGTGACCATGACTGTATACGGAAATGCGGGCCATCCGTTCACTATCCCGTACCCCACTGAATGGGTGAGAATACGGCCCTTCGCGGCCCATCATCCCATGACCATTCTTTTCTCAAACTATGACCGGGACCCGCTTGAACTGCTGGATGAAAACCGGGTAATGTTCGGAGTATTGATAGAGGACCTGAGCGGCGCGTATGAAGAATCGACCTTAGAGCCTGTTTACAATCTCTTCAGGATTAGCGTCGCGAAGGCAAGAACCACCATTTGCAGACTGGTATTCAGCTTTCTCTCGCAGTTCTTCCAGAGTCGGCGGCACTTCTCCAGCCAGGCAAAGGATCGCTCCACCACCCATCCCCCCGTCTTCACGGGGGCTAAAGGCAGGCAGCACCACGAAGGTGTGCAGTTCATTGCGTTTCACCACTTCCACCGAGGCTCCCAACAGGCTCTGTACCGCCGCGGCAAAGGGCTTCCCGGTGTAACCCCCATCGACCAGCACGTTCTGCACCCGGCTCAGGTCGGCCTGGCGTTGGTCAAACATCGCCAAAGCCCCAGCCCGGTCGGTAACGTTGGCGGTGGTCACGTGAATCGCATGGGGCAACCCCTGCGTGTCCACCGCGATGTGACGCTTGATCCCGGACACCTTCTTGCCCGCGTCATAGCCCTTGTGCTCGGCGCTGTCAGTGTTCCTGACGCTCTGGGCGTCCACGATGCAGAAACTGGTCTGCTCTTTTCGACCATTGCTCCGTCGGGCCGTGCCAACCGATTTTTTTAAGACCTGCTCCAGAATGGATTCTTGCTCCGGGCCGGGCCGCTCACTCCATTGCCGGAAATACTTGTAGCCAGTGCGCCAATCCGGGAAGTCCGCAGGCAGCATCCGCCACTGGCGCCCGCTTTTCAGGAGGTACAGCACCCCGCAGAAAACGTCGTACAAGTCCACGGTGCGGGGCTTGGTCCGTCGGCGGGCCGCCTCCAACGTGGGAAGAATCCGGGCAAATTGCTCCCGGCTAATGTCGCTGGGATAGGAATGAGACATGATTACCCTGCCTTGGTAATAGTCTCAACTTAACATATTCCACAGATCGTAGACAGGTTCTTAGAGGAATACGTGGAGATGACTTTAGGAGCTTTGGAGGCGACCATTCCGGGTTTTGAACTGGTATCCCGGCAAAGGGACCGAAACATCTCAGGGGTTACCGGCCGAGAGGCTGGAATTCACCGAGTTTGGAGGAAACGTAAGGTCGAGCCGCTTGATTTACTTGCACGAGGGGGCCATCGGTTTCAGCGCGACTTACCAGATTCCTGAATCCCAACATGATGAGCTGAAATCGCTTGTTGATTATTCTTTTGGTGCACTCAGGGTTGGGGAATAACTCCGTTGACAGAGGGTAGCCCCCGCTGTCTAAACTACTCTCCCCTATTCTGACCGATCCCCCGCCGGAACACCTGTAGATTCCCATTTGCCTGCGTTACAATGAACCTACTGCGCAAGAGCGCCGCACAGGAGGGACCATGACTAATGAGGAACTGATTGCGGAAATGCTCGCGGTGTCAGGCGTTCCAGACATGGAAACCCTGATGGACCAACTCAAGCAGTACAGAGAGGATGTCATATATCTCGATTCACTTGTACCGGAATTGGTGAAGGAGTTCCCTGACCACTACGTCGCTGTATACCAGAAGAAAGTGGTTGGTACAGGGAAGTACCGGAAAATCCTCTTGCGAAAACTCGAAAAAGAAGGTATCCCCAGGGACGGGGTCGCGATTGAATTTATGGCAACTAACCCGATCCTCCTGATAGTGTAACGGCAGCATGTCCATAGAGGGCTATTATAAGACGGGCGTCAGTCTAACGCCTGCACCATACGTGGAGGCCACAGTTTACTTGCCAAGGTTGCAGGTTTCTAACCGTGTCGATTTCCTTATCGACACGGGGGCCGACAGAACGTGCATTCATCCAGTGGACATGGAAAAGCTCAATATCGACTATCGTAGGTTGCGAAGGAATAACCTGATAACGGGGTCTGGGATTGGAGGCGGGCTGGATTATTACTGCGAGGAAGCTATACTTGTGCTCATAGACCGATGCGGGGAAGAAAGATACTGTCATTTCGATATTCTCCTGGGCGGCAGGACCGGCTCACCCACCATCATGGATCTGCCTTCCCTGCTCGGAAGAGACTTCATAAACCTGTGTTATCTCCAAGCGGACAGGTCGAAAAACCGGCTGGTCCTCGACCCTCTCAACTTGGTCGCCGGATGGGTATTGCCCCCGGAACTTAATTTCTGAGGACACGCTACCAGGAGGCAAACAATGCAGAATGAAACGAAAATCAAGGACCGCTTTGGGCTTCCCATCAGCACCAACTCCGGCGCGGCGGCAGACCACTTCCTCGAGGGGCTTGACCTGCTGCTGTCCCAAAACTACGGCCCTGAGGAGCGGTTCCAGAAAGCGATAGAGGCCGACGAAGGCTTCGCTTTGGCCCACGCCGGGATGGCGTGGGTGGACATGATGCGAGGCACGGCCTCACAGGCCAAGGAGGGCGTTGCCCGCGCCCAGTCGCTGGCCTCGGGCATATCCGGCCGGGAGAAGAGCGGAATCGAGGCCATCGACCTGTGGATCAACAACAAGGGAATCGAGTCCTTGGCCGTCATCCGCGAACACCTGAAGGAGTATCCCAGGGACGTGCTGATGCTCCGCTTGGCGCAGCGTCTCTTCATGCAGGGTTGTCACAGCGCGGGAGTCCCTAACTTCCCCGACGAGTTATTCGCCCTTTGCCAGACCATCGCCAAGCATTGTAGCGATGACTGGGCCTTTCTGGGCAGCTATGCTTTCGCCCACCATGAGACGGGCCGGCTGGATGAAGCGTTCAAGTTGGCCAGTACATCTCTGGAGATGTACCCCGGCAACGCCGTCGCCTGTCACTCGGTAACCCACTTCTACTTCGAGAAGGGCGACGCCGCTTCCGGTGGTGGATTCCTGGGGAACTGGTTGGAAGGCTTCGACAAGCGCGCCTCCTACCACGTCCATCTCTCCTGGCATCTGGCGCTGTTCGAGCTTGCGATGGGAAGGTACCGGAGCGCCCTGGACCTGTACGAGACCGACATCCGCCCCTCCGTGGTATCCAAGAGCGCGGCATCGCTGGCGGACAGCGCCTCGCTCCTGTGGCGGCTGACAATTTACGGCGGTACTCCCCCGCCCAAACCATGGGAGGAGGTCCGCGACCAGGCCCTCCCCGCCGCCGGAAACCCCGGGCCTCCCTTCCGTGACGCCCACGCGGCGCTGGCCTTTGCGGCGGCGGGCGACCATGAAGCCCTGGAAAAAACTATCGGGAGTCTGAGGTCGGCAGCGGACGAAGGCAACGTTCTCGTCGGCGAGATGACCCTGCCCATGGTCCAGGGAATTGCCGCCTTCGCCGAAGGCAATTACGGCGAGACGGTGCGCTTTATGGAACGGCCCGTCCGTGAGCTTGCCCGAATCGGCGGCAGCCACGCCCAACGTGAGGTCTTCGAGGACACTCTGTTGGAAGCCTACATCCGGGCCGAGCAGTTTGAAAACGCAAAAAGCATGCTCCAGGAAAGGCTGAATCGCAGGACCTCCGTCCGCGACGAGTTCTGGATGGGCCGGGCCCAGACCGGAAACGGGGAAGTCATAGCCGCGGCCACAACATTGAAAGACGCCGCGATAGGCTGGAGCACAGGCGACGCCGACTCCCCCGAGGCTGCCAACCTGGAACGGCTGGCCAGTACCGTCGCTTAGGTCCAACCCACCAGAATTACTGACGGAGGTGACCCTCATGCCTCTGCCACCAGACAGGGTGGACTATAGTCCCATCATAGACCGGCCCCCGATCAAATGGCCCAACGACGCGCGGGTGGCCCTTTGGATCGCTCCCAACGTGGAGCATTACGAGTACGAGCCAGAATTCGACGGGCACCGCGACCCATGGCCGCGGACTCCTTACCCTGACGTCCAGGCTTACTCCCATCGGGACTATGGCAACCGGGTCGGCTTCTGGCGGATGCTGGACGTGTTGGACAAACACAACATTCGCTGCTGCGTTTCCCTGAACATGGCTGTTCTGGAGCACTTTCCTGAGATCGGGGAGGCCATGGTCCAGCGCGACTACGATTTCATGAGTCACGGGATTTACAACACCCGCTACCTCAACACCTACACCGAAGAGCAAGAGCGGGAGTTCTATCGCGACACCATCGACACCCTAATGCGCCACACCGGGAAACAGCTCAAGGGGATGCTGGGCCCCGCAATCTCAGGCACCGAACGGACGCCCGACCTGATGGCCGAGGCCGGGCTCATCTACCACACTGACTGGATGCACGACGATCAGCCGGTGCCGATTAAGGTGACGAGTGGAAAGCTGGTGTCGGTCCCTTACTCTATCGAGCTGAACGACGCTCCTCTCTTCCGGCAACACTACGAGGGCGACTACTTCGCCGAGATCTGCAAGGCCCAATTCGACCAGCTTTACCAGGAGGGCGCCCAGAGCGGACGAGTCATGTGCATCGCCCTCCACCCCTACCTGACCGGCCAGCCTCATAGGGCCAAGTACCTTGACGAGATACTGGCCTACATCATGTCCCACGACGGCGTCTGGCAGACCACTGCCGACGACATCGCCGACTACTACATCGCCAACTACTACGACCAGGCGGTAGCCCACGCGGCGCAGATCAACAAATGAGCGGAGCGCCGGGAGGGAACGAATGACAACCGAGACCGAAACCGCCAATCAAGTTGACGCCGCTGCTGTGTGGCGAGCCATTGGACGGCTCGAAGACGATACCGCCGCGCTCAAGGAAGGCCAGCGTGAAATCAAGGCTGACCTGCAAGCCGGGTTGCGGGAAGTGAACCGGCGCGTTGACCGGCTTTTCTACGCCATTATTGGCGCCACCGCCGCGCTGTTCGTCGCTATCTTGGCTAGCCGCTTCATTGGCGGCTGACGGGACACAAGCACTACTCCTTCAGACGCATCGGATCCCAAGGAACCCGAATCCCGCTCCCAGCAGAGAGGAAAACATGCCCGCACAACGGCGCTTCGGGATGGACCACGAGCATTACGATTGGTCACCCATCAACAAACGAGGCATTCTGCGATGGCCGGACGGGGCGCGTGTGGCCCTATGCGTGATCGTCAACCTGGACCATCCGGAATGGCAGCCGCCGGAAGATAGCTTCACGACCCCGTTCGCCGGTGGCCTGAGCGCGAGGTCGTTCCCGGACTACGCCAGGCTGGGCCACAGGGAATACGGGCATCGGGTGGGCATTTTCCGCGTATTGGACACGCTGGAGAAGCATGGCATAAAACCAACGGTGGCAATGGACGCCATGACCGCCGAGAACTACCCTTATCTGGTGCGGCACTGCCAGGATAGGGGCGCGGAGATTATCGGCCACGGCGTCGCTTTGACCCGCATGATCACCAGTAACATGTCCGAAGACGCGGAGCGGGAGTACATAGGCCAGTCGGTGGGCGCTCTAGCGCGGGCCACCGGCAGCGCCCCCGCTGGTTGGTTGGGGCCGGAATACGGCGAATCATCCCGGACTCCACAACTATTGTCCGAAGCAGGAATCAGCTACGTCTGCGATTGGGTCAACGACGAACAGCCATACCCACTGAAGAGCCCTCACGGAGAGATTTTCGCCCTGCCGGTGATGGTGGAGTTGGACGACGTGGTGGCCCTCTGGGACCGGAGGGTAAACATCGGGCGGTATCAGCAGCTAATCGAAGACGGGTTCGACACCCTGTACCACGACGGTCAGCAGAACGCGCGCCTGATGGCCCTGAACCTGCATCCCTGGCTTATCGGCCAGCCCTTCAGAATCGGCTACCTGGACCGCGCCCTGGGTCACATAATGCGCCGCGGCGGGGTGTGGGCCGCCACCGGCTCGGAGATCGTGGACTGGTACCGTAGCAATCCCCCCACCGCCTAGACCTTCCCGCGATTCAAGCCCGGCTCTCAAGGAGCTCGCCACATGCCCAACTCCATAAGGGTCGTTCACTATTTGAACCAGGTCTACGCGGGGGTCGGGCGCGGCGAGAAGGCAGACCTGCCGCTGGAGGTCCGGGACAGGCCCATAGGCCCTGCCCGGCTCTTAAACTACCTGTTGGGGGAACAGGCCGAGGTCGTAGCGACAATCGTCTGCGGGGACGGCTATTTCAAGGATCACAAGGATGAGGTCCTGGCCGCGCTCAGGGGCGAGATGGAAAGGTCAAGCCCAAACGTGGTAGTAGCCGGTCCTGCCTTCGACCTTGGACCGTATGGTCTGGCCTGCGGCGCGGTATGCCTCGCCGCCCAAGAGTTGGGGATTTCGTCCGTAACCGCCATGAGCGCGGACAACCCAGGAACGCGGGCCTGCGGCAGCCGACTCCGAATCGTTCCTACAGGACCAGCCCCCGGCGACATGATGGAGACCATCCGCCAGCTATGTCCCATTGTTTTGGAGTTGGCCCTTCGTGGATAGATTGCGCCTATACCCCGCGCACTTCCTTGAGCGCCTTGGAAATCTCTTCGGAGTCCAGCACTAGCTCAGCCAGCCCCACTTCAGCCTCGTAGGTGGAGGGGTCTATCTGCTCTTTGATCTCCGGTTCAACGATGTGATAGGCGGGGAGGCCCAGGGCAGCCCCGGCCAGTGCCCCGGCCCAGGACGGGTCTCCCTGGTCCACCGTCATGGCATATAGCCTGGAGCTCTCCGGTGTAGGGGTGCCAAGCAACACCATGACATTTTCCGCGCCGATGCGGTCGACCGTCCGCTTGATCTCTTCTTGACCCTCCAGGTCAAGGGCTCCCGAGGCCGTTCAAACGAAGCAGTAGGTGACCTCCAGCACAACTTCCGCCCCTGAACTACGCGCACAGTTGGCTATGGCAGTTCCCTGCACCCCATCGCGTTCTCCCAGCGCGATTACTCGCTTGCCTTCCAATTGCATTTCCAAGTCCTCCTAACATGAAACGCGGTTTGTGGGAGCGTTGGGCCGCCGGGGTTACCCTTGGAAGCGGAACGATCCCTGTATAGCGTTGTGGTCCTTCAAGTCGATATCCAGACCTACGGCGTCATTCTTGACTCGGTAGGTGGATGCCTTGGCCACGTAGGCAGGACTGCCGGGGATAGTAGAGAAGACGCTCTCATTTAGGATGGTCACCTTTCCGGTGGGACCGCGGTACGGTTCCATCACGGCCTCCGCGCTGGTTCCAATCTTGAGAGTGCCCTTCCCGCCTGACACGTCAAACGTTATCGGCGCCCGTTCCACGCCTACCATCTCCCCCACGAGGTTTGCCAGGTCCGACAAGGGGCCTCCCAGCTTTCCGCTAAACGCCTTCAAGAGTGACGCTTCCTGCTCCGGGTTAGCCCGGTCGTCGACGAACGTCATGGTGCGGAAATTGCCCTTCAGGACGTTACCGGGAATATGAGCCACCATCGCCATGGTGAGTCCGGAAACGTCCACGCCTTCGATATCTTCCCGGTCCACATGGTAAGCGATCACAGAGTCGCAAGTGCCGTTGTCGGGGTCTTCGCCGATCCAACAGGGACAGAGCACTTCGCAGTCGCACACTTCAAGGATACTTCCTTCAAGCACGTATGCCATTTCGGACCCTCTCAGTCCAGAATTGTCCGCCGCCGGGTGGTATGTGGGGCCAGGAGACGGTCCCTAACCTTCGGAGTTGGCTCCAAGGATGAAAGACATCCCGTCGGACATCTGCGTCATACGTCCCAGGAACAGGCTGCCCTTGGCCAGGAACATGGACCTTTCCATCTTGCCGTTCCGAATCTGCTCTACCGCGTGGCCCAGGTACGGCACAGCCGACGCGATGTGCCCCTGAGTCGGCGAGAAGCCCGGCATCCCGTGAGCCTCGGCAAACCCGGCCAGGTCGTCCCGAGCTATCTCCCCTCTGAGCACCGCCAACGCGCCGATGAGGCGGTAGTTGAGCTGGGGGACGTTCCCGCTGCCCGCGGGCTCGGTTAGCTCCGGATTGTGCAGTTCGGTCGCATACTTGTCGATGTCGCCAAAACTCAGTCCTAGGCGCTCCAACGGCGAGGTGACAAGTTCGGTGAAGATTGCCTGTTGGTTGGAACCTGCCCCGACCGTGTGCTTTCCTACCGAGTCCATCCGCAACACGGGGCTGACGCCGTCGTCTTCGCCGACCAGCACGGCCACCGATGCCAGAGTATCTTCCAGGATTGGCTGATCGTGGTGCAGATGGCCCTGGAATTTCATCCCCAACTTGGCCAGGGAACAGCCGCCGACTACAGCCACTTGACGGTAAAGACCCGAACTCACCAGCGCCCCAGCCATTACCAGCGCATGCACCGGGCCGCAGCAGAAGGCCTTGATGTCCGCACCAGTAGCGTTGGTCAGACCGCACATCTCGGCCACGGCTTTGGCCAGGTTACCGCCGCCCCGCTGGTACCGTTCTCCGACAGCCTCTTCGCCAGTATTGAGCACATATTCGATGTCTGCCGCGTCGGTGTGGTAGTCGGCGAGTAATGTCCGCAAGGCCATAACCGCTGTAACCTTGCAAGCGAGGTTTTCCAACACCACGTCGGCGGTCAAAGAAGCATCTTCTTCGTGGGCGCGGTTGACGCTGCCCACCAGCCGGCCGTCTCGCAAGTGCAACCCCAAAGCCATCCCGGTATCGGCTGTCTGTTTCTCGATGGCGGAATAGGGTTGGCCTTCATTCAGGCGTTTGAGGTCTTCTTCTTGAATGAGCCTGTGAGCGGACAGAGCGCTCCGTGCCTGCGCGGCAAACCCTTCTTCCAATGAGACCAGATCGAACGCGTCCGCAACCTTGAGCAGTCCGTACAATTCCTCCTCCGGCATGGTCTCACCAAAGGGGAGCCAGCGCTCGCCCGGGCCGCTGGACTGGAACCAAGGGCGCTCTATCTGTAGAAGGGAGCCGGGAGACATTGCACCGAGAAATGCCCGGTTGGGAGGATAGGCCAACGCTTCATCGTAGGAACGCAGGTGGGAGGTTATGTCTGCCAGCACCCCGGCCTGCTTGGCGATCTCACGGGAGGGCTTGGATCCGTGCCGTACAAGCCCAGGAGCGTGAGCCAACTGGTACCGGACAGCCTTAACAACAGGTGTTATTGTTACGTTGCCCATGGTGAACCATGTTAACCCCGGCGTGGCCGGATTGTCGAGGCAGTGAGAGTTAACGCTAGGCTGTTCTCCCTTGATATGGTACGCTTGCGCAGATAGGAGTGGCCCCAAATATCCACCCGGAGAATCTCTCTGAGACATAGATCGTTTGCCAGGAGTATTAGCAGGGGCATCAGATGGAACCTGCTGGCCGCGTTAGTTTTGGCTATTGGGGTCAGTCTGGCAAGTCCTGGGGAAGTTGCCCACGCGCAGGTTAATTGCACCGGCTCAGGGTTCCGGCAGATGGGGTTCGCAATTTACGGCTCACCCGGCGGTGACCTCATCGACTGCGTCGGCTCCACCGCAGACTTGGTGATCTTCGGTTTGGACGGCAACGACGTTATCGTCGGTGGCAGCGGTAGAGACATTCTCATTGGAGGAAATGGACTGGACTTCATGTTCAGCCGGGAAGGGAACGACTTCCTGGACGGTGGGGAAGATAGCGACTTTCTCTTCGGTTCCAACGGCGAAGACTACCTCTCCGGCGGGAATGCCAACGACTTACTGGTCGGGGGCAACGGAAGCGATGTGCTCCACGGAGGCCCCGGAAACGACATTTTGATAGGCGGCAATGGGAGGGATGTGTGTGACGGTCAAGAGGGTGACGACGACCTGGCCGCCACTGACTGCGAAGCTCCCATAAACATCAATTTCTACTAAGTTGACACCCTTGGTGGGCGAACGTATGATGCGCTGGTTTCTTGGCACGGGTGGTTATGGGGAAGGCCGGGTCTTGAGGAGATATCCATAGATGTGGCGGGCCATTGCCAACTGGTACGTTGGCGCCGTTTTGCTGGCGGCGCTGGGCGTGGTCATCGGGGGTCTGGTCTTTTCCCAGGTCTGGCCCGGGAAGCCCAAGATCGGCATCATCGACATCCCCTTCACCATCATCACCGACGACTCGTCCTTCGTCATCAGCGCCTTCCTCGACTACGCCCGCCGGGACCCCTCCATCAAGGGCGTGGTCATCCGGCTGAACAGCCCTGGCGGCGGCGCGGCGGCCTCGGAGCAACTTTACTACCAGACCCGCAAGCTCCGCGAGAAGAAGCCGGTGGTCATCGTGATGAACGACATCGTGGCCAGCGGCGGCTACATGATGTCCATGGGGGCGACCTACACCTACGCCAAACCAAGCTCTTTCGTTGGCAACGTCGGGGTCATCCTGTACTTCCCCGGGGCCCTCATACCCAACCCGCCGGGGGAGCAGATCATGCCCACCGGCCCCAACAAGCTGAACGGCGGGGGCCGACGCTACTTCGTCGGCGTCACCGACCAACTGAAGCAGGCCTTCGCCCACATCGTGATCAGCGAGCGGGGCGGCAAGCTGAGGATCTCCAGAAACGAGCTGCTCCAGGGCAAGATCTACACCGGGGTGGAGAGCGCCAACACGGGACTGGTTGACGGCATCGGCGGGGACTCGGACGCCATCGAAAAGGCGGCCCAGCTTGCCGGAGTCTCCAACTACGGGTTGGTTGACGTGAACACCGAGGTGTTCCGGGCCTTCAACCAGCGCTTCAAGCGCATCATCGAACCATTGCAGAGCGGCGGCGACGGCGGCGAGTGGCCGGCGGCCAGTGGTCAGTGGCCGGTGGACACCCTCAGGCGCTACATGCTCCCATCCGGGTTGGGCGGGGAGCAGGAACGGGCGCTGCCCGGCTTCCCGATGAAGGTGAACGGGCCCAACGTGTACTACCTCTACGTGGGGCCTTCCGAGTAATATGCGGGTAATATGCGGGTAATATGCGGGTAATATGCGGCGTCTTCTTATAGTCCCTGTCCTGGCCATCGTTGTCTTCGCGGCGTCCTATTTCTACTTCTACACCGGCAGCGGCTACTCCGCGCCGCCCAACCCGGAGGTGCCGGTGGCCTACCTGACCGCGCCCGTGTCCTTGTCCGGCCCCTTCGAGGACGCCCCGCGCATCAGCAGGGGGACCCTGGTGGTGGACGGGCTCCACGGCAACAACACCTCCGAAAGTGAGCTGTCGGCCTTCCTCGCCCTGGTCAGGGACCGGGGGTACGACGTGGAGATACTGGGCGAGCCGGCCCGGTTCGGCGGCTTCCTCAGCTCGGACCCCTCGGCCGGTTTCAAACAACTGGAGGAGCATCTGCGGGGAGCCGACAGCCTGTTGGTTGCGGCGCCCCGGGACCGCTACAGCCCCGAAGAGATAGACCTGGTGGAGGAGTTCGTCATCCGCAGGGGCGGAAAGCTGCTGATGATCTCCGACGCCACCCGGCGGAACCAGGTCAACACCCTGGCGGGACGCTTCGGGGTGTCCTTCCAACCCGACTACCTGTTCAACACCGTTGAATACGACCTGAACTTCCAGAACGTCATCGTAAGGGACTTCCTGCCCAGCGAGATCACCCGTGGGGTGGGGCAGATATCCCTCTACTCGACAAGCTCTGTCAAGGGTCCCGGACCGGGGCTGGCGGTGGCCGACGGCAACACCCGCTCGTCCATCTCCGAATCCCCGGGGCCCTTCTACCCCCTGGTCCAGGCCGGCGAGGACCGCGTCCTGGCCCTGGGCGACCTGACCTTCATGGTCCCGCCCCGGAACTCGGTGCTGGACAACAACCGGCTTCTGGCCAACATCGCGTCGTTCCTGACCGATTCGGAAAGGGAGTTCGTCCTGTCGGACTTCCCCGGCTTCTTCAAGGACGGGGTGGACATACTGCCGGGGCGCCCCGGTCTGCTGGACTTGGCGTCGGACGTTGGCGCCGCGGTCTCCAACTACCGGGTGGCAACGTCCGAGGACATCACCAGGGACACGGTGTTCCTGGGGCTCTACGACGACGGGGCGGAGGCGGCCCAGTACCTGCAGCTAGCCGGAGTCCAGCTTGACGGCGGCCTGCGGACTCCATTCACTGCGGACATGGACACGGCGGGCACCGGGGTGGTCCTGCTGCACGCGGGTCCGGAGCGCCGCGCGCTGGTGGTCCTGGCCGACTCCCGGGAGTCCCTGGACAAGCTGGTGTCCCGGCTCCGGTCCGGGGAATTCCGCGACGGGCTGGTGGACGATTTTGTAGGAGTGTACCGTTTCGAATGATGATCACCAAGCGGATTACCCGCTGGCTGGCCCCGGGGGCGATTCTCCTTCTGGCGCTGGCCTGCACGACGCAGCAGCAGGCGGAGCCCTTCACGCCGCCTGAACCCACCGCCGCGCCGGACATCGCGGCCACCGTCGCCGCCCGGGACCGGGCAATGCCCCAGGGAGGGCCGCTCCCCACGCCGGCGCCCGCCCAGGTGAGCCAGGCCGCGGGCGAGTTCGCATCTTCCTACGCCGCCCTCTCCCAGCAGTGGGACCGGGTGCGCCGGGACCTGGACGGTTGGCGCCAGGGGTTGACATCCTGCGAGGCAAGCTCGGTGCAGGTTGCGCTCCGGGGGTTCTCGGGCGGCTTCAGCGGGGTATCCCAGGCCGCCAACGGCCTCTCCCGGCACCCTTCGGTCAGGGATATGTCGGACCGGTTGATCGAGGCCGCGCAGAAGGAAGAAGCGGCCCTGCGCCGGTTGCGCGACAACTGGCAGCCGGGCCAGGCCGGGCCTGCTTTGGTCTCCGGCCCCGCGCCCGCGTCATCTCATTCCAACGGCAACGGGGCCAAGGACAACGGCGGGGCTGCGGTATCACCCGCCCGGCCGGGGTTCGAGGGTGTGGCCCAGGCCCGCGCCGGAGCCCTGGCCCTCAGGCAGAGGGTGGCCGACCAGCTCAGCGACCTCCAGGGACTGACCGGAGTCGACGCCGAGGCCCGGGTAGCCGCCTTCGTCACCGCCTTTGACGCGCTCAGCGTTCAGTGGGACCGGTTCCACGCGGACTACGACGCCTTCCGCGCCGTCCGGCCTTCCCTCACCCCCGAGAGGAGTCTGAGCCGGTTGAACGCCCTGGTTGAGCAGCACAGAGAGATCGTGCTGGCCCACCGCGCTTTGCCCTCCGCAACCAACACCCGGTACGTGTCCGACTTGCTGGCCGCCGCCGTGCGGGACGAGGACTCGGCCCTGCGCCGGTTGCGTGGTTCATTCCGGCAAGACGGCCGGCAAGACGGCCGGCAAGTCGGAGAAGGCGGCGAGTCCGCCCCGGCCATCGGGCAACTCTCCGGTCTGCCGGGGCCGCCTCCCGCCGGGGAGACGGAGAAGGATGGGAATGGGATGGAAGAGGGCGCAATGCCCGAGGCTTCAGCGGAGGGGCCTTCGGATGCTGAGGTGAACATCCAGGCTGGCGACCCCGGCCTGTTCGACGCCTTCGACGAGCGGATGGCCCGGACCAACGATGCCCTGAGACAAGCCGGCATCGCATTGGACGCTGCGGCGTCCGAAGCTTCCCCCGGCGGCAGGGCCGCGGTTGCCGGCTTCACCACCGGCTATGACGCCCTGCTCCGGCAGTGGGACGGGTTCCACGGCGGCTACGACACCTGGATGGCCGCCGAGGGCGGTTGCGACCGCGCCGCGGTCACCGCGGCCATCGGCGGGTTCGCCCTGCGCATGGGGGATATCGCAACCTCGGCCCGGCAGTTGCCCAGGGCCGCGCCCCTGCGCACCCTGGGGGAGCTGGCGGTTGAAGCCGCCCGGCGGGAGGAGGAAGCCCTGAGACAGCTCCGGGGGGACTGGAGCCCCTTCGACGCTTCGGTCTACCGGGAATTGGACGCTGAACTTACCGCGTCCGGCAGGATGCGGCGGCAGGTCTCCCTGGGCATCCAGGAGCTGCTGGAGCGCTACGGCATCTCCGGGTCCTAGACCTCTTAGGGAGTGCGATTGTCCGGCGAAGCCGACTCTCGTTGCTCCGGAGCAGTTCGCGGACCGCTCCTACATAGGAATGGACGTTTGGACATTCCGGGAGTATTACCTGTAGACCTTCCTGGGGCCAACTGTTTTCATGTAGCCTTCGTAGTTGCGGCGGGTCTCGGGGATTGAGTCGCCGCCGAACTTTTCCATGAACGCGTCGGCCAGGACCATTGCAACCATCGCCTCGCCGATGACCCCCGCAGGCGGCACCTGACAAACGTCGGACCGCTCGAAGTGGGCCTGCACAGGTTCCCCGGTGTCCAGGTCGACAGACGGCAGGGGGTTGCGCAGAGTGGCAATGGGTTTAATGGCGAACCTGGCTATCAGGGGCATTCCGGTAGTCATACCGCCCTCGGTCCCTCCGGAACGGTTGGTCTTCCGCTGCCAGGGATGGTCCGGATCGGTCACAGGCTCGATGACGTCCTGAAACTCGGACCCGCGCTTGCTGATGGCATCCCAACCTTCACCGATGGACACGGCCTTCACGGCGTTGATCGACATCAGGGCCTGGGCGATGCGGGCGTCGATCTTGCGGTCCCAGTGAACGTGCGAGCCGAGACCGATGGGCACGTTCTCCGCTATCACTTCCACGGTGCCGCCGACGGTGTCGCCTGCCTCTTTGGCTTCGTCTATCTCGGCCATCATGCGGATGGCGGCTTCTGGGTCGGCACAGCGCACCTGCGATTCTTCCACTGCGTCCCAGTCTATGGGTCCCTGGGGTTCCGCCCAGACAGGGCCGATGGATATGGCATGGCTGTGGAGCTTGATGCCGAACTCCTCCAGCAGCCGCATGGATATAGCCCCGGCGGCTACCCTGGCGGCGGTCTCCCGGGCGCTGGCCCGCTCCAGGGAATTGCGTACATCGTCGAAGCCGTATTTCATCGTTCCGGGCAGGTCGGCGTGTCCGGGGCGGATGCGGGTTACGCGGGCGTTCCGGCCTTCCTGAGAGGGGTTCTCGACGTACTCGACGGCCATGGCTTCCTGCCAGTTGACCCAGTCCTTGTTCTCCATGGTCATGCCTATAGGACTGCCAAGGGTGGAGCCGTGGCGCACGCCGGAGATTATGCTGGCCCGGTCCTGCTCAATGAGCATTCTGCCGCCTCGGCCATAACCCCGTTGTCTGCGGGCTAGCTGCGTCCCGATATAGTCCTCGCCAATGGGCAGCGCCGCCGGGACGCCTTCGACGATAATCACCAGTCCCTGGCCATGGGACTCGCCAGCCGTGAACCAACGAATCATCTTGTGTTCTCCATACAGCGAATAGGGGAAAGGGGCAGACGCCGGGCGCGCGCGGCGGGGATCAGCGGGACGCCATCGCCCGGGTGGCCGCCTCCAGCATCACTTCCACCGGGGCTGGCTGACCGGTCCACATCTCGAAGGAGTCCGCGCCCTGGTACACCAGCATGTGGATTCCGCCGAGACATGTCGCGCCCGCTGCATTGGCCTCCCGCAACAGCGGCGTTTCCAGCGGATTATATACCAGGTCGTTGACCAGGGCCGCCGAGGGGATTTGCTCGCGGGACAAGGGATAGCCGGACTCGTCTGGTCCGTGGGACATACCTATGGAGGTACAGTTGACGATGAGGTCCGCCGATGCAGCCGCGATACTCAGTCCGTCGCCCGGCAGTCCGATGGCCTCTCCCTGTACTCCACCAGCCAGGGCCAAGTCAACCAACCGTTGCGCCCGTTCCAACGTCCGGTTGGCAACGGTCAGGTAGCCCACGTTCTGCCGGACCAAGGCCAGCACCACACCACGAGCCGCGCCACCGGCCCCGAGGACCAGGACCCGGCGTCCGGTTGGGTCCAGTCCGCCGACTTCCCGCAGCGCCCGCAGAAAACCCGAGCCGTCCGTATTATGCCCAGTCAGCCGTCCGCCACGATTGACAATAGTGTTCACCGCTCCGGCACTGGACGCCCATTCGTCAACCTCGTCCAGGTGTGGGACCACAGCTTCCTTATGGGGCACGGTGACGTTTATTCCGAGGACTCCCGGTGAACGAAGACCGCGAACAAACTCTCCAACCTCTTCCGGCGCCACATGGTACGCGCGATAGGTAGCGTCCATGCCCAGATGGTCGAGGGCCGCCTGTTGGAACAGGGGCGAGATCGAGTGTCCTATCGGGTAACCGATAATGCCCAGATTGCTGTCCATCGAGACGTTCACCACCGTTGTCTGAACTGTGATTTATCTGATAAGGTTGATGCCCATGATTCTTTCTTTCCGATCAGGGCGATCATGGAATCAGACGAATCATAGTTCAAGACTCTAGCTGGGCCAGGATTTCGCCCAGCCGCTGGCTGCGTTCTTGCAGCGACTTCAACCTTTCTTGCTCGGTCTCTACGACGTCCGGGCGGGCCTTGGCGAGGAACTCGGGTTTGGACACCAACGCTGAAACCCGGTCCAGATTGCGCTGGCAGTCCTCGAGTTCCTTCCTAAGCCGCTCCGTCTCGGTTGGCAGGTCAACCACGCCTTCCAACGGCAACCGGACCACCAGGGGATTGACGACCAGGGTGATCCCTTTCGGTTGGCCGCCACCGGCATCCGCGGCGGAGACGACGCTCAAGGACTCGATCCGGGTGAGGCTGCGGATGACCTCCGCTTCCTCTTCGATGGCGTCCTGGAATCCGTCCGCCTCAACCACGGCTTCGAGGTATTGTCCAGCGGGAATTCGTAGCTGGGCTCGGGTGTTTCGGACCGCTCTCACGGTCTGCATGACCAGGGAAATCTCTTCTTCAGCCTGACTGTCCTCGTAACCCTCGGTAGCCGTTGGGTACGAAGAGACCATGATCGACGGGGAGAGGCTGCCTTCTGTCGGCAAGAGCCGCACCAGATTTTGCCATATCTCTTCAGTGATGAATGGCATGAAGGGATGTAGCAGTCTAAGGGTGCGCTCAAGCACGTGGGCCAGAGTTGGCAGCGGCGATGGCGACGAACCGGAGCGGACCCGGAGTTTGGCCATCTCGATGTACCAGTCGCAAAAGTCGTTCCAGATAAAATCGTAAAGCTGCTGCTGGGCCTCACCCAGCTCGAAGCTCTCCAAGGACTTGGTCACACCTTCGATCGTGCGGTTGAGACGCCCTACAATCCACCGGTCTTCCCGGTGCTCGGGACGGTAGCCGCCGGACCATGACCCCATCCCGGCCTGACCGTCGACGCTGGTCATAACGAACCGGGCCGCGTTCCAGACTTTGTTGGCAAAGTTGCGGGCCGATTCCAGCTTGGCCTCGGTAAGGCGCAGGTCGTTGCCGGGCGCGGTGCCGGTGGTCAGGGCGAACCGGAGAGCATCGGTGCCGTACTTGTCGATGAGTTCCAGGGGGTCCAACACATTGCCCCTGGTCTTGCTCATCTTGGCGCCCGCGCCGTCCCGGACCATGCCGTGGAGGAACACCGTGCGGAAGGGGACATTCCCCGTGTTTTCCAGGCCCATCATGATCATCCGGGCCACCCAGAAGAACAGAATGTCGTACCCGGTTTCCATGACCGCCGTCGGGTAGAAATACTCCAGATCGCTGGTCTCAGCGGGCCAACCAAGGGTGGAGTGGGGCCACAGACCCGAGCTGAACCAGGTGTCCAACACGTCCGGGTCCTGGTGTATCCGGCTTGAACCGCAGGACGCACAATGAGTGGGGTCTTCCATCGCGGTGGTCTGCTCACCGCACATGTCGCAATACCAGACCGGGATCCGGTGCCCCCACCATAGCTGGCGGCTGATACACCAGTCGCGGATATTTTCAAGCCAGTTGAGATACACACGGGTGAACCGTTCCGGGACGATGTTGATCTCCCCGTCTCTCACGGCGGTATAGGCCTTGCCTGCGATAGTCTCGGGTTCGTCGTGGTGACCCACGTTGACGAACCATTGAAGGCTAATCAAGGGTTCCACAACGGTGGAGCAACGCTGGCATGTGCCGACGGCATTGCTGTATTGATCGACCCGTTCCAACAACCCCAGGGATTCCAACTCCGCCGCCACGTCTTCCCGGGCCTGGAAACGCTCGACTCCCTGGTATTTGCCCGCTTCCTCCGTCATGTTCCCGTCGAAGCCAATGATGTTGATGAATTCCAGGTTGTGGCGAAGTCCAACCTCGAAGTCCATCGCGTCGTGGGCGGGTGTGACCTTCAGGGCTCCGCTCCCGAATTCGGGGGTTATCCCTTCATCGCCGACGATGGGAATGGTCCTGCCCATGATGGGAAGGGTGACGTTTTTCCCTATCAGGTGCTTGTAACGGCCGTCCTCCGGATGGACTGCAACGGCCGTGTCTCCCAGCATCGTCTCGGGCCTGGTGGTGGCCACGGTGATGTAGGCGTCTCCGCCGGCGACATCGCCGCTCAAGGGGTAACGAATGTAAAAGAGGCGTCCGTCCTGGTCCTGGTATTCGACTTCGAGATCGGACAGGGCGGTGGCGCACCGGGGGCACCAGTTGATTATGCGCTGGTGACGGTAGATGAGCCCCTTGTTGAATAGGTTGACGAACGTTGTGCGGACAGCCTCGACGGGGCCGGGGTCGAGGGTAAACCGGAGCCGGGACCAGTCGCAGGACGCGCCAAGCCGCTTATGTTGTTCGTCGATGGTATTGCCGTAAGTCGAAACCCATTCCCAGACCCTCTCCACGAACTTTTCCCGGCCGATCTCATGCCTGTTGGTGCCTTCGCTCGCCAGTAGCCGTTCTACAACCCACTGGGTGGCGATCCCGGCGTGGTCCTTACCCGGCAGCCAGAGGGTGGGTTCACCTAGCATCCTGTGCCAGCGGGTGAGGATATCTTCCAGGGCGGCGGTCAGGGCATGGCCCAGATGGAGCTCCCCGGTAACGTTGGGAGGGGGCATGATGATGGTGAACGGCTGAGAGTCAGGCGTTAACTCGGGTGTGAAATAACCGTTAGACAGCCAGTCATCGTAAACCCGGCGCTCCACCGCTGCGGGGTTATACGCGCTGGGAATCCGGGAGGAAGTCGAGGCGGTCATGAGCGCTCCTTGCAACAATCCGGGAGGTTATCGACTTGCTAGCAGATGGCTACGGAATTCGCCTTTTAGCCAATATACCACCGGGCGGCGCCGGGAGTCTATGAGCCGGGGGCCGGTGGCAGGGCCGTTGAACATGGGCCGGGCGGCCGGGTCTCACGGTTCAGAAGGGGACGGGCTGGAGGGATCGGGGGACCAGGCCGCGCTCCGCGGCTTTAGGGAGCAGGCTCCGCAGGACATCGTTGGCCTGGGGGAGGACCCGGGCCTCGAGGCAACGCTTCAAGTAATCGTGGAGAGCCAAGAGGCGCCGAGGGCGGAAGCCCCGGCCGGTCATCCGCCTGAACAATACCTGGGTCCACTCCAGGAGGGACAAATGGGGACCGGGCCTGGAACCGGTTACGGCGTTGGTCATGTCATCGCAAAAGTCCTGGGCCAAGGGCCGGAGGCGGTACACCTCGAGTTCGGCGGCATATTTTCGGCAGAGGGAGTCCACCTGAGTCCTGAGATGGGAGAAAGTCATTGCTTTACCTCTTCGAGAAACTGTCTGGAAATGGGAGATGTGCGGGAGCCTGGATTCCCGCCCCCGTTCGAGCCGGGGGCAGGCTTTTCGGGGAATTGCGGTTGGGTGCGGGAATGACGGCTGAGCCGGCGGGGCGGTCTATTTGGCGTCGAGCAGGGCAGCGCGGAGGTCGCGGACGTCGTCGGTGAGCTTGTCGATTTCGCAGAACCTGACGGCGTAATTCATGGCGTAGTGGGCGGCGCGGATACGGACGACGGGGTCCGGGTTTTCGATGGCCTCTGCGGCGAGGACGGAGATCAAGTGGGGCACGAGCGCCTGGAGTTGCCTCCGGGCGAGGTCGTAGGACTCCTGGTGGAGTTGGGAGAGCTGTTCCCGGAATGCGGGGTCATCGAGCCAGCGGCGGAGGGTCCTCTCGGAAACGCCGGTATCGCGGGCGGCCTGGGCAATGGAAGGGGAGAGGGCGACGACGGGCAATAGGGCCTGCTGGCGGGGAGTGAGACGGAGAATTTCGATTTCCCGGTCATTTCCGGACAAATCCGGCGTTTCCGGACCGGCGGGCCGGCCGGGGGCGGATTCCGGGGAGCGACGGAGAGGCTGGGAGCGGGTTGCCTTGTTAGCTTTTTTGGTCATTGAGCATTTCGGCGCCTCAGTGGCTGTCCTGAATTGGCCCGGCCCCTTATGGGGGTCTTACGGGTCGGACATATATTATAGTACAGAAGTTCTCATTACATGACAAGGGGAGTGCCGGGAATCAGCAGGGTCTTTTGATTGTCATCTGAACTGTGATTCTTGTGATGCTCAAGATTGCCATGATTTTTCGGACGGATAGAATCTGCGGAATCCTCTAAATAACAAAAATCACAGTTCAGACAAGAACTAAAAGGACCCAGTGCTTGCCCCGAGTAACTGTTCAGACTTGAGGGGAAATGAGCAGCCGTCGGCATTCCAGGAAGGGGTTTAGGCCCTTGGCCCGCCAGGTTCCGAAGAGGGATGCCAGAGTCATTTTGCTATCGCTGCCCTGTTCCGAGCGAGTCCCGCCGCTGATTTTACGGCTGATCACCAGGTGGCGGAGACTGCGTTCGGCGGCATTATTGTCAGATGGAGCCTCCGGGTGCGATACGAAGACGAACAGTTCCCCGTATCAAGTACGGGGCAGGCTCTTGATGTGCCGCTCAATCCGCCGGCAGAGCTTGGCTTGCACTGCCAACGGGTCTTCCAGGAAAGGACGGCACAGCGCCAGCAACCGCTCTTCCAGCGCCAGTTGCCCCCGGGGTGGGGGCCGTCCCCCCGCCGCCGCCCACTCCCTGGCCTTGGCGTAGAGCCGTTGCGCTCCATGAGCCCACCGGGCCAGTACTGCGTCTTCCGGGTACAGCGCCTTCAGCGCGTGAATGTCCCGCAGCAGAGCCTGCCCCGTGCTAGATACGGGGTGGGCCCAACATCTCTGTTTGAGTCCGGGGTAGTGGTGGTAGGCTACGTAGAAGTCGCTCACCAGAATCCCTTCGAAGGACTCGCCCAGGACCTCGTCCACCACCTCCCCGCCCCGGCCCCGGCGCAGGAAGAACCGCTCCGCGGGCGTGCTGAAAAGCCTGCCCCCGGCCCCGACCGGGGGTCCAGACGTAGCCGTTTTTCCCGTTCTCCCGCCAACCCGTTTCATCGGCGTGGACCACCGGGCTGGAACGAATGCGCTCCAGCGACCCGTCCACTTCCCGCCCTCCCTGCCGGGCAACCTGGTGGACGGCCCGGACGACGGCCCCAACGCTCAGTTTCAACTGGTGGAACGTTCGCAGATACCATTGGATGGTCCTTACGGGCAGCCGGGCCTCTTCCCGCAGGGTCACTATCAGGCTTGACAGAGCCTGCCACGTACTGGATACGGGGTTGACCCCCAGGCGTTGACGGCCTACAGCCAGACCTTTCAGAGGGCCCCGGGGCAGCCGCCGTTTCCGGCACAGCGGACACGTCCGGGCTATGAATACGTGCTCCGTGACTTCCGCCGGGACTACCGGAATGTCTATGACTTCCCGGGTCCGCTGCACCCAACCCCCGCTCAGGGTGGTATGGCATTCGGGGCAAGACTCCGGGGCGTGGACCACCCGCCCGGCGGGTTCCATCCGCGGCCGGGCGAAGCCGTGCTGACGCTTCTTTCGCGGCTTCTTCTCCTGCTCCGCCGGCTTCTTGCGCCTGGCGGCAGGTTTATGCCCCGGCATCCTGGCCCCCAGCCCGCCGCCGGACAGCCGGGCCTCCAAGCTTTCGACCCGCTGGCGCAGTTCGGCAATCGCGCCCTGTTGCCCGGTGATGACCCCCTGCTGTTCCGCGATAACCGCCAGCAGAGCCTGCCCCGTACTGGATACGGGGGTTTCCCGGCTCGCCAGGTCCAGTCCTGTTTCCATTGTTCCCTTATGCCACAACTCCGCCCCGGCCGCCAGTGCTTTTCAGCCCGGCGGCGGGCTTCGCCAAATTCGCCTCACCAACTCTGAACAGTTACTGCCCTGGGGTCAAGTATCGCAAACCCGGAGCCTATGCTATAATTTTCTGGTTGAGTGCCGGATGCGAGAGTCTACGAACGGCGCCGCATGGTTACAACCGCTAATTCCAGAAGGAGCGATCCAGAATGACCTACATTATTGTTGAGCCTTGCGTGGGCCTCAAAGATTCGGCTTGCGTGGATGTTTGCCCGGTGGACTGCATCTACACGCGCGACGAGGACCCCATGTTCTACATCAGCCCCGATGAGTGCATTGATTGCGCCGCCTGCGAGCCGGTCTGCCCCGTGACCGCCATATTCGCGGAGGACGCAGTCCCGCCGGAATGGGAAAAGTACATCGCGATTAACTACGATTACTTTAAGAACAACGACCCGGCGGACCTCAAGCGCAAGTAGTTTTCCCCGCTAGTACATCCCAACCGCCGAACATGAAAAAACCTTTGAAGGGACCTCCTTCAAAGGTTTTTTCTGTTGGCCAGGGGCCCGGTTAACCCAGATCGTCGAGGCAACCCTCCAGCGGTTTGCCAATGCAGGTGAAGATAGGCGTATCCTTCTCAGTGTATGGACGCGCCTTCGACTCCCTTAGATCCGTGACCAGGTCTATGAAATTGCCCGGGTCGTCGCTTTCAAAGCCCAGCACGAATTCCTGGTCGTCGATCCCGAATGAGTATGCTGTGCTTATTTTGACGTCGGGGTAGCGGTGCCCGATGGTGAAATGCTCCCGCATCAACCGTTGCCGGTCCTCCATGGGAAGCTGGTACCAATCGTGGGTCTTGACGAAGGGATAAAGAAACAGGTATTTGCGTCCGATGATGCGCATGGTGCTGGATGCCCCTTCCTGACCTTCGTGACTGTGGGTGTCCACGTAGGGGGAACGCCGGGTCATAGCCAGGTAGGAATGAGGAATCTCCAGGTATTTCCCCAGCTCGGTATGGTTGATGCGGGCCATTAGCTCGTTAATTGGCTCCAGGTCGTGAGATATTTTCCAGAGGGCAAAGTCCACGTCTCCCCGTGTGCCGACCAGGCTGTAGCTGGCCATGGTGATACGGTCGGAATACTCAGCCACGACCTCGCAGAATTCACGCTTGCTGTGGGACCGCTCTCCGGGAGAGAGCCGCCGCCATTCGGGCGCAACCTTGAAGAAGGAATACTTTACGAAGTCCCGTCTGCCGTCTTGAGCCGTGGCCATTCGACCGCCCTCCCGTGTCCTGTTGCCTCTTGGGGCATGATAGCAATGTCGGGCACCGGCTGACAATGTGGCGCCAACACGTACCAGGGCCTTTGGATTGTCCAAGAAAACCAATGGGTTAACGGGACCCGTTGGGGGATTCATCCCCCAAACCCCCTGAGTTCAGGGGGTTGATATGCTTGTCAGGACTTGCCGGATTATTCACCGTGAACGGATTATCCAGCGGCTACTGAGAATTAAAAGGCCCTGAACACGTACCAGGGCCTTTCGATTGTTGGAGTTATTGTCCGGCTTGGGATTCTTGCATTTCCGGGATGACCGTGATCCTCCAATCATGAACATCCCATAATCAAAGAAATCACAGTTTAGACGAAGAATTGGAAGACCCTGGACAGGTACCAGCCCATACCGGCTGTGCCAGGAACGCGGCGCCTACGGGCGGACGTGCGGGGGTGAACTACCACGTGCTATCCGGCTTCCAAATGGGCGATGTGCGGGAGTTGATTGGGCTATTTGACCCAGATGACCGCGCCGTTGACGCGCACGGGAGCGGTGACCCTGCAATGGGTGTTGAAACCCGGTTAGTCCTCACTCACCTTTGCCACCTGTCCAGCTACTAAGGGCTGCCTGGGGCGGACGGACAGCAGGATAAGACCAGACGCCAGGAGAGTCAATGAGGCGGACGCTATCCAGAGAGTATCGTAACTTCCCGTCAGGTCGTAGACCAGCGGCCCGAGGAATTGTCCCATACCCAGTCCACCAGCCTCCAGGGGCCGCAAGGCGCCCGATAGGGTCCCATAGACGGAGCGTCCATAGTAGTCGGCCAGGAGCATCGAGACCAGAGCCTCATGGGAGCTGGTGAGTAGTCCCCAGAACAGCCCGAATATGTAGGCTGTGAGTACGGAATCGACCCAAAACAGGAATAAGACCAACGAAGCGGCAGCCAGCAACGTGCCTACCATGCACCATCTAGGCGTTAGTCTGCCGGCTATGTATCCCCAGACGATGGTGGTCAACGCCAAGAAGGTGCTGAGACTCAACACGCCCACCGCCTGGGCCATGGATAGCCCGGCCTCCTCGTGCAGGTATGGGACCATGCTGAATCCCACACCGGACCCGGAAGCGGTGACGATGAATATGGCGGCGGCGATCAGCCAATAGGTGCGTGAGTGGAAGACCTCCCGCGCCGTCCATTCCGCCTCTTGAACAACCACGGCCGAGCCCGGAGCGGCCGCGCGGCTACCCGGCTCACCGATGCTCACCGGCCTGGCCCCGTCGGGAAGAAGTCCGATGTCTTCGGGCCGCCGCCGGATGAACAGGAGCATGGGCACGGCCAGGGCAAAGCTGAAGATTCCAAAATACCTGAATGCAGTTCGCCAGTCGGTAGCCGCGGCGATTAAAGACGTCAACTGAATGATGATGGCCCCGCTGACAGGGCGGAACATGCCGATCAAGGCCAACGCGACGTATCTGCGCCGCTGGAAGAAATTCACGGCCAGCGTGCGGGGTACGACCCCTATGAAAAGGGGTTGGCTAACGGCCCGCCCCACGATAGATGCTATGTAGAACACCGCTACCGAACGGAACATGCCAAGGGATAGGAGACAAGCGCTGAGCACGATTGCTCCGGCGGACATCAGCCAGCGGGCGTTGTAACGGTCTGCCATTCTGCCGACGATGGGACCCATCAGACCCGACGCCCACACTCCGAGGGAAGCTGCAAGGCCGATGGTGCTGCGGGTCCAGCCGGTGTCCTCGAAGATGAACCCCTGAATCCCGCCGAAGACGACGCCGGCCACCGTCGTGGCGACAAACGCCCCCAACGCACCTGTTCCCAGCACCAACCAGCCGTAGAAAAACGGCAGCCTGGGGTACCAATCGAGAATGTTCCCGGCAAGCCTCATTCGAAATCCCTAGGCGCAGAACCCGCGCCATTGTACCAGCATACGAGTGGGCGGGGGCCAGTGGTTAGTGGTTGGTGGTTATTAGAAACCAACAATTGGCTACCGGCTACCGGCTACCGGCTACCGGCCACCGGGGATTGACGCGATTATGGCGGACGTCTACACTCGCCATTGCTCAATTGGATGCCATTGTTGGCGAGGATTCCCCTTGGACTTGGTCCGCCTTTGCCCTGTCTGCGAACACATCAACCCTTCGGCTGAAGCCACCCGGTGTAACGTCTGTTGGGCATTCCTCACCGAGACTACCCCCATCCCCCGCAACGAGGCCGAACGCCAGGCAGCCCGCGTCCGAGTCCGTTTCTGGCGCAGAAGGTATCTTCTCACTGCCGTTGCCATAGTCGTATGCTTCCTGGTCTGGCGGGTCGAGGTGATGTTCGACCTAGTAGTCCTAGTGTTTCCGCCACCAAGCCCGCAGTCTGACATTAGCGCCGACACAGAAACGGGGAATTGGGCCCAAGTCCGGCGCACTGCAAACAGCGCGGGATACACACCCATGCAGGCTCCGATTGCTCAGGAAGTGTTGTGGAGGTTCGATGCCGGGGAGCCGCTGACTTCTACCGTGTCTGTTGCGGGACGGCAAGTGTTTTTGGCAACCGAAGGAGGCCGAACCCTTTCGCTCGACCGGGACACAGGCCGGCTCCAATGGGAATATCGGAGCCCGTTTCCCTCGAGCTCGACTCCCGCCGTCACCGGAGACCTGGTAATCACGGCACTCCGTTCCGGGAACGTTGTGGCCCTCGACCGGGCCAGCGGCAACGTCCGCTGGGACACCGGCCTCGGCGAACCCCTATTCTCCTCACCGGTTGTTGCCGGCGGCCGGGTGTATATCGGCGCAACCGACATGGACTTGCATGGCCTGGACGTCGTAACCGGCGAGAAGCACTGGAAGTTCTCGTCACATGATTGGGTGAACGCCCCTGCGTCCTATGACGGTGACCTACTGGCCATCGCGTCCAGGGCGACCAGAGTAGAATTGGTCGAAACAAGAACGGCCCGCCGGAAGTTCATCTACGATGTAGCTGGAACGAGAAAGCTGGCGGGAGGGCCAGTCATTCAGGGTGACCTGGTGCATTTCGGCACCCAGGACGGTACGATTTGGACGGTCGGCCGCAACTTCAAAACCTATCCATTTGAAAGAGCAATCAGGTTCGTAAGAGTCAACCTGTACATCTGGGGCCTCGCGCCGCTGCCTGGGCAGAGGGGAACTGTGTGGACCCACTCGATGGGAGAGGAGATGCGACACGCCCCAGTGGTCGGCCCCGACACCATTTACGCGTTCAGTGTCGAAGGAATGGCCACGGCTATAGACGCGCTTACCGGAAATGTACGGTGGGCCACCGAGGTGGAGGCGGAGATCAGCTCGGGACTAACCGTGGCGGGCAACACGATGTTGGCGGGGACCGAGGATGGCCGCGTGCTGGCCCTGGATGCCGCAACCGGTGAATCGCTGTGGGAGTTCAAGACCGGAGGCAGTGTCACCGGCACGCCAATAGTTGCAGGTGGAGTCATGTATGTTCCGTCCCACGACGGCAAGCTCTACGCCGTCACCGGCCCGTAGCCCAAACTGCCGATTGCCGGGCTTCGCCCACCGGCGCGGCTATAGAGCAGGGAAGCAAAACACGGTAAACTAGCATCTCAAGGACGAGACTGACTCAAGGAGATGGTAATGGGCAAGCTAGACGGGCGAGCGGCGATTGTCACCGGAGCGAGCCGCGGCATCGGCAGCGAGATCGCAAGATTGTTCGCAGCCGAGGGGGCGAAGGTTATCTGCGCGGCCCGCACACTGCGCGAGGGGGACCACCCGCTGGAGGGCTCCCTGGAAAAGACCGTGAATGTCATTCGCGAATCCGGCGGTGAGGCGACTCCCGTCGCCGTCAACATCTCCTTGCCCGAAGACTGCGAGCGGTTGGTGGAAGAGACCCGGAGCATCTACGGCCCGGTGGACATCCTGGTCAACAATGCAGCCCTTACCTATTACATCCCAACCAAGGACTTCCCCATCAACCGGTGGATGCGGTCCTGGCTGGTCAACTTCCAGGCGCCATTTATGCTAAGCCAACTGGTCCTGAGCGATATGGTCCCCAGGAAGACCGGCAGCATCATAAACATATCCTCCGGCTCGGCCATCGGTCCAGGGAGAGGTCCATACCCCGACGCCGGCCCCAACCGGGGAGGCACCTGTTACGGCGCGGAGAAAGCCGCCCTCGAGCGGTTTACGCAGGGTCTGGCCCAAGAGGTATACGCCGACGGAGTCTCGGTGACCGCCCTTGGACCCTCCCAGGTGGTACCCACTCCGGGGACCGTGTACCACAACCTGGTCACCGGCATCGACGATCCCAGGGGCGAGCACCCTGAACTCATGGCCAAGGCAGCGCTTCTGTTGGCCTCTGAACCCCTGGACAAGGTGACCGGACGGGTCTGCTACAGTCAACAAATACTCAAAGAGTTCGGGTGGATTACCGAGGCCAAGGGCACCGGCGTGGACCCGGACCGCCCTGGAAGCGGTTACAGCTTGATCTAGTCCCGCTTGTCCGCCGGGAAGTTTTCGGAGGAGTGGCTGTTGTCGATTAGATACGGCGTTGAGTTATTGTTCGACCCGGGGTTCACGTCCGACGTGTACCATCTGCGCCAGTTCGTGTGCGGGCAATTCGGTTGCTGGGCCGCCGAGATGCACATGCTCCGGATGCAGTTGGTCCCCTACTTCGAGTGCCCGGAGACCAGTCTCGACGTGTTGGACGCGGAGATCGCCCGGGTGGCCGCCAAGCTCCAGGCCCCACTTTCTGCGGCTTCCTTCACCCGGGCCGGGATATTCAGCGACCGGGTGACCGGCAGCGTAATCATGGACATAGCCGACCCCGGAGACCACCTTTCCGGCCTGCATCTGGAAGCGGTGGCCGCGGTGCAACGCACTTCTGGCGCCAACGTTCCAGAGCACTCCTTCCGGCCCAGTATCGCCCTGGTGGAATATGGCGGCCTGCCCCCGGCGATCCTGGAGGATGCGGCCTACTACGCTACATCAGCCGCCCACGGGATTGCCGATGCTCCCCTCGCCTGGAGGCTCATGGTGCTTCGTTACTCCTCGGAGGCCGCGGGAGACGACTGGAGCAATGGCCGCTGGGCCAACGACGTTAGCTGGAAGCAGCTATTTACCTACCCTCTCTCGGCGTAGCCTTAGCCAACCCTTAAGGAGCTTAGTATGAAATCTACCACCAAACTTCGGCAGATGCTCAACTCCGGGGAAATGACTGTCGCCCCATTCGTACTCAACGCCCTGCACGCGAAGATAGCCGAGTCGGCCGGTTTTCAAGCCGTTTACATGACCGGAGCGGGGACCGCCGCCGAGCGGGGCTTTCCCGACGTTGGGCTGCTGACCATGACCGAGATGGTGGCCAATGCCAAGTATATCGCCAATGCGGTGGACATCCCGGTGATTTGCGACGCAGATACAGGGTACGGCAACCCCCTTAACGTGCAGCGCACGGTGCGCGAGTATGAGTCGGTGGGCGTGGCTGCTATTCATCTGGAAGACCAGGTATTCCCCAAGAAGTGCGGCTTTTTCGAGGGCAAGCAAGTGATTCCCATCGAAGAGCACGTGCAAAAGATCAAAGCCGCTCTGGACGCCCGCACCGATTCCGAGTTCGTTATCATTGCCCGCTGCGACGCGTACGCGGTCACCGGTTGGGAGGACACCATCAGACGGTGCAACGCCTACGTTGAAGCCGGGGCGGATATGGTGTTCGTGGACGGGATCAAGAGCGAGGCGGACATCCAGAACTATGCCAGGGACATGAAAGACCTGCCCCGGATGTACAACGGCGATCTGATGAACACCAAAGACATGGACGCCCTGGGTTACAAGCTGATGATCTGCGGCAGCACCATTTGGCTGATCTACCAGCAGTTGAAGGAGTCTTTCGAGGAACTCAAGGCCACCGGCGCTGTCAACCCCGCCCGCTATGGTACCCGTTGGGACGTTGCCGCGCTCCTGGGTCTGGACGAAATCTACGAGCTTGAGCGGAAGTACGGGGTGACCGAGGCCGAGGGTGTGCCGACGGGGGGCTAGGCTCCTAACCCGTCGCCCCTGTCCCACGACAAGACCTACTTACAGGTGCAAGCAAAATGACAACCGTAAGCGGCCTGATTACCGCGGAAGAACTGCTCCTGATGCCTAGGGACGGCAACCGTTACGAGCTTATCCGCGGAACTCTGGTGAAGAAAATGCCCCTTGGAAAACCTCACGGCAGAGTGGTGGTCATAATAGGCCATGCCCTTGAAAGTTATTCCCTCGTCAACGACTATGGCGAGGTCATCGCCGGTGATCCCGGGTTCCGCTTGGACCGCGACCCGGACACGGTTCGCGCTCCCGACGTGGCCTGGCTTGCTCCGGGCCACAGCCCGGAGGGACTGCCGGGCTATCCCGAACTCGCCCCCGACCTGGCCGTAGAGGTCAAGTCCCCCGGCAACTCCAACCCCGAAATGGCCGCCAAAGCCGCGATGTGGCTCAGCTACGGCTCGCGGGAAGTATGGATAGCCAACCCGGAAACCACAACCGTCACCAGACACCGCCCGGGCGAACCGCCCGTAACCCTCGGCGAGGACGACATCCTGGACGGCGGCGATTTACTCCCCGGCTTCTCGACCCCCGTCTGGCGATTGTTCCGGCGGCGGTAGCCCGGAGATTCCAGGCAAGAATACGAACGAGGCGCTACGCCAGATGACTAACAAGCTGAAACTGCTCACCGCCGGCGAATTGCTGCGGATGCCCAAAGACGGTAACCGGTACGAACTCATCCGGGGAGTGTTGGTTGCGAAAATGCCCACTGGAGACCAGCACCGCACGGCCGTCACTATGATTAGCTATGCTCTAACCGGCTATACGATAGTCAACGACTTTGGCGGCGTCCGCGCCGGCGAGCCCGGTTACCGGCTGGAATACGACCCCGATACCGTTCGCGCCCCCGACGTAGCCTGGATCGCGCCGGGCCGTATCCCCGAAGGAACGCAGGGCTACCCCGAACTCGCGCCCGACCTGGCCGTCGAAGTGAAGTCCCCCGGCAATTCCAACCCGGAAATGGCGGCCAAAGCCGCGATGTGGCTAAGTTATGGCTCCCGGGAGGTATGGGTAGCCGACCCGGAAACCACTACGGTCACGAGATACCGCCCGAATACTTCCCCGGAAACTCTGGGTGAGGACGACGACCTCGATGGCGGCGACTTGCTCCCAGGCTTTACCACACAGGTGTGGCGTTTGTTCCGGCGAAGGCGGTAGGCGGCTGGGCACAGAGAGGGAACGCGGCTCTGGTTTCCGGTTGCCCATGCGGCCCACAACCAAGACATTCGTACCGGCGAATGCCGGAACCCAAAAGTTGCGCGTACTTGTCGAGCTTCCGGCGAGGCCGCTCCTGGATTCCGGCTCAATGACGATATGGCCGGGCTCTAGGGGTCCCGCCTAATGCCCCGCCCGGCCCTGGAAGTCACGCTCGGTGGTCTGCGCCTCCACTTCCTGATATTCGGGGAGGCTGATTAAAGCCTCCACTTCGGCGCGCATCTCCGCCACCTGTTGGGCGTTTATGCCTATGTGCCCCGTGTCCCGCAGGCTGGAGTAGACGCGCCGGAACCCGTCCACCGCCGCGATAATCGGCGAGGTGGCGTAAATCATCATCTGGTAGCCCAAGTCTGCGTATTCCTGGGTCGTGATGTCGTCTGCGCCTGCGATCACGACCAGGGGCACATCGGCGACGCCTTTTCGGAAGGTGTCCAGGTCTTCGCGGCTGCGGACTCCGCGCGGCATCACCACGTCCACTCCCAGGTCTCGGAGGGCGTTGCCCCGGCGGATGGCCTCGTCCATGTCCCCTTCCACGGCGGTAAAGGCGTCCGTGCGTCCTATGATGAGGAAGTCGGGGTCGGTGCGGGCTTGCAGCGCGTACCGTATCTTTTCCAGGAACTCGTCCATTGGTATGACGTGTTCCAGGCCCGCGTGGTAGGAAGCCCGCTTGGGGAAGAACTGGTCCTCGATGTGGATGGCGGCGATACCGGCCGCCTCGAAGGAGCGGACGGTGTGCATGGCATGCACCGGCTCCCCGTAGCCCGCGTCGGCGTCGCAGATGACCGGCAGCGGAACGGAACGGACCACTTTCTCGGCCACCGATATCTGCTCGGTCATGGTCATCAACGGCTCGGTGACCGCAAGATGGGCGCCGCTCATATAGCCGCCGGTATAGATGGTCTCGAAGCCCAACGATTCAATCAGCCGCGCTGAAATCGGGTCGTATGCACCCGGCGCGACTATGGGCTGACCCGAGTTTAACTTGGCCCTGAGATCGGTCCTTACTGTCATTACGTCACCTCACTCCTGGGGAATAAGGGGTTTCACCTGAGTGGAAAAACGCTCCATGTTCTCTTGCATCTCTGAAGCGCTATCACCGGGGATACTGAGGATAAAGTCCCGCACGCCAAGGTCCTGGTATTGGCGAAGGTCGGCGGCGATCTGCTCGGGGACTCCGGTCATCATGCGGCGTGAAGAGCCCGCGGCATCATCGAAGGCGATGTTGGTGCTGAAACACAGGGAGACCGCGTCTTCTTCCCGTCCGGCCCTTACCGTCTGCCTTCTCAGGCGCGCCGCGAGACTGGCGTACTCCTCGGGCTCCAAGACCGCAGGGGGCCGCAATCCAATGGGCATCCATCCATCGCCGTATTTGGCGGCCCGCCGGATGGCCGGTCCGGTGTGTCCGCCGATCCAGATAGGGATGTGGGGCTTTTGCACCGGCTTGGGTTGGAAACCAGCGCCGGAAAGCTGGTAGTACTTGCCATCGAACTCCGGATGGTCCTTGGTCCAGAGCTCTTTGTAGAGCTGGATGTATTCGTCGGTGACTGCGCCACGCTCATGGTACGTGTCCAGCCCCAATGCCTGGAATTCCTCCTCCATCCAACCCACACCGGCGCCCAGAATCACGCGGCCGCCGGAGAGAACGTCAAGGGTCGAGAGAATCTTGGCGGTGAGCACAGGGTTGCGGTAGGGGAGAATGAGGACATGGGTACCCAACCTGACCCGCTCCGTGCAGCCGGCCAGGAAGTTGAGGGCCGCCAGCGGCTCGTAGTAGGGCTCGTCGGGCCGGAAGGTGGCCACACCGTCGGGAGCGTAGGGGTAGAAGGACTCTACCTGTCGCGGCAGGATGATGTGGTCGCTTACCCACACCGAATCGAACCCGGTCCGTTCCGCGCTTTGGGCCAGGCTGCGCAGTCCCTCGGGACTCGACATAGGCCCTCGGCTTGGTAGAGAGCATCCGAAAGTAGTCGGCATATGGCTTCTCCTGTTCCAATGGGCAAGAATTTATTGCTAGTTTAACGCTTGACGGTTGCGGTAGCCACTTGGGGAAGATAATTGTCAGAATCAGGATTTACGGGATTGATAGATTTTCAGGATGTTCCGTTCCCAATCCTGCGAATCCTTTAATCCCGTAAATCCTGATCCTGGCGAAACAACCCTAGCGCCGTGTTATGCTGGATGCGGGCAATGCAGCCTGGAATTAAGGAGCGGACCGATGGCCGGGGAGGAAACAATCTACGGGCATGTCCTTTTGACCGGTTACGTGGAAAAGGAAGGAGACCAGTTTGCATCCTACTGCCGCGAGTTGGGTTCGGCGAGATGCGGCGACACGATGGAGGAAGCGTTGGAGAATCTGGGAGAGGCGATAGAGGTGCATTTGGAAGCATTGGAAGAGACCGGCGAGTTGCTGCGGGCGCTTAGGGAGCGGAATATCCGAATCGACGCAGGGCCGCCGGATTTCGATAGGATATACATAAGAGTGACGCCCGGCAAGGTCTTTACTACCTATTCGCGTTCCATTCCGCTGACGAGTGCAGCCACCATATTGGACAAGACTCAGGTCAGCGTCGAGCCCTGACCACATAAGTACCGGCAATGTGGTCGTGCCATCCCCGCTTCTCGCGGTCAAAGGCTACCCAGATAAATCCGATGTAAAGGATGCCAGAAAGAAGTTTCCCGATAACCTCCCGCATAATCGCCCTCGGTATCCCCGGTGGCCTCCCTTGATCGTTTACCACGCGGACCCCCAAGGCCATTTTCCCCAAAGTTTGGCCCAGCAGGTCCGTGAACACGACATGATATGTGCAATAAAATGCGATAAGTATGCAGAAGGCGAAATAAATAGCAGACAATGGGTCAGAAAACAATGAGTGTGGCTCGAACAATCCCGTGCCAATCACGAGGAGGCAGAGGAGGATGAACAGGCCATATAGGACGATTTGGTCGATCACGTATGCCACCGCGCGAGTCCAGAAGCCTATGAATTCCACCGAAGAACGGGGAGTGAGGGCACCGCAGCGGCGACAGAACTCTTCACCGGGTTGCAGGAGGTTGCCGCACCTGTTGCAATACCTTATATTATCGTTGCGACCCCGTCGCTCGTTCTCACGGCGACCTCATTAGGCGTGGATGATAGTCTATCCTAACCGCGAGAGAAAATTGCGAAACTCTTTAGTTGCCGAAGGGCTAGAAGAATAATAGCGTGAACAGGATTCGTCGGCCATTTAGGGTGGGGGGATTCGGCAAATACTTTAACGGTATTCGTCCACAATTAGCAGTCGCAAGCTCAGCTGGGTAGTTTCGCAATTTTCTCAACCGCGACAAGCCGGTTGTGTCCAAACTCGCCGCTGTGCTAGGCTGTTTATATAAAGGGGGCCTAACGATGGCGGAAAAGGTTGTTGTGGCTATGAGCGGCGGCGTCGACTCGTCGGTGGCGGCTTTGCTATTGCAGCGCCCGGGCTTCGATGTGGTCGGCGTAACCATGAAGTTATATAGCCTCGATCAGGCCGACTTGCCCGCCAACTATCAGGGCTGCTGCACGGTTGACGATGTGGAAGACGCCCGCGCGGTCTGCCGCAGGCTTGGCATTTCTCATTACGTGCTGAACGTGCAGCGGGAGTTCCAGGCCCACGTTATCGACTACTTCTGCGCCGAGTACCAGAGGGGCCGCACCCCCCATCCATGCATCGCCTGCAACGACAAGATAAAGTTCAACTTTCTGGTGAACCGGGCACGGGCGTTGGACGCCGAATGGGTCGCAACGGGCCACTACGCCCAGATTGTTCCGGGAGACGATGGCTGGCTGCTCAAGAAGGGCATCGACGCTGACAAGGACCAGTCCTACGTCCTCTTCGGGATGGGCCAGGCAGAGATGGACCACACCCTGATGCCCGTTGGCGGATATACCAAGGGCGAAATACGCCGGTTGGCACTGGAAGCCGGCTTCCCCAACGCGGAAAAGCCAGACAGCCAGGATATTTGCTTTATCCCACTGGGCGACTACAAGGCATACTTGGAGCAGCACATCACCCCAACCCCGGGAGATATCGTGGACCAAGACGGCCATGTCTTGGGCCAGCATAAGGGGATCGAGTTCTTCACCGTGGGCCAGCGCCGTGGCCTGGGCATTCAGGTGGGTGAGCCTCAATACGTACTGACCGTGGATGCCGAGAGTCACCGCGTGGTTGTTGGCCCCGAATCGGCACTTAACCGCCACCAGCTAAGAGCGTCCAGAGTGAATTACACATCGGGTGTAACCCCGGTTGGGCCAGTGGAAGTCAATGTCAAGATTCGCTACAAGTCCAGGGAGGCCCAGGCTGTGCTCTACCCCCAGGGTGATGAGGCGCTGGTCCGCTTTCGTGAGCCCCAACGCGCGTTGACCCCCGGACAAGCCGCTGTCTTCTATCAGGGCGACGTGCTTGTTGGGGGAGGCATCATCGAGAACATGCCGATGGAGGCGACCCCGGCCGATAATAGGGCGTTGGCAGGAGCTTAAGCCCGGGACACGCTGCCAAAACTTTGATTGGGGCTCCGGAGGTGGGGTGGGGATGCCGGACTTTTCGTTGGAACAGGGACTTCACCGGCAAGGGTTTCGACTGGTCGCAGGGGTTGATGAGGTGGGTCGCGGACCTCTCGCCGGGCCCACAGTGGCCGCCGCGGTTGTCCTCTCTCCGGACCTGACTGGCTCCGAACCGTGGCTTTCATATCTGGACGACAGCAAAAAGTTGTCCCCGCGACAGCGGGCCCACGTCGTCGAGTTGGTGGAGACTCACGCTCTGGCCATCGGCGTCGCTCAGGTCGGACCTGATGAGATCGACCGGACCGGAATCGGCCCTGCTTGCATTAAGGCGATGCTCGACGCCGTGGCACGTCTCTCCCTCGACCCCTCCTACCTGCTATTGGATTATGTGCCCATTCGGGAATGCCACATTCCTTTCAGCGCCTTGGTGGGCGGCGACGGGCTTAGCTTGTCCATTGCCGCAGCGTCAAACGTCGCCAAGGTGACCCGGGACCGCCTGATGCAGGAAGCCCACGATCTCTACCCCGGCTATTTCTTCGACCGCAACAAAGGATATGGGACGGCACAACACCTGGCCCAACTACGAGACCGTGGGCCTTGCCCGATCCACCGGCGTTCCTTCAGCCCGATACGCACGGCCAGCAAAGTATCCGGGAAAACGCCGCGTGGCTAGTCCCAATCTGAGGCTTGGCAACTGGGGAGAAGGGGTCGCCCACCGATTCCTGACGAACCAGGGCTATAGTGTCCTAGAGACCAAGTACCGCAGCAGGTGGGGGGAAGTGGACATCGTGGCGAAAGAGGGGGCCGAATTGGTCTTTGTCGAGGTCCGCACCCGGCGCGGCACACGGTTCGGGACTCCCCAGGAGTCCGTTACTGTTGCTAAAGCGGGGCGCTTGGCAGCGACCGCGCAACACTATATGACTGAAATGGGAGTTACTCAAGAAGACTGGCGGATTGACCTGATATCGATACTTCTGGACGGCGGGGGCCGGGTCCTGGAAGTATCGCATCTCAAGCACGCAGTGGAAGCATCGGCGTGAGGCTCAGGCTTCTCCTGGGACACCGGCATTCCCACCAAGCGGCACGTGACGAAGAATAGCAAGAAAACCAGGGTCACCACGATGACGATGATTAGACAGGGTACCCTCAACGCTTTCCTGCTAACGCGGCGCGGAGGCCAAGCCCCGGCTAGGTTTTCAGGAACTGGCCGATGGTCCCGGCCAGGGCGTCGGACTGCTCCAACATGATCAGGTGTCCGGCGTCGGGGAATATCTCTACCCTGGAACCGGCGATCAGCCGGGCGAAGTCGTCGGCGTACACAGAAGCCACGAGCCTGTCATCTTGTCCCCATACGATTAGCGCCGGGGCCTTGATCCGGTAGGCACGGCGCTTAAAACCGCGGTCAGGTATGGGCCACAGGAACTTCCCAGCCGAGGTCAAGTCCTGCACACGTTCGGGAGACAGTAGCTCCCTTGCCCGCTCCCCCGCCGCCAGGTCCGCAGCGGATAAGCCTCCGCCGCCTGACCCTCCGGCCCAAAGGCAGTCCTGCAGCTCGGCGGAATTCATTGCCAGAAAATCGGCCACGGGAGCATCGTCGCGCCACAGTCCCGCCGGAGCCACCAGCACCAACCGGTCTACATAGTTGGGCGATAAGGCGGCCATCTCCGCCGCGATCATCCCTCCCAGGAAATGACCGGCCAGATGCGCGGAGCCTAGCTCCAAAGCGTCCATCAATTCCAGGTGATAGAGGGTCAGGTCAAGGACGTCTTCCAGGTGTTCCAGTCCGGTTGAGTTGGAGTAACCGGGAATGTAGGGGGCATAAACGGTGAATTGCTCCGCCAACCGGTCCAGAAAGGGCGCCCATCCCTTGTGTCCGACGGCCCCGTGGAGGTACATCAACGGCTCTCCCTGGCCGGCGCGAAGCACTTCGGCCTGGAACATCCCGTTTTGCATGGATATGTTGAGTGTTTCCGGCGGCATCGTTGTACCTTAAGCCTCCATAGTCTGTGGCCACCAGCGGGTCTCGTATTCGGACCAGATATCCCGCACGTAAGGCATTACTTCTTTGGCGAACAGTTCGGTGTTCTTCATTGTGATGTCCTTGGGCATGTCGCCGAAGTGGAGGAGCAGCATCAGGTTGCCTACGCGAAGCTCCTTGATCGCCTGCGCCAGCTCTTCCCGGACCGACTCAGGGCTGCCCACGATGACGTTGCCGGCCTTTACATAGTCCATCCAGTTGAAGTCGGTGGACTGTTCGCGCCGGGACTCTACGATCTGGGTGCTGACCCCGGAGTTTATGCTGCGGATGGTGCGGTAACCGGGAGCGTTGGCGAACCCGCCGGGGACGTGGAGGCACTTCTTGAAGAAGTATTCGATGTAGTCCTTGTACTCGTCAACCTGGCTGTCGGTTTCCGAGACCGCAACTAGCTGGAGGAACCCGGCATGATAGGGATTGAACTCCTTGCCCTGTTTATCCACTTCTTCCCAGAAGCCGTCCAGCACCGTCTTACCCACTTTGTAGCCGCTGTAGCTCAGGTAGCAGTAGACGTAGTCGTGCTCGATTGTCCAGTCCCAGGTTTCCAGGCTGCCGCTTCCGGGCACCCAAATGGGAGGGTGGGGTTCCTGGTAGGGACGGGGCCAAATGTTGACGTAGCGTAGCTGGGTGTACTTGCCGTTGAAGGCGAAAGGCTCGCGTTCCGTCCACGCCTTGATCACCAGGTCGTGGGCCTCGTTGTATTTCTCCCGCAGGGTTACCGGAACCTCGCCGTAGCCGAACACCGTGTCCTGGGACGTGCCGAGGGGAAAACCGGCGACGAACCTGCCGCCGCTGAGGACATCGAGCATGGCGAACTCCTCCGCCACCCTGACCGGAGGGTTGTATAGGGCGAGGCTGTTGCCCAGCACGATAATCGCGGCCTTGGAGGTGCGCCGGGTCATAGCAGAAGCCATCAGGTTAGGAGAAGGCATGAGACCGTAGGCGTTGTAGTGGTGCTCGTTGACGCACAGGCCGTCGAACCCCATCTCCTCGGCGAACTCAAGCTCGTCCAGGTAATCGTTGTAGAGTTGGGTCCCTTTCTTGGGGTCGAACAGGCTGTTGGGCGCGTCCACCCAAACGCTGTGATACTGCTTATCGAAGTCGTTGGGCAGGTAACCGTAGGGCATAAGGTGGAAGAAGCACATTTTCATGGGTGAGCATCTCCGGTGCGGAAGGGTTGGTTGGTGGCGCTGGCCAATGGCGATTGTACACCCTACAAAGCAGCAGGAAAATGGCGGGCGTCCTACGCTTGTATGGAGGGTCAATGGGATTTGGTAATATATTGGTATTATGCTATCCAGGGGGTGAAATGGAAAGGATAACCGTAAAGATAGGCGAAGGCGGCGTAGTTACCATACCGGCGCATTTCCTCGATGCGATGGGGGTTAAGGACGGCGACGAAATAACCATCACCCTGGATGGACGGGAACTGAAGCTATATTCCTACCAACAGGCTGTCAAGAGAGCGCAGGAGATAGTGCGCCGGTACATCCCAGAGGGCCGTATGCTGTCGGAAGAGCTAATCCGGGAACGCCGGGAGGAGGCGGCCCGAGAATGAGCGTTGTACTGGATGCCTCGGCAGTGTTAGCGGTAGTGTATTTTGAGACGGGCGCGGATGTGGTCTTGGAAGCGCTGCCAGGCGCGGTGATAAGCTCCGTCAACCTTTCCGAAGTAATAGCGAAGCTGGCGGACGGCGGGACACCGGAAAGCGAGATATTCGCGTTATTGCGTGAATTGAAATTGACGGTTATACCCTTCGGAATTGACCAGGCATACTTGGCGGGAATGCTGCGGCCCCTGACCCGCTCCGCCGGTCTGTCTCTTGGAGACCGCGCCTGTATTGCCCTGGGTCTTCAATTGGGCTACGGTGTCTTGACTGCCGACAGAGGTTGGGCCGCGTTGGACTTGGGGATTGAGGTTAGGCCGGCCCGGTGAGCGGAATAGAGACCATTCCTGGCCTAAGGAGGAGACCGTCGTGACTAGCGGAGCGCGTGACGTGGTAGTAATTGGGGGCGGCATCATCGGTTGCCAGACCGCCTACCTTCTCGCAAAGAGCGGCGCGAGCGTAACGATTCTGGAAGCAGACTCGGTCGCGAGTCACGCCTCCGGGTTTGCCTTTGGCGAAATGGGGGCGCTGGAAGGCGCTGGAATCCCCGACCCGCTATTGGAGTTTACGGTCTGGTCTCACCAGCGCCATATATCCCTGGCCGCCGAGTTGCAGGAGGTCTCGGGCGTAGACCCCCAGTTTCAACTGGGTGGCCGCATCAAATTGGCTCTCTCAGAAGACGACGCGACTGTCTTTAAGGAAGCATTAAATTGGCAGAAGGACATAAAGGAACTTCGACCGCGGTGGCTCGACTCCAAAGAAATCGTCGAGGTAGAGCCCCAGGCCAACCCCGCCTGTGTGGGAGGTGTTTACGTCGATAAATCGGGTTCGGTGGAGCCGTACCGTTACACTCTTGCGGCCGCCCAGTCGGCAGAGAAGCTGGGTGTGGACATGGTGCTACGCCGGGCCAGAGGCCTGGTCAGTGATGGCGAGCACTGCCTGGGCGTGTTAACAGATGACGGTCAGGTCAATGCCGGGGCGGTGGTGCTGGCGATGGGCCCCTGGACCGGGCAGGCGTCGGCATGGTGCGGTGTTGACTTACCGGTTTCGCCGCTGAAGGGCCAAATCCTTCGGCTCAGACACCCCACCCATCAGGTCAAGTCGTCCATCTTCTTTGGCGGGAGTTACGTGTCCTCCAAACCCGACGGACTGATCTGGGCAGGCACAACCGAGGAGGAAGTTGGATTCGACGAAGAGACTACGCCGCAAGCCAGGGACAAAATCATGGCGGACCTGCTGATGATGGCCCCAAACCTGGTGGACACTGAACTGGTCCACCAGACCGCCTGCCTGCGGCCCCTCTCCGCCGACGGCATGCCCATTGTGGGCAAAGTACCAGGGTGGGAAAACCTCTACGTTGGCACAGGTGCCGGACGGAAGGGGATTCTGTGGAGCTCGGGTATGACTCAGGGATTGGCCGACATCATCCTGGGGCGTAAGTCGGACGTGCCGGGCATCGGCGCGCTGGACCCGGAGCGGTTCCAGTAAGGGCTGCTAGTTCAGGTTCTCAATGAACGTCGTGACGCGGCGTCCGGCGGTGGGCGGCAGCAGTGGCGTACCATCTTCCCTCAATAGGCCGATTATCTCGTCGACTATTTGGCACAGTTCGGCGTATACTTTCGTCTCGTTGTCCCCGTGGCAACCGCCGTACATGAGACCCGGGACCAGTCCCACATAACAACCGTCCTCTTCCGACCATTCGACAATCTTCAAGTACCTTGCGCTGTCCTTCATTCCTCCACCTTTCAATGGCCCTGCGTACTAAACGGACTTGGTAAGGAGTAGCGTCGTCGCCGAGATTGCCAGAAAGCGTCACACGTTCCGTTTGATTCGGGTGAAGAAAATTCCTGTGACTTCCTCTACCGCCCCGATTCACGTAGCCAGCCCGTTGAAGCTCGGAAATCAGGTCTCTTAATCTTAGGCGGCATTGCGTGGCGCCTGTAAACGAAGGCAACCCAACTATACCACCGCCTGCTTCCGCGCCACCAGTAGCCCGTTCTCCTGCGTGACCTTCATGGCGAAGGGGTACTTGTTCACCTCCAGGGCCAAGTCAACGTCTTCGGGGTGGAACTGGGGTTGGTTGGGGTCAAAGAACTTCTGGGTTGCGCCGCCTTCCATGATTAAGCTGCGTACCGCCGACGGGTCGGGGTTGCGCCCTTCCAGCAGGTTCCGCAGGTAAAGGGCGCAATGCTCGTCCTCATCAGAGCGCACCCGGCCCTGGTCTCCCATTGCGATGATTGACACCAGGGCCGGGTCTTCCCTGCGAATGGCGTCCACCGTCGCCTGGGCCACGACGAACGACCCAAGGTAAATCGCGTCTGCTTTAGCAGCCGCGGCGACTCCCACCGTCCCGGCGCGAGTGGACTGCACGATGGACTTGCCTGCCAGCTCCACCGGGGTAATCTCGTAGGGCGAATTGCCCATGTCGAACCCTTCGGGCCGCTTCCCGTCCACCTCGCCCATCACCAAATCGCCCACGCCGTTCCGGTAAAGGTCCAGCACCTCCTCCACCTCGGCCACCAGGGTAATGTGGGTGGCCCCGTGGTCGAAGGCGATGGCCGCGGTGGTGAAGGCCCGGAACACGTCGATGATGATAACGGTCCCTTCCGCTTCTTCAGCGTCCCGGACAAGGCTGCCAAGGCGGACTTCCATGGGTTTACCTCAAGTTGCAATAGTTTGGCGGGTCGCCCGTTACGAATCTGCCGTAAAGGATGGCGCCCCTGCCTGCTCCTGCTGACCGGCGTCGGCGGTCAGCGGTTCCAGTATGTCCAGCAGTTCCGCCATGTCGTCAAGCTCCATGCCAATTTCCTCAGCGTTCAGGAACCGCTTGCGGATAAAAAAGTTCCCGTGCAGGTCGTGAGCAGTGGAATCCAGCATAGGCAGTCGATTGTCGCCGGTCAAACGGCAAGCATCGCGCAACACAACGCTGAACTCGTCATGCTCTTTATATGACCAGCCCTGCGCCGTGGCCACGGCCTTGGCCATCCAGGCCGCCGCAATCCAACCGCTCTCCGAAGCTCCATGCAAGTCGTTGGCGGCCAGGCATTTCCGGCTTTGGGCCAGAGAATCATGGGCCTGCCGCCGGTAATCGTCTACGGCGGCAGGGTTATCAGGCGCCGTCAAATATGGTCGCGCCATAAGCCCTCCTGTGTCTCAACCAGTGTCCGTCAGCGGTTCCAGCGCGTCCAGCATTTCTGATATGAAGTCAAGGTTCTGCCCGATGCTGTTGGCGTCCAGGAACCGCCTGCGAGTATAAAAGTTCCGGTGCAATCTGTTGGCGATGCGGCGCAGCCTGGGCAACCGGTCATTGCCGGTTGCAGCGCGGGCGTTGTTCAGCACGTCGTTAAACTGATCGTGCCGTTCATACTCCCATCCCTGCGCCTCCGCGACGGCCTTGGCCATCCACGCTGCCGCGCCCCATCCTTTTTCTGACGCCTGATGCAAGTCGTCGTCGGCCAGGTATTCCCGGCTTTTAACCAGGAAATCGCGGGCCTGCTTTCTATAGTCGGCAACGGCTACGGGGTCATCCGGTCCGTTCAAGTCCGGCTGTCTTATGGCGCTAACCCTTCTTCACCAGCTTTTGCAGGGAACGTATCTCTCTTGGCGGATTCAGATGGCTCCCGGTGTGAGTCCAGGACACCTCGCCGACGTAAATGTCGCCCCGGGAATCGATGCAGACGCCGTGGGGCGCGATGAACTGGCCGGGGGCCTCGCCTTCAGGGCCGTCTCCGAGCCGGACAAGTTCGTTGCCCTGGATGTCCATGATGGTTATCCGGGGGCCGAGGCCGTAAGCTTGGTCGTTGGACCCGATGGCTACGCCCAACTCCCCCACGTATACCCGCTGGTCTCCGGACTTGTCGATGTAGAGTCCGCAGGGCCTGGCCATGTTTATCCATTGGGTCTCGAACTTGCCGTTCTTGTCAAACACCTGGATACGGTGGTTCTCCCGGTCGGCCACGTACACCCAGCCGTCCTTGTCGGTGCAGACGTTGTGGGCGATGTTGAACTGCCCCGGCCCCGTGCCGGACTCGCCCCAGGAGAACATGAGGTTCCCGTCGGGCGAATATTTGTGGACTCTGGCGTTGCCGTAGCCGTCGGAGACGTAGAACTCGCCGGTGCTGGGGTCCATCGCCACGTGGGTGCAGCGGTTGAACGGGTCTCCGCTCATAAAGGACGCAGGCTCGCCGCTGACGCCAAGGGTGAGCAAAACTTGCCCGTCCAGGGTACACTTCCGCACGGTGTGGTCGCCGTCGTCGGTGCAGAAGACGGTATCGTCGGGCATCATGGTAATTCCGTGGGCGCGGGGGAACACTCCCTCACCCCAGGAGCGCAGAAAGTTACCTTCGCGGTCGAACACCATCATGGGATGTTCGCCCCGGTTGAAGACGTAGACGTTGTCATTGGAGTCCACGCCCACGGCGGCCGCTTCCCTGAAAGACCAACCATCGGGCGGGGCGCCCCAGCCTTCCGCTACTTCATAGGTATATTCCCCAGTCCCTAGTTCCACCATAGTCACACCCCTTCAAGGCTTTCTTGTTCTTCTCGCTTCCAGATTCAGATACCCGTGAATTTTAGCACCTACTACCATGAATGGAATCCCGGTAAGACGCTCTCAACAGGTCCTGTTGATTATTGGAGTTATTGTCTGAACCGGGATTCATGTGATTCTCGGAAGGCCGTGTTTCTCCAATCATGGACCTCCCCGGATCGAAGAAATCACAGTTCAAACGAAGATTTGAAAGACCGCTGGCGGCCCTGGAGTGACTATTCAGACTTGGGGGATCCGAGCGTCTGCAGGCAGACAATTGAGGGGTTTGCCTCTGGGGTCTACGCTCTGGTCACCCGCTATCAACCGGCTTTTCGCAGATTCACTCCCTCAACTCTGAACAGTTACGCTCTGGACCGCTATTGGACTAGGACAAGATGACGGATTATAATTTATGGCCAGTCCACGCCGGAGGGGGATTACGTGAGCACGGGGCAAGGGTCTTCAACCAACACTAGCGGACTATTGGCCTTCTTTCAGGGCGATTACATTCCTCTAAGCGACGCCCGGGTCAACATCATGACCCATGCGCTGCACTATGGCACCGGTGTATTCGAAGGTATACGCGGCAATTGGAACGAGGAAAAGGGCGTCGTATACATTTACCGTCTGCGGGAGCATTACGAACGCTTGCTCCAGGGCTGCCGCCTGTTGATGCTGGATATTCCGTATTCCGTTGAAGACTTATGCGAGATCACCGTTGAGTTGGTGGAGCGCAATGCCCATCGGCAGGACATCTACATCCGCCCCCTTGCCTACAAGAGCGCCGAACTGGTGGCCAACCTCAAGTTGCAGGAGTTGGCCAGCGACTTTGCTCTGATCACCGTGCCTTTCGGGAATTACCTGGGTTCCGACATTCTGCGCTGTTGCACGTCGTCCTGGCGCAGGGTGGACGATCCGATGATTCCCGCCCGGCTCAAGATTTCGGGGATATACGTAAACAGCATCCTGGCCAAGACCGAGGCTACCCTGGCTGGCTTCGACGAGGCGATAATCCTCAACCACGACGGCCACGTGTGCGAAGGGTCGGGCGAGAATCTGTTCGTGGTGAGCAAGGGGAAGCTGATCACTCCCACCCTAGAAGACAACGTGCTGCCTGGGATCACCCGCGACACTATCATTCAACTGGCCCAACGGGAACTCGGTCTGGACGTGGTGGAGCGGACTATCGACAGAAGCGAGCTATATCTGGCGGACGAAGTCTTCCTGACCGGCACGGCGGCCCACCTGACACCAGTAGTTGAACTGGACAACCGGCCAATTGCCGACGGAAATGCCGGACCCATCTCCAGCAAACTCCAGAAGATGTACTTCGACATTGTGGTCGGCCGGAACCCCAAGTACCTTCACTGGTGCACCGCCGCCCAGCCTCGCCTGGTTACGGCGAGTGGTTAGTGGTCAGCGGCCGGTCAGTTGTCAGCCGCGGCAGAAAGGCATCCAGGAAGGTTTCGTGCCTTAGTCGCCAGTTGTTATTCACTCATCATGCGCAACTAACCGCGGGCCACTAGTCACTGACCACTGGCAACTGATGGGGGTGACGAGTTGCTGTGGGACGCAGGCGTATGGTTAATTGCGGCCCTAATCGGCTATTCGCTGGGCAGCTTACCGACCGCGTACGTGGCGGGACGGATTAAGGGCCTGGACATCCAAGACGTTGGCGACCGCAACCCCGGGGCCGCCAACGTCTACCGCAGCGTCGGCCGCGGCGCCGGCATACTGGTTGGTGTGGTGGATATCGCCAAAGGCGCGGTTGCCGTCTTCCTTGCTCGGGAACTTTTCGAAGCTGATTCCGCTGTCATGATCGCGGGCTTCGCCGTAGTGATGGGGCACATACGTCCCCTGTACTTGCGACAGCCGGGTGGAAGGGGCGCGGCAACCGCTGTGGGAGTGCTCCTGGCAACTTATCCCATGCTTGCTCTACCCTTCGGACTAGCGTGTCTGGTCATACTTGGGGTCACCAGGAGGTCGATCATCCCATTGGGCACATTCCTCATCGGCATCCCGTTGATGAGCTGGTGGCCGGGTGGATACGACTATCCACTGGTCGCCTACTCCGTGGCCATTCCCCTTCTTGTTGGGCTTGCCCATTATCTCAGCGTCAGGCGTCTGTCACACCTGGAGCCGGGGGGTGGTCCCGCCGTGTCTGCGAGGTAGCTCCGGCTTGGACGGCTCGTTCATTCTCGACTATTTCCTGCTGGTGTTTGCGGCTTCCTGCGGGCTTTACCAGATGGCCGCGGCCTACAACCGGATCAAGGGGTTGATGGTGTTGCAGTCCCGCGGCCTGACGTTTGTCCTGGGTCTTATTCTTTGGGTGGGCGCCTTCGTGTGGTTTTTTGTTTCCGAGCCACGCAACGCGCCGGACACAGGCGCCGGTCTTACCGGCAATGAGCAGTTTGGCTATTTCTTTGCCGGGGGAGGCGCGGGTCTGGCTGTTACCCTCGCCGTTTCCTCCTTGCGGAATTGGAACATGGGAAAAGCGGCTTCGCCCCGAGTTTGCGGCCTCGACTCCCTGCGGGATTCCAACTACCTCAGGGCTATATACTGGAGCCTGACCCATTTCCTGGGCTCGGTTAGGGATTTCCGCAAGACTGGCATCAAGAGGAGGGAGACCTACCCGGTAGGCAGTCAATTGCACGGGGAGGATTAGCCGTGGAGACTGTCCTTGCCGTCGATGCGATGATCGCCGCCTGGCTGAACCAGGGGATTGGCAGGTCCGCTTTGCTGGATGGATTGGCATCCGTAGCCGTCAGCGACTACTTCATACCCCTGACGATGTGCTTTTGGATGCTGGGGTTGTGGTTTCGGGGGGAGGGGCCCCAGACGAGGGGACACCATCAGCGGGCAGTGTTAGCCGCCGCCATCTCCTTAGGGTTTGCGAACTTAGTTGTCTTGATACTCAATCAATACCTGTTTCGGGAGAGGCCATTTGTCTCCATGGAGCTAGCCAATCTGCTCTACGAGCCGACCGATTCTTCGTTCCCGGCAAACCCGGCGGCGGTCGCCTTCGCCGCCGCGACCGCGATCTGGCTGGCCAACAGAGGGGCGGGGCTGGCGCTGTTGGGCCTGGGCGCGGCGTGGTGTCTGGCCCGGGTGGCCAGCGGACTATTCTACCCCACGGACATACTGGCGGGAGCCCTGATTGGCTCAGGTATGGCCTGGTTAATCACAGTGGGAATGCGGCGCATCGAACCCATGCCGACGTGGGTGTTGGCCGGCGCGCGCTTTTTCCATCTAGCTTGAACCGTCTGGCTTGAACCGGACACCCTAACACGGGTAAGGAGGACGATATGGGCTGGTCCAGCCATCATCCAACAGGGCTCATTTACTACGCTCCCCAGCACTGTTACCGGGGCTATACCCTGACCACCAATTCCAGGGGAAGCCAATACGCCGACCTGATCGACATGGAAGGTAGACTGTGCCACCGGTGGCGCAGCAGCGAAGGCATTGGTTACGCGCAGCTACTCCCTTACGGCAACCTGCTCATCCGCACTGCTCCCCCAGCGGATGCGGGAGGCGCGGAGAAAATCGGCGGCTCTTCGGCGGCGATTCTGGAGTTGGACTGGGACGGCAACGTGGTCTGGGAGTACCGCAACCCCCTGGTCCACCACGACTACGAACGGTTGCCCAATGGCAACACACTGGTCCTCCAGTTCGAGCTTTTGTCAAAGGAGTTTACCGAGCAGATCAGGGGCGGGATGCGAAGCGAGGAAGACCCGGAACAGATGTTTGGCGACCGGGTCCAGGAGATCGCGCCCGACGGCACGGTGATATACGACTGGAGGGCATGGGAGCACCTCAGTCTGGAAGACGACGTGCTTTGCCCATTGGAGGACCGGGCCGAGTGGACTCACGGCAATTCACTAAAAGTCACTCCTGAAGGGGACTTGGTCGTGAGTTACCGGCTGATTGACCGGGTGGGCATCGTCAACAAAGCCAGCGGCGAATTCCGATGGAAGTTCGGGAAGGGCGAGTTGGCCCACCCTCACCATCCCACGTATCTGGAGAACGGAAACATTCTTATCTTTGACAACGGCATGCACCGGCCACGGGCCAGCTTTTCCAGGGTGATCGAGGTCAACCCTGAAACCGATGAAATCGTGTGGGACTACCGGGGAGAGCCCGCCCTGTCCTTCTACAGCCCGGCCACCAGCAGCGCCGACCGGCTTCCTAATGGCAACACCATGATCTGCGAAGGCGGACCGGGGCGGATATTCGAGGTGACCATGAACAAGGAGATAGTCTGGGAGTACATCTGGCCCTTTTTGTCGCCGGGCCGGGTGCAAAATCCGGGAGACCAACCGGAATACAATAATTCCCTATTTCGCGCCCACAGGTATGGCCCCGACTATCAGGGACTTCAGGGAAGAGACCTGGACCCTGGTAAGTACGCCAACCTGAACCGGCTCTACGGCCCCAGGGGGCTCCAGGGAAGGGACCTGAACCCTGACAAGTACGCCAACCTGAACCGGCTGTACGGCCCCAGGTAGGGATTATCCACGAAGAACACGAAGTTTCACGAAAGGGATTTCTTTGCGTCCTCGGCGTCATTGCGCTTTTGCGTTAACTTTCGCCGGTAAGGTATATAATGCCCCCACGCTCACACAATCCGATTCAAAAGGAGGCAAACATGGGAGCGACTGACACGATCGCCAAATGGATAGTCGCCACCGGCTACGAGGACATTCCACCCGATGCTATCCGCGTGGCCAATGAGTCGTGCTTCGACCTGCTGGGAGTGATTCTCGCCGGGTCCACCCAGCCGGTGGCCGATATCATCCAGCAGTATGTGTCCGACCAGGGGGGCACCGACGAAGCTACGGTGTTGGCCTCGGGACAGCGCAGCACATCTTCTCAGGCGGCGATGGCCAACGGCACGATGGGGCACGCCCTGGACTACGATGACTTCGGCGGGTTCGGTCATCCCACAGTGGCCATTTTCCCGGCGCTGCTGGCCCTGGGAGAGAAGACCGGCGCGACCGGGCGGGACCTTTTGGAAGCCTATGTGGTCGGCTGCGAGGTCGGCCTGGCCCTCCAACACGCCACCAAGTACAACCAGATGGAGAAGGGCTTCCACGCCACCGCCGTCATCGGGCACATGGCTTGCACCTCCGCCTGCGCGAAGCTGCTGGGGTTGGACGAACAGCAGACAACCATGGCGTTGGGAATGGCCGGTTCGATGGCCGGCGGCCTGATTCACAACTTCGGGACCATGACCAAGCCGTTGCACGCGGGCCTTGTATGCCGAGACGGTATCACTGCCGCCCAGTTGGCCCAGAGGGGTCTTACATCTGGCGACCATATCATCGAGCATCCCCTGGGGTTTGCCCGCACGGTGCTGGGACCGGGGATTTACGATCTGGAAGAGATGGCCGACAACCTGGGAAAGCCCTATCGAGTCCAGGACGCCCTGATGATAAAGAAGTACCCCTGCTGCGGCGGGAACCACTCCATGTTGGACAGCCTTTTCAGCCTCATGCGCGAGCACGACTTTACCTACGACGACGTTGCCAGCGCCGAGGTTGCCCAGCCATACCTGTCCATCGTGATGATGTACGGTGAGCCGGACACGGGGCTTCAGGGCAAGTTCAGCTCCCAGTACGCCGTGGCCGCTGCTTTGGTGGATGGGGAAATGGGCATCGACACCTTTACCGACGAGAAGGTCAACGACCCCACGATTAAAGAGGCGTTGGGGAAGGTGAACCAGCGGGTGGTAGCCAAAGCCGAGGAGCTGTCGGTAGACTTCGAGCAGGGAATACCGGTCAAGATCACCCTCAAGGATGGCCGGGTGTTTGAGCATTCCACGACGCGGCAAAACATTCTTGGCAGCCAGCACAATCCCTGGGGGTTCGACAACATCAAGGCCAAGTTCGAGGTCAACGCGGCGTTGGCCCTGTCCCGGGAGAGGATCGCCGAGACCGTCGACACCTGGTCCGACATCACGCAAGTAGGCGACGTTTCAGAGGCAATCCGGCGAACGCTGGTGCAGTAGCGGATCCAGACTGGCAGGCTAGACTCGATTATAAGCCGATGAAATAGCGAGGGCGCTGGGATTATCCAGTGCCCTTCGTGGTTCAGTGGCAGGTCTCGGAAGTGTTGCCGAGGAATTCCATCTGGAGTGGATTGAAGGGTTAAGTCTGATATGGAAGCAACTGAGCTATTTGAGTATGCTATTGACATGGTTGCAAGGACGGTACGCAGATTTCCGGTTCTTCACAGAGCGCGACATAGTTTGGACTGTGCAGTTGCAGATTTACCGGGAGATTGAAAATCAGGGTCTCCCGTACCGGGTATTCAATGACCACACAATCTTGCCACGTATCCGTACCGACCTGGCAATTCTTATGGGAGACTCTGTTGAAGTGGCGGCTGAATTCAAATATGAGCCATCTCACGCTAGAAGCACCAATCAGGGCGGGGATATTTGGCCGTCTAAATTTAACCCTTCAGTTGTCATGTGGGACTATAAGGACAGAAGTGTGAAGAAAGACATCCAGCGCATACAGGAGTTCATTGACCAAGGAAAGTCCAAGGTAGCCTATTCAGTGTTCATAGATGAGGGGGGACACTTCCATTGGCATGATACGCCTGCCGGGAGCGAGTGGATGGATTGGGGCCAAGGTAGATGGGCGCTTTGGTCTCGGGCAGATGGCGGCGTTTCTGGAGGTCGATCTCTAGGGGTCGGTGGATGATGACTCGAAAATCTGAAGAAATGCGGCGGCGTTGAGGATAACCGTCCCACGAAAGTTGCCCAAGGGCAGCAGGTCACGCCGGTCGCCGGTGACGAGGTAGTCGGCGCGGCATTCCAGACAACATTCGAGGATGGGATTGTCGGCGGGGTCTCTGCCGACTGACACGGCCGGAGTTGACGGTTCTACCAACTCGGCCCACTCGCGGATGTCGGCGATTTGCTGTTCACACCGGTCTACGCTTTGGCGGAACTTGCGTTCGAGGACTGCGTCCAGTTCGTTGATAATGTATGTGGAAACGTAAACTTTAATCCACCCTCTTCTCCCAAGCCAGGACGATTGCAAAGTCAGGAAGCGCGTGCGTAGAGGCGGTTTATGGTCTGCGTTGGGCGGAAGGCGCAGTCTTCGCTCGCAGGGGCATGGACATACGGGGTGGAAACCATCCCTCCAGGCGCAGCGCGTTCAGCCCGGTGTTGACCAAGACGGCGAAGACCTCACTCAGCCCCGGACGGCGCAGCGTGTGCACGTCCTCGTCCCAACTGCGGTCCTTCACATGATGCAGGCTGTTCTCAACGCTCCAGTGGTTGCGAAACACTCGAAGCAGTTCCTTTGGGCCGCATTGCCGGGAACTCAGGCTGGTCAGCAGATACCAGCGCTCCCGGCTCACCTCCCCGGTGACTATATCCACGCTCTCCTTCTCCACCATCGCACCCTGCCGCGCCCCGGGAAATCCCAACTCATCCCGGATGTAGCCGCCCAGCAGGGCATCGGTCCAAATCCGCCGTCTCTCGATCGCCCCCGCTTTTTTTCCAGGGTCTCTGCCTGCGGCTCCCCCAACTCCTCTGCGGCAAACCCGTCGGCCAATGCGGCCAGCGCCTCAGGCTGGTTCCCCTTGATTCGCACCAGGTAGTCCCGTCCGTGGCTGACTATGGCCTGGCACAGGCCCCGCTCCGCATGGAGGGCGTCCATGGTCAGCAGCCGCAGCCCGGGATAGCGCTCGAACAATGGCCCCAGTTGCTCCCGCAACACCCCGGGTTCGTAACGCTTTTCCGACGCCGGCCACTGGGCCAGGCACAACTTCAGGTCATGGGCCAGCACGTTCACCATCACCAGGGGATTCCCGTTGGCGTCCCTGGACTGCTTGGCCCACTTGCCGTCCACCGAGGCATTCAGCTCCTGGTCCGCCACCACGCGGGCCGCCCAGCCAGTCAGGGCGCCCTGCAATTGTTCATGCGAGACCCCCGACAGGGTGCGCGAGATGGTGGTGGCGTGAGGCGGGTGGTCCCGGAGAAACCCCAGAGGCTCCTTCAGCGCCGGCCAGTTCATCCTGGCGAAGAGGGCGATGTGGGCCATGGTGGTCTGACCGCAGACCAAGCCCAGCAGGGTCAAGCGCAGAGCCTGCCCTCGTGAAAACGGGGGATAGCTTGAAAGGGATGGCGGACTCCCCTGGCCCTCCTGGGGTCCGGCACCTGCTCCAAGCACTCGAACAGAGATTCCGCTGCCTCCATATCATCACACTCCCAACTCTCACTTCCCTGTCTTTATAAACTCCCCTCCCTGACTTTGCAATCGTCCTGCTCCCAAGCTCCATCACTTGACGTTCGTTTCCGGGAAAGTTCAAGCCTGAGACGAAAACGTTGGTGTCAAGGACCGTTCTCAACATTCCAGCGGTTCTCATCTCTTATTTCGTAAACGAAGCGTTGAACATCTTCCGGGAAGATGCCGAGCTCGTGGGCGTTCGCTTGGTTTTCCAGAAGCATCTTCTCCCAGCGGCGGTCAGACAAATACTTCTTCAAGGCCGTCTGCAACAACTCGCTCTTGGTCCAACCTTCCTCCACCGCTGCCTTCTCAGCCGCAGCGGCTAATTCGGGCAGGAGAGTTACGGTAATGGTTGTAGGCTTGGTGTGTTCGACCATATCAGTCGTTGCCTAACCTTAATGGGACAGCGTTTAGAGCAAACCCAACCTTCGCAGGTCATCTTCGTCCCATTGGGTTCCTCGGATGACCTCTTGGAGGGTTTTCCTTACCTAGAGTGTCGCTTCCGCGGTGGTAGTGAATCACTACTCTTCTGCCGTCCGAGTGACGGTAGACATGGCTTCCGGTCCTGGTAATTCTTCGCAGAAGAACCCGTCCCTCTCCAACGCGATCTGCAATTCACGTACCGGCGTGTTTCGGAGAAGATGGACCAGCCAGTCTACCCGGATTATTCACACTATGACCGAAACCACCAGCCTTTCGACGACTTCCACACCCTTGGTTGGGATTGCGTCCCCCGCTTCAATCATGTCTTGCATGTAAGCCTGCGCGGCGTCCCGCAGAGTTTCCAGCGCTTCCTGCTTGGTGTAGCCCCAGGTGGCGCAGCCTGGCAGGGCGGGAACCGCCGCCCCCCAACGTCCATCCTCGTCCTGCTCGGTCTCGGCCTCAAATATGTACGTCTTCATGTTCCCTCTCCCAACTTCCCGTCTCAGCTACGGCTCGATGCGGATGGTGTCCCCCACCTTGATCCCTCCTCCGTTGAGGACGACCGCTAGCTGGCCGCGGCGGTGGTTGAGCTCTTCGCGCAGGCCCTGGCGGATGGCGTCCATTTTGCCGCAGGGCTCACACTCGCCCACTGCTTCAAGGGTCACATCGTCACCCACGAAGAATACTTGGCCCGGTTCCACCTTGGAGAGGTCCAGCCCGGTGGTAGTGATGTTTTCCTTAATCTGACCTGGGGCCAAGCCGAACCCGTCCAGGGTCTCCTTGTCCATGAAGAGGACCTGGCGCACGTTGTTCTCATTGCAACTGCGGTCGCCGTCCAGTCCCTTGGACGCGATGGCCGTGGCCTCGTCCACCGGGTCGGAGGGCGTGCCTTTCACCCTGGCAATGTGCAGGTTTACTATGGTCCCTTGTTGCATGGCAGGACTCCTTGCGGTCTATTCTTGGGTATTGGGCCATGTCTGATCCCCACGATATAATGAGGCGATTATACTCTGGGGGGACGATTGCCGACAGTCTTCTTAAAAGGGGCGGCTGTCCAAGAAATCGCAGCATTTGCCGGGAGCCTGGTACGGGTTGCCGCTGCTTGCATATTAGAGAGGTGAAACATGAGTTATGAATTCATAAAGACCGAGACTCGCGACAACGTGTTGATCATGGCGATGCACGATCCGGCAACGCGGAATGCTCTGGGCGGGGACATGTCCCGAGAAATGAACGATGCCTTGGACCGATTCGAAGCAGACCCGGACCAGCGGGTGGTCCTGCTGACCGGGACCGAGCCTTCCTTCTGTTCCGGGGCCAACGTGCGCGGATTCAACCGGCGAATCGAGGAGAGGGACCAGCAAACTCAGGAGCGGGGCGAACCTGAGCCGCTGCCCTGGGGGAAGATGGAGACCCGGTTTGCGCGGCATAGGACGTCGGAAGAAGGGGCGGCATTTCTACCCCTGCGGCTTCACGAGTTGCAGAAGCCTTCCATCGCCGCGGTCAACGGGCACGCTTACGGCGTGGGAATGGGCGTCGCCCTGGCCTGCGACATCCGCATCGCCGCCGAAAAAGCCCGGTTCTCCGAAGCGTTCGTCCGGATGGGCCTGATCCCAGGAGACGGTAGCTGCTGGCAGTTGCCAAGGCTCATCGGTCTGAGCAACACTCTGATGCTCCAGTACACCGGAGACAGCATTGACGGGAACGAGGCTTACCGCATGGGCCTGGTGAGCAAGGTTGTGCCCGACGACGAGATCATGGAAGCCTCGTTGGAGCTGGCCACGAAGCTGGCCCAGGGTCCCACCCAATCCCTATCTCTGATCAAGTACTTGGTGCATAAGAGCTTGGATGGAGGGCTGAAGGAGAGCCTGGAGATCGCCCACGTGGCGCAGGAGCAGGCCCGGAAGACTGAGGACCACCGGGAGGCGGTGCAGGCGTTCTTGGAAAAGCGGAGGCCGGAGTTCAAGGGGCGGTAGGCGGATTTTCCAGGCCAGTGTTCAGACTGTATTAACGCGGCCTCGGAATCCCAGGATGCCAGCAGATTCTCGCAGCCGTAACATCAGAAATTTCCCGATGGCGCGGCACCCCCGATATTGCGGTTTGTGACCGGGTTTTCCCAGATTGAATGTTCGCGCCCCTCTCGTACAAAATTGCAACCATGCTGACGCAGATGGGAGATAAGGTCATGCCGCCTCATGCGATTACGTCTTGTGGAACCAGGGCAACCCTTGATGCGGCTTGTATGAGAAGGTAGATGGGTTCATCCAGGTCGGCATCCTGGCCGGTAAGGCTCGAGTCGGGCAGGGGCAAGGGTTCACCGCGTTCTATGTGGAGTTCCGCTAGGTCCACCATGACGCTGGCCAGGAGCCGCCGGGCCTCCGCCAGATCGTGCCCAAAGGTGATTGCGCCGGGAAAGTCCAGCGCCTCGGCGTGGACCCCTTCGTCCAAGTACTTGTACATCGCCTTGTAAACTAACATTCCTCTCTCCCCGAAACTGTTCTGAGATTGTACACCAAACAAACCCGCCGGAAAGGATGGTGGTGTAAGAGGATGCCACATATCAGCGCAGCGGAAAGGTACTCCACATATATTGACGGCGTTGAAGAGCAAAAGGCGCGTTTGTTTGGCCCCCAACCCCAGAGAGACATCTGGACCGGGGAGTTGGCCCGCCTGTTCCGTTTCGACCCGCGCCGTCAACTGACGGCGAATCTGGAAGCTGTCGCCCAATATGTGCAGCCCGGGGACGTGTTCGTGGAAGCGGGGGGCGGCGCGGGCAGGGTGGGCCTGCCGCTGGCGTTGCGCTGCCGGGAGGTGATAAACGTGGACCGGTCGCCCGGAATAGGCGCCGAGTTCACCGCGTCCGCCGCGGAAGCGGGCATCGGCAACGCCAGGCTCGTCCAAGCGGACTGGCTGGACGTTCAAGGCGTCGAAGGCGATGTCGTGTTCACCGCCGATGTCACCTATTTCGTCCGGGACATAGTCCGGTTCGTGAGGAAGATGGAGGCCGCGGCCAGGCGCAGAGTTATCATAGCGATATGGAGCGTGCCCCCTCCCCACCGCGACGAGTGTATCTTCAGGCTGATCTACGGTGAGGACCAAGCACGGGTAGCGGGCCACGCAGACCTGCTGGCGGCGCTGTGGGAGATGGGCATTTTGCCGGACGTTCGTGTGCTTCCGGAGCCGCCTTGGTGGGAGGACGAGTTATCCCGCACCAGGGAAGCGGCGGTGCAGATGGCCCTGCGAGGCTTGTGGTTAGACCCTCCGGACCGCCTGAGCGCCGGAGGAATCATCGAGACCTGCTTCGACGAGTTGTTCCAGCCGGGCCCCAACGGCTACTCCCCTCTCTGGCGGGAGCCAATGAAGGAGATGCTGATAACCTGGGAAACGGAATCAGGGCTTGAGGATGAGCAGTAGGGCCAGGAACGCAGCGTAGGAATGCCAAGCTGTTGGCGTATCCGTACCGCCGTGTAATTGGGGATTTCCCAAGGGCTTGACACGCGGGCGAAACCGGGATATTCTTTAGCTAGCTAATGAATAGCTTGGCTGATTGGTGGAGACGCTTCCCTTCATGTCGATAAAAGACTCCGTGGGGTACATGTTGGCCCAGGTATGTAAGCTCCACCGGCAGCGGGCCGAATCGCTGCTGAATCAAGTTGGGCTGCACGTGGGCCAGGAGATGTTGTTGAGTCAGCTTTGGGAGCGGGAAGGAGTCACTCAGAACGATTTGGCGGAAAGTCTCCTGCTCCAGCCAGCGACCGTGACCAACATGCTCCGGCGATTGGAGTCGGCGGAAGTGGTGGACCGCCGGGAGGACCCGGAGGACCAGCGGATATCTCGAGTGTTCATAACCGTCAAGGGCCGTGAACTGGAGGACCCGGTGAGTGAAAAATGGGGCCAGTTGGAGGAACAGACCTTTGCCGGATTCACCCTGGAAGAAAGGGTCCTGTTGCGCCGCCTGCTTTTGCAGGCTTACCAAAACCTGGCCGGCGGGGGACGCTAAATTTTTGCCGATACACTTAGTCAGCTAAAATTCTGCCGGCTAAGTAAATCAATGCGCCAGGGAGGCTGCGATGTAAGAAGTTTGAGATGGGGGCACCAGGGAGCGACGGAAATTGGACCCGGACCAGAATCAAACTTACAGGAGATGCCAAATGGCTACTCAGACTGCGAGAGACCCGAAGACCGATCACCTGCTCACGCCTGAAAACGCGGCGTTGATTCTCATAGATTACCAGCCTTCATTGGTCGATGGGACCAGGTCAATCGGGCGCGAAGTCCTGATTAACAACGTGGTTGCGCTGGCCAAAGCGGCCAAAATGTTCCAGTTGCCTATTGTTCTCTCCACCGTCGGGGTGAATGCCGGTTACCAGCAAGAGACTGTCGCTGAACTCAAGGACGTATTGCCGGACATCGCGCCCATAGACCGCACGGCCGTCAACGCATGGGAGGATGAGCAATTCCGGGGTGCGGTCGCAGCCGCGGGCCGCCGGAAACTCATCGTGGCGGCGCTTTGGACCGAGGTCTGCCTGGTTTTCCCGGCCCTAGACATGCTCGCCAACGGGTATGAAGTTTACGCCGTTTCCGACGCATCCGGCGGCACCAGCGTCGATGCCCATGAGAGGGGAATGCAGCGGCTGGTCCAGGCGGGGGCGGCGCCGGTTACCTGGGAGGCCGTCATGTCCGAGTTGGCGCGGCTGTACAAAGGCGACTACATCGGCGCTTTCATCCAGGTCATGCAAGAGCACCTGCCCAAGAGCAATTAGTCCAGCGGTTCCCGGAAATCCGGGAATCCCTTGGCGGGCGGCCCTTGTGATCGACGGGGGCCGTTCGCCTGCGGCAAGGGAGCCGCCGCAATCATCCAAGGGCACAGCATAACCATCCCCAATTGGCGGGTAGCAAGCCGCCGGAGCAATTCCACGACAAATGCAAGACAGCCGGATAGAACATCCTCCAACTCGTTGTCTGCGTGCCTCTCTTCTTTGGGTGCTAAACGCTTCTGCGGTAGGGGTAATCTTGCCGCAAATCGCCAATGACCTTGCGATCAGCCCCGGGGAGCTCAGTTGGTTGATGACCGGATTTCTGATCATATGCGGCGTGGCGATACCGGTCTACGGCCGCCTGTCCGACGCTTACGGAGCGCGCAGGCTCTTCTCGTGATGCTCATAGCTATCAGAGAACGGCCTGAGATTAAAGGGCGGTAAGTGGATTTTAGGCGAAACGCGGAATCCAGGGCAGAAAGCCTTGACTCGCCGCTTTAGCCTCCCTATACTTGGTGTTCGCAAGGAGAAACAACGATTGCTACATGGCACGACCGAAGTGACATAGACGCAACTGGTAGGGAAACCTGAACGGCGGTTCGGGGAATACCACTACCGCCGTTTCTTTTTGCAGCACCTTAAAAAGAGAATAGGAGAACCTGGAAAGTCCTGCAAACGTACGTTGGCATCATACGCGGTGCGGACGTATGCAAAGTAAACACACGCAAAGAAGTTTGAATTTCCTAGCGTGGGTCAAGTAGGTAAGGGCTTACGGTGGATGCCTTGGGACCAAGGGCCGAAGAAGGGCGCGGCAAGGCTGCGTTAAGCCTCGATGAGCCGTCTAGCAGGCATAGTCGGGGATACCCGAATGGGGAAACCTTTACCGGTGTTGAGCCGGTAAATCCCGGATAACCGGGAGGGTAAGCGGGGGAACTGAAACATCTAAGTACCCCGAGGAAAAGAAATCAACCGAGATTCCCTGAGTAGTGGCGAACGAACGGGGATCAGCCCAAACCAGTACGACTTAGTGGCGCGAGGGCCTATGTCGTACCGGCGTTGTAGGGATCGCCTTGGGTCACCTCGTTAGACCTGAAGGAGTTACAAATCTCGTCTCTAGCTGAAGGCGCCTGGGAAGGACCGCCATAGAGGGTGAAAGCCCCGTAGGCGAAAGGGACGGGACTCCTGGCGAAAACCCTGAGTACCACGGGGCACGGGAAACCTTGTGGGAAGCTGGGGGGACCACCCTCCAAGGCTAAATACCCTTGGTCACCGATAGTGTACCAGTACCGTGAGGGAAAGGTGAAAAGAACCCCTAGCGGGGAGTGAAATAGATCTGAAACCGTAAGCTTACAGAATGTCGTAGTCTCGATTTATCGGGATGGCGGCGTGCCTATTGAAGAATGATCCGGGGACTTACTCTGTGGAGCGAGGTTAAGGGACTGGAGTCCCGGAGCCGTAGCGAAAGCGAGTCTGAATAGGGCGACTAGTTCCACACAGTAGACTCGAAACCGGGTGAGCTACCCATGGCCAGGTTGAAGGTTCGCTAACACGAACTGGAGGACCGAACCCGTGGCTGGTACAAAAGCTTGGGATGAGCTGTGGGTAGAGGTGAAATGCCAACCGAACCCGGAAATAGCTAGTTCTCCCCGAAATGCATTTAGGTGCAGCCTCGGGCACAGGTGAACGGAGGTAGGGCACTGAATGGGCTAGGGGGCGTGAGCTTATCAAACCCAATCAAACCACCAATGCCGTTTATCCGATACCCGGGAGTGAGACTGGCACAGATAAGTGCGTCAGTCGAAAGGGAAACAGCCCAGACCACCGGCTAAGGCCCCTAAGCGCAGGCTAAGTGGGAAAGGAAGTGAGGTTCCCCAGACAACCAGGAGGTTGGCTTAGAAGCAGCCACCCTTTAAAGAGTGCGTAACAGCTCACTGGTCGAGGGGTCTTGCGCTGAAAATGTAACGGGGCTCAAGCCTGCCGCCGAAGCCGTGGATATTCAGGTACAGAGGGAAAGGTCCGGCTCCCAAAGGGCGTGTCAATCGGGAAGTCGCTTCGGTGACGGAACGTGCGGCAAGTCCGGCGGGAAAAGGGTTGGAACCTCTGGTAACTGCCTGGGTGTGGTAGGGGAGCGTTCCTCGGGCGAAGAAGGTGAGCTGTGAGGCTCGCTGGAGCGCGGGGAAGTGAGAATCCCGGAATGAGTAGCGTAAATTAGGGTGAAAATCCCTGACGCCGCAAGCCCAAGGTTTCCTACGCAACGTTTATCGGCGTAGGGTTAGTCGGTCCTAAGCCGTAGGCAAGCGCCGAAGGCGATGGACAGCAGGTTAATATTCCTGCACCGCCTATGTTTTGTTGATACTCGGAGGGGCGCGGAAGGGTAGGCAGGGCATGCCCATTGGACATGGTGTGTCCTCCTCCGTAGGCTATGCTGGGGCAGGCAAATCCACCCCGGCGATTAAAGCTGAGGGTTGAGGGGATCGATCCTTCGGGATACGAAACTCTGTTGACCCCATGCCGACTAGAAAAGCTTCGTTTGGAGAAATATAGGCGACCGTACCGCAAACCGCCACTGGTGGGCTGGGATAAAAGTCCCGAGGCGTTCGAGCTAACCTCCGTTAAGGAACTAGACAAAAGAGCCCTGTAACTTTGGGAGAAAGGGCCCCCCGGGGGGTGAAGTCACTAGCTGATGGAGCTTTTTGGGGGCGCAGAGAAGAAGGCCGGGCGACTGTTTAACAAAAACACAGGTCTGTGCTAAGGGGAAACCCTACGTATACAGGCTGACGCCTGCCCAGTGCCGGAAGGTTAAGGGGAGTGGTGCAAGCCGCGAACTGAAGCCCCGGTGAACGGCGGCCGTAACTCTAACGGTCCTAAGGTAGCGAAGTCCCTTGTCGGGTAAGTTCCGACCCGCATGAATGGTTGAACGACTTGGCCATTGTCTCGACGGAGGGCTCGGTGAAATTGCGGTGCCCGTGAAGACGCGGGCGACCCGCGGCAGGACAAAAAGACCCCGTGGAGCTTTACTGTAGCCTGGTATTGGGCTGGGAACTGTCACGTGTAGGATAGGTGGGAGGCTTTGAAGCCCCGACGCCAGTCGGGGTGGAGCCGTCGTTGAAATACCACCCTTGGTTGTTTTTGGTTCTAACCTCAGCAAAACTGGGGAACAGTGCCTGGTGGGCAGTTTAACTGGGGCGGTTGCCTCCTAAAATGTAACGGAGGCGCCCAAAGGTCCCCTCAGGACGGATGGAAATCGTCCACAGAACGCATTGGCATAAGGGGGCTTGACTGCAAGACTTACAAGTCGAGCAGGGACGAAAGTCGGGCAAAGTGATCCTACGGCACCGTGTGGAAGGGCCGTGGCTTATCGGATAAAAGCTACCCCGGGGATAACAGGCTTATCTCGCCCAAGAGTTCACATCGACGGCGAGGTTTGGCACCTCGATGTCGGCTCGTCCCATCCTGGGGCTGAAGGCGGTCCCAAGGGTCCGGCTGTTCGCCGGTTAAAGGGGTACGTGAGTTGGGTTCAGAACGTCGTGAGACAGTTCGGTCTCTATCCGCCGTGGGCGCAGGAGGCTTGAGGGAACCTCTCCCTAGTACGAGAGGACCGGGAGGGACAGACCTATGGTGTTCCAGTTGTTCCGCCAGGAGCAGCGCTGGGTAGCCACGTCTGGCAGTGATAAGCGCTGAAGGCATCTAAGCGCGAAGCATCCCCCAAGATGAGGCCTCCCTCCCCGATTAGGTTCGGGGGTAAGACCGCAGAGAGACTATCTGCTTGATAGGCCGGATGTGTAAGGAGGGTAACCTCCTCAGCAAACCGGTACTAACCGGTCGAGTGGCTTGACCCACGCAAGGAGCTTCAAACTTCTAAGACTTTCCAGGTCCTATTTCTCTAGCTTTACGGCAGCTAGCCCTTTCCGGGGCAGGCGGTCAGGGCACGGGCGCTCTATCATCGCGGGGTGGAGCAGTGGCAGCTCGTCGGGCTCATAACCCGAAGGTCGTTGGTTCGAGTCCAACCCCCGCTACCAATATCCGATACTACGCGAGGCCCCCGGAAACACTCCGGGGGCTTCTTCATTCCCCGGCACCAGGACGGCCGTTACCGGGGAGGCATTGGCATGACGCAGGAAAAACAGACATTCACGGTCATTTTGGAACGGGAAGGGGACGGGGATTACTCGGCCTACTGTCCCTCCCTCTCCGGCTGTGTCAGCCAGGGGGATGACCGGGCCAAGGCACTGGAAAACATTGAGGAAGCCGCCGGTCTGGTCCTGAAGATCCTGGAAGACAGGACCTCAGTCAGAGATGGGCAAGACCCGCAAAAATCTCTTCCCTACCTGGAGACTCCGGACCTGATTGCTGGGGAGATGAAGCGAATCCTGGAAAGCCGGGATAAGGACGGGTTGCCCTATGAGGGCGTGTCCATCGAGAGGATTGAAGTCCCTGTGGCGGTACATTGGAAGGGTGAGCCGGTGATACAATGAGCGCCAGCACTCACGACATCGGAGGAATGAGCCATGTCAATGTCTATCGAGTTGCCCCCGAAATTGAAGAACGGCTTGATTCCCTGGCAGCCCTGACAGGACGCACGAAGGGCGAGTTGCTCCTCCAGGCTATCGAGAACGGGCTTTACGACGTTGAGGACTACTCCTAGCCCATGAGACCCTTGAACGCATCCGAAGGGGCGAAGAACGAGTGTACACAGCGGCTGAGGTAAGGGCGCATCTTGGCTTGGACAGTTGAGTATTCGGACCTGGCTGATGGACAACTGCGGAGACTTGACCGGCAAACGGCCCGGCGAATAAGCGATTACATGGAGCTCTGAACAAAAGGCTATGGGCCGCTCCCGGCAGTGATACGCAATTGCATTCCCAGTGCCCGGGTGATTCGCATAACCGTTGCAAAGCTGGGGTTGCCCTTCTCCGATAATGCCTTATAGAGACCTTCGCGGGTCATCCCGATGTCGCGGGCGAGCCGGCTCATGTTTTGAGCCCGCGCAATGTCATTCAGGGCCGCTCGAATCAGGCTGCCGTCCCCCGGGTCTTCTTCCGCGCACGCTTCGAGGTACAAACACGCATCCTCTCTGGTACGCAATTGGTCAGTGACATCCCACCGGGTATACATTTCAGGCAAGAATCACCTCCAGTCCAGCGCCAATATCCTGGCGCGTTCAATGTCGTTTTGTTGGCTGCTCTTGTCGCCGCCGCAAAGCAGGACAACGACGGTCGCGCCCCGCCGGAGGAAATAGAGTCTATAACCCGGCCCATAATTCACCCGCATTTCGGACAGGCCACCGCCTATCCCCCTGGCGTCGCCGAAGTTGCCCATCGAAACGCTCCTCAACCGGGCATTGATCCGGGCCACCGCCCGCCGGTCCCGCAAGCCGCGAATCCATCGCTTGAATGTGGCGCTTTCGATGATTTCGACCACGACCATAGTGTAAACTATGGTTCACATTCAGTCGAGGGCTGTTCAGACAACTCAAGGTTCCCGTAAGGAGGGAAAGATATGGCCGAGAGCATCTACCATCGCAATGAACAGGGGCAAATTGAACCAATGACTGAAGAACGGTTTGCAGAGGAGAAGATACTCCAGGAACTGGTGGCCGACCACCCGGAACTGCTGTCCGGCGAACAGATGGACCCCGCCGACCCGCGCCGCTGGATTCTGATAAAGCGGGAGCAGGGGATTCCAGATACCGAGGGCGGCAGCAGCCGGTGGGCATTAGACCACCTACTGATCGACCAGGACTCAGTTCCAACACTGGTCGAGGTCAAACGCTCATCCAACTCCGAGATACGCCGCACCATCGTAGGTCAAATGCTGGACTATGCCGCCCATGCCCGGCATACCTGGAACGCAGGCGACATCCGCAGGAGCTTTGAGGAATCAACAGACGCCGCCGGACGCGACCCGGACGATGTTGCTGATGGAATTGCAGGGGTCCAAGGGTGAGCCGGATGCCGACGAGTTCTGGCAGCGGGTGGAGACCAACCTGCGGGCGGCCCGTCTGCGCCTGCTGTTCGTAGCCGACAGAATCCCCGACGAGTTGACCCGGGTCGTGGAGTTCCTGAACGAGCAGATGCCTAACATTGAGGTCTTGGCCGTGGAAATCAAGCAGTTCCGAGGCGCGACGGGCCAGACATTGGTGCCGAGGGTTATCGGGCGAACCGCCGCGGTCGTAACCAGTGAATCAGGCCTGCGACAGAAAGGGAACCTCAACCAACAGACATTCATCGACTTGCTTCCTGGAGAAAACCTCCAACAAGCGGCTAGCCGTTTGTTCGAGGTGGCCCACAAATACGAATGCACCTTTTATTGGGGGCGGAAGGCCCTTAGTATTCGCAGGCGCTGTCCCGCTTGGAGACAACCTGTATCGGTGGCTTGGTTTCACGTACCATCTTATACAGGATGGATGGGCGGTAAGGAATTTTCCTTCGAGGCGGGCACTGGTAATGAAGATTTCTTTGAAAATGTGCCTGAGAATCTTGGGGGACTCTTAGAGCCTGTTTACAATCTCTTCAGGATTAGCACCGCGAAGGCGAGAACCACCATTTGCAGACTGGTATTGAGCTTCCTCTCGCAGTTCTTCCAAAGGCGGCGGCACTTCTCCAGCCAGCCGAAAGACCGCTCCACCACCCATCCCCCCGTCTTCACGGGGGCTAAAGGCAACCACGAAAGTGTGCAGTTCGTTGCGTTTCACCACTTCCACCGAGGCTCCCAGCAGGCTCTGCACCGCCGCGGCAAAGGGTTTCCCGGTGTATCCCCCATCCACCAGCACATTCTGCACCTGGCTCAGGTTGGCCCGGCGCCGGTCAAACATAGCCAAAGCTGGTCCGGTGGTCACGTGAATCGCATGGGGCTGAGTGTCCACGGCGAGACCAGACACCTTCTTGCCCGAGTCATAGCCCTTGTTCCCGGCGCTGTCGGTGTTCTTGACGCTCTGGGAGTATCGAAGCTGTGTTCTTTCCGACCATTGCTTCGCCGGGCCGCGCCAACCGATTTTTTTAAGACCTGCTCCAGAATGGAATGCTTCGCCGGGTCGGGTCGCTCGCTCCATTGCCGGAAATACTTGTAGCAGGTGCGCCAATCCGGGAAGTCCGCAGGCAGCATCCGCCACTGGCACCCGCTTTTGAGGATATAGATCACCCCGCAGAAAACGTCGTACAAGTCCATGGTGCGGGGCTTGGTCCGGCGGCGGGCCGACTCCAAATAGGGAAGAATCCGGGCAAATTGTTCCCGGCTGATGTCGCTGGAATAGGAATGAGACATGATTACCCCTCCTCTGGTAACAGACTCAACTTAACATATTGCAAAGATCGTAGACAGGCTCTTAGAGAGTTGGGCCGACCAGTTCTCAGCAGACTATAAAGCAACAGCCATATCACACCCCAACATTAAAGGCTGGTCCATCGGCTATGAAGACGCCGCCGCGAATATCGACGTGCTGGAGGAGCGTTTGGAGAACGTGCTGCGCAGCTTGCAGCACTTGGAAGCCCCCTCAGAGTAGGCGTTCAGGTCTGGAAGCCCAGCGCCGATGCTACGGTCTGCTGCCGGTGGTCCAGGGTGAGGGAAGGTGATATTTCGCCAACCCGGCTGGCGAAGGCGTAGAGAGCAACGGCTATGTGCCATAGGGCGGCGGCGCGCAGGTAGCCGACAGCCAGAGTTGCGGCGAATTCGTTGGACAACAGGCTTACGGGGTCGATCCACTCGATCCCGTCAAGGAACTATGAATCAAAAGTCCGTCCCTCGCGGGCGTAGGCGGCTCGCACTTCTGCTTCAAGAAGGTTCGATGACACCAGGCGGTCAAAGCCGCTCATCCGCCTTGACATTTCAGGGCCGCCACGTTGGTTAAAGGCAACAGCTACCAGCGCAGAAGTGTCCAGGTAGGCAGTATCCACTACCCGAGTTCTTTGAGAAAGCGTTCCAACGCTCCGGGTATGTATGGCCCCGGCTTGAACTCTTTCCTTGGCCCGTTGGCTGGTCTGAGAATCCCCCGGCGTCGTAGTTCTTCCAAATGCGCTTCCATGCCGCCCGGTTCCTTGGGACTTGGCCCCCCGCTGTCCTTGGGGATGGGCCGAATCTCGGCAATGGGTTCTCCCCGGCAGGTGCCGATTAGCGTGTCGCCCCTGCTTACGGACTTCGGGACTTCGGAGAATGTTTCCCTGGCTTCGCTTGCCGAGTAATAGATTTGCATAGCAATTATTCTACCTGCACAGGGTTGACCCGCATGATGCTACAGGCTTGCCTGGACTGAGGCTACAGCATCAACCCCTCCACCGGGACCAGCTTCCGGGCAACAGGGTCAACCCCCATGAACGCCGTCTCCAGGGCCAGTGCTCCCAACAGCGGCGGCGTGGCCTCCTCGTTGAACAAGACCAACGTAAGGATCTCCTTTTCCTCGACTCTGAGCCAAATTCGACCTATCTCCATCATTCGCCTCTCGCCTTGGCCGAAGCGGAACGGCTCCTGTGCCACCGGCTCCACACCAAGCTCTCGAAGGGCCGATGTAGGTATTGAGGTTATCGACGCGCCGGTGTCAACCAGGGCATCCAGCGTGGTCCAGCGGAGCCTATCCTGGTCTCCCACTGCGATCTGTACGGTAAACGTGCCCATGAGGGTGAATGCTCTTTGTGAGATTGGTCAAAATCGACTTTCTAACGCCCCTTGCGCAGCCATCGTACATTAAAATCAACGTCATCAATCAACTCTCGCTTATCCTGTCCATACGCGTCGGTCCAACCACTGCGGCCGGCATGGTGTGGGCAATCCGCCCCCTCCAACTTAACATGCTGCCAGCTTAGTTCAAGCCACATTGTTGAGCAGGACCCGTGAACTGGACTAGAAGCTGATCAGGCAGCCGAAACTCGAAGGCCCCGCCACTTCTATTCATCACCCGGCGATGAAAGGAAGCCAGCGGGGCCTTAATAGATTTAGCGGTGCGGAGCTGTTAGGCTGTCGCGGTTGCCGGTTCATGGGTCTTCAGGAAGCGCCGGGCGTGGGCTACGACCTCGTCGATGTGCGCCTGCGAGTCTTTCCAGGGATAAATAGTCACCTCGGAGTTCGGGGCGAGGTTGGCAACCTCCATCGCGCACTCGTATGGGTGCGCCGGCACATCGTCGGGCGCTATCAGCAGTGGTGTCTGCAGAGCACGCACGAAATCCCGGGAAACGGTGAAAACGAAGTCGGCGCGGTCGGTGTACATACTGGTCAGGAAGTCATGGACCATATCCATCGTGATTTCAGGACGCTTCTCGCAAAGGGGCGGCCCCCACCCCGTTATATTGTTCTGGTAGAAAATATCCGGCGTCTCCGGTCTGAACCCGCTGGGTTGCATCAACGCCGCCGCCACAATGCGCTCCGGGGCCAGCCTGAGCAGGTTGTGGATCAGTGGCCCGCCGATGCAGAAGCCCATGACCAGGAACTCCTTTATGCCGAGATGGTCCATCAGCCCAAGTTGGTCATCAGAGTGGGCATCCCAGGGGCGGTCGATCTCCAGTGGGCCACTGGATTGGCCCAGATTGGCATTGCGTAAGTCGGCGGCTATACAGCGGAAGTCGTCTTTGTAGGTCTCCATGGGGTTGAATGGCCCGGACCTCCGCAAGCCTGCCACGGTGGAATTAAGTCCGCCACCCGGAATGATCAGCAGGGGGAATCCCGAACCGGCTTCTTCATAGTAGATACGGTTGGGGCCTCTTTCGTAGAAAGGCATGGCGATTTTCCTCCATCAGCGAGTTGCAAAGATGACTTGATGCTTAATGAGCAGGCAGGCCGGAATTTGCGGCACAACATCCGGAGGCGGCGTGTTGTACGGGATTATGCTTCGTCTGCCTATTCTGGCGTTGAATCTAACCCAAGATGGCTCAGCCGGTCAAGATAACAGCCCGGAGCGGCCCACGAATTGCGCTACTCTACCACTACCTCATCATGCAGGAGCACGCCCCCGTTTCGGTAGGCGATTGTAATCGGGTCACGCTGAAGCGCAGCTTGAACCACCTCCAGCGGCGTGGTGCGCGGGTTTCCAGGCACGATTACCCGGCGCAACGCGCTGCGATGGCCAACCACCCCCGCGGCAGCGTCGTCCTGCGACTGACCCCTACCGCCACGGGCAGCCATTGCTAGCTCCACGCTGATATTACCGGCGTCCTCGTCTCCTTGGCGCAGCAACTGGCTCAAAGTAGCCGCAGACGACGCAGCCCAGGCCGCTTGGGACAGTGGTAAAGGCCCCGGGACCCATCCATCGGAGCTATGGCCGGCCAGGACAGTCCAAAGGCTTGAGTGAGTCAGATTTTCGCAGGCAACGGCAACCTTAACCTCGCCTTCGTGGGCCATTCCCCCGTCCTCATCATATTCTTTCGTATCGAGGAGGTACCGCCCGTGCACTGATCCGGTGGGCACCATGGCGATATCCCCCGCCAAGGGCAGGATGCTTTCCGGAATTGGTGATGCCGTCGCTACTTCGCCTGAGCTCCATTCGACCTCATCCTCGAACTGAATAGAGCCCTTGGTGAGCGCCTGCCCCACCGGACAGTATTGGGAAGCCCGCTGCAGGCGGGTACGCTCCAATTCTGACATTTGGCCTTTCAAAGTGACCAATTCCTTGACGCCAAACCCAATGCCGGTGGGAAGCTCAATAGGCTCCACCTCAAAATCTACCCTGATGTCCTCCAGCGCTATCCGGCCACGGTAGGCAACGCCCACCACTGTGACCACCGTTCAAGCAGCCCAGGCGGCTACTGACAGATATTGGGGAGGGGGGCCCACCATATCAAAATTAAGATTCGGGATGCCGGTCACATAAGGCCACGGCCCTCTCTGGCCGGGCCCGCCACCAATCACTGTAAGTATTGCTTGCTCTCCAATAGTGCGGGCGACTATGCTCCGCTGAAGCTGGTCAGTCATGGTGTTACGCGCATTCTCGGTCATTGGTCCTCCGAACGTTGATTAGCATGTTCAGTTCATAGATTAGAATCCCCAATCCTGGGGTATTGGCCTCAGGCAAATAGGGCTAGAGTTGGCGATCGCCCTTGCGTTGCGGCCCTCTTTGGCGATTCCATTTGCCAGTCTTATTAAATTGACTTGTGGGGTATTTAGTAACTATCTCAAACTAGCGAGGCGAAAATGACGACGGTACCAGATTAGGGCACATGCCAGCCGGAGCAGGCCCACGTAGTTGGCTGGCTTCTTGTCATAGCGTACCAGTGTGGCCCGGCACTTGGACAGCCAGGCGAGAGTGCGTTCCACGGCCCACCGCCTGGCCGGGTTGCGTTTTTGGCCCGAATCGTCCAGCTTCTCCTCTCCAATACGGCGGATATGCGGACGGTGTCTGAAGTCGGCAATGGCCCCGTGACCGGTGGGATTGTCATACCCCTTGTCCAGGCACAGGTTTTGGGCTTCTTCCGGCCGGTTCACCGCTATGCTCTCCAAAGTGGGGATCAAAAGCTTCAGGGCGTCGACGTTGGCTCCGGCCACCACCAAGCTCAGGGGTCCGCCTTCCCCGTCGACCAGGACGCTCTTCTTGCTCCCGGCCTTGCCCCGGTCCGTGGGATTGCGCCCAATTGCTCCCCTCCCCAAAACGCGCTTTGCCCATAGAGCAATCCGCTGGCTGCCATTCCAGATTCACGCTGCCCAACTCCTCACATTCTACTATCAAGACGGCCCGGATACGCTTCAGCGCTCCACTTGGATCAGGGCTATACCCAGGATGTTGATCTCCCTCGAGACGGGCCCGGCTAGTTCCCGCACTCCATGGCGTCGAATGTCCGGGGAGTGTGGGGCGATGTCTATTTCGGGCTTGGGCTTATCTTTCCCCAGATGGACCTCGGTTTATGCGCCCCTCAGAGGCTCAACTTCCGAAGCAACGATGCTATTTCGAACACCAGTTTCTGTGAATTAGAGGTAACTGTTCAGACTGGCCTAAATCTGATGAGCCAGATAGACTACGAGCATGAAACTGCCTGTGAATTTAGCCGGGGCTTCCCGGGAGGAGTTGATTGAGCTAACCGGTCAACTCATCAACATAATCGAGGCTCGGAAGCCCGGATCGCAGAGTTGGAAGGCCAACAGAAGCCGCCGGATACCGGACTGAAGGAGCGGAAACCACCATCGCGGGTCAAAGCCAACCGGCCGGCCCGCCCCAAGAAGGAACGCAAGAAGCGGGCCCACGGCTTTGCCCGGCGGCGGGAGGAACCCACCCGCCGGGTGGAACACGCGGCGGCCAGTTGTCCTGACTGCCGGACTCCCCTGCAGGGCGGGAGGGTGCGGGGGCGCCGCCAGATTATATCCATACCCCGGGTGCGGGCGCGGGTAACTGAGCACGTGGTGTTGGAACGCACCTGCTCAAAGTGCGGCCGGCGATGGGCCCCCGAACCGGATTGGGGCGCCCTGACCGTGGGGAGGCAACGGATGGGCATCTCAGTGCAGAGTGAAGCAAACGTGCTCCGGGAGGAATGCCGGCTTCCCTTCGGAGTGATTCAGCGCTACTTGGAAGTGGCGCTATGGACTGCGCCTGAGCGTGGGCGAACTGGCGGCGTTGACGCGGGATGCGGCAGAACGCGGTCAAGGGGAATACGCCGGGTTGCGCCGGGAGATTCGAGCCAGTCCGGTGGTGTACGGGGACGAGACGGGCTGGCGGGAAGACGGCCGCAACGGGTATCTCTGGAGCTTCAGCACTCCCAAGGTGCGTTGCTTCCTCCGCCGGGCCGGCCGGGGAAGGGAGGTGGTTGCGGAAGTGATGGGAGACGAGTTTGAAGGAGTGCTGGTCAGTGACTTCTACGGCGCTTGCAACGTGCATCAAGGGCTGCACCAACGATGTTGGACCCATCTCTTGCGGGACATCCACCAACTGAAGGAGCAATACCCTCAACACCAGGGGCTGGCCGAATGGGCCCGGGAGGTGCGGGAAGTATATGACCATGCCCAGGCATATCCCGGCCCGGACCCGCAACTGCCGGAAACGGTGCAGCGGGCCCAGCGGGTAAAGCAACAACAACAATACCGGCAGCAGCTATTGTCCATCTGCAAGCCTTACCTGGACGGCGGCGCACCCATGAGGGTGCTGTGTCAACGGGTGGAACGCTTCTTGCCGGAGTTGTTCGCCTTCGCCGCTGATCCCCGGGTGAGCGCGGACAACAACGCGGCGGAGCGCAGCCTGCGGCCGACGGTGGTGAGCCGGAAGATCAGCGGCGGGACCCGTTCGGAGCAGGGAAGCGAAACCAAGAGTGTCCTCGCTTCCTTGTTCGGCACATGGCGCTTGCGAGGCTGCAACCCCTACCAAGCCCTGAACTCCATCCTCTCCCAGCCCCAACTCGCCCCAGTCTGAACAGTTACAATTAGAGGGCCTCATTGACGGAGAAACCTTCGGCATTTACCCTAAGTTGAAGCAAAGTAATCGGCCCAACAAGAAAAGGAGCCTCGCATGACTATTAGCAAGCAGGAAACGTATGACGTTGACGTCTTGGACGTGGAATATCTCAAGCACGGCGATAAACCTCTACTGGCGCGTCTCTTTAGGCCCCGCGGTAGCGGACCTTTCCCGATAATGATCGAACTGCACGGCGGGGCCTGGGTCCGGGGAGACCGTCTGAACGGCAACGCCGCCAACGAAGCGCTGGCCAAGCATGGCGTGATCGTCGCGGCACTGGATTTTCGTGTACCGCCGGAAGCACCGTATCCAGCTTCTCTGGCCGACATACACTATGGCGTTCGTTGGTGTAAGACCCAGGCTGCAGCTTGGAATGGCCGCCCGGAGAGCATCGGCGCCATGGGAACTTCCAGTGGGGCACACCAGGCCATGCTACTCGGCATGCGCCCTTACGATACACGCTACGCCGCGCTGCCAGACCCGGCCGGGGTCGCGGAGGTGGACGGCGCCCTGGGATGTGTGATCTTGTGCTCGCCCGTGATCGATCCGTTGGGCCGCTATAATTATGTTAAGGGTCTCCGACAGGATTGCACACCACCCGCCGGGATGGCCGAGCGGATCGTGCCCATGCATGACCTGTACTGGCAGACGGAAGAGGCTATGGCCGAGGCTGCCCCGGCCCGTATCCTGGCCAGTGGGGAGAGTGTGGCTCTGCCGCCCTCTTTGTGCCTGGCACGCACCTACGAGGCAGGGCATCCACGCCCGGATCTCGACGAGTTTATCCTGCAGTACCGCAAGGCTGGTGGGCAACTCGATGTGACGATCTTCGAAGGGGAGGGCGAAGGTCTGCTGAGCGATCTTTCCTCGCCGGTTGGCAAGCAGGCGCTCGAACAGATGAGCACGTTCATCCATCAACACCTCGGATAGGCCAGGGGGACTGGTATCCCGCGGTCAAGGGCGAAGGCGATATCATGCCTTCGCCGCGCCAATCACCGAGACCATCCTCATGTTGCCAGACGCCGACGGCGGACCTGCCCTATGCGCTAAGGGGTTTGTTCCGCCGTTCCGGTACTGGAATCACCGCTACCGCTCTTCTGGAAACCGGGGTGGGACACATGAGGGCCTACCAGCGACCCATCACCCTGGCTGCCAAGTTCAGCAACCCTACCGGCCGACTCTCATCCGCCGGCGGCCGCAGGGTCCGGACTGGGAAGTGATAGACGACCCCTAGGGATATAGGGAACAAGAACATCTGCGTATTACCTGCGCCAGTAGGTTGAGCCGCTGGGACCACGAAAAGTACAGGAGTTCCTCATTCGACGCGACGGGGCGACGGTTGCGTTCAGAGTGGTCCAGCTCACCCACGGAGCCGACGCGACGAATGGGTACCTGCTCGGCCTCCATAGGCCCACGTCTCCTTTTCTTGACGCTTCTCACTATTCTAACTATCCTTTGGAGGCATTCAGCCAAGAGAGCGCTCATCTGAAGCGTCTGATTTGCCAGGGGCCGTTCCAACCTGAGATTTGCCCGAGGCCTGCGCTTGCGGCCGATGCGCGGCCCCATGGTTCGATTCTTTTATAACACGGTACGAGGTCGTCACCGACCAGGCCATCTATAGCTGGTGGCCAACGGAAGATACGAGTAGCATAGGACCCAAGGAGGACACACATGGCACAGATGACCGGCGCCAAATTTATGGCCGATACTCTAAAGGCTTACGGAGTTACCCATGTGTTTCTGGTGCCCGCCATCCTTCGCCGGGCCCTGGCTGAGATGGACCTAATCGGAATCAAGAGGGTCATCACCCACGGCGAAAAAGCCGCCGCCTACATGGCCGACGGCTACGCCCGCGCCTCCAACCGGCCCGGGGTTTGCATGGCCCAGTCGGTCGGTGCGGCGAACTTGGCGGCGGGGTTACAGGACGCCTATCTCGCGCTGGCCCCTGTCATTGCTCTCACCGGTCACAAGCGCCACGACGAGCAGTACCGGAACGCGTATCAGGAGATCGATCACTCCAACCCATTCGCGTCGGTAACCAAGTTCAGCGCCGTGGTCGAAAACGTAGACCAACTGTCCCGGCTGCTGCGGCAAGCCTTCCGCGAGGCTACTGTCGGAGCCCCGGCCCCGGTTCATCTGGACATCCAGGGGATGTCCGGCGACGTGGCCACAGAGGCGGAAGGCGACCTGGAGTTCATTGTCGAAGAGTCGTTCATGCAGCGTCCGGCCTTCCGGCCCGAGGCCGACCCGGAAAGCGTGCGTCAGGCGGCGCGAGTGCTGTCAGGAGCGCAACGGCCGGTCATAGTGGCCGGTGGCGGGGTCACTTCGTCCCAGGCCCAACGGGAGGTCGTCGAACTGGCGGAGATGCTTTCCATCCCCGTCGCCACGTCTCTCAATGCCAAAGGCGCCATCCCCGACAACCATCCGCTCTCGGTGGGGGTGGTCGGCTCCTATTCCCGCTGGTGCGCCAACCGGGTGGTTCACGAGGCTGACTTGGTGGTGTTCATCGGCAGCCACACGGGCAGCCAAGTCACCAACGAATGGCGGATTCCGGCTCCCGGCACCCCGGTGATTCAGGTCGACATCGACCCCTCGGAGTTGGGACGCAGCTACCCGGCGCAAGTGGCGCTCCACGGGGACGCCAAGGCCACCACGCGGCGGCTGATTGAGGCGCTGGAGCCCATCGGACGCCCGGACTGGACCGCGCGCGCCCAACAGTTGGTGCAGGAGTGGCGAGACGAAGTTGCGCCCAGGGCGAATTCGGAAGCGGTGCCCATCATTCCGGAGCGGCTGTGTACCGAGATCACCAACTTCCTGCCTTCCGACGCCATGCTGGTGTCCGACACCGGCCATGCGGGTATCTGGACCGGGAGCATGGTTGATCTCAACCACCCAGGTCAGGGCTACATCCGCTGCGCCGGGTCCCTTGGTTGGGGGCTGGCGGCAGCGATGGGCGCCAAGTGCGCGCTGCCCGGCCGGCCCGTAGTGTGCTTCAGCGGGGACGGAGGGTTCTGGTACCACATTGCCGAGTTGGAGACCGCAGTCCGCAACAATATCAATGTGGTTACTGTGATCAATAACAACAGCGCTCTGAGTCAGGACCAGCGCGGAGACCACCGGGCATACGAGGGCATCGACGGCGGCGCGCCTGAAGAACTGTGGCGGTTCAGCGACACCGATTTCTCCAAGGTGGCGGAGTCCATGGGTTGCTTTGGCATCCGGGTGGAACGGCCCGGCGACATCCAAAGTGCGCTGGAACAGGCCTTCGAGTCCGGCCGGCCTGCGGTCGTGGACGTGGTGACCGACCAGCTAGACAGTCTGGCGCCGGCCCCTTGGGCGCCGTAGGCGGCCAAGGGGTTCTTTCAACATCTACAGTGCCGCCGCTCATTTGGTCCCTTGATTCCCGCGCTATATCGACGGAGCGATCGTCCAACCCAGAATACTCCCGCTCGTATGCGGCTCAACGCCGCGCTGGTCAGTTACCTGTGGCTGGTTAGCGGTCCTAACCCCCGGCCAAGGCGCGGTTCAATCATCGAACACCGAATTGATCGAGTTACCCAATACCTCGGTACCGGTTATAGCCGGTGTGCCGATCCTCAATCATCGCCCGGGAGTCAGCCAGGTCCGGGAACCAATTCAGGTCCGGGCACTCATCCCGTAACTTGCCATTGAAACTCCCGGTGTATCCGTTCTCCGCCGGTTTGCCCGGGGCAGCGCGGCTTCCTGATTGGCTTCCTGGTCTTGGCCGTTGCCGAACACGCCGGGCCGCTCCCTCCAAGAGGGAATTCTTCCAGGTCTGGATTTGGCCGGGGTGGGCTTCGTACTTGGCGTCCAAACGGGCCACAATCTCATCTCCCTTCACAACTTCCAGGAGCACCTTGGCCTTGAACGCTGGGCTGTGCTTCCTCCGATCCCTTGACAACCCGGTCTCCCAAGCTAGAATTAACCGCGTACTCCGGTTCTGAGGTCAAGGAGGAGGAAACTACTATGCCGTTTTATACCAAAGGCGATGTCCGAATCAGATATGAGGAAGCCGGGTCCGGTTTCCCGCTTCTTGTCACACCCGGCGGGGGCTTGAACTCCCTGATCGAAAATTGGCCTAGACAGGTGTTCAACGCGATGGAGGAGTTCAAGAACGACTTCCGCTGCATCACGATGGACCAGCGCAACGCGATCGGCGGAGAGTCCACCGGGCCGGTCCAGGTCGACAACCCGTGGGGAGCCTTCGCAGACGACCAACTAGGGCTGATGGACCACCTCGGCATACGGGAGTTCTTCTTCATAGGCTACTGCATCGGTGGCCCCTTTGCACTCAAGCTCATGGATAGAGCGCCCGATCGCGTCGTGGCCGGTGTGCTCTGCCAGCCGGTTGGGCACGCAAGCCAAACCCCGGACTCCATGTATAATTCCGGACGTGATAGCTGGGGCCCCGAGCTATGCGCACTCCGGTCTGACGTGACAATGGAGACCGTCGAACAGTACCTGCACAACCTTTACCGCGTCCAGCCGGACTTCGTGTACAGCGTGTCGCGGGACTTCGCGCGATCGTGCCAGACGCCGATGCTGGTCATGCCCGACGATACACCATCGCACTCGTACGAGGCCGCCATGGACCTGGTGGCGTTGGCGCCTAAAGCCGAGGTGACGGCGTATCCCTGGAAAGAGGCAGAAGACGTGAAGGCCAAGACGATAAATCAGGTGCGCGACTTCCTCCGGGCGCATCAACCCGCGACAACCACCCGCTGAAACGGGCTGGCGCCCTGTCCACCTGCAGGGCGCCAGGGACAATCTCTGGGGAATCTCTTTCTTCTGTACTTCGAGAAACACTGTTTTGGCCCTAAAGTGTGGGGAAGAGGCCGCCCAGGCTGTTCTGGCGCACCCAAAGAAGACCGGTTGATGACCAGGGTGAGGGAGTCAGATTGCAGCCGAGGCTGGGCCTTCATGTCCCACGAACTCACAGCCCGGTAAAGGATTGGCTGTACCTCAACCGGTCCACCCTAACCTATTCCTCTCCTCCGATCCTCACCCAGGCCTGACCGATGTCAATCGGGTGCGTCTCGCCCTGCGCGAACCGGTACCGGTGTTGGGCCATCGGTCCCATGCCGAGTCCGCAGGGGAGCCGCGAAGGCACAGAAGTCATCGAACTTGCTTGTTCAATACCCACCAGTCCCTGATGTAGACATTCCGTGTCCTCCGCCTTAACATGCCTTGTTAGAAGACTGCGTTATTGCAGGTAAGGCCACTGACAATCGGTGCTTCAGCGACCTCTCGATCCACAACCTAACCCACCCCGAAAAGGAGCCTCTATGGTCACCCCTAACCCCGGCTTGAACGCATGGTGGATAAAGGACAATTACTCCCGCGAGGAAATCGACCAGCTCGTCCAATGGGGGCTGGACCATTTCTGGACCCAGAACCACCAGATGGCAGACCTGGTTGCTCCCGGCGGCTATAACATCATGGTCCGGGGAGATGGCTGCCACGTTTACGACATCGAGGGGAACCGGTACATCGACGCCATGGCCGGTCTCTTCCTTAAGAATATTGGCCACAACCGGCCAGAAGTGGCACAGGCCGTTGCCGAACAGATGACCACACTGGCCTACACTAACTCGGGGGCATATAGCAGCGTTCCGGGGATACTGCTGTCGAAGAAGCTGGCCGATCTGGCCCCCGGTGACCTGACACGCAGCTTCTTCTGCGGCGGCGGATCCGAGGCGGTGGAGATCGCACTTAAAATGGCCCGCCAATACCAGTTCATATCTGGCAACACCCAAAAGACCAAGTTTATCTCCCGCCGCGGCCAATACCACGGCTCCACGCCGGGCCCGATGAGTGTCGGTACGGGCGGACGCCGCGGGTCAGGCATATTCGACTCCATGTTGCCCACCAACACGACCCAGGTCGACCCTCCTTACTGCTACCGTTGTCCCTGGGGGTTCCACGACCGGACCAACCAGGACTGCTGCATGCAGAGCCCCAGAGCTCTCGAGAACATTATTAAGGGCGAGGGACCGGACACCGTGGCGGCCTTTATCGCCACTCCCATTCCCAACGGCTCCCAGATCCCGGCGGACGAGTACTGGCCCGAAGTAAGGGAAATCTGCGACCGGTACAATGTCACCCTCATTGCGGACGAGATTATCTGCGGGTTCGGCAGGCTTGGGACCTGGTTCGGAATGGAGAGGTTCGGCGTGAACGCCGACATTATGACTGTCGCCAAGGCCCTGACAGGCGGTGAACTTCCCGTCGGCGGCGTGGTGGCCAGCAAGGAGATTTCAGAGACCTTCGCCAATACCGAAGGGCCCAATGGCGCATTCCAACACGGCGTCACCTACGGCGGTCATCCGGCGGTTATGGCGGCGGCGCTGAAGAACCTTGAGATCATGGAGCAGGAAAACCTGGTTGAGAACTCCGACGTTATGGGCCGCTACCTGTATGAGCGGGCGATGGCAGTGCTGCAAGAAAACCACCCGTCCGTCGGCTTCGTCGGAGGCGGCCTGGGCCTCCTGATGAATATCGAGCTTGTGAAAGACCGGAGGACCAAGGCGCCCTATCCTGGAGGGCCACAGGGAGAATTTGCCAAGTTCCTCACCGAGAAGATACGGGGCTACGGGCTGGTTACACGCGCCGGTGAATCGATTACCCTCTCCCCTCCCTTGACGTTTACCAAGGAATTGGTCGACGAGACGATAGACATTCTGGACAAAGCAATAGGCGAGGCGGAGCAAGAATTCCCACCGGAAGGCGCGTAAAATGGGTAGAATTCAGGGTAGACATCCGGGTAGAAATTAATTTGAGGGAGGAGTAACGCTCCTTTTGCCGGTCCGAAATTGGTGACCTGAGGAGTTGCCCAAATGGTTCCAACTCGTCCCTCTCCCAAGGTGGGAGGAGCGTTCCCGATTGCACTTGCCGCGGCGCTGATGCTTCTCTCGCTCGGTTGCGGGGCGTTCAGCCTGCTACCCCTGGCAAAAGCGCCCCCCGCGCCGCAGACCTCCGGCGCAAATTGGCAGCGTTCTTCTGACGAGATACACGGTCTGCCCGTACAGGGGGAGAACATCGGCGTCGAAGTGGGCAAACACGTGCCTCCGTTCAGCCTGGGCCTGGCGGATGGGTCAACGATCACCTCGGTGGAACTGTTGGACGCGTCCCAGCCGACGTTCCTGTTTTTCTGGGCCACGACTTGACCGGTCTGCACGGCTGAGTTGCAGCTACTCAAGGACATTTACCCCCAATACTCGGAGGACGTGGACTTTTACGCCATAGGGATGTTCCCTGGAACGGATGTCGCTCTATTTGAAGAGTTCGGAAACGAGAGAGGCTATACTTTCCCGGTGGCCGTGCCCAAGAGCGGGATTCTAGGAGACCTGAAGGTGACCATCCAATCGACCAAGATAGCCTTCGACTCCAAAGGGACCATTGTTCATAGGAACGGCATGGGCAAGGGTGACCCGGAGACGTGGCGCCAGGTTTTCACCGAGCTTGCCAAGTCCAAGCGGCCGTCCTAAGCGGTACCGCTAACCAGGAGGGAGTATCAGATGCCAAGCCAGATTGAAGACCGGTTCGGGATGACTCTGACCACCAGCTCCGTGGATGCCGCCGAGGCCCTCGTGGACGGCGTGGACCGGATGCTTTCCCAGAACCACGGTCCGGACCTGAAGTTTCAGGAGGCGATCGAGCACGACGAAGGGTTCGCCTTGGCCCATGCCTGCCAGGCTTATTTCGACATGCAGAAGGCCAGGCCCGACGATGCCAAGAAGGGCATCCAGCACGCCCTGAGCTTGAGCGGCGGGACCACCAGGCGGGAACGCCAGCAGATAGAAGCGGTCGCCCACTGGATCAACGGCAAAGGCCGCGATTCCATAGCTCTAATCAAGGAGCATCTATACGAGTTTCCGCGGGACGGATTGCTCATGCGCCTGGCTCACCGCCTGTATATGTTGGGGTGCAGCGGCGCTGGCGCCCCTAACTTCCCGCCCGAATACCTGGCCCTGCTCAAGACGGTCGCTCCGCATTGCATGGACGATTGGGCTTTTCTGGCCGAGTACGCCTTCGCCCACCATGAGACTGGCTACCTGGACGAAGCCTGGGAGTACGCCCAGACCTCCTTGGACATGAACCCGGTCAACGCCGTGGCAAGCCACTCAATGACCCACGTCCACTTCGAGCGGGGGGATGCGGCAGCCGGAGAAGACTTCCTGGGAGGTTGGCTGCAGGTCTTTGACTCGCCGCCCTCTTCCTACGTGCATCTCTCTTGGCACCTTGCCCTCTTCGAGCTGGCTCTGGGCAAGTACCAGGAAACCCTGGACCGTTACGAAAGTTTCATTCGCCCATCGGTAGTCTCCAAGGCAATGTCGACGTTGAACGACAGCGCGTCGCTCATGTGGAGGCTTCAGATTTACGGGGGAATACCCCCGGACAAGCCCTGGGAAGAGGTACTGGCGCTTGCCGCGCCCGCCGCCCAGCGCCCGGGTGCCGCGTTCCGCGACGCCCACGCCGCGTTGGCGTTTGCCGGCAGCGGTCAGTTCGAGCTTATGGAGCAGATGATCGCCCGTTTGCGCAAAGCCGCCGGCGAGGGTGACCTCTTTATCAAGGATGTGGTGCTGCCCTTGGCACAAGGTATCGACGCCTTTGCCAGGGAAGACTACGCCGGGGCGGTTCGGATGTTCGAGCCAGTGTTCCCCCAGATGGTGCGCATCGGGGGAAGCCACGCCCAGCGTGAGGTATTTGAAGACACGGTGTTGGAAGCCTACATCCGCGCCGGGCAGTGGGACAAGGCCGAGTCCATGCTGAACGAACGGCTTCAGCGCAGGGACTCGGTGCGCGACACCTTCTGGTTTGGCCGGATTCAGGCATTCCAGGGTCATGGAGATGAGGCGCAAACGAGCTTCAAAGCCGTGGAACGTGGCTGGGGTCCCGGCGTCTCCAACACACCTGAACTTCAGACCATGAATAACATTAAGGCGGCTATAGCCTGATCGGGACTTGACTGAATTGGTACAGAAAACTCGGACCGACATTGACTACTACCTGGATATCGCCCATGAACTGACACCTCGGATAGAGGCTGCCGCCAACCAAATCGACGCCGATAGACAGCTACCGTCGGACATCTCAAGCGAGATGGCCCAGCGAGGCCTGTTCCGGCTGCTGGTCCCCCGCGAGTTGGGTGGGGCCGAGTTGGACCATCCCGATTTTCTGCGGATACTCCGGGTATTCGCGGCAGTGGATGCCAGCACGGCATGGTGCGTCAACCAGAACAACGTCTTCGCCACCGCCACCTCCATCATGGACAAACGTGCCGCCCACGAAGTGTGGGACGACCCAAAGGCGGTGGTTACCAACGGCCCCCCATCTTCCTCGGCCCGCGCCGTAGCAGTGGAAGGCGGTTACCGGCTCAGCGGCCGTTGGGACTTCAGCAGCGGAATAGACCATGCCACCTGGGTTGCGGCTCTCGCCCCATTGGAGCCTGCTCCGGCGAGCCCAGCCGCGCCAAGAGACTTGAATAGCGCCCGGCTGATGCTCATACCAAGGGACCAGGTAAAGATGGTGGACACATGGACGGCCAAGGGTCTCCGGGGCACCGGGAGCTTCAGCTTCCAGGTTGACGACCTGTTTGTCCCCGCTTACCGGACCTATACTCAGGCGGACCCTTGTTGGAGCGACGGGCCGCTCTATCTGATCCCGAGGGGTCTGCTTTTTGCCACCGGGTTTTCCACAGTGGCCTTGGGCGTAGCCCGCGGCGCACTGGAAACTACGATAGAGTTGGCGAGCCGGAAGACTCCGGGGCGCAGCCGTAACCTGCTGCAGGACTTGAACACGACTCACCGCATGATCGGACAGGCCGAAGCCACCTGGCATTCAGCTCGCGCTTTCCAGGAGGAGAGCGCATCGGCGGTGTGGGAGAGTGCCCGCAAGAATCATAGCCTGGAAACAGAGGAGCGCATCAAGTTGAGGCTATCGACCACCCACGCCATCCGGATGGCCGCTGAAGTGGTGGATATCTGCTACAACCTGTGCGGCTCCAGCGCGATTTTCGCGTCCAACCCGATTCAGAGACGGTTCCAGGACATCCACGTCATAACTCAACACGCCCAGGGCCGCATGGCCCACTACGAGACAGCGGGCCAATTCTTTCTGGGCCTCGACCCGGATGGGATGTTCTAGGCCGGGACCTTGGTGGCCCGAATAGTCCCCAACATTGTCGGTCCGGCGGACGGACCATCTGAGGAGACGTGATATGCGATTGGAGGGAAAGGTTGCCCTCATCAGCGGCGGCGCGCGCGGTCAGGGCGCTGCCGAGGCCAAGCTGTTCGTGCGGGAAGGTGCTTCGGTCGTCATAGGCGATATCCTCGACGACGAGGGTATGAAGCTGGAGGCGGAAATCAGAGAGTTGGGAGGCCAGGCTACCTTCATCCACCTGGACGTTACCAATTCTGAACAATGGGCCAGTGTCGTGGGCGAGGCGGTCAGCCGTTACGGGAAGCTCGACATCCTGGTTAACAACGCTGGTATCGGCAGCACCAACATCGGCGGCGTCCAGGCCCCCCGTCTCCACGAAGCCCCGGAAGAAGTGTGGGACCAAATCATGGACGTGAATGGCAAGGGCGTGTTTCTGGGCACCCGTGCCGCTATTTCCGCTATGATCGACGCGGATGGCGGCTCTATCATCAACATCTCATCCATCGCTGGAATGGTCGGCCTGAATCCCGGCTCCGGCGCCGGTTCGGCCTATGCCAGTTCCAAGGGCGCTGTGCGTTTGTTGACCAAGTCCACCGCAGTGCAATACGCTCGCGACGGCATCCGCTGCAATTCAGTCCACCCCGGCTACATCGACACCGCTATGACGGAACGGATGATGTCTGAGCCGGGCATGAGGCAGATGCGGATCGACGCAACACCCCTGGGCCGCATCGGCACGGTGGATGACATAGCCAACGGGGTGCTGTTCCTGGCTTCCGATGAGTCGTCTTTCATGACCGGTAGCGAACTGGTTATCGACGGCGGTTATACGGCGCAGTAGAGGCGGGTCCGGCGTCGTTGCTCCCGCTTGACACGGCCCGGCCAAAAGCAATGCCATCCAAACTGCTCCGTCCGGCGTAGTTACGGATTGCAGCTTATTTTGTTCTAGCGCGTCCCTCGCCCCAGCCTTCTCCCGCGGGGAGATGGGGTGTGCGTGGGCAAGTTGACACCCTTGGTGGGCGAACGTATGATGCGCTGGTTTCTTGGCACGGGTGGTTATGGGGAAGGCCGGGTCTTGAGGAGATATCCATAGATGTGGCGGGCCATTGCCAACTGGTACGTTGGCGCCGTTTTGCTGGCGGCGCTGGGCGTGGTCATCGGGGGTCTGGTCTTTTCCCAGGTCTGGCCCGGGAAGCCCAAGATCGGCATCATCGACATCCCCTTCACCATCATCACCGACGACTCGTCCTTCGTCATCAGCGCCTTCCTCGACTACGCCCGCCGGGACCCCTCCATCAAGGGCGTGGTCATCCGGCTGAACAGCCCTGGCGGCGGCGCGGCGGCCTCGGAGCAACTTTACTACCAGACCCGCAAGCTCCGCGAGAAGAAGCCGGTGGTCATCGTGATGAACGACATCGTGGCCAGCGGCGGCTACATGATGTCCATGGGGGCGACCTACACCTACGCCAAACCAAGCTCTTTCGTTGGCAACGTCGGGGTCATCCTGTACTTCCCCGGGGCCCTCATACCCAACCCGCCGGGGGAGCAGATCATGCCCACCGGCCCCCAACAAGCTGAACGGCGGGGGCCGACGCTACTTCGTCGGCGTCACCGACCAACTGAAGCAGGCCTTCGCCCACATCGTGATCAGCGAGCGGGGCGGCAAGCTGAGGATCTCCAGAAACGAGCTGCTCCAGGGCAAGATCTACACCGGGGTGGAGAGCGCCAACACGGGACTGGTTGACGGCATCGGCGGGGACTCGGACGCCATCGAAAAGGCGGCCCAGCTTGCCGGAGTCTCCAACTACGGGTTGGTTGACGTGAACACCGAGGTGTTCCGGGCCTTCAACCAGCGCTTCAAGCGCATCATCGAACCATTGCAGAGCGGCGGCGACGGCGGCGAGTGGCCGGCGGCCAGTGGTCAGTGGCCGGTGGACACCCTCAGGCGCTACATGCTCCCATCCGGGTTGGGCGGGGAGCAGGAACGGGCGCTGCCCGGCTTCCCGATGAAGGTGAACGGGCCCAACGTGTACTACCTCTACGTGGGGCCTTCCGAGTAATATGCGGGTAATATGCGGGTAATATGCGGCGTCTTCTTATAGTCCCTGTCCTGGCCATCGTTGTCTTCGCGGCGTCCTATTTCTACTTCTACACCGGCAGCGGCTACTCCGCGCCGCCCAACCCGGAGGTGCCGGTGGCCTACCTGACCGCGCCCGTGTCCTTGTCCGGCCCCTTCGAGGACGCCCCGCGCATCAGCAGGGGGACCCTGGTGGTGGACGGGCTCCACGGCAACAACACCTCCGAAAGTGAGCTGTCGGCCTTCCTCGCCCTGGTCAGGGACCGGGGGTACGACGTGGAGATACTGGGCGAGCCGGCCCGGTTCGGCGGCTTCCTCAGCTCGGACCCCTCGGCCGGTTTCAAACAACTGGAGGAGCATCTGCGGGGAGCCGACAGCCTGTTGGTTGCGGCGCCCCGGGACCGCTACAGCCCCGAAGAGATAGACCTGGTGGAGGAGTTCGTCATCCGCAGGGGCGGAAAGCTGCTGATGATCTCCGACGCCACCCGGCGGAACCAGGTCAACACCCTGGCGGGACGCTTCGGGGTGTCCTTCCAACCCGACTACCTGTTCAACACCGTTGAATACGACCTGAACTTCCAGAACGTCATCGTAAGGGACTTCCTGCCCAGCGAGATCACCCGTGGGGTGGGGCAGATATCCCTCTACTCGACAAGCTCTGTCAAGGGTCCCGGACCGGGGCTGGCGGTGGCCGACGGCAACACCCGCTCGTCCATCTCCGAATCCCCGGGGCCCTTCTACCCCCTGGTCCAGGCCGGCGAGGACCGCGTCCTGGCCCTGGGCGACCTGACCTTCATGGTCCCGCCCCGGAACTCGGTGCTGGACAACAACCGGCTTCTGGCCAACATCGCGTCGTTCCTGACCGATTCGGAAAGGGAGTTCGTCCTGTCGGACTTCCCCGGCTTCTTCAAGGACGGGGTGGACATACTGCCGGGGCGCCCCGGTCTGCTGGACTTGGCGTCGGACGTTGGCGCCGCGGTCTCCAACTACCGGGTGGCAACGTCCGAGGACATCACCAGGGACACGGTGTTCCTGGGGCTCTACGACGACGGGGCGGAGGCGGCCCAGTACCTGCAGCTAGCCGGAGTCCAGCTTGACGGCGGCCTGCGGACTCCATTCACTGCGGACATGGACACGGCGGGCACCGGGGTGGTCCTGCTGCACGCGGGTCCGGAGCGCCGCGCGCTGGTGGTCCTGGCCGACTCCCGGGAGTCCCTGGACAAGCTGGTGTCCCGGCTCCGGTCCGGGGAATTCCGCGACGGGCTGGTGGACGATTTTGTAGGAGTGTACCGTTTCGAATGATGATCACCAAGCGGATTACCCGCTGGCTGGCCCCGGGGGCGATTCTCCTTCTGGCGCTGGCCTGCACGACGCAGCAGCAGGCGGAGCCCTTCACGCCGCCTGAACCCACCGCCGCGCCGGACATCGCGGCCACCGTCGCCGCCCGGGACCGGGCAATGCCCCAGGGAGGGCCGCTCCCCACGCCGGCGCCCGCCCAGGTGAGCCAGGCCGCGGGCGAGTTCGCATCTTCCTACGCCGCCCTCTCCCAGCAGTGGGACCGGGTGCGCCGGGACCTGGACGGTTGGCGCCAGGGGTTGACATCCTGCGAGGCAAGCTCGGTGCAGGTTGCGCTCCGGGGGTTCTCGGGCGGCTTCAGCGGGGTATCCCAGGCCGCCAACGGCCTCTCCCGGCACCCTTCGGTCAGGGATATGTCGGACCGGTTGATCGAGGCCGCGCAGAAGGAAGAAGCGGCCCTGCGCCGGTTGCGCGACAACTGGCAGCCGGGCCAGGCCGGGCCTGCTTTGGTCTCCGGCCCCGCGCCCGCGTCATCTCATTCCAACGGCAACGGGGCCAAGGACAACGGCGGGGCTGCGGTATCACCCGCCCGGCCGGGGTTCGAGGGTGTGGCCCAGGCCCGCGCCGGAGCCCTGGCCCTCAGGCAGAGGGTGGCCGACCAGCTCAGCGACCTCCAGGGACTGACCGGAGTCGACGCCGAGGCCCGGGTAGCCGCCTTCGTCACCGCCTTTGACGCGCTCAGCGTTCAGTGGGACCGGTTCCACGCGGACTACGACGCCTTCCGCGCCGTCCGGCCTTCCCTCACCCCCGAGAGGAGTCTGAGCCGGTTGAACGCCCTGGTTGAGCAGCACAGAGAGATCGTGCTGGCCCACCGCGCTTTGCCCTCCGCAACCAACACCCGGTACGTGTCCGACTTGCTGGCCGCCGCCGTGCGGGACGAGGACTCGGCCCTGCGCCGGTTGCGTGGTTCATTCCGGCAAGACGGCCGGCAAGACGGCCGGCAAGTCGGAGAAGGCGGCGAGTCCGCCCCGGCCATCGGGCAACTCTCCGGTCTGCCGGGGCCGCCTCCCGCCGGGGAGACGGAGAAGGATGGGAATGGGATGGAAGAGGGCGCAATGCCCGAGGCTTCAGCGGAGGGGCCTTCGGATGCTGAGGTGAACATCCAGGCTGGCGACCCCGGCCTGTTCGACGCCTTCGACGAGCGGATGGCCCGGACCAACGATGCCCTGAGACAAGCCGGCATCGCATTGGACGCTGCGGCGTCCGAAGCTTCCCCCGGCGGCAGGGCCGCGGTTGCCGGCTTCACCACCGGCTATGACGCCCTGCTCCGGCAGTGGGACGGGTTCCACGGCGGCTACGACACCTGGATGGCCGCCGAGGGCGGTTGCGACCGCGCCGCGGTCACCGCGGCCATCGGCGGGTTCGCCCTGCGCATGGGGGATATCGCAACCTCGGCCCGGCAGTTGCCCAGGGCCGCGCCCCTGCGCACCCTGGGGGAGCTGGCGGTTGAAGCCGCCCGGCGGGAGGAGGAAGCCCTGAGACAGCTCCGGGGGGACTGGAGCCCCTTCGACGCTTCGGTCTACCGGGAATTGGACGCTGAACTTACCGCGTCCGGCAGGATGCGGCGGCAGGTCTCCCTGGGCATCCAGGAGCTGCTGGAGCGCTACGGCATCTCCGGGTCCTAGACCCCTGCACGAGCGGCGGTGTTGCACCGAAGGATCTGCCCACCCACCTGAGTAGTCCTCCCTCATCCCTTCGGCAAGCTGAGGACCGGCCCTGGCTTCTCCCTCGAAGGGGATGTGGCTATTCCCACTCTCCCACTGGGAGGGGGTCCGGGGGTGATGGCCATCGTGTACGGTGACCTTTCTCTGGAGCTTGGGACTCTTGTCACGGCCGTATGCGGTGCGTATCATTCCTGCATTGACCGAGATCGCTTCGTTCTCATAACTGTCGAATGGCGGAAAACCCGACCGAGCGATCGGAATGGTTTTCGTAAGTTGGACCCAACAAGGAGTAGAAGCTAGATTCAGTCTATTCAGCAAGGGGGATGTGATGTTTCGTGGCGTTGCCCTCAGCAAGCCGTTAATGGTACTAGCGTGGCTGATCGTTGTACTGTCGCTCGCCGGCTGCACCAGAGAAGTGATCAAAGAAGTTGAGAAAGAGGTGCCGGTCGAGCGGATCGTCGAAAAAGAGGTCCGGGTTGAAGTGTCCAAGGAGGTGGTAAGGGAGGTCGTCCGAGAGGTGACGGTGCCCGCCACGACTCCATCGCAGGTCCCGGCAGGCGGTCCCACTGGCCCCAGGGTATATCAACTGGGAATCTTTGAGGACCTGACCACGACCAACTTCTGGTCTTACCTGGGACCCGACACGACGATTTGGAATTCCTATGTGTTAGGTGGAGGCAAACCCAGCCTCTACGGCCTCTCCGCCCAGCGGTTCGACTGGGTGCCCTCGGCGGCTTTGGACTTCCCCACCCCGCTGGTAGAAGAGACCGTCGACGGCAAGACCCTGTGGGCAACCGAGGTCGATCTAAAACAAGGGATCATGTGGAGTGACGGCAACGAAGTCACGGCGGACGACTGGGTGTTCACCGCCCATACGGTACGTGACCTCCAGTTAACCGGTAACTGGTCCTCAATTGTGGACAACGACTTCTTCGACCACGCCGAGGCCCTGGGACCATACAAGCTAAAGGTCTATTTCAAGCAGAAGCCGGGGCTCTCAAGATGGCAGTTTGGGCTCGCCTACCTGAACATGATCTCCAGGGCATATTGGAGTCCGGTAGTTGAACAAGCGAAGGAACAGTCCGACATCATAGAGCAACAGAAGGTGTTGTACGGCCACGTCCCAGAGAACGAGCCCAGCGCCGGCGGATTCCTGTTCGGAAAGTGGGAGAAGGGCGCGTTTGCAGAAAAGACTAAGAACCCCGATCATTACTTTTCCGACGTTACCACAACCCATTACGCCAACGGGGCTTACGCGGAAAGCAAGCCAGGGGGATATGATTTTTCGGCCTATGGTGACGCCTCTGGCGACAAGTCATTGGAGTACACCAACGGGCCCTTCGTGGACAGCGCCATCTACAGTATCCACGGGAATCAGGAGACAGCGGTGTTGTCCCTAAAGAAGGGTGACATCGACTTTATGCTCAACCCGTTGGGACTACAACGAGGCTTACAGGAGCAGCTTGTAGGCGAGAGCGGTCTGGCCAACCTGGAAAACGCCAGCAATGGGTTTCGTTACCTGGGGTTCAACTTCCGCAAACCCCCGATGGACAACAAGGCATTCCGTCACGCGGTGGCGATCCTTATCGACAAAGAGTTCCTGACCAGCACCGTGCTCCAGGGAGTGGCGCTGCCCATGTACACCACGGTCCCTGAAGGGAACGGCTTCTGGTACAACCCCGACGTGCCGCTCATCGGCAAGGGGTTAAGCCGCGCTGAGCGCAACGCGGAGGTCGTTCGCATTCTCAAAGAGGCGGGATTTATCTGGGAGCAAGAACCGGTGGTCAGCGCCAACGGGACGGTGGAACAAGAAGGCAAGGGGCTCAGGTTGCCCAATGGAGACCCGATGCCGGAGTTGGAGATACTGTCCCCTTCACCGGGTTATGACCCGCTTCGTTCGACCTTCGCCATCTGGATAGAGCGGTGGCTTAACGACATTGGCGTTCCGGCCAAGGCGCGGCTGACCGATTTCAACGTAATCGTAGAAAAGATTAAGGACCCGGAGGGCTTCGACATCTGGATTCTGGGGTGGAGGTTGTCCAACTTCCCCGACTACCTTGAAGCGTTCTTCCACTCCCGTCATGCCGAAGGAGATGGACTCAACCGCGGCGGGTACTCCAACCCGGAGTTCGACAAGCTGGCCGACGCTCTTCTCGTCGAGACGGACCTTGACGCTGCCAGGGAGCAAGTATTCAAGATGCAGGAATTCCTGGCCGACGACCTTCCCTACGTGGTGCTGTTCACCACACCCATCCTGGAGACATACCGAAGCGACCGGCTTGAATTCCCATACACGTCGACGCTGAGCGGGCTTCAGGGGGCGAGTGGACTACCCGGAATCGTGGCCCTCAAGTAGTCGTAGCGCGGCTATGGGAATGGGTAGCCTAACAGTTGCCAGGGCCGGGAGATAGGCGCCGATGCTCGCCTACATCTCCCGGCGGTTGGGCCAAAACTTAGTGACCCTGTTCCTGATCGTCACGTTGGCCTTTTTTCTGGTGCAGGCCCAGCCCGGTGACTACACTTCCGTCTACGCCCAGAACCCCAAGCTACCTCCCGAGGTGCGAGCCCAGATTCAAGCTAATTTTGGGCTGGACAAACCCCTGGCCGAACAGTACCTGGTCCACCTGCGCAATTCCTTCACAGGCAACTTCGGGATTTCCTTCGGCCATTACCCGAGGCCCGTGATGGAAGTCATCGTTGAGCGGCTGCCGAGGACGGCAGTCCTATTCCTCACCGCCACGATCATCTCCTTTTACATCGGGTTCGTGCAAGGCAAGACCCTGGCGTGGCGAAGGGGAGGGTTCCTGGAGTATTCCATGACCATCTCCGGCGCAACCCTCTCCACGGTGTTCACTCCTTGGTACGCACTGATGATGATATGGCTGTTCGCGTTCCAAATGGACTGGTTCCCTCTGGGCAAGTTCCTAGATCCCCTGCTATGGCTGGAAGCGGAAGTGAGCGCGGACTATGTATTCAACCGGATGCTGATCACCGGCGGCGCGTTCGGTGGATTCTTCCTGCTGGTGATGCTGGCCTGGCAACGAGCGGGAGGGCGCAGCCTGCGGACCCCGATGATTCCGGGCCTGCCAGGGGTGGCATGGTGGCTCCCGGTAGTCCTAATAGGCGCGGTGGTCACTCCGTTGGCCTGGACTCTGTCCGGTGTCGGGTACCTGGCATGGGACATCCTGAAGCATATGGTTTTGCCCATAGCTACTCTTACCTCCATTTCCTTCGCGGGGACCATGCTCCTGACCCGTAACAGTATGCTGGAGACCCTGCGCGAGGACTTCGTGATGGCGGCCCGGGCCAAGGGGTTGCCGGAGAGGGTGGTAAGGGACAAACATGCGGCCCGAAACGCCTTGCTGCCGGTGGTCACCAGTCTGGTCTACAGCCTCGCCTTCGCCATCGACGGCAGCATCATAATCGAGAGCATCTTCTCCTGGCCCGGCCTCGGCCTAACCCTGTTGCAAGCCGTGCGGGGCCAGGACCTGCCGCTAGTGATGGCGGCCTTCGTGTTCATCGGCATATTTGCCCTCACAGCGCACCTCGTGGCGGACGTTCTCTACGCCTACCTGGACCCGAGGATCAGGTACAGTTGATCGAGCAACCTGGAATTTCCTCGTCCCAACCCTCCGTTGGAGGGGATGGGAGCACGCCTGGGATCCGGGCTGCTAAGATGCGTTTGGCCCTTCGCGGTTTTCGTGAAAGCTGGACCATATTCGTGGAGAGCCGAATCGGGATTATCGGACTGTCGGTAATCGTTATATTCGCCCTCATGGCCATATCCCACCCGATACTCATGGCAACCATCTGGGACGACGCCACATACGACCCGGTCACAGGATATGCTTTCGACCAGACCGAGCAGCCCGCCCCGCCGTCCTGGAACCATCCACTGGGCACGGACCCGCTGGGACGTGACGTACTAAGCCAACTGCTCTCCAGTACATCGTCTGAGTTCATCCTGGGTATCGTTGCGGCGGTGGTTACTGTCACGATTGCCACCACCGTTGGAGCTGTGGCGGCCTACTATGGCGGAATCGTAGATACCCTGTTCATGCGGCTGGCCGACCTAGTGGTCTCGCTGCCCGGACTATCGTTGCTGATCGTCTTGAGCGCCCTCTTTGACCTGAACCTGTTCATGCTGGCGCTGCTCATCGGGATACTGGGCGGATTCGGCGGTTCGGCGATAATCTTCAAGTCCCAGGCTCTCAGCGTCAGCGTCAAACCCTATATCGAGGCGGCCAGAGTGGCGGGCGGCAGCCGCTTCCACATCATCTTCGTACACATCATCCCGAACCTGCTGCCCCTTTCCTTCTTGTACATGATGTTCACGGTCACGGGGGCTATATTCTCCGAAGCGGTTCTATCCTACTTCGGCTTGCTCAACATCCGGATGAGTTGGGGGATCATGATCCACACATCCAACACAGCCGGGTACCTGCTCGGCGGTACCAAGTACTGGTGGTTGATCGTGCCCGCGGGAGCGTCGATTACGCTGTTGTGCAGCACCTTCTACCTGGTCGGCCGCGCTTTAGACGAGGTGGCGAATCCCAGGCTGCGGCGGCGCTGAGGGGTAGAGCGACATGGCAGGACCAGTCCTTCAAGTATCCGGCCTAACGATGCGCTATGAGACCCGCCAGGGAGACATCAAGGCGGTCGACGACATTAGCTTCGACCTGCTCCCCGGCCAGGTGCTTGGTCTGGTGGGAGAGTCGGGCTCGGGGAAGACTTCCATCGCCATTTCCATGATGAAGCTGCTCCCCGACAATGCGCGGATCGTCGGGGGGCAGGTGCTTCTGGACGGCCACGACCTCCTGGCCATGGGCCCCGAAGAAATACGGAGATACCGTTGGCGCAGGATCTCCATGATATTCCAGGCGGCTATGAATTCCCTAGACCCGGTCTACAGGGTGGGCGACCAGATCATGGAGGCGATTGAAGCGCATTACCCTGATATGCCGGTACAGGCGGCCCAGCAACGGATCATGGACCTCTTCGAACTGGTGGGCCTGGACCCCCGGTTGACCCAACGATATCCTCATGAGTACAGCGGCGGTATGAGACAGCGTGCCGTGATCGCCATGGCCCTGGCGTGTCAACCCGACGTAGTCATCGCCGACGAGCCCACCACCGCACTGGATGTGATAGTCCAGGACCGGATCCTGCGCCGGCTAAAAGAGATTCAACGAGACCTGCAAATGAGCATGATATACATCACCCACGACATCGCGGTCGTCGCCGAAGTGAGCGACAGAATCGGGGTGATGTACGCCGGAAAACTGGTGGAGATGGGCGACACCGAGGAAGTCTTTGATAGCCCCATTCACCCGTACACAGGCGCACTGCTGTCCGTTTTTCCCAGCATACGGGGTCCCAAGCGCGAGCTGGCAACGCTGCCGGGAGAGCCGCCGAACCTGGTCGACCCGCCAAAGGGTTGCAGGTTCCACCCCCGCTGCCCCTACGTTACCGATCCCTGCCGAACAGAAGAGCCTCCGGTAGTCGAGCGTGGCGGCCATTGGGCGGCATGTTGGAACCCTCTGCCGGTGAAGGCGGCGCAACCCGTGGACTCACAGGACCGGCAGGAATGACATCCGGCTCGAATACACCGGACCATTCCGGCGGTCCGACCTCTTTTGGCGGCCGGAAACCACTCGTCCGGGTGGAAGGTCTCACGAAGCACTTTCCGGTGTCCGGTGGCATGTTTCGGGGTCCGTCTGCCCACGTTCATGCCGTTGACGGCGTCAGCTTCGACCTGTACGAAGGAGAGAGTTTCGGCCTTGTAGGGGAGTCCGGCTGCGGTAAGACCACCATAGGCAAGTTGTTATTGAAACTGCAGGACCCTACCGGGGGGCGGATCCTCTTCCGAGACGCCCGAGACGATGCCACAGGAAACGACGGCGAATTCACGGACATAGTCGACACCCGCGGCAAGGGACTCAAGGCGTTCCGCCGCAGGGCCCAGATGATATTCCAGGATCCTTATGAATCGATGAACCCGCGCCGGACCATTTTCGATACGGTGGCCGAGCCTCTTTCTGTGCAGGGAATCGGCACATCCTTGGAACGGCTGGACCGGGTCCGGGAGCTTCTGGACCGGGTAGGTTTGACTCCCGCCTCTACCATGTTATTCCGCTACCCTCATGAGCTGTCCGGTGGGCAGCGGCAACGGGTGGCCATAGCCCGGGCGCTGGTGGTCGAGCCGTCCTTCGTCGTGGCTGACGAGCCCACGTCGATGCTGGATGTTTCCTTCAGCACCAGCATTATGAACCTGATGTCGGGGCTGGCTCGGCAACTGGGTGTGACCTACCTCTACATAACTCACGACTTGGCGGTGGCCAGGTATATGTGCCAGCGCATCGCGGTGATGTATCTGGGCAAGATTGTAGAGTTGGCGGAAACCGAGGAACTGTTGTCCAACCCGCTGCACCCGTACACACGGGCGTTGCTGTCGGCCGTGCCTGTCCCGTCGCCCGCGTTTCGGCGGGACCCGGTAAACATATTGGGGGATGTGTCCGCGCCTGTGGACCCTCACCCACGGTGCCGGTTCCACGATCGCTGCCCAATGGCGGACCGGCGGTGCTATGAGGAGGTTCACCCTCCGATGGAAGACCGCGGAGGAGGACACTTTGTAGCTTGCTACCGGGTATAAGGGAGGCGGAGACCAACTGTGCCCGGGCCGTGTAATATTCTTCGTTACCTGTACAATCGCCGGTTGGTGTTTACCCTGTTTCCGGAACGGTTGATTGGATGTCCGGGTAACCGGAGGGGCCCGCGCCCGGCCCGGCTCAGCGTTGACGGTCAATGACCTCGCTGGTAGATTGGTAACTGACTAGCCTCCGAGGCTCGACGAAATCCGGCCTCCTGTCCAGGAGCCCCTGAATTTGGCCCAACAAAACGATGCGCGCGATCAGACGAGGGCCTTTGGCGGCGATGAATCGCCCCGGACCTGGTATTCGTCCAGCGTTTGGGGGAAGCGGCAACAGGACGACGATGCCCTGTTCGAGGTCATGAGTCTTCAAGTGTTTCAAGCAGGGCTCACCTGGAACATGGTGTTGCAACGGAGGGACGCCTTCAGGCAGGCTTTCCGCGGCTGGAAGATTGACGCGGTTGCGGGAATGAAGCCAGAAGACGTGGACTTGCTGGTAGGCGACGCCTCGATTATCCGCAACCGCAAGAAAATTGAAGCCTGCGTTGCCAACGCCCGTACCGTCCAGGTACTCCAGGGCGAACATGGCTCGTTTTGTAACTGGTTCTACAACGTGCTTCCCGAGAACGATCTTGCCGGTCTGCAGGGGGCATTGCGGAGAATGTTCAAGTTCATGGGGCCGGAAATCGCCAGGATGTGGTTGCTAGCCTCCGGACGTCTGCCCGACGAACGCCGCGACGACTGATTCCGGGAATTTACCAGGGTAAAGGCATACCTTTTTTCAAAATCAGGGGGAGGCGCATGGTATCTCCAACGGTAGTCCCAGCGGACACGGTGCAGATGGACCCGGAGGGCATTTCCCAGGTCGAAGACCTGTTCCACGAACAGATCGCTGGGGGAAAGCATCCCGGCGCCCTGCTTGCCGTGTACCGGCGTGGCAAGCTCGTGCTGGACTTGCATGGTGGGATGGCGGACGCCGAAGCCGGCAAGCCCGTGGCCAGCGACACCATGTTCGTTCTGTTTTCGTCCACCAAGCCGCTCACCGCGTCCTGTGTGCATATCCTCTGGGAACGGGGCAATCTCGACTGGGACGACCCGATAGCCAGGCACTGGCCTGAATTCGCGCGTAACGGTAAAGAGAACGTCACCGTCAGGCACGTCCTGACCCATCAAGGCGGCTTCCCCGACACTCCGCCCGAACTGACCTGGGACACGTGGCAAGACTGGGAGACCGTGGTAAAGGGGATGGAAGACATCAAGCCAGAGTACCCCGCCGGAAAGGCGCTGGCCTATCACCCGCGCAATTTCGGATGGGTCCTTGGCGAGCTTGTGCGCCGGGTTGATGGCCGCCCTATCAACCGGTTCCTCCGAGAGGAAGTGACGGAGCCGCTTGGCATGAAAGACACCTTCCTGGGGATTCCGCCGTCGCTGGAGGACCGGGTTTCCAGGCTGCATGCGATGGAAGATTGCGACCAGCCTTCGCAGGTCATAAATTACAACCGTCCCGAGGTCCATCAGTCGGTGCTTCCGGCGGGCGGGGGAATCGCTACTGCCCGGGACGTATGCAGGTTCTACGCCATGATGGAGGGCCGGGGCCAATTAGACGGTGTGCGGGTGCTTGCGCCTGAGACGGTCGCCGAAGTGACCAAGCTCCAAGTTGAGGGCATGGACTCAAACAACGGCCGGTCCTCCCGCCGCTCCTTGGGACTGTCCTTGGGTGATTCCAGAATGGCCCCGCCCACGAACAACGACGCACGCACATTTGGCCACGGAGGCGCGGGGACATCGGTCTGCTGGACCGCCCCGGACCTCGGTGTGTCGATGGTCTACATTACCAATGGGTTCCGCGACGACCTGACCAACTATCCCAGGCTCGCTGCCGTCTCCAGAGCCGTCCGGGAAGCCTGCCGGTAACCAATGGATAACACATCATTGGCTAAGCCACTGCTCAAATCGCGTCCAATATCGAAGTGCGGTAAACGCGCAGGCAAGACTTCCGGGGCGTTCGATATCCTAAGAGCCGCCAACACGCTGAAGGAAGCCGGGTTCGCCGATGCCCAGGCCGAAGCCCTTGTCGCCGCGATGGGAGAAGCTACAGGAAGCGGCAACCTGGCTACAAAAGACGACATCGCTGTGCTTAAGGCCGACATCGCTGTGCTTAAAGCCGACATCGCCGCCCTCGAACAGCAGATGCAGACACAGATGAAAGACCTTGAGTTGCGCCTGACCCTCCGGCTCGGCGCAATCGGGTTAGCCACGGCGGGCATCGTGGTTGCCCTGTTGAAGCTCCTGCCGTAGCCGCCCCACCCCCTAGCTCCGGCTTCCCCGTCCGTTACCGCCAGGCGCCGGGAAGGTCCGCCAGTCCCATGAAACCCAGATCCGCGCAGAGCGACTGATATTCCTCCCTGGGGACTCCCTTCCAGCGAAGCTGGTCCAGTCCCTCCGTAAGGGGAACGTCCAGGCGTAGAGTGGCCAATTCCTTGTAGAGCATAGCGTCGCTGCGCCGTTCCGCCAGGCTAGCCGCGACGGCCTTGCCGCCTCGAGGGCCGACCTCCCAATCGTTCCAATCGTCCGGGATATTTTCTATGTGGCGGTAGCGGTCCAACACGAGCGCGGTTGTTTTCGCACCCCACCGGGGAATCCCTGGAATGCCGTCCGCCGAGTCCCCTACCAGCGCCAGGTAATCGGGGATCGAAGCGGGCCACACACCGAATTTCTCGTGAACGCCAGCTTCATCCATGACCGTCCTGCGCCTGCGGTCCAGGCAGACGACTCGAGAGCCCCGGACCATCTGTGTCATGTCTTTGTCGGGCGAGCAGATTACGACTTGCTCCATACCGGATGCATCCGCCCAACGTGCGGCCGCGGCTGCGATGGCGTCGTCGGCTTCGAACTCCACCATGGGCCAGACGACTACCCCCAGGGCTGAGACGGCGCGCTCGGCCAGACCGAACTGGGCCATCAGGTCATCGGGGACCACTTCGCCCGTCTTGTACCCGTCGAAAAGGTCGTTGCGGAACGACTCGACCACGTGGTCGAAAGCACAGGCCAGATGAGTGACGTCGTCCTCTCTCAGCAGGGACAGCATGGTCTGGATCATGCCTCTGACGGCCGCGACAGGCCGCCCGCCGGGGGCTTCCGAGTAGGGCAGGGCGAAGTGGGCCCGGAATAGCTCGTAGGTCCCGTCAACGAGGTGGAGCTTCATCGCAATTCCTCCTCTCAGGGTCTCAGGTAAGGCCGCCAGTTAGGATATCACGATGGGGCTCTGCTAGACTCTCTATTTGGCGATAGGGGGGTTATCTGAGGTTGTCGCGGAGAGGGAGAGGGATCGAGGAAGGCGTTGGCCGTAGAGCGGGGAAGGTTACCCCGCTTACCTACCCCCCACGGGTAACCGGTAAGCGGGGCGTCAGATGGCTATTAGTTGACGAAATTCAGGCGCGGGGAGGTAATGGCGAGCCCTTCGCCGACAAATTTTCCCTGGCTTGCCTCCGCCAAAAGGTCCAAGAGGGTAGTCGCGTCATGGGCGTACACGCTTTCGAGATTCAACATGCTTTCCGTGACCTCGGAGTCAAGCACGTCGAAGGTGAAGACTGCGACCGCACCATTCCCGGTGATGCCTTCCGGGTTTATAAGCGCGGTCCAGATCCGGCCAGGAGTGCGGGAAGCGGAGTCGAGCAGGGACTCACCGGCCAGATTTCCCTTCTTGACCTCCACGAGTTCCAACATCTGCGGATTGTAGGCGAAGACGAACTCCAGGCTGCCTATGTTGTCGGCTCGTGACAAGCGTACGGGTACCTCTATCCTGGGGGGTGCGGGCACTGTGGCCGGTCCCGCCTTAGCGAGCACCAGCGGCTCCGGAGTCGATTGGGATGCCTCAACCCGGTCGGAGTCTCGTCCTACGAACATTACGAGCACTAGGACACCGACGGCCATGAGGGCCGCCACTCCGCCGAACAGGAGTAGCCGTCTCCAATAGGAACTTACAAAATAGAGCGCAACTGTTAGCCACCACTTCATCTCAGATCACCTACCCACGCCTGGCCAGATGCAAAATTTCCATCGAGTCAACAGGGGTTACACGGCCATCCCCGTTCATGTCCATAACAAGGTCTTCGCTCACCAGTCCAACAAACATCCTCATGGCGATTAGAGCGTCCACCGCGGTGACTCTTCCGTCGCCATTGCCGTCGCCGACCCCCGCGGATTCCACGGTCAACAGGCCGTGGTGAACTTGAATGGAGCGGAGTTCGCCGCCGGCGTCGCTCACGACCATGTCGGAGATGGTGACATCGCTGTAGCTGCCCCGGTCGCCTACGGTCCTGAATTCGATGACCGCAGCAGACCCGTCCTCGCTAACCTCAGCGCGAGCGTCCGCCCCGATATGGATCAGACCAGGCACGGCAGCATTGAAGCTGAATGTTGCGGGTGACATGCGGGCTCCCCGGTACACTCTGACAGCCCTGGCAACTGTGGGGTCGTAGTTGACGTTGAACCCGAGGCTGCCCACTTGTTCACCCCTTTCGAGGCGGACAGGGACCAGAACGGCGGCGCCTGGCCCGGCTGTTCTAGAGCCCACCCTGAGCACTGCCCCGGAGGGTACCGCCGGCGGCTCGGGTTCAACCTTGGTCTCAGGTTCAACCCTGGTCTCGGTTTCAGCCTTGGGTTCGGGTGTCGGGACTGGGTTTTCAGAAGAATCCACGGGCGCCGGTTGGGCTACCGGGACCTCCGGTAGTTCGCCCCGCCGCATGGTGACCCGGTAGGTCCCTACCGGGTTCTCGGTCTGGGCCATGCCGGCGACCAGCACGATATAGTCTCCTTTGGCGGGAGCGGTCCACTGCAGGTCCTCACCTGAACCGAAGTTCGTTTGAGTGAATCCCGAGTCACGATGAGAGATCGTCATGATTACGGATTCGGCGGTCCCCAATTCCACGTCCAGTGTGTAGGTCGCGCCCTTCTCGGCCGCGAAGAGGAAGTAGTCCTGGTCATCAGCGGGGCTGATAGCGGCGGAGATGGCGCTTCCGAGTCCGATTTTGGTAGCGGAGAGGTAATCACCTTCATGCCGGTCTTCGAGCGAAGTATCCGCGGAAATTTCCAGCGTGTAACTGCCTGTGCCCTCAATCACCATTGGAGACTTGGATACGGACAGGAAGTATTTGCCGTCATCGGGTGCGATCCAGACCACTTCCGAGCCTTGGCCGAAGTTGCCGGCCAACACTCCGCTGTGGTCTCCTTCGCCTTCAACGGTGAGGGACACGGCCTCCAGGCCATCGTATGCGAGCTTGAAGGTATACGCGACGCCGCGCTTGGCTTCGAAGGAGAAGTAGTCCCGGTCTTCGTCCGGGCTAATCGCGCCGGAGACGAGGTTGCCGTAGCCGACCGTCGTAGCGCCGGCCTGGTCGTCTCCGTGCCTGTCCTCCATTGTGTTGTCTCCGTCGATCCTTATGTTGTAAGTGCCGGCCGACTCATCCCGCTGGGAAAGCCCCGAGATGATGAGGTAGTAGGTCCCATCTTCCGGAGAGGTCCATTCGATGTCTTTGGCCACATTGTCGGTGCTGGTCTCGATGTCTCTATCAGACCCGGCTATCTGGACTCTCAGTCCAGGGATGGAGCCCAGGCTTGCCTTGATGGTGTAACTGACGCCGCGCTTGGCGCCGAAGGAGAAGTAGTCCCGGTCTCCCGGGGGGCTTATGGACGCGGCAATGCCGATTTCCAGGTTTATGCGCGTCGCGCCGGCCTTTGTCCCGGCGTGGCGGTCTTGCATGGTGTTGTCGCCGGTGATCCTTATGTTGTAAGTGCCGGTCGACTCATCCCGCTGGGAAAGCCCCGAGATGATGAGGTAATAGGTCCCATCTTCCGGAGAGGTCCATTCGATGTCTTTGGCCACATTGTCGGTGCTGGTCTCGATGTCCTCATCAGACCCGGCTAACTGGACTCTCAGTCCGGGGATGGAGCCCAGACTTGCATTGATGGTGTAACTGACGCCGCGCTTGGCGTCGAAGGAGAAATAGTCCCGGTCTCCCGGGGGGCTTATGGACGCGGCAATGCCGATTTCCAGGTTTATGCGCGTCGCGCCGGCCTTTGTCCCGGCGTGGCGGTCTTGCATGGTGTTGTCGCCGGTGATCCTGAAGTTGTAATTCACTACCGGGTCCTCGAGCTGCAGAAAGGCCGAGATTCCGATGTACGTGTCTCCCTGGGTTTCGGCGGTCCAAGCCAGGCTGGAACCAATTCCCCGGTTAGTAGCCTTAATCTCATTCGACCGATTGCGTACTTCGATGTGGACTGCGGCACCCTCGGCCATGTCTATATCGATGGTGTATTCCACACCTCTCTCGGTGGTGAAGGAGAAGAAGTCCTTGTCGTCGCGAGGACTGATGGCCCCCGGTATGAAGTTGCCGAGGTTGATGGGGTTGGCGGAGCCTTGGATGTCGGGATAGCGGTCTCTCAGGGTCCCGTCCTCGTCGACCTGGAGGGTGTAGGCGCCCACGGGCTGCAGAACAAGGGGGCTTCCAGTTAGAGTGATGTAATAGGACCCGGTGTTTTGTGCGACCCATTCCAGCGAGTTCCCCAACCCCTTGTTGCTGGCCAGGGTCTCGCTGCCGCCGCTGTCGGTGACCTCAATCTTGAGACCATCCATGCCGCTCAGAGTGGCGGTGAACGCATACTTCGCGCCGCGAATTGCCTCGAAGGTGAAGAAATCGTAGTCGTCGCCTTCGTGGATGGTGCCGGAGAGACTGGGCTGGTTGGACCAAGGGCTTATCGCTCCCTGGTACTGGCTTCCGAATGTGACTCTTTCCGACTGATCCCGGGCGTCGGGATGGAGGTCTTCGAGATCAAGTTCCTCGTGGGCGCTGAGCCTGTACTGACCGAGGTACGGAGTGCTCGTCCCCGTCCCCGTCGCGTAGGCTGTCGAGACGGTAAGGAAGTAGATGTCGGTAGTCCTGGCCACCCATGTGACGGACTTCGAGGACTCCGTCCGGGATTCGACCTGTTGATTAGAGACAGCGTAACCGCGTTTATCAGAATTTCTGACCTTCAGTTGGGCATCTTTAAGGGTATTCTCACCTCTATCCACAAACGCCAATTCGAAGGTGTAGCGGACCCCTCTCCGAGTCTGGAACTTGAAGTAGTCAACGTCTTGCAGGTCGGTGACCGAGTTGATGGTCCCGACCCTGGGGGCGCCATCGGTCTTGATAAGAGCCGCTTGTGACCTTTTGTCGCTATAGTCGTCACTCTGCGCCTGGATAGGCGAGGCCGGCGGCAGGGTTAGGAGGGCAACGACTAAGGCTGAAAGTATGAGGACCTTGGATAGTATTCCACGCAGCTTGACCTGGTTCCGCATCTCCACTCACCCCTCCCGCTCCCGTTGGCTGCGGGCCCATTCGATTTGATGTTTGGGTATCTCTGCCTGCGCTTTGTCCCCGCCACGGTGTTGCGCAGGGCGGCGCAGGGTATTCCCTTCTTTGGTTGAAATTTGAGACTATTATAAGAAGGATAATTTTGGCGAGTCAATCGAATGATCTACGGGTATCAGGCAGTTTCCGCGTTTTGGGTATCCTCTTTTTTTGCTCGCATGTTCCGGCCAGGCTGTCACAGACTACTGCCAGCTCTTGGCTTTGGGCAACTTCTCTCAAGGCAGGAGTGTCCGGAGGAGACGCCAGGGGTCGGGCGGTTGGTTTTCAGCGCGGCAGCTTTCCAGGTAGCGCATGACGGCGGTGAAGGACTTCAGCCGGTAGCCGGAGCCGGCGACGCGGATGACAAAGTCTTGAGGGTTGGGAAAGGGTTGGCGGTCTGCCTGGGCGCAGGTCCACTCCAGGCATAGCTCATCGGACATGCTCCGGATGGCGAGTTGTGCGAGTGGACGAGCGAGCTTGCGTTTGAGGGCGCGGATGCGAGACCGCAAGGACCTAATTTCCATGTCAATGCTCATGTCAATCCTCCGAATCCTGGTTCAGGGCCTTTCGATTAAGAACATTCTCAAAACCCACTGAGTCTGCTGAAATTCCGCCAATCGCCAGCCGAGGTCATGGATTCCCGCTTTCGCGGGAACGACGAGTTGGTAGGCTCGCCTAGTTTTGAGATAGTTTTTAAGACGGCCAAGACCGCCATGACCGCAACCGGCTACATCGTCGTTCCAGCTTTCGCCGGAACCCAGAAATGCTCGGGTATAGGAACGTGGTTGTAAGAGAGGGTTCCCGGATTCCGGCTCAAAGCCTGCCCCGTATCCAGTACGGGGCAGGAATGACGGATGGGGTAGTAGCGGCGCATGAGCGTCTTTGATCCAGATAATCGAATGGCCCTGATCCTTGTCAGGTTGAATGGTGGTCAGCAGGGAGGTTTTGGGCGTTTTCCAGGGCTTGGACTTCCTGCTCCAGTTTGTGGATATCGTTGAGTCTGGCTGAGAAGCTGAGGGCGGTGCGGGCAGCGCGCATACGTATGTCCGGGTTAGGGTCTTCGAGGGAATCGCCCAGAACGAGGATGGCTTGAAGGGTGACGCTCTGGAGCTGCGTGCGCACAAGCTCGGCGGACTGTTGATGAAGTTGCGCAAGTACGTTGCGGAAATCATCGTCCTGGAGCCAGCGATGCAAGGTCCTGCGGCCCACCTTGGACAGGCGGGCCGCCTCGGCCACGGAGGGGGCGGAAGCAAGTATGGGGAGGGCCATCCTCTGGCGGGTAGTAAGGTCGGGTTTTTTATTTTTGGGGCCGTTGTGCGCCATTTTGTACCTCTGGGCCTCAGTGGCCGGTTCAGGATTTGGACTGGGAGCGAATGTCGACAATGATTATGGTAGGGAGTGGTTACACCAGGTGGGAAGGGGCGGGGTGTCAGTAGGACGGGTGATTTTGCCGATGGGCAGGGACCAGGCGCGTGCCACCGGCAACTAACCTCTTTGAAGGCTCCAGGCGCCGGTGACGCGGTCTTGAAAGAGGGTGATGGACTTGCCGTCTCCGGTGGTTACCTGGTAATACATCCTGACTATGGGCTTCTCCAGCCACCACTCTTCGTCGATCTCCCACAGGTCGTCTATGGACGTCACCCGCACCTTGCGGCCACGCATGGTAAGGGCCAGGCCGCCCGCGAGAGTCCTCGTCGACAGTTACCGGCACGGGCAAGTTCAAGAGTCGAAGGGCGCCAGTGCCCGGCGTCTCTCGGGGATTCTCGACCATGGCTCAACCTCCTTCACCTGGAATATGGGCGGCCTGCGTCCCATGATGGCCTCTAGATGGCTCATCATTTCACTGAGTTGCTCACGTTTGCGCACGTCGGAAAAGAGGCTGGACTGAATGCCCGACTCGCCGGTGATCCCGGTCAGGGTCAGCTTCATATCTTCCAGGGGGCCGGGCAGGGAGATAGTGTCCAGCCGGCTCTTCAAGGCGAACAGGGCTTTGTCCTTGCTGCCCACGGCGTCTTTGAAGGAAAACCGTTTGACCCAGGGAGGATGCCGGACGATGCGGCTTTCTATGGCGGCGACGCGGACGTACTTGCCTTTGACCTCCGGGCGGGTAAAAGCCCTGCCCAGCAGGGCGTCTATGGCCGTCAAGACCGCGTATTGGGTGATGGCCGGCGAAGGAAAGGTGAGAGATTCGGTGACCACCTCTTCGGGGCAGTATGGCACTAGGGGACTGGAATCCACGCCACGGGCAAGCTCCCACGCCCGCTTGCCGCCGGAGCGTAGCTGGGCCTGGACCGCGCCCACCGGGAGGGCGGCCAACTGGCCGAGGGTATGCAGCCCGAAGCGGTGCAGCCGGGTCTTCTGGTCCCAGGACAGGGGCAACAGGTCCACGGAGACGTCCTTCAAGAACCCGGCCAGACCCCCAGACTCCAGGCCGGGTGTTTTGGCGGCCCGGCCTCCGCTGCTGGTCACGGCGGCCACGTAGGCCGGAAATTTTCCCATGGCCACACCGATCCGGGGGTTGAACTGCTGGGGGACGGCCTGGAGCAAGGAGGCGATGAGCCTGGGCTCGCCGCCGTACATGGGTTCCAGGCCGTCCAACCCCACGTAGGCGCAGCCCAGGCCGGCCTTTTCGACCAGGGGGCTTCTACCCTCCAGGGTGTCGATCATATCGGCAAAGACCGAGTCATAGTGGGGCTGGTCCGCCTCCAAAAGCACTGCATCTTTGCGCCGCGACACAGCCTCCTGAAGGGACATGCCGGTGACGACTCCCCGTGCACCGGGAGAGCTGTCCAGGACCACATCCTTCGATCCGTAGCTCTCGCCGTAGCTCTCGCCGTAGCTCTCGGTTATAACTACTGGTCTGCCCTGCAATTCCGGGCGGCGGCGCAGCTCGGCTTTCAGAGGAAGGTGGGTGACCAGTACACAGGCGATCTTCATTGCGATCTCCGCTGCAACCGTCGGAGCAACCGTCAGATTCCAGCTTCCGCCTCAGCGGGCCTCGGATTATATAGAACTAATGTACTGCTATCAACGACCTCCGGTCAGTATATTCCGCATTGCGGTTGACATTATTTTATACTTCATATAATAAACCATTATTTGTATTAATAGTGCCGGAAATCGTCGGCACGGGTACAACAACTACGTAATCCTTCCCAAAACTTGCTACAATCTCCCCTCTCCCTCCAAGGAAAAGGGCTATCGTCCCTACTTAGAGATATATAAAATGGCCGGGATATGCGAGCCATTACACTCGTAAAGGAACGCCTTGCCGGACGGCGCGGTTTCCGGCTGCCCTGGACTGGGTGGGCGGCGCTTGTGTTGGCCCTGGCGCCGTTGACACTGTTCAACCTGGCGGCCGGGCCCTCCCAGGCTTCCCTGGGCCACATTCAGGTACTCTCGGACACGTGGGACGTGGATTTCCCCAACCATGTGGCCTTCAACCTGGCGGCGGAGGCCCAGGCAGGGATCGTTGAAGTGCGGCTGCGCTACCGCCTGGCCGGAGGCCGCTCCTGGTCGTACGCTCACGCCACATTCACGCCGGGGGAGAGCGTTGCCGCGCATTATTACCTCAAGACCAATGGGGCTAACTATCTGCCTCCAGGCACGGAGATCGAGTACTATTACCTGCTCCTGGACTCATTGGGCAACCGGTCCGAGACACGCCCCGCGACGCTGGAATACGAGGACACCCGCTTCCGGTGGGAAGAGACGCGAATTGGGAGCCTGACCCTGCAACACTATGACGTGCCCGAGTACAGGGTCAACCGGATTACGGAGGAAGTGGAAGCCGGGCTGGACCGGGTGGAGGAGCTGATTGGCCTGGAAGACCCGCAGCCCATCAAAGGGACCATCTACAACAGCCGGTCCGACTCCCTGGGCGCGTTTCCCCACCAGAGCCGCACTATTACCCAGCAGCATGTTTTCGCCGGGTTCGCTTTCACGGAAAAAGGGATGTTCCTGGGACTGGGACTCGACCCCGGCTTGATCGTCCACGAGTCGGCCCACCTGCTGTTGGACCAGTCCTTGGGCGGCGCAGCACGGTCCCTGCCTGACTGGCTCGACGAAGGCTTCGCCAGCTACGTGGAGCCGGGAAGCAGGCCATACAGCGGCCGGAGCCTGAGGTCCGGCGGGGCGCCGCTCGCAGCTATGGTCAGTTCGGCGGGCAAGCCAGCGGACATAAGGTTTTTCTACCTGAAAGCCGAAAGCGCGGTTGCCTACCTGATCGAAGAGCACGGAGAGGACCAGTTCCAGAGTTTCCTGGCTCAGTTGCGGCGCGGCAGGACCGTGGATGGGGCGTTGACCATGACCTATGGGTTCGATACCGGTGGGTTGGAGTCCAAGTGGGCAAACTGGGAAGGCGGGTCCGACGGGTCTCCGCCCGGTGCGCCAAACCGGGCTTCGCCGTTGATTTACCTGGACGTCTGGCTTTTCGGCGGCTTATTCCTAGTAGTGATGGTCATAGTAACCGTGCGGTACCTGGTACGCCGGCTCCGCACGGACGAAAATCCCGAAGACGGGCTTCAACCCTGGGAAGACCCGGACCTGGTAGACCGCACTTGAGATAAGTATCTCGGAAGGAGCGGAGCGGGCGCAATGAGCAAATGTCAGTGTGATTGACACGCTAGAACAGCCTCCCTATCATGTTCTTATGGTTTTGCTCACATTGTCAACACGGACTTTCCATGCGAACCGAGACGTTTCGCTTCCTTGTTGATGGTGGGGCAGCTATCAGTGTCAGCATGTTCTTGGCTGCACTGGTCAATGATTGGTTGCCGTTTTGTGATGTTCAGGGACAAGATGGGGTCGTGATTCTGGCTGGGGTACTCCTGTGTCCCTCAGCGATAGCGATTTATGGAGGTCCAAAGATGGTTATGGCGGCATGGGAGGACTATCAAAGGAAAAAGCAAGGGCGCATCGAGAGGGAGCGGGCAGAATGGCAGGCGGAGGAGCAAAACCGCATCGAGCAGGCACTTGAAAAGCTGGTGAAGGAAAACGGCGGGGACCATACCAATGTATCGGTGGAGGATATTCGCCGTATCATTCGACAGCCTGCACCGCGCTAAACTGCCACGACACAGTCCATCTCCCCCCGGCTCCGAGGCCCCGGCGCATCAGTGCCGGGGCCTTTGGTTTGTCAACCGGCTCGTGTCAGTAGCCGGGGAAGGGCCGAAATGATTTCCGCCGCGCCAGGGGACGGGTTCCGTCGTCGGATTTTTTCGGCTTTAGTTTCGCAATTTTCTCACTTGAGATGGATAGGCGCCCAGGGTTATCATTCGTGCTGCGCTTTGGCGGTTAGAAATGGAGGCTCCGGGTCTGTGCCCAAACGATTGGAGAAACCGGTTACGTGAACGGGCCGAATCTCATCCATCCGGTTAGGGAGACTTGCCAAGCTTCCCGGCAGACGAAAATCTCGAATGGAATTGCTGACCTATCACCATTACATAGAGAGACGAGAGCAAGACATGACCTTTACCACGACACGAACCCTGGTAGTCTTATCCATACTAATTACAGTACTGACCCTATTGGCCTGCGGCACTTCCGCGCCTGCGGAGCCGACCGCTGCTCCACCACAGGAGAACATGGCCGAACCACCCACGAAGGAGGCTGCCCAACCAGAGGCATCTAACCCCACACCCGTTCCCATGGACCAACCCATGACTGGAGCGACGACCGAACCCCAACAAGAGGCGATGGGGAAGGAGACGCCTGCGTCCGGCTCCGAGATGACTGGAGGGCCCGCGTTCAAAATGCAGGACTACAAGGGATTGACCTTCAAGCAGTTCGCCGAGCCTCCGCCGATGACCATCGATCCCAATGGCAAGTACACGGCGACACTAACCACCAACATGGGCACGATAGTAATCGACTTGTTTGCAGACTCAGCCCCTAAGACCGTGAACAACTTCGTGTTCCTGGCCGAAGACGGTTTTTACGACGGGCTTATATTCCACCGGGTCATCGAGGACTTCATGATCCAGGGCGGCGACCCCACTGGCACCGGCGTCGCTGGTCCCGGCTACAAATTCGAGGATGAGACAAGCTCCTCGGACTCATTTGACAGGCCGGGGTTGCTGGCGATGGCTAATTCGGGGCCAAACACCAACGGCAGCCAGTTCTTCATCACCACCGTGCCCACGCCGAACCTGAACGGCAGGCACACGATATTCGGCGAGGTCGTGTCCGGGCAGGACGTGGCCGCCGCCATATCCAAAGTCGGTAAAGACGCAAAAGACAGGCCCAACGAACCGGTCACTATCGAAAGCATCGCAATCGCCAAGTCCGGCTAACACCGTGCGGGGAGGGAGAAATCCATTGGACTTTCAATGCCTGACATATGAGGTCTCCGAGGGCATCTGCTACTTGACCCTGAACCGGCCGGAGAAGCTGAATGCTCTCAGCCCGTTGTTGATGGCGGAGTTGCGCGAGGCTTTGGAGGTGATCGAAGCCGACTCGGACATCCGCGTAGTCATCATCACCGGCGCGGGACGGGCTTTTTCGGCGGGTTTCGACCTTGACCCGGGTTCGCCGGAGCCTGATGAGCCTCACGCCAGCCCTCCCGACGAGAGACGGTCCCGGCTAAAGAGCCACATCGAAACGTTCTTGATGATTTGGAATCTGAGTAAGCCGGTTATCGCCGCGGTGAACGGTTACGCGCTGGCTGGAGCCTGTGAATTGGTCCAAGTGTGCGACGTCAAGATCGCGTCGGAAAGGGCTGTTCTGGGGGAGCCGGAGATACGGGTCGGCCTGGGAGCCCCATTCTTGATCACGCCGTATAGTGTGGGCTTGGCCCGGGCCAAGGAGTTGCTGCTTACGGGAGACACGATCGACGCTTATGAGGCGGCGCGGCTGGGGATGGTTAGCCGTGTGGTGCCCCATGACGATCTAATGGCCGAGTGCGAGACCGTGGCCCGGAAGATCGCCCTGATTTCCAGGGTTGGAATTAAGATGACCAAGATTTCGGTGAACCGGGCGCTAGAGGCCATGGGAATGCTGACCGCTATACAGCACAACCTGGAGCTGATGACTCAGTTCGATATCAGCACGGAACCGGAGCAGCAGGAGTTCAGAGAAGCCGTCCGGGAGGGTGGCCTGCGGGCGGGCCTGGCCTGGCGCGACGCCCGGTTCAAAGACCTTTAGCCGGGGCCAGGAACGGGGGTGCTAGCCCCCGCGCTTTACCTCTACTTTGGCCAGGCCTTCCAGGAAGTGAAGGATGGCCGCGTGGTCGTTGTCGGCCTCTCCATCGTTGACCAGCGCACCTAGCATCTGTTGCACGAGGGCTGTTACGGGCAGGGGGACATTCAATTGCTGGCCGGTCTGAAGTACGTTCCGCAAGTCTTTCTGGTGCAGGCGAATGCGGAAACCCGGCCTGAAGTTGCGGTCCAGCATCATGGGGCCCTTGGCCTCCATCACCGCGCTGCCCGCCAGGCCGCCCCGGATCGCATTGAACACCTTTTCCGGGTCTACTCCCGCCTTCTGCGCCAGCACCATCGCCTCGCTCAAAGCCTCGATGTTGGCGGCGACGCATATCTGGTTGGCCAGCTTGGTAACTCCGCCCGCGCCCACATCGCCAGTGAGGACTACGTTGGCGCCCATCGTCTTGAGAAGGTCGAAGTGCTTGTCGAAGATATCCTGCTTGCCCCCAACCATGATGGCCAGGGTTGCGTTGATGGCGCCCGGTTCGCCGCCGCTGACGGGAGCGTCCAGCATTTCCACGCCCTTCTTGGCGCACTCCGCGGCGATCCTCTGGGAGACCAGCGGGGCAATGGAACTCATGTCGATCACGACCGAGCCAGGGCGCGCGCCCTCCAGCACCCCGTTGGGGCCGAGGATAGCCGCCTCAGAATCGGCGGAGTCGGGGACCATGGTAATGATTGTGCCGGCACTGGCGGCTACTTCCTTATTGGATGAAGCGCCGGTAGCCCCCTCGGTGACCAATTCTTCGACTGGTTCACCCACGATGTCGTAAACGGTCAGCGAGTAACCGGCTTTGAGCAGGTTCTTCGCCATAGGCTTTCCCATTATTCCCAGGCCGATGAATCCTATGTGTTCGGGCATGCTTTCTTCTCCTTGAGATGGTCGGTAGCCGACCGGTGCGGGAGATGGTCGGTAACCGACCGCACTGGTCGGAAACCACTCTATCATACAAGGCGGAGAGGGGCCAGACAGCCCCATTGTGGTATGCTTGACTTAGGCTTACTGTGGCGGTTGATTCTACAGACGTACCATCCAGGGGGGCGAGGAGTGTCTGATGGAGAGGGCAGGACTGCTCTGGTCACCGGAGGAGCGGGGTTTATCGGCTCCCATCTGGTAGAACGGTTGCTCGGGATCGGTTACCGGGTCGTGGTGCTCGACAACTTGAGCATCGGGAAACTGAGAAACGTGAACCCGGCGGCCACTTTCCACCACGGCGACATCACCGACCGCTCCGTCACCGAAGTAGTACACCGGGAGCAGCCGGAGTTGGTGTTTCACCTGGCGGCGCAAGCCAGCGTACCCAATTCCACCAAGGACCCCATTCACGACGCCAATGTCAACGTGGGCGGCACTCTGCGACTGTTGGAGGCGGCCCGCCTTTATGGCATCGACAAGTTGATCTACTCATCCACCGGCGGCGCGCTCTATGGTGAACCTGAAATCAACCCATGCCCCGAGGACCATCCTGTAGAGCCAATTTCGCCGTACGGGACTTCCAAATACGTGGCGGAACTCTACCTGGAGCTCTACCATAAACTTTATCAGCTCAATTACACTGTGCTTCGCTATGGGAACGTTTACGGGCCGAGGCAGGACCCCAGCGGCGAGTCTGGAGTAGTGGCCATCTTCTCCCAAACCATGCTGGAGGGAAGGCAGCCCACCATTTACGGCGACGGTACCCAGGGCAGAGACTACGTATATGTGGATGACGTTGTTGAAGCCAACCTCTGCGCCATCGAACGGGGAGACCGCCAGACGTTCAACATTGGCACAGGGCAGATGACCAGCGTCAACCAGATATTCGAGTCGTTAAGGAACATCATCGGCTACAGGTGGGGACCGGAACACGGCCCTTCGCGGCCGGGAGACGTCTTCGGGGTCAGCCTGGATTCGGCCAGAGCAGCCAATGAGTTGGGGTGGAAGCCAACTACCAGTCTGGACGACGGGTTACGCCAGACAGTAGAATACTTCCGTGGTGGTGTCCGGGCGGGAAGTTAGACCACAGCCAAGCATACAGGGGGAATCCTTTCACGATGGAAGCGGAATTCGACACGATTATTCTTGGCGCAGGGGCCGCCGGCTTGGCCGCCGGGCTCTATACCGCTAGGGCAATGCTCAAGACCCTGATTCTGGAGAATCTGGGGTCGGGCGGGCAACTGCTGATTACCGATGAGATCGAAAACTACCCCGGATTCCCCGAAGGTGTCAAAGGCCCTGAATTGGCCCTTGACATGGAGGCCCAGACCAAGCGTTTCGGGGGCCAGATCGAATACGCCGAAGTGGAGAGTCTGGACGCCCTGGACCAGCCGGTGAAGTTGGTCCGCACCGATGAGGGGGAGTTCACGACCCGCTCCATAATCATCGCCACAGGCGGGGCCCACAACAAGTTGGGTGCGCTTGGCGAGGACGAATACGCGGGCCGGGGCGTGTCCTACTGCGCCGTTTGCGATGGGAATTTCTTCCGGGGACAGGACGTGGTGGTCGTCGGCGGAGGCGATTCGGCGTTGGACGAGGGACTGTACCTCAGTGGCATAGTTAATTCGGTCACGGTGATACACCGCCGTGACGAGCTGCGGGCCACCAGGGTGCTCCAGGAACGCGCGTTTGCCAAGCCCAACTTCAAGTTCCTCTGGAGTCACGTGGTCGAGGAGTTTGTGGGAAACGAAGCGTTGGAGGCCGCCCGGGTCAAGGACCTGAAGAGCGAAGAGGTCTATGATTATCCGGCCTCGGGCGCGTTTGTCTACGTGGGCTTTCACCCTCAGACCGACTACCTGAAGGGTCTGGTGGAGATGGACCCCTTGGGCCACGTCTACACCGACATCCACATGCGCACCAAGGTCCCCGGGATTTACGCCTGCGGTGACGCCCGGGCCGAATCCACACGGCAGTTGGGCGCGGCGGTGGGAGACGGCATCACCGCCGCGCTGGCAGCGTATCACGACCTGAACGAGTAGACCCCGGCGCTATGACCCCACCAACTCCCGCCCCAGCAGCGACAAGCTGCCGGCGATGACCAACGCCACGACGGCGTAGCGAAACACGCGCCGGTCGATGCGCCTTACCAACAGGCTCGCCACACCCAATCCCACGGCCAACGCCGGAATTAGCAGGCCGATGTTTGCCACCGTTTGCAGGTTTACAAGGCCGGACCACGCATAAAAGACAAACCCCGTCAGGTAGGAAACCAGGAAGAAGAAGGCCAGCGTAGTCCGCACTGTCTGGGGATGCCATTCCTGGGCAACGGCGTAGATGGCGACCAGCGGCCCTCCGATGCTCAGCGTCGTTATAGACAGGGAGGTCAGGAAACCCACCACGGCCCCGGCAAACCGCCGGCGCACCATCGGCAACTGGATATCGAACAGGCTCAACACTCCCAGGGTTAGGATCACGAGCCCGATCACTATGCGCAGGGCCCCCGGAGCCACATTGGCCAGCATAAGGACTCCGAACGGCACGGCTATCATCCCCGCCACCGACATCGGGGCCACCAGCCTCATCCGCAGGTATTGACGGGTCCGGGCCACAACTATCCCGACCAGGACGGCAATCAACCCGTTGACGATTACCACTCCCTCCTGTGGTTCCACAAACAGCAACAGCACCGGCGCGACCACCAGCCCGCAACCGAAGCCCAGGGCGCCCATGACTGTCGCGCCCACGAACACGACGACCAGAAGGATGACGAGTTCCAGACCAGATAGCAAACATGTCTCCGGGAAAGGGTGTCAGCCAATTGCCAGGGGAGTGGACGGGACCTAGGAGCCGGAGTTGAAGACTCCAAGTTGGGCGGCCAACGTCAACGCCGCATCAACCTGGACCACGGGAGGGCCGCTCCGTTGGACCTCTATCTCGATGGACTGGCCGGCGTTGACGCTGAAGGCGCGTTCACCATCCAGGGCGACCGTGCAATTGCGCGACTCCACGGAAATGCGCTCCCCGGTCTCGATAGTGCGCCAATGGTCGATTGGCACCGTGGAAATGATCCCCGGAGCGATCGGGGCGAGCACCGAAGTACCTGTGGGGCCGCTACCCCCATCGTCCGGCCCCGATCCGATGCAGTAGTAGAGACCGCCCTCGTCGGCCAGGAACAGGGGTTTGAGCCGCGCACCCACCGAAGAGAGCCCGATGGAGCTGGGTTCGGCCCTGGTCAGGAACACTTCGAAAATCGTGCTCATGTCCCAGATGGCCCTTGTCGCCACGAATCGCTCCCGTGACAGGGCGACGTCCACGAGGGCCATGTCGCGGTACTCCCCATCGACGTAGACTTTCAATACCTTGCTGGTCTGAGCCACTTGTTCCAGCGGAAGTTCACCGCGGGCCACGAGTCCGGCAGCGAGTCCGGCGAGGGTGCCTTCGATCATGACAGGGAAGACGTTGTTGGTGCCGGTGGAAATAGCGACCATCGGGACCGCGCAAGTTCCGCTGGCGACTGCCCGGTTGGTGCCGTCGCCCCCCAGGGTAATCAGCGCCCCAACGCCCGCCCGTTCCATCAGACCCGCGGCGCGGACGGTATCCCCTTCGGTGTAGAACGCGGGCATTTCCAGCAGGTCCAGCCGCAGACTGAGCTGCCGGTCATCCCTGGCCCGCATGACCAATTGGGAACTGTCGGGCATCGCCACCACGTGGTCTATGCCCACGGCCTCCAGTCCCAGCAGCGCCCTTTTGACGATGTTGACCTTTTCCCAGTCTGGCACGACGCGGCCCTGGGCCACCAGCCTGCGGATGTCCTTGCTGGCCGCGGGGTTGGCGATAAGTCCCACCAGCGGCAAATCTTAACTCCCATTGGCGGGCCGTAACCCGCCGGGCCGGGCGATTCCGGCTGATATAATAAGCGCGATTCTAGACAGGGAGACGGCTATCGTCAATGGAGACTGAACTTGCTTTCGCCTCGGCCACCGATCTCAGGCGGCTTATCGACACCAAAGAAGTGTCCATCGTGGAGCTGGTGGAGCTCTTTTACCGGCGCATCGAGGAACACAACCCAAAGCTGAACGCCTATCTCGCCCTGTGCCCCGACCAGGCAATGGCTGAGGCCGCGGCGGCCCAGGAAGCGGTCCAAAAGGGAGAATCTCTGGGGCCGTTGCACGGTATTCCGATCTCGGTGAAAGACCTGGAGATGACCAGGGGAATCCCGACGACATTGGGATCGGCGGTGTTCGCAGACCGGACGCCGGACATCGACTCTGTGGTGGTGGAACGAGTCCGAAATGCCGGGGCAATCGTGCTTGGAAAGACCAATACCCCGGAATTCGGCCTGTCGGGCACCACCGAAAACAAGCTTGGAGACGCCTGCCGCAACCCCTGGAACACGGAGCGGACGCCCGGCGGTTCCAGCGGGGGCGCAGCCGCGGCGCTGGCCTCGGGACTATGCACCCTGGCGACGGGCAGCGATGGAGGAGGCTCCATAAGGATACCGGCGAGTTTCAGCGGAATATTCGGGATCAAACCGTCCCAGGGCAGAGTCCCCCGCTACGGGGGATATGGCCGTCCCTCCGCGAACCACTTTTCCCAATCGGGGCCCATGTCCCGCACGGTGGCGGATTCAGCCCTGTTGCTCCAAGCGCTGGCGGGACATGATTCCAGGGACGTGACATCCATCAAGAGCGCGCCGCCGGACTTCTCCAGCGGGTTGGGTCAAGGAGTCAGCGGGATGCGGATAGCCTGGAGCCCGGACTTGGGCTACGCCGGGGTGGACCCGGAAGTTGTCGGCGTCACCCAACGGGGGGTGCAGGTCTTCCAGGAGTTGGGGTCTCAGGTAGACGAGGCCAGACTCGTCATCGAGGACCCATTCGAGGCCTTTTGGACGGTGTTCTCAACTGCTTCTTACACTTCCTATGGCCACCTGATGGAAGAGCGTTGGGAAGATTTCACATATTACGGGCAGCGGACGTTTGAGTACGGTGCGACAATCACGGGTCCGGACCTGTCCCGGGCGCTGCTTCGCGTGGACCAGGTTCGCCGGCAGTTGGAGGACTTCTTCGACGATTATGACCTGTTGGTGACTCCCACTATGGCGGTGCCGGCGTTTCCCATCGACCAGCGTCCCTCGGTGATCGGCGGTAAGGAAGTGGACCCCTTTTGGGGTTTCCTGCCCTTCACCTACCCGATTAACATGACCGGACAGACGGCATCCAGCGTGCCGTGCGGATTTTCGGCGGATGGCATGCCCATCGGCCTGCACATAATCGGTCCGCACGGGTCTGAGGCCCGGGTCCTGCAAGCGTCGGCGGCGTTCGAGGAGGCCCACCCCTGGGCGCACCTGCGGCCCCCGGTTTCGTGAGAACGGGGATGTATGTTGCGGGACTAGAAGGTTTCTATCGGCCTATATCACTCGCAACAAGGGCCAGGGTCAAGATATCCTTGAAATTATAACTCAAAAGGTTATAATAGAGCGTGTATGATGTAGTGCCTCACACTGGAAAGGGCGGTACTCGCCCGTATCAACGATTCACGGAGGAAGTGCAAAGGAGTGGGGATAAAAAACGCTTGGTATAGTGAACGCAACGATTATCAAGCTGAGAGAAGTGGGGCTAGACCTCCTTTCCACTAATATGATGGACAACATCGAAGACGGCATATACGAGCTTCGGACTGGGAAGTATCGTATTTTCTGTTACTTTGACGTACCGCGCAATCGTTTTGTTCTCCTGAATGGGTTTCGCAAAGTTACTCGAAAAACACCGGAGTCAGAGAAAACTGCGGCTCGCGGTTTAGTGGCTGAGTACTTGTCGATTACAGGGTGTTAGAAATGTCGAAAGAACTGATGGACCAGATTGCCGAGGACCTCGGTGACGATGAAGTGCGGACTGCCTATGGCGAGGAGTTGGCCAAGATTGATTTCGCCTTGGCGTTGACGAAAGCCAGGAAAGAGTTGAACTTGACCCAACAGCAGTTGGCTGAACAATTGGGGGTCAGCCAAGCCTATGTAGCCCGGCTGGAAAGCGGTTTGGCTAATCCAACCGTAGGGAAGATGGGGAGCATCTTCGCTTCTCTATGGAAGAGGCCCTCAATTTCCCCGGTCTCGCTAGTCCAGCAACAGGAACAAGTTGCCGGCTTGCCAAGTGGGCCTGATGGGCACCCAACTACCACTGGGAGAAAAGGCCAGGCTTTTTTCGTTTGATGCGCATATGGACAATGTGACCGATCGGCTGTTTGACCCTGATACTACGCACGGGGCGGGGTCATGGCCGTAGGGGATTCCGGTAGTAATTGCGACAGATGAAAACGCCGAAGTTGATTTCATAAAGTCTGACCGACGGCCGGAATCCGATTGGCAACGAGCGGGAGATTCGACGTCTAATTCGGAGCGAAAGATTTCAGGATGATGAAGCGCGACGTGGTGGGTTACGGAAGGAACGTGCCGCGTGTCCGTTGGCCCGGAGACGCCAGGATAGCAATTTCCGTTGTGGTGAACTATGAGGAAGGCGCTGAGTATTCCACGCTGGACGGCGACTCCCATCACGAGACCAACGGTGAAGTTCCCTCTCCGGTGCCTCCCAGCCAACGCGACCTGTTCAACGAGTCCTTCTTCGAGTACGGCAGCCGCGTTGGGGTGTGGCGTTTGATGGACCTGCTGGCGCGGTACGAGGTACCAGCCACCTTCTTTTGCTGCGCCCTGGCGTTGGAGCGCAACCTCGGGGTGGCCCGGGAGATTGTTGCCCAGGGGCACGAGGTCTGCGGACATGGCTACCGTTGGGAAGAGTACCATCTGATGGACCGGGAAGCCGAGCGCGACGCTATCGCCAAGACGGTTGCCTCCCTGGAAGAGACAACCGGAGTACGACCCCTGGGTTGGTTTACCAGGTACGGCCCGAGTGTGAACACCAGGGACCTGGTGGTGGAGGAAGGGGGATTCGTCTACGACAGCGGCGGGCTAAACGACGATCTGCCCTATTACGTAACCGTTCAGGACAGGCCGTGGCTGGTCGTCCCCTACAGCATGGAAACCAACGACGCGAGATTTTGGCGCGGCGGCTTGGTCAGCGTCAACGATTTCTACGAGTACCTGAAAGAGACTTTTGATTGCCTGTATGAAGAGGGGGAATCTCACCCCAAGATGATGTCTGTGGGCCTGCACTGCCGCATAGCGGGCAGACCGGCGCGTTCCAGGGCGGTGGCCAGGTTCCTGGAATATGCACGAGGTTTTGGAGACGTGTGGTTCGCCCGCAGGGTAGACATAGCCCGGTGGTGGCTTACCCATTACGGGGTTGAGGGATCGGTGGCCCCGCCAGAGAAATAGTAGGCAAAGAGGGATTGGGAGGACGACATGACGCAAAGCTCAACTTACAGGACCGCAAGCAGGCAATTGCTGGCTCAGGCAACGCAAGAATTGGCGGGGGGAGACGTGAGACAGGCTTCCGAGAAGGGTTGGGGCGCGGCGGCGCAAATGGTGAAGGCCATAGGCGAGCAACGAGGCTGGACCCATACTAGCCACCCATCGCTCCGCCGGAACGTGGAGAGATTGGTGGAGGAGACCGGAGACACGCAGATATTCAACCTGTTTCACGTCGCCGGAGACTTGCACACTAACTTCTACGAGAACTGGGAAACCCGAGCCGGAGTCGAAGCCGGGCTTCGTGACGTAGGACTGCTTCTGGACAAGCTGGACCCCCTGTTGGAATAGGCCGATCAGTGGGCCAAAACATTTCGGGTCAAGTTGGCCTTCCGTGAAGGCTTACGCGACGAGTCAATTTTCTCGGATTGCGCTTTTGCCAGGGCTTCAAAGTCGTCAAAAGCTCCCCTACCCGGATGACGGCCTTGTTTCGACGAATACATGAGTGTCGGTAACGTTGAAGACTGGGGTAGGGTGGCCGGCCTCCCGCAGCAGACGCCGGGCAATCGGTATGCCATAGCCGAAACGCTGGACGAGACCCAAGACTCGCATGGCCTCGGCAAGGTTCGGATTACGGTAATCGACTACCCCTGGATGACCAAAATTGCCGGCGGTCACGTCGCCAAAAGGACCTCCGGGGTTGATCACTTCGATGCGGTCGTTGTACCAGTAAACGCTCACCGGAGCGTTGGTTGACTCGTAGGCCCTGTGCATCACCGCGTTTCGCGTGATTTGCTGAACGGCCTGAAGGGGGTAGAGGTTAGTCCGGCGTTCCAGGCGTTCCGACGTGATGTCAACGGCCACCCGATTGTGAGCTACAAGTTTATCGTCCAGGCGGCGAAGAGCGTCTGGAATTGACCCGCGAATCTCCAGGCTGTCTACGATGTCGCCGCTGCCGAGTTCGACGCCATCGAGTCTGAGAAACAGCACGTATGCGCCCGGCAAAAAGTCTTGCGGTCTTTTTCCAAGCGTCAGTATGCCCAAAACAGTGGGGGTAGGGTCGTCAACGGCAGCAATCATCTTGGTGGCGGCCAGTTGTTCCTGTACGCTGCGTTCGTTGGCTTCCAACACATCGGGAGCGAAAGCCTGGGTCAGGTAATCGTCCTGGAACCGTGACAGGCTAATGTCACTCAACTTGGCCGAGGCCATCGGACGAATATCGAAGGGGATGTCCCGGCAGCGGCGTTTTTCGTTGAGGATTCGTTCATCCTGCCCCGCCGCCAACCCGCGGCGGGGGCCTGTCCTGACGTGTATTCTGCCGTTGTAACGTACCGGCGGAGAGTCCGAAGGCTGCACGAGGACTACCGCGACATCATTCCCAGATATAAGACGCTTATCCACGGTCATCGAAGGCGTCGGAAGGATATTCCCGTCGGTCTTCATATCCGCTAATTGCCGGAGCAATTCGTCCGTGATTGGCAAACCGGAGACGGAACCCTCATCACGCACACCCACCAAAACGTAACCGGGCCTGCGATGGTCGGGCAGGTCATTGGCGAAGGCGCATATAGCCTCCCGGATGCGTCTGGGTGAATCGCCTGCCAGCGATTCCTTGAACTCGACGCGATCCAACTCGCCTTCCTCCAACAAATGGAGCAAGTCTTGATCTAGCACTATTCAGATTCGTCAGGGTTAAGCTGAGCCGGCCTTTTGCCGGACGGCCTCCACCAGCTTGTTCACTTCTTCCGGGGTGTTGAAAAAGTGGAGCGACGCTCGGACTCCGAGCGGATACGCAACCCGGCGCGCCGCAATTCGGTGCTCCTCCCACAGGTACGAGACCACGTCCGCCGGACCAACTCCGTCGATGGAGAAGGAGACCAGGCCCGACGAGCTTTGCCTGTCCATCGGGGAGAGCACCGTCACTCCCGGGGTCTCGTTCAAGGCTTCCTTGAGTGTCGAGGCCAGGTCCAGGTTTCTCTGCTCTATGGCCTCGACGCCGATGCTCTCGATGAAGGAGATTGCCTCGTGGAGCCCCGCCTGCAACGCCGAGCTGCTGGAGCTAACGTTGAACTTGTCCATAGATGTGGTGTTCGGCTCGAATTGGTCCGGCGCGTCATGGGGAAGCACGGCCCTACCGGAGACCGCCACCGGCTCTACCTGAGAGATCATTTCCTGCCGGATGTACAGGGCCCCGACACCCTCCGATCCCAGCAGCCACTTCTGGCCGGGGATGGAGTAGAAATCGCAGTCGATGGCCTTCATGTCCAGTTGGATGTGGCCCGCGGTCTGCGCCCCGTCCAGCAGCATCATGATGCCGCGGTCCTTGGTTATGCGGCGGATCTCCTCCACCGGTTGCCGCAGCCCCGACGAGTACTCGATGTGGCTCAGAAACACCAGCCGAGTGCGGTCGGTCAGGGCGTCTTCCAGCTTGGACAGGATGTTCTCTCGCGGCTCGTCGGGTTCCAGGTGGACGACCTTGAGCACTGCGCCGTTGCGGTGCTGCTTGAAGAAGCTGGGGACCAGCACCGAGCTATGCTCCAAGTCGCAAGAGACGATTTCGTCGCCCGCCTGCCAGGAGAGGCCGTTCATCACCATGTTGAGACCGTCGGTGGTGTTCTTGGTCAAGCAGACCTCTTCCGGGGAGGCGTTAAGTAGTCCTGCCACGGCCTCCCGGGCTGCCGTTCCGACTGCCCGCCCGCTCACGACCACGTCGGGGCTTGCTCCGCCCCAGACCATCTCCAGGTCCAGCCGGCGTTTGATTGCGTCAACCACGGACACCGGGGACGGACCGGACCAACCCGTGTTCAGGTAGACCATCCGCTGACAAACTGGGATACGCTGCCGAATCTCTGAAATCTCCTCTGAAATATCCATCGACGGTGCCGCTCCCGAGAAATCTTGAATAGAGCTTGAATAAAAGGGGAGGCCAGCTTCACCGGCATCCCCCGCAGTTGCGTTTCCTGGCTTGGGGTCAGTGTTGCTAGGGTGAGTAAGCGGTGGGGCGCAATATGCTGCTCTTGGACCTCCGGACCAACGGGCCGTTGACTTCCGAGGCGGCCCGCGCCTTCTGCCAATCCGGGTCCGCACCGAATTCGGCCCAGCTCTTCTCACGGTTGCCCAGACTGTCGTAACCGAGCATGTAGACCAGCCGATTGCTGGTGCCCACGTCCTCGGTCCAGTAGCCGACGTTGGTTATCCCGTGCTTCTCGAAGAGGCGCATGGTGTGGTTTTCGAACCGGGCGTTCAGGCTGGGCAGCATACCGGGCATGGCGTTGTAGACGCGCATTTCCTGAACGTTGGTTGTGACTTGTGGCTCTGGAGAATATGGGGTTGTGCGGAGGAAAGCGTTGGTGATGTGGGTAAGGAACGCGCCGTCTTTCTCCGTCTCCGCCCGGACTTCCTGCCAGCGCGGGTCAGCCCCGAAGGATGCCCACTTCTCCTCCCGGTCAGCCATGCTGTCGAAGCTGAGGATATAGGTCAGCTTGTTGCTGGCGCCGATCTCGTCCGTCCAGAAGCCCAACATCCCAATGCCGTGTTCCCCGAAGAACCCACAGGTGTGGTTCTCAAACCGGGCGTTGAGAAGGGGCAGCTTGCCAGGGTTGGTGTAATAGACCCTTAGCTCGTATAGCATCAATTCACTCCGATGAATGGGTCTGGGCTTGTTCTGAGATTGCTCTAAGGTTATTCGGTGACTTCCAAAAACTCCAGGTGAACCCCGTCGGGTCCCTCGAAAAAGCAGACCCTGCGGCCGTTGCCCACGGAGGTCTCTTCAAGGATTTTCGCCCCGCTGGCCTTCAGTTTTTCGACCAGGGCGGGCATGTCATCGGTGTTGATGGCGATGTGCTCGATGCCGTACTTCTGCTCGTGTTCCTGGGACTCTATGAAGGTAGTAACGTTCACGGTGAGGCCATGAAGGTCCAAGCGGACACCATTGCCGCCGGCTTGCCCGACGATCTTAGCGCCCAGGTTGTCCACGTAGAACTGAGCGGTCTTTTCGGGATCGGGAGTCTTGAGGTGGACATGATTCAAGGTAAACGCCATGATACGCCTCCTTGTATTGCGGGCCAAGCAATTTCTACCCTGCGTGGGTTTGGATACCTGGCCCTTCCGATTTTGGTGAATGTGACTGGGATTCAGTCCTCGGAGACCGCTGCTATTCGTAGGGTTGCAGCTTGATCTCGTGGAGAGCCGGGATGACTTCCTGGCCCATTAGCTCGATGGAGCGCATGACGTCCTTGTGGGGCATTGCGCCCTCGTTGCCATAGATGTGCAGGTAGCCGGGGTTGAGCTTCGATATCGTGTCGGCCAGCTTCCGGGTGACGGTATCGGGGCTGCCCACGATTACGATGTTGATGTCCTGCTGCTGCTCGTAGGTCATGCGGTTGGTTACGCCGCCGAACTGGCCAACGGGACGCTGCTGCTTGACTTGGAGCGCCTGGCGCGACTGGTAGCCGGGCGGGTCGTTGTGCTCGCGGGGACCCTTCATGCGGTTCTGCTCGGTCCACATGTACTGCCGCCCGATCTCCTGCGCCTTTTCGTCGGTATCGGCGACGAACGCCTTAAGCAGATAGCCGAAGTGCTCGGGAGCGGGCTGGAACCCGGACTCCTTGGCGGTGTCTATGTAGATGTCCTTCAGCCACATCGTGACATCGAGGGCTGCACCCAGGTTCATGTAAGGATGGCCGTGCTGGGCGGCCCAGACGACGCTCTCCGGACTGCCGGTGCCGGGGAACCAGATGTCCGGGTGGGGCTTCTGCATGGGCAGCACCCACGGGTTGACCACGCGGTGGTGGTAATGCTCTCCCTCGTAACGGAAGGGGCCGGGTTCAGTCCAGCACTTGATTATCAGGTCGTGGGCCTCTTCGAAGCGGGAGCGGTTCGTGGTTGGGTCAATTCCGCCCTGAAGGCTCTCGACCGCGCCGCCGCGCACGAATCCGGAGATGATCCGGCCACCGGAGTAGCAGTCGAGCATGGCGATCTCTTCGGCCATCCTGACCGGGTCGTTGATGGCGATGACGTTGCCAAGGATGGCGATCTTGACGTTCTTGGTGACCTTGGAGATCACGGCCGCGTCCAGGTTAACGGCGGGTTTCATGCACCAGTAGGCCGAGTGATGCTCGTTGGACATGATCCCGTCGAACCCCACCTCGTCGGCCAGGGCGTACTGCTCATGGTACTGGTTGTACAGCACGTGGGCCTTTTCGGGGTCGAAGTGAGTATTGGGGAAGCCGAGCCGTCCTGATTCATACTGATCGAGTAGGTTGTCGTCGATGTACCCGTTGGGCTGCTCCGAGAACCAATAGACCTCTACCTTGTCCTTGGGTCTGGCCAACTGTTGGACCATGGTCTCCTCCTTCAAGGTGCCGGGGTTTGGGTCAGACTATGTGGCGGCATTATATTGCCTGCCCATAATCGTGGCAAGTTGCGGTTGGCAGCAGGCGTTGGAACCAGTGGCGTTTGTCTGAACTGTGATTCTTGTGATTAGAGGATTCCGTTGATTTTGCTGGTCCTGAAAAATCACGGTAATCTTGAGAATCACAGTTCAGACAAACGCCCGATTGGTTTTATAATCCCACCGGACGACATAGCGCTGGCACACATATATAAGGAGGCGGACATGCCCATTGAGCAGCACGCACCGGAGTTGGAACAGATAGTAGCGTTGGACCAGGCGATAGAGGAACTGGGCGACGGTTTCGGGGGAGACCAGGGCCCGGCGGAAGGCCCACTGTGGTGGAAGGAAGGGGGGTTCCTGCTTTTCAGTGATATCCACAATAACCGGCGAATGAAATGGACCGCGGGAGAAGGCATGTCGGTCTTTCACGAGCCCACCAACCGGGCCAACGGGCTAACGCGAGACCTTCAGGGCCGCTTGCTGGCCTGCGAGCACGATAGCCGGCGGGTCTCACGCAGGGAACCGGACGACACGATTACCGTAGTTGCAAGCTCCTACCAGGGAAGGCCGCTCAACCGGCCCAACGACGTGGTCGTGAAGTCCGATGGCTGCATCTACTTCACAGACCCCTGGACCAGTCCACTGGCCCCGACCCAATTCGACCAGGGATTTTCCGGTGTATTCCGGGTGACCCCTGACCTGGGCACGCTAACTCTCCTGGTAGGGGACTTTGTAGTGCCCAACGGGCTGGCCTTTTCGCCGGATGAGAGCGTCCTTTACGTTAACGATTCGCGGCGCGGTCACATCCGGGCCTTTGAAATGCAGCCCAACGGCACGCTGGCACGGGCGTCGGACCGGGTCTTTGCCGACCTGCGCGGCGAGCGCCCCGGCGTTCCCGACGGAATGAAGGTGGACGTGGAAGGGAACGTCTATTGCGGAGGTTCCGGCGGTGTGTGGGTCCTCGACCCCAGCGGAAAGCACCTTGGGACGATAGTCCACGGCGCTCCGGCCACCACCAACGTCGGCTTCGGCGGCGACGACTGGAAGACCCTGTTCATCACCACCCGCAACTCCGTAAGTTCGATACAATTGAAGATCGCGGGAGTGCCTGCGCCGGGGGGGCTAGGCGGTTCCCTTTTGTGACGGGAAGTCAGCAGATCAATGCGTTGGGACAGCCGGGTTGCGGGTAACCCGGCTGTCTTCTCACAAAGGGTCAGCCGCTGCCGGCTTCAAAATTCCCGGGAGGAATTGCAGTGGCAAGCAGCACCCGAATTCGATTAACGAATGCTTCGGCGCGTTCGCAAGTTTCACGGGAGTTAGTCTCACTGAAAATAGTCGTAACGTCGTAGTCGGCTAACATCCGAAGGGCGCGCAAGGGTTCAATTTCTTCACCCCATCCCCTTTCGACCAAACCGGCTATTACGACATGGAGGCCGAACAATTTCTTGATGCCCGCATGGGTCGTTGTAGTAACCGCGTTAAGTTGCAACGCCGCCTTTGCCGCGTGTAAAACTGAGTAATACGCTCGAGACACGGCATCCCCGTAGAAACCTGCGTTGTGGCAGAGCCGGGCTGCCCCCCATGCTCTCTTGCGCCCGTGCCTATTCCGCCAAAGCCAACTCTTCGCTCATGCCAATCTGATGTCTTCATCCGCCACCATTCGATAAACCAGACCGTTCTGCCGCTTCTGTTCCGCCCACTCCGCCCTCGTATAGATTCGGACTGCCGGGCCAACAAAGTTGTGCTTCATGTCAAGGTCGTAGGCCAAACTGCTAATCTCACGCTTCTTTTCGCTGTCTCCCTTCCGGATGAGGACCAGAAGCTGAAACTCGATCTCAAGGTCGTGGTTGCCCCGGCTGTAGCCCCGGGCGTAGAGGCCGTATACGAACATATCCTCCACCAGTCCGGGGAAACGCTCGACCAGTTGGCGGCGGTATTCGTCCAGCCATCCCTGCTCGGCGACGGTGAGGTTCAGCAGGCCGTTGACGCCTCCAGGCAGACCCATCAATGAATGGAGGTCTATCCGGTCGCTGGCCCGCTTGATGGCAATGGCGCACAGTTGGCCCTGGGCGTCCAGGTCCAGCAGCGTGTTCTCATTCAGGCTGCGGGTCTCGCCAATCTGAGCGGGGAAAAATTCGATGTGGAGGGTGTCCGTGTCTTGTATGTATCTTATCTTCATGGCTTGAACGACCTGTAAAAGAAAGCGTTATGCAGGGTCTCTCCGTCCTAGCGCCCTCGTTGCAGTTGACGCAGGCGGGCACGGCCCAAGCCGGTAATTTCCCAAAGATTAACGACGGCCTCATAGTCACCGCGCTCGGCAGCGGCAGTAAGGTCTCTCACCAGGTTTGCGCGGGCCTTGGGCAGTTCATCCAAGACCAGGTTGAAGGCCACGGATACCTGGTTATCGTTTGTCTCTTCAACCATCAACCACCTTCTCTTGAAATGGCCAGGGCTATTCCAAGTTCTCCGGTGGGATGACGGTGGCAAGCAACGCCCGGATGCGATTGACGAATGCTTCGGCGCGTTGGCAGGCGGAACGGGCGTCCGATTCGTCGAAAATCCTTGTAACAGTGTAATCCGCATCTTGGCGGAGGGCATTGAGTTGAGCGATAGGAGCGCTCCACTCCGGTTCGAGCAAGCCCACTCTTACTATGTGCAGACCAAATAAATTCCGGAGACCTTTGTGTGTATCCGGGTGAATGTCACGGGTTTGCAGCGCAGCTTTGGCAGCGTGGAGTACGGCGTAGTAGGCTCGCGAAATCGCGTCTGCGTAGAATCCCACACCTTGACAAAGCCAGGCAGAACCGAGACATTCCTGCGCCCGTAGCCATTCTGCCAAGGCCATTTCCTCACTCATGTCACGCGAATGCCGTCATTCGTCATGCTCTTGTAAAACCCCGTTCCCAGCCGCTTTTGTTCCGCCCATTCCGCCCTGGTGTAGATGTCAATGAACGGGGCAACAAAATATCCTTCTATGTCCAGCATGTACCCCATGTGGCTGATTTCATCCTTCTTCTCACGGTCTCCCTCCCGGATGAGAAGCAGCAACTTCATCTCAATATCCGGGTCACTGTAGCCCCGAGCGTACATGCCATAAATAAACATATCCTCCACCAGCCCAGGGAACCGTTTGGCCAGTTGGCGGCGGTATTCGTCCAGCCATCCCTGCTCGGCGACGGTGAGGTTCAGCAGGCCGTTGACGCCTCCCGGCAAACCCATTAGCGAGTAAAGGTCTATCCGGCTGCTGGCCCGCTTGATGGCAATGCCGCACAGTTGGCCCTGGGCGTCCAGGTCCAGCCGGGTGTTCTCGTCCAGGCTGCGAGTCTCCCCCACCTGAGCGGGGAAAAGTTCGATGTGGAGGGTGTCCGTGTCTTGTATGTACCTGATCTTCATACTTGCTCCAAGCAGTCGCGCAGGACCTCGGCCAGGTGGCGGGCTGGGCGGCCTGTGCCGTGTTCGATCTGCTGGCGGCAGGAGACTCCCATGACGGCTACTTCCCAATCTGAGCCTTTGGCGTTCACGGCAGGGAACAAGGACTCGCCGCCGATGGTCATGGATATGTCGTAGTGTTCTTTCTCGAATCCGAATCCGCCGGCCATCCCGCAGCAACCCGCGGCGATAAGCTCGACCTGATTCCCCGGGGGTAGCCGCAAGGCTCCCAGGGAAGCTCCGGTCCCCAAAAGCGCTTTCTGGTGGCAGTGGCCGTGGAATAGGACCTTTTTCGGCTCGTTGTTGAATTTCAGGTCAAGCTCGCCCTTGCCCTGGAGCATCATCAAGAACTCGTCAAGTAGATAGGCGTGCTCCGCCACCTTCTTTGAGCGATCGTCTTTCAACATCTCCGGGTACTCGTCCCGGAAGCTCAGCAGGCAGCTAGGCTCGCATCCGACTATTGGAATCCCCTGATCGGCGTAGGCGTGGAGCAGGTCCACGTTGTAGCGGGCCGCCGCAACCGCCTCGTTCATCATCCCCTTGGAGAGCATGGGGCGTCCGCAGCAACCTGCGTCGGCCAGGACCACGTTGAAACCGGCCGCCTCAAGCAACTCGGTGGCGGCTATCCCGACCTTGGGATAGTTGTAGCTCATAAAGGTGTCATTGAAGAGGACCACCGTCCCTTTGGCGGTAATACCGGCCCGGCCCGATTCTGGCGTTGGGGAGGCGCTCATGGAGTTTCTGCGCCTGCGCTGGAACCACTTGGGCAGCGACTCGTTGGCGAAGGAGGGCAGGGAGCGGTTTGGATGCACTCCAAGAATGGCTCTGGAAACCAGCTTGCCTATGGGACTCCGGGCGGCCCAGTTGGAGAAGGGCGCGAAGCTGGAGCCCAGCCGGTTGATGCGGTTGATGTTGCCGAAGAACTTGTTCCTGATGGGAAGACCGTTGGCCTGGTGGTAGTTGGACAGGAACTCGTACTTCAGCTTGGCCATGTCCACGCCGGAGTCACATTCCGCCTTGCAGCCCTTGCACTCCAGGCACAGGTCCAGGGCGTCGTAAAGCCGTTGCCCGGTGATTGTGCCCTCGGGGAGCTTGCCGGAGAGGGCGGCGCGGAGCAGGTTGGCCCGGCCCCTGGTAGAGTGCTCTTCGTCGCGGGTGGCGATGTATGAGGGGCACATCGTGCCGTCCAGCTTGCGGCACGCTCCCATGCCGTTGCACATCTCCACGGCGCCGGCGTAATTGGTGTCCAGGGAGAAGTCCAGGTGGGCAGGGAGGGCGGTGGCGCGGTACTCCGGCCCGTAGCGCAGGTTTTCCGTCATGGGAGGGCAGTCGATGATCTTTCCCGGATTCATGATGGCGTCAGGGTCGAAGGTCCGCTTGATGTCGCGGGAAAGTTGGTAGATGTGGGGGCCGTACATCTTCTCGGTCCACACGCCGCGAACGATGCCGTCGCCGTGTTCGCCGCTCATCGAGCCGCCGTATTCCTTGACCAGGTCGCTGATCTCGTCGGCGATCGACACCATAGTCGCCACTCCCTGGGCGTCTTTCAGGCTTACGAGCGGCCGGATGTGCAGGCAGCCGACACTTGCGTGACCGTAATAGGCGGCTTCAGTCCCGTGGTTGCGAACGATTTCATCGAAACGGCGGACAAACGGGCCGAGGTTTTCGGGGTCCACGGCGGTGTCTTCCACGAAAGGCAGCGGCTTGGCGTCGCCGTGGATGCTCATCAGCAGCCCCAACCCCGCCTTGCGCACGTTCCACACGGTAGCCTGGGAAGGACGGTCCAGAAGGTTCACGCAGGCATAAGCGAGCTGCCGGTGGGTCATGTCCCGTTCCAGCTCCTCCAGTTTGGACTTCAACTCGGCCTCGGACTCGCCGTAAAATTCCACCGCCAGCAGCGCACCGGGGTCTCCGACTATGAAATCGAGGTCTCTGGCGTGGCCCAGCGACTCGCGGGAGCGGTCGAGCAGAATCTTGTCCATCACTTCAATGGAAGACGGCCCGTGCTTCAATACTTCCCTGGTTGCCTCGCTGGCCCGGACGATGTCGACAAAATGCAGCACCGATACCGCCGTCATGGCCGGCCTGGGCACCAGGTTCAGCTTGGCTTCGCTGACGACGCAGAGGGTGCCCTCGGAGCCGACAACCATCCTCGCCAGGTTGAATGGGTCGTCGGTCAGGAACTCGTCGATGTTGTAACCGCTGACCCGCCGGGGGATCTGTGGGTAGCGGGCAACGATCTCCGGCAGGTTGTCCTGGGCTATTGACCGGATGCCCCGATAGATGTCCGACTCCAGTCCGGTACCGCTCAGCTTGGCCTCAAGTTGGTGGGCTTCCAGGGGCCCGAAATGAGTCCGGGTGGCGTCGGAGAGGATTGTATCCACCTCCATCACGTGGTCGAGGGTCTTGCCGTAGATCACCGAATGGGCGCCGCAGGTGTTGTTGCCAATGCCGCCGCCGACACAGGCGCGGTTGGATGTCGTGGGGTCTGGCGCGTACTGGAGTCCATAGCCCGCAAGCTGCCGGTTGAGCTGGTCCAGGACGATTCCGGGTTGCACGCGGACCCAGTTTTCCTCCTGGTTTACCTCCAACACCTGGTTCAGGTACTTGCTAAAGTCCACGACTATAGCGTGGTTGACAGTCTGTCCCGCGAGGCTGGTCCCGCCAGTCCTGGGTAGAACCGGCACCTTGTTGTCCCGCGCGATCTCCATCACGGCCTGAACGTCGTCGATGCTGCGAGGGATGACCACTCCGACCGGCTCCATCTGGTAGATGCTGGCGTCGGTGCTGTAGAGGACCCTGGAGAATGGGTCGAATTTGACCTCGCCGCTGACCCGTTGCCGGAGGAGTTCGGCCAACTCTTCCCTTTCCCTGCCGCGGATTCTGGTTGCCGTCGTGGTCTGGGTGGTCATGCTTTGCTCTCCTCAGAAGACCGTATGCCGGATACCGGCGTTCAGGCGGTAGCTTAACCGAATGTACTTCCGGCTTCAATTGCCGGTTTATCCACGAAGGACACGAAGATTCACAAAGAGGAATCATGGAATCATTGCGCCTTTGCGTTAAAAACCCGCCCCGGAGTACAATGCCGCTGCGTATACGCCACGGCGCATCCCCGACTTTCCGCCCCCGGAGGCCCGCCATGACCCCCAGGCCCGTTTCCGCCCCGGAGCCGGGTGCCCCGGACATCATCCGGTTCCCGGACCCGCAGCCCTGTGACTTGGACATGACCACCTTTGACTACGTAAATTTCCCGGCTTACCCGGCGGCCCTGGCCGCCCATTTCGGCAACCCGGACACCACCGTCATCATCAGCGAGACGGCCGCTGGGCTGAGACCCACCAAAAGCTACGAGGGCGTCCTGTTTCCCGACCTGCTCATCGCTTTCGACGCGGACCAGACCTCTCGCCGCGCCCGCAACGGCTACCTCATCCCGGAGCAGGGCAAGCCGCCGGACTTCGTTCTGGAAGTGGCCTCCAAGACCACCGGCCAGCGCGACGAGACCTTCAAGCGGGAAGCCTACGCCGCTATGGGCATCCCCGAATACTGGCGGTTCGACCACACCGGGGGCCTTTACTACCGCGAGCGACTGGCCGGCGACCAGCTGGTTGACGGCGCCTACGTCCCCATCCACATAAACCGGGTGGACGACCACCATTGGGGCCACAGCGCGGTCCTTGGCCTGGACTTGTGCTGGGAGTACGGCCAACTCCGGTGGTACGACCCGGTATCCCAACGCTACCTCCGCACCTACAACGACACCGAGGACGCCCGCATCGCCGCAGAAGCCCAAGCCGCCGTTGCCGAAACCGAGCGTGATATAGAACGCCAGGCCCGCGCCGAAGCCGAAGCCCGCATCCGCCAATTGGAAGAAGAGTTGCGCCGCCGTCCCAATACCTAACCGCCGGGCAGTGGGGGTTTTAACGCAGAGGCACAAAGAAAGCAAAGGTTACACAGGGAATCTCCCCAACCCCCTTTGAAAAATGGGCTATGTTTTTAACGCAAAGAGTCTGCCACGAGGACACAAGGGCGCAAGGTTTTTCTTTGTGTCCTTCGTAGATAGACCCGCGACCGTTCGCTTTGCAATTGTCTTGTGACTTTCCCTGGTTGACAACCGCCACAAGGCTCCGGTTATCATCACACGCGCCCTATAAGAACATTTCGCATGGTTGGTGATTATGGCTGCGGCGTTCCCTTTGGAAATCTGCGTCGAGGAGTCCGGGATTTATGAAGGGGATTGCTTGGAGCTAATCCCAAAGCTGCCGGACGCCAGCATTGACGTTGTGGTGACCAGTCCGCCGTATTGGGGGCAAAGGCAGTCGTTGGGCAACGGGACCGAAGAGGACCCTAGAGACTACATCGCTTTTTTGCAAGCAGTGTTTACGGCGCTGCTTCCCAAGCTCAAGTTGAACGGTATCATATGGCTCAATCTGGGGGACGCTTACAACACTCCCGTCAATTGGGGCCAGAAGGATTACAAGTACAGTTCGTTAGGGCCGGACAACAACGGATTCAGCCCCGAAAATTCCGCGTACACCAAGCCGCGATTCAAGCGCCGGGCGTTTCTTGACAGTGCCGTGGAGTGGCTCAAGTACGGCAATCTGCTGATGTTGCCCCAACGTCTGCTTATCGCGCTTGTAGATAACGGCTATTTGTACCGCGGAGAAGTGATTTGGTCGAAAAAGAACGCCATGCCCGAGGGACGCTGCCGGCGCCCTCACCGCAAGCACGAGTCTATCTACCTCTTGGCGCGGCATGAGCGGCACTCATTCCGCGCCAAGCCTCCCGTGCCAAGCGTGTGGACATTCGCCAACGAGACCATACCCGGCTTGCCCCACCGTTCGAGATTCCCGATAGAATTACCCAAGCGTTGCATCGAAGCGTTTGGGCAGAGCGAGTCTAATCTGGTCGTGCTGGACCCATTCTCCGGCTCCGGTTCAACAGGAATCGTGGCGGCGCAACTTGGATGCACCTATGTCGGGTTTGAAATCGACTCCGACCAGGTTGCGGAATCGCGGCAACGGTTGTCAATAGCCGGTTCCGAACCCAGGATGCGATTCAACGAGATAAACGCTGACGAAACGCTTCAATCAGGAACCGCGCAAAACGGCAGGAACCGCGCAAAACGGTCTTCTGGATTTGTAAAATCGCATACGAATATACGAGCTGGCGTATCGCTGCCATCCCGCGTTGGCGCGGTATTATTGTTGTAAGAAAAGCAAGCCGAGAAATGGCCGTGTTCTTCGAAGTCCCGCCGTTTATCGCTGATGTTGTCCTCTGCCACATCGCCAAATTCGCCGCGATTGGTTGGGCGGGAAGATGGGAAACTCTTTGAGTCCATTGTCCAGAATACCGAAAGATAATCTGCTTCAATCAATGCCTGACTCATCGGAACGTCGTCGGTCCGCCTTGCCGCGATGCTCGCTTTGACGTGGACGACACCTAGCAATCGCTCTGAACCCCTAGAACGGTAAGTAATCAGGACATCCGCCTTGTCTGGGACGACGCGAGGGTAGGCGACGGGTTCCAGGAAAGCCGCCTTTTCGGCCTTGCCGCTTACCTTTACAGTTATGCCGCTACAGTTATGCCGCGGGAGTTGCGAAACGGGCCGTAATGTTCTACTAGAACCTGCTCCAAAGCCCATCTGCTGGTCCGTTTCCAACTCTGTTCCAAATTGAGCCTGGCGTTGGATGCTGGATGATTCGAGCGGTCGCAGTACGCTCTGTTGATTAGAAACGTCCACAGGTCTGATGGGTTAGCGTCAGGCCACATGCGAACAGCGTACAGGAAAGCCCGGGAAACCGCGTATGACCTCGACCGCCCCTCAGTCAGGCCGGCTTGCATAACGCAGCAGTTCGTCAAATTGCGCTCGGGTCGCGCCCGGCAAAATATAAGTCGCGTCATACCTGTCATACCTGAACCCGATGACCAGTCCGTCATCTGAATCGGCAGCCGTCACACCGCCGGGCGGCCCTGGTGCGGAAACATCCTCGCCGATACCTTCAAACAGCCGGCCCGGAGGGACTCCCATCGCCGACGCCAATCTCAAGATAACCGACAGGGATAGATTGCGCTCTCCGCGTTCGATTCCGCCGACGTAAGACCGGTCCAGCCCGGCGTCGGCCCCAAGTCTTTCCTGACTCAACCCCAACGCTTCCCGGAGGCGCCGGACGTTGCCGCCGAATGTCAGCCGACCCAAGTCCTCCATAAGACAGGATTCTGTTATTTTCAATGGAGACATGTCTACGGACTAATCGTACCATTCACCCATATTAACAATTCAAGGCGTGATATTGGTATTCCCCGAATGAAATACTATCGCGCGTTGAGAATGCCCGCCACTGCCGTCTAAACTCCATCCCCCAACTCCGTGTTAAACTGAGTCCAAACCCAGGTTTTGTCGAGGTCTGATTATGGATTTTGGTTTTTCCCTATCCAATAACCAGGGAATGGAGGATGTACAAGACGTCCTGGACCTGGCCAAACGGGCCGAGGAGTTGGGGTTTGACTCGGTCTGGGCCAGCGAGCACGTATTTAATACGAGCTATGTCTACGATAGGATCGGCAACCGGCCTTATTACGAGCCGCTGGCCATTTTGAGCTACGTGGCGGCGAACACATCCAGGGTGCTTCTTGGCACCAGCGTCCTGGTTATTCCCTATCACAACCCCATCAGGTTGGCCAAGACCGCCGCCACTCTGGACGCCATGTCGGGCGGCAGGTTGAGGCTGGGTATCGGTGTGGGAGTTATCGAGCAAGAGATGGAGGCGATGGGTGTCCCCTTCGCCGAACGGGGGGCCTACACCGACGAGGCCATGGCGGTGATGCGGGAGCTATGGACCCAAGAGGACCCCAGCTTCGAGGGCCGCTTCACCAGCTTCTCCGGGATGAAATTCTCCCCCAAGCCGGCGCAACAGTCCGGTGTCCCACTAATAATCGGAGGGACCAGCCGGGCGGCGATACGCCGGGCCGCAAGGTCGGGAGATGGGTGGCATCCTACGGCATTGCCTCCCGAGGAGCTGAGCCAAGCCATGCGATACCTGCGCGAGCGCACCGAGGCTGCCGGTAGAGACCCGTCCGCGGTGCCGGTCTCGGTCAGCATCCCCATGGGAGAAGCACGGGAAGGCCGCTTTTCGCTGGGGGACAACGCAGCGGAGGTCCTGCAAAAGGCCCGCTCTTTCGAAGACCTGGGCGTGCGCCGCATCGTTGTATCACCGAACACGCGGGACGCCGGCCAGATGTTGCCCACGATGGAAATGTTGGCCAACGAGGTCCTGCCCGCGTTCCGGTAGCCCTACAAGTTGGACTCTAATCGGGCGCCAGATAACCGCCCAAACCTGATCGAAGGAGATTTCATGGCCACTCACACACCAACCGAGGTACAAGAGCTGCAAGAGTCGGCGCTGGAACACCTATGGGTATATATGAGGGAGCCCAGCGACATGGCGGAAAAGGGCGAGCCCCAGATATTCACCGGCGGCAAGGGTGTCCATGTCACCGACGCCCTGGGCAACTCCTATATCGACGCAATGTCGGGCCTGTGGCTCAAGAACGTGGGCTATGGCCGTACCGAGATCGCCGACGCCGCCTACGAGCAGATGCTCAAGCTCACCTACATGCCGGCGGGCACAACCACCGAGCCCGCGATCAAGCTGGCCGAGAAGATCGCATCCATTACTCCGGGCGACCTGTCTCGCTCCTTCTTCACCAGCGGCGGATCGGAGTCAGTCGAGACGGCCATGAAGCTGGCCCGCGCCTACTTCAAGCGCGTGGGCGAGCCCGGACGGTACAAGTTCATCAGCCGGAAGGGTTCCTACCACGGCGCGACCTTTGCCACTCTGTCCCTTGGCGGCACACCGTTATTCCCCAAGACCGATTACGAGCCGTTGTTGGGCGGAGTCTTCCACGGGCCGCAGCCCAACCCCTACAGGTGCGAGTACGGCGGCGCAACCCCCGAGGAGTGCGCCGAAAAGTGCGCTAACGCAATCGAGGACATTATCAAGTTCCAGGGACCGGACTCGGTGGCCGCCGTGGTTGCCGAGCCTATCGCCAGTCCCTACGGCGCAGTGGTGCCGGGCGACAACTACTGGCCCATGCTGCGGGATATCTGCGACCGTCACGGGTGCTTGCTGATTGCCGACGAGGTGATTACCGGGTTTGGCAGGACAGGCAAGATGTTTGCCTGCGAGCACTGGGGAGTGACCCCCGACATTATGACGGTGGCCAAGGGAATTACCAGCGGCTACATTCCCATGGGCGCCGCGATCACGCGCAAGCCCATCTCCGACGCCTTCATTGGCAGCCAGCAGGCCGCGTTCCGACACGTGATAACCTTCGGCGGTCATCCTGTCGCTGCTGCCGCGTCTTTGAAAAACATCCAGATCATGGAAGACGAGGGCCTGGTGGAGAACTCGGCCCGCATGGGCGCCTACCTGTTGGACGGGCTGAATGAGTTGAAGGAAAAGCACTCGATAATCGGCGACGCCCGCGGGTTGGGGCTTTTCTGCGCCTTGGAACTGGTCAAGGACCGGGAAACGAAGGAACAGTTCCCGCCGGAAGCGGAACTGGGGACCCGCATCACCCAGGCCCTGGCCGAGAACGGGATACTCCTGCGCGGCGGCGAGATCACGAATATCGCCCCGCCCCTCTGCGTAACCGCCGGGGAGATCGACGAAATCGTGTCGGCTCTGGACCGGGTTATCAACGCGGCGGCAAGGGATCTGGGGGTGGAGTAGGCGCCCGCTCAGGTCGCCGGAAAGGAGAAAAGAATGGCTAAACTGGACGTTAAAGAAGCGGTGCGGATGGCTAGGGAGTACGTCTGTGATCTCTACCTACAGGAAGAAGTGATGGACATCGGCCTCGAAGAAGTAGTGTTCGACGACACTTCGAATGTGTGGAAAATCACGATGGGGTTCTCACGGCCTTGGGACCGCAGGTTCACCCCGACCGGCGCATTTAGGGATGCGGGGAAGGGCCGCTCTTACAAAGTCCTTCGCATCAACGACGAGAATGGGTGCGTCGAATCTCTCATGGACCGCCTTATGACAGACCAAACGTGATCCAATGCCCCCAATCGGATTCTTCGTTGATACTAACCTCCTGGTTTTGTACGTAGCGGGCAGGGAAGACCGGGCGTTAATCTCCAGACACCGCCGTCTGGACGAGTATTCAGCAGAGGATTACGACGTTTTGCTTGACCTGCTGGCGCTCGTTGAGCGGGTGTTCGTCACGCCAAACACGCTGACCGAGACGTCAAACCTGCTCGCTCAGCACGGCGAACCGGAGCGTTCGCGCCTCTTGCGAAGGCTCCGGTCAATCATTCAAGACAGTGAGGAAATCGTAGTTGCCAGCGCCGTAGCGTCGGCCAACGACTCATTCGAGCGGCTTGGCCTGGCGGACGCGGCGCTCCTGGAAGTCGCAACATCCGAAACGCCTTTGGTCACCGTGGACGTGAGCTTATACTTGGCGGTTCTGGAGAAAAATCAGGATGCTGCGGTGAACTTCAAGGAACTTAGGAACCTGTAACGGGTTGAAATCCTAGCCCTGCGCTCTGCGTTCATAACCCCTACGCCGTCCCTATCCCCTCCATCGGCGCTTGCTGGCCCTGGGGCAGCGGACCCGCTGGGCGGGTTGGTAGGCTGCTGGCCGGGACGGTAGACGGTCACCACGTATGCCGCCCCCCTCTCTGGTATGCTAGCGTACAATGCTCATGTACTATCGGGCTTACACGCAAGAACTTAGTAAAAGGGTGGGCAGTCAATGGCTGTGACAACGCTAATTGAGGCTGCGGCGCAGTGTGCGCTTGCTGATTTCGCCAAGGGCCTCGACGGCGAGGGGCTGGAAGATTGGGTGGTCAACATGGCCGCTCGCATCGTAAAAGCGGCCCTCGACAAGACAGTGGAACCGGAGGTCACGGTCGACGTGGACGGCGCGTTGTCATTCGATCTGAGACTGACCGATGGCCGGCTGGTTCTCGCGGAACTGGAACCCGGTGGCGCTCTCGACGCAAGCGTATATGACCAGCAGGGAGTTAACGTTGGCCGTCTACGGCAAGCAACCGAAGCAGACCTAGTTGCCTTGTTCTAACGGAAACCGTGCCAGCCCCTCCGGACGACATCTTATGCCGCTTCATCCGTCCTTCCGACTGGAGCAAGCGGGATAACAGACCCAGGCCAGTATGCACGCTCCTGGCCGGGGCCGACCCGGTATGCCGGACTACGCGAACCAGTGGGACCGGATGTTTCCACCCAAGGCTAGGTAGCGCGGCGCAGCGCCACCGCGGCATCGTACAACGGCGACTTGCTCTTGGTACGGAGCCGGCTTCCGCTGTTGATGATACTGGACCCGACGCGGTACCGTAGCTTGGTGACCTCCAGGACTGACAGACTCCGTTGCTCCGCTATGTCGCACAGGTATTCTTCGACTTTTATCTCGCAGCCTTGGATTATTGAGTTGCCGAGGACCACAACCGCAGTCCCTCCTCGCCGCAAGACTTTGCCTAACAGGCCGCAGAATCTGTCAAGGTCGTTCATGTAGGTGGCTACATAGTTCGCCCACCCGTTTCCCCCGTAGACCCCCTTGGACTTATTGATTTCACGAATCTCCGCGATTTGCTCTTCGAGCCCCGGTAGTTCCGGCGTTAACGGAATGTACGCGCCGCCCCTGACCGTTTGCCAGTATTTGCCAAAATTGTCATTCTCCAAACGCTTCAGTTCCCGGGGAGAGCTAACCAGTCCGGTCCAGAAAAGCTGGGGGCGGCTGTTTCGCACGTAATGGTAATTGTTCATATACGGAGGGGAAGTCACCACCAGGTCCACCGATCCCGGCTCGGTGAGATTCTCCGCGTCGAAAAAGGAGCGCTCGTGGACTTGCCAATGGGGGCGGCTGCACTGACGGGCCGTTTCCGACTGAATTTCGGCAATGTCCTCCAGCATTTGTTTAAGTTTGGCAGCAAGTATCTTCCCTACTTCGGCGTCAAGCACCAGTTCTTTGCCCGCGCCCGGACGCGACCCGAGGGACGGTTCGTAAGAGTAGTTGGAGAAGTCGACCATCACCGAGGAAAGAGCCACGCTGAATAACTCCCTTACCGGGGGCGTCAGCATACTCAAGTAATCCAGGGTGAAGAGGACTTTCCGCTCTACGGCAGGCGAGAAGAAGGGGATGCGACTCTTGAACCCGGCCGGCGGCAAAGTCCGCGGCTCATTGGTCAAATCGCAGTTTCCGCCGCCATCGGTGGAACTCAAGCATTGTTCGGTCTGCTCGATGAATACCTCATAGCCATTTATGCTTTCGGCCAACTCGTCCAGGGAAATATCCTTCGAGTTGAGCTTCACCTTGCAGACCAAAGAAGCGAACGGATTCAACTCGAACCCCACGCTATCAATGCCCAGTCTGTTCGCCTCAACCAAAGTGGTGCCAACTCCGGCAAAGGGGTCCATAACCAGGCAGTCACCCCGCGGGCAAGGCAGGTATTGCGCGATGGCGTTATGCGCGAACTCGCCGGAAAACCCGGCTATCCAGTTCGACCAGCGATGAATCGACAAGGACTTGTTGTGCGCTGAGGCAGCCTCGCCATAGGCCGCGCTTACCTGGCCCGGGTCTGCTAACAATTGATAACTGTTCTTTTCAAGCGACAAACCGGATTCCGCCCAAGACCCGAATGTGACCCGGCGAGGATAATCCCTATCCGGCGCGACTTTCAAGGCGCGTCTGTCAGTGGTTTCGCAGGTTTCGGTGGGCCTGCCCCGAAATCCAATATCCCTACGCCGTCTGTATCCCCTCCATCGGCGCTTGCCTTCCCTGGGAGCGGCGCACCCGCTGGGCCGGTTGGTAGGCCGCCGGTCGGGGCGGCAGGTCAAAGCCATTGCCGTTTAGCATTTCCGAGATGGTCCGCAACTGAATCTTGGGAAATTCCCGCTGCCACAAGTCCGAATGATATAGCCCGCCGCTGGCGGCCTCGGAACGCATGGGCGCGGTTGGCGGTTCCAGGGAGATGAACAGCCCCCATCGCCGCCTTTTCCCGCTCCACGACGCCCTTGAGGTCGCGGACCTGCGGGGCGGAGACGTGGCCGCCCTTGACCTGGACGACAATCTTCTGCGGGGTCCGTTTCGGGCCATCCAGGAAGTAGACCAGTCCGTCGATGCCGCGGTCGGCACCCCGCTTTTGCTCCTGCTGCGGCTGGGCCTCCAGCAACGAGACGGCCCAGAACTGGAACTGGTAAGGGTCCTGCTCCCAAAGCGCTCGGGCACTACCCTCGTCTTGCGGCTCACCGACAACGTCATAGTCCCTGCCTGGCTCCAACTCGAAGGCCGTCTTTAGGTGGCTCTTCATCAAAGCTACGGCCAGGTGGGTGATGTCTATTCCAATCCATTGCCTGTCCAGTTTTTGAGCTGCCGCTACTGCGGTGCCGCAACCGCAGAATGGGTCGAGAACCACGTCGCCCTCGTTGGAGGAGGCGCGGATGATGCGTTCCAGCAGGGCTTCCGGCTTTTGGGTGGGGTAGCCAAGGCGTTCCTTGGCTTGCGCCCCGATCGGCCGGGTATCCGTCCAAACGTCCTGTAGCGGGATTCCAGGCATTTCATCAAGATAACGCTTGTACTGAGGGACCGATCCTGGCGTAGTCTGTACTACCCGACCTTGCTTAACCAACGCGTCCATGTTTTCTTTGGAATAGCGCCAATAGCGGGTAACACCCATGACCTCATAACTGGGATTCCCCTTGGCGCCGCCACCCGGGCCGGTTAAGTTGTCTAACCTGTAACGGCGGCCAGTGACTGGTTCAACGTGCCGATAGAATTGGTCGATATATTGTCCATCATAGGGTGTATATACGGGGTTCCAAGTCCAGTCAGATCCCTTGGTGTAGAAAAATAGGATGTCATGAATACGCCCATGCTGCCGCCTGCCTTGCCTTGTGTCGCTGTGGGCGCTGGTCCGCTTCCAGGTTATTTCAGTCCGAAAATTCTCCTTACCAAACACAGCATCCAGCAAAATCTTCAAGTAATGGCTGGCCGTCGGGTCGCAGTGCAGATACAAGCTGCCGGTGGGCTTGAGGACCCGGTACATCTACACCAACCGGGGAGCCATCATGACAAGGTAGGCCATCATCGCGTTCCGGCCGATGAACTGGCGAAACGCCGCTATCATGTCCTTGACGGACGATGGGACCATTGGGTTCTGGATGATGTCCAACTCGTAGGTGTATTCCGTCTCCTGGGTCCACTCCCAGGTGTCGGTGAAAGCCTTGATCTGCGCCGGAGAGTCTTCCCCGGACTTCTCCCGGAACAGCACGTTGTAAGAGGCGTTGGAGTTGAAGGGCGGGTCCAGGTAGACAAGGTCCACCGACTCGGCGGGGACGTGTTCGCGCAGCACTTGAAGGTTGTCGCCGTAGTAAAGGGCGTTGGGCATATCAGTTTCCCCCTGCTGTAATAAACAACGGGACGACCATCTTTAGGACTCAGACGGCTCCATCGTTGGGTCCGTCCTCCTCAAGTTGCCATCCCACGACTCCGGGGCCAGCGATATGGGGCGGCAGAGGGGTGGTTGGCGGGTCTCCCGGAGGGCATGGCTCGCCGGTCACTAACTGCGCCGGTAGACTTCCCTCCGATGACCGATCCTCACTACAAGCACGACGAGTGCGTCTTCGAGCACCTCATACACAATCCGGTAATTGCCGACGCGGAGGCGCCGGAGTCCCCGGCGGTCCCCTTTCATTGGAAGGCCCATGAACGGGTCCTCGCCCAGGCCGTCTATAGCCCGCGCGATGCGGAGACGGTCATCGTATTGGATTCCAGCCAGTTCTTTGGCTGCGCTCTCCTTAATCTGAACGGAGTAGCTCATCCCTAACCTGGTCCCAGTCCAGCGCCGGGTCGGAAGGGTCTCGAAGCCGTTCAAGGGCCACCGTCAGGTCGTCGAAGTCTTCCAAGTATCGCTCCAGCGCCTGGCGGACGATGTCGGCCCGGCTTCGCTTGAGTTCCGAGGCTGCCGCATCCAGCGCTTGCACCAGATCGTCAGACACGCGGGCGGTTATCTGTTGCATTCCGATCCTCCTGTTAAGCCCATGTAATGCAATGTACAGTCACTTAGATTGTATCAGCTAAGCGACATGTGCGCCCCAACTGAATCTTGGGCAAATTCCTCTGCCACGAGCCGGGATAGGCGGCTCCTACCCGGTCCACTCTTTGAACAGCACGTTGTAGGAGGCGTTGGAGTTGAACGGCGGGTCCAGGTAAACCAGGTCCACCGACTCGGCGGGGATGTGTTCGCGCAGCACTTGAAGGTTGTCGCCGTAGTAGAGGGCGTTGGGCATGGTACGTCTCCGGGTGGCGAAGGCATAGGTCAGGGCAACCTAACTGGTGTGAGCCACCCCCGGCTTGTAACTTCGGCCTGTATATCCCGAATGAACTCGGCGCCGGGGTCCCATCCGAAGCGTTGGAACAGTTTAGCAGACGCACTGCGGGCCAGTTCTTCTCTGTCTGTGAGCATCTGAACGTACATCAGGACCACCTCGTGAGAGAACTCCGGTATCCGGGACTCGTAGCGTTTGCAGAGTCCGCCCCCGTCCGCCAAGCCGCTCAGGGTGCGTCCTTTAAATCCGTCGACAGTCACTTCCACGCGCATCATGGGACCGCTGGCCTCAGTGAACGTCAGGCGTCCGGCAAACTCGAAGATTTCGATGAATCGGGACACCACTTCGTCAATGCCCAATGATGCCCCGGTTTCCCATCCATCGTCCGGCGGCCAAATTTTGGACTGATCTCGCCAGTCGTGGGGCATACCGCGATAGTGGACGAACCGGCCAGTCTGGTGGAACCGCCATAACTCGACGTGATGATGCAAGTCTATTTCCTGGCTAATCCAGCCCGGGCCGGTCTCAACCTGGATGCGTCCGCTCAGGTGCGGAAAGTCCCATAAGGCAGGTCTGAGCTGCACCGAGGTTTTTTCAAGGATGCGTTGCAGATTGCTTACATCCGATACTCGCTTCTCTTCCTTCTCTGTGTAAGGATACGGGACCGGAAAAATTACCACCTTCCAATAGCCCCTGGACTTAATTTTCTTGAGTAGTTCATTCATGTCAAAACCCATGCGGCCAGTCTAAACCCCATCGCCGGAGGAGCGCGGACCGAGAATCCCGGGGATGAACAGTCCCGTCCGCCGGGCCCGTTCAAGGAACTGTGTCACTCCCTTCTCTATAGCCAGGTCAAGCAGGTCCCGCATGTCGGCTTGTGTTGGTATCTCCGACGTTTCCGGCTTCCTGCGGGTCCTTACGTAGCAGGCCCCGTCTCGCAGCACATCGCCGTAAGCCCTTTTGCACAAGACCGGAATGTCAGCGAATTCTTCTACCTGAAGGACCACGTACTTGTTGCCATTATACTCTCTTACTTCAAGGTCGAAGTTGACGTTGGGGTCAGCATGGGCGGCGATACGGTCCGCGACATCATCGTAGTTCCACGTAGCCAGGTCAGTTTCATTGAGTCCGACAGAATCGAGCGCGCTCACGGGGTCATCTACGCCGATGATGACTCGCCCTCCATGACGCCGGTTGGCCATGCCCAATACTGCTTTGACAACCTGAGCGAAGAGTCGCCTATCGGATGAAGGACCTGGACCTTTGAACTCTACGCCTCTCAACTCATGGGATAAGCCCATAATGCGGGCAAATTCTTCATCTGTCATTAACTGAGATACTCTCTTCCTGCGGCCTTCTGACCCTCAGCGTCAAAAGATTGTCCCCGTGGTGGAGGACTTTAGGCATGGGGGACAGCCCCATTCGCCATTGCTTCGGCGTCGCTGGTGCAGTCCGAGTTGGCAGTTCGCTTTTGAAGCTGTCGTTGCCCTTGTCCTGCCGAAACCCGCATAATGGATTTTAAATATCTGCCAGGCAGGGAATAGTGACAGCATGACACGCACGAGCATAGACCTCCCCGAAGACCTGGTGCAAGCGGTGGACAAGCTGGCCGGTGAGGCTAACCGCGCCCGCTTCATCGAAGAAGCCGTCCGCGCCAGGGTTCGCGTCGAGACGATGAAAAAGTGGCTGGAAGACACTGAGGGCATGTTTACTGCCGAAAAATACCCCCATTGGGCCACGCCGGAAAATGCTTACGCTTGGGTGCGGGAGTTGCGACGACAGGACAACGAGAGCCTGGAGAGGAAATGGCGTGGCCGGATACCTTCTTGACACCACCGTGCTCATCGGCTATATGCGCCGCAATCAGGAAGTAATTGACCTGATAAACGGTCTGATGCAGGACGGCCATCGGTTGGCAGTCTGCGCCATTGGCTTGACCGAGTTTTACACAGGTGTCAGGCCGGAGAGTAGAGTCGAAGCCGACCGTCTGGTTGCACAGTTCGATTACCTCGACATCACCGCGGAAATCGCGGTCGAAGCGGGCCGCTACCGCTACGAATTTGCCCGCCAAGGCATCACGCTCTCCGCCGCCGATACGATTACCGCGGCCGTCGCCATCGCCAACGGCGCAATACTGGTAACCGCCAACGTAAGGGACTTCCCGATGCAAGACCTCCAACTTCTGCAACACGGATAGGGAATAGTGACAGCATGACACGCACGAGCATAGACCTCCCCAAAGACCTGGTGCAGGCGGTGGACAAGCTGGCCGGTGAGGCTGACCGCGCCCGATTCATCGAAGAGGCCGTCCGCGCCAGGGTCAGGAGGGAACAACTGAGAAAAGCGCTGGATGAAACCTGCGGAATCTTTACCGCCGAAGACCATCCGCACTGGGCTACTTCGGAAAAGGCTTATACCTGGGTAAGGGAGTCGCGGCGCCAGGACAATGAGAGTCTGGAGAGGAAGTGGCGTGGCCGACTATCTTCTTGACACGACCGTGCTAATCGACTATTTCCACGGTCGCCGGCCCTCGGTGGAGTTGTTAGACAGGCTGGAAAGGGAAGGGCATCGGCTAGGAGTATGCGCCGTCGGCATTACGGAACTGTACAGTGGACTTACTCCAGGGCAACGGCTCCGTGTCGATCCGGTTGTCGACGGATTGGAGTATTACGCTGCCACGCCTGAGATGGCCAAAGAAGCGGGCCGCTACCGCTACGAATTTGCCCGACAGGGCATCACGCTCTCCGCTGCCGATACGATTACTGCGGCCGCCGCCATCGCCAACGGCGCAATACTACCGCCAACGTAAGGGACTTCCCGATGCAAGACCTCCAACTTCGGCAACACGGATGAGGAGTCGGCCAGCGCCCCATTTACTTTGCCATAGACACGGAGGTCCCAATGCACGTTAAAGAAGCCGCGTGGACGGCGAGGGAATATCATACCGTCATTTTCGCTAGCGCCTTTGAATGGCTTGGTCTGACCGACGCCGAGCTATAGGAACATCAATGCAAATACAATCTGACTCTAAAGGTGGAGCGGCCGGGCGGGGGTGCTAAAATAGGGGCGATGATTATTGGGTGAGGGGTCAGGTTTATGCCCCAGGAATTTATTCATGTCAAGGGCGCCCGCGAGCACAACCTTAAGAACGTCGATGTGACGATCCCCCGGGAGAAGCTGGTGGTCATCACCGGCGTTTCCGGGTCGGGGAAGAGCTCGCTGGCTTTTGACACCATTTATGCCGAAGGTCAGCGGCGATACGTGGAGTCTCTTTCAGCCTACGCGCGCCAGTTCCTGGGCCGGATGGACAAGCCCGACGTAGATTACATCGAGGGGTTGTCCCCCGCCATCTCCATAGACCAGAAGGGTGTCTCTCACAACCCCCGCTCCACCGTGGGCACCGTCACCGAAATCTACGACTATATGCGGCTGCTCTTCGCCCGCGTCGGAACGCCCCATTGCCCCAAGTGCGGCAGGCCGGTGGAGCGGCAGACGATTCAGCAAATCGTCGACGCCATCATGTCGCTGCCCGAAGGCAGCCGCCTCTTGCTCCTGGCCCCCAAGGTGCGCCGAAAGAAGGGCGAGCATAAAGACGTTTTCGAGAACGCGCGCAGCGCCGGGTTCGTCCGGGTCCGGGTCAATGGGGATGTCCTCCTGCTGGACGAAATGGGCGACCTTAATCTAAACCGGCAGAAGTGGCACTACATCGAGATAGTGGTTGACCGGCTTGTCGTTCGGGAAGATACGGAGATGACCAGGGTAGCCGAGTCGGTGGAGACCGCCCTGAGACAAGGCGATGGCGTGGTCCAGGTCCACGTGGAAGACGGCGAGGAGTTGGTCTTCTCCGAGCAATTCGCCTGCGTCCGCTGCGGCACGAGCCTCCCGGAGATCGAACCACGGACCTTCAGCTTTAACAGCCCTCACGGCGCGTGCAGCGAATGCACCGGCCTGGGCTACAAGCTGGAGATCGACCCCGACCTGGTGATCCACAACAAGAACCTGTCCCTGTCCGAGGGGGCGATCGCTCCCTGGTCGCGCAGCGGCCCGGCGAGTAGCTGGTACGTCAGCGTATTGGAGTCCATAGCTACCGCCAACGGGTTTTCGGCCAAGTCGCCGGTGAAGGACCTTACGAAGGAGCAGCTTGACCTGGTCCTCTATGGCAACGGCTCCAAGAAGGTGACCGTCTCCCACCGCACTCATCGGGGCCGCACCTACAGTTGGGACACGTCTTTCGAGGGCGTGATTCCCAATCTTGAGAGGCGTTACAAGCAGACTGAGTCCGACCATACCCGCCAGGACATCGAACGTTACATGGCGGCGCGGAGTTGCCGGGCTTGCGAGGGCAAGCGGTTGCGGCCCGAAGCACTGGCGGTGAAGGTCTGCCAGTCGGGGATCATGGACGTCTGCTCCAAGAACATCCACCAAGCCCTGGACTGGGTGCAGGATATCGACCCGGACGCGCCGGGCAAGCACTCGGGGCCCACGCTGACGGTGCGTCAGAAGACCATCGGAAACCAGATATTAAAAGAGATCGAAGGCCGTTTGCGGTTCCTGCAAAACATCGGCCTTGACTATGTGACCCTTGACCGGACGGCGCGGACCCTCTCCGGCGGCGAGGCCCAGCGGGTCCGTCTGGCCACCCAGATCGGGTCCGGCCTCACCGGGGTGTTGTACGTTTGTGACGAGCCGACGGTGGGCCTCCATCCAGCCGACGACCACCGGCTCATCGGGACGCTGAGCAGCTTGCGGGACATGGGCAACACTGTGATCGTAGTGGAGCACGACGAAGCGATGATGCGAGCTGCGGACTTCATTGCCGACCTCGGGCCGGGCGCGGGGGAGCACGGTGGCCGGGTGGTGGTGGCCGGGACTCTCCAGGAGGTGATGGACTCGCCGGACTCTTTGACCGGTCAATACCTCAGCGGCCGCAGGAAGGTCTCGGTACCAGAGGAACGGCGGCCCGGAAACGGCAAGTTCATGGCGGTCCGAGGGGGACGCGAGAACAACCTGAAGGGGATTGACGTCGATTTTCCCCTGGGACAACTGGTGTGTGTTACCGGCGTGTCCGGCTCCGGCAAGAGCACGTTGATTTACGACATCCTCTATAAGAGGCTGGCCCAGATTCTCTACCGCGCCAGGGACCTGCCCGGAAAGCACGACGAATTGTTGGGGGTCGAAAATGTCGACAAGGTGGTCAACATCGATCAGTCCCCCATCGGCCGGACGCCGCGCAGCAATCCCGCCACCTACACCGGCGCTTTCACGCCGATACGCGAGCTGTTCTCCAATCTTCCCGAAGCCAGGGTAAGGGGTTACAAGCCCGGGCGCTTCTCCTTCAACGTCAAAGGCGGGCGCTGTGAAGCCTGCCGGGGCGAGGGTTACAACCAGATTGAAATGCAGTTCCTTCCCGACGTGACCGTCCCCTGCGAGATATGTCAGGGCAGCCGCTACAACCGGGAGGCGTTGGAAGTCACCCTGCGGGGGCAGAGCATCGCCGACGTCTTGAACATGACCGTGGCTCAGGCGATGGAGTTCTTCGAGAACTTCCCGCGCATCCGTCCCAAGCTGGAGACATTGCGGGATGTCGGCCTGGGCTACATCCGGTTGGGTCAGCCGGCGACCACGCTGTCCGGCGGAGAGGCGCAACGGGTGAAGCTGTCCACCGAGCTTTCCCGCCGCGCCACGGGCAAGACTCTGTACCTGCTGGACGAGCCGACTACTGGTCTCTCGTTCGAAGACTGCGCCGCCCTGCTGCGGGTGCTGCACCGGTTGGTGGATAACGGGAATACCGTGATCTTGATTGAGCATAACCTGGACGTCATCAAGAACTCCGACTGGGTCATAGACCTTGGCCCCGGAGCGGGCGACGAGGGAGGCGAACTAATCGCCACCGGCACGCCGGAAGATTTGGCCCGGACGCCCCGCTCGGTCACCGGGCGCTACATCCAAGACCTGGTGCAAGGCAAACATGCGGAGAAGCAGGCCGTTGGTGTGGGGGATGGCTGATAGGCCCGAAATGGTTCGAGCATGAGCACACAGAAGGCTGGTCTTAACATATCTCCCAAGTTGCCGGGGATGACCCCAAGTCAGTTCGCCGGTAAGTGGCGCGACGTAAATTTCGGCGAGAAGCAGGCGTCCCAGGAGATGTTCCTGGACATCTGCGGCCTTGTGGGGCATCCGACTCCGGTCGAATATGGGGACAACCAAGTCTTCACGTTTGAGAAATGGGTGCCTGGCGGGTTTGCCGACGCTTACCTCGAGGGTTCCTTCGGCTGGGAGTTCAAAGGCAGCGACGACGACCTCGACGAAGGGTTGAAGCAACTGCTTCGGTACCAGGTCCACTTGAAGACACCTCCGCTGCTCATCGTCTCATCGTTTAAGACGATTCGGATACAGACCAACTTCCCCGGCATGGAGACCGTCCGGCACGAAATCGCGGTCGTGTCATTAGACCAGCCCGCTAACCTCGAAAAGCTCCGGTGCGCTTTCTTTGCTCCAGCGGAACTTCGCCCCAACCGCTCCGTGGACGCGGTTACCAGGGAGACCGCCGACCTATTCCAGGCAATCGTAGAGGACATGGAGCAACACACCGAGGACCAGGAGAAACTCGCCCGTTACCTCAATCAAGTTGTGTTCTGTCTCTATGCCGAAGATGCGGGCTTGCTCCCTGGCGCTCCATTCTCCGATATTATCCGCACGTATTTTCGCGACCCGGTGCGTTTCGACCAAGCCATTCGCAATCTTTTCAGGTTGATGGCCGAAGGCGGCATGTTCGGCACTACGCAGATCGCCTACTTCAACGGCGACCTTTTTACCGACGCCGACACCATAGAGTTGAGCGAATCCGCGCTTTTCCGGCTATTGGAAGCAACGAACAAGAACTGGCGCAACATCGAGCCTTCGATCTTCGGGACGCTATTCGAACGCGCCCTGGATGCGTCGAAACGCTCTTACCTTGGCGCCCACTACACCAGTGCCGACGACATCATGCTGGTGGTAGACCCGGTCGTGATGGCCCCGCTGCGGGCCGAATGGGAAGATGTGCAGCGAGAGGCGGGAAATCTCCTTATAGAAGAGGACGTGGACGGGGCTCGGACCAGGCTGCGGGCGTTTCAACAACGGCTCTTTGAAGTGGAAGTCCTGGACCCGGCCTGCGGGAGCGGAAATTTCCTGTACCTGGCGCTTCGTTCCTTGTTAGACCTGGAAAAGCAAGTCATCGACTTCGCCGCGACTCACGGTTGGGGGAATTGGACCCCTACTGTCAAGCCCGACCAGATGCTTGGGCTTGAGATCAACCCCTACGCCGCTGAGTTGGCCAGAACCGCCCTCTGGATCGGTTACATCCAATGGCACCAGAACAACGGCTTTCCTTACGACCGCCGCCCGATTCTGACCCCGCTGGTGTCCATCAAGCGGACGGACGCCATCCTTGCCGACGGCGATACGGACAACCCGCGGGAAGCCGAATGGCCCGACGCCGAGTTCATCATAGGCAACCCGCCGTTCCTGGGCGGAAAATTCCTGCGCTCCCAGTTGGGCGACGCATACATTGACTCTCTCTTCAGCCTGTGTAGCAAGCGCGTGCCCGCCGAGGCTGATTTGGTCTGCTACTGGTTCGAGAAGGCCCGGAGCATGGTAGCAAGACAGCAGACCAAGCGGGTAGGCCTGCTCGCCACACAGGGAATCAGAGGCGGGGTCAATCGCCGCGTACTCCAACGGATCAAAGAGAGCGGCGACATCTTTCTCGCTTGGTCTGACCAGCCTTGGATTCTGAATGGCGCGGCAGTCCACATTTCCATCGTCGGTTTCGACGATGGGTCCGACACGGACCGCGAGTTGGATGGTATACCGGTCAAGTCGATCAACGCGAACCTGACCGTAGGGGTCAATCTCACCAGCGCGGTGCGACTAAAGGAGAACCTCGAGACCGCGTTTATGGGGGACACGATGGGTGGACCCTTCGATGGGTGGACCCTTCAATGTAACTGAACCACTAGCTGTGCAGTTGATCGGCCAACCTAACCCGGATGGACGAATGAATCGATCCGTCATCCGGCTTCGTGCGAACGGTAAAGATGTAACATCCCGGCCAAGCCGAACGTGGGCAATCGACTTTGGGGTCGATATGTCGATGGCGGAGGCGAGTCTCTTCGAGGCACCCTTCGAGTATGTCAATAGGGAAGTGCGTCCGAAACGGGAAAAATCTCGGTCGAAAGTTTCCAAATGGTGGCTCCACGAACCCACGAACGGCCCCGACCCAATATGCGGGCGGCCTTAAATGATTTAGAGCGATTCCTCGCGACTCCGACTACAGCGAAGCATCGTTTGTTTACCTGGCTCAACAGGGACGTGTTGCCGGACCATTCATTGATCGTCATAGCTCGAGACGATGATTACACGTTCGGAGTGCTGCATTCCCGTATCCATGAAGCGTGGGCGAGAGCATCAGGGACGCAGCTTCGAGAAGTCGAGTCGGGTTTCAGACATACACCTACAACCACCTTTGAAACCTTCCCGTTTCCGGTTCCCGACGAGGAGCAACGAGAGACCATTGCAAAAGAGGCACAAGAGCTAGACCAGCTAAGAGAGGGTTGGCTCAACCCGCCTAACATCTCACAATCGGAACTGAAGAAGCGGACGCTGACGAACCTCTACAACGCCCGCCCAACATGGCTGCAACTCGCCCATGAACGGTTGGACAATGCGGTGTTGGACGCCTACGGCTGGCCGCATGACCTGTCCGAGCCCGAGATACTGGACGGCTGCTGGCGCTGAACCTGGAAAGGGCGGCTCAGTAGATAGGCTTCGGGCAACACTTGGCGTTGCCCACGGTCCAGCGTCATTTCAGAGGAGGCGGCGAAAGCGCCCGATGCAAGAGCAGACTTATAGAAACGCCAGCAGGCCATTGTTGGCTCAAGCGATAGAAGAGTGGGTGAAGGGTGACCTCCGCCAGGCGTCCGAAAAGGGCTGGGGCGCGGCGGCTCAAATGGTCAAGGCTGTGGCAGAACAAAGGGGTTGGCAGCACAATAACCACCGGTTGCTCTACCAAATAATGGGCAGGATTGTAAACGAGATTGGTGACCGGGATATTTGCACCCTTTTTCTCGCCGCGAGCGGCCTGCATACGAATTTCTACGAGGATGGGTTTCCCGGCCAAATGGTCAGAGATGGGCTTCAGGACGTAGGGCGATTGCTGGACAAACTGGAGCCACTGCTACGTTAGGACATCGCCTGGCCCGGTGGACCCAGTTATTTCCACCGCGCCAGCCCATACGGGATGGCCTTGGTCTCGGGGTCGTCGGACTCTCCCATGTGACCGGCTAGCTTGACGATTAGCTGGCCCATGGCGGTCTCACCCCAAAACCATTCGTGCGCCTGGTCGTCCGATACATCCGGGCGCTGTTCCATTCTGGCCTCGTAGTAGAATGCCTTCAGGTCGTCGACGCAGTAGCGGATGTACGGGGGCAGCGTGACCCCATCGGGGCGTTCGTCCGCGTCCTGCCGCTCCCCGCTGATGTAGCCTTCCAGGAAGCGGACGCCACCGCGGAAACGCGGAAAAGCAGGCCGCCGCGGTGGGGAATGATTGACAGGCGGTATCGGAGGGTGAAAATAGATGCAGGGGAGTAATAGAGCGCCGCAACTCCGCTAATGGCCAGTCATGTGACCAACTGTCCGCCGCATATATCCAGTATCGAGTTCACGAGCGATTTCAATTCGGGACAGCGGTTGACGGCCAGGGACAAGTCGTTGTCCCGCAAAATCCCCTTGGGTTCTATAGTTTTCTTGTACCGTCTGCGCCCGCCTCTTCGGAAGATTTCTTGGATGTGGCGGGATGGGGGGTTGTTGTGGTTGACGTTTTCGGGGTTTCCGCCCGGAGCCGATTGATTGTGACCCGCGAGTTGCTGGATTCTACTCCAATACGGCAGGAGCCAGGCTTCAAACTCGAACTGCGCTGCGTGAGGATGAAACCTTGGTTCATCCCCAACCCATGAGCGCATCTTTGATTTAGCGTCCGCGGCGTCTAGGAAATCGGGTGGGTTGCTCCCGGTGTAAACGTCAGTTAAGGCGATAACGTGGTCTGAGGAATTTCGGCCGTTTAAGAGACGCTGTACATCTTTTTTCAGCTTTTCCCCGGTGGGAATCCGTCCGTTGTATGAAAGAGAATCGAGATTGGGCATTCCTCTAGGAAGCCGTGGATGAAGGAAGGTTCTCAGATGGGGTAGGAAGGCTGTCTCCGTATTCCCCTCGACGATAAGGGTTATTTTCACGCCCGCCCGCCAATCCGGCCCATGCGCCATACCTCGTCCAGCCCGTAATCCGCCAACCACTCCTCCAGATCCAGGGCATCAGCCCAAGTCATGGACGCCCAGCCTTCTTCGGATATGTCCATAACCATGACTTCTGCCGGCTCCAGGAAGCGGACAAACCTGTCTGAATGAGTTGCGACTATCAATTGAGTCCGGTCCGACGCCTCCCGCATCAGGTCGGCGAGGATGGCCAGCAGTTCCGGGTGCAGGCTGACCTCGGGCTCGTCTATCATGGTGATGGTGGACAGGCGCGGACTCTGCAAAAGCGAGGCCAGCCATAAGAACCGCAACGTCCCCTCCGAGAGTTGGTGCATGTAGATTGGCTCCCTGAACGCCTTTTCTTTCCAGGTCACCGAAATCATCCCAGCCGCGACAATCGGGAAACCGAGCGACTCGAAGCTAGAAAATGCCGCTCTCAACGAGTCCTCCAGCGCCTCGAATTGGTCGCGGTTGGTCTCGCGGAGGTTGTAAAGAAACGGCGCAAGGTTCTCCCCATTCTCCCCGGGGTGAGTTGCCGGTCTCAACTGTTGAGGCAGTTTCACGGGGGCGAGGCGGCTTACGTCGAGCGCGTGGTACTGGGTTGCAGAACTCAAGGTGCGCCTCAATTCCTCGGGTTGCGGAAACATCCTCGGCACTTGGGACAACGCGGATTCCAGAGGGTCATACTCCCATTCCGGTCTGACCAGCCTGTTCATGGACGGGTCGTAGAATACGGTTTGGCCGTACTCGGAGCCGATGTGCTTGAAAGACTGCCAATATTGAGGGTTGGACTGTAAAAGCGACTCTTCGGATATGATGTATCCTTGGCCCTGCGGCTCCACCTTGAGACTGTACTCGAGCGGCTGGTGACCTGGAACATCCATCGCGGCGCTCAGAACAATATCTCCCATCCTGCCGCGAGTCATTACGTCTGCGACGCCGCCCATGTCATTGAGGCGCTGATTCAACGACCCTCCCGCCGAAGCCGCCAACAGCGCTAATGCGTCCATAAACGATGTCTTGCCAACCCCGTTGGCCCCAATCATCGCCATCATCGGACGCATCTCAACGTTTATGTCGTTGAGACGCTGGAATCCCTCTATCCCGATGCGTCTAATCTTAGGCACGTCATTTCCTCATCTTTTACCGGGCGGATTTGCGGTAACTATCGACCTCTACCGCGCCAGCCCATACGGGATGGCCTTGGTCTCGGGGTCGTCGGACTCTCCCATGTGGGCGGCCAGCTTGACGATTAACTGGCCCATGGCGGTGTCGCCCCAGAACCATTCGTGCGCCTGGTCGTCCGATACATCCGGACGCTGCTCCATCCGGGCCTCGTAGTAGAACGCTTTCAGGTCGTCTACGCAGTAGCGGATGTACTGGGGTAGGCCAACATCGCCGGGACGGTCCGGCGCGTCCTGCTGCTCGCCTGTGATGTAGCCTTCCAGGAAGCGGACCACGCCTCGAAAACGGCGTTGGGGAACACCGCACAGCCCCACGTTGGTACGGCCATCGTGTTTTTCCACCCATCGCTCGTAGTAGGGGCGCAGGGAGGTCACTTCGTCTGCCGGGTCAAGGGCCGGAGAACCGTTGGACCGGCCCGCGGCCGAGGCTTGAAGCAGTACCTCGGGCGCGGTGCCGTCAGGGTATTCCTCCAACACCGGTCCCTGTTGACGGTCCAACAGGTCCAGGGCAGCTTGCAACACATGGCGCTGTTGCTCCGCGTCCCCGGCATGACCCATGGCGTTGCCGAATGCAAACGGGACCCAAAGCATCCTGGGCGGCTTGACCCTTTCCGCGTGTTCTTTAACAAACACGATACCCGTGGTGGAGATACCCGCCTCCTCGAAGCACCTGGCAAGCACGCTGACCGCGTGCGAGCAGAGGGGTCAAGTGGGGGTCAAGAAGGCGACTTCTACCCCTTCATCCACGAGTTTTCCGGCCACTTCCGGCCCGGTCTGCTCGACCACTTCAGAAGTGTCGCGAAGCGCGCCCATGAACGAGTAGTTGTTCTCGCCCAGGGAGCCGATGACGCCCCGGTCAACCAGTTCTTGCAACCGGTCAACCGGGTAGGTGACGTTTATGTCCCGGTATATTCCGGTGTGGTCAAAGCCTATGCTGGCGTGGCTCTGCAGAATGTCAGCCGTCTTGGTTGAGCGTGGTATCACGCGGTAGGAAGAATCCCCTCCCATCACGAAGGGCCTGTCCCCCCTCACATGCAGACCTGCGGAGGTGACGAGCGCGACTCTGCTCTCCGATAGAGGTTTGCGCATAGGGGTCCAGGGGGAGTCGTCATGCTCCACGCATGGGAACATCCGGAGCATGCTTCGCTGGACTTCGCTGAGCAATTCAAGCCTGGGCATAGCGTTACCTCGGGTTAGTTTGGTTCCCCCACCTTGAGGGCGAGCTTCGGCCTAACGTATTCGCCAGGAATAGGCATGTCAAGGAGCGCGGCGCCAAATCTTGAACGGTAAGACCCTGTAATATCCATAGGGATCAAGAGTGAATCCAAGGCAGTGCTCAATGAGCCGCCACCCATAACATGCAGGTGCATCAAGCAGTCAGCACAAGCGCCGATTTTGCTTGATGACCCTTTACCGTACTGTTCAACACATGATATGGCGATCACTTGCGACACCCTGCTACTACGAACACATTATGTCATGCGTCAATGTGATTGTTTCGTATAATACTTACGCCGTGATACACATAGGTGTTTATTGTCCATATTGTCACGATGTGTGGCGTTGACATCATGGAATGTGCTTGTTATTATCGCAGCAGTAATTTCAGAGGTGGAAGTGAGATGGCTCAAACTAAAGATCAACTGATCGCTTTCTTGAACTGGGCAGGGGAGAAGGGGATGATGAAGAAATCCTCGGCTCGAGCTCTGAAATCCGCTTGTAACGCGGTGCTCTCCGTTTTGGACGAGTCAGAAGCTCAAGACGTATTAGCGATCGATACGCAGGCAGTCGTACGGCGATACGAAAACATTCATAGCCTTGAAATCAGGCCAGGTACGATGCGGGCCTATAAACAACGTGTTGTGTACGCGTTGGAGGAATTCACTAGGTACGATCAAGATAAGGCCGGATGGAAGCCGTCTGGGAGCCAAATTTCAAACTCATCAACTCAACGTGCTAGCAAGAGTAAAACCCAGAGTAGAACACAACATGAGGGGACCCACACGGTAGAGCGTTCCCCGATGCACAACAACGATGCATCACAGATCACACACCACTTTCCACTAAGAAGGGACTCGGTCGTTACCATCTCGGGTATACCCTTTGATGTAAAGAGGGGGGAGATGTCCAGACTAAACGCCTTCTTGTCTAATCTCGTCGCAAACCTGGAGGAAGACGATCGCGTTCCACCTATGCTGAATCCCTCAAATGAGAGGGACAACGATCAATCACACGGTCTATAGTGATCCGAACTCCCCAAGGTTTTCCTAGCCCTTAGGATCTATGAAGCCAGGGCCCCGCCAAGCCTTGACGCGGAACAATACGCGGACCACCCGAGGAATGGTGAGTTATGACTCTGATGAAGACCTTCGACAGCACGGACGAACCATTGCCCGATTTGCTCAAACAGATAGACCAGAACCGATTGCAGTTGCCCGATTTTCAACGAGGCTGGGTTTGGGACGATGACAGAATTCGCAGCCTACTTGCTAGTGTTTCTCTAACATACCCCATCGGTGCAATCATGCTGTTGGAAACACACGGAAACGTCGCTGGGTTCCAAGCACGTTCGGTCGAAGGGGTGCTCCAGAAGTCCTCCGGCGAGCCGGAAGAGTTGATTCTGGATGGCCAGCAGCGCCTAACTTCACTATACCAGGCTCTTATTCGAAAGGGCCCAGTCGACACGACTGATTTGAGAGGTAAGAATATCCAGCGTCTCTACTTTCTGGACTGCGATAAAGCTTTGGACCCGAACGCGGACAGGGAAGAATCCATCGTGAGTGTTCCCAAAGACGGGATCATCAGGACCTTTAGGGGCGAACAAGAAAAGGACTATTCCACTTTGCAAAAACAATGCCAAGCCGAAATGTTCCCCCTCACGGCGCTACTTGACGAGACCGAACGCAATAGTTGGCAGAAGGAGTACCTGCATCAGGCGGGAGACGCCATGTTCGACCGCCTCCAGAGGTGGAATAGTTTCTATGAATCTGTTGTCCGAAGATTCATAGAATATAGAGTGCCTGTGATCAGGATGAGTGCCTCGACTCCAAGGGACGCAGTCTGCCAAGTGTTTGAAAAAGTCAATACAGGCGGCGTGCCGTTGAACGTATTCGAGATTCTGACGGCCGTATACGCCTCCAGAGAGTTCAGGTTGGGAGACGATTGGAATTTCCGAATATCGAAACTGAGGGAGAACCGCATACTTGCAGAGGTAAAGAATACAGAGTTCCTCCAGGCGGTAGCATTGGCGGTTACTTGGTCCAAGGCTGACCGTGAAGAAATAACATCTGGAATCGGATGTAAAAGGAGAGACATCCTGGAGCGGGTCTCCTTAGATGACTATCTAAAGTGGGCTGACGGGGTAACCTCAGGATTTGAGCGGTCAGGCAGGCTCCTGCATTCGCTCAAGATTTTCTCCGCGAGAGATGTGCCATATGGCACACAGTTGGTCCCTTTGTCTGCGGCCATGGCTATTCTTGGAGACAAGGCAGACAATGAAGGGGTTCGTAGCAAACTAGCCACATGGTTCTGGTGTGGTGTTTTTGGAGAACTGTATAGCGGGGCAACGGAAACCAGATTTGCGCGTGATTTGCCCGAACTTCTGGCCTGGATCGACGGAGGACAGGAACCCAGCACCGTGTCAGAGGCCTATTTTGACCGAAACCGATTGCAAACTCTTAGGACGCGAAACAGCGCGGCTTATAAGGGAGTGCATGCGCTGGCTATCCAGGGTGGAGCGCAAGACTTCCTAACGGGCATGACAATTGACGATCAGGTGTACTTCGACATAAGTATCGATATCCACCACATTTTCCCGCAGAGATGGTGTAAGGATAAAGGTGTCCCGGCCAGCCGCTGTGACAGCATCGTCAACAAAGCGCCTTTGTCGTCTCGAACCAACAGAATCATCAGAGGCGACGGTCCTAGCGTGTACCTGCCCCGCATTCAGTGCACGGGGAATATCGAAGAATCACGGATGGACGAAATTCTGCGCTCTCAGGCCTCCGATCTAACGGCGCTTCGATCGGATGATTTCGATGGTTTCTTTGCCTCTAGGGAAAAAGAGTTGCTAAGGAGGATTGAACATGCCATGAGGAAACCCGTAGTAAGTGACGCTATAGATGACGGGATAGAACCTGTGGTGGCATACGAAGATATTCCTCAAGTAAACTCCAATACCATCACGAACCTTTCGGGATTAGGGAAAGACCTATGGGAAGCAATTGACGTCGAAGAGTACGTAAATGAGGAACGAGATTCTTGGGATGGGTAAGCGGGCTGAAAGGGGAAATCGTCGGTCTTGATACCAGCCCCTTAATTTACTTTATCGAAGAAAATCCAAGGTACAGCGAAGTGGTTCGACCGTTCTTCGAAGCTGTTAGCCACGGCGAAATCACGGTAGTAACTTCGGCGATTACATTGCTAGAGATTTTGGTTCATCCCTTGAGAGAGGGAGCGACCGACCTAGTGACTCAATACCAGCAAATCTTGCTCGAGTCAGCGAACATACGATGCTTGCCGGTGTCCCATCAAATCGCCGCGTCTGCCGCCCATCTACGCGCCGAGTACAACTTGAGGACTCCCGATGCCATTCAGCTCTCGACAGCAATCACAGCCGGCGCCGCGGTTTTTCTGACCAACGACAGCCGACTGCCACGGCTCCCGGAAGTCTCCATGCTGATAATCGACCATCTATAACCATAGCCAGCGGATTCGTGGTTTTGGCACTCTCTTCTCTGGTTTGATAAAATGATCCCAACATCCAGCTAATATCAGGGAGGATAAGAATGGCGCTCCATTATGACGGCGAAGTCAAGATAACCAAGATCAACATGGGCCCCTTTGATAACAACGGCTACATCGTGACCTGCCCGGACACCAACGAGGGGATCATCATCGACACCCCCGCAGAACCGGAAAAGTTGTTGGACGCTATTGGCGACGTAGACATCAAGTACGTTCTCATCACTCACAATCACCAGGACCACTTGTTGGGATTCAACGAAATCACCGGGGCGGTCGCGGTCCCGGTGGGTATCGGCGGGCCCGACGCCCACGCGCTGCCAAAGAGTCCCGAGGTGTCTTTGGCTGACGGACAGACGATCAAGTTCGGGAACCAGGAAATGACCATGCTGGCCACGCCGGGCCACACCGACGGCGCGACCTGCATGTTGATCGGGAAGCACCTCTTTTCGGGCGACACCCTGTTCCCCGGCGGCCCCGGCAAGACCCGCAGCCCCGAGGCGCTGACACAGATCATAGACAGCATTACCCGCAAGCTGCTGGTGTTGCCCGACGATACCGCCGTGTATCCCGGGCACGGGATTGACACCAACATCGGCGAGGCTCGCCGCCAATACCAGGACTTCGCCTCGCGGTCACACCCCGCGGACCTGTGCGGCGACGTCGAATGGCTGAAGAGCTAGGCCGTTTCACCCACAGCCGATAACAGGATTCATTTGGACGCCGGGGAAGTGGTCTACCACTCCCCGGTTTAGGCGTTTTAGGGACGGCAATGCTCCCTGCGCAGTCCCCGCATTGAGGTAGGAATGTTCCAACGGTCCGTTTTGGACAACCAGTTACGTATCCTTAGCTCTCACATGTCGCATACCCAGTCGGTGGCCATCACTATTTGCGTTGGCGCGGGATCACGGTACGAGTCTCCCGACCTGGCCGGCGTGTCCCACTTCATCGAGCATTTGCCCTTCAAGGGGACAAAGTCGTGGCCCACGGCACGGGAGGTCAGCGAGGCTATTGAAGGTGTGGGCGGCGTGATGAACGCCAGTACCGACAGGGAGATGACCGTCTTCTGGTGCAAGGTGGCCCGCCCCCATTTCAAGACTGCGATGGCGGTGATGCTGGACATGCTCCTGAACCCGATTCTCGACGCGGAGGAGTTGGAGAAGGAGCGGGAGATCATCCGGGAAGAGTTGAGGATGACCTACGACCACCCCACCTACCGTGTGGACTTGCTCATAGACGAGGCCCTGTGGCCGGACCAGGCTATGGGCAGGGATGTGGGAGGCACGCTGGAGACGGTCGAGCATATTTCCAGAGATAGCATTTGGGAGTACATGCAGACCCAGTACAACCCCGCGAACACTGTGGTGGCGGTGGCGGGCAATATTGACCACGACGAGGTTGTCACCCAGGTGAATGAAGCCACCACAGCCTGGCAGCCCCGGGAGGCGTTGGACTGGGAGCCGGCAACCGAGGGCCAGACGGAGCCGGTGGTGCGCATGGAAAACCGTCGTACCGACCAAACCCACCTGTGCCTAGCCTTACCGGGAGTAGCCCTGGAGGACCCCGACAGGTTCAACCTGGCCCTTCTCAATGTTGTCCTGGGCGATGGGATGAGCAGCCGCCTATTCCTGAGCCTGCGGGAGGAGATGGGCCTAGCCTACGACGTCAACAGCACCATACACCATTTCCGGGACTGCGGGTCGTTGATCGTTTACTGCGGGGTCGAACCAAAGAAGAGCCGGGAAACTTTGAAGTGTGTCCTTCACGAACTCCACAATATGTACGCCGCGCCTCCGGAACAGGAGCTTCACAAGGCCAAGGAGTACACCAAGGGACGGTTGTTGCTGCGGATGGAGGACTCCCGCGCGGTGTCCGGATGGCTGGCCAGCCAGGAGATGCTCCAGGGAAGCGTGTCGACCCCGGATGAAGTCGTGGACATAATAGACGCGGTGACTCCCGACGGGGTTGCCCGTGTCGCACAACGCCTATTCCAGCCTGAAGAGCTACGGCTGGCGGTTGTTGGCCCTCACCGCAGCGAGCAGCAGTTTTTGAAGTTGATGCACTTCTGAAGCAATTGACGGTTTCTCGCTCAAGAGGCGAATGAATCGACACAACAGCGGACCGTAACCAGACCCGGAGGATACATGGACCCTACACAGGCTATTGAAGTAGATAGCATCGAGGAAGCCCACGAGGCTATGTACCGGTTGGGCTGGACCGACGGTCTGCCCGTGATTCCGCCGACGCCCCGCCTGGTCGAGGCCGCCCTGGAATACCTGCAACGCGACCCCCAGGAAGTGATCGGAGAGGTGCCGCCAAAAAACCGGCTCGCCACGGTGGAAAAGGTCGTGGTCAACTCGGTGATGGCCGGCTGCCTCCCCGAATACGTGCCGGTTGTCATTGCGGCCCTCGAGGGAATGTTGGACGACTCCTTCAACCTGAACGGGATTCAAGCAACCACCAACTGTATCAGCCCGCTGGCGATAGTCACCGGTCCCGTAGTGGACAAACTGGGTTTCAATGCCGGAGACAACACCTTTGGCGGCGGCTCACGGGCCAACGCGGCTGTGGGGCGGGCAATCAGGCTCGTCATGTGGAACATCGGCGGGGGCTACGCCGGAGAGATCGACCGGGCCACCCTGGGCCATCCGGGGAAGTACACGTATTGCATTGCCGAGAATAGCCAGGATAGCCCCTGGGGAGCCATCCACGAGGAGCGCGGGTTTGACAAAGAGACGTCCTGCGTGACCGTTTTCGCCTGCGAAGCGCCCCACCACATCGCCACAGGCTCCGGGTATGTGCTCACGGCGGGCGATGTCCTCGCGGTGTTGGCCGACAGCATCGCCACCGCGGGCGCGGCGACGATGAACGGCGGCGGGCAGGCGCTTCTGGTGTTGGGCCCCATGACCGCCCAAAAGCTGGACTCCCACGGCTACGGCAAAGACCGGATACGAGAGGAGATACAGCGCCTGGCCACGAAGCCGGTCAAGCTGATGAACTCCAATAAGTTCCTGAACCCCGAACACCCATTCCACTGGGCGCGGCTGGTAGACCCCAACGACGATGACGCGCTGATTCCCGTGATACGAAACAGGGAAGACCTGCTGGTCATGGTGGCCGGAGGTTGGGGGTCGGGTTCGGGATTCAACGCGGTCTGCCACGGTTGGATGCAGGCTGGAGGGCTGGCACAGACCCGGCCCATCCAGTGGCCCGGCGGGCTTGAACCCTCGCTGTAAGGCAAGGGAGGCCAGCCGCCGCGCAAGGTCTCGAATCAGAGTGTCAGAATTTCTTGGTATTCCGCTGAGGAGATTTTCATGGCCAAGATAACGCTTTACAGTCCTGTCGGTGCGGAGGCTCCCCATGCCGAAGGGATTTCACCTTTGAAGGATCCCAGGGGCAGCCGCGTCGCGTTCCTGTTCAACGGCCACGTGTCGGTCATACCATTCTGGAGGCACCTGGAAGAAGAGCTGAAGCTGGCCTGCGAGCCCGCGGATACGGTTACCTTCGTCAAACCCAATACCTTTGCTCCGGCAGGTTCTTCCACTATCCAAGAGTTGTCCCAAGCCGACCTTGCATTGGTTGGCGTTTGCGCTTGAGGCTCCTGCACCTCCGGCTCCGTGCGAGACGGTATAAACCTGGAGAGAGCGGGGGTACCCGCGGTCGTCATCTCCCACGACGTGTTTGAGAGGGCCGCCAGGGCGCAGTCGAACGCTCTGGGTCTCCCGGAATTGCGGCTGATAGTCTACTCCCAACCCATGGGCGAAGCCGAGGAACTGGAGGGCGCGGAATCCGCCCGGCAAGTGGTGAGTCAACTGGTTGACATGGTCCGGGAGACCGACGTCTAAGATTAACCCGCGACTCTGATTATCTGCGTCGCCTGTCGTGTCGATTGCGGCGGGTCAGTTAGCCGCCCAAATTACTGGTTTAGAGGGCGGAGGCGTCGAACTCGGGCACCACGGGATTGGCGAGCACGCCGATTGCGGGAATCCGGACTTCCACCAGGTCTCCGGGTTTCATGGCCTTGGTCACGCCGGTCGTGCCGGAGAAGACCAGGTCTCCAGGCCGGAGCGTTACCTGCTGGCTGATGTAGCTGACTATCTCCGCAAACGAAAAGAGCATGTCCCTGGTATGTGCCCTCTGCACTTCCTCGCCGTTCAGGCAGACCACGATTTCAAGGTCTTGCGGGTCGAGGTCTGTCTCGATCCAAGGGCCAACAGGGGCGAAGCTGTCCGACCCCTTGGCCCGCCAGAAGGTGATGTCTTTCCCCTGCCAGGTCCGGTCGCTCACGTCGTTGCCGCAGGTATAACCCAGTATCATACGGGGTGCCTGGGCGGGAGTGACCCGGCGGCAGTTTTTCCCGATTACGGCCACCGCCTCGCCTTCGTAATGGACGTCCCCGCTGGAGTCTCTGGGAATAATGATAGGGTCCTCGTGACCTATGAGGGCGTTCCGTCCCTTGTGCCACGGTTCGGGGTGGGTGGGAGTGGAAGGATCACTCTCCCCCAGGACCGTGGCGGCGAACTGGGCATGGTCGGCGAAGTTAAGCCCTGGGCCCCACATGTTGGACGGGTCGGTTGGAGGCAGCAGCTTGACGTTGCCAAGGGGATGCCGGGTGTCGGTCAAGCGAAACCGGGTATAAATGCTACCCCGTGTCTCAACGATTTCGTCTCCCTGGACCACACCGAAGGCCACCCTTCTTGCCACCCGAAACCGAGCGATTTTCATTCAACACTTCTCCAAGGATATGGTTGGGGGGGGGCTAGGCGGGGATTGTAACCCGGCGCATGACCTCCTGAAAAGGGGAGGGGGTGGTGTAGTATATTCGAAGGTGCTTGAGGTGTACGAATGGCCATAACATTGGCGAGACGTTCGACACGGGCAAAGGAGTTGACTTGTGAAGCTTGGGCTATTCATAAATAACCAATATCTGCCCGGAGAGTCTATGTCCGGGAAGATTCAAAATAGCGTGGAGCAGGTCCGGGCCGCTCGCGAGGCGGGTTTCGACCTGATTTGTACGGGTCAGCACTACCTCGCGACGCCTTACCAGATGAGCACGACTCTGCCGTTGTTGGCCCGGTTGGCCGCCGAAGCGGGTGACATGCAGGTAGCGGCGACCGTGGTCCTGGTGCCGTTGCATAACCCCGTTGACATGGCTGAGAGCATTGCTACTTTGGATGCCATCTGCGGCGGGAGGTTTGTTTTCGGCGTCGGGTTGGGTTACCGGGACGAGGAATACACTGCCTTTGGAGTCGAGCGCGGGGAAAGGGTCGGAAGGCTACGAGAGGCTTTGGAGGTGATCAAACTTCTTTGGACCGAGGACGAGGTGGAATTCAAGGGAAAATACTACGAAGTGCCGCGCATCAAGCCTTCGACCCGCCCGGTGCAGCAGCCTCACCCGCCGATATGGGTGGCGGCAAATGGGGACGTGGCCATCCGGCGCGCCGCCCGGTGGGGTTATCCCTGGCTGATCAATCCCCACGCCACGGTCCCAATGGTTGCGGAGCAATTCTCCCGTTACCAGGAAGCTCTGGAGAGGGCCGGCCAACCAACGCCCCCGGTCCTGCCCATGATGCGGGAGATGTACGTCGCCCAGGACAGGGAACAGGCATTCGTGGAGAGCCAGCCATACCTGGAGGGCAAGTACGCGGCCTACGCGGCCTGGGGTCAGGACAAGGCGTTGCCGGGGGAGGAGTCCTTCAGCGTGCCATACGCCGACCTGGCCAGGGACCGGTTCCTTTTGGGTTCGGCGTCGGACGTGGTCCAGGAGATCAAACGGTACGAGGACCAACTGGGTGTCAACCAGCTTATCTTCCGGATGCAGTGGCCGGGCATGGAACACGAGAAGTTGATGCGCGAGATCGACATCATGGGCAGGGATGTGATTCCTCAAATCAAGAGTGACTCCGACCCAGGCTAACCGTCAGGCTTTCAAGTGTGGCCGCGCGCTATGCCGGCTATGAGAGTCCACCGCTTATCCCTCATTGAGTATCTCCGAGTATCTCCAGGACGCGGGTCACGAATTGGTCCACGAAGGGACGATCGGCATCTCTTTCGTATTCTTCCATGTCATTATGGAAGAAGTTCCTGTGAAACTTTTCGGCTAATCCGAAGCCAGTTTCCAATAGCGGGTCTCCGTACTCATCGGCCAGGCGAACGGTGGCGTTTTTCGTGGCCCGGTGGGTGCGGTATCCCCAATCTCGCTGTTTTGCGATTGCTATCACTGCTTGAGTAGCCGCGCCATACAGCTTCTCAGCGCCCTGCCGATGGTCTCCGGCGGCGAATTCCCGGTCAGATTGCACCAAGAAATGTCGAGCGCTTTCGGCGTGTTCTTGAACCGTCATTTCCCTCGTGGTCATTGCTTTCCCCTTCGGCCCTCGTTCATGGGTTGACATTCGGTCACGCATTGTACACTCGTAACTGATGCATTCCGGCCCTTTGAGGTTAATACATAATCTCCGGGGTAAGGCACGGAGTAGAGTGAAAAAGGGCCAGTCCCATTTGGGTTGACTGGTGGGGGACGTGTTAAACTAATGGCCGCTAGGCTATAGGAGAAGGCGGATACCATGGTCACTCCCGGAGATATTGGCCCCATACCCATCTGGGTTGGTGTTTATCTTGGCCTGCTGATTGCTGGCGCGGTAGCCAGCTACGTCCTGTACCGGCGCGTGGTCTGGTTGGTGTTGCAAGGGCGGCCCGCCGCCAGGTTCGACCGGCCGTTGGAGCGGCTGAAGGGCGCGGCCCTGATAGTCCTGGGCCAACGCCGCGTGCTACAGCGCGTCCCGCAAAAAGACTGGGCCGGTATCGGCCATGCCCTGATCTTTTGGGGGTTTCTCTCGTTCACCCTAAGCTATGCCATCTTCATATTCGGGGCCTCCATCTGGTCCCACTTCCCGGAATGGCTGCTGACTTCCCTGGGTGTTCGCGTCTACAGTACTTATCTGGACCTGCTGGCGGCGTTGCTTCTGGTGCTGCTGACCTGGGCGCTTCTACGCCGGTGGGTGGCGAGGCCGCACAGGCTGAGCTTTGACCTGACTCGAAACGTTGACTCGGTAATCATAGTTGCCATGATCGCCGGGCTCATGGTGTCCACCCTGCTGACTCACGGGTTTCACGTGGCTGAGGGCGGCGCGGGCCCGGAGTCGGAAGTCTTCATCGGCAAGGCACTTGGCAAACTGTTCATTGGCATGGGGATTAGCCAGGGTGCAGCCAGCATCCTCCAGGGTGTGTTCTGGTGGCTTCACGTGGCGATTATCCTGGGGTTCACGGTTTACATCCCCTTCTCCAAGCACATGCACATGATTGCCGCCCCCCTGAACGCCTTCTTCCGGAATCTTGACAGCCGGGGTGCGCTCGAGCCCATCGAGCTGGAGACGGCCGAACGCTTCGGGGCGGGGCGGGTGCAGGACCTTACGTGGAAGCAGCTTCTAGACGGGTACGCCTGCGCAGTCTGCGGACGATGCACCGCGGCGTGTCCCGCCAATCTGACCGGGAAAGTCCTTTCCCCGATGCATATCGTGGAAAACTTGAAGGACCACATGATCGCCATCGGGCACCAGGGAGAGCGCAACCCGGAGCACGTGGAGCCTTCGCCGCTGATCGGCGGGGCCATCCCGGAACAGGCCATCTGGGACTGCCTTTCCTGCGGCGCGTGCATGGAAGAATGCCCAGTTGTCGTGGAGCACGTCCCCACCATCATGGATATGCGCCGTTTCCTAGTGTTGGAAGAGTCAAAGATTCCCGAAACAGCGATGAATGCCCTGCTCAGTCTGGAGCAGCGCGGGCATCCCTGGAGGGGCACCCAGTACTCGCGGACCGACTGGACCCAGGGGCTGGACGTGCCTACCCTGGCCGAAAAGCCCAATGCCGAGGTGCTGTTCTGGGTAGGATGCACTGCGGCACTGGAACAGCGGAGCCAGGGAGTAGCCCGGTCGATGGTGAAGGTGCTCAAGTCCGCCGGGGTGGATTTCGCCATCCTGGGCGACGAAGAATCATGCACCGGCGACCCGGCCCGCCGCATGGGCAACGAGTACCTGTTCCAGATACTTGCCCAACAGTCAATAGAGACGCTGAATACCTACGGCGTTAAAAAAATCGTCACCATCTGCCCGCATTGCTTCAATACGATGCGCAACGAATACCCTCAATTCGGCGGCGAATACGAGGTGCTGCACTATAGCCAGTTTGTAGACGAGTTGATCTCTCAGGGCAAGGTCAAACCCGTAAAGATGATGAACGTCTCGGTGGCCTACCACGACTCTTGCTACCTGGGAAGGCACAACGGGATTTACGACCAGCCGCGGAACATCGCAAGGGCGGTACCGGGGCTTACCCTGTTGGAGATGGAGCCAAGGTGCCGGGAGCGCGGGTTCTGTTGCGGCGCTGGCGGCGGCCACATGTGGATCGAGGAAAGCCAGGGTCCGCGGGTCAACCATGTCCGCACCGGGCACTTCTTGGAGACGGGCGCCAGCACTGTCGGGGTTTCCTGCCCCTTCTGCCTGCAAATGATGACTGAGGGCATTCAGGCATCCGGGAAGGACGGGGAGAATCAGGCGCGGGACCTGCTGGAAATCTTGGCGGACAGCCTGGGTGACTAAGGAGGAAGACGATGCCGGCAGATGAACTGACCGTCGCCCAAAAGTGCGGCGTTTGCGGCGCGGACGTAGGGACATTCACCGTCAAGAAAGACAACATGATGCTGATGTCCAAAGCCACGGTATGGTGTCCGGCTTGCCAGGCAGACAGGCCGGAAGTCAGGGAATTGGCCGGGCGGTTGCAGGCCATCGAGTCGGAAAAGAAGACCTACGCAGCCAACTTGCCCATAGACGCCTCCACCTGACCGGGATCTGCAAGTCCCAGTGGCCGGGTCCGATACTCTCTCCACAGCCTGATTCACGGTGGTTGCGAACCTCGTGTTCAGGTGTTGCCACCGGTTCACCAGGCCCACGGAAGCCCAAGGGACGCTGTGTTATGGGACCGACCTCCCCCTTGACTGTGCCGCATAGGTCATGGCGGATTGCCCGGTCCCGCACAGGGCTATGTGCTGGCGCAATCCTGGTGATTCTAGTGGTCTCCTTGATGTTCTGGGGCCAAATCGAGAAGCGATTCGTCTACTACCCTGACTCCAACCTCGTGGCCACGCCGGGCCAACTAGGCTTGAGCTATGAAGAGGTGTTCTTCAGGACCGAAGACGGGCTGACGCTCCACAGTTGGTACGTTCCCGGTCCCGGTGAAGTCACTTGGCTCTGGTTCCATGGGAACGGGGGGAACATCAGCCACAGATTGGACGAGGTCGCCCTGTTTCATCACCGGCTGGGCGTGAATCAGTTCGTTTTTGATTACCGGGGCTACGGCCGCAGCGAGGGTAAACCCACCGAGCGCGGCACGTACAGAGACGCACGAGCGGCGCTGGCGTACCTCAAAGGGCGGGGAGACGTGGACCCGGGCAAGATAGTCTACTTTGGCAGGTCCCTGGGCACAGCGGTGGCGGTAGAGCTGGCCACGGCCGACGAGCCGCTGGGGCTGGTATTGGTAGCCCCATTCACGTCTGTAAGCAACATGGCCCGTATCGCCTTCCCGTGGGCGCCGTTCCACCGGCTTATCCGGGGCAGGTACGATTCTCTGGAGCGTATCTCCCGGGTCAAAGCACCGGTCCTCATCCTGCACGGCGACGCGGACCAGACCATTCCGGTGGCCGAGGGCAAGAGGCTATTTGACGCGGCCACTGGACCCAAGCAGTTCCGGCTCTTGCCCGGCGCAGGTCACAACGATACATACGTAGCAGGCGGGCGAGTCTACTGGGATGCAATGGAGGATTTTCTACAGTCCGTATCCGGTAGCGGCGGGGCCAGGTAGGACCCGGATAATTGCCAGGCTTAGACCCCGGAGATCATCTCGATCTGGTAATCGAGAAGCTGCACGTCTGGTCTGCTGTCTTCGATAAACTCAGCGACCCGGGAGATGGTCTGTTCCACATAGCTTGGGTCATTGCTCAGGCAGCAGATGCCAAGGGTGAGCCGTTGCCAAAGGTCCCCGTTGTCTACCTCGGCCACGGCGACGTTGAATTGGTTGCGCACACGGGCCGCGACTGACCGGGCCACCTGACGCCTTCCCTTCAGGCTGTGGCTTTCCGGTAGATACAACTCCATCGTGCAGTACCCGATGTGCATGCTACGTCTCCAGGCGCCCCGGCCTGCCGGGACGCCCTGGTTGGCGCGACAAGCTTACGATTTCCTTAGCTTTTTGCGGTGCATGTGGACTTCTCAAGGAGTCATCCGGCCAGACAGACGGTAATTCGCGAATAATTTCACGATTCCCTTGACGCATCAACCCGCTCATTATAGATTATACTTGCCAGCTATAGATGCGGAACACTCGCATCTCTATGGTCCGGCTTTCCAGCCCTTTGAGGGTTGACGGGATGCGGGTCCCACACTAGGAGCGTGTCCGCGTAGATCCAGGAGTTTATGGCCTTTGACTCGTACCCGCCTCGACAGGACAGGTCCGAGGCGCCGGAAGTAGTAGTAGCACGCCTCCCCCAATACGTGCGCATTCTGAGCCGTCTGGTGCAGGAAGGCGCTCAGGTAGTAAGCTCCCAGCAGCTTGGGGAAAAACTCCAGGTCACCCCTGCCCAGATTCGCAAGGACCTCAGCTACTTTGGCCGTTTCGGCAAGCAGGGCAGAGGTTACAGTGTATCCCACTTGCTGGCGCGGCTAAAGGAGATACTGGGCCTCAACTCATACTGGAACGTGGCGGTTGTGGGGGTTGGCCGGCTCGGCCGCGCGATCCTCAGCTACCCCGGTTTCACACCCGACGGGTTCAATCTGGCCGCCGCGTTCGACTCCAACCCGGAAGTCGTGGGCCAGCACGTGGCCGGGTTGGAAGTCCTTCCCATGAAGCAGCTTGCCCAGGAAGTGCGGGAGAGGAACATTTCGATTGCGATTGTGGCGGTCCCGACGGACCATACGCAGGAAGTCGTGGACCGGCTGGTAGAGTGCGGGGTGAGAGCGGTGTTGAACTACGCTCCCATCAGTCCCCAGGTGACGGAAGGGGTGAAGATTCGGAACATCGACCCCGTGCTGTCGCTCCAGTCAATGACGTACTATTTGACTGAGGGTACGGAAGAGTAACCCGGCCTCGGGGTGGAGAGCCTATTAAGAAACTATCTCAAAATCAACTGGTCCTGCTGAGATACTGGCATCACTGACCGAAGCCCATAGATTCCCGCCCCCGTTCAAGCCGAGGGCAGGCTCTTCGCGGGAATTGCGGATGGGCGCCGCGCCAAGTTTTGAGATAGTCTCTAACTCGAGCCCGCTCCGGGGGCCTGCTGCTGTCCAGACCCTCCGCGAGTCCGACGCCTGCGGGAGACATTTAGCCTCACCTGCGCCCGCCTCATAGAGCCAACGGCCTGTTCCAACTGCATGTCGGTGGCGTGGCTTGAGATTCGTTCTTGGGCTCGCGCCACCGCTTCCTGTGCCCGTGCCTCGTCGATCTCGTCGGAGCGTTCGCAAGCGTCGGCGAGAATGGTCACCTTGTTGCCAATCACTTCCATGAACCCGCCGGTCACGGCCAGGTAGGTCTCCTCGCCGTCCTTCCGGACCAGCACTTCACCTGGTTGCAGGACCGTCATAAGCGGCGCATGATGAGGGAGAATGCCCAACTCGCCGTCTATGCCTGGGGCTACGACCACATCGACCTCGTCGCTGTAGACCTGCCTCTCGGCGCTGATTATCTCCAACTGCATCGTGGCCAATGGTTGCCCTCCTACGTTTCCAGGGGGATTAACTTGAAAACTCTGCCCGACTAGCCCGCCCTGTAGACGTCTCCCTCGCGTAAGGCAAGTCTCACCTCTGACTCGCGGCTGGCGTGGTCTGAAATGCCGACTTCGTTATGGGCGATTAGTTCGACGACTAATCACAGGGTCCGGCTCATCAGAGGGTTTACGCCGGGCTACCAGAGACGTTCTGGGGGCTACTCCAAGCCTACGCCGCAACGGCGGACTGGGCCGCCTTCTCTATTGCCTCGTCGATGGTCCCAACCATGTAAAAGGCTTGCTCCGGCAGGTCGTCGTATTTCCCTTCCAGAATCTCACTGAAACCCCGGACGGTCTCCCGGACCGGTACGTACTTGCCAGCCTGGTTGGTGAACGCCTGCGCCACGAAGAAGGGCTGGGTTAGGAAGCGCTGGATCTTCCTGGCCCGGAAGACGGTCAGCTTGTCTTCTTCGGACAATTCTTCGATTCCCAGAATGGCGATGATGTCTTGCAGGTCCTTGTAGCGCTGCAACACTTGCTGCACGCCCCGCGCGACCTGGTAATGCTCGTCGCCGACTATGCCAGGCTCAAGAATCCGTGAGTAGGACGCCAGCGGGTCAACCGCCGGGTACAGTCCCTGGGCCGCCAGGGAACGCTCCAGCGACACCACGCCGTCCAAGTGACCGAAAGTGGTCACGATACCGGGGTCGGTGTAGTCGTCAGCGGGTACGTAAATGGCCTGGAAGGAGGTGATGGAGCCCGATTTAGTGGAGGTGATCCTCTCTTGCAGCGCACCCATCTCGGTGCCCAGCGTGGGCTGGTAACCGACTGCGGAGGGCATCCGGCCCAGGAGGGCAGACACTTCCATGCCCGCCAAGATGTAGCGGTAGATGTTATCGACGAACAGCAACACGTCCTGGTGCTCCACGTCGCGGAAATACTCGCACATAGTGAGGCCGGTCAAGCCGATTCTGGCGCGCACGCCGGGGGTCTCGTTCATCTGACCGAACACCAGCACTGTGCTGGACAACACGCCGGAGTCTTGCATCTCGTGCCAGAGGTCGTTGCCCTCACGGGACCGCTCACCCACGCCGGCGAAGACCGACACGCCCTGATGTTCCGCTCCGATGTTGCGAATGAGCTCCTGAATGATGACCGTCTTGCCGACGCCTGCGCCGCCGTAAGCGCCGATCTTCCCACCCTTCATGAAGGGGGTGATGAGGTCGAAGACCTTGATCCCGGTTTCGAGGATTTCAATGCTGGGGTTCTGGTCGTCGAATGGGGGTGGGTCCCGGTGGATGGGCCAGTGCTCCCCCGCTTCCACCGGTCCCAGGTTGTCCAGGGGAGTACCCGACACGTCGAACAGCCGGCCCAGGGTTTCCTGGCCCACGGGTACTGTCACTTTTTGCCCGGTGTCCTCAACGTCCACGCCGCGGGCGAGACCTTCGGTTGCGCCCAGGGCGAGGCAGCGCACCCAGTTGTTGCCGATGTGCTGCTGGACTTCCAGTATCAGCCTCTCGCCGCTGTTGTCCAACACCAATGCGTCGAATAGGCTGGGGAGTTCGTTCGGGGGGTACTCCACGTCGACCACAGTGCCGATTACTTGTACGACTTTTCCGGTGGCCATATTCTTCTCCTGAAACCAGATAAGCGCCGGGGCCGGGCGCTATGCTCTCATGTAAAGGGCTCGGGGATCGATGGAAACCGCCTCATTGTCCAAGTCAAGGCTGATCTTCCAACGTTGCATCATGTCCGCGCCGATAATCAGCTCTTCGGCCAGTTCATCCACGACGAAAAACGTGTACAAAAGCTGCAAGTCATCAACCGTCACAGCCAGTTGGATCGACCGGTCCACCTTGAAGGCTTCCTGACCGTCGGCCATCGTAAATGTCATAGGGATTGGCGAAGGAACAATAACGCCCAATGGCTCCGCGATGTTCCGACGGACGAACGAGGCGCCCGCCCCGGTGTCGTATAGGACTCGCACGGTAGAGCTGTCCTGATCCCCGGTGACCTTATAGTCTTTAATGATCAGACCCATCCCAGCCTAGCCCTCTGCGGCTACCTGACCGCCAATCAGGTCCAGCAACTCGTTGGTGATGCTGTCCTGGCGTATCTTGTTCATTTCTAACGTCAGATCGCTGCCCAACTCCTCCGCGTTGTCCGTCGCGTTGCGCATGGCGACCATACGCGCCGACTGCTCGCTGGCTATGGCCTCGAGCAGTGAATGGTAGACTTCCATCTCGACGAAGCGGGGAAGCAGGCTTGCCAGCACTCCCAGGGTATCAGGCTCATAGATGTAGCCCACCATCTCAGGAGCGGTGAGCTCTGCGGGCGTGACGGGCAAGAGCCGGGCGATGGTTGGGATCTGGGAGACTGTGGATACGAACCGGGTGTAGGCCAGGTAGACCTCGTCCACCTCGCCATCCGCATAGGAATCGATCACCAGGCTGGAAATCGCGGTCGTGTCGGCTAGTTCAGGCCTTTCCGGCAAGTCGGTGAACACTGCCTGGAGGTCTCGACCGTAGCGGGCCAGGAAGTCCCGGCCTTTTCTCCCAACGGCTATGGCTGTAACCGGCGCTTCTTGTTCCAACATGAACTGACCAACGCGCCGGTTCAGGTTGGAGTGGAGACCGCCGCAGAGGCCGCGGTCGGGAGTGATAACCAGCACACCAACTCGCTGGACCGGCCTTGCCCGGAGAAGTGGATGCACACCGGTGGCGTCATCCACCGGCTGGGCGGCAAGGTGGGATATGATCTCTTGAATCTTCTCGGCGAAGGGCCTGCCCTGGGTAACCGCGTTCTGGGCGCGGCGCATCTTGGAAGCAGCGATCAACGACATGGCGTTGGTCACTTTGCCGGTGTTCTGTATACTTCGGATGCGGCGTCGTATGTCTCTTACGCTGGGCATTTATCTCTTTCCTGCAGCATCCATGTTAACGGGGCGAATATACGCCGCCTGTTCCAGCAGTGCTACGCCATGAAGGTGGCTTTAAAGTTATTGATCGCCTCGGTTAGCTCGGTTTCGGTCTCGGGGGATATATCCCGGTCCCGGGTTATTGTGTCGATCAGACCGGCATGTCCCGCGGATACGTAACGGAGCAGTTCATCCTGGAAGGTCGCACATCGCTCCAGGGGCAGGTCTTCGATAAGGCCTTCGTTTACCGCGAAGAGGATGACCACTTCCTCCGGAAGGGTCAGCGGCCGGTATTGGGCCTGCTTCAGCATCTCCGTTGCTAGCTGGCCCCTGGCCAATTGTGCCCGGGTAGCGGGGTCGAGGTCGGCGGTGCCGAACTGGGCGAAGGTGGCCAATTCACGGTACTGGGCCAGGTCCAGCCGCAGCCGTCCCGCCACGCGCCGGATGGCCCGTGTCTGGGCCGCTCCACCCACGCGGGAGACGGAAAGCCCCACGTTCACCGCCGGGCGGATTCCGGCATTGAACAACTCCGGCTCCAGGTAAATCTGACCGTCGGTGATGGAGATGACGTTGGTCGGGATGTACGCCGACACGTCGCCCGCCTGGGTCTCAATGATGGGGAGGGCCGTGATAGAGCCGCCGCCCAGGTCTGCGCTTAGGCGCGCGGCGCGTTCCAGCAACCGGCTGTGCAGGTAGAAAATGTCTCCGGGATAAGCCTCGCGGCCGGCAGGGCGGCGCAGCAAGAGTGACATCTGCCGGTAGGCCCAGGCGTGCTTGGTGAGGTCGTCGTAAACGATTAGGACATCTCTGCCCTGCGCCATGAACTCTTCAGCCATGGAGCATCCAGCGTAGGGGGCGATGTATTGGAGGGGAGCCGAGTCCGAGGCGCCGGCATTCACCACGATGGTATGGGCCAAGGCGCTGTTTTCCTCGAGAGTAGTAACTACCTGGGCTACCTTGCCCTGTTTCTGACCGATGGCAACGTAGATACAGACCAGGTCGCCGCCGCGCTGGTTGATGATAGTGTCCAACGCTATGGCGGTCTTGCCGGTTGAGCGGTCGCCGATGATCAGTTCCCGCTGTCCGCGGCCAATGGGGATCATGGCGTCGATTGCCTTGATTCCGGTCTGTACCGGGGTATCCACAGATTGGCGCACCACAACGTTGGGCGCCGTGCGCTCCACCGGGCGCGTGGCCGTGGAAGGCACCGGGCCTTTACCGTCCAAGGGCCGGCCCACCGGGTCAACGACGCGGCCTATCAGACCGTCGCCGACCGGCACTTCAATAATGCGGCCCGTGGACCGCACCCGGTCCCCTTCTTTGACCGCGTTGGGATCGCCAAGGATAGCTGCCCCTACCAGGTCATATTCCAGGTTGAGCGCCAGTCCTACGATGTCGCTGCCGAAGTCCAGAAGCTCGTTCGAGCGGACGCCCTGCAACCCCTGGATGCTGGCGATACCGTCGCCCACCTGGACCACCGTACCCACGTCAACCAGGGTTAGGTCTCCGGCGAACTCCTCAATCTGCCGCTTGATCAGCGATACAATCTCTTGTCCTCTAATCGCCATTGGTTTCTCCCTCTTGCCCGGTTGAGAACCCGGGCCCAATCACCGCCGAATGCATTTGGTTGCGCAGTCCTTCCAACTTGGACCGGGTGCTGCCGTCCAAAAGCTGGTCTCCGATCTGGATGACAATGCCACCCATAATGGATTCGTCCACCTGGGTGGTAATTACTACTTCCCGCCGCGTGATGTCAGAGATGAACCGGGTTATCCGCTCGAGTTGTGCATCTTCGAGGGGCACGGCGGACGTGATCCCCACACGCTGCCTGCCGTGATGATCGTCCAGAAGCTCAGTGTAGCTGTCCCGGAGACCTATCACGGAGTCGGCGAGGCCCCTGGAGACCAACACATGCAACATGTTGCGGACTGTGGGATGCACATCGCGCAGGACCGCGTCGACGGCTTGCCTCTTCTGCTCAAGAGGTACGTCGGCGTGATTCAGGAAGGTGCGGAACTCCGGGTCCTGGACCACCTGATCGACCAAGTCGAGATCGACAGACCATTGGTCGACCTGGTCCTGCTCGCGGGCCAACTCGAAAATAGCCTGGGCGTAACGCTTACCGGAGACGCGACCTGCCATCGGCTTCTAATTCCTCCGGAGGTCTGCGCCCTCTTCCAGGACCTGGGCGATCAGGTCTTCGTGTGCCTGACGGTCGAGGGAGCGGCCGATAACTCGCTCGGCGGCGGTGATGGCCAGATCGCCGAAGTTGGAGCGGACCTCTTCGATGGCGGCATCCCGTTCACGCTGTATCTCGGCGCGGGCGCGCAGGACGAAGGCGTCGGCCTCCTGGCGGGCCCGGTCCATCTCCTCGCCGCGGTACCTTTCGGCGGCCTCGCGTGTCTGATCCAGTAACCGCTGTCCCTGCTGACGGGCCTCGTTGAGGGCCTCTTCGACGGCTTCCCTGGAGGTGGCGGCCTCCTGCCTGGCCTGGTCGGCGGCCTCCAAACTCTCACGGATGCGCTCGGCGCGCTGGTCCATGAGCCGGAGCAGCGGCTTGTAGGCGAAGAAGAAGAGTATCCCCAGCAGGACGACGAAGTTGACCAGGTACGCAATCAGGCTGGGAAGGTTTACCCCTAATTGCGTCATATTAGACCACGAATAACAGGATTACGGCCACGATCAAGGCGTAAATACCCAACGCCTCGGCGAAGGCGATCGCAAGGATCATGTTGGTGGTTATCGAACCAGCAGCTTCGGGGTTCCGGCCAATAGCATTCATGGCTCCGGATCCCAGAATACCAATGCCGACGCCGGGACCGACGACCCCAAGGCCTATGGCAATTCCGGCCGCGATGTACTTGGCAGCCTCCGCGCTGAGTGCCTGCAAAAGGAACAGGTCCATGCCCGTTTGTCCTCCTTGTATCCTAATCTGTCTCGGAGCTTTCGGCGGCTCCTGATTACCCCGCTGTGTTGAAGGCCAGGCCCATGCCGGACCCTGTGTCACGACCCGAATCCAGCGAGCTTGGGGACCTATCTCTTGCACCTTTCAGCCGGTCTAATGCTCCTCGTGGCTGATGGCCACTGACAGGAACACCAGGGTAAGCGCGGCAAAGATAATGGACTGAATGAGTCCGACCAGCAGTTCGAGTCCGAAAACGAACTCCGCCGCGACGAAGGGTACAAGGAAGGTGATCATCACCACCAGAATCTCTCCGGCTGTCATGTTGCCGAATAACCGGAATGTGAAGCTGACCACCCGAACGAACTCACTGATAAGTTCAAGGAACCCTACGAACACGTCGATCAGTCCCGATGGCCGCAACCGGAAAAGGTTTCCCAGGGCAAAGAATTTCTTTAGATAACCGAACCCATGGGCCCGGAAGCCCCAATACTCCACAAATACAAAGGAGATCAAAGCCAGGGCGAGCGGCATATTCAGGTCGGTCCCGGCGGACCGCAGCACGTGGGCTTTGATCTCTCCGTCCATGACGAACCCGGCGAATTGGTAGAAGGGAAGTAGGGCCAACCATGCGTTGAACAGGACGAAAAAGAAGATGGTTGCTATGACGGGGAAGACTTTGCGGCCCATCTCCCGGCCAACCACGCTTTCGCAGAAGTTGAGGGCTGCTTCGAACAGCGTTTCCACCAGGGCTTGAAAACGGCCCGGTATTATCCGCTTCTTACCGGCCCCGGCTACGAAGAAGATGATGATGACTATGGTTGCAATCCAGGAAGATAGAAGGGTGTTGGTTATCGCAAATTTGGTGAGGCCCAGTGGCTTACTGTGGTGGGCTTCCTCGGCCTCATGCCCGGCTTCGGTGGACTTGGCGGCCGGCTCTTTACCGGCAGATTCGGTCCCGGTCTCGTTTTTGAGAGTGTTGCCCTCTGAGCCGGTTAAGCCGAGGTGATAATCCCGGGTGGAAGCGGGGAAGATGGGCTGAGGCGGGAGGTGTATCTCGGGCTTGGATAGAAAGCCGTCGCCGAGGCCGAACATCTTGGAACCGATGGCCCCGAATACGAAGCCTACAACCAGAAGGACCAATAGGCCCAAACCGGCAACCATCAGGAATCGCTTTGCTCCGGCGCCCGCAGGCACTAATGGTCCTCCCGCGTTCCAGTATCATCGCCGCGCCTACTGCCATACAGTAGAGGGTAAACCATCTTATAGAGACCCCAAAAAGCTACTATGCTACCCAACACAACCCCCACCAGCAAAAAGAGGGGGGTGGTGCCGGTGAGTTGGTCCAGCGTGACCCCGCCCCAGACCCCGAACACTATGCACAGGGCAACGTACCAGCCTAACCCGGTTAGACGTAGGGCTAAGACCCACCAATTCATGCTTGCCGCCAAACGTTTCGCATATTAGCATCGTGAATTGCAAAAGTCAAACGGCCAGATGGCTACGAAACCCGGACATTCGGGAACCTGAAACGGCCCCGGCAGTGTCTGCACCGGGGCCGTTCCGGCTGTCGATTTGTGGGCTGGGAGTTAGCGCCCGCCCTGTTGCTTTCCGAAGTCTTCCAGGTCCAGGGAGTCGATGAAGTCGGTGAAGGCGGACATGCGCTTGATCTCTTCTTCTTTGACTTCAGGCGATTTCTCTTCCGATGGGCTCTGGCTCTCCGCTCCGGTAATTGGCTTGCCAGTCTCCTTGTCCAAAAGGATTCCCGCCTTTTCCATAACCGACTCTTCGGCGTAGATGGGCACCTTGGCCCTGACAGCCAAGGCGACCGCGTCGCTGGGGCGGCAGTCGATTTCCTTGGATTCGCCGTTGGTCTGGATGGTGATCTTGGCGTAGAAGGTATCGTTTTGCAGGTCGCTGACCAGGATGTGGTTGAGCGAGCCCCCAAGGGTGTCGATCACCGTCCTCAGCAAATCGTGGGTAAGAGGCCGGGGCACACTCAAATCCTGGAGCTTGACGGCGATGGCGTCAGCTTCGGCCGGGCCAATCCAGATCGGCAAATACCGGTCTGCGCCCTTCTCCTTAAGAAGCACGACCCTTTGGTAGTTCATGGGGCTAACCCGGATGCTGTCTATTGACATCTCGAGCATTGACGCCGCCTCCAAAGCTCACCTGGGATATTTGAGTAATTGTATTCCGGTCAGAAATTCTGTGTCAACCCAAATTAGGGTTGCATACGCGCGGCTGAAGGCATGATCGGCACTCTGACCCATAGCGTGTACTGTGCCGAAGCACTCGGACCGGCCTGGCCTACCCCATCCACCACCACCTTCCCCCATTTTCACAGGGAGAGGGCCGGCATGAGGGTTGGGATGAGGGCTCGGCGTAAATACACCTTGGCTTACTCGGGGAGATCACCCTCATCCCAACTTTTTCCACGAAGGAGAAGGGACCATTCGCCGGGGGAAGGATATGCGCTTAGCAGCCGTCGTGGTAACCGTTGGTTGGGACGGCGGTCTCCTGGACCAACTGGTCGATGCCCTTGCGGACGGAACCGGAAATGCTGTGGAGCTGTTTCTCCAAGGCTCGGAGGCTGCGCAGGGCATAGGCGTCGGCCTCGGTCAGCCGCGCTTTGGCCTCTTGTTCGCATTGCAGGAGCATCCGATTGACCCGCTCTTCGGCCTCGGCCAGGGTCTCATCGGCCTTCTGCTGAGCGCGGCCGTTGATCTCGTTGGTGTTCACGCGGTCCCGGTAGTCGTCTTCGGCCTTAGCCTTGGTCCGCCGGGCCTCGGAGACCGCCTGGTTTAGGATGTGGTCCTTCTGACCCAGGACCTCCTCGGCGGCCTTGATCTGCCGGGGTATGGCCAACCGCAGTTGGTCTACCAGTTCCAGGGTCTTCTTTTTGTCAAGAAGAACATTGCCGCCCACCGGCATGACCTTGCTGGTATCGATTAGGGACTCCAAACGATCGACAATATTAATGATATCTATGATGACACCTCTTTCCAAGCCTTGTATTTTCTAGACCCGTGATGAAAATTTGGAGTTGACTGCCTCGATAACGTGTGGAGGGACCATGCCCGTGATGTCGCCGCCGAGCGTGGCTACCTCTTTTATCAAACTGGAACTGAGGAACATGTAGTCCAGGGTGGTCATGAAGGAGACCAGGTCCACATCCGGAGCAAGCCTTCTGTTCATGAACGCCATATCAAATTCGTACTCGAAGTCCGATCCGCTGCGCAGCCCTCGAACGATGGTGTTCGCGCCGATCTCCTGTGCGTAGCGCACTACCAACCCCGAGAAACTGGTGACTTCCACGTTGGGGATGTCCGTCACGGCTCTGCGGAAAAGGTCAATTCGCTCGTCGGTATCGAACATGAGCTGCTTGGACGGGGTGGAGTAGACACCCACAATCACCTTGTCGAACAATGTGGCCGCCCGCCGCGCCACATCCACGTGGCCGAGGGTGACGGGGTCGAAACTTCCTGGATAAAGTGCGACCAAATCTATCGTCCTTCGTGCCGGTAGAAGTCTACCGCGTTATCTCCGTACCGGCGTTGGGATACCATCTCCAGCGGTCCATATTGCTGGCTCAAACTCAGTCTTTTCGAGTGGCCTATGACGATCGTGGCGCCTGGTTCCAACAGGCCGTCGGTGGAAGCTATGGCCTCCAGTACCCCGTCCAGGCTCGTGAGCCGGTAGGGCGGGTCCATAAGCGCCAGCGCGTACTTGCCGGGCAGGGTGGCCAACGCGGCCTCGACGGTATTGCAATGCACCCTACCGGCTTGGCGGAATCCTGTGCTGTCCAAGTTTGCCCGGACCACTTCGCACTGCCGCTGATCCCGTTCCACGAAATCCGCCCAGCCCGCACCCCTGCTAAGGGCTTCGATTCCCAGGCTCCCGGAACCCGCGTATAGGTCCACGACCCGTTGGGCTTCGTACTGCTCGGGGCTTAGGATATTGAATATCGCCGCCCGGACCCGCTCTGTAGTTGGCCTTGCTCCCGGAGAGAGGGTGCCCTTCAGGCGGCGCCCCTTGGCTGTACCGGCAACCACACGCATCCGGCTGCTTGTGCCGTATTTAAGCATAGTCACAAGCTTCTTTGCTACGAATTGAAAGTTGGGTTTTGGTCACTTTGGAGCAAGTTGCTCATGGTCCATCTCACGGTCCATCTTGATGGAGGACGGAGCCTTGTTTGACATCCTATATTATTGCATGAGTGGGAACTTTAATTTGACTGGCCCAACCTGCTATGCTACCATCCGTGCGCAATAAATCCCCACTTTACTTCGCCGAATTATCACCCGGGATGAGCTGACTACGGGGAGAGGGCGCCAAAGGAAACCGAGCCGGAATGAACCTCCGCCAGCTTTTGGCCAGCATCGACCCGGGCCGGGACACCGTCCTGACTATCGGGGTCTTCGATGGAGTTCACCGGGGTCACAGGCGCCTTTTGAGTCGCTTGGTCGAGTTGGCTGGCACGAGTTACGCGCCTGCGGTTCTCACCTTCACGAACCACCCCATTACTGTACTCCGCCCCGGGACTCATCTAGGCTATATCACTTCTCCGGAGACCAAAGTCAAGCTGATTAAAGAGCAGGGCATCGACCTTGTAATTAGTCTGGATTTCACCCCCGAACTCTCTCAGGTGACCGCCGAGGACTTTACCTCGATCCTTGTGGAAGAGCTCCGCTTGAAGGGACTGGTGGCCGGGCCAGACTCGGCGATTGGCCGCGGCCGCCGCGGCGACATCGACTTCCTGAAGAGGCGGGGAGAGGAGCTTGGGTTCTGGGTAGAGTCTGTGGAATCCCTGGAGATGGACGGTACTCCGGTCAAGAGCCGCCGCATACGGTCCGTCCTGGCCGATGGTGACGTTTCCGGGGGCGCGCGGTTGATGGGGCGCAAGTACTCTCTTCAGGGGACTGTTGTTACCGGCCATCGCCGGGGTAACACCCTGGGGTTCCCCACCGCCAACCTGGACTTGCCCACCGGGCTGGCCCTACCGGGCGACGGTATCTACGCGACCTGGGCCATAGTCGACGGTCAGCGTCTCCCATCCGCGACCAGTATCGGGGTCCGTCCCACCTTCGATCTTACCGAGCGGTTGGTGGAGGTCTTCATCATCGACTACAGCGCCGATTTGTACGGGAAGCTGATGGAGGTGGAGTTCGTCACGAAGGTGCGCGACCAGGAAGCCTTCTCAAGTGTAGACGTCCTCATTGAACAGATGGGCAGGGACGTGCAGAATTGCCGTGCGGCGCTACGGGAAGACATGGAGAGCACGGGCTTGGAGGTCCAGGTTGACTAGCGGGCCAGCTATCGAGGAGATCACCCGGCGAGGCGTCCAGGAGATCATATCCCACGAGCAATTTGTCCGGATGCTGGGAGAAGGGAGACCCCTTCGATTGAAGATGGGGTTCGATCCCAGCCGCCCGGACATCCACCTCGGTCACGTGGTCGGACTCCGCAAACTTCACCAGCTACAGGAATTGGGCCACCAGGTGATATTGATAGTTGGGGACTGGACGGCGCAGATCGGCGACCCCAGCGGCCAGTCGGTCACCCGGCCCGCGCTGACCCACGAAGAGGTCATTTCCAACGCCGAGTCGTACCAGCGCCAGTTCTTCAAGGTCGTAGACCGCGACCGGACCCGGGTGGTGTGGCAGAGCGAGTGGTTTGGCAAGTTCTCCCTGGCCGACGTCATCGGGCTCACCGGCAGGTTCACCGTGGCCCAGTTCCTGGAGCGGGATGATTTTGCCAAGCGGTTCCGGGAGCACCGTCCCATCGCCATTACCGAGTTCCTTTACCCTTTGCTGCAAGCCTACGACTCCGTGGCCATCGAGTCCGACGTGGAGTTTGGAGGGACCGATCAACGGTTCAACCTATTGGTAGGCCGCGAACTTCAGGGCATGATGGGCCAGCGGCCTCAGCAATGCTTCCTGATGCCCATGCTGGTTGGCACCGACGGCGTTCAGAAGATGAGCAAGAGCCTGGGCAATTATGTGGCGTTGGAAGAACCGCCCGGGGACATGTACGGCAAGATCATGTCCCTGCCCGACGAGTTAATCCGGCCCTACTTCGAGTATCTGACCGACGTGTCAAGCCAAGAGCTGGCCGAGATGTCCCACGACCTGGCGCAGCAGAGAATCAACCCGATGGTCTTGAAAAAGCGCCTGGCCCACCGCATTACCGCCGATTTCCACGACTCCCAGGCCGCCGATTCAGCTCAACAGCGCTTTGAGCGAGTGGTGCAGCAACAGGACTTGCCGGAGGATATGCCTGAATTCCCCATGACGGAGCTTACCGGGCCAAGGTGGAGCAACGTCCTGGTGAGCTCCGGGTTGGCGCCCAGCGTTGCCGAGGGCAAGCGTCTGATCAACCAGGGAGCGGTGGAGATATTCCCCCCGTCGGGAGAGTCCCGCCGGTTATCTGATGACACTCGATACGAGGAACCGGAACCGGGCACGGCCATCAAGGTGGGCCGCCGCCGGTTCGCCCGCCTGACCCGCCCCTAACCGCATTCCCTCTCCGCTCGCCCCACCGTATTCATTCCCACGGCCAAGGTCTTTTGGTTTTCCCCATCGGAGAGTAAACCCACTAACCAGGTTAGGAACCAACGGACTCCTCCCGTCGTTCCTTCGCCGGAACGACGGGGGCGACAGGGATGACAATTGAAAGACCCTGGTCCTACGGTCTCGCGCGTTGACGCTCGTATAAGCCCTGGCTAGACTGGATTCAATATGCTCGGGGGCAACCGCGGAAATGGGACACAAGGTTTGGAGAACAGCCAATGACTACTTCCTCTGAAAATTACACTCCTGAGCGTTACATGGAACTGAGCCGCCAGTATATTCGGCAGGCCGAGGAGGAATTGACTCGGGAGGACTACTGCCAGGCTGGCGAAAAAGCCTGGGGAGCAGTGTCCACCGCCATCAAGTCCATCGCCCAGCAAAGGGGGTGGAACCACCGTCACCACCGGCTGACCGGGGACATCCTGAGAGAACTTGCCGATGAGTTCGCGGATGATTTCGACAGTAACCAATTGAAGCACTGGTTCTTTGTGGTCGAGGGTATGCACGAGAATTTCTACGAAGGCACTTTTACAGAAGCGGAAGTGGCGGACGGCGTCCACCGAGCACGTGGCCTGTTGAAATTCTTGGACGCGCTCCGGGACATGCCGCACAGACCGATTCCCAACAGAAGCAACAACCAGAAACGGCGCTGGTCGGCGCTAAACGGCATCGCCTGGGATGACGCGCACCCCCCGGAGTGAACCGCCGCCAATGGCAATCGTCGTGTAGTTGCAGTATCAGAGTATACCCAATTTAAGAATGTAAGGAAGTAGACGCTTTGTTAGATGATTTTAACGAAAATCCGGAACGAGCGGACGGCGGCAGTCCCGCAGGCTCACCATGAGCGTGGACCGGTGACGTGGAAACCCTGTTTGTTCTAAACACCTTTTCCTTTCTCATCTGGGGCGTTCTGGTAATGTGGATGTGCGCCGGGTTCACTATGCTGGAGTCCGGCGCGGTGAAGACCAAGAACGCCTCCATGATTTGCCTGAAGAACATCGGACTCTACTCCATCGCGGGGCTGGCCTACTTCGTCGTTGGCTACAACCTGATGTATGTTGACGTGGTGGGGGGCGTTATCGGCTCGTTCAAGCTCCTTCACGGCCCGTCGGCGGCTGAGGCGGCGCTGGTGGGCGGGCAGGCAGAGGCCGCGGCGGAAGTGGTCAAGAATAGCTACTCGACCATGTCGGACTGGTTCTTCCAGATGGTCTTCGTGGCAACCACGGCGTCCATAGTGTCCGGCGCAATGGCCGAACGGGTGAAAATGTGGCCCTTTTTCCTCTTTACACTGGTGCTGACCGCGTTCATCTATCCCATTGTCGGCGCGTGGACTTGGGGCGGCGGCTGGCTTAACGACATGGGATTCAAGGACTTTGCCGGCTCAACCATCGTGCATGGCACCGGCGGCTGGGCAGCCCTGGCGGGCGTGTTGGTCGTCGGGCCGCGGCTGGGCAAATTCCGCCGAACGGCACAGTCAGGCCCACGCCGCCTTCCAACGTCCTGGTGGTGACTCTAGGCGTCTTCATTCTCTGGTTCGGCTGGTTCGGTTTCAATGGAGGCTCCCAATTGGCCCTGGGGACGCCGGGCGACGCGGTAATGATGAGCATCGTGCTGGTCAATACCAACCTGGCAGCCGCCGCCGGCATTATGACCTTCCTTCTGGTCTCCCAGTTTGTCCTTAGACGGATCGACCTGTTCGCCGGACTGAACGGCGCCATCGCGGGCCTCGTCTCGATTACGGCGGCGCCCGACATCGTGACCCCCTACTGGTCAATCATCATCGGCGGAATCGGCGGGGCCCTGTGTACTTTCGTCATCAAGCTCATGGAGAAGGTCAAGTTGGACGACGTGGTCGGGGCGATACCGGCCCATCTGATTGCCGGCATTTGGGGTACCCTGGCGGCCTGTATCGCCGGCGGCGGGCAAATCCTTGTGCAGTTAATTGGCATGGGGGCGATAGGGGCCTTCGTGTTCGGGCTGTCGTGGCTGGCGTGGCGCGGGCTGGACCTAGTCCTGGGCGTCCGCGTGTCATACAATGTCGAGCGACTGGGCCAGGATAGCGGAGAGTTGAGAATCGAAGCCTACCCCGAGTTCGTGTTGATGCCGGAAGATTTCGACGAAGATTGAACGGAGCGGAGGTGCCCCACTTGTTTTCCACTAATGATATGGAACGTTGGCGCAACCTCGGCGCCGGTTGGCGGGAGAAGAACGCCTCGGCGCTCCAACGCCGCCCCGGTTTCAAGACACCTTCCCAGATTCCAGTCCAGCAGGTCTACGCGCCCGAGGATTTGGCGGAGATGGACTACCTGCGGGACATCGGACTGCCCGGTGAATACCCCTACCTGAGAGGGATACATCCCACCGGGTACCGGGGGCGGTTGTGGACCATGCGGATGTTCGCCGGGTTCGGGCTGGCCGAGGACACCAACGAGCGGTTCAAGCTCCTGATGGACAATGGCCAAACGGGGCTGAGCGTGGCTTTCGACATGCCGACGCTCTACGGGCTGGACACTGACGACCCCCGGGGAGCAGGCGAATTCGGCACCTGCGGAGTGGCGGTATCGTCTCTGGCCGACATGGAAACCCTGTTCGACGGCATAGCACTGGACCAGGTCACCACCTCCATGACCATCAACAGTCCCGCAGCCATCATCTGGGCCATGTTCATTGCCGTGGCGGAGAAACAGGGCGCGGACCTGCGAAACGTCGGAGGCACTCTTCAGAACGACATACTCAAAGAGTACATCGCCCAAAACGAGTACATCTTCCCGCCAGCGCCTTCTATGCGGCTGGTGGTGGACACGGTCGAATTCGCTACTCATCACATGCCCAGGTGGAACCCGATCAGCATCAGCGGCTATCACATCCGTGAAGCGGGCGCGAACGCGGTGCAGGAGTTGGCCTTCACCCTGGCCGACGGATTTGAGTACGTCCGTCACTGCCTCGACCGGGGGCTGGACATCGACGAATTTGTCCCAAGGCTCAGCTTCTTCTTCAACGTACACAATAACTTCTTCGAGGAAATTGCCAAGTTCCGGGCGGCGCGGAGGATCTGGGCCAGAGAGATGACGGAGACGTATAAGGCCCGGAACCCACGGTCTGCCTGGTTACGGTTCCACGCCCAAACGTCGGGCGCGACGCTGACCGCTCAGCAGCCGGAGAACAACGCGGCCAGGGTATCTTTGCAGGCGTTAGCCGCCGTCTTGGGCGGCTGCCAGTCTTTGCACACCAACGCCAAGGACGAAGCGTGGGCGCTCCCCTCGGCGGAAACCGCACTCCAGGCGCTTCGCACACAGCAGATCATTGCCCACGAGACTGGCGTTACCGACACGGTGGACCCGTTGGGCGGCAGCTTCTTCCTGGAGACGTTGACCAACCAGATCGAGAGTCAGGCTTACGACTACTTCCGGAGAGTAGACGACATCGGTGGGGTGATCCCCGCCTTGGAGACCGGGTTCCTGCAACGGGAGATCGCGGATGCCGCCTATACCTACCAGGTTGAGGAAGACCGGAAAGAGCGCATCACGGTCGGAGTAAACGATTACATCACCGGCGAAGAATTGGAGATGCCTCTTCTTCGGGTCGACCGGGAGGGTGAAAACCGGCAGGTCCAGAAGTTAAACGACCTGCGCCGCCGCCGCGACAACCGGGAGGTAGCGGAGAAGCTGCGTAGCCTGGAACAAGCGGCCAGGGGTTCCGACAACTTGATGCTCCCGCTACTGGAAGCTGTCAAGGTCTACGCTACCCTGGGAGAAATGATGGACGTCTTTAGGGACGTGTTCGGCGAGTACCAGCCAACCTGGAATTTCTGAGGTCTAGAGTTCGTCGATTGAGTCCCACGCTAGCGGTGGGGGGCAATTCCCAACTCTTTTTGTCCTAATGGGGGGTTAGTTAAGAGTGTTATGGGGCGGTAATCATCGTTGAACCTCAATCCCTGGAGGATAGCGAGTCCTTGTCGATGCAACGAAAGACGCCCCCACACCTTGCCGTGTGGGGGCGTCTTTCGTTGCAACCTGTGCGGGGGAAGGACTGGGGTTAGACCCTCTCTTCTTCCCGTGCCCGTTTGGCCTCTTCGATTATCCTGCGTTCGAGGTTGGCCGGGACCTGTTCGTAGCGGTCAAAGACCAGGCTATACTCGCCGCGGCCTTGACTCACCGAGCGCAGGTCCTGGGCGTACCGCTGAACCTCGGATAGGGGCACCTCGGCCTCGACCCGTGTGGTGCCTTCCATGGGAGTCATTCCCAGGATACGGCCCCGTTTCCCGTTGAGGTCGCTCATTACCTCCCCGGTGTAGGCGTCGGGGACGATCACATCCAGCTTCATGATTGGTTCCAGAAGGATTGGATTAGCGTCTGACACCCCCCTTCTGAGGGCTTGAGAGCTTGCGATCTCGAAGGACATACCTGACGAATCCACGTCGTGGTAGCTCCCGTCAAAAAGGACCGCCTTGAAGTCTACCATCGGATATCCGGCCAGGACTCCTTCATCCATCGCCTTGACGATCCCCTTTTCCACCGACGGGAAGTACTCCTTGGGTACCTTGCCGCCAACAACTTCACTGCCAAACTCAAAGCCCTGGGTCCGGTCCCTGGGTTCCAGACGCAGCAGGACGTGGCCGTATTGGCCATGCCCGCCAGACTGCTTCTTGTGGCGGTACTCTGCCTGCGTGATCTTGGTGATGGTCTCCTTGTAGGCCACGCGGGGCAGTTTGACCTTCAAGTCTGCGCCGAACTTGCGGCGTATCTTGTCCATGGCTACATCGATCTGAGCCTCGCCGATGCCGGTGATAAGGGTCTCGGTGGTGTCGTAGTCCCGCGACATCTGAAGGGTGGGGTCCTCCTCCACCATCCGGGCCAGGGAGATGGACATCTTGTCCAGGTCCGACTTACTGGCTGGCGCGACAGCCACCCGGTAGTAGCCCACGGGGAATTTGATGGGTTCGAATCGGACCGGGTTGTCCCGCGTACATAGCGTGTCGCCGGTCAGAGTCTCGGACAGTTTGCCGATTGCGCCGATGTCGCCGGCGGTCAGCTCGGTCACGTTTTCCTGGTTCTTACCCCTGGGCAGGTAAAGCTGGCCGATACGCTCCGACGACTGCCTGACGCAATTCCAAACTTCCGAGTTGCTCTTGATAGTGCCTCGATAGACACGGAAGACGGACAATTTGCCGACGAAGGGGTCGGCGGTGGTCTTGAAGACCAGGGCGGCCAGCGGGCCGTCGGGATCGCCCCCGATTTCGGAGTCGTCTGCCATCTGCGGTCCAATGCCGTCCACCTGGGAGGGCAAGAAGTCCATGACCATCTGGGTAAACTCTTCCACGCCGAGGTTCTGGGTGGCAGAGCTAGCCAAAATTGGCACTAGACTACCGCTCCAGACTCCGGCGCGCACCCCGGCGATGATCTCCTCGCTGGTCAGGTCTTCGCCTTCCAGGTACTTGTCTGCGAGTTCGTCGTCACATTCGGCGGCGGCTTCGATCAGCCGTTCCCGGGCCGCCTCAAGGTCCGCGGCCATCTCATTCGGGACTTCGGCGGGCGGGTTGACCACGCTGATAACTCCGGTGAACTCCTGGGCCTCGCCGATGGGAAGCTGCAATGGGACACAATGGTTGCCGAAAGCGGCCTGGATGTCGGACACGCACCGGGAGAAACTGGCGTTCTCCCGGTCCATTTTATTGATCAATACCATCCTGGGCAAGCCCATGTCCTTGGACATGTTCCAAGCCCGCTCGGTGCCTACGTCTATCCCGGATTGGGCTGCGACCAGCACCACTGCGCCCTCGGAGACACGCAATGCGGCAGAGACTTCTCCAAGGAAGTCGTCGTAACCAGGCGTGTCCAGGAAATTGATCTTATTCGCTCCCGTCGCGCAGGCTGCTAGGGTAGTCTGAACGCTGCTGGAGCGTTTGACCTCTTCAGGTTCGTAGTCGGACACAGTATTTCCGTCTTCTACGCGGCCTATGCGCGTGGTTACCTTCGCGTTGAACAGAAGTGTCTCGGCCAGAGACGTCTTGCCCGCGCCGCTGTGGGAGACCAGCGCGACATTACGGATGTTGTTAGGATCAATACTGGGCATCTAGTATCTCCCTTGCAAGTAGGGTCATGGCATAGCCGACGCTAATTGGTTTAATGATTCGAGTCTTCCTGCTTCCATAAAAGACGCATAAATGCAGGGAAGACTCGTAGGCGTGTGACACATTTTAGCTGGATACACCCCTTCGTTGCAACATGTTCCGGGCATCCGGGCGCCCGTCAGATTTTCGCGTAGGGTTTTTGCGTGCCCCTAGGTGGGAGGGGTTTTCTTCCGATGGTCATGCGGCGCCAGGGATGATTGGCCGTGGGTGGCTGTCGGACTTGGGCCGGTAATCCGCCAACGTCGGCTAGCTCGGAATGGCGTTGGGTATTGCGCTGCAACTGAGGTGGTGTTGAGGGGCGCTTCGTAGAGGGGACAGCGGTTTTGCTGGGCGCATTACCGCCAGGGAGGCAGGTTGGCAGTCATACCTTCCGCCACTCCTACGGGCGTCATCTGCTCCTTCACGGCGTCCCGATCAACTCCTGAGCCGGTGGCTGGGGCACCGGTCTATCCAGACGACGCTGGTCTATTTGGAGCTGGTTCCCGATCCGGCGGGTCGCCTGGCGTCGGTGCCCTGATGGTGATTGGATCAAGAACCCGTATCACTCTAGTGTCCTGTATTCAAAGTTCGCTGGCAAAAGCGGGCGACGTTGGCCAGGATTTGGTCGGCGGTCTTGGTCCAGACAAAAGGTTTGGGGTCTTCGTTGGTGACGTCCAGGTAGCGGTAGATGGCAGTCTCCAGTTCGGCGCTGCTCTGATGCACGCCGCGGCGCAACTGCTTTTCGGTGAGCAGACCGAACCAGCGCTCCACCAGGTTCAGCCAGGAGGCGCTGGTGGGTGTGAAGTGCATATGGAAGCGGGGCCGCTTGGCAAACCAGTTCCGGATCAGCGCCGTCTTGTGGGTGGCGTAGTTGTCCGCGATCAGGTGGACGTCGAGGTCGGCGGGCACCTCGGCCTCGATGGTATCGAGGAATTTGCGGAACTCCACGGCCCGGCGCCGTTGGTGGCAACGACCAATCACCTTGCCGGTCCTGGTGTCTAAGGCGGCGAACAGCGAAGTGGCGCCGTGACGCAGGTAATCATGGGTGCGCCGTTCCACTTGTCCCGGGCGCATGGGCAATAGCGGACGGGTGCGATCCAACGCCTGGATCTGGGACTTCTCGTCCACGCACAGGACCAACGCCCGATCCGGTGGATTCAGGTATAGCCCTACAACGTCCCTGACCTTCTCGATGAAGAAGGGGTCCGACGACAACTTGAAGGTCTCCGTGCGGTGGGGCTGCAATCCGAAGGCCCGCCAGATGCGGCTGACCGTGTTGTGGCTCAGCCCGCTGCGCTGGGCCATGGACCGGGTGCTCCAATGGGTCGCGTCCCGGGGCGCGGTCTCCAGCGTCAGCGTAATAACACGCTCCACGTCGTCATCGGTAACCGCTCGAGGCCGTCCGCTGCGCGGTTCGTCCGGCAGTCCGTCCAGCCTCCGTTCCAGGAAGCGAGAACCCCACTTCCCCACCGTCTCATCGGACACTCCCAGGTCGGTGCCCACCGTGGTATTGCTGCGGCCTTCGGCACAGCCCAAAATCATTCTGGCCCGCAGCGCCAAAGCTTGCGCCGTTTTCGGACGACGAACCCACCGTTCCAAGGTTTCACGCTCCACGTCATCCAAAATTAGCGGCGGCATTGGTCGTCCGATTGCCATGGTCATCCTCCTCTGGGCTGCTAACCCGGAGGATACCTCATCGCGAATACTATTACAATGAACTTCAGTTACACCGCACTAGAAGGTATAGAGGGTATGGGTAAGACCAAGTCTAAGCTACATGGCGAGGTCCCTGGAGCCGCTTCAAGCCGTAGGGAATAATACCCACAGAAGTAGTTACAACCCCACTACCGCGCCGCCAAGAGAGTGCCGATACTGCTACGCAGGCTTCCAACTAAAGGAGGTGGCTCTCGTGGGTTACAAACTCGCATACGCACCGATAATACTGGCCCTGATGTTGCTGATACCGGCGGTAGTGTTAGCGACAAGCGGGGAGGGAGGAGGCGGCGGCGACTTGGCGACTAATAGCGTCCGCATCACCATCGACGGTACGGAGGTGGAGGGGCCTCTCAAGGAGGGTGACGTGATTTACCGGGGGGACGCCGATAAGGAGTGCGTGTTTCCCCCGATCTCCATCAAGATGCGGGGCGACGTGAGCAGGGTCAGGGTAGGACCGGAGGATAATACCTGCGACTTCAAGATAAAGGTGTTGGAGATGAACGAGACTCCACTACCGTCTGAGCCCGAAAATGTGAGCGGTTACTCTGATCGCACCCTCGGAGACTTGGCTTAGGCCACCGCCGGGTGGAAATGGAGGATCGAGGACTACGGCAAGGTCGTGGGAGTCAATTCGATAGACGACCTGACCAAGACCAAGGCGTCGTTCACGTTCAAGACCGCCAACATCACCGGGGGCGGGCCGCTGTACGACGGCGACATCGGCTTAGGCGGCGGGAGTTGTTGGGGGAAACACGACCCGCAACCGCCGTACTACTACTATGTAGCCAGTTGCACGCTGAATGGCTACAACGTTACCAGTACAACCTACATGTACTCGGAGATCGAAGGCGAGTATATCCACACACTTGTTGGTCCCTTCGGGCACTCGGTCATCTCCGAGGCCGTGGCCCACGGGTACCAGAATATGCCCCAGGCGATGGATGGCGACTACAGCGGGGGCCAGCCTGCCGGTGGTGGGCAGCGATCTCGAGTGCGTCCTGTTCGGGGTGTTTCTGGGGTACCAATAGGCGACGCGGGGCAGCAGGTAAGGAAGTAGAATGGAGGCTTTGCTCTGGATGACCGTCGTAGGATCATTGATCGTTGCGGGGCTGCTGGTGGGATCCTTGAGAGGCTCCGTGTGGCTAGGGGGTGGCCTGGTTTTATTGGGGATCGCCCTGGCCGCGACGATGCTCTTGGTCCCGCACTTCTTCCCTAGTGAGGTCGTCCTGCCAGTGCCGCGTTCACGGCCGTGACTGTCCTCGACAGGCCCGGTCCGTCCGAAACGGAATACCCCCACATCAGCTGCTACCGATGTGGGGGTATTTTTCTGCGTTGCCAGGGCCATTGCATATAAGGCGGGGAGGGGTAGAGTACAGGACGATTGCAAAGTCAAGTTAGCTGGCCGGAGAGACGAGCGATAGCCTGTTCCGGACGGAAGGCACAGGTCTTGGCTCGCAGTGGCATGGACATCCGGGGAGGGAACCATCCCTCCAGACGCAGCACGTTCAGCCCGGCGTTCACCAGTGCGGCGAATACTTCGCCCAACCCGGGACGGCGTAACGTGTGGAGGTCTTCGTCCCAACTGCGGTCCTTCACATGATGTTGGCTGTTCTCAATGCTCCAGTGATTGCGGAACTGCCGGAGCAGTTCCCCTGGGTTGCCTTGGCCGGGAGGCAGGCTGGTCAACAGATACCAGCGTTCCGTGGATACTTCGCCGGTGGCTATCTCCACTCTCACCTTCTCCACCATGGCGCCTTGGCGCGCCCCGGGAAACCCAATTCCTCCCGGATGTAGCATCCTAACTGGGCATCGGACCAAAGCCGCCGTATCTCAATTCTACCCGCTTTTTTTTACGGTCTCCGCTTGGGGTTCCCCCAGTTGGTCCTCGGCAAACCGTTCCGACAAGGCGGCCAGGACCGTGGGCTGGTTCCCTTTGACTCGCACCAGGTAGTCCCGGCCGTGACTTACAATCGCTTGGCAAAGGTCCCGTTCCGCATACAGGGCGTCCATGGTGAGCAGTTGCAAGCTAGGATAGCGCTCAAACAATTGACCCAGTTGGGCCTGTAAGACCCTCGGTTCGTACCGCTTCTCCGTCATCGGCCACTGGGCCAGGCATATCTTCAGGTCATGGGCCAGCACATTCACCATCCCCAGAGGATTCCCCGCAGCGTCTTCCGATTGTTTGGCCCACTTCCCATCCACCGAGGCCGCTCAAGAGAGACCCTGCCGGCTGCGCTGCCACCAACCCCCTCCATCCAGGACATCAAGGCCCTCTGCAACTGTTCATAGGGGACTCCCGCCAGAGTACGGGAAATGGTGGTTGCGTGGGAAGCCCGGGTCCCGGACAAAGCCCAGAGGGTCCTTCAGTTTCGCCCAGTGCATCTCCCCGAACAGCGCTATGTGAGCCAAGGTGGTCTGATCGCTGACCAAAGCCAACAAGGTCAAACGCAATATCGCCTGAAACGGGTGCCTTACTCCCCGGGCCTTCCTAGGGTCTGTGGACAATCAGAAATCAAAGGGGTATAGTTGACGCGCCACAGTCCCTGAACAGTTCAACCTCTCATAGTCGAAGGTATTGCGTAAGCCCGATAGGGGGTTTGGCCTCGTGCCCCCTTGCGAGGCTTACGCACTGGACCAGGCGACTGTGGCAAGTAGCCAAATCCTACTTGTAAGGGGGTTCCCCAATGGGTATCACAGGAATGGTCCTCGGCATTGTGGCGTTAATCTTCGGATTCATCCCGGTTGTAGGTGCGTTCATAGCCTTTCCCTGTATTGCGGTAGGACTGCCGCTTGCCGCCATTGGGTTCTTCAGGAACCGGAAGACTGGACAGGGAACCGGAATGTCCATTACCGGCATGGCAACCAATGTTGTCGCGTTGGTGGTAGTCATTGTCTGGCTAGCCGCTTTTGGAGCCGCTATTAGCGATGTCAGCGATGATTTGGACTCTCGTGACTACATCCTGCCAACGTTCAGTGGCTTCGGCAGTATAGACGAGAGCGTCAAGGACAATGTGGGGATGATGGGTCCGCGTCCCACAGATGCGGAGATTCGCCGCGCTTGTCAGGCCCTACGCAATGCCGGTTGGGATTACATGTCAATGGGCATGGGTGCGGACATGAGGTCCACGACGATTGCAGCGTCCATGACTATGTTCGCATCAGGCGAGGAACTGGTCAATTACTGCAACAGTAAGTAGAGAGCAAATGGACTATACCGGCGGAGAGGAGCAGCAATGACCACGGCCCGGAGTAGTCTACTCCGGGCCGTGGTCATTGCTGTGGGTCCTGAGAGGCTAGCGCCGCCGCACGGAGACCCGCACGGTCTGGCGAATAACGGGCTGACGAGGTGGCCGGCTGGAGGTCACTCGGACCTTGACCCGGCGAACCACACGGGTCTTTACGATGATCTTACCCATGAGTATCACCTTCAGATGATCTCACCGTCGGGCGGCTCGACTGTAACTGTTCAGACTGGGGCGAGTTGGGGTTGGGAGAGGATGGAGTTCAGGGCATGGTAGGGGTTGCAGCCTCGCAAGCGCCATGTGCCGAACAAGGAAGCGAGGATACTCTTGGTTTCGCTTCCCTGCTCCGAACGGGTCCCGCCGCTGATCTTCCGGCTCACCACCGTTGGGCGCAGGCTGCGCTCCGCCGCGTTGTTGTCCGCGCTCACCCGGGGATCGGCGACGAAAGCGAACAACTCCGGCAAGAAGCGTCCACCCGCTGGCACAGCACCCTCATGGGCGCATCGCCGTCCAGGTAAGGCTTGCAGATGGACCATAGCCGCTTCCGGCGCTGCTGTTGCAGCTTTACCCGCTGGGCCCGCTGCACCGTTTCCGGCAGGCCCGGGTCAGGGCCGGGATATGCCTGCGCCTGGTCATACACCTCCCGCACCTGGTGGGCCCATTCGGCCAGTCCTTGGTGTTGAGGGTATCGCTCCTTCAGTTGGTGGATGTCCCGCAGGAGATGGGTCCAACATCTCTGATGCAGCCCTTGATGCACGTTGTAAGCGCCGTAGAAGTCACTGACCAGCACCCCGTCAAACTCATCCCCCAACACCTCCGCAACCACTTGCCTTCCCCGGCTGGCCCGGCGGAGGAAGTAACGTACTTCCGGATTGCTGAAGCTCCAGAGATACCCGTTGCGGCCATCTTCCCGCCAGCCTGTCTCGTCCCCATACACCACCGGACTGGCTCGAATCTCTTGCTGTAGCTGGTTGTACTCCTCCTGGCCTAGCCTGGCCACTCCACGCACCAAGGCCACCAGTTCCCCCACGCTAAGGCCCAGTCTGTAGCGCCACTTCAGGTAGCGTTGAATCACCCCATAGGGAAGCCGGCACTCCTCCCGGAGCACGCATACTTCCTGCTGGACTGAGATTCCCACCCGTTGCCGCCCTACCGCGAGGGCGCTCCAATCCGGTTCCGGGGACCACCGCTGCCCGCACTTCCGGCAAGTGCGTTCCAACACCACGTGCTCAGTTACCCGCGCCCGCACCCGGGGTATGGTTATAATCTGGCGGCGCCGGCGCACCCTCCCGCCGGCCAGAGGGACCCGGCAACCGGGACAACTGGCCGTGGCGTGCTCTACCCTATGGGTCGGCTCCTCCCGACGCCGGACAAACCCGTGGGTACGCTTCTTGCGTTCTTTCTTGGAGCGGGCTGGCCGGTTGGCCTTGGCCCAAGAAGGTGGCTTCCTCTCCTTCAGTCCGGCATCCAGCGGCCTCTGTTGGCCTTCCAACTCTGCAATCCGGGCTTCCTGGGCCTCGATTAAGCTGATGAGTTGACCGATTATCTCAATCAATTCCTCCCGGGAAGCCCCGGCTAAATTCACAGGCAGTTTCATGCTCGTAGTCTATCTGGCTCATCAGATTTAGGCCAGTCTGAACAGTTACGCTCGACTAAACCTATGGCAGTTCCCCAGGCTTCCGTGTACAATCGCACACGGCTGTGGCAGCCTTTGGGAACTCCCGCCAGTGGCGGTCCCATGAAAATAGGCCCCGTTGGAAGAAACTCCAGCGGGGCCTATTGACAGAGCCTATTTGGGAGAGGTAACCTGTTCTTGTTGCGGAGACAAGTTAGCTTCCCTGAAGGCCCTGGCGTTGCCACGCTGGGGTTTTCTATTTGGTAAGATTATCAGCCCATATAATGTAGCTGTCAATCTTGTTGGCTACTATATCCGGTAGATTATCCCCTTTATCCTCCCCAGGCCGGAATCCCCCTCGGCCGAATCTCCTTCGTCTCCAGAAACCAGTCCGCCAGGCTGATAAACGCTTCGAAGCTTTCCCCTAGCTTGCAGTAGCGGGTTGCGATTCCCCGGAACTGCTTCAAACGGGCAAAGTAATTCTCCACCCTGTGCCGGGTCTTATAACTCTCCTTATCGTACTCGTACTGGACCTTCCGGTTTGATTTGGGAGGGATAGTTGCTATAATCCCGTCCGTGGTGAGCGACAAGCGGATGGGGTTTGTATCGTAGGCTTTGTCTGCTATTAGTTCATCCGTCTGGACGCCGTTGAGAAGAGTTGACAGCTCCTTGTTCTCAGCGGCGTTCCCTGGTTTTATGGTGAACCTGACCAGTCGTCCGGTCCTGTCCACCAATGCCATTAACTTCGTATTCAGCCCGCCTCGACTCCGGCCGATGGACTGTCTTGTTGCCGATTCATCAGGCGGGCAACCTCTTTTGGGGCGCCTGTAGCATGTTGGTGGACTTTGACAAAACTCCCGTCTACCATGACGCTCCGAAGGTCGGGGTCGCCGTTGGCGGCTTCAAAGATGCGGTCGAAGACCCCGTTCTTGGCCCAGCGGCGGAAGCGGCGATGGACGGTATTCCAATGGCCGTAGGTGTCGGGCATATCGCGCCAAGGACAGCCGGTCCGCATTACCCATAGAATGCCTTCGAGCGTCTTCCGGTTGTCTTGGCCGCTACGTCCTGGGGAACCGGCCTTTCCCGAGAGCAAGGGGGCGATGAGGTCCCATTGATGGTCGGTCAGCATTGCACGTGCCATAAAACCTCCATTATCATGATATTATTCATGGATAGAGGCTGATTGTCCACAGACCCTAGGGTCCGGTATCTCTTCCAGGCGCCCGAAAAGTGATTCCACGACCATCGCCACACCCCCCATCATCCCATTTCCCTTTCCTGTCTATTTCTACACCTCCCTCTCCTCAATTTGCAATCGTCCTGGGCATCCCGCGAAGGGAAGGCCAATACGTCCCGCCGTCTCGATATTCCGCCGACATTCCGTCTACATTGCAAGGGAAAGCGGCGGCAATCCCCTCTGATTAGTGAGTGCTCCCGTACTGACCGGCCGATTGACACTATAGAGGCCATGTCTATAATGTGACTGGCTCAGGAACGAAATCAGACTTGCATTGGAGACCTGCCGGAGCAAGCTGCCGAGGGCTCCGATGCGATAAGAGGGGGATGCGCCATGCCGCGAAAAGAGATTGTCAGCAGCGATAAACTAGCCCCCGGACGCGGGCTCTTATCCCAGGCCACCCGCTTTGGCAACCTGGTCTACGTGCAGGGTTGCACCGGGCGTCACCCCACTACAGGTGAGGTGGGCAAGGACATTCGGGAGCAGACACGGTTCACGTTAGACCGGATCAAGCTGATCTTGGAAGCCGCGGGGACGTCCTTGGACAACGTGCTGACCAACACCTGCTACGTTACCAAGGCGGAGGACCTTGAAGGGTTCAACGAGGTCTACGGCGAATACTTCAAGGAAGACCGCCCGGCGCGAACGGCAATCATCGTCCAGTTCGGCGCGGCGGACAACCTGGTGGAAGTGACGTCCACCGCTTGCATTCCCGATTAGTTTCCGGTCATTGGAATAGGTTGTGGGCACCAGCGCCTACATTCTGATCGAGGTCCAGGTAGGGCGGACCACTGAAACCGTCCGGTCACTGCGGCTGCTGGACGGTGTGAAGTCCGCCGACATCGTGACCGGACCCTTCGACGTAATCGCCCTAATCGAGGCCCCGAACATGGCCGCCGTAGCCGACCTGGTGACCGGCCTGGTTCAGGGCATTCCCGGTGTGCTGAAGACTATTACGTGCGTGACGGCGGGGTAGGGTCAAAGGGTTGCGGCCACGCCGTCTACGATAATTCTCCAGTTTTCGATTATGACCGAAACCGGCACAATCGTCGTTCCAGCTCTCGCTGGAACCCAGAAATGCTCAGGTATCTGAACGTGCTTGTAAGCGAGGGTACCTGGGTTCCGGCTCAAAGCCTGCCCCTGACTGGATACGGGGGCCGGAACGACGCCAAGTTACTACATTGAGAATCGAAAGACCCTGGCCCCTACATCGTAAGTGTTCAGACTTGAGGGGAAATGAGCAACCTGCGGGTTTCCAGGAAGGGGTTTAGGCCCCTGGCCCGCCAGGTGCCGAAGAGGGACGCCAAGGTCATTTTGCTACCGGTTCCCTCATCCGAACGGGTCCCGCCGCTGATTTTCCGGCTGACCACCAGGTGGCGAAGACTGCGTTCCGCAGCGTTATTGTCCGAAGGCGTCTCCGGGTGAGACACGAAGACAAACAATTCCCCGTATCAAGTACGGGGCAGGCTCTTGATGTGACGCTCAATCCGCCGGCAGAGCTTGGCTTGCACCGCCAATGGGTCTTCCATGAATGGACGGCACAGCGCCAGCAGCCGCTCTTCCAGCGCCAGTTGCCCCCGGGACGGCGGACGCCCTCCGGCCGATGCCCAAGCCCTGGCCTTGGCGTAAAGCCGTTGCACCCCCAATGCCCACTAGGTCAGCCTGCCGTCTTCCGGGTACAAGACCTTCAGCTTGTGGATGTCCCGCAGCAGATGGGCCCAACACCTCTGTTTCAATCCGGGGTAGTGATCGTAGGAGGCGTAGAAATCGCTCACCAGAATCCCGCCGAAGGACTCGCCCAGGACCTCGTCCACCACCTCCTTGCCCCGGCCCCGGCGCAGGAAGAACCGCTCCGTGGGAGTGCTGAAAAGCCTGCCCCCGGCCCGGACCGGGGGTCCAAACGTAGCCGTTTCTCCCGTTCTCCCGCCAACCCGTCTCATCGGCGTGGACCACCGGGCTGGACCGGATGCACTCCAGGACCTCGCCCACTTCCGGCCCTCCCTGCCGGGCAACTTGGTGGACGGCCCGGACGATGGCCCCAACGCTCAGTTTCAACTGATGAAACGTTCGCAGATACCATTGGATTGTCCTTATGGGCAGCCGTCCCTCTTCCCGCAGGGTCGCGATCAGACTCACCAGAGCCTGCCCCGTACTGGATACGGGGTTGGCTCCCAGGCGTTGACGGCCCGCGGCCAGACCTTTCAGAGGGTCCTGGGGCAACCGCCGTTTCCGGCACAGCGGACACGTCCGGGCTATGAAGACATGCTCTGTAACTTCGGCAGGAGACGCCGGAAGTTCGATGACCTCCCGGGTCCGCTGCGCCCAACCCCCGCTCAGGGTAGTATGGCATTCGGGGCAAAACTCCGGGGCGTGGGTCACTTGCGCTGCGGGTTCCATCCGCGGCCGGGCAAAGCCGTGGGGACGCTTCCTGCGGGGCTTCTTTTCTTCCTCCGCCGCCTCCTTGCGCCTGGCGGCCGGTTTGTGCCCCGGCATCCTGGCCCCCGGCCCGCCGCCGCCGGACAGCCGGGCCTCCAGACTCTCGACCCGCTGGCGCAGTTCCGCGATAATCTCCAGCAGCGTCTCCCGGCTCGCCTGGTTCAAGTCCACTTCCGTTTCCATAGTTCTCTTATGCCACAATCGCGCCCCGGACGCCAGCGTTTTCCGCTCAACGAGAAGATTAGCATATTCGCCTCACCAAGTCTGAACAGTTACCCTACATCCTGACGGTTGACCTGGGGAGTTGCCGGGGATTATTATTGAACCCTCAGCGACCGGTAGTGTGCCGCTCCTTCAGCGGCTCCTCCCTTTTGGGGCCGGCCGCTCCTTTTTTGCCCGCCGTGGCCCTGGCCTGCCGCTCCTAAGCCCCCGGCGCGCCGCCGGTCTGGTAGCTTAGGGCGGACTCGGTACCCTCCGGCAACTCCACTTCCAGGGCTTGTAGGGCGTGGGCCAGGGTGTGGTAGTAGCCACTAACTACCAGGACGTCTACGACTCCGGCGTCTCCGATCTGGGAGCGCAGCGCGTTGAAGGTGGCGTCGGAGACCCGGTGCTGGCGCAGCAATTCCAGGACGAACTGGACTACGTTGGCGTCTTCCGGCGCAAACCCCACAGGCGCTCGAAACTCGTGGATCGCGGCCACGATGTCATCGCTGATGCCGGCTTCCTTGGCCGCACGCTGGTTGACCGTCCAGACGTAATGGCCGTGAGCCTCTCTCGCGGCGGCCAGGACTGCCAATGCCTTGATGCGAGGGTCCAGCGGCGTCTCAAACCGGGCGTAACCGCCCAGCCCCGCCAGACTTCCCGCGGCCCCGGGGTTGTTCAGCAGCGCGGCGTAGTTGCGGGCCACACCGCCACGGCTGTTCTCGATCTCGTCCCAAACTTTCTGGCCTTCCGGGGTCATGTTATCCCTTGTCGCGAATGGTACTCTGGCCATAGCGCACGTTCCTCCTGAATGAATCTGGTAGGCACCCCTCCTTGATTTTGGGCATACAAAAGGCCAGGCACCGCTTGACGTGCCTGGCCTTCGCTAAAGTCCTGCCTAGCTGTTGGCTGGCTGGCCGTCTTTCGCCAATATGGCTTCCAACACCGCGCCTGGAGTCATGGGCAATTGCTGCATCCGCACACCCACAGAGTCGTTGATGGCGTTGGCTATAGCGGCCATCGGAGGCACTATCGGCACCTCACCCACGCCGCGCACCCCGTAGGGGTGGCCGGGATTGGCCACCTCGACGATTACCGTGCCGATCATGGGCAGATCCAAGCTGGTGGGCATCCGGTAGTCGAGGAAGCTGGAGTTGGCCATCGTACCTTCTTGGTTGAAGAAGTACTCTTCGTTCAGCGCCCAACCGATGCCCTGGACGACTCCGCCCTGGATCTGTCCTTCCACGTAGCTGGGATGGATTGCCTTCCCCGCGTCCTGGACCGCAGTGTAGTCCAAGATTGTGACCTTGCCGGTTTCAGGGTCGACCTCAACGTCCACGACATGGGTGGCGAAAGCGCCGCCCGCGCCCCTGGGGTCTACGCTAACCTGGCTGGAGATGGGGCCGCCGGAGCCTGCGAGCCGTCCCGCCAGTTCCTTGAAGGTGATCTTCAGGTCCGGGTCTGACCTGTGCTGGAACACGCCGTCCACCAAGTCAACGTCGTTCTTGTCGACTTCCCAGATCGTGGCAGCCCGGTCAATCATCTTGGTCTTGATTTCCTGGGCACATTCGTAAGCAGCCCAACCGGTGGCGAATGTGGTGCGGCTACCCCCGGTGAGGAATGTGTAGCCCACTGAGTCGGTGTCGCCAACGCTGGGGTGTACGTCTTCGGCGGCAATGCCGAGGACTTCCGCGGCCTGCATGGCAATGGAGGCGCGGGTGCCGCCGATGTCGGTGGAACCCTCAACCAGCGTTATCGTACCGTCGGAGTTGACGGCGATGGAGGCGCTGGACGCCAACCCGATGTTGAACCAGAAGCCGGAGGCCACGCCCCGGCCGCGGTTGGGCCCCTCGAGCTTGGACTTGTAGTGGTCCGTGTCGCGGGCAGCTTCAAGACACTCGATGTTGCCTATGCGCGGGAACACGGGTCCGTCCACCCGCCTGGTGCCCTCTTTGGAAGCGTTGAGCAGCCTAAACTCCACCGGGTCAATACCCAGCTTACGCGCAATTTCGTCCACCACCGCCTCACCTGCGAAAGCGGCGATGGGGGCGCCGGGGGCCCGGTAGGCGGCGGTCTTGGGCTTGTTGACCACCACGTCGAAGCCGTCAACGCGCATATTTTCGATAACGTAGGGGGCGAATATACACTGGGACCCCATGGGTACCGCCGAGCCGGGGTACGCGCCGGCGTCGAAGGCCAGGTACGCTTCGGCGGCGGTCAGCGTGCCGTCGTTCTTCGCGCCCATCTTTACCTTGACGTATGAGCCGGAGGTGGGGCCGGTGCTCTCAAAGACCTCGGCCCTGCTCATCAGCATCTTGACGGGATGGCTGGTCTTTTTGGACAGCAGCGCGGCCAGGGGCTCCAGGTAGATGGGAATCTTTCCTCCGAATCCGCCGCCGATCTCCATGGGGACCACCTTGACCTGGGAAACGGGGAGCTCCAGGGCGCCGGCAATGGCCTCGCGCACGGAGAATGCGCCCTGAGTGCTGGTCCAAATCGTCAACTGACCGTCCGCGTTCCACATGGCAGCGCCGTTGTGGGGCTCGATGTATCCCTGGTGGACCGTGGCGGTGTTGAACTCCCGCTCGACTACTACGTCGGCTTCGGCAAAACCCTTGTCAAGGTCGCCCATCTCGTGCCGGAAATGGGAGACGATGTTGCTGGGCTTGCCGGTGTCCTCGCCCAACTCAGTGGTGGTCATGTCCTCGTGGACCAGGGGAGCATCTTCTTTCATCGCCTCCCGGACTTCCATGGCCGGGGTCAAGACCTCGTACTCCACCTCGATCAGCGAAGCCGCAATCTCGGCGATGTGCGAACTGGTGGCTGCGACGGCTGCAATGGCATGGCCCCGGTAGAGCGCCTTGGCGTTGGCGAGAATGTTCTCGCTGGCGAACCTTGTGTTCCGGTCCACGTCCTCTTTCTGGGCCGCGGGCATATCCTGGCCGGTGATGACCGCCTTGACGCCCGGGTATGCCAGGGCCTTGCTCGTGTCGATGGACTTGATCCTGGCGTGGGCGTGAGGGCTCCGCAGCACCTTGCCGTGCAACAGGCCCGAAGCCTGGAAGTCTCCGCCGTACTTGGCTCTTCCCGTGACCTTGTCGGTGCCGTCGTGCCTGATCGGGCGTGTACCAACAACATTGTACTCGGTGTTGGATAAAACAACATTCTGGGCCATTACAGCCACCTCATTAAAGGGAATAGTCTGAATTCCGGGATGAGTGGATTGTACCATATATCGTCATATCGCCCTAAACCGAGCAAACGCGGGCATGACGGCCGGCCTGTTCGGAGACCAGAGGAATACAGCGGAACACTGCGGAACACTGCCCGCGAGCACGCCCGGTTGTGCCCCCGATGCTATAATGAGGCCACTTCCAGAGGGCCGGAGGGGCCGAAGTATGCATGATTCGGGGCCGGGGAGGAGATGGTGACCGGAAGCGCAGGACGGTTCATTCCTCTGCAGGGCTGTTTCAACTTCCGAGACCTGGGCGGGTACCGGACCCGCGAGGGGCGCACGGTCAGGCACGGGAAGTTGTTCCGGTCGGACGCGCTTCACCACATGACGCCCAAAGACATGGCCTACGTACAGTCTTCGTTGCGGGTGACCACGGTTATTGACCTGCGCAACCCCGACGAGGCCGATGGCGCAGGCCGATGGCCTCCCGGCGCTTCCACGGTGGGGTACCATAATGTGCCTTACGTGGAGGGGCAAGATGTTACGCACCCTGCAGCCGGAGTAGACTCCGTGGCAAGGCTCACGGAGATATACACCTGGATCATCTTTAAAGCTGGGCATCGGGTTGCCGATTCGCTAAATGCTCTGGCTGGGGAATCCAGCCTGCCCGCCGTATTCCACTGCACCGCCGGCAAGGACCGGACGGGCGTGCTCTCGGCCATAGTCCTTGGTCTGCTGGGAGTGGACGACAAACAGATTATGGCCGACTACTGCCTCACCAACCAGATTATTGGTTCCCTGGGGCCGAGGCTACAGCAACGTCCCGGGAATGAGGACCGGCCCCTGACCGCGTTCGAAGCTCAACCCAAAGCGATGGAACGGGCGCTGACCGGCCTGAACGAGGGCTGGGGAGGGGCGGAAGGGTACTTACTGGCCCACGGCCTGTCTGCCGAGACTCTGATGCGGTTCCGGGAAGAGCTGCTGGAATGATTATTGCGCTACTGCCGGGCTATTTGCCATGACCTACGGTCTGCTGGGAGACGTCAAAGTCCTGGAGATAGGCAGTGCTATCTCGGCGCCCTATTGCGGCAAGCTGCTGGCGGACATGGGGGCTCAGGTTACCAAGATTGAGCCTCCTGTCACCGGGGACAGCTCACGGAACTACGGCCCGTTCCTAAACGATGACCCCCATCAAGAGCGCAGCGGCCTGTTCCTCTATTTAAACTCCAACAAGAGGGGCCTTACGCTGGACCTGGCCACTCCAACGGGGCAGGGAATCCTTGCGGATTTGGCGGCCCGGTCCGACGTTCTTGTCCACAACCTGCACCCCAGGGAGATGGACCGCGTGGGTCTGGCCTACGAGTCGTTGGGCTCAAACAATCCCGGCCTCGTGATGGCCTCGATCACACCCTTCGGTCTCACCGGCCCCTACAGGTATTACAAGGCATACGATATCAACCTGGCCGCGGCAGGAGGCATTTGCCAGGGATTGGGGTCTGCCGCCCGCCCCCCACTCACGTTTGGGACCGCCCAGGTCGGCTATTTCGCCGGTATGGCCGCGGCGTCCTCGGTCTTGATGGCCCTACTCGCCAGGGATACGGCCGTTACAACTGGACAGCACATCGACATCGCCGAGGTCGAGACTATGTCTGGCGTGTACAATGGTCCCGAAGCGTTGATGGCAGTCTATGAGTGGCGTATGACCCGCCGCACCGGGCACCATTCCATGGACTTCCCCTACCCAAACTGCATACTACGGTGCAAAGACGGTTATATCTTCGCGGGTTCGCCTGAAGGCCGTCAGTGGCGCAAGTTATTGGATCTCATGGGGAATCCAGAGTGGTCCAGAGACCCCCGGTTTACCAACCGCACGGTGATGAACAACGAGTATGCCGACGAGATTGACGGCTACATGGAGGAGTGGCTGCTCCTGCACACCAAGGCGGAGCTTCTGGAACTGGCCATGGAGCACCGCATTCCCCTGGGTCCGGTGCGGGGATTCGACGAGGTGCGAAACGACCCCAGCCTGGCCGGCTGGTTTCAGGAGATATACCGGGAGGATACCGGCCCGATGTCTTATCCAGGGACGCCCTTCGCCCTGCCCGGCGTAGAGTCCGTTTCGCCTGCTCCGGCGCCGTATCTCGGGCAGCACAACGAAGAGGTCTACACCGGCGAGTTGGGATTCACCCGCGAGCAACTGGTTGCCCTGTACCAGACGGGTATCATCTAAGCCCCATGTGACCCCATCTCTCTCTGTCCAATAATGAGGACTTTTGCAAGATCAGCCCAAAAATAGAGGACCACTTGCCGGGTACCGCGTATTGGACTTTGGCTGGGTGTTGGCCGGGGCCATCCCGGGCATGGTGCTGGCTGACATGGGGGCCGAGGTCATTAAGGTGGAGACCCGCCAACGGCTGGACTACATGCGCCAGGGCAGGCCGATAATCGGCACGGAGCGGGACCCGGAACAGCACCCCATGTTCCACAATGTGAACCGGGGCAAGCTCAGCGTCACGTTAAACACCAACCACCCGGAGGCGGTCGACCTGGCACGCAGGCTGGTTGCCCACAGCGACGTGGTGCTGGAGAACTTTTCCCCTGGGGTGATGGAGCGCCTAGGGCTGGGCTACAGGGAGCTAAAGGGCATCAAAGAAGACATTGTCATGGTCTCCATCTCCTCCCACGGACAGACGGGGCCGCTGCGCGACCTACGGGCCTACGCGCCGTCGATCGGTGCGATGGCGGGACTCGACAGCACTCTGGGCTATGAGGGGGAACGGCCCCTGGGCCTCAAGCACGCATACGCCGACATCAGCGGCGCGCTTCATGCTGTGTTCGCCACGGTGGCGGCCCTTCACCAGCGCCGCAAGACCGGGCGGGGGCAGTATGTGGACCTTTCCATGCTCCGCGCTACCGTAGCCACCATGGGGGCGGGCCTGATGGAGTACGAGGCGACGGGCCGGGTGCTTGCTCCGATGGGAAACTACGACCCGACGATGGCACCCTACGGAAACTACCCCTGCCAGGGCGAAGACCGGTGGGTCTCAATCGCCGTGGCAAACGATGAAGAGTGGCTCGGCCTGGTGACGGCGATGGGGACGCCGGATTGGACAACCGAAGACCGGTTTGCCAGCCGCTACCAGAGGCACCGGCACCGGCAGGAGTTGGACGAGCACATGTCTCGGTGGACCCTCCAGCGGGATGCCTGGGAGATCACCGAGCTATTGCAGTCCCATGGAGTAGCGGCCATTCCCGTGATGGACGCCGAGGAACGGCTGTACGACCGTCACAACCGGGAAAGGGGGCTGTACCAGGAGATCGAACACCCGGCCTTGGGAGTGGAGCCGATATTCAACCTGATGTGGAACCTGGAGAAGACACCGCCGGAAATACGCGGCCACGCTCCGACGTTGGGGCAGCATAACCAACAGATTTTCGGCGGTGTCTTGGGCATGACTGAGGAGGAGATCAGGCACTTGGAAGAAGCGCAGGTCCTCTGGTAACGTAAGCACAATGCCGTGACGGTATGTGATGGCAATCGACGGAGAACGCGAGTCCCGCAACTGAGCCCATTTTTGGAATGGGAGATATCTTGGGGGCGAACATGAACGTCCTGGGCAAGTTAGTTCACCGAAAAAACAACACGGGTCAAAGAAATGAGGGGATTGGCCTAATCAGCTTGGTAGTATACGGTGTCCTGACTTTGGTAATCATCTGGACTGCGGCTCTGAGTCCGAATCTGGGAAACATCAGCTTAGGACTCATGCTGCTACCTCTGCTAGTCAGCTTGTTCTTATTGGTACTAGGCGTCGTATTCCTAAGATCTAGCAAGAACCGTAATAATTGACAGGCCCGGTTTGGTCATGGAGAGTCGGATTCGTGGAGATTAACGCCAACCGGCAGAATCAAGCTCTCGGAATTCTTACAATTGGGACTGCTGCTCTTGGTGTAGGGCTGTTTCAAGTCGAATTCGAAATTGGCTTTGTCTTTTTCGACTTCTGGTCAAACGTCCCTCTAGACAATTCCGTTTTGTTGGCCGTCGCTAAGTTAGCTTGCGTTGGGGTAGTGATCGGCAATTATGTTGCTATGTTTGGAAGCGTGGCGCGAATCCTGAGTCAGACCGATTACGTGACGGGCAGACAGTTAGCTGATGGACCACTCGTCCATCTTGGATTGGAGATATGGTTTCTGATCCTTGTGTTTGTCACAGACGTCATTCAGGGGTCGGTCACCAACAGTCAGTGAGGTCAATGCCCATGACACAGCAGGACCAACAGCAGCAGGTAACTGAGACCCTTCCCGAGGTTGAGGAGATCTCCCAAGAGGCCATCGACAGGGCTAAGGCCATGATCGGGATGCGGCTGCGGACGGAGCAGTTCACCCGCGACGCCTCCCTGGGGGCGCTGATTAACTTCGTCAACGGGATCGGTGATGCCAACCCACTGTTCCGGGACCTGGAATACGCATCCTATTCCAAGTACGGTTCGGTCATCGGTCATCCCTGCGCTCCGTACATGCGCCACTGGTCGGGCCGCACTCGGTGGGGCTTGCCCGGCGTTCACGGGTTCTTCGCCGGTAACGACTGGGAATTCTTCCGGGCGCTGCGTCCCGGAGACGCGGTCAACTGTGTGGAACGGGTACTGGACGTCGAAGAGAAGCAGAGCCGTTATTCCGCCACGTTGGTCATCCAGTATGTCGAAACGATATATACGAACCAGCGGGACGAGATGTTGGCCCGGGTGGTTGGCTGGTGTACCCGTCACCAGCGGCGGGCCTCCAGAGAGCGGGGGAAATACGCTGATGTGCCGCGCCGGCACCACTACGAACCCGACGAGTTGGAAGCCATAGACCAGCAGGTGTTGAACGAGACCGCCAGGGGCGGACAACCGCGCTATTGGGAGGACACGCTGGTTGGGGAGGAGATCGACCCCATCGTCCGCGGTCCCCTGTCATTGCAGGACGTTAGCGCCTTCCTGGTGGGTACTGGCAGGTCCAGCGCCCACGGCGTGCTGTTGCGCGAGGCCATGCGGCACCCGGACCATTTCTTCCGCAACCCAGAGGCCGGCGGCGGGCTGGAGTACACCGGCATCGGCCATCTACGCGATTCCGTAGCCGAGGCCGTGGGCGTGCCTGGGGCTTACGATTACGGGCCGCAGAGAGTGTCCTGGATGGGCACGCTGCTGACCAACTGGATGGGCGATGATGCCTTCCTGAAACGGTTGCGGGTCGAGTGCCGCCGCTTTAACGTCTACGGTGACACCCAATGGTGCAAGGGGAAAGTGGTCCGCAAGTACCTGAGCGGCGACGCTCCGCTGGTAGACCTGGAGATCTGGGCCGAAAATCAGCGGGGCGAGGTCACCGCTCCCGGTTACGCGACGGTTATGCTCCCCTCCCGCGACCCCAGGATTCCCTGGTTCACCGACGGCAGCGGCCACTTCCTGCGGGACGCTCCCAGGGACGAGAACACCCCTCCGATTCTGCCGGTGTAGCTGGAGGTAACGTGATATGGGGCGCACATTCGTAACAGCCACAATATACGGGCCGCGGCGTTCCAAGGAGTATAGCTTCCTGGTCGACACCGGGTCGGTCTACGTTGGGTTGCCGGCCGAAGAAATAGCAGAGTTGGGTCTGCGCCAGTTTCGGAACGGAAGCCTGACTTTTATGACGGCAAACGGCGTCGTGGAATTGGAGACCTATCACGCAGATGGAGAAGTCCAGGGCAGAGAATTCGGGGCCACTGTAATCACCACTCCGGTCCCCCTCGTCGGGTACGAGTTCCTGGAGAATCGCAGGTTCAGAGTCAACCCGGTAACCGAACAAATTGAACCGGTTCCAGAAGGTGAGAGCGCGCTTCCGCTTCTCATGTACGCCACGCCCGCCGGTTAAAGGAGGTTCCGCAGCAAGAACCGATATGACATCTAACTCAACAACCACTCCCCACCAACCCCTTGCGGGCCTCCGCGTACTGGAAGTCGCGGACATGATCGCCGGGCCGTACTGCGGCAAGCTGTTGGCATCCCTTGGCGCGGAAGTCGTTAAGGTGGAGCCGCCCACCACCGGCGACCTTGCCAGGCGTCAGGGACCTTTCCCTGGCGACGTTCCCCATTCCGAACGCAGCGGACTGTTTCTCTACCTCAACACCGGCAAGAATGGTGTAACCCTCAACCTGGATGATCGACACGGGAGCGCAGTCCTTCACGAGTTGGCTGCGGTTTCAGACGTCTTGGTACATGACCGGCAGCCTGACCGCGCATCCGCCGAGGGCCTTGACGCCGATTCCCTTGGACACTCCAATCCCAACCTAATCGTCGCGTCGGTCACGCCTTTTGGCAGTTGGGGCCCCTATGCCGGATACCGTGCTTACGATGTGAATGTGTTTCACGCAGGCGGCGAAGGCTATCTGCTGCCGAACGGTCTCGCGCTTGACACTTTCCCCGGCCGCGCTCCGTTGGCGGCGGGAAGTCAGATGGGGTCGTACCAGGGTGGACTTACCGCCGCGCTGGGCGTGGTAGCGGCTGTTTACGCCCGGTCGAACGGCGCTCCGGGACAGGCCGTAGACTGTTCGATGCAAGAAGCCCAACTTTCCCTCGGCTACGTGCCCATTCAGCGTCTCGAAGCCGAAGGGGTGGTGGAAGACCGTTTCTCTCGCTACTTCCGCGTTGGCGGGACCCTGCCGGCCCAGGACGGCTACGTGGAGCTTCTGACCCTGGAACCCCGCCAGTGGGAGGACCTGGCAAGACTGCTGGACTACCCGGAATGGGCGGCCGCCGAGAAATTCCAAAACCCCGGAGAGTACGGTCCGGAGATAAACGCCCACTTAAGAGAGTGGTCTAGCTCCCACACCAAGGAGTGGCTGTACCGGGAGGCGCAGGCGCACGGTGTCCCCTTCGCCCCCTACTACTCGCCGGGAGAGGTATTCCACAGCGAGCAGCAGCGGCAGCGCGGTTTCTATGAGGAGGTCGACCATCCATCGGCGGGCCGCTTCGAATATGCCGGGCCACCCTTCCGGTTCGGCGGCGTCCTCGACAAACCTGGCCGTGCTCCGCTTCTGGGGGAGCATAACCGGGAAGTCTACGGGGAGCTTGGGTACTCGCCAATAGATATAGTCGAATTAGCCCGATCGGGGGTGGTCTGACGGTTATGGCAGGAGATAAGACAGGGCCGTTGTCTGGAGTCAGAGTGGCGGACTTCTCCGTCCACGCAGCAGGACCCTTCGCCGGGCTAATGCTGGCCGAACTGGGGGCGCAGGTGATCAAAGTCGAAAGCTCCGCGAGGCTGGACATAACCCGCCGCCCTCATACGATGTACGGCAAGCCCCCCTCCAGCTTCGAGCAGGTCAACGCCAACAAATTTTCCGTTACGCTCAACCTCAAGGAGTCCAGAGCCGTGGAGCTCGCGCTCGAATTGGTCCGGGTCAGCGACATGGTGTTGGAGAACTTCCGGCCGGGGGTCCTGGAACGGCTGGGCCTGGGGTTTGACCGGCTCCGGGAAGTCAAGAAAGACCTTTTGATGGTGTCTCTCTCCTCCAACGGGCAGACTGGTCCGGAGCGGGGATATTCGGGCTATGCGCCCATGTTCGCCGCGGCGGGCGGCCTGGGTCATCTCACGGGTTATCCGGATGGGCCTCCGGTTGAATTACGCCATGCCATGGACCACACCGGCGGGGTGATGGGAGCCTTGTGCGCGGTGGCCGCATTGTGCGGGAAGTCTCCTTCCCTTGATTCAATTAACCTTAATCACGGCGAGGTTGCGGAAGACCGGAGCCTGCATCTGGACGTGTCGGTCAGGGACGTCGCCACGGCGTTCATTGGCCCGGCGCTCTTGGACTTCGCCATGAACCAACGGGAGCAAGCGCCACAGGGTAACCGCAACGGCGCCGCGTCTCCCCATGGGGTTTATCGTTGCGCCGGTGATGACGCCTGGGTGAGCATCGCCGTCACGAACCCCCGCGAATGGCAGGGGCTATGCCGCGCATTGGGAGACCCCTCTTGGGCGCAGGAGCCTTGCTTCGGCGACGGTTACCAACGCTGGCTGCATCGGGATGACCTCGACCGGCGGGTTGAGGCATGGACGCGGGAGCGTTCTCCCTGGGAAGCTACGGACCTGCTCCAAGCCCAGGGTGTGGCGGCGTTCCCGTCTCTTTCCGCAGACCAACTCATGGCCGACCCGCACCTGGCCGCCCGCGAGTCCTTCCCGGAGGTATCCCACCCGGAAAAGGGGAGGCAGCGGGGCGTTGCGCCTCCCTGGCGATTCACCGAGACCCCGGCGCGACTGGACGGTTGGACCCCTTCCCTGGGTGAGGACAACGACGCAGTTTTCCACGGGTTGCTTGGCATACCTTTGGAAGAAGTAAGGGCTTTGCAGGAAGCCAAAGTGGTCTGGTAACTCCCAGGAATCAAGTCTACGAATCGAACAGGAGGAAGCTATGGCTAACAAGAAGGGCACCGCTCTAATGATGGTCTGGGCCGATATCCCAGCGGACAAAGAGGACGACTTCAACCACTGGTACAACGAGGAGCACCTTAAAGAGTTGCTGTCGGTCCCCGGGATTCTCAACGCCGCCCGCTACGAGGCGGTCCGAAGCGGGCCGAAGCACCTGGCCTGCTACGAACTGGAGAGTCCGGCCGTAATCGAGACCGACGCCTTCAAGGACCGGCCCCGCACCGAATGGGGGTCGCGAGTCAGCCCCAGCATCATCGGGACTAACTTCATCAATAACATCTACGAGATGGTCCACCCGCAGGCGTTGACCGATGATATTGCCGGCAGCGGCATGGCCCCGGCCCTCCAGATCGGCAGGATGGATATTTCCCCTGAGAACGAGGACGAGTGGAACCGCTGGTACAGCGGCGTTTACGTGCCCAATTACGAAAAGGTTCCCGGCTGCATCCGGGGGCGCCGCTGGCGGGCGGTGCGCGGCCAGCCCAAGTACGCCGTGGTATACGAATTCGAACACGAGGGTGTGTCCGATACGGAGCCCTGGCTGGCCCAGCGGGACATCAACCCGGACAATCCCCGGATGCGCGACCTGATGACCCACGCCGAAGGCTCTCCGGGCATCTGGAAGAAGACCTTCCAGCTATAGGCGTCCAGTTGAGAAACCCCGTGCCCGGGAATGAGCCTCGCCTTAGCCGTTGATGGTGATGTACATCGAGGGTCGTGCTCCCATGCTGGGCAAACTGGGGAACAGGACCCTCGGACCTGGTATACCTTACGTGACCCTGCGGCTAGAGGACTCCCGCGGCCAGGGCTCCGTAGACCGGATCGTCCACCGCCAGACGGCAAATACGGAGAATCGGAAGGGTAGAGTGTTATGACCAACCCCATATCTCCCGACGTAATCTACAAGCTCAAGAACGTGGGGGATCCGGCGCTCTCCCCCGATGGTGAACGCCTGGCCTACACTCTCTCCTGGACCGATGCCAAGGAGATGGACGGCCGCTCCCGCATCATGCTGATGACGCTGGATTCGGGGCAGGCCATTGAGTTTACCCAGGGAACGAAGGACAGCGCACCCAAGTTCTCTCCGGACGGCAACACCCTTGGGTTCCTCCGGCCCGGCGGAGATGGAAAGCGGCAGGTGTGGCTAATCAGCGCCGGGGGCGGTGAAGCCTCCCGGCTTACCCAACTCGGCGGCGGTGTTTCCGACTTTTCATGGTCTCCCGATGGCAGCCGGTTGCTGGTCTGCGCCGATGTGCCGGAGGATTCTCCGGAGCCGGACGACGCTCCCGCCTCCGCTCCAAGGGTTACCGAAGTGAGCAGGATCAGGTACCGCTACGACACCCTGGGCTGGCGCGGCAACGCTCACTTTCATCTGTTCACCGTGGAGGCGAAGGATGGGTCTACTTCCCAGCTAACCGATGGCGACTGGGATGATTTTGCCGCCGCCTGGTCGCCCGACGGTTCCCGGGTGGCGTTTATCTCCGGGAGGCGCGACGACCGGGATATCCGCGCTTTGACCGAGGGGTACGTCGTTTCCGCCGGCGGCGGCGAGCCGCGGCTATGGTCCGAAGGACTGAACGGGGTGGGGGCGCTAACCTGGTCGCCGGACGGGGAACGGCTCCTGGCCGCGGCCACGGAAGCGCCGTTGGGAATGGTCTCCTGGCAGTCCTGGCTCTACGTTATCCAGCCCGGCCGCTCCCCGAAACGCATCTCCGATGACGCGATCAGACCCTTCGTGAGTTTCCCGCCAATGAACCCCGGCCCGTCCATGCGTTGGACCGGCGACGACCGAATTCTGTTTCTGGGAGAGCGGCGGGGCGAGTCGTTTCTTTGTGAGGCGGACCCCAACGGAGGCGGCGTCAAGACTCTCTCCGGAGGCGGGCATCAGGCGACAGGGCTGACCCTGGACCGCAAGGCGATGCGGGCGGTTGAACTCTCCTCCTCTCCGACGGTCCCCGGCGACCTGTTCCAGGTGGAGCTTGATACCGGGAATAGAAAGCGGTTGACCGAGATAAACCACGATTACCTGGCGGCGAGTCCGCCCGCGATCATGGAAAAGTTCGACTTCGAGCGGGCCGGTCTGACCATCGAATGCCGGTTGTGGTTCCCGCCGGACTTCGAGGCTTCCAAGAAATATCCGCTGATTATGGACATCCACGGCGGGCCCAACGGGGCGTTCTACGACTCCTTCGCCACGGTACAGCAGGTGTTGGCCACGGCGGGTTACCTGGTGCTGGCGGTCAACCCGAGAGGCTCATCCACCTACGGCGACGACTTCATGACCGCCGTGCTGGAGGACTGGGGCGGGGAGGACTACCTGGACCTGATGGCCGCGGTGGACCTGGCTATAGAGAGGCCCTACGTCGATGCTGCCCGGCTCGGAGTCCACGGCTACAGCTACGGCGGGTTTATGACAAGCTGGATTCTGGGACACAACGACCGGTTCGCCGCGGGCGTCGTGGGCGCGCCCTGCACCGACCTCTACAGCATGTACGGCACGTCCGACATCGGCGCCAGTTTCGGCGAGGTGCAGTGGGGCGGGTCGTTGATGGATGCGGCCGGGGAATTGCTAAAGCGCTCACCGATCACCTACGCGGCCAACGTCAACGCTCCCGTCCTGCTGCTGCACGGCGAGTCGGACTACCGCTGCCCCATCTCCCAGAGCGAGGAATACTTCACCGTTCTCAAGCGGCTGGGCAAAGAGGTGGAGTTCGTCCGTTTCCCCGGCAGCGCCCACTCCTTCACCCGCCTCGGCCATCCCAAGATGCGGGAGGAATACCTGGCCCGCACCCTGGCCTGGTTCCAGAAGCACCTGTCCAATTCAGACACAAAGGGCACGGCAACGCTATGACGACATCGAAGACAACCTCAAAACTGCTGACGGCAGACGACCTGCTCCGCCTCTCTAGCGAGGGTATAGGCGGCGAGTTGATAAGGGGGGTGCTGATAGAGAAAGTGTCAGCAGGTATCAGGCACGGCGAGATCGTGACAAGACTGGTCATCCTCTTGGGGAATTTCATTCTATCCCAAAGCCTGGGCCGGCTTGTCGCTTCCGACGCCGGGATGCTGCTGGAGCTCGGCCCCGACACGGTGCGGGAGCCGGACATCGGGTACATCTCCGCTGAAAAGCTGCCGCTGGACATCGACGTTCCGGGATTCTACGATGGGGTGACCGACCTGGTGGTTGAAATTGCCTCTCCCTCCGACAGCCTGGCGGCGGTCAACGACAAATCCCAGATGTGGCTGCGCTTCGGCGTTGGGATAGTCTGGGTCGTATTCCCCGAGTCCCGCACCGTGGAAGTCCATCCCGCGTCCGGCCCTCCCGTGCTGCTGGGGGAGCAAGACCGGCTGGACGGCGGGACCGTCCTCCCCGGTTTCACCTGCCCGGTAAGGGACATATTCCCGCGCTAGTCCTGATTGCCCCCGCTTTCGGGCCAGGGGCGTTCGGGTGGACTTCCCCCGGCCTGGTTCCAGAAGTACCTGGTGTGATGAGCAGGGGTGGCAGGGGGCAAAACTAGCGGGTTGTCCACAGTTCCCGGAACCGGGTCCCGCTCAGTGTGCAATCAACCAGATTCTCGAGTTCCGCCCTGCTTAATTTCAGCCGTCTGGCCGTGTCGGAAACGACGAAATCGGGCGCTTGGCCGCGGCTCGAATGAGAAAACTTCGCCACCCTGTAGTCCAAGCCATCAATCGTCATCCAATAAAATACATGATGGGAGCGTCTATCTTCGTCCGCTCCCAACTTGCGCCGCAACTCCCTCTGCAAGTCCCTGAAGTCCACGCTAAGCGGTGGACTTCGGCCGGATTAGCTTGCGGAGTATCTTCAGGTCTTCTCCCGCCGATGGCTCCAACCTATCCTCGCGGGCTTCTAAGGACTCGTAGTAATCGCTCAAGGATGTCAAAAGGTCTTGTATTGCCGCTTCGAGCGAGTCTCCCGCCCCGTATTCCTGCGCCGTCAAGTATGTAGTAGTCAGCGTTTCTTTCCGGGAAGCGCTGACTTCAATTGGCAGGTCGGCAATCAATTCCCAGGAGTCGTCCCATGAATACCGGGCTGGAACGACGCGCACCCCCTTGGTCGATGCGGAGCCGCTATGAATATCAAACTGTTCTGTCATTTCCCCGCCTGGTTAAATGATAACCTATTCTAAAAGCTGACTCCCCTTGTGTAAATTCCCAGACCGCAACGCTTCACTGATTGACGTCAATTCGTTCCAGTGGATTGGCGGACAGCTCCGATGGAGGGCTTTGTTGGGCCGGTGGGGCCGGATGCGGCGCCCTGGCCCAGGTGTCTCCCCAGGGGACGTCGGGGAGGTCCCTTGAGCGGCGCACTTCGTTGATGGTCAGGACTCCACGGTCCAATAGCTGGGCCTCGCGGGCAACCTTGCTGTTCTCGTCCTCCCGCAACGCCTCGATGCCGCTCAGGTCGAATTTGATCTGTAGGCCCGTGTAACCCAACCTGGGCAGCAGCATCCGGTTGATCTGTTCCTCCAGAAAGCCCGTCTGCGGCAGCATCGTGTTGCGCCAGAACATACGCTCCGAGGCGTTGATGTTGGCAAAAGTGGCCCGCTCCAGGTCGGAAAGGAGCGGCTTTGGCACACCGTAGACGCGGCTCACGTCCTCCAGGCTCCAGCGCAGCCCCTGGATGAACTCCATGTCGCGGTGACTGAACCCCAGGGTCTTGATGTCGCGCACGAAGCTGGCGATTGCCGGGCGGCTGGGGTTGGACGGGCCCCGGTGCCGGGCATCCCAACGGTTGTAGAACTCCTCGACCTCCACGTCGTTCATACTCTCGTTGGTCAACAGGACGAAGTCGGGACGGGCCGAATTTCGCAGGAAATTGCGGTTGAAGCGCAGGCCGTCCTTGCCCATATTCACCGCCATCCGCGCCGGGGCCAGGGGCGACAGCCCGGCGTATTCGTCCAGCGGGTTGAAGTACCGCAGCCATACTATCTCGTCCGGGGTGTATGCCACCGGGCCGTTCCGCCCCTGGTAAACGAACCCGCGGATGTAGCGCTGCGGGTCGGGCAAGACCTTCACGCGGTCCGGGCGGAGCGCCCATATCTCCCATTCCCCGTTCCGGTCCCGCTCCAACGCCCAGAACGCCGCGCCCCACAGGTCCAGGTAAATCTCGGTGGCCCGCCACAGGTCGCCGCGGGTGTACCAGGGGTTAACCCGGTCAAGGAGCCGCTGCACCGGGTGCGACGGTCCCACCGGCGTCCCGATGCCCTCGGCGTTCAGCCGGTGGACAACCACGGGGGCGCGGGTGAGGGCGTCGGCGCGCAGCTTGATGGCCGAATAGACGGGCGCGGAACCGGCGTAGTAATGGCCGTACTCCGTCCTGGCCCAGCCGTTCCCTGCGCCGCTGTACCCAACCATCCAGTCAAGGTCCCCGGCGGCGGCGCGGTTTGACCTTTGGTGTACGACCGCCTCCGGGACGGCATGGAACAAGGAGGCCGCGCCCTGGCGGAAGCGGCGGGCGGCGGCGCTCAGCGGGGAAAAATGTTTCCGGGCCAGAGTGGGCCATTTCGGGCGGTGAATCCTCGTCATCTTTTCTCCTCATCTCTTCTACTGAGAAAATTGCGAAACCTTATGCTTCGCCAGATATTGGCCTGTATCGCTACGATAATACCAACTCGTCTTTCCCGCGAAAGCGGGAATCCACTACGATAGCTCTGGGCTCCCGCTTTCGCGGGAGCGACGGATGGGGGCAGTGGAGTTTCGCAATTTTCTCTTCTACTAGGTTCTGTTGACATTTCTCTTTTTTCCGCGAAAGCGGGAATCCAGGAACGTCCAGGTAAAGAGAACGTAATTGGCTGATAACGCCTCTGGATTCCCGCCTTCGCGGGAAAGACGAAATGGAGTATGCCGAATCGTCCCATATCGCAAATGTCAACACAACCTAATCTCTTCTCGCGGCTCAGGTCCACAATGTGACCCGGTTGGAAGGCTCCAGAAACGCCAGCATCAACGCGTCGGCCTTGTCCGGCGAGGGCAGGCCCCTCCGCCGCATGATGTCCTTACCCTCCATGCGCACTCTGCCGCGTTGGTCGCAGTCGAAGCGCATGGCGGCCAACTCTCCCACAAGCTGGCTGTCGGAGGGGATGCTGATCCTCCCCGACTCGAACAGTTCTCTCAAACGCCAGTAGCCCTCGGCGCGTTGGTTGGCATAATGATTGTCCTGCCGGGCTTTCCGGGCCACGTTGACCCCCCGGACGTCGTACCCCAGCTCCTTCAGCCGGTCCACCACCCCCGCGCCCACGCCGATTTCGTCGATGTAGGTGCGGCGGGGCGACGACTCCAGGACGGCCGCCACCACGCGGCCCACAAGCTGCATAGTATCCAGCCCGTGATAGGCCTTGATTTCCTCCACCCGGTCTCCCCGGCGGCGCAGGATAACGCTGCTGTCCGAGCCGAAGCGGGCCACGTCAACGGCGAGCACAACGTCTCCCACATTCTCGCGAGGGCGGTCCGCGGGTCCGGAAGCATCCGGGGCATAGACCGCCGCCTCGATGTCCGACAGCTTGATCAACGTGTCCTCTTCCTGGCCGGGGAACTCGCCCAGCACCCTGGCCCGGTATATGGGGTTATTCTCTCCCCAGGTCTCCTTTCGCTCCTGCACCCAGGCCGGCGTGGCGAGACCGGGAATGACGACCCTTCCCTGCTTGACGTTGGGGCTGTCCAGGGCCGAGATGCTGACCGTGTAGTAGAGGTTGCGCTCCTGGTGGAAGGCGCGGCGGAATGCCCCGGTGATGGTGGTGGGGTTGCCGATCAGCAACAGCCTTGGCGAAGCCGAGGTCATCACGGCTTCGATAGCCTCGTAGATCTCCTCGCTGACGCCTTCGGCCTCGTCCACCACGATGAACATGTTCTCGCTGTGGAACCCCTGAAACTGGTCCGCGCTGTCGGCGGAGAGACCAATGGCGTAACGGTCGTCGGCAAGCTCCCAGCGGGTGTCCAGCATCTTCCCGCCCAGAACGTCGGCCGCGCCCCGGTACAGCCGGTGGACCTGCCGCCACAGGATATGCCGGACCTGCCGGAAGGTCGGCGCGGTGCTCAACACGATGCCCGGGTCGTGGTAGTACAGGAACCACAGAACGGCGACGGCCGCGCAATAGCCCTTGCCCAGGCCGTTGCCCGACTTGACGGCCACGCGGCGGCGGGACGGCAGGGCAGTCAGGACTTCCTCCTGCTTGCTCCACAGCCGGACCCCCAGTACGTCCCTGGCAAACGCCAACGGCATCAGCTTTTCTTCGGTTAATGCGCCTAATGCGCCGCACATGCCGGGCTACTCCACCCCGTTCCAGCGGGAACGAGGGGCGCCGGCCCGGCCACCGCCGGGGTTGGTCGTTGGAAAATGGACAGGCGGGTTGAAGAGGAACCCGCACTCCCGGCAGCGGAGGACCAGGTTGTCCTCGGCCAGCCGTTTCTCGAGGGCGAACAGGTCTGGAGAGCCACAACGTCGGCAGCGCAACGGCGATCACCTCGGCGAAAAATACAGGGACGGTCCGGCTCCGCGCCGGGTCCGTCCCCGCAAATTCACACTAGACTCCGGTAATCGGACGTGTCAACCGCCGCCGCGTCAGGGGGAGGGTCTTTTAATCGTCGTCTGAACTGTGATTTTTGTGATTGGATGATTCCGCTGATTCTATGCGTCTTTCCCGCGAAAGCGGGAATCCACTACGATAGCTCTGGATTCCCGCTTTCGCGGGAAAGACGAGTTGGTATTTTCGTAGTGCTACAGTCCAGTATCTAGCGAAGCACAACGTTTCGCAATTTTCGCCCCGTATCCAGTCCAGGGACCAACAAGGCGAGAACGTGTATGATGTGCCTTAATCACCAAAGATCAGGCTAAGAGTCAGGGCATACGAACGGCCCCCAGTCCAAGCTAGAGTTCGACTAGTCAAGGAAAGCGGACCGTTACCAAAAGCGCCGCTTGAGGAACGGACCACCACCACAACCTATCTGGACCCGTAATGCTTCAACGGGATTCCTCGGGTGACGGACCAACCCACAGACGACCAGAGAAAAAGTGTGCCATACCGGGAAAACCTGCCTGCGAATTGTCCGCCTGCGGAAGCACAGGAAGTAGACGAACCCACTATATTTTTCAGACTCGTAGACCAGTTCCCACCCACGGAAACGGATTTCGACTCGGTATGGAAAATCCAGCCAGGGCGCAGACCAAGATTAAAAGACGAATGTACAGCCAAAGGCGTATCCCTATTCGACACACTAGCGGCGGCTGAGAACCAAACTAAGTACAGGACCCTTGCGAACAAGATACCCTGCATGGTGAACGTCGTACCCGGGTCCGGACCCATCAGACAGGGGAAAATCCACCATTCCACGTGGTGGCCTCTATGCGATTACAATATTCTGGACCATTGCTCAGAGTGTACGCCATGATAACCGAAAGAATCCGCTACACCAGGACACTGGACTACAACGACGGAATCCAACTATTCGAAGCCAAGGACCCAATAGGCGGCACCTACGTGGCCTTCCTCCTGACAACAGGAGAAGATGCTGACACGTACCTCCTAGCAGGTTGCGGACCTGAGCAACTCCGTCTGTTCACAAGCGGCGGAACTGACCTCAGAGACCTATTGAAGAACTCCGCCATCTACGGATGGTACTTGGCCGAAGTAACTGATTTCGACGAGCCTCTCAAACTCAACGCTCAACACGGGGACTCCATCCCTGACAAGTACCTGCCCAAGCCCGGGCTCTTCACTACCGGGGCGGAAGTCGACCATGAAGTTACCACCAGAGCCAGGGAAAGAGGCCATGTTGTCCTCCAGGTTGCTATAGACCCCCCTGAGGCTGCGGACGAGCAACGTGTGAGGGCCACCACCCTCAGCGGGCTGATAGAGCACGTCCAAACACTCACGCGCTACGCTGTAGAGCAGGCCGCTAAAGAATTGGAACTCGAGGGCAGCAACCTCCGAAGATCTCGAAATGCCCACCAACTGGACGCAATCGAACTCTCGCGGGGGTCGACGATAGTCACTTTCCAGGGAGCACACGGGCCCGATATCGACGGAGAATCTCTCCTGGCCAAAGCGCTTGAACAACTGGATAGCCTATTCAAAACAACCTCGACCCCCGATGAAGCACGTGTTGCCCTTGAGCAATACGACCCAAAGATGGCCACCGCGTATCTGAAGCTTATGAACTTCCTCAGAATCAGGGACACCGGCTTCAGCTACACGTGGGCTGCTCCGCAAAGCAAGAGACCGTCCCACCAAGCTCTCCCTCTAGGCAGAGTGCAGATGCTCGCGAGAGAACTGCCTAGAGTCTTGGACGAGGCCATTAGTGACGACAACCAAGAGGAGGTAATCCTCGAGGGCGCCCTGGAAATGGCCGACGAACCGAACGGACGATGGCGGATAAGAGACTACGAACAAGGTGTCAGGGAAGGCACTGTCAAAGAAGACGGTCCCAGTCTCAGCCACCTGGTGATAGATGCGGCATACAGGTTCGAATGTCTGGAGGAGAGGAGACCAGCGGGTAGAAAGGGGTCGCGCAGAAAGCCTGCGCTGAACCTGCGGCACATAACCGTACTGGAACAACCCGCACTCTCGAGCGATTCACTGTAAACGAATAACGAGTCAACATCACCCATCCATTCCGACAGGACGATGGCAAAGTAACGCCTCCCATTAGTGTCTGCTCATCCTGAGCTTGTCGAAGGATGCCTGTTCAAGCCACCGATGGTCCGACAGGCTCACAATGAGCGAGTTGGAAAAGACTTTGCAACCGCCGCCGTGTCAGGGGGGAGGGTCTTTTAATCGTCGTCTGAACTGTGATTTTTGTGATTCTCAAGATTGCCATGATTTTTCGGACGGATAGAATCAGCGGAATCCCCTAATCACAAGAATCAGAGTTCAGACAACCCCCCGGGGCCGGAGGCAAAAGGAAAGGGCGCCTCGGTTGGAGACGCCCTTGCTTGGTTGCCTGGCAACCGGGGTTGGTCTAGGAGCTTCGTCCCATCACGATGGCTGCGCCGCCGCCGACGACTGCCACGATCGCGATAATCAGGGCGATGACACCGAGGGCTCCGCCACCGGCGGGACCCGCTGCGCCAGCGGACCCCCGGGCTCCGTCCGCGCCGGGGGCTCCGTCGGAACCGTCGGCTCCGTCGGAACCAGGGGCTCCGACAGCGCCGGGGGCTCCGACAGGGGCTCCGACAGCGCCGGGGGCTCCGACAGCGCCGGGGTCGCCCTTGGGGCCATTCCCGCCGCGGGGACCGATGGCGCCGATGGCTCCGTCCGCGCCGGCAGTACCTTCAGCCCCGGCGGGGCCGGCCATCATGGCCATGCCGCCGGCGTCCGGGACCGCTCCGCAAACGGTGTGGACCGTTGCGTCGTCAGCCGAGTGGATGTTGATTACGTGGTTGCCGTCCTGCAGCGAAGAGAGGGCAGCCGCGACCATGGTCATGGACATGCCGTCTTCGATGCTGGTCAGGTCGTACATGATATCGCCCAGGCCCTCTCCGCAGGAACCGGTGTGGATGTGGGCTGCCGAGCTCATCATTGCGCCGGGGTGGACCAAGAGGGAGACCCTGGTCTCCTCGCCGACCTCGGTCAGGGTGGCCATTCCGGACGAGCCGGAGTGTCCGATCTCATACAGGCTTGCCATGATGGTCTCGCCTTCGGCGACCGACATGGCGGAGAGGACCAGGCGTTCGCTCTTTCCGGGCGTCCAGGTGCCGGTCTCAGCGGCCATCATGTCACCGATCATGAACATGATGGCCGCCCCGGTGAAGTCTTCTCCCGGGCGCTGTACGATTTGGAGCAGGTATGTGCCTTTGGACGACACCTCGCCCTCAAACACGGCATCGCCGATCATGGCGGAGACCTTGGTGCCCTTTGCCACCGCGGCGTCATCGACCATGGCCGTTCCGGCGAACCTCGCCAGAGGTGGGGCTTGGGCCAGCGTCACGGCCGGGATGGCCAGGAACAGCGCCACGATCGTGAGTAGAACTAGGATTTTGGGTTTCTTCATTGAAAACTTCTTGTGACTTTAGGGGGGCAATAGGGTCCCGGAATTCCGGGACCCTATGCAGACTTAAGTTCTAAGCCTTACCATCGAATCGGGGTGAATGGGGCGTACAGGTCCACGGTTTGATTGCCGAGGGTCACGCCCATCTGGTCCTCAGACACCTCTACGGTGTAGAACTGGCCAGGCCTCGATCGAATCGAGATTGTTGCCGCTCATAAAGAGTGGCCGCGCGTCGTAGACCGTATAACCGTAGTTGGGAGCCTCGTTCTGGGTCGCGGGATCGAAGTGGTAAACCGCGATCAGGTTGTCCTCAGCGATGACGGCGGCGAATGCAACTTCGGGCGTTGCCGCTTCGGCCATCATAACCTCGGGCATGACCGGAGTTGTCTCCTCCACAACGGTCAGGCTGGCGCTGGCGGTGGTCTTGCCGATCATGACCTCGATGTTCTTGATGCCTAGGTCCAATTGGGGCAACAGGAACTCGGCAGTGAACCCGCCTGTATTGCCGGTGCTTGGCCTGGGGGCTGGGGTAACCTCGATGTCGCCTATTTCAATCATGGTGATGGAGGTGTAGGCCTTGAACCCCTCGCCGGTCACCGTGATCATGTCCCCCGCATTGGCTTCGGTCTTGTTCAGCTCGATGGTGCCTTCCGGCACCTGGTGGGTCGTCAGGGTAAGGATTTCACCGGTGTCGACTCCGCCTTCGTCGTAGCGGAACGAGGCCCGGACGCCGTTGGTGGAGGGAATGCCGGCGTTGAGGGGCACTCGGAAGGTCGTGACGAAGGACCCGGAGGAATCCGGGGTCACCGAAGAGACGGTGCGGAAGTCGCCAGACTCGTTGTACTCGATCTGGACCACCTGGACCCCGCTGGCGCCCTCGGAACTGTTGCGGGCTGGGAACCCGGCCCCCCGGACCGTCACAGTGGTCCCCACCCGGCTCGCCGCGGGCTCCAGGGTCAGGGTGCGTTCCGCCAGGGTCAGGATGGCCACGCCCTCCCTGCCCGCGTGGTCGACGACCTTCAGCCCGTGGGGCCCCGGGTTGGTGGTAGCCTGGGTGACGGGGACCACGATGGAAGCGGACCAGTTGCCGCCGTTGTCCACATCCACCGTATCACCGCCGTTAATTTTGCTGGATTTTGCTCCGGGGCTGACACCCTCCAGGAAGGACTCTTTGAGCAACTCGATGCTGCCGCCCAGGGAGACACTGCTGGTGTCACCGCTCTCGTTGATGGTTGCGCCGTCGGAGAAGCCCCGCCCGGTGTGACGGAGATGCTTTGGTTGGGCACCACGGTGGTTGGGTTGACGATGACGGTAGCGCCGGAAATCAACACGTTGGTGTTGTCCGATTCGTTATCGGAAGTGATTTCCACCTGCTGGGTTCCCAAGCCCACCTGGTTGTCGACCTCAATGTCAAACTGCAGGGTGTTGTTGCTGACCCCCCGATTCGGGGGAGTGTGGTCTACGCCGCCGATAACCAGCCTTGTGATAGTTTCGTCCGGCCAGTCCTTGAGGTCGATGGTCAGTGTGTCGCCAATCCCCAGGGTCGTGGGGGAGACAGTAATCAGCCCCTCGACCTCGAAGATGGGGGCGTTTGCTGCCGCAGCGGCTGCGACGAGCTTGTCGCGGTTGTCCTGCTCCCTAATGGCCTGGTCATCCGCCTCTTCGCCTTCGGGGGCCTCGACCAGGTCGGTGGGAGCGGGCCACTTCAGGGTGTTGACCGGGGCCTCGCCGTCGACGGCGTTGATGACATTCTTGTTCGGTAGAGCCTCGAAGGGAGGGACGGTCACGTTGAAGGTGGCCTCGAAGGTGTCGTCGGACCCTACCGGAAGGGTAATCAGGTCCACGTCTCCGGTGTCCTTCATACCGTTCCTGTTCCTGTCAAGGTACACGGTGGCCGAAGTACCGTTTTTGAACCCCTTTCCGGTGATGGTCAAAGGCTTGTTCCGGTTGTCGGCCTTGTCGTCCGAGAATAGTTGGACCGGGGTTGTGAACTTGCGCTCGACTCCCGTGGTCGAATTGGAGGTGCTCACGGTGAAGTCGTCGCTGCCGGACTCGGTGGGGTTGGTGAAGCCGGCGTTTGCCAGCAGCGTCAAGGTTACGAGGGCGTTGGCGCTAATGCTGGCATTCCTGGCTTCAGCGGCGTCCATGTCCGGGACTGAGATCCTGTACTCCTTCCGGTTGTCGGTGCCGCTCAACACCCGGTAGATGGGCGCCAGGTCCAGGGGCCGGCTCTGGTTGGGGGAACTACCGGAGGTGGTGACAGCGCTGGCGGAGATCCGCACTGCCTGCGTGGAGAGGGAAGTGGGCACGCCGACGGAGGAGTCGATCTCCAGGATGATAGTGCCAATTCCTTCCGACAGGGTCACACCCGTATAGAACTTGATCTGGTATTGGGCTGCCGCTCCGGGATCGGTGGGGCTGGCGTCACCTCCAGCTGACCGACGCGCGTGGTGTCTATAGAGAAAGCTTCCGAATCAAGGGTTGACGTCTCCTCAAAATCGGTGTCTTCATCCGTATCGACCCTAAGCGTAACCATAATCTCAATATCGGTACCGGCAGCGTTCTTGAAGAAGTTTCCGGTCTCTTCATTGAGGCCCTTGGAGGGGGCGGTATACTTGACCGAGAGTTCGCCACCCGCACTCACAGGCGTCATGCCATCAGGGGCTGTAATTAATAGCACGTTGTTGGTTGGTATGGTGGGGGCTGTATCAACCGTCGTCCCACCCAATTCCCAGTTACCTGGCACGATAGCCGCACCACCATTACCATCAAGGAAATTGCTAGGGAAGGTTATCTCAATCTGGCTGGCCTCACGGCTATTAGCAGCAACAACCGCATCTACTACTCCTGCCGAGAAGCCATTCTCGGCTGTCACCGAGAAGGACCAGTCGCTGCTGTGGCCGGTAATAGTGTTTGACAGAGAGACCGAGAAATCGTCAGCGGCCTCCGTCGGCTGGGGGTTGAGGGCTCCCAGGGCCAGCATGGTGGTGAAGACGCCGATGAACATCACCAACGCAAGCCCGAAAGGTAATCCGATCTTGGTTTTCATCTACTCTTTTCTCCTGATTTTGGTCGTTCCGTGGGTCCGGTGCCTTCCCTGGGGCCGCAGCCCCTCCGGGTCCCCGGTCCTGCCGGGGCGGAGTGGGCTAGGGCGGCCCTCCCCTGGGTATCACCGAAGGGTCGCTGGGCGGATAAGCGATGCCGGTCCCGCAACTGGACATGCTGATGGCCCCCTCCTTTATCTCAGGCTTGAAACGATTGCGCACTTGTTGTAGCACCTGGGCTTTTTGACTGTCAAGAGAATTTGTTGCGTCTAAATTTGAAAAAGTTACCGAATTTCTCCAACAACGTTATGTCGAGTGTACCGTTTGCCTGCCTGGGTATCCAACATCATGCCTCTTGACCCCTTTGAAATGCCCTCGGCGGACTGCTGCGGAAGGCTAATCAATGTTTGATGCACGTCTTAGAATCTGTCTACGATCTGTGGAATATGTTAAGTTGAGACTATTACCAAGGCAGGGTAATCATGTCTCATTCCTATCCCAGCGACATTAGCCGGGAGCAATTTGCCCGGATTCTTCCCACGTTGGAGGCGGCCCGCCGACGGACCAAGCCCCGCACCGTGGACTTGTACGACGTTTTCTGCGGGGTGCTGTACCTCCTGAAAAGCGGGCGCCAGTGGCGGATGCTGCCTGCGGACTTCCCGGATTGGCGCACTGGCTACAAGTATTTCCGGCAATGGAGTGAGCGGCCCGGCCCGGAGCAAGAATCCATTCTGGAGCAGGTCTTAAAAAAATCGGTTGGCACGGCCCGACGGAGCAATGGTCGAAAAGAGCAGACCAGTTTCTGCATCGTGGACGCCCAGAGCGTCAGGAACACTGACAGCGCCGAGCACAAGGGCTATGACGCGGGCAAGAAGGTGTCCGGGATCAAGCGTCACATCGCGGTGGACACGCAGGGGTTGCCCCATGCGATTCACGTGACCACCGCCAACGTTACCGGCCGGGCTGGGGCTTTGGCGATGTTTGACCAACGCCAGGCCGACCTGAGCCGGGTGCAGAACGTGCTGGTCGATGGGGGTTACACCGGGAAGCCCTTTGCCGCGGCGGTACAGAGCCTGTTGGGAGCCTCGGTGGAAGTGGTGAAACGCAATGAACTGCACACCTTCGTGGTGCTGCCTGCCTTTAGCCCCCGTGAAGACGGGGGGATGGGTGGTGGAGCGATCCTTTGCCTGGCTGGAGAAGTGCCGCCGACTCTGGAAGAACTGCGAGAGAAAGCTGAATACCAGTCTGCAAATGGTGGTTCTTGCCTTCGCGACGCTAATCCTGAAGAGATTGTAAACAGGCTCTGAGACTCCCACCAATATTCTACCGCCGGGGACTGCCCCACATGCCCGCCAGCACCAAGGTTACCACCCCCAACGTTACGCGAGTATTACCTGGGTGGGGTTTTGTCTGAATTTTGATGTTTGTGATGGAGGGAAAATTGCGAAACTAAAGCCGAAAAAATCCGGCGACGGAACCCGCCCCCTGGCGCGGCGGAAATCGTTTCGGCCCTTCCCCGGCTACTGACACGAGCCGGTTGACAAACCAAAGGCCCCGGTTACTTGACCGGGGCCTTTGGTGTTGCTTAGGGCGTTGAGGTTATTCACGGGTGGGAGGACGCGGCTCGACCGGCGGCGATTCGGTGAACGTCAGGCCATCCTGTTCCGCAGCCTCTTTCTTCTGTTGCCATGCCTCCATAGCACTGCGCCAGGTTTGCCATTCCCGGTACATCCGGTCTGCCCCTACCTCTATTCCTACCTCTATTCCTGCTTCCATTCCTGCTTCCCGTGCTTGCTTAATCTCGGTCCTCCTGAGCCACGCGGCTAACATGGGTCCCCCTTCTACTGTGATGAATGCCCCTGCCGTAGCAGTGATAATCAGACGCCCGGTATTCTGCCCAATCCTTTCGATGGCCTTGAGCCATTTCCAGCCGGAAATCTCTGCCGTCACCACGATTATCAAAGCCGCCAGACATAGTACGGCGAAGACCAATAGGAATGCACGGACACGGGTTGCTGGCGGCATGGTCAATGTTGTGGTAGGGCTTGAAAGCAGGGATTGGACAGAAACGTGAAGAGGGAAGCGGTCAAGCGTACACCATGTTTTCTTCCTCCTATCCGTTGAACTTGACAATTATACTTAAGATATTGCCCAACCCGCTTACAGGTGTCAAGAGCCAATTGTTGATACCATTCAGCGGCTACTATTGCGGGTTAGGCAGGCAGGAGTTTCGCATTCTACACTGAGTTGCAGCATTGCGCAAAATTGTGCAACACTCTCACCCAATGAGAAATATGGAATTCGAGAGAGGCCATGACGCAGCAGGTCCAGACATACCGGGAGCGCAGCCGGACATTCCTGGTCAAGGCCCGGGAGGAGCTACTTGCCGGAGACTTGGAACAAGCCTCAGAGAAGGCTTGGGGCGCTGCGGCTTTGATGGTGAAGGCCGTGGCCGTGCGACGGGGCATGGAACATCAGAAGCATCACCATCTTTTCCGGGTCGTGGATGCTCTGGTACGGGAGACTGGCGACCGCCGCATGGACACCTTGTTTGCTGCGGCCAACGGGTTCCATATCAACTTTTATGAGGACTGGTTCACCGCCTCGCAGGTGGAACGGCGTCTTGACGATGTTTCCGACTTTGTAGCGCGGCTGGAGAGGCTGTAGCCGGAAGCCGAATAGTTGGAGGGGGACCATGACGCAGCAGGTCCAGACGTACCGGGAGCGCAGCCGGGCATTCCTGGTCAAGGCCCGGGATGAGCTACTTGCCGGAGACCTGGAACAAGCCTCAGAGAAGCCTTGGGGCGCTGCGGGCCTGATAGTCAAAGCTGTGGCTGACCGGAGAGGCATGGAACATCAGAAGCATCACCATCTTTTCCGGGTCGTGGACGCTCTGGTACGGGAGACTGGCGACCGCCACATGGACACCTTGTTTGCTGCGGCCAACGGGTTCCATATCAACTTTTATGAGGACTGGTTCACCGCCTCGCAGGTGGAACGGCGTCTTGACGATGTTTCCGACTTTGTAGCGCGGCTGGAGAGGCTGTAGCCGGAAGCCGAATAGTTGGAGGGGGACCATGACGCAGCAGGTCCAGACGTACCGGGAGCGCAGCCGGGCATTCCTGGTCAAGGCCCGCGGGGAATTACTTACAGGAGACTTGGAGCAAGCCTCGGAAAAGGCTTGGGGCGCCGCGGCGCAAATCGTCAAGGCAGTAGCCGATGCGCGGGGTTTGTCCCACAGACACCATAACTCGTTGCGCATAATGGTAGAGACATTGACGCGAGAAACTGCCGACAATGAGTTGGGGGTTCTCTTTGACGTGGCGAATGCCTTGCACAGCAACTTTTATGAGAATGTTATGGACCAAGAAGGCATCGAATGGCGGCTCCGGCGCGTGGCGGACTTTGCAACGCGGCTGGAGAGGCTGTTGCCGGAAGCCGCATAGTTGGAGGGGGACCATGACGCAGCAGGTCCAGACATACCGGGAGCGCAGCCGGACATTCCTGGTCAAGGCCCGCGAGGAACTACTTGCCGGAGACCTGGAGCAAGCCTCAGAGAAGGCTTGGGGCGCTGCGGGCCTGATGGTCAAAGCTGTGGCTGACCGGAGAGGCATGGAACATAATCAACACCGCCATCTTTTCTTTGTTGTTGACGGTCTGGCCAAGGAATCCAACGACAGGGAGTTGGGACGGCTATTCCATACCGCCAATGGTCTGCACAGTAACTTCTACGAGCATTGGCTTAGCCCCGAACTGGTTGTGCAAGGGTTGGAGGATGTGGAGCAGTTCGTGGATAAGGTGGAGCGGTTGCTTGCGCTCCAATAGCACATGACGTCCTGCCTGGCTTCCGCACTTTTGAAACAGGACCACATATTACCGCAAGGTTGACGCTATCCCGATGCTGGAATAGTCTTATGGTCAATCCGCCACAATAGGAATGGTCATGACGCAGCAGGTCCAGACGTACCGGGAGCGCAGCCGGGCATTCTTGGTCGAGGCCCGCGGGGAATTACTTACAGGAGACTTGGAGCAAGCCTCGGAAAAGGCTTGGGGCGCCGCCGCTTTGATGGTCAAAGCTGTGGCCGAGCGACGGGGAAAAGACCCAGGCACCATGCGCTGTTGGGAACGATGGTAGATGAGTTGGCATCAGCAACCGGGGACACGGATTTGGCGTGGTCGTTCGATAGTGCGGGTGCCTTGCACCGCAACTTTTATGAAAACAGGATGAGCCATGAATGGGTCGAAAGGCGACTTCAGCGCGTGGCGGACTTTGTAACGCGGCTGGAGAGGCTGTTGCCGGAAGCCAAATGAGGTTAACCGTTCAGCACCTTTGGAACAGAATCCCGACTTTTGGTGCAAAGCCCTAGTGGCTGCATAACTACCACTTCTCCTGCGGCTCTTCACAGAAGGGCGCCCCGGTGTTTCCGGGGCGTCCTTCTGTTGGTCTCCCTGGAATCGGCCGGAGAATGGGCCGGGGTTAGAACGGGCCGTAGCCGTCGGCGCGGAGGCAGGACGCCCAGTGGTTGGGCGAAACTTCCCTCAGCTCCGGCAGGTGCTGGGAACATTCGTCGTTGGCTATCGGGCACCGGGGGTGGAACACGCATCCCGTCGGCGGGTTCAGCGGGCTGGGCACCTCGCCGGTCAGCAGGATCCGCTCCCGCTGCGCGTCGATGACCGGGTCCGGGATCGGCACCGCCGACAGCAGCGCCCGCGTGTACGGGTGGACCGGGTTCACGTAGATCTCGTTCCGCTCCGCAAGCTCCATCATGTGGCCCAGGTACATCACTCCCACGCGGTCGCTGATGTGCCGCACCACCGACAGGTCGTGGGCGATGAACAGGTAGGTCAGCCCGAACTGCTCCTGCAAGGTCTTCCAGCAGGTTGATGATCTGCGCCTGGATCGACACGTCCAGCGCCGACACCGGCTCGTCCGCCACGATGAACTTGGGGCCCACCGACAGCGCCCGCGCCACGCCGATCCTCTGCCTCTGCCCGCCGCTGAACTCGTGGGGGAACCGGTCCGCCATGTACGGGTTCAGCCCCACGTTCTGCAAGAGGTCGGCCACCCGTTCCCGGTACTCCGCCTTCCCCCGCACCAGCCCGTGGACGATCAGCGGCTCGCCGATGATGTTCCCCGCGGTCATCCGCGGGTTCAGCGAGCTGTACGGGTCCTGGAAGATCACCTGCATCTCCCGGCGTTTCTCGCGCATCTGCCGCGTCGACAGAGTGGTCAGGTCCTGCCCCTCGAACAGCACCTGCCCTCCCGTCGGCTTGTATAGCTGGAGGATGCAGCGGCCCATGGTCGTCTTGCCGCAGCCGCTCTCTCCCACCAGCCCGAGGGTCTCGCCACGTTTCACAGAGAAGCTGAGGCCGTCCACCGCCTTGATGTACGCCACCGTCCTCTGGAACACCAACCCCGAACTCACCGGGAAGTACATCTTGAGGTCTCTTACCTCCAGCAGTATGTCGTCGTTCGCCGATGCCGTTGTTCCCTGCGCCCGGGCCTCCGGTGTCGTCGTCATTGTTATTCGCTCTCCCTTGCCAGGCGTTGTTCGGCCTCCGCCGCTTCCATCTCCGCCGCCTCTACTTCCGCTTCCAACCCGCGCTGTCTGCGGTACTCGTCAACCAGCCCCTCCATCTCTTCGATCCGCCAGCACGCCGACCAGTGCCCGTCGCCCGCCGGCATCAGCGGCGGTATGTCCAGCGAGCACTTGTCCACCGCCCACCGGCAGCGGTCCCGGAAGGAACACCCGGGGGCCAGGTTCACCAGGTCGGGCGGCTGTCCTTCGATGGGGTCCAGCTTGGCCCGCCGGGGCAGGTCCAGCCTGGGCACCGAGTTCAGCAGGCCCACCGTGTAGGGGTGCCTCGGCTTGGAGTAGATCTCCTGGGCCGTCCCGCGCTCGATGATCTTCCCGGCGTACATGATGTTCACCCGGTCGGCGTAGCGGGCCACCACCCCCAGGTTGTGGGTGATCACGATCAGGGCCACTCCGAACTCGCTGGTCAGGGACTTCATCAGCTCCAGAATCTGCGCCTGAATCGTCACGTCCAGCGCCGTCGTCGGCTCGTCGGCGATGATCAGCTTCGGGTTGCAGCTCAGCGCCATTGCGATCATCACGCGCTGGCGCATCCCGCCGCTGAACTGGTGCGGGTACTGTTTGATCCGCCGTTCCGGGTCCGGAATGCCAACCCGGGCCAGCAGGTCCACTCCCTCCCGGCGGGATTCCTCCCCGTTCATCCCCATGTGGAGTTGCAGCGTCTCCGTCACCTGCTTCTCCACGGTCAGGACCGGGTTCAGCGACGTCATGGGCTCCTGGAAGACCATCGAGATCTTCCCGCCGCGGATCGACCGCATGTCGTCCATGTCGATCTTCAGTATGTCTTCGTTTTCGAAGAGGATCTCTCCGTCTACGATCTTTCCCGGCGGGTCCGGAATCAGCCGCATCACCGAGAGCGCGCTGACGCTCTTGCCGCAGCCGCTCTCTCCCACCAGGCCCAGGGTCTCGCCCTCTTCCAGTTCATACGAGACCCCGTCCACCGCCTTTACCACACCCTCGAAGGTGTAAAAGTAGGTCCTAAGGTCTCTTACTTCCAGCAGATCCGCCAATTAGACCTCCTCGCGGGGCCTCGCCGTCCTTTTTGGTTTTGGGCCACCAGTTGCTTGTTGAAAATATGGTGGGGAAGGGGAGACTCGAACTCCCACGCCTTTCAGCACATGATCCTAAATCATGCTCGTCTACCAGTTCCGACACTTCCCCGGCCGGGATAACATTTTAGCACAATCCCTATTTATGGCTACCGGAAAACCGGCGGTCTATGAGCTATTCAACGCCTCTCTGAACGCCGTCAGAATTTGGTCGTTGGACTGCCTCAGAATGGTGGTATTGACGCTCAAAGTGGAGACTGAGCCGCCTTCGTCGGAATGGTAAACGAAGACGCCCCGTTCCCGTAGTTCGTCAATCATCGCCTGGTGGCTGGCGGCGTCATCGAACGCTGCCGGGAAAATATTCGAGCCGTGCTCGAACTCGGTGATCTGGATGCCCTCCAATGTGTTGAGCCTGTCGAAAAGCTCTCTACCCTTCCGCATTGCCTGCCCGAATCGTGCCTCGAAGCCTTGAACACCTTGAAGCGCGAGAGCTGCCACGAAATAGGCGTGGGACAACCCGCCGCCGAACATGCGGCGGGTGTGGTACATACCGGCGATCCACTTTGAGTCTCCCGCCAGGATAGCGCCGAACGGTGCACCGAAGTATTTGTACAGGGAGACGTAGACCGTGTCGAACAACGCAGCGTACTCTTTGGGTGAAGTCCCCGAGGCGGCGGACATCATGTAGAGTCTTGCGCCGTCCAGGTGGGTGTGTATGCCTTCGGAGCGGCAGAAGCCTGTCATTGCTGTCATTTCCGGAAACGACACTACCTGCCCTTGTTGCCTCCTGACCGGACTCTCGATCATCATCGCACCGATGGGGTTGACGACCCGTCCCGCAGTGGATTCACGGACCGCCTCTTTCAACTCCGCCAGGTCGAAACAGCACCTCCCTTTGGCCAGAGGAATGAGGTTGATGCTGCTCAGCCGAGTCACACAGTCCCCGGAGTCCTGGTACAGGTGGCTTTGCTCCGGGACGATTGCCCTGGGTCTGCCGCCGCAGAGCGCCCGGATAGCGAGGTGGTTGGCCAGGGTGCCGGTGGGTATGAATATGGCGGCCTCCTTTCCCAGGGCATCGGCGAAGTAATTTTCCAGGGCGGCGACGCTGCCTCCGAGGGAATAGGAGTCGGCCTCGAACCCCGTCCCGGCGTCTATCACGGCCAGGCGGTCGAGGAGCAGGCGCGGCGACGCAGGTTCTCCGTCGCCGCGGAACACCACGGCGGTATCGGACTCGGCGGGGTCGGGTTGGGTCTCCGGCGTTCCGACACTCGTTTTTAGCATGGACATTTCAACTCTCCGCTTGCTGTGGATGGGGATTCTCAATCATCGTGGCGCCGTTAACTATCGCCCCCCGCCGCGTCTATTGTTAATCTCGCCAGGCAACTGGTCACGGTGGAAGAGTTTCCAGAGAATAGTAATGCAAATCCCGCAAATCAAGATTATTATACCTACGAGCATGATTAACCGGAATATCCCCAGTATCTGGAATATCACCTCACTATAGTCATAGATGGTAACCTCATAGATAATGGGCCCTGCAATCCAGCCGGAGACTGTCATGAGGAATCCAATCCCCGCCATAATCAGTCCCGCCTTGACGGCCATCCCAACCCGCCGGTCAATCCCGGATCGTCCGGCCTGTCGCCCAGCATTTTGAGCCCCAAATGGTAAATGAAACCTAAAACAACAATGAGAGCCCCACCCGCAAAGCCTATGCCGCCAAGGAACTGCATGAGTAGCGAGCCCATTTCAGATTTGGTCTCGCTAAGAGAAAAATTCACTCCCTCCAGCTTATCAGGGTCGTGCAAAAACTTTCTCTCCGCAGGGTCGGTAAAGGAATTCAGGACTTGCAGTACCCCATCGTAGAAGATACTACCCAGAAACCAACTGGACATAACCGAGATGACCCCAATCACCATCACGGCCACTCCCAGCATGATGATGAGCAGATCTGTCCTCCTAATGCTTCCGGCAATTCTCCGCAACCGTTCCGGCAGCCGTTGAATGAAGAAACGGGTGTGACTGAAAATGGTTGGAAATTATCCATACGCATACCATGAACGCGGCCGGAACGACGGGGAAATATCAACAATGCCTAGTCGTCTATAACTTCGAACCTCTCGCGCAAGCGCAGGGACCTCCAGATAGGTTCAGCGGCTCGCAGGGTCAACTCCAGGAGCACGATGAATATCCAGTAATAGAAGAAGGTCTCTCCCTCGTCCACTACCCCCCGCGCCAGCAGGCCCAGGTCTATGTGGATGTGACGGAGGTCGAGTATGAGTATGCTCACTACAGTAAGGGGCAGGAATCTGGCGAAGTGCCGGGCAAATGTCGTGGAGTAGTAGGACATTATCCGAACCAGGGCCAGCGCCAACATGGCGCTGAGGAGCAGGTCTTTAGCCTCCCTGTCTGTGGCGATGATGGACACTATGATGAACAATATGCCAAACCAGGCAAAGGAAATTAGAGGATACAGCAGGATATACTTGAGAACGTAGGAAATGAAATGCAGCGCCTTGCGCGAGGCTGGATTCTCGGGTTCCTCAAACCTGGAAAGGTCCAGGGTGAAAATGTCCCTGCGGGTCATAACCCGGTAGATATTTATGATGACCAAGGCGTAAATCCCCACGCCGAGGGAGTATATAACCACCGGCAACAACACCGCGAACATCTCGGACAAACGCAGTTCTATCATAATATCGTCCTCCTCAAAGAAGTTATGGCGGCCAAACCTCTAGCCACGGGAAATTGGAGTTCCAGCGAAAGACTTCCGGATCGCGGGCGGGATACGCCTGAAACTCTCTTTCCCTACGGGGGAGCGCTGACGGGGGCGGTTAAAAGCTCATGCCGTGGCTAGGGGCGATTCTAGAATCGCCCCTAGCCACGTTCAAGCCGTCTGCACCTTTGGAAAAGGGGAGTTGAAATGAGGAGTAGCCGAGAATGTTGGACTGCTAGTTGTCCGCTATGGCGGCCTCTTCCCTCTGGAAGACGGGGATGACTTCCTTGCCGAACAGCTCGATGGACTCCATGACCCGCTCGTGCTCGATGGTCTCCGTCTGCATGATGAGCATGACCTGGTCAACGCCGATGTCTTCGTACATCTGGATGGTCTTGATGCAGCTCTCCGGGTTTCCGGCGATGATCACGCCGCGGTCAGAGAGGGTGTTTGCGTCCAATTGGGCGATGGCCGCCCGAGCCGCGCCCGGACCGGAGTCCAGGGAAATACCCGCTTCCGCGGCCTGTTCCTGGTGCTCCTCGTCGGACTGGCGGAGCCAGCGTCCGAAGTCGGCCTTGAGGTGGTCGGGGACCCCGCCCCAGGCTTCCAGAAGCTCTTCGTAAGCGCCGATACGACCCGCGATATATGGCTTGTCGGGTCCGAAGAAGTTCTTCATGGACTGGGCGCACAGCTCTTTGGCTTCCTGATCGTCCTTACCGCAAAAGGAGTGGACGTTATTGCCCCAGAAGTCGTTAACGAAGGCGCCCACGGGGTTGGCGTTCTTAATCGCCTCCCGGTAGACTTTCATGTGCTCAGCCAGGATATCCACGGCGTAGGACGCGGAGGACAAGACACCTATTCCCTTTTCGGCCGCCAACCGGAAACTGTCGGTCTGCGTACACGCGAGGTACATGCGTGGATGGGGCTTCTGGTATATCTGGGGCAGGACCCGGCGGGCAGGGACGTTCCAGAAGTTTCCTTCCCATGAGAACTCGTCGGACTGCCATATCTGCGGGAGCATTCGCAAGGCTTCATCCCACCTATCCCGTGTCTCCCGGGGATCGATGCCCTGGCCAATCTGTTCGTAAGCGTTTGACCGGCCAGTGCCGAACTCGACACGGCCATTGGTCAACTGGTCCACCATGGCAACCCGTTCTGCAATATGCAGGGGGTGGTGGGCAGGCAGGATCGAGACCCCGAAGCCGATCCTTATGTTCTTGGTCCGCTGGCTCAAAGCGCCGAACAGCACCTCAGGGCATGGCGAGGCCGAAAACCCGGTGAGGAAGTGGTGCTCCACAAACCAGAGGTTGTCGAATCCAACCTGATCGGCCAGCTCGCACTGGTCCAGCGTCTCTCTATAGAGGCTGTTCCAGTCGATATCGTTACCTTCGAAGGGCCGCTGGCCCTCATATAGAATTCCGAATTTCATATACAATCTCCTTGAGGATGATGGGGCCACGGTTCGAATTAGTCCCGCTTGTCCGGACTCAATTAAAGACTCCGGCTCCCGGGGAGGAGGCAAGTCCAGTATACCCGATAAGGTATGGGATAGGAATAGCGCACTGGCGCTCGCGACAGCGCGGGAAGTTTGCCGGAGGTTGAATCGCAATGAAGGAGGCTGGTGACCCGCCTCGGGGTCGAACCGAGAACCTACGGATTAAGAGTCCGTTGCTCTGCCAGTTGAGCTAGCGGGCCAGAGTCGGGGAAGCCTTTGTCGTTGCACTTGGAACTTGGCAATAGTTGGGCCGTTTCTATAACCTGAGCCTAGCAATAATCGATCTGAGTTGTCAATGCGGTGGCTATCGATTCCAGGGTCATTCCATAAACATACTGGACCCGTCCCCGCCTAGGTCCGCCGAATACTGGAACCCCCGAATGTCCCTATATCAGAACGCGGCCTTCCTTTAACATGACTCGATTCCGTCTCAAGACCGGAACGGCTGGCAGGGTAGCAACGACGCTAACGCATCGCTGACCGAGATAGTTAAAAGTTACTGGAGCCGGTCCCAGCCACCACAATTGCGTGAATTACCTGGCGGGTGCGGCCTAAAGCCCGTGGTCGAGGCGGTCGATCAAGTATTCCGGGAGTCCGACGGCGCGCATCTTCTGCTGGGTCCTGGCTATGTCGTATTCCACCCTGTGCCGCTCGATGGTCTGCATGGCTTGGTCGTAGATAGCGTAGCTGGGCCGACGGTCCCGGTCGCGGGGTTGACCCACGCTTCCAGGGTTAATGATAAGGCGTTCCGTTCCCAGGGGGAACACCTCATCTTCGGTGAACTGCCTGAATTCCGGTTCGCCACCGTTTTCGCGGCAAATGAAAGGCAAATGGCTGTGTCCGACGAGGAGGAACCGTCCTTGCAATAGCTCCAGAGTAGCCTGGGCAGCTTCTGCGTCTAGCAAGTATTCGTCGATGGGCTGCCTCAAGCTGCCGTGCACCAGCGTGAACGGGTCCCGGGTCTCGGTAAATGGCAGGGCGGAAAGAAATTCGGAATCCTCTGGAGAAAGTGCGCTGTGCGTCCAGACTGCCGCGGCCCTGGCAGCGCCGTTGAAGTCTTGGGTGGTCCGTTTGCCAACGGCGGCGAAATCATGGTTGCCGGCAACAGCGATCAGATCATGACTTCTGAGCAGAGATAGGCAGAGGCCCGGGTCCGGCCCGTATCCCACGGCGTCGCCGAGGCACCAGACCTGGTCGAACCCTCCCCGGTCCGCAGCATCGGCCATGACCGCTTCCAGGGCTTCCAGGTTGGAATGGACGTCTGATACGACCAGAGTACGCACCACCACTTCATCTCCCTTGGGCTGATACGTCAAATTATACCGCCGCGGGGACGGGACTGTGCGGGTCTGACCGGCAAGATTAGGCGACTTGCCGCCTACGAATGCCGAGAGTATACTGCCAATCGCGAGGCGATAGCGGTCCACTTGTGAGATCGCCTTCTCACAATCGGCAGGAAAGCAGGTCCAATACGTGGTTCAAGCCGTCGAAGCCAGAGGCCAGGGCGTCCCCGAAGAGCCAACCTATATCAAAGACAAGACCATGGCCACCACCCTTATCGGTGCCCACGGTCTTGAACATTTCTACGGCCACAGCTTCCCCGTGCTGGTTACGGCCATGTACGCGGCCTTTGGTATGGACCCCGTTATGGCGGGAATCCTCTCCACTGTACGGCAGATCACCGGCGGAGTCACCAGCGTCGGCAGCGGGTTTTTTGTGGACATCTTCCGGTACCGGAGCGGGCAGGTGCTGGCCGCAAGCATGGCATTGATAGGCATCGGCTACCTGTTGGTCTCGGTCTCGCCCAATTACCTCACCGTCCTCTTCGCGCTCGTCGTGGCGTCCGCGGGCAGTGCGCTTTGGCATCCCCCAGCACTGGGGTTGCTGGCCCGGCGGTTCCCGCGAAAACGCGGATGGTACATCTCCTTGCACCGCGCCACAGGGAACGCCGGAGACATGACTGGGCCACTCGTCGCCGGGTTACTGTTGCCGATAATAGGGTGGCGATGGATCATGGGCGGCGGCACGCCACTGCTGTTCATACTGTGCGGAGCGGTCCTGATTCTGCTCTGGAACGTAGGGGGGCCAAAGCCCGGTCCCGTGGACCTGGGGAGAAATCTCAAGGCCCAGATCAGAGGGATGGCCGAGGCATTCCGCGGCACCGGGATGTGGTCCATATTCACTGTGTCGGCGGTCCGCGGGATGGGAGACCGCTCATACGTGTTCTTCCTCCCGCTGTACTTGAGCGACGGCCTTGGAATGGACCCATTTACGGTGGTTGGGGGCCTCCAAATTGGCATCGCCGTGGCACTGGTGGCCGCACCGGGAATGATCTCCGGACCGATATTCGGCGCGCTATCCGACAGAGTCGGCAGGCGGTCGGTGATAGCAGCCCTGATGATCGTGTCAGTGGTCCTGTCCGTTACGACAGTATTGGGAGCCGGCGGCATCGGGATGTGGGCGTCGATAATGCTCTTCGGACTGTTCCACTCCTCGGTCAATTCGCTGACGCAAGCCGCGGCCATCGACGAAGTTGAAGGCAAGGGTCTGGATGCGACGTTCATGGGTCTGATGTGGGGCAGCAATGCCGGGTTCGGCGCGGCGGCAGGGTTGCTAGTAGGAGCGCTGGTAAAATTCACGTCATGGGATGCTGCCTTCTACGCGGCGGCGGCGTTGTTCTTCGTGGGGTTCCTTGTATCCCTGGCAATGCCCAGGGGAGGTTCGACGCAAGGACGGACGGCCCACGCCCATTAGTCACAAGGAATAGGACGCTGTTAACCGGGCACGGCGCTTCTTGTCCGGTTGCAGGCTTAGCCCTGGGCGCGGAGGGCTTCCTCGTATTGCTCAGGGGTGTTCAGGTCCCAGAGCACTTCCGGGCCGCCCATTGGTACTCGCACAGCCGAGTCTTGGTGACGCCGGACTACCGCTTTCACTCCCATGCTTTCCTCGTCAATCTCCAACAGTTCGTCCAGCAACGAGGCGTCCAACAGGATGGGATGGCCTCCTTTTCCCTGATACTCCGGGATTGTGATAAGCACACCCGACTCCCTGTGCCGCCCTAGCAAGTAGGTGACGGTATTGGCGCTTCGTGGCTGGTCCACGTTCAAGACCATGATCGTGTCGCGGCTATCGCGGCCCAGGGCGCTGAGACCCGCCTTGATAGAGGTCGTCTTGCCTTGTAGGAAGTCGGGGTTCAATTGCCACGATACGCCGTCCATCCCCTCCAACAGTGGGATAAGCTCATCGGCCCTGTGCCCCACGACCACGACCACCCGGTCCACTCCCGCGGACAGCAGCGTTTTCACCTGATGTTGCAGCAAAGAAGTGCCCTGCCATTCAAGCACGGCCTTCAGTTGTCCCATGCGGCGGGATTCCCCGGCCGCTAGCAGGATCGCGGTAGTAGCCGCCATAAATGGGCGTCCTCCCAAGTTTCTAGTCTTTAGACTCCCACCTTGCGCTGGGCGATGCTGGCGGCGCGTTCCACGTACCAGTCGTCCATCTGCAGGGGCCCGCCCTTGCCGCCTCGGCGCACCATGATTATCTCGGACATGATGCTGACGGCCAGTTCCTCCGGCGTCAACGCGCCGATGTCCAGGCCCACAGGGGCGTGAATCTCCTTAAGACGCTCCAGGGGAACGCCTTCCATGGAGAGGCGTTGATAGATCATCAAGTTCTTCCGCCGGCTGCCCAGCAGGCCAACGTACCTGGCCTTTGTCGTCAAGGCCGATTCCAGTGCCATGTCGTCAAAACGGTGGCCCCGGGTGGCGGCGACCACGAAGCTGTTGACGTTGACGTCCAAGTGCTTGGGCCATTCATCGTAGGGGGCAACGACGATTTCCTCGGCGTAAGGGAACCGCTCTTTATTGGAGAACTCCGGCCGGTCGTCGACAACGAATACCCTGTAGCCCAGGTTGTGGGCCAGGTCTGCCGTGGCTTTCCCGACGTGGCCCCCGCCAACCATGACCAGAGTCGGGGGCGTGGTGAAACCCTCGACGAACACTTCGATGCCATCGCTGGTGGAGAATGACTCGATGTTTCCCACGTCGGCTACCAGCTGCGCCACCTCGGTAGCGCGGGCGTCCAGCTCCGAGTTGCCCAGAGTGCCTATGGTGGAGCCGTCAAGACGCAAGAGCAGTTTCGCTCCCAAGTTATTTCCTTCGGCGGGTACATTGACCACCGTGGCCAGGCTGACGGCGTCGCCGCCTTCGTAGGCCCTGATTAACTCTTCGCCGATCTCCAAATAGTCATCCGGACCCCAGAGGGGTTCCAGGAAGAAATACATGGTCCCGCCGCAGACCAAGCCGTCACGTGCCGCCACATCCTCGTTGAGGAAGTAGTCTTTAAACTCAGGTCCACCGCGGCGGCGCAGTATCTCTTTAGCGGCGAACCAGATATCTCCCTCGACACAGCCGCCGCCCAACGTACCTACTCCGCTGCCGTCCTGCCGTACCAAAAGCATAGCCCCGGCCTTTTGTGGCGTGGAGCCTTTGGTGCGGACGACTGTGGCCAACACTCCCGGTTGACCGCTTTCCAGGAGCTTTACTGCTTCCTGAATAACTTCTTTCATAGCCAATCTCACCTGCAGGGATGAGTTCCAAATTTAGCCTATCAAATCCCCCGATCCCAGGCAATTATAACTGCGCCGGGAACCAAATAGTGCGAATCGCCGCGCATCCGGATTTTTGGCTGCCGCATTGTCTCGTTGAGGCCGCATAGGTCCGCCTAAATCCTCTCGAAATTCCGTTTCCGCAGTTCCCATAGCACTACCGTTGAGACTCTAAATCGGGTAAAATGATAAACCGTATGGCAGTCATCGCCCTCACTTCCGTCGACCTTCGGAACGCACTCCCCTACCTGCAGGCCACGGAACCCCTCGGATTGGATGTCCGCTTACTTATGCCCGAGGACTCCGGCTCCGTGCCAACGGAGAAGCTCATGGAGGGCGTCGGCGGTTTGCTGCTGAGCGGCGGCCCCGACGTGGACCCGGAGCTTTACGGCGCTACTCCCGACCCGGAAGCCGGACTCTACATGAGCCGGGCCCTTGACGATCTGGAGTTCCGTGTGCTGGAGTACGCCCTTCAGCGCGACATGCCCGTTTTGGCCATTTGCCGGGGGATGCAGGTCTTAAACGTAGCCTTCGGCGGAAAGCTAATTCAGGACCTTCCAGGTCACCGCGCGGTCAAAGAGGGAGGCCGCTGGGTCTCCGAGTCCCATCAAATATACCTGGCGCCGGGCGCCAAGGCTGCGCCAATAATAGGTTCAGCCGGATTCTTCCGGGTGAATAGCCGGCACCACCAGGGAGTGCGCGAGCCCCAGAAGTCTCCGCGCCTCATGGCCACGGCGTACTCGGTGGAAGATGGGTACATTGAGGGGTTGGAAAGCCCGGAACACAGTTGGGTAATCGGTGTCCAGTGCCATCCTGAGCGGCAAGACGAGGTCCCCGCCTCATTTGCCAACCTGTTCAAGGGTTTCAAAGACCGCGCCGAGCTTTCCCGCTCGTGACTACAGCGAGGGGCAGCACGGCGGGCATTTATGACAACCCGGCCTTGAGAAGGCCAACCAGGGAAGTACCAGAGGGGTAGAGGAGGAATGAGTTATGGTAACTAGCACCCCAACACCTCCATCAGAACACATACGTCCGGTGCACATCGAAGATGAGATGCGCACCTCCTACCTGAACTACGCGATGAGCGTCATCGTAGCCAGGGCCTTGCCGGATGTGCGGGACGGGTTAAAGCCGGTCCAACGGCGCATTCTGTACGCTATGCACGAGATGGGGATACGCCCCGGCTCCGCATACCGGAAGAGCGCCCGTATAGCCGGGGAGGTGCTGGGAAAGTTCCACCCCCACGGAGAGGCTTCGGTCTACGACTCCCTGGTCCGTATGGCCCAACAGTTCTCGATGCGCTATCCCCTGATCACTGGTCAGGGTAACTTCGGCAGTGTCGACGGCGACCCTCCGGCGGCCATGCGTTACACGGAAGCGCGGTTGGCCCCGATCTCCGAAGAGCTGCTGGCCGACATCGACTACAACACCGTCGACTTCAGTGCAAACTTCGACGATTCACTGCAAGAACCCAGGGTCCTGCCCGCACGCCTTCCCAACATGCTGGTCAACGGCGCGTCGGGCATCGCGGTGGGTATGGCCACCAACATCCCTCCACACAACCTAAACGAAGTATCCGAAGCTCTCTGCTACCTGATCGACAACCCAGACTGCACAACGGAACGGCTGATGCGCCACGTGCAGGGTCCAGACTTCCCCACCGCCGGCATCATCCGGGGGAAGTCTGGAATCGTGGATATGTATACCAACGGGCGCGGCCGGATCATGATGGAATCCGCAACCGATATCGAGGATCTACGGGGAGGCCGAGAGCAGATCGTCGTCACCGAGCTGCCCTACCAAGTGAACAAGGCCAATCTTGTGGAGAAGATCGCCCAGCTCACCAGGGACAAGCGGGTTGAGGGTATTTCCGACATACGGGACGAGTCGGACCGCCATGGGATGCGCATCGTGATTGAGTTGCGCCGGGACGCCCATGCGGAGATCGTCCTCAACAACCTGTTCCGCCACACCGCGCTGCGTTCTTCATTCAACGCTATCATGCTGGCGCTGGTCGACGGGCAACCCCAGGTACTGGGCCTGAAGCGGTGCCTTGAGCTTTTCGTCCAACATCGCGAAGAGGTGATCCGGCGCAGGTCCGAGTTCCTGCTGAAGCGGGCACAAGACCGGGACCACGTGGTCCAGGGGCTATTGCTGGCCTTGGACCGCATGGACGAGGTTGTGGCCATCATACGCGGTTCCGCCGACGTGGAGACGGCCCGCAACAACCTGATGGAACAATTGGACCTTTCCCAGATACAAGCCCAGGCGATCCTGGACATGCAGCTTCGCAGGTTGGCCGCCCTGGAACGGGAAAGGCTGGAGAAGGAGCACGAAGACCTGCTCAAGACCATCGCCGACCTTGAGGCGCTGCTTGCCAGCCCCGAGAAGATCAGGGACGAAATCAAAACCGAGACCCGGCAGCTCCAGAAGGACTACGGGGACGCCCGCCGCACCGTCATTTACGAGGAAGAGGTCGAGGACCAAAACGCAGAGGACTTTATCGCGCACCAAGACATGGTGGTCACGCTGAGCCAGCGCGGTTACATCAAGCGGGTGCCCTGCCAGACCTACCGGACTCAGCACCGTGGCGGCAAAGGCGTCCGCGCCATGTCCACCAGGGATGATGACGCCCTGCTGGACCTGCAAGTTGTGGACACTCACGACACCCTGTTCTTCTTCACTAACAGAGGCAGGGTATATCCCCTGAGGGTCTTCCGCATTCCCGGGGACACGTCGCGCACCACGCGGGGCACCGCGTTGGTCAATTTGCTCAACCTGGCTCGCGGCGAACAGATCCAGGCCATGCTGTCCATTCAAGACCCCAAGGCAGACTACCTTCTGGTACTTGCCACCAAGCATGGAGAGGTCAAAGCCCTCAAAACAGGCGAATTGTCGAACATCCGTCCCTCCGGTCTCATCGTGATGGACCTGGAGAAGGACGATGAGCTGGTCAGTGTGTCCCAGGTAGGGGAATCCAAAGACGTAATCATGGTATCGGAGAAGGGCCAGGGCATCCGGTTCGGCGTTGACGAGCTGACCCCGCGCTCCCGCAGCGCAGGGGGAGTCCGCGGAATGAAGCTCGCCAAAGGCGACCAAGTCGTGGCTATGGAGACTGCCCTACCGGGCGACCGTTTGCTGATAGTCAGCCGGGGCGGCTACGGCAAGTCCACATCCATCTCCGACTATCCAAAGAACAAGCGCAATGGGCAAGGGGTCCGCGCCTTGCGCGTTACAGAAAAGAACGGCCCGGTGGCCGCGGCCAGGGTTGTGAACTATGCCGACGACGGTCAGGAGATATTCATCATCTCGGCCAAAGCTCAGGTGGTCCGGATAACCCTGGAGGACGTGAAGAAAACCGGGCGAGTCGCCCAGGGGGTCATCGTCTGGCGGGACCGGGAGCCCGACGACTATGTGGTCTCCATCGCCTGCTTCCAGGAGACCATCCAGAACCGCGCCGAATCTTCCGTAGAGGGACCGTCCAATGGGTCTTCCAACGGGTCGGTAAACGGAAATCACAGCACGAACGGGACCAACGGCGCATCGACCTCCGAGTAGGCGAGTCAGGCACCTATACAACCAAGCTAGGGGACATTAGCTGATTTACAGCAACGAGCCCCAACCGGGGCCGGACTCACACCGTTAACAATGGCGAGGGGGTGCTGATTGCATCCCCTTGGTTTGAAACCAACATTCATACTGGCCAGGAGAAGAAGGGAGACGTACGCCAAACGATTTCAAGCTAGCCAAAATCGAGATACTTCGCACACAAGGAGCTCTACATGAAATTGGTATTCTTGCATGGCGCTGGGGGATCGAGTCTTTCTTTTTACTACCAAATGCGTCATTTTCGTAATTCAAAGGCTATCGACCTGCCAGGCCACCCCCAGGGTACGGCCTGCCATTCCATAGAAGGCTATCTGGAGTGGGTCCGCGGCTTCAACACCGCCCGTAGATACAAGGATGTGGTCCTTTGCGGCCACTCGATGGGCGGAGCCATCACCCAGCTCTATGCGCTGCGCTATCCGGAAGAGTTACGGGGAATCATTCTGATCGGTACCGGGGCCAGGCTCCGGGTACACCCGGACTACCTCACCCGCTGCGAGAACCCAGGAGAGGCGAACTCTGATTGGATCGAGGGTCAGAAAGCCTCATTCAAAAAGGTGGACTCGGAGATCTATGACGTGTTGATCCGGCGGGCATCTGAAGTGGGTCCCAGGGTCGAATTGAATGATCTGAAGGCTTGCGACCAGTTTGACATCATGAATGAGGTCCAGAACATATCGCTGCCAACTCAAGTGATATGCGGTGGGGAAGACATCATGACTCCGGTGAAATATTCTGACTTCCTGGCGCAGAATATCAAGCAATCACGCGAGGAAGTCATACCGGGCGGGACGCATTACGTCCAGCTAGAGAAATACCAGGCGGTAAACGAGCAGATAGAGAGGTTCCTGGCCACTCTCAAGTAGTGGCTAGGCGCCCTAGCTGGCGGCTGGATTGTACCAGCGGCTGCGGTAAAACAAGAGAGGTGCGCCGGGATCGCTCTGGCGTATCTCTTCCACCTCGCCAAGGAAAATCGTGTGGTCCCCATACACATGGGAGCCGATCACCTTGCAGTCAAGAAACACCATAGAATTGTCAAGGCACGGCATCCCGCCATCCGAGACGCTGTAGCTGTATTCGACATCCCCGGCGCGGTCTTCAGGACGCTTGGCGAAGTGTACACCCAGGTCCTCTTGATCTTGCCTGAGAATGTTGACCCCGTAGCGGCCCGCGCGTTCCAGGTACCCGTGGGTATGAGTCCCGTGGGCGACGCACACCAAAACGACCGCCGGCTCCAGGCAAACCGACGTGAACGAGTTGGCGGTCATCGCGTGGGGTTCACCTTCCTGGTCGATGGTGGTGATGACGGTTACTCCAGTGGCGAAGTTGGCGACCGCAGCCCGGAAATCTTCTTTGGTTACCACTATTTTACCCTTCCCGCGTATTTGCCCCCATTATAAACACACTCCATCTCTATCGCCAACGGCAATGGGAGCCGCATCCAACTTATTCTTCCTAACCCTGGTATGACTCGATAGTCTGCCTTCTGACCGGTCAATTAGCATCGCCGGGATATGGGTGGAAACAGCCGGAAATCTCCCCAGGGTCAACATTCCTTGCCATGACCGAGTCTAACTTGACCACTCCGCCCGGGGGTACCATACCCTCGAAGTGCTCCGGATGTGTCAATTGGGCTAGGATTTCGAGTCCTTGCACGACCCTTGGACCGGGGCAGCTAAAGAAAACGTGGTCGATCAGGTAGACCTCGCCGGTCTTTACGGCGGGCAGGTCATTCCACCCATCCTGCTGAGCCAGCCAGGAAACCTCTCTCAAGCTCCGGGACACGTCAGAAGAGCACAGGTCGATGAACAGTTTCTCCGGGGAGTAAGCCCTGACGTCTTCCCACGGGATCCTGGCGGCTGCACACCCGGGAGTAAAAGGAACGTCGCCACCGGCTAACCCCAACAACTCCGGGATCCAATGGCCCCCGATCACGATCGGGTTTATCCCTTCCAGTGAGTACGTTCTCGGCCGGTTGCCCGTTAATTTCAAGCGTTCAGCTACCGCCGCGACTCGCTCGGAGAGCACGTCAACCAGCCTTTGCGCCTCGTCGACGGCCCCGCAGGTCTGGCCGATCTCGCAGATACTGGCGAGAATTTCGTCCAGTGTCCTCGGCTGCAGGACAACCACCTTCGGCTGCACGGGCATCCCAACCACGGCGAGGTCAACTGTGGCGGCGTCGATCTCGCAGAAATAGCAAAGGTCCTGGGTTAGCACAACGTCGGGCGGGTTGTCCCATAGCCATTCGAGGTCCAACTCGTAGGGGCTATCTCCAGCGGCCAGAATCTCCCGCATGCGCTCTTCGACCTCTTCGCTGGACATGACATCCACGTCGATCTTACTGCGGGAAACCACTTGTTTGGTGGCCGCTTCCGGAGGATAAACGCACAGGTCGCTCACACCGGTTACCGAATCACCCAGGCCGAGGGCAAATAGTATTTCGGTGCCGCTGGGCAGCAGGGAGCAAATCTTCATCAGTAAAGCCGCTCGGCCAGGGAATATATCCTGGGAAAGGTCCCAGCCCAAAGAGTCCGGGTCCGCTACCGTAAAAGGCGGGTTAGCGGTCCAATTGATGTTGTATCATAGGCGCCCAGAATATGTCACTACCTCAAGATGCCACCTGGAGCAATCTTGCCCTGCTGAGGCTTAACGCTTTCGGAGTGGGCGTCAATGGCTTTTTCCTCGGCGCGGATACCGTGATCCTGCCCGTCTTGGTGCTGGCGCTCGCTCCGGAAGCCTTGAAAAACAGCTCTGTGGGCCTCCTGGGAGTTAGCGGCCTGGTTATGGCGGGACTGGTCCAGGTGGTCGTCACACGGTTTAGCGACCGTACCCGCTCCCGGTTGGGGCGCCGGGTCCCCTACATGATCGGCGGATGCGTGGTGGTCTGCCTGGGCATGGCCGGCATCGGGCTCGCGCCTCATTTCCTAGTGCTGGCCGGAACCTGGCTGGTGGTCCAGGCTGGAATCAACATCGGCTACGGCCCCTTCCTGGCACTGATGCAAGACCTGGTGCCCTCGAACCGGACAGGAGTAGCGTCGGCGATCAAGATTCTGTCCGACGCGGCTGGCGCGGTTATTTCCATCTGGATAAGCACCAGGGTCATGGGGATGTACGACTTCGGAGCCGCGGTCCAGTGGCTATGGGTCGCCCTCGCCATTTTGGCCGTCAACCTCATCGCGGCCACATCGATTAGCTCGTTCACCGTATTGGGGCGGCAATCAAGGAGCAGCCAACCGATGAGCTCGACCGGCACACTTGACTTTCGTCTTCCCAGCCTCCATCCCCAATTGCGCTGGTTCCTGATTTCCCGATTCATGCTGGTTGCCCCGATAGCGGTGTTCCAGACTTACGGACTATTCTTTCTCAAGGACAGGGTTGGGTTGGAAAATCCGGTAGTGGCGCTGGGGAACATGATCCTGTTCGTGGGGACCGGGATAGCCGTGAGTGCCTATTTGGCTGGCTGGGCTTCGGACCGATTTGGGCGCAAACCGATGATTCTGGCCGGGTCCCTTGGCGCGGCAGCCAGTACCTGGTGGATGCTCTCCGCAGGCAGCGCCACGGAAGTGCTGGTGATAGCTACAATAATCGGTCTATGCGTCGGCGCGCTGCTCAGTTCCAACTGGGCGATGGCCAACGACATGGGAACCTCGGGCCGCGAGGCGACGCACATGGGTGTGGTCAACCTCGCGACCATCGGCGGCGCAGCGTCCGCCAAACTTCTGGGCCCGGGTGTCGACCTGCTCAACAGCGCCTCCCCAGCCGCGGGATATCTGGCATTGCTGATGGGGTGCGGGGCGTTCTTCCTGGTTGGCGGTCTGGTCTTGCTACCGGTACGTACGAACGTCCGCCGCGCGCCTGCCTAACGCGAATTGATCCCGGTGCCCGTGTGATGGGGAAGATCAGGCGTTGGCGACTTTCCCAAGAAATTCAGCCGCTCCCCGGGCAACCCAGGCGTTCCAGGACGTCATGGTGAACTTGACGCCCTGTCCCAGATATCTCGCCACGTTATCGTCGTTGACCAATGTGCCGGCGGTCCTCCCGGAGTCCACGATGCGGGCGATGCCATCGTCGATGGCTTTTTGGACGTCGGGATGTCCGGGGTTACCGGTGTGCCCCATTGTCTGTGCCAGGTCTGAAGGGGCGACGAAGAACACGTCTATGTTGTCCACCTTCAGGATTTCGTCCAGGTTCCGCAGCGCCTCCGCCTCCTCGATGAGCACAACGACCATCGACTGCTCGTTGGCGTGTTCCAGGAAATCGGGCACTCCGAACGCCTGGCGTCCGCCAAACATCCCCCGGTATCCCAGGGGAGCGTATTTGGCCGACTTGGCCGCCCGCTCAGCCTCTTCCCGGTTATTGACGTGGGGCACCACGATTCCCATGGCGCCCCGGTCAAGAGTGCGAGTAATAATCCAGGGCTCGTTGCCGGCGACGCGGACCACGGGAGTGATTCCCCATAGATCGCAGGCCCGGCTCTGGTCACCCAATTGGTCCCAAGTAACGGGACCGTGCTCGCCCTCGATCCACGCCGCGTCGAACCCTAGAGGCCCGAGAAAGTCGATGGTCTCGCTGGTCTGCAGGCCGGAAATGGTGGTTACGACCTGGCCTTGCTGTAACTTTTGCTTCGCCCGGTTGGGCCTTATCTGTGGCACTTTCATCCTCCGATGAGGTAATTCCAGCCAGTGGCTGGAGCAGTTCCAGTTTAGCAGAAGCGTCCGGGCCGGGTAACCGGAGCCAGCGGCAATCCTCGTTGCAGCGACCCCTTCCTTTACCAATCTCGGATGCCGCCTTTCGCCGGACTGACCTGGGTTTGCGCCACCTCCCAGTCATTCCGGCTCTCATTCGGAATCGATAGCCGGGAGCGACCTCCCTTTCCCGCAAATTTTCCGTGACCCGGCTTTCGAGGGAACGACGGAGGAGCGCGCGTAGTTCCCTAGACACTTTAATGGCCACGGTGGTAGACTTCGCGTAAGTCCCTACCCCAATTTACCCGGATTATCAAGGGCAGGGCGGATAGCTTTTTCCCGGTCCAGTTACTAATCGACTACATGTTTGGAGGCAGCCGGATGTTAATCGGTCACTTTACCGAGCAGCCCTGGCAAGACGAGAGCTCGGGTCTAATGGGCACCCAGAGCACCGACCTTTCAATCAGCAACGCCAACTACAACCCGGCCGTCGGCTCACGTCTTTACAACCGGTATCTCGACGAGAAGATGTACGCCGAAGAGATGGGCTTCGAAGGCCTGATGCTGAACGAGCACCACAGCACCCCGTTCTGCATGCAGGGAGTCACCAACGTCGGAGCATCCATCCTGGCCAGGATCACCAAAAAGGCCAAGATCATCATCTTGGGTAACGTATTGCCCATTTGGGATGACCCTCTGTGGCTGGCCGAGCAGTTGGCCATGATTGACATGATCTCCGAAGGCCGCCTGGTTTCCGGCTTCGTCCGGGGCGGCGGCCGCGAGAGCGTGGCCCACAACTCTCCGCCGACCTACAACCGGGAGCGTTTTGAGGAAGCCCACGATTTCATCATCAAGGCTTGGACGACTCCCGGCCCCTTCCGCTGGGAAGGCAAGCACTATCAGTACCGGTACGTCAATCCCTGGTGCCGGCCGCTGCAGCAGCCCCACCCCCAGATCTGGATTCCTTCCACAGTCAGCGTCGAGACCGTAAAGTGGTGCGCCGAGCACCGTTACCCGCTGGTACTGCTGGCAACCAAGCTGGAGCCGACAAAGGACGCTTTCCAGCTTTACCACGACACTGCGGCGGAGTTTGGATACCAGTCCGGCACTCAGAACGTTTCCTACCTCTGGAAGGTTCACGTCGACGAGACGGAAGAGAAGGCCGAGGAAGTCGGGCGAAAGTACCTCTCCGGTGTGAGCAATCCCTTCCTGGCAGGCAATGAGGGCCAGGTCAATCCGGCAATCATGAACCTGCCCGGACACACCTCCCGCAACTCCCGCAGGCTGGCCGCGGCGTCCTTCGGCCCCAGGGGCCGCGGCGGAATCAACCGCAGGCCCTTCGAGGAGCAGCAAGAGGACTACACCATCATCACCGGCACGCCGAAGACCGTCCTCCCCAAGATTCGGCACGTGCTGGAATACCTGCGGCCCGGCAGCGTTTTCTTCTGGGACGGCGACGGGGCGATGACCCACGAGGACCAGATGCGCAGTCTCAAACTCATGGGCGAGGAAGTGATTCCCGCCGTGAAGGAGATGGGCAAAGAACTGGAATTGTTCAGCCCATTCGAGATCGACCCCTCGACCAACAAGCCATTCGAGAGCAACATTCCGGTCCTTGCCGACGACTAAGCTGGAACCGAATCCGGCCAGTCTGCAATGCCGGTAAACCAGGCCACTCGACCCCGCTTTCCAGGTATCTGCGAAGGTGGGGTCTTCTCTTTCTCCGGGTCCAGCAGTCGTAGTCCGTTCTCGCAGAAGGGAGGGAGTTGGCAGCCCCAGACCCTTTCTACAATCACCCTCGCCCACGCAGCCCGGCGTTCTGGCTATTGCTGGAGCCCGGTATCGCCCACAAATGCGGTCGCAACCCTGGTGAACCATTTCTGGATTCCGGCATTGAGCCGGAACCCAGAAGACTTCGGGCGAGAAGTTGGCACGCCCCTCCGCACCTCTGGGCGCCGGTGTTCGCCGGGACGACGGAGAGAGTGCGGTTTATTCGACCATCGAAAAACCCGGACTTCGAGTCAGTTCCAAGTTGACAGTTGGTAGTGCCGCGCGGATAATCGTGGGAACTTCCGGGCGGGAGGTCTATGTCGATGGCCGATGCAGCGGACGTGGTGGTTATTGGCGCTGGAGCCATTGGCTGCTCCGTCGCCTACTACCTCTCGCAGCGTGGCGCTAAAGTAGTCCTGCTTGAACGCGAAGCAATCGGCAGTGGCGCTTCCGCCCACGCCACCGGGTTCCTCAGCCTCCTGGGCAGCGAGTTCTCCGAAGGTCCTTCTTTTGCATTCGGCCTGGCAGCGTACCGGGAGTTCTCGACCCTCGTACCTCAGTTGGAGTCCGCCACAGGCATAGACCTCATGTGCCAGCGTAGACCTTCCCTGCGAATAGCGCTGGACGAGGAAGAAGTCCAACTAATCCAGGAACCAATGGCCTGGCAGCAGCAGCACGTGGCGATGAGGTGGGCGGACGCCGCCGAGATGTTGCGGATTGAACCGCGCCTGACGCCAGGTGTAATAGGCGGCGTCTACGAGGAGGAGTCGACCCAGCTCGATAGCTACAGGCTCACGCTAGCTCTGGCCCAGGCCGCCGAACAGTCCGGGGCGAAGCTTCAACTCAGGCCGGTAACTGCCTTGATGACACGGGGAAGCCGCGTGGTTGGCGTCCGCACGCAGGGAGAAGATGTTGAATGCGGCGCCGTGGTGCTGGCCGCAGGTACTTGGAGCGGGGATTTCGAAAGGACCCTGGGTTTCCCAATCCCAGTACGGCCATTGAAGGGCGAACGCTTGCAGCTCAAATTTGATGGCCCTCCGCTGGAAGTGTTGATCAGCTCCCCAAAAAGGGGGCACATGATTAGCCGCCTCGACGGATTTCTCAGCGTTGGCAGTACCGGTGGACGGGACTACGACACCGAATCGCTGTTCTGGGGTGAGGAGTTCGACCGGCAGCCGACCGAGGCGGCCAAGATCGAGCTTTTGCAAAGGGCGATAGATGTTCTCCCTGAGTTGGAGAATGCCGAATTAGTCCAACAAGTGGCGGGATCACGCCCGTTGAGCCCGGACCGCTTGCCCATCATCGGCCCCGTGCCTGGCTGGGAAGGGATAGTCCTGGCAACCGGACATACCACCAAGGGCATCCACTTAGGGCCGATCACAGGCCGCATCATCGCCGAGTACATCGCGGGAGGGTGCAAAGGAATACCCTCTGAAATGGAGATTTTCCTTCCGGACAGGTTTGCCAACATCGCCGGGGACTTCTACGCCAGCAGCCGAATGGTAGAGGAGTAGCCCCCATACCCTGACACCCAAATCGCTCCCTGAAGGAGATGGCAGATGGCTAAGATCAGACACATCGCGTTGACTACGTCCAATCCCAGCAAGGTGGCCGAGTTTTACAAGCAGGCTTTCGAAATGGAGGAGGTCCGCCGCAGCGACAACGGGGCGGTCTTTCTCTCCGACGGTTATATCAACCTGGCTATCTTGAACCATAAGACGGCTGAGAAGGACGCCGACGTCGGCCCCAACGGGGACAACTATAACGGCATCCATCATATCGGCTTCCTGGTCGATGACCTGGATGCGGCCTGCGAGAAGCTGGACAGCGCCAACGGCGAGTCCATCTCTTCCAGGGAAGGGCTGGACACCAGCATGGCAGCCCCCGGGTCTCCCCGCAACTTCGAGATGAAGTGGTCTGGACCGGACGGCGTGGTGATCGACATTTCCCACACCGGTTGGATCACATCGTCCTAACTCTAGCGTGGGTCGTGGCCCAGGCCGGGAGGCCGCCGGTCAATTCCCTGTCGAGGTGGTGGTAGGTTGCCCAGCCTTAGCGTGGTCACCGGGGCATTCGGATTCACGGGCAAACACATCGCCACCCGGCTCCTGGCCAACGGCGAGCGGGTAAAGACCATCACCGGACACGCCGATAGTCCCAACGATTTCGGGGGCCAAATCAGCGCTGTTCCCTTTTACTTTGACGCACCGGACAAGCTGACCGCTGAGCTTGTTGGAGCTACGACGCTGTATAACACCTATTGGGTCCGGTTCGGGCGCGGCGAGGTCACCTTCGAGCGGGCCGTCCAGAACATTAAGACCCTCATTAAGGCGGCCAAGGACGCTGGAGTACAGCGTCTCGTCCACATAAGCATCACCAATCCCTCCCTGGACTCGCCCTATCCATATTTCAACGGGAAGGCTCAGGTGGAGCAAGCGATCCGGGAATCGGGGCTCTCCTACGCCATCGTCCGGCCCGCGTTTGTGTTCGGCGAAGGGGATGTGCTTCTGAACAACATCGCATGGATGCTCCGCAGGTTTCCCTTCTTTTTCGTGCCCGGCACGGGCGAGTATCAGTTGCAACCAATCTACGTTGAAGACCTGGCCCGGTTGGCGGTTGAGGCTGCCGAGAAACCGGAGGACCTGACCGTCGATGCGATTGGACCCGAGACCTATTCCTTCAACGAGTTGGTAGACCTGGTGGCGCGGGCCGTAGGCAGCAAGGCCAGGATCCTGCATCTGAATCCGAGGGCCGCCCTGGTCTCCTCCCGGTTGATCGGCCGGGCGCTTAACGACGTGGTGCTGACATGGGATGAAGTCGGCGGTCTGCGGGACAACCTGCTGTTCTCCGAGGGGCCTCCCACCGGCACTGTTTCTTTGCGGGACTGGATGGCGTATGGTCAGATAGCGGCCTCCCTTGGCGCGGAATATGCCTCTGAGTTGAAGAGGCATTACCTGCGCTAACCGGCGACCCCGAGGCCCACGGTTCCCCCGCTGCCGACGTAGCTGCCGCAGGCTTGAATCGGTTGCTGCCCCGGTGTATGCTGCCAAATATACGTCCGGCGGCCTATGTCGTAATTCGATATTCGGAAGGCACTTTAATCCCGCCATAGAGCGCCGCGAGGAGAGACTGCATGAAATTCGGAATCTTTACCATCGTTCCCTGGCATGAGACGTTTACTCAGCAGCAAGCGCTGACCGAGGCACTTGAGCAGATCGAGCTTGCCGACCAGGTTGGCATCGACGAGGTCTGGCTAGGCGAACACCGCTTTTCCCGCCACGGGCTGCTCTCGGGAATCTGGTCATTCCTTGGCACAGTCGTGGGCCGCACCACCAACATCCGCATCGGTACGGCGGTAATCGTCCTTCCGCTGCACAATCCCATCCTGGTGGCCGAAGAAGTGGCCATGCTCGACGTGATGAGCGGCGGCAGGCTCAACCTCGGGATCGGAGCGGGTTACCAACAGCAGGAATTCGATGGGATCGGGGTGGACATAGACACGAGCCGGGACCGGTTCGCCGAGGCCGTCGATGTCATGATCAAGGCGTGGACCGAGGAGACCCTGACCTATCACGGCCAGTTCACCAATGTAGACGATGTCTGGGTGCTGCCAAAGCCCCTGCAGAAGCCATACCCACCCCTATTCCAGGCCGTCAGCACCAGCCCGGCCAGTGTGGACTTCGCTGCCAGCCGTAAGATTCAGGTCATCGCCGGCGGGCCCACGGACATCATGGGTCAGGCCCCACAGGTGATCAAATTGTGGCGACAAAAGATGGAAGAGTACGGCCACGAACATGCCCATATCGACCCGCCCATGTCCAAGTCGATCTACGTAGCCCCCACGATGGAAGAGGCGGAGCAAGACCCCATTGGGCTGGAGGACTTCTCCTCCAGGATTCTGCGGTCCACAGGCGCCAACGGCGCGCCGGTAGGTATGCCGATGGACAAAAATGGCAAGATCGCCAAGGGCTACGAGCACTGGGCCAACCGGCAGCAAGACCGGGAACGCCGGGACGACCTGGGCCACGCCGGTCTGCCCCCCCTCCGTGGGACCCCCGAGGTGGTTATCGAGCGGTTGAAGGAAGTCCAGGAAGCGGGCATCAACCATGTCTTCGGCAACTTCGGTTTCGTCGGATTGCCTCACTGGAAGGTGATGCGCTCCATCGAGCTGTTCGCCAAAGAGGTCATGCCCCACTTCCAAGAAGTAACCGTATCCTAACGGGTCGGGGCTGCGGACACGCGGCCGTCACCAAACGCAATAGCTAAGGCAAACCGCCGGCCCTCATTCGTGGCCCCGCCCATAAAGCTGGGAGGAGGCCAGGGATGAGGGCCGATTGACGAGTAAGAAAGGAGCAGGTCATGGATTTTGGCATGTTCACAGACTTCCACGTCCGTGGAGACATGACCCAGGCGCAAGCCTTCGAGGAGTCGTTCAGCCAGGTCACGGAAGCGGAGCAGATGGGTATGGACTCGGTCTGGTTGGCCGAGCACCACTTTACGCCGGACAGGTCGGTGCTGGCCTCGCCGCTTATCATTGCCAGCGCAATCGCGGCGCGAACTTCAACCCTCCGCGTGGGGCTGGCGGTGCAGGTGCTGCCCTTGACCAATCCCCTTCGCGTGGCGGAAGAAGCGGCTACCGTAGACCACATCAGCAGGGGGCGGTTCGACTTCGGCATCGGACGGAGCGGGCTGACCAAGTATTACCAGGGCTATAATGTTCCCTACTCCGAGAGCAGGGGCAGGTTTTTCGAAGCCCTTCAGGTCATTATGAGCGCCTGGAAGGGCGACAGCTTCTCTCACCAGGGAGACTTCTACTCCTACGAAGACGTCCAGGTTGTGCCGCAGCCGTTCCAGCAGCCCTACCCTCCAACGCGCATCGCCGTGGCGTCGGAGGACACTTTTCCGTTGGTGGGCAAGCTGGGTCATCCCATTTTCATCAGCGCCGCAACCGGAATACCCGCGCTGAAGGAACGGCTTACCCTTTACCATACGGCACGGCAGGAGGCGGGGTTCGAGGGGCCGGGAGAGGTCACGCTCCGGATTCCGGCATACGTCGCGGAGACCACTGCCAGAGCCCAGGATGAGCCCAAAGAGAGCGCCATTCACGCGATCCAATACGCCGCAACCGAGCTCATCAAGACAGCCGCCAGCGAGGAAGGAGCGGAAAGGCTCCGCCGCTTGGCCAACATCCCCTACGAGGAGATATTGGAGCGCCGCGTCATGTTTGGCACACCCGAAGAGGTCAGGACGCGGCTGGAGGAGTACCGGGACGAACTCGACATCTCCGGCGTGGTCCTGGAAATGAACTACGGAGGCCAGATAACCAACGACCGGGTCATGGCCTCCGTAAAATTGTTGACGGAGAAGGTGGCCCCCAGCTTCAAGTAGCGGCTAGCGCACCGGGCCGCCCATCGGGGAGCGGGGCGAGCCGGACCCTATGAACTGCCCTACGCCAGGGGCTTGCTCCAATTTGCCGTCATTGAGCAGGACCTTGCCTCTCAGAAGGGTCATCCAGGGACGGCCTTTGACCTCCCAGCCCTCAAAGAGGGTGTAACCGGCGTTACTCTGATGGTCTTTGGCGGTGATGATCCGGTCGCCCTGTGGGTCCAGGATCAGCAGGTCCGCGTCGGACCCTACCTGGATCACTCCCTTCCTTGGGAACAGGCCGAAGACCCGCGCCGGGTTTTCCGACATGACACGGGCCAACCACCAGATGGGAAGCCCGCGCTTGACCACTCCCTCGCTGTACATTAGGGAGACGATGGTCTCCAACCCCGGCGAGCCGAAGGGTACCGACGCGCCTTCCGGCGTTACGAAAATGTTGTCCCAGCCCACCTGCTTGAGTTCCTGCGGATGGGGAGAGTGATCGCTGGCAACGATCGAAGTGTGGCCCTGCTCCAGGCCGCGCCAGAGGGCGTCCTGGTCGGGGCCGTCCTCCGGTCGAAGGGGCGGGCCAATTTTCGCCAGTGGGCCAACCTTCGCCATCTCCGCGTCCGACAAAAGCAGGTATTGGGGGCAGGTCTCCGTCCAAACCAGTTGGCCCTGGGCTTGAGCCTGTTTGATTCGCTCCAACCCTAATTGGGTGCTCAAATGGACGACGTAGGTGGGGCAGCGTGTCGCCGAGCCCATCTTGATGGCGCGGTTGATGGCCTCTTCCTCGGCCCAATCGGGACATGCCGTTGGGAAGTCGGTCGGGTGGGTATGACCTTCCCCAATCAGCTTGTTCTCCAGGTACTCGATGATGTTGCCGCTTTCGCAGTGAAGCTGCAGCACCCCGCCGCCCTGGGCAACCATGTCCATGGCGTTACAGATGAAGTCGTCGTCGCACATCCTGCCGGGACGCTTCTTATAAGTCATGAACATCTTGTACGACTTGACGCCCATGGATAGAGCTTCGGGCAGGCTGTTCAGGATGCTGGGCCGGTTCTGCAGGATGAAGTGGAACGCGAAATCCACCAGTGCGGTGCTTCTGACTTCTTCCTTCACCCGGTTGATGGCCTGGGGCAGGGTCTCGTCACCTTCGAGGGTATAAGTGCCAAATGGGATTAGGGTGGTTAGCCCGGCGCGGGCCGCCGCAAGCGCCCCCAACTCATAGTTGTCATGCCCGTCCAGGTGAACGTGGGCGTCAATCAATCCGGGAAGGACGAACTTGCCTTCGGCGTCGATATACTTGTCAGCCGGGGGCAGCAACTCTTCCGGCCCAATGGCGGCGATCTTCTCTCCGGAGATCGCAATGGCGCTTTCATAGACTTGGGAGGAAGTAACAACCTGCCCGCCGCGAATTATCGTGTCAACCCTTGCGTCCGCCATTTATATCCTCCGTGAGTTCCGGGTTGGTGGCCTATCTGGGCGCCACCGGCAGCGTGATATGCGATGGATGTTGTGAGTCACTGCGCTTAATATCCTTCGTACAATTCCAGTTCCCAGTTTCCCCCGCTCCCAATTTCGATGATGTACTCCTTGCCTGGCCGCATCTTTGTGGGGAGGTCTTCCAGGAGCGTTTGTCCTGTCGCTTCTATGAACTCTTCCGCTTCGTGGTCTCCGTCCAACGGCAGTGAGTGGGCGTAGAATTCTCCCCTTGCGCTGTGTCTCGCTCTCGCCAGGAGGGGACGGGAACTGACACGTATTGGACCGATGAGGTGTGTGCCTCCTCGCTGTCCCGATATGCGATACGGGACTGACGCCTGGGCTTGTCCCAAGTCTGGTTGTAGGATTTCTATTGTCCATTGCCCAGTTGAGGTTACCTTCAACTGGTATTTCTCTCTTGGGCGAGGCGCCCGCCGTCCGCCAGATACTATGACCCATGCCATTTCCCGGCTGTACGGCCCTTTGCATTGGAACAGGCTTTCGTCTCCGCCCAAAAATCCGGGTCTTACCCTGGCCAGTTCCACTTTGAACTCACCAGCCCCTTTGTGGTCTGCGCGGACTAGCATGAGACCTTCTTCCACCGAGAATTCTCTGGTCGTTGATTCTAAGCGGGCGATTGTCTGGTTCATGTCCTGGTTGAAATAATGCCTTTTGCCTTGCAGTTCGAATACTGCGAAGTCACGCGCGACTTGTGCTGGCGAGGTCATCGGTCTGGCTCCTCAGGGATGTTTAGGCTTTTGAGGTTACCCGGTTGGCTTCCCATCGCATCAGTCCCGACTGCCCGTTTTCGTATGCAAACTTCGTATGGCAGCGCGGGCTGCAAAAGTAGCTGCCGACCCGGTCCAGCGGCAGGTCATGTTGCGCGGCATTCAGTATCCGCCTGATAGCAGTATAGCCGTACAGGGCTATTCCGACAGGCGCCAGGATTGGGGCGATGGTCACCAGCAATGGTCCCGCGCCGAGCAACGCTACGGCTCCGGTTACGGTTACGGCAAATCCGACTACAGCCCCGGCGGCGGCCCTAGCAGCTATGACCTTGGCGGCGTCTTTGATAGCCTCTTCCCCGGTACTGCGGCCCCTGCGGTAATGGAAATAGTTTTCCAGGGCGGCGACGGGCATTTCCAGCAGCGCCGCGTAAAATGCCGTTATAGCGGCCGCTTGCATACAGTCCCGGAATACAATAGTAGTCGCGTCAAATGCGTTGCTGGCGTGGGCGCTGAACTGCTCGCCGCCAGTCATGTTTTCGGCGCCCCGGGCCTGGTTAAGGCCGTGGTTTTCCCAAATGATGTTGCCGTTGCTGGCGGCTAGGTGCGGCGCATTGTGAACGGACTGGATATGACTGGCGTCCTTGCCGTTGATGAACTGCCGAACGGTGGGTTCCCCCAGGTTTCGGACCGAGTACGGGATGCTGTCGTGATAAAAACCCTGCGCTTCGGCAGCGTCGCGTATGCCGCGTTCCCCGCCCAAGCCGGCGGAGACGAATTTCCTTTGCAGGGAATCGCTAAGGCCATAAAAGGACCCGGAAGGGATGCCGCGGACCAACGTATCGACGCTGGCGGCCGCGGTGGCTACCCCGACGGCTGACATGCTCTGGTTGGAGCGGCCCGCTCCGGCGGTGGATTCCGGCCAGTCGTAGTAGATGTCTACCCCGGCTTTGTCGCCCGTTCCAATGCGGCGGCCGCAACGGGAGCAAGGCAGACTGCGGGGCGTCCGGGCAGTATTGCGGCCGGATTCCAAGCGGCGTACATAGCAGGCGTGCTTGCCTTCTCGCCAACATTCGGGACAGCCTATACAGTAGTTCCTGAAGTCCCGGCAGTTCCGACAGGCAGAGCCGACCGGCTTGGATGTCATGCCGGCACTCGGCGCAACGGAGTCCGGGGGTTGCTATCATTTGCCACATTGGTAAGCTGCTCCCTGGCTTATCTCGGCACCACCGGCAGCGTGACGTGGGACGGGTGCTGGGCGTCGTGCAACACGGTCTGTAACGCCGGCTTGAAATCGGCGTCCCCGGCGATGATGTTCCCGGTGTTGGTATTCCGGTCGAAGCGGGGGAAGTTACTGCTGGAAATCTCGACACGGATGCGGTGGCCCCGCTGAAACACGTTGCTGGTGGCCCACAGGTCAATGGTGTACTGGTAGGCCCGGCCCGGCTCAACCAAGGTTGCCCGGGAGGTCGAGTCACGGTAACGCGCCCGGATGATTCCGTCGGTGAGATTGCGGGCGCAGCCGTCCTCGCAAACGTCCACGAGCTTGGCTGTGAAGTCTGTGTCGGTCTGGGATGTGGCTGCCCACAACGTAACGGTTACTGGGCCGGTCACTTCCACGTCCTGCTCCAGGGGAGGTGTGGAGTAGACCAGCACGTCGGGACGAGCCTCGATATCCTGCTGGTCGAACGCCCCATTGGCCGCGAAATGAGGATTGCAGCACAGCGGGCCGCCTCTCGTGGGCACGGGGTCAGCGGGGTTGTATAGGTACACATCGGGCGGCTCTTCAACCGGTGGCTGAGTTCTCAACGAGCCGTCGCCGTGGAGGGAGTTGGCCCTGCCCTGACTGTGGAAATAATAATCGACGTTCTGCGCCCTCGCCAAGGGCCATTCCTGCTCGTCGCGCCAAGCGTTGTCACCCATGACGAAGATACGTACGGGAGGCTCGTCAAGGACACCGTTGTCTATTCCCTTGAGCCAATAATCGAACCAACGGAAATGCACACCGTCCAGGTCGGCGGCCATCGCGTCGGCGGCGAGGCCGAAATAGTGGTTCCCGACCACGCTGGTACCCCTCGAACCGTGCTGCCAGGGGCCGATGAGCAGCTTTTGGCCCCGCCGGGCGTCATCGCTGCCGCCATTCTCTTTCATACCCAGGAAATTTCGGATTGTCCCGCCGAGGAAGATGTCGTACCAGCCGCCGATGTTGTAGGCAGGGACGCTCAGCCGCGAGTGGTTGTCCTCTATGCAGAGGGCTTTCCAGTAATCGTCATATTCGGGATGGGCGAGCCAATCGTAGTAATAGTCGGCAAGCCCATCCTTCAAGTCGGGAAGTCCGCTGGTGGGCAGGTGGAGGAACGACGACTCCATGCAGTTAACGGCCTCAATCAACTGCTGACGCCTTTCCGCCGGAACGTTCTTGACCGACGACAGGTTGCCGAAGTTGGCCAGGGTCAACTGGAGCAGGGTCCAGGACACGTTGAACCCCAACTCGAACGCGCCTCCTTGGTAGGTCCAACCCTCACGGTAGTTGGATGCGGTGACGTTGGGGACGATGGCCGCCAGGTGGGGAGGCCGCGACACCGCCGCCAGCCATTGGGTAGCGCCCACGTAGGAAGCGCCGTACATGCCCACCTTGCCGGTGGACCAGGGCTGGGCTGCGGCCCATTCCACCGTGTCGTAGCCGTCGTTGATCTCGTCGCGAAACGCGTAGAACTCGCCCTCGGACGTGTAACGGCCCCGGGCGTCCTGGATCACCACCGCGTAGCCGTTGCGCGCCGCCTTCATCGGGTCCAAGTTGGTCATCGAGCCGGAAGTACCCTTATCGTAGGGAGTCCGCTGCAATACCACCGGGAAAGGGCCGGGGCCGTCGGGCCGGTATAGATCGGCGTAAAGGACGACGCCGTCACGCATCTTTACGGGAAGATTGGTCTCGACTTTCAGGGTGACGCTGTCGGGCATTTCTACACTCCCTCTCGTACACCTGTGCGGTTGGGGTTGGGGAACGGCAGGCCAGGTAAGGACGCGGGGACTGGGCAGCGAAATTGTATCACAAGGCCCAACATTGAGAGAGTGCGGACACTCGGTTACAATGGCCCGGCAATTGCGGGGGTAGCAGATGCTCAAGGTAAACCTTCATCCTGCGGAGATGGCAGTCGGGAGCCGCAGAGTCCATTACGCATGGGTCATCGTCGGAGTGGCTTCCATCATGTGGATGATCACGTCATCTATCCGGTTCGCCACCAGCATGGTGGTGCCGCACCTCCAAGACGCATTTGGGTGGAGCATCTTCGCTATCTTCGCGGCATTCGCCCTGCAATGGGTGCTTTCGGCCTTCTTCAGTCCCATCGCCGGTTGGGTAGGAGACCGCTACGGGGTACGCAAAGCCATGCTGGCCGGAGTGGTCCTGTTCATAGCAGGAATGCTGCTTACCGGGACCATGAAGCATCTCTGGCAATTCTACTTGTACTACGGGCTCATACTGGCCTTGGCCATGTCCATATTCCAGGTGCCGTTGGTAGCCGCCGTAACCCTGTGGTTCCGCACCCACCTGGGTATTGCAATGGGCGCCCTGCAGGCAATTCAAGGGTTGGGCACGGCCTTGGCGATTTTCGGCGTCTACGGATTGCTGGCCCTCGGCCTGCAATGGACCTTCTGGATACCGGGTCTAGCCGGCGGAGCGGTCCTGCTGCTCTTGTTGCCCCTGTTCCACAATGAACCCGGCGCGATTGGGTTGAAAGCCCTTGGGGTCTCGAAGGAGGCCCCCACGGAGCAGCTTGTGGGAGGAAATATCGCCAAGGTCAGGACCAGCGTCTTCATTCGGCAAGCCCAGCGCACCCACGCCTTTTGGAACTTGATAGGCATCCACTTTTGGGGTTGCGCCGGGCACAACATCATCCTGATGGGCATCGTTGCGATGGCCATAGAGCGTGGCATATCCCTTGGCGCGGCGGCGGGAGTGTACGGCACTCTCACCATTGTAAGCACCATCACCAGGTTCCTTGTGCCGATAGCCGCCGACCGCCTGGGAAGCAAAGGAGCGATGGCCGTCTGCTTCTCGCTTCAGACCTTTCCAGTACTGATGCTGTTGTTCGCCAATGACCTGTGGGTGTTCTACCTGTTCGCGGTGATATTCGGCATCGGCATTGGCGGGGAAATGACCGCCTTCCCCATAATCAACCGCCAGTATTACGGGAACGCCCCGATGGGGACCACCTACGGCTGGCAGCTTCTCGGCGGCGGCATGGGCATGGCCCTGGGACTGGCGCTTGGCGGATTTCTCTGGACATTCACGGGCAACTATGCCGGAGCGGTCTGGCTGTCCTTTGGGCTCAGCCTGGTGGGAGTGGTCTCCATCGTGGCGCTGCCCAGCACATCTCACCACCTGATCCCCCATTGGGAGGAAGTCCTGCCACCAGAGGCCCGGTCGTCAGCGTATAGCTAATCTGGCGGTGTGTGACCATTGAGCAAGCAAAGCATAAAGATGCCCAGAGGCCCGCAATGACGACGATGCTCGCGTACAACTGGCAGGGAACCATCGACTACGCCAGTCTTTGCTTTAATCCAGACGAACCGGATGTTCCACCTGACGCCATGCTTCAAAATCCCGTCCTTGATGAGATAAAGTCCATCCTGGCCTTGCGGTTTACGAACAAGTACCGCCGGTCCGACGTATTTCTCGACAGCAATACCTTCATCTGCTATGACCGCCGCAACCTCAACGTCCGGGTGGCGCCGGACCTGTACATAACCTTCGGCGTAGACGCCAACGCCATCCGCGACCGGAGGATTTACCTGCCCTGGGAGGCGGGGAAACCCCCCGACATTGCCTTTGAATTCGCTTCCGACACGACATCGGAGGTAGACATGGAGGAAAAACCCGCCAAGTACGCCCAAATCGGCATCCCGGAGTACTGGCGGCTGGACCCTACCGGGGGAGACCTGTACGGGCAGCCATTGGCCGGGGAGCGGCTGGTCAACGGCATCTACCGTCCAATTGAGCTTACGACCGAGCCGGATGGAGTCCTGAAAGGGTACAGCGCGGCAATCGATTTGTGCCTGTGCTGGCATGAGGACTGGTTCTACGTCTACGACCCGGTGACCAGGGAATACCTCAAAAACTTTGAACAGGTGCGAGACGACTTGCTTGCCGAACAAGCCGCCCGGCAGGACGCCGAAACTGCTCTGCTTGCCGAACAAGCCGCACGGGAAGCCGACCAGGCCAGGATACGGCAACTTGAAGAGGAGTTGCGACGCCGGGAGTCCGAGGGTTAACCAACCCGACCCGGTTGCCGCTTCCTCGCGCCGACGCCAAGCCTGGCCCACCCTCGACCGTGCTACAATATCCACGGCCTCGAATTGGCCTCGATCATCAAGATTCCGAGGAGGACTTGTTATGCCGGTTAGCTGGGTGGACATCGACGTTGGCGGGGAAAATATGGAAGCCTACTTAGCCACCTCCGGGACCGCGGAGCCAAGCCCGGCGGTCATCGTCATCCAGGAAATTTGGGGCGTGAACTCCCATATCCAGTACGTCACCGACCGTCTCCCGTCCCTGGGATACGTCGGGTTGGCCCCGGCGATGTTCCACCGGCAGGGCCGTATGACGATGGGGCTGCACGAGGAATTCGACAACGCCATCGCCAGTATGCAGCAATGCACCGACGCGGGCATCGTCGCCGACGTGCAAGCCGCCGTGGATTACTTGAAGGCCCAGCCTTATGTCCAGTCCGACAAGATCGGGATCGTGGGGTTCTGCTTCGGTGGCAGGGTCTCCTACCTGGCGGCATGTACGGTATCAGACATCAAGGCGTCCGTGGTCTATTACGGCGGCGGAATCAAGAACGCTCTGGGCGGCGACGGTCCATCTCCCTTCGACCAGACCGCCAACATCACCGCCCCGATGCTGGGCTTGTTCGGCGAAGAAGACGGCAACCCCAGTCCGGCGGACGTGGCCGAGATCGGTGCCGCCCTGACAGCCGCCGGCAAGACCCACGACTTCCACATGTACCCCGGCTGCGGCCACGGCTTCCACTGCAACGCCCGCTCCAGCTACCGGCCAGAGGCAGCGCGGGACGCATGGGCCAAGACAATGGCCTGGTTCGACCAGCACTTGAAGGGTTAGCGGAGGGGCGGAAATCGGTCTCCCGGAATCCTGTGGGGAAAGGCGCGCAGATGCGCCCTTCCCCAAACCGGCATCGACAATTACAAAGATTTCATCTTGAACTGTGACAGTTAGTAGTTGCAATGCGGCGGTATATGCTTATAAAGTTCAGTCAGACCCGGATGAAGGTATGCGCCTCAATCTAAAGACAGCGTTTAAGTGGGTTAAGTGGACCAGCAGGAAAGTCGGCAACTCTCCTTAGATTCTTCCCCGGGCAATGGGACGGACGTTAAGCCTTCCATGCCGCAAAAGGCACGGCCGGTTAATCGTGCTAATGACCTCGACGGCAAGACTTGGCAGCGAAACTCCATCAGTGTTTGGAGCGACATCCGCAAGACCCGGGATGAAATCAGTCTACGCCATCCCGCCATGTTCCCGGTCGAATTGGTAATCAGGCTGATTCAATGCTTTACTACCGGGAATGACCGGCTCGTAGTAGACCCCTTTGCCGGTGTAGGCACTACTCCCATAGCAGCGGAGTTGATGGGTAAAACCGGCGTCGGCGTTGATCTGTCAAGAGAGTTCTGTGAAAAAGCTGTGAAACGCCAGCCCCCAATAGGCTTGGAGTTCGACGAGTATGGAAATGTCAAGGGCAGAACCTTGAGTAGCGGTATCGCTATCGCTCCCGCTCCAGGTGTACGGAAAATCTATTGCGACGACTCCAGGAATTTGCTGAACTACGTGGGACTTGAGTCCACTGATTTAGTAGTAACATCCCCGCCCTATTGGGACATTCTCCTGCAACAGAGGTCAGCTGACCAAAAGGAACTGCGCCATTACGGAGAAGAATCGGACGACCTCGGCAAGATTAGGGACTACCACCAATTTATAGAAGCTCTCAAAGAAGTCTTTGTAGGCGTATATCAGGCGCTAAAACCCGAGAAGTATTGTATCGTCATCGTGATGGACCTACGGAAGAAAGACCGATTCTACCCGTTTCATTCGGATGTTGCCGTGGCACTCCAGGAGCTTGGTTTCATTTACGACGACCTGATTATCTGGGACCGGCGGCATGAATACAACAATATGCGCCCGTTAGGGTATCCTTAGAACCTGTCTACGATCTGTGGAATATGTTAAGTTGAGACTATTACCAAGGCAGGGTAATCATGTCTCATTCCTATCCCAGCGACATTAGCCGGGAGCAATTTGCCCGGATTCTTCCCACGTTGGAGGCGGCCCGCCGACGGACCAAGCCCCGCACCGTGGACTTGTACGACGTTTTCTGCGGGGTGCTGTACCTCCTGAAAAGCGGGTGCCAGTGGCGGATGCTGCCTGCGGACTTCCCGGATTGGCGCACTGGCTACAAGTATTTCCGGCAATGGAGTGAGCGGCCCGGCCCGGAGCAAGAATCCATTCTGGAGCAGGTCTTAAAAAAATCGGTTGGCACGGCCCGACGGAGCAATGGTCGAAAAGAGCAGACCAGTTTCTGCATCGTGGACGCCCAGAGCGTCAGGAACACTGACAGCGCCGAGCACAAGGGCTATGACGCGGGCAAGAAGGTGTCCGGGATCAAGCGTCACATCGCGGTGGACACGCAGGGGTTGCCCCATGCGATTCACGTGACCACCGCCAACGTTACCGGCCGGGCTGGGGCTTTGGCGATGTTTGACCAACGCCAGGCCGGCCTGAGCCGGGTGCAGAACGTGCTGGTCGATGGGGGTTACACCGGGAAGCCCTTTGCCGTGGCGGTACAGAGCCTGTTGGGAGCCTCGGTGGAAGTGGTGAAACGCAATGAACTGCACACCTTCGTGGTGCTGCCTGCCTTTAGCCCCCGTGAAGACGGGGGGATGGGTGGTGGAGCGATCCTTTGCCTGGCTGGAGAAGTGCCGCCGACTCTGGAAGAACTGCGAGAGAAAGCTGAATACCAGTCTGCAAATGGTGGTTCTTGCCTTCGCGACGCTAATCCTGAAGAGATTGTAAACAGGCTCTTACAAGTATCGCATCAACAAGGCGCATGAATTCATCCTAATCTTCCAGAAACCTGCTACTGAAAAACGCGGGTAGTATGGCAAATATAGATTACATGGATGAGGATGTAGCCTATCTGCTTGGTATGCTGGTCGCTCGTGGGGAGTTATCCAGCAGTGAAAATGTCTATCGGATAGTCGTTCGCTTCCCAAGAGGTCCACTTACCGCTGAGGGAGAAACCTTGCGGTTTGACATTGACAAGGAAATACGGCTGGGAATAGAGAAAATCCGGGAACGCCTGCTGGAACTCTTGAACGGCGATATACGCACGGTTGACTCCGGCAACAGCCTGGACTTGGTAGTAAGGTTCACCAGATATTCGATGGCATGGCGCAATATCCAAATGCTTTTGGAGCATCGCGCCAGCTTTCACCACTTCCGGATTCCAGAGATATTTTTTGATGAAGAGACTCCAACCGAATATAAGAGGGAGTTCGTTAAAGGGTACGCAGATGTTGCCGGCAATATCCGCCGGGCTAATCGTGACCAGGCCGGCCGTTACCGCCTACGACTGGATACTCTTAACTATTCCACCAACTGGGAAACGCCGGTCCAACTCTGCCTTCTGCTTCAGGAGCACCTGAACTTATCTGTTCCCAATGTTGTATGGGGGCATCCTAATCTAAACCGGGAGTGGCGAGAACACCAACTCAACATATACCCGGAAGATTTTGCTAGTGTGGGATTTTACTTTGATTACAAACAAGCCGTACTGGAAGAACTGGCGCAACTTAACCGCAATCGTTTCACTCACAGCGTTAGAGGGTGTCCTGGGCAAAGAAGAAGCAGTCGCGCGAAGGACGTAGATGAAAATGAAAACAACGGCGACCGGCTTCCGCCGGAGTTGTTGGGACAGCATTTCAACAGTTACTGGCAGATATGTCGAGCTTTGGGCTGTCCACGGAGACCTGTCGCCGGCGAACAACTACCCTTTGATATAGAGAACGAGGATGACACGCCGCCCTGAAGTCGAAATGTATCAGCCCGTCAGTGAGTGGTTTCGTACCTTTCTCGCTGGTAAAATCCGCCGAGCAGATATAGAGGTTTTCGATACCCACGCCACGCCTCTCAATGAGTTCATTCGTCGCCATCAACTGCAAGGCTACTTTGAATCCGACCTCTGGCAGACTTTCGACATACGTGTAGATGTGACAGGGTTTGTAAGAGGGCCCAAACTAAAGGGGGTTGCCTTCGTTGAGTGCAAAACAACTCCACTTTCTCTTAGCCACCTTTCTCAGCTATTGGGCTACTCAAGAGTGGCGGCGCCAATTTACTCTTATCTAATCTCCCCGTCGGGAGTCGGCGGAATCTTGAGGTCCTTGATATTAACGTATGACAGAAGCGATATTCTGGAATATCATTGGCCGAGAGGCGGCAACGCCCGAAAATTGATATTGGCCAGATGGGATCTTATCACCCGGACCCTGGATGCTACTTCAATTCTGCCACCCGACTCCTCCTGAATCATCCACAAGGACGCGGCCAAGACAATGGCCTGGTTAGACCAGCATCTCAAAGAATAGCGACAGGATGTAGCTACGATGGTTGCTTCTTTCACGACAGTCGGAACGCCCGTTAAGCGGGGGGAAGGCCCGGACAAGGTTTCGGGACGGACTCTCTATACCGCGGACGTATCTCTGCCCGGAGCGCTTTGGGGGAAGGCGCTGCGAAGCCCCCTTCCCCACGCCCGCATCGTCAGCATCGACGTTTCCAGGGCGTGGCAAGTACCCGGCGTCCACGCCGTCATAACGGGCCAGGACATTCCCCCAACGCTCGTTGGCCGGCTGCTGCGCGACTGCCCGGTGTTGGCCAGGGACAGGGTCCGCTTCGTCGGCGAGAAGGTCGCGGCGGTTGCCGCCGAAGACTCCGACGCGGCTGAGGAAGCCCTGCTCTTGATTGACGTCGAATACGAGGAACTGCCCGCCGTGTTCGACCCCGTGGCGGCGATGGAGCCGTCGGCCCCGGCGCTCCACCCGGAGATGGCGGCCTACGTCGGCCTTCCCCAACCCGTGTCGCCCATCAACAACGTGCTTGCCCACAACCAATGGGGCAAAGGCGACGTTGCCCAGGGGTTCCGCGAGTCGGACCGGGTGTTCGAGCATACTTTCTCCGCCCATCTGATGCACCAGGGTTACATCGAACCCCATGCCTGCATGGCAAGGGTGGACGACTCCGGGCGCGTCGAGATGTGGGTCAACAACAAGGCCCCCTTCAACCTGCGCTCGCAGCTTTCCGCCGTGTGGGACATGCCGGAGGACCGGATAACCATCCATCCCGTCAGCATCGGCGGGGACTTCGGCGGCAAGGGGTCGTTCATGGACGCGCCCCTCTGCTATTACCTCGCCCTGAATTCCGGCAGGCCGGTCAAGATGGTCATGGACTACCTGGAGGAGTTGCAGGCGGGCAACCCACGGCACCCGGCAACCATCACTCTAAAGACCGGGGTCAAGAACGACGGGCGGTTGTGGGCGCGGGAAGCAAGCGTGGTCTTCAACAGCGGCGCTTACGGCGCGTTCAAGCCCAGGGTTTACCTGGGAGGCGCGGACCATCTTGGCGGGGCGTACCGGGTCCCCAACGTGAGCATAGACAGCTTCATGGTGTACACCAACAACATCCCCTGCGGCCACATGCGCGCCCCGGCCAAGCCCCAGGTCCACTTCGCCGTCGAGTCTCACATGGACATGATCGCGGAGGACCTCGGCCTGGACCCGTTGGAGTTCCGGCTGCGCAACGTGATTAAGACCGGGGATGAGACCCCCACGGGCGGTAGCTGGGAAGAGGTCCGCGCGGAAGAGACGCTGCGCGGCGCAGCCCAGGCCGCGGGTTGGGGCAGGCCCAGGGAACGGGCCAATGTTGGAAAAGGCATGGCAATCTCCGACCAGCCTCCGGGGACAGGCCAGTCGGAAGCCAGGGTCGCAATCGACGCCGAGGGTAAGGTAGAAATTCAGATAGCCCTCTGGGACACGGGTACTGGCGCTCACACCATGCTGCGCCAAGTGGTAGCCGAGGAATTGACAGTCCCGGTGGACGACGTTCGTATCTTTGTATTGAACACCGACGCTGTGGCCTTTGATTCCGGCTCCGGCGGCAGCCGCGTCACCTACACCGCGGGTCAGACCGCCCTGGGCGCGGCCAAGGACCTGAAAGCCAAGCTGGTACAACGCGCAGCAGGGCTGTACGAGACCGAAGAAGACCGCATCACGTTGGCTGACGGTTCTTTCCAAATTCGGGATACACCTGAGCGGTCTGTTCCCCTCAAGGATGTAGCATCCAGGGCAATCCCAGACCCGGAAGGGACCATCGTTGGCGAGTTTACGTTTTCGGCAACCACATCTCCGGTGACGTCCTACTGCACCCAGATAGCCGAGGTGGAGGTTGACACAGAAACGGGCCAGGTCCGGGTGGAAAGGATAGTCACGGCCCACGACGTGGGAACCATCATCAATCCGCTGACCCACCAGGGGCAGATTGAAGGCGGTGTGATTCAGGGCTTGGGATACGCGCTGATGGAGGAGCTTGGCGCGGAGGAAGGCCGTATCTCCACCCTTACTCTCGGCGACTACAAGATGCCGACCATGCCGGACGTTCCAAAGTTGGAGACGGTGCTGCTGGAGTCGCTTTCAGGCCCGGCGCCCTTCCAGAGCAAGGGAATCGGCGAAAGCAGCAACGTACCCATCGCCGGGGCAATCGCCAACGCAGTCTACGACGCCGTGGGAGTCCGGATCACCAGCCTCCCTATCACCTCGGAGAAAGTGCTGCTGGCGCTGCGGGACAAGAGCCAAGTCTGAACCTGGCGCCTACCCCTCAGGGCCAATCACCAACCCGGTCGTCCTGAGCAAGCTACCACCCGCTCGGGGTGGGCCGGGGATATGGTCCGGCCAGTGCGAGTGAGGCTGGGGACCTCCTCCTAGACCCGCCCTACTTCTTGAAGAGCGAAACTATCCTTTCCCCAACAATCTCGTGCTCGCCGGGGGCCAGTCCAAACATGTGTATGGTGATGAAGTCATCTTCGTCCCGGACCCTGGTCCAGATGGGCGGATCGCCATCTTTGAGACGGTCCCGCAGATCGTATATGGTCATGCCGGCGACGGCGGGATCAACCCACAAGTTCAGACCATACGGCTGATGCCCGATCACGTTGTCGATTAACTCCGTCCTTAGACCCCGGACACCCGAGACCGCATTTATAATCGTCCGGCTGCGTTCCTCGGCATCGGCCAATCTGTCTTCGTGGTTCATGGTCATCCAATGCTTGACGGCGGCCACCGCCCCGATCATCTCCTGCCGGTCAACCTTCTGGGGTCTGCCCACGCCGCGCACCCGGCGTCCTTCGTAGCTGGCGAACGACTGTAGGCCAATTTTCCTGATCATCTCCTCGGAGCCGAGGGCGAGACCCACCGATTGCGTCGCGCCCAGGTACTTCGCGGCGATGCACTGGAAGTCTGCCCCCATCCTCACGTACTTTCCGAAGTTCTCCAAGGGGTAGATTTGGCCTGCGGCGTCAACCGTCACCACTACTCCGTGGGCGTGGGCGACCTCTATGGTGTCCTCCAGGGAGAGGGCATCCGGGTCGATAGCCTGCTCGACTGCGTAGTAATGCACGGCGGCGGTGTTGGGGCCGATAGCCTGATGCAGGTCCTCCTTTGTGGTCTTGTCCTCGGAGCCGAACATCACCAGCCTGGCCCCGGCCAGCTCCAGGCAACGATCGTACCAGTACCGCTGGCGGGTCTGAATAAGGATTTCGTTCTTCATCCCATCGGTGTTGGGGAGTTGCTGGATCCTATCGTCGTCATCCCCGGCCATTGCCGCCGCGGTGGCCAGCATCAAAGCCGAGCCTGCACCGGAGGTGATGTAGGCGGCGGGGACATCAACCATCCTGGCGATGACCGCCCCCGCTTTCTCCTGGAGCTCCATCAAAGGGATGTAGGCCCCGTCGGCGCGGGCGATGGCTTCCTTGACTTCGGGAATAGGCGTTGAGCCACCTAGCATGGTGACGCTGCCGGTAGCGTTGATGACGGGAGTTGCGCCAAGCTCTTTGTAGATATCGCCCCAATCGGCGGCCAGCATAGTCAATCTCCTTTACCCCCGGCTACTCGATGCGGCGCCAATTTGGGTGGGGGCACGGCCCGTATAATAGCTTCCAGTTGGGGGCATGTCCAGAATAGGCACCCACAAGGGTTGCCCCTACCGCGATGAGGTCCTGGGCAGCAGGGTCCGGAGCAGGTCCCGAGGGTCGGGCGGTTGGTTTTGAGCGCGGCAGCGTTCCAGGTAGCGGACGACGGCCGTGAAGGTATGCAGACGGCAGCCGGAGCCGGCGACCCGGATGACAAAGGCTTGAGAGTCGGGAAAGGGTTGGCGGTCTGCCTGGGCGCAGGTCCACTCCAAACATAGCTCATCGGCCATGCGTTGGAGGTGGAGTTCCGCCAACGGACGGGCCAGTTTACGTTTGAGGGCGCGGACCCGGGACCGCAACCCGTTAATTTCAGAGCTAAGACTCATGGCGCCGGCTGGTTTGCTCCTTCAGATTTTGGATATAGTCGATGGCACACATTCGGGTGTTCTGAAGCTGGAGAATTTATTTCAGGGAAATTGTGGGCCATTTTGGTACATGGGGCTTGGGCGGCCAGGATGATTGCGAAGTTGTCCGATTCTCGCCGACTGCCCGGCGTTGGCAAAACTCCATAACCGGGCGGTGGATTCCCGCTTTCGCGGGAATGACGAGGGAGGGGCGGGAGTGACGAGGACGGGCGGGAATGACAAGTGGGGGCGAGAGTGACGATTTGGATGCTGTGTCAACACTTAGTGGACACCTCCGAGACTTTGCACTTATCTTACCTGGGTGGCGGGTTTGGGATTTGGACCGGGACGGGATTCCGGCAAGGGTTATGGTAACGGGTGGTCACCCAAGATGGGAAGGGCGAGGTGTCAGCAGTCCAATTCAAGACGCGATGGCCCTGGGATGAACGACGCCACAAGCCCCGCTTGTTCTGTCATTGGCATAGAATGACGCATACGCGACATAGATCGACGCATAGGCAAAGCAGGGAGTGGCTCAGAAGGGCGCGGACGAAATCCAACCGGCTACCCGAAGAGATGAGGGAATGGCTCGAGTTACGGACGAACTGCTCCGAGAGATGGTAGACAAAATTGTGGCGGAGGTGGACCCTGAGCAGATTATTCTGTTCGGGTCCCAAGCGCGGGGCGACACGCATGAGCACTCCGACGTAGACTTGATTGTCCTGGAATCCGAGCCTTTCGGCAACGGCAGGACGAAACACAGTGAGGAAGTACGTCTGTACCGGGCGCTTTCGGGGATTCCCGTACCCACAGATATACTGGTTTACACACTGAAGAACGCCGAGTATTGGCGTGATTCGCTCAACAACGTCCTGGCGCGGGCGCTGCGAGAAGGAAAGGTTCTTTACGAGCGACGTTAAGCAGGCGCGTGTGCTAATCGGAGCCGCTGTGCGAGACCTTAACGCTCTCCACGGGATGCGCGACGTGGAAGTGTTCGCGGATGAGATATTCGGGTTCCACGCTCAGCAAGCCGCCGAAAAACTGTGCAAGGCCTGGATTGCCCTCTTGGGCGAGGAGTACCCTTTGCCCCACAATCTGGGCCGCTTGCTAGAACTCCTCGAAGACCGGGGCGTCGCTACGGCGTGATTCGGGCCGCTGATTGAGTACACTCCCTTCGCCAGTGGCATCCGCTACGGAGATTACAACTTGAGTGTCACGCCAATCGACCGCCCAGACGCGCTGCGGCGCATCGAGGAATTGCTTGAGCAGGTCGTGCGGCAGATGCCGGAAGGTGAGGAGCAATAGCCGCTTTTAGCCCTCGTCCGTATGAAACTAAACGCTAAAGCGCACACTTCCAGGAGAAAATTGCGAAACTCCACTGCCTCCATACGTCGCTCCCGCGCGCCCATACATCTTTCCCGCTTTCGCGGGAAAGACGAGTTGGTATTATCGTAGTGATACAGGCCAGTATTTGGCGAAGCACAATGTTTCGCAATTTTCACTTCCAGGCCACACATTCCGCTTCCGGGCTGGAGTGGGCTATAATGTGGTTGCCCACCGTATCCCCCTCCTAGGGAGAGTGACTTGAAAATCATCGAGTTGGACTACAGCAAGCGGTGCGGCGACGAGCCCACCAAGGGCCACAATCGTTGGCACCCCGACATCCCGCCAGCCGTCGAAGCCGAGCCCGGCGAAGAGGTGGTCCTCCAGACCAGGAATGCCTTCGACGGCGGGGTGACTCCAACCTCCACGGCGGCAGACCTGGTCAACGTGGACCTGAACGTGGTCCACCCGCTGACTGGCCCGGTGTACGTGCAGGGGGCGGAGCCGGGAGACCTCCTGGAAGTAAATATCCTTCACATCGAACCGGCAACCTGGGGGTTCACGACCATCATCCCCGAATTCGGGTTCCTGCGGGACGTGTTTCTGGAGCCCCACGTCGTTCATTGGAACATCGCCGATGGATTCGCTGAATCGCCGGACTTGCCTGGAGTGCGGGTTCCCGGCGCGCCGTTTATGGGCACGATTGGAGTGGCCCCTTCCCGTGCCCTGCGCCAGGAGATGCTGCTGCGGGAGGATGAGCTTCTGCGCCGCGGCGGGGCTGTGCTGGGTCCGGAGCCCGGCGGGGCCGTGCCTGCCGGAGAGCCCTTCGCCTCCGAAGGTCTGAGAACCGTTCCTCCCAGAGAGAACGGCGGCAACCTGGACATTAAGCAGCTCACCGCCGGTACACGTTTGATGTTGCCCGTGTTCACCGAAGGCGCGTTGTTCTCCGCCGGAGACGCGCATTTCGCCCAGGGTGACTCCGAATGTTGCGGAACCGCCGTGGAGATGGACTGCACCCTGCACGTCAGTTTCCAGGTGCGAAAGGGAGAGGCGGCAAGGCGGAACATCAGGTTCCCGATTTTCGAGCGTGACGACTACTTCACCAGCCCTGAAATGGCCGCGCCCCGCCGGTTCCTGGCGTCCACCGGCATGTGCATCGCCGACGGCGTGAACCAGTCGGAAGACGCTTCCCTCGCGGCCAGGAACGCCCTGCTGAGCATGATAGACCTACTGATGGAGCGGGGCTGGACCCGCGAACAAGCCTATTCTATTTGCAGCGTGGCGGTGGACCTGAAAATAAGCCAGGTTGTGGATGTACCCAACTTCGTCGTCTCAGCATTCCTGCCCCTGGACATATTCGTATCTTAGCCGAAGCCCCGGCCCTGAGCCGGAGGAAAGGAGAGCGCCATGCTAGAGGACAAGACGTTGATCATGGAGATGCTGCGCCGGATGGTGCGAATCCGCCTGTTCGAGGAGAGGGTAATCCAGCTTGTGGAGAGGGGCGAGATCGTAGGCGCCGCCCACTCGTACATTGGTGAGGAAGCCGTGGCGGTGGGAGCCTGTCTTGCCTTGAGGGACGACGACTGGATGACCGGCAACCACCGCTCCCACGGCCATCCCATCGCCAAGGGCGGCGATGTGAACAAGGCCATGGCAGAGTTGCTGGGCAAGGCCACTGGCCTCTGCAAGGGGAAAGGCGGGTCGATGCACCTGGCCGACTTCAGCGTGGGCATCCTGGGCGAGTCGGGCATCCTTGGTTCTTCCATCCCCACCGCCGTGGGAGCGGCCCTGGGAAGTATGCTACAAGGTAACGACCGCGTGGCGGTGCCGTTCTTCGGCGACGGCGCAAGCAACGAGGGCGCGTTCCACGAGTCTATCAACCTGGCGGCCATTTGGAAGCTTCCGGTTGTGTTCCTCTGCGAGAACAACCAGTACGCCGTGTCCAGCAGCTTCAAAAAGATGGTGGCCTCGGAGAACATCTCGGACCGTTCAGCCGCCTACAACATTCCCGGCGTCCTGGTGGATGGTCAGGATTGCATCGCGATGTATGAAGCCGTCTCAGAAGCCGTGGCGCGGGCCAGGGCCGGAGATGGGCCGTCCCTTGTTGAAGGACGCACCTATCGGTACTACGACCATTCCCTGGGCTTGGGCAGGATCGTCCGGGCGGCGTACCGGGAGGATGAAGAGGTCGAGTTTTGGAGACAGCGGGACCCGATAAACATCCACAAAGAGCGGCTGCTTTCCCAGGGCATCGCAACCCAACAGGAGATCGACGACATCGAGCGGGAGACCCAGCAACAGATCGACGACGCCACCGAGTTCGCCAGGCAAAGCCCCTACCCGGAGCCGGAAGCCCTGTTTGAGGACATGTACGCCAACCCGATTCCCCTGGAGTAACCCAATCAACGGACATCGGCTTTCCAAACTAACCGCACAAGGGAACCAAATCCAAGGAGGCCGACCATGACGCAGACCCAAACGCAAACCAGAGACATCACCCTGACCCAGGCGCTCAACGAGGCCATGCGCGAAGAGATGCGGGCCGACGAGCGGGTATTCATCATGGGTGAGGACATCCAGTCCGGCGTGTACGGCGCATCCGCCGGTCTGGCCCAGGAGTTCGGATTCGAGAGGGTCCGGGACTGCCCGCTTTCTGAAAACGCCTTTATGGGGGCAGCGGTGGGAGCCGCCGCCGTGGGTATGCGGCCCATAGTTGAAAGCGCCTTCTGCTTCATGTGGGTTGCTATGGACTCCCTGGTGAGCCAAGCGGCCAAGATGCGCTACATGTTCGGCGGGCAGGTGGACCTCCCCATAGTCTACCGCGCTTCCCTCTACTACGGCGGGAGCATGGCGGCGCATCACTCCGACCGCTCCTATCCGCTATTCATGCACATTCCGGGATTCAAGGTCGTGTTCCCCAGCACCTCCTACGACGCCAAGGGACTGATGAAGACGGCCATCCGCGAAAACGACCCGGTGCTGTTCTGTGAAGACCGCACCATTCTTGGCGCTCGCGGGCACGTGCCCGATGACGACTACACCATTCCCTTCGGCATGGCGGACATCAAGCGCGAGGGTACCGACGTTACCATAGTAGCCATTGGGGGCATGGTGCCGCGGGCACTGGAAGCCGCCGACGCCCTGGCCCGGGAGGGTGTATCCGCCGAAGTGCTGGACCCGCGGACCCTCGTACCGCTGGACAAGCGGGCAATTCTCGACTCGGTGGAAAAGACGGGGAGGCTCGTCACGGTGGACATGGCGCACAAGACTTGCAGCGCAGCCAGTGAGATCGCGGCCATCGTTGCCATGGAGGGGTTCTGGTCGCTTCAAGCCCCCATCCAAAGGCTGGGGACGGCCAACGTCCATATCCCCTTCAGCACCGCCCTGGAGCCCCTGTGCTACCCCACCGCCGAGACCATCGCACAGGCCGCGCGGGACACGATGGTTTAGCGGCCAGTGGTCAGTGGTCAGTGGCCGGGGTGCAATGGACTAGCCACTAGCCACTAGCCACCGACCACTGAAAACTAACCAGGAGGGCCGCCGTGGCCACCGAGGTATTGCTGCCCCAATGGGGCATGGAGATGGCCGAAGGGACCATCGTTAAGTGGTTCAAGAACGAAGGGGACCCGATCCAGGAAGGGGAACCTCTGGTGGCCATAGAGACCGCCAAACTGGAGACCGATCTTGAGTCTATAGCGTCGGGCGTACTGAGCCATATCATGGTCCCTGAAGGAGCCACCGTACCCATACGCACCGTATTGGCCGTGATTGGCCTGCCCGGCGAGGAGGTACCGCGTCCGGGCGGCGCGGCGGCAACGACACCTGCGGTTTCATCGGTTGCGGCCAGTGCCCCTGCGTCCCCGGCGGTCAGCGAAGGGCAAGACGGCACGCGCCTGCAAGTGGTCCCGGCAGCGCGGCGTTTGGCCCAGGAAAACAACATCGGCCTCGGTCAGGTACAAGGTTCGGGTCCGAGAGGCAGAATCCTCATCGCCGACGTGGAGCGGGCCATTGAATCCGCCCGGCAGGCTTCAGCCCCGGCGCCAGTTTCTTCGGCAGCGCACCGGGTACAGGTAGTCCCGGCGGCGAGACGTCTAGCCCAGCAGAACGGCATCGACTTATCCCAGTTGCGAGGTTCGGGACCCGGTGGAAGAATCCTCATCGCCGACGTGGAGCACGCCATCGCGGAGCCCGCTAACGCGGTGGGCGAATCCGTGCCGCTGGCTGGTATGCGCCGGACCATCGCAACCCGGATGATGCAGAGTGTCCTCACCACGGCTCAGGTGACGCTTATGTCCGAAGCCAACATCACCGAGGCCATGACCTTACGGTCGGGGCTTGCCCGCCAGTGGACCGAACACGGCCTTAGCCCCTTGGCGCTGGTGGTGAAGGCAACGTCCCGCGCACTGCTGGACCACCCCCGGCTCAACGCGGTGCAGACCGAGGACGGCTATCAGGTTATGCCCAACATTGACATCGGAGTTGCGGTGTCCTTGGATGAGGGGTTGATTACGCCAGTCTTGCGCGGCGCGGACGGCATGGGGTTGGCACAGATCGCCGCCGAATCGCGCGAACTGGCGTCTAAGGTCCGGGAAGGAAGGGCACGGCCTGAGGAAGTGGCCGGAGGCACGTTCACCATCACCAACCTGGGCGCCAACGACGTCGACGGCTTCACGCCCATCATCAACCCGCCGCAGGTGGCCATATTGGGGGTGGGCCGGGTGGTGGAAAAGCCGGTGGTACACAACGGGGAAATCGTCAAGGGACGGACGATGTTCCTCAGCCTGACCTTTGACCACCGGATAGTTGACGGCTCCCCGGCGGCGGAATTTTTGCAGACGGTCCGGCGCTACCTGGAAGACCCCTGGTGGATGGTCGCCTAATCCAAATGCAGGAGACCGGACTCGGCCAGCTCTTTGGTGACGAAGAACTCGCGGGTATCGTCGGAGGGGAACCCCGGAGTATCCACCTGCACCATACCGGGGCTCTGCAAACCGGCCAGCACTATCGACTTGGTGAAGTCTCCGATGCCGTCGGCGCTCAAAAATTCTTCCACAGGCATCCACAGACATTCCTGGATCTCGTGCTCCTCCATGGTGATCTCTGTACTGACAGGGTGCAACCGGCAGACAAAGTAGATGTCGGACTTTCCGTACCGGTAGCCGTGCCAGTGACGGAAGCACACCAGGGCGTCAAAGACCGCCTCAACCCCGGTCTCTTCCTGCACCTCGCGGATCACAGCCTCAGCCAGGTGTTCTCCGGGGTGGAGCGCGCCGCCGGGAAGCTTGAGTTGGGGAGCGCGGCCAGCAAACCCGTACTTCTCCCGGACGACGAGCAGATCGTTGTTGTCATTCAGGCAAATACCGCCCGCGCCTATGTAATGGGAAGCGTATGGCGGGATGCGGGCGTCGTCGGTTAGCCGGGTGGTCAGCATCAGGTATTCTTCGCCCGTGTGGTGGAACTGAAATCCCGCGTCCACCGCCACCGGGATCAGCGCCGCCCGGTCTATGGGGACTTCCAGCCACACAGCGACTATACCTTCTTCCTTCCATTCCCGAAGCGAAAACTCGAGCCTTTGCCGGAACTCCCGGGGGTCTTCGGGCAACGCTCCAGGATCGGCAACCATGCCACCGAATTGGTTTTTTCTCGCTTCTACCAGGCTGGCCATAGCTCCCTCCCGTGCGGTGAACAGGGCTGCCGGTCGATGCGGAGCCCTCAAGTTCATTTTCCGCCGAGTATAGCACAAGGGCCGGTGACAGGCTCCCGTCGAGAGGCCCTGGGGCCTTGTGCTAAACTTGCTCCATGACGCTTGACCAGTTCCATCCCATCATCCAGGACTGGTTCCGAAGCCGGTTCGAGGGGCCGACCGAGGCCCAGGCAACCGGCTGGCCGGCCATCGCCCAGGGGCGCCACACCCTGATTGCCGCACCCACCGGTTCGGGCAAGACCCTGGCCGCCTTCCTCACTTGCATCGACCAGCTTGTCCGGCAGGGACTTGATGAAGAATTGCCCGATGCTACCCAGGTGGTCTACGTGTCGCCCCTGAAGGCCCTGTCCAACGACATCCAGAAGAACCTGGCCACTCCCCTGGAAGAGATCGGGGCCCTTGCCGAAGCCCGAGGTACCCCACTGCCAGCCATAAGGACGGCGGTCCGCACCGGAGACACGCGGGCATCGGAGCGGCAGAAGATGGCCAAGCGGCCCCCGCACATTCTAATCACCACACCGGAGTCGCTTTACATTCTGCTGACCTCCGAAAGCGGACGCAGGGGTCTCAGGCAGGTTAAGACCCTCATTCTGGACGAGATTCACGCGGTAGCCGACGACAAGCGCGGGGCGCACCTTTCATTGTCGGTCGAACGGCTGTGCAACCTGGCCGACGGCCCCATAGCCCGCGTGGGCCTTTCCGCAACCCAGCGCCCCATCGAAGAGATGGCCCGTTTCCTGGTGGGAAACCGGAACATATCCGCCGGCGGTGTCCCGGACTGTCTGATCGTAGACACCGGACACGCCAGAAAGATCGATCTTGCCGTCCAACTTCCTCCTGGGGAACTGGGACCCATTGCAACCCATGAGATTTGGGCAGAGACCCTGGACTCGATCGCGGACATGGCCGGCGCCCACGACACAACGCTGGTATTCGTGAACACCCGCAGGTTAGTCGAGCGGGTCTCCCACCAGCTCTCCGAACGAATGGGTGAAAACGCGGTTGTGGCCCACCATGGCAGCCTCTCCAGAGCCACGCGGTTGGCTGCCGAGGAGAAGCTGAAGCAGGGTGAGGTCAAGGTGTGCGTGGCTACCGCGTCCCTGGAATTGGGGATAGACATCGGAGACGTGGACCTGGTCTGCCAGATAGGGTCTCCCCGTTCCATCGGGTTGTTGCTTCAACGCATCGGCCGCTCGGGCCACACCGTCGGAGGGACCTCCAAGGGGGCGCTCTTCCCTCTGACACGGGACGAACTCGTGGAGTGCGCCGCTCTTTGCCGGGCTGTCCGCCGGGGGAACCTGGACACGTTGAGCGTGCGCACCTGGCCGCTGGACGTGATGGCCCAACAGATGGTGGCCGCCTGCGCCGCCGAGGATTGGGAAGAGGACGGCCTATTCGACATGTGTATCGGGGCGTACCCATACCGGGAGCTTCCAAGGGAAAGGTTCGATCAGGTCGTGGACTCGCTGTCCCAGGGGTTCGCGGCCAGGCAGGGCCGCAACGGCGCCCACCTCCACCGCGACGGCGTGAACCGGGTACTCAAGGGCAGGCGCGGCGCTCGCATCGCGGCGTTGACCAGCGGCGGCGCCATCCCCGACAACGCAGACTATGACGTGGTCGCCGACCCGGAAGACACCTTCGTTGGCACAGTCAATGAAGACTTCGCCATCGAAAGCCTGGCGGGCGACGTGTTCCTACTGGGCAACACGCCTTGGAAGATACGCCGGGTTGAAAGCGGCAAGGTGCGCGTGGAGGACGCCCAGGGCCAGGCCCCGACGATCCCCTTCTGGTTGGGAGAAGCGCCGGGCCGCACCAGGGAACTCTCCTCCGAAATCACCGACATCCGCGAAGGCGTTGATGAGCGGCTGGAATACCCTCCCGACGCCGAGGAGTGGCTGATCAAGGAGTCGGGGATCGATTCGGAGGGAGCACGGCAAATCGTAGCCTACATCGCCGAAGGGAAACGTGTCCTGGGCATCGTCCCCACCGGCAACCGCGTCGTGGCGGAAAGGTTCTTCGACGAAAGCGGAGGGATGCAACTCGTCATCCATGCTCCCTTTGGAGCCTCCATAAACCGGGCCTGGGGGATGGCGCTGCGGAAGAGAATCTGCCGGACCTTCGACTTCGAGCTCCAGGCTTCCGCCACCGACGACGGAATCAACTTCTCCCTGGGTCCGAATCTATCCTTCCCATTGGCTGAGGTGTTCAACTACCTGTCTTCCCGGACCGTGGAAGAGGTGCTGTTGCAGGCTGTGTTGCAGGCGCCGGTTTTCGGGACTCGCTGGCGATGGAACGCCACGAGGTTCCTGGCCCTGCTCCGCCGCACAGGTGGGAGGAAAGTGCCCGCGCCCCTGCAGCGGATGCGCTCGGACGACTTGCTGGCGGCGGTGTTTCCAGCCCAGGTCCAGTGCCAGGACAACGCGCCGGGAGTGGCAATCGAACCGCCGGACCATCCCCTGGTGTTCGAGACCGTTCGTGATTGCCTGACCGAGGCCGTGGACCTGGAGGGCCTCAAAGGGGTCCTAGCGGCAATCGCGGGCGGCGACGTGGATGTCTACGCCAGGGACACGGTCCAACCCTCCGTGTTCTCCCACCAGATACTCAACGCCATGCCCTATGCGTTCCTGGACGACGCCCCGCTGGAAGAGCGGCGAGCCCGGGCGGTCACTCTGCGCCGGGCGTTGCCCGACGATGCGCGTGACCTCGGTAAGCTGGACGAGCTTGCCATCCAAGAGGAGCAGGCCAACGCTTGGCCTCGGATTCGGGACCGCGAAGAGCTGCACGACGCGCTTTTGAGCCTGGGAATTATCCCCGAGGCCCTGGCGTTGGATGGCCGCGGCAGCACGGACCTCCAGTTTATGCGCCAATGGTTTGCCGAGCTAATGGCTGCGGGACGGGCCTACCGCCTCAACCTGCCCGGCCACTGGAGCGGCTGGGTGGCGGCGGAACGGATACCTCTGGCGCTGGCGGCGTACCTGTCGGGGAGCATCACCCCTCCACCCGCCAATCTTCCCGATACTGTGCCACTAATGGCCCAAGACCAGGCCAATCTATTGCTGGTCCGCGGGTGGGCCGAGGCTTCAGGGCCGTTTACCGCGCCCGAGATGGCGGAGACTCTTCGCATTGGTAAATCCGGCGTGGGCATAGCCCTGGCGCAACTCGAGGCTGAGGGACTGGTTTTACGGGGCAGCTTCAGACCGGATGCCACCGAGGAGGAATTTTGCGACCGGCGGATTCTCGCCCGTATCCATCGCGGCACCCTGGGGAGACTGCGGAGGGAAATCGAGCCTGTACCCCAGGCCAGCCTGCTCAGGTTCCTGTTCCGTTGGCAGCACATGGACACCGCCTCGCGGGCGAGCGGCGAAGGCGGGCTTTTGGACGTTATCGACCAGCTACAGGGTTTCGAGACGGCAGCCGGAGCTCTTGAATCCGAGGTGCTGGCGTCAAGAGTGACCGACTACCAAGGTGTCTTGCTGGACCGCCTGTGCGTCGGCGGCGAGGTCGTTTGGGGCTGCATGGGCCGGCAACTGGAACCGGGCAACGGGGCCGCCGCCAAGTCTCCGTTGACACGCACCACACCCGTCACGCTGGCCCTGCGAGAGTCGCTGGACTGGCTTCTCGGTCCGCTTCCCATGGAGGAGCATCATATTAACGGGGCGGCTGGGGAGGTGTTGGAGGTCCTAATGCACAGGGGAGCATGTTTCATATCCGACATGGTCTCAACCACACGAAGGTTGCCTTCGGATGTGGAAGAGGCCCTATGGCTACTCGCTGCGATGGGCCGAGTGACCTCGGACAGCGTTGAACCTTTGAGAAACCGGGTCAACGGCAGTCAAAACAAGAACGGCAACCGGGGCATCACCCGCCGTGACATCCGCAGGCGGCACTCCGCGCCGGGGCGCAGGCAGGGCTACAGCAGGTGGTCGCTACTGGGACCGGCAGCCCCGGAGACAGACCCCGCCGAGTTCCGCGTACTGCAATTACTCCGCAGATACGGGATCGTGTTCCCGGAGTTGCTGGCGCGGGAGTCGCTGGCCCCCAGGTGGCGGGATGCGGTGCGTGTGCTGCGCCGCCTGGAAGCCCAGGGAGAGATCAGAGGCGGGCGCTTCGTCACCGGGTTCCTGGGCGAACAGTTCGCATTGCCCGAAGCGGTGGAGTTGCTGCGGGAGATCAACCGCAGCGAGCCCACCGGGCGTATGGAAGTCGTATCCGCCTGCGACCCGCTGAACCTGGCCGGCATCCTCACCACCGGGGATAAGGTTCCCGCCGTATTGGGCAACCGGGTCGTGTTCCGGGACGGCGTTCCGGTCGCATCCCTAGAGAGCGGCAAGGTTGTTAACCGCTCAGGAGTGGACCAGGCGGCCATGGCCCAAGCCTATTCCTTGCTCCAGTTGCCCCGGTTGGGAGTAAAGTAATGAGAATAACCTATATACAGGAACCATTCTTCGGTTTCTCCAGAATCGGCCTCTGATTCCTGGGCGCCGAACGTTCCCTGCTGTCCTCGGCGGAATTGACCTTGGAAACCGTCGCCCGAATCTCTTCGTTTACTCCGACAATCCGCAATGACACGTACATCTATCTTCAAGCGGTTCTTGTCTTCAAGGTGTTCCTTGATTCGCTCGTTAATCTTGAGGAAGGGACTGATGGCCACAAGACGCTCCGTGGCGCTCTTGATAATCTATTCGAGTTGGTACGAAATGCCTGTCGTGGCGAGAAATTCGGCCATGTTGATTACACCCTCCTATCGGGTCTTGTTTTCCGGGTTCCAAACACTCAACGGGATATTGGCGCATTGGCCTTGCGCTTGTTCCGGCACGCCACCAGATTCGGGCAGCATGACCATTACTCTTGTGGCCGAGGGTAATGCCGGGTCAACAACTATCGGTGTGACCGCCGGAACACTGACCTAATTCCGTTGGGACGGAGAGGGTTCATCAAAAGGCTCGTTCTTTTCCCTTGCCTCGTCCCGCCGCTTGAGCCATGCTTCCCATTCGGCGTTGTTTTCCCGACGCGCTTCATCTTTCAGTTGCTTGATGCGCCTTGGAGCGAACAGTACCATGTACCTTGTCACCTCCCATAAGATTGCGGAGAGCAGAGCTACGCCCAGAGAGCCGCCAGCCACGTCGGCCAGTAAGGGTATCCAACTGTCCAGCCGCCATGCGTCCAAGTATAGCCAAAGGAATAGGGATTGCCAGACGAAGCAAATGACGTAGATGGAGCTGTAGACAATCCAGGTGACTGTACCTCTACTACTTGATTCCAACTCTGCACCTTTCACTGTAGTGCAGCTATCGCCTGCCCCCATGTTCCGCGAGTCAAGGGTTTAGGCGACGAGCCGGGGTTTAGCACATCGGCCTGGCCAGGACTCCCGGCGCAACCCTCCGGCTCAGCCATTGGCCGTTGGAAGAGTCTCCGGTCAGTTGCCCGTCTTCCACTATGACCCTCCCCCGCAGGATGGTCATTACGGGATACCCCTGGCACTCGAATCCTTCCCAGATCGAGTAGTCCGAGTCTGCGTGGAGGTCGCCCAGGGTCAGTGTCTTGTTTAAGTCCGGGTCGAAGATGACGATATCCGCGTCGCTGCCCACGGCGATTGCGCCCTTCTTCGGGTACATACCCAGAATTTTGGCTGCGTTGGTGGAGGTGATGGCGGCGAACCGCTCCAGGGATATGCGGCCCGAGGACACCAACTTGGTGTATGTCACGGGCATTCGGGTCTCGATGCCGTTGTGACCGCCGCAGACGGTGAGGATAGTGTCACCGGAGAGTTTCACGTCCTTGTAGGTCGTGTACTCGTCGGTTGCCGTCGTGCAGAGTGAGCCGTCCGCCAACCCCTCCTGCAGCGCGTCCCGGTCGTCGGCGAACTTGATGGCCGGGTAGGTGTGGATGGCAGTTCCGCCCGGTTTCCTGTAGTCGTCGCAGGTAAACTCCAGATAGTTGTGCAGGGCCTCCCCGTACACCGGCTGTTGCCTCAACCGGGCCTCGGCGATGGCCGCCACGCCTTCCTTGGCAGTGGTATGGACGAAGTAGATGCCGGTCTCGGTGTGGTTGGCCAAACGGAGAATTTGGCGGAAGGCCAGGTCTTCCGAGATGTTGTTGTGGACCAGGTGCAGGTTGTAGCCCTGGTCCCTGCCCTCCCTGGTCAGCTTCTCCTCCATGTGGGTGACGATGTCGTCGTCCTCGGCGTGAACGGCCATGATCCCGCCATGCCTGGACACTTCCTGGAAGATTTCCCACAATGAGCCATACGGGACTCTGGAGGCATTGAAGGTGGTGAAAATCTTAAAGCTGGCTATGCCGGACTGGATTGCCTCACCGATTTCGCCGATGGTCGTTGGCGATACCGCCCCTGACAGGATGTGATGGAAAGTGTAGTCGATATAGGAGTGGCCGGAGAAGGCGTTGCGCCGGTCTTCAACTTGCTGTGTTATAGGTCCGGTGGAGGGAGTATCACCGGGGGTAATAGACAGGCTTCCGGAAAAGTCGACCAAGGTGGTGACCCCACCGAAGGCCGCCGCACGGCTGGCCGCCTCGGGCGGCTGGGTGACAACTTCGGGACGCCCCGCCCAGTTGATTGGGACCGGTATCCCGATGTGGGTATGTGGCTCGACCCCGCCGGGGAGGACAATCTTCCCGGAAGCGTCGATGGTCCTGCCCGCTTCGAGGTCCAGGGAACCTGCTTGCGCGACGACCGCGATCCGCTCCCCCAGTATCCCCACGTCCATCTCCGCCACACCTTCCGGCGCAACGACTCGGCCCCCTCGAACGATCAAGTCCAACATCACAGACCTCCAATTTGCGGGAGTTGAGGCAATTTCCGCCGCGCTCAGGAAGACCGTCCGGGTCCCAGTCCCGGAGCTAGTCCGAGGTTTCGAGAACCGGCGCTCGTAAAGTGTCCGGGATCCACTCGGAAAGAAGCGGCTCCAATTCGTCCCGGCACTCTTCCAGCCGGTGCTCGGCCCCGTCATAGAAGACAAGCTGCTTCGGCTCCAGCGCCCGGTCGTATATCTGCTGCGAGCAATAAAATGGGAGTCGCGTGTCTGCCTTGCCGTGGACCAACAGGACGGGACGCGGCGAAATCTGCCATACACGGTCCGCTCCGAATGTCTGAGACGAGAGGCAGACGACGCCCTTGACGTGGGGGCTGGCCGCGCCCGCGGCGATAACCACCGCGCCGCCGAAGGAATGGCCCACGACCACGACCGGGCCGAACCCGGTGTCCTTGAGGAATTCCACCGCCATCAGCAGGTCCAGAAAGCACTCGTACAGGTCGTTGGGGTAGCGGTAGTCGAGCCGCAGGGATGTTATGCCTTGCTCCCGGAACCTCTCGGCCAACCTGACGTAGGTGCCCGGCCCCGGCCCGCCAAACCCGCCCCGCGCGCCGCAGACCCATACAACCGCCAGGTTGGCGTCAGGCGCACCGTGTCTAATGGCGTGGAGGTCTCCTCTGGTGGTGCGGAATACTATGCCGTCGCCTACCTGGTCTTCCGGCGGTGTCCAGGAATCAACTCGGTGAATGCCGATAGCCACGTCTCCGGCATTACCGGAGCTTGAGTTCCGGTCCTCAGCCATGCTCGTACCCCTTCCGGTTACAGAAACCGGGTGACTGCGGCGATGAAATCTTCGGGGTTGTCCTCGAAAACCATGTGGCCGGCCCTGGGTATCTCCACCAACTGCCCGTTGGGGAAGGTTTCAACCATCCGCTGGGCTACGTCCAGGGTCAGCAGGTCGGTTTCGGCCCCGCGGACCACCAGAGTTGGACAGGTGATCTTGGACAGCGCGGGCCAAAGGTCCTCCTGGGGAGTGGAAATACCCTGCCGCCTTGCCTCGCGGATCGCCAGGTCATAACGCCAGCCGATCTTGCCGTTCGGCAGCTCTTTGGTAGCGTAAGTCAGGCGCCGGCGCATGACCCGGTCCGAGGCGAACCGGTTCTGTTGATTCATGTATTCGACGACCGCCTCGAAGGAGTCAAACTCTTCCGGGACGTTGATGATCTCCCGGGAAATCCGCGCCCCGCCCCGAGGGTCCGACTCGGGTCCGACGTCGACCACGACCAATTTTTCCAGCTTCTCCGGGTACTTGCCGCCGAAGGTCATGCTGTTGCGGCCGCCCATCGAGTGACCTACCAGGACGAACTTGTCCAGGCCGAGGGCTTCGCTAAAGGCGGCAAGGTCTGCCACGTAGGCTTCGGTGCTGTAGTCGCCGTCCGGCACCCAATCGCTTTCGCCCCGGCCGCGCTGGTCCAATGCCATCACGTGGAAGTCCTTGCAGACCGCCGCGGACAAGTCGTCCCAGGAATGGCGGTGGCCCCTCAATCCATGGACCGACACCATATGGGGGCTGCTTTCGTTGCCCCAGTCCAGGTAGTTTAGCTTCAGACCGTTGACGCTCACCGTCTTGTCCACCGGTTGGACCTGTGTAGTCATATCAGACCTCCCTGACGTAGTTGGACGTAGTTGGTTTGGGGTCCGGCAAATTGATCTGGTGTTGGTTAGGAGTTTACCGTACCACGATGTTAACCAGCCGTCCGGGGACGTAGATGGTGTTGTCCACCGACTTACCCTCGGTATAGCTTTGGATTCGGGGGCTGGTCATGGCCAATTGCAGAGCCCGCTCTTCCTCAATTCCGGCCGGGACTTCGATCCGGTCCCGGACCCTGCCGTTGACTTGGACGACGAGGGTGATCGTCTCTTCGGCGGCTAGATCATCGTCCCAGGAGGGAAACGCTTGCTGATGGATGCTATACTGGCGGCCCGCCTGTTCCCACATCTCTTCCGAAACGTGGGGGGCAATCGGGGCCAGCATGAGCAGAAACTTCTCGACGCATTCCCGCCAGATGTCACCATCGACGCTGGAGCCGGCCCAGACTCGGTTAAGGTGGTTTGATAACTCCATCAACCCGGCGATGGCGGTGTTGAACTTGAAACGGTCCAGATCATTGTGGCAACGCCGGATGGTCTGGTGAAGGAGGCGTAGAGTCTCCCTGGAGGAGGCGCTGTCTCCCGCCGCCCTTGCCGATTTCTTATCCGGCGTATCCAACTCGTCCGGGTCGCGGCCGAGTATATCCCATAAGCGGTTGAACCAGCGGGCCACTCCATTTATACCCACGTCACTCCACGGCCCTCCCTGGTCCCAGGGACCGATGAACATCAGGTAGCAACGCACCGCGTCGGCGCCAATCTGGTCAACCACTTCGTCGGGGTTGACCACGTTGCCACGGCTCTTGCTCATCTTCTCGTGGTCTTCGCCAAGGATGATGCCCTGGTTGTAAAGCCGCAGGAACGGCTCCTCGAAGTCCACGATTCCCATGTCGTGCAAACCCTTGATGAAGAACCTGGAATACAGCAGGTGCATGACGGCGTGCTCCGCGCCGCCTGTGTACTGGTCCACGGCCATCCAATTCTTGATCACGTCAGGGTCGAATGGACCCTTGCCGTAGCCTGGGGACAGGTAGCGGAGCATGTACCAGGACGAATCAAAAAAGGTGTCCATTGTGTCGGTTTCCCGGCGCGCCGGACCGCCGCACTGATAACAGGTAGTGTTCAGAAACTCGGGGTTGGACGCCAAAGGCGACCCGCCGCCGGTGGGGATGTAATCGGCGTCGGTGGGCAACAGCACCGGCAACTCCGATTCCGGCGTCGGTACGATGCCGCATTGATCGCAGTAGACCACCGGGATGGGCGTGCCCCAATAACGCTGGCGGGAGATGAGCCAGTCCCTAACCCGGTAGGACACGGACCGGCGGCCCCAACCGCTTTCCTCGATGTCGTCAGCGATGGCATCGGTACCTTCCCGGTTGGTCAATCCTTCATATCGCCCCGAGTTGGTCATAAAACCGTCGCCCAAGTACGCGGCGGTGGGCTCGCTGCCGTCCCAGTCCAGGGGCGCAATAACCATGCGCACGGGTAGCCGGTATTTGCGGGCGAACTCGAAGTCCCGGGCGTCGTGGGCCGGGACGCCCATGACCGCGCCGGTGCCGTAGGTCATCAGCACGTAGTCGCTGGTATAGATGGGAATTCGCTCTCCATTCAGCCGGTTGACCGCGTATGATCCGAGGAAAACTCCCGTCTTCTCTCTCTCCGTGGATAACCTGTCAATTTCGGAAGTGCGGCGGGCTTCTTCGACATATGCTTCCACCGCGGACTGCTGCGCCTCGGTGGTCAATTGGGACACCAGTGGGTGTTCCGGGGCGAGGACTACGAAGGTTACACCGAAGATGGTGTCGATCCTGGTGGTGAAGGTGGAAAATTCTTTCTGGTCCAGACCCTGATGGGATATATGGGATATATCGAAGGAGATTTCCACACCTTCGCTTTTGCCGATCCAGTTGTGCTGCATCGTCAGGATCTTTTCCGGCCAGTCGACCAAGCCGCCGAAGTCCAGGAGCCGGTCCGCGTAGTCGGTGATGCGGAAGAACCACTGCTCCAGGTCCCGCCTGGTGATAGCGGTCCCGCAACGCTCGCAATTACCGTTGACCACCTGCTCGTTGGCAAGCACCGTTTGGCAGGACGGGCACCACACCACCGGGGCCTTACCCCGATAGGCCAGTCCATGTTCGTAAAACTTGAGGAAAAACCACTGGTTCCAGTGGTAATATTCAGGCAGGCAGCAAACGATTTCCCGGTCCCAGTCGTAAATAGCGCCAATGGAGCGCAACTGGCGGCGCATGTTCTCGATGTTGCTTATGGTCCACTCGTAGGGATGAATGCCCCTGCTGATGGCCGCGTTCTCGGCCGGCAGCCCGAATGCGTCGAAGCCGATGGGATGGAGCACGTTGTACCCCTGCATTCGGCGGAAACGGGCATGGCAATCCGCCGGAGCGTAGTTATACCAATGACCTATATGCAGGTCGCCCGATGGGTAAGGGTACATCACCATTTCGTACCACTTTGGACGGCTGTCGCCGGTGTTTACCCGATGCAGACCATCCTTTTCCCAACGGTCCTGCCACTTGCGGTCAATCGCCACTGCGTCGAATCGCAGTCCCACATGCCGGGAAGTCGTCGCCATGTGCACTCACCTCGGCTCGTTCACAACGTGCCCTTATCTTAGCATACAAAGGGAAAACTAGACCGGTCCGGAAGCGCAGGGCCTTTCGATATCGAATGACCCTGTCAGGGAGCAGCCGGTACGTTGACTACCCATGGAACAGCTACTAAAATCCTAGCCGGTAATTTTGGAGGTCCATGGTCCTGTCAACCATTGTAGGACGGAGCGTTAGTTGGGCCTGAACCGCCTGTCAAGGGCCCGGACAACGGTCATACGGCAGCCCCGGCAAGGGGAGCGGCGGCCGTCTGCGCCCCGGATTGCCCCCGAGCGCCACCCCCACCGGGTCTTCGGCTCCATCAACGCGCTGCTTTTCGGGTTTATCCTCCTCATCGCTGTGGGCGGGGTGTTGCTCTCCCTCCCCATGTCGCAAAGCGAGGGCGCGTTCACACCGCTCGACACCTCTTTCTTCACCGCCGTATCCGCGGTGACCGTCACCGGGCACATCGTGGAGAATACGCCTACGTATTGGAGCGGGTTTGGGCAGGCGGTCATTTTCTTCCTGATGCTGGTGGGCGGACTCGGGTTCATGGCTGTATCCACTTTCCTGCTGGCGCTCATCGGCCTCAGCCCATCCCTTTCGGAACGGTTGGTGGTCCGGGAAAGCATCGGGGCGGACAAGATGGCCGGGCTCTCCATCATTACCCGCAATATCATCCTCGTGGTTGTTCTCTTCTACCTCATTGGCGCGGTTGTCATCTTCGCCAGCATCCGGGGGATGGACGGCATGGATGCGGACGAGACCTTGTGGCATTCGATCTTCCTTTCCGTGTCGGCGTTCAACAACGCGGGTTTCTCCATCCTACCCGAGGACCCTTTCGGGAGCGGGTTGGCCCGTTTCTCGTCCCATTGGGTGATGATGGGGCTGCTCACGGTGATGATTATCCTTGGCGGGATCGGTTGGACGGTGTTGATAGACGTGGGCAGACACCGCCGGTTTGTGAGGCTCAGCCTGGACAGCAAGCTGGTTATTGTCACCAGCCTGTTCCTCTGGGCCTCGGGGGCCGGCATATTCTTTTTGGCCGAGTACGGCCGCATGGAGACCATTGGCGCCCTCGGTTTTGGAGACAAGGTGGTGTCAGCCGTATTCCACTCGGTCAGCGGACGGACCGCCGGATTCGCCTCGGTAGACTTCGGCCAGGTGGATGATTTCACCAAGTTGACCTTTCCCATGCTTATGTTCATCGGAGGCTCTGCCGGCTCGGTGGCTGGCGGGATTAAGGTTGTCACCGTGGCGGTGCTCATCGCCGCGGTTTTCTCCTCACTGCGGGGACGCTCCGAAGCTGAAGCGTTTGGACGTCAGATTTACCATTTTCAAGTCCTGCGCGCCGTAACCGTAGCCGCCCTCGGCTTGGCTATGCTGACGATTATGATACCTACTCTGACTATCACCGACCCTGACATTCCTTTCGTGAACGTCTTGTTCGACGTTGTATCCGCCCTGAGCACCAACGGAACGTCCACGGGGATCGTTCCGGATTTGAGTCTGGCCGGTAAGTCCATTTTCATGTTTGCGATGTTCATTGGAAGGTTGGGGCCCATCGCGCTGGCTCTCGCTCTGATGTCCCGGGAGGAGACAACCACTTACCGTTTCGCCCAGGAAAGAGTTAGGATAGGGTAAAGGAGAGTCGCCTTGAAGAAACAAGTCTGCGTGATAGGCTTGGGCAGGTTCGGCTCCACTATTGCCAGGGAGCTGTACCAGACCGGGCATGACGTGTTGGCCATCGACATCGACGAAGAGAAGATTCAGGAAATGCTGGGCCAGGTCACCTACGCGGTCCGGGCGGACGCAGCCAGGGAGGCGGTCCTGAAGGAGTTCGAGGTCTCCGATTACGATGTGGCCGTGGTGGCCCTGGGAAGCGACAACATCCAGACCAGCGTCTTGGTTACGGTGCTGCTCAAGAGCATGGGCGTGCCCTACATCATCGCGCGGGCTGCCAGCGACCTCCACGGCACAACGCTGGAACGAATCGGAGCAGACAAAGTGGTGCATCCGGAGATGGAAAGCGCGACACGAGCGGCGCACGTCGGGTTTGATTCGGGCGCAATCGACTACATGCCCATAGTACCCAACTTCGGGATTAGCAAGCTACGGCCGCCAGAGGCGATGTTCCGGCGCACGTTGGAAGAGGCGGGTCTCGGAGGCTCCGGAGATGGTTACGATCTCTCCGTCGTAGCGATCCGGCGTGGCCGCAGCTACATTATGAACCCGGCCAAGGATGAGGAAATCCAACCGGGGGATGTGCTGATTGTTGCGGGAACCAACGAAAATCTGGGCCAATTGAATGAATTAGCCCTTGAATGAATTCTATTGTTAACAATTGATTACGGCGTCCATATTATGTTGATTTGGGAGCAGGCCGCCCTTATAATCTGCCGATGAACTTTCCGGGACGGAGTTGACCGAACAGTAATGGGCAAGAATTCGGCGCCGAAGCACGAATTGAAGCGGATCCTTGTGCCGGTGAGCGGGGACGAAGTGAGCGAGCAGACTTTTCGCTGGGCCTGCCAAATGGCGCGCCAGTCCAAGGCCCAGCTTCACGCCGTCCACGTCATCGAGGTCCCAATGGACCTTCCATTGGAGACCCAGGACCTCCAGGCCATCAGCGAAGGTGAAGCGATCCTCGCCCGCATGGAGGCCATCGGCCACGCGGAGAAATGCAAGGACGTCCACGCCAGGTCGCTTCGGGCACGCCATGCCGGTCCGGCCATCGTGATGGAGGCCGAGGACCAAGGCGTGGACGCAGTGGTCCTGGGAATCCCCTACCGTCGCAAGTTCGGCATTTGCAGCATGGGCGACACCGGCCACTATGTCTTTGAGAACGCTCCCTGCCAGGTTATATTTTGGCGCGAGGGCGCACCCCAGTCCGTCCTCGCCTGAGGCTGCCCCGTGCGGGTCCTAATCCTGGGTTGCGGCAGACTTACACGTTCACTCGTACCTAACCTGGTCCAGGCCGGCCACCGGATCACCGTGTTATCGGGCGACCGGGAGTGCCTGGAGAAGGTAGCCGAATACTCCGAAGTCGATGTCATACTAATCCCGGCGCCAACGTTGCAGGACTACCTCCGCCAAGGGGGAGTTGACCGGGCCGGCGCCTTCCTTGCTCTGTCAGAGGACGACCATTTAAACGCCCTTTGCGCCCAGATCGCCAAGCACATCTTCGGCGTCCCCAATGTGGTCTGCCTGCTCGACAGCCCCCACCTTCAGCTACTCTACTCCAGCCTGGGGTTGAACGTAGTCGGCTATATAATCGGGTTGACCCAGGACATACAACAGGCCATCGAAGGATGATGGCGAGGCGATGTTCGCACTAATCGCCGGTTGCAGCGAAGTGGGTTACCACCTTACCAGGGCCCTAATGGCCGCGGGCCACGAGGTGCTGGTTCTGGAAAAGGACCGCGCCCGCTACCGGATGCTCACGGAAGAGCTTGGTGGCGTGGCGGTACACGGAGACGGAGCCGACGAACGCACTCTGAGAGAGGCGGGAGCGGCGCGCGCCGACGTATTCTTCGCCCTGACTGGCAGAGATGAGACCAACCTAGTGGCCTGCCAGTTGGCCAAGCACGTATTCAATGCGCCTCGCACCCTGGCGTTGGTCCGGGACCCGAAGAACGAGCCGGTGTTTCACTTCCTGGGCGTCGACGTAGTGGTAAACTCCGTCCAGCTATTGCTGGCATACCTCGAAGAGGGGATTCCTGGAAGGCCGATGGTGCACCTGCGCGACCTGCCCCAACCGGGGACCGCTCTGGTCAGCGTCTCCATACCGGGAGAATCCGCCATCGTGGGCCGGAGGTTGAGCGATCTGGAACTCCCGCCCCACAGCCTCATTTGCCTCGTCATCAAGCGCGGCGGACCTCAACTCCCTTCCAACACGCTAGTCGTGGAGGCGGAGGACGAGTTGGTGGTGGTGGCGATGACCGAGGACCAGCAGCTACTGTACGACATCCTCACCGGAGTCTAACGATGGCCAGAAGCATTGCCTACCTGGGACCGCCGGGCACGTATTCCGAAGAGGCCGCTCTACTTTACGATCCCGATGGGGAATTGCAATCCTTTCCCAGCATCGCGGCCGTGGGACTGGCGGTGTCTTCGAGCATCACTGACCAGGGCATCGTACCCATCGAAAACAGCCTGGAAGGTGCGGTCAACTTTACCCTCGACCTGTTGGTCAGCCAGCCGGACCTGTACATCTGCCGGGAAGTGGTCCTGCCGATTCAACACTTCCTGATGGCCAAAGCCGGGACACGTCCGTCCGACCTTCAAGTGATCTATTCCCACCCCCAATCGCTGGGTCAATGCCGGGAATTCCTTGAGCGCTGTTTCCCGGGCGTCCAGCAGATGGCATCGTTGAGCAACTCCGCCGCCGTGTTCGACATGAAGGAGAGCGCGCTGCCAGCGGCGGCGATTGCGCCGGGACGGGCAGCCACCCTCTACGACGTGGAAATCATAGGGCAGAACATTCAGGACAGTCCCAACAACGTGACCCGCTTCGTGGTGCTGGACAAGCGAGACCACGAGCCGACGGGGGACGACAAGACCACCATGTGCCTTTCATTCGAGCAGGATGCACCGGGGATCCTGTACCAGGCATTGGGGGAATTCGCTCAGCGGGGCATCAACCTGGAAAAGATCGAGTCCCGGCCCACGAAACAATCTCTGGGACAATACATCTTCCTCATCGACTGCGCTGGACATCAGACAGACACGAAGGTCATAGAGGCGATCGAGGCGATAAGAGGAAAGAACCGGTCGCTGAAAGTATTGGGGTCATATCCCAGGTGGAAAGAAGCAACCTGAAATAAGGCTGACCGTCGCTAAGACCACACCACCCGTGGGGTCCCCACACCTCTTAGCTGCTTGTCTTATCCGGGAAGGGCCAGATGGATTAGGCCCTGACTCATGTTGGGGTGCTCGCCTCTTAGCCAGAGCAAGCCGCCCGCCGCGACTCAAAATTAATTGGGGCGCACGAGACGCCCAGGGGTCCAAGAATTAGCCGATAGTGCTCATGTGGCTGTTGGACTCTTGCTCCACCGACACCGGGGTGGACCGGCGGATCTTCTGCCGCTAGGTCGATACGAGATCGCCCGCCTGAGTCCTTACCAGACCAGCCCTGGAACCGACTATCTGACGCGACTCGGTCCCGGTCTGTGGTGCAGCCAACATTCCGGCAACCGCGCCGACGAGTACCCCTGCAATCAGTCCGATAGCAAACTTAGTCCCTGTCATCCTCTTCATTCCTCCTCTCTTTTGATACCAACCGCTGCACAAACCCCACCACACTTTGAGCTATTTCCATCAACGGTGGAATGGTGGTCAGCGGTTCAACCACCCGCTCGCGAACAATTGAGGACATGTCCTCCACGTTCCGGACAGTCCGTTTGGCCGACCTGTACAACCGAAAAATCCATACCGTCCAAAGTATCAACGCGATCGTCAAACACACTGTAAGTGCGATGATAGATACGTCTCTAATGGTGGCGATTAGTTCGGCCGTCATCTCCGCCTGTTTTTATATTTTCCTTAGTTCGTGGACATAATCTACCAATTATGTCAATGGCCTGTCAATGGAAATTTTTATGTCATTTAGCGTGTTTTTCGACTTATGACAACCTGGAGCGCGGGAATCACCGGGCCGTCTTGTAGATAAGCACCCCTTCATTTTGGTACACCGGTCTTATATACCCGCTATTGGTCATGTCTTGGAACTTCCTTAAACCCGCATCGGCATAGTAGACTCGTTCAAGCTCGCCTACCACTATGTAAGTGACTTCGTACTCCTCCATCAGTTCTTTGGCCCGCGTCAAGTCACCGGTCTGGTACAACTCCGAGACTGCCAGGGCGCGGTCCCGGACCGAAGACTCATAAGCCATCCGCTGCTGTGTTTGATGCCAGGACCAGCCCAGCACGGTGGGCAGGCCGGTGTACTTGGCGATCCGTCCGTTCCAGCGGTATTGGGCGCCGTGACCCTCCAAGACCACCGGGGACCCTTCAACGTTGTCCTGCAGCCACTCGACTGCTTCCAGGTCCCACCGGAGCGTGATCGGTTGGTCCCTCTCCCAGTGGATGGCCCTGCTCATGTACTCCGCGCCGTCCAGGGTGAGTGGCCCTTCGGTGAACCGGCTGTCAAGCCTGGAGTTGGTCCCCCGGACAGTGTAAATAAGAGAGGAAGCCAGAAGCAGTATCAGCATCCCAACCCAGACCCTTTTGCCCCACCCCATGGTCCCGCCGTGGCGGTCTACCAACTGCCATAGGAAGAACGCGGAAGCCATGCTGAGCAGTATCCAGACCTCCAAGTAGTATTTGAACTGGGTATTCATCCTTCCAATGTCCCCTTCGATCCTGACAATGTCCACCCCGGCGGCGATGGCCAGCCCCATCCCCAGAAGAATCATGGGCGCAGCAACCCAGGGAATGTCACCGCCGGCAATAGCCTCCCGCAACGCAAGCGCGGTTAGGACCATCAGAGTCACCAACAACGCAACTGTCCAGAACCCGGCCGCCACGAAAAACACAATCAGCGCCAGGCCCACGGCCAACAGGAAGGCCGCGAATCCCGGTTCACCGGCCCGTGCCGCCAATCCTCGCGCCAGGCCGAGACTGTGAAGTGGCCACAGCGCAACGGAGACAGCCGCATGGGCCAGCGTGCGCCGGGTCTGCAGCAACAGATATGTAGCAATCAGGAACAGGAATAGTCCGTGAATCCCCACAAAACTGTAGATGGGCGTCTTCCACTTGGAGGCCTCGATCCCGCCCTGGAAGGTCTCGTAGGACTGGTGGAACGGTAGAAAGGAAAGGATGCTTGCGGCCAACACGAGTGCCGCCAACAGGGCTGCCAACCCAAGCCTTCCCGCCGCCGGGCCCTTGCTCAGGTACGCGGCCAACCCGATCAACGCCAATGTTAGAAGGAGGTAGGTAGGGAAGTCCCAGCTATTGATAGCCCACAACGACCCGAGCGTCACACCCATCACCAGTGCGAGCGCGGCAGCCCACGACAAACCGCCGTTTCTCAACCCCGCCACCAGGCTCAGCCCCAACCCTACAAGCAGCAGGGTGAAGGGTATCACCATCATGTGGGCGTGCAGGTCGGCGAAAAGGAAGGTGAAGAACGGGAACTCGGTGATGTGCCAGGAGGTGTCAATGTGACCCGGAATGCGGTCAGGCACCCAAAACGCAAGGGGGGACGGCTCGAAGTCTTCCAGGGGAGGAATCATTCTGCTGCTTCGCCAGAAGTCGAAGGCGGGGAAGGCTGCGCCGTCGGTCAGCTTATACCAGGACCCCTGGGCCACCTGCACGATGCCATCCAAATTTCCGATTACCGTGGCGAACATACCGGCAGTCAGTCCGGCCCATACCGGGGTCATACGCGCGAGTCTCTTTAGTCTGGTTGCGAGTCCGGTTGCGTTGTCAGCTATCGATTCACCGCCAGCCTCAGAGCCCCCGGCCCGGCGCACACCCTCGGTCAAGTTGTAGACCAGGGAATAGGCTCCTGTGAAGGTCAGGGCGAAAAACAGCGGCACCGCCAGGTTGTAGGCCACCGATGGCAGGATACCGGTCACCCGGACCAACCCTGCGGTGACGAAATATCCCCAATAGTAGTAGTTCATATAGCCCCCGGCGAACCACGGGTCGTAAGGGGGCATGGACGTAGAGCGAATAACCGCGTTGAGGTAAGCCATCTCCATCGGTTTTTCGCCGCCCAGCCAGGGGTGCCACAGGTCGGAGTTGGCGGACCTCAAGGCGGCGAAGGCCAAGAAGCATACCAGGAACAACGACTCCGCAAACAACAGGCTTCGCCAACGCTGTGCGAGGAACGACCGCATTTCCCTCCAGCGAAAACCCAGGACGACCGAGGACAGCAACGTCAGGATGAGCAAGCCGGTGTAATAGGCCGTTCTGGAAAACTCCGCCCATTCCAGGCTCAGCAGTAGCCAGGTAAAGTAACTCACGGCCAGCAACCCCAAAATCCGGGCGAGCACGATTCCCCGGTCGGGCAAGGGGCGGAACAGGAACATGGCCAGGGGGAGCGCCAGCAAGTAGATGGTCTCGACCAGTCCAAGCCAGGCCAGCACAGGCAGCTTATTGGGCCAGCCGTCACGGTCGATGATCTCAGACCATGTTCCCCCGGCCCGCTGCGCCTCCTTCTGTTCCGGTGTCATCAATAAGCCAACTTCAGGCTCGGGTTGCCGGGAGAGCTTGGAGGCCAGCAAGGATTCCGGAAGCCGTTCTTCGTTCTTGAAGACCAACACTTGGGGGTGGTCGTAGCCCGCCACGACATCGTCGGCATACCCCAGGTCCAGGGCCAAAAGTGCCTGCGCCTCGGGGACTGCGGACTCTGAAAGTGCGAGCCCCGCCTGCGGCAAAGGATTGTGCCGGAACTCCACGCCCCACAGCCTGGGGTAGGAAGTAAAGCGCCTGTGCAACTCGTAGCCCAATTCGCCGCTAAAGAGTTGCTGATAATAGGAATGACTAAGAGGGAACCGCCCGGTGGCTCTTGCCACGCTGCTATAGGGGCGGTTGCTATAGAAGACCAGGTAGTCCGACATCGCCAGCCGCGCCGCCAGGGTCCGCATCTTGCCGGTGTTGTCCGTCTCGTAGACCGGATATTGCCACATCCGGTACTGGTGCATGTTGGGAATGTGCTCGTCCCAATGATTGTCGCTAATAATCGGCGTCCCCGGAGGCACGTTCTCGTGGAACCATCCCGAGGCGGCGATTGCCGGGTGCTCATTGTCATAGATACTTTGAAAGGCCAGCGCGTAAAAGGCGGTGGATGCAACGGCCAAAACGGCCAGCCCACCGGATATCCACACCAACGCCGGTGTCAGAGCGCGGAATCTGTGTGCCCACGAATGTTGGGAAGCTCCTCCGTTATCATTCTTTAACTCTTTGCGCCTCCTGGCCAACGCGGCGCTGCCAACAATCATCCATATAGCCATGCGCGACGCCATCAGCAGCATGAAAGGTATCAACGGGGCCATGTAGCGTAGGAAACGCACTTCAAAGCTTTCGAGGAACAGAAAGGTCGGGACCACCCAGGCCAGCGCCAGCAGGTCGGCGCGCCGCCGCCCTCCAACGAAGGCCATCACTGCCGTGAACGGTATCGCTAGCCACGCCAGCGCCCCAAGGGGGATGCCGAGTCCCCAGACCGAGGTCTGCTGCACCTGGTACAGAAACGGCGGGGCGCCCATGTATTGGATGGTGAAGGGCAAGGACCCGGCAGTGCTGGCCATCGCGACCTGGCTGCCGATTCCTTCCGCAAACGCGCGGTAGTCCAGGAGAGAATACGGGGCCGTCACCACAAAGGTTGACAGGGCGATCACTCCCGCCAAGGAAGCGTGACCCATGGTCCGCCGCCACACCCCTGCGGGAATAGCCGAAAGCCGCCCCTGGGCCGCGTCCCACAACCTGGACCCGTACACGAGGGCCAAGGGGGCCACCAGCGGAAGTACGCTTACTTTGGGGCCAAGGGCAAGGCCGGCCATCAGGCCCAGCAGCGCCGAATCCCGGAGCCGCCGGGTCTCCATGACTCTAAACATTGCCCAAAATGCGGCCAGCGTGAACAACACACTGAAGGTCTCCGGACGGTAGAAATGGCTGTTTTGGACGTTCATCACCGCCAGGGAAGTCAGGAGCGCCGCCAGAAGGCCCACACCGGGTCCGTACATCCGCCTGCCCAAGATGAACACCAAAAGCGCCGAACCCACGTCGGCCAGGGCAGACAGAGGACGCCCCACGTAACGCATGTCCAGCGCCGAAATATCCGTGAACAGCTCGACCACCGACCGGAAAAACACCAGCACGTAGAGGAGGATGCTGCCCAGCGGGAACCAATGGGGATTTAACGGGCTGCGTTCAGTGTCGAAGAACTCGGCAAGAGAGGGGACACCGGCAGTCGTTCCTGGGAAGTCTCGCAGGTAACCGCATTCCTGATAGCCAGTCAGTCCGGCCAGGGCTTCGTACATGCAGCCGGAGCGCATGTAGATGTCCCTCTCGTCCGGGTGGAAACCGTACCCGTCGTCCCAATTGACCCCGTGGAGGCGCAGGACCATAGCTAGGAGCAGGACCAACGCCAAACCGGCATAGACCCAGGGGATGGTCCGCACTAAGGGGAACCGGTGCATCCACGAATCGTACATCGGTAGATGCTCACCCGGCCAACGTCGAGGTAGACTCAAACATGCGAAAATTCGGTCCAATCATCCCCAGTGGACAGTGGCTAGTGGTCAGCAGGCCGCTGCTCTGTCCGCCTTTGCCGCAGGCAAAAAAAGAGGGCGGACAGCCTGCCGCCCTTGCTTCGTTCCGCTGCGGGTCACTCCCACCGGAAGTTACGGTCGTGGGGAGTTAGATCCCTTTGTCGCTCATCAAGGCGCAGAGGTCGGCGGTGCGGCAGGAGTAGCCCCACTCGTTGTCGTACCAGCCCATGACCTTCACCATTCGGCCCTGCATGACGATGGTGGACAGTGCATCGAAGATGCAACTGTGGCTGTTGCCCCGGAAGTCCGAGCTGACCAGCGGCTCGTCGCAGTACTGAAGGATGCCCTTCAGGGCTCCTTCCGCCGCTTGCTGGAACGCGTTGTTGACTTCCTCGATGGACACGTCGCGGGACACGTTGGCCACGAAGTCGGTGATGGATCCCGTGACGGTTGGGACCCGGAATGCCACGCCGTCGAGCCTGCCGTTCAACTCCGGGAGCACCAGGCCGACGGCCCTGGCAGCGCCGGTCGTGGTGGGGATGATGTTTGCCGCCGCGGCGCGGGCCCGCCGGAGGTCCGAATGGCGCTGGTCTAGAATCGACTGGTCATTGGTGTAGGAGTGGATGGTGGACATTACGCCGTGCTCGACACCGAAAGCGTCGTTCACCACCTTGACCATGGGGGCGAAGCAGTTGGTGGTGCAGGAGGCGTTGGAAACGATCTTGTGCTTCTCCGCGTCGTAAAGGTGTCCGTTGACGCCCAGCACCACGGTCAGGTCCTCCCCGCGGGCCGGTGCGGAGATAACCACTTTCTTGGCCCCGCCTTCGAAGTGACCGGCGGCTTGGTCTGCGTCGGTGAAGATTCCGGTGGACTCTACCACCAGGTCTACACCCATCTCCGACCAGGGGATCTGCTTCGGGTCCCGTTCCGAGAAGACCCGGATGCTGTGTCCGTCCACTACGAGGTCGCCGTTGCTGGACTCAACCTTGCCGGGGTAACCCCCGTAGGTCGTATCGTACTTGAGCAAGTGGGCGTTGGTCTTGGCGTCGGTCAGGTCATTTACCGCGGCCACCTCCAGCTTTTCCGGATGCAGCGCGTTGGTGGCCCGCAGCACCAGCCGGCCAATTCTTCCGAAGCCGTTGATCCCGATTCGTGTTGCCATTCCATACCTCCACAATTTGCAGGGCTGTCCATAGGACTGTTCTCCCGCCATGCCAGCTTTTGGAACAACCCTACGGAATCAGGGTCCCGTTTTTATCAGGGCGGGGCGGATACGTTTATGCCAGCGATCGTTGCCGTCTTCCTGTCGCAATTCCGCCACTATTTGCGTGGTTGCTATTCCCAGGGTTTCCTGAAGTTCCGCGGGAGTGCGGTCACCGGCCAAGGCGATTGCGGCGGCGCGTAGCTTCACGACGTATTCGGCGACTTCGAAAGCGGCTTGGTCGGACGCGGAGCGTGTCTGCAACGCTTCCAGCTTTTCCAGCCACTCAAGTCTTCTTTCGGCTTCGTCGAACCGGTCGTCCAGCGCGTTGGTCGTAGTCATTTGGCGTTCTCCACTTTCCTTGCGGACTTTTCCGCTTTACCGGGGCAGGATTCAGGTTTCGCCGGCGGCTTCTGTTGCAGCGTCTATAATACCTTGCGATGCAAGGGTTGAAAAGCGGGAATTGGGAGGCTAGCAGGCCCTTAGTTGCACGTAAGCGTCGCGCCCGGCGTATCTTGCCTGATCGCCCAACTCCGACTCGATCCGCAACAGCCGGTTGTACTTGGCCACCCGGTCTGACCGGGCCGGAGCGCCGGCCTTGATCTGGCCCACGTCCCACGCAACAGCCAGGTCGGCGATGGTCGTATCCTCGGTTTCCCCGGACCGGTGGCTCATTACCGCACCCCAACCGGCCTGCCGCGCCAGGTCCAGGGCGGCGCGGGTCTCGGAGAGGGTGCCGATCTGGTTGGGCTTGAGCAAGACCGCGTTGGCCGCGCCCTCGTCAATCCCGCGTTGGATGCGGGTCCGGTTGGTAACCAGCAGGTCGTCTCCCACAAGCTGCACCGACTGTCCGATGGCTCGTTGCATTTCCGCCCAGCCTTCCCAGTCGTCTTCGTCCAGCCCATCCTCGATGCTGATTATCGGGTACTCTCGCCGCCACTGGTCGTAAAGGGCAACCATCTCAGAGGCGGTGAGGCTCGTGCCTTCCCGCTCCAACTCGTAGCGCCCGGATTCTTCCTGAAATAGCTCGGATGCGGCGACGTCCAGCGCGAGGAACACATCCTCTCCGGGGGAGTATCCCGCCGCCTGCACCGCGCGGACGGTCACCTCCAGGGCGTCCCGGTTGGACGGGAGAGTCGGGGCGAACCCGCCCTCATCCCCCACGTTGAGATTGTGCCCGCTTTCCCGGAGCAGGTCTCTCAGGGCGTGATATATCTCCGCCCCGGCCCGCAGCGCCTCGGAAAACGTCGGCAAACCCACCGGCACAACCATGAACTCCTGGACGTCGGTCGAGTTGGAGGCATGTCTGCCGCCGTTGAGAATGTTGAACATTGGAACAGGAAGGCTTACCGCGCCCCCTCCCGACAGATGGCGCCACAACGATGTCTGGCGGCTCCGCGCTGCGGCATGGGCCACGGCCATCGAAACGGCGAGAATGGCGTTAGCGCCAAGCTCGATCTTGTTGTCATTAGGGTCCAGTGAGATAAGCGCCCGGTCCACAGCCGCTTGGTCAAAAGGCGAAGGACCCGCTTCCCCAACCAGCCACCTTCCCAAGACATTGTTGACGTTGCTGACCGCGTCCTGTACTCCCCGGCCAAGGAAACGCCCCGCGTCATTGTCCCTGAGTTCAACGGCTTCGTGGGCCCCCGTGCTTGCTCCGGATGGGACAATCGCATGGGCGGTTGCGCCGTTGGAAAGCCGCACTTCGGCTTCGACGGTTGGATTGCCCCGGGAGTCCAAAACTTCCCGGCCCTGGATTGAAGCAATGGTGATTGTCATGCTAATCATCCACCCGCGCGTTGGCCGCGGCCAGGGCCTTTTCCACAGCGTCCACCGGGTCCGTTGCCATGACCATTTTTTCCAGGGGTTGCCCCTCGCCCGTCAGGGTTAAGGGCCACGTCTTGAGACCGACAACCGGTATGTCGAAACCCAATGCGTGTCCAATTTCCGAGAGGGTGCCGTAGGCCCCGCCAACGGCGATGACCGCTCTGCCGGTGCAAACGACTACGACGTTCCGCGAGTATCCCATGCTGGTGATGATTGGAATGTCCACGTAGGGGTTGGCCTCTTTTGGGGAACGCCCCGGAAGGATGCCGATGGTGGTGCCGCCTGCCGACTTGGCGCCCCGGCACGCCGCCTCCATGACACCGCTTAGGCCGCCGCACACCATTATGATGCCGCGCTTCGCCAGTTCCCTGCCCACCTCTTCGGCCAATCGGATGTGTTCTTCAGACTTGGGCTGGCTGCTTCCGATAACCGAGATTATCATTTCCCCGCCCATATAAGTTATTCAACCCCCCGGCATATCTGATTTAGCCCTGTGCAAGCGGGCATGATTAAGGTCCCGGCAAAATAGCCTGGCTGGCGGCTTCGATGGCTTCCAGCAAGGGGGCAGGATAGACCCCCAGCCAGAACACGCCTATCAGGCTGACCGCAACAACCACAACCATCAAAGCCGACGGCGACAGGGCCGTTTCCAGTTTTTCCCCCTGGCCGGAGGCCGTCGGCTGGTGGCCGGCCACTGGCGACTGGCCATCGGCCACCGGATGAATGTACATCTGCCGGATGACCTGAAGGTAGTAATACAGGGATATCAGGCTACTGAAGATGGCCAACCCCGCCAGCCATAACAGCCCGCCGTTGGCGACTGCCGTGAAGAGGTAAAACTTGACCGTGAAACCGGCAAATATCGGCAATCCTCCCAGGGAGAAAAGCCCCATTGCAATTGCTCCCGCGAGGAAAGGCTGACGGTCGGCCAGTCCGGCGAAGTCGGTGATCTGTTCTCCTTCAGTCATGTTGAAGAACGAGATCAACGCGGCAAACACCAGCATGTTGGTCACGGAATACCCCACAACGTAGAGCATCACGCCGTTGGCCGGCAGGAGGGAGTCATGGGACATCGCCGCCACTCCGGCAAGAATGAACCCCACGTGACCGACGCTGGAATAAGCCATGAGCCGCTTGATGTTCCGCTGGGCCAGGGCGACCAGGTTGCCGGTCAGCATGGTCACGGCAGCGAGGACCGCCAGCACCAGCCGCCATTGGTCAACCACGGGGAGCAGTCCCTCCGCGAAAAACCGCAATACCAGGGCGAAAGCCGCGGCCTTGGACCCAATGGCCAGATAGGCGGTCACGGGCAGGGGCGCGCCTTCGTAAACGTCCGGGGCCCACATGTGGAAAGGCGCCGCGGCCAGTTTGAACCCCAACCCCACCAACACCAGCGCCAGGCCAACCCACAAGGCCGGACTTGCCCCGCTTCCAGAGGCCAGTTGCTCTGAAATGGCCGCGAACTGGGTCACGCCGAGGGTGCTGTAGACCATGCTCACGCCATAGAGCAGGATCGCTGAAGAGAATGCGCCGATGATGATGTATTTCAGCCCCGCCTCGTTGGAACGGGGGTCGGTACGGGCATAAGCTGTCAGCACGTAAAGGCTGAAGCTCAATAGTTCCAGCGAGATGTAGGCCGTCAGCAATTCCCTGGACATGGCCATCACATTCATGCCCAGTATCGAAAAGATGAGAAGCCCGTAGAACTCTCCAGGGTGGGTCAGGAATTTGTCCACATACTCGATGGAACTGAGGATGATAAATATCCCGAATCCCATGAAGAAAACTTTGAAGAACAGCGAGAAGGCGTCAACGGCCAGCAGACCGCCGTACAAGGTCTCCTGCTCCTGCCAAAGCATGAACACCGACAGGGCGATCAGACCCGCCAGTCCGAATACGGACAGCCACGCCAACAGGGCCTTTCGGTTGTCCGGCGTGACCAGGTCGACGGCCAGCACCAGGAGGGCCAGCCCGGTCAGGGCGAACTCCGGCGTCAGCAGGTATATGTTTGCGGTAAGTCCCATCGGTGTTAGAAATCCAGCTCCAGAAGCAGGGTTTAAATTCCCGGCGGTTTAAATTCCCGGCAGGGAGGCTATGCCTACGTTGATCACCCGCAACATGGGCTCGGGCCAGACCCCTACGAAGATCAATATCACGACAAACGCCCCGCCAACGACCTTCTCCATGGGACTAGCGTCGGTCAGGTCGTCCCATCTCGGGTCCAACTCTCCGAAGAAAGTCTTTGCCAGCAGGCGCAGGATGTAAACGGCGGTAAGCGCAGCGCCAATGACCGCCAGCACCGCCAGCGGAAGATACGTCCTGAACGCGCCGGTAAACACCATGAACTCGGCGATAAACCCGCTCAGCCCCGGGAGTCCCAATGACGCCAACCCGGCTATGGCGAAGAAATAGCTGGTCACTCCCATCCGCTTGAATAGACCGCTCAGAACATTGGTGTCCCTGGTATGGGCACGGTCATATACCGCGCCTACCAGGAGGAACATGAGGGCCGTCATGATCCCGTGAGAGAACATCTGTAGCACGGCGCCCGCCACGCCGATACGGTCCAGGGTTGCGATGCCCATCAGGACATACCCCATGTGGCTCACGCTCGAATAGCCGATGACGTATTTCAGATCGGTCTGGGACATGGCGGAGACCGCCCCGTATAGGACGTTCACCGTGCCCAGGGTGATCAACACCGGCATCCAGGCTTCCGCCCCCTCGGGCAGCAGCACCATGCCGACGCGGATGATACCGTAAGCCCCCAGCTTCATCAGAACACCGGCATGGAGCATACTCACGGCGGTGGGGGCCGCCACGTGACCGTCGGGCGACCAGGTGTGGAAGGGCCAGAGTCCGGCCAGGACGCCAAAGCCTACCATGAACAGGGGGAACACCCATACCTGGAACTCCCGGCTATATTGCCCACTTGCCGCCAGGGCTCCCATGCGCTCCAGCGAGAACGTGGGAAACCCCAGGTCCGCACCCTGGACATACATTGCCAGGATGCCCACCCACACCAGCACGCTGCCAGCCACAAGGAACAGGAACAGCTTCATCGCCCCGTATTCCTTGGTGCGAAGGAAGGTGCCGAAGTCGGTGGAACTGCCCCACACTCCGATCAGCAGGTACATGGGCAGCACGGCCAGTTCGTAGAAGAAGAACAGGAAGAAGAGGTCGCGGACTACGAAAGTCCCGTAGACCCCAGCCCCCAGCGCCAGCAGCAGGACGAAGAAGTCCCGGGTGCGGTATTGGATATTCTGGGATATAAGCACCCCGCCCAGCAGTATGATGCCGTTCAGCAGGACCAGGGGAGCCGTGATGCCGTCGACGCCCAGTGAGAGGGTGATGTGTACCGGCGCGTCCAGCCAGTTGTAGCTTTGGGCAAACTGGAACCCGCCCAATCCGTAGTCGTACCGGATGAACGTCACCACAGACAACACGAACGAAACGGCGGCGACGACCACGGCGAAATACCAGACGTCCCTGGGGCGGTTGCCAGGCATCATCATCGTAAGCAACGCGCCGGAGAGGGGCACGACAATCAATAGCAGCAACGTGGCCCGGTCGAATCCATCAAGCATGCTCATGGCGGTCCGGCCAGTGCTCCGGCACAACTGCTCTTATGTAAATCCAGTACGCCCAAATTTCCCATTCCTACGCGGAAACAAGCCACCAGAATATGGCCACCGCCACCGTGCCGACGACCATACCCATAGCGTAGCTGTATACGTGGCCCGTGACGTGCAGCCGCAGAAGTATCCCGAATCGGCGCACCGCGTCGGCCGGTCCATTGACCGCCAGGTCGTTGATTACCATGCGGTCGAACAAGCCGATGAAGTCGGCGAAGATCAGAACGACCCGGTCTATCGTCCACTGGTAGACCTCATCGACATAGTACTTGTTCTCCACGATCCGTATCAGGCCCGGCAGGGAATTGCGGACTCCATCCATCGAAAACGCCCGCCTAAAGTAAAGCAGGTACGCCAACAAGAAGGCACCGACCGCCAAGACTATGGAGAGGATGCCCAACCATATTACGAACTCGAAACCGTGGGGCTTGTCGTGGAAGACGAACCCGCCAAACCCGATATACTCACCGGGCCAGTTGAAGGCGAGAAACCCAAAGCCTACGGCCAGCACGGCCAACAAGGCCATCGGGACGGCCATCGTCAGCGGGGCATCGTGCACGTGTTCCTGCTCCCGCCGCAAATTCCCGAAAAAGGGCACGAACATCGCCCGCGCCATGTACATCGCACTCAGGAAGGCGGTAATCAGGGCAAGCACGATGAACACGGGCGGCCTGTGTTCACTCACCGCGGCCAAGATCTCGTCCTTGCTCCAGAACCCGGACAGTACCGGTATTCCGCCCAGGGACAGCGCGCCCAACGAGAAGACCAGGGCTGTCAGCGGCATGACTTTTCGCAGCCCGCCCATGTTGCGAATATCCTGCTCCTCGGTGCTGTGCAACACGCTCCCGGCCCCCAGGAACAGCAGCGCCTTGGCGAAGCCGTGGGCCAGCAGGTGGAATATCGCAGCGGTGTAGCCAAAAGCCCCCAGGGACAGCATCATCAGTCCAAGGTGGCTGATCGTGGAGTAGGCCAGTATCCGCTTCAGGTCCGTAGACACCAGGGCAATCGTGGACGACATGAGGGCCGTCACGAGGCCGATGATGGCCACCACAACCAGAGCCGAGCCTGACGCCTCGAAGATGGGGAAAGCCCTCGCCACCAGGTATACACCGGCGACCACCATGGTCGCCGCGTGAATCAACGCGCTGACCGGTGTGGGGCCCTCCATCGCGTCGGGCAGCCAAACGTGAAAGGGGAACTGGGCCGACTTTCCCATCGCGCCCAGGAAGAGCAGTAGCGCCGCGGCCGTGGCGACACCCTGGCTGATCGACTCGCTCCGGACCGCCTCGAAGGCCGCGGACATCTCGAAGCTGCCCACCTCCCGCCATAGCAGCAGGATGCCGATCAGCATTCCCACGTCTCCAATACGGGTGACGACGAAGGCTTTCTTGGCCGCTTCTCTGGCCGCCGGGCGCTCGTGCCAGAACCCGATCAGCAGGTAAGAGCAGGCCCCGACCAATTCCCAGGACACGTAAAGAAGCAGGAAATTGTCGGCCAAAATCAAGGTCAACATGGACGCCGCAAACAGCGCGTGAACAGCGTAATACCAGCCGAACCGCGGGTCGCCGCGCATGTATCCGATGGAGTAAATCTGCACCATCAGCGCGACGAAGGTCACAAGCCCGAGCATTACAACGGTCACCGGATCGATCAGAATTCCCCAGGTAAGCTCGACGCTGTCTTCTTGGCCCGGCAACCCGGCGTTGAACCAGGTCGTTTCGTATTGGCACGTGAGGGGACCGGTCTCCGAGCCGGTTTCGGCAGAAATTGCGTAGGCGCACCCGTCGGTGGCCGCGGTGGCATCCATGAAACCGAACAGGGTGAGCCAAAAGACGCCGAATCCTGCCGCTATCGCGAGAATCGCCAGGAAAGCTCCCCTTCCAGGCAGCCACCTTCCGGCTACCACGATGAGCGGCGCGGCGGCGAAGCTGAGTACCGGGATGAGCCAGGCCCAGGTCATAGGGGCGCTATGCCCCCGGTGTGCTGCGGGCGGTGTTTCGGGTGCATTTTCACTCCGGCGAAGGGGAGGTCGATTACCATCGCATTAAGTCGATCTCGTCCACGTTAACCGTGGCGCGGTTGTGGTACATCCTCAAGATTATGGCCAGGGCCAGGCCAACTTCGGCGGCGGCAACCGTGATGATGAAAATGGCGATGATCTGCCCGTCGAAGTGGACGAATACCTCCCCGACTGACCTGTAGCCCAGGTGAGCGGCGGCGGCGATGAGGTTGATGTTCACCGCGTTGAGCATCAACTCGATGGACATTACGATGAGTACCGCACTGCGGCGGGCCAGGACCCCGTACAGGCCAATGACGAACAGGGCGGCGCTGAGTAATTGGAAGTAGACCAGAGGGACCACGGCTTAGCTTTCGTCCTCCCTGGTGCGGGCGATGATTATGGCGCCGATCAACGCCACCAGCAGCACCAGCGACGCGACCTCGAATGGGACCGCCCAACGGGTAAACAGGGAGTTGGCCAGATCGCCGAGGGCGGCGCTTTGGGGCCCTGCGGACTCGGGTGGCGCGGTCCAGAAGGAAACGGCTAGCACCGCCAGAAGGGCCAACGCGGCCACGACCGCCAGGGGCCATTGACGGTTGTCGGATATCCTGGGGTACTCGGATGTGCGCGTCAGCATGACGGCGAACAGGAGGACTATGACTATCGCGCCCCCATAAATGAGTACCTGGACCAGGGCGAGAAACTCGGCGAAGAGGATAAGGTATATGCCCGCGACAGCCAACAACGACACGAGCAGAGCCAGAGCCGCATAGACCACGTTCCGGGTTGCCACCACTCCCAACCCACCGGCCAGGGTGACCACGGATAGCAGGATGAACAGGAACCAGGCCATGGTTACCGGAGCGGACCTCTACAGCATGAGTTGGGCAGCGCGGGAACTCCTATCTCCGGGAAAATCACCAAACCTTCGGAGCCGCCAACCGTCGGCCGGTGCATTCCGTAACTACCAAAATATGAGCCACAGAAACGGCGGCTCCACAATTTATCGTTCGAGACACCGGAGCGGGATGGACCGCTCCAGGGCCTGGGGGCGTTTAGACTCAAGTGCTCTCCGCGGGTGTATCGGTGGTGGTGGCGGCTTCGGCTTCCTGTTTCTGCTTGGCCAGTACCGTGGGCGGAATCCAATCAGTCTCACGCTGGAATTTTTGACCTATCTCCAGAAGGACCGGCAAATCCACCCGGTCTCCATTTCGTTGATACGTGCTCATCTCATGCTCGTGGGACATAACAATGGCGTCGAAATTACACACCTCGACACAAATCCCGCACAGTATACACCGGTTGAGATTTATTTCGAAGGTGTCCACGATCTTGCGCCGGTGGCTCTTCCCTTCTTGCTGCAAGGGGTTGTCCATCATGTTTGCCGACATACACTGCGTCGGGCAGTTGCGAATGCAGACCATGCAGCTAGTACAGAAAGGCTCACCCACGCCGCCATCCCAGGTAAGCGCGGGAAAGCCCATGAAACGCGGCTGCACCGGCGTGGGGGCGGCCTTTCGCTTTAGGAGATTGCCGGTGGCCGGGTATTGGCGAGTCACCGGCTGGCGAAACCCCTTCACCGTCGAAATAAACGTCAGGACAAGCCCCTTCAGGCTGTAGAGCATATCAATCCCCCTCAGTTCCAGTGGCTAGTGGCCAGGCACCAGCCGTCAACTACTGACCACTGACCACTAGCCACTGGTCACCGGCCACCGGCCGCCGGCCACTGGCCGCTGGCCGCTCGTTGTTGCCTGGCGCGTATCTCCGCCACCCGGTTGGCCGGCCCGACCATCCGCCGGTAGATTAACCATGCCACAACGACTAAGCCTGCCAGCGACATGAGCGTGAGGCTCCAGGCTGGCCAGCCGTAGAACATGTAAATTGCGGTGATTAGGATCGTGTAGAAGGACAATGGCACCATCACCTTCCAGGCGAACGCCATCAGTTGGTCGATGCGCAACCGGGGGAAAGTCCCTCGAATCCAGAAGATGACCAGGATAACCAGGTAGACCTTCACGAAGAACCAAATGATATCCCAGTTGCCCTCAAGCAGCGGCCCGGACCATCCACCCAGGAACAGCAGCACGGTCAGGGCGGCGATGGCGAAGGTGTTCACGTATTCCGCTAGGAAGAAGACCGACCAATGGGCGCCGCTGTACTCCACGAATGGTCCGCCCACTATCTCGGACTCGGCGAAATAGATGTCGAACGGTGTCCGGCCCACCTCCGCCAGCCCGGCGATGAAGAAGATCACCAGTCCGAGGGGTTGGACCAGTACGTAGGGGTAGGCGGACTGCCCGGAGACGATTTCCTTCATGTTCATCGACTGGGCGAGCATGGCAACGGCGATGACCACCATGATCACGGGAATCTCGTAGCTGATTAACTGGGCCGCGGCCCGCAGCCCGCCCAGCGTGCCGTACTTGTTGGCCGACCCCCAGCCCGCCAGCACCAGGCCCAGTATCCCCACAACCGCAAAGGCGATTATGTAGAATAGCCCCAGCGACTCCAGGTTCCGGACAACGGCGTCGGGAGATCCCGGTATCGTGACCCAGATCATGAATGCCGAGACCACCACGATCACGGGCGCAACCCAGAAGATCGCCTTTTCTGACTCGGAGGGGATGATGTCCTCTTTCAACAACAGCTTGATGGCGTCGGCCACCGGCTGCATCAGGCCCATGGGACCGGTGCGGGTCGGACCCAACCGGCGTTGGAGGCGTCCCAGCACCTTCCGCTCCAGCCACACAAGGGACAGCACGACTACGGAGAGGAACACGAACATGACTACCAGCCCAACGATTATCCACACGAAGTTGAGCAGGGCAACGGCCAACAATGTGGGAGAGGGAATCACCGGTCGACCTCGCCGAGAACGATGTCCAAAGACCCCAATATCACCACAACATCCGCGATCCAGGAATCCTTAAGCATGTGATCGATGGCCGAAAGGTTGCAGAAGGAAGGGGGCCTGACCTTGACCCGGTACGGCTTATCGGTCCCGTCGCTTACCACGTAAACCCCGATCTCGCCCCTCGGGTTCTCGGCCCGCATGTAGACCTCTCCCTTGGGGGGGCGGATCAGTCTACGCCCCAGGGACGACGCGATGTTGCCTCGGGGCATCTGCTCAAGGGCCTGTTCGATTATCCGCAGCGACTCGTACATCTCCTGGACCCGGACGTAATGGCGGTCCCAGCAGTCGCCATCCAGCCCTACCGGTACGTCGAAGTCGAAGCGGTCGTAGACTGAATATGGCTCAGCCTTGCGCAGGTCGTAGTCCACACCGCAGGCTCTCAGGCAGGGCCCGGTAAGGCCGAAGTCGAGGGCGTCTTCGGTGGAGATCACCCCCACATCCTTGAGCCGGGCAAGGAAAATCTCGTTGAATGTCAGAAGTTTGTCAGACTCTTCCACATCCTCGCGGAGCAGCGGAAGCAAGTCGGCAATCAGTTGCTCGAAGTTGTCCGGCAAGTCTTCCTTTATGCCGCCTACGCGGAAGTAGTTGTGCATCATGCGCGCGCCGGAAATAGCCTCGAAAACGGACTGGACACGCTCCCTGCCCCTGAAGCAAAACATGGAAGGGGTCATTGCGCCGGCGTCCAAGCCCATCGTGGCGACGAAGAGCAGGTGGCTGGCGATCCGGTTGAGCTCGCACAGGATCACGCGCACGTACTCGGCCCGTTCCGGTACAGCCAGACCCATGAGTTTTTCCACCGCCTGGCAGTAGACCAGTTCGTTGTTGAAGTTAGCCACGTAGTCCAGCCGGTCGAAGAGGGTGATGATCTGGTGGTACTGCTCCCCTTCGCACAACTTCTCCGAGCCCCGGTGAAGGTAGCCGATATGGGATTCAGCACGGACCACCTTCTCCCCATCCACCCACAGCACCAGGCGAAAGACGCCGTGGGTCGAAGGATGTTGCGGACCCATGTTTAGGAGCATCTCCACGGGCTCGCCCCGCTGGTGGCCGGTGGCCGGTGGCCGCTGGCCGGACGGACCACCACTGGCCGCTGGCCGCTGATCACTGACCACTGTTCGCCTCCGGGTCCGCCGGCTTGCCGAAGAAGCGTATGTTCGGGTCTTCAACCGGGGCCACAAGGTTGCTCATCCACACTTCACCGTTATCATAAAATCCGGCGTCTATCAGTACGTCTTCCAACACTCCCATATTGTCGCAGTCTTCCAGGTAGCCTGCCACCTGAGACCGGAGGGCAGACCTCGCTTCTTCCGCTGAGTCGCCAAACCCCACCATGTCCAACTCAGGGCAGAATGCCTGGCAGGTGTCCCCGGCCCAGGATTCCTCTATCTGGTAGACCACGCGGTCGTATGAGCGGCCCTCCCCTGCCGGCTCCGCAGCCATCCCTAATATACCGGCCGGGGCACGACTTGACCGGGCCTCACTCGACAAACTCCAACTGCAACTCGGTACCCTCTTCAACTCCGGGAAACCCGGCGTCCGCCAGCGCGGGCGCGAGAGTATCCGTACCGTCGTTGGCCTCGATCCAGGCGCGCATCACCTGGATCAGTTCATCCTGCGCTGCCTTCACCGTTTCTCCTTCGCCCTCCAGAGGAAGGGAGTCGACCCTGGCAACGAACCGGTCTTCGTCCCAGGTAACGCGGGCTGTCAACACCAGTTGTTCCACCGGAACCTAGAACTCCTGATAGTCGTTGAAAGGAAATTCCTTCCGCCCGGGGAAACCTTCGAACCCGTCGTAAAGCAATAGCGGGGAGAGCGCCGGATGACCGTCGAAATATACTCCGAACAGGTCGTGGGCTTCCCGTTCGTACCACTCCGCGGCCCGCCAGACCGACGAGACCGACGGCACATTGGGCTGTTCGTAGGGAACGTCGGTCTTGATGGCCAGCGTCCTCTCGGGTTCCAGGGAGTGAAGAATATAGACCAACTGCAAGTAATCCTCGTAGTCCACGCACGCCAGGCACAGAAGTTGGCTCATTCCCATTCCGGGGCCGTCTTTCATCAACTCGCAGACCTGGAGGGTGTGCGCCGACCGCACCACCAACTGAGGGACGTCGTCAAGAACGCCTGGCTGGGGATCAAAGTCCTTCAAGACATCGCCAACCAGTGCGAGGAACTCCCGGTTGGGCTGGCTCAGGCTGGAAAGGACATCCTCTATGGCGTCCTCCGGCTGGTTGCTATCGGCTTCGGCCACTGGCTTTGGCGTCCTGCATTATTTTCTCTTGAAGTTTAAGAATGCCGTAGAGCAGCGCTTCGGGCCGCGGCGGGCAACCGGGCACATACACGTCGACCGGAACTATGTGGTCTACGCCCATTACGACTGAGTAAGAGCGGTAGTAGGGGCCGCCGTTGGTGGCGCAACTCCCCATGGCGATGACCCACCGGGGCTCCGGCATCTGATCGTACAGCAGCCTCAAGGGCTCGGCCATCTTCTTGACCACAGTTCCCGCTACGATCATGACGTCGGACTGGCGGGGAGAAGGCCAGGTTACCACGCCGAACCGGTCGAAATCGTGGTGCGCCATATAGGTCGACATCATCTCTATGGCGCAGCAGGCCAATCCGAAGGTCATGGTCCAAAGGGACGACTTCCGGGCCATCGCGAATAGCTGTTCCGTGGTGGTGGTGATGACCCCGGGCACCATTCCGGAGGCCTGGTTCAGCAAGCTGGGACCGGGTTGATTACCGCTGCCCAGGATTATTTCTGCCACTCTAAGGCTCCTTTTTTCCAGGCGTAGACTATCGCGAAGAACAGGATTCCCAGGAACAGCAGCATGGCGTAGAACGGTACAGGGTTCCCCAACGCCTGCTGCTCAATGAAGATTACTGCCCAGGGAAAGAGAAACACAGCCTCCACATCGAATATCAGGAACAGGATGGCGTAGATGTAGAAGCGGACGCTAATGTTGGACCAGGAATAGCTCGTGGGAGGGATGCCGCACTCGTAGGGGGTTAGCTTGATGTCCGAGTGCCTGCGAGATGAGAGAATCTGTGATGTGGCGAACATGCCGCCGATGAACACCAGCGCCACCACGGCTGAGATGGCTACCGCCGTCCAATTCTCGGCGAATATGGTTGAATCGAAGGCCTGAAGGAGGAAACCAGCGATAAATGTCATATTTGTGGGTTGAATCGCTAAAGGGTATGACCGGTTTCGAGCAGGCTTCGCTGAACGTCCCCAATATAGCACCGGGTAGTTGGGGTGTCAATTCGGGCGGTAAGGAAGTCCGTGCTGGAATCTACCCTTGGATCGTGTAGCTGGTGGTTGCGCCACTGTTGGGAATATCGGCCCAGGTCGATTCCGAGAAATCGGGACCTGGCGTGCCACCTGAGTTGGTAGTCGTCGTAGTCTGCCAATATTGATACCTGGTGATGGTACTGTCTCCGCGAAAAGGCGTTTCGGGTCGCTCGATATAGCTGCGTCAACCGCAGAGACAGCCACTTCGCAGGTAATCGTTCCGGCCCGCTGGTCTACGTCGCAAGGATGTTCAACTACGAAATTGTCATCAGAGTCTTTGATGCCATTCGTGAGATCATTTATATGCAGGTAGTTGGACATCAGGCGGGACGGGAGTGGGGTAACGAGGGTATGGAGGCGATGGTGCGAGGCATCCGGGAAGAGGGACCGGAGAATCATCCGTACAGAAAACAGGGTCGGACCGCTCGAGCGGTCCGACCCTGTTTAATTAAGTTGTTCTTGCCGAGGTTCTAGTTAACCTCGGCGCATACCACGTAGACCGTAAGCACCCAGTTTCCGGAGTTCTCGTTGACTTCTACGGCCTTAGCCCTCCACGCGGAAGGGACTTCCCCTTCCACGCCGATGGGGATCGTTTCCACTATAGCAACCTTGCCCCCAGTGGAACCGGACAGCGTCGCTCCACCAGAGATGGCGGACAGATTCCGGCCGACATCGCAGACCGCCGTTTCGGTCTTTTCCGCATCACTGTTTGAGTCACTCGGTTCGGTAGTGATTTGGATGTCGGAAATTCCCGGATCACCCCGCTCACCCTGAGGGCCATGAGGACCTTGGTCTCCTTTGAGTCCCGTCGCACCGCGCAGTCCCGTCCGCCCTTGCGGTCCTGTATCCCCCACAAGCCCCTGAGGGCCGACTGGGCCCGTTATTCCCGCCGCTCCTGGTTCTCCCGGTTCTCCTTTGAGTCCCTGAGAGCCGGCTGGCCCCGACGGTCCTTGCTCTCCACCTTCACCCTGGATTCCCTGGGGACCTTGCGGGCCAGTGTCACCCTTTTCACCGCGGTCTCCGATGGGACCTTGAGGCCCAGTTGGCCCTTGGGCTCCTCGAGGTCCTTGCGGTCCACCTGGATCTCCGGTGTCTCCTTTGGATCCCTGAGGCCCCTGTTCTCCCTGGATACCCTCCGGGCCGATGGGGCCCCTTTCACCAACGGCGCCTCTGGGACCTACAGGTCCCCGCTGCCCGCCCGGTTCACCTTTGGGACCCTGCCGACCTGGGGCGCTGGCTGCGCCGGTCTCACCCTGGGAGCCTGCCGCTCCCCGGGGGCCTGCCTCACCCTTGGAACCCTGCTGGCCCGGGGCGCCGGCTCCGCCGGCCTGACCCCGGGGGCCAGTCGGCCCGGGGGCGCCTGCCTCACCCTGAGAACCCGGTGGACCGGCAGGTCCGCCCGGACCTGCTTCGCCCGGCAACCCTTGACCTCCGGCACAAGCGGAAGCCACTAGCGCCACGGCGACCGTAAGGGCTGCGACTCCCAACCGTCCTCGAACAATCATGTTTATACCCTTGGAAACCACTCTCATCTTTATGTCACCTCCCGCGAGAATATACTATGGGCAATTTATATCGTCAAGGGGCAATTTATATCGTCAAGGGGCAATTTATATCGTCAAGCAGGCGGCTGATCGACGATCTCCAGACCACAGTGTGGGCAAACCCTGGGACCTTCTTCCCGGCGCTGTACTTCCTCCAGGAACCCGGACCCCAGGATACCGGCGGGAAGGGCGAAGAACCCGATCCCCAGGATGGCAATAAACCCCGCGAGGACCCGTCCCAGGGATGTGATAGGGAAGACGTCACCGTACCCCACGGTGGTCAGGGTGACGATGGTCCACCACATGGCCGCCGGTATGCTGGCAAAGGCGTCGGGTTGGACTTCTTTCTCGGCAAAGTACATGAGGCACGACGCCAGCACCAGGAGCACCCCCAGCACCAGGAGCACCATGAACATCTCGTAACGCTTGGATTGCAGGACGCTGCCCAGAGTGCGAAGTCCGGCAAAGTAGCGGCTCAGCCGGATGGCCCTGGCCAGCAGACGTACGGCCCTCAGGGGCCGGAGGTCCACACCCAGGAATACAAGGAAGAAGGGCAGGATTGCCAACAGGTCCATCAATTGAATGGGGGACAGGACGAACTTGATCCGCCCGTAGAGCGGATGGGCGTACCGGGGTTCTTCCGTATAGGACCATACCCGAAGTATGTATTCGACGGTGAATATCCCTACCGAGACCGCTTCGAAGATGTAAAACGCTTCGGGGAATACTCTATATATACTCTCCACCGAAGAGAGGACCAAGGCCGCGATGTTGGTGCAGATCAGGGAGATGAGGAAGATGTCGCAGACGCGGCTTGCGCGGTCGCCGGGACGGGCAACCTCGAGGATTTCGTAGGTCCTTCGCTTGACCGGGGGTGTAGGGGCGGTTGGCGAATCGCCCCGGTTGGGGGAGGAGGCTGTCACGTGCCCAGGCTGCGCAACTCTGTGGATGAGATGTCGTTTCGGAACGCAGACTCGGGAATCGCTTGAAACAAGGGGCTGAAACCCTGGGGAACGGGCACGTCGGCCAGTGTTTTGAAATCTTTGCCGACCCTGCGGCCGGCGACCAGGAACAAGGGGGAGAGACCCCTTGCCCACATCTGGGCCAGGGCGGTTAGCATCGCCGTCTCGTCACCGCCGTAGTACCGGGGCGCGACCAACCTGACCGCGGTGTCCCACCCGATGACGAAGGCGCAGCCGGGGAACAGCGCCGACTTTTTGTGGAAGGTCTCGGCCCTTGTGAGGACAACAGTACCCTTCCCGGCAAACTGCTCCAGCCTGCGTTCCACTTCGTCGCGGGGCAGGGCCGGCTTGTCCACGTTGACCACTGAAAGCTCGTAGAACACGTCTGTACCAAGCATTTCCGCGGCGGTCCGGGCCAGTTGGGTATGGCCCTCGTGAATGGGCATGAAGGACCCTGGAAGCAGGGCCGCACGGACCGGTCCATCCACCGCCATGCGTCCGTCAGGGTGTACGGTAACGCTGCCCGCGGAACCCGACAGCAGGCGGTCCAGGGGATCGGGGTGGTCCCGGTGTTCCACTTCCAGCTTGTCGGCGTCGCTCAATCCCAAGTTGATCGGGTGAATGATACCGCAAGCCTCGGCCAGCGCCTGGAGGACCAGCAGGCTTACTACTTCCTCTTCTTCGGCCCGCTCTCGCCTGCCTTTGTCCAGCAAGAGGGAATAGGTGGAGACCTGATTGTCATCCCAGGCAGCGACATGGGCCCGGTGCTCCCCGCGCTTGGTGCGGTCGGTGGCGATTGTGGCCGTGCAGCCGAGGCCCAAGACCGGCGGGGCGCCTTCACGCAATCGCATCGAACGCTTGTAGGTGGCCGAAGCGATGTCCCGAGCGGTCTCGGCCGAGACGAACTGGGACGGCTCGTGTCCCAAAAGCTCGATCATAGACTGCGCCCCGTAGGGCACAAGGACCTCCAACAAGGTGCGCGACGCCCCGCCCACGCCCAAGAGCCAGGCCACGGCCTGGCTGCCCGCGCCGGCGACGGCCAACACGGCCTGCTGGGGAGAGTCGTGAATCCTCTGTATCAACGCCTGCGTGTCGTTCATCGCAGTCTCCACTGGCCAGTGATCAGCGGTCAGTGGTCAGTCTGACCATCGGCCACTGACTACTGGCCACCGTTTCGGACATGCGCTTCCTGGAAAGCTCGATCTCCCCTTTGATCTTCCGGTCCCATTCCTGGTTCCATTCGTCGGGTATCATTTGCCGGGCGTCCCGCCACCAGAGGGGTTCCCCTTCGCTTATCATGTCCCCTGCCAGCACGTCGGCCAGGAAACACGTCATGTCGCCCCCGTCCATGGCATTGACCACGCGGCAGTCCAAGTACCCCCAGCACTGGTCCAGAACAGGGCTGCCCGTGGCTTCCGCGTGGTACTCCACGCCATCAAGCTTATCACAGTCTCTACCCGAGACCATCCCGAAGTCCTTGATGCAATGGAGTTGATCGGGCCGGGGAAAGTTCAAGGCGAACCCGCCGCTTGAGTAGATAAGGCCGTGGCTGAAGTTGGTCTTGTATATCTGCACCACCACGCGGGGCATATCAGGGACGATCGACGCCGCCGCGATTGCCACTGCGATCTGAACGTTTGCCTTCCCTTGCCACTGGCTGGTGACGGCGGCGATGGGCGACCAGAGCCGGCCCATCATGGGAGCGATGCGTGCGTATTCCATCCCGTATGAAGACCTGCCTGGTAAGTGGTCAGTGGCCGGTGCTCAGTGACCAGACTGACCACCGGCCACCGGAGTGTAGCACCTCACGGGGAAGGGGGTCTAGTGGTCAGTCTGGCCACTGAGCACCGGCCACAGGCTACCAGCCACTGGCGACTGACCACTGACTACCAGCGGGGGGAGTGGTCCTCGGCCTGGTTGTTGGTCAGGCGGAGTTGGTTTGCCCCGTCGGCGTCCATCACGAAGATTTCGCCTGGGCCGTAGACCCGGGACACCCAGGCGATGCGCTTGCCGTTGAGGGACCATACGGGGGAGGAATCGTCGGAGTCGTTGCTGGTCAACCGGAGCTGCCCGGAGCCGTCGGCCTGCATCGTGTATATCTCGGCCGAGCCGTCGCGGTGGGACACGAAGACGATGTGCTTGCCGCCGGGAGACCACACGGGGGATAGGTCCGCAGCGTGGTCCTGAGTCAGCCGGGATACTTCTGATTCGTCGTGCCAGTTCCCACCTTTGTGCCTTGTCACCGTGAAAATATCTGCTTCCTCCCCATCGTCCCGGACGAACGCGATGTGCCGTCCGTCGGGAGAGAAGGAAGGGGCTGTATCATCGCCGTCAGTTAGCCGGACCAGGTTCACGCCGTCGGGATTTCGCAGCCAGAGACCCTGCTCAGACTCATCTCCCAGACTGTAGAACACGAGCCATGCGCCGTCCGGCGACCAGCCTCCCATCCGTTCGTGGATCTGGTTGGTGGTCACACGGGTTGGATTGGAGCCGTCGGCGTCCATCAAGTAGATCTCCGGCTGGCCGTCCCTGTTGGAAATGAAGGCCAAACGCTCTCCATCGGGCGACCATCTCGGCGCAAGGTCGTCGCCTTCACTGTGCGTGAGCCGGGCAACGGTCTCCTCCTTGGGGTCCGCGAGGCTGATCTCCAGGTCTCCGGTGTCTCCGGATACGAAGGCCACTCTCTTCCGGTCTGGTGACCACCTGGGGTCGGACTCAGATCCCACGTTGCGGGTCAAGGGCACGATTTCGCCGGCCCCGCTATCAAGCAACATGACCTCCGAGTCGCCACCCAACGCTGAGATGTACGCGATATCCGGAGTCATCGCGCCAGAGCAACCGGCGCCCAGGACCATCAACATGATGGCCGGTAGCAGTAACCTTCGCGTTGACAAGGACCGGGCTGGATTCATCTGACAGCAACTCAAGCAGAGGATGTTGAAGACCGGGAGACACGACAAGGGTCCGTGTTCTTGTAGGAGTTCTTAAATTATAACCAATACATGATACCGTCTTCGCCGAAACTCGCACCATGTTCGCGGGGAAATCCGCTGCCCGGCTTCGCGTCATCTGGTATCCCGCCAGTCTCTCGAATTGCCTTGACAAGGTTTTGGCGTGTCACTTAGCATCACGGCATCCTCAAGACCGGAAGCCCTGTCCATTTCCAGTTCACGATAGCCCCTGTTCACCAACCCTGTTACAACATGCAACGGAGGTGTTCCCATGAAGGCCCTGGTGGGATGCAACCTGATCGACGGGACCGGCAGCCCCGTAGTAAACGACGCCGCGGTGCTGGTCAACGGCAGCCGCATCGAGGCCGTAGGACCCCGTGAATCCTTGACCTGGCCGATCGACACAGAAGTCGTCGATGTTTCCGGGATGACCGTGCTGCCCGGACTGATTGACTGTCACGATCACCTGGCATCCAAGGACTATACGTTGCTGAGCCGTTGGGGTCTGGACGAGCCCATGTCCCTCGGTTACCTGCGCACCGCCAAGGCCATCGAAGACACCCTGGCCGCCGGGTATACCTGCCTGCGGGAGGCGGGGGGGCTGGACGCGGGATTCAAGACTGCCGTGCAAGAGGGCTTGATCACCGGCCCCCGCCTGGTGTTGTCGATTGGTATCATCTCGCCCACCGGAGGACTCGCCGACCGCGTGGCGCCGTCCGGTCACCCCAACGCCTACCATTTCGACCCCAACACCCCTGCCGGCGTAGCCGACGGCCCCGGCTCCGTCCGCGCCAAGGTCAGGGAGATGGCCCGCGTTGGAGCCGACGTGATCAAGTTCGCCACCACCGGCGGCGCGAGTTCACGCCCCGGACACGGTCCGATGGACATAGAGTTTGGCCCGGACGAAGTGAAGGCGTTGGTTGAGGAGTCGGCTGCCCTGGGCCGCCGGACCATGTGCCACGCCGTCGGCGGGCCTGGCCTGCGCATGTGCGTCGAGGCTGGCGTCGGCTCGGTGGAGCACGGCTGCTACCTGGCTGACGAGCCGGACCTAGTCAAGATCATGGCCGACAAAGGCACATTCTTCGTCCCCACCTACGAGATTTACGAGTTTCATTCCACTATTAGCGCCCCTCACATGGTCGAACGCGCCAAGGCCCTCCTGGACGTCCACCGGGAAAGCCTGCACCAGGCGTTGGCCGCCGGGGTCAAAGTGGTGGCCGGGACGGACTCGGGAGGCTATGTCCACGGTGACAACGCCCGTGAGATCGAGCTTCTGGTTGAACGGGGCATGACCCCCATGCAAGGCATTCAAGCAGCCACCGGTTGGGCGGCGGAATGTTGCGGTCTGGAGAAGGAAATCGGCGCCATAGAGCCGGGAAAGTTCGCGGACCTGCTGGTCATCGACGGCGACCCGCTGCGGAACATCTCGGTGTTGCGAGACCGGGAGCGCATCAAGATGGTTATGAAGGGTGGAGTGGCGTTCGTCGATAAATTGGAAGCCCCCGCGCCTTCCCCGGCCGCCGTTAGCTAAACCGGTCCGCCGCCTTTGGGAGAGGCCGTGGTTTCCTGTATCATTACACGATGCGGTTCCACGTCCTCACCCTGTTTCCCGAGATCATTCAGGCGCCCCTTCAAGCCAGCATGTTGGGCCAAGCGCAACGGCGGGGGCTAATCACCGTCGAAGTCACCGACATTCGAGGCTTTACCCACGACGCCCACGGCACCGCCGACGACTACCAGTTCGGTGGAGGTCCGGGGATGGTCATGAAACCGGGGCCGGTGATTGAAGCCGTAGAAGCCGCCCTCTCTTCCTCCGGATCACCAACTTCCGATGTCCCCGTGACTTCCGATGTCCCCGTGGTAGTTATGTCACCCCAGGGCCAGGTGCTGGACCAGACACTGCTGGAGGAGTTGGCGGCATCCCCTGAAATCATCTTGGTCTGCGGCCATTACGCCGGCATCGACGAGCGGGTTAACCAGCGCTTCAAGGCCCGTGAGGTCAGCATCGGCGACTACGTGCTGACCGGAGGTGAACTGCCGGCAATGGTGCTAATAGACGCAGTCTCCAGGTTGGTGCCCGGTGTCGTGGGGTCCCAGGAAAATGTAACCCAGGACTCTATCACGTCGGGCCTGCTCCAATACCCCCTCTACACGCGCCCGGCCGAATATCTGGGCATGGAAGTACCGGAGGTTCTGCTCTCAGGTCACCACGCGGAGATCGACCGTTGGCGGCGGCGGCAGTCCTTGCGGCGCACGCTGGAGAAGAGGCCGGACCTCCTCCACACTGCCGGATTACAACGCGCCGACCTGGACTATCTGGCGTCTCTGGGTTATGTCGATGACCGGTCCGGGGAAAACGGGAGCTAGGGGACTAGACCTCCGCCAATGGCCAAGAGCGACTTCAAGTTTCACACTTCCCTGCGCGTGCGATGGATGGAGTGCGACGCCCAGAGCATCGTTTACAACGGCAAGTACATGGACTACATGGAGATTGGCCAGTCCGAGTACTTTCGCAACCTCGGCTTCAGCATCTACCGGATTGCCGAGCGCGGTTACTTCGACGTTGCCACGGTCCGGGCGCTGATCGAATACAAGGCCCCGGCGCGGGTCGATGACGAGATCGACATATTCGTCCGGGTCTCCCGCATTGGCAACACCAGCATCACGCTGGAGATGGAGATTTATCCGGATGGCTCCGACGTGTTGCTAACTACCATGGAGGGCGTGTACGTCGGCTTCCTGGCGGAGTCCGGGGCCACCCGGCCCGTGCCCGGCGCCATCCGGGAACTTGTGGAAACCTTCGAGTCCACCGGCGGCGTTCTACCCCTGGAGCGGTTCCCGGAGTTGGCCGCGGCGGCGGCATAAGATTCTTCTTCATCGTAGTGGATTCCCGCCCTCGTTCAAGCCGGGGGCAGGCTTTTCGCGGGAAATACTCATGGCCTTGCGAGGGCCACATATGAGAATGAAAATCGCCTATTTTCATAGTAAAGACGAGTTGGTATTTTCGTAGTGATACAGGCCAACATCTGGCGAAGTACAACGTTTCGCAATTTTCTCACTGAAACGGGGCCATTGACTGGGGAGGTGTTGGCCTATAAACTTTAACCGTCGCGAGTCGAAGGATTTTGGCCAGCGGCCCAAAGCCATTATGGCAAGACTTTTTGACCTCCATATCCACACCACCAAGGGCAGCAGCGACAGTAATCTATCCCCCGAAGACTTGGTCCTCGAAGCCGACAGGCTTGGCCTCCGGGGCCTCTGCATTACCGAACACAGCGGTCCCTGGGACCGGCACGAATTTCGACGGTTCGCCAGTCTGCACAGCGTCGTGCTGGTAAGGGCGATGGAAGTCGAGACCGACCTGGGGCACATGCTGGCTTTTGGCATGGATGAGTATCAGGCCGGTTTTCACAAGGCGGAAAACCTGACCCGGGCTGCCAGGGGAGCGGGCGGCTTCGTAGTATCGGCGCATCCCTTCCGCGCCGTGTTGAGCAGGCCCCGTCCCGCAAGGCCGCTGCTTTACCCCTCGCTATCGGAACCTCTGCCGGAGGAACCGGACGAAGCCCTGGGCCATCCGGTGTTCAAGCTCGTGAACGCAGTGGAGGTCGCCAACGGCGGCACGGCGGACAACGAGAACGAGTTTGCCATGAAGGTCGCCGAAGCCCTCAAGATGCCGGTGACCGGAGGCAGCGACGCCCATTCGGTGCATGGAATCGGTAAATTCGTCACCGCCTTCCGGGACGATATCAACAACGAAGCGGAATTTCTGAAGGCGCTTCATTCCAAGGCCTTTTACCCGGCGGTGGGCCTGCGGACCGGGCGGTTACAACCCTTTACAGCCTAAAGAGGCAGGGGTCAACGGTGAAGGGCGGGGAGGTACTCCTTCAGCATGTCATCCTTAACATCTATCGGGGCGTCGGCTATTTCACCCTTTGAGCAGGTGCATGTCGCCCTCGACTTGGAAACCACCGGGCTCGACTCGGCCCGGGACACAATCATCGAGGTCGGAGCCGTAAAGTTCCAGGGCGACGAGATCATCGACACGTTGCAGACCTTCGTCAATCCTGGGCGTCCCATCCCCGAACACATCCAGCGGCTGACCAATATTTCTCCCAACCAGGTCCGGCGGGCGCCCTTTTTCAGCTCCGTCGCCGATAGGGTTACCGAGTTCGTGGCCGATCTTCCGGTCATCGGGCACAACGTCACCTTCGACCTGAACTTCCTGGCATCCCACGGTGTATCCCTGGACAACCCCTCCTACGACACCTGGGACCTGGCCTCCATGCTACTCCCGCGGAGTATGCAGTACTCGCTGCGCTACCTGAGCGGCTACTTTGGGATCTACCACTCAGACCCTCACCGGGCGTTGAGCGATGCGAAGGCCACCCAGGGCATATTCCTGGCCCTGCTCCGGCGTGCCGCCCTACTGGACCCGGGACTTACGGATTATATCGCCGGCATGGCCCAGAGGAGCAATTGGGCCCTGACCCCCGTGTTCCGGGGCCTGGAAGCAAGCTCGAAGGGCGGTCTGTCCGCGCTGGGCCTCACGGGGCTGGACCTGGAAAACCTGGCATCCAGGTTGAGCCGGCCCGAGAAGCGCAGGGCCGATTCCAGCGCCGCCCCCCTGGAACCTTCCCGTATCGTGGATTTCCTCGGGCCCGGCGGACCCTTCGCGTCGGTGTTCCCGGGATTCGAGAACCGGCCCGAGCAGGAAGAGATGCTGGCCGCCGTGACCAATGCCATATATGAGGGCCGGCGCCTTGTTGTGGAGGGCGGTACCGGCGTCGGCAAGTCCATGGCCTACCTGGTCCCGGCGGTCCTGTTCGCGGCGTCAACCGGGCGCAGAGTAGTCGTATCCACCAACACCATCAACCTCCAGGAACAGATCCTGGGCAAGGACATTCCGGCGGTGTTGGAGGTGCTGGAAGGCGCGGGAGTCATCGAGCCGGGCTCGGTGCAAGCGGCGCTGCTCAAGGGCAGAAGCAACTATCTCTGCCTGAAGCGCTGGAATTACCTTGCCAGCGGCCCTAACCCCGGGGTCGACGACGCGAGGATATTGGGCAAGACCGCCGTCTGGCTCCAGGATACGGCATCGGGAGACCGTAGCGAAATCAACCTTTCCGGACGAGACGCGTTTACCTGGAGCCGGGTCTGCGCTTCGGACAAAGGCTACTGCCCTGGACAGCGCGACGGGAGCCCTTGTTTCCTCCGGGCCGCCAGGGACCGGGCAGAGCAGGCGGACATAGTCGTGGTAAACCATGCCTTGCTCATGGCCGACCTGGTCCGGGGCGGCGGCATCATTCCTGACTACCAATACCTGATCGTCGACGAAGCCCATAACCTGGAGGACGAAGCCACATCCCAGTTGGGCTTCCGGATCACCGCGGACCGGGTGGATGACGTGCTGGACACCCAGGGAAGATTGACGACCGGTATCCGCGTCGCGCTCCGGGCGGAGGGACTGGCAACGGCGATACGTCAGGAGGCGGAGCGTGCGCTGTCAGACGTGGAGACAGGCCCCCCCAGGTTGAGGGACCTGTGGTCACGGCTGCTTGCGGCGGCTGAGCGCCTTTTGAACTCCCAGAGCGGCGGCTCGTCCAACGACCCGTCCCAATTGCTCCTTACCAGGCAGCTACGAACTCAGGAAGTATGGTCTGACATCTCGTTGGCCAGCGAAAACCTGGTGGTCGGACTGCAACGGGCCATCAATTCCGTGTCCAAGCTTCGCCAATTCCTGGACACGACGACCCTGCCCACCGCCGCCGATCAACCAACTTTGGTGTCGGAGGCGTACTCTGTAGCCGACAGCTTGGAGGGTCTAAGCGACCACCTGGGTCAAGTCTTGGGCTCTCACAACGACGAAAACATCCTCTGGATTTCCCGCAATCCTTCCCGGGGCGAGTTGAGCTTTCACTCGGCCCCCTTGGATGTGGGACAGACGCTGTCGGAACAACTTTTCGACAAGAAAGACAGCGTGGTCCTCACCAGCGCGACGCTGAGCGCCGGAGGAAGCTTCGACTACTTCCGAAGCCGGACGGGTGTGCCCGCCGACAGCGGTGAACTGCTGGTTGGCTCCCCGTTCGACTACCGGAGGGCCGCACTGCTGCTGATCCCGGACGACATGCCTCCCCCCAACGATCAAGGCTATGCCGCCGCCCTTTCCCACGTGCTGGTCAATCTGGCCCGGTCGGTGGGTGGCCGGACTATGGCGCTCTTCACCTCCTACTCCTCACTGCGGGCGGTCAGCAACCGCGTGCGCGAACCGCTGTCGGCGGAGGGAATTCAGGTGTTGGCCCAAGGCTCGGACGGCCCGCCTCAGCAGCTTATGACTCGGTTTGGAGAGAACCCCAGGAGCCTGCTTCTCGGCACCAGCAGCTTTTGGGAGGGCGTGGACCTGCCCACCGGCACCCTCAAGGCGTTGGTCTTGGCGCGCCTGCCTTTCCAGGTGCCGACAGACCCTATCGTCAAGGCCCGGTCGGACCAGTACGACGAACCATTCAGAGACTATTCGGTGCCCCAGGCGGTGCTGCGGTTCCGCCAGGGGACCGGCAGGTTGATCCGGAGCAAGGGAGACAAGGGGGTGATAGTAGTGTTGGACCGGCGGATTACAGGCCGCTCCTATGGGAAGTCCTTCCTGGAATCCATACCGCCCTGCACACTCAGAGCCAGCAACATCGCCACGGTGGGCACGTTGGCCGCCGAATGGATCGGGGAAAACCGTGTGGTTCGATCCTGACCAGCCCTTCGACCTATCCGCCAGCCTGGAGAGCGGCCAGGCGCATAGATGGCGAAGGGAAGACGGCTGGTTCACCGGCGTTATACGAGCCAACCATATCAGGATCAGGCAGGAAGGCCACAAGGTCGAGTTCAACAGCGAGCCCTGGCCGGAATCCTCCTTGGTCCCCCTCCTGCGCAGCTACTTCAGGCTTGACGACGACCTGGAGGAAATCTACGGCGAGATCACCCGCGACCGCCGCGTGGCCGCGATGGTGGACCGGTACCCCGGACTGCGTGTGCTGCGCCAGGAACCCTGGGAGTGCTTCATCGCCTTCATCTGCTCGGCAAATTCCAACATTCCGCGCATTCACCAGGTCATGGAGCGGATGGCGGACTCGTTCGGTGAGCCAATTGAGCTGGGCGGGCAGGTGCGCCATTCCTTTCCTACACCGTACCAGCTCAACCAGGCCGGAGAACAGGAATTGCGGCGGTTGGGGCTAGGGTTCCGTGCGCCCTACGTCGCTAAAGCGGCCTCAGCCGTTGCGGAGGGCAACCTAGACCTTGACGCGCTGGTCCGGGCGCCCTACGCCGAGGCGAAAGACCGGCTGATGGAATGTTCCGGAATCGGCCCCAAAATCGCCGACTGCATCGCCGTCTTCTCGCTGGACAAACTGGAAGCGTTCCCCATCGACGTGTGGGTAAGGCGGGCGCTGGGAGAGTGGTATTTCCCGGACCAGAAGACGCCCCCGGACCGGGTCCTGCTGGAATGGGCCCACGACTACTTCGGCCGCTACGGCGGCTACTCCCAGCAATACCTGTTCCACGGGAGAAGGCTGGAGAAGTAGCCGTCGGCTCCCGGAGCGTGAGACCGGAACGGTCCCTATCCCTGGGTCAGCAACAGCTTGCCGAAGAAACCGGTGGCTTCCATGGCCCGGTGGGCGTCGGCAGCCTGGGCAAGCGGGAAGGCGCGGTCCACGACTGGGCGGACGACTCCCCGGTTTAGCATCTCCACGATCTCGCGCATGTCCTCTTTGGTGCCCATGTACACGCCGTAAATCTCTTTCTGCTGGCTGAACAGCAGGCCCAGATGCAGTTCCGCCCGCAGTCCGGTGGTCGCGCCGCAAATGCCGTACCGCCCCCCGGAACGCAGGGAAGCGAAGGCCGGACCGAAGAAATCGGCCCCCACGTGGTCCACCACCGCGTCCACTCCCGCGCCTCCGGTCAACTCCCGGACCCTCTCGCGGATATCTTCCTCGGTGTAGTTGATCACCTCGTCGGCGCCCAACTCTTTGGCCTTGGCAGCCTTCTCCGGGCTGCTTGTCGTGGCGATTACCCGGGCCCCGATCACGTCCTTGGCCATCTGGATAGCGGCCGTGCCCACTCCTGCGGAGGCGGAGAGGACCAGCACCGTTTCCCAGGGCTTGAGCTGCAAGCGGCGGACCAACATGTTCCACACCGGCAGGTAGGTGGTCGGAACGGCGGCGGCATGATCGAAGCTGACCCCCTCGCCAATCGCGTGGGCGTTGGCCGCGGGGACGGACAGGTATTCGGCGTAGCTCCCGTCGATGGCGCTTCCCAGGAACTGTGAGCGCCGACACAGGTCGTCCTGACCTGACAGGCACGCCGGACACTGCATACAGCTCAACCGGGGATTAACGATCACCCGGTCGCCCTCCTTCAGGGTCCTGACTCCCGCGCCAACCTCGGCCACCTCACCGGCGCAGTCGCCGCCAAGAATTAGCGGAGGAGGAAACTCGCGCTGCAGGCCGCGACCGCCTTCCCGGGTGTAAAGGTCCAGCCGGTTAAGGGCGGTTGCATAGACCCTGATCTTCACGCCGCCGGGCTGTACTTCAGGATCGGGCCGCTCGCCGTGCGTCAGGACTTCGGGGCCGCCGTGGGACTCTATATAAACCGCTTGCATCTCTAAATCTCTCCAAGTTTAGGGCCTACGGTCAAAGTAGCAGTCGTCGCACAGGTACACGATGGCTAGGGCCTCTTCGTGACTGCCGATGCGGCCGCACTGTGGGACGTCGCCATCCTGTGTCCAGGGTTGATGAAACTTCCCGCCACACATCTGGCACGATGTCTGGTGGACCCCATCCAGGGCTTCACCGCAGATCACGCAAGCCTCCGATTCCAATTCCAACTCATGGTCCAACCTACTTGTCACCTCCCGGCTCAAGTGTTTCCCGCAAGCGTTTCCCGAATGAAACGCCTCTCGTCCTCCACGGTGTCTAGCTGCCCATCAAATTTGGCATCGCAAAGCTCTCGCAAAATCCGGCCCACTGCCGGGCCGGGCCGGGCGCCCATAGCCAGCATATCATTGCCGTCCAACTTCGGAGACAGCAAACGCAACTTGAACAAGTACTCCCGCAGACGCCCGCCCACATCGGGCAAGAAACTTACAACCGAGACGGCGCGGATGGCGTCCTCCGACAATCCCTTTAGTATTCGTACAATCTGCGAGTTGGCGAGCGTTGGGCTTGCCAACTGCCCTTCGAGTTCTGTCAGCGTCAGAGTATCGCGGACCACCCTGGCCCAGGAGTTGGGCATGTTGAGCCGCTGGACCAGAGCTTCCCCTTGCATCGGCGTCAGGGGATATACCAATGCGGCAAGGTACATCATTGGAGAAGCGGTTTCGCCTCCGCGTACCGCCGCCGCCATCCGCTCGACGGCTTCCACGCAAGACAAGGAAGGCGAAAGCTGGGACAGTCCGCCCAGCATTGCCAGGCGGACCAAGGGAAGCCCCGGCTGCCGTTCGTTCAGAATACGCTCTATTTCGTGGCGCGCCCGGTCGGGGCTAAGGCCGCTGATTTGACCGCAAGCCACCGCCGGCTCTAGCTGACGGAACGTATTTTCCTCGATCTGGAACCCCAACCGCTGCTCGTACCTGGCAACACGGAAAACTCGTGTTGGGTCGTCTACGAAACTCCCGGCGTGGAGCGTGCGTATGAGTCCAGCCTCCAGGTCTCGGACGCCCCCGTGGAGGTCCAGAAGTCTCCGCCTGCCATCTCTCAGGGGGAGCGCCATCGCGTTGATGGAAAAGTCCCGCCGGGCCAAGTCGTCGGCAATCGTTCCTGGAGTCACCCTGGGCAGAGCGCCGGGGTGAGGGTAGACTTCCTTCCGCGCCGTCACGATGTCGATACGGTCATTCCCAAGTGAGATTGACGCCGTGCCAAAGGCTTGGTGGACGACAATCTTACCGTCCAATTCTCCGGCCAAATCGCGGGCGAGGGCAGCGGCGTCGCCCTCTACCACGAAATCCAGATCGTGTATGGGCAAGTCCATCAGGGCATCCCTGACCGGACCGCCCACCAGGTAGACCGGCAAAGACCATTCCAAGGCGCAGCGGCGCAAAGCTCGAAGAATTGTTTTTTGGCCGCCATCAATCCGGGCATCCACGGCGTCAACGAGGGAGGTCATGTGCTGGAGTTTGGGCGTGGCGGGGCCTCCTGCGGTTCCACCTCTAGTATACCACCCGTCGCGAATCCAAAGGCTGAGGGCCGCGCGCAGGGCAATCGCGTCCTGAACTGGACTGCTGACACCCCGCCCTTCCCTCCTGGGGTGACCACCCGTTACCATAGTCCTTGTCGGAATTCCGTCCCGGTCCAAATCCCAAACCCGCCGCCCAGGCCCACTGTACCAAAATGGCGCACAATTTCCCTGAAATAAATTTTCCAGCTTCAGAACACCCGAATGTGTGCCATCGCACCATGTCCAAAAACTGAAGGAGCAAACCAGGCAGCAGCATGAGTCCTAGCTTTGAAAGTAACGCCCTGTGGTCCCGCGTCCCCACCCTCATAAGATGCGATTGCTCTGAGGGCGGCGCGCGGTCTTTGACAACCATCTACGGCCCCGATACAATTCTGTCATCTACCCTTGAGGAGGAAAACTGTGCCTGAAGCAGAGTTCACCACGTACTATGACTTTCGTTGACCATTCGTGTACAACGCCAACATGTGGTTGGCAAAAGTGGAAGAAGCCAAGGGAACAGAAGTAGAAATCGACTGGCAACCGTTCTCGCTCGCCCAGGTCAACAGCAAGAATGGACCCGAATTTAAGATCTGGGAGCAGCCGGAGATCCTGGACGGGTCGGACAAGACTCTCCTGGCTCACCAGGCCGGCCTATCGGCCAAGCGGCAGGGTAAAGAGGCTTTCAAGTCCTTCTTCGACGCCCTGCTCAAGGCCCGCCATGAAGACAAAGCCGACCTCAACGACCAGGCCGTGATCGAAGGGGCCGCTGTCAAGGCCGGCCTCGACATGGCCCAGTTCAGGGAAGACCTGGTCGACCCGGACCTGCTGCGTCAGATCGGCGAGAGCCACACCAGGGCCGTCGAGGAAGTCGGCGCGTTCGGCGTACCGACCTTCGTGTTCCCAGGCGGCAAGTCGGCCTTCCTGAAGATGTTCCCGCCCCCGGCCGAGCAGGCTGAGGAGATCTTCGACAGCCTTATCAAGACCATGAGCGAGTTCGCTCACGTTGGCGAGATAAAGCGCCCCTCGCCGCCGTGGCCCCACGACGTGATCTAGGGAGAATCGGTTGGCGACCCACCGCCTCGAAGCGGCCCTGGGCCTCGAATTCGTGGACCCGGAACCATTTCACCGGGCGCTGGTGCATAGGTCCTACCTAAACGAACGGGGAGGACAGCCCGCCGACTCCTACGAGCGGCTGGAATACCTGGGAGACGCCGTTGTAGAGCTCACCATTTCGACTGAGCTCTTCCGGCGTCTTCCACATCTCAGCGAAGGCGAACTGACCAAAAGCAGAGCCGACCTGGTCTGCGGGGAATCCCTGGCCCGCGTGGCCCGGCGGTTGGGACTAGGAAACTACCTGCTATTGGGGAGAGGGGAGGAGGCCAACGGGGGCCGTCAACGGGACTCGATTCTAGCCGCGGCGTTCGAGGCTGTTGTGGCGGCGGTGTATGTGGACCGGGACTACGAGCACGCCAATGCCTTCGTGCTGCGGGCCATGTCGGAGGAACTCGACACATTCTTCCAGCAGGGCGGCCCGCGTGAAAACCCCAAGTCCCGCCTCCAGGAATACGTCCAGTCCAAGGGAATGTCCACACCGCGGTACCGGGTCGTTTCAACCCAGGGCCCGGACCATAACCCGGTTTTTACCGTGGAGGCGCTGGTGGACGACCGCGCCGTGGGCCAAGGCCAAGGTAACAGCAGGGCCGACGCGGAACGCTCCGCAGCGGAAAACGCCCTCATCACACTGCTCCCGGATGCCTGAATAGTCCATGCTTAAATTCTTCCGCCGCAACCCATCCAAAGACAAGGAACAGACCGCAGAGGCGGCCCGGCCCAGCCGGGACCGCTGGTTCGGGCGGATTCTTAGCGCGTTCAGGAGTTCGAGGCTGGACGATTCCCTCTGGGAGGAACTTGAGGAGATCCTGATATCCTCGGATGTGGGAGTCGATACTTCGCTGCGCATCATCGATGAACTGAAGGGCCGGATCAGGTCCGAGGGCGTAAACAGTCCCGACCAGGCATTTCAGCTTCTGAAGGATATCCTGGTACGGGAAATGGAGAGCCCTGAATCCGGGGATATGCTGTCCGGGTCAGATGCCGAGACTGCCCCCTACGTCATTTTGATGGTTGGCGTCAACGGAGTAGGCAAGACCACCAGCATCGCCAAGCTGGCCCACCACTTCGAGCAGTCGGGGAAGCGGGTCATCCTCGGAGCAGGGGACACCTTCCGGGCGGCGGCATCGGAACAGCTCCAAATTCTCGGTGAACGCGTCGGCGTCGACGTGATAAGCCACGGTTCGGGTTCAGACCCCGGCGCGGTGGCCTACGACGCCTACCAAGCTGGCCGGGCCAGGGGGGCCGACATCCTGATTATCGACACCGCGGGGCGGCTGCACACCAAGTCCAACCTGATGGAAGAGCTCAAGAAGGTTGACCGGGTGCTGAAAAGGCTGGACCCCTCTGCTCCACACCAGGTAATCCTGACGTTGGACGCCACCACAGGCCACAACGGGCTCACGCAAGCCAAGTCGTTCAAAGACGCCGTGGACTGCACCGGCATCTTTCTGGCCAAGTTGGACGGCACCGCCCGTGGAGGCATAGTCCTGGCCATCAGGCACGAGTTGGGAGTTCCCATTATGTTCATCGGCACAGGAGAAGGGTTGGACGATCTGGCTCCCTTCGACAGTCAGGAGTTCGTCGAGGCCCTCTTGGCTCCCGTGCCCTGACTCAGACCGGTAATTGCCCGTTACCATCCGCCGCTAAATTCCTCAACACCTATGGCTTTCTGAACAAACGTGGTCGACGTTTTCGTCTGGCTGCTGGCCGTTGAACTCCTGGGCCTCTTGTCCTTCCCGCTCGCCTTTACACTTTTGCGCAGCCTGCCCGACCGGGGGTACAGCGTCGCCAAGCCCTTTGGTCTGGTACTGGGGTCCTACGCCGTCTGGCTCCTGGGGCTCACTCATACAGTCCCCGTATCTCAGGCGGCCGTCATGGCCATCGTTGGACTCCTCGCGGCCGCAAGTCTCGCGGTCCTGAGCCGTCACAGGGAAGCCATATTAACCTTCGTGCGGCGCGAATGGCGCGTCATTCTCGTGACAGAATGTGTCTTCCTGGTGTTCTTCTTCCTGTGGGCGTGGGTGACCTCCGAGTCTCCGGCCATCACCGGCACGGAAAAGCCGATGGACTTCGCCTTCCTGAACGCCTCGGTCCACGCAAGCCACCTGCCCCCTGAAGACCCCTGGCTATCCGGATATCCTGTCAGCTATTACTACTTCGGCCATTTCATGATGGGCTTTCTTACGCAGCTCACCGGGATTGCCACCAACGTCAGCTACAACCTCTCCATCTCACTGGTCCCCGCCATGGCCGCGGCGGGCGCGTTCGGCCTGACCCAAAACCTGGTCCGGCTTTCAGGCGGGACCGTCCGGGCCGCTCTGGCCACGGGCATGACGGCCACGGTCCTGTTGCTCGTGATCGGCAACCTGGAAGGGGTGATGGAATGGGTACACTCGATGGGCTGGGGGAGCGAGGGCTTCTGGGCATGGGTGGGGATCAAGGGACTCGAGGGCGGCGGGTCCGGCGACGGCGGTTTTCCCGGCGAGTATCTATGGTGGTGGCGGGCGACCAGGGTGATCGACACGTTGGCCGATGGCAAGAGCCTCGACTACACCATCACCGAATTCCCGATGTTCAGCTTCCTGCTTGGCGACCTTCACGCTCACGCCATGAGTCTGCCGTTCAACTTGCTGGTCTTGTCGGTATTCCTACACTTCTTCGCCGCACCGGGACGCCTTGGACTCGCGTGGCTGCGCCGGAATCCCGTAGAGGCCGTGGCCATCTCGCTCCTTCTGGGCTCCTTGGCTTTCATCAACGCATGGGACCTTCCACTAATGGCCTGCGTGCTGGCCGTTTTGGCGTTGATAAAGGCGTATGGAGATGCAGGGGCCAACCTGGGGCAGGCCGCGCGGGATGCCGCGGTAGTGGCGGCGCCCATCGTAGCCGTAGCCGTGGCTTTGTTCTTACCCTTTTACCTTTCCGTCGACAGCCAGGCGTCGGGCGTGCTTCCTGTGACCGGACCAGGCGCCAGGCCGTTCCTGTTCATTCTGGCCCTGGGATTTCCGGCCTTCCTGGGCACATCTTTCCTGTTGAGACAACTTGTGGGGCTGCGGAGTCCGAGCCGGGAAGATGCGCCGTTTATCAGGCTGCTCTTGGTGGTCTGCCTGGCGCCGATTCTGGTCTGGGCCGACATTATCCTGGTAATCGGGTATATCGACGACAGCTTCGCCGGCGCGGCCGCTAAGGTGGGTTGGCGGGCCCTGTGGGTGCTGCCCGCCCTGACAGCCGTGGGGCTAGCCGCCTTCTCGGCCGCTCGACGGGTCTGCCGTGAAGGCGGACACGCGACAAGTTTCCCCTTGGTGCTGATAGCAGCGGCCTTCTACCTCCTGGCAGGGGTCGAGTTATTCTACGTCGTAGACCTTTTCGGAAACCGGATGAACACTGTCTTCAAAGTGTATTATCAGGCGTGGCTTCTGCTGTCGGTGGCGGGAGCGTACAGCGTCTACTATTGGCGTTCCCGGCGCTATCGGCGCTATCGGAAAGAACTAAGGGCGCCGGAGTCCTCACCGGAGCAAACTTCACAGATGGTGTGCGGCCGTTCCGGGAACCGGCATTTGCCAATGGCCACCCATGTTTGGACGGCCCTGGTCTGCCTGCTCCTGGCGGCCTCGCTATACTATCCTGTAGGGGCAGTGGTCAACCGGACCGGGTTATTCACCGAAGGTCATACGTTCTCTGACAACACTCTCGACGGACTGGCATTTGTCCGGGACTCGGCAGAGGGAGAATATGAGGCGATCGCCTGGCTGCGGGACGAAGCTCCCAAGGGCAGGATCGTGGAGGCGGTTGGAGGCGATTACTCCAGCTTCGGCAGGATATCCTCAAGTTCGGGACTCCCGGCGGTCCTGGGATGGAAGGGGCATGAATTGCAGTGGCGTGGGAGCAGCGATCCCATGACTGGAAGAGAGGAGGACGTGGCGGCCGTGTACCAGAGCGGCGACCCGCAGTTGGTCCAGGACATCCTGGAGCGGTACGGAGTACGCTACGTGTACGCCGGTAACCGGGAACGCGACAAGTATGGCAGAGACAACCTGGCAACTCTGGACTCGTTCCTGGAAATCGCCTGGGAGGGGTACGACGTAATCATTTACGAATTCAAACCATCAAGCCCGGACCGTGTGCCAGGCTCAGATGATTCAACAAGTCGTTAGAAAAAGGCTGCTCCCGAGGTTCGTCAGGCCTCGCCTTCCCGGCTTCCGGGTCGGCCGGCTGGAGTTGGCTTTCGTGGTTTTGGCCGCCGGCGCGTTGGCCCTGCGGATGTGGGAATTAGACGGCCGCACTATGCACTACGACGAGGCCATCCACGTCCATTTCTCCTGGAAGCTGTTCAAGGGGGAGGGGTTCATCCACTCTCCCTGGATGCACGGCCCCTTCCAGATAGAGCTAACCGCGCTCATCTTCCACCTTCTGGGCGACAACGACCACACGGCCCGGCTTGGTTACGTCTTGTTCGGGGCGGCGCTTGTGGGCATCCCTTACTTCCTACGCCAGCAAATCGGCAGTGCGGGGGCCATCTTCACAGCCCTGATGCTTACCCTATCGCCCAGCTTGCTCTATTTCAGCCGCTTCGGTCGAAACGACATCATGATGGCGTTTTGGGCGGCATCCATCCTGGTCCTCATGTGGCGGTATTTCGAGGCGGGGAAGCAGCGGTACCTGTTGCTTACGGCAGCGGTCCTGGCCTTCATGTTTGCTACGAAGGAGACGGCCTACATGGTCGTCGTCTTTTTCGGCGGCATCGCGTTCCTGATGGCGCTGCCGGGTCTGGTTCCCTGGGCATTGGGCAGGTTAAGGTTCCGGGACCTGGGGTCTCCGAGTTTTTTTGCCGCCCTGTTCTTCACGCTAACTCTTCCTCAATGGGTCGCCGCTTCCAGCTTGTTCCAAGACCTCTTTGGGCTCGCCCTCGCGAATCGCCAGGGCGTCGAGAATGGGATTGTAGGGGCTCCCCAATGGGCCGCCCCGTTCGTCCCGGTCCCGGTGTATGAATTCCCGCCGTGGCTACACGTGTTCGTCGTCATACTGGCGCTGGGTTTCCTAGTGTGGAAAAGCCTGCGCCGGGTCAGTCCCCCAACCCCTGTGGACACACCGCGACAGGCGGAAACCTCGCCGGGGCCTACTGCGTGGGAGGGGCGTCAGCGCCTGCCCGTCTCTGGGGGAGCACCGGCTGTAGGACCAGAACACATGGGCCGTCCCGCCCGGCCGTGGGGGTCCGGCGCGGCTCAGCCTATGGCCAGGGCATGGCCCTACGTTAGGACACTGCTTCCCGGCGTATTGGTGCCCGCGCTTGGCGTAACCTCCATCGCATGGGCCCTGTTCCGTCCCGTAGCCTCGTATCAGATGGAAGCAGGATCTGCGGTGGACTTCATAGCCGCAGGGACCATAGTTTTGGTAGCCGCGGCAATCCTGATTGCATCACGTCAACCCTGGGACCGCGGCGGCCTACTCCTGCTGATTCCCCCAATGTTGACGCTTCTCTACCTCATGCTCTTCACCCCGCTGGTGGACATTGCCGCCGTGATAGGCATGGTGCTGCCCAGCGGGATAAGCGTCGACGCCAGCCTTAACGCGCTTCCGGTCAATTACCTGGTCGCCGGGACCCTGCTATACGGCTCGCTGCTGGTCTCGGCCTATTGTGGGTTGCGTTGGCTCGGCGGTATTTGGCTTGGCTGCGCCGCGGTGTTCTATACGATTTGGGTGACCCTGTATACGACCTTCTTTTCTAACCTGGCGGGCGTCTTCAGCGGCTCTTGGTTGGGCATGGGTTACTGGGTAGCCCAGCAAGACGTCGCCAGGGGGAACCAACCCTGGTATTACTACTTCGTCGGGCTCGGCGTCTACGAGCTGTTGCCGGTAGTGTTCGGGCTGGCGGCCACCGTCTATTTCCTCAGAAAGGGCGACGCGCTGGGAATCGTGCTGGCACTTTGGACCGGTCTTACGCTGGTTGCCTACACCCTGGCTTCAGAAAAAATGCCCTGGTTACTGGTAAACGTCACGCTGCCGTTTATCTTCCTTGCGGGCAAATTTCTCGGGAAACTGGCAGACCGTGTAGCCTGGAGGGAGGTCCTGATACGAGGGCGGGCGGCGTTGCTGCTGCTCGCGCCGGCCGCCATAGTCGTGCTTGTTTACCAGGTCTACACCTACGTCCACGACGCCGGGGGGGCAGCGGGGGGACCCAACCGGGAGGACTGGACTCTGCTGTCTGTGGCTGGCCTGTTGGCGGTCGCCGCCGCCGCGCTGGTGAGAATAAGCCACCCCCGGGAAGGAATGGCCCTGGCCGGTCTGGGCATCGCGGCGCTACTCCTGGGGTTTGGCGCTTTGGGTGCGTTTCGGGCCGCCTACACGTATGACGACTCTTATCCGGAGGTGTTGGTCTACGCCCAGGGTAGCTCCGATCTGCCACCCACTTTCGAATCGTTGGATAGCCGGGTGTTCAGGGGGGCGGAGGAGGGCGATCGCGTAACGGTTGACTACGACATGTGGTACCCCTTCCAATGGTACGTGCGGAACGTGCAGGAGGACGGTATTCTCTCCTATTCGTGCTTCAAGAACGAAGGTGAGGACGGGTGGCACGCGGGATGTAAGCCCGCATCCGACGACGCCGAGTCCAAGGCCATTCTGGTAACCGCGGCCCACATTCGGCCCAACGCCGATTCCCTCAAGCGGTTTGAAAGCGAAGGACCCTACCGAGACCTGCTGTGGTTCCCGGAGAGCTATCGCCGCCCCGGCGAAGACCGTCCCAAGGAAGGCTTCGTGTGGGGCCTCCGCGCAATCCCCAATAAAGACCAACTTAGTCTAGACTTCCAGTACTTCAAAGAGGTCTCCAAGAGCCGCGAGTCCTGGGCGGACGGCATGGCCTACCTGGTACATAGACGCCTGGACGACGAGTGGTACACGTCCGAGTTCTACCGGTACCTGCCCAAGGAATAAGCGGGGCGTCGGGCGGCCGGTTTCGCTTCGGGCCACCGCGTGTGCCGGATTACCTTGTAGAATCCCACCGTCTTGAATATAGTGGGCATTCCTGTCCTCTACTGAGTCATATGGACTGGCCTTCCCGTGAGCCGGTGCGGCATCCTGACCCAAGCTGGCATAGATGATTAGCTCCTCCATGATCAAAAACTGGCGGTTCTGGTTCACCGTGGCGTTGAGCTTGCTGTTCTTGTTGCTGCTGGTCTACCAGGTGGATTTCGCCGATGTCGGCGCGGCGCTTGGCCAGGCGAATTACATCTACGTTGTCCCGGCCGTCGCCCTCTATTTCGTGGCGGTCTATTTCCGGGCATTGCGGTGGAGGTACCTGCTCAGCCCTCTACGGGTCTTCCCAATCTCCAGGCTATACCCGGTAATCGTGATCGGTTACCTGGCCAACAACCTGCTGCCGGTGCGTCTGGGTGAACTGGTCCGCGCGTACTACCTGGCAAGGAGAGAGAATTTTAGCTCCGGCCCGGCGCTGGCTACCGTGGGCGTAGAGAGAGTATATGACGGAGTGACCTTGATGGCGTTCGTCGCCATATCGGCCCCCTTGCTCCTGGCGATGGGTTGGTTCGATAACGCCGGAGCCGTGACACGCACCGCGTGGACCGTCGTCATGGCTGGGACCGGGGCGGCATTCCTCGCTGCTCTGAGTGTGCTGACATTGCTGGCGGTTTCCAATAACGCCACCGCGACCTTAACACGACTGGTAAACTTCGTCCCGGAAAAGTACGGTCGAGTCAAGATTCTGGAATTTGCCGAGACTTTCCTACAAGGACTGCGAATACTTAGCTCGCCAAGGAAACACCTTGGCCTGTTCCTGCTGTCGCTGCCAGTCTGGTTCGGGGAGGCGGGGGTCTATTTCCTGGTGGGTTACGCCTTTGACCTATCCCAGGTATTCGGTCCGATTTGGGTGCTGGCCCTGGTCATGGCCCTCTTGACCGCCACCTCAAACCTGGCAACCGCCGTGCCCTCCGCCATCGGCGGAATCGGTCCCTTCGAGGTCGTGGCGCAACAGACACTGCTTGCGCTGGGGGTCGGGGCATCCGTTGGCGCGGCGTACGCCACCTTCGTTCATCTGGTGGCCCTGTGGCTGCCAGTCAACTTGGTGGGGCTGTACATCCTATGGTCGCAGAACATCTCGTGGAATCAATTGACTGCCACCGGCAAAGTCGAAGCGTTGGAGACGGCGGCCGAAACTGCCGCCGCCCCAGCAGCCTCTAAGGACGGCCCATCGTGAGAGTTGGCATCATCGGCGGGGGCGCGGCAGGGCTGGCCGCCGCCTACGAGTTGACCAAACGCGGCCATTACGCCGAAGTTTTCGAGCGCGCCCCTTTCCTGGGCGGGCAGGCCTCCACCTTCGAAGTTGGATGCGGACACCTGGAACGAGGTTACCACCACCTATTCGTCAGCGACACGGCCATGACGGAACTGGTCCACGAGTTGGGGTTGGGAGACAAGCTGGCATGGCTGGAGTCCAAGGTCGGCCTATTCTACGACGGTAAGATCTGGGACTTTGGCACCCCGATGGACCTGTTGCGGTTCAAGCCCCTCTCTCTGGTCCAGCGGATTCGCGTGGGCCTGTGGACCTTCTTTCTGCAGAAGACCTCGAACTGGCGGAAGTTCGAGCACGTCACCGCCAAGGACTGGCTCATAGGGCACATGGGGGAACGGGCCTACCAGGTGATCTGGGAACCTCTGCTGCGGGGCAAGTTCGGCGCTTACTACGACCAGGTGAGCATGACCTGGCTATGGGGGAAGGTATACTTGCGGGTCGCCTCCAGGGGCAAAGGGCTGCAGAAAGAACGGCTCGGCTATCCCATGGGCAGCTTCGGCGAGGTATTCGACACACTGGGAGAACGTGTCCGGGAGCAGGGGGGCGACGTCCATATCTCGGCAGGAGTTAACCGCGTCATTGTGGAGGACGGCTCGGCTACCGGCCTGGAAGTACAGCTCCCCGGAGAAGATGCGGGGACCAGAAAGTATGACGCGGTCATCGCTACAACGCCGTCCTACGTATTCACCAGGCTGGTCCCTCCCATGCCCAGCGAATACGAGGACAAGTTGACTGGGGTCCAATACCTCTCGGCGGTGCTGGTGATCCTTGTGCTGGACCGCCCCCTGTCGGACAAATATTGGATGAACGTGGGCGACCGTACCCTGCCATTCCTGGGAGTGATCGAACACACCAACATGATCGACAAGTCACTGTACGGCGGGAACCACATCGTATACCTGACCAACTACCCCAGCCGCGACAGCGAGCTTTACCAGAAGAGCGCCGAGGAACTGCTGGAGGACTTCGTCCCTCACTTGCAGAAGATCAACCCGGGCTTCGACAGGTCGTGGATTCTCGAGTACCACCACCACAAGGTTGACGGCGCTCAACCCATCATCGGGACCAACTACGGGGAGCGCATCCCGGATCACCGGACTCCCTTTAACCGCCTGTACCTGGCCAATACGACCCAGATTTACCCCGAGGACCGAGGGACCAACTACTCGGTGAGGATGGGGCGTCAGGTGGCCCGGATGGTGCTGGAGGACGCGGGAGAGACGTAGGGGCGCCCGCAGGGGTATTCTCTACTCGCGCTGGTAATGCCCGATACGAGTACCGTCACGCACTGAGAATATCCTGCTGCGCCGTCGGCGCTTTCACTTGGGATCATGTAGAGGCTTTAGGTTGTCCAAGGTCAAGTTTCTCATTTCAAGACCATAGAAAATACTGCCTGGACACCTCGCGCTGTAGAGATTGTGTTCCTCAGAACCAACAAGGCCGGACATCTCTAACATGTCGCCGATACGCGCTACGGTCTTCCCGCCTCCATTGCGTATCTCGACCACGCCACCCTCAACGTGCGGCGTGAAACCCGCAGGCTACGAAACCAACCAACCGGGGCGCTCCTCTTCGTAACGGAGACACAGGCAGTCGCCGTCCAGGACTAACTTGCGAGGGAAATAATATACGGTGGGAACAGACTTCCCTCCCCTTCTGGAATTCTCTCTCAGGAAGAGGCGCGTCGAGCCCGGCGCCGGAACCACCGTTGGCTCATCCGGCCCAACAGCGCTCACCTCGTCCCCAACGATGAGAAACGGTCCCGGACACTCCACAGAAAAACGTTGCTGCCGCTCCCGGTCCTTTTGTTGCCACTCCTTCAACCGTCGCTGCCACTTTCGTTGAGTTTGCGGCCGCCACTCCGGGTCAGGCCCGTCTCTGGTCAACCCAAGTGTCTTCTCCGATGGAATAGCCGCTGAACCGAACCTTGTCTCCCACATGCGCAACAATCAGCCCCGTGCTGTCAATAACGCGAATCGAGCTGTCTTGGACGTTCACGGAAAAGCCGGCGGGCCATACCGGCAAAAGCGTATAGTTCGGGAAGTTAACATCGCTGTAGTCAAGGCGCAAGCATCCGTCTCTGACGAATAACTCACCGAAGAAATACTCGCCACCCCTATCAGTCCTCAGCGGCTCGTCATGCTGTGGAAAGTAGTCAATACGCTGCGGAGAATTGTCCGCCTGGGGCGGCGGGCCGTTGCAACCCGCCAGTCCAAGGGATATGACTAGGACAAGCAGGACCGGGAGGAGCCTGGATTTGAGCAACCCCACAACTTGTGCCACAAGCTTGGGGTTGTCATTCGGACAACCCGGGTCAGTTGACATTTTGGAGTTCCATCGCCCTGGCTGCTGGCAACTATTCTGTCAGCACAGTGACTTGGAGGAAATCTATGTAGTTGATTGCCATGTATATGGCCTTTTTATCCCAATGGCCCTTCGTTTGCCGGTTGGCGTCAGACCATAGGGGTAGACCGGACCTGTGGTGGCGGGGAGTGTAAATCGCCCTTACTGCCCGCGTCAACAATGTGTGCTCGTCTTACCCAGGTCCAGCCAGGTTTTCAAAATCAATGGCGAGTAGTAAAATCAGTCCTCGAAGGGACCCTATGACTCCGAGTCCGGGGCGCTAACTTCAGGAGTAGGACGTGCCAAAAGACCAACCGGAGACCAACTCTTCCCGCCACTCGCGCCGGGGCTTTCTGGCCCGGCTCGGCGTGGGCGCAGCGGCGGTAGCGGCCGCATCCCTACCATTCGGCCCGTTTCGCGCTGTGACGGCCAAGCTGACCGAGGATGAGAGATTCCCCGGCAAGGGATCAATCTTCCATCCCGCGCAGGACCCCCGGCAAGACCCCCGCCGCAACAAGACTATCTAAACCCGGTCAAAGGGTAAGCCCCTTGCCTAGCAGGGATAGCCGGACCCTCGTCTACGGAGGTTCACCGTGGCCGCCAATACCCTCACCGTCGGCAACGTCGAGATTACCGCGATTCACGACAACGAGGGTGCCTTGCCCCCTTCCCCAATGTACCGGCGGAGTCCTGGGCGCCCTATCGGCAGAAATACCCGGAGGGGTTTTCCGGCTCCGGCAATCTGCGCGTTCACTTCGATTGCTACCTCGTCCGCTCCCAGGGGCGCACCATCCTCGTAGACACGGGCGGTGGGAGCATGGCCACCAATCCCGGCACGGTGGGGAACCTCATCGGCGGCGTGGACGGCCGGTTGACCTCCGGGCTGGAGGCGGCAGGCGTGTCCCTGGGCGACGTGGACACCGTGTTTCTCACCCATCTGCACCCTGACCACGTCGGTTGGAACCTCTCGCCCGGCGGCGCTGGCCCCACCCCCACTTTCCCCAACGCCCGGTACTTGTTCCATCAGGCCGATTGGGAAGCGTTCAAGTCGCCCAGGGACGAGGAGATATTCGGCTTCACATTCTGGCAGGAGACCCTTGCGCCGCTGGAAAGCGCGGGAGTGATCGACCCTCTGGCCGGAGAGCAGGCCCTCACCACCGAGATAACGGCGATTCCCACGCCGGGCCACACACCCGGTTCCATGAGCCTGGCAGTAGTGTCCCAGGGGCAGAGGGCGTTCATCCTCGGTGACGTGTTCCACGGGCCCGCCCAAATCACCGAGCCGGACTGGGTGTTCAGCTTCGACATGGACGCTGCGCTGGCGGTGCAGACCAGGGCGCGGATGCTGGACCGGGCGGAGTCCGAGGACGCCGTCATGGCCATCTGCCACCACACCGGCTTCGGCAAAGTGGTGCGGATCGAGGGCCGCCGCTATTGGCAAGGCGTGTAGCGCTTCCGCTTACTAACGCCTGCCGAACTCCTGCTCCATGTGACCGGCGCTGAAGTGGAGCATTGTGGGCCGCCCGTGGGGACAGGTTTGGGGGTTGGCAGTTGCTTCCAATTGCTCCAACAGAGCGCGCATCTCACTTTCGGTGAGTGTCTTCCCCGCCCTGATCGCGCTATGGCAGGCGATTGACGCCGCCAAGACGTCCTCTTGTTGCCGCACTAGCCCCTCCAGCGCGACCATGTCCAATACGCTGAGCAACGATTGCCCGGGGTCCTGGGAAGACGTGATGCCGGGTATGGCCCGAAGGAGGAAGCCATTGTCTCCGAAGGGCTCGACGCCAAATCCGTACCGCGCCAACATCTCCGCATTGTCCCTCAACACCTCTACCTGACCGGGCGACAGCTCCACAGCCACGGGCTCAAGCAGCAACTCCCCTGGTCTGGACGGCAAACCGCTCCCTGTGATCTGGTCGAACAATACACGTTCATGGGCTGCGTGTTGGTCCACCAGGTACATCCCGTCAGGCCCTTCCGCCACTATGTAAGTGGCCCTAACCTGCCCGACGACTTTCAGGGCAGGGGCGGGTTGAATCGGCGCAGCCGCATCGGCCGGGCCTCCAGTGAAACCGGCCTGACCCCCTCCGAACGCGCCGCGAGGGAAAAATGAGCCCGTCTCGGACCTTGGTGCAGGCGGAAGGAACTGGGCGCCCGAAGGGGATTGAATGGCGGGTACCGGCGAGTCCGCAACCAGGGCCGCCCGCACTGTGCGCTGCAAGGTAGAAAATGCGGTGCCTTCGTGGTGGAACCGCACCTCCCGTTTGGCCGGGTGGGCGTTGACGTCCACATCCTCGTATGGCACCGAGATATTGATCGCCGCAATGGGATAGCGTTTCACCGGCAACAGCCCGTGATACGACTCTTCAAACGCAAAGCCGAGCATCCGGCTCTGTATCCATCGCTGGTTTACGAAAAAGCTCGTGTAACTGCGGTTGGCCCGGTGGAGGTGGGGAGGACTTATCATCCCCTCGACCCGGTAACCGCTCTGGGAGTCCTCACCTTCGACCCATAACATCCCCTCCGCAACCTCCGCCCCGTAAACCGCGAGAAAGGTCTCGCGGAGGTCCCCTGATCCCGGGGAGGAGAGGAGGCGGCGGCCTTCGCCGGTCAGATGGAACCGGACTGCCGGGAATGCCAGAGCGTACCGGGTCACCAGGTCTTGGATCCGGCCCGTCTCGGTCCCAGGAGTCCTGAGGAACTTCTTCCTGGCGGGCAGGTTATCGAACAGGCCGGAGACGCAGACGTTCGTGCCGGGAGGGGAACCGCGGGAACCGTCCCGGACTACCTGACCCCATTCCAGTTCGATTGCGTGACCGGCGTCGTTCCCGGCAGTGCGAGTTGTCAGGCTGAGGCGGGAGACGGCGGCGATGCTGGGAAGCGCCTCACCCCGGAAGCCCAGGGTTGTCACGGAGTCCAAGTCTTCGGGCGCGGTCAGCTTACTTGTGGCGTGCCGCAGGAAGGCGAGCCTTACCTCGGAGGGCGGTATACCCGCGCCATCGTCTATCACCCGGATCTCGCCGGAGCCGCCGCCTTTAATCTCGACGGTGATGGCAGACGCACCGGCATCCAGGGAGTTTTCCAGCAACTCCTTGACCACTGACGCGGGCCGCTCGATCACCTCGCCTGCGGCGATCTTGCTGGCCAGGTCGGGCGGAAGTACTTTTATGGGCATGGGAAAACCCTAGAAGAGAGGTACGATAGTACCCTTGACCCTGTACTGAGGGTCTTCGGAAGAACCAGTCTCGATGAAATCGCACACAATCCGATAAATGCGGTCCATCTCCTGGTCGAAGTTGCGCTGGTAGAAGTAAGGGGGCACCCAAACACCGCCGAAAGCGGCCACCACCTCCGGGTAATCGTCGATCACAAACTCAGGCTCGAAAGGGACCTTGAGCTCTGCCAGACGCTCATGAAAGTGGTGAGTAGGTTTCTCGTAGACTCCGCTGACGAGGGGAGTCAGTTTGAATTTTTCGACCACTTCCCAACGTTCCCCCATACCCGACCAGATGTATATCTCATGGCCGTCAGCTTTCAGCTTATTTAGGGTTTCCATGGTCCCGGGGCGCAGCGTGTCATCCAACCCCAGGATGGTGTAGTCTACATCAAAAAATATCTTCATCAAGGATACTTAGCCGTTCTTTCTATCAAGGGATTGGGCGATTATATCCTAAATATCCCCCGCCGGTGACAGTGCCTCAACGATCCGTTCACCCATGCCAGACGAAATCTCCGATCAACTGCGGAAGTCCCGTCTTCCTCTGGGAAAGGGGCCAGGGTGAGTGAGCAGGGCCAGTAATCATCAGCCGCTATTCGCCCGCGATGGCCGCTTCGACCGCCTTCATATTGGCGCCTACCAACATGTTCCCACCGATCCGGATTATGGGACGGCGAATCAGCCTCGGCTCCTGGAGCATTAGCGCGAGCATCTCATCGTCGGACATTTCCTTGCCAGCCAAGCCCATCTTCTTCAGACTGGGACTGCGCCGGGCGAACATCTGGGAAACGCCGGCCTCGCCGGCCAAAGCCTTGAGTTCTTCTTCTGTGAAGGGTTCTTTAAAGTAGTCCCGCTCCTCGATCTCAGCGCCGTTTTGTAAGAGCAACTCCCTTACCTTGCGGCAGGACGATCAACGAGGCCACCAGTATAACGTCATATTTTCGCTCACCGGAACATCTCCTTGTTTGCAGCGGTCCTGGTTTCCCAGGGTCTTTAATTTATCACCCTGACCCCAACGTCGTTCCGGCCCCCGTATCCAGTACGGGACAGGCTTTGAGCCGGAATCCGGGAATCCTCCCTTACAATCACGTTCAGATACCTGAGCAGTTCTGGGTTCCAGCTTTCGCTGGAACGACTGGGGAGCCGGTTGCGATGATAATTGGAAGACCCTGCCTGGTTTCCTCCCTTAGTGATGGGTTCCAAGGACCGTATTCTAACCCCCGGCGCGGCTCCGGGCAAAACCCCCTGCGCCCTGAGCCTCGGCCAATGTCCGGCTAACCGAGTTGTTCCGCCTCACGCGCCTTTTGCTGTAGCTCGTAGAGGCGGTTGATCGCCTCCAGTGGCGTCAGGTTAGGGATGTCCAAATCCCTGACCTCCTCCACCAGGGACCGAGCCGAAGCGAAGAGGGGAATCTGGGCTGAAGACGACTCACGCGGCCGCCGTTTTCTGGCGGCGGTCTTGCGGCCGCCGTTTTTCTCCAGATCAGCCAACACCTCCCAAGCCCGGCTCACCACACCCTGTGGCAGCCCGGCCAACCGCGCCACGTGGACACCGTAGCTCTTGTCGGCCCCACCCGGCACGATGCGGTGCAGGAACACTACCTCTCCTTCCTCTTCGGTGGCCGCAACCGTGAAGTTGCGTACTCCGGGTAAGACGCCGGCCAACTCGGTCAGTTCGTGATAGTGTGTGGCAAACAGGGTCTTGCAGCCAAGCCGCCGGTCGTTGTGCAAGTGCTCTATGACCGAGCGGGCGATGGCGAGGCCGTCGTAGGTGCTCGTGCCCCGGCCTATTTCATCCAGCACGACCAGGGACCTGGGAGTCGCCTGGTTCAAGATGGCAGCGGTCTCCACCATTTCCACCATGAAAGTGGACTGCCCGGTGGTCAAGTCGTCCTGCAGGCCCACGCGGGTGAATATGCGGTCGACGATCCCAATCGACGCCTTAGATGCCGGGACGAAACTGCCTGTCTGCGCCATCAGGGTGATGATGGCGGCCTGCCGGATAAAAGTGGACTTTCCGGCCATGTTGGGGCCGGTCAGAACGATAATCCGCGCGTCGTCGTTGCTCAGGTAGATGTCGTTGGGTATGTACGCACCCACCCCCAGGACTTTCTCGACCACCGGATGGCGTCCGTCCTTGATCAATATGGAATGTCCCATGTCCAGACCGGGCCGGACGTAACCGTTGCGCACGGCCACTTCAGCGAGGCTGACGAATGCGTCGACCCGGCCGATGGCCGAGGCCAGCTTCGACACAAGAGCGGCGGACCCAGCGATTTGGCCGCAGACCCGCCTGTAAAGGGAACGCTCCATCTCTTCGATCCGCTCCCTGGCGGTGAGCACGAGCGACTCATACTCTTTAAGCTCTGGAACGATGTACCTTTCAGAGTGGGTTAAGGTCTGGCGGCGTATGTAGTCCTCGGGAACCTGGGCGCTGTTGGCGTTGCTTACCTCTATATAATAGCCGAATACCTGGTTATATCCGACCTTTAGCCCCCTGATGCCTGTGCGCTCGCGCTCCTTCTGCTCCAGCCCCGCGATGTAGCGGCGCGCATCCTGTGACTGGCTCTTGAGTTGGTCCAGCTCTTCGGAGAAGCCTGGGCGAATCACATTGCCTTCCCCCGCTTCTCCCGACGGTTCCGGGGTGATAGCCGCCTCGATCAACGCGGCCAGGTCAGGGAGCGGAGTTAGTTGCCTGCGGAGCCAGGAAATCGCGCCGCCATTTGCCGAGGATTCGGTGGTCTGGCTTTCATCCGGGCCAGCCGCTTCCAGTGTCGCGCCCAGGTCCGGCACAGCTTCCAAGCCAGCCTTGAGGGCTATCAACTCCCGAGGTGCTACAATGCCAGCCGTGGTCCGGCCCAGGATACGCTCCAGGTCCGGTATCTTGGCAAGCAGGGCCGCCGCTCCGCTGCGGCGGAACCCGTCTCGAACGAAGTGCTCCACCGCGTCTTGACGTTGCTCCAGCGGCCCGAGCTCCACCAGTGGTTGGCCCAACCAGCGCCGCAGCAGGCGGCCACCCATCGGCGTCTTGGTCAGGTCAAGGCTCGCCAGCAGAGATAGCTCCTTGCTTTCGGCCCTGCCCGCCTGGAACAGCTCCAGGTTGCGCCGTGTCTGCGCGTCCAGGGTCATGTAGGAGGTGGTGGAATAGTGACTCAGGAGTGCCAGTTGAGGCATTCCGCTCTTCTGGGTGCGGTCCAGGTAGTCGATGATAGCCCCGGCAGCCCGCACGGCCAAAGGGCGCCCATCAACGCCAAATGACTCAAGGGATAGGATGCCGTAGTGGTCGAGGAGAGCCTTTTCGGCGATATCCAGGGCGAAGGACGCCGGGTTGACCGGGGTTACCGGCCAGCGGCACGCGCCGGTTTGCTCCGGTGATACGGCCCAAGCGGGAGGCTCGTCCCGGAGAGGTGCTATCACTTCAGAAGGCCTTATGCGGTCCAACTCCGGAGGAAGTGCGTCCAAGGCAAGTTGGGTGACGGCGAACTCGCCGGTAGAGACATCGACGTAGGCGAGACCAGCGGAGTCTTCATCCTCGACGACCGCCGCCAGAAAGTTGTTGCTATTCCGGTCCAGCAGCGCCGATTCCAGCACAGTGCCGGGAGTAACGACACGGACCACGTCCCGTTCCACGAGGCCGCGCCCTGCCGACGGTTCGGATAGTTGCTCGCAGATCGCCACCTTGTGGCCCTGTTTCACCAACCGGGCAAGGTAGCTGTCCAGGGAATGGGCGGGGACGCCAGCCATGGGCACCTTGAGGTCTTTCCCCATGCTGCGGGAGGTGAGGACTATTTCCAATGCCTGGGATGCGGTCTGGGCGTCTTCGTCGAAGGTCTCATAAAAGTCGCCGAGACGAAAGAGGACTATGGCATCGGGGTAGGAATGTTTGATTTTCAGGTACTGCCGGCGTATCGGCGTCACGGTCCCACCAACCCCCAGGGCCTGTTCCGGTCATTCTAACCCACCCCGTAACCCGCGAGAAGCAGCGGCGCGACAGCGGTTACCGGACTGCAACACAGGGATACCGATTAAATCGGCGGCGCGCCTATTGCTTCCAGAACCGCTCTTCGATGAACTTCCAACCCTGGGCCGAGACATTCTCCTTGACATCCTCGATCATACCGGGATGCCCACAGGCGTAGATCAGAGTGTCGTCCTGCGGAGGAGCAAACTGGTCCAAGTAGTCCTGGAAGATATTATTGACCCGGCCGCCAGCGCCATCCCAGGCGGAGTTGCGGTTTTCGGCGGGCCGGCTCACCGTGGGAACAAACTTTACGGAGTCCGGATACGCTGCCGCCATCTCCACCAGTTCGCGGTCGTAGGTCAGTTCGTCATGATAGCTGGCGCCCAGCAGCACATAGAAAGTATGCCCTTGGCCCTCGTCCTTGAGGTATTGGCGAATGATACTCACCGAGGGAGCAACGCCCGTGACGGTAGCTACCATGAAGTGATGGTGGACCCTTGGGTCCGTGGTGAACAGCCCTTTGGCCCGCGGCTCATCGTGTCGCCGGTCTTCATCTTCCACATCAGGGGCGTTAGCTCCCCGTCCGGGACCAACTCGACGAAAATCTCCAGGAAGGGTTCGTAGGGCGCAGACACGATGGAGTAAGCGCGTTCGATGCCCTGCAGACCCAGCGTGCAGTACTGACCAGCCTTAAACTGGAAACGGTCCACTTCGGGCTGGAGCTTAATCACCATCAGGTCTTCGGTGATGTCGGTGCGCTCCACCAATCTAGCCCTGGGCAATTTGGCTATGGTCCGCGCTCTCCGGGACTGGGCGCTGGCCTGCGTTCCCTGGTTCACCATCAACCAAATCTCCTTCAGCTATATGCCGGGGTCAGTTTTACGATGGCGGCCCGGCGTATCTCCAGACCCGCGACTTTGGACGCCGGATCTGGTTCCTGGCTCTCCTGCATGGCGATGGCAAGCTGGCCGAAAATTGACGTAGTGGAGATGACACCCTGCGGGACCCCTTCGTTCAGGTGCACAGTCCCAACCAAGGCGCTCCCGCTGGTGTTGTTCCGTGTTTGGACTTCGACCCGGTCCCCGTCCTCCACCGAAAGCTCCGTGGCCGTAGCGGGGTTCAATTCCACCCAGTCTTCACGCTGGATCTGGTTGCGCTTCCCACGGACGACCTCCATCTCCCTGCCCTGGTTGAACAGTACCCTGCCAGGCGCCAACCAGGTGGGAAAGTCCGGGTCTACGGCTTGTTCCGCTGTGCGAAATTCCGGTGTCTCCAAGACCGCGTTGCCCTGCGGGAACCCGTTTAGGTACAGGGTTGGCGTACCCGGCGCGTCTTCCGCCGCGCAGGGCCACTGGATACCGGAATACTCTTTCCCAGCGTGGAGCACCTGAGTTGGCTGGGGACTTTCCAGGTTGGTCCGCAGGACCAGCTTGCCCTCTTCTTCGAGCCGCTGCGAGGAGACCCCGGCGTAAACGGGGCTGAGGCTGGCAATCTCTTCCAGGACCTGGCCAGCGGTCAGATAGTTGAATCCCTGGGCTTGCAACCTGTTGGCCAACTCGCAGATAACCCAGCTTTCCGGCCTGGCGTCGGTGTCCTTGACCTGAAGGGCGGGCCGGAGACGCTGTATTCGCCGTTCCAGGTTGGTGAACGAACCGTCTTTTTCCGCGAAGCTCACCCTGGGCAGTACCACGTCGGCTGTCTCCGACATAGGGCCGAGGAACGTGTCGTGTACGACCAAAAACTCTAGGTTGGAAAGCGCGCCCTGACTGTCTCCCAGCTTACCGTTGGTAAAGTTAGGGCTGTCGCCGATGACCATCATGGCCTTGACCCGTCCGTCTATGGCAGCCTCCACGATGCCCGGCAACCGGAGGCCGGGGCCGGACGGAACGCTGCCACCCCAGGCTTCCTCAACCGCGCCGCGGGCCTCGGCATCGCTTACCAACTTGTACCCCGGAAGGCGGTCGGGGACGCAGCCGACATCCCAAGCGCCTTGTTCGTTGGCCCCTTGCCTCATCGGATACAACCCTGCGCCCGGCTTTCCCACGTTGCCGGTGACCAGGGCAAGATCGACAAGGGCCCGGACACAGTCTTCTTGCAGTCCGTCGGCCAGATTGTCCAGCGCGTAGACTATCGCTCCCGCCTCCGCTTCTCCGTACAACTGCGCCGCTTGATTGATCGATTCCAGGCTGACGCGGGTAACCCTGGAGACCTCTTCCATGTCGAGGTTGCGCAGGGCGTAGTAAAGGGTTGCGGGACTCTCGCAGCTCTCTTCCAGCCAGTCGGCCTTCTCCAGACTCTGGTCGATCAATGACCTCAGGACCCCGCCCAGCAGCAGTAACTCCGTGCCGGGGACTGGTCGAAGCCAAACGTCGGCGTACCTGGTCAGCTCGACCTCTCGGGGGTCGATGACGACCAGATTTGTGTCCTTTCTGGCGGCCCGTTTGATGGGAACGCCGGCCACGTTGTGCTCTTCGGTCACATTGGAGTTGAATACGAGGATACAACCCGCCTTCTCCAGGTCCCACACCGGGTTGGTCGCGGCAGGGTATCCCAGCGAGCTTTCCAGGGCATCGACAAGCTCGGGTTGGGTATCGGAGGTCTGGTCGACATTGTTGGTGTTCATCACCAACCGGGTGAACTTCTGAGCCAGATAGTGCTCTTCGTTGGTGCTATTGGGCGAGGTGAGCATGGCGAAGCTGTCGCCGGCGTAGGAAGGGAGGCGCTGGGCTATGTGGTCCAGCGCCTCGTCCCAGGTAGCCTCTTCAAGTTTTCCTTCCCGGCGGACCATGGGCATCTTCAGCCGGTTGGGACTATTCACGAACTCCAGGCCGAACTTTCCCTTGAAGCAGGCCTGACCCCGGTTGGCCGGGGAATTCAGCTCGGGTATTGAGCGCACGAACTGGTCCCGGGAGTTAATTTCAAGGTTAAGCTGGCATCCCACCGGGCAATGGGGGCAGATCGTCCGCTCGACTCGGGCGGCCTTCTCCCACTTGTGCTCCCTTTCCACCAGAGCGCCGACAGGGCACACGTCAATACACGCGCCGCAGAACTCGCAGCCGGACTCCAGCAGGGAAGTGCCGAAAGACGTCCCGACCAGAGCGCTCCCGCCTCGCTCCGTGAAGCAGATGGCGTCATCTCCCCGCAACTCTTCGCAGGCTCGGACGCAGCGCCCGCACACGATGCACAGGTTGTAGTCCCGGTCATAAAAGGGGTCGCTGACCTCCAATGGAATCTGGCGGTACTTGTACTCCAGCGGCGATTCCAGGCTCATTCCCAGGAAACGCACCGTGTCTTTCAGCTCGCATCGCTCATTCTTCGGGCACGTGACGCACCGGTCGTTTACCGACACGTGACGTAGACAGACGTCGCTTGGGCCGCAGATGTCCACGCGATGGCAGGTCAGACAGCCGTTGGGGTGTTCGGCGATGAGCATTTCCATCACCGAATGGCGAAGCTGGCGGACGTCGGCATCCTCGTTCCGTATCTTCATGTCGGGCGCAACCGGGAGGGCGCAGGCAGCAGGATAACCGCGGCCGCCTTCGACTCCAACGACACACATACGGCAGGCGGCGAAAGGCTTCATACCCGGGTGATAGCACAAGTAGGGGATGTAGATACCCGCCTCTATGGCGGCTTCCAATACCATCTTCCCCGGCTGAGTCTGTATCTCGACTCCGTCGATGGAGATGGTGATGTCGTCAGGCATTCCTCATTCTCCAGCCAGTATTGAGCGTGGTCAGCTTACCGGAGAGGCAGCGAATCTGCGGGTCAGGGCCGGTGAGAACCTGGGCTTCAAACAAACGCCGGTGGGACAGGTATGCCCCACGATATGGGCCTCGAACTCATCGCCGAAGTATCGCAGGGCCGAGGAGACGGGGTTGAAACCCAGTTGACCGTGGCCGCACAGCGATCCCGCCTGCATATTCTCGCCCACTCGGCGCATCAGTCCCAGGTCTTCGGTTGTACCCTCCAGGCGGCAGATTCGTTCCAACACTTCCAACAGGTGGCTCATACCCATCCGGCAGGGGAAGCACTTTCCGCAGGACTCGTACTGGCAAAATGCGATCAGGGCCCTGGTCAGGTCCACCACGCAGGTATCCTCGTCGGCGGCGATGATCCCGCCGGACCCGAGGATCGCCCCCGCATTCCTGAGTATCTCGAAGTCCAGCACCACGTCTACATTGTCCGCCCCCAACACGCCGCCAAGGGGGCCGCCGCTTTGGACCAGCTTTAGGGCCTTGCCGCCGGGGACTCCTCCGGCTGCCTGGTAGAGGACGTCTTTCAGATTGATGCCAAGTGGGACTTCGATCATACCCGTGTATTGGAGGTCACCGGTGAGGCAAAGGATTACGGTCCCTTTACTCTGCTCGTGGCCGATGGAGGCGAACCATTCCCCGCCTTTGGATATGATTTCGGGCACATAAGCCAGCGTCTTCACGTTGTTGATGTTGGTGGGCTTGCCGAAAAGGCCGAATTGGGCCGGGAAGGGAGGCCGGAACCGGGGCATCGCCCGGCTTCCTTCGATAGCCTCCATCAAGGCGCTTTCCTCACCCGCGACGTATGAGTCACCGGTCAAGGCGACTTCAATCTCGAAGCTGAACCCGCTGCCCAGGATATCCTCGCCAATCAGGCCCAACTCACGTGCTTGCACCAACGCTTCGCGGGCACGGTCAATGGGACCGTCGTGGCCGTGGCGGATGAAAATGTACCCGGAGCTAGCGGCGGTGGAGTAGCCTGCGAGGAGTATTCCTTCAACCACAGTGTGCGGGTCGCTTTCGACGATTGCCTTGTCGTTGAACGCACCGGGGTCGCCTTCTTCGCAATTGCAAAGGATGTATTTCACCGGAGCGTTGGAGCCCGCAAGAAACCGCCACTTTGTCCCTGTGGAGAAGGCCGCTCCTCCCCGCCCCCGAAGACCGGAGGCATTGACCTGCTCCAGAGTATCCGCCGGGGTCATTTCCGTAAGCGCCCGGTGGAGGGCGTGGTAGCCGCCGTTGGCAATGTACTGGTATATGTCGCTGGGGTCGATGTTGCCCGCGTTGCGCAGGGCGATCTTGGTCTCCACCGCCCGTAGCGGGTGGGAGTCGAGGTCCTGCAGGGTGGCGGGCAGGTCAGGGGGAGCTATGGAATCCTCGGGCCCCCGCAGATACCCGAGGGCCAACCGCTCCACGGGGACGCCGCCGATGACGTGAGACTGGATGATCTCAGCGGCGGTCTCCGGCGTCACATTCCCGTAAAATATCCTGGGTCCTCCGGGCAGTTGGACGTCTAACAGCGGTTCGGCGTAGCAAAGTCCGATGCAACCCACCCGGCTCACATGGGCGGCATTGCCGGTACCGGACAGGGCGTCTTCAACAGCCTGGACAACAGCGTCGCAACCGGCGGCCTGGCCGCACAGCGCGGAGCCGATGCGGACCCACGGCGCCCCGCCGGCGGCCAACCGCTGCCAGCGGGCTTCAGCTTCGGCCGAAATGTCTTGAAAATTGCTGGGCATTCGCAATCCTACCTGATGAACAGACAGTCGTTTGAGTTGCGGCCGCTGCCAGCGGCGTGAAACACGAGAGCTACTGGAGCAGCCCGCCGATCCTGTTTCGCGCGGACTCAGGGGTTTGGCGGCCAATGAGGTGATGGTCTATCGCCATGACCGGAGCATGGGCGCACGCACCCAGGCAGGTGTTGAACCGCAGTGACAGGAGCCCGTCTTCGCGGTCTCCCTCAGCTTCTAATCCGCAGGCATCCATCACCGCTTCCATCAACGGCATTGCGCCCACCAAGTGACATGACGCGCCCCAACAAACCTCCACCTGGTGGAGACACGGAGGCTCAAAACGGAAGTTGGGGTAGAAAGAGGCAACGGCCCAGACATCGTTAATCGTCGAGCTGGTGAAACGAGCGACCGACTCAATCCCTTCCTTGGGCAGATAGCCAAGCTCGTCCTGTACGGCAAGCAGCGTGGAGAGGATGGTGATGGTGGCCTGCTCCTGACCGAGCATGGCCCTGGAGATCCGCTGTGTTAGCCCTTCCATATCCGGGGCTCCTCAGCGCAGATAGGCAAGAAGGAAAACCTTGTGAATTTGGTAACAAAGTCATGCTAACACAGGGGCGGGGGTGATTCAACCGGCACTTAGCCAAGCTTCAGGGCAGTCGCGTTTAAGCATAATGAGTCTGATTCTTGGCTCTATGGCCAGTCTGACCCCATTACACCACAATCTGCCCGATAGACATGCCCAATTAGCATTGGATGCGGCAGGATAACACGACCGATTTGACACCTGAGCTCTGCCATTCAGCTCAATATACGGTTGCCTTCTGCGCGAACCAGCCGGCGCACTCTGGCACGCTGAAGTCGATCGCGGGTTGCAACCGGGGTCACCTATCGCCTGTAATGCTTAAACTAAATGATTCTTCCAGGACTGGGGGGTCAGTCCATGTCTTTTCCTGACCAAAACCACATCGACCGAGTTCGCGACGCCCTCTGGAGCCGTCCTGTGGGGACAGTGCGTCCGTCATGGGGTTCTGTTGCATTTTGCTGGGTAGTTATCATCTTTGACCGTCATTCCTGCCACATCCCGCCAGTTCTCAAACGGGATATAGCTCCGGCGCTTTCGGCTGGACGTTTGCCGCCTAGCCCCTGGTGCGGGCGGAAGTAGTTGTAGTTGAGGACAAGGCCGTCGAGGTACGTCTGTTCGCTGTTTCAGTCCGCGTAGAGTTTTATCACGGTCGCGGAATGTTCCTTGCAGTCGCTCGCTGAGATTGTAGTTGATTTCGGCCCGGATTCCCTGACTGACCACGTGTTTGACAGGATGCAAGGGAGCCGAGCGGTTCAGTCGCAAGTGGCTCTCCGGCAAAGCTGTCACATCCAGGTTTGATGTGACCGATTCTGGTGGTACTGTTTCGGTGAGTATTGGCGCTTCGCCAAATGATCCTACTCAACTGGAAGATGCGCTTTGGAACGTGGGGGTTGCCATCATGGGATTACGGACCCACGGACGTCAGTTCGAACTTACTGATGCAGAACCCAAAAAGGCCGTCTGGGACCATCCCTATCTAATGAAAGTCATCTCTGCTTAATATGGGAGTGCCCTGAGCTAGGCTTCAGAACGTCCGTGGGCTGGGAGCAAACACGAATCCATGTCCACGCGGGAACCTCGTCATTCCGGCACGACGCCGGAATTCATGATCTCACTTCACAAGCAAGGTTGCCTGCGGCTGCGATTTCTGGGTTCCGGCTCTCGCCGAGGCTACCACGGCAGGGGTTCAACGGTTTGGGCCGGCGAGACTAAACTTGAGTACAACTCGACTTCTGGAGGGACAGCGGAGGATCGCCATAGCGCTTTACACCCCGTGCAGCCTCAACTGCACGCCGGCCTTTTCTTCCTGAATGCGCGCTACCGCGTCCGAGTCCTCCGCGCCCCAGCCACGGAACATAGCCTCGACATGGCGTTGGTCAACCAGGTTGGCCAGGTCCATGGGCACGCCTAACTCACGGCCCAGGTCGGTGGCCAGGCGAACGTCTTTGGCGGCCAGGGCTGTTGCGAAACCGGGTTCGAAGTTGCCCTGAAAGAGGAACCGGGGGAACTTCTCGGTCAGCCGGCGGCAACCCCCGGAGCTATTGGCGATCACGTCGGCCAGCACTCCCAAGTCAACCCCGGCCTTGACTCCCATGGTCAGCGCTTCCGACAGCAGCACGCCGATGCCCATGCTGAGAAGGTTATTGCAAATCTTGCAGACCGACCCGCTGCCGATGTCTCCGCAATAGACCACATGACTGCCGATGGCGTCCAGGGCCGGTTTCACCTTGTTGAATACCTGTTCGTCTCCCCCGACCATTACGGCAAGGGTCCCCGCCTCGGCGCCGTAGGTGCCTCCGCTTACCGGAGCATCCAACACCGTCACTCCCCTTGCCGCGCATATCTCGTGTATGCGGCGGATCACCGTGGGCGAGTTGGTGGAGAGGTCTACGTAGACCGAGCCATCATCTGCGCCTTCCAGAATTCCCCCCTCTCCCAGGACCACTACCTCGACGTCCCGGGGGACGGGAAGGGAAGTTAAAACCACCTCGTTGCCCGGGACCGCGTCTTTGGGGCTGTCCGCCCACTCTGCGCCCATCTCCAGGAGGTTGGTTGCGGCCTCGCGGCGCAGGTCGTGGACTGTTAGCTGGTGGCCGGCCCGGATCAGGTTGGCCGCCATCGGGTTGCCCATATTGCCGGTTCCGATGAATCCTAACCTCATCGTTGGCGCTCCTATTTTGGATTCCCGAGACGGGCGGACCGCCGGGGACCACCCGGTGAGACGCCTGTGGTGGGGGAGGTGGGGGCTGGAAGCCGCCGAGTTCATCGAAGGTCTCTTTGGCCACCCGGAAAGCGTTCACCGCCGCGGGCATCCCCCCATAGAAGACCATCTGGGCGATGGTCTCACTGATCTCCTCCTTAGTAACGCCGATGTTCAGGGCGCCCTGAATGTGCCTGCGGAGGAGTTGCGGGCTGTGCCCCAGCACGGTAATGGCAGCGATGGTACAGAGGCTGCGGGTCTGGAGGTTAAGTCCGGAGCGGTTGTAAATCTCTCCATAGACCACCTGGTCCACCAGGTCCATCACCTCCGGCGCCAACTCGGCCATGGCAGGTGGCGGCCCTGGGTCAGCCTCGTGTCCATAGTAAAGGATGCGGAAATCCGCCGCCGCCTGGCGCAAATCGCCGGAGTCGTGTTCTGAGCTATCGTCGGTCGTCAATGGCTGTCCTTTTGAGTCGTCGGTTGCCGGTGGTTGCCGGTGCTCAATGGTTAGTGGTTAGTGGTTAGTGGTCAGTGGCAGGAGGCCAGGTACTGCCCACTGGCTCCTGACCACTGGTTTACACGGCCTGCCAGTAGCGCCGGCCTTCCAGACGGACTACCTTCCCGAGGTGGTCGCCGGGGGTAAAGTGGCCTGCGGCAATCACGTAAGACTCCTGCTCGGCAAGGTCCAACAGGTTGGAGCGGCTCTTACGGCTGGCGTCCTTGTCTATGTCGACTCCGGCGCACCAATCGGCCTCTGAAACCTGAGCCTTGTTATGCAGCACATCGCCCACGATCATAGCCTTCTCGCCCTGGGAGGCTATGAGGATCGCTTGATGCCCTGGAGTATGTCCGGGGGTCGGTAAGGTGCTCACCTCGTCGGTGATATTGTACTCCCCTTCAACCAGGTCCATCTTGCGCAGCCGGCGCAGCGGCATCACCTGGCGCTCCACGTGGGGAGCAGTGGGAAGGACTTCGGGAGCGGTGAAGTGGTCCCAGTCGGCCTTTGGCACCAGGTACCTGGCCCGTCGGAAATACGGGGCGGGCATCCCACCGGAGTACCGCAGGTTCCAACCCACGTGGTCGCCGTGCAGGTGAGTATGGACAACAATGTTGACCTCGTCGGAGGGGCCAACGTTGGTGTTGTTGCGCCGGTCGGCGGGGACCAGAACGTCCCGCAGCCGCTCGAACAGTTCGCCCTCCACGTTGCCCCGGTCCGGGTGAGGCCCCGGCCCCATACCCGTGTCAACGAGGATTGTCGTTCCCTGGGAGCGGACCACCCAGCAGCCGTAGTAGAGCTGGAGTTGTCCGTTTTCCAGTGCGTCCTGATGCCCGGCCCAGTCGTCGGGGGAGGTGTCCGGGAACATCATTGTGGGTTCTCTCGACGGTGGGATCATGTCGAGAACGGGAATGATCTCAACGTTGCCAACAGTTACACTGCTTGCCATCTGCTACTCCTTCGTAACATTTTATATATTGGGCCGTATATCAATATACGACCAGCGAAAACACGTCGTAGGCTCCCAGGGAATTCCGCCCTGCCAGATCGGTCAACTCGATCACGACACCGATGGCGCTTACGATCCCGCCAGACATCTCCACCAGCCTCGCCGCGGCAGCCAGAGTACCCCCAGTGGCCAGCAGGTCGTCCAGCACCAGGACTCTCTCGCCTGGGCGGATGCTATCCTGGTGCATCTCCATGATGTTCTGGCCGTACTCCAACGAATACTCGGTAGAGTGGGTGGCCGCAGGCAGCTTGCCGGGCTTACGGACTGGCACAATGGGCTTCCCCAGTTGATGGGCCAGCGGGGCGCCGAAGAGGAACCCCCGGGACTCGATCGCCACGATGGTATCGAACGCGTCGTTCTGGAACCGGCTGGCGAACCATTCGATCACATGGCTGAACGCTTGTGGACTCCGTAGCAGGGGAGTAATGTCCCGGAAGAGAATCCCTGGTTCCGGAAAGTCGGGGATGTCCCGGATAAAGGCCTTTAGCTCCATCGGCCTTTCACCCTATATCCTGAGCTAAAATACGTGGGCCCGGCCAGTTGCCGGTGTTGGGCGCTTCGGCTGGCCTGGCACCCCGCCAAAGTGTAGATTAAGCTCCAATTCGCGTCAAGCATCGGCCTACCAGTGTTGGAGCCGGCCGCTTTGACAAGAATTAGGCCGAGGCTTAGCATGGCTATACTGGCCCAGCACTGGGTTGAGGCAAATTGCCCGGAGATTGGGACACGGACGCTTCTGCGGTTTCCCACGCGGCCATTTGTGTACGAAACCTCGATTCGTCCCTGGAGCTTTGCCGGGATATATCCGGATGACAGTACAGGCAGACCGGATTTGGAATACCACCATCGGCGGCCTGCCTCACGTCTACAAACACCCGAGCCAGACTCGCCCGCGGGTGTGGCTGGCCTTCGGCGAAACGCCCAACCTCCATTTGCCCATGACGGTATTCTGGTGCGGTCTGACTGCGGCGGGGGATAGCGGCCTCTTCCGGCGCCCGCCCGGCTCCCAACCCGCCGGAATCAGGCCCCGGATTGGTCCTGCCTTGAGGACAACTTTCCGAAAATGAAACCTCGCTTGGCATTAGTCCATTTGGCCGCCCCCTATCTCATCGTCTTTGCCGCCAGCGCTTGTAGCCTTATCCTGGAGATAGTCGCCGGCCGCATCCTGGCCCCGGTCATTGGGGTTTCGCTCTACACCTGGACCAGCATAATCGGCGTAGTGCTCGCCGGCATTAACGCCGGTAACTACTTAGGCGGGCTTACCGCCGACCGCTTCCCTTCCCGCACCACTCTTGGCCTGATTCTGCTGGGGGCGGGCGTCTTCGCCGTCATCATCTTGCCCCTGATAGAAGTCGTGGCGGGAGCCTTCGCTCCATTGCCAATCATCTTGCGCATTGTGGCCCTTACCGCCGTCCTGTTCCTTCCCGTCAGCCTCATTCTGGGAATGGTGACGCCGGTGGTCATAAAGCTCCACCTGCGGAAGTTGGCCAAGAGCGGCAACGTGGTGGGGCGGTTCTACGCGGTGTCCACCGCCGGGTCCATCCTGGGGGGTCTTCCTCACCGGGTTCGTCTTAATCCAGTGGATTGGCACCCGGCCCATCGTCCTGGCGGTGGCAATCTTTCTGTTTGGAATGGCCCTCCTCCTCGGCGACCTCTGGAAGGTGCGCTTCCGGCTGCCCGCCCTGGCGGCGCTAGTTATGGCAGCCCTGTTCACCAGTCTGAGCCTTGCCTTGGGTTGGATGGACTCGGACTGCCAAGAGGAAAGCAACTACTTCTGCATCAAGGTCAGGGAGCGTCAAATAGAAGGACACCGTGTCCTCACCCTGGACCAACTGCTGCACAGCTACGTCGCCATGGATGACCCGTCTTTTCTGGTCTACGGGTACGAAAAAGTGACCGCCGACCTGGCCGCGCTCCAGTACGTCCGGATCGATAGCTTCGATACCCTCTTTATCGGCGGCGGCGGATATACTATGCCCCGCTTGATTGAAATGGAGTATCCCGATGCCGCCGTAGAAGTCATTGAGATAGACCCAGTGGTTACCCAGGTGGCCCACTCCTATCTGGGACTGCCCCAGACCACGTCCATCGTTACCTACAACCTCGACGCCCGAATGAAGATTCCCGATCTGCCCAAAGGCAAATACGCCATGATTGCCGGAGACGCTTTCAACGACTTTTCCATCCCCTACCACCTCACCACCCTGGAATTCAACCAGCAGGTGAAAGAACTGCTGGCTCCAGGGGGGCTATTCGTCGTCAACATCGTTGACAACTTAAATAGCGGGCGGTTCCTGCGGGCCTACGTTCACACTCTGTCCCGCACCTTTGACCACATATATATTTTGCAGGACGAAGACCTTTGGGAAGAAGATTCGCGTTCGAACGTCACCTACGTTGTTGTAGGCACGGACCAGGCCATCAACGCCGAAGATCTGGATCGGGCCAACAGGAAGTCCGGGCGGGGAACCCCGGTAAGCCGCTTCATGCCCCAGGACATATTTGACCGTTGGTATCGCCTGGAAAACCCCATCTTGCTCACCGACGGATTCGTCCCGGTAGACCAACTCATTGCTCCCCTGTACCTGCGCAGCCGCTAACCCGCCCATCCCTTCCCCGCGGCGTCTGCCCGGGCGATACCCCAGGGTCCCCTTTCGACCCGGCCGGCGAAGCAGCCGCCTTCCGCTCTGTGCAATCTCGTCTCCTTGGTGGATAATGCAGGCACAAATGGCTCCTTCTATACGGCACAAACGCCTCCTTCTGCTGGCAACCGGGGCGGCCATAATTGTCACGCTGGTTGTGCTGTACTTGTTGGGCAACGTCCTCCTGACGATTGGCCTCAGCGCGGTTATTGCGTACACCCTCTTGCCCGTGGTCAAGTTGCTGGAGTGGGGGATGCCCTGGCGCAGGCGTCATCCCGACCTGAGCCGGGTCACCGCCATCATGATTGTATTCATCGTTGCCCTTGGAGCGTTTGCCGGGGTATTGCTGTCCGTCATTCCTCCAATGGTCCGGGAAGCCAGCGCATTCATCGAAGAATTCCCGCGGTTTTTCAATGCCGCTCGCCTTTCCGTAGAAACCTGGATCGCGGTCTACTCCGACAGGATTCCAGAGGAATTAAAACAGAACATAGAGAAGGAATTGGGCAATGTCGGGAACATCCTTGTTGGGGTGGCCTGGTCTGCGCTCGAGAAGACGTTTGGCGTAGTTTCCAGCACCTTCAGCCTCATCGTAGGTCTGGCCACGCTTCCGATACTGGTCTTTTACCTGATGAAAGACTCCGGCGCGATTAACTCGGCCGTGTGCGCCCCCTTTCCATCCGCGATGCACACGCACCTGCGGGCCATGCTGGACATTATGAACCGGACTTTAGGTTCGTACATCCGAGGGCAACTCACCCTGGCATTGGTGGTCGGCTCCATCGTAGCCGTAGGGCTGCTGCTGTTGGGAGTGCCTTACGCGATTTTCCTGGGCATAGTCGCGGGCATAACCGAGATGATACCCATCATCGGCCCCTGGATTGGAGGGGCCATCGGCGTTCTGGTGACCCTGGCCACGGAGCCGCAAAAAGCGCTCTGGGTGATTCTGCTCTACTTGATAATCCAGCTTGTGGAGAACGTCGTCCTGGTCCCGCGCATCCAGGGAAACGCCCTAAAGCTGCATCCCATCGCGGTAATCGTGATTGTAATCATAGCCAGCCAACACTTCGGGATATGGGGAATCATCCTCGGCCCGCCTCTCGTGGCTATGGGCAAGGATATGGTGGTGTACTTCGTCCAGGAATGGAATCCGCCGGAAGAGAAAGAAGAGAGCGACACGCCGGAGGAAGAGGAGGTTACAGATACGTAACGCACCTTCATTCGTGCAATTCTTCTGACATTGTTGCCCGGAAGAGGTCAGTCTACTTCCAGGTCGCGGGGTTCCAGTTCAAACCAGACCACATCTCCGGCGTCTATGCTGCCCTGCACCCGGTCGTCCTTGTAAATACTCGCGACGAAAGCGGATGCTTCCCGGCCGGTGAATGACCTCAGCAACCTTGCGTTACGAATGGCTCTGGTGGTGTCTCTGCCGTTGACGGTGTAGGAGATTTCCACCGCAATGAAGACAGTCTCTCCCTGCGAGTCTTTGGCCTCGACGACCAGGTCGGCCTCCAGGAAGCTGTCCGATTCGTTGGCCGCCAATTGCGATGTGTCCGCGCTGTCGGCCAGGTCCTGAAGATCGTCCTGGCTGAGATTGCGGACCCGTCTTAAACCTGCACGCCGGGCGATAATGTTCGCTTTTCTGATGGCCGCATCCCTGGCGTGAGCGCCCCGGAGGGGGCCGAGAATAACCTCAATCCGGTTGAACCTTGCATTCATGTCCGCAATGATTTGATCGGATCTTGCATCCACTTGGCCAAACCGTGCGTCTACTTGGTCGAACCGCTGGTCCACTTGGTCGAACCGTGCGTCTACCTCCGCCCTAAACTGGTCAATCCGGGCGTCCATCCCATCCAACCGTTCAGTTGTAGCCGCCGCAAAATTAGCGAATTTCTCGGGCAATTCGATAAGTTCCCCGGTCAGCAGCCGGTCTCGCAAAGCCTCGACCCACTCTGGCTTTTCGTCTAGCAGCCTAATCAGGTCTTCGATAGTATGGATGGTGGTCATATCCGGTATTACCTAGCCTAATCATCCCAACCGTCGTTGTAATACTAGGGCGTGTTTGCAAACTATATCCAGAGTAGAATCGATCCGATGTGCAGCATTGCCAAGTAGTTCTCAGCCTGCTTTTCGTACCGGGTGGCGATCCTCCGGAACTGCTTGAGACGGTTGATGGCCCGTTCCACCAAGTTGCGTGTACGGTACAGGACCCGGTCGAAGGGACCATTGCGCCGCTCGTTACTTTTCGGTGGCATGGTGCAGCGAATTCCACGCCGCCGGAGATAGGAGCGAATCTTGCGGCTGCTGTAACCTTTATCGCCACAGACCCTCCGGGGCCGGATACGGGGACGGCCGCTCCCCGGTCTTTTCACCACCCCCCGGGTCATCAACTCTTCGAACACGCTGGCCTCATGCCGCTGCCCCGGGGTCAGGACGAAAGCCACCGGCTTGCCCCGGCCCTCCACCCGTACATGGACTTTCGTTCCGAAACCTCCCCGGGAGCGGCCTAACGCCTGGTCTCCTCCCCCCTTTTTTTGCGCCGGCGGCGTGCTGATGCGCCCGCACGACGGTGCCGTCCACATAATGGACTTCCCACTCTATCTGCCCAGCAGCATCGGACTGCTGCTGTACCTCAGCCGGGAGCCGGTCCCACACCCCCTGCTTGCGCCACCGATAAAACCGGCTGGCCACCGTACGCCAAGGGCCATATCTCTCCGGCAGGTCCCGCCAGGGAGCCCCAGTGCGCAGCACCCACAAGATGCCGTTGATTATTGTGCGATGGTCTTTGCCGGGACGCCCGGTGCTTGGCTTCCGGGCTGGCAACAACGGCGTCAGCCGCCGCCACTGTTCATCCGTTAAATCCCCTAGTCCCACACATCTCACCCCTTTCTTCAACCGGTTCGATTCAGTTTAACCCTGCCATTCGAGTTTGCAAACACGCCCTAACAGGCCATCTCGTTGGCGTTGAGGAAATCCATCGGGTCCATATCCGAGATCACTCCACTTATAGTCCAATTGCCAGGCGAAGTTGCTGCTGGCCGGAATCTGTTCGATGAAGTAAAAGAACAGCATCCCGGTTATCGCCAGAGCCAGCAGCACGAGAATGCAACCTGTGGCTGTACAAAACAGAACCTGGCCAAGTGCGCGTCTAGCCTCAGCTCGGGATAGCGGAGGGAGCTAATGATGCAAAGGGACCCGGTCATCAGCACACCAACAATAACGTAGTATGGCTTTCTACCCGTGTTGCACATCAGCAACGACGGGGCCATTGCGAGAAACACGGGTACCCCGATGGCAACTGAGGTGCGCTTGAACGGTTCCCAGCCCCTTCGATAAAGATCGACTCCCACTGCCAAATGAAGCGGTACAGAGCGCAAGCCAACACGGCGAGAGAGACGTTTACAATCAGGGACAACACGGTGGGGTAGGGACGTTGAGCCACCGGGTCCATGGTGAAGAAACTGTACTGGTCCATTCCCGTGGTCAGCGCGATAAACACGGGCGTGTTCAACAACACCAACAGGGAAAGGAGCAAGAGCCAAGCGACCGGCGCCGGCGATTGGCCTCTCCCCGTGCACCCCGGGAGTAAGCGTAAACCGTCCCGGATAAGACCGCTGGCGAAAGCTTTACTTACTAACGACAATTGCCGAGTTCGCTTTGCCGAGTCGCGATGGCTTCAAGGGCGCCATTTTATTCGACCCAAGGTACCTGGAGCTATCCAAATATGGTATTCTCTTACCCATCACAGACGCCTTCGTCGAATCACCGGGAAAGACTAACGACTACCGGCTAAAGGACGGCATGAGATGACGACCCCTCAAACCAACGGTCATCAAACCAATGGCCACCAGGCGAACGGATCTAACGGACACGGAACAAACGGAAACGGGACCAGCCGCTACGTCCCCAGGGGCGCGTCGGGAATCGGGGTCCACGATTACGTTCCCGAACTCGGCTATCGCGAGTACTGGTACCCGGCGGTGGAAGACAAGCTTATTAAGAGAAAACCCGTGGCCCTCAAGCTTCTTGGTGAGCAGGTAACTTTCTTCCGGGACGCCAACAATGAGGTTGCCGCCGTCTCGGACATCTGCCCCCACCGCGGAGCATTTCTGTCCGGAGGCATCGGCAAAGGCATGGGCAACGACGAGTTCAAAGGGTTCATCACCTGCCCTTACCATGGCTACACCTTCGACGGCAAGGGCCAGTGTGTGGCCGCCCTCAGCGACGGGCCGGATTCCAAGCTGGCCCCAAAACTAAGCGTACGCAACTATCCCACCCGCACCCACCGCGGCGTGGTCTACGTCTGGATGGGGGTCACCGAGCCGGTCCCCCTGGAAGAGGACCTGCCGGAGGAGTTCTTTTACGACGACGTTGAGCTCCAGACCTACGTCAAAATCTGGCCCATGAACTGGTCGTTGACCATGGAGAACTCCCGGGATTCCCACAACAGCAAGATCCACCGGGGCGGCATAAGGCGCTTCTGGAGCGGTCAACTGTTCAACCGCCTCTCCGCATTCTGGGAGGGCACCGACATCACGGAAGAGGGCGACAACTACATTTGCATCGCCCCGAGGGTGAAGCAGAACGTGGAGCAGGGCTACTTCCCCGGCCTTGGCAAGAGTTGGCCACAGCACGACTGGTGGCGGTTCAGGAACGTCCGTCGGCTGAACCCATTGGTCCAGCAAAAACACGCGTTCAACAATTCCCGGCCCGGCGGCCTTTACAGGCTCCCGTCCATCGCCTGTCCCAGCGCCCGTGGCCAATCGCAACACCTGCGATACTTCACCCCCATTGACGAGAACAGCACACGGATGTTCACCTTCGCCCTGAAGCGTGTCCGGAACCGGTTGCTGCCCAAGCTGTGGTGGAAGTTCTTCTATCACACCTGGTACGTTTACTTCAACGCTCCCCAGACGACCAACGAGCGGGAAGACATGCCGGTTCAGGCCTTCGGCGCCCTCGACCCTCATTCGTCGCAAAAACTCGGCGCCACCGACGCTGCGATCATCTTCTGGCGGAGGCGGATGCCCTGGAAGTCCCGCGACGCCCAGCGCATCTGGGGCAAGAGCAAGGCCGAAGCCGCGGAGGAAATGATCGAGATCGCGGAACAGCAGGAGGCTGCGGAAATCCCCCTAACCTAGAAATCAGCAGGATACCCAGAAACCTTGAAGGCCACCTCGTTTGAGGTGGCCTTCAGTATTACCTCACTATTACCTCACTATTACCTCACTATTACCTCACTTTGAATCTGGTGTCCTCCATAGCAATCTCCCGTTTCGCAAAGGAGGGGACTAAGCAGGACTTCCCCACTTCCCCGCCCGCTGTCGGTTACCCAGGAGCCGAGTTGCCCCTGCCGCCCATTAGTCAGAAACGTTGCTGCTGTAGGAATAGTCCCGGAACCTTCGCGGGTAGAGCGACGTCGCCACGAATATAACCCCCAGGGTCAGATGGGCCGCGTTCTCCCAGGGATGCTGCACAGTAAAGATACCCAGGTTGATTGAGTCCGCGCTGCCCATGGACGGTGACATCACAAACCCGGCTACCCCTACAATCAGAAAGAACAAGCCCTCCAGACCAAGAAAGACCCGCTTGTACTCCGAGTTCCAGACCTCCCCGACGTATAGGGCGGCGATCCCCAAGACCAGGTAGGCGATGCTCTGGCTCAGCTCGATGTGGAACAAGTCCCGCGGGCTGGTTCCAATGAAGAACCCGGCTATGCCCAGAACGGTAAGCAACGCGCCGAATATCAGCAGGCAACGGCGGTTGGTAAGCCCCTTGGCATAATGTTTGGTTACCGGCCCATAGGTTACGGTGATGCCCTTCGCTTCTCTCATATAAGAATCGACCTCCCTTGGAAGTATCTTCTATCGGCCGGACAAAATCATACCACGGTGGGGCTGCGACAGCATGGCATCTGAAAATGTCCCAAGATCTTTCGATAATCACCCCAAAACATCCCATACCCGTGGTTCCGGGCTTGAGCCGGAACCCGGAATTTGTCCATCGGGGCGTACCTCCCGATATCCAAACGATGATGAGTCCCGCAAAAGCCAAAAGGGTCCTGGAGAGTGCCCAGGACCCTTCAATCATTGGAGTTATTGTCTGAACCGGGATTCAGGTGATTCTGGGACCGCGGCGACTCTCCTATCATGAACATCCCCGAATCAAAGAAATCACAGTTCAGACGAAGACTTGAGAGACCCCTCAAAGTGTCGGACCCGTTTGCCCGCGTAGACCCAATGGCATATCATCTGGTTCCGAAAGATCGGACTAAGTGCCTATCCTAATAACCCCGAACATACGGTTTTTCATAGCTGAAATGCAGGTCATTAGTTGTTTTTAGGATAGGCTCTAACACCCACCCTTGAGGAGGCATTGGATTGACGACGGAGCTAGACCCGTGGGCGGCCGGTGGCAAGAGGCTCCGGGACAAGGTATGCGTGGTCACCGGAGCGGGCCAGGGTATCGGCAGGGCAACTGCCAGGAGGCTGGGCGAAGAGGGAGGCATCATCGCCGTCGCCGACCGGGTTGACGATAGCGCCGCCAGGACTGTCCAGGAGTTGCACGAACACGGCGTCACGGCGCTGAAGGTCCTGTGCGACGTTGGGACCTTCGCCGGGGCGCAGGAGCTGATGGCCGGCGTTGTGGCGGAATACGGGCGCGTCGACGTGCTGGTAAACAACGTCGGGGGCACGATCTGGATTCAGCCTTACCACAAATACACCGAGGAGCAGGTCAACCTGGAACTGGAGCGGACCCTCTATCCCACCCTGTGGTGCTGCCTGGCGGCGCTCCCCATCATGATGGAGCAGGGCTCAGGATCCATCGTGAACCTGGGCTCTCAATCTCCCAGGGGACTGCACCGGTTGCCCTACGCGGTGGGCAAGGGCGGAATCTTCGCCCTGACCAAGGTGCTGGCCATGGAATACGGCGGCTACGGCATCCGCGTAAACACCGTATCTCCCGGGGGGACCTCAATCCCAGACCGGATGACTTCGCGGCTCCATATAGGCGGCGGCGTCATGGCCGATGAAGACACCTCCGACGAAGCCGGCGAATACCGCAGGCTCATGGGAGAAGACATCAGGAACCAGCAAGCCATCAAACGCTCCGGCTTGCCCGAGGAACAGGCGGCAACCATCGCGTTTCTGGCATCCGACGACGCATCGTTCATCACCGGGCAGGTAATCAATTGCAGCGGCGGCCAGTCATAGACTTTACTCCCGCGCGAGGTGGCTGGGCCGAATCGTCCTTTCTAAACCAGCGGCCAACGCTGAGGTACGGTAATGCCGGTACGCTTCAAAAGGTTGGACCCTATCTCTTGCACCTTCTGGATTAGCTCCCACTCGTCTACGAACGTGGTCGTTCCGTCCTCCACCACGACGCGGCCATCTACTATGACCGTGTGGACGCTCCTGCCATCGGCGTTATAGACCAGGTTATTTACGGGATTGAATATGGTCCGCCATTCCGGCCGCCTGGTGTCGAAGAGGACCATATCCGCCTTCTTTCCCACTTCGATGGAGCCAATGTCGCCGCCCAGGCCCAGTGCCCTCGCACCCTGAATGGTGGCCATCTCCAGAGCGGTCTCGGCGGGCACCATGCCCACATCCTGCCTGCCGTCTTTGTAGAGCACCGCCGCCAAGTACATCGACCGCATGGTCTCAACCAGGTTGGAGTTGTTGCCGGCGTCGGTGCCAAGCCCCACGGTAACGCCCCTCTCCAACATCTCCGGCAGAAGCGCCGACCGGGTCATACCGGAACCGCCTTTGATCGCCGCGGTGGGGCACATAACTCCCCTGGTCTGAGTACGCGCCATGCACTCCACTTCGGCCATTTCCAGTCCCAGGCAATGGGCTAGTGTGGTGTCCGGCCCCAGGAATCCGGCTTCCTCGAGAAATTCGGTGGGCAGTTTCCCGTGCTGGCGGATGGACGCTTCCTTAGATTGCTGCGTGTTGCTGTGGTGGAGGGTAAGACCGGTCTGGTACCGGACTGACAACTCCTTGGCCCCTTCAAGAAGTTCCCTGGTGCAGAACCCCTCCGAGAAAGGCATCGCCCATGCCCGCACCCGGTCGTCCAGCGCATGGTTGTAGGAGCGGATAGTCTCTTCCATTCCTGAGATGGCCTCGGCGGTGGAGTACTGTGGCAGGTTCACCGGGTTGGGCCGGTCGGTCACGTGGCGACCGACAATAATCCGGCAACCCGATTCTTCGTATGCCTTCATGCAGGCGTCCAGGTACTTGGTGCTGCCTGGGTCCAAGAAACATGTGGTGCCGTACTTCAGCAGCTCGGTGATGCCCAGGAGCGAGGTGTGATACTCCTCATCCGCGGTCATCGCGCCTTGAAGCGTGAACACGTTGGGCAGGTAGGCCGGACCCAGGTCGTCGGGGAATATTCCCCTGGTGGCGTGGGCATAGCTGATGTGCATGTGACCGTTGCAGAAGCCCGGAGTCACGACCATCTCCCCGCCCTCTATTACCCGGCTGGCGGGCGCGTCCTTTAGCTCACTGGCCTTGCCGACGTGTGTAATCCGTTGCCCATCGGTGACTATGGAACCGTCCTGGATGATCCTCCTGTCCGGGTCCATGGTCAGGATGAAACGGGCGCCTTCGATCTTGATGGAATCAGATGGCATTAGACTCGTCCTTTGCGGCGATTTGGTACCGGAGGTATAGAGCCGGGACCGGAAATAACCAACCCGCCCCACGGCCATAATACCCTGGGCAGCGCCTCCGGCCAACGGTAATCCGCAAGGTCTTTTGAATCGATTTTGATTGTCTTCATCGAATGTCTGATGCGCTCATCCTGAGCGTAGCACATCGCACTCGAAGGACCTATCACCCAATAATCACTGACATCATGCCCTTCCCAACCCCGGTTCCGCCCCGCTACCATTACTATCAGCAACCCTCAGCCGCGCCCTAAAACCCTTCCCCCAACGAGAAGAAATATCCCTAAATGTCACAATATGTCCCCAAACAAACAATCCAGCCTCTATCACGGTAAACCCTATAAAGTCGGACATAATATGATGTGTACCCCACTCTCCTCCCAACCCGTTATTCCGGCTCTGAGCCGGAATCCAAGAAGGCTGGCCGCCAATTTCGCCCCTGTCTGATTGCCTCCCTGGATTCCAACTTTGGCTAGAACGACGAATGGGGTGAAGCCCGCTTGCCCCGGAGTCCTCGCCGTGGGTATGATGCGGAGCACGGGACTGGAAAACAGGAGGAAACGTGGCAGATACGGAATTGACCTTCGGTTGCAGCTTTGGCGGTGAAGGGTACTTCGACGTCGCGGAGTTCGCCCGCAGGGCGGAGGCCCTGGGCTTCGACCGGATAACCTCCGGCGAGCACCTGATGGACGGCAATCCTCCCAGACCCACGCTGCTCGGCATTCCCGCGATGGCAGCCGCCGCCGGGGCCACCAAGACCCTGCGAGTGATGATGGGCATCGTCATCGCCCCGCTGTACAACCCTGTTCTCCTCGCCAAGCTGGTGGGAACGATGGACCTGGTCTCCAACGGCAGGGTGGACTTCGGCATCGGCATCAGCGGCCAGCGGGGTACGCAGGTGGAATTCGACGCCGTTGGGGTGTCGATGCGTACCAGAGGCCGTAGGACCAATGAGATGCTGGAGATTATCAAGCGCCTTTGGACCGAGGAACACGTGACGCATCACGGGCGATTCTTCGACTTCGAGGACGTTACCCTGCTGCCCAAGCCGGTCCAGCAACCCCATCCGCCCATCTGGGTGTCGGGCCGGAGCTATGCCGCAATGCAACGCGCCGCGATATTGGGGGACGGCTGGTACCCCTACCTGTTCACCGTCCGCCGCCTTCAGCGAAGCAACGACACAATACGCCAGATTGCCGGAGAAGCCGGGAGGGACCTTACTGGTTTCCACTGGGGATTGAACCAACCTACATCCATTTCGGAGGACCCGGCGGAGGCGTTGGCCCAGGCCGCGGCTAACGTGGGGCAACGTTATGTCACCTTCGACCGTTCCGCCGAGGACATCGCCCAGGCCCTGTGCATCGCCGGAACACCCGAGGACTGCGTTCAGGCCATCCACGAGCGCGTGGAAGCAGGGGTCCGGGACTTCAACTTCAGCTTCCTGTCCGCCGACGCCGAGGGCATTTTCCAACAGATGGCGATGTTCTCCAGCCAAGTACTTCCCCATTTCCGGTGATACGATTGCCCTGCTGATGGCAGCGTTTACAACAATCGAGAGCGGTACATATAATATCGAAACTTTGTTCGGAGTAATCGTCCTCAACATTGACGTACGCTACTTGCTCAGTAAAGGACAATCGGTTGTGAAAGGCCAAGTATTGAATTATTCCGTCCAAACAAATTCGGGGATTATCTCTGGAGACGACGGCAACCGCTACACATTCAACGGGCCGGAATGGAGAGAAGGCCGAGTCCCTGTCCGGGGAATGTATGTCGATTTTAAGGCGCGGGGAACCGCTGCGGTCGGCATCTACATCTCCGGCGGAACTGGTACAACATACGGGGTCTCCGGTTTCCCCGTGTACTCAAAGAGCAAGATTGCCGCCGGGCTGTTCGCTATTTTTCTTGGCGGACTGGGAATCCACAAGTTTTATCTTGGCTACACCACTCAGGGCGTTGTGTTGCTGGCGGGTTCTATTGCTGGCTTTGTTCTCGCATTCGTCATCATCGGGTTTTTCATTTTGCTTGGCATAGGAGTAATTTGCTTGATTGAAGGCATCATCTATTTGAGTCAATCCGATGAAGAATTTGAAAGTGTCTATGTTACGGGCCGGAAACCGTGGTTTTGATTCCGGTTCAACCGTCTGACACGGAGGAATCATGGACTTCGGACTGTTTTTGGAGTTCCCGCGCCGGGAAAGAATAACCCAGGCCGAGGCGTTCGACGAGTGCTTCGACCTAACCGACAAGGCGGAAGCCCTGGGAGTGGACTCGGTGTGGCTGGCGGAGTACCATTTCAATGCGGGGCGCGTACTATCCGCCCCCGTCACCATCGCCAGCGCCATCGCCATGCGCACCAAGCGCGTTAGGATCGGTCTCGCGGTCCTGTGCCTGCCCTTGGGCAACCCGGTGCGAATTGCCGAGGAAGTGGCGACCTTGGACCACATCAGCAAGGGCCGCCTGGAGTTCGGCGTCGGCAGAGGCACGTTCCCCAACGTGCATGAGGGATACAACGTGCCGTTTCACGAGAGCCGGGACCGTTTCGAGGAATTCCTGAATGTAATCGTCAAGGCGTGGACCAACGAGACCTTCTCCTTCGAAGGCAAGTACATTTCATGCACGGACCTTGACATCGAGCCCAAGCCTTATCAATCACCCCATCCGCCCATCCACCTGGGGATTACCTCCGCTGAAAGCTTCCCGATAATGGGGACCCTCGGGTACCCGATTTTTATTAACCCCTCACGTGTCTTCGCGCTCTCCGAGCTTGCGCCCCATATCGCCGAATACCGGAAGGCCTGGCAGAAGGCCGGACATGACGGCGAATCCAAGGTGGGGCTGAGGATACCGATATACGTTGCGGAGACAGCCGAACAGGCTTATTGGGAGCCCCAGGAAAGCGCCATGTTCTCCGTAAACCGGCTAGGCGTACGGGTGGGCAGCTATGCGGAATATGGCGGCACGACCGGGGATTGGCAGGCCGAGTCTGACCGGATCCTGGGTATGAGCTACGATGATTGGCTGAGAGATAAGGTAGTCTACGGAACACCGGAGGCCGTGTCAGACAGGTTGCATCAGCTCCGGGAAGAGCTCACCCTGGACCAGATCGTGTTTGAAGTGAACTATGGGAGCCAGATTTCGCCGGAGCGGCAGCACAACTCCCTTCGCATGTTCATGGAGCAGGTCGTCCCGCAGTTCAAGTAGTGCGGGTTATCCATCAAGAGGACCGAATTTATCCCGTGCGCTATCATGGGATTGATATGACGCCATATCCGGCGGCAGGCACATAAGGCTTGCCCGGGAGGATTGCAATGACTACCAGGTTGCCGCCGGGCAGCCATCCGCAGACTATGTCTCACATCGGCGTTCCCGACGGTTCCCGCGCGCCCGATGACCGCAAGACTCTGCCCGACGCCATGAAACAAGAACCCCATTTCACCGAAGCGTTGCAGGTCGTCAGGACCTTCTTTCAGGGCCGGGCCGCCACGCTGGTCAGCGGCGACTCCCCGGTATATTACACCCGCGAGGACGGCGAGCAGGGTGTGGTATGGCCCGACTGTTACGTCGCCTTCGGAGTGGACGGAGAAGCGATTCTGGCCCGCAACGGGTATTTCCTAAATCACGTGGGGCAGCCGCCGGACTTTGTCTTGGAGATCGCTTCGGAAAGCACCCACTCGGAAGACACGGGCCGCAAGCGGGACCTCTACGCCAGGCTGGGCATCGGGGAATACTGGCGGTTCGACCCCACCGGGGGCGACTTTTACGGCGAGGCTCTGGTGGGAGAGAGGCTGGTTGACAGGGAGTATCGCCGCATTGAATTGCAGCAAGACTCCGAGGGGATAATTTGGGGGTGCAGCGAGGCGCTGGGGCTAGACCTGTGCTGGGACTCGGGACGCCTGCGATTCTATGACCCAACGGCAGGGGCCTACCTCCGCAACCTGGCGGAAGCCGAGGCGCTGATCGCGGAGGCGGAAGCGCTGATCGCGGAGGCGGAAGTTGCCATGGAAGCCGAGCGGTCCGCCCGCCGTAACGCCGAGGCTGCTCTGCGAGCCGAACAGGCCCGTATAAGGCGCCTCGAGGAGGAATTGCGCCGTCATGACAGTGCGGAATGATAAACAGGGCCACTGGGGAGAAGCCGGACTAGATCATGGAGCAGGTCGTCCCGCAGTTCAAGTAGTGCGGGTTATCTATCAAGAGGACCAGATTTATCCCGTGCGCTATCATGGGATTGATATGACGCCATATCCGGCGGCAGGCATATAAGGCTTGCCCGGGAGGATTGCAATGACTACGAGGTTGCCGTCAGGCAGCCACCCGCAGTCCGCCTCTGGCGGACCCAACATCGGCGTTCCCGACGGTTCCCACGCGCCCGATGACCGCAAGACTCTACCCGACGCCATGAAACAAGAACCCCATTTCACCGAAGCGTTGCAGGTCGTCAGGACCTTCTTTCAGGGCCGGGCCGCCACGCTGGTCAGCGGCGACTCCCCGGTATATTACACCCGCGAGGACGGCGAGCAGGGTGTGGTATGGCCCGACTGTTACGTCGCCTTCGGAGTGGACGGAGAAGCGATTCTGGCCCGCAACGGGTATTTCCTAAATCACGTGGGGCAGCCGCCGGACTTTGTCTTGGAGATCGCTTCGGAAAGCACCCACTCGGAAGACACGGGCCGCAAGCGGGACCTCTACGCCAGGCTGGGCATCGGGGAATACTGGCGGTTCGACCCCACCGGGGGCGACTTTTACGGCGAGGCTCTGGTGGGAGAGAGGCTGGTTGACGCGGAGTATCGCCGCATTGAATTGCAGCAAGACTCCGAGGGGATAATTTGGGGGCGCAGCGAGGCGCTGGGGCTGGACCTGTGCTGGGACTCGGGACGCCTGCGATTCTATGACCCAACGGCAGGGGCCTACCTCCGCAACCTGGCGGAAGCCGAGGCGCTGGTCGCGGAGGCGGAAGTTGCCATGGAAGCCGAGCGGTCCGCCCGCCGTAACGCCGAGGCTGCTCTGCGAGCCGAACAGGCCCGTATAAGGCTCCTCGAGGAGGAATTGCGCCGTCGTGACAGTGCGGAATGATAAACAGGGCTACTGAGGTGAAGCCGGACTAGTTCAGCGAGGAGCCAACGATTCCGGGATATCCGCGAAGGAATTCTGCTCCAGTAACGGCCTTCCGCCCTTCTATCTGCAGGCGTTTGAGCCCGAGCAGCCCTTCTCCGGTTACAATGGCCAGAGGCTCGCCTCCGCGGCCAGTCTCCAAGACCGTACCCGGTGCGCCTTCTCGAGAGGTCTTACTCGGTAAGGCAACTACATCCAAAAGCTTCACCACCTTTCCATCCCAACGAGAGAAGAGGCCAGGCCAAGGAGTGTAGGCCCTGCGCCGAGTAACCAGCTCCAGCGCTGAAAGCCGCCAGTCCGCCAGTCCATCGTCGCGTTCCAGCTTCCTGGTAACGGTTGCCCTGGCTTCATCCTGGGGACAGAGTTCCAGTTTGCCGGACACCCAGGGAGAAAGGCAGTCCAGCAGCAGATCGGTGCCCTGCGCAAACAAGTCCGCCGTCAGCGTTTCCGTGGTCTCCTCTCCGGACAGCGCATATTCCGACTGGGCGATGATCGGCCCGGTATCCATACCTTCATCCAGCAGCATCAACGTGACCCCGGTAACCGTGTCACCCCCCAGAATCGTAGACGGGACTGGGGACGGGCCTCGGTACCAGGGAAGCAGCGAGGGATGAAGGTTGAGGCAACCATGGGGTGGAATCGCCAGCACCCGGGGCGGCAGAAACTTCCCGTAGGCCGCAACGACTATTACATCGGGGCGCAGGGATTGAAGTTGGGACTGCACCTGTGAAGAGCGAAGGGACTCGGGTTGCATCACCTCAAGACCCAGCTCCAGTGCGTGAGTCTTGACCGGAGGCATCTCTGGCGAACGGCCCCGGCCCCGAGGTCGGTCCTGGGGAACGTACACTGCCTCTACCGAGACGTCCGGAGCGCTATGGAGGGCGTCTAGGACCGGGGTCACGAACGCGGGTGTACCCATGAAGACGGCGCGCATTGGTTTTTCCTACGTTTTCCCTATGGGAGGATAAAGGCATTACACAGGAATTCGAGAATTCTATCCCCACGCCCAAATTCGGGTTGACATCGGGGGAAAGTGGTGGTTAAAATAATTCAACCGCTTGGCGGAATCTTAGGTAAAGGAGGTGATGGCGTATGAAACCTAGTTTATCACGTAGGGGCGATGGTAGGCATCTGTCTGGACACGACGAGGTGATCGTACACTAACGCACCCCTTTACATACGAGAACCCGTTCGTCGGGCCCAGGCCAATGTCTATCATCGCCCCTAGGTACCCAGGATCTTAGTAGGGGTTCTACCGGCAGAGTGGCTGGGCCCGATCCTTTTCTCAGGCGCATCGAGATTCCTTGACCGTTACCATCGGAGTTCAAACTCCCATACCTCGGCAGTGCGGCCCCAGCGCCATAGGGCGTCTGGGGTTTTCTTTTGGCCCTTTCGGCCCCGGCAGATCAGGTAACCGGGGACACCGATAGGAGCCACCGCTTCACCAGGGTCTTTCAATGGTCCTGGTCAGGCACGAGTTTGCGGCTCTGCGACAATACTCGTCATCCTGGCCTTTAGCCCGAATCCAGAAATTCTTCGTTGGTGGCACCCTCGGAGACCTGTGCCACCACCCACTACCCATGGTGCCACACTATGCCGCGTTGTGCCCGGCGGCGCGGTGGATGGAACCCCGTTGAAACTCTCTCACCCGCCAACCCACCGGCAACCCCGGATACCCGGACCGCCAACCGAAACAGCCTCCAAGTCTCCCCGGAAGCACATGTGCCCAGGGAGTTTTGGTCAGATTTGTTGCTTCACAAGCTCTCAGCGCAGAGCGGTCGAAGGACCCGTCACCGCAATGCCACTGACATTTCCCCCTTCCCAACCCCGGTGCCCATTCGCTACCTTTACTATCATGAAACGTCAGCCCTGACCCATTCTCGTATTCCCACACGGAGAGCAAATGCCCCGAAATGTCCCATTTTGCCCCCAAATAAAAAACCCCAGCCTCAGGAGCGTAAAAAATGACACTCGGTCAAATAAAGTCCCGGATCCACGCCCTCAAGCGTAAGCTAGCCCGGCCCTTGGACCAACTCGCCCTCCAACGCATGTCCGAAGAGCTGGCCCTGGAATGGGGCCGCGCCGAAGTCGACCGGCAGCCCATGCCAGACCCCCACCCCTTCGTACTCCGCGTCGTCAAAGCCGGTTACCATCTGTCCACCTTCACCCGGGTCATGCGTTACCTGAACGGTTGCCGCGACCGGGCCGAAGCCCCCGACTCCGGTCAGCTTCTCCGCGCCCTCCTGCCCTGGGCCAGACCCTACCCATACGACATATAAACATATAAACATATAAACATGGACCCTGTATGCTGATTCCCGGCTCTTCCGTCCCGCATGCCCGGTCAAGTGGGAGGCGCGGTCCCGAACGGTCCAATACCCGCCCCCATCCAGGATTCAATTCCATCAGGACAATCGAAAGTCCCTGACCGCCTCACCGTTTTAGATTGACAACAGAAACTGGCCAGCTTACAATTCCCTCTGACCTAAGCTCAGAGATGTAAACATTTGAGGGTTAGATGCTACGAATCCGGCTAAGAAGGGTGGGCAAGAAGGGGAAACCGTCGTATCGCATTGTTGTGGCGGAGGCTGCCGCGCCACGCGACGGGGCATACGTGGAATGGATTGGCAACTATGACCCCTTGGTCGACCCTCCCTCTTACTCCATCAAGACGGAACGGGCCTTGGAATGGCTCCGGCAAGGCGCTCAGCCGACCGACGCCGTTAGCCGGATTTTGGCTTGGTCAGGGGTGATTGATGATGACGGTACCGTTGCCGAACGGACCGAGTCCGTAGACGCCATTCCGGAGTCTCCCGAGCAGGGGGAACCCGTAGGAACAGGCACTACTTCCGGTGACGGAGAGGCTTCCGCCACATGAAAGAGCTCATCGAGTATATCGCCCGGTCTTTAGCCGCCAACCCCGACGCCGTGACCGTCACCCAGGATGTGGAAGATGGGCGCATAATTCTGCGCCTGGAAGTCGCTCCCGAAGACAAGGGTAAGGTCATCGGCAGGCAGGGCCGGGTAGCCCAGGCCATGAGGGTCCTGTTAAGGGTGGCAGCGGTCAAAGACGGCACTCATGCAGTGCTGGAGATCGTATAGAGTAGGCGGTATGACCTCCGGGGAAGTGATCGTGGGCCGCATTATCCAGGCGCACAGCGTGTCCGGCAGGGTCAGGGCCCAGGTCCTAAGCGACGTAGTCGGCCGATTCGATATCGGCCAAGTCCTCAATATCGGCCACAGTTCATTCCGCATCACCGGCTCCGCTACCGCGGGCTACGAGAACGTCCTTCTCCAGTTGGCCGGAATATCCACCCGCGAAGGGGCGAGGTCTTTGGTAGGCATGGACATTACCGTTCCCGAGGCCGCGGCTCCCCCGTTGCCTGACGGCGAGTTCTTCCACTTCCAATTGCTGGGCCTCCGCGTCCTAACGACAGACCAGGACGTGCTTGGCGAGATCACCGAGATTCTGGAGACCGGAAGTAACGACGTATATGTTGTTTCGGGGGCAGGCCGCGACGTCCTGGTACCCGCTTTGGTCGATGTGGTCAAGGACGTTCGCTTGGATGAGGGGGTCATGATCGTCGATTTGCCCGACGGTCTTATATAATTCACTTTGACCAGCGCAAAAGCGTGGTGCTAGAATCCCTATAAATATCCGGAAATGGGGGTGTTTAAGATGTCTGGCCACTCCAAATGGTCCACCATCAAACACCAAAAGGGCGCAGCAGACGTAAAACGCGGCGCGATATTCACCAAACTGAGCCGCGATATCAGCCTGGCAGTCCGTGAGGGTGGCAGCGGTGACCCGGAAATGAACTTCCGGCTCCGGCTGGCCATCGACAAAGCCAAGAGCAACAACATGCCCCAGGACAACATCGTCCGCGCCATCAAGAGAGGTGCCGGTGAGGGCGGCGATGGCGACGAGAAGCTGGACGAAGTCACCTACGAGGGCTACGGTCCCGGCGGGGGCGCGATCCTCATACAGGCAGTTACTCCCAACCGCAACCGCACAGCCTCGGATGTGCGCGCCGCCTTCAACCGGGGCGGCGGCAACCTGGGCGAATCAGGCTGTGTCGCCTGGAATTTCGAGACCAAGGGCGTGATCAGCCTGGAAATTGCCGACGAAGATAGAGCCGAGGAGCTTGGACTTCTGGCCATCGACGCGGGCGCCGAGGACATCATAATCGAAGAGGGCGTGTTGGAAGTCCATACCGCCCCTGACACGCTGCTGGCTGTCCAGGGAGCGTTGCAAGAAGAGGGCGTTACTCCTGCATCATCGGAAATATCCATGGTGCCCAAGACCACCGTCCTGCTTCAGCCGAAAGAAGCGGAGCAGACTCTCAAGCTGCTGGACGCCCTGGAAGAGCTGGCGGACATCCAAAAAGCCTACACGAGCGCAGACTTCCCGCCAGAGGTATTGGAGAGCTACCGATCGGCCTCCTAACCACATAAGGCGCGCGCAAAGCGCCGGAGATTATGTTAGTTCTAGGCATAGACCCTGGGACGGTGCGGATGGGGTTTGGAGTCTTGGAAGCAGGACCCAATCCGGAGGTCGAGGACTACGGGGTAATTGTTCTGCCGCGCAACATGCCTTTGGAGCAGCGGCTCTACCAACTCTACACCCACGTCGTCAACATGATCGGCATTTTCCACCCTGACGCGATCGCCGTCGAAGAACCGTTTGTCGGCAGGGGCGAGCGGAATTTCCCCGGCCCGGCCATTGCGGTTGGTCAGGCTCAGGGACTGGTGCTCATCGGCGCGGCCAGTCAGGCCGTCCCGGTGTTTCATTACTCACCGGCCCAGATCAAACGCGCCGTCACCGACTTTGGTGCAGCGACCAAGGCGCAGATGCAAGACGTGATCACCACAACGCTCGGGCTGAGTGAGACCCCCGAGTCCGATGCCGCCGATGCCCTCTCCGTGGGGCTTTGCCACTTGGTCCAGAGCCAGGGGGCCAACGCTCTCCTCCGGGAGATCACTCCGGGTCAGGAGAGGTAATGGTTGATAGTCAGCGTTCGGGGTAGCCTGGAGGCTGTGGGTCCCGACTGGGTCCACCTCCGGATGGGGGGCGTAACCCTGCAAGTGTACGTGCCCGCCTCCGCCATCGCCGGGCTGGGAGCAATCGGCGCCCAGGTCTCCTTGAGCACCCACCTGCGGCTCCGGGACGAGCAGCCGGTGCTTTACGGTTTTCCTACTCCAGCCGCTTTAGAGCTGTTCCTAATGCTTACAGCGGTGTCCGGCGTCGGACCTCGTCTCGCCCTGGCATTGCTCTCAACCCTCGACGCCCCCGGCTTACAGCAAGCCATCGCCGAAGGGGACATTCCCGCCCTTAGCGCAACTCCCGGTGTGGGCCGGCGAACGGCCGGGAGGATCGTGCTGGAGCTAAAGGGTAGGCTGGAAGAACGCCTTCTTGACGGTCCGGCAGTGACGGCCTCCAACGACGGCGAAGTGGTTGAAGCCCTGATGGCGCTGGGTTACTCGGCCAACGAAGCCCGCCGTGCGGTGACCGGGCTTCAGGACGCGGCGGGCTTATCCGTGGAGGAGCGCATCCGGCTGGCGTTGCAGAATTTCGGGGGCGGCTGAGGAACGATTGGTATAATACCGGGGGAGATGGCATAGCGAGGTTGGTATGGGCACGTTTACGCATCCCATTACACTGACCGGACCTTCCGGCGCAGTTTCAGAGACAATGGAAGGTCTCGTGGATACTGCTGCCACGTTCACTTCGGTCCCGGAAGAAGTCCTGGAGAAACTGGGAGCGCGGCCACAGTGGAGAATACGGATGGGACTCGCAGACGGCCAGACTGTCGAGAGGGGCATGGGCGAGGTCGTGGCCGAAAGCGACGGAGAGCGCAGGCCGATTCTGTGCGTGTTCAACCCCGATGACGCTCCCGCCCTGATTGGGGCGCATACCCTGGAAGCGTTCCTTCTGATGGTGGACCCGGTCGAGCAAAAGTTGGTCCAGAAAGATGCACTTTGGTTTTAGAGACTGTTTACAATCTCTTCAGGATTAGCACCGCGAAGGCGAGAACCACCATTTGCAGACTGGTATTGAGCTTCCTCTCGCAGTTCTTCCAAAGGCGGCGGCACTTCTCCAGCCAGCCGAAAGACCGCTCCACCACCCATCCCCCCGTCTTCACGGGGGCTAAAGGCAGGCAGCACCACGAAAGTGTGCAGTTCGTTGCGTTTCACCACTTCCACCGAGGCTCCCAGCAGGCTCTGCACCGCCGCGGCAAAGGGTTTCCCGGTGTATCCCCCATCCACCAGCACATTCTGCACCTGGCTCAGGTTGGCCCGGCGCCGGTCAAACATAGCCAAAGCCCCAGCACGGTCGGTAACGTTGGCGGTGGTCACGTGAATCGCATGGGGCAACCCCTGAGTGTCCACGGCGATGTGGCGCTTGATTCCAGACACCTTCTTGCCCGAGTCATAGCCCTTGTTCCCGGCGCTGTCGGTGTTCTTGACGCTCCGGGAGTCCACGATACAGAAGCTGGTCCGTTCTTTCCGACCATTGCTTCGCCGGGCCGCGCCAACCGATTTTTTTTAAGACCTGCTCCAGAATGGAATACTTCGCCGGGTCGGGTCGCTCGCTCCATTGCCGGAAATACTTGTAGCAGGTGCGCCAATCCGGGAAGTCCGCAGGCAGCATCCGCCACTGGCACCCGCTTTTCAGGATATAGATCACCCCGCAGAAAACGTCGTACAAGTCCACGGTGCGGGGCTTGGTCCGGCGGCGGGCCGACTCCAAATAGGGAAGAATCCGGGCAAATTGTTCCCGGCTGATGTCGCTGGAATAGGAATGAGACATGATTACCCCTCCTCTGGTAACAGACTCAACTTAACATATTGCAAAGATCGTAGACAGGCTCTTAGAAGCATGACGCAAACAACTCGGTTACGAAGATGGGAGCAAAGCTGGACGAGTCCCGGTTCAAGTTGACATCCGAATTCAAGTCGAAGAGCGCGTCCGGCTGGCGTCGCGGACTTTCTGGGGGAGTGAGGGAAGGTTAGTACAATCCCTAAAGCCACAACCTGTCAAAGTGCGCCGGAAACGCAATTACGATATTGGAGAAGTGTGAGTTGACGACACCCAACATCAAGCAAGAAGCTCATCGCCTGGTAGACCAACTCTCGGATGACGCTACCTGGGAAGACCTGATGTACCGCATTTACGTCAGACAAGCCATCGAATCAGGGCTGCGAGACAGCGAGGCAGGGCGAACCCTTGACGTGAAAGAGGTTCGCGCCAGGTTCGGGTTGCCACCGTGATAGTACACTGGACCCGAATGGCGCAAGAGCACCTGTTGGGCATATACGAGTATATAGCTCGAGATTCCCCGACGTATGCCGGACGCACGATAGACCTCTTGACCGCACGCTCCGTGCAGCTTGCCGAACATCCTCACATAGGACGTCTTGTACAAGAGTACGAAGGCCAAGGTGTTCGGGAGATTATCGCAGGTCCTACAGAATGCTCTACCGTGTTAGAGAGCAACAAATCGACATCCTGGCCCTGGTTCACGGTTCACAACGACTCCCACCGGAATTGTAGAAGAATGACGCAAACGACTCGCATACGAAGATGGGCTGAAGCTGGCATGGACATCAACGATTCCTGGTCCGAGGGGGCAAAGCCTGCGGACCGCCGCTTCGAGTTGACCGCCGAGTTCACGATGACCGGCGACCAACCCCAGGCCGTGGCACGGCTGTCCCAGGGAATCGTGGACGGCGCATCGCGGCAGACCATGATGGGTGTCACAGGCAGCGGCAAGACCTTCACGATGGCCAACATCGTGCAGCAAGTGCAGCGGCCAACCCTGGTTATGGCCCACAACAAGACTCTGGCGGCCCAGCTTGCCACGGAGTTCAAGGAGTTTTTCCCCCACAACGCCGTGGGGTACTTCGTCTCCTACTATGACTATTATCAGCCGGAGGCGTACGTTCCCCAGTCGGACACCTACATCGAGAAGGACTCCAGCGTCAACGAAGAGTTGGACAAGCTGCGCCTTTCCGCAACGACATCCTTGCTCACCCGCCGGGATGTGTTGATCGTGGCCTCGGTCTCTTGTATCTACGGTTTGGGCGACCCTCAGGACTACTTCAACCTGGTCGCGCAACTGAGGGTGGGAGAGGCCCGCAACCGTAGCCAGTTCGTGCGTCAACTCGTCGATATGCAATACGAGCGCAACGACATGGACCTAGCCAGGGGCAAGTTCCGGATCCGGGGAGACACCCTGGAAATTGTGCCTGCCTATGAAGAGGCGGCCGTACGGGTCCAGTTCTTTGGCGACGACGTCGAGCGGATCGTGCAGTTGGACCCCCTCACAGGCGAGGTCCTGGCCGAGCTTCAAGAAATTTCGATTTACCCGGCCAACCATTTCGTGACTTCCAAAGAGAAACTCGACCTGGCCGTCGAAGACATTCGTGACGAACTGGAAGAGAGGCTCGGCGAGCTCCGCGGCCAGGGAAAGATCCTGGAGGCCGCCCGCCTCGAGAGCCGCACTCACTATGACCTGGAAATGCTCCAGGAGACTGGCTTCTGCTCCGGGGTGGAGAATTACGCCAGGCACCTTTCCCGCCGTGAGAAGGGCAGCGCCCCTTGGACCCTTCTGGACTACTTCCCCGAAGACTACCTGATGTTTGTCGACGAGTCCCACATGACCCTACCCCAGGTACGCGGTATGTACCACGGAGACATATCCAGAAAGAAAACGCTCGTTGAATTCGGGTTCCGGCTGCCCTCGGCATTGGACAACCGGCCCCTCAACTTCGAAGAGTACGAGTCCCACATCAACCAGGTCGTGTACGTATCGGCCACACCGGCGCCCTTCGAGATGCAACACTCATCGGCGACGGTGGAACAAGTAATCCGCCCCACTGGACTCCTGGACCCAACCATCGATGTGAAACCTACCACCGGGCAAATCGACGACCTCCTCGAGCAAATCAAGGCAAGGGTCGAACGTGGTGAGCGCTGCCTGGTGACCACGTTGACCAAGCGAATGGCGGAGGAACTGGCCGACTATCTCTCGGAGATGGGAATCCGCAACACTTACCTGCACTCGGACATCCAGACCCTGGACCGGGTGGAGATCCTCCGTGACCTGCGGCTGGGAGTTTACGACGTGATTGTCGGAATCAACCTGCTGCGGGAAGGTTTGGACTTGCCGGAGGTAAGCCTGGTTGCCATCCTGGACGCCGACAAGGAAGGCTATTTGCGTTCCAACACGTCCTTGATTCAGACCATTGGCCGTGCCGCACGCCACGCCGGTGGCCACGTCATCATGTACGCCGACCGGGTTACAGATTCCATGCGGTCTGCCATAGACGAGACCAACCGCAGGCGGGCCATTCAGGACGCACACAACAAGCAGCACGGCATCGAGCCCCAGAGCATCCAGAAAGAGGTCCACGACATCACGGAGGGCATCAAGTCCATTTCGGAGAACCGGACACGTTACAAGGTCACGCGTCAGGAGATGTCCCGTGTTGAAATGTACAAGGTGGTGAAGGACCTGGAAGTGCAGATGAAGGAAGCGGCCAAGAATCTCCAGTTCGAGAAGGCCGCCCAATTCCGGGACGAAATTTACGAGTTGCGCCGCTTGTTGGTCTCGGAGGAAAAGACTCTGACTCCGGACAGCTTCCAGCTAGAGGGATTGGCGGACTCTTAGCCTTTTCTCCCTGGCGGCTAAAGCCTAGTCTATCCCACGGGCCACGCACTGGCGTAGCTGCTCCAGCACCTCCCCGTTCTCTTCGGTTGTGAATCCATCCACGTAGTATTTCTGCTCGCCGGTCGTGCCGTCCACCGCGCCCATGTCAACTGCCCGCTGGATCAGGCGGGACTCATGGTCCACGTCGGGTAGCAGGTCGCGTCCCGCCAGCAACGAGAGAGCGGCGACCAAGCCGTAGCCGCCCCAGTTGGAGACACTGGAGATTATCAACCGGTCAACTTTGGTCACCGCAGGATCGTCGGGAAGGGTGTCCACCGCCGGGATAAACTCGGCCAGGTTCCCCATACCGATCTCGTTGCCACCGTCGCCGATGCCCACGGAGGGGATTCCGGCCTCGAACAGGTAGTCCAAGCGCGCCGTCTGGGGTGTAATGTCCAGAGAGCGCATGTTGAGGTAAGCGTCGCTGCTGGTCCTCCCGCAACGCTCGATTGAGATGATCAAGCCAAGGTCGAGGCTGTCAAGCAACTCAGCCGCGGCGGCCCGGCTAGCGGCAACCTCAAGAATGGGGAAATCCAACACCACGGCGTCACCACCCAGGAGATTTCTCATCACGAAATTACAATGCTCGTCTCCAATGTAGGTGACCTTGCGACCCAGGGATTCCAGGGCTCTCCCTATGGCTATGGCTCCGGGAGGACCGTCGGTCTCGGGCTTGCCCGCGGACAGAATGTAGAAGCCGGTGGTGATTGCGACGTTCCCCGGATGCTCCATGATGTACCTGGCGGCCTTGTCACAGAAGTCCACGGCCATGTGGGGCCGGAGGGCGCTTACGCCGCGCTTGTCCTGCTGAAGGATTATGTCTTCGATAGTCTCTGCCACGATGCAATCACCCTCACCTTGGCCCTCTCCTTCAAGAGAGAGGGGAAGAATCGAGTCCACTATCCACTAATCACTGAACACTAGCCATTACAACACCGCGTAATCGGCGTCGCGTTGGTTCGTAATGAACATCTTACCCGGAGCGTGGGTAATCATCAGACTGGGTTTGCAATTGAGCGCCACCGCCTGGGGAGTCACGCCGCAGGCCCAGAACACTGGTTCTTCGCCGGGGTGGATGTCCACCGGGTCGCCGAAGTCGGGGCGGGCTATGTCGGCGATTCCAATAGCAGCGGGATCGCCGATATGCACCGGTGCACCATGGGTAGCGGGGAATCGGGAAGTAACTTGCACGGCACGGACGATCTGCGCCCGATTCACCGGGCGCATGCTCACCACCATTGGGCCGGCGAACTGCCCTGCAGGAGTAGTTTCGATGTTGGTGATAAACATAGGGACGTTGCACGCCATCTCCTGATGCCGTATCGGTATCCCGGCGTCGCTCATGGCGGCCTCAAAGGAGAAGCTGCAACCCAACAGGAAGGAGACAAGGTCGTCACGCCAGTAGGGGACCAGGGACTCGACCTCGTCCACCAATTCGCCGCTCTCGTATATCCGGTAACCGGGGGTGTCGGTGCGGATGTCGCTCCCGGGAGAGGTCAGCACCGGCTCCACGTTTCCCGCCTCCACCACTTCCAGAATGGGACAGGGCTTGGGGTTACGCTGGCAGAAAAGTAGAAAATCGAAAGCGAGTTCCCTGGGCAAAATGGCCAGGTTTGCCTGGACGTAACCGGGGGCAACACCGGAAGTCACGCCGCGCCAACTCCCGGTCCGGATTCGTTCCCGCACGTCTTGCGGAGTCGCGGTGATTGTCTGGATGCTCATCCGCACACCTCGGTTTTGTTAATCTATCAATGAACGGCCGGTCCGCCCCGGCTATGGCATATCATAGGGGCATGATCTGAGACCGTCAATTTTAACGAGACGAGGCATGGTACGGGTGATATACTTCCCTATGCCTGACATGGGGAACACCCCCGCCAGGAACGCAAGTCGCAGTATCATGGTTTTTTGGTCGTTGGGGCTCGGTATTGTATAGCGTATTACTGCTGGCGAATGAGGTTAATGGTCCTCAGCCGCTAATGGAAGTGATAGACCAGGCGGGTCTCTCGTGTCACGTAGGTCCTGACTTGGACTCCGAGGACGAGAGCACCGGCTTGGCTACGCCGGAAGCGGTGTTGCTGGACTTGGCCTCCATCGCCGGGGCACAGGCCCATCAGGTAGTTGGCCGCTGCAAAAACCTCAAGATCCCCGTGCTTGCGCTGGTCCCACGGGAAGACGTAGCCGACCACGACCCTTCCCTCAACCCGGATGAGTTCATCTTCTGCCCGGTGGGTGAACGGGAGTTGGTGGCCCGGATCAAGCAGGCCATCTACCGTGTCAACGGCAGTGACGGGGCCCAGGTAGTCCGAATCGGGGAGTTAATGGTGGACCTGGAACGGTACGACGTTACCGTTGCAGGCCGCAGGGTGTCACTCACGTACAAGGAGTTCCAGCTGTTGGTGTTGCTGGCGTCGAATCCAGGCCGTGTCTACACGCGGGAGGCGCTGCTCAGCCAGGTCTGGGGATATGATTACCTTGGGGGCACCCGGACCGTGGACGTACACATCCGGCGGCTACGCTCTAAGATCGAGGGACCTGGACGTTCCTACATCGAGACCATCTGGAACGTGGGTTACCGCTTCAACACGGCGGCGTAAGGCTGGTCGTCACACCCGGTTGGAGACGGACTAGCTGGTTTCCACGCTCACTTGCCCCAGGAACCGCTTCACCCGTTCCGCAAGGGCGGCATTCTCCGGTGCATTGAGGCCGGGGTCTTCTTCATCGAGCCGGCTCGCTTCCTCCCTTGCTAATTGGAGCAGTGCCCTGTCCGACACGTGGGCCATCCGCAAGTTGGGCAACCCGCTCTGGCGCGTGCCGAAGAAATCTCCCGGCCCGCGAAGCTCCAGGTCCACTTCGGCCAGCCTAAACCCGTCGTGTATCTGCTCGAGCGCGGAGAGCCGTTCGCGGGCGTTCACCGAAGGCGAGTCCGAAAGCAGCAGACAGTAGCTCTTGTGCTCACCCCGGCCGACTCTACCCCGGAACTGGTGAAGCTGGGCCAGACCGAACCTGTCTGCACCTTCGATCAGCATCACCGCCGCATTGGGGACGTCGATCCCAACCTCGACAACCGCCGTGGATACCAGAACGTCCAACTCACCGTCCCGGAACCTACGCATCTGCGCGTCTTTCTCTTTGGCCGGCATCCGTCCGTGCAGCAGTCCCACCCGCAGGTCGGGGAAGACCTCTTTGGACAGCCGATCGTATTCTTCCGTTGCGGCCTTGGACTCGATGACTTCGGACTCATCCACCAAAGGACAAATTACGAAGCCCTGCCGCCCTTCCTGGACTTGCTTGCGCATGAACCCGTAGGCGGCCGCACGCCGTTCCGGGGATACCCACCTTGTAGCGACCTCTTGCCGGCCCGCGGGCAGCTCGTCTATGGTCGAGATGTCCAGGTCGCCGTAGAGGGTCAGCGATAGGGTGCGAGGGATCGGCGTTGCGGACATGATCAGGGTGTGGGGCGTGTGATCGCCGCGGCTACGGAGGGCGCCTCTCTGTAACACGCCGAACCGGTGCTGCTCGTCAGCGATGGCCAGGGCCAGGTTGGGCAACGACACTCCGGACTGGATCAGTGCCTGGGTGCCGATAACGATATCCAGGCTGCCGTCCGCGGCCATCTGCACCAATTCCCGTCTCGCGGCTCTCCTGGTGCTGCCGGTTAGGAGACCCACCGACACGGGCCTGGCAAGGGACTCCAAGTAGACCGTGACCAGGTAATCCTCCTGCACCGGGCTAGCCAATCCGCCCAGCAGGCGCGACACGGTCTGAAAGTGCTGCTCGGCCAGCACCTCCGTGGGCACCATAATGGCGGACTGGGACCCAGCGGAGGCAACCGCCAATGCCCCGGCGAGGGCAACGACAGTCTTGCCGCTGCCCACCTCTCCCTGTAGCAACCGGTTCATCGGCGGCGTCCCTTGCTTCAGGTCGGTAAGCACCTCGCGTACACACCTGCGCTGCGCCCCGGTGAGGGAGAAGGGGAGCGAACCAAAGAAGCCCTTGAACACCTCGCGGTTAATGGGGATGGGTACACCATCGACGTCGTTTGTCCTATTCTTCCTACGGGCGAGAACCGCCAACTGCAGTGTGAATAGTTCATCGAACGCCAGACGCCGTCTTGCCTCCTCCCACTTCTCAAGGTCTCCGGGGTAGTGGGCTTGATGGATGGCATCCTTAATGGGGAGAAGGTTAGCCCGGGACATAAGGTCCTGGGGCAGGGATTCTTCCACTCCACCTAGCCACTCATCCAGGGCTTGCCAGGCGATGCGGCGCAGTGTCCGGCCTGTGAGACCTTCGGTCAGGGGATATACAGGCACGAGCCTGCCGGTGTGCAGCGGCCTTTGGCCGTGTTCCAGAATCTCGTGGTCCGGGCTGTCGAAAGTGACCTGTCCCCGGAAAACCTCCACCTTGCCGGCGATGGCCACCCTGCTGTTGGGCTTCAGGGTCCGGGCCAGGTAACGCTGACCGAACCACCTGATTCGTATACTTCCGGTCTCATCGCTAATAACAGCTTCGGTATCGGTGCGCCTCCCGGCGGGCCCTCCCTTGACGTTGTTGGCTTCCCAGACGGTACCCACCACAGTACACAATTGGTCCGGGACCAACTCGGAGATTTTAGCGATGTTCGAGTAGTCCAGGTGCCGTCTGGGGAACAAGTACAGGAGGTCCCGCACCGTGGATACGTCCAGTCGTTGGAACCGGGCTGCGAGTTTGGAGTCGACACCCCGGAGCCGGTCCACCGGCGTGTCCACGCTCAACCCACCAGGAGGCTGCCGGTAGACTAGGGGAGGTGGTCCTTGGTCTGTTGAGGCGGGAGAATCTTCGTTTGAGAGTGCGGACGGGGAGGGGATTACCGGGCCTCGCGGACTCCCGGAAACGCCCGCACCAGGCTCCGCTTGCTCCCGTCCGATAAGGTCCCGCCAATGCTCTGCCCATTCGGGGCGAGCCTCCCTCGGCACGTCGATGTACAGAGTCTCAAGAAGGGCGCGGCAGGTTTCGCTCCCGCCTAGGTCTTCTGAAATGGTCTCGGCCCAACGCTGGATGAACTTGTCCAGGCCGCCCACCACGGACGTGTTGTTGAAGCCCTTGCTCTCTTCCAGCTTCAGGATGTTGAGGAATGGGCCAACCCATGAGGTTGGAGTTGTCTGGCGGGCAGCCATGAAAACATACCGGCGGTCAGGCTTGGGTCAGCGCCAGGCCCACAGCGTTGGGGCCGACGTAGGTCCCGACAGACGAACCGAACCGGGCGGTGATTATCTGGTCCACCGGCAGCATATCGCCCAAGCCCTGCCGGAGATCGTCCGCCATTTGCCTGTCGGTGCTGTAGATTACCCCCAATTGGCTTACCGGCGCCATCTGCAAGGCCAGTTCGCGCAACCGCCGAATCCCCCGCGGGCGGGACCGCGGGCGTTCGACAGGATGAACCTCTCCGTCCTTCATGCCGAGGATTGGCTTCACGCTGAGCACGCCTCCCAGGAACGCCTGCGCCTTGCCGATTCGTCCACCTTTTTGCAGATATTCCAACGTATCCACGAGGAAAAAGCAATGAGTCTTTGACAGTCCGCCGCGTATCTGGCCGACCGCGTCTTCCACGGAGTCCATGCCCTTGACAATTTCCGCGGCGCCCAGGACCACCAGGCTCAGGGCAATGGACGCCAGACCGGAGTCGATTACCCGGATGTCGGCGGCTTCCAACAAGCTCCGGCCCTGCTCCGCCGAGTTCATGGTGCCGCTGAGCTTGCCGGAAACGTGGAGCGAGATAATACTATGCCCCTGATCGGCCAATTCTTCGTAGACAGACTGAAAGTCGGCCACCGAGGGTTGGGAAGTGGTTGGCAATCGGGGATCGGAGACCAACCGGCGGTAAAACTCGTCTGGGCCAAGGTCAACCCCGTCTTTGTAGTTGACATCCTCCAACACGACGTTGCATGGAACGACGGTGATGTCCAACTCGCGGGCTAGGTCTGGAGGCAGGTCAGCGGCGCTATCGGTAACTATCTTTATCGCCATAGTATATCAGTCGTCCATCTCAGATATTCGGAACGTCTTCGGCACGGGGCTACTCCACTGAGGCCAGGTAATGGTAATGGGGTTGGCCGCCATATACCAGGTCGATCTGGATCCCTGGGAATTCGGATTCCAACAGACTGGCCAGCGCCCCCGCGTCCTCCTGGACTGCGTCCTCACCCAGGTACAGGGTGACAACATGGTCCGAAGACAGACCAGCCGTTTCTAGCGATTGTCGCAACGCCCCTTCCGGCGACCCATCGGCCACGTCCAGGTCTCCGTCCACAAGGCCGATATACTGGCCCACCGCAACCACGACTCCGCCAACCGTCGAGTCGCGCACCGCCCTGGTCACTTCGATAGTGGTCACCCCGTGCAGTGCGCCCCGCATGGCGCTGAGGTTAGCATCGAGCGAATCTTCAGGATTGAACGTCAACAGGGCGGCAACGCCCTGGGGGATTGTCGTTGAAGGGATGACGTGCAAGTCCGGCTTGCCGGCACACGCCTGCTCGGCGGAGACGACGATGTTTTTGTTGTTGGGCAGAATGATCGTGTGCTCGGCATTGGCGGCCTGGACCGCGTCCAGAAGCTCACCGACACTGGGATTCATGGTCTGACCGCCGCTGACCACCACCGAGCAACCGGTTTCACGGAAAAGCTGGCCGAGACCATCGCCGGCCACCACCGCTACGACTGCCAATTGGGTGGGCGGTTGGGCCTCCCGGTGTCCGGAGACGAACTCGATGTTTTGCTCGGTCATATTCTGAATTTCGATATGGGAGAGTTGCCCAATAGACGCCCCGTAGCTTAAAGGAGGGCCGGGGTCCAGGGCATGGAGGTGCACCCTGACATTCCTGCTGTCTCCGACTATCACCGCCGACTCGTACATCTCGCTCAACCGTTGGCGAATCGCATCTGGTGAAAGCTCCTCTCCCGCGATGATGAACTGGGTGCAATACCCCCACTGGACTTCCTCGATGGCCTCCAGGAAAGCGCGGTCCATCGCATCCTGGCCCGTGGGTGAATCCGCCACGTAGCCGATGTCCAGAGCGGCGCGAAGTTCCTCCTCCCCCATCCCGGTGAGGTGACACAACGCACCACCCCAAAGGACCAATATTCCCATGCCGCCTGCGTCCACGACCCCAGCTTCCCGAAGGACCGGCAACATCTCCGGAGTGCGGGACAGGGTATCCCGGCCCGCCGTAAAGGCCGCCGACCAGAGATCCCTCGCATCCCGCCCCGCATCCTGCTCCAAGAGCCGGTCGGCGCATTCCGACAAGGAGCGGACCACGGTGAGCATCGTGCCTTCCACCGGCTGGCCGACTGCTCGGTACGCGGCGTCCTTGGCGCGCGAGAGGGCCCGCGCCAGGTCTGCCCCGGAGTAGGAATTTAAGTCCTTGGAGCCCTCGGCAAACCCTCGGAAGAACTGGGACAATATGACTCCACCGTTGCCCCGGGCGCCCCAGAACGCGCCATCGGCCAGGGCGCCGATGGCTTCCCCGACCGTGGCGAAAGTCTCTTGTGAACAACGCTCTAGCGCCGCCCGCACGGTCAGGAGCATGTTCGTGCCCGTATCCCCGTCGGGGACCGGAAACACGTTCAGGGCATTTACCGTCTCCCTGTACATTTCGAGGAAGCGGGCGCCGGAAGCGAACGCCTCTTTTATGTCGTCGCCGGAAATGACAGTCATATTACGGAGTCCCTGATCGCGAAAAGTCTACCCCCGGCAGCCTTTGCCTTCCCCATTAGGGTCAACTCCAACTTGGCGGTGACTCCCTCTTCGGGAGATTGGAACGCTTGACACAATCCCGCCTTTACTTTACCATCTATCGCCGGGAGTTCAAATGGATTACGCTGTAATTAAGACAGGTGGCAAACAATATCGCGTCCGGCCCGGGGACACTTTGGACGTGGAAAAGCTTCCCGTACCTGTTGGTTCGGTGGCAGAATTCGGTAACGTCTTAGCCGTTTCCGACGAGGGCGAGGTCACGTTCGGGTCTCCGTACGTTCCAGGGGCCAGCGTGTTGGCTCAAGTGAAGTCCCATTACCGAGACAAGAAGCTCATAGTATTCAAGTACAAGGCCAAGACTCGGTACCGCAGAAAGAAGAGCCACCGGCAGAGTTACACACGATTGACCATTGAGGAGATCCGGCAGGGTTAAGTAACCCCGGATAAAGACCACGCCGGAGCGGGGCTGGGTAATTCTCAAGCCCCGAAGGAGACAACGGGAATGGCCCACAAGAAGGCTGGCGGCAGCACCAACAACGGCAGGGACAGTAACGCCAAGCGATTGGGAGTGAAGCGATACGGGGGCGAACAGGTCACCAGCGGCTCAATCCTGATCCGCCAGAGGGGTACTCGCATCCGCCCCGGAACCAATGTGGGTCTGGGCCGCGATCACACGCTGTTTGCCAAGGTCGACGGAAAAGTAACGTTCGAATGGGCCGCCAAGGGCAGACGCCGCGTCAGCGTCTACCCGATCTAGTAGCGGCGAGAAGATTATGAAGACAGACACCCACCCCACTTTCTATCACTCTGTAGTTACATGCTCATGCGGCAACGTGTTCCACACGGGAGCCACCAAGCCCGCAATGCGCGTCGAAGTCTGCAGCAAGTGCCACCCCTTCTACACCGGTGAGCAGCGCATCGTGGATACGCAGGGACGCATCGAACGGATGCGCCGGCGCTACAACCTCCAGTAATCGTCCGCTCCCCCCCCCCGATAATTCGCGGAAACGTATTTGGAAAACCAGCGTAGATTCACCTACGGTGGCCAAGCGGTCATTGAAGGTGTAATGATCCGGGGCCGCACCCACTTCAGTCTCGCCGTGCGGCGGCCCGACGGCTCCATCCACCAACACCAGGAACGTCTGAGTTCCTGGTCTACGGGACCCATCCGCAGAGTTCCGCTTCTTCGTGGCGTGTTGGTATTGGCCGAGTCGCTAACACTGGGAGTCAAGGCCCTGCAGCGGTCAGCCAACCTTGCCGCCGTCGATCAAAGAGACGAGACTCAAGAAGAGATACCCGGTTGGGCGATGGCGGGGACGCTTGCGGTCTCCTTGGTCTTGGGGGTCGCCATATTTTTCCTGCTTCCCCTTTTCTTGGTCCGGTTCCTGGACCCCATGATATCTTCGGACCTGGCCAGCAACGCGCTGGAAGGGCTTCTGCGTCTGTCGATCCTAGTGGCCTATATCTGGGGAATCGGTATCTCTGGCGACATCAAGCGAGTCTACGCCTACCACGGCGCGGAGCATATGGCGGTGCATACCTACGAAGCCGGGCTGCCGCTGGAGATCGCCAACGTCCGCAAATTCGGAACTCCTCATCCGCGGTGCGGCACAGCGTTCCTCCTCACCGTGATGCTGGTGTCGATCATCGTGTTCGCCTTCCTGCAGAGACCACCCCTGGAATGGCGGATAATCTCCAGGATCGCCCTGATACCGGTGATCGCGGGGATTAGTTACGAAATCATCCGGTTCAGCGGCACCCATCAGCAGGCCTGGATTGGGAAGCAGTTGGCCCGCCCCGGCTTGTTGCTCCAACGCCTTACTACGCGCCAACCCGACGACGCTCAGATAGAAGTGGCAATCACGGCGATGGAATCTGCCATCGCCGCAGACGAAGGCCGAGCGTACAACCCGCTGTCGATATCTTCGAAGCGCGTGCCCGGCGATGAGGCCGTAGAGGACTCCCCTGGCGAAACTGGGGCCGGAGCGGCGGGAGACGGTGAGGTTAGTGTTCCAGCGTCAGGGTAAACGGATTTCCAGTGACTTGAACAGTCCCTAGAAGTCCGGCTCTTCGCCCAGGAATCTCAGTGTCCCGACATCCACGTGGAGGAACTGGAAGCCCGCCCGCTCCGAGTAGAATTGGTCCATGTCGGTGTCGCCGATATGGTAATATCGGTCCGCCTCGAATTTCTCGCGGACAATGCCAATATCGTGCTTCAAGACTATGAAATCGACGGTGATCTGGCTCGCATCCCAGATTTGTTGTTGGTTGGAGACGGTACGGTCGGATGCGCTGCCGATCACGTACCCCAACTTCTTGACCTTACGCACCATGTCCATCGTAATGCTCCCAGGAGGGTCTCCGACCTCCAGGGTCCCATCGATATCGAAACTAATCAGCTTGGGCAAGAACAGTCCTCCAATTCTTTTTGTGGTCCCTTCCCGGCCTGAGAAGCCCTATGTTCGGTGTCTCCAGACCGTGCCCTGCGGCGGTTCGCCGCTCAGTCTGAACTGCGGCAGGCTGAACCCATCTTCGCCATCCAAAAACACCGCTTCGACGCGCTTCCCAATGGCAACGTTTTCCTCTAGCTCGGGGTTCATTCCGGAGTCTACCAGGTTGGCAGTAATGCGCAGGCCATCCCCAGGGTCCGGGTGTCCTCTCTGCTCATCCAGCTCAACGAGCACTATCGGGAACGGCGCCCAGTCGCGGAAGCTCGGGACCACGGTGTGGGCCACGATCTGATAACTGTAGATCGTCCCCTTGCCGCTCACGTCCTGCCACTCCCACCGGAGCGAAGTGCACCAAGGGCAGCCGGGACCCGGCTCACCCCTTAGCAGGCCGCAGTCGGAGCACCTCTTGACCACCAAGCGGTGTTCGCTGGCAGCCTCGAAGTAACCTCGATACTCGCTGTCGGCATCTGAGACGTTTATGAGTTGTCCCCGGTACTCATAGGTGGGCATCGGTTCACCTCCTCATGATGAGGGCGCTGCCCACCGCCGGGGTGCCCCATCCCATATTCATGCTGATCTCAGCGTCCCGTACCTGGCGGCAATGCCCCTCGGAGTAGTCGTAGGTATGAATGCCATCAGCAGCCTGGGGACAGTAATCGTCGACGGTCCCCCGTAGTTGCCGCACGTTTTCGATCACCATATTCATACCGTGGGTGTAGCCTTCGCACAGGTGACCACCGCTGGTGTTGTTCGGACGCTTGCCCCCCAGGTTGATGACTCCGCTTTTGACGAAGTCCTTTCCCTCCCCCTTCTCGCACCAACCGTAGTCCTCGAACTGGAGCAGCACGGTGTATGTGAAGGCATCGTAGCAGCCCGTGACATCGACGTCGTCGTGGCTAACGCCGGCAAGCTCGAACACCCTAGGGCCGACGTAATGACCGGCCACGCGGGAGATTGGGCCATGCTGGTAATGGAAGTCTCCGCCCGGTTTGGTGCCCCGGCCTTGGACTCCGAGGATGTACACAGGTTTATGCTTGAGGTCGCGGGCGCGTTCAGCCGAGGTCACGATGACGCAGGTGGCGTTGTCTGTCTCCAAGCAGCAGTCGAGGAGGTGGGCGCAGGGGCGGATGATCCACCGGGAATTGAGCACGTCATCGACGGTGACACGCTGTTTCATGAGGGCCTTGGGGTTGTTGCTGGCGTGGTTGCTGTGTGCAACTTTGATGTGTGCAAGGTCCTCGGAAGTGACCCCGTATTCCATCATGTGCCGGGTGAAGGTGAAAGCGAAGTTCTGGACCGCGCTAATCAACCCGTAAGGCCGCTTCATCAGGTCGGGTCCGCCGATGGGTGCGGCGGCCCGAACACCAGTCCCGCCGATGCGTATCTGAGAATAACCGTTCATGGAGCGGAAGATAGCGATAGTGTCCGCCATTCCGGCCTCTATGGCTCCCATGGCCAGGCCAACCAGGGCCTCGGTGCTGGAGCCGCCGCCGGAACAGTCCATGTAGAAGTTGGGCCGGAGCCCAAGATCGTACTGAATGGCGGTGGAGGGGGTTGAGTCGCCGCCGTGGTAGCTCAACATCCCGTCAATGTCCTGGGGTTTGAGACCAGCGTCATTCATTGCGTTGCGGATGGCCTCCGCGCCCAGCGCCCTGGTGGTGCGCCCGGAGCCGCGGCTGTATTCGGTCTCACCAACGCCGGCGATGCAATATTTTCCTCTAAGGTTGCTCTCCACGCTTCCTCCCTGGGCGCAATGTGACCTGTGAATGGAGTGGCGCCGGGGAAAATCTAGCGGTTAGGCCACAACCTCAGGTTGAGTCCGACCTAACCGCACTATCAGTCTTTGGAAGTCTGGTGCCGGAGCCTACAGCAGGTTCCACCGGGGGTTCTTGGCCTTTTCTTCAGTCAGGTAGTCAACGATCCAGTCCTTGACCGCCGCATCGAGATAGAAGGTAGGCCGGATCAACTCGCTCTCGTCGGTGATGAGACCTTCTTCCAATGCCGTGGCCGCCAACGCGGAGCCGGGCTGGATCTCGGCGCCAACGCGCAAATTGGCCATCGCCGGGTTGATGCTACGGATGAACTCCAGCTTGTCTTCCACCGACTCCCGGGTCTCTCCGGGTTCTCCGAAGCTCTGGGAGACTGTGTAATGCAGTCCGCCCTCGTCGCACATATTGCAGGTCTCCAGCATCCGCTCACGGCTTTCGTTCAATACGTGCCCGCCGTGACCGTCGCCCCTGGGAGTCCCCATGACGACCAAGGCGCAGCCGGCGCTCTTCATCAGACCGACAAGTTCTTCGTCGCAGCTAAAGGGGGCGAGGCACGTATTCCAGTGCAGCTTCAGGTCGGCTTCCGTCAAAGCTCGGCAAAGGGACTTAGCGTGTTCAATCGGGACGTTGAAGCCGTTGTCGATGAAGAACACTTTCTTCAGCCCGAAGCGCTCTTCCATGTCCTTGACTTCGTGAACGACTTCCTCTATGGGGCGTATGACCCGCCAGCTTCGCGCTTCGGCGCTCTCCGCCGCATCTGCGGTGGGGTAGGCGAAGTCGCCCAGCTTGGTCAGGATGCCGATGCCGAACCCCGCCGCGCGGTACTTGGCCATGTCCAGGTCTTCAAATCTGGGGGGCTTGGCAAACTCGGAGTAACACCGCATTCCGTGGTACACGACCTCGCCGCCCTCACTCCAAACCAGACCGGGCAGGTCATAGTAGGAAGGCTCGCCAACCTCCAGCCGGTTGGTTAACTCGGCGAAGGCCTCACCCGCGTCTCCGGCTATGCCGAGGTCCGGCTCCAAGTAGGAGAAACATTCCCTGGGAAGCAGGCTGAAGGCTGGGCCGCCTACCACGATGGTTGCCCTGGTGATGGAACGGATCTTGTCGATCACCTCTTTCGTGATCGGCAATGCCCACTGAGGGTCAATGTAGCTGTGGTTACTCAGGTTGCGGAGGGAGATCCCCACCATGTCGGGCTTGAACTCATTGACCGCGCTCTGTACGTCGGCCAAATAATCGTCCGAAAACATCAGATCAAGGGTCTTCACAGGGTGGCGGTCCTGGTCCAAGTAGGCCGCTACGTAGGCCATCCCGATAGGAAGAGGCCGGGCCTCCATCCGGCTCATCAGCCGGTGGTGGCGGTTGGTCGCAATCATCAATACACGCATGTGAGCCTCCGATAACTGATTGGAGGATGCCGAGCACATTATGGCCCATCGCATGGGCTTTGACAAACAGTAAGGGAGCAATAATCTTGCTGAATGTTCGGCGGCTCCCCAGATGACCACGGCGCATCGTGATAGCTGGAGAGATAAAGGACACGAACTGTAGAGTCTTCCTCGTTCTCTGAACGTGAGGTCTCCCGCTAGTCCATCCGGGCCGCGATCGTTTCGAGAGCCGCCCGCGTGATAGACCCGGAACAGGATTCTCCCGCTCGCGCCGCGGCCTGGTCAATGTTCATCAATACCGATTCCGGAATCGCAGGGTGCCGCCGCCCGAAAAAGACCCTGGCAGGTCAGGCACGGTTAATCCATAAGACGACGCCGGGTGCTTTGGACCACGATTGGATACGGCATCTTAACCTCCTACCCAGTTCCAGGCTGTTTGCCAGAAAATGTTTCGCAGTGTCCCGGCCGGGATATCCCTTATGCGGTGGGCTACAGTGACCAAACGCGGTATCTCCAGGTGGCTGAAGTTGTGATGGCTGCCCAGGACATTCCCGACCACCCTGCGTCGACCTGCGGGTCACCTCACTGCTCTCCACATTTGCCTTATGCACAGATGAGGAATCCAAGTGAACTGGCCCGGGAATCCGGGGCGCGGAAGTTTCGGGGTACTGTTCGCTACCGAGTGCCGGAAATGGGTAATACGGCCGTTTACAAGGCCCAATCTACGGCGAATGCAGGGTAGGACTGCCAGGTGAAGCTACGGAATGAAGGACTGACTGTACATTTGTTGACAGTGGGCTTAAGCGTCTCTACACTGCCAATAACGACCGGCGGGAGACCCAAACCGGTAATATCTGAATTGGAAAAACGCATTTGGCGAGTGCCCGGTTTTTGGCCCTCGCCCTGGTCTACACTCCTTGACATAGGCAGCAGGAGGCGATGGATTATGAGTATGCCCCGACCGTTGGAGGGTATCAGGGTGATCGATTTCACCTGGGTGCGGGCCGGGCCATGGGCCGCCCGGTGGCTGGGCACCTTCGGCGCGGAAGTGATCAAGGTGGAGTGGCCTGAGAACCTGGACATGCTCCGGCAGAACCGGTTCACGGTCCCACCGGGCGTCGAGCCCGGGCCCAACTCCACCGGCCAGTTTGCCGACACCAACGCCAACAAACGCGGCATCACATTGAACGTGCGCTCCGAGAAAGGACTCGATCTGATCAAGCGTCTGATCTCCGTCTCGGATGTCGTTATCGAGAACTTCAGCTCACGCATAATGCAGCGCTGGGGCATCGGTTACGACGTACTAAAGGAGATCAAGCCAGATATCGTCTACGTCTCGATGGCCGGGTTTGGACATACGGGAAGGCACCACTATTATGGCACGATGGGGCCGGCAGCCCAGGCGCTGTCGGGGTTGACCTTCCTCTCTGGGTTGCCGGGTAAACCGCCCGCCGGGTGGGGCTGGTCTTACCTGGACGATACCGGCGGCATGTACGGCGCGATGTGCGCCCTCACCGGCCTGCGTAACCGCAACGCCACCGGAAAGGGCCAACACGTTGACCTGTCTCAGATGATCACGGGCATAACCCTAACCGGCCCGGCCTTCCTGGACAGCACGGTGAACGGCCGCAAGGCGAAGCGTGAGGGGTATCCCCCCGGTAACCGCACCGTTTGGCCGGGTTCACCTCCTTTGAACAACTACAGAGGACCGACGGTAGCCCCCCATAACTCCTACAAGACCAAGGGCGGCGGCTACAACGACTGGTGCGTCCTCGCCTGCTTCTCAGACGAGGAATGGAAGAACCTGGTGGGACTTATGGGGACCCCGGATTGGGCCACCGGCGACAAGTACGGCACCCTGAAAGGCCGCATCGAACACCAGGAAGAGATGGACCAGGGAATAGAGCAGTGGACGCAGACCCTGACCAAGTATGAGTTGGCCGTCCAGGCGCAGGCCGCCGGGGTCAGGGCAATGCCTGTGCAAAGCTCGGAAGACCGGGTGGAACACGACCCGCAGCTCCGGGAAAGACAGATGTACACCGAGATGGAACACCCCATGCTGGGGACGTGGAAGTTCCAAAACGCGCCCTTCAAACTGTCCAAGTCTCCCGCTCAGATGCACCGGCCTCCCCCGATGGTTGGCCAGCACAACATGGAAGTGTTTGTCGAGCTTCTGGGGATGAGTCCCAGCGAAGTGCGAGAGGCCTACCAGGACGGGACCCTTTGGCCCCCAGAGATGCCAATGTTCCCGTACATGCAGGAGGAGGCGCTGCGATGACCACCGACGGACATCCGGGCCCGAATTATGATAATCCAGGTCCGCTTTCGGGCCTGCGGGTGCTCGAGCTGTCCGATGAAAAGGGGCAGTTTTGCGGCAAACTCATGGCAGACCTGGGTGCCGACTTGATAAAGATCGAACCCCCCGGAGGCCAAAACACCCGTTATGTCGGTCCGTTCTTGGACGACAAGCCTCACCCGGAACGCAGCCTGTCCTTCTGGCACTACAACACCTCGAAGAGGGCAATCACGCTAAACCTGGAGACTGCGGACGGGCGCAGGTTGTTCCGGCAACTGGCGGCCACGGCAGACATCATCCTGGAGACGTTTCCTCCAGGATACCTTCCTACCCTGGGGTTGGGGTACGCGGACCTGTCGGCGGATAACCCCCAGTTGATTATGTGTTCCCTGACGCCTTTCGGTCAGACTGGCCCCTGGCGGGACTATTTGACTTGTGACATTACCCACATGGCGGCAGGCGGTCAGATGGCATCCTCCGGCTACGACCCCGAGGACGCGGAAGAGGCTCCCCCCATCGCACCGGGCGGCGGGAACGCATGGCATATCGGCGGGCACTATGCCTATATGGGCATCCTCGCCGCCCTCTATTGGCGGGACATGAGCGGCGAAGGCCAGTATATGGACGCCTCGATCCACGAAGCCTGCGCTCTTACCACGGAAGGCGCAATAGCCATCTACCTGTCCACCTCCGAAGTGGTGCGCCGCCATACCGGCCGCCACGCATCGCCGGACAATTCGGTGAAGATTCAGTTGCCGACCCAGGACGATGGATGGGTGAACGTGACCCGCTCCGGCAGTGCCTTGAACCCTGTCCGATTGCGCCGCCTTGCAGATTGGATGGACGAGCACGGCCTTGCCCAAGATTTAATGGACGAGAAATATAACGACCTGGCAACCGTCCAGGCCGACGCCCAGCACACTACCGACGTTTTGGCAAACTTCTTCCTCAACATGCCCCAGGAAGATCTCTACCGCGGCGGACAGGAACGCGACTTCCCCTGGGGAGCCATACGGTCCATGGATGAGATCATGGGCGACCCCCATCTGCAGGACAGAGGGTTCTTCGTAGAGGTTGAGCACCCTGAACTTGGCAGGACCTTCACATACCCTGGCGCGGCGGCCATCTATAACGGGTCGCCTTGGCGCATCTCCAGGCGTCCGCCCCTGATCGGGGAGCACAACGAGGAGATTCTGTGCGCAGAGCTCGGGGTTCCCAGGGAGCAGCTAACGATGCTGGCTGAGTCAGGGGTGATCTAGACCCGCCCTTAGCCCCATCGGGCCGAAACCAGCCTGACCCGCAAGTAAACTGAGGGCAGAAACATGGACTCAGACATGATCGCCGCCAATTTGGCCGCCGTCGAAGCCCACTTCGGAAGTGAGGCATCGGGCCGGATCGAAGAGGCCTTGGAGCTATATACCGATGACGTGGTCTGGGAGGCTCCCAGCCGGCACCTCGTTATAGAAGGCAAGGAGGCGGTGGCCTCCAACTACCGGGAGATATTCTCGGTAATCAACGACGTAGAGTTCCACGTGCTGGACAGGTTCGCCACCGAAGACCGGGTTGTCGATGACAGCATAGTAACCTTTACCGTAGCCCGCGAGGGCTTCATACCGCTGCCCCTGGGTTCCAAAGGCGAGATGCGGCTCACCCACATTTTCGAGATGCGGGACGGCAAGATCAACAAAGAGATCGGGATCGAAGGTCCGCCCCGCGCCAGATAGCCAGAGCCAGCCCCTTGGGTATTCAATCCCCGTGGCCGTTCACGGTCCAGGAAAGCTGCTTTGCCAATAACCATCGACGAGATGTTGGACCTTCTCAGCTTTGCCGGTACAGAGCTTGTCAACGGCAACGCAAATCACGGGCCGATGGGCGCCGAAGCGCTGTTTACCCTGGGTAGAGGGCTACCGGGACCGTCTGATCGACCGTCCGGCCCCAACCCTACCCATACGCAGGGATAAGTGGCGGGAGTGCCTGGGAAAGGGGGAGCGGCTGGGGGACTGGATACAGTTTTTCCAGGACGAGTTGGCGGAAAAGTCATGGCAATCAGTGCTGGCGGAATGGGTCCCACAACTCGCCCCCGCGTTGGTTTCCGCAGCCACCCACGGGCTGATCCGCACCGGACACGCGGCGCGAACCTCTCCTCCGGGGAAACGCGGCAACGCCTCTACGAGTTGGCTCAGGGTCTGGGGTATTTTGGGCGGCGCGCTACTACGTTTTGTCGGGTGCACCTTCAGAGGCCAAATCCGGATATACGCCCGCCGTCGCCCTGGCGCAGGTGGACAGGCTGCACGGACCTGAATTCGATGGAAGCGGTGCTATCATAGAGCAGATCAAGGGGTTGGAGGACCATCCGGAGTTTGAAGGGGTCATAGACATGGCAGACCCCGGAGACAATGTCTCCCAGTTTATCTCGAACATCACCGAGACATTCGCCGCGGTATATCTTGCCAACCCCAAGAATTTGATCGCCTTTGTTCACTCAGTTACGGCTCCCAGCGCCCTGCGGCTGCTTGCGCCCTACTTGTCGCAGGCGGACGCAAAGCAGGCGGCCCGCTACGGATGGCAAGCCTGCGCTGCCGTGTACTCCTGGTATTCGGTTTCGCCGCCTCCAGACCCAGCCCAGTTCGAGGTTCCGGACGATGACTTACAAGACCTTATAGATAGGGCGGTCGCGGCAGGCGGGGCCCACTCCATCAAATTCACCGAGGCCTGCCTGCGGGAGTACGCCCTCAACCCCAGTCCGGTCTACCTGGTGGCCGCCAAGGACGTGAGCGAACGGGTCGGTCCAATCTGATGTCCGCCGGGCGTACGCCCGCTATTCCCAGTGTCCCACTCTTGGAGGTGCGATGACCGCAGCGGGTACACCGTTGCCCCGGAGGTTGGGGGAGGTGGTGGAGACGCATTCCACTTCGTTTGTAGCCCAGAGCTACCAGCTTTACGACACACCTTCTCTTGGATGCTTGGTCTGGACCGGCCCCCCGGATATCTACGCTGTTGTCTACCGTATAGGCGCCGAACCTCTGGACCCGAGTCGGCCGGTGTTGGCCAGGGGAGAAGCCGCAGCGTCCGAAGAAGAGGTGTTTCGGGAGAACCCTCAGCTTAACCGGCTGTTCACGTCCCGGTTCGAGACATTGATCGCGGGTCACGCGCAGGGTGAGACCGTGCGGCCATATTTGCCTCCCCACCCTCCCAGAATTCATTCGTTCGTCTATGCGTGCTCCCCGGACCAGGTTGAGCGTTTTGCCGCGCGGTTAGACTGGCTCCGGCTCCTGCTGAACTCGGGGGTTCCCGCTGTCGACGAGGTTGTCTCGGCATGTCTCCGGGAAGCAGCGGCCGCCCATACCAACAGTTCAAGCTTTCTGGCACGGGCGGCGAAGGCCCTCGCCACCGAGTTGTCCGGAGACCTGCCAAGGCTTAACGCGGTACTCAGGACCGTCATATCATGACCGATAATTTTGAGCAGCTAAACGGCTCCAACGCAATTCATTCTGGGCCTGGAACAGACTCCACCGGCCAATACTTGGGCGTGGTCCTCGACGGCTCCCTCAGCCAGGGGTTGGAAGTGCGGCTGGACCCCGGCACTCCCGTGGACGCGATCAAGGCGGGCACTTTGGTTACGATGCAGGGCAGCAGCAACCGGTTTTTCGGCGTCGTTACCGATGTGGCCCTGGGTACCTCCGACCCCAGATTGAAGCACACCCCCGGCTTGGTGGACGACCCTTTGATCGCTCAGGTTGTGGCCGGGACTGTAGCCTATGGCACGATCTCGGTGTTGCCCCAGCTAATTATGCCAAGTGTTATGGGGGACGCGACGGAGCCACCCACGGCCGCCAAGACCATCCCTCCCCACTTCTCCATGGCGCAGGTAGCGTCGCAACGGGACGTTGAGCTTATCTTTGGAGCTGAAGACCGGCGGCACTTCTGGATCGGCAACCCGCTGGACATGGAGCACAAGCTCTGCTTGGACGTGGGGGAGTTAGTCCGGCGCTCCATCGGAGTATTCGGCAAGAGCGGCACGGGCAAGACCTTCCTTACCCGGCTGCTCCTGGTGGGCATCCTTCAAGGCGGCGAGGCTTCCTCGCTGATCTTCGACATGCACAGCGAGTACGGCTGGGGCGCCGCCGACGCCGAGGGCCAACGCTTCGTAAAGGGCCTCAAACAGTTATTCCCGTCTCGTGTGTCTACTTTCACCCTGGACGAGGAGAGCTCGCGCAGGCGCAGATCGTCTATTGACGACGTGGTGCGGATCGGCTACGGGGACATCGAACCCGAGGACATCGAGATGCTGCGGGAGACTCTGAACCTGTCGGACGTGGCCGCGTCCGCAGCTTTCAACCTTCAGCAGAGGTTTGGCCGGCGCGAGTGGATGCGGACATTCCTGGAATACGAAGGGCGGGAATCCGTGTTCGAGTTGGCGAACGAAATCCAGGTACAGTCCGCCGCCCTGGGAGCGTTGTACAACCGGCTGACCCGGCTCAAGCGCTTCGGCTTCCTGGTCGAGAGCGGCAACGGCGACGCGGCGGAGCGGATCATCGAGCACCTGGAAAGGGGCCAGCACGTGGTGTTGGAATTCGGCAGGTATGGCCGGGACCTGACCGCGTATATGCTGGTGACCAACCTGCTTTCGCGGCGGATCCACGCCAGGTACGTTGAACGAAAGGAAGAGGCCGAAGGTGGTCACGGCCGAGACCCCAGGCCGTTAGTGATCGTCATCGAAGAGGCCCACAAATTTCTTAGCCCGGCTGTGGCGGGCCATACCATCTTTGGCACCATCGCCAGAGAGCTGCGAAAATACAACGTGACACTCATGGTCATCGATCAGAGGCCCAGTGGCATCGACGCCGAAGTGATGAGCCAGGTCGGGACGCGCCTTACTTGCCTCCTGGACAACGACCGGGACATCGAGGCGGTCTTGTCGGGCACTTCTGGAAGCCGTCAGCTAAGAACGGTGCTGTCACGGCTGGAGGCGAAGCAACAGGCATTGATATTCGGACACGCCGTGCCCATGCCGGTGGTGGTCCGCACCCGGGAATATGGTTCGGCCGAGTCCTACGAGCAGCTTAGCCGGGGGCCAGTCTCACGCACGTTCCACACGTCGGAGACTCCCCAGGAGCAACTGGAACGGGAGATATCCGAGCTTTTCTAACCAGGTGCGCAGTTCGGTGCGGTGACTCAGTTAAGGAACGTCCTCCGCGTAGTCCATCCCGATGTGCCCTTGCCTCTCAAATTCGGCGTACTCTTCATCGGAATAGTTCAGCAGGGTCTTGTAGACGTATTCGTTATCCTCCCCCAACCGCACTGGGCCGCGCCGGATACGCATGGGAAACTCGGACATCTTGTAGGGCGTTCCGGGGTAGCGGTGAGTCCCCGCGTCTTCCTGGGTCACCTCCTCGAAAATGCCCTGGTGCTCCAGATGAGGGTCTGCATAAGCGTCCCGCTGGTCAAGAACAGGCCCGGCGGCTATGCCCACTTCCTGAAGCAGGTGCGTTACCCAATAAGGGTCTCGCTGGCTCGTCCATTCCGCGATGTAGCGATCAATCTCGGACTGATGCCGGTAGCGGGTGAAGGAATCAGCAAACTTCGGGGCACCGCTCCATTCAGGATATCCCAAGACCCGCATGAAGGACTCCCAATCCCGGTCTCCAAAGATGGTGATGGTCACCCAACGGTCGTTCCCTCGGCACGGGTAACAGCCCTGCACCGCGGAGGGATGGCGGTTACCGATGGTGCTAGCGCTCCGTTGGTTCATCGAATAATCGAGGAACGCCTGTCCCATGAATGGTAGTACGTTCTCCGCCTGGGAGAGTTCAATCAACTGCCCCTTGCCTGTCCGGTTGCGGTAGTGCAGGGCCGCCATCACGGCGAATGCGCCCTGGGTCCCGGCGGTGGCGTCGGACATGAGGACGCTGCTGTTGGCCGTGGCGTCCATGTCCTCGTAGCCGCGGAGCAGGGTATGACCGACAACACCCTTGATGTGGAGACCGAAGGCCCGGTAGTTCTGATATTGGCCGTCGTTGCTATAGGCAGGCATCCGGAGCATGATAATCTCGGGGTTCTCCTCCTTGAGCAGCGAGTAGGATATTCTCAGTTTTTCCATCGTCTCGGTGGGGTTGTTCTCCACGAAGACGTCGCTGATCTTGACCAGCCTCTTGAAAATGTCCATACCGCCTGGACGCAGCAGGTCCAGGGTAACGCTCTTCTTGTTGCGGGCGTGGGCGTTGAACAGCGGGAACCGGTTCCAGGGCCGTTTACCAGGCAGCCGGTCCGGAGTGCCACCAGCGAAGGAACCAAGCGACTTGAGCATAGCCTCCGTCGGGTGTGCCATGGAACCGCGCCCCAGAGGGACGAAGGTGTTGACAGTCTCGACGCGGAGCACCTCTGCGCCCAGATCCGCCAGGAACGACGTGCAGTACGGCCCAGCCCAAACGACTGTTATGTCAAGTGTCCGGATGCCTTCCAGGGGTAGGTTAGCCACGCCAACTCCTTCTTGAGAAACTAGGACCTATATCACGCCCTGCGACCTCAACCGGACCAGGTCTTCCCGCGTGTATCCCATCCCGGAAAGCACCTCCTGGTTGTGCTCTCCCAGCAGCGGCGCGGGACGGCGCACGGTCCAGGGGGACTCGGACATGACGAAAGGCCGTCCAGGATACTTCAACGGGCCTGCTTCAGGGTGGTAGATCTCGGCAATCGCATCCCGGCGCAAGAACTCTGGATCGTGTGCCAGGTCTTCCATAGTGTTCAGGGGCGCGCTCAGGACTCTCCATTCCTGAGCCGTATGCCATGCTTCATATTTGCTCCGTTCCAAGGTCCACATCAGAAACATGGGCTCGAATTCTTCCTGCAGCTCCGGGTCCAACTGGGCCTCGGGTGTGTGCCATTTGGGGTCCTGCAGAAAGTCTGGGTGACCCATCATGCTTACGGCTCGCGGAAAATAGTTTCTGGAGCCGGCGATCTGGAAATAGCCGTCGGCACAGGGGTAGACGCCGCTGGGATAACCCGCGGTCCGCAGCGGAGAACGCCCCGTAACCTCTCCCGTGTATTGGTAGGTCAGGAGCATACTCATCCGGCGGTCTATGGAACCTACCTGTGTCTCCATCAACGACACATCCACATGCTGCCCGATTCCTTGGAGCCTGGAGGCGAAGAGAGCGCCCATGGTGGCGACGGAAGCAACTCCCCCGCCCTGATAGAGGTGCATGTTCACACCCAGCTTGACCGGTTCACCCTCGTCCAGCCCGGTAGAGTACATCTCTCCGCCCATGCCATAGACCATGATCTCGGCGCTGCGGAAGTCGCGGTAGGGGCCGGTCTGCCCAAAGTTGGAGATGGACGTCACCACCAGGCTGGGGTTGACGGCATGAAGGGCATCGAAACCAAGCCCAAAGCGCTCCATGGTGCCGGGCCGGAAGTTCTCGACCACAATATCCACTTCCCGGACGAGCCGCATTACCACGTTGGCCCCGGCACGGCTCTTGAGGTCCAAGGTGATGCCGCGCTTGTTGGTGTTTAGGTGCAGGAAAATGCCGCTTTTTTCCCGGTGGGGAACATCTCCCGGGAACGGGCCCATCCCTCGGGCGCTATCTCCCAGACCCGGACGTTCAACCTTGATCACGTCCGCGCCGTAGTCGGCCAGCAGCTTGGTACAATAGGGACCGGCGACGTGATGAGTAAGGTCCAGGACCTTGACGTCTTCTAGCGCCAGGTCTGGCATGCAATCTCCCCTGAGTGAGCCTGGCGGTTAGGGCCGCGCAATAGGGCTCCATTTTTGATTTCGTTGTTCGAGGCAAAACCGTAGCCACGAATATAGCGTTGAAGGGACGCCTCTGCAACCGGGCCTATGCCTTCTTTCCCGGTTATGGGCGCGGGGCTATAATGCGTCTGGCCGAAACTTTGCAAGCCACATGCTTGCCCCTTCGGCGAAGCCGTTCCTTTAGGGGATGAGAATATGATCTGGTGTAAGTTTCAGACTGGGGAAAAGACCAGCTTCGGTATCGTCGAGGACGGTCAGGTGACGGAAGTCTGGGGAGACCCGTTAACGGACTATGCGGTGACCAACCATGTCTACTCTTTGGACCAGGTGAAACTGCTGGCCCCCTTGAAACCGCCCATGCTCTACGCCGCGGGTCCCAACTACCGGGGCCATGTGGAGGGAATGGCCGCGCGGCGTGGATCGCCCCCTTCCTACCCTGACAGGCCCTCACCGAATTACCGCTCGGTCCACGCCATCATCGGCCCCGAGGAGCACATAGTTGTCCCCCATGATTCCTCCGGGGCGGTGCAGCCGGAGGGACAACTCGCGGTGGTCATCGGGAAGAAGGGCCGCAACGTACCCGTGAGCGAAGCCTTCGGCTACGTGTTCGGCTATACCATCGGTAACGACATCAGCCAACGGCCCTGGCAGCAAGCCGACCGCACTATGTTCCGGGGAAAGAACTGCGACACCTGGAAACCCATGGGGCCGTGGATCGTAACCGGCCTTGACCCCAAGGGGTTCCGTATAGTCGTACGCCACAACGGGACGGTCTGGGAAGACTTTTCTTCCGCTGACCAGATCTGGGACACCGCCACCTGGATACACGAGCTGAGCAAATACGCCACGCTCTATCCCGGAGACGTGCTGTGGATGGGCACTCAGGGCGCAGACGGCGACATGTTCCCCGGAGATACCATCGAGGTGGAAATCAGTGGCATCGGCACACTGCGAAATTATGTCGTGGCGGAGGAGTAGGATCGGCAAACCAGGTGACTGCGGCGGCCTAGGGAGTTGGACGGTCAATCTCCGCTGTGGCAGTCGTACAGTCCATCACGCGGATGCCGAGGCTGGACAGATAATCGACACCAGCGTCCGAATAGTCGGATTCCTAGGCAACCAGCCTTTGACTCGTAGACCTAGTAGTCCGAAATCTTTGTAATGATGAGTTCCTTGGTACAGGGCCTTTGCCATGATATATTGGGCCCATGCAGACAATTGCCGCGCAACCCGGCATTCCACCCCTCATGACAAGGATATTGGTCTACTAGTCAGCATGTCAACATTATACTCCAGACTTGGTCTTGACTCAGACTAACTTATCACCCCGTCACGTAGCCGTTCCTCAGGTCCCAGTCCCGGGCCAACTGGTCGCGCGTCGCCGGGTCGCCGAAGCCTCCGCCGCCGGAAGATAAACATACGATCCGGTCACCGGGGTTGACGGCTACGCCCGTTTCTTTGGAACCCAGAACCCTTTCGGAGTGGTTGAATACGATCTTGTAGGTATGAGGAAGACCCGGCCCTGCACCGAACAGTCCAAACGGCGGTACAATCACACCGTCGCCTGCCGTGTTTAGCAGCGCTGTGTCCCCACCTTCGTACACGAGGTCGCAGACCGCGCCCAGACCGCCGCGCCATTGCCCGGCTCCACCGGAATCGGGCCGCAGTTCGTGACACCGGATGAAGAAGGGGAACCGCTCCTCGGTCACCTCGATGCTGGGTGATCGTATTCCTCCCGCCACGTTTACCTCACCCACGCCGGTCCAACTGTCGTAACCCTGGGACGCCCCACCTCCTCCGCGAGCCAGAAAGAAATGCCAGATGAAGCGCCGTCCGGTGCGGGGATCGGTTCCCGTTATCGCGTATCGCAGCCGCCGGGAGAACCCAGCCGACACGGCATGAGGGACCGCCGGGGCAAGGGCCTGGAACACCGCTTCAATGATCTCTTCGGCGCAGTGGTTGGTGCTCATGCACACCGGCGCGGGAGGGTTGGCGTTGACCACCAGCCCTCTGGGAGCAATCACCCGCACTGGCCGCATGGAGCCCTCGTTGCGGGCAATGTCCGCCGGGGCCAGGTACATGATGGCGGCGTGGGCCAAGGACCTGGTATTGGCGTAGGCGCTGTTGATGAACCCGGTAACCTGGGGACTGGACTCGCCAAGGTCGATGGTCATCGAGTCCCCGGCAATTGTCACTTCCGCTCTTATGGGTACTAGCTTGTTGTCGAAGCCGTCATCGTCTACCAGCGATTCTCCACGGTAAACCCCGTCCGGCCAACTGGATATGAAATTCCGTACCTGGGTCTCGGTAGCGGCTAGGATATCGGTCACCGCCGATAGCAGCCGCGGTGGCCCGTAGCTCCGTAGCAACGCCTCTATCCGCTGGGCGGCGATCATCACCGAGCCGATCTGGGCGCTAAGGTCTCCGAGGAAGTTTTCAGGTTGGCGGACGTTGGCGGACAGCATTTGAAGCAGGTCGTTCCGAGGTTCGCCCTTGTCGTAGAGCCTGAGCGGGGGTATCCGCAGTCCCTCCTGGAAAATCTCGCTTGCTGCGGGATTGTATCCGCCGTGGGTGCCGCCGCCCACGTCGCTATGGTGGGCGCGGTTCACTCCGTAAAACAGGAGCGTTCGTTCATAGAAAACGGGCCAGATGATGGTTATGTCAGGCAGGTGGCTGCCGCCGAAGTAGGGATCGTTCAGGATGAAGAGGTCGCCGTCGGAGACATCCTCCCCGAAGTAATCCCTCACCGCGGCTCCCGCCACTGGAAGGGCGCTGATGTGAACCGGGATTCCTTCTCCTTGAGCGACCAATTGGCATTCGGCGTCCAGAATGGCGGTGGAGAAGTCCCGGCTGGAGTTTAGTATCTGAGACATCGAGGTCCGGAGCATCACCTCGGTCATCTCCCTTGCTATCGACTCCAAACGATGCTCGATTACCGCCAGCGTTATCGGGTCAGGGCGTTGGCTCTCCCCGGTTTCCAGGGCCGCAGCCTCTTCCGAGTGGGCAGCGCGCCGGTCAATATCTCGAGGCCGCCCATGCGGTCCATGGAAACTCGGTCTCCTGCCTCCACGACGACGGTGGTGAAATCGGCTTCAAGTATCGCCGGGCCTTTGATCTCCGCACCGGGGGAAAGGCTGTCTATGTCATAGACCGGGACGTCCAGCCATGTGGCGAAATAGCATCGCCGCATGCGTTTCGCCTCGGCAACACCCTGTAGTGGCAGGGACTCGGGCATGGCGGTCCGGGGAAGCCGGCCCGAGACTGTCGCCCGCAGGGTTACCAACCGCACCTCCTGGTCCTGCTGGCGGTAGGAGAACAATTCCTGGTACCGCCGGTGGAAATTGGACTCCCACTCTGCCAAAAACGCGCCGTCACTCTGTTCCAGATCAAGCAATGGGACCGTGACCTCGTAGACCTGGTCTAGGTAACGCATGTCAGCCGCGGCCAACACCTCCACCTCTTCGACGAACACCGCCTGTTCCTTCAATTTGTCGCGGCCTTGGGCTTCCAGTCCCGCAATGATGGTTCGGACTTGACCCAGGTCAATGGTGCTGAGGCTGGCCGGGTACGACCGGGAAAAGTCGTATTTCAGGTCCGTGGAAAGCATTCCGAAGGCCGATAACACCGGCGGCGCCGCGGGGATATACACCTTCTCGACCTGGAGTTGGCGGGCGATCTGTCCCGCCTGCAGGCCCGATGCGCCCCCGAAAGCCATAATCGAGAATTCCCTGGGGTCCACACCCCGCTGCACCGACATGAGCCTGATTCCCTCGGCTATTGCGGTGGAAACCAGTCTGCTTACACCATAAGCCGCCTCGACGGTCGAAATGCCCAGAGGACCGGCAATGCGCTCCTCCATCGCCTTCTCGGCGAAATCCGCGTTTAGCTCCGCCCTTCCGCCCAGGAAGTTCTGTGGGTCCAGGTAGCCCAGGACCAGGTTGGCGTCGGTCACCGTGGGGTCATTGCCGCCTTTCCCATAGCAAGCCGGGCCCGGGTCGGCTCCGGCGCTATCAGGCCCCACGTGAAGAATCCCCCCTTCATCCACGCGGGCGATGCTCCCTCCACCAGCGCCTAGGGTGTGGATATCAATCATAGGCACCGCGATCTTCCAGCCGGCCTCAAACTTCTCGTTGGTCACGTGGGGAACTCCCTGTTCCACCAGGGAGATGTCGGTGCTGGTGCCGCCCATGTCAAATGCGATGGTCTTTGCTTGGCCCAACTGTTGTCCCAGTGCGGCCACGGCGTTTACTCCGCCAGCCGGGCCGGACAGTATCGCCCGCACCGACTGGCGCATCGACTCTTCAATTGGCGCAACACCGCCGTTGGACTGCATGATCAGCACGTCGCGGACCCGCCGGTATGGGTCGAGCCGCTGCCGGAGACGGCTCAGGTATTGGCTAAACACCGGCCCGACGTAGGAGTTGATGACCGTGGTGCTGAGCCGGTCGAACTCCTTGATCTGGGGGATTATCTCCTGGGATAGCGATGTGTAGATTCCGGGGAACCTGGCCCGGACACGCTCCCCCGCCATCTGCTCGTGGGCCGGGTTAAGGTAGGAAAACAGAAAGCAGACCGCCAGTGCCTCGACGTCCTCTTCTTCCAGTGCATCCAGCACGCGGTCGAGGTCGCCCAGGTCCAGGGGCGTGTGGACACTCCCGTCGGACTTGACCCGCTCGGTGACCCCGAGGCGGAGGTAGCGGGGAACCAGCGGGGCAAGGGGGGTCATGCGGAGGTTGCACCGGTCCTCCTTCAATCCCTCCCGCATCTCCAGCAAGTCGCGGAACCCCTCTGTGGTAATCAGACCAACCCGGGCTCCCTTGCGCTCAACCAGGGTATTGGTTGCCACGGTTGTCCCGTGGATCACCAACTCCGTGGAGTCCAGGAGTTCCCGAAGCGGCAGTTCAAACCCCGCGGCAACGTCTTCCAGACCGACCATGACCCCTTCCGAAGGGTCCTGGGGCGTAGACGGGGTCTTGAAGTAACGCGGACTTTGGCCGTCTTCGACGACTACGAAGTCGGTAAATGTGCCGCCGACATCAATGCCGATCTTGAACATGAAGCTTCCTCTCAGTGGTATTCCGTCAGTGGTATTCTGTGGGAGAACGTGGGTTGACGCGCGATGGTGGGGAGAGACAGAACTGCCTTATACTAGGCGCTGGTATCCTATATCGCAATGGCCGCCTTTGACCGGCCAGGAAATGGGGAATCGACCCAATGACCACTCCAACTGAAGCTCCCTACGGCTCATGGAAAAGTCCTATCACGTCGGACTTGATCGTGTCAGGCACTATCGGACTCAGCCATCCCACGCTGGAAGGCGATGACATCTACTGGATCGAATCGCGTCCCTCCGAGGGTGGCCGGAACGTGATCGTTCGCATGAGTCCCGATGGGACCATGTCCGACTTCACCCCCGGCCCCTTCAACGTCAGGACCAGGGTGCACGAGTACGGAGGCGGCGCATATTGGGTCTCTGGCGGCACGGTCTACTTTTGCAACTTCAGCGACCAGCGCGTCTACCGCCAGGAGCCCGGTGCTGAGCCGCATCCTGTCACCCCGAACGTAGAAATCCGTTACGCCGATGGTGTGGTAGACGGGGCTAGGGGACGGATGGTATGTATACGCGAAGACCACACGGGAGGCGGCGATCCGGGCAATACTGTGGCGGCCCTTCCTCTCAATGGCGGCGATGCCGGAACGGTGCTGGTATCGGGGTCGGATTTCTCCGCCTCACCGCGCGTTAGCCCCGACGGGTCGCACCTGGCGTGGCTTAGCTGGGACCACCCCAACATGCCCTGGGATGGCACCGAACTATGGGTAGCCGAAATCAAGCAGGACGGCAGCCTTGATGGCTCGGTACTGGTGGCGGGCGGGCTGGAAGAATCGGTCTTTCAACCGGAGTGGTCTCCCGACGGCGCCCTCTATTTCACCTCCGACCGCACCGGCTGGTTCAACATCTACCGTTGGCGGGGCCAGGTAACTGAGGCCGTGTGTCTGATGGATGCCGAGTTCGGGAATCCGCGGTTCAACCTGGGCAACGCGACCTACGGCTTCGAGCCGGGAGGCAAAATCATATCCTCCTACTCGCGGGACGGGGTGTGGGGTTTGGCGTCGATCGACCCCGGTACAGGCGAGTTTAAAAAGCTGGATTCTCCATATACGGAGATGGGCATAGGAGGCGATCTGCGAGTCAGCGAAGGCGTCGCGGTCTTCGTTGGCGGGTCGGCCACCGAACCCATGTCGGTGGTCAGACTCGACCTGGCGACAGGCGGAATGGAAGCGTTACGCATGGCTTCCAACGTGTCCGTCGACTCCCGGTACCTCTCGCCTGCCCAGCCCATCGAGTTCCCGACGGAGAACGGCCTGACCGCCCACGCTTTCTACTACCCTCCAATCAACGGCGACTACACCGCCCCACCGGGAGAACGGCCTCCCCTGCTGGTCAAGAGCCACGGGGGACCTACCGGGGCAACCTCAACGGCGCTGGACCTGCAAATCCAGTACTGGACCAGCCGGGGCATCGCGGTGATCGACGTCAACTACGGAGGCAGCACCGGCTACGGGAGAGCGTACAGGGAAAGGCTGAAGGCCAGTGGGGGATCGTGGACGTGGACGACTGCGTCAACGCCGCCCGCTACCTCGTGGAGCAAGGGCTAGCTGACGCAGACCGTCTGGCCATCGACGGCGGCAGCGCCGGGGGATTCACGACTTTGGCGGCCCTGACATTCCGCGATGTGTTCAGGGCCGGGGCGAGCTACTATGGCGTAAGCGACCTGGAGGGCCTGGCAACAGACACTCACAAGTTCGAATCGCGCTATCTCGACAACCTTATAGGACCTTACCCGGAAAGGCAGGACCTGTATCGGGAGCGGTCGCCGATACACCACACCGAGGGGCTGTCATGTCCGCTGATTTTCTTCCAGGGGCTGGAGGACCGAATCGTGCTGCCGGACCAGGCAGAGAAGATGTATCAAGCGGTGTTGTCGAGAGGGTTGCCGACGGCCTACCTGCCCTTCGAAGGGGAACAGCACGGCTTTCGCAGGGCAGAAAACATCAAGCGGGCGCTGGACGCTGAACTCTATTTCTACTCTCGGGTGTTCGGCTTCGTGGCCGCCGGGCCAATAGAGCCGGTGGACATAGAAAACCTGTAGTGGGCTGAGCCGCGTCCTAAGTGGTTGCCTCCGGCGCGCCGTAGGCAGGGGTGCAGCCGGAACACCAGCCGTAGAAGTCCACCCGTTGCGCGGCCACTTCAAAGTCGGACTCGCCTTCGAGGATGTTCCGAAGTTCGGCTACCATGTTCTGCCCCACATCGGCGTCAACCACGGTGCCGCAGCCGACGCAGACCAGGTTGGCATGGGGTGAAAGGTTGGCGTCATAGCGGGACTGCCGCTGGAAGGGGAGTTCCCTCACGATCGCGGCGCGTTCCAGCACGTCTAGAGTTGAGTAGACGGTGGCCAGTGTGACGTATGGGAAGAAGGCTTTGACCCGCTCATAGACGTCTTTGACCGATGGGTGGTCGCCGGAGTTGATCACGACCTCCGCGATGGCCAACCGCTGGGGAGTCAACCGGATTCCCAATTGTCTCAGTCTGGCCGCCAATTCTCCTTGAGTTGTCACAGCCTTCCTCGTCCTCCGGCCCAGTTCGGCCCAGCGCAGTACGCCAGTCCGCTCACCTTCTAGGCCGCCGTCGTTCCCCCGTCTATCACAAGCTCGCTGCCCGTGACGAAGGATGATTCATCCGATGCCAGGTAGAGCACACCGTAAGCGATATCCTCAGTAGTTCCGACCCGGCCCAGCGGGAGACGCCGCATACGCTGCTCCAGCCTCGACGGGTCGTTCAGGGTGTCCTGGATCATCGGAGTGTCTATAGGACCGGGATGCACCGAGTTGCAGCGGATGTTCTCCTTAGCATATTGGACGGCGGTCGCCTTGGTCAGAAGTCTAACCGCGCCTTTGGTCGCGGTGTAGCTGGGAGAGCCGTCGGGGCTACCCACCAAGCCCGCCGTGGAGGAAATGTTGACGATTGAACCTCCTCCGGCGCGGCGCATAGCAGGGATGGCGCTCTTGGAACCAAGGAAGACCCCCTTGGCGTTGATGTCCATTATGCGGTCCCAGTCCTCGACCGTAGTGTCTTCCAGTCCTTTGCGGATGAGTATTCCGGCGTTATTGACCAGGATGTCCAGCTTACCGTAGCGGTCTTCCGTGGTTTGCACCGCAGCCTGCCATTGGGCCTCATCGGTCACGTCGAGGTGGACGAAGCTTACCTCGCCTCCCAGTTCTCTAACCTCGGCCTCGAGCTTCATCCCCTCTTCATCGAGGATGTCCCCGAAAACCACTTTAGCCCCTTCCCTGGCCAAGAACCTGACCTCGGTGGCTCCCTGACCCCGTGCTCCACCGCTGATGATCGCGACTTTGCCGTCCAGTCTTCCCATGCTTCCACTCCGTGGGCGTCTGTATTGGGACCCGAAGAGGCCCTGGACGGGCCTCTTCACCGGATATGCCATTTGCTATTGGATTACGTCGTGGGGTTGTTGTTGGCCTGCTGGCCGCCGAACCGGCGGCGATGGACTCGGAGCGTTCAATCATCCATAACAACGGGGATTCCAGCGGCCTCGGCCTTTGCCGCCGCCTCCTCGTTGATGACTCCGTCCTGCATCCAGATGTACTTGACTCCGACCTCGATGGCCTCGTCCACCACGGGAGCTACCAACTCGGAGCGGCGGAAGACGTCGACCATGTCGATGGGCTCCGGCACCGATTTCAGGTCGGGATAGCTCTTCTCCCCCAGGGCTTCTTCGATCATGGGGTTTACGGGAATGATCCGGTACCCCTGGGACTGCATGTACTTGGAAACCCGGTGGCTGTCCCGGTCCGGGTTGTCGGATAAGCCTACGACGGCGATAACCTTGCTATTGCGTAGCTGTTCCTCTACCAGGTCCATAGCTCCCTCCTATTCATTAAGTGATGACGGCTTAGGTGATAACGGCGCGGCCTCGCCAGTCTCCTTTGACCGCTACCAGTTTCTACTCCGGACAAAATTAAAGGCCGAAATCGCGGCGGTTGCGCCGTCTCCCACGGCCGACGCCAACTGGGAAGCCGAGTTCTGCCGGATGTCACCCACCGCGTACAGTCCGGCTACCTGGGTCTCCATGGAGATGTTGACCGGGATGTGCCCGGCGTTGTCCACCTGGACCAGGTTGCTTACCAGGGACGAGTTGGGTTCCAGCCCCACGTAAACGAACAGCCCGGTAAGACTGACGGTGTTTTCGATGTTGGTAATCACGTTCCTGGTCTTGACAGCGCTTACGGTGTCCTCTCCCAAGACTTCTTCCACCACCGTGTTCCAGACAACCTCAATTTTCCGGTGGTAGTGTAAGCGTTCCTGGACCGCCCGGTGCGCCCTCAACTGGTCCCTCCGGTGGAACAGGAGGACCTTGTCGACGTATTCGGTGAGGCTAAGCGCTTCGTCCGCCGCTGAATCTCCACCGCCGACGACGCCCACCACCTGCCCCATGTAGAGCGGGCCGTCGCAGGTCGCGCAGTGGGAAACCCCACGCCCGAACATCTCCTCTTCTCCGGGGATGCCGAGTTGGCGAAGGTTGGAGCCGGCGGCCACGATTACGGCCTTGGCCCGGTACCCGCCGGCGTCTGTCTCCACCATCTTGAAGTCGGCGTCGCGGGAGATGGAGGCCACCTCACCCATGATGAACTCGGCTCCGGCATCCATGGCCTGTTCCTGTACCAAAGGACCAAGCTCCGCACCGGCAACGCCCTGGGGAAAGCCGGGGAAGTTTTCTATCCTTTCGAGGTTGATGATCTGCGCCCCGCCCATCATCCGCTCGACCAAGCCGGTGCGCATACCGTACCTAGAGGCGTACATCGCCGCCGTCATGCCGGCGAGACCTGCGCCAATCACCAAAACGTCATAGTCGTTAGCCGCCACAGAGACCTCCTCAACACTACCAGTGCTTGCGCCTAACTATAGAGGCGGTCCGATTTGAGTGTCAACAACGGTGGCTACGAGGAGCGCTCGCATCCGTTGTTGCGCCGATACCCGGCGATGCCTAAAATGGGGCCACCACGGCTCTCCGGCTACTAAAATCGTAGCCAGGGAAACATGTGGCGGAGGGGCGGTCCCAATGTTAGTTGATCTGGTCAGCACCACCACCAGCGACGGGACCAGGCTTGACGGGGCCTTCGTGGAGCCCGCCAAAGACCCAAAGCCGGGTGCAGCAATTGACGCTGTATAAGAAGGACTTCGAGGTAGAAATGGCGCAAACGGATAGCTCTTCTCAGGTGGTCTACGAGGTACACACCGAGACCAATGTGCCCGTGCAAATGCGTGACGGCATCGTACTGATGGCCGACATCCACCGTCCCGCCCGAGACGGGCGTCCTTTGGACAGCCCGTTTCCAGTGCTATTGGAACGTACTCCCTATAACAAGTCCACCGAGGCCCGGGTGCTCGAAGCGGCGTTCTTCGCCACCAGGGGCTACGCAACCGTGGTCCAGGACACCAGGGGCCGGTTCGCCTCCCAGGGTGGGTTCAGCAAGTACGTCAATGAGGGCGAAGACGGCTTCGACACCGTCGAATGGATCGGGGAACAATCATGGTGTGCGGGTAAGGTCGGGACCTACGGCACCTCCTACGCTGCCCATACCCAGGCTGCCCTGGCCAGCCTGAACCCTCCGCACCTGGGTTGCATGTGGTTGGACTGCGGCGGCTTCTCCAACGCTTTCCTTAGCGGTTGCCGCAACGGCGGCGCATTCGAGCTTCGCCAGGTCACCTGGGCCTACCGCCAAGCCCTGGACAGCCCGGAAGTACAGGAAGACCCACTGGTACTCAAGGCCGCTCTGGAGAGCCAGAGCATCCAAGATTGGTTCCGGCGGCTGCCCTGGAGGCCGGAGCACTCGCCGTTGAAGTGGACTCCCGACTACGAGAGCTACCTACTGGAGATCTGGCGGCACGAGAATTTCGACGATTACTGGAAACAGATTGGGCTATGCGCCGAGGCCCACTACTCCGAGTTCTCCGACGTGCCCCAGGTCCACATGGGTAGCTGGTACGACCCCTATGCGCGTAGCACAACCGACAACTACGCCGCGCTCTCAGCCATGAAGAAGGGGCCGGTTTCGTTGATAATGGGCCCGTGGACCCACGGCCAGCGCTCGGTCACCTATTCCGGAGACGCCGACTTCGGCCCCCAATCTACGCTCGACGGAAACCTGGACGAAGACTTCAACCATATCCGGCTCCGGTTCTTCGACCACCACCTGAAGGGCCAAGGTGAGTCGGCGGACCCTGAATACCCCGTCAAGCTGTTCATCATGGGAGGCGGTTCGGGCAAGCGCAACGCGGAACGGCGGTTGGACCACGGGGGACGGTGGCGTGAGGAGCCGGCGTGGCCTCTGGAACGAGTCTCGGAGACTCCTTTCTATTTGCTGCCCGGCGGGCGGCTCTCGACCGGGACTCCTACGGAAGAGCACGGTGTGTCGACCTACTTGTTCGACCCAAACCACCCGGCGCCCACCGTCGGGGGCAACATTTCCTCCGGTTTGCCAATCATGGGAGCGGGAGGGTTCGACCAGCGGGAATCAACCGAATTCTACGGCTCCGAGCCACCCTACCTGCCGCTGGCCTCTCGCGGCGACGTTCTGGTGTTCCAAACTGAGCATCTGGCGGCGGACGTGGAAGTCACGGGGCCTCTTTCCGTGAAGCTCTGGATCTCGTCGACGGCGAAGGATACAGACTTCACGGCCAAATTGCTGGACGTCTACCCGCCCTCACCCGATTATCCCGAAGGGTACGCGCTGAACTTGACCGACGGAATTTTGCGGGCGAAATTCAGGGAGTCGTGGGAGAGTCCGAAACTGCTGGAACCCGGGGAAATCTATCAAGTAGCGATCCAGCTATTCCCGACCAGCAACCTGTTTGTGAAAGGGCACCGCATCCGGCTAGACATATCCTCCAGCAACTTCCCCAGGTTCGACGTGAACGGGAACACAGGGGATAACCCGGCTGAGTCCGCGGTCAAGCTGCCAGCGCAAAATAGCGTATTTCACGACGCCCGCCGTCCCTCTCACATCCTGCTGCCGGTGGTCCCGCCGGGGGGCCAGCCCCTGGACTAACTGCGGCGGAAGGTCACCATGTATTGCTCGCCGTTAAGGTCGCGCCAACCCAGGCTTCTGAACCCTGCGCCCCTGGCGAGTTGCACGAGTTCTTCGGGGTCCAGCCGGTGTCCAAGGGGAGGGCCGGACTCGGTCTCCTTCTTGTACCACTCCAGTACCACGCACCATCCCTTGGGCAAGACCAGGTCCCGCACCGCGCTGAGGAACCGGGGCCGGTCCGGGCTGTGGTGGACTACGAAAGCCACGAACGCACCGTCCAACGATTCAGGCTCCACCGGGAAATCGTACTCACCGCATTGCAAGACTTCCACATTGCCCATCCGGGCATCCAAGACTCTCTGCTGACAGGCCGCGACCATCTCCTCGTCGATATCCAGGGCATATAGCTTTCCGTTTATCAGCGACTTGGCGAGGGGGACCGTGAAGAAGCCGGGGCCGCACCCAATGTCGGCAACCGTCTCATGGATGTTGATTGGACAGAAGCTGAAGATCACCAAGGGGTCCGCTGCCGCGAGCCGGTTGGGACTCAGCAAAGCGTCTATGAATTCACGGGTGGTCGATGGTTCCCGGTCGGAAGACATTCCCCCTCCTGCATACCATTGTGTCGGCCTGTTTCGGCCTCCCCGGTGCCACGGCGGCCAGCCGGGAAATTACTTTACATGAGCGGATTATCAGACGCAATTCGCCTTACCTCAGTCTCCAGCACTTTCGATTATGGGAGTTATTGTCTGAACTGGGATTCATGCGATTCCGGGATGGCCCTGATTCTCCAATTATGACCATCTTTGAATCAAAGAAGTCACAGTTCATACGAAGATTGCGAAGATTTGGAAGCCCACGGGGGCGGCCGGGTGCAGGGCAATCGCATCTTAACCTATTCACGGCCAGAATAGGCAACCATAAGGGTTGCCCCTACGGCGATGGGGTCCAGGGCAGCAGGGTCTGGAGCAGATCCCGAGGGTCGGGAGGTTGGTTTTGAGCGCGGCAGCGTTCCAGGTAGCGGACGACGGCCGTGAAGGTATGCAGACGGTAACCGGAGCCGGCGACCCGGATGACAAAGGCTTGAGAGTTGGGAAAGGGTTGGCGGTCTGCCTGGGCGCAGGTCCACTCCAAACATAGCTCATCGGCCATGCATTGGAGGTGGAGTTCCGCCAACGGATGGGCCAGTTTACGTTTGAGGGCGCGGACCCGGGACCGCAACCCGTTAATTTCAGAGCCAGGACTCATGGCGCCGGTTGGTTTGCTCCACTAGATTTTGGATATAGTCGATGGCACACATTCGGGTGTTCTGAAGCTGGAGATTTTATTTCAGGGAAATTGTGGGCCATTTTGGTACATGGGGCCTGGGCGGCCAGGATGATTGCGAAGTTGTCTGATTCTCGCCGTCTGCCCGGGGTTGGCAAACCTCCATAACCGGGGCGGTGGATTCCCGCGAAAGCGGGAATGACGAGGGAGGGGCGGGAATGACGAGTTGGATGCTGCGTCAACACTTAATGGACACCTCCGGGACTTTGCACTTATCTTACCTGGGCGGCGGATTAGGGATTTGGACCGGGACGGGATTCCGGCAGGGATTAAGGATTATGGTAAGGGGTGGTCACCCCAGGTGGGAAGGGCGGGGTGTCAGTAGTCCAATTCAAGACGCGATTGCCCTGCGGCCGGGCGTCGTTGACACGCTTTCGGGCCGAGGATACACTACCTTGGCCGCGACCAAACGCGCCGCAGTCCCTCTTCCGTTGCCCCGATTGAGAGGTGGGTAGAAGTGAGACCTGCGCCGCCGGTTGGAGCGGATCGAGAGGAGGACCAATGTCCCGAGTAGCGGAAAAGGACCCGGAGGTCGCCCGGGCTATCGAGCAAGAAAACGAGCGGCAGCGCAACTCCATTGTGCTGATCGCGTCTGAGAATTACGCCAGTATGGCCGTGCTGGAAGCCCAGATGGGGCTGATGAACAACAAGTACGCCGAGGGCTACCCCGGACGCCGCTATTACGGTGGCTGCGAGTACGTGGACGTGGTGGAACGGCTGGCCATCCAGCGGGCCCAGCAGGTGTTCGGAGCCGACCACGCTAATGTCCAACCTCACAGCGGCGCCCAGGCCAACATGGCGGTTTACTTCTCCCTGCTCCAGCCGGGCGACAAGGTGATGGGGATGCGCTTGGACCACGGCGGTCACCTCACACATGGGGCGTCCGTCAACTTCTCCGGCAAGCTATACGACTTCATCTCATACGGGGTAGACCGAGACTCCGAGACCATCGACTACGACGAGGTGGAGCGGCTTGCCCTGGAACACCGTCCCAAGCTGATCGTGACCGGTTGCAGTTCCTACCCCCGGACCATCGATTTCGCCCGGTTCCGTGAAATCGCCGACATGGTAGAAGCGCCCCTAATGGTAGACATGGCCCACATCGCGGGTTTGGTGGCCGGAGGGGCCCACCCATCGCCGCTGCCCCACGCCCAGGTCGTGACCTCCACAACTCAGAAGAGCCTGCGCGGTCCCAGGGGTGGGTTTATCCTCTCGAACAACGACCTGGCGCGGGACATCGACTTCGGCGTGTTTCCTTTCACCCAGGGCGGGCCGTTTATGCACGTGATAGCCGCCAAGGCTGTTTGCTTCGGGGAAGCTATGGGCCCGGACTTCGCCAGATACGCCGAGCAGATTGTAGCCAACTGCCGCGCACTGGCCCAGGAGTTGTCGGAGGCAGGGATGCGCCTGGTGTCCAACGGTACCGACAACCATCTCTGCTTAGTGGACCTCACTCCTCTCAACCTAACCGGTCAGCAAGCCGAAACGGCCCTCGAAAAGGCCGGTATCGTAGTCAACAAGAACGCCATACCCTTCGACACCAAGCCGCCTCGCGTGACCAGCGGCTTGCGCCTGGGGACCCCTGCCATTACAAGCCGCGGATTCGACGAATCCGCAGTCCGTGAGACCGCCCGATTGATCGTAAAGACCCTCACGAACATGGACGACGAGGCCGTTCACCGGCAGGTGACCCAGGAGGTCGGGGCGTTGGTCTCACGTTATCCGGTACCGGGGCTCGATTCGTAGTTGAGACCCGCAATTCCCGGATGCTATAATCAGACCTAATTGTCCGCGTATTCATCCGCGTAACCGCCGAGGAGCCTCCTTTTGCGCCATTATGAGCTTGTAGTAGTCCTAAGCCCCATGCTGAACCAGGAGCAAGCGTCCGCCGAATGGGTACGGATTAAGGAATACATCACCAACCGCGACTCCGAAATAGACCACGAAGAGACCTGGGGCACCCGCCGTCTTGCCTACGCCATCAAGAAGGGTCCATATCATTTCCTGGAAGGGAGTTATCACCTGACCAGGTTCAGCACAGAAACGCCCTTCAACCAAGAGTTGCTAACGTTTCTACGCCTGGATGAGCAGGTCCTCAGGTCCCTGCTTACCGTCACAGGCCCGCCGCAGCCGATTCCGGAACCAGTTCCGGTTGTTGTCCAGGCGGCGGTGGCGGAACAGCCTGAAGACGCGGCAGAGGACGGGGCACAAGCGCCCTCGGCTCCGGCGGCGGAACAGCCCGCCGATGCGTCTGCGTCAATGACCATAGCGGTGGAAGAAGCGGCGCCAGAGGCATCTGCTCCGGCGGCGGTAGCCGTAGCTGAAGCGCCAACAACCACAACAGAAGCGGCGGAAGGACCGGAAGCCGGTGGGGAAGAACCCTCCGGCAGCGAACAAGCTCCGGCCTGAAGGGGGTGGAGTTGAACAAGATCATCGTCATCGGTTATCTTGGCAGGGACCCCGAAATGAGATATCTGGCTAGCGGCCAGACTGTTACGAACTTTAGTGTCGCATCAAGCCGGCGGTACACCACTTCCAGTGGTGAGCAACGGGAAGAGACCGAGTGGTTTAACGTTAGCGCCTTTGGCAGACTGGCTGAGACCTGTAACCAATTCCTGGCAAAGGGGCGTCAGGTCTACGTAGAGGGCCGTTTGCGGAGCCGGAGCTACCAGGGCAACGACGGCCAGACCCGGTTTTCCAACGACATCAACCTAACGGACGTGCAATTTCTCGGGCGTTCCGGTGACGGAATGGAGCCTGGCGGCGCGAATGAATATGGGGGCGGCGCCGGACGAGTCAACGACGGCCCAGGCATGGACGAAGGGGATGTCGACGAGCTCCCCTTCTAACCCTTTATATAAACCCGGAGGACCAGGACTGATATGACTAATGCACCATCTCGCCCACCCCAGGGCAGGCCACCCGCACGAGGCGGTCCCGGCGGCCGCCGCCCGCGGGGAAGGTACGCTCCCCGGCGCAAGGTGTGTTCTTTCTGCGTGGAGCACGTAAAGAACATCGACTACAAAGACGTCGAGCGAATACGGCGCTACATCTCGGATCGCGCCAAGATAGAACCGCGCCGCAGGAGCGGTGTCTGCGCGAAGCACCAGCGGGCGCTGCGTCTGGCGATCCAACGCGCCCGGCACCTGGCGTTGGTCCCCTTTGTGCCTTTCGTCCCGTCCATGAACCGGCTGCGCCGGTAGACATGCAGGGGTCCGGTCTTCCCCCTATGCCGGGCGCTTGAGACTGGGTCGGCCAACCACCGGTTTGATACCATGCCGCAGACCGATTCTCCGGCTTCTTTGAGGCGCTAGGATGGCTTTTCCCTGGAACCGCACTACCGGCGCGGAGCAGACCGCGCCCGCCGAAGGACGCAGGCGCGCCAGGGGCCGCCGGGCACGCCGCAGGGAGGCGCGCTCTGAAACGGCTCCCGTAAGACTTTCACGCGAGGCCCGGCATCAGCGGGCCGCTTTCGCCATCGGCATCTTGCTGCTGCTCGTAGTCTTCGGCGTTGTCAGCTTCGGCTATTACCAGGAGTTCTACAGGCCGCCCAGGGTTTGGGCCGGAAGTGTGCGGAATGTCGAGTTCAAGATGGGCGACCTGGTGCAGCGTATCCGCGTGCTGCAGGGCATCAGCGGCCGTGTAGATCTGAGCATCGTACCCTTCGAGTACCTGAGTAACCTGCTGGACGCCGAGGTACTGAGGCAGGCGTCTCCCGGCCTTGGCATTAGTATCACCGAGGAAGATATTGACCGTGCCCTGAGGGACCAGTTCTATCCCACAGAGCAACCGGGACAGAACACCGATCCAGGGCAATTGGAAGAAGAGTTCCGCAATACCTACCAGATTTTCCTGGCGAGGACAGGTCTCTCCGAGGACGATTTCGAAAGGATCCTCGAAGAACAACTCGCGCTGGGGTACCTCCGGGCTATATTGAATAGCACCATCGAGGACACGCAGGAGCACGTGGAAATACGGTGGATACGCCTTGAGGTTGAATCGGGTGTCGACGCTTCGGCGGTAAAGGACCGGCTAGAGACTGAGGACTTTGCCAAGGTGGCCTCAGAGGTCTCGGTTGCAGGGAACTTTTCCGACCCCAGGGGTTATGTGGGATGGGCGCCGCGGAAGGCGTTCCCCGGCCTGGACGACCTCCTGTTCGGCGATGAGGAGAAAGGGAAGGAGCCACTGGAGCCCGGCGAGATTGGCGACCCCGAATTCAGCCAGGACGGAATTTACATTGTTCAGGTCCTATCCGGTCCGGAAGAACGGGAGATCTCCGACTTGATGCGTGCCAAACTAAGTCTTGAGCTCGTCAAGAAGTGGCAGTCCGAGCAGCAACTCCAAGGCGCAGAAGGGGGCTGGCTGAGGATGAACTTCAACAGCGAATGGTACGCCTGGGTGGCAGACCAGGTCCATCTAAGCGCCCCCAGGGCAGACCTGGGGCAGGGCGGACAGAGAGGAAGGTAGACCAGCCAGTTGAGTGACCCCGCTGAAATAGGTATTGGCCTGATGGGCCTGGGAGTCGTCGGAGGCGGCGTCGCTGCGGCCCTGCTGGACCCAGACTCTGATATTTCCCGAAAAGTCGGCAGACAGGTCACGCTTAAGAAGGTCCTCGTGAGAGACCCCGCCAAAACCAGGGATCCCGCCATCCCCGGCCACCTAATCACGACCAATCCGGAAGACATCCTCAGTGACCCCGGTATCCATATTGTGACGGAGGTCATCGGCGGCGATGAGCCCGCCACGCGGTACCTGAAGGCCGCCCTCTCCGGTGGCAAGCACGTTGTTACCGCGAACAAAGAAGCAGTAGCAAAACACGGCCAAGAGCTGATGTCTCTGGCCCAACGGAACAACGTTAATCTTCTCTTCGAGGCTAGTGTCGGCGGTGGGATTCCCATCGTCGGCTGCTTGATGAACCAACTCCTCGCCAACGATATCCGCTCCATCCGAGGCATCATAAACGGGACCACCAACTTCATCCTCACCCGCATGGCGCTGGACCACTTCAGTTTCGAGCAAGCCCTTTCCGAAGCCCAGGAACGCGGCTACGCCGAGTCCGACCCCACCAACGACGTTGAAGGTATCGACGCCGGATTCAAGCTGGCGATCCTGGCCTCCCTTGCCTACCACTGCCGCTTCCAACCGGAGGACATTTTCCGCCAAGGCATTTCCTCCCTGGAAGCTAACGATTTCCGCTACGCCGGTGAGTTGGGCTATGCCATCAAACCCCTGGCCATCGCCAGCGTCTCCGGTGGCGCTGTGCGCGCCAGAGTACATCCGGCGCTGATACCCCTGGACCACATGCTGGCCAAGGTTGACGGCGTTTACAACGCGGTAGAGGTGGAAGGAAGCCTCTGCGGAAATGTGCTGTTGCACGGTATGGGAGCGGGCAGATTCCCCACGACCAGCGCGGTGGTGGGAGACCTGATAGAGGCGGCCCGGACCCTTGCCACAAGCCCAGGCGGCACTATTCCCACCGTCGCCTGGTCGGAAACGGGGCGGGACGGAGCTGCCCCTGCGGGGGTCGCCCCGGTTGACGATCTTACCTGCAAGTACTATTTGAGGTTAACCGTGGCCGACCAGCCCGGTGTGTTAGCCCAAATAGCCCGAATCCTGGGCGACGGCAACATCAGTCTGGCCTCTGTGATCCAAAAGGACAGTGACCCGGTGCATCAAACAGCAGAGATAGTCATTACGACCCATCCCGCGCTGGAGTCGTCGGTGCAGGAATCGCTCAGGCAGGTCAAGATGCTGGACGACGTGCGGGCAGTTAACAACATGCTCCGGATCGAGGAATAAGGGAAATTCTCTGAGAATGGTCCCACAAGACTTAGGGCACAATGCGGCGTACGGGGGCGGAAAAAGCTAATGGGTATCGGCGTATTAAACGCTTATGCGGACTTCCTGCCGGTGACCGCCGCCACCCCCATGATTTCCATGGGGGAAGGTGACACACCGTTGGTCAGGTCCCGGCATCTCGGCCCAACCGTCGGCTGCGACGAGCTCTATTTCAAACTGGAAGGCTGCAACCCGACCGGCTCCTTCAAGGACCGGGGAATGGTGGTGACCATGGCCAAGGCCCTGGAAGAAGGCAGCAAGGCGGTGATGTGCGCTTCGACGGGCAACACCAGCGCGTCGGCGGCGGCATACAGCGCCTACTGCGACCTCCCGGCCTTCGTGCTCATCCCCAAGGGGGAAGTGGCCATGGGCAAGCTGGCCCAAGCGATGGCCTACGGCGCGAAGATCCTGATGGTCAAGGGGAACTTCGATTCAGCACTTAACCTGGTCCGGGATTACACGGAGACCCACCCTGTAACCCTGGTAAACTCCCTCAACCCCAACAGATTGGAAGGGCAGAAGACGGCCGCTTTCGAGATCGTAGATACCCTGGGAGGAGCGCCAGACTATGTCTTCATCCCGGTCGGCAATGCCGGCAACATCACGGCCTATTGGAAGGGGTTCAAGGAGTACCGGCGGGTGGGGCGCAGCGAGATTCTGCCGGCGATGATGGGGTTCCAGGCAGAGGGAGCGGCGCCGATCGTGCGCGGCGCACCGGTGGCCAACCCGCAGACCATCGCGTCGGCCATACGCATCGGAAACCCCGCGAGTTGGCAGGGTGCGGTGGATGCCCGCGACGAGTCCGGCGGCGTCATCGACATGGTTAGCGATGATGAGATTCTGGACGCCTACCGGTTGATCGCCTCCCAGGAAGGTATCTTCTGCGAGCCCGCCTCGGCGGTCTCCTTTGCCGGGCTAGCCAAACTGCACCGGAAAGGGTTGAATCTGTCGGGCCGTAGGGTAGTATGTATCCTGACCGGCACGGGACTGAAAGACCCGGACTTGGCAGTCAGCAGCGTTATAAACCAGACTACAGAAGTGGAACCGAACATCGAGGCCGTTGAGGCCCTGACGATGGTCGAGTCCAGATAACGATAAGGGGACCCATCGTAAACGAGCAGCTAATTGAGCAGTCGGTCTCGGGCTTCCTGGAAGCCATCGGGGAAAACCCGCGAAGGGAAGGCTTGGAGGAGACTCCGGCCCGGGTGGCGCGTATGTACCGGGAGTTACTTTCCGGCGTCGGCGTGGACCCGGTCATCGAGATCGACACCGTGTTTGAAGCCGGTCACCAGGACCCGGTTGTACTGAGCAACATTCCCTTCCATTCAATGTGCGAGCACCATATCCTGCCGTTCTTCGGCACCGCCCGGATGGCGTACATCCCCAACCAAAAAATCGCGGGGGTCAGCAAGTTGGCTCGCGCCCTCGAAGTTGCTGCCCGCAGGCTCCAGGTCCAGGAACGGTTGACCGGCCAGGTTGCCGACGCGATCTTCCAAGCCCTTGACCCCGACGGCGTTGCAGTCGAACTCAAGGCCGAGCACATGTGCATGTCCATGCGGGGCGTTCAGAAGCCCGGTAGCCGTGTGGTCACCACAGCGGTGCGGGGTAAATTCGAAAGCAGCGGTATAGGCCGGGAAGAATTACTCGCGTTGCTTTGGCGGAGGTAAACCATGGCCCCAACCCCACTCACATCGTTTCAGGAAATCGAGTCCGAATGGGAGGGTGTGCTTTCCACCTCTCCGGTAAACACGCTTTTTCTCACGCCCCAATGGCAGCAGGTGTGGTGGGACACATTTGGAGCCGACAAGGAGATGGCGGGGTTTTACTTGCGGTCTCCCGAAGGGGTCTCCGCGGTGGCGTCACTCACTCAGACCGGAGACACGCTTGCCCTGCTGGGAAGCCAGGAAACCGTCGATTACAACGACTTCATGGTCCGCCCCGGCTACGAAGCCTCCTTCTTCAACACCCTTTTGGGACGGCTGGACGAGCGGGACTGGGATACGCTCCGGCTGGACTCGCTGGTCGAGACTTCCCCCACTCTCTCCTACCTTCCCGACCTCGCCCGCGAGCGAGGCTACTCGGTGCAGGTAGAGCAAGAAGATACCTCGTCCGGGATCGATCTTCCCGGCACCTGGGAGCAGTATCTGTCCGTTCTGTCCAAGAAAGACCGGCACGAACTGCGCCGGAAGTTCCGACGTCTAGAGGCGCATCCCAACTGGCGTTGGTATTACGTCACTAACCAGGACGAAGTCGTTTCCCGGTTACCAGAGTTTATCACCCTGATGCGCATGAGCAGCCAGGAAAAGAACGAGTACATGACCGGTCACCGGGAGGTGTTCTTCCACAGCATTACGTCGCGGATGGCCCAATTGGGCCTGCTGCGGCTTTACTTCCTCGAAATCGACGACCAGGTGGCCGCCACCAGCCTTTGCTTTGACTATGCCTCATCCCGGTTGCTGTACAACAGCGGGTACAATCCAGAGTTCGGATATTACAGCGTGGGCTTGCTACTGAACGCCCTCTGCCTGCGGAGCGCCATTGAAGAGGGGATAACGTACTTTGACTTCCTCAGGGGGTCAGAGCCTTACAAGCACCATCTCGGAGGCAGACCCCGCAATCTCTATCAGATGGTGGTGACACGGCAGTGAGCCTCGACCGAGTGGCCCTTGTCAGTTTCCACGCCTGCCCTCTAGCTGCGCTGGGCGAGGGGAAAGCCGGAGGCATGAATCTCCACGTCCGCCAACTGGCCCGCTCTCTGGGCAATCTGGGGACCAGAGTGGACATCTTCACGCGGGAGCACTCGGAACCCCACGGCGGGAGGCATGACATATCGCCCATGGTCCGGGTGGTCCATCTCCCGGCCGGCGACACCAAAACACCCCTTGACCAATTGTTCGATAGCCTACCTGAGTTCAAGCAGCGGGTATTGGACTTCGCGGCGGACAATGACCTGACCTACGAGGCCGTCCACTCCCACTATTGGCTATCAGGCTGGGCCGGTCAAGCGGCCGCTTCCACATGGCGGGTCCCCCACGTCGTCACGTTCCACACCTTGGCGCTGATAAAAATGCAGTCCCGCGCCGGGGAAGTCGAACCGGCGCGCAGGCAGGAGACGGAGCGGGAGTTAATGGCCTCGGCGTCCCACATCATCGCCTACAGTGCCCACGAGCGGGACTCGATGGTGCGGCTATACGGAGCAGACCCAGGCAGGATCCTGCTAATTCCCTCCGGGGTTGATCTGACGATGTTCCGTCCGCTGGACCAGCAAGCGGTCAGGGACAAGTTGGGGATAAACGGGGAGAAAGTCCTCCTGTATGTGGGGCGCATAGAGCCGCTCAAAGGACTGGAGTTGCTTATCCATGCAACCGCCCAGATAGACAGTGAACAGGCTGTGCGCGTCCTGGTGGTCGGCGGCGGCCTGGAACACGACCCGGAAGTCGAACGGATGCGGGACTTGGCCAGAGACCTGGAGATAGCCGAAGTCGTAGACTTCGTGGGACGGGTGGACCATGAGGAGCTTCCCGTTTACTACAACGCGGCCGATGTCTGTGTGGTGCCATCATTCTACGAGAGCTTCGGCCTGGCGGCGCTGGAGTCGATGGCTTGCGGCACTCCGGTGGTCGCGACGAGAGTTGGAGGCCTCTCCACAATCGTCCAACATGGCCGTACCGGCTACCTGAAGCCGTGGCGCTGCCCGGAGGCTTTCGCCGGTTCTCTTGAGATGATTATTTCCAATAAGGGACTACAGCAAAGCATGGGCCTGGCCGCCCGGCGAAGGGCCGAGGAGATGAGCTGGGACGCCGTAGCCGCGCGGGTGGCTGAAGTCTACAAGTTGAATTGGCCGATGCCCCCTCGGTAAACCGGAGGGGTATTTGGCCGAATCTTCAGATCTACCCGGGCCCACACCGCGGATTCACCATAATCGTGGCCAGCACCGATGTCACGCCAACCGGCCTGCCGGTCGACGAAGCCATGAAAGTGATCATATCGGAGGGATCCTAGCCGGCACCATATTTCAGCAGATCGATCAAGGGCGCCGGAAGGTCACTAGCTCAAACCAGTAACCCTCTTTAGAACTCTCAATCCTCGGAGACTCGGGCCTCGAAATATAACATAGCCTCCGGACGAAGGGCCGGAGGCTATTCTCATGGGCCGCAGCCGGCGTGTAGTGCGCGCCGGTGTCTAGTTGGGGTATTTGCCGAAGGCGATCCAGCCTCCACCCAGGGGAGGTCCAAAGCCAGAGACGGCGGTCTCGGCGCGGACTGTGACCTGACGCGAACCAGCCGTCCCCCGAAGCTGCTCGATGCTATCGGTCCACATGGCGGTGCGGAGACGTCCAGTCCCCAGGTTTCCGCCACTGGAGCTAAAGGGGTGTGGGCCTTCCACCCGAATATCGCCGGCATAGAAAGGGAACGCGTCGCCCCGCTTGACACCGTGCCACTGGAATGCTTCCAACCAGAACTGGGTCATGGTGGAGTAGCCGTCGTAGGGGTTGAATATGTCCACCTCGCCGGCGCTCAGTCCAGACCCTTCGAACATCATGCGGGCTAGAAGGTCGGTTTCCGCTTCGATTTCATCCAAGACCGCCTGGGTGCTTCGTGTACCGGCATTGTGCTGGTTGTGGTTGAGAATGTAGACTGGCGGCTGCTTCATGTCCCTGGCCCGCTCGGCGGTGGTGAACAAGTAAGCGCCAGAGGCGTTGACGGGCCTATCGCAGTCCCACAGCCTGAGGGGCTTCAGGATATAGCGGGAAGACACGTAGTCTTCCACGGTGAGCTGTGGGATGTCGTGGGTGGCGTTGAAGCCCCAGGGAGTCATCAGGCCGTTCCGGTTCTGGTTCACGACGAAGGGGGCCAGGTCGTCGTGAGTGCCGCCATACCTGTGGCAATACTGCTGGTGGGGGAAGGCGTTAATGAAGTCGTTCCCACCGTGGTTGCCCCAGGGGACCGTCCATTGCCTGCCGCCCCGGGCATGGTCTTCGGCGTTCTCCCCGCCCCTGCGGTATCGGCCCTCCAGGTTTCCGGTGGGGTAGATCACCAAACAAGTGGTGCAGCGGCCGTCGGCAATTGCCTGGGAGGCCAGGCCCAGCATCTCGCCGATGGCCGGAACGCCGGAGGGCGCAAATTTGACGTTGGGGAGTTGTAGCTGGTTGACCAGCCACTCGCCGTTGACCAGGGTCAGTCCCCATTCCGAGTCGTATGGAGGGTCGAGATAGGGCCTGGGGGCCCACCTGCCAGCGGTCCCGCCACTGGGCCCGGCGATGTGCGAGTCGCAGCATATTACGCCGTCAATCTGATCGGCGGTTACGCCCGCATCCTCCATCGCCAGTTGGCAAGCCTGCACCGAGAACGCGCCAACAGTCCTGTCCATGGACTCGCCGTCCCAGCGCCGGTCTATCTGAGAGTGTCCGAAACCAGCGACCGCCACCTGACCACGGTGGTCCCATACCCCCAATCCCTCGGTGTTTCTCCTCCAGGAATAATCACTTAACGAAGTCATAGGCCGCCCCTTCTTAAATCCAGGTTTTAGGTTTCACAGGATTTCAGTTTCAATGGAATGTTCACTAGGATACGACGCGCCACTCGTGGATCAGTTGTCCGGGCGCGACCTCCTCAAAGTACACCTCGACCGCCGCCCCTATGGGGACTTCGTCCACCGGAGTGCCGGGAAGGTTGGAGTAGAAGTTGATACCAGGGTCTTCGTCCAGGTGTACCAGGGCGAGGTTATAGGGTTGGTCAGGCCGCCGGCGGTCCAGCCGCCCGTCCTCGATCACAATGGCGGAAGAGATGGTCCCTTTCCCGCTGACCTCTTTCCATTCCAGGTTTTCGGAGGTCCGGCACTTCCCGCAGGTCTCCCTCGGGGGGTATTGGAGCAAATCGCAGCTAGTGCAGTTTTGAATCACCAGCCTACGCTCGTTCACCGCATCCCAGAACGGCTTGCTCAACTCATTAGGCACGGGGATGACCTTCGGCATGTTTCTCCTCCCAAGTTGATGTGGACCCCGGTTGGGCTGCCCGGCGCACGGAACTACGATCGGTTGCCTCCGGGGAAACCGTCTGGAGAGTACAGCCAAACTTCGGGGGCTGTCAATCTCTCAATTTGACCCTAAAGCCCGGTTCCTGTAACATTGGGCACATCAACCCTCCCGGCTGATTCACGATATCCTTTGGGCATCTCACGTTTCTGTTGCCCCCAGGCGTTGGGGATACAGGCCACATTCTGCCAGGATATCGTCGCAGGTCGGTCTGGAGGCCGGTCTAGGACCCATGCAATTGCCATCGGTCCGGACACACCTGAGTTGGAGGACATCCGGGGATGGAGGATACCCCTCAGCGAGTATTGGTGGTAATACCGCACCCGGACGACGCGGAGTTCTGGTGTTCCGGGACCGTGGCCTCATGGGTGAACGAAGGCGCGGAGGTGCATTACGTTCTCTGCACTGACGGCGGTAAGGGGACCAGCGACCCAGATGCCAGCGGCCACGAGCTTGGAGTCATCAGAGAGCGCGAACAGAGGGAAGCCGCCCAGCTCCTGGGAGTCAAAGAAGTGGTGGAGCTTCACCACCCGGACGGAGAGTTGGACGACACCAGGGATTTTCGGCGCGAGTTGGTACGGCAGGTCCGGCGGGTCAGGCCCGAGGTCGTTGTATGCCCCGAACCTTACCGCAAGAACCTGGCATGGCACCGGGACAACCGGATCGCGGGCCAGGTAGCCTTGGACGCCGTGTTCCCCTACTCAAGAGACCATCTCCATTTCGTGGAGCTCTGGAGGGACGAAGGACTGGAACCTCACAAGACTGCTACGATCCTCTTTTGGGGAGCCGAGTCGCCCAACACCTTTTTCGACATAGGGCCATCACTCGACCTGAAGGTCAAAGCAGTTATGGTCCACCAGAGTCAGATGTTCGGCCGCACTGTGGAAGAGGTGGAAACATTCGTCAAGGAATCGGCGGAATGCGCGGCCGCCGGCCAAGACTATACTTACGGTGAAGCCTTCCGCAAGGTCACGTTCCGCACGTAATCACACGGGCGTTACCGCCGGACTCAGTGTTAAACCGGCGTTCCCTCCGGGCGCCGCAACATGGCCTCTCGCAGCAGGGGCAACGCAGGAGCGCCGTAGGACAGCAACCGGTCGTGGAATCCCTTTAGCGCGAACTCGTCCCCTTGCTCACGCCGGTAGTCATCCCTCATCTTCAGGACCATCAGCTTCCCCAGCGTGTAGTTGAGATACCCCGGATCAAACGTCCCGCGAAGCGCTTCGCGCCGCGCGGGATGCTCCGCCATGAATGCCTTCTCCATGAAGTACCGACTTGCTTCTTCCAGGGTCATTCCCTGGGTGTGCATTCCCAGAGAGCACATGTAACGGCAGTTACGGACCAGGGCCTCCAAAAGCTGGGTCAACTGCAATTCCGGCTGGTCCGCGCCGTAACCGCCTTCCAGCATCATCGCCTCGGTGTAGTGCGCCCAACCCTCGACGAAGGCGTAGGAACTCGCCACCCGGTTTATCAGGGGCAGAGGCCGCCCATAGCGGTTGTGCAGGTGGTGGACGAAGTGGCCCGGGTATACCTCGTGGATGGAGACGATCCTCAGAGTTGCGTAGTTAAAGTTGGTCAACCACTCTTCTTGTTGTTGTGGTGTCCATTCCTGTTCCACCGGCGTAACGTAGTAGAACGATTCCGTCGCCCGATCCTCCAATGCTCCCGCGCTGTCCATTGCCGCAAACGCATAGCGCATATATGTGGGGGGTTCCACAACCTGGCAACGGTCTTCCGACGGCACGGAGATTAGGTCGAGGTCGATCACGGCTTGCCGGATATTTTCCAGCATGTTCCTAGTGTCCTGTATTCAAAGTTCGCTGGCAAAAGCGGGCGACGTTGGCCAGGATTTGGTCGGCGGTCTTGGTCCAGACAAAAGGTTTGGGGTCTTCGTTGGTGACGTCCAGGTAGCGGTAGATGGCAGTCTCCAGTTCGGCGCTGCTCTGATGCACGCCGCGGCGCAACTGCTTTTCGGTGAGCAGACCGAACCAGCGCTCCACCAGGTTCAGCCAGGAGGCGCTGGTGGGTGTGAAGTGCATATGGAAGCGGGGCCGCTTGGCAAACCAGTTCCGGATCAGCGCCGTCTTGTGGGTGGCGTAGTTGTCCGCGATCAGGTGGACGTCGAGGTCGGCGGGCACCTCGGCCTCGATGGTATCGAGGAATTTGCGGAACTCCACGGCCCGGCGCCGTTGGTGGCAACGACCAATCACCTTGCCGGTCCTGGCGTCCAAGGCGGCGAACAGCGAAGTGGCGCCGTGACGCAGGTAATCATGGGTGCGCCGTTCCACTTGTCCCGGGCGCATGGGCAATAGCGGACGGGTGCGATCCAACGCCTGGATCTGGGACTTCTCGTCCACGCACAGGATCAACGCCCGATCCGGTGGATTCAGGTATAGCCCTACAACGTCCCTGACCTTCTCGATGAAGAAGGGGTCCGACGACAACTTGAAGGTCTCCGTGCGGTGGGGCTGCAATCCGAAGGCCCGCCAGATGCGGCTGACCGTGTTGTGGCTCAGCCCGCTGCGCTGGGCCATGGACCGGGTGCTCCAATGGGTCGCGTCCCGGGGCGCGGTCTCCAGCGTCAGCGTAATAACACGCTCCACGTCGTCATCGGTAACCGCTCGAGGCCGTCCGCTGCGCGGTTCGTCCGGCAGTCCGTCCAGCCTCCGTTCCAGGAAGCGAGAACCCCACTTCCCCACCGTCTCATCGGACACTCCCAGGTCGGTGCCCACCGTGGTATTGCTGCGGCCTTCGGCACAGCCCAAAATCATTCTGGCCCGCAGCGCCAAAGCTTGCGCCGTTTTCGGACGACGAACCCACCGTTCCAAGGTTTCACGCTCCACGTCATCCAAAATTAGCGGCGGCATTGGTCGTCCGATTGCCATGGTCATCCTCCTCTGGGCTGCTAACCCGGAGGATACCTCATCGCGAATACTATTACAATGAACTTCAGTTACACCGCACTAGTTTCCGGGACCAGGGCCGATGCGGAGGGGTGATGGCGGCCGATTTCGTCCACAATGTCCCTAACACCCCGACCGGGGTCTATTGACGCAGCAACTTCTCGGAGCCTGCGAAGGTTCTGCTCCAGGTCAGCCTCTCCAATGGCTATGAGGTCTGCCAGGGGAACGTCGAGAGCCTCACCGGTTTTGAGCATCGACGAATAAAGCCCGGGCCCAATGGCGAAATCCTCCGGCGCATTTTCACAACGCTGCTCCAACGCCGCAGCAAAACTGTCCAGCGCAGCGGCGGCGGCCTCCCTGGCACGTTCGAACTCGGACTTGACCGCAGGGTCGGATACTTCCCGCGCGGCCTGTCCAAGGACTACTCTGTAGAACCGGGCCATTCCGGAGTAGCTTTCGACGCTGGAATCCAAGACCGGGCGGCCAATTCCATCACTCAAATGGGACGCGAGCACTTCCAGGAAATCCGGCACCTGCTCCAGCACCCGGGTCATCGACCTGACGCGGTCAACCTGGGGCGCATAGTCACGGTTTAAATACCCGCTGACATCAAGGTATCCCACCTGGCGCATGGGATTGGTCCGGAGGTTGCGCATTTCGGTAAGGGAAAAGAGCTCCCTTCGCAGGAAAAGCTCCAGGAGACGAAGGCTCAAGCGTTCTTCTTGTCTGCCGGAAGGCCCGCTGTTCGCCTCTACGAAATCAATGCTTTCTTTCAATTGCCGCACCCGGCGGCCGATGCTGGATGCGGAGAGGTCGGGCAACCTTCCATCGTATTCGTGCCTCCCAATTCGGGAGCCCGAAGTAGGGTAAAAGTCCCAGTATTGTTCGACCAACCGCTGGGAAAGCTCTTCCAGTCCCAATTGGGGCTTTGAGTTTGCCATGTCTAAAATCAGCCTCGATTAGACTCAAGATCGTGCTAGATATTAACCCGTTCAAGGATGCTAAAAAGCACCGGGGGACCAGGGTATCGCTGGCCCAGCCGGTGCGGAATGCGTTTTGGGGAGATGACCCGAGCGAGAGAGGGTTAGGAGGAGATTTCGCTGATCTGAATAGTCGGCCTTACATCAGTGTAGTTTCTCCGGTCACCCAACACCGGCCCGCCAGCCTCGACGAAAGCCTGGTGGACCTCTTCTACGGTATTGAAAGTCATGTGTGCTATCGCCACCCAGGGAGGAGGCGCGTTGGGGTCAGTAGCGGACAAGCCTTTGTCCTGCTCGAAGCTGACCATTCCCCTAGAATCCAGCTCCCGATGGACGATCTCCCGGTGGGCGCCGGCGAAGTAGTCCCAATCGAAATTAGAGCCTTCATCGTTGGGGTAGGCGAAGGTCACTCTTATCATCGGTTCCTCCTAAGTGGTTCACAGCTAAGGGTATGACGGCTTGGTCAACGTGCGGACTAATGATGGACCGCTGAGCCGGCGCCACCACCAGCGGCGATGGCCTCACCGCTTATGGCAATAGACCTCGGTGAGGCGAAGAAGGCTGCTACGTACGCCAACTCGCTGGCGTCCACAATGCGTTTCGTCGAGTTGTTGGCCGCCACCCTGGCTTCAACCTCTTCGACGGTAATCCCTTCCCGGCGGGCCTGCTCCTCATAGACGGGACCGCTGCGCTCGGTGCGGGTGGCGCCGGGATGTATCAGATTGACGGTAATCCCGGAAGCCCCAAGTTCCTGGGCCAGGTACTTGGTCAGGTTGACTAGGCCGGAATTACGGACACCCGCGCTTACGTTGGACCCGGAGGAGTTACGCGCCGACAGGCCACCGATGTTCACGATGCGCCCCCAGCCGTTCTGTGTCATGTGGGGCGCGACGGCCCGGGCGCAACGAAGGTAGCCGACGACTTTGGTGTTCAAGTCGTCCAGCACATCGGTGTCGGATATACTTTCCAGGGAACCCCTGGCGATTCCGCCCGGTGCAGCGGCGTTGTTGACCAGGATATCTATGCGGCCAAATTGCTGCGCTGTTTCGGTAACCATAGCTTCGACTTGAGGGGTGTTGGTGGTGTCGGCGGTGATCGCCACGACCCGTCTACCCGTCTCTTCGGACAGCTCTTTGGCGGTGAGTTCCAAGTCTTCGAGGTTCCGGGCGCAGATAACAACGTCACAGCCGCACAAGGCCAATTCCCTGGCGATTGCCTTGCCGATTCCGCGGCTCGCTCCGGTGACGATTGCGGTTTTTCCTTCCAGCTCCAGATCCATGCAAACTCCCCCCAGGATGCAGGTTTTGGTAATGGTCTCGCCCATTTTACACGACTCACGCCACTATATGAGCGGAAGAGGACCGGTGTTGTGGATACGAATGACAGTTGATGAGGCCAAGAGTCCGATTACCGGCCAATCTAAAGATACCAGACCAAGACCGGGACAAGTGCCCCGGTCCGGACCTTTGCTTGGCTCAGCCGGAGGATGTTCCGGCGCTATCCGGCAGGAGGATCCGAAGCAGGCTCCTCCTGACACCTCAAGCACACGTAATCATTCCTATCGGCCGGAAGGGTGCTGCTGTCCACGTTGCGTTTCCGGTTGCACACCGAACATGTCACCGACTCCATGACTGGAACCGGTCTGGCCGACGCTATCTCAGCCCCGCGAAACCCGACGTAGCCGGGGTTCTGCGCCTTTAACCTTTGGAAACGTTCCGCGTCTTTGCGGCGGCTCAACGATTGCCCTCCAGGACGCTGGCAACCCGCGGCAGTTAGGCGATTTCCACCACTGCGCCCGCGCCTTCAAGTTTACCTTTGATGGTGTCGGCCTCGTCCTTGACGATGCCTTCCTTAACTGCGGCGGGAGCCGACTCCACCAACTCCTTGGCTTCACGCAGACCAAGGGAGGTGACTTCCCGGACCGCCTTAATCACGTTTACCTTGTTGGGCCCGATCTCCTTGATGCTGACCACGAACTCGGTCTGTTCTTCTTCGACGGGAGCCGCCTCGGCCGCAGCGCCACCACCGGGAGCGGCGGCCACGGCCACAGGAGCGGCAGCGGTGATGCCGAATTCCTCCTCCAGGGCTTTGACCATGTCGGCCAGTTCCAGGACATTCATCTGCTTGATCGCGGTCAATACCTCGTCTTTGGTCATGGCGCTTCCTCCACGAAATTCGTTTAGTTAGTTTGGACTCCGGCTAGGATTCCGGCTGCTCGGATTCTAGCTGCTCCATGCGGGCTTTGAGCAATCCTCCCAGGTTTTGCAGCGGGCCGTTCATCACCCCAAGCAGCCGTTGCAGGGGAGCTTGCATTTGGCCCAGCAATATAGCAACGAGCTGGGGATGGGAAGGAAGAGCAGCCAACCGGGTAACCTCGCCGGCCATCAGGGTCTGGTCCTGCCCAAGCAACGCTCCTCGAATTGCCAGCGCGGACCGGGCGGTGCGAATGTAGTCCGTTATTGCCTTCGCCACAACTTCCGGCTGCTCGTACCCAAAGGCGACGGCAGTGGGACCCCCGACGATGTCCTTCCCGGAAGGGCGATCAGCCGCGTCGCAGGCCAGCTTCATCAAGCTGTTCTTGACCACGGTGAAATCAATCGAAGCCCCTCGCATCTGCCTGCGGAGCTCGGTGACCTCGTTCACCGGAAGACCCGAGTAATCTGTGGACACTAGAATGGAACACCGCTCCAGCTTTTCCTTGAGCTCGTTCACCCGGTCCATTTTTGCTTGAGTGGGCAATTGTATCCCCCAAAAAATATTCTCGCGCCAAATATGAGACGCGAGAACGTTGCGAGAACTCTCTCAGCTACGGTCGCGCCTAGGCGGGCGGTCTGAAACCCCTTAATCCCCGTTACCGGGTACCCGCTGTCTTCGGCGTTATGTTGTTATTCAGTATATCAGAAAACCGCTGGTAATCTATTCCGGGGGCGCCAATGTCTGCAAGGTGGCCAGGTCGACCGGTACACTGGGTCCCATGGACGACGTCATGTAAGCCGATCGAAGAAATGCCCCCTTTACTGCGGCGGGTTTGTCTCTCATGATGCAGTCCATCAGCGCTGCCAGATTGTCGATCAACTGCGGAGTCTCGAAGCTGACCTTGCCGATGGGGCAGTGGATGATGGCGGTGCGGTCGGTCCTGTACTCCAACCTGCCTGCCTTGGCTTCGCGAATCGCCCTCGGAAGGTCCTGGGGTTGCACCATGGTGCCGGAGCGGGGGTTCGGCATCAGGCCCCGGCGGCCCAGCACCCGTCCCAAGCGGCCAATCTTGGGCATGACCTGGGGCACCGCCAAGCCGACGTCGAATTCGGCCCAACCACCTTCCACCTGTGCTATCAGCTCATCCTCGCCAGCGAAATCCGCACCAGCCTCCCGGGCGATCTCCGCGGCTTCGCTGTCCGCAAACACCAGCACCCGGACGGTCTTACCCAGTCCGTGCGGCAGACCTGCCACGCCCCGGACCATCTGGTCGGCATGACGCGGGTCCGCGCCGGTGCGGAGGTGAATCTCCACGGTTTCGTCAAACTTGGCTGTGGAAAGCTCCTTGACCAGGTTGATGGCGTCATCGGGCTGGTACAGAGCCTCCGGGTCCACCTTCTCCGCAACTGCGGCGTAGCGCTTGCTGTGTTTAACCACGTTTAATCTCCAACGACTTCGATGCCCATACTCCGGGCGGTACCCTCGATGATATTCATCGCCTGTTCCACAGAAGAGGCGTTAAGGTCGACTAATTTCAGTTGCGCTATCTCTCGCAAGGAGTCACGGTCTACGCTTCCCACCCTGCCTTGTCCAGGGTCCGATGCTCCCTTGTCAACGGAGGCCGCCTTCCGGAGAAGTTCCGACGCGGGAGGAGTGCGGGTAACAAAGGTAAAGGACCTATCCTCGAATACGGAGATATGCACCGGGATGATGGTGCCGGCCTGGTCCGCGGTACGGGCGTTGTACTCTTTGACGAAGCCCATTATGTTAACCCCGTGGGCACCCAATGCGGGCCCGACGGGGGGCGCGGGGGTAGCCTTACCGGCGTTCAGTTGCAACTTGATGATTGCTCTTAATTTTTTTGCCAATGCGGCTCCCTAGATCCTTTCCACTTGCAAGAAGTCCAATTCTACAGGAGTCTCCCTACCAAAAAAGGAGACCAACACGCGGACCTTCCCTTTGGCTTCATCAACATCGCTGACCGCGCCGATGAAATCCACGAATGGCCCTTCGGTAATCCGGACCGTCTCACCCTGGGCGAGACCGATCTTGATGCGGGTGGGTCCGGCTTCCACCTGCCGGAGGATGTCATCTATCTGCTTATCCTCCAGTGGGACCGGCTTGGGGCGTTTGTCGGACTCATCCTCGCTGGATACAAACCCGGTGACGCCAGGGGTGTTGCGTACGGCGTACCAGCTTTCGTCATCCATAGACATCTGTACGAGGATATAGCCGGGAAAAAGCTTGCGCTTCTCCGACCGGCGCTTACCGTCCTTGAATATCACCTCGTCTTCGGTGGGAACGAGGACCTCGAAAATGCGGTCCTGCATGTCCAGGCTCTGTATCCGCAGGTCCAGGTTCCGCTTGACCAGGTCTTCCTGCCCCGAGTAGGTATGCACGATATACCACCGGGGGGATTCTTCTTCGATCTGTACCTGTCCATCAATAGTCATAGTTGTCCTACCCAAACGACAGCATGCCCGTCGTCACGGGCTGAGATCAAGCCGACGGCAGTCGAAACGTCAGAGGACGAACCGGCTGAAAGTTTGGCTGAAGAACTGGTCCAGCCCCCCCAGGAAAAGGGCGGCGACAACAGACAATGCGATGACCACCATGGTCAATCTGGCCGTCTCCTCCCGGCTGGGCCAAACCGCCTTGCCAAGCTCGGACACTGTCTCCTGCAGGAACCCGACGGGATTTACCCTGCCGGTAACCCTGGAGGCCGCGGAACGGGACCCACGAGAGGAAACCCTAGCCATCGAGCTACCTCACTTCGCGGTGCGCCTTGTGCACCCGGCAACGGGGGCAGTACTTGCGCAATTCAAGCCTCTGAGGGTCGTTGCGGCGGTTCTTCATGCTTGTGTAGTTCCGTTCCCTGCAATCACCGCACTGCAGGGTAATGATCTGGCGGATGTCAGCAGTCTTTCTAGCCATCTCTTAATCCAATACCTTGGTGATTACGCCGGAGCCGACGGTGCGGCCACCTTCGCGGATGGCGAAGCGCATCTGCTCCTCGATGGGGACCGGGGTTATCAGGGAGATGATCAAGGTGATGTTGTCACCAGGCATTACCATCTCTACGCCGTCGGGCAGGACCACCTCGCCGGTGATGTCGCTGGTCCGGATGTAGAACTGGGGCTTGTAGCCGTTGAAGAACGGGGTATGCCGTCCGCCCTCTTCCCGGCTCAGAACATAGACCTCGGCTTCGGCACGAGTGTAGGGCCTCATGGAACCGGGCTTCACGAGCACCTGACCGCGCTCTACCTCATCCCGGTCAACTCCGCGGAGCAGGACGCCGACGGCGTCACCCGCCTCGGTGATGTCAAGGGTCTTGTGGAACATCTCCAGTCCCGTGGCCACGGACGCCCGGACATCGCCGAACCGGATGATTTCGACAGGCTCACCCTGTTTGAGCTGCCCGCGCTCCACCCGGCCAGTGACGACTGTTCCGCGGCCTTTGATGCCAAAGACGTCCTCGATAGGCATCAGGAAGGGGCGGTCGGTGATCCTGGCAGGTACCGGGATGTAGTCGTCGAGAGCTTCCATCAGGGCCATCACGCCCTCTTCGTATTCCTCTTCGCCCTCCAGCGCCTTCAGGCCGCTGACACGGACGATGGGAGTGTCGTCGCCCGGGAACCCGTAGGCGTTGAGAAGGTCGCGGACCTCCAACTCCACCAGCTCCAGGAGCTCTTCGTCATCCATCATGTCGACCTTGTTGAGGGCGACGATGATGCGGGGCACCTCCACCTGGCGGGCCAGGAGGATGTGTTCCCTGGTCTGCGGCATGGGGCCGTCGGGAGCGCTTACCACGAGGATCGCTCCGTCCATCTGGGCGGCACCGGTGATCATGTTCTTGATGTAGTCGGCGTGGCCGGGGCAGTCCACGTGAGCATAGTGGCGGGTCGCCGTCTCATACTCTACGTGGGCAATGGCGATGGTCAGGCCGCGGGACTTCTCTTCGGGGGCGTTGTCGATGCTCTCAAGGGACCGCATGTCGGCCAGCCCTCGCTTGGCCAGCACGTTGGTAATAGCGGCGGTGAGGGTGGTCTTGCCATGGTCCACGTGGCCGATGGTTCCCACGTTGACGTGGGGTTTGGACCGGTCGAATCGCTGCTTGGCCATTTGGGTTTCTTCTCCTTTGTTTGTACTAGAAGCCGTTTGAACCAGCACTTGGAAGTGCTGGAGCCCAGAGGCGGGATTGAACCGCCGACCCCGTTCTTACCAAGAACGTGCTCTACCGCTGAGCTATCTGGGCTGAATGACGGTCGGCCTTCTTTGCTAGGTCCTACACTGTTTGGTGGAGGGGGCAGGATTCGAACCTGCGAAGCCCTTCCGGACGCCAGATTTACAGTCTGGTGGCTTTAACCACTCACCCACCCCTCCAGGTAATCCTCGGCTGTCTAGTCCAGATGTTGAGCCCTCTTCGGCGGGAGCCTCTCTCGGACCCCTCTGGAGAGCCCCAGAGGGGATTCGAACCCCTAACCTGTCGATTACAAGTCGACTGCGCTACCATTGCGCCACCGGGGCATCATTAACCCTGGCTGCCGGACATAAATCAAGATGACCCCGCTTGCCGAGGCCATCTCTACGTGATAGTTCGCGCAAGCTAAAATTATAGGGATTCGAAAAAGGGAAGTCAATCACGGAATACGCCATGCCAGCCGTGTTACCTTAAAGTATACCGTCGAAAGACCGTCAAGCCCAAGGCCACGTTATCGGCGTAACTGTTCAGACTTGAGGACGGGGGACCCGCTTTTGAAAAAGCTGCGCAAAACTTTTACAGTTGGTACCGGAGGGGATATTGGCCTCAAATACGATTGCCCTGCCGATTCCACTTAAGTCTGAACAGTTACCTATCGGCGGCTAATCCTGCATCTTATCGGGAGTTAGCAGTTCCAGAAACTCGATGCGCTGGCTCTCGATGAACTCCCGCACCTGGCCGCCGACCTCGAGGGCTGCTCTGGGAATGTCGTTTCCCTCGCGCATTGGGGACTGGATCGCGCTATCGGTCCACTCCAGGACCACTATGTCCTGGTCTCCCGGCAGCGTGTAACCGTTGAACGCAACCCGGAATTCGCCTCGGTGACCGGCGTCGTGGTAGATTTGCACCTGCTTGTGGACCAGGCTTGCCACACGCCGGGCCTCACCAGGCTTGGTCTTGTATACTCTCCTTATCAGGTACATATTCCTCTCCTTAGCTTGCATAATTTCGGCCAGGGGCTCTGGCCGAGGTGTATTGTACAGCCATGGGAGACGCGATCTGCAACGATAAGATCTTGACCACATAATTAGACGTTCGAGGTGAAACAAATGGAATTCCAGGACTATGAACGATTTGTTCGGGACAACCACAGGGGAGTCATCACTACATTCCAGCGCAATGGGGCCGCTCACAGCAGCATCGTGGTCTGCGGCGCGTACCAGGGTAAAGCCGCTTTCGTGATCGTGAGGGGCACTTCAGCCAAGGCCAGGAACCTGAAACGAGACAACCGTTGCACGGTCATGGCCGTGGGCGAAGACTGGCGCAACTTCGCTGTCGTCGAAGGCGAGGCCGAGGTGAAGGACTACCACAATACCGATAGGGAAGAGATGCGGGTGGAGTTACGAGAAGTATTCCGCGCCTGCGGTGACCATGAGCATCCCGACTGGGAGGAATACGACGAGGCGATGGTGAGGCAGGACGCCGTAATCGTGCTGGTGACGCCCCAGAGGGTCTATGGACAGATCCGCTCGGGTTAGCCCCAGCCTTCACGACATCGAAGATCCGAGGGACCATTTCTCGTAAATGATGGCCCGAAAATGTGCCAAATCCAGCGGCTAGTATGCCGGTACGTCCTTTTACTTGACACTGGATTGGCCCTTTGGTACAAGAAGAACCACCGAATACCAATGGCCGTGCCGGTACCATAGGGCGACGCTCCACTGTAGAGGGGAAGCGCGCGAAGCATGGCACGAGCCGCGATGGAGGCGAAAGATGGGAGAAATTCTCGGCATCGGACTCACCCACTACCCTGGCCTGATTGCTCCTGATGAGAACAGGGCATTTCCGCTCACACGTACGTTGAAGAGCGATAGCCTGCCCGCCGAGCTCAAGAACCCGGCCAACTGGCCAGAGGCGATGCGCGTCGAATACGGCGAGGACGAGGGAGTGTCTTCATCCCGCATCCACCGCGAGCGGCTGGTCGCCGGGTTCCGCAGGCAGCGGGCCGAGTTGGACGCCTTCAACCCGGACTTCGTGGTAATCTGGGGCGACGATCAGTACGAGAACTTCAAAGAAGATATCATCCCTCCGTTCTGTGTCCTGGCCTATGACGACATCGAATGCCGTCCAATGAAGAACCATGACGGCAGCGCCAAGGCTAACGTCTGGGATGAGCCGGCGGATACCGTGTTCCAGTACAAGGGCCATCCCGGAGCCAAAGCCCTGGTGTCGAGTCTGATCGACCAGGGCATTGACATGGCCTACGCCTACAAGCCCTTGCATGAACAAGGTGGCTTGGGTCACGCCATCATCAATACGCTGCTTTACCTGGACTATGACCGGAAGGGATTCGATTACCCGGTGGTCCCGTTCCTGGTCAACTGCTACGGAAGCAAGGTGATTCGCAACCGCGGCGGCGCGGTGGAATATGGGAAGGAGGACGACCCTCCCGGACCATCCCCGAAGCGGTGCATGGAAGTCGGCGCCGCCACTGTCCGGGCGCTGCAAGATTCACCGTATAGGGTCGCACTCATCGCATCTTCGAGTTGGTCGCATGCCTTCCTGGTCAAGAAAAACAACCTGCTCTATCCCGATATCGAGTCCGACCGCGCCCGGTTCGAAGAGCTGAAGGACGGCGATTACGACGCCTGGCGGAGGATCTCCACGGCTCAAATCGAAGACGCCGGACAACAGGAAATGCTCAACTGGATGTGCCTGGCGGGGGCCATGGACGAGTTGGACCGCAAGCCGGAGATCCTGGACTTCATCGAGACCTACGTGTTCAACTCTCAGAAGTGCCTGGCCTTGTTCAAGCCGTAGAGAGTGGAAAGTCCCCTCTCATTCTGGGAGAGGGCTAGGGTGAGGGCCGTTCCCGCCCCGGATTCCCGGCCCCTTCCCGCAACAACAAAGCAAAGGCCCCGCTCCGGGAAGCGGGGCCTTCCTGTCCCAACCACTGGCCAATAAAAACTGGCTACTCGTAGGGCTGTAGCTGAATCTCGTGCAGCGCGGGTATGACTTCCTCGCCCATCAGTTGGATGGAGCGCATCACGTCGGCGTGGGCCATGTCGCCCTCGTTCCCGTAGATATGGAGGTAGCCGGGGCTGAGGCGTCCGATGACCTCAGCCAGCTTTCTGGTCACGGTTTCCGGACTGCCCACGATTATGTTGTTCACGTCCTGTAGCTGCTGGTAGCTGAAGCCAATCCCCAGACCGCCGCCGCCGGCGACGTTGCCCGTGGGGCGTTGGGCCTTCACGTTGACCGCCTCGCGGGACTGGTAGCCGGGCGGGTCGTTGTGTTCCATGGGACCGCGCTGGCGGTGGCCGATGGTCCACATGAACTTCTCGCCGACTTCGATGGCCTTCTCGTCGGTGTCCGCCACCAGGCAACGGAGCAGGTAACCGAAGTGCTCCGGCCCGGGCTGGTACCCCACGTCGTGGGCGGTATCGATGTAGACCTGCTTCAGCCATTCGGTAGTGTCAACCAGGGCGCCGAGGTTCATGTAGGGGTGGCCGTGCCTGGCGGCCCAGACCACGCTCTCCGGGCTGCCGGTGCCGGGGAACCAGATGTCCGGGTGCGGGTTCTGCATCGGCCTTACCCACGGGTTGACCACCCGGTACTGGTAATATTTGCCTTCGTACCGGAAGGGGCCAGGTTCGGTCCAGCACTTGATGATAAGATCGTGTGCCTCCTCGAACCGTTCTCGGTTCTCCGGGGGAGCGATGCCGCCCTGCAGGGTTTCAACCGCCGTTCCGCGCACAAATCCGGAGATGATCCTTCCGCCGGAGTAGCAGTCCAGCATGGCAATCTCTTCCGCCATCCGGATGGGGTCATTGACGGCTATGACGTTGCCCAGGATCGCGATCTTGGCCCGCTTGGTCACTTTGGAGATTACCGCGGCGTCCAGGTTGACAGACGGCTTCATGCACCAATACGAGGCGTGGTGCTCGTTGGACATGATACCGTCGAATCCCACCTCGTCGGCCAGCGCGTACTGCTCATGGTATTGATTGTAGAGAATGCTCGCCTTGGCAGGGTCGAAGTGGGTGTTGGGAAAACCCAGGCGGCCAGATTCGTACTTCTCCAGGTCCTGGTCGGTGACGTGGCCATAGGGCTGTTCGGTAAAGTAGTAGACCTCTACTTTATCCTTGGGCCGGGCTAGCTGCTCAACCATCAGTCCCTCCTTATAGATATTGCCGGCGGGCAGGGTCTTCGCGGCTCTGAGTCCGGGATATAATTGAAACTCCTGCCGCCTTCGGACCAAAAATGCCGTCGGTACGGCGTCCTGGCCCATTATAGGGGCAAGGAGATGCTGTATCAACCACTCTCCGTGACGGCCGGATGGCGAATTACGTCGCAAGGAGCCACTAGCCCGGCTCTTCCGTTCGTCCAGGTCCACTCTGGCCGAGCGTCACAGTAAACGAGTGTACGTCCCGCGCCGCCGTTGTAGAATGAGTTGGAACCTCCGGGCGCGACATGCCCGGGACTTAACGCGATTATTACATACGGGAGGACCATAAGATGGCGCGCGCGATTCCGTCTGAATCCCAGGTACTGGAGTGGATGACCTCCCTCAGCAATTGGGGCCGCTGGGGGACAGATGATCAATTGGGTTGCTTAAATCTGATCACCCCTGCGAAACGCAAACAGGCCGCGGCGCTGGTACTAGACGGGGTACCCGTTAGCTGCTCCCGCCCTATCGTGTCGGAGATGACGCCCGACGTAACCTACCAGGTGCAACGCTTCATGGTGGACAGCGGCGAGGGCCGGGACACCGATCCTCCCGAGCGGAAAATGACCCGCCGGGGGGCTGCCGAATTCATCGGCATGGTGTTCCACGGACAGACCATCACTCATATAGACGCCCTTTCCCACTATTCCTGGAACGGGAAGCTGTACAACGGCCAGCCGGCCAACAAGATCACCTCCAGGGAAGGAGCGCAGACCCACTCCATCGAGCCGGCCGCGGCCAACGGGATCGTCACCCGGGGCGTGCTGTTGGACATCCCGGCGTTGCGCGGAATCGATTGGATGGACCCCACCGACCCTGTGCTGCCCGAGGACCTGGAGGCAGCCGAGCAGGCCCAGGGCGTCCGCGTTGAGGAGGGCGACATCCTGCTGGTCCGGACCGGCAACTACCGGAAGCGGCTGGACACCGGACCCGTTCCCGGCTCCGAGCCGATGACCGCCTGCCAGGTGGCTTGCACCCCCTGGTTCAAGGAGCGGGGGGTAGCGATGCTGGGCACCGACACTTCCAACGACGTCCGGCCAGGCCACTACGCCACCGTGGTTTCCCCGCTCCATACCATGTGCCTGGTGACACTGGGCCTCTGGTTGATAGACAACGCGAACCTGGAGGAGCTGAGCGAGGCGTGCCGGGAGCGGGGACGCTACGAGTTTATGTTAACCCTCGGGCCGCTCAAGCTCAAAAACGTCACCGGCTCCCCGGTCAACCCCATCGCATTGTTCTAGGGGCAAAGTTTTCGAGGCTCCAACTTTTCATCTCCGGTCTCCGGACATCAAACGGCGATACAGGAGGGGAATGAACGACGCGGCAAGCGCCGCTGCCCCAGCTATCAGCACGATCACCGCGACCTCGGCGGCCCCTTGAGCCAGTTGCCGCGCTGCGGAGGCCACAAAGTCGCTGGTCAGCGCGGCCAGGGATGGGGGAACCCCCCCCCCCACGTCTTCCAGCGGGATTTCCAAACGGCCCGGTAGTACGGATTCCAGAATCTTTGCGGTGACGAAACACCCCCCAATGCTCACTCCGCCGGCGGCGGCTAGCGTCACACCCAGCCACCTCAGCCCGGCGCTCAATCTGGGCAGGTAAATCAGGACCATCAATATGGGGCCACCAATCAGGAAGAGCATCGTCCAAGTCCGGGCCCGGCTCATCCCCTGAAGAAGACGCTGCCGGGACTCGTCCATGTCGGCCCTGAATTCATCGGCGGTGGACTCCCCGCCCGACTCGGCAAGGAAGTCTATGAGATCTATCCTATCGCTGTCATCCAACTCGGCCCGAAGCCGCTCGATCCCGTCATCCAGAATCGGCGATACCAGTGGTGGGACCGCCGCTTTCAAGGCTCCCCCGGTATCGCCGGCGACAACCTCACTACGGATTTCTTCCCTCCGCTCCTGCAGCCCTTTTACGGCCCGAGGGCCAAGGCTGGCGCCCTCGACAAGGGCTTCGCCTGTCAACAATGTCACAATTTCAGACGCCCCATACACGGCTTCGAAAATAAAGACCCGGCATGGCTGTGACAAGGCCACGATGGATGGAATAGAGTCGGGCTCCTTGCCCGCCGCGATCTCGCGGTAAATGTCCATAAAGCGGTCCGCCAGTTGCTTCACGCGATTTGGAGTACACTCGGGCTCCCCCGGTTGGTCTTCCGGTATCTCGTCGATGCGCTGTTGGATGTAAGCCAGAAACACCGGTTTGACTCTTTCCAGCGCGGGTCCCAACTCCAAGTATATTTGCAGCCGCTCAGCATCCTCGTTAAAGTAATCAACCGTGTCATTTATGCCCCCTTCCACCTGTTCGCGCAGGTACTCGGGCGGCGCGATACCTTGAATAATCATCACCAAGTCCTCGTGACTGACCACCTCGATCGGCAGATGCTCCTCGGAGATGCCGCGGACCTCCTCGTCCACCAGGATTTCGTCATAAATGCGGTTGTACGTGTCATGCTCGGTGATGATGCCGGTATAAAACTCGGCGTTCAGCAGTTTGGTGGATAAGACGCGCTCCGCCATCAACAGACCAACCCCAACGAACACGGCTATCCCCAGAATAATGGTTAGCAGGGGCCGAATGATCACGGAAAAGAGGAAGGACGGCCATCCGGCCGTCCCTGTTGAAAGCCGGTTCATAGTTCTACTTCCAAGCTTGATATCGTACTCGGCAGGCCAGGTTATGTTGATATTTAAGATATAGGCGATTCACCAACCCCATGTCGTCTTTCCCGCGAAGGCGGGAATCCAGAGGCGCTATCACTCAGCTATGTTCTCTTTACTCAGACGATCCTGGATTCCCGCTTTCGCAGGAAAGACGGCAAATGCCAACACAGCCTAGTAGTTCAGTGATTCTGTATTGATGGGTAAAGAGACTTCAGTTTGATACGCGCGTCCTGGGTGGTGAAGCGCCAGTTCACCCGCACCGTGTCCCGGTTGCGCTGACCTTGCCACGTCTCCACCTCCCGCCGCAGAACCTCTTGATCCGGAATCCGCCGGTCCAGGCATTGCCGGGCCATCACGCCAATTTCAATCTCCGCCATAGCCTGCCCCGTACTTGATACGGGGTTCAGCCAACTCCCGTGCTTGGGCGTGTAGTGAATCTCCAGCCGCCCGGCGATGCGCCGCGCTGGCGGGCTCAAAGGCTTCGTACAAGGAGGCCGCACGGTGGGTGTTCAAGTTGTCCATCACCAGCACAATGCGCTCTTTGTCCGGGTAGTCCTCATCTGCCAACTGCTTGATCCGGCAGGCCCAATCAACTTTCGTCCGCCGGTCCGTCACCGCGACCCGCCGCCATCCTTCCAACGGCGCGAACAGCATGAAAAGGTTGCTGACCCCATTGCGCTCGTATTGTAATCGTACCCGGCCGCCGCTCCGGGCCGCATTGGCCGCGGCAGGCGCGTCTCCTTCACCCCCGGTCGTGGCCGAGGGCAGGCTCTGTTGCTTGCTCGTTTCATCCAGGCGCACCAACACCTCATTGTCCCCATAAGGCCGTTGGCAGACCTCCAGCACGTCTTCCATGGCGCACACAAACCCGGCGCTGGCTTCCGGCGGGATGCACCAGCACTCTTTCAGCCAGGGCTTGAGTTCGTTTTTTTCAGCGTCTTGCGCACCGTCTCCGGGTGGATGGCGTCAACTATCTCGCATTCCACCAACCGGTCTGCCAGCAACTTCAGCGTCCAACGCGCCCGGCCTTCCGGCGGTTCCCCGCAGGCTATGGCAATCAACCGGGCCTCGGCGGCGCCGTCCAGTTTCTTCGGCCGGCGGCGCAGTTGCTCCTTACGGTCCAAGGCCGCCTCAATCCCTTCCTCCACGCAACGGCGCCGCACCCTTTCCACCGTGGCGCTGCCAACCTGGAGCACCCGGGCAATCTCCTCGTCCTTCATGCACCCGCCTTCCTCTGCCTCATCGCTCAGCAGCAGAGCCTGCCCCCGTGAAAACGGGGGATGCGCGCGTGGGTCTGCTTGTACGCCGCCGCCCGCCCCTTGGAGACCAGGGCCTTCAGTTCCTGCCGTTCTTCCCAGGTCAGTTTGATACGGTATTTCTTGGCCATGACTACTCTCCCACAGTCCGCTTCTTGCCGGACATTCCCGCTGCTGGGGAGAATACATCTTTCAGACATCACTTCAAAGACGTTGGACTACTAGAAGCTGGAGCGCATTTCCCGCAGCCGCCTGACGCGCTCCTCGACGGGAGGATGGGTCGAGAAGAGGCGGGCCATCGTCCCCGCGTTCAATGGGTTAACGATGAACAGGTGTGAGGCGGACTCGGAGACTTTCATCGGCCGGACTTCGGCGCCCCTCTCCAACTTCTCCAGCGCGCTTGCCAGAGCGTATGGGTCTCCCGAGGTTTTTGCCCCGGTGGCGTCCGCCTGATACTCCCTGGCCCTGGATATGGCCATCCGCACAAGGGTGGCCGCGATGGGCATGACGATGGCGACCACCAGCAGGCTGACGATGTTGCCTCCCCTGTCCCGGTCTCCGCCGAAACTACCGAAGATGGCTGCAAACTGGGCCATAAAGGCCAGCATGGAGATAGCGCCCGCTATGGTCGCCACGACCGCCATGATGAAAGTGTCCCGGTTGCCCACGTGGGCCATCTCATGAGCCAGCACCGCCCCCAGTTCCTCGCGGGTGAGGATACGCCGGATACCGGTGGTAACCGCGACGGTGGCGTGTTTTGGACCGCGGCCGGTCGCGAAGGCGTTGGGTGAATCGGAGTCTATTTCGTAGACGTTGGGCATGGGTAGCCCCGCCAAACGCGCCTGGTGCGCCACCAATCCGTATAGCTCCGGGGCTTCCTGTTCGGTAACCGGGTAAGCGTGGGTCATGCCCAGGGCGATGCGGTCGCTGAACCAGTACGCGCCGAAATTCATGGCCACCGCGAAGACCAGGGCGACCATTATCCCCGCTTCGCCGCCAATCATCCCGCCGACCAGAAGCAGGATGCCAGTGAGAACCATGAGGAAGAAGAACGTCTTTATCGTGTTCATGTTCTTAGCGTATTCTCCAATCGGCTCCGATAAAGTCACGGGGCGCGGCCATCGAAGCAATCTTTCTTGATACATCGGGAGTGGCGTCCGGCGCAGCCATTCTCTCGTCCCGCCGCCAGAGTGTTCACCTCACCTGAGGATCTCCCACACATCCACGGATCGCTATACTAATTATACCATTCATTATGGGGAAATTATGAATGTTCCATCTAATGAGGCGCCCCTAAAGAGGCCTTACAGCGGGGCCTATGATTATGTCTTTCGAGCCTCGGAGTTTCTGAATTGTTACCCAGAACCAGTGGTCCCGTCGTCCCGTCGTGCCAGCTTTCGCTGGGACCCAGAAATGTCGATTTGACGGAACGTGGCCCAAGGGAAGTATTCCTAGATTCCCGGCCCCCGTGTCCAGTACCTGGGCACGCCTCCAGGCCAGGGCCATTGAACATGGGCCGGGCGGGTCTTACGGTTCAGAAGGGGACGGGCTGGTGGGAGCGTGGGACCAGGCCGCGCAGCGCGGCTTTAGGGAAAGGCTCCGCAGGACATCGTTGGCCTGGGGGAGGACTCGGTCCTCGAGGCAACTCTCCAAGTAACTGTGGAGAGCCAAGAGGTGCCGAGGGCGGAAGCCCTGGCCGGTCATCCGCTTGAACAATACCTGGGTCCACTCCAGGAGGGACAAATGGGGACCGGGCTTGTCACCGGTTACGGCGTTGGCCATGTCATCGCAAAAGTCCTGGGCCAAGGGCCGGAGGCGGTACACCTCGAGTTGGGCGGCGTATTTTCGGCAGAGGGCGTCCACCTGAGTCCTGAGTTGGGAAAAAGACATTGCTTTACTTCTTCATGAAAGTTTCAGAATAGGGGAGATGTGCTTAGGGGGAAACCGCTGTGGCGTTCTGGATTCCCGCTTCCGCGGGAAAGATGGGTTGGGTGCGGGAGAGACGGAAGGCTCGGGAATTCCGGATGGCCTTGCCTCGGCCACAAAGTCACTCTCCTTTGTCCGGGCTCTTTGAGGAAAGGTGCGGCGACCATGCTTTCAAACGGCCTGCCTCGACCAAGACCCTGCCGGTCTGCCGCACCTGCAAACCCTCCCGTTAGAAGATATTGGGTGCCGTTTCCTCTTGGGGTATGACGGATTTTTGATCCTCAAATTCGTATCTGGAAATAAGAATACGAATGCCTAGTCTAGGCATTAGAAAGAAAATGCGCATGAAATCTAGGCATTCGATGTACCGCGAATTGGGAAGAGACGGTCAAGAAGGGGTCAGAGTTCAAGGAACAATGCAATTGGGTCGATGACAACTTCGTTTGGTAATTTCCCTGAGAATGCGAATCCACCTGAGATAGCGTGTCGATCAACCCCATAATAGCTTCCTTCATGTGAAGCACCGAACCATCAATGTCGTCCTCATCACTCCCCGCGTCATCCGTCTCATTACCATTCCCTGCCAATGACGCGGTTGGACCTTGGGCGACGGTGCCGAAAAGCACGAATTCCTTCTCGGAGAACCTAGAATACTTGCTTACCAACAGCTGCTCATGCTCTCGGAGACACTCTGTTTTGAGAATTGCGGAGAATATGTAATCCTCAACGGCCATCTGTACCTCGAACCGATCCTGAAATCCGTACTCCAAGATGCGACTTAGCTTTTCTAAGGCCACAGGGTCGTAGTATAAGCCTTGGGCTTTAGCAATGTTCTTCTTCAGGTCAGTTAGTGCCTTTTGCCTCTCTCTAAGTCTTGCTTTCGAATTCCTATCTCTAGTAGTGCCAATGGACATCTCAATCTGCTGTTGAGCATCTTCTATATCTTGAAGATTACTAACGTAAGCCAGAGCTTCGCCCAAGTCATTGAAGTTGGTGATAATAGACCGAATGGCGTTCATATCCTTAAACACGGCCTTAGCCCTCACCTCCACGAACCCGAAGTCGTTGATGCGGTCGATATTTCGGTCGATATTCGGTTGCGCTATATTCAAGACTTTAGTGTCATCTTTGAGTGACTTCTCAAAGAGGGAATAGGCGTAGTCGTGGAGATACTTTCTTTCTTGGGTCATCGATTCCGACCTCAGAATGTTAGCCATAGCCCTCCCGCTACCGAAAGGCCCACTTTGATTCTCACTATCTTCTCTTGTCGTTCCTTGGTAATCCGTGAGGTATTCCGTAAGCCCCCTGAATATCTGGGACGAGATGGAGTACATCTTGTACTCATCCAAGTATAAGAAACTCCTAATCGTCTGCACGGCGGTTCCTCCGAGCCATATATTCGTTATAGTAAAGTTTCCTAGTGGTCACGAAAGACCAGACCGCGACACAAAGACCGAACAATGCAACGATCCCAGTTGCCGCAAGAACAATAGCGGTTAAGACCGTCATGTGTCAGACCCCTCCAACGTTCTCTCATAAACTGATACGCTCAGAATCAGAGAAATTAAGCACAGTGCCGAAGCTGCAATTAGTATGTAGGACGAATTAATCAGTCCAGGGTTATCTTGACCCAACACATCAGAGGCGAACAGTACAGCATATATTATGATAAAGGCAATCGATGCCGCGTTCTGAATGGTCTTCCAATGCGATTGATTATCGTTGAGGTGTTCCATCCTATTGATTATCGAGATGTGTAGTACCAGTCCGAACAGTATAAAATCGGCCGCATTGAAAGGAGTTGATGCACGATTCTCTGAAATAGTCCACACCAATATACGACAAACCATCGGTATCAAGCCGATGAGCACAGTGTATACGAACCACTTAATATCCCAATTGGCCATACCCCATCCTAGGGAACCCGTTCGCCTAAGGTATGAACGAGTGTGCATGTTACTAGCCCGCAATTCCTCCGTAAAGAATACCTATTGGAGTTGAATAGAGCAAGATTCTGACATGCGCTCGGCTACTATTACTGGATCAGCCACTTGCCAAAGCTGTCAATTCTCGGAACCAAACGGCCCCCAGCAGGACGAGCATTGAGCCACTAACCCAAAGGACACCGGTTCAATCCCGGTCCGGGGTACCACCGTTATTGGAGCACCTATTTGGGTAGGCTGTCAGTTATCGGAAAGCGGTTATTCCTGGGAGTTCAGTTCGTCGCGGACGCTGTTGACGTACTCCAGGGCCTCGTGAGGCGTGTCCAACGTCGCGGACGCGACAATGCGGGACCTACCCGGATGTTGCAGAGGAAGCCCTGCGACGGAGTAGAGGCAATCACAGCGCGAGCACCCCAAATGTCTCTAGAAAAGGAGCCACTTGCCAGCCGCCTCCACCCCTCCTCGTTAGCAAATATCACCCTCAACTCTTCTATGGCCTCTTGCTGTTGTCTGCGTTGCCTCTCGATGGCCTCGGCAGCATCCCTCGGTTCCATAGTCATCGTGCGTATCCCTCCGGTACCGGCTATTGGCGCGGACCGGGAGAGCGGAACCACACCGCCACCGTCGCCAAGCTTCCCGCGCTTCCCGGCCCACGCTTCCATCGAACCAGGACCTTGGGTTGAGCGTCAATGATGGAAGTGAAATACATCGGCATCCGGCATCGGAATGCGACTCTCATATTGATGTCATGTGTTGTTGAAATTTACTTATGCGTGTTCTTAATTCAGAAATAAGGACATACACGAATTCAAAGAATAATTGCCCGCGTGTCAATCTATTCACACGGAAAATTTCGACTTACAATAGGGGTAGAGGCGGCGTGGCTGAGTGGCTTAAAGCACGCTAACAGCAGTAGCGTTTACGTGGGTTCGATTCCCGTCGCCGCCTCCAATGCGGTGGCCCGGTGGCAGAATAGCTATGCAACGCCCCATCAGGCGTTTTATACGGGTGCAAATCCCGTCCGGGCCTACTCCCATCGTACCATACGCTTGGAATATAGCGGTAGATTGATGGACTGACAATGATAAAGGATGAGACCCAACGTTTAACCTGTCCGCCGGACCTCATCCTGCTTAAGAATGGTGGCGTGGGCGTTCTCCTGTCTCCTCCGTGGCTAACCGGCTGAGACCTCCACTTGACGACGCCGACGATAAGAGTTATCAAGCCCGCGATGAACATGACGCCAATGACCCCACCAATAAACCCCAATGTGGCGAGAACCGCTGCCTCCGCCATAAATATGGCCCCGACCAACATGTACATGCCACTCCGCTCGCGGCGTTGCATGGCCTTGATAACGCCAGCGACAAGCATGGCCTCTCCCCCAAAGAATACGAGCCTCCAAGACCACCCGACCAATCCCCCCATGAACGCCGCCGTCCCCGTTGCCATGAGAACGACCCCAATCACCATAGCCAGACCGCCCCAATTGTAAGTCTTCCAGTTCATCCCAGGATACCTCCTATTCTGATGTATCCCCCGGTCGTCCGGGGACACGAATATTGCAACACCATATTACGGATTGCGTCAATATCTGGAAATAATATTACGAATAATTGCGGTCAGGCAAAAACGTGACCTGATGGCAAGAGGAAGAGCGACAAGAAAGGAGGTGGTACCATGTGGGGTGCCCCCTTGCGGCTTGGATTCGGGCTGCTCCCCACGAGCGACCGTCGTCCTGTATACCTCAAGAGGGCGCGGATTAACCGCGAATCTCAAGACGTTACAGGTACAGACGCGACGGATTTTTGCTCGTGGGGAGCAGCCGGATTTTACCGCGCGGGGTGATAGGGACGCAAGTATTGAGTGGTCCTGAAGGGAGCATCGGGCCGGGGTATGTTCATACTCCGCGGCGTAGAAAATTAGAGGAAGCCCCCATAACCCTCCAGAGGATTATCCACGGTCGTTCATGGACAAGAGAGAGAAAGTACCCTCCATACTTGCACGGCGATTGTAGAAATACCCACCATGATGGTCGCCATCGCCACGGTCGCAGGAAACCAATTGTTCTTGTACCAATACCAAGGCCCCCACGTGTTGATCTGCTCCCAATACTGTCTGCCGTGGGCCGTGATCCTGAAAGTACCCCCACCGTCAACGTTGAGAACGTATCCCATATCGGACATGTAATTTAAAGCAGACCGGTCTATGGCCGGTGTTCCAAGACTTGTGTAATAATATTCATGATACTTCTCGTCATTCTCGTACGCGTTGAGTATTGGCTGCGAGTTTCTCCCCAAGAAGTTCTTTAATCCTATGCCTCAATTCTTTGTTCAAGGTACGCCTCCTGTATTCGTGTTATCGACGCCGTTGATAGGGAATCCCGTCATACCCCACAGTCAAACGGCACCAGATATTGCGCACCAACGTCAAGATACAAGACCCTGCCCTAAACAGACCACCCATTGACACGCCCGGCGCTAATAGCTTATATTACGCCATCCCTTCATGAGTTGCGTCACGAAGTACGTCCAGCGACGGAATCGGCCCATATTATGGAGGATAACGTAACCAAGTAGACCCACAAACTTTGCAGTCCGCTCAGGACAAATGCCGGAAACGTTTCCCAATATCGCGAATTTAGACCCCGCAAAGGAGATGCTGATACCCTTCAGCAGGCATGACATCCTCACCTAACCAGAACCTCAGCCACCATGGTCGAACATCTAGTGCGTTGTCCCTTGTAGCCGACTCAAAGTAACGAGGTGTTAACATGGCATACCGCTGGCCCCGGACCTTCAAGGCACTGGCACTTACCCACCTGGTCTTGCTCCTAGTATTACAACGACGGTTGGGATGATAGGATGACGGGGTAGTTGGGGAAGGCTTGGGCAAGTGAGGCAGGGAAGTGGATGCTGCGGTTTTCGAGCAGGTGTACGGGGCCTTTCAGGATTTTCACGCTTACTTCGCTCCGCTGTTTGGCCGCAGGGAAGCGCGGGACCACAGCCGCCATTACCTCCAGGCTCTCCTGGTACAGTCCGGGGAGCGGCGCAACGCCGAGAATCTGTCGGAGACGGTTCCCGCGTCAGCCAGGGTGATGCAGCGGTTTCTCGCTGAATCCCCCTGGGATGACGACACAGTCATAGGACGCCTTCAAGAGTACCTGGGACCCCGGCTTGGACATCCGGATGCGGTGTGGGTGCTGGACGGCAGCGACTTCCCGAAGCAGGGCAGGAAGTCCGTGGGAGTGGCCGTCAGTATTGCGGGAGGCTGGGCAAGGTGGCCAGCTGCCAGGCCGGAATGTTCCTCGCCTACGTCAGCCCGCTGGGACGGGCCCTGGTGGACAAACGGCTTTATCTGCCGGGGAGCTGGACCTCGGACAAAGACCGGTGTGAGCCGGCGGGGGTTCCGGAGGAGAGGCAGGGCTACCGGTCGAAGACCCAATTGGCGCTGAAGATGGTGGAGCGGGCCTTGGAGCGGGGACATCTGAGGGCCGGATGGGTTGCGGGGGACGACGCCTTCGGGATGTCGCCGTCCTTCCGCGAGGGACTGGCGGCGCTGGGGATGCGCTACGTGCTGGACGTTCCCGGCGGCGCCACGGTCTGGCCGCTGGAGCCAGCCTGGACCAGTCCGGAGCATCAGGGGACCGGGCGTCCCCGCAAGCCCAGGCTGGTGGGCGGGCAGCGGCGCACCATGGAGGAGCGCAGTGATGAATTGCCGGAGGAGGCCTGGCGTGAGATTACGGTGGCCGAGGGAAGCCAGGGTCCCCGCAGCTACCTGTTCAGCGCTCAGAGGGTGCGTCCAACCAGCAGGCGGAAGCCTGGCGAAATCCACTGGGCCATTTACCGCCGGAACCTGGACGGCAGCGAGACCCGCTACTACCTGTCCAACGATCCGGAGGATACTCCCCTGGAGACCCTGGCATACGTGGGTGGCTCCCGGTGGCGCATAGAAACGGAGTTCGAGACGGAGAAGAGCAACGTGGGGCTGGACGAGTACGAGACCCGCACCCCGTATCCAGTACGGGGCAGGCTCTGGGCGGGATGGCATCATCACGTCGCCCTATGCCTGCTGGGCGGAGCGTTTCTGCTGAGCCTGCAACAGGCTTGGGGGGAAAAAGATGCCCCGGATCACGAGACCGCAGAGCCTGCCCTCGTGTAAACGGGGGTCTACCGGGTGGTGCGGGAGATGCTGCCCTGGGAACGGTTCAGGCCGGCTGAACTGCTGCGGTGGCTGGAGGAGACGCAAGAATGCAACGAGCGGGCCAGACGCTCCCATGCCAAGCGTCGAGCCGCCCTTCGTGCCTCCCCACACGTCCCTCCTTGAACCGTCGTTGTAATACTAGTCTTCATCATCGCCAGCGGAGGCGAGCCCGCAGCCCCTCCTCTCACCGCAGACATCGCCGCCCCCGCTGCCGCCACAGTTCCTCCCGCAGCCGCTGCCTCCGATCCAGCCACATCACCTCCAGCTTCCTCCGGCGAGTCCGCTGCGGCCGCACCGGCTCCGACAGCTACCACCGCACCTCCGCCAGCCGCCGAAGTAATGGGCAAACATGGCGGCGTTCTCCGCACTCAGATCTTCGGTTTTCCTGCCCAGACCTTTACCCCCCACGTGAACTGGCAGGCGTTCGCCTTTGCCGGTGGGTCCTGGAGCCTGCTCGTCGAATTCGACCCCACTACAGCGGACCCCTTCGATATCCGAGAGGACCTAGCAAAAAGCTGGGAGATCAGCGAAGACGGCCTAACGTGGACCTTCAACCTCTATGAGAACGTAAAATACCATGATGGCACCACCGTCACTGCCGACGATGTGGTCTACAGCATTGACAGGATGTCCCGCCTTCGGGGCTCCAGTAGGACCCCCTTGAGGACCTATTACGAGGCGGGAAATACCCGCGCACTCGACGAGAACACCGTAGCTATCACCACGAAGTTCGCTACCAGGGACCTCATCGCGGTCCTCGGCATGAATTCGTCCTACATCGTCTCAGAAGCCTGGCAGAGCAAGGTCGAGGAAGGGCAGTCGGACGAGCAGTTGGGGCAGCCATGGGACCAGGTCATGGGCTCCGGTCCCTTCAAACCGGGCGAAGTCGTTAGGGACGTCTCCGTCGAAGTGGTGAAGTACGACGACTACTTCAAAGACGGATTCCCTCTCCTCGACGCCGTGAAGCACGTCGTAATAATCGAAAAAGGGACTATCATTGCCGCCTACAAGACCGGCCAGGTCCTGATGAGTGCATACCCGCTCACCAACCTGACCACGCGGGAAGCGATAACCTTGGACCAGGAGTCCCCCGACATTACCGCACACTTCACCCCGCCCAACAACACCTTCCCCATACGCTTCAACCACCGGCGGGAACCGCTCAATGACCCGCGGGTAAGGCAAGCCATCAATCTGGCCATGCACCGGCAGGCCATCCGCGACGTGGTGGGTCATCCCGACGTGGGCGCCGTCGCTCCTCCCATCACCGGTATCAGTTTGGCCGGTCCCTGGGGCAGGACCGAGGAAGAGATAAGCCAGTTGCCCGGATACAGGGATCTCAATGGTGAAAAACACCCGGACGATATCGCGGCTGCCAAGAAGCTCTTGGCCTATGCCGGCTACGCCAACGGTTTCACCATCACATATCGGCTACTCCCGTCGAGAGGCCCGGCGCCGTCCCCCTATTTACCGACCAACTTAAGGAGTTCCTGAACATCACCATGGAGACCGAAACTGTTGACCTCGCCACCATGGCCAGGCGCATCGACGCTCGCGACATGGACCTTTGGGTGGACACCAGTCCTCCCCTGATCGTCGCTCCGGATAACTGGTTGTGGCAGGCTTACATGCCTCTGAGCGGCACGGTCAGGGCCAGCGGCTGGGAGGTCCCCCAGTGGTTCCAGGATGCGGTCCAAGACCAAGCCGAAGAACTCGACGAAGAGACGCGCTTGGCCAAGATTCGCAAGCTCGAAGACTTCCTCATGAACGAGGACCCGGGACCTTGGATAGTCCTCTTCTGGGAAGCAAGGCAGGTGATCGTTAACGACAGAGTCAAGGGCTTCAACATGCCGGCGCTCGCTATTTCTCAGCTGAAATTCGAACACATCTGGTGTGATCCCTGCTAGCGACAGATCGCTGTAATCGAGGGCGGGTCTTCCGCAAGTGGGCCTGGACCCGCCCTCCAAGCTCATAGGGGTAAAGATTGCAGGCTTATATCGTCAAACGAGTCCTCCTATTCATCCCCACCACAATATTGCTCACCGCACCGGTGTTCGTCGTGATGCGGATCATACCGGGGGACCCGGCACTCAATATTCTGGTCGGGCCGGAGAGGGAGTACGACTATACCCAGGAGGAACTGGACAAGCTCCGGGCGGAACTGGGGACCGATAAACCCATCTACGAGCAATACGTCCGGTGGATCTGGGGGATTCTCCATTGGGATTTTGGCATAACCTACTACAGCAAGACCCCCGTCGCCGACGACATTGCCCGAACTTTCCCCGTCACCTTGGAACTGGCAATTATCGCGACCCTCGTCTCCAGCGTCGTCGCCATACCCCTGGGAATGCTGTCCGCCGTCAAGCAGGATACCCTGGTAGACTACGCCACTCGCGTTTTCACCATCATTGGGATATCTGTGCCGAATTTCTGGCTCGCCCTACTGCTCATCTTCTTCCTCGTGTGGACCTTCAACTGGATCCCACCTCTGGAATTCGTCAACCTGTGGGACGACCCATTGACCAATCTGCAGCAGATGGCCTTCCCAGCCATAGCCTTGGGCGCTACCAACGTGGCCTTCGTGGCGCGCGTCACCCGCTCAACCATGCTCGAAGTGCTTCGGGAAGACTATATCCGCACCGCCAGGTCCAAAGGTCTATCCGAGAAAGTGGTAATCTACCGCCACGCCCTCAAAAATGCCCTTCTACCAGTAATTACAGTATCCGGCTACCAGTTCGGCAGCCTGCTCGGCGGCACGATTATCATCGAGAATATTTTCCTCATACCTGGGATAGGCAGGATCACTATCGTTGCCTTACGGCAACGGGACTACGTCGTAATCCAGTCTGTCGTGATCCTGATAGTAATGCTCGTGTTGTTCTTGAACCTGGTGTTGGACATCATTTACGCCTGGATCAACCCCAGGATCCGCTACACCTAGCCTGAGGGCCGCCTTCGATTCGAGTCAGTCTTCTGAGGGTAACATGAGGCAAGTGGAAGCAGGGGCAGCATCGCCGCCTGCGCGGTCCCTCCGGGGCGCACAGTCTGCCTGGACACTGATACTCAATTTTGCCAAGGCAAAGCCTCTGGGGGGCTTCGGCGCGGTGGTCGCGTTTATTCTCATCGTGGTCGCTATCTTCTCCCCTATTATCGCAACCGATGACCCCTACAAGACCGATTACAAGTCTCTCTTCGCCCCCCCAAGCTCCGAGGCCTGGTTTGGCACCGACGATGTTGGCCGTGATGTGTATAGCCGGGTCATCTACGGGTCCCGGATTTCCCTTTATGTCGGTCTGGTTAGCGCATTCATCGGCTGCACCATAGGCCTACTTGTCGGCATCTCCAGTGTCCATTTCGGCGGACTTACCGACCTCCTCATCCAGAGAGTCGTGGATGCGATGATGGCCTTTCCCCTTCTGATTCTGGCCATTGCCATCATGTCTTTCCTTGGCGCGTCCCTCGAAAACGTCATATTGGCATTGAGCGTGGCCTTTATTCCCAGCACGGCCCGGATCCTCCGCTCCCAGGCTCTCGCCGTCAAAGAGATGGATTACGTATTGGCCGCCAGGGCGGTGGGTGCTGGTAACGGAAGAATAATACTGCGCCATATGGTCCCCAACTGCATGGCGGTATACATCGTCATCACCACCTACCTGCTCGGTGCCGCAATCATCGCAGAGGCTAGTCTTAGCTTCCTGGGAGTAGGTGCTCCTCCCACCGAACCATCCTGGGGAGGGATGTTACAAATCGCCTCCCAGAATTACGTCTCCGTATCCCCCTGGTTGGGAGTCTTCCCTGGCGTGGCGATAGCCATCGTCGTGTTCTCCTGGAACGTCCTGGGTGATTCGCTAAGAGACGTCCTCGACCCCCGGCTCCGGGGTGTAGGCTAACCCCACTCTAGGACGATTGCAAAGTTGGCGAGGGAGGTTTACAAAGGCAGGGAAGTGAGAGATGGGAGAGTGCGGAAACGGAGGCAGCGGGATCTCTGTTCAAGTGCTTGGAGCAGACGCCGTATCCCTGGAAGGCCCGGGGAGTGCGGCATCCCTTACAGGCAATACTGCGACTGACCCTGTTGGGCTTGGTTTGCGGTCAGACCACCATGGCCCACATGGCCCTCTTCGCCAGGATGCACTGGCCGGTACTGAAAGAGCCCCTGGGGTTTCTCCGGGACCATCCGCCCCACGCCACCACCATCTCCCGCACCCTGGCGGGGGTACCCTATGAGCAATTGCAGGGGGCCCTGACCGGCTGGGTGTCCCAAGGTGGTGGCGGAGCAGGAACTGAGCGCCTCGGTGGACGGCAAGGGGGCCAAGCAGTCCTGGGACGCCAAGGGGAGTGCCGGGTATCAACAGGGTTTCTTAATTGTTACCGAGAACCAGTCATTTTGTCGTCCCAGCTTTCGCCGGGACGCAGAGATGTCGATGTGACAGAACCTGGTCCAAGGGAAGTATTTCTGGATTCCCGCCCCCGTTCAAGCCGGGGGAAGGCTTTTCGAGGGAATTGAGGATGGCTTTGCCCCGGCCACGTAGGAGAGATGAAAAGGTCTGGTACCTCGAAGAGCGCGACCAAGCGGCCATCACCCGGAGGGCAGTCCGTCAACTGGAGCGCCTCGGCCACAAAGTCACTCTCCATCCGGCGTAAACCTTCTATTTTCATAATAACGACGGGTGGGTGCCGGAATGACGGGTGGGTGAGACCAGCATAGACGCCCGACCGACCGGGACAATTGAGAGGCCACCTTTCGAGCCTGGCGCCAATTGACACGCTGAGAGAGTTGGTGATATGTTTCACACGCTCCCAGCCAGCCCCACTTTTCTGGAGGGTACCCTATGCCGGTGAACATCGCCGTGCTGGCCAAACAAGTGATCGACCCGGAGATGCCGTTGGCCGCGTTTCGCATCGACGATGCCGCCAAGGCGGTGGTCCCACCCGCCAACATTCCCCCGGTCGTGAATGGATTCGACGAAAACGCCGTCGAAGCCGCCCTCCAGATCAAAGACGCCCAGGAAGCCACGGTGACCGTGATCTCTATGGGCACAGCCTTCGCCCTGGACGTCATGAAGAAGCCCCTCTCAATGGGCGCTGACGAGTTGGTCCTGCTGCAAGACGACTCCTTTGAGAACACCATAGACAGCTTCTTCACAGCCCAGGTCCTGACCACAGCGATCAACAAGCTGGGCGGCTTCGACTTGATAATCTGCGGCCGCCAGGCATCGGACTGGGACAATGCCCAAGTGCCCCTAGGAGTGGCCGAGCTCCTGGGGCTCTCGACCGTCGCACTGGGTAAAAAAGTTGAAGTCGCCGGCGACAAAGTGTCGGTGGAACGGGTTACACCCGACGGCTACGAAGTAGTTGAAGCCCCCCTTCCCGCCCTGGTCACCGTGAGTAACGAGCTGGGTCAACCGCGCTACCCGACCTTGCGGGGCATCATGGCCGCCACGCGAAAGCGCCCCACCGTCTGGAGTGCCTCGGACCTGGAAATGGACGCCGCCCAATTGGAACCTCGGGTCACCCTGCGCAACCTCTTCGTCCCCGTCCGGGAACAGCAGTGCGAGATAGTCGAAGGCGAGGACGCCGCCGACGCAGGCCGCCAACTGGCCATGAGACTCAGGGAAGCCAAGATAATTTAACCATACCACGGAGGCACCATGCCCGAGGCGACTGGCGTACTGGTCCTGGGTGATTCGATTGGTGGAGAGCTTAGCCCCACTTCGCGGGAGTTGCTGGCCGTTGGCCGAAGGGCCGCGGACGATTTGGGTGAAGAGTTGGCAGTGAGCCTGCTCGGAGACACTCTGGACGTTCCTTCACAACAGGCCATCGCCTTCGGCGCCGACAAGGTCTACGCCGTAACCCACCCCCTGCTGGCCGAGTACCAGGTTGAACTTTCGCTAACCGCCCTGGATTCCCTATGCCGGGAAGTTTCTCCCCGGGTGGTCCTCATAGGCCGGACCAACGAAGGCCGGGAGCTTGCCCCGAGGCTGGCGTTCCGTCTGGGCGTCGGGTTGGCGCAGGACTGCCTCGAAGTATCCATTGACCCGGCGTCTAAGAGCCTGCTGGCCAACCGGCCCGTTTACGGAGGCAACGCCGTAGCGGTGGTTAGCTGCACATACACGCCGCAGATCGCCGCCGTCCGTCCCAAGGTCTACGAGCCTATGGACCCCGATCCGTCGCGCCAGGGGGAAGTTGTATCCTTCCCGGTTGAGCTTGACTCGTCCCAGGCCAGGAGCCGAGTGGTCAACTCGGTCCAGGAGGAGGCCGCGGGCATCAAGCTGGAAGACGCAAAAATCGTCGTCTCAGGAGGACGCGGCCTGGGTGGGCCGGAGCCCTTCGCCAACCTGGAAGAATTGGCCAAGCTGCTCGGGGGAGCGGTGGGCGCTTCGCGGGCTGCCGTGGACTCTGGATGGGTCCCGGCCAGCTACCAGGTGGGGCTCACAGGCAAGACCATCACTCCAGACCTGTATATTACCGTGGCCATCTCCGGGGCCAGTCAACACCTGGCGGGTTGCTCCGGCGCAAAGGTCATCGTTGCGATTAACAAGGACTCCGAAGCAAACATCTTCAAAGAGGCCAGCTATGGCGTGGTCGGTGACTGGGAGCAGGTGGTGCCAGCCTTCGCCGAGGCGGTGAGAGAGCTTACCCAGGACTAGGGCGTGTCGACAACCCGCACAATGCAGAAGGCCCATACCCTGATGGGAGGACCGGCAAGTCACGGAAAAGCAATGCCCCAACTGCAACGCCCAGAACGCCCGCCTGCGGCGCGACTGGTTCACCCGGACCAACGCCCTTCGGTGCCTGAGTTGCAACGGCGTCTTCGGTAAAACCCAAGTCAAGCGTTGCCCAGGTTGCGGCAGTCAAAAAGCCCGCCTCCGCAGTGACTGGTACGACCGGATCTGTGCGCTACGCTGCCTAGAATGCAACGTGGTTTACGGCGGCACTGACGAAAGAGCGCCCAGCGAACCAGTAGTAGGCAAAACACCACACCTGAATCGCCTGCTACACGAGACAGCCGAACTACACGTGGACCACTACACGCTGGCTGACCGCGCCCGAGGCGTAATGATGGGGATTGCCGCGGGCAACTTGCTCGGCTTGCCTGTAGAAAGCCAGAGCCACCACCGCATCGCGGCCAAATACCCGGTCGGCGTCCGGGACATCAGCCCCAGGGAAGTCGCGCGGCGGATGGACGATGACCCAGCCCAAGCCATTGAACTGGACGAAGCCCTGTTGGACGAAGGCAACACCGTTGGCCTATTCGCCAAACGCTTGATAGCTTGGAGCTTGACCAACGGGCGCGGTATGGGCCGCACAACAAGACAGTCCATTGCCCAACTGGCCGACGGAATGGAGCCGCCCCATGCGGCCTACGCGGTGTACCGGGCCAAAGGCGGCATTGCGCCCAACGGCGGCATCATGCGCTGCGCGCCGGTAGCCACGTACTACCGAACGCAACCAGAGCTCCTGACGCGAATGTCGGCCGCCACCTGCACGGTAACGCACTACTCACCGCTTAGCCAATGGTCGTGCGTGGTTGCGAACGTAGCCATAGCCATGCTGTTAGGCGGGTACGAACCAGACTTGCAAAAGCTATTAGCGGCTGCCAAAGCGGACGGGTGCCCGGACCTGCTGGCGGCAGGGCGAAAATCCGGGATAGACACGACCGTGCTGGAACGGGCAACAGAGGGACAGGCTGCGCCGGAGAGCACAGGTTGGCTGAGAGACAACCTGTCGGCAAAAGGGCACACCGTCTTGACGCTACAGGTCGGGCTGTGGGCCGCGACGACGCAACTGGGCTTCGAAGAATCACTGGTCGCCATAGTGAACGCCGGCGGCGACACCGACACCAACGGCGCGCTGGCAGGAGCGGTGCTGGGACGCGCCACGGCGCGTCGACGATACCGTTACGCTGGACAGCGTACATCGCACAGAGAGAGCGGCTGGCGGACCTCGGGGAGCGCCTGCTGGCGCGCTAGGAAACTAACCAGAGACCGGAACTTCCCTGTGCCTCCCATTTTCGCAGAAACGGGATTTTTCCTCTGCGCAGAATGGTCCGTCCAGTTTTGAGCCAGCCCCAAAAACCCAACACCCCGCCCCCAGGATTACGTTGTCGATCAGCCTGAGCCTTCCGATCTGCACCGCCACCGAGACCATCGTCCGCCCCTCTATGGTGTCCAACTCTTCCAGGGTGTCGGCGTCAGCCACGCTTACATAGTCGATTCGCTCCACTAGAGGCTCGGCCTCTAAAATCTTTCGTACTTCCTCCCGCAGCGCCTCGGCGTCCTTGACCCCTTCTTCCCATAACCTTTGCGCCTCGCATAGCGCCCGGTAGAGCACCGGGGCGACCCGCCGTTCCTCTGCGGTCAGGTACACGTTCCGGCTGCTCAAAGCCAGTCCATCGGCCTCCCGGACTGTAGGCACGACGACGACCTCCACGCCCATGTCGAGGTCCCTCGCCAGCCGCCGAATCACCACGGTCTGCTGGCCGTCCTTCTGTCCGAAGTAGGCGCGGTCGGGACGAATCAGGCTGAACAGCTTCGTGACGACGGTGGCCACGCCACGAAAATGGCCGGGACGGTGCGCCCCTTCCAGCCGGTCTCCCAGCCCGGGCACGTCGACCCAGGTGTTGAAGCCCGGCGGGTAGACCTCTTCCACCGTGGGGATGTAAACCAGGTCGACATTCTCCCTGAGCAGCGCGGCGAGGTCGGCTTCCAGCGGGCGCGGGTATGTCGAAAGGTCTTCAGCCGCGCCGAACTGGGTGGGATTAACGAAGATGGTTACCGCCAGAGTCTCGTTCTCGGCCCGGGCCCGCCGGACCAGAGACAGATGACCGTCATGTAGCGCACCCATGGTCGGCACCAACCCGAGGGTTGGCACCGCGCCCCGGCACACGATCGCCATCTCCTGGGCAGTTCGGATTATCTGCATCTGGACCGCCGCTGCATTGGGTTAGGGATTGACCGCCAATTCTTCCAGGACCGACTCGTCCATCGTGAAACTTTGACGGGCCGACGGGAAGGAGCCATCCTCTACCTGCCGCTTGTAGTCAATAAAGGCATCTTTCATCGACTCCGCCAGGGTGGCGAATTGCTTGGCGTGACGTGGCACGAAGTCTGTGAACAACCCCAGCATATCGTGCAGCACCTGTACTTGCCCGTCGCATTCCGGCCCCGCGCCTATCCCAATGGTCGGAATTGTCAGCTCCCGGGAAATTAGACCGGCAAGCTGTGTCGGCACCAGTTCCAAGACCACCGCGAACGCCCCTGCCTCCTCCAACGCCTTGGCGTCCTGGAGGAGTTGGGCCGCGGCACGGCGGTCCCTTCCCTGGACCCGGTAACCGCCGAAAGAGTTTATGGACTGAGGTGTGAGCCCGATGTGACCCATCACCGGGATGCCGCACTGAACGATCCGTGCGACGGTTTCGGCCATCCAATCCCCGCCTTCCAGCTTGACCGATTGGGCCCCACCCTCCTGGAGGAGTCTGGCGGCATTGGTCATTGCCTGGGCCGGGTCCACCTGGTAGGTCATGAAGGGCAGGTCAGCCACCACCATGGCTTCCTTCGAGCCCCGCACCACTGCCTTACAGTGGTGGAGGATGTCCTCCATTGTCACCTGTATGGTTGATTCATACCCCAAAACCACCATGCCCAGGCTGTCTCCCACCAGCAGGACCGGGACCTCTGCCGCGTCGGCTATCAAGGCCGTCGTGTAATCATAGGCGGTGATCATCGGTATCTTCCGCCCGTGGGATTTCATATCGGCGACGTCTCGAACTGTAACCCGTGGCATAGCTCCAACCTCCAGCGATTATCCGGCGCTCGAGTAGTGGTCGATCAACTCTTCGATGGCCAATAGGCCATCGGGTCCCACTCCCCGGCGCGCCCCCAAGGGCAGCGAGGCCCTGACCAGACTGCTATACAGAGGGACCAAGTCCGGAAGCCTCAAAAACAGGGACTCTAGGTGAGTGCGAAGGGTCTCGGTGTCCCCGCGCGGGACGGGACCGGTGACGGCGCCAACCAACCCTCCCCGCCCCACGTTTTCCATAGTCGCGCGGGATAGAGGGTAAATGGCCCGGATTGCGTCTTCGGGGGAAAATCCGATCTCTTCCAATATTTCCGCCGCCGCCTGCATCAGCGCCACCAGGTAGCCGCATACCATCACGGCCGAAGCGTGGTAGAGAGGCCGGTCCTCGACTGCGATGGTGATGGGTTGCCCCCCCAGGTCAAGGGCGAGCCGGGATAGGTAGCCGGCCAGCCAGCCATTCCCCGCCACCGCAAAGGTAACGCCCGCCAGCCGCTCAACGGTCTCCTCGGGCGAGTCCAAGCCGGCGAGAGTCTGGAATGGGTGGAACGCTCCGGTGAGGGCTCCCGCGTTTGCGGCAGGCGCAAGAATCTCGGTGGATGCCGCACCGCAACAATGGACCACCGCCTGGCCCGTCCGCCAACGTATCGAACCGGCCATCTGTGCGATCACCGAATCCGGAGTCGTGATGAAGACGATATCTACGGCATCGGCTAGTTCCTGGCCCGAAACGCGCATCTGGCAACCGGGGATCCGGTCGGCAAGCCACTGGGCCGACTCTTGCCTCCGGCTGGCGGCAGCGGCTACGCGGTACCCACGCTGCGCCAAGGCCAGCGCGAGCCCTTTCCCCAGCACTCCAGCACCGATAAAGCCAACCGCCGAGTCTCGCTCAATCATTGGGCAACTCACCCGCCGCGGGAATACCGCCCAGCCCCGTGGCGGACCTCACGGCCTGAATTACGGCACGGGCGGTTACTTCGACAGCGGCAGCGCCCAGGCTCGTCAAGTCAAACGCTCCCATGTGCCGGCCCGTCGCCAGAGCGAACATGGTGTCTCCGTCCCGCATGGTGTGGCAAGGGCGGATCGTCATAGCCAGGCCGTCGTGACTCAGCGTAGCCAGGTGGTTGGCCTCCTCCCTGGTCAAAGGCGCGTCGGTCGCGACTATTCCGATGGTGGTATTGGCCATGTCAGGGCCGGACTCCAACGGCCCCCGGCTGAGCAGGAGTTCCATCGGGTCGGCCATTCCGCGCCCGTCCTCTAGCCTCGGCCCGGCTATCACCTGTCCGGTGCGGTGGTCGAACACTCCGCCGTATGCGTTGACCGCGACCAGGGCCGCCACTACCGGTCCCTGAGGCAACCGGATGCTGGCCGATCCTATCCCCGATTTCAGGGCGAAGCCGCGACCCCTGCCCTTGGCGACCGTTGCTCCGGTACCAGCACCCACTGATCCTTCGAGTACGGGACCTACGCCGGCTGCCCGGCACGCGGCCCGGCCCTCCTCCGGCCCCGGCCTCACGTCCGAGGACACGAACCCCAGGTCGAAGAGGATCGCCGCGGACACGATGGGAACAAGGGCAGGGCCTGCCCGGAAGCCGACTCCTTCCTCTTCCAAGAAACTCATGACCCCCGAAGCCGAGTCCAGACCGAATGCGCTGCCGCCGCTCAGCATGACGGCATGAACGCGGTCAACTCTGTGGGCGGGTCGAAGCAGGTCGGTCTCCCTGGTGCCGGGAGAGCCGCCGCGCACGTCGACGCCCCCTACGGCGCCCTGGCGGCAAATCGTCACAGTACAGCCGGTGGCGTGGGCAAGGTCGGTATAGTGCCCGACCTCGATACCCTCTACGGCGGTCAAGGAGGTATTCACGAGTGGGACTCCAGTAGTAAACACGGGGCCGTATCAGAAGAACCCCGGCGCTGCGGGGTAAAGGGGGAATTAGTATTTAGCACACCGGCCGTCTGTGTCAGCATAGGATCCCAGCGGCCCAGGAAAACCCGAGTACGATCAAATCACCGGAGCTAGTCTCCCCATCAGGGGTAGACTGCGCTCCCATTTTAGAATTGGCCACTTGGAGTGTCAAGCGTAACTGTTCAGAGAGAAAATTGCGAAACTCTTTAGTTGCCGAAGAGACAGAAGAAAAATAGCGTGAATAGGATTCATCGGCCAATGAGGGTAAGTGGAATTCATCTGACATTTTGACGGTATTCGTCCTCCATCAGCGGTAGCAAGCCCAGCCGGGGAGTTTCGCAATTTTCTCGTTCAGAGGTTATTGCTCAGAGGTATCTTGGCCAATATAGTTCGACTGACCTGGTTGGCGGGCGGGTGAGAAATGAGAACGCCGCTCCGGCAATGTTTACCGGGAGCGGCGGACCCAGGCACTCGGGTTGGCCAGAGGGCTAAATCGGACGTTAGCCGTCTTCGTGTATCTGCTGGTTCAGGTACAGGTCAATGCCTATTATCTTGATGGTCTCGAGCTGGGTCTCGATCCAGTCTACGTGCTCTTCTTCAGACCGGACCATTCCCTCCAACATACCCCGGGTCGTGAAGTCCTGTACCTGGGCGCAGTGGGCAATGGCCTCAGTGAGAGCCGACACCGCCCCCACCTCCGCTTGTAGGTCCAGTTCCAGGTCCTCCAGCACCGATTCTCCCACCATCACCTGGTTCAATCGTTGCAGGTTGGGCACTCCTTCCAGGTAGAGGATGTGTTGAATCAATTCCTGGGCATCTTTCATCTCTTCCAGGCTGTTGGAGCGGAGGCTGCCGGCCATGCGGTTGAAGCCCCAGTTCTTGCACATTTCGGACTGTACGAAGTACTGGTTTATGGCCGTAAGTTCGATGGTCAGAATGTTATTAAGGCACTCGACGACACCGTCTTTAGCTTTCAATGAGACCTCTCTAAAGTGCAGGCCAGCGGCTGGGTTACTCGTCTTGGGATTCGTATCCGCCTGGCTGGGCCAAAATAATAGCCCACCAATTTGACCGCGTCAAACGCCGGGCTATCTCGACTGGGAATCCCTACTGGTGGCGAAGCTTAGATATTTATCGGAGGACCGTCACTGGGGACATTGGTGTCTTCGAGACGGCCCCGGTCCGGTCTTTTGCTAGAGACTTTTTGAGTTCGCCGGAAACCAACACAACGAGAGCATCTATGTCACGCACGCACCTGCCGCAACACTCGTCGTCTTCGAAGCCGAAATGTTCGATCATGGATTCGGGGGACGCCGCTCCAGATTTGGCCGCATCTACGGCCTCAGAAACGCGTACACCCTTGCACACACACAAGAACATAATCTCGATCTCCAGTGTCCTGGTGGGTCCATTGGCAAGTGGGCGCAGTCTAATCTGAAGACCGAGATATGTCAACACGATAACACAAAGTTAGCTGTACATTGCCTGTGCGGGCATAGGCACTCTTCCCGGATATGCGACCTGGTATGCCAACGGATAATACTACCCATGCGTGATACACCCGTGGTGCTTCCCGGCCCAGATTAGCTGCGCTTGGCGGTCCTACCCTGAGCAGCCATTGAGCCCCCAGGGTTATGGCCAGCCCAATCCGTAGAGGCAACGAAAACATGCTAATCTGGACTGGCCGCCGCCTGCAGTTTGCGGCAGTCCGAAATCGCGATGGGAGGTACACTGTAATGCATTATCAAGGACTTAATTTGGCCGGACAAGTTGCGCTGGTGACCGGCTCCGCCAGGGGAATCGGCCGGGCCCTCGCCATCGGACTGGCCCAGGCAGGGGCGCAGGTAGCGGTCTCCGACATTCCCGCCCAGTCGGGACAGACCCAAGACGCGGCTAAGGAGATAGTCAACCTGGGGTGCGAAAGCCGGGCCTACTCCCTGGACGTACTGGACCTCGACAACATCAGGGAGACTGTTGACCAAGTCGTGCAGGACTTCGGCCGATTGGACATTCTGGTGAATAACGCCGGAATCCGCAGAAGAAAACCGGCGTTGGAAGTGACTGAACAGGACTGGGACGCGGTGATCGACACCAACCTGAAGGGCGCGTTCTTTTGCGCCCAGGCGGCGGCCCGCCCCATGATTGCCCGGGGCGGAGGGCGCATCATCAACATAGCTTCCCAACTGGCCATAGTGGCGCGGCCGGACCGGGTGGCCTACTGCGCCAGCAAGGGTGGGGTGGCCAACCTGACGCGGGTATTAGCCCTGGAATGGATCAAGTACGGGATAACGGTAAATGCCATCGGACCAGGCCCGACGACGACTCCGGGGTTGCAAGAAGCAGACACGCGACCGCCGGAGGAGGTGGAAGCGGAGATGGAGGCACACATGCCCCTAGGCCGACGCATGGAGCCGGAGGAGTTGGTAGGTGCGGCAGTCTACTTGGCGAGCCCATCGGCCAGGGCGACAACGGGACATTTGTTGATAGTTGATGGGGGTTGGACGGCGATGTAGGCAGTCTCAGCATGAAATAGAGCGTTTAGGGAAACCACATTCACACAGGAGGCATGGAATGAGCCTGGAAGACTTGGAGAAACGGGTCCGCGTATTAGAAGACATTGAAGCGATCAAGCGGTTGAAACGCCGCTACTGCGCCTACTGTGACGACCAGTATGACGCCGACGCCCTGGCCGAGTTATTCACTGAAGACGCGGTATGGGATGGCAAGGAGCGGGGGCGAAATGAGGGACGGGAGGCTATCCGGGAGTTTTTCAAGCACGCCCCGGAGCGGTTGCCCTTCGCCATCCACATGGTCTTGAACCCGATAATCGAGGTGGACGGCGACCGGGCCACCGGCGTCTGGTATCTGTTCCAACCCTGCACTTACGCCGAGAGAAACCGGGCCGTGTGGGGTTCGGCCCGGTACGACGAAGAATACGTCCGGGTCAACGGCGAGTGGAAGTTCCAAAACCTGACCCTGACTTCCCACTTCTGGACTCCCTTCGACAAGGGCTGGGTGGAGGCCCGATTCGCCTGAGCGCCGGGCGCGGGCATGACGTAATTACCCAATTCCCGTTGTCAGACCGGACTGCAAGACGGCACGGCGTTGCCTATAATGGAGGCGGCGTCAATCTTTCAGGCTTTCGGGGGGCGGCAACCTATGGACATACTGAAAAAGCTGTTTGCGGTCTACCTCGTCGGGGCATCTCTCGTAGTGGCCGCTCACTTCCTGGTCTCCTCGGCCTTCCAGAACTATGACTCCGGTCCGGTATGGGATGTCATCGACTGGTTCATGGCGCTGGCGGTGGTGGCCGCATTGATTGGGAATTACGTCCGCAAGCGTTCCCTGTACGGGAGCGGGCCAGACGGCGGAATCACCCGCGACTACCTGGAAATCAACTTGCTGTTCTACGCCACCGCCCTGCTGGCCCTCTGGTTCTTCTGGAACTGGTTTGACAACCTGGCGGCTGGCGCCGGCAGTGTTCAGAGTGACAATCACCTGCTGGTCTGGGTGTATATAAATCCGCTCTTCACGCTGGTCACCGGCGTTACCGGCTGTCAAATGTGGTGCGGCGCATCCCGCCGGGAACCCTAGCCCCGGTTTCCCCAAGAGTTATACGACGTAACCTCGGACGCCGGGCGGCGCGTCGTGGAGCCGAAGTTGCCCCTCGGGTATCCGAGGGGAGTCAAGCACACGGTCTCCACGTAGTCCGGGATGCCCAGCAGCGCCCTAACCTCGTCCTCGCGCCTGATGTGGGTGGTGGTGAGGCGGGTGCCGAGACCCAAGGCTCTCGCGGCCAGGAAGAGGTTCTGCACGGCCAGCCAGATGGATGAACTCTGGCTTCCCCGTTCGATTGGGTCGCCAGGGGTGAAGCCGGCCCTTCTGGAATGGTCTACGCAAATCAGGACCATCGCCGGGACTTCGTGGAAATGGTTGGCCAGGTATCGGGCCGCCCGGTAGACCGAGCTTTCCCCGGAGGCGGGCGCGTCGCCGCGGGCACCCAGCCACAGTTCCCGATAGATGGCGCCAATCTTGTTTATCAGGTCAGGGTCGGTGACTACGACGAACTCCCAGGGCTGGCTATTGCCGCCGCTGGGCGCTTTGGTGGCGGCGTCGATGACTTGGTCGATGACTTCCCTGGGCACGGGGTCCCGCTTGAACCGGGTTATCTGGCGCTGAGATGCGATGGCGTCGAAAAGTCCTATCTCTTCCAATGTTGCCCCCAAGGTCGAATCGGACAAGTTGTGGACTTGGCTAAGCGGCGCGTACAGTGTCGGTTGGAGACCAGTTATCTACGAGTATATCGGCCCTTAGTCGAGTGGAACGTCGGCAAAGAGGCGTCCATCTTTTAGGGTCACTTCGTAGGCCATCATGCGGGCCATTGGACCGTTGATGCACTCACCGCCGTCCTGCTCGAACCGCCAGCCGTGGCTAGGGCACATGAACGTCGTACCCCAGTCCACCACTTCACTACCGGCGTGGGGGCAGATGGTCGAGAATAGCTTGTAACCGCCCTTGCTCTGGACGAGGAAAAACGACCAGTCTCCCATGTGTACGGTCGCCGGGAATTTGGTGAACTTCGTTTCGGGGCCAAGTTCCATGTCATTTGCTCACTTGGTGAAGATTTGGGTCATGGTGTGCCGGGGCGACCGCCGCCCGTGGGTTTTTGGTAGTATACTCCAGGCAGGTCAGCCGCTCAACAACGCCATATTCGCACGGAGTTCGTCATGCCAGACCTGACCAAGGATGAAGTGAAGGCCATGGGCCACGCCGTGGGCCTGGAGATCGAAGACCCTGACCTGACCGAGGTCACCTTTACCTTGAATGCACTGCTGGAATCCTTGGACTCCATCAATCCACCCGGGTTGGACAGCGTCGAGCCGCTGCCGATAATAATTCCCCCGGCTTAACGGACCCGCCCGATACACCTACTCCGGCCCCGCCATCTCCTGCTCCATCAAGGCCGCTGCTCGACCTAGTATCTTGGCACGCCGCTGGGGGTCGATGTCCCGGCTCTCCAGGTACATGCCGAGCGCCTGCATCGGTTCCAGGTCCCGGGCCGATTCGGGGGAGAGACGGGTACGGCGCGGACCATCGGTGGACTCCCTGCTGATTGACGCTACGTAGTGGGCCGAGTGCAGCGCTTCCCTGATCTCCGCGTCCCGCAGCCGCGGCGCGGCATCCCCAGGCAAGGCAATCCGGACACGGACTATCGCTCCGGACACGTCCTTGGACTCGATACAACGCAGCACGGTGGCGGTGGGATCGTCATCTCCCGTCTCGACTTTGGCGTCAACGGTGACGAAGGGACGCGCATCAAGCTTGTGGAATTGGAAGTCCACCAACCGTTGTCCCTGGGGCGCCGCCGGGTCCAGGTCTATGACGCAGAAGCCTTTGTCGTCCGCCTCTTCTGAGAAGTCCACCCGCTGCAGACTGCCCGAGTAAGCCATCATTGGCCGGTCCCAGCGGAGCACCTGGTGTTTGTGGATATGGCCCAGGGCCACGTAGTCCAGCTCCGGCCTGGCCAAGTTGCCCGCCATCAGCACGTGATCGTTGCCCAACATCATCGACCGCTCCGTGCCCACGGTTGCCCCATTGACCGTCACGTGGCCCGACAGCACGGCCGGAATCCCCGGGTCCAGGTGTTGACACCGGTCCAGAATGTAGGCGGTCATCCGGCGCTGCACTTCCTCCCTCACCTCGTCCACCGAGAGACCCCGCGTCTCTTCCCGGCTTAGGATTCCGCTACGCCGCGGCCAGGGGACCGGCAGAAGTTGCAGTGGACCTGATCTTGTGGGAATCGTGTGGGTCTCCAGGCTGCTGCCAACGTAGATATTGGGAACTCCCAAGGTTGGAAATATCTCCACCGCCGTGGCCCGGCTCACCGCGTTGGGCAGGTCGTGGTTACCTACTACCAGGAACGTCGGGATACCGGCGGAAGAGAGCTTGGCCAACCGCCTGGCGAACTCCCGCTGGTGGGTCTGTGAAGGATCACGCCCCTTGTATGCGTCCCCGGCGAGCAGAACGAGGTCAACGCTTTGAGTCAAGGCATATTCGACGACCTCATCCAAAGACTGGAGAAAGTCATTGAGCCGGGTGGAAAGGCCGGTTGCCGGATCGGTGCGGCCGTAGTTCTCAACACCGATGTGCAGGTCGGAAAAATGCAGAATGCGCATAAACTCCGCCTCTAACCTTCGCACAATGTCCCAGAATGCGCATGTGCCCCGGCATCGGGTGGCGTGGTAGCCGGGGGTCCAATATACAGGATGCCGGCTCCAGTCCGAAAGGGCCGGTCTTGTCCCACGGACCCTTGTTGCGTGCCGTCCACGTTGCCGTAAAGCACGCCCGGTCCGCGGTAATCCGGTCGTAAGCGGCCGCCAGTTAAGTTGACAAGGGCTCCGGGTGTTCCTAGAATCAAAAGCACGATTCAAGCGTGGCCTACTAAAGGCGCGAAGCGTAGGCGCAATGACCACAGTAAGACAGCTCTTCTCCATACAAGAGGTGGACCTGGACCTGGACCGTCTGGTCAGCCAGAGTACCGAGGCGGAGCAGGAACTGGACCGTGTACCGGCACTCGAGTCCATTCGGTCTGCCCTCTCGGATGAGGAACAGCGCCTGGAAGAGTTCAAAGGTCTACTCCGGACCCAGCAATTGGACGTCGAGACTCTGCGCCAACGCTCAGCCCACTTGGACGAACAGCTCTTTGGCGGGGGCGTGGCCAACCCGCGAGACCTGAGCAGTCTGGAGCAGGAAGCCGATAGTGTTCGGGGCCAACTAGAGAAACAGGATAGCGATCTTCTGGAACTCAGCGTCCGGTTGGAAGAATCCGACAACAAGTGCTCGGAGCTGAGGCAAAAGATTGCCGAAACTCAGTCGAGTTGGGAAAACCGTCAGGCGGAGTTGCGTAACCAGTTGCTCGAGATCGCCTCGCAACGTGAGTTGGCGTCCGCTAAGCGCACCGCGTTGGCCGCCGACGTGGAGCCAGCCGCACTGCAACGCTACGAGGCCCTGAGACTTGCCAAGAACGGGCGCGCCGTAGCAAAGGTGGAAAGAGGGCTGTGCCAGGAGTGCCGCATGTCCCTGCCTACCCAACAACAGCAGCGAGTCCGCAGCGGCCGGCAGATAGTCCAATGCAGCACCTGCGGCAGGCTGCTGTTCCTCAGCTAACTCCCTCGGCCCCGACCCGCCGCTGCCCTGCCGCATACTCTCCCTTTCTTGACCCCCATATACCCTTATGCTACATTGCCTCTCGGAGAGGGCCTGGCATTCCGGGTGGCCGCCGCGGCGTCCCCTAACACGGGTCGCCGGGGAGGAAAGTCCGGGCTCCGCCGGGCAAGGGTGCTGGGTAACTCCCAGGCCCATTCGGCCGCCGTGAGGCCGCCGTTTGGGACGGAAAGTGGCACAGAAACATACCGTCCTCCCCGCGCACTCTTGGCGCCGGGGCGGATAAGGGTGAAATCGGACGGTAAGAGCGTCCGGTCGTCTGCGGTGACGCAGCGACGGCTAAACCCCACCTGGAGCAAGGCCGAATAGAGGGACTATGGGCGCCCGTCCCGTCCCCGGGTTGGCTGCTTGACCCCGATGGCAACATCGTTCCACCGTCGTGGGATCCCCTGGCCTAACAGGTCAGCGGGAGGGCTAGATAGATGGTCACCGTCCGCTTCAGGCGGATACAGAACCCGGCTTACAGGTCTGCCCGGCTCTCCCCAATCAATTCATACGATCAACCTTGCCCTTGAGGTTGAGGAATACCACTAATTCACATGGATGCACAGGATGGAAACAAAAACCTAATCCTGTGTATCCATGTTTGAATCACTCTCACAGACTCGGATTTCTATAGGGAAGCTGAGCATTGGGTTACGCGGAAGACGCTTGCGATGCGGTGATTGAAGGACTGGAGGCCATCGGCCTCGATTACTTCATCCATGTCCCCGACAGCTTCGGCGCTCCGGTCATCTCCCACTTTGAAGATGACCCCGGCGTGCATTCCTTCCCTGTGGCCCGGGAGGAAGAGGGTATCGGCATCGCCTCCGGCCTGGCTATGACCGGCAAGAAGGCTGTGCTCTTCTATCAGGATACGGGGCTAGGGAACTCCATCGGAGCGTTGACCACCTACGCCATGGCCTACCACTCTCCTCTGCTGCTTATGGCCATTCGCAGGGGCGGTTTCGGCGAGTTTAACGCGGCCAATTTTAACTTCTCCGAATCGGCAATCGACATGGTCGAGACCATGAAAATCAAGGCCTTCGTCCTGGACTACCGGGTGCCTTTAGAATCATGGCCCCGGGCCATCGAGCAGGCGTTCGAATACGCCTACATGACCAACCGCCCCATCGTAATGTTTCTGAACTTGAAGGAATAATTCAAACATGGATGCACAGGATATACAGGATTTCTGCTTATTTTATCCTGTATATCCTGTGCATCCATGTAAATTAGGAGCGTGACGCGCCCGTGCCCGCCTCCAGGATTGATTCCCTCTCCCTCATCTCCCAGCACTTCCCCGATGACCCGGTGGTGTTGACCTGCGGGGCGACCTGCCGGGAGATGGCGGCGGTAGACCGTCGTGAAAACCACTACTACATCGTGGATACCATGGGGATCGTCACGCCGGTAGTCTTGGGCCTCGCCCTTGGGATGGAGGGAGAAGCCGGACGCAAGGTCGTCGGGGTCGAGGGCGACGGCGGAATGCTTACGAACCTCAACGCGCTAGCCACCGTGGGATTCCTGCAGCCGCTATACTTCCTCCTCATCGTCCTGGACAATGAGAGCTACGCCTCCACCGGCGGCCAATACACCTTCTCTACGAAACTCGACCTCGCCGGCATCGCGGAAAGTTGCGGGCTTCGGACTTGGCGCGCTTCCGGTCTAGCGGAGCTGAAACAGGCCATGACCGAGGCGTCGGAAGTTCAAGGGCCGTGCTTCATTCACATGAAAATAGCTCCCGGAAACGCGCGTGTGCCCCTGCTTTTGGACGACCCAGTCACGCTCGGTTACCGGTTCAACCAATGGCTGGCGGGCAGCACGAATATATAAATGGAACTGGCCCGCAGTCCGGTCTCATGCTGCGGGCCTCGCTGACAAGTCCAGTATCGCGGAGTCACGGCCAGCCGCGAATTCAAATCCCGGCCTGGAAGGTTCCATAAATGTAATGGCTTCGTAGAATTCGTCCAACGCAACAAAGACGCCATTTTCTTCCGCCCATCTGCGCATTCTCTGGTTGCAAAAGTGCGCCCATGACAGAATCTCCACCCGCCAGCTCCGCCGGTGCATCCTCTCCAACGTGCTATGAAAACCCGCGCCTTCCAAGTATCCAGCGCCGTCGCCAGTCAGCAAGACCACGATTCCAGGGTTACCATTGAAGTCCAGAGCGTCTTCCAGCATGTGCAACTGTAACAGACGGTCGGGCATTTCTTGTTCACCCCTTTCGGGACTACCTCGATCGAACAATTGGACTTCCACGCCATTGCTCTCCATTCGATTCCATAGTTGGCGCAATCCCGGCGGCACGGAGCCGGCGGCAATCGCCCGCTGTAGAGGGCGGTCGGCGTGTGCCAGACGGAGTAGATTGTCGAAGTTAATGCGAACCCGGTACCGCGCGTTCATTCCTTCGCTTCGCTCTTCAGCAAGACGCTGAGCTTCGTGGAAAATATTGGAATTGTCCCAATAGATAAACACACTGTCCAATTTGCACTGCCTCCGGGTATGTTGCGGCGGGTTATGCGGACGCGCACGATTAGTCGCGAAGGCGGATGGAGGATTAGTCTCCGCCTATCGAGCATACCACCTTTTCAATTTTTGAGCTTTTCAAGTCCTGAGTTGATGAATCGATGACCAGCACGTATTATGATTCGTGGCAGCCCCATCCCAGTCCTGGAGGCGATGTCTCTTCCATGTACCTCGATCTGCATAGCCATTCCGTGTCCTCGGACGACTCCAGGGCCACCGTGGAGCAATACCTGAAGTGGATCGCGGTCCTGCGCAAGAGGGGACACACCGTAGACGGCATAGTGCTGACCGAGCACCGCAAATTCGATTACGACCTCGACTACTCCGCCCTGGCCCAGCAGTACGGCGTCATGGTCCTAAAGGGGTCCGAATTGGATACCCGGTACGGTCACTTCCTGGTTTACGGTGTGACCGAGCCGCTTACCAACGAAATAAACTTCGGCGACGTGAGGATGGACTCCCGCGAGTTGATGAAGGCGGCCCGCCATCACGGGGCGATTGCCCTCCCTGCTCACCCGGGTAGGTTCGGCATCGGGCTAACGGAGTACGTCCAGCAGGGTGAAGTGTTCGACGATGTTCATATCGTCGAACGGCTCAATGGGGGCAGCAGGCCGGGAGAGAACGAGCGGGCTTGGGAGCTATGCGACTCCCACGGTTACCTGGGCATTGGCGGCAGTGACGCCCACCTGACCAGCCATATCGCCACCTGTCTCACCCAATTCCCGCAGGCTATAAGGAACGAGCACGACCTGGTGGATGCCCTGCTCTCTGAGCAGTTCCACCCTGTTTGGCTGGAAGAAACCAAGGACAGCGGTCCCGCATAAATATCTCCTGGCCCGGTGCCGGGACTGCCACCAGAAACCGGACCCACGGCAAGAAGCAAGCGAGGGATTAGACACATGGTAATGGAGTTGGAATATAACCGGTCCCTATACGGTGTTGAGCACGAGGCCGGTCCCTTCGAGATTTCCAGGGAGCAGATCAAGGGCTTCAGCACGGGGCTGGGCGAAAACGGCCAGATCCACGTCGATGAGGCGGCGGCGCAGGTCGAGGGCTATCGCGACGTGGTCGCACCGCCCACTTTCTGCACGGTCCTGGTAAACAAGGTCAAGCTGCCGGACATCAACCTCCAGTTTGGCCGCAGCTCGATGCACGCCGGCCAGCGGGTGCAGTACCGCGCGCCTATTGTTGCGGGAGACTCCCTTACCGCCTCTTCCCATCTGAAGGACGTTTACGCCAAGACGGGAAGGTCCGGCACGATGGTGTTTGTAGTCTGGGAGACCACCTTCAGGAACCAGGACGGCAATGTGGTTGCCGACGTCCAGGAGTCCTTCGCCCGCCGCGAGTGACGGGGAAACCCGCACACCTCCCGGCTCCGGCCAGCCAGGATCATACCCTCAGGAGTAGGAGAATTGGTCTATTTCGAAGACGTAGACTTGGGGGACGAAATCGGTCCCCTGGAAACTGAGGCCACCGACGACGGAGTGGTCTCATTTTGCACAGTCTGGCAGAGCCAAATGCCGAACCGTTTCACCGACCGGGAGACCGCCGAGCAGGCGCGTCTTCCGGGGCCAATCGTGCCCGGGATTATGTCGATGGGCATCATGGCCCGGCTGCTGACTGACTGGGCGGGCCCCGATGCGGTCAGAGACCTGGACCTGGTCTTCCGCCAGCCTGTTCCCCACCATCGGACCCTTACAGTATCGGCCACGGTCACCGACACCCGGCAGGAAGATGGCGAAAACTTGGTCGAGTGCGACATACTGATGACCGGCACCGAGGGTGAGCGATACGTAGGCGGCAAAGCCATAGTCGCCCTGCCCTCGAAGGAATAGGCGCGGCCAGTGCTTCATAAGCTGCGTCAGGCAGCGTTTCTGGTAGACGATCTGGCCAGTGCGGCCGGCCTGTACAGTAACGTCCTGGGCATGGAGCCCTCTACTTCGGGGGAGTTGACCCAGTTTTCCCTCACCAACATGGTCCTTCCCGCCGGTGGGGGTACTTTCGTCGAGCTTCTTCAGCCAACATCTCCCGACTCGGCCGGGGGACGCTTCCTGGCCCGGCGCGGCGAAGCGCCTTACCTGCTAATTTTCGAGACAAAAGATTTCGACGGCCTCATCTCACACCTCAAGTCGCTGGATGTGCGAATCACAGGAGAAACGCGAAGCGACAGCCATAAGTCGGCATTCGTCCACCCCTCCTCGGCCAACGGCGCGTTCCTCGAAATTATAGAGGTCAACCATCCCGAGAACCCCTGGCCCGCCGCCGGACCAGATTGGTACAAGAAGGACTGGCATCCCCAGACCCGTCAACTCCGGCAGTCGGCCATTCTGGTGCGGGACCTCGACCAGGCAGTCCAGCGGTGGGAGGAGATGTTCGGCCTCCGGGCTACGCAGCGGTTCCAGATCAGTTTCACCGATCTTGAAATTGCGGTGATTCCAATGGCCGGTATGGACAGCTTCATAGAGTTGGCCCAGCCAACCAGCGCCGATACCACTTCTGCCCGCTTCCTCGATAGGTACGGCGAAGGGATATACCTGACCATCTACCAAATCGACGACTCCCTGGCGATGGATGACCGCTTGAAGAACCAGGGCGTCCGCTATACCTCTTCCCGCGTCACTGAGAACTATACCAATCTGGGATTCAACAGCATCTGGCTGCATCCTCGGGCGATGCGGGGTGTGTTCACCCAATTGTCCCAGGTGTTGGACGCGGAGAACCCCTGGCCTCCTGCCGGAGATACCTGGTACAAGTAAACGCCGCCCAGAGTCTGCGAGACCACCCCGGCAATCATCCGGCCAGATTCGGAGTCCCGCTCGTTCTCAACACTCTTCGCCATCACTCGTCCTTCAGGCAAGGGCTGAGACCCGGACATATCCGGCATGGGGAAGGGCGGTGATGGAAGGACATCCAGGGAACCGGCTCTAGCCAGAATAACGGGAAGCCCCCCTGGGCGCCACCTCCGTCTCCCGAGGACCAGACCCGGTTCCCTGGCCTCGGCCCGGTGTTCCCGCTGCGCCGCTCCCGCCGGTGGTAAAATCACGTCGGGAATATTAAATTGGCCCGCATGTTTGCAGTGACGGGCCATGTATCCGAGCAAGACTCTAAGCCAAAGGTGGAATAGTGAGATGTACGACCTAGAGGGCAAAGTTGCATTAGTGACCGGCGGAGGCGGACGCCACGGCATCGGCAGGGCGATCGCTCTCCGGTTGGCCCAGGAAGGGGCCGATGTGGTGGTTACCGACATCCAACGCAGCGTCGAACGAATGCGAGAGGAAGACCGCCAGGCTGGTTGGCGGGGACTCCCCAGCGTCATCGAAGAGATTGAAGACATTGGGCGGCAGGCATTGGGTCTATATTCCGACGTGTCCGACAGCGCCCAGGTGGCCGAAATGGTCAACACAACGCTGGAGCGGTTCGGACACATCGACATCCTGGTCAACAACGCCGGCTCTCAGCCCGGACGGGACAGGGTGCTGGTGGTAGACTTGGAGGAGGACGCCTTCGACGAAGTGATCCGGGTCAACTTGCGGGGGACCTACCTGGTCTCCAAGGCCGTGTCCCAGCACATGATCAAGCGGGGGGGAGGCGGTAAGATCATAATCATCTCCTCAGGAGCCGGATTGAGGGGGCGCTCGCATTTCGCAGCCTACTGCTCTTCAAAGTTTGCGCTCATCGGCTTTACCCAATCCCTCGCCGAAGAGATGGGGCCCCATAAAGTCAACGTCAACGCCATCTGCCCCGGAATGGTCGATACCGAGCGTTACGACTTCATCGCCGCCGCCCTTGCGCCCGAAGGCCAGTCCGCGGAAGAGCACCGCGCCTTGATGATCAGGGAGCGGTCCCAGGCTGCTCCGCTGGGCAGGGTCGCCGTGGGTGACGACATCGCCCGCACAGCCGCGTTTCTTGCGTCGGCGGAGTCCGACTTCCTGACCGGTCTCGCAATAAGCGTTTCCGGCGGCACACAGATGCACTAGGCTGTCAGTGGCTAGTGGCTAGTGGCCAGTGGCCAGTGGTCAGTCGCCAGTGGCACGTGGACAGGCACGTGTGGCCGGCGGAAACTGACCACCGGCAACCGGCCACTGGCCACAGAGGATTTGATATGCCCCTCGACCGCGAACAGGTAGAGCACATCGCGTCGCTGGCCCGGATTGGACTCTCGGAAGAAGAAATCGAAATGTTCCGGCAGCAACTCTCCCATATCCTCGAGCAGTTCGAGGTCCTAGACGAGCTGGACACAACGGGCGTCCAGCCCACGGGCCACGCCGTGAACGTGCATGGCGTTCTGCGGGAGGACGAGCCCCAGGACTCCCAGGCGCCTGAGGATACGCTTAGCAATGCGCCCCGCCGAGAAGGGGAATATTTTCGGGTGAAAGCGGTGTTGGAGGAGTAGCGTGCTCGCTGGACTGCCCCTGACTATCCAAGAAGCCGCCGCAAGCTTGTCCCGGCGGGAGCTAAGCTCGGTGGAACTGACCGAGGCTTGCCTGGAGCAAATACAAAGGCAGGATGACCGGCTCAAGGCTTTCGTCACCGTCACCCCCGAACTGGCCCGCCAGCAAGCCGGAGAAGCCGACCGGCGCATAGCTGCGGGCGGCGCCGGTCCCCTCACCGGCATACCCATGCAGATAAAGGACCTTATCTGCACGAAGGGCGTCACTACGTCCTGCTCCTCCCGAATGCTGGAGGACTACGTCCCGGTGTACGATGCCACGGTTGCCGCCAGGTTGTTCGGGCAGGGCGCGGTACTGCTTGGCAAAGGGAACATGGACGAGTTCGGCATGGGGTCTTCGTGCGAGAATTCGGCCTTTTTCCCAACCCGCAACCCTTGGAACACTGAGCGGGTCCCCGGAGGCAGCAGCGGCGGCGGGGCAGCGGCGGTCGCATCAGGGGAGGCAGTGTACGCCTTAGGGTCCGACACCGGAGGCAGCATCCGCCAACCCTCAGCCATGTGCGGTACGGTGGGCCTCAAGCCGACCTACGGGTTGGTTAGCCGATACGGTTTAATCGCCTACGCATCGTCCCTGGACCAAATCGGCCCCATCACCCATGACGTCACCGATTGCGCCCTAGTCCTGAATGCAATTGCCGGCCCGGACCCAAGGGATTCCACCTGCCTGAACGTGCCAATTCCAGACATGGCGGCGGGCCTAGGCGGCGACTCTTCGACACCATTTGCTTCCAGAGGCACCCAAGGTGCGCTACGCCTGGGAGTGCCCGAAGAATACTTCGTGGAGGGTATGGAGGCAGGCGTCAGGGAATCAATTCAGGCGGCGATCGAGACTTTGGAATCCCTGGGCGCGGTGGTCGAGCCCGTTTCCCTTCCCACCACACGGTACGCCCTTGCCTGTTATTACATCATCGCGCCGTCGGAGTGTTCCGCCAACCTGGCGCGGTACGACGGCGTGAAATACGGGTATTCCTTCCAAGACACGGAAGACATGTGGGAGGCGATGGAACAGACCCGCCGAATCGGGTTTGGCCTGGAGGTTAAACGCCGGATTATGCTGGGAGCGTACGCACTGTCGGCGGGCTATTACGACGCCTATTACTTGAAAGCCCAGCAGGTGAGGACGCTTATCCGGCAAGAATTCGAGCGGGTCTTCCAGCAGGTGGACGCGCTGGTCACTCCCACGTCGCCCGTGGTGGCGTTTCCCCTGGGATCCAAGACTGACAACCCGGTGGAGATGTACCTGATCGACGTATGTACCTTGCCCGTCAATATAGCGGGCCTCCCGGCCATATCCGTCCCTTGCGGTTTCTCCCAGGGCCTTCCGGTTGGGATGCAGCTAATCGGCCCGCATCTGTCGGAACAACGCCTGCTGCGCATCGCCTACGCCTATGAGCAGGCGACCACCTGGCATGAGGCCAGGCCGTTAATGGAGTAGAGAAAAACATGAGCATCTTTAGATATTCCCTGGGAGTGGGAGGACCGGACACCAACGAGTTCGAGCAAGTGGATGCGCTCGTGGATACCGGGGCTACGTTCACCGTCGTACCATCGACAATGCTCGACCGGCTCGGCGTTACGGCTACAGAGACGGTTAGATTCCGGCTAGCGGACGATAATACGATCCAACGGTCAATTGGCGAAACTCAGGTCCGAATCGAAGGAAGAGAGTTTTCCACGATCGTAGTGTTTGGCGAGGACGACACCACGGCATTGCTCGGAGTCTACACGCTGGAACGAGCCTTGTTGGCAGTGGACCCTGTGGGTCAGCGATTAGTCCCTACGGACGCGCTGATGATGGCGGACGTTAGCATCTGACCGGTTTCCCGGCTCGCTGTCTGACCTGGGTCCCAGTACTGCGGCTTGGCCGCTACATGCGCCGATGCTAGAATGGACAGAAAGGGGTCACGCCGATGCTGCGCACCAAGATAAGCGATATCCTTCAGCGCGAGTCCGCTGGTGGGGACATTTTGGTACAGGGATGGGTCAAGACCCGCCGCTCGTCCAGAAACGTTTCCTTCTTGCAGATCAACGACGGCTCGACACTCCAAGACCTCCAGGTCGTTACCGACGAGTCGATTCCCAACTTCTCAGTCGTGGAATCCTTGACCACCGGCTGCAGCGTCTCCGTGTCCGGCGCCCTGGTCGAGTCTCCCGGCAAGGGTCAACGGTTCGAGGTACAGGCTAAATCGCTGGAAGTCCTGGGACTGGCGGACCCCGACACCTATCCCTTGCAGAAAAAACGGCACACCGTAGAATTCTTGCGGGAGATTGCCCATCTCCGGCCACGCACCAACACCTTTGGAGCCATGGCCCGCGTGAGGAACGCTCTCGCCTTCGCGATACATCGCTTCTTCCAAGAGCGCGGGTTCCTCTATCTACAGTCACCCATGATTACCGCCAGCGATGCCGAGGGCGCGGGAGCCATGTTCAGGGTTACCACCCTTGACCTGAACAAACTTCCGATGAAGGACGGAGAGGTGGACTCGGGGGAAGACTTCTTCGGGAAACCCACGTTCCTAACCGTCAGCGGTCAGCTTGAAGCCGAAATCTTCGCCCTCGCGCTGTCCGACGTGTACACTTTCGGCCCTACTTTCAGGGCTGAGAACTCCAACACCTCCCGGCACCTCGCGGAATTTTGGATGGTCGAGCCGGAGGTCGCCTTCTGTGAGTTGGACGGCTTGGCGGAGTTATCTGAGGACTTTCTCAAGTACATACTTCGCTACGTATTGGAGCACTGCCCGGAGGACCTGGCCTTCTTCAACCAGTGGTACGACAAGACCGTCATCTCGACATTGGAAGGGATCGTCGACTCCAACTTCGAGCGGTTGACTTACACCGAGGCCGTAGAAATACTGCAACGCTCGGGCGAGAGTTTTGAATTCCCGGTCCATTGGGGGGCGGACCTGCAATCGGAACATGAGAGGTTCTTGACGGAAAAACACGTGGGGAAGCCGGTAATCGTCACCGACTACCCCAAGGAGATCAAGGCTTTCTACATGCGGCTCAGTGACGACGGTCAGACCGTTCGGGCCATGGACGTTTTGGTGCCCAGGATCGGCGAGATCATTGGAGGCAGCCAGCGTGAAGAACGGCGGGACGTGCTCCTCGAGAGAATGAAGGAAAGCGGCCTTGACGCGGAAAACTATTGGTGGTACCTGGACTTGCGCAACTATGGCACTGTGCCTCACGCCGGCTTTGGTCTGGGTTTTGAGCGCACGGTCCAATTCGCAACCGGAATGCCGAACATCAGGGACGTGATCCCCTTCCCCCGGACCCCCAAGAACGCTGAGTTTTAGGCGCTAAGGGTGGCCCGCGGGTCCGACTTCGCTTCCGCCTTCGGGCCGGGAAGCCCCACCTACGACCAGGTCTATCCAGGCCTGCTTGACCTACTCCGGCGCTTTGGCGACTCGCCCAGGGTCGGCCTTCGCTTCCGGGAATGGCGCTACCAGCGGTCCATCGCGGGGCTGCCGGATGGAAGCGGCGAAGAGGCGTTCGCCCGGCACACCTACCTGGCTGTGCTCACCAGGATCATGGCCCGCCAGTTCCTGGGCGCACCAACTCCGGTTCTTAACTCTCAGCAATTGCGCGACGTGTTGGCGGGCGACTTCTTCCGCGAGCGGGGTATAGACAACTTTGCCGAGGACGATCACTTCACGTGGCCAACATCGCCCGATTTGGCCCAACAAGCCCTGGACGTGTTATCCCCACTCTCGCAAGCCGCGCTTGACTACCGTGCGCAGAATCCGGGACCTGAAGAGTTTTCTGAATTGTACCGGGATTTGGCAGGGCCGCAGATTCCAGGCGGCGCATCCACTGGCGCCGTTCAAACGACCCCGCAGTCCGAAGTTGACTCGGAACAGAGCGTATACCACGCCCAATGCGGCAGCGGAGAGGGGCTTTACCGGACCGTTAGCACAATCGCCGGGGGAATGCTGGAACGTGGACTGGACGAGTTCGACACGCTGCTCTTGGTCCTTGACCGGGTCGCGGCAACCGACATGGACCCACTGGCGGTGTCTCTTGCCCGGGTTGATTTCCTTTTCGCCCTGGGCGGCATGGTCACCGGGCCGCATCCACCGGTGGTATTGCCCGTCTACCTCTCTGATTACCAAAGTCCAGCCGAACAAAACACCGTGTCCGGGCAGAATCCTGCTACGGTACATACTTTTTATGTGGGAGGGCCCCAATTAGAGTTCCGTCTTCCGGGTCAGGTCGCCGAAGATATCCAATTGCTCGAATGGCTCATCTCGCGGCTGCCGAACTACCTGAATGGAGCGGCGCTACGCCGCATATCCCAGGGAAACCGGGCCGCAACCGAAGCAGTGCTGATCGCCTTCCACAATTACCTGCTTGCCCCCAAGCTCCGCACTCCGGTACCGGACCCCCTGACTCCCGAGGCGGCCGCCATCATGGAGCAGACGGCGGCCAGGCTGGTGGGCCTGTACTTGGAGGATGAAGACCTGTTTTGGACGTTCCTGCTAAAGAACGTTGCCGCTTCCAGGGTCTTGGGCCGCCGCGCCTTTGACCTGACCATCGCCGGTTGACGCTTATTCTGGGCCACGAATATAATGGGCGCGACTTCACGGATCCCAGTTGAACACGCGAGGAGACCTCATGACGACGCAAGAAGCGGTCCTGCATCCCACCGCGATTATTGAAGAATTAAAGAAGAACGCTTTCACCCACGTGGTATGGCTGCCGGACAGTGAGACCAATTTCATGTACCAGTTGCTCACCTCAGAACCCACCCTGGACCTGGTCCCGGTCTGCCGTGAAGGAGAGACCATGGCCATCGCGGCGGGGCTTTGGGTCGGGGGCAAAAAACCGGTCGTATTGATCCAAAACACCGGGATATTCGAGTCTGGCGACTCGATCCGCGGCCTGGGTCTCGATGTGAACCAACCATTGGTGATGTTGGTCGGTTACAGGGGTTGGAGCCGCCATGGAGTAACCAACGATTCCGCGGCCCGTTTCATTGAGCATATCCTCCACGCCTGGGGGATCAGTTATTACCTGATCGAGACCGACGAAGACGCCGGCCGCATCAGCAACGCACTCGAAGAGGCCGAACGGACCCGCAAGCCCGTGGCAGTCCTGGTCGGCACCGAGTTCGGGGCCTAATCGATTCTCGGGAGAGTCACAGTATGATCGACAACACCGACGCCGTTAAATTACTGGATAGCAAGCGCGAAGACTCCGTGTTCGTGGCCACGATGAACGCGAACAACGTCAACTTCGGACTTCCCAGCGTCACGTCCAATGAGGACCTGGACTTTCCCCTCTCCGGGGCTATGGGCAAGGCCTCTTCTTTGGGCCTCGGCTTGGCGCTGGCCCAGCCGCAGCGGAAAATCATGGTACTCGACGGAGACGGCAGCCTGCTAATGAATCTGGGGGCGATGGTCACGTTGACCAGCAAAGCGCCAAAGAACGTCTACCACTTCCTGTTCGATAATGGAGTCTACGCTGTCACTGGCGGCCAGCCGGTCCCGGGCGCTGGGAAAGCGGACTGGGCTGACATGGCCAGGGCCGCCGGGTATGCCGCCACCTTTGACTTCGACAACATCGAAGACCTGGCTACTGGAATCGACGAGGTACTGGCCACCACGGGCCCGGTGTTCGTCCGCCTGGCCATCACTCCAGAGATCGAAAACACTCCGGTCCAATTCCGCGCTCGGGCGTCGCGTTCCGTGCTCACAGCCTTCCGGGACCTCCCGAAAGCACTGGGGAACGAGTAATCCATTCACATCCATGCCCGGCGCTGACTCCCCTTAGACGCCAATCCTGATAGCCAGGACTAATTGTGACCGAGGAGACAATTGCATAACTCAGACTGCCCGGTTTTAGCAGCAGAATTAGCCAAAACAGCTACGATTCTCGACACTCCCACATTGCCCAGACAGCCTCAAATCCGTGCCCCGCCACTTCACAGACCCATAGGGCCTGTTGACGGCTCCAACAGCCTTCACAGGCTCCGCGCATGACATAGCCGGAAAGACCTTCCCAAAAGACGTTTTCCACACAAATGTCTACCGCGCATTGACCCAAACCGGCCAATCGCTTAAAATACAGGCAACACAAAATAAGCGACCCCGCCTAACTTCTCACAGCATCGGGGCCGCTTTATCTATGACCGGAAAGGAGGTGTTCATCCCCCCCCGGTATTTTTGTGGGGTGCCCAGGTGGGGTCGCTGGCCTTCAAATCCGTGCGACGGGGGTTCGAGTCCCCCTCTCTCCACCAATTCAATCGTATCCAGAACTACAACCGAGTTAAAGACACAAACAGTCACAATTCCAACCCAACTCTACACCTTGCCTATAACAGGAGAAGAAAGTGGAAAACACAAGCAATATAATCAAAGGCATGAAGGAAATTGAAGCCGAAGTCCACATCAGCCGAGAGGAAATGAACACCAATATTGCCGACAACGAGAAGCTACAACACTTCCATTCACTCCTTGAAACAGCCGAGAAGTATTATCAAGAGGCAAACATAGGCGGAATTATGAACCAAAGGAATGCTAACCGCAGTCTTGCCAACAACAAGTATAACGACAAACCAAACGTACAAATCTTCCAAGAAATCTTGGAGCTTCACGACAGACCGATGCACATCAGTGACATCCTTTACTGGGCGCAACGCTGGAGAGTGGAGTTTCACGGGACTGCCGATCCCAAGACTCAACTCCGTAACTCCCTTAATGGAGCCAAGACTAGGTTCATCAACGTCGGCAACAATACCTGGTGCCTTGCTGACAAACCTATACCGGAGAATCCATCGCCATCAGCAAATGAGAATCATTCCAACCCAACCAACCCACGCACACCTGGTCATACTGAAAAAGAATGAGTACAAAAACAATGAATCCACGCTGAACACAAAGCCGCCACCGGATTCCAGTCCACCAGGAGTCAGTAACTCCTCGTGGACACTGGAAGCTCAATACAGGCTACCAAACCTGATCAACCGCCCAAAGGCGGTATTGACGAGCTGGCCAATACTCTCGACAACCTTGATAATCAGCCGCTCATCAACGTCCTCCAAAGCTACCGCTACACCGGACGGCCCGGATACCCAGTAAAAGCCATGTGGCGGGCCTTCCTCACCAAGCTCCTCCTGAAGATACGCTTCAACAACCACCTCCTGGAGCGTCTCCGCGGGAGCCGCAAGCTCCGGGAAGTCTGCGGCTTCGGTGATAACATCCCCAGCGAGAGCGCCTTCAGCAGATTTACCACCCGTCTGGCAAACCATACCAACCTTATGGAGCCATACCTGATCAAAGTCACCAACGAAATCAAAGGGCTGGTCCCGGCAGTAAAACGCCGGGAGAACAGACAGGACCAGCCATTACCACCCTTGGGCGCTACAATCGCCATAGACTTCACCCTATTTGAGAGCTACGCCAATCCCAACCGGAAACCAGTCAGCGATCCCGATGCCAAATGGGGCATCAAACATAGTTCCCGAAGCAAAAACGGCAAAACAGAATGGGGTTTCGGCTACAAAATGCACCTGGTCTCCGACGCCACCCACGGCGTTCCCCTGGCCTTCACTATTACCCCGGCCAACACCAACGATTCTCCTCAACTCCGAACAGTAGTCAACAAAACCTTGAACGATTACCCCTGGATGGAACCCAGAGCTTTACTCGCCGACCGCGGCTACGACTCTCTGACCAATCATCAATTCCTATTCGGCTTAGACATTATCCCGATCATCCACATACGGAAGCCAGTAGCAGCGGACGGCTACTACGAGAACATGTATACAGCGTCGGGAAAGCCTACTTGCATGAGCCAACAAGAAATGGACTACGTCCGCACCGACCAGGAAACTGGCGCCCACTTGTTTCAGTGTTCACCCCAAGGATGCCCACTGAAAACCCAAGGAACCAAGGCCATTACCCACTGTGCACCGAAGTCTGGGAGCGGCCCGAGGACAACCTTCGGGTCCTCGGGCCACTACCCAGGTTCACAAAAGCCTGGGAGCGCCTCTACAGCCAGCGTATGAGCATCGAGCGGATATTCCGCAGCCTGAAGCACTCCAGAGGACTGGAAAGGCACTGTGTTATGAGCATGAAGAAAATTAAGCTGCTTGCGATCATCTCGGTCCTCACCTTCCAGGCAACGGTCCTTACCCGGCTCAAAGCCGAAGACCCGGACCGTATGCGGGAGATGAGCGTGACAGTGGCGTAAGTCAATCCAACTAAATCATCCCCCGGTTCTTCTGGCTCTGGTGCTGAGGACAAAACTCTTCCGGCAAACCTAAGAAGCCCCTGGCAACCGGAAGATGACATCGGCCATACTTGCACTCGCCAAACTGCTTTGGGGCCGGACGCCCACATAGCTTCTTATGGCAATTCAAACAGTACGGAAACTGCCGCTTCTTCGGACGTTTGCAGACCGGACAGATATTTCTATTCCTCATCAGACCTATCCTTACTGTCAGCCATAGAAGTTTTGAGCCACACAGACCCCTTTATGGTCTTTTGAATCCACACTGAGCAATTTAACCTTAGAACCTGTCATCTCGAAGACCATATATCCTCGCAAAACTTCTCGAAAGAATATGAAGCAAGATTCTGTTCTTCCTGAAGACGTTGAACATTTCCAAATACCAACTCAAGATAATAAAGGCTCCGAGCTAACCGCCATGACTCTTCCGAATTATCTGGGGATCGAACCAACTCAGAATCCCAACTCTTCTCCTGAAGGGCCGAGCATATTTGCTCATACTCCCCAATGGCCACCTTATTGTCGTTTGTTGACTGCATTCCCTCATCAACCACTTCTCTAATAGTTTTATGAAGATACTCACGTTCCCCAGGAGCAAAAGAATCTGATTGCCAAAAGGCTGGAAATCCAACGAAGCCCCATATTGCTATCACACCACCCATAAAGCCCATCGTCCACCTTAACCAGCGTCGGGCCGATAATGCGTCTCTCATAAAAATACCTCCCTTCCGGTGAAAACTCACCGAAACGGGAGGCAATCAATTCGTTACTGATGTAACCCTACAGGACCGCCCCTGCTGCTACAATAGGGGCAGCCTTACTCAGGCCCGTGGGCGTCTCCGTCTCGGCGGCGGCGCTTAACGTAATAGGCCCTGCCGGAATCACAGTCCGGCAGGGCCTATCTTATCAGGTCATCTTTCCTGATCTGGTCCCGTAGTTTCAGCCAACGCTCTTGGAAGGACATAGGAGGGAGCCCCCTTGCGGCCAGGATTCGGCACTTGCAAGAGACGCCTAACCCCATATCGCATGGGCCTCAAGGGGGCATGAAACATGCCGGTCTCAGCTACCATAGACCCATGCTCCAAGGACAGCCAATGACTGCCATTAGGAATCGGGGTAGCGTGTACGCCTCTTGCAATGGAGAGAATAGCAGGGTCGGAGGCGTAAAATAAGTAGAACTTTATTGCACCTCCAATCCCCCCTATGGTTAAATGGCTCCAGCAATAGGAGCCACTCAAAATACGGCGCCATCGCGGTCCCCGACTCTCTTAACGACGCCACCGTATCCAAGCTATCCGCCTACTACGAGAGCCGGTACGGCGCTGGACCCACTCTGGTCCCACCCACGCCAACCACTCCCTGCGACGGAGACGGCCTTCAGTTCACCACCGCATCCCCGTTGCCGGCAACGCCGGCCAAGTAAGGACCAAAAGCCTTCGGAATAATGCCTAAAGGGGCCTGCAATCACTCTCTGCAAGGCCCCTTTCTAATGATTCTACCCGCTCCGTATTTCGTAGCCTCTAGCCTCCAAAACCCGGTCGAACCACCCCAATCCCGAGTTTCGCAATCGTCTCTCGCAGTGTTCCAGCCGTTGACTGGAATCCCCTGCTATGGTAGTCTCCACGATGGTTTTCATGAACAGCTAGAATTCTTTAGATTTCTGGATATTTTTCGTGGTTAAATTGCCGGTCGAAGAGGCACGTTGGCTCTCCCTGGGCGACGCTTGCCGCTTGCTGGAGGTCAACGAAGCCACCCTCCGCCAATGGGCCGACAACGGGTACCTGCGAGTCTACCGCACACCCGGTGGACACCGCCGGTTCTGGAGCGGGGACGTCATGGCCCTGACCGGTCCTCCCCCTCCAGCGCCCCAGGCCAACGGCGACGGCACATTGGAGGGATCCGCCCTCAAGCGTATCCGCCGCCGGTTGCACCAGGACAAGGTCGCCCGGCAGCCCTGGTACCAGAGCGTCGAGGAAGAAGGACGAGTCAGGATGCGGCTCTTTGGCCGCAGGCTGCTGTCCCTGCTGGCCCAGGAACCCCAACAGCGCCGGAGACGCCAGGACACACTTTCCGAGTCAAACTCCCTGGGCCGCGAATACGGCACAGCAATGGCCGAACGCGGTGTTCCCCTCAGCGATACCCTGGAAGCGTTTGTTTTCTTCCGTTCGTTGGTGCTAGACTCCGCCGAACCTCAGCACCGGAGTCGTATACTGGAACTGGCGGACCGCGTGTTGATAGGCGTCGCCGAGTCTTACCAGAGCCGCGGCTGATTGCGGCGCCGCTGGTTGCCCGGGACCATTCTCCGAAAGGAGTGAGTGAAGTCATGGACCTTACCGACAGAAAGCTGCTGAACCTGATCCAGAGCCGCTTCCCGATGGTGGACCGTCCTTATGCCGAGTTGGGCGAGGAGTTGGATATACGCGAAGATGAAGTGCTGACGCGTATGGCCGAGTTGAAACGCCAGAACGTCCTCCGGCAGGTCAGCGCCATTTTCGACACCCGCCGCCTGGGATATAAGACCACCTTGGTGGCCATGGCCTTTGATCCGGAGGACCTTCACCGTAGCGCCCTCTGGATCAACCACCACCCAGGCGTCAGCCACAATTACGCCAGGGAAGGGTCCTACTACAACCTTTGGTTTACGCTGGCGGTGCCGCCGGACCATGACCTCGATTCCACCGTCCAGTTCATGGCCCGGGAGACCAAGGCCCTGAATTGCCGCATCATGCCGACGATCCGTTTCTTCAAGATTGGCGTGAATTTCGACATGGTCCAGCAAAAGGGATCGTCCTACAATTACAGCCCCGACGGCTACGACAAGTCCGCCGCCGAGAGCTGGAATAAGGCTGTCGAGCTCACGGACGAGGACATGGCTGGCATCCGCGAGTTGCAGGAAGACCTCGAGCTGACCCCCAGGCCCTTCGACGCTATGGCCCGGAAACTGGGTAAGACGACCGAAGAATTGTTCGCCATGGCCGAGGATTTCCAGGAGCGGCGGATCATGCGCAGGTACAGCGCCGTGCTGCACCACCGCCGGTCCGGGTTCCGCGCCAACGCGATGATCGTATGGAAGGTGCCCGAAGAGCGTTCCGAGGAAGTGGGGATGACGATGGCCGGACACAAGGCAGTGACCCACTGTTACCAACGGCCCACCTTCCCCGATTGGCCCTACACTCATTTCACCATGGTGCATGCAACCACGCCGGAAGGCTGCGAGGAGATCGAGCAGGAGATCAGCCAGGCCACCGGTATATCGGAACGGCTGATGCTCTACAGCACCAGGGAGTACAAGAAGACCAGGGTGCGCTATTTCGTGGATGACTACGAGCGGTACCGGGTGACCGAGCAGCCCGACCCGGTTTCAACTTCTTAACTGGCAAGGAAAATGTCTGACTACTATCCTGTCTATTTGGACCTGAAGGGCAGGCGCTGTGTCGTTTTCGGAGGGGGCACGGTCGCCGAAGATAAGATTATAAAGTTACAGTCCTCCGGCGCGGCGATTTCGGTAATCAGCCCGGATGCTACCCCGGCTATCCGTTCCCTTGCCGATCAAGGCAAGCTGGAGTGGCAGGCGCGCAAGTACCGGCCCGGCGACCTGGACGGCGCGTTCATGGGAATCGCGGCCACCAACAAGCGGGAGGTGAACCGCTGCATATCCCAGGAAGCCGAGCAGTTGGGAACACTCCTTAATGTGGTGGACGACCCGGCGCTATGTTCCTTCATCGCCCCGGCGATTGTGAAGCGGGGAGATGTCACCCTGGCCATTTCCACCGGAGGGGCCAGCCCGGCCCTCGCCCGTAAACTGCGGGAGTCGTTGGAGGAATCCCCGGCCCTTGAATGGTCCGACCTCGCCAGGGTGCTGTCCCGGGTCCGCCGGGAAGTGAAACGCATGGGGGTGAGAATTGACCGCCAGCGGTGGCAGTGCGGCATGACCTCCAAGGCCCTGAAGCTGGCGCAGTCAGGCCGTGAGGATGACGCTGTGTCTGTGCTTCTGTCAGACCTGACCAACCCGGACACGCCGGAACTGTGTTCCGAGGTGGACCGGTGCGGCTCCCAGCCCTGCGCCACCCTCAAGCAGAATCGAGGGCCGTAGCTTGGCGCAGCGGAATGTAATTAAGGTCGGCACCCGCGGCAGCGGCCTGGCCCTTCGCCAGACCGAGGAAGTCCTGGACGTCCTGCGCCGGATGTACCCGGACGTCGAGTTCCAGGTGGAGATCGTGCGCACCCACGGCGACGCCAACCCCACCGCGCCTTTGGCCAACATGGGCCTGGGTATCTTCGTAAAAGAGATCGAACGGCAGTTGCTCGACGGCACCCTGGACATGGCGGTTCACAGCCTCAAGGACATGCCAACCCAGCTACCCGAGGGCCTGGCCATTGGCGCGACTCCCCGGCGCAAGGACCCGCGGGACGTGCTGGTCAACCGCTGGAGATGCTCCCTGTCCGAGCTACCGGAGGGGGCCCGCATCGGCACCAGCAGCCCCAGGCGTCAGGCCCTTTTGAAGACCCTGTGCCCCCAGGCAACAGTGCTTCCCATCCGGGGCAACGTGGACACCCGGCTGAGCAAGGCGACCGGCGAAGACTACGACGGAGCCATCCTGGCGGCTTCCGGTCTGGCCCGCCTGGGTCTCAGCGAACACATTGCCGAGTACCTTTCTCCCCAGCGGTTCGTGCCTCCTCCCGGACAAGGCGCTCTCGGCATCGAGGTCAGGGCCGACGACAACGAACTCATGGACCTGCTTCGCCCCGCCGAGCACCCGGAGACCAGATTCGCCGTCACCGCGGAACGGGCATTCCTGGAAAAGCTGGGCGGCGGCTGCCAACTCCCCGTGGGAGCCTATGGGCGGGCATCGGGAGAGTCCCTGTTCCTGACCGTGTTCCTGAGTTCCCCCGACGGGAAAAAGGCGTTCCGCGCCAAGGTAGAGGGCCTGACCCACGACCCGCTGCAACTAGCCAGCGACGCCTATTTGGCCGTCGTGGAACGGGGCGGCGGCCCGCTGCTGGAGGTGGAGTGGGAGGAGTTATGACCAGCGATTTGTCGAAAATTCGCCGCGGCGTACTGCAACCGGCGCCACTGTTGTAACGGCGTGAAGAACTTTCCTATTCCCCGGCTCGACAGAAACCCGGATCTACACGCCTGCCTGCTCAAGTATTGCAGGATTCGGGAGGGTGAGATATGGGAGGACCCGGAAGGTAATCATCGGGTCGGGTGTCTTGACGCCGCTGACCAGTCCGCAGTGCTAGGGCTGATGGGCGCTGAGAAGGCTTCCCTGGCTATTCAAGACCCGCCTTACAATTTTGCGGCATTCGAGAAAGTGGAAGTCGACCATTTCGAGGAAGAATGTTTGGCGGACGCAGACTTGCAGGCGCTACTGGGCGCTCTCCCCGAAACAGGGAACCCTCAACCCGCCTTGTTCTGAGCGTGAGATGCTCGGCAATGCCTGATTCTGATAGGAGAGCATGAACCAGTTGGCAGGCAAAGTCTACCTGGCAGACGCAAGCCCCGGCCAATACGATGGCAACGCACTGGCCGTCGGCCAGGCCGTGTTGCGGGATACGGCTGCCGAGGACGTTATCCTGTTCGGCTCGCGGGCGCGGGGCGACTATCATAAGGATTCCGACCTGGATATTCTCCTCGTCCACCCCCGCTGGCAAGATGACGAAATACGGGATAAAGCCCGGCGCGCCGCCGACGCAAAGGTCAAAGCGCTTTACGGGATGTTCGTTCCTGTGGATTTCATCTGGTTTACTCCCGAAGAGTTCGACCGGATGCGGCGCAGCATTAACAGCGTGGCCGCGATAGCGTCAGAGGAAGGCATTACGATGGACGGCCGGCCCGCCGGGGACGAATATCCCAACGACGACGAGGACTATTCCGCCGAGTGGAGCGTTACCGACCAGCGATGCTACCATACCAGGTCGCACCTCCACGCGCTGCGCGTGATCATAGACAATCGCGGCACGGGCATCATGGTAGGCCAGCAGGCCCACCAAACTTTGGAACACGCGATGAAAGCCCTGATTTCGGCCCGCATAAACCGCTACCCGCACCACCACGACTTGGTTGACATGGAAATCCGTATCGCCGGGTCGACCGGGGGTTCACCCACCCGCTGGAGTCTCCCCTGCATAGCCTCAACGACTACAGCGGAAGGCTGAAATACGATGGACCATACGCCCCTCTGGGCGACCGGAACGAACTCTATCAAAAAGTCCTGAACGACACCCGGCAAATCTTCCGGCGCGTGGCCTTCCTCACCGGCAAAGACCCCTGGCAAGAGCAGCCCGAAGGTCAATAACCCGCGGCCGCCCTGCGGTTAATTTCAGGAGAGCGTGAGTCAATTGGCTGGCAAAGTCTACCTCGTGGGCGCTGGACCGGGCGACCCGGGCCTGATAACCGTCAAGGGGGCGCGTTGCCTGGCGTTGGCGCAGGTGGTCTTGTATGACCGGCTGCTCGACCCGGCGCTGCTGGACTTGGCGCCGGTCCGGGTCCGGCGTGTGTTCGTTGGCAAGGAACGGGACCGGCAGGCCATGAGCCAGGGCGAGATAAACCAGTTTTTGGTCGATGAGGCCAAGGCGGGCAACGTAGTCGTCCGTTTGAAGGGCGGAGACCCTTTCGTTTTCGGCCGCGGCGGGGAAGAAGCCCTGGCCCTTGCCAACAACGGGATTCCCTTTGAGGTCGTGCCCGGCGTCACATCGGCGGTCGCCGCTCCTGCATACGCGGGAATACCGCTAACCCACCGGGGGTTGGCGTCGTCCTTCACCGTCGTTAGCGGCAGCGAAGACCCCTCCAAGCCCAACTCCTCGGTCATCAGGTGGGACGCCTTGGCCCGTACCGGCGGGACCCTGGTGGTGTTGATGGGCTGGCAGCCTCTCCAATCAATCCTGGAGACTCTTATTCACGAGTCCATGCCCCCTGAGACCCCGGTTGCACTGGTGCAGTGGGGCACCTGGCCCCAACAGGCTACTGTCACCGGCAACCTGGAGAACGCCGTAACCCTTGGCAAAGAAGCCGGACTGAGGCCGCCCGTGGCCGCCGTCATTGGCCCGGTGGCAGGACTCCGCCAAGAGTTGGCGTGGTTCGACCAACGCCCCCTCTTCGGCAAGAAAGTGCTGATCACCCGCTCCCGCACCCAGGCTTCCCAATTCCGGTTGCTGCTGGAGGAACTTGGGGCCCAGCCCGTTGAGATACCGGCCATCCAGACCGTCGGCCTGGAAGACTACACGGAGTTGGACTCGGCCCTCACCCGGCTCGGCGAATTCCAGTGGGTCATATTTGCCAGCATTAACGCGGTCGACGCGGTGTTCGAACGCCTTACACTCCTGGGTAAAGACAGCCGGGCCTTCGGTGGGTTGAACGTCGGGGCTATCGGCCCTGCAACCAGGAACGCTCTCACTCAGAGGGGGATCATTCCCGACTTTGAACCAAGCCGGTCGGTCTCCGAAGTGGTGGTGACCGAGTTGGCAAACCTCGATTGGACCGGCGTGCCTGTGCTGCTACCGGCAGCGGACATTGGACGGGACGCCGTTGCCCGCGGTCTGTCTGAGCGCGGAGCAAAGGTGGAACGGATAGCCGCATACCGCACCATCCCCGCAGAGGGAATGGCTGATAAAGCCCGGTCCACCCTGGAACAAAACGTTGATTTTGTCACGTTTACCAGTTCTTCGACCGTGGAAAACCTGTTGAACATGTTGGACGGCGACCGGAAGACCCTGGAACAGAGTATCATCGCTTGCATCGGCCCCACGACCGCCGCCACCGCCATTGGATTGGGGTTGCGCGTGGACGTGGTCGCCCGGGTCCATACCGTACAAGGGCTCGTGGACGCGCTGGTGGAACACTGCGCCAACGCGTAGGCCCGGTATTCCTGGCGGGCGCCTGGCGGGAATACGCTGCCGGGTGTCATACTGACCATCCGAGGAGGTCATAGCCATGCTGAGCTTTCCCGATCTTCGACTTCGGCGCCTGCGGGAGCAACAGCCTCTCCGCAACCTGACCAGGGAGACCCGGCTGTCGGCTTCTCAATTCGTGTACCCCCTGTTCGTCACCCACGGGACCGGCGTCCGGCAACCGATAGAGCCCATGCCGGGCTGTTACCATTTCTCGCTGGACCGGCTCGTCGAAGAGGTGGGAGAAGCTTACGACCTGGGCGTTCCGGCGGTGCTGCTTTTCGGCCTGCCCGCCGAGAAGGACCCGCTGGGTTCCGAGGGCTATGACCCCGAGGGGATCATCCAGGAAGCAATTCGCGCCATCAAACGCGAAGCCCCCGGAATGATGGTCATCACCGACGTCTGCATGTGCGAGTACACCGATCACGGCCACTGCGGCGTAATCGACAATGGGCACGTGGATAACGACGCCACGTTGGAACTGCTGGCGCGGACCGCCGTGACCCAGGTACAAGCGGGCGCGGACATGGTGGCCCCGTCGGCGATGATGGACGGCCAGGTGCGGGCCATCCGCGAAGCCCTGAACAACGAGGGCTACGACGGAATGCCCATCATGGGTTATGCCGCCAAGTACGCTTCGGCCTTTTACGGTCCCTTCCGCGTCGCGGCTGACTCTACTCCCCAGTTCGGCGACCGGCGCAGCTACCAGATGGACCCCGCCAACGCCCGGATGGCCATGCGCGAGATCGAAAGCGACATCGCCGAGGGCGCGGACATCGTCATGGTGAAGCCCGCGCTGGCATACCTGGACGTAATCCGCCGGGCCAGCGAACGCTTCGACCATCCCCTGGCCGCCTACAACGTCAGCGGCGAGTATTCGATGGTCAAGGCCGCCGGCGGCCACGGCTGGCTGGACGAGAAGATGGTGACGCTGGAACTGCTCACGGCCATCAGCCGCGCCGGGGCCGACATCATCCTGAGCTACCACGCCAAGGAGGTGGCCCAGTGGCTGAGGGACGAGGGGTAGATGAGAACTATATCAACAAAGCAAGTCGCCGGTCAGTTGGCAGAGTTGCACGTATTCAGTGAACTGCTGAAGCAGGGCGTTTCAGTCTATAAACCCTTGGTAGATGAGGGTTTGGACGCCTTGGCGCGTCTTCCCGACGGTCAAGTGATCGAACTGCAAATAAAGTCAGCGAGTGGCGCTGGGGGGAAAGACCCGCGCTGGTTTCAAATGCCTGACTTCACTCCTCGGCCCAATTTCTTCATCATGTGTGTTACATGCTTGGACGGCGTCATTACAGACGTCTGGGTCTTTCCTTCAATGGTTTTCGATGCCTACTCCACCGGGGCCAAGAGTAGACACAAAATACGCGACCTCAACCTCGACTCCGGTGTACGGAAGTACGGCAATCCCCTGACAGACCATCTGTGCGGTTTCCGCAACCGTTGGGAGCTTATATCGAATTACGAGGAGTGGCGCAGCTTCATGACTTCCCCGGAGGGATTCGAGGACTTGGAGGACATTCTCGCGGCCAAGGAAGCGTTCGAAAGCCCGGAAGAAGAAAAAAGGGACTTTACCGAGTATGTCCGAAGCGAATCCAAGTCTTTATCGAGTCATAACCGGCAGCCGCCGGGTCGAGCGGGAGTTGAGAAGAGTCCACCCGAACTATCGCCAGAGAGTGGATGAGGCAATCGACGCTTTGGCAGCGAACCCTCGCCCCGCCAGGTCCGTTCGGTTAGGCCCGGACATATACCGCATTAGAGTTGGCCCCTATAGAATAGTCTACGGAGTACAGGACACAACACAATTGGTAGAAGTCGCCTGGGTTGAGCGACGAGGAGAGGCAACGTATCGTGGCGCCAGAGACCTTCTCCGATGAGGTCATCATATCTTTAGCCTACAGGGAATTATGATGCAAAACGCCAAATCCGAAACCCTCTTCGCCGAGGCGCAGAAATACATTCCCGGCGGGGTCAACAGCCCTGTCCGTTCATTCCGGGCCGTGGGGGGAACGCCTCTGTTCATCGCCAGAGGACAGGGCTCGCATGTTTGGGACGTCGATGGCAACGAATACATCGACTTCCTGGGCTCGTGGGGGCCCCTGGTGCTCGGTCACGCCCACCCCGCGGTTGTCGAGGCACTGCGCAAGGCTGCTGAAGGCGGGACCAGTTTCGGAGCGCCCGTTGAGAACGAGGTGAACCTTGCCCGCTTGGTGTGCGGCGCCTTCCCATCGGTAGAGCTCGTGCGTATGGTCAACTCCGGCACCGAAGCCTGTATGAGCGCCATTCGCTTGGCGCGGGCCTTCACCGGGCGCGACAAGATTATAAAGTTTGCCGGCTGCTACCACGGCCACGCCGACGGTTTGCTGGTCCGGGCTGGCTCCGGGGCGTTGACTCACGGAATCCCCACCAGCGCGGGGATCCCTGATTCCTATGCCTCCGAGACTCTGGTGGCGGACTTCAACGATCTGGGTTCTGTGGAAGCGTACTTCGAGTCCTTTCCGTCAGCTATTGCAGGAATCATCGTCGAACCGGTTGCCGGAAACATGGGAGTGGTCCCGCCAGCCGACGGGTTTCTGCAAGGGCTCCGGGACATTACGAGCAGGGCCGGCGCCCTGTTGATATTCGACGAGGTAATTACCGGGTTCCGGGTTGGCCCTCACGGGGCCCAAGGGCTTTTCGGCGTGACCCCGGACATAACCACGATGGGCAAGATTATCGGCGGCGGCCTCCCCGTGGGGGCTTACGGGGGGAGACGGGAGATCATGGAGCGCGTCGCTCCCCTGGGGGACATGTACCAGGCGGGGACCCTCTCCGGCAACCCACTGGCGGTCAGCGCGGGCGTCGCCACCCTGACCGAACTCCAGGCCCCCGGAGTATACGAGCGAATCGACGCGATGGCGCAGCGGCTTACTGAAGGGTTGGCCGGCGTGTTCCAGCGGGCGGAAGTTCCCGCAACTATCAACCGCGTGGGGTCGATGTTTACCGGGTTTATGAATCCGGGCCCCGTGAACAGCCTGGAGCAGGTCGAGGCGTCGGACGCCGAGCTCTACGGGCGTTACTTCCACGAGATGCTGGAGCGCGGGGTCTATATCGCCCCGTCCCAATTCGAGGCCGGGTTCGTTTCCACCGCCCACACGGAAGCGGACATCGACCAGACCATCGCCACGGCGGAAGAGGCGTTGACCCGGCTAAGCTAACCGCTGCCCGGCGGGGCATCGAACTCGACCGTCTCGCCGGGGTTGACCTTGAACCAGCCTTCTCCCGGTTGCGCCGGCGGCGGGTTGCCTTCGGGATCGGGCCGCGCCACGACCCGGACTCCCAGGGTTGCCAGCATCCCGTCGATTTGCCGGATGGACGCGGCCACCGGCCCCGACGGCGTCTCATCCGATGATAGCCTCATTCGGACTTCCAGCAACTCACTGGTAAGCTGGAGGGCCAGGTTCACGCCGGCCAGGTTCAACCCCATGTCGTCTACGAAGTGCTTGATCAGGCGCAGGCGGGCGATGTCCTCGTCGGAGTAGGTCCGAAGACTGCCCATCCGCAACGGCTCGATGAACCCCGCACGCTCGTATTTGCGAAGCGTCTGCGGGTGCATCTCCAGTGTCTTCGCCACCACGCTGATCAAGTAGATGCCCTGGGTCTGCCTCATTCGTTTCCCCCGAAGTCTCGCACCGGTCGGTCTAAAGCGTTTATATACCCGGGGCAATATGATGTCAATATCATATCCATATAATGACTTCCTACTTGCATATAATTGATACAGCTTATATCAAGCGTTATACTCGTGTCATACTAATCAGCAGGAGGTTAAGTCGTGGCTACGGTAAAGATTCTAGACAAGTCCGAACAACCCGAGTTGGCCGCCAATGAGATGGGTAGCAAGCTGGCCCAGCAGATGCAGAGCATTCCGGAAGAGGCCGGGCGGTCACAGGAGCCCAAGCAGCCCGAAGCCCGACAGTGGCATTACCAGGTGCCCTTTGCGGGAGTCAGTTACTACTCATTCTAGCTTCCATTGCGTGGCTCGAATGGACCCAACCGGACTCAATCTAAATCGAGAGCGAATAACTAAGGAGGAAAACCGATGATTCAGCGTTTTGACCCATTCAGCGACCTACGGCAGATGCAAGACACCATGGACCGGGTGTGGCGAAGATTTGGCAACGGCTCCGGCGCTTCTCCGGACACCCCGCACGTGGAGGCATGGGCTGTTCCCCTCGACGTAATCCAGAACGGAAAGCACACCGTCATCCGCACCTCCATGCCGGGGGTTGCCCCCGACAACATCCAGGTGTCCATCGAGGACAACGTTCTGACCATCAAAGGGACCACCGCGGAGGAACACCAGGAGGGTGACGGCACTTTCCTGATGCGTGAGCGCCGGTCCGGGTCCTTCCACCGTGCGTTGCGGCTACCCGATTCGGTGGACGCCGACAAGGCCGAGCCCCACTACCAGAACGGGGTCCTGACCGTCAAAATCCCAAAGGCCGAAGCCAAGAGGGCCAGGCAGCTACAGGTCCACGTCGGCGAGCCATCAACTTCCCTCAGCGGCTAACCGAAACCCGATCCCCGAAAAAAGGTGTCTCCTCCCACAACACGAAGCGGGAGCCGAAGAGTCGGCTCCCGCTTCGTTATGTTTCGCTTCCGAAGGTAAGACCGGCGAAGTAGAGTTTACGCACCGTAGCGGGCGGCGGCGTTGGGGTCGCTGTACTCCACGTTCTTCGTGCTCCAGAAAGCCGCGGCGATGTCGTCGCAGGCAGCCACCAGGTTCTCGGCGTTGTCCATGCTCACGGTCTGCTTGCACTGGCCGGCCAGCTTGAGGGCGGCGTTGAACGTGGCGGCGATCTCATTGGCGTCGGTGTTGGGCCAGGCGTAGTCGGCCCAGAGGATACGCAGCTCTTCTTTGCACTTCTCGGCATGGTCCTCTTTCACCGCGATGTAGCGGGCCACCTTGTTGGCATAGTCCTGCATCGCATCGGCGCCGTCGTCGCGGGTTGGAGCCTCTAAAGCCTGCATCCGCAAGACCATCTTCTGCACGGTCTGGGCCGCGATTTTAGCAACCAGCGGGTCATAAATCCCGCACGGGATGTCACAGTGGGCCTTTGCCCTGGGAACGCTCAACCACTTGAACATACTTGCGTTACCTCTTCTCGTAGATTTCAAATCCCGAATCAGACTACAAGAAAATCCCCCCATCCGCAACCTTGAATCACGTCTATAGACCCATTCCCGGACGCCCTCCCAAGGGCATCGGTACGCTGCCCTCAAAGTTGTAACCAATTGTGGCCGTCGATATAATCAGGTTCCTTTCAACGCCGGTTCAAGAAGGAAAGAAGGTGAAAGCATGGCATGGTGGGAGCAACTCGGTAAGGATAATCGGGGTAGTCGGCCTCGTTGTGTACTGCTCATGGATGGCAAGCCGGATGTTGTCGCCGAGCGCCTGACCCGCCTTGTCAATCTTCCGGGTGTAGTCGTGTCTTCTGACGACAAATGGATGCCTTACGGCAAACCTGTGCGCAGGAATGGCCTGTGGGACAAATCGCCCGCCAATGAAGCCCAACTCGATAAGGCGCGCGATCTCATGTCGGATGAGAACCGGCGCCACCTTCGGGAGTGGTGGTTGGCCGTATGGGGAAGGGGTGGGAGAACAACAACCCCGAACTGGGATATCGCTAGCACGTGCAGAATCGACGGCAAGCCAGGACTTCTGCTGGTAGAAGCCAAAGCTCACGAAAACGAACTCGAGTACGCGGGCAAGGACCTTAACGGCGGGGCCAGCGAAAATAGCCAGAAAAATCATACGAGGATAGGCCACGCGATACGCCAGGCCCGTACTGAGTTACAGTCTGTCATTGGTGGCCATTGGGCCATATCCCGGGACGAATGCTACCAGCTATCCAACCGTTTGCATGGTCTTGGAAGCTGGTGTCACTCGGCATCCCCGTGGTTCTGCTTTATCTCGGATTCCTGGATGCCAAGGACATGTTGGACAGAGGGCCGACTTTCCAATCCGAGGCGGATTGGGAGCGTACTCTCAAGGGCCATTATCATGGTATCGTGCCCGAAATGTGTTGGGGACAACGATGGGACTTCAGCGGCACCCCCTTGATGCCCTTGGCCCGAGTAGTCAACCAACCATTCATTCGAGCTTGATTCCAAAGAGACCCGATCACGGCTCCCACACCAGCAGGCCACAGTCAAGATTCAATTCCACACGTAATCGGATCGGTACAAACAGGTCTTTTAGCATAGGAGGACACTCATGACCACCACCAGCCGCAACCTGAACCTGAAACACCGCAGCCGGGAGATCGTCGAGGGGCCCGACCGCGCCCCCGCCCGAGCCATGCTCACGGCAATGGGCCTCACCCAGGACGACATAGACAAACCCTTCGTCGCAATCGCCAACCTGGCCAGCGACGTGACTCCCTGCAACGTGCACCTGGACCGGCTGGCCCAGGCAGCCAAAGAAGGCGTCCGCCAGGCCGATGGAACGCCTTTCGAGTTCGGCACCATCACGATCAGCGACGGCATCTCCATGGGAACGGAAGGGATGAAGGCTTCCCTGGTGAGCCGCGAGGTCATTGCCGATTCCATCGAGGTCGTCGCCTTCGGTGAACGCATGGACGCCCTCATAACCGTCGCCGGCTGCGACAAAAATATGCCAGGCTGCATGATGGCCATTGCGCGCCTGAACATACCCGCCCTGTTCGTATACGGCGGCACCATCATGCCGGGCAACTACAACGGCAACGACGTCAACATCCAGGACGTCTTTGAGGCTGTGGGCGCATACGCCAGCGGCAACATGACCCTTGACGAGCTTCACGCCCTGGAATGTGTCGCCTGCCCCGGCGAGGGTTCCTGCGCCGGTCTCTTCACCGCCAACACCATGTCCACCGCCATCGAGGTCATGGGAATGTCCCTGCCCGGCGACGCTTCCATCCCGGCGATAGACCCCCGCAAGGCCGAGCACACCCGGCAAGCGGGCCGGACCCTCATGCGCCTCCTCGAAGAAGACGTCCGCCCCAGGGACATTCTGACCCGCCAGGCGTTTGAGAACGCCATCACCGCGGTGGTCGCAATGGGCGGGTCTACCAACGCGGTGCTGCACCTCATGGCCATCTCTCACGAGGCCCAGGTTGAGTTGGGCCTGAGCGACTTCGACCGCATCAGCCGGAGCACGCCTTACATCGCCGACATGAGGCCCGCGGGCAGGTACGTCATGGCAGACCTGGACCGTTACGGCGGCGTGTCGCTCATTGTGAAAAGGCTGCTCAGGGCGGGCCTGCTTCACGGCGATGCGATGACCATCACCGGCAAGACCCTGCAGGAAAACGTCGACGCCATGAACACGGTGGAGGACCAGCCGGTAGTAGTTCCCACGGACCAGCCGCGCAGCCCTACCGGCGGCCTGGCCATCCTCTACGGCAACCTGGCCCCCGATGGAGCGGTAATCAAAGTCGCCGGTCACCAGGAGAAGGTCTACCAGGGCCCGGCCCGGGTGTTCGACCAGGAACAGGCCGCATTCCAGGCCATTCAGCGCCGCGAGATTAAGCCCGGCGACATCCTGGTCATTCGCTACGAGGGTCCCAAGGGCGGCCCCGGAATGCAGGAGATGCTGGCGGTAACCGGCGCGTTGGTGGGCCAGGGGTTGGGCGACGACGTGGCGCTGATGACCGACGGACGCTTCTCCGGCGCGACCCACGGGCCGATGGTCGGCCACGTGACGCCCGAAGCCGCGGTAGGCGGCCCCATCGGACTGCTCCAAGAAGGCGACATCATCACGCTGGACATCCCCCAGCGCCGCCTGGACGTTCAGCTCACCGAGGAACAATTCACCGACCGGCGAGCCAACTTCAAGCCCATCCCTCCCAACTACACCACCGGAGTCCTGGCCAAGTACGCCAAGCTGGTGTCGTCGGCGTCCGAGGGCGCGGTGACGGGTTAGCGAGCGGGAGTCCATAGCCATACAGTGAGGAGCAGAAATGGGAACAGTGACCATAACGCTGCCGGAGGATGTCCTGTCGAAGTTGGAGAAGTCCCACCTGCGCCGTGGGATGACTCTCGACGATTTTGTCCGGCAGGCCGTGGAATATTACATCCGTTTTCAAGAAAAAGCGTGGGCATTCTTCGACCGTCCGGGAGAGGAGGACGACCTGGAAGGCTGGCTCCAGGCGGCGATGTCAATGGCTGTGGACGTGCCACCCTGGGATGCGGAGACTGACGAGTGAGGCGCGGCGAAGTATGGTGGGCCGACCTTCCCGACCCCTGGGGACTTCGGCCCGTAGTCCTGTTAACCAGAGAGGCGGCCTATGTGTTCCTCACAAACGTCACCGTCATCGCCTGTACTACTCGAGTCCGCGGGTTGCTTGTCGAAGTGCTGTTAGGACCGGAGGACGGCCTGCCGGCGCCATGTGCGGCCAACCTTGACGCGGTACTCACTATAGATAAGCGCCATATCGAGCAGAGAATCACCCGGTTGAGCCAGGAGAAGATGAAAGCGATTGAGGAGGCGCTGCGGTTTGCCTTGGACTTGTCGATATAGACGTAAACCGCACTCCGGACATACCGCAGGGGCGGCGTTAAAATCTGTCCCTGCCAGGAAATGGACCAATAAAGTTGAGAATTTGATAGCAGGATAAGTGGACTGCCATGCCATCACCCATCACTGTAAGCATCCTCGACCGTATGCGGACCAACCTGGGCGTGCTGGTAACTGAGCAGGCCAGGCGGCTGCCGGGGCTGAAGTACTGCGACCTTCGCATTCAGGTAAAGGAAGAGAAGGGCGCGGTGGCGGAAAACGGCAACGAGAAGGCTAGCTCCGAAGACTATTCGTTCGACTTCGGGGTCCGGGTAATCGCAGGGACCAGGGCCAGCGCGTCGGGATACTACGGCCGTATCCTCGGCGCGACGGACGCCGCCACCATCGAGGATGTGGTGTGGGAGGGTATCCGGCAGGCCCATCAGCGGGCAAGGACCAGCGCCAGGCTAAAAAATTTGGCACGGGGCAGGTTTGCAAGGCTTGGAGATAGTCTTTCGTCTTCCGAGTTAGCCCCTGTGGCTCTCGCTCAGGACACCGTGCCGCCCGTCTTCACAGTCGACCCCAGGGAAGTCCCCCTTCAGGACGTGGTCGCTATGGCCGTGGACGGTTGCAAAGCGGCCCACAGCCAGGGCGGCAGCATCGGCTATTCCGCCGCTTCCGCCGTGACATACCTGCTCCGCGAGCTATATTTAAGCTCGGATGGGGCGGACATCGACCAGTCCTTTGCCCAGACCGAGGGGTTCGTAATCGTCATCTGCGATGGAGACGCGGGCGGGTACGAACTGTACGATTTCACCGGCCATCAGCGCGGTTGGGAGATCCTGACCGAGGGCTACAACAACGGTCCCATCATACTGCCCAACTTCGTCGACTTCTGCACTGAATTGGGAGCAAACGCCGTTGAAGTAGCGGCCGCGCCCCCATTAAGACCACCGGACAAAGATGTGGTGGTGGTCACCGACCCTCACTTCAACACCCTGCTGGTGCATGAGGTGGTGGGCCACCCCTCCGAGTTGGACCGCGCGCTGAAGTACGAGACCGCCTACGCCGGCCGCTCCTGGTTCCTCAACACCCTTGAGGACAATCAGGTCGGCCGGCAGATCGCCTCGCCCCTGGTCAGCGCCTTTTCCGACCCTTTGATGGAAGGCTATGGTTCGTTCCGGTACGACCACGAGGGAACGCCTCCCCATCGAGCATACATAATCCGCAATGGGGTACTGGAAGAGTTCCTGAACAACCGCCAGACCGCATCCATCATGGGAGTGGCCCCCAACGGCTCCGCCCGCGCTACCGATGCCCACCTGGTCCCGCTGGTCCGCATGACCAACACCATCTTCGCGCCTGGCGAGAGCGATCCGGCGGACATAATCGCCGATGTGGACTCAGGTTACTACATCGCGGGTCACCGCACCCCATCCATCTCCGAGGCCCGTGAAAATTTCCGCATCACTGCGGTCAGGATCTACGAGGTCGAGAACGGCCAGTTGGGGCGGCTCTACCGCGACGGTGGGATTACGTCCGACTCCCGCAAATACTTCACTTCCATCGACGCGGTGGGCAATGATCTGCGGGTCAACCCCATCCCCAACTGCGGCAAGGGCCAGCCCATGCAGGCCAAGCGTATGAGCAACGGGGGGCCGACCATGAGAGGGATCGCCCGCCTAACGGGGTCAGGCTAAAAGGGAGGAGTAATGAATCAACGCGATGGATACGCCATTGCCAGCAGAGAGTTCTTGACCAAAGCGTTTCAGGAACTGGCACAGGGAGACGTGGTGCAAGCCTCGGAGAAGGGTTGGGGAGCGGCCGCGCAAATGCTCAAGGCCGTGGCAGAACGCAGGGGCTGGTCACACAATAGTCACCGTCTATTTTACGGAATCGTGAGGACGCTGGTCCAAGAGACCGGCGATACCCAGGTAGCCAATCTATTCCAAGTCGCTGGAAACCTGCATACAAACTTCTACGAGAACTGGTTGCCCCCGGAGTTGGTAGAGCTAGCCCTGCACGACGTTGGTCTATTTCTGGACAAGCTGGAACCAATGTTGGGGCAGTATGCCCCGGGTCCAGTCACACCAGAGACGTAGCCGACATGATACCCCTGAACAAACTACGCACCGCCACCCGCGAGGCCCTGGCCTACGTCTCCGCCCAACCGGACGTGGCGGAGGTAGAGGTGTTCGCCTCGTCCAACACAAACCTTACGGTCCGCCTCAACTACACTTCCAACATCCCCAGTAACGGCGTGGAAGAGCCAAAGTCGGTAGAGTCCTATGGAATCGGCCTGCGGGTTGCATTCAGGACCCCCGAAGGGACCAAGGTGGGTTTCGGCAACGAACCGGTGGATTTGACCTTGACCGGAGTCCAGGCCGCGCTGGCGAAAGCCCGGTCCGGAGCCGTCCGTGACCTGGACTTCGTTTCACTGCCCCGGCCGGAAGACAGCCCGCCTTCGACCCGCGTAACCACCGGCCCAGACGTCCGGTTCCACGACCCTGCCGTAATGCGGCTTGGCAACTCCCGGCTGGTTGAAACGGGCTGGAACATGCTAGAGCGCGGCCTTGAGACCTTCGAGGCATCGGAAAATGTGCTCAGCCTGGCCGAGTCCCCCGAGCGCATAGCCGAGCTTGGCCTAATCCTCGGCGGCGACCTCGTCTACCTGCAAGAGAGGATGGCCGTCGCGTCCACCCACATGCCGAGAGTACAGACCGACGAATCGACGCTGGTGATGTCCTTCGCAACGGCGATGGTCGAGTCGCAAGCCGCCAAGGGCAGCGGCTGGTCGGTCAGCCGGGGCCTCGCGGAGTTTAGCGGGGAATCGGCGGCGGAGGCGGCCCGGAACGCAATTGCCTCCATCGACGGCGTGCGTATACCCACCGGTGATTACCGCGTAGTCCTCGGCCCGCAGCCGCTCGCGGAAATTCTGGAATGGATCTTGCTGCCAGGTTTTTCCCTCGACATGTTTTGGGCTGGCGCTTCGCCCTTCATGGGCAAACTCGACCAGCAGGTAGCCTCGACGCAACTGTCCATCTCCGACGACGGCGCGGCGGCGAATCTGGCGGGCTCGAAGAGAATCACCGACGAGGGACTGCCAACGGGCCGGACCAACCTGATAACCAACGGGGTCCTTTCGGGCCTAATGTCGGACCACTACAATTATCAGCGAATCCTGAACGACTCTGAAGCACGGCGAAAGCTGGGGGTTGACCCCCGCACAATCTCGGGAGCCATCGCCCCAAGAAACGGGTTTCGGCCCGGCAACGGCGGAGGCCGCGATTTCGCCTCTACCCCTTCGGTCGTACCCACCAACCTGGTGGTCCAGGGACAGGAAGACCTCTCCACGGATGAACTCCTCCGCCGGGTGGGAGACGGCGTTTACATAGGACGGATCTGGTACACCTACCCCGTCAACGGGATCACGGCGGGCGACTTCAGCGGCACCGTCGTCGGAGACTCATACCTAATCAAAGACGGTAGACTGGCCGCGCCCATCAGGGCCAACACCCTGCGAATGAATGACAACGTGCTCCGGGTCATCAACAACATCCTGGGCATTACAGGCCATCAACGGGGCACAGTCCGCTGGTCTTCCGACCAGGTAACCTGGGCCCCGGAGGTGGCCGTGTCCGATTTCCACCTGGAAGAGATCGGCGAGTAGCCCCGGCAGACCGACGAGGTGCAGGATGCCATCAGATAGAATCGAGTTCACTAACCAGGGCAGCGTGGCCAAGGTCACCTTGAACCGCCCGAAGGGCTGCACTCAGTTAATCACCCTATTTCATGTGGCCAACAGCCTCCATAGCAATTTCTATGAGAATTGGGACCCTCCCGAAGTCGTCGAAGCGGGTTTCCAGGACGTCCAACTGCTGCTGGAAAAGCTGGAGCCGTTGCTGGAATAGGACGACTGGGGCTTAATGTCCCCAGCCGCGTACCTTCGGAGCGGTAAGGATAAAATATGAACAGGGACATCGTATACGCCCAAGCAAGCAAACAGCTCATCGTCAAAGCCTTCGAGGAATTGGCCGATGGTGACCTGCGGCAAGCCTCGGAAAAGGGTTGGGGGGCGGCGGCGCAGATGATTAAGGCAATCGCAGAACAAAGGGGTTGGCGGCACAATAGACACCCATCCTTGAGCGGGGTCATTGACTCGCTGGTGGCGGAAACCGGGGACTCCCAATTGTTCAGCCTCTACCACACCGCCAACAGCTTGCACGTCAACTTCTATGAAGACCTGCAAAGCGCGAATATGATTGAGGCGGGGCTGCGCGACGTGCGACAATTGCTGGAAAAGCTGGAGCCATTGCTGGAGTAGGCCGGCCAGGACAGTCAAACCGCCGAACAATCCCCCAACAATCGAGGTGCAGAATGGCGTCCAACCGAATAGAGTTCACCATCCAGGGCAGCGTAGCCAAGGTTACGCTCAACCGTCCCGAGGCGCGCAACGCCCTGTCTCCCGAAATGGTAGACCAGTTGGGCGAGGCCCTACGGTCCTGCCGCGGGCCGAATATCCGCGCGGTCGTCCTCAGCGGGGCCGGGGGATCTTTCTGCTCCGGCGCAGACGTTAAGGACTTCGTGGACCACTTGGAAAATGGGGGCCCGGAAGAAATCTCCCAACACCTCAACAACCTGGCCGGGGCGCTGCACCGTGACGTCGTACTGGAGATTCGCCGACTGCAAAAGCCGGTAATCGCCGGCATCGACGGAGTGGCGGCGGGGGGAGGGTTCAGCCTGATGCTGGCCTGCGACCTGCGCATCGCATCCAGCACCGCGCGGTTCCTGATGGCCTACGCCAACATCGGGGCAACTGCCGACGGCGGCTCTACCTACATGTTGCCCCGGTTGATCGGCGCCGGAAAGGCAATGGAGCTTTATTTGGCCAGCCAGCCCCTCAGCGCCGACGGGGCTCTGGAAATCGGGCTGGTCAGCCAGGTCTGCCCTTCCGGTGACCTGGACAGACACGTACTGGAGACCGCCATGAGGTTGGCCCAGGGTCCCACTGTGGCCTACGGACGGGTCAAGGCCCTCTTCGACCGCGCGTGGGAGTCCAGCCTGGAAGAACAACTGGACGCCGAAACCACCGCCATGCAGGGAATCGGTCTAACCGGAGACTTTCAAGACGGTATCCGCGCCTTCGCAGAAAAGCGCCGCCCCTGGTTCCAGGGCCGGTAAGCCGCGGCACGGGATCTCTGGTCACTCCCCTTCTGCTTTCCAGACATACTCTCGAAATGGACAGGAAACGATTGTTGCTAAATACTATAATCCAAGTACGAAACCGCGAAATGAATTGGAAATGGGCCGGAAATGACCACGGCAAACATCAGCCGTTATGCGCCCCCCCAACGGTGGATCCACTACGATAAAGCTGCCATCCTGGAACAGTTGGTAGAAGCTAAAACCGCGGCGGGAGTGCTGCGCCAACTTCCCTATCTGCCCCAGTGGATTGAAACGGTGCACCAAGAGCAACTGCGGCTGGAGACCGCCGGCACTTCCCGCATTGAAGGGGCCGAGTTCACCCCTCAAGAAGAGAACGAAGCCTTGGCTCCCGACGCTGAGAACCGTACCGATTTGACCTACTCACAGCGGCAGTTACGGGCTGCCGAAGCGACCTACAAATGGATAGGTTCCCAGCCTTCGGACCGTCCCGTCAATCGTAAGTTCGTGCTGGAAGTCCACCGGCGCATCGTTACCGGTTGTGAAGACGACCACTGCGGGCCCGGAGCGCTCCGGGGGCACGGTCACAATGTCACCTTCGGGTCGCCACGTTGCCGGGGCGCGGAGGGTGGAGACGGTTGCCGGGATGCTTTTGATGCCCTCTGCAACGCCATCGGAGGGGAGTTCCGGGAGCACGACGGTATTATTCAGGCCATGGCCATCCATTACCATATCGGTGCAATGCACCCCTTTGGCCACGGCAATGGCCGTACCGCCGGGCCGTGGAAGCCTTTATGCTAAGGAAGGCCAGCGTCAACGACCGGGTCATGGTCAGCCTGTCCAATTACTACTACAACCACAAAGAGGAGTACCTGGGCGCCCTGTTCGAGTCCCGCCAGTGTGGACACGACCTCACGCCTTTCCTCCGGTTTGCGCTGTCGGCGGTGACCGAGCGATGCAACGCTGTTGCAGGGGAAATTCTGGTCAACCATAAACGGGTCCTGTTCCGGGAATGCGCGCGGTCTTTGTTCGGGCAACTCCGTAGCCCAAGGCGGCGAGTCCTGGCGGAACGGCAGTTGCAAATTCTGGAGACTCTGCTGGACAGCCCTTCCGTAGACCCGAGTGACTTCCTCGCGCGTACCTTGGCACACTACCAAAGCCTGAAATACCCGGACCGGGCGCAGTTACGAGACTTGATTGGACTGTTTAACTTGCGCGCGGTGGTGTTTGATGGCAATCATATCCGGGTCAATTTGGAATGGCCGCAGCAGTTTCCCCAGTCAGAACTTTTGGAATGGTATGAAAACATGCCGTCGGCCGTGTCTGCAAATCATCCGGCGATGCCGGAGTTGTCACGGCTGCTGGGTCGCCGGAGTTAATTGCCTGGGTACATCAGAGACGTTGCAATCGTCCCATTTAGAAATCTCACGCTCATATCGTAATGCAGGAGCTCATGTCATAAGTCCTGCAAAATTCATAGATTTGATGCAACGCCCCGATGTCTCCCCCTTTTGCCAAAGAGGGGGAGACATCGGGGAAATCCAGTTTCGAGTTAGTTTCTAATCAACAGCCACTACCCCAGTTCCACCACCGTTACGCCCTCGCCGCCGCTGCCATCCCCACTGGATACCGACGACGCCAGCGGATGCCGGTCAAGGTACTCCCGTATCGCGCGCCTGAGAGCGCCGGTGCCCTTGCCGTGAATAATCCTGACGTTCTCGACGCCGTCCAGCGAAGCGTTGTTCAGAAGCTCGTCGACCCGTCCAATAGCCTCGTCTACCCTGCAACCGCGCAGATCGATCTCGGTATTGGACTGTTTGGGCGCTTGACGATGGAAAAAGACCCGGGCCTGGGCCGCAGCCTCGTGCCCAGCGGCGGGCCGCTCGAGCTGGTACATAGGCACCTTGGCCCGCATGGTCCCCAGCAACACCTCTATCTGCCCTTCCTCGTCGGGAGGCGTGATAACCTCCACGGGACGCGGTATCCCCCGGAGGAACACCCGGTCTCCGCTGTCCACACGTTCTTGCCAGGGCGTCCGCTTCACCTCAATGGGTTGCCAACGAGGCGCCCGCACTTCCCGGGCCGCTTCCCGCAGTTGCGTTCGTTGCTCCTGGATGACCTGCCTTGTGTCCGGCTGGTCTAACACACGTTCAGCGTGGCGGAGCTTGTCCAACAGTTCCCCGATACGGCTCTGGAGGTCCTGCCGCGCATCTTCCACCAACTCGGCTTTCCTCGACTCCACGTCGGCCAACTGAGACTCGACGTTGGCCTGCTGCTGACGAGACTGGGTCAACGCTTCTTCGGCTTCCTGGCGAAGTTGCTCGACGACTCTGCGCTCCTCCTGAAGCTGATGCAACAGGTCTTCCGTCGCCTGCTCGACCGGGGATATGGCAGAACGGGCTTGCTCGATGATCTCCTGAGGAATCCCCAGCCGTGCCGCGATGGTGAGGGCGTAACTGCGTCCCGGCACTCCCAGGGTGACGCGGTAGGTCGGCTGCAACGTCTGCGGGTGGAGGTCCACGCTGGCGTTGGTCATTCCAGTCGATTCCTGCACGTAGCGTGCCACACCACGGTGGTGGGTGGTCGCCACGAGCAGCGGCCCTAGCCGCAAGAAGTAACCCAGAATGGCCTGGGCCAGTGCCGATCCTTCTTCAGGGTCAGTGCTCGTGCCAAGCTCGTCCACCAGAATCAGGGATTGGGCCGTGGTCTGATTCATGATCGTGATCAGGTTTTGGATGTGGGAGCTGAAGGTGGACAACGCCTGCTCTATGCTCTGTTGGTCGCCAATGTCGACGAACACGCCATCAAAGAGGGGGAGCGAGGCTTCATCGGCAGGAACGTGCAGTCCGGATTGAGCCATCAACGCCAGCAGGCCCACCGTCTTCAAGGCAACCGTCTTGCCACCCGCGTTGGGACCGGTTATCAACATGACCCTGGTATCTCCGCCCAGGTCCAGGCTCACCGGCACCACAGGGCCAGAGAGCAGCGGGTGACGCGCTCCGGTCAGGCTCAGTCGGCGCTCTCCGGTTGGTTGGTCTGACACCCACGGGGAAACGGCCCGCAACGCGGAAGAATAGCGGCCCTTGGCCATATCCAGGTCCAGCCGGGACAGGATATCCAGAGTGAGCAAGAGGTCCTGGCCCACATGGCTGACCTGGTTGGAAAGGTGGCGCAGGACCCGCTCAACTTCCCGCTCCTCGGCCAACCGCGCCTCCCGCCAGCGGTTCCCCATCTCGATTGCGCCCATGGGCTCGACGAAGACCGTAGAGCCGCTATCGGAAACGTCGTGGACGATGCCGGGTACACGGGGTTTCATTTCGGACTTAATCAGGAGCACCAACCGGCCGTTCCGCTGCGTGATGATCGGCTCCTGGACCACCTCCATCCGTTGGAAACGCCGCAGGTTCCGCTCCATGGTCTCGTTTAGTCTCTGGTGGACCGCCCGTGACTCTTGCCGAAGCTGGCGCAGCGCCGGGCTGGCATCATCCAGCACCTCGCCGGCGGGGCTAATCGCGGAAGCGATTGCGCTCTCTATGCTGGTAAGGTCGGGGATGTTTTCCGCGAAACCTGCCAGCAGGGGAAAATCGTCCCGGTCTGCCAAGCGGGACCGGTCGAACCGTGCGGCCTGCAGAAGTTCCTGGATCGAACGCAGTTCCTCACCACGCAGCAGTCCGCCCAAAATCACCCGGTGGACCGGGTCCCGGAAATCTATACGCGGGCCAAATTCCAGCGCGCCGCCGTTTTCGGTGAACTGCTTGGCCTCGGTGGTCTCCTGAAGGTCGGTCGCAATGGCCAGAAGGTCCTGCTTGGGACTCAACGCCAAGGCTGCGTCTTCGCCCAACACCGTCCGGGCATACGAAGCCAACCGTTGGCGGATCTGGTCAAATTCCAGAAGCCGGACCGCACGGGTAAAGCCCGGTGACTCGCGGGAATCACCGGGCTCAGTCGCAGCGCTTAGGGGCCTGTCACTCACAAGGCCCTGTGTGTCTTGTTCCGTTGACATGGTGTGACTTTGTCTATTGCTGAGGTAGATGCGGTAGGCTTTCTAAGCTCTCAAAACCCGACGGGATACAACCTGCATTCCCTGATTATCTCCGGCACTTCTTCCAGCGTATCACGTTTGGGGTCACGTATGTTAAGCCTGCGTTGGAGCGTTATTCCCTGGAACCGTTCCACTTGGGGGCACACCTTCTGGAACTCGTTCAAGGTAATCCTATCGCCGCCAAGGAAAAGGTACTGGAGTTCACGGGCGTGGGGCTCGAGCTGAGCGCGGACGGTATCGCAGGTCTTGTCGTACATTTTCCGGGCTTGGCCCTCCCGTATGCGCTGGAACCGGCGTTGGGACGTGCCACCGGCATGGTGCTTGCCCTTGACGTAACGGGAGTCGGTCTTGGCGGAAATAAGACGGTCTCCGGTAAAGACAGCCACGGTAGAGCGGCCGAGTCTTAAAAGCACCACGCCCACCGTGTAGTCGGCGTCTACATTGGCCAGCAAGGGAGCCGGGTCCCACCCGGCAATCGCCCGGTCCTCCGATAGGGGGAACGGAGGAAGGATGACCAGCCCTTCCTTTCCTGAACGCAGGCCCACCAACCCGGTGTCGGACGCCAGGACAGATCGGTCCAACCCACGCAGGGCGTCCATCCAACCAGGCGCCGCGGGACCGGCTGTAGCCAACCCGTCCTGACCGGTTCCGGCCGTGAGATACAGCGATGACGCGCCCCCGCCGGGTCCGGGAGCAAAAACGTCCAGTATTTTCCGGAGACCCACACGGGAAACCGATTGACCGGGCCTGATGGTCAATCCTGGAGAGCTGGGGGATATGTCCGCAAGTGTCTCTTCCATTAGAGTAACCGCCAGATCAACCGCCTACAGTTAGTATACGCCTGGCAAGGTCCTTTGATTATCACGTTTCCAGCCGTCTCGCGCATAGCCCATTTCGGAAAAGGGGGGTCTGAATGAATCGCGGTTCAGACAATTGCCCGGCCAAGGGCATTTTGCTACACTGACCCCGTTGGCCCGGCTGGGCCGCCGTTTAGCAACCCGCGCCAAGAAAACCATAGAGACTAACGAGGAAGGAGTGACCGTGATATACGAAGTCCGTACCTACACTCTCCAACCCGGCTCCGTAGCCCAATTCGAGGAAAACTTCGCCAAGGCCCTCCCCGCAAGGGAAAAATACTCCAAGCTAGGCGCTTTCTGGCACACCGACATCGGTCCGCTGAACCAGGTGATCCACGTTTGGCCCTACGAGAGCGTGGATGAGCGCAATAGCATCCGGGCCGAAGCCTCGAAGGACCCGGACTGGCCGCCCAAGAACCCACCCGAGATGTACGTCAGCCTGTCCTCCGACATCTACATACCCGCTCCCTTCATGCGGCCCATGGGCGGCGGACAGGAGCTGGGGAACATCTACGAAATGCGCATCTACACGTACAAGAACGGCTCGATGCCGGAAGTGCTCAAGCGCTGGGGCGAAGCCATCCCCCACCGCGAGGAGTACTCACCTTGCGCCGCCGCCATGCACAGCGACCTCGGGTCCCTCAACAAGTGGATGCACGTCTGGCCCTACAAGGATATGGAAGAGCGCAACCAGATTCGCGCCGAGGCCAGCAAGAACGAGCATTGGCCCCCGCCGACCCGGGAATTCCTGCTCAGCCAGGAAAACAAGATGCTGGTGCCGTCTTCCTTCTCTCCCATGCACTAGAATCCTATCCCGCCCGGTTCCACCCGGACCCGGGCGAATACCCTCACGGAGCAACCAGATAGATGCAGCCTGATTCGGCGGATATCGAAGCCGTAAAAGCGGCCAATCAGCGGTTCTACGAGGCTTTCGGTACTTTGGACATCCGGGAGATGGACGAGGTGTGGGAAGCCTCCGGCCGCGCCATGTGCGTTCATCCCGGCTGGCAACCGTTGGTTGGCTGGGACTCTATCCGCACGAGCTGGGCCGGCATATTCGACAACACCACCCTCATGCACTTCAACGTCCATTACGTTAACGTTGTGGTGCATGGGGACTCGGCCTGGGTCACCTGCGTGGAGAACATCAGCAGCGTGCTACAGGGCCGGGCCAACATCAGCAGCGTGCTACAGGGCCGGGCCAGCAACTTCGGCATCTTGTCAACCAACATCTTCGTCCGCACCCCCGAGGGCTGGAAGATGTCCGCCCACCACGCCGCCCCCAACATGTAACCATTCAGACCCTCCTCCGCACAGCCATTCTCAATTCCTCGTGGTTGCTGATTACGTCTTTAATTTCCCAGGGGACGTGCCATGACCCAAAGATGGGCTGAATCAACTTGGGCCATCTGATAGATTGGTTCAGGCGATGATCCTATCCCCGTCGGACTCCAAGCCGGTTGCCAATCCGCTTCGGATAGTACACTATATTCGATATCTTGATCTCTGGTTCGTCAGACATCATAAATGTTGACAGGCTTGGGCGTGGTTTGTGTCCTTACACGACTTGCCAGATCGAGACTATCAAAAGCGAGTCCCTCATATGAGCACAGAAGCGTGGAGTGACATACTAGAGTACCTGGGGTATAGACCAACGTCATCTGCTGAGCGAGTAGCGCAAGCTATTCAGATGGTAATAGAGGCAAAGGCCGAAGGGAAGATCACGGATGAAGATTTGGATCTATTGACCAAGCGCCTCATCGCGCCCTTGGTTGCCGCCAAAATTAGCGAAATGGTCCAAGATTTCTTTACGGTTACGAACATGATGAGCCTCGGTAGGCGTTCCACACGCAGTTCCCGACATCATAACGGCAGAAGATCTTCGAATTTCTCGTTAGCAGCGTAAGGCAGCCTAATGGCCACCCCCCCAGAAAACCCGAACGACCCCTTAGCCAATAACGAGGATGACGCCAACAACAGACCCTCTGAAATCACCATCCCTCCCGAACTCATTGCCCAGCTACCCCCCGGAGGTAGCAGAGGCCTTACAGTCAGGTCTTGCCGGGGTGCATGGTCGCATCACCAGTCAATCGCTCACTGTCCAAGCTCGGCCATTCGATCCTATAGCTGAGAAAGTCAGCCCTGAATTGATCTCAGAATACATGGGCCACAGAGCTCATGAAACTGAGCAAGAGTTCGCTGAACGCAGGCATAGTCGAATTCTATACTCGGGGGTTGGGCTCATCGTCCTCGTGGCGTTGTTCGCATTCATAATCACTCTAATATTATTGGGAGCGATAAGCCTAATAGGACCGATATTGGCATCCATCGCAACTGGCATCGGTGGTGCCGGAGTTGCGATCGGATTTGCCCGGTCTCCTCATAGATAGGCTATCTCAAGGTTTGGCGCGATTACTGACTCAAGCCCCCCGAGTGCTCCGAGCCTCCGTGTCTGCGGGCGAGAATGTAAATTCGACGTAGTAGCATTGCTCGGCATTGAGCATCTCTGATACTCCACCGTTCCGCTTGCCTGGGTTTCGCAATTCGCAAACCCCATACGCATACCGCAACCAACCTGATACAGTATTCATATACGAAAGTTTACCACCATGCTATGGCGGCCAGTGGCCATGCTCGCTGAGGGGCGCCTTACCCCATCTCAGAAAGGAGCCGGATATGGCTCAGGATGCTCCGTCCCTGACCCGGACGGACAAGAACCTTTGGAGCGCCATTGTGGCCGAAGCGATGGCCAACTTGACCTACAACGCCTACGCCCACAAAGCGTTGGAAGAGGGCCACCCCGAGGTAGCCCAGATCTTCCAGGAGGTGGCGGGCGCGGAGACTATCCACGGCCTGAACCACCTGCGGGTCGCCAACGGTATAGGGCAGACTATCGAGAACCTGCAAACTGTCGTCATCAGCGAAGCCAAAGAGTTCAGCACCATGTACCCGCGCATGATCAACGAGGCGCTGGAAGAGGGCCGCCAGGACGTGGCAGACTCATTCGCCCTCGCCCTTGGGAGGGAACGGCATCACCTGGAGATGTTTAGCAATGCTTTGGCCGAACTGGAAGCCAGGCAGAGCGCCGTCGATGCCCCACCGATGCGTAGTCCCAACCGGCTTGAGGAGCCGGCAACTCACAATGAGGCGGCCCAAAACCCGCCCTCCAGCGCGAGGCCGGTACTCGACACGGGATTCGATACCTTCGTCAGCGCAGCCATGGAGTTGGACCGGGAGCGGTGGCGGGTTGCCTCGCTGGGCAGGCTGCGCGAGGTCGTCTTCGGCGCCCAGGATGGAATCCTCAGCACCGTGGCGTTGGTGACCTCGGTAGCGGTAGCACTGGACAGCCAGACGGTAGTGCTGGTGGCAGGTCTGGCTGCCGCGGCGGCGGGCATGATCTCTATGGCCACCGGAGCATACCTTGGCTCCCGGGCCGAGTTGGACGTTAAACGCGCGGAGATCGAGCGCGAGGCCCTGGAATTGGAAGAGAAACCCGGCGAGGAGTACGCCGAATTAGTGGTCGCATTCCAACGTGAAGGAAAGAGCTACGACGAAGCGCGGGATATAGCCGACGAGATTTCCCAGGACAAGGACCTATGGCTCCGGACTATGGCTGAGAAGGAATTGGGAATCAGCATGGAGGAGACCTCCAGCCCGATAAAAGACGCGGTGGCGATGGGGCTGTCCTTCATCCTGGCCGCCCTGGTGCCGATACTGCCTCACGTATTCTTGGGCGGGTACGCGGCCATCTCCGTCTCGGTGGCGGCGGCATTGATCGGCCTGTTTGCCTTGGGGTCTATCAAGGGCAGGTTGGTGAGGAAGCCATCAATACTTCAAGGGCTGGAAATCCTGGGAATCGGTGCGGTTTCCGCCGCGATAGGATTCGCCCTGGGCTACGGCATCCCCCGGTTGATTGGGTAGAGGCCATGCGGCCCGCCGCGGGGCGGAGAACGGCGCGGCAAATGTCAACGGCGCCTAGTTCTTGCCGGGCCTGGGGGGCTGCTCGTGACCGCTGAGAGTCAGCCGGTCCTGGTTGCGTTGGTCGAGCTTAAGTGTGTTGAGAACATTGTCCCAGACAGCATAGGCGCGACTGGCATCTTCTGGCCAGAAGTCCATCGTGATGAAGGCATAGACGCCGGGGCCTCTGGACAGGCAGATGCGCGAATGGGCCTTGCGGTCCTCGTCCGGGTCGGTGAACTCCACCTCCAGCCACGCCGCCTCCAGATTGGCCCTCCGCATTTCATGGTAAGGACCTTGCTTTGTCAGTCCTCTCGGGTCGTCGGAAACGGCTACGTCGTCTATCAGTTTGGGCAAGGGCAACCCTGTCCAGTCTATAGGCTGGACGTAAATCAGCGAGGCCTCAAGCCGGATGTCCGCGTCGGCCTCTTCCTGGTCGAAAAACCTGATGGAGCCGCCGGCGCTAGGGCTTAGGATCCAGTCCTTCGGGTATTCGAACTGCATCGCGCCCCGGTCGGCGACGAAAATCGCATTGCCCGGACCAGCTTTCCACCCGTGGTTATTCGGCAATCTGTAAGTGCGCTTGTTTCGTCTGCCCTTTGCCAAATCTGTCTCTTCCGGGAGGAATTCCAGGGCTGTTCTCGTGACGCGATCGGGTTTCGGGTCAGTGAGTCCGCTGCAAATGCTCCTGGACCGCCGCGTTGAAATCGGGAGGGTTGTCTCCCTGCACCAGGTGGCCGGCCCCCGCTATGGTCACCGTCGTACAGTCCGGGATAACTTCCTGCATGCGCTGCATCGTCTCTTCTGCGAACAGGTCGCTGCGGTCGCCCCGGACAATCAGGGTAGGGCAGTTGATCTTTGCCACGGCTTCCCAAAGCTGCTCGGACGTCCACGACGCGGGCCGGTGGCCGGAACTCCGCATCGCCTTGTCGTATTTCCAAGTCCACTTGCCGTCTGGCCGCTCCCGGATGCTGTACTTCAACGCTCCCACCACCTGCTCGTGGGTGCGGCCTGTGTAATCCATCACCCGCTGGGCGAACTCCTCAAAGGAGTCCAACTCGTCGGGCAACTCCCGGAACTGGCGTATCCGGTCCGAACCGCGGCGCTGAGTCTGCGGGCCAGTGTCCACTATCACAAGACCCTTGAGCTTGCCGGAATTATCGGAGGCCCAAACGTAAGAGTTGCGCCCTCCCATCGAATGCCCTATTAAAGTAAAGCCGTTGAGACCCATAGCCTCGACGAACCCGTCAAAGTCGCGTACTTGCGCGTCAATCGAATAGTCCCCGTCGGGCGCCCAGTCGGTGTCGCCATGACCCCGCTGGTCCAGAGCAATCACATGGTAGTGCTCGGAGAGTGGCAGGCTTGCGAAGTCCCAGCTATGGGCCTGTTGGGAGTTGCCATGCAACATCACCACGGTAGGGTTACTCGAATCGCCCCACTCCAGGTAGTGGAAGTTCATTCCGTTTACCTGAACGTCTCTATCGACCGGCTCGTTTTCCTGGGTGAAAATCACACCCAGCCCTCGGGCCGCGTCGTGAAGCGATAGTCCTACCTGCTGAGACGCCATGTAAAGACCTCCCGTAAAAGTCGGCTAGGAGACAACCCCATCATAACCCGACTGTCAAGGTAAACCGCGCTCCGTCAAGACTTTCCAGGAGCAAGACCGATGACCATCAGCGCCAATTAAAATCCATCACCCGCTCCCTCAGACGTAAACTAGCCCGCCCCAGGGCCCAACGCAACCTCCAACGCACGGCCGATGAACTGGCCCTGGGAACGACGGGGTTGTCCATTTGGTGCGTTCAACCTGCGTGGTACAATTGCCTTGTACTCTGGGTTAGCTACCAACAGCGGGGCGTCCAATGAATTGGTTGGACATAGTTATCCTCTTGGTCTGGGCTCTCATGGCGGCATGGGGCGGCTCGGTCGGTATAATTGCCATCTTATTCCACCTCGTCACGTTAGCGGTCTCGTTGGCGCTGGCCAGCCGGGTGGGACCCATGCTGGGAGACTTCTTCACCCCTCTTAGCGGACGGGAAGAAGTCCAGACCGTCGCAGGGTTTATCGTGGTATTCGCCGTCCTGTTCATTATCTCCGCAGTGATCTCCTTTATGTTGCGGCGGGTGCTGGGATTCGTGCCATTCTTCGGCCTGGGCGACCGCCTGGGAGGTATGGCCATCGGAGTACTGGCGGGGTTTGTGTTGCTGTCCGGTCTATTGGTAGGAGTCCAACAACTGGAGTCCGCTGAGGTCGACGAGAACATAGACAACTCCGCGTTCGGTAGCTTTCTCGTAAACCAATTCGACGTCGTGATCCGGGGAATCAAGCTGATTCCAGGTGATTGGGAGGATGAGATAATCGACCACCTGGAACGGCTCGATGCCCGCGGAGTGCCGGGACCTGAGCCACCGGGTGGGTCCCGAATCAATCACTCCGCCTATGCTACAATAATAGATAATACCGAAGGCCTTGCCCCATTGGACCTCCAATCATCAGGGTAGTCCCACCAAGTTAGGGGAACATCGTCGGAAAGTTCCGGTCTGGGGCAGCGGATGCTCTAATCTGTTAGACCAGGTCCTAGCCGCGTTGAACGACAAGACCCAACAAGAACAATTAGGCGATGGTTTATCCGGCCAAACGACCGACGGACCCGGACTGGGTCCGTCCAGAGCCTCCTACCTGCATTCCCCCGTTCTGGTTCTTAATCTCAACTATGTACCAATCAACGTATGCACCGCCCGGCGCGCCGTGGTCCTTCTGGGCAAGGGCAAGGCAGAGCTTTTGGAGAACCACCGGAGTCAACTCCGCACCGTATCCCGCACAGTGGACGTCCCCTCCATCATCCGTCTGGTGTACCTGGTGCGAAAGCCGTTCTTGCCGCGCAAGCTCTCCAAAAAAGAAGTCTTTCTGCGAGACCGGTTCACCTGCCAGTACTGCGGGAAGAAGACACCGGACCTGACCCTCGACCATGTTGTGCCGCGCCGTCAGCACGGGGCCCACACCTGGGAGAATATCGTAACCGCTTGCAACCGTTGTAATCTGCGGAAGGCGGGCCGCACTCCCGCCGAGGCCAGCATGTTGTTGGTCAAGCAGCCGAAGGCGCCGGACCCCAACCCCTACATGATCTTGCAGAACCGGCCTATTTTGGAAGAGTGGCGCACATACATACCATGGACGATGCGGGAGCAAGAGGCGTAGGTAGCCCCCGCCCCTTCAGGGTTTGGCGGTGGTTCCAGGCATGTTGAGCATCAGGACTTCGCAGGCCAACCGCGGGTTGGCGTTTCGATCCAGGGCCTCCAGGGTCTTCTGAATGCGCTCCAGGAAACGGGCGGTCTGTGCCGTGGTCACGCTTGTGGCATGAAGGCGTAGCTCGTCGCTGCGGTCGGCGTTGTGCAAGTATTTGTCAGCGCCTTCCTTGATAAGTAGCAGGTCACGCCACCAGCGCTGCCACTCGAACAACACTTGACGCGCGGATTCCCGATCCCTGGAAAACTGCCCCGCCAGTTCATTGGCGTATTCGAAGCGCTCCGCCAACCCCGCCCGGCAGACCTCATAAATCCGGTCTAAGGCCTGCTCTCTCGCCTCCCAGACGTCAGTCCCATGTATGACCCTGTGCGCCCAACCGTAGCAACCACGGGATAGCCGGGCCAGTTCAGCCGCGCGTCCCGGATCCACGGACTCTCTAACTGTCAGGGCCTCTACCATTTGCGCATGCGGGACCGGAAGAAGTGAGAGCAGGCTGCAACGGGACCGGATAGTGGAGAGTAGGAAATCCTCGTTGGAGGAGAGCAGCAGGAAGGTGACCTGATCGGGTGGTTCTTCCAGGGTCTTGAGCAACGCATTGGCGCCCTCGTCGCTCAGCGACTCCACGCCGTCAAAAATCACGACTATCCGAGAGCCTTCATAAGGCTTCAGAGATACCTGGTGAAGGACCTCCCTCACTTCCGGAATGCCAATGACCGTGCGCGTGGCTTCCCCTTCCGCCCGTTGCGCCATGCCGACAGTCCGCACGTCGGCGTGGTTGCCGGCGGCGATGCGGGTACACTGGACGCAGCTACCGCAAGGGGGGCCTGCTTGCTCAAGGCAGTTGAGGGCCTTGGCCAGTTCGATGGCCAGGGTCATCTTCCCCACATGGCCGGGTCCGACCAGCAGGTAGGCATGGGCAAGCTGGTCCACTGCCATGCCCGCCTCCAACTGGCGGATGATGTGGTCCTGTCCGACTAGCTGCCACATGGTTTGTCCGCTGGACTAGCCCGATCGCTTATGATCGATGGAGCACGTTGGTGTAACATTGGCCAGGTAACTATTACGCTAGAGGCCCTTCTACCCTCTCCTGAAATGCCATATCTTCTGCTTCAAGCTGTTCGTCTGTTTTGGCCAGATGCCGTTCCCACTCTTCAGGAGTAAATGGACTATCGTTCAGTGCTTCAGGGCTATTTAGCTCCTCTTCAATTTCGGGTGCCATCTCCTCCAATAGGTCTTCAGTCCGCTTTCTTTCCTCGTCGCTGATCCCTTCCAGTCCTCTCCGGATGTTGTCCTCCCTCGGTGCAGCTTTTTCCGCTTCCTGTGCGGCGACTTCCTCTAAGGCTCTCTGGATTGCGCCCTCTTCTGATGGGCTAAAGGACATGGCTGTCCGAAATCGCTCGATGATTCGATCGGGCAGTTGTATATGTTCTTCCCACGCTGATGGGGCGTCTTCGTCTTGCTCGAACATATGGGCAATTTCCAACACATGGATGATTTCTTCAAAGGTGCTGTCGTCCGGCTGTGCTTGGACGGCCATGCTCAACCATCCCTTTACTTCACTCATGCCTGTATTTGGTTCACTCATGCCTTTACTCCTTAGTCCAGTCTACTTCCGCCATGACTCGATTCGGCGGCCCAGTTCTTCATCGCTGATTACCCTTCCGGCATCCGAGTCCTCCAGCCCACACTCAATCATGCGGGCGAATGCCAACTCCCGGACAATGTCGTCGAATGAGATGTCGTCAGGAAGTTCGGCGACGATCCTGATTGCTTCTTCCTTTGCTGTGCTCATTCCTCGACTCCTTCAGGCTATGGACGAATCTCCGGGCGAGTTCTCCTAAATCACATCCGCAATCATCATGTCCTGGTAGCTTTCCCGGCGGCGTATCAGCCTGCTTTGGCCGTCCTTGACCAGGACGATGGGCGGTCGCGGGTTCAGGTTGTAATTGCTGGCCATGGACGGGCAGTAGGCGCCCGCGGCGGGAATGGCCAACACGTCGCCCGACTCAACCTCGGGCAACATGACGTCGGTGGCCAGAAGGTCACCGGACTCGCAGTATTTTCCGGCGATCGTGACCTTCTCCGCCGGTTCCTGGCTGGCCTTGTTGGCTACCACGACTTCATAAATTGCCTGATAAAGGGCTGGCCGGATGTTGTCTCCCATGCCGCCGTCCACGCTCACGTATTTGCGGACGCCAGGAATGTCCTTGATCGCGCCGATGCGGTACACGGCCACGCCAGCCGGGCCGATGATCGACCGGCCGGGCTCGATAATCAGCCTGGGCGAAGGCAGCCCCAGGGCGTCGCAATTGGAGGTCAAAGCAGAGACGATGGTATCGGCGTATTCGCCTACGGCTGGAGGCTCCTGGTCTCTGGTGTAGGCAATGGCAAACCCGCCGCCTGGACTGAATTCCTCCATTTCCAGGCCCTCTTCCCGCAGGTCGGCTGCGAGCCGCAGCACAACTTCGGTGGCCACTCCGTAGGGCTCCAACTCGAATATGGGAGAACCCAAGTGGAAGTGCAGTCCCCGGAGATTCAGGTTTTCGGCGGCCACCGCCCGGCGGACGGCCTCCGCCGCGTGGCCGGTCTGAATGCTGAAGCCGAACTTCGAGTCCAGGATACCGGTGGTGGTATGAACATGAGTGTGGGGGTCCACACCCGGTGAGACTCGGATCAGGACTTCCTGCACCTTACCCGCATCACCGGCTATCCTGTTGAGCAATTCCAACTCGTGGAAGCTGTCGATCACGATCCGCCCGATGTTACTTCCTACGGCCTGTACAAGCTCATCAGGGGTCTTGTTGTTGCCGTGGAAGTAAACGTGCTCCAGGGGGAAGTCGACGCTTTGGGCAATGGCCAGTTCGCCTCCGGACACCACGTCTAACCCAAGGCCCTCTTCTTGAAAGAGCTTGGCCAGGGCGGGGTTGATGTAGGCCTTGGAGGCGTACACAACGTCGGAATTACTATATCTCTGTCTAAACTCCTGGACGAAGCTGCGGCAACGGTTCCGCAGGGTGTCCTCGTCCAGCACGTAAAGGGACGTGCCGTACTCGTCGGCCAGGTCCATCAGGTTGCAACCGCCGATCTCCAGTTCACCCTGGGCGTTGGTCCGGGCGGTCTCGGGAAATACGTTAAAGGGGACCATACCGTTCCTCTCCTACCCGCGGTCCAGTAAATTCAGGAAGACTCGCTGGAGGCGTCCTCGGGGGGTTGTTTGGGTTTTCCTTCTTGAGCGTCCGTATAGCCATGCTCATAGCCCTCACGAAGACCCTCACGAAGACCTTCACGAAGACCTTCTTGGCGCGCCTTCTGGTGCCTTCTTTCTAGGTCCCGCTCGGTATGCTTTCTAATCCAGTCAGCAATTGCCACAATCAACTCCTTGGTTTGCAGCAGTCCCCAGGCGATGAAACCGGATGCAACGAAACTTGCGCCTATGCCCAAAAGGATGTTGCGTGCCACTACGTTCGGCCCCGCGTTGGTGGAGTGGTAGGCAAGCTCCAGTTGGGTCAGTATGATGGACCCGGCCGCCCCGCCAATCAATGTCAGCAGTTGGAACCATTGCCGGTCTTTCGGGTTTATTCCCCAGATTGCCTCACGGTGATCGTCCATATCCGACGACGCTAATTGTACCATCCCTTACCGGGCGGAGCCCTCGTTTAACAGGGGGTTAAGGTGAGGCGGGTTGACCGTAACCCTGCGCCTACTGGCAGAGGTGACGGCGCCTGGTAACACCGGCGATTCCGTTGACTGGAGCTACGGCCACGTATATACTCCGGGACGCCGAAGCCGATATTTTCCCCCGGCGGCGACAACCCAATTCCAACCTGTTTGGGGGTGTTATGGCGAAGATTCCGATACGGGTCACCGTTAATGGTCAAAGCCACGAGGCCGAGGTTGAGCCGCGGACCCTTTTGGTCCATTTTCTCCGTGAAGACCTGGGGCTCACCGGCACCAAAATCGGCTGCGACACCAGCCAATGCGGCGCCTGTGTAGTGATGATGAACGGGTCCACAATCAAGTCCTGTACCTGCCTTGCCGTGCAGGCCGACGGCGCAGACATAGGCACCATCGAAGGTCTGGCGGAGCAGGGGAACCTCCACCCAATCCAGGAAGCGTTCTGGAACAATCACGGGCTCCAGTGCGGCTACTGCACTGCCGGAATGATTATGACCGCAGTAGAGTTGTTGGAACGAAATCCCCATCCCACGGCTGAACAGGTCCGGGGAGGGCTGGAGGGTAACCTCTGCCGTTGCACCGGGTACCAGAACATCGTGAAGTCGGTGCTGGCCGCCGCCGACGCAGCGACAGCGCCACAGCCGGAGTGACGCTGAGCGAAGCGGAGAAAAGGGAGGGTACGCGATGACTACCAGAATATTCGGCTCCGGGATTCGCCGCCGGGAAGACCCGCGGCTAATCACCGGACAAGCAACGTATACCGACGACATCAGCCTGAATCGCATGGTCTACGCCGCCATTCTGCGTAGCCCCCACGCCCATGCCAGGATTCGCAGCATCGACACCAGCGCCGCCAAGTCAGCCACCGGAGTCGTGGCAGTCTATACCGGAGCGGACACGGATGGCGTGCTGAACCCCATTCCGTGCGCCTGGGTAGTCCCCGACTCGGATGTTAAGGCCGTCGCATACCCGGCTATGGCCACCAATACCGTGCGCTACGCCGGCGACGCCGTGGCGGTTGTGGTCGCCGGAAGCCGCTACCAGGCCGAAGACGCCCTGGAACTGATCAACGTGGACTACGAGCCCCTTCCGGCCAACGTGCACGCTGAAGCGGCGATGAACGAAGGAGTGCCCCAGCTTCACGAGGATGCCCCCAACAACCAGGCGTTCCATTGGGTGGCCGCCGGGGGCGACACCGATACCGCGTTCGCCGCGGCAGAAGTCACGGTTACCGATACTATCGTGCAGCAGCGCTTGATTCCCAACGCAATGGAGCCCCGCTCCGCCGTCGCCAGTTATGCGTCGGCAATGGGCGAACTGACCATCTGGAACACCACCCAGAACCCACACATCGCCCGGTTCGTCACCTCGTTGGTCACCGGAGTGCCGGAGCACAAGATTCGCGTCATAGCTCCCGAGGTGGGCGGCGGATTCGGGGCTAAGATACCGGTCTATCCGTGGGAGATGATCGCCGCCTTCTGCTCCATGCAGTTGGGGCGCCCGGTCAAGTGGACCGAGACACGGTCGGAGAACTACCAGGCGAGCACCCACGGCAGGGACCACGTCCAGGCTGTGGAGATGGCCGCCACCAGGGAAGGCAAGATCACGGGTCTGCGGTCCGTTGTCCACGCTGGCATGGGGGCCTACCTTTCTACGGCCGGCCCTGGAATCCCGACCATCCTGCACGGACTGATGTATTCCGGCCCCTACGACATCCCCAACATCAAGGCGGATATCTACGGGGTCTTCACCAACACCACGCCTGTCGACGCCTACCGGGGTGCGGGCAGGCCCGAAGCAACCTTCCTGGTCGAGCGAATGGTTGACCTCCTGGCCAACGAACTGGACATGGACCCGGTTGAAGTGAGACGCATCAACTTGATCCCCAAGTTCGAGGACGGGTTCGACATCTCGCTGGGGCTGACCTACGACAGCGGCGACTACCATGCCGCCCTGGACAAAGTGCTGGAGCACGTGGACTACCAGAACCTGCGCCGCGAACAGGCCATTAGCCGTGGCCAAGAGCCGGTTGCCGGTGAGCATGGCCATGAGCACCCCGGCCACGGTCACGGACATGATCACGGTGACGAGCACGGCCACGGCCACGGTGACGAGCACGGCCACGGTGATGAACACGGTCATGGCCACGGTGATGAACACGGTCATGGCCATGGTGACGAGCACGGCCATGCCCACGGTGAAGAACACGGCGTCCAACCATCAGCCGCCGGTCACTTACTCGGCATTGGCGTGAGCACTTACTGCGAGATCTGCGGCATCGGTCCTTCCCAGGTAGCCGGTGCGGTGGGATTTGGCGGCGGCCTGTGGGAGAGCGCCATAATCCGCTTCTACGCCACCGGCAAGGTCAACGTATTTGTGGGGACGTCTCCCCACGGGCAGGGCGAGGAAACCACCTTCGCCCAGATCGTCTCCGACGAGCTTGGGGTCCCGGTGGACGACGTGGAAGTCATCCACGGCGACACGGACAACACGCCGATGGGCTGGGGCACCTACGGCAGCCGGACCACGGTGATTAGCGGCGCCGCTGTGGCGCTCAGTTCACGCAAGATCAAAGATAAGGCCATCGGACTGGCGGCCCATTTGCTGGAGGCCGCCGAGGAAGACATCGAATATGAGGACGGTAAGTTCTTTGTCCGTGGGTCGCCCGACCGGAGCCAAACTATTCAGGACATAGCCCTCATGGCCAACATGGCGTGGAACATGCCCGAAGGAATGGAGCCGGGTCTGGAGGCCAGCGCCTTCTATGACACGCCCAACTTTACGTTCCCATTCGGGGCCCACGTGGCCGTGGTCAGTGTGGACACCGACAACGGACATATCGTGTTGCTTCGCTACGCGGCGCTGGACGACTGCGGCCGGCAGATCAACCCGATGATCGTCGAGGGACAGGTCCACGGCGGTGTCGTTCAAGGCGCGGGTCAGGCCCTCTGGGAAGGCGCGGTCTACGATGACGACGGTCAGCTATTGACCGGGTCGATGCTGGATTACGCGCTGCCCAAGGCGCACCTGCTTCCCCATATCGAGACCCTATCCACGGTCACCCCGTCCCCGCACAACCCGTTGGGCGTGAAGGGAATCGGTGAGACCGGCACCATCGCGTCAACCATCACCATCTACAACGCGGTCATCGACGCCCTGAAGCCATTCGGCATTACAAGGCTGGAAATGCCGTTGACCTCGGAGCGAGTCTGGCAAGCTATTCAGCAGTCCAAGGGGGCATAGACATGTTTGCTCCAGAGTTCGACTACTACAAGGCCACCACGGTAGCCGAGGCTATCGACATGCTTGGCTCCAACCCGGGGGCAAAGGCGATGGCCGGAGGCCACAGCCTGATTCCGCTGCTCAAGTTGCGGCTGGCCAGACCGGGAGCGGTTGTGGACATCAGCGGCATCTCGGAGATGAAGGGCATCTCAGTCAACAACGGTTCCATCAGAATAGGCGCGTTGACGACCCACTGGGAGATCGAGTCCTCCCCTGAGTTGCAGTCCGCCAACTCCCTGCTGGCCGAAGCGGCGGGCGGGATCGGTGACACCCAGGTCAGGAACCGGGGCACAATTGGGGGAAATCTGTCCCACGCAGACCCGGCCTCGGACTGGGGAACGGTGCTAACCGCCCTGGGGGCCACCCTGGAAATTCAGGGGTCCGGAGGCGCGTCCCGTACTGTGACCCCCACCGAATTGATTCTCGGTCCATTGACCACCAGCCTGAGTGACACCGAGCTTCTGATCGCGATCAATGTTCCGGTGCTGACGGCCAACCAAAGGGGCGAATACGCCAAGATGTCCCACCCTGCATCCGGCTATGCCGTAGTTGGGGCAGCGGTCGTGGTCAACGTCGATCACCACACCTGCACCCGCGCCAGCATCGCTGTCGGCGGGGCCACGCCTGTCCCGGTGCGCGTAACCTCCGTGGAGGCTGGGCTGACAGGCAAGGAACTGACCAACGAGAACATAACCGCCGCTACGAGCCAGGCGGCCGGAGACCTGGGTGACGAGATTCTGGGTGACTTCTATGCGTCCGCCGAGTACAGGCGGGCGATGGCCGTGGTGGAAATCAGGCATGCGCTGTTCCACGCCACCGGAGTTGCGCACCACTGACGGAAGGGGCTTTTTCCTGCCCAACGCCGGAATTGGAGACTTATGTGACTGACCCGTGGCTGGGTGGTTAACGCATAGCTAATTTGAAAATACTACTGATTAACGACGACGGAATTCATGCTCCCGGCCTGTGGGCAGCCGCCAACGCCTTGCGGAAAGTGGGCGACGTTGTGCTGCTGGCCCCGGACCGGGAGCAAAGCGGAGTCGGCGGTTCTCTCACTCTTCGGATGCCGGTGAGGGCGCGTCAGGTCACAGTTTACCCGGACCCGGCGGACGACGGAGCTTCCCCCGGAGCACTCTCTGGATATGCGGTCGAAGGCACTCCCGCGGACTGCTGTATCCTCGCCTTGGAGAAATTGGCCGGCAGGGTGGACTTGGTGGTGTCCGGGATAAACCCCGGTTCCAACCTCGGTTGGGATACTATGGTATCTGGTACGGTCGGCGGTGCGGTGCAGGGTTACGTCCGTGGCTATCCAACCGTTGCCATATCCGTGGGCTCCATCCGCGACCCCAATTTCACTCCGGCTGCACGACTGCTGACAGTGCTGGCGGACCGGCTATCGGAGTGGGACTCCAACCGGGGGGTTTTCCTGAACATCAATGTGCCAAGCATGGCTCTGGACAAGATTGCCGGCGTGGAATTTACCAGGCTGGGTGGCCGCTCTTACGGAGAATCGGTCCGCGAGGAAGGGACCGGGCATCAGAAGAAGTATTGGATTTCTCGCGACCGCCCCATGTCCCGTGATCCCGAGCCCGGCACCGACATTTGGGCTGTGAGGAACAACCACATCTCCATTACGCCGCTTCACACCGGGCTGGGCAACCCTGACCAGATTCCAGAGATCAAGGAGTTCTTCTCCGGTCTCGCCAACGACCTTATCAATCCCCGGCGGACGGCGGCTGCCGACACGTCCACCGGGACCCTGCTCGGAGGCGAATGATCTCAGCCTCGACCGGAGACCGAAGGCTCTGGACCGGTACGGCCCGTTAAGGCGGGGCCGCAGCCTGCGGGATGAACGGCTCGGTAACCCCGATCATGCTGTCCCGGTTGACCAGTTTGGCCAACTCTTCCTCGCTGAGTCCATCGGTGCCGTCCGGGCGGAGGGGGAGGACCAGGTAGCGCAGGTCGGCTGTGCTGTCCATCACCCTGACCTCCACTCTCTCCGGCACGTCCAGTCCGAACTCCCGCATGACGCCGCGAGAGTCTACCACTGCCCGGGAGCGGTAAGCCAGGCTCTTGTACCAGTCGGGTGGCCGGCCCAGCAGGTTTCGGGGATAGCAGGAGCAGAGGGTACACACCACGAGGTAATGGACGTCCTCAGTGTTCTCCAACACGGCCAATTGAGTGTTGGCTTCCGGCAGCGTGTAGCCCATTTCCTCCAGGGCGGAGCGGGCATCGGCCAATAGCCGTGACTTAAACCCGGGGTCAACCCACGCCCGCGCGACCACCTTTGCGCCGTCGGCGGGGGACCGCGACTCTACGGCGTCTACGGCCCGTTGCACTTCTTCGAGGGTGCAGAGGCCCTTCTCCTGGAGCAATGCCTCGATTGCCCTGGCGCGCCTTGCGTAGTAGCTGAGCCCATCGGTCTCCTCGATGGGGTCATGAGATTCGTGGCCGTTGTGCTCGTCGCTCATGGATGTCCTCTCTCAAAGGGTGGCGGGTTCCAACCAATGTTCGTAGATGTCTACCAGCACCTTGTCGACGCTGGGACCGGCGTAGTTGTTCCAGACATTTCCCTGGTCAAACTCCACACGGTAAAGTGGTTTTTCCGGCAGTCCTGACCCGCCGTGTCCCAGCGACTCCGGGTTTTTGAAAACCCCGCAAATCGCTGCGACACGGCCTGTCTTTCCCTTCACGTAGTCCGGAGTCCGGTAATGGCCTGGCGGGGAGTCCACCCGCACCCGCACAATGTCGCCGGTCTGGAACATGGATGATTCAATCATGGCTGCCTCAGAACACCCTATAATTCCTGCTGTGCCATCTTCCGGTCTATCTCGCCGGTGGTAAGGATTCCCTTCTCGACCAGCAGGATTTCCAGGGCGGCGGTCCATCGCTCGTAGTAACTTATGGACTCGTACTCTTCCGGAGGCAGGCCCTCGATTGCCCGGCGCATCTCGTCGGTGGACCACATGCCCTTGCGGCCCAACACCTGGTGCAGTGCGTCGACCCGCAACTCCCAATCGGAGTGCTGGTGTTCCGCGCGGTCGATGGGCTCGTCGGTGGGCCAACTGCCGCGGTCATGGACTCTGGGGGGCATGGCATACCACCTGCTCCTGAAGTGTATGGGGCTCATGTTAATTCGCGCAGCGGCCGTAGGCAAGGGGCAGGGTCATGCTGGCTGCCCTTTTGCCGGGCCGCCGTTGGGAGACTACACGCCAAAGTTGGCGATGTACATATCAAGGGCCTTCCAGTACATCAAAGAGCTTTCGTAGCTCACGTTCGCTCCGTTTCGAGCCGCGTGGGATGCCGGCGCTCTGGAGACATACCGTTGGCCCGCTGAGTGCCAGTCGTAGGTGTGGAAAATCCAGCCCGCGATGTTCAGGGTGCATCCTCTCTGAAATGTTCCCCTCCTCGTCCATCTCGCTGTAGATACCGGAAGCCGGCACGCGGAGGTCTAGTATTCGTTGCGCGGTCTCATGGCAGAGCGGTTCAACCGCAGACATCACGCCGGTGTTGTTGGCAAACTGGGCGTACCTCCATAGAATGTTGCAGGCCACCGAAAGGGAGGCCAGCCAGTACCGTTGTAACCCGGACCGGCGCCGGCATGATCTCCGAGAAGACTCTTACCTGGCCCTCTGACGTCCCATCCAGCCTCATCGAGCATGTCGAAGGCTGTTTGCAAGTCTACCTCGCAGCCGCGCCAAAGAGTGTCTACGAGGGCTTTCATCCTATACGATCGGGGCCAGAACCAGACAGCTTCCCGGTAGGCGCGTGAAGCCGCGGCGTTGTCTGCTATTTCTCGACGGGGGAATGACCCCGGCCCGGTTGGGACACGATCGTGGAACTGGGCCTGGTACCACGTCTTATCGGTGTGCCGCCATATGATTTTGAGCCTGTTGGATGGTGCGTTGGAGCAATCGGTCCGCTTCTGCATCAGAGTCCGGATTCAACTGGGCTGGGGATATTGGATTGAGCATCGAGCGAAAATCCTGCACAGTTTCCCAGTCTGGCTCAAACATCTCAAAGGGTGCACCGCTCATAAACCGCCGGCCATACCAGGCAGTCTTATGAAGCAATGTATCCCTTGCGGGGGCTGCGCCTTCCCCATCGTCAGGCTCGATGTAGAGTTGCTCCATCCAGGAGTTCCAGGCCCAGAGGACTATCAAGTCTACGTCATCGCTCTTGTTATAGACCTGACTCCACTCGAAGTCATACAAATTATCCGCCAGATAGGGGTCATGCCAAATGGGTCCAGTGCTTCTACGTCTCCAGGCATCGGGCCACCAGTCAGGATGAGCGGCAGCTAAGAACCATTCGTCATAACGTGGGGACAAAATCACAGTATTGTCCACTTCCTGGAAATAGGGGAGAGGTTCAGTGATAATCCAGTCCCAGGAGTTGCCAGGGTCAACATCCTCCTCTTTGAAACGGAAACTCCGCAAGGTGAACCGATCATCGGGGACATCCTCGTCAGGGTCAAAGTAAAGCTCGCCTACTGCCGCCAACAGTGGCTTGCCCTGCCAGTTGAAGACCAGGTCTGGATAGACGCTATAGACATTGTCCCAGATGTAGTCCAAGATCATCTGTTTCTGCGCCTTCGGAAGGTTTCTGGCCGTACCAGGCTGTTGCCGGGAACCGTGAACGATATCCATCCACGGCTCGACCATCAGAGCCACTTTGAACCCAAGGTTGTTAGCCTCGATATAGTTCAACAAGCGAATGAGGGCGTCGTGACTTCGCTGCTCGATATAACCATCATGTACGCCGTCCAGGTTGGCATCCCCCCAACCCCACCACGAGACGATGATAGTGTCTATCCCGGCCTCCTCCATCTTCCGAAGCTGCCAAGCGATGGTGGCTTCGCTATCACTGGCGTAATAACCAATTTCAGGCCGGTTGGACACAAACCCGGTAATCAACTGATTATCCACGATGTCGTTCCAGTGGAAGGTCCCCAGGCCGCCGGTGGCTGGCCAGTTGTTCCGGGCATTGTGCTCATAGCCGAACCATTGGTAGAAGATGGTGGCTACAGGGATATTCTTGGGATTGGGCATACTCTGTGGTGTCTCCTTAATCTCCGGACTGCCGCAACCTGCCGTCGCCAGCGCAAGTGCCGCCAGACCTGCGGCTCCGGCCAAGACCATTATCCGAACTGTCCTCTTCACCTCGCACCTCCAGGGAAGAGCAAATGCTGGTCAGTCACAATTCCGCGTCGTCAACGTCCCGGGTGTAACGGCTGAACTCGCCGGTTTCATCGAACGGTTCGAAGGGGAATTATATCCCTAATTACACAAACACTAAAAAATGAGGTGAAAATATGGAATTGGAATCCAACAGGAAATACACGGATGAGGAGGAGGCCTGGGCTTTAGGGAGTTTCGCAATTTTCTCCTTACACCTTAACAACCGAATATCAGGGCTTGCCAATATATCTCAAACCGAGATATATTGGATTTGCTACACCTATCCTATTGTTGGCATGGGGCCAATAGTGCATAGACACGCGATTAGTGGGGGGCTACCCCATGCCCCCTTGTTGGCCCCATGTAGGACGTGGATAGCTGTAGCAAGTAGCCACTAATCCTATACCTGCAAGGGGGTTCCCTAGTTATGAATAAACTCCTCCTCATTCTCTCTTCCCTAGTCATAGTGGCAATAGGTTGTAGTGGTGTGACCTTTAGTGAGATTAGTACCTGCGATGATTTGAAGTCACATATCATCAAAATGTCTGAGGAAAACGAAGGGCCATTCCCCCTCGAATTCTAAACATTTACGAAGCAGATGAGGTTGAATCTACGGAATATGTTCTTGAATGTAAGGCTACTGCCAAATGGAGTAGCGGTGGAGATATACCGTTTACTTTCTATTTGGTGGAGGACGATGATGGAGACCAATTCATCGGCTATGAAGCTAACGAATAACAACTATCATGCAAAAAGAAGTCGTTTCCCTTTTTGATGTTATCCTTGAAGTCCTTTCCTTTATTATGGAATACTTTGGAGAAAAATTGCATCTATCATATTCGTAAGCCTTATTCTCTTATACTTTACCCCTTCAATAATAGCTGAATGTCGAGGAAATGAATCTTCAAAATCAATCCAAGCCTTCAACCTTACGGCTGGCTGGTCTATTGTCGGTTGGCTAATAGCTTTGTATCTATGCCCTCTTAAATCCTGACCTGCTAGTGAGAGGACGAACCTTTGTAATAGCTTGGGTTGTGGTGGTTGTGGCTGTTGGAATAGCTATATGGCTTCGATAGACTTAGACTCGTGTAATTAGGTATATAATTCCCCTAACTAAGCATCTCTTATTAGCAGCGGCCGTTACTAAGACTTAGGCCATAAATCTTAGTAACGGAGCGTCTTCAAGTCAAGGCCGTCCACAAGCGCCGCCGCCTCTGCCCTGAAAGATTGCCTAATTAAGCATTTCTTATTTGCGGCAGCCACTGCTAAAAGTTAGGGTCTAAATCTTAATAACGTCTGCCCCCCGATGTTCGACGTTGCCCCCCTACCCACAACCGCGCCACATCTATGGCCCGCATGAACTCCACGTTGGGGAAGGTCTTGATGTAGCTGATCAGCCTTTCCAGCATTAGGAGCCTGCCGGGGCGGCCTATGTACTGGGGGTGCATGGTCAGGGTGAAGGCGCGGCCGTAGCGGTAGAGGCCCTCGAATTCGGCGGCCCATGAGGCGTAAACTTCGTCAGGGTTGCGCATGGGGCCCAGCCGGTTGGCCACCGGCGCGTACACGAAGTTGGGCGCGTCGTCCAGAAGCCAGTGGATAGGAATTTCAACGATGGACTGCCCGTTGCCAGGAGCGGTCTCCATATAGGGAGCGTCGTCGCCCATGAGGCTGCTGTCGTACACGAATCCATGTGACACCAGCAGGTCGAGGGAGTGTTCGCTTAGCTCCCAGCTTGGTGAGCGGTAGCCCAGCGGTCTCTCCCCTGTGATCCCGCCCAAAATGTCGATGCCGCTACGCAGGACTTCGTCTTCCTGCTCCCTGGACAGTGTCGAGGGCGGCTCGTGCATGTAGCCGTGGTGGGCGACCTCGTGGCCCCGCGCGGCGATGTCCTTCACCAGGTCCATGTGGTTCTCCGCCACGTAGCCGGGAACGTAGAAGCTGGCCTTGACCCCGTGGCCGTCCAGCATGTCCAGGATGCGCGGCGTGGCCACGCTGGGGCCGTACTCGGCCATAGACATCAGGCTGGGGTGGTCTTTGTACGAAGGGTCCCGGTTCAGCCAGGAAGACACGCCATCGACGTCGAATCCCAGCATTGCCACGCATTGGGTGTCGCCAGGCCAGATTCCAGACATGACAGGGCCTCCTCTTTATTCGCTTGCGGTTGTGAAATTATTTGAGACTGGGCTGCCAACATGTCTCACGTTTTCATAAAGGGGATTTTCTCCTGATGTGTTAACTCCTGATCGGGTAGGCTCGACGAATGTGGGATCGCGCCAGACAACTTTCGCGCGCCCTCGTGCGTGATCGAATTCGTAGCGGATCACCGGACGCACCTGCGATGGCAAGACATAAGCCAACCCGACCGTGTTGCCGTCCGGCGCGAGAAATTCCACTTCATAGGCTTCCCCTTGCCCGTAAACATGGACGATGGTGCCAACGTCTCCGGACTTCAACGTTCCCTCCATCATGTTCGTTGTAACGTCATCGGTGAGAACGACGACGTCTATTTCGTTCAGCATTTGTTAACTCCCGCTCGGATAGGCCGTGAGGAATCTGGGAGCCTCGGAATCGGCCGATAACATCCAGACCGTCCACACGCTTGGATTGCGTCCATCGGGCGTTTCAAGGACACCATCCACAACATATTTCATCCCGTGGGGCGTTTCCCTGATGCTGGTAACCTCGTGGGCAACTGCGTGTGCCCGGAGTGCGTCGGCGAAAACCTGCCATTGTTCGCGGGTGAAACCGAAGCGAAGGAAGAACCCGGCTTTATCTTTGCCGTCCTCGTGTTCCGTGGAGAGCAAATACCCCCGCGTTTTTTCGGGGGCGTCCCGGTCTTGTTCCGCGTTGGGCAGCCTCACCGCCGACGGTCCGCTTTTCGAGGGCGCAGCCCGCCGTCAGCGCGCCGGAATGACGTCGAACCCAGTGTAGGGGCGGAGGACTTCCGGAATGACTATCGACCCGTCGGGCTGCTGGTAGTTTTCCAGAATGGCGATGATTACCCTGGGCAGCGCCAGACCGGAGCCGTTTAACGTATGAGGCAGCTGAGGCCGGCCCCTTTCTTCGGCACGGTAGCGTATGTTGGAACGGCGTGCCTGGAAGTCGGTGCAGTTGGAACATGAACTGACCTCCAGCCACTCCCGGCATCCAGCAGCCCAGACCTCGATGTCGTAGGTCTTGGCCGACGCGAAGCCCATGTCGCCGGTGCAGAGTTGCAAGACGCGGTAGGTGAATCCCAGGCGTTCGCAAACTTCCACGGCGTCGGCCAACAGCCTTTCCAACTCGTCGTGGGATGTCTCCGGCTCCACGAACTTGTACATCTCCACCTTGTTGAACTGGTGCACCCTCTTGATACCGCGGGTATCCCGTCCGGCGGCAGTCCGTTCCCGGCGGAAGCAAGGAGTCTGCGCCACATAATAGAGGGGCAGGCTGCCCGGCGGAATGATCTCGTCACGGTATAGGTTGGTGATCGGGACCTCCGCCGTGGGGATGAGCCAGAGGTCGTCTTCGTCATCGTGGTAAAGGTTGTCGGCGAACTTAGGCAAGTTGCCGGACCCCTCCATAATGTTCCGTTTGACCACGGCGGGCAGCGACACCTCAGTATACCCGTGCTCGTTGGTGTGCAAGTCAAGCATGAAAGAGATAAGGGACCGTTCCAACTTGGCGGCGGCGCCCATCGTGGTGTAGAACCGGCTCCCCGCCAGCTTGGTCCCCCTAACGAAGTCGATTATGCCCAGTCTTTCGCCAACATCCCAGTGCGGCTCGGGGGTGAAGTCGAGCTCAGGGGGGGCGCCGTTCTGCCGGACGATCCGGTTCTCCTCCTCGCTCAGGCCCTTCGGAACGTCGGAGAGGGGGATGTTGGGCAGCCCCAACAGGATGGCGTTAAGCTCCTCCTCCAGACGGCGGACCTCATCTTCCAGGCGGCTGATAGAATCTCCGACCTGCCGCATCTCCTGGATGATGTCCTGGGAAGGTTCCTCGCCGGCGCTGCGGGCCTGGCCCACCTGACGGCTCACCTGGTTGCGCCTGGCCCGCAGCTCGTCGCTCTTGGTGACCACCTGGCGTCGCCGGGAGTCCAAGTCGAGAACATGGGACAGGGGATCATCCTCGCCCCTGGATTCCAGGGCGGCTTTGACCAAGTCCGGGTCGCGGCGTATCAACTCTATGGATAGCATTGTCCTCGCCCTTCTATGTCAAAAACAGTAGAGTAAGTATACTGCTTTTGCGCGGCGTTGTGGCTTTGCAACTGGAGCGAGCGAGATAAGGAGAAGCTATGCTGACCCACGAGCATGTTCAAACAGCGAGGGACTTTTTGGAAGCGTCGGACCGGGAGTTTGCCGCCGGAGACCATTTGCAGGGTTCCGAAAAGCTATGGGGAGCCGCCGCCCACGCAGTGATGGCAGCGATGCAGCAACGTGGCTGGTCAGGCACGACTCACCGCGCGTTGAAATTTTCCGCCGAGCAGCTTGCCAGGGAATATGACGACCGTTCAATCAGAGAAGGATTCATAGCCGCAGAAGAGTTCCACCGCAACTTCTACAATGACTCCATGGAAGACTACCAGATGGATTTAGACCGGCCTGTCGTGCGCGATTTCGTGGCGCGGATATTGGCGTTGGAATAGGAGAGTCCATGTTGGCTCAGGATTACGTTCAAAAGGCGTGGGACTTCCTCGAGGCAGGAGAACGGGACAGCGCCGCCACTGACCATCTGCGAGCCTCGATATTGCTATGGGAAGCCGCCGCTCATGCGTTGATGGCGGCGATGCAGGAAAGGGGGGTGGCCCATCGGCACGACCCGCCGTGAATTTAGCTCTTCCGCCAAGCGGCTTGCCACGGAATATGACGACCCTGACATCACGTATGGGTTCATGGTCGCCGAGAAGTTTTATCACAACTTTTACTATCAGGACATGGAAGACTACGAGTTGGATTGGTACCCGCCTGACGTGCGCGAATTCGTGGCGCGGGTATTGGGGTTGTTACAAGAAACCAAGCCGGGCGTCAGGTGATGCGGCGCATCTGGGGAAAGAGCAACACATCTCGGATGGATGGTTGTGACGTTAGGAGCATCACCAGTCGGTCGATACCCATTCCGAGCCCGCCAGTGGGAGGCATACCGTATTCCATAGCGAGCAGGAAGTCCTCGTCGGTGCGGTCCACCTCGTCATCCTCGTAATACGTCCTGACGTGCTCCTGTGCTTCAAAGCGCGCCCGCTGTACCGCAGGGTCGTTTAGCTCAGTATAGGAATTAGCGATCTCCATACCCGCGGCGAACGCCTCAAACCGCTCCACGTAGCCAGGAGCGCCGGGTTTGGCCTTGGCCAGGGGCGACATTACCTCCGGGTAGTCCATAAGGAATGTTGGCTGGACCAGGTGGGGTTCCACATAGACGGAGAGCAGCTTATCGATCAGACGCCCCCGGCTCTCCAGGGGCGCGACGTCAAGACCCATCTCTCGGGCCTTGTTGGACAGGGATGCGTCGTCCGGAAATTCGTCGATGTCGATGCCGCTGTGCTTGAGCAATTCGTCGTGTAGCTGCACCCTATCCCACGGCGGCGCGAAGTCGATAAGGTCATCCCCGTGGGGGACCCGCGTGGTGCCTAACACATCCAGGGCTATCCCGGAGACCATCGACTCGACCATCTCCATCACGTCGTTATAGTCCGCGTAGGCTTCGTAGCTCTCCAGCAGGGTAAATTCGGGGTTGTGGTCCTGGTCGATGCCCTCGTTTCGAAAAACCCGCCCCAGCTCGTAAACCTTGTCAAACCCGCCGATTATCAGGCGTTTCAGGTATAGCTCGGTGGCGATTCGCAGGTAGAGCTCTTCGTCCAGGGCGTTGTGATGCGTGACGAAAGGCCGGGCGTGAGCGCCGCCGGCCACGGGGACAAGCACTGGAGTGTCTACCTCGAGGAAGCCGCGTCCGTTGAGAAAATTCCGGATGCCGCTGATGATCCGGCTGCGCTGGGCGAACACCGGCATAACTTCCGGGTTGGCGATCATGTCCAGGTATCTCTGGCGGTACCGGACTTCAACGTCCCGAAGTCCGTGGTACTTCTCCGGCAGTGGGCGCATCCCCTTCGATGTCACGGTAACGGTCCGCGCGTCTATGGTGACCTGTCCCGTGCGGGTGCGGATCATGTCCCCGGTCACACCCAGGTGGTCGCCCAAGTCCAAGTCTTTGACCAGTTCGAAAGCCTCGCCCAGGTTGTTTTGCCGCAAAAGAGCTTGCACGGTGCCTGAGGAGTCTTGGAGGTCAAGAAACGCCGCTCGGCCCATGACTCGCATGGATACGATACGTCCGGCGAGAGATAGATTCTCCGGCGCCGTTTCCAACTGTTCACCGCGCTCCACGGCCTCGAAGCTGGAGATCGCTGTGGCGGTGTCGCAGGTGCGGTGAAAACGGGGAGGGTAAGGGTCAATCCCCTGTTGCCGGAGACGATCGAGCTTGCTTTGCCGGCTGGCCAGGAGGCCGTCTTGTCTATCGGGCATGTCGAAACGAGATTTCCGGCGTCATGCTAGGCGATGCTGACGATCTGAAGTCTGGTCTTGCCTGAAGGTATGTTGACCTCGGTAATCTCTCCTATCCGCTTGCCCAACAGACCCTTGCCTATTGGTGAGACGTTGGAGATTTTCCCCTGGGAGGGGTCGGCCTCGGCGCTTCCGGTTATGGTGTACTCCAGGGACCTGCCGTCCTGGTTCTCCACTGTGACAGTGGAGCCGACCTCGACGGAGTCCGACGCGCTGTGGTCCTCGTTGATGATCAAGGCGTTGTTGATGATGTTGTCCAGAGTGAGAATGCGGCCCTCGGTGAACGCCAATTCGTTCTTGGCCTCTTCGTATTCCGCATTGCTCACCGTGCCGCCTCTTTCACGGGATTGTTGGATCTGCTCGGCGACTTCGTGACGGCGCACCGTCCGGAGGTGGTCGAGCTCTTCCTTCAATTTCTCAAGCCCTCCTCTCGAAAGGTACGTGGGCTGAGTCATGGTGGCAACCTCCGGTCTATGTGGAAAAAGCAAGATGGAAGAGCCGACCAAACGGCCTGCTCCTCCCTGTCTGGATTGTAGTCCTGCGTCTGTCCCTTGTAAAGATTTCTGTCTGAACTGTGATTCGTGTGATTTAGGTGATCGCCATGATTACTTGCTGTGGCTGTGCTTGCCTAATCATCGCCATCAGGGCATCACAAAAATCACAGTTCAGACAAACCGTACCTTGATTGACAAATCTGGCCCGGATTATTAAAGTCAACTTCGTGCTGACTGACCTATTCATAGCCGTTCTCCTGCCTGGGCTGGGGTTCACCTGAGGCCAAGCCTGTGGGGCCTGGAACGGCCGGCGGTCCCAGCGCGTTTTCTTCTCTTAGGGCTGTAACCCTCTTTTACGCTCCGACCCGCCTTCCTCCTTGCCCCCAGGTATGCCGTAGGAATGCCACAGCGCCATACAGACACGTTCCGGTGTGCCCATGCGTCATACATAGGGAGGGAGTCTAACGGTGTCTGGCCCATTATCAGGTATCCTATTATTCCTTGTTGCCCTATTGGTCCTCGCAGTCCCAGTCACCGCTTGCGGCGGCGGGGCCGATGCCCCGGTCCTCAAAGTTGGCGGTATCCCCGACCAGAATGCCGCCCGGTTGGCCCGCAGATACGATCAGTTTGCCGAGCACCTGTCTAAAGAGCTCGATGTAACCGTCGAGTACGTTCCCAGCGTCGATTACGCAGCGGTAGTGACGGCCTTTACCCAGGGGGAGCTTCAACTAGCCTTCTTTGGCGGCTTGACCGGAGTGCAGGCCCGGTTGCAGAATCCCGGAGCGAACGCCATCGTTCAGCGTGAGCGCGACGCAAAATTCCATTCCAAGTTCGTGTCGCGCGCTGACCTGGACCTCCCTTCTTTGGAAGACCTCAAAGCCCAGGCTGGAGACCTGACCATCACCTTCGGCAGCGAAAGCTCCACTTCGGGCCACCTGATGCCTCGCTACTTCCTTTCGCAGGCCGGGATAGACCCCGACACGGATTTCCGGAGCGTTCCCAACTTCTCAGGCTCTCACGACCTTACCTGGAGGTTGGTGCAAGACGGCGCTTTTGACGTTGGAGCCTTGAACGAGGACGTATGGAAGCGGGCCGTGAGCGAAGGCAAAGCGGACACATCCAAGGTCAAGGAATTCTACACCACACCGGACTACTTCGACTACAACTGGACCGTTCGCCCGGCGTTGGACGAGGTCTATGGCGAGGGTTTCACTGAGAAGATTCAGAAGGCATTGCTTGACCTGACATCCTCTGAGCACGGCGAGATTCTGGAGTTGTTTAGCACCGGGAAATTCATTGAGACAAGAAATGCCAATTACGAGCAACTAGAGAACGTCGCCCGTGGCTTGGGGATGGTCCGGTGACCGGACCTGACCCCAATCACCGTGCCCTGGTGATCGCCAACGGCATCTGCAAGAGCTACCCAAGCGTGAGGGCCCTCGCGCCGTTGAGTTTCAAGGTCCACACCGGCGAGAAGGTGGCGCTGGTTGGGCCAAGCGGCAGCGGAAAGACCACTTTGCTCTACCTGTTGGCCGGGATTCTTCAACCCGACGACGGGGACCTGTCCATCGGCGGACGGCCCCTTTCCACCGTCCGGCCTGGCAAAGAACTGGCCCAATTGGTGGGGTTGGTACACCAACAATACGACCTGGTGCCCCACCTGTCGGTGTTGCACAACGTGCTCGCGGGAAGGTTGGGCCAGTGGAGCCTTCTTCGGTCGATTACATCCCTGGTGTGGCCTCACGACAGGTACATGGCGGAGGAGGCTCTCGCCAAAATGGGGATCGTTGACAAGATCGGCGAACGGACATCGCACCTGTCGGGAGGCGAATTGCAAAGGGTGGCCATCGCCCGGCTTATGGTCCAGTCCTCGCAGATCATCCTCGCCGACGAGCCTGTGTCGTCGCTCGACCCGGCGCGGGCTGAAGACCTGCTCGGCTTGCTGACCAATTTGGCGGTTACCGAGGGAAAGACGCTGGTGGCCAGCATGCATTCCCCCTACCTGATAAAGAAATACTTTTCCAGGGTAATCGCCCTCCGGGACGGTGTCCTGCAATTCGACATGCCCGCGGGTGATATGACTGACGAGGTGTCGGAGCATCTGTACGACCTGGACCAGGCCCAAGCGGTAGTATGGGAAGCCGGAAGCTGAATCTGCTTGAAAGCCGCCGGCTGCTCACCCTTCTGCTCTTGGCCGCGTTTGTCTGGAGCTTATCCAGCGTCGATTGGCTGGGTCCTACGGTCCACACTGGCGGTCCGGCCGCTCTTCTCCGATTTATCGAGGCGCTATTCCCACCGGAGCTTTCCCCGGACTTCCTGAAGCTGGTCCTGGTGGCGTGTTTCCAGACGATGGCCTACGCCGTGGCGTCCATTACCGTGGCGGTGACGGTTGCCATACCCATTGGTCTGCTCGCATCCGGGGTGGCGGCCCGCTCCTGGCGGACCGGGCTGCCTATTGCGGTGCCCGCGCGGCTGCTCCTTGGGGCCATCCGGTCGGTCCACGAACTGGTATGGGCGGTGCTGTTCGTCAGCGCGTTCGGACTATCTTCGCTGACCGCCATCCTGGCCTTGTCCCTCCCATACGCGGGAATACTGGGCAGGATATACGCCGAACTGCTGAACGATATCCCTGAGAGCCCTTTGCGGGCGCTCCGGTCGTCCGGGGCAACGCCGTTCAAAGTGTTCCTGTTCGGCAGACTGCCGATGGCGTTCCCGGATATGCTCAGCTACACATTCTACCGCTTCGAGTGCGGAATCCGGTCGGCGGCGGTCCTGAGCTTTGTGGGGATACCGGGTCTGGGGTATCAAATCCAGCTCTCCCTGCATGACCTTCTGTTCGACCAGGTGTGGACGCTGATGCTGGCGTTGGTTGGTATGGTGGTGGTGGTGGACTTGTGGAGCACCCGGGTGCGCCGGAGCCTGGTGGCATGATAGGTGCGCCGGAGTTGGCGCGTACCAGACCGCCGCGGCGCAGGCAGACCACCTTTGCCCGGTGGTCGCTGTACGGGTTCCTGTTGTTGGCTGTTGTGTGCTGGGGTTACATCGTGGGCGGGACCGATAGCGGGATAGATGACCTGGTGTCGGGAGATAGCTGGAGCAATTCAGGCCGGTTCCTCCGGCAGCTCGCCGGTCTGGAGTCGGAAGCCGCCCCGGCCTTTGCGCGTGGGGAACGTTGGCTGAAGACGGGTAAGCTTGCCTATGACACACTGGCTATGAGCGTCCTGGCCATCGGCCTTACCGGGCTGGCGGCGTTCCCCACATTCGTCTTTGGTTCGCGCAATGTCAGTAATGGGGAACTGGGCGGCGCGCCGTCGAAACTCAACACGGCGCTTTACTATGGGGTGAGGCTAACATTTGCCCTGACCCGGGCGGTGCCTGAATTGGTCTGGGCGATGATAATCGTCTTCTTTTTGTCCCCTGGAGTGCTGCCGGGCGCCGTGGCGTTGGCGTTGCATAACTACGGCGTGGTTGGGAAGTTGTCGTCGGAGGTAGTGGAGAATCTGGACCCCGGACCGGCGCGGGCTTTGCGGGCCTCGGGGGCGGGCAACTTGCAGATGCTCTTATACGGAATCTTGCCCCAGGCGCTGCCTTCGTTCTTGACCTACCTGCTCTACCGGTGGGAGGTGGTCATCCGCACCACGGTGGTGGTGGGGTTCGTTAGCGCTGGAGGACTGGGGCGGGAGTTCAGGCTCAGCATCAGCCTGTTCCACTACACGGATGTCGCGCTAATCATCGCCTGGTACCTGATCCTTGTAGTGGCGGTTGACCTGGTTAGCGCGGGGTTGCGGCGGCTGGTGCTGCGGGACTGATATTTTGCCGCTGGACGTTGCCGCCTAGAATTGCACCGGGTAAATGACCTGGACGACCTTGCCGTCTCTCAACGCCTCGAAATAGGGGTGAGGGGACGAAGGGTCCTGGAGCCAGCGGCGGGTGAAGTAGGCGCACAGGTTGGCTAGCTGAATACCCACTGAATGTTCCGGCCCGGCGAAGCACAGGTTGTTCAGCACCGCCGTCGTATCCTGACCCTCGTCGGACTGGAGAAACTGGGTGATGGAGCCGGGCGCAACCGAGCCTTCTTCCCTGGCTACCAACATCGCAAAGTCGGCTATGGGCCACACCGACTGCTCTAGTTGATTGCTGTCCAGTGAAGACATGTTCATCTCATCGACAAACATGTTCAAAGCCAATAGGAACCGGTCGATGGTTATGGCCGACGTGTTTCCCCAGAGGGAGTCGGGGCTGTCGCCCTTCGCCCTAACCTCGGCGAACTCCTGTTTGTTTACGTAAACTATGATAAGCGGCGTCTCGCGGCGGATCAGGATGCTGAGACAGTCCTGGATCAGCGTTCCCCGTTTCTCAGGTAGCCAGGAAGAGAATGCGCCGCGACCCTGGTAGACATCGGTTGGGCGTAGCTCGGTGGGGGTCCCGGGCTCTCCCAGGGGCCGCCCGAAATGGCGGCGGCAAAGGGCGTTGAATTCCCCCGCCACGGAGATGGCCTGTGATTCGTGGAGCAATAGACCCGTGTGGACGTGGTGGGGCTGATTTGGGTCTCCCAGACTTGCTCCGGTGTTTCCCGATTCACCCAGGAATACCAGGTACATAGGGTGGCCTCCGATCCAACGCCGTACAGGCTACGGCAAGCCTCTGGTCAAATGGCGGGTGCAACCGTCGAGAGGGCAGGCGCCCGGCCGGCGTTGCACCCGAAAAGCGCACGAATGTCAGGTCAGTCTGGTCCCTAAACGGACGATGGTTCTTCCTCGTCGGTTGGACCCTCGTCCGCAGCCTCGTCTTCGACACCAACCCTGCGCGCCTCAACCCGCGCCACTACATCTTCTGGGTCTGCGAGGATCGAAACGTTTGGGAGAAGCTTGAGATCGCCCACGCGGAACACCGAGTCCGTCTCTGATAGCTCCGCCAGGTCAACTTCCAACTCGTTGGGCATTTCCAATGGCAGGGCTTCGACGCTAATTTCGCGCATCTGGTGCACCACGTTCCCTCCGGAACTGCGCGCACCGGGGGACTCGCCCACGAGTGTGATGCGCACCTGGGCGGTGACAGGGCGGGAGACTTCCGCCACTACCAGGTCCACGTGCAGAATGTCGTCCCGCCTGGGGTCTCTCTGGATTTCTTTGGCGAAGGCCAATTGCGTGCCGCGTTCCCCCTTGACCGATACCGTAATCGGGGTGCTGCCGCCGGCCCTGGTCAGGACCTCGATCAATGTGGGGGTCTCACACTGAAGGGCCCGCGATTCTACGCTTGGGCCGTACAGGTGGACGGGCATCATTCCGGTGCGCCGCAGTCGGCGCACTTTCTTTCCTACTGTATCCCTGGGGGCAAGCTCCAGGGTAATCGCCTGGGTGGTCATGTAGGACGCTTCTCCTGGGTTTACGGTCTTGGGCTGACCCAAAGGATATTGGGAGGCTAGCTTGGCCCAGCCGCCTAATAATAGCACTGGTTCGAGGGATAGGGAACCTTGGACCAGTGCCGATGCAGGGTCTTTCGGCTGTTGGCGCGGCCCCAATCCAGGGGCTTTCGACCGTCTACTCAAGGCATTGCTCTCCCTTTTCAGAAAAGGCGGCTTTCCGCGAGTTGGCCGTTAACCCGCCAGTCTAATGACTACACCCCCTCATACCGGTCTTGAGCCGGTATCCGGACATATCCCTGTTTTCTCCGCAGCCGCGGAAGGCGCGACCCGTCTTCGGACCCAAATCCCAGCCAGCAGCGCCAATCCTCCCAGGAGGTAGCCTCCCAGGACGTCGCTCGGCCAGTGTGCACCCAGGTACACACGGGACCCTCCCACGCCCAGGATCAGAGAGACCAGCATAAACCGAATACCCAGCCGTAGCGCCGGATGTCCGGTCAATATACCGCTCAGATAAATCAGAAACCCGAAATAATAGACCGCGAATACAGAATGACCGCTGGGAAAGCTGAAGGTGACGGGTTCCGGGACCATTAGCAGTAAGTCCGGCCGTGGCCGCGCCAACAGTTGCTTCAACAGGTAGTTGAACAGTACCGGAGCCAGGATGAATGTGAGGGTTGCTCCGTCCGCCCATCGCCGCCACACCAGCAAGGCGATTACTGTTCCCGCAACCAACACCACTGCCATCCAGGGGTCGCCCAACCATGTCAGACCACGGAACACGGCATCGAGCAATGAGTTTCGCGCACTTTGGAATAAGCTTGCAGACACCGCGTCTCCCGGGAAGGTCGTGTAAATCCCCGCGAGTACGAATAAGGGTATGGCAGCCAGGGCGCCTGCCGCCAGAATCGGACCAACGCGCAAGTGGCTATAGCCCGCCTTATAGGGTTTGCGGTTCCCGGTCATTTTGTCGCGGCGGTGTCCCGGCACCGGCCCATCAAAGGACCATTCAAGGGAAATCGCCCTTGACCCCCCCTTTTGCAACAGTGAGCAGGTGATGACATTCGCGGGCAGCTGAATACCCGTGGTTCTCTCTAGGACAATCGCGTCTTGAATTGGACTGCTGACACCCCGCCCTTCCCACCTGGGGTGACCATCCCTTACCATAACCCTTGCCGGAAGTCCGTCCTGGGTCCAAATCCCTAACCCGCCACCCAGGGCCAATGTACCAAAATGGCCCACAATTTCCCTGAAATAAAATCTCCAGCTTCAGAACACCCGAATGTGTGCCATCGCACCATATCCAAAATCTGAAGGAACAATCCAGCAGGCGCCATGAGTCCTAATAGTCCACCAGCTTTGAAGTGATGGCTAGGGTATCATATCGGGTAGTAACGAAAGAAGATTGGGAAGTGGGGGTTGAGGTGATGGCGAAGAAATACCGGGTGCAACTGACGGAGGAGGAGCAACAGGAACTGAGGGCGCTGGTTTCCAAGGGGCGGGCGGCAGCTTACAAGCAGACTCATGCCCGCATCCTGCTGTTGAGCGATGAGAACCAGGCTGAAGGCGCCATGAAGGACGATGATATAGCCCGGTCCCTGAAGGTGGGCACTGCCACCGTGGAACGGGTGCGCCGCCGCTGCGTGGAAGAGGGTCTGGAGCGGGCCTTGGGGCGCAAGGAGCAACTGAACCGGAGGCAGAAGCGGTTGGACGGTCAAGGAGAAGCCCACCTGATTGCCTTGGCCTGCGCTGAACCTCCAGAGGGCCGGGCCGGTTGGACGCTGAAATTGTTGGCCGGCCGGCTGGTCGAGTGCGAGATAGTGGAGAGCATCAGCCCTGAAACAGTGCGCCAGACACTCAAAAAACGAACTCAAGCCCTGGCTGAAAGAGTGCTGGTGCATCCCGCCGGAAGAGAGTGCGGAGTTCGTGTGCGCGATGGAGGACGTGCTGGAAGTCTACCATCGCCAGTACGGGGACAACGAAGTTCTGGTGTGCCTGGACGAGACCAGCAAGCAACAGGTGAAGGAGACGCGCCTGCCGCGTCCGCCACGGCCTGGGGCTGCCGGTGTCCACGATTACGAGTATGAGCGCAACGGCGTGAGCAACCTGTTCATGCTGTTCGCGCCGTTGGAAGGGTGGCGGCGGGCCGAAGTCACCGATCGGCGAACGAAATCCGATTGGGCCCGGGCGGTCAAGCAACTAGTGGACGAGGACTACGCGGACAAAGACCGGATCGTGCTGGTGATGGACAATTTGAACACCCATCGTCCGGCCTCGCTGTACGAGGCGTTCGAACCGGCGGAAGCGCGGCGCATCGCCGAACGTCTGGAGATTCACTACACGCCCAAGCATGGAAGTTGGCTGAACATGGCCGAGATTGAAATCGGGGTGATGGTCCGCCAATGCCTGGACCGGCGCATACCGGACCAAAGCGTCCTGCAGCGGGAGGTGGGAGCGTGGCAGCATCAGCGCAACCAGGACGCAATACGGGTGGACTGGCGCTTCACAACTGAGGATGCCCGTATCAAGCTGAAGTCTCTTTACCCATCACATCAACACTGATGGACTACTAGCTCTGAATTAACGCCCTGTGGTCCCGCGTCCGCGCCCTCGAACGTAAACTGGCCCGTCCGTTGGCGGAACTCCGCTTCCAACGCATGGCCGGTGAGCTATGCTTGGAGCGGACCTGCGTCCAGGCAGACCGCCAAACCTTTCCCGGCCCTCAAACCTTTGTCATCCGCGTCGCCGGTTCCGTCTGCCTACCTTCACGTCCGTCGCCCGCTGCCTGGAACGCTGCCGCGCTGAAAACCAACCGCCCGGACCCCATCGCTGTAGGGGCAACCCTTGTGGTTGCCTATTCTGGCCGTGAAGAGGTTAAGATGCGATTGCCCAGTGGTACCCTCGAGCCCTGACCCAGCACGTTTATTTTCGGTGCTATAATGCCTCACGGAATCCAATCGGGAGGCGAATCTTGCCGGGTGCCATCAGCGTCATAGCCATCGATGGACCTGTCGCGGCGGGCAAAACCGTCGTGAGCCTTACTCTGGCCCGCAGACTCGGATTCAGGTGCCTGGACACCGGTGTCATGTACCGCGCCATTACCTGGTTGGCGCTACGAAACGCCACTCCTATTGAGGACTCCGAAGCCCTGGGCGCTCTCGCATCCTCCCATCCTGTGACTCTGGACGGCGGCGACAGCGATAGGGTGCTGGTTGGCGGCTTTGGAGTTGGCGCGGAACTGCGCGAGCCGGAGGTGGACCGGCACGTCTCCCTGGTGTCGCGGGTCCCCCAGGTCCGGCGGGCACTGGTTGAACAGCAGCGGGTCATAGCCTCCCAAGGCCGCATAGTGATGTGCGGGCGGGATATTGGAAGCGTCGTGCTGCCGGGAGCGGACCTCAAGATTTTCATATCCGCCTCCCTTGAAGAGCGGGCCCGGCGCAGGCTTGCCGAATTGCTCGCCAGGGGTTTTGACTCAGACCTGGAACAGGTGCTGGAGGAGACCCGGGTCCGGGACGACCTGGACACAAATCGCAGCGATTCCCCATTGACGCCCGCGGAAGACTCCTGGGTGCTCGTCACCGACAATCTCAGTGTCGACGAAGTCGTTGACCTGGTCATGCTAAGGGTCTGCCAGTCGTTCCAGGTGTGGCAGGGATGACGCTCATGTATTCCCTCGGAAAGGGACTTGGCCGGTTCTGTTTTAGCGCCTTCGGCAAGTTGGAAGTCACGGGCCGGGAGTCGGTCCCTCCCTACGCTCCCTTGATTATCGTCGCCAACCACGTATCCTTCAACGACCCTCCGGTTCTGGTTGCGGCGATAGACCGGGACCTGAGCTTCATAGGCAAACAAGAATTATTCAAGGACCCCATCTCCAGCTTCCTCATGCGGGGGTTCCAGGTCTACCCCCTGGACCGGTCGGGGAACGGCGTAGACGCCGTCAGGCTCGCACTGGGTCTCCTGGCCCGGGACCGGGCGGTGGTAATCTTTCCTGAAGGGCGGAGAAGCCCGGACCATGCCCTGATCCCCGGGCAGCCGGGGGCGGCTTATCTGGCCCTGAAGTCCCAGGCAACGATTCTGCCCGTGGGGATTACGGGAGGGGAAAAATTCCCCAGTTGGCGGATGCCCATCCCGCTGTGTCGGCTGCGTGTCAACATCGGACAACCCTTCTCTCTGCCCAGCATGGACCGCAACCCAAACCGCCAGGTGCTAAAGGGCCTGACCGACATGATGATGCTCCGGGTTGCCGCGTTGCTGCCCGAAGAATACCGGGGAGTGTATTCCACTCAGGCGTCCCGGTCAGGCGTCCCGGCCGGTTGAATCGGCCAGCGCCGCAACAACCAGGTAGGTCAACGTCCCATCCACGGTCAGCCATCCACAGTCAGCCATCCACAGTCGGAACGAAGCAGCGTCCGCAGACGCCGCCGGAACTGAGTTAGGAGGACACAAATGCAACAGGCATCCAAGTTTGGAATCTACCTCAACGCCAAGGAAAACCAGGTGGTGCGGATCAACTCGCCCTACTGGATTCCGCCGGAACCCGATTGGGTATTCCTGACCCCGGAGGTCAACTCCACGCTGCTCCAAATCAGGGAAATGGCCAAGGAACAGAGCGGCGTGTCCGACGCCGACTCCATCAAGTGGGGGAGTATTCCGCTTCAGGACTAGGCAACTCCAGTTTTCCCCGGGGAAGACGGGTTCCTACACAGGGGCTTTCGCATGATCTGGCGCCATGGCCCGGCCGGTGCCGGTTCGGCATGTCTGGACGGCTGCCTCCGGACCAAATCTGATTGGGGACCTTGACCATTATGCCTGGTGACAGCTTCCCCCGTGGGGTCGCGGAGCGTCTCAATTGGTATGTATACCGCCTGATCGACCCTCGCAACGGCGAAACATTCTATATCGGCAAGGGAAAAGGGGACCGTATCTTCGCCCATGCCAGCGGCGATTTCGACACCGTTGGCGACGAGGACGCCCTAGATCTGAGGAGGAGTGGCTACCGGCCACCGCCGAGAACTTTCCTGGGAAGACCACCGCACCGGGCCGGTGGGCCTTCAACGGCAAGCCCGCCGAACCCGGCGAGTGGGAATACTACCTGGGGAAACAGGTGCCGGACAAGTACCGCCGGAGGGGTGCAGCGAATCCTGTCCGGTATTGCGACCCAAACTAGAGATTCCGGGCGGTCATTTGTGGCCCATCGCCTCCGGGAACGCGGGCATGACGCCCTCGGCGAACTTGGAGAGCTGATCCTTGAAGACCTCGCGGGGCATGCCCATGACAGATCCCAGGTTGATACGCTCCACGCCGGGGTAGCGTTCCTCCACACCCTTGAGGTGTTCGACGATGGTCTCCGGGGGACCGCAAAGCCAGGTGCCGCCCTCCACGGCCTCTTCCAGGGTCGGGAGAGAAACGCCCCGGCGGCGCGAAGGGTTGGCCACCGCGTCGATCTGCTCCGGTGACATGCGCATCAGGCCCAGGGGCGCGGCGAATTTCATCGCTTCCTCGAAGTAGGGACGGGACTGCTCCATCGCCTTTTCCTGGGTCTCGGCAATGAAGAACCGGTAGCCGATGGCCACGTCTTCCCCCAATTCCAGGTCTCTTCCATGGCTCCTGGCTGCATCCCGGTACAGCCTCATCCGCTCGCCCAGCGTGGGCTCCGGGTTGTTGGCGATTATCGGCTTGATCCCCATCTTGGCCATGAAATCTATGCCGCGCGGGTTGCCGCTGACCAGCGGTTGCCAAACCTCCACCGGCTGGTGTACCGGTCTGGGCACCAGGCTCAGCTTCTCCAATTCGTAACCCCGGTAGGGCACTCTTGCGGGTATCGTGTAATTCTTGCCCTGGTGGGAGAATGTCTCCTGCGTGAACGCCTTCAGGATGACCTCGACCTGCTCCTCGAACAGCTCCCGGTTGGCGTCACCGTCCAGCATGGGAGACCCGAAAGTCTCCACCTCCCGGCTGTGATAGCCTCGGCCTACCCCGAATATGACCCGTCCCTTGGTCAGGATGTCAGCCATGGCGAAGTCTTCGGCCAACCGCAGGGGGTGCCACATGGGGGCGATGTTGAACCCGCAACCGAACTTCAGCCGCTCGGTATTGGTGGACAGGTAGAGGCCCAACATCAACAGGTTCGGGATGCACTCGTAGCCCTCCGGCTGGAAGTGGTGTTCCGCCATCCAGAACTCATCGTACCCCAACCGGTCCAGGTGCTGTGCGATGTCCAGGGCCCAATCAAATACCCCCGCCAACCGGTCGTTGGAATACCAGCGGTCGTTGGCCGGAGAACCGCCAAACCCCAGGTCGTCGTCTACGACGTGGCCGGCGTAGGAAGCCGAGAAGCTGTTAATCATAGCTGACCTCAAGTTTAAAGTGCTTTGTGAGGTAACCCGGAGAAAATTGCGAAACGTTGTGCTTCGCCAGATACTGGCCTGTATCACTACGAAAATACCAACTCGTCTTTCCCGCGAAAGCGGGAATCCACTACAAGCCTATCCTAACATCAAGTTATGCCCCCTATCGCAGCTATGAAATGCCATAGCCCAAAGGTTTATTAGGATAGGCTCTACGATAGCTCTGGGCTCCCGCTTTCGCGGGAGCGACGGATGGAGGCAGTGGAGTTTCGCAATTTTCTCATTTACTGTCCTTCGCTTGTGTCTCACCCGGCTATGGGTGTATGCAGATTGTCAACCGGCCAACACGCTCTGCAAGATTACGCCCGCGAGGATTGCCGCGCCAACACCAATCGTAGTGAACATCAGACGGTCAAGGCGACCTTCAATTCGGGAAAATCGAAGCTCGATTCGACCTTCCAACGCAGCAAATTGCTGGGCGGTGCGCTCCTCGTGACGCGACAATTGCTGGGCGGTGCGCTCCTCGTGACGCGACAATTGCTGGGCGGTGTGCTCCTCGTGACGCGACAATTGCTGTTCGACTCGACCTTCCAACGCCGCGACTTGCTGCGCGTTGCGCTCCTCGTGACGCACCAACTGCTGTTCAATTCGACCTTCCAACGCAGCAAATTGCTGCGCGTTGCGCTCTTCGTGACGCGACAATTGCTGTTCAATTCGACCTTCCAACGCAGCAAATTGCTGGGCATTGTACTCCTCGTGGCGGTTGAACTGGTCTTTAAGCTGTGCCTGCCCCTCTTCCAGACGCCCCAGAGTGCGATAAACCTCGGCGACTTCCATCACGGGAGGCTGTGGTGATTCTGTGGACTCCGTCGTCATGTGATTCCCCCGTCGTTATCGCCGTTTGCCGGTGCCCTGCCCGACTGACGCCGCCTTACCGCCCTACTCCCTGGGCGGCTGTACCGGGGCCGGGTTGAAGAGTTCGACGCCGATGGTTTGGGGGAATACGCTGGCCAGTTCCTCCACCGTCCACTTGCCTTCCTTCTGGATCGTCCTCACGGGTTCAGGTTCGCCCATCAGGCTCACCAGGCCCTCGGTGACGTGGAACACCCGTCCATTGACGTGCGCAGCCTCGTCGGATGCCAACCAGGTGACGAATGGGGCGATGTCCTCGCCCTCGCCCCGCAGCCTGGGGGCGCTGGTGCTTGCGCCGCCGATGCCCCTGGCCGCCCGCAGGTTACGCGCCTCGTCGGGTACGGTCTGGGTCATACGAGTGGCAGCGCCGGGAGATATGGAGTTGGCAGTAACGCCGTAACGGCCCATGTCTCTGGCAACGACGCGGGTAAAACCGGCAATGCCATCCTTGGCCGCGCCGTAGTTCGCCTGGCCGGAGTTGCCATACAGTCCGGACGTAGAAGTGAACGTGATCACCCGTCCGGATCGCTGTTGCCGGTAGAGGATGCAGGCGTTCTTGACCACGGTGAAAGTGCCGCGGAGGTGGACGGCGATAACATCATCCCATTCCTCTTCGCTCATGTTGAAGATCATCCGGTCTCTGAGGATGCCGGCGCATGTCACAACTATGTCCAGTTTCCCAAAGTTGTCCACGGCGGTTTGGACGATCCTCTCTCCACCCTCCATATTCACAACTGAATCGGTGTTTGCCACCGCCTCACCGCCAGCCGCCTTAATTTCCGCGACCACGCTCTCGGCCAGTGAGTAGTCTGCCCCGGTGCCGTCGACATTCACGCCAGGGTCGACCACTACTACCTTCGCGCCTTCCTCGGCCATCAGCTTGGCGATGCCGGCGCCGATCCCCCGGCCCGAGCCAGTAATGATCGCTACTTTGTCTTCTAGCAAGTTGCCCATTTTGGACCATCCTCTCAATTTTAGTTTCCAGTGGCTAGTGGCTGGTGGCCAGTGATAAGCCTTCGGTAGCCACTATCCACTATCCACTACGCCACTAGCCACTACGCCGGGGCAGCGCCGGCGTCAGTCGCTGGTTTACCGGATCTGCCGCCATCCCAACCCCTTCCAGTGTGTAGGCCCCCATCAACGGGGAAGCGTCCCCGCCGCTGAAGACCACGATGGTCGGGACTTCGATGCCTTCAACCCTCACCGCTGCGTAACCGATGTCCTCTTCGATAACGCTGCCGTCGGCCAACTCGAACTTCATCTTGCGCCGGGGGACAATCCCCAGGCGGCACAGCATGGAAGCCGGAAGCGAAGTATAGACTGCGCCGGTATCCACCAGCGCATCCACCGTTTCTACGTTCTCTCCGTCGGCGCTGACCACCGACAGGGGCCAGTTGAATGTTCCCATCGCCGAAACTCCTTCATCGCCTGCCCGTTGCCGTCATGCCGGGGGCGCCGCGGGAGCGGGGTTGTAAATGCCACTGGTCAACGGACCCCTTGCCTGGGGCGAGAGGTCGTCCATGCTCCAGTGGCCGCCGGAATTGTAGATAGCGTTGATGGGCCTGGGCTGGGACATCAACGACACGGTGTTCCCAAACACCAGGAACGTCTGACCGTTTACGTTGGAAGCCCAATCGCTGGACAGGTAGCAAACAAAGGGTGCAATGCCGTCGGGTTCCAGGTGCTCCCCCTCGCCCAGGGAGGCGACACCGCTGCGGGCCCGTATTTCGGCGGCGCTGTCGGGTATCGCCCCGATCATCCGGGTCTGGGCCCTGGGCGCGATGGAGTTGGCCGTAGCGCCGTAGCGGCCCATGTCCTTGGCCACCACCTTGGTAAATCCGGCGATGCCCGACTTGGCCGCGCCGTAGTTGGCCTGGCCCGAGTTGCCCACCAGCCCCGACTGGGAGCTAAATGTAATAATTCTTCCCGACCGCTGTTGCCGGAACAAAATGCAAGCGTGCTTGACCACGGTGAAAGTGCCCTTCAAGTGGACCGCGATAACGTCGTCCCATTCCTGCTCGGTCATGTTGAAGATCATCCGGTCCCGGAGGATTCCCGCGCAGGTCACGACGATGTCCAGCCGCCCGAAGTTGTCCATCGCCGTCTGAACGATTCGCTCTCCGCCGGTCATAGTAGCCACCGACTCCGTACACGCGACGGCCTCGCCGCCCGCGCCCTTGATTTCATTGGTCACAATCTCGGCCACCGACTGGTCGAACCCGGACCCATCGACGTTGACGCCGGGGTCTACTACGACAACTTTGGCCCCTTCCTCGGCCATCATCATGGCCACGCCGCGCCCGATGCCGCGGCCCGAGCCGGTAACTATGGCTACCTTGCCAGCCAATGTGTCAACCATATTTCTCCCCCTAATCCGGTTTGGGACAATTGTCCCAAACCGGAGAACACTAGAATATACTCTCGACTATTGATCTAAGGACCGTGAACATCAAAATAGATTAGACGATCAGAGCGAGAAGAACCCCAAAGAATCCAGCCAGGAACATCTGGAAGAAATTCACGCTGCCGACTCCTGGTCTTTGATAGTTCTCCCCAGCTTGCCTTCAATGCTCCGCCAAGTGTCACCCCATCGGGGTCGACCTTGACTTAGCGGCGCGAGTCCGGCAAACAAAACGCCCCTCGCCGGTATTGGGGAGGTGGCGTATAGAAAATAAATAGTCTCTGTGGCAACCGTGGGATCAAGCGCGAGTGTTGGTCCGTGCCGCGGCACTTGCCTAGAGCCGTAGCCGGTCCGCCGGCAGTGCTTGAGTAGACCGGTTTTGCCGCCCGGAACAGGCTACCGCAAAGGCAAAGCTACGGTGGCATTCCCTGGCGTGGTCCTCTGGCCCTCGTCGTTCTCCAGCCAGATGTTGCAGTCCACCAGGTTCAGCCCGTTCTCCTGATACTTGCGTATCACGGTGCCCTTGGCCGTGATGGGACGACCGGGGACGTCCATGCCGCGGTACTGGCAAGCAAGGCGCTTCAAGTTGCCCTTCGGTCCCATCCAGGTGGTCATGTACTGACCCAGGAAGGCGTTCTTTAGCGCCCCGTGGAGGATCACCCCAGGCAGGTCGTTGCCCTTCGCGAACTCTGTATCGTAATGGATCTGGTAGTAGTCCCCGGAGGCCCCGGCGTATTTAACCAGTTGCTGCGTGGTCGGATGCTTGACCATGGGAGGGATCTCCATCTCCTTGGTCACGTCGTCCCAATACACCTGCTCTGCCATGCGTTTACCCTCAGTAGCGGATTCCGGTGCTGGTCTGGGTGGCCACCACCTGGTCGAACTGGTTCCGGTAGGTGGTCACGGTGGTCTGGATGATCATTACACCCATGCGGCCCGTTCGCTCGGTCATGTCTGCAATCCGGCTCACGGCGGTGATGCGGTCGCCTGGCCGGACCGGTTCCATGTACTCCCAGTCGCTGCCGCCGTCCAGGTTGCGGGTGAATGGCATCTCGAACGGGAATTCGGGCCTGCTGGAGCCTACCGAGCGCAGGAAAGTCGGCGGTGCGACCAACCCCCTGTATTGCCCGAGCCGGGCCTGTGCCTCATCATTGAAGTTGGGGTTATCGTCGCCGATGGCTTCGGCAAACTTGATGATCGCGCCCTTCTCCACCTCGGTAGTAACCGGTTCACCTTCCAACCCGATCACTTGCTGCCGCATCTCTTCCGTGAGGAAAGTGCTGTGTGTGGACAAGACTAGCCTCCCACCATTTGTAACGCGGAAAAAAGTCTAACGTGGCCGATAATAGGTGTCAAGAATACCGTCACTCCGCGAGGACCTTCCGGTCCTTCGTCTGAACTGTGATTTCTGTGATCCTGGGATTTTTCTGATTTCATGGTTGCGGGATCGGAAAATCATGGGAATCCCCTAATCCCATGAATCCCGGTTCAGACAATTGCGCCACTGGCGCAACCGCCATCTCTATCGTTACAATTGTCAATATCAATAATTCCATGCGGGCAACGGCCAACCCCACAGGAGACAACAACTATGTACACTCGTATGTCTTGGGGAACTATCCGGTCCGGGTATTGGGACGAATACCGGGCCTACTACAACGAGCGAGTCGCCGCCTCGACCAGCGAGGTCAAGGGGCTCCGGCAGCGCCAACTACTACGCAGCACCGAAAACACCGACGAGGGCATCTCGCTGAGCCTCTGGGACTCGCTGGAGGACATGACCGATTACGAGAGGAGCGAGACCCGGAAGAGCTTGCTTCAGGAGGCGGACCACCTCCACCAACCCTGGGCCTACGCCAGGGGCGAGTATTGGGTGAAGCATTTCGAGATTGTTTCCTCGGACCGCTTTTGATTTCCGCGAACGTCAACACTATCTTTGTAAAGGAGTAAAGGGCAATGTTTATACGCATGGTCTGGGGCAAGCTCCTTCCCGGCTCCTGGGACGAGTACGAGAAGCACTACCACGAAAACTTGGTGGCCGGGTCCGGAGGGATTGCAGGGCTTCGCGAGCGCCAACTACTCCGGAGCACGGAAGACCCCGACGAAGGCGTCTCTGTAAGCATCTGGGACACGTTTGAGGACATGCGGGCCTACGAGACCGGCGATTACCGTCAGGCTATGGCCAGGGGAATTGACCACCTGTACCGTGGCGAGTACTGGGTCCGCCACTTCGAGGTTACCGACACCCACTGACGAAAGGGCGGGCTTCACATGAGGACTGCATACCGAATGAGAGGCGCACCATGAAACGGGGGTCAACGAAGGTATTCTACGGCTGGTACGTGGTTATCGGCACTTCCCTGGTGTCCCTGGGTGTCGCGGGCACGCAGTTCTCCTTCGGCGCGTTTCTCACTCCGATGACCGCGGACTTCGGCTGGAGCAGGGCCACCCTGTCCCTGGCCTTCGGCATTACATTCATGCTCTCCGGCCTGATGCGCCCTTTCGCGGGTTACCTGTCCGACCGGTATAGCCCAAGGGTAGTCGCGCTCTCCGGCGTTGCGCTGCTGGGGCTAATGCTGCTGGTCCTCCCGTCCATTCAAAACCTGGCCCAGCTCTACGTCGTCTTCGCGGTCATGAGCATCGGCCTGACGCTGGGGACCGGGCCTATTCTCACCAAGGTAATAAGCTCCTGGTTCTACGCTCAACGGGGCCTGACGTTGGGTATCGTGTCCAGCGCCGGCTCCTTCGGCGCCCTGTTGCTGGTTCCCGCGGCATCCATATTCCTGGTGTTGTTTGATTGGCGGGAGGCCTATTACTTCCTGGCCGCTCTGTTGTTGCTGGTGGTGCTCCCATGCGGCGCGTTACTCATCAGGAACCGGCCTCGGGACGTGGGCATGGAGCCGCTGGGAGACCCGAGCGACCTTCGACGCAGGCAAAGGGATGGGGAAGATACGGCGCAGGAGCTTTACGGGAGAGACGCAACCTTCGGCGACGCGCTTGGATCGAACCTCTTTTACCGGTCACCTTCGGGTACTTCGTTTGAGGGTACTCAATGAGCTTCGTGAACGCTCATTTCGTGTCTTACGCGAGAGACCTGGGATACCACCCAATGGCGGCCGCCGGTGTATTCAGCCTGGTCGGCGCTTCCGCCGTTATCGGGAGCCTGGTCCTTGGACATCTCTCAGACGGATACGGACGGCGAAAGTTGCTGTCAGCATCCTTCAACCTCAGGATGCTGGGTTTTGTAGTGGTCCTGCTCTCCATGGGTGTTCCCTTCCTGGGAATCCCGCCACTTGGAATAGCAGCGCTCCTGACAGGGGTCATACTGGTAGGGCTTTCCTGGAATGCTGTAGTTAGCATCACCGCGGCCTACACCTCGGACCGCTACGGGATTTCCAACCTCGGGACCATCTACGGGACTATGTTCGCGGTCATGCCCATCGGCAGCGGCCTGGGGGCTTATCTAGGCGGGCTTTTCTACGACTACCGGGGCAGCTACGACATCGGTATCTGGTCAAACGTGCTGCTGCTTTTGACCTCGGCGGTGCTGGTATTCTTCCGGGGAGAACGCCGCACTCCCGAACAACCGCTGCCGGCGGGGGCGGCAGCCTAGTCCGCGAAATTCATTGGCCCGTCGCAGGCCCGTCCCATTGGACCGTCTGAGGCGGTCAATGCGAAACGGCTCGAACCAGCCGAATCACGGCCATGAGAGGACATACTCAGCGCGGTCGATGGACACCTAGCGGTTGGCAGCCGCCCCTGGCAATCGGGCGATGCCAGCACGTGCGCAGTCCTCATCTTCCTGCGCGGTGCCGCCGCTTCCACCCACAGCGCCGATCAGCTCGCCGTTTAAGTAAATGGGCAGCGCACCCTGTCCAGGAACGAACTCTCCACCCTCTACTTCCATCACGGCCCGCATGATGGGCGTGGTGGAACGTTCCGTCAGGTCGCCGCTCGGCTCTCCAAAGCAAGCCGAGGCTCGCGCCTTACCACGGGACACGTACGGCGTGCGCCAGGGTGAACCGTCCATCCGGCACATGGTAATCAGGTCTCCCCGGGCGTCCACAACGGAAAAACTAAAGGCCTTGCCCATTGCCAGCGCGGCCTCTTTAGCTCCGGACAGCACGGTTTCGGCTTGTTCCAACGTGATGTGAGGCATGGTAATTAAGCTCCTTAATCTTATCGGTCTGCCATCGGGTTGAGAGCCTCTAGGGTCTGCACTATTATACCAGCGCGTCCGGCCCCCCAATCCATGTCGGGGCCGTGACCGGAGACGGTTGCCGGAGCCAATTGGTCTTACCGGACCACACGCCCCAAAGGAGCAGCACAATGCAATATGGATTCTACCTGCCCAATCACGGCCCTACAGCACAGCCCGACCCCCTCGCCGAAATCGCCCGCCGCGGAGATGCCCTGGGCTTCCAATACATGGTAGTCGGCGACCACATCCTGGTGCCGCGCCGGATCGACTCGCCCTACCCATATACCGTGGGCGGCGACTTTCCCCCGGCGGACTCGGGGGAGTACTTCGAGCAGCTTACTTTGCTGACCTTCCTGGCGGGCATCACCACCAATATCCGGCTGGTGCCCAGCGTGATGATCGTCCCCTACAGGAATCCCCTTCTGGCTGCCAAAATCCTGGCCACCCTGGACGTGCTGTCCAAGGGCAGGCTCACCCTGGGAGTTGGCGTGGGCTGGATGGAGGAGGAGTTCGCGGCCCTCGACGCCCCTCCCTTCGCCGAGCGGGGCGCGGTCACCAACGAGTACCTCCAGGCTTTCAAGGAATTGTGGACCAGCGACAATCCCACTTTCGACGGGAAGTACTACCAGTTCTCCAACATAAACTTCCTGCCCAAACCCGTCCAGAAACCCCATCCCCCCATCTGGGTCGGCGGACAGAGCAGGCCGGCCATCCGCCGCGCCGCAGAGTTGGGCAACGGCTGGCACCCGGTTGGAGCGATCCCCGCCGCGCCCCTGGAGCCGGAAGAGTTGGCCCAGGGCATGGTAACCCTGCGCCGGTTTGCAGAAAGGGCGGGGCGGGACCCGGGAGAAGTGGACGTAGCAATGAAAGCTCCCCTGTACGACCCGTCATTGTCTACCAGGGAAGGACGCCGCCGCTTCTCCGGCGACCCGGAGCAAGTGGCCCACGACGTGCAGACCTACGCCGGGATCGGAGTCAGCCAGATCATATTCGATATTCGCAGCGCCGACCTGAACCAGACAACCGAGCGCATGGCTTGGTTCTCCGAGGATGTCATGGGACGGGACATGGATATACAGGATGAACAGGATAGAGAAAATCCAATTTATCCTGTTCATCCATGTTAATTGCGTCTAATCCCGTATCGTATAATATAATCATTCTTTGAACGCAGAATCCCGGAAAGGCAGGAGGGATAGAGCTTGACAACCCTAAACGACAGATTCGAGCAGGGCCAGTCGATGCGGTCTATGATGGCTGCTGGCGACCCCATACACTTCGCAGTGCCCGGCATCGACCAGCTTGCCCCGGACCTGAAGCGGATCATCGACGAGTGCTTGTTCGGCTCCATCTGGAACCGCCCGGCGCTGACTCCGGAAAGCCGGGTAATCTGCACCATTTCCGCCCTGATGGCCCTGGGCCAGATACCCTTGCTGCGCCGGAGCATCGAGCGTGGTTTGAACCTGGGAATGACGCCCCAACGGGTGGTGGAGGTGTTCATCCAGTTGACCTTCTACGTGGGAGTCCCGGCGGTGGAGACCGCAATAAACATCACCAAGGAAATCTTCGAGGAGCGGGGCATCCAGTTCACCCCTACAGTCGTCTACGACACCACCCAGTCCCTCGAAGACCTGCACGAGAAAGGGCATCAGATCCGGGACGAGGTCCTGGGGGCCCCGGCGCTGCCGATTCCGCCGGACTCACCGGAGGAGGAGCTTGACAAGCTGATTATCGAGTACCATTGGGGCGCAATCAACACCCGTCCCCACCTGGACGCCAAGGAACGCGCCATGTGCTCCCTCTCGGCCATGAGCGTCCTCGGACAGTACGACCGGCAGCTCCGCACCCGCATCCAAGGCGCCTTCCAGATCGGCATGACTCCCGCCGAGATTATGGAGATATTCATCCAGGTGATGCTCTACGGCGGGTTTTTCACCACCCGCTCCGCCATGCGGGTTGCCAGATCTGTGTTCACGGAGCAGGGAATTTCAGCCTAGCCCGGTGGCCGGGGCCGGTGGCGAGTGATCAGTCGCCAGCGGTCACCAGTCAGTCGTTGGCCGCTAACCACTGACCACTCGTCACTAACCACTAAGGAGGCCGCCATGAAAGCGAGATTGGAAGACGGCACAGAGTTATTCTATAAAATCGACGACTTCACCGACCCCTGGACCGAGCCGGAGACGGTCGTTCTGCACCACGGGATGGCCAAAAACCATAAGATGTGGTTCGGCTGGGTCCCGGTGCTGGCCCGCCACTACCGCGTTATTCGCCTCGACATGCGTGGCATGGGTCAGTCCGACGTGCCTGAGCCGGGTTACCCCTGGTCGCTGGACAATTTCGCCGGTGACCTGCTGGGTTTCGTTGACTCCCTGGGGTTGGACAAGTTCCACTTGGTTGGTGAAACCGTTGGCGGCTCCATCTCCATGCGCTTCGCCACCATGCACCAAGAGCGATTGAAGTCCCTGACGGTTTGCACCTCCCCCACCAGCTTCCTCGACCCCCATCACGGGGAAAGCGCGGAGTTGATCGACCGGGAAGGAGTGTCTGCCTGGGTGGAGAGCACGATCACCCGGCGGCTGGACCCCCAGATGGTCGACCCGGCCTACATCCGCTGGTACGCCGGCCAGATGGCGGCGACCCCGGCCCACGTGGTGAGCGGGTTCCAGCGCAATGTGGGCGGGGACCTGAGACTCCTACTCAAAGATGTCCAGACCCCTGTGCTGGTATTGGCAGCCGCCAGCCTCCGCGAGGAAGTGCTTGGCGACTTCAGGGGCGCCGCAGACCTCTTCCCCAACGGCAGGGCCGTGGTGTTCCCCGGGGTGTCCGGCTTCGTTCAGCACATCCTTCCCGTCCCCTGCGCCCGGGTCTGGCTGGATTTCGTCCGCAGCCTCGAAGAAGCGTAAGCGGCTCTGGCAAGTCCCTAACTCGTGAGTCTCGGCCAACAAGTACGGTGCGTAACGCACCGGCTCGCCTCCGGCGCTCATATCTCCGTCAATCGACGCATTATCGACCCGCAGTTCCGCCGTTCCCCCAGGGCATATTGGGTCCAGGCCGGGCTCGCCACAACCGCAATGCTGGCGGTCCTGCTCTTGGTTGATTCATTGTCCGACGCAGCAATCGCCGCCGGGTTGGCGTCCAGTGTCCTCATAGTGTTCATGCACCCCTCCAGCCGGTCCGGGACCCCGCGTTCGCTGATCGGAGGCCATGTCCTTGGCCTCCTCGTTGGCTCGGCCTTTTCCTGGCTATTGTTCTCGTCCCAGTTTGATTTCTTCCCGCACGAGGGTACGTTGGTCCGAAACTTCGCGCTGGCGCTCTCGGTGGGGATTCTTATCTTCTTGATGGCGGTAACCAACACCGAGCATCCACCGGCGTCCGGGACTGTCCTGGGAATAGCTACCAAGGCTTGGGACCCTCTCACCATATCCATCATAGTCGGGGCCGTATTACTGCTGGCCTGCATCAAGTACGTGCTCCACCGGTACATGCACGATCTCATCTAGGCGCCCGTGGCCGGACGCCGGTGGGCAGTTTTAGTTTTTTTAAGGAGGGGAGATATGCCGGATTCTTTGAGCCGGACGCTAGCCAGGTTCGCAACCTCACTGGAATACGAGGCATTGCCGCCCGAAGTCGTGGACAAGATCAAGGCGTCGGTGCTCCACGCCCTGGTCACCTCTATCGTAGGCGCGGGGACCCGGCACGGCGCGGCGTCCATCGAGCTTGCCAAATCCGAAGAAAGCAAGACCGACGGGGCAACCATCCTTGTGGACGGCGCCCGGGCAACCCGATGCGGCGCAGCCTTCGCCAACAGCAAGCTGATGCACGCCACCAACCAGTCGGACTCTTACCGGATGCTCATCCACCCCGGCCCCTGCAACATCCCGGCGGGCCTGGCCACAGCGGAGCTTGGCGTCAAGAGCGGCCGGGACTTGCTAACTGCCCTGGTGGCAGGCTACGAGGTGGAGGCGCGGATCGCGGGGGACTTCATCCCCTCAACCCAGGCCCGCGGTTTCCGCTCCAGTCCCGTCTACGGCACGCTTGGGGCGGCGGTGACCACGGGCAAGCTCCTGGGCCTTAGCGAAGACCAGATGGTAACCGCCCTGGCCTTGGCCTGCACCTTCACCGGCGGGACCACCGAGGGAGCAAGCTCCGGCGGCCAGGAGATGCTGTTCCATGAACCAAACGCCACGAGAAGCGGGATCATGGCCGCCCTATTGTCCCAGGAGGGGGTCAGGGGGTCGGAAACGGCTCTGGAGGGCGCAGCCGGCTTTTACAACGCCTTCACCGGCAACAACAGAGGCCAGCTATCCTACACTTTCTCGGGTCCGAACGAGACCGAAATGTCCAAGGTCACCGATGAACTCGGCGCGCGTTGGGAAGTGCTCCACGTAACCCCCAAGATTTATCAAACGGCGGGCTACAACTGCCCGGTCATCGACCTCATGACCCAGATCCGGTCCAGGCATATAATTTCTCCCGGCGCCATCGAAAGCATTACCATCGACATGAACTGGCTGGAAACCCTCTACCCCTCCCCGGAATTCCCCAATCCTCAGCGTACTTCCCCCGGCGTGGGCAGCACGCACTACTTCGCGGCCTACACCTGCGTCCACGGGTCCTATCCGCCGCTGAAGGCCAGGCTGGATCCGGGCGAGGCCTCGTCCCAGGAATCCCGGGACGTCATCGACCTCATGGGGAGGGTTCGGGTGGCCGGTCACAAGGATCGGCCCGCCTTTGCTCCCCGCATTACCATTGAAGTCAGGGGAGGCACGACCTACCAGGGCGAGTACCAGGGCAACGAGCTGGAGTGGGACCTGGCCACCGAAGTCCAACGAATTAGCGCGTTGTTCCCTGAAATGCAGTGGCCCACGTACCGGCTGGATGCCCTTGTATCCACTGTGAGCGCCCTGGAGGAGCAACCGGACGTCTCTGAGATGATAAGTCTATGTGTCCGGCAACAGGACGCATGACCCGCCGCTATCGCCGGCTTCTTCTCGCCTGCCTCGGAGCCCTGGCCCTGGTGTTGGCCGGGGCGTGCCGGGGTGCGCCGCCGGGGGCACCGGAGCTTCCACCCCTCCCCGAAGTGAGCGCGGTCATAATCACCCGCGACCTCGCGGTAGGCGGCAACCGGGTGGCCTTCGGGTTGGTCGACTTGAACGGAATGCCCGTGCGCGGCGGCGAAGCGAAGGTCCGCGCCTTGCTCCTGCCGCCTGGTGAAGGCCCCGGGGTGGAACGTGCATCGTCCGTGGCCACCTTCATAAAGTGGCATTTGGGCGGGCAGGGGACCTTCTCCACGACGCTCAACTTCGACACCCCGGGCTTTTGGGAAGTGGAGGCCACGGTTACCGGGGAGGACGGCAATCCCATCGTGGCCAAGGGCGCGGTGGAAGTCAAAGAGAGGTCCGCGACCCCCGCCGTTGGAGATCCCGCTCCCCGGAGTTTGACCGCCACACTGTCGGACACCACCGATATCGCCACCATCACCAGCGATTTCACCCCCGACCCGGACCTCTACCGGCTATCGGTGCGTGAAGCCCTGGAAGAGGACAAACCGGTCCTCATAGCGTTCTCCACGCCCAAGTTCTGCGTGTCGGCCACGTGCGGACCCCAGCTTGATATCGTGTCCCAACTGAGAGAACGTTATTCCGGCCAGGCGAACTTCATCCACGTGGAGGTCTTCAAAAACCCGCATTTGATCAAGGGAGCCCGGCCGCCAAGCGGCGGCTACGTGGACGCCGTGGACGAGTGGTCGCTGCCCTCCGAGCCCTGGACCTTTGTGATCGACAAAGCGGGCAAGATACACGCTAAATTCGAACAGTTCGCCGCGGCGGAGGAGATCGAGGCGGCGCTGCGCGAAGTGCTGTAGTGGCTGGGGGCTAGTGGATAGTGGATAGTAGTTGACGGCTAACCACTAATCACTAGCCCCCCAACCCCCCGTCAGTCAGTAGCGTGGATGGCGACCAGCACTCCATACCTGGTCAGATAGAAGACCGTAACCGTCTGCCCCAATACCTGGTGTTGCCGGAAATGGGCGGGCATGAACGGCAGCGGGCCGTCAGATGTAAAGCTCCAAACTTCACCCTCGGGGGTCCGCAGCCGCAGCCATTCCACTTCTTCCGGGTTACGCTCCACGACGTCCACAACTTTTCCGCTCTTCCATTCCGTCTTCGTACTGGAATAATCGTCCAACTCCCAACAGGCTGACAGCAAAACCGCGGACAACACGATAACCGTAACGAGAAGCAAGTATCTGGAGATACCGGGTGGAGGAGGGAAGCATCCCCGGACCGGCTTCACTCTACTTAACGTGGGCTTAACGAAACGCCCGGACCGGACCGATTCAACCATAACGACGCCGGGGATTGTATCACAAGCAGGCTCGCAATCCCGGCCTGGAACAGCGCGAAACATCTTGACCGATATGTCACGGAGTTTGAAGGTCGCTACAACCACCGCCCGCTTGACACCGCCGACCAGATGGCAATGATGGCTCGAAGGTCGGTCGGCAAACATCTGCCATACGAAGGTTTGATCGGACCGAAAGACACTAGGCTACGAGGGTTAGCTTAACCGACTTCGGCCCGCCTTTTGCTCGTATCGCCATACTTTCTTGGGTTTGGCCCGCAGGACCACCTCTGCAATGGTCTCCGGGTCCGCGTCTATCTTTGGGGGCATCGGGTATTTGACCGGGCGGCCTCGGTCTTTCTTCTTACGTGGCATCAATGACCCCAATGGCTTCACGTATCGGAGAATTTCCTGAATCCCATTTCCCATTTCAACTCGTCATCGCCTCATCCATTTAAGGACTGACCAGAAATTCCTCGTTATTGATGTTCCCCACATTTGGGGGCGGCTCGTCAAAAGGTTCGTTGTTCCTCTCCGCTTCCTTACGACGTTCGTTCCAGGAAACCCAAAGAAGATTAGCTTTTTGTAGCCCTTCCTGTAGCCCTTCCTGCCTCGCTTCTTTTGACCAACGTTCCTTTAATCGGTTTGCCAATACCATCCAGACAACCTCCCAGGTAGCTACGAGCGTTATCGTGATTGCAACGGCAGCACTCACTCCGTGAGCTATCGCAATAACAGTATCGAGTCCCGAATCGCTGGTCTTGTAGAACATCTCGTATGACGCAAGAAGCAGTGTAAACACAGGAACCAGAGAAACCGATACGACTAGGTACTTGGTCTCGTGGTCGCGGAACACTCATTGCCCTTACATAACCCAGCGAGTCTCGATAAACTAACGTGCTAGCACAAGTCAATCAAGCATCTTCAATCTTACTGCGACCTATTGACATTGGCAATATTTAGTTGTATCCGAGACAATTGCATAACTCAGACTGCCCGGTTTTAGCAGCAGAATTAGCCAAAACAGCTACGATTCTCGACACTCCCACATTGCCCAGACAGCCTCAAATCCGTGCCCCGCCACTTCACAGACCCATAGGGCCTGTTGACGGCTCCAACAGCCTTCACAGGCTCCGCGCATGACATAGCCGGAAAGACCTTCCCAAAAGACGTTTTCCACACAAATGTCTACCGCGCATTGACCCAAACCGGCCAATCGCTTAAAATACAGGCAACACAAAATAAGCGACCCCGCCTAACTTCTCACAGCATCGGGGCCGCTTTATCTATGACCGGAAAGGAGGTGTTCATCCCCCCCCGGTATTTTTGTGGGGTGCCCAGGTGGGGTCGCTGGCCTTCAAATCCGTGCGACGGGGGTTCGAGTCCCCCTCTCTCCACCAATTCAATCGTATCCAGAACTACAACCGAGTTAAAGACACAAACAGTCACAATTCCAACCCAACTCTACACCTTGCCTATAACAGGAGAAGAAAGTGGAAAACACAAGCAATATAATCAAAGGCATGAAGGAAATTGAAGCCGAAGTCCACATCAGCCGAGAGGAAATGAACACCAATATTGCCGACAACGAGAAGCTACAACACTTCCATTCACTCCTTGAAACAGCCGAGAAGTATTATCAAGAGGCAAACATAGGCGGAATTATGAACCAAAGGAATGCTAACCGCAGTCTTGCCACCAACAAGTATAACGACAAACCAAACGTACAAATCTTCCAAGAAATCTTGGAGCTTCACGACAGACCGATGCACATCAGTGACATCCTTTACTGGGCGCAACGCTGGAGAGTGGAGTTTCACGGGACTGCCGATCCCAAGACTCAACTCCGTAACTCCCTTAATGGAGCCAAGACTAGGTTCATCAACGTCGGCAACAATACCTGGTGCCTTGCTGACAAACCTATACCGGAGAATCCATCGCCATCAGCAAATGAGAATCATTCCAACCCAACCAACCCACGCACACCTGGTCATACTGAAAAAGAATGAGTACAAAAACAATGAATCCACGCTGAACACAAAGCCGCCACCGGATTCCAGTCCACCAGGAGTCAGTAACTCCTCGTGGACACTGGAAGCTCAATACAGGCTACCAAACCTGATCAACCGCCCAAAGGCGGTATTGACGAGCTGGCCAATACTCTCGACAACCTTGATAATCAGCCGCTCATCAACGTCCTCCAAAGCTACCGCTACACCGGACGGCCCGGATACCCAGTAAAAGCCATGTGGCGGGCCTTCCTCACCAAGCTCCTCCTGAAGATACGCTTCAACAACCACCTCCTGGAGCGTCTCCGCGGGAGCCGCAAGCTCCGGGAAGTCTGCGGCTTCGGTGATAACATCCCCAGCGAGAGCGCCTTCAGCAGATTTACCACCCGTCTGGCAAACCATACCAACCTTATGGAGCCATACCTGATCAAAGTCACCAACGAAATCAAAGGGCTGGTCCCGGCAGTAAAACGCCGGGAGAACAGACAGGACCAGCCATTACCACCCTTGGGCGCTACAATCGCCATAGACTTCACCCTATTTGAGAGCTACGCCAATCCCAACCGGAAACCAGTCAGCGATCCCGATGCCAAATGGGGCATCAAACATAGTTCCCGAAGCAAAAACGGCAAAACAGAATGGGGTTTCGGCTACAAAATGCACCTGGTCTCCGACGCCACCCACGGCGTTCCCCTGGCCTTCACTATTACCCCGGCCAACACCAACGATTCTCCTCAACTCCGAACAGTAGTCAACAAAACCTTGAACGATTACCCCTGGATGGAACCCAGAGCTTTACTCGCCGACCGCGGCTACGACTCTCTGACCAATCATCAATTCCTATTCGGCTTAGACATTATCCCGATCATCCACATACGGAAGCCAGTAGCAGCGGACGGCTACTACGAGAACATGTATACAGCGTCGGGAAAGCCTACTTGCATGAGCCAACAAGAAATGGACTACGTCCGCACCGACCAGGAAACTGGCGCCCACTTGTTTCAGTGTTCACCCCAAGGATGCCCACTGAAAACCCAAGGAACCAAGGCCATTACCCACTGTGCACCGAAGTCTGGGAGCGGCCCGAGGACAACCTTCGGGTCCTCGGGCCACTACCCAGGTTCACAAAAGCCTGGGAGCGCCTCTACAGCCAGCGTATGAGCATCGAGCGGATATTCCGCAGCCTGAAGCACTCCAGAGGACTGGAAAGGCACTGTGTTATGAGCATGAAGAAAATTAAGCTGCTTGCGATCATCTCGGTCCTCACCTTCCAGGCAACGGTCCTTACCCGGCTCAAAGCCGAAGACCCGGACCGTATGCGGGAGATGAGCGTGACAGTGGCGTAAGTCAATCCAACTAAATCATCCCCCGGTTCTTCTGGCTCTGGTGCTGAGGACAAAACTCTTCCGGCAAACCTAAGAAGCCCCTGGCAACCGGAAGATGACATCGGCCATACTTGCACTCGCCAAACTGCTTTGGGGCCGGACGCCCACATAGCTTCTTATGGCAATTCAAACAGTACGGAAACTGCCGCTTCTTCGGACGTTTGCAGACCGGACAGATATTTCTATTCCTCATCAGACCTATCCTTACTGTCAGCCATAGAAGTTTTGAGCCACACAGACCCCTTTATGGTCTTTTGAATCCACACTGAGCAATTTAACCTTAGAACCTGTCATCTCGAAGACCATATATCCTCGCAAAACTTCTCGAAAGAATATGAAGCAAGATTCTGTTCTTCCTGAAGACGTTGAACATTTCCAAATACCAACTCAAGATAATAAAGGCTCCGAGCTAACCGCCATGACTCTTCCGAATTATCTGGGGATCGAACCAACTCAGAATCCCAACTCTTCTCCTGAAGGGCCGAGCATATTTGCTCATACTCCCCAATGGCCACCTTATTGTCGTTTGTTGACTGCATTCCCTCATCAACCACTTCTCTAATAGTTTTATGAAGATACTCACGTTCCCCAGGAGCAAAAGAATCTGATTGCCAAAAGGCTGGAAATCCAACGAAGCCCCATATTGCTATCACACCACCCATAAAGCCCATCGTCCACCTTAACCAGCGTCGGGCCGATAATGCGTCTCTCATAAAAATACCTCCCTTCCGGTGAAAACTCACCGAAACGGGAGGCAATCAATTCGTTACTGATGTAACCCTACAGGACCGCCCCTGCTGCTACAATAGGGGCAGCCTTACTCAGGCCCGTGGGCGTCTCCGTCTCGGCGGCGGCGCTTAACGTAATAGGCCCTGCCGGAATCACAGTCCGGCAGGGCCTATCTTATCAGGTCATCTTTCCTGATCTGGTCCCGTAGTTTCAGCCAACGCTCTTGGAAGGACATAGGAGGGAGCCCCCTTGCGGCCAGGATTCGGCACTTGCAAGAGACGCCTAACCCCATATCGCATGGGCCTCAAGGGGGCATGAAACATGCCGGTCTCAGCTACCATAGACCCATGCTCCAAGGACAGCCAATGACTGCCATTAGGAATCGGGGTAGCGTGTACGCCTCTTGCAATGGAGAGAATAGCAGGGTCGGAGGCGTAAAATAAGTAGAACTTTATTGCACCTCCAATCCCCCCTATGGTTAAATGGCTCCAGCAATAGGAGCCACTCAAAATACGGCGCCATCGCGGTCCCCGACTCTCTTAACGACGCCACCGTATCCAAGCTATCCGCCTACTACGAGAGCCGGTACGGCGCTGGACCCACTCTGGTCCCACCCACGCCAACCACTCCCTGCGACGGAGACGGCCTTCAGTTCACCACCGCATCCCCGTTGCCGGCAACGCCGGCCAAGTAAGGACCAAAAGCCTTCGGAATAATGCCTAAAGGGGCCTGCAATCACTCTCTGCAAGGCCCCTTTCTAATGATTCTACCCGCTCCGTATTTCGTAGCCTCTAGCCTCCAAAACCCGGTCGAACCACCCCAATCCCGAGTTTCGCAATCGTCTCTCCTCGCGGCAGAGATTGACGCCGGGCCCTCTCAAGCATACAATTACGCTTAACAGTGGTCAGGCGGGGATTTGTGCGGGACCACGGCGGTTGTTTAACAAGACCAATCTCAGCCTGGTGGTCGCCCCGCGCAAGGGGCTGGATAGGGAAGCCGGTGCGATTCCGGCGCGGTCCCGCCACTGTAACTGGTCCAGAACTCCTCCCAACTCGGCCAAGGGAATTGCCAGGACCAGGAGCCAGGAGACCTGCCCCCAGGCCCGACTTGATACACTTCGCGGAAAAAGGGTATGAGTCTCCCCGAACATTCGCCCGGCCGTGATGCCGGGCCTTTTTCGTTCCGGGAACAGCCTTAACGCAGGAGGGTAACGTGCAAGAGAACAACATGGTCAGGCAGATTTTAGACGACTGCCAACCTGGTTTCGCCGAAGTGGTGATCATGCTGGCCAACGCCAGCGCCACCGCCGAGGTGTATACCATGTTCGAGGGCCTTGAATTCACCGACGATGGAAAGATCGTCACTTTCTCGGCTGCGGAGGGAACGCACCTCCATCTGCAGATGGACGACGTCAAGGAAGTGAAGTTCCTCCAGACCACCAACCAACAGGGTCTGCCCAGTTACTCGGTGTGGTTCATCGACGAGAACCAGGAGCCTATGCTCCGCGTGTATTTGCGCAAGTCGGAAATCGAGGAGACCAACCAGCCGCGTCACGACCTTTTCATGGGCCTGATCGAAAAGTACGGGGAAAGCCTGCCAGTGGCGTAGGCGAGGGCGCCTGCCGTGACCGTCCAACCCGTTGGACTTAACCAGTTGGGTTGAACTATAGTCCGCCGCCCGCGTAGTGGTGAATAGCGTTAACATCTTTCAAGCCGGATACGAACGCCTGCAAATCCGAGGGGCCAGCCTGGACCGCGGTGAACATCACTATGTCCTGCGCCTGGAACACCCCTACCGCTTCCTCTCCTCCGCACCTCTGGGTGAAGGACATCTTGCCAGCCAGTGGCTGCTGAGCTTGGAGGTAACGCCCGACGCAGACATTCCCTGCCCCGAAGACTACATAAGGGAAAGGGCTGCCGGTTTCGGCGTCCCCTCCGAGGGCCAGTTAATAGGGTTGCTTACCGCAGTCCGTCACCGCGACCTGCAGGTCGCGGTCCGGTCGGAAGCGGGCGTAACGGTTGCCACGCTGGCCACCGCGGGGGTCTCCAACGCCTCCAGCCCTCGGCAAAACGACGCATCGTATGACCCATCGTATATGGAAGCCGGTCCTTCGGGGGCCGCTCCTTGGGGACAGCATATCGCGCCCTCACCGGGTACCATAAACCTGGTGACATTGGTCGACGCCGACCTTTCGCCCGGTGCGTTGGTCAGGGCCTCGACCATCGCAACCGAGGCCAAGACCCTGGCATTGATCGAGGCTGGAGTCTTGACCCGCAACGGCAGCGTTGCCACAGGCACCTCGACCGACGCAACAGTTGCCGGGCACTCGGGCCAGGGTGTCCACTTCGATTACGCCGGGTCTCCAACTATCGTTGGCTGGCTCGTCGCGGCAACGGCCCACGATGCCGTGAGCCGGGGGATTCAAGCGTATCGCAAGAGGAAGGAAGCAGAAGGCAAACCGGCCATCGCCGCCGGTTAGGACGGGATGCCCTCAAGTGCTCCAGGAGATAAAGTTTTGACCCCAACGGTCGTAATCGCCGGTGTTCGCAGCGGGGTGGGTAAGACCACCATCGCCACGGGAATAATGGGCGCTCTAACCCGCCGGGGCCACCGGGTGCAGCCGTTCAAGGCAGGGCCGGACTACATCGACCCGTCATACCATCAATTGGCCTGCGGAGTCCCTTCCCGCAATCTGGACACGTGGCTTCTGCCCCATCCCACGGTACAGGAACTCTTCCAGCGAGCAGGCACAAATAGCGATGTCTGCGTGGTGGAAGGCGTGATGGGTGTATTCGACGGTCATTCCAGCCTGACCGAAGATGGCTCCACGGCGGAGTTGGCCAAGCTGATTGACTCCCCAGTCGTGTTGATCGCCGACGCCTCCAAGGTCGCCCGAAGCGTGGCCGCGGAGGTGCTGGGGTATCAACAGTTCGATCCGGACCTGCGGATCGCTGGAGTCATTCTAAACGGGGTCGGCGGACCGAGGCACATGGAGTTTTGCCAACCGCAGATCGAGGCCACCACCGGTCTGCCAGTCCTGGGTTACCTTCCCCGCCGCCAGGACCTGGTCCAACCAGAACGTCACCTGGGTCTCATACCTACCGTCGAAGGCACCGTAGCCCGCAAGTGGTACGACACGCTTATCGACCAGGTTGAGGAGACCATTGACCTGGACGCCATCCTGGGACTTGCCTCCACCGCCAACCCTTCTCCTGTCACTCCCAGCGTCTACCCGGTTGAACGTGTCGCGAAACGGGCCCGAATTGGAGTCGCGCAAGACAAGGCGTTTAGCTTCTATTACCAGGACTCACTCGATTTGCTCGAAGCATGGGGCGCGGAGATCGTGCCTTTTAGCCCTCTCGAAGACGAGAGTTTGCCGCCGGGAGTTGGGGGCCTCTACCTCGGCGGCGGTTTCCCGGAGCTTTTCGCCCAGGAGTTGGCGGCGAACAAGCCGATGCACAGTTCCATCCGCGACGCCGTGGAGCGGGGAGTACCCGTATACGCCGAGTGCGGCGGGTTGATGTACCTGGGCAATAACCTGACCGGCCAGGACGGAATCGACTATCCGATGATTGGGCTCATCCCGGCCGCGTCTTCCATGTCCAACGCCAGGTTGACCCTGGGATACCGCGAGGTCGAGGCCTGCTCGGATGGCCCCCTTCTCCGGGAGGGGCAGCGTATCAGGGGGCACGAGTTTCACTGGTCCACTCTTGAACGGGAGCCGCAACCGCGCGAGTCGGTCTACCGGGTTGTAAACCAGGAGGGCCGCCTGGACGGTTTCCGGTCTGGAAGCGTATGGGCCTCCTATATCCATATCCACCTGGGAAGCGACCCGTCATTGCCGAAGCGGTTCGTAGACGCCTGCACCAGCCGGAGTTTTCAGTGAATAGTGGAGAGTGGACAGCGATTAGCGGCGAGTTCATGACCACTGGCAACTATCACTAGGCCATGTTGGCACACAATGCGAAGGTAGGGGATGAGGAAGAACATCCACATACTCATGCTCACGACCACTCTGCTTCTGCTACTCGCTGCATGCACAGCATTACCCGGCTTTGCCAAGACAGACCTGCAAGTTGCGGAAGAAACCGTAGAGTGCATGATGCAGAACGACCCGGACATCGGGTTGGGAATAGCATTCATGAGCGGAAAGGATGCCTACGCGCGTTTGTTAGAACAGACTCAAACCAGAGACCAACTCATCGCCGAGCGAGACGAAGCCTGCAACACGCCACTCCCCACCGAGAGACGACCCACCGCACCTCCCACCATATCTCCAACTTCAACAGCCTTCCAGGAAAGAAAGACCCCTGACACTACCAACACAGGCGCCCCACCGAACATGGCAACCAACCGCTTCCTAGAGCTACGGTACGACGCCAGCAAAACCATGAACAACAGACAGGCGCCAGCCCAAAGGGACTGCACCGGCGGAAGCAGACGCACAATACTGTGGCCCAGGACCCACGACGTGCGGGGCGAAAAAGCATTCATACAGGATGCACAAGGCATAACCGCCCAGGTCATCTCCCTAGAATTCGCCCTCGTACACCCCGGCAGAAAATTTAGCGACCACCAATGCCCCGGTAACGAACTCCACGCCCGGGCCACGCTGGAATCAACAGTAGCCGGATACGAACCCGACCTGACCGTCTATACCGCAGAATGGCAGAACCAAGACGGAAATCCGATCGTTAGGGATAGTGCCCACGACGGGATCGCCATAAAGATGGCCCAAGACAGCCAACCGGAAGCTCTCTACGACCAACCTGCCCGGCTCCTGATATACGACCAGTACACTCCGGGAGCACAGCCTACGTCAACACCACAACCCCAGGTGCAACCCGCACAGAAACAAGTCGACTTGCTAATAGACTCAACAGACTGGGAAATCACACTACACACGACAGATCGGGACGCGGACAGCCATTGGACAGTGATAAGGAAAGAATCACCGGATCTATCCCCAAAACCGCACGAGATCTACGACGCGGCGGACCAGAAATGGCGTGTGGTAGGAATTGGGGTACTCGAGCAACACGGCAAGCAGGGCAGGTACCAGGACAACTGGACAGATTACACAATCGTCCTGGGGAACACCTCCAGAGCAACGGCGAACTTCACTGGCTACGAGGTCAGCCTGGAACCATGGGAAACAGACAGCAGTGGCGGTGTATCCAACCACTGGCAACCTCCGGACGGACCGATGCCCATCGGGCAAGCTATTTTCGAAATTAGAATCCCAACAGAAATGCAGGGGCCGTTGACCCTGCGAATCTGGGACACTTACGAGCCCGGGTTGCCGCTAGAAGTCCCGGCTATCATCGCGCCCTAATCACTTAGGTACTCTTCACCAGGAATTAACGGGGAGGTCTACCGGCCATGAGCACGGACGCAAGCACAACTGACGCCAGCGAAAAGGAAGAGCCCCAGTCGGTCAAGGGCCCTCGCATCAACAAGGGTCTGGTGATCGTGAACACCGGCAACGGCAAGGGCAAGACTACCGCGGCAATGGGGGTATTGTTCCGGGCTTGGGGGCGAGACCTCAAGGTGGTCATGCTCCAGTTCATCAAACATTCCACGGCGAATTTCGGCGAGCAGCGGGCCGCCAAGAAGATCGGCGTGGAGATGCGGGCCATGGGCGACGGGTTCACCTGGCGCTCCCGCGACCTGGACCAGACCGCCGACCTTGCCAGGGCCCACTGGGAGGACTGCAAGGACATTATCGCCGCCGGGGAACACGACGTGGTAATCCTTGACGAGTTCACCTACCCCATGCACTACGGCTGGATTCCGGTGGAGGAAGTCCTGGAAGCCCTCAAGGGCCGCCCGGAGATGATGCACATCATCATAACCGGGCGTCACGCCCCGGAAGCCCTCGTCGAATACGCCGACCTGGTCACCGAGATGAACGTAGTGAAACACCCATACCAGCAGGGCATCAAAGCCCAGCCGGGAATCGAGTTTTAGATATGCCTATATCGACTCTTATCGACGAGACACTTAGCCGGATCGGTCCGCTGGACCAGGAAGCGATGGTGGCGGCCCGCGCCAGGCAGGACATCCTGACCAAGCCCCTGGGTAGCCTGGGACGGCTGGAGGAAATCTCCATCATCCTTGCCGGGATGTTCGGTCAGGCGACTCCCAGCATTGGGCGGAAGGCCACGATTTTGGCCGCCGGCGACCACGGAGTTGTCGAAGAAGGCGTCAGCGCCTACCCCCAGGCAGTGACCCCGCAGATGGTGTTCAACTTTCTGCGCGGCGGCGCGGCGATAAACGTCCTCGCCCGGCACGTAGGGGCCGAGATCGTGATCCTGGACGTCGGAGTTGCCGTCGACCTGGAACCCAACCCGGCGCTCAGGTCAGTCAAGATCGGCTACGGAACGGCCAACATGGCCAGAGGCCCCGCCATGACCCGCGAGCAGGCCATCCAGTGCCTGGAAACCGGTATTGAGTCTGCCAACGAGCAGATAGCCGAGGGAGCCGACCTGATCGCTTTCGGCGACATGGGGATCGGCAACACCACCTCCTCCAGCGCAATTACCTCCGTGGTCACCGGTGTAGACCCTTCGTTGACCACGGGGCGCGGCACCGGCCTGGACGACCCTGGCCTGGAGCACAAGGTCCAGGTGGTGCGCACTGCCATACAGGTCAACCGCCCGGATGCCAATGACGGTATAGACATCCTTACCAAAATTGGAGGGTTCGAGATAGGCGTCCTGGCGGGCGCGATGCTTGCGACCGCCGCCGGGAATCGTCCTGCGGTGGTTGACGGTTTCATTTCGGGCGCGGCAGCCCTTATCGCATGGACCCTCAGCCCACAGGCCGGGCGGTACATGCTGGCGTCTCACCAGTCGGTGGAGCCGGGACATCGGATCGCCCTTGAGAAGATGGGGCTAACGCCGTTGTTGGACCTGGGGATGCGCCTGGGAGAAGGCACGGGCGCGGTGCTGGCCATGCCGATAATCGAGGCCGCCGCCAAATGTCTGTCTGAGATGGCAACCTTCGCCGACGCAGGGGTATCGGAGAGGATTGAGGACGAAAACGGCGGGTCCTCGCCCTGACCTCGTTCCTGGCGGCCCTTAGCTTTCTTACCGTGTTCCCCACTCCCTCGACCGGGGCGTTGGCCCAAAGGGACATCAGCAACTCCCGGGCGTACTACCCGCTGATAGGTCTGCTGCTGGGCGCGGCCCTGGCCGGGTTGGAATGGGGATCGTCGGCAGCCCTCCCGCCCTTTCTGACCGCCGCAATCCTGTTGGTGTTCCTGATTGTGGTCACGCGGGGCTTGCACCTCGACGGCTTCATGGACGTGTGCGATGGTCTTTTCGGCGGCTATACCCGGGAACGCCGCCTGGAGATCATGCGTGACTCCAACGTGGGAGCGTTCGCGGTCGCTGGCGCAGCCGGGTTGCTGCTACTGAAATACAGCGCTTTGCTGTCGCTGCTGTGGTTCCCGGCGGATCAAAAACTCGCCGCACTGCTGTTGTTCCCGGTGATCTCCAGATGGGCCATGGTCGTCCTGTTGGGGGCTTTCCCCTACGCGCGGAGTGCGGGACTCGGGTCTCCTTTTCACCAGGGCGGCGGGGGGTTGGCGACAACTGCCGCGGCAGTCTTGTCGGTGGCGGCGACGGTCCTTATTGGGGGTGTCGCGGGCATTGGGATATTGGCGGGGGCGTCCGTCGTCGCCTTTTTAATAGGTAAGGTAGTAGTGAAAATGTTGGGCGGGCTAACCGGGGACGTTTATGGAGCCGCCAACGAGCTGATCGAGGTCCTGGCGCTGATCGCAGCAGTGGCGATCACCCCTCACGGATTTCTGGGTCCTATTCATAAGGTTATCTGGTAGCGTTCGCCGACTATGGTCAAGGAAACCGGAAACTAACCGATGGTCTGGGGAGACCCGCTCGATCTGGGAGTCTTGGCGCTGGCCGTTCTATTGGACCTGGCGTTCGGCGAGCCGCATTACCGGTTGCATCCCACCGTTTGGATAGGCCGCACCGTGGCGCTTGCCGACAAGCTGGCCCCCAGGACTAAAGTGGCAGGGACCGTCTCCGGCGTGGTGGTGGCATTAATCATCCCGGCGTTCTGGGCGGCGGCGGCATACTTCGTCATGACCGGCCTGGATAGGATATATGAAGCAGAATACTTCATCCCGGCCGGGTTGCAAGAGATACACGACGCCGCTTACGTCATAATCGGGGCGGCGCTGCTCAAGACCACTTTCTCAGTGAAAATGCTCCATCATGTTGCGGTACAGGTGCGCTCCGCCCTGGTGTCGGGAGATATTACCCAAGTGCGGGCCATGATGGCCTCCCTGGTCAGCCGCGATCCCTCACAGCTCTCCGCCGAGCAGGCAACGGCGGCCACAGTCGAATCGGTGTCGGAGAACATGTCCGATAGTTTCATAGGACCCTGGCTGGCCTTCGCGCTGTTCGGCCTGCCCGGGGCCTTCGCCTACCGGGCGGTCAACACGCTGGACAGCATGATAGGTTATCATGGCGTGTACGAGTACTTGGGCAAGGCTTCAGCCCGGTTGGACGACTTGATAAACCTGATTCCGGCCCGCATCACCGGCTTGCTCCTGGTCTTTGGCGGCTTGCTCTTGCCCGGTCAGGCCGCCCGGGGAGCATGGCGCATCATGCTTCGGGACCACGGCAGGACTGAGAGCCCCAACGCCGGGTGGAGCATGAGCAGTATGGCCGGGGCGTTGGGCGTGGAATTGGAGAAAGTCGGCCACTACCGCCTGGGCGACCCGGCCAGGGCGCTGGAACCGGCGGACATCACGCGGGCCATCCAGTCCATGTACGTGGCGGCGGGTCTGGGCGCGGCGCTGGCTTTAGGCATCATTTTCCTGAGAATCACAACTTTCTGAATTGGGACTGGGCCAATCGGCGCAGGACAATTCACCGTCGAACGAGGACATGACCGATCAAGGCAACGAATCCAACCAACCGGCGGCTGGTTCCCTGGAATCCGCCTCACGTCCTATCCATGGAGGGGTTAGGCCCTCAGACCTGCGCGCGTTGGGTCTGGACCCGGAAGACGTGGTGGACTTTAGCGCCAGCGTTAGTCCGCTCGGCCCGCCCTCCGGCGTGTGGGAGGCGATGCAGCGGGTAGACCTGGCGGCTTACCCGGACCCCGGCTGTCTGGAGTTGCGGGAGGCCCTGTCCCGGCGCCTCAGCCGTCCAGGCGACGGAGGGCCGGACATCCCCATCGAACGGATACTGGTGGGGAACGGTTCCACCGAGTTGATTCACCTGCTGACGCGGGCTTTTCTCTCTCCGTCCCGAAGGGGAACGTCGAACTCCGCCCTGCTGTTCACTCCAACATACGGCGAGTATTTCGGCGCTTGCAGGCTCGCGGGAGCCCAGGTCGTCAACTTCAGTGCCGCCGGCTCGCCTCCATTCGCCTGGGACCTGCCGGAAGCGGTGCGGCGCATCGGGCGGCAAGGCCCCAGCCTGGTTTTTCTGTGCAACCCGAACAACCCCACCGGCGTTTACCTCGACGCTGAAGATGTGCGGGTATTGGCAGAGGCCGTTGCGGTGGCCGGTGGTCTGCTTGTCGTGGACGAAGCGTACCTGTCGTTCGTAGATGATCCCTGGGACGGCCTGCACATGGTTGACGGTGGAAACGTGGCCCTCCTGCGTTCCATGACCAAAGACTACGCGCTTACCGCATTGAGGCTGGGTTACGTCGTTGCTTCGGAAGAGACGGTTGACGCCGTAGCGGCCTTGCAGCCGGACTGGAGCGTGAACGGTCTGGCCCAAGCGGCGGGACTGGCGGCCCTGTCCGACGATGGATACTTGGACCGGGCTCGGGCGGCCGTAGAGGAAGCCAAAGGTCTCTTGACCCGCCGCCTGGCCGGCCTGGGCTTCACGGTCCATCCATCCAGCGCCAACTACCTGCTGGTAGATGTGTCCGGCGGCGCTATGTGGCGGGAAAGGCTCATGCGCCGTGGGCTGTTCGTCCGCGACTGCGCCTCCTTTGGCCTGCCCAGTTGCATCCGCATCGGAATCCGTCCTCTGGCAGACTGCCAACGCCTGGCGGACGCGATGGAGGAGCTTTCGAAGTCCTGACGCGGTGGAGTGCTTTTCTGCCTTTGGCCGATCCAACCATACGTGAATCTTGTTAATAACTCCAGGTCGACGTTGTTGACGTCCAATATGCCAGCTTCGGTAACTGTCAGACCGTATTCTGTCAACTTGTCGTCTGAAATCTTTGAAATGATGAGTAGCCGAGATCGACGTAATTGCCCGGCAACACTTGGGCGCCCGCGTATCGAATCAGATTACTGACACCTTCTCCTTCCCACCTGCGGAAACCACCCGGTATCATAGGCATTATCGAACGCCGGTCCCGGTCCAAATCCCCAACCGGCCACCCAGTCCCATTGTCGCAAAATGGCACAGAATGTCCCCGAAAACAAAAAAACTCCAGCCTTGGCGCACACCGTAGAAAGGCCCTGCCCCTGCCGTCTGCTACTTGCTGTGGCCCATACCGGCGGTTAAAATAAGAAAAATTCTGGCTCAAAGGGAGGCAAGATGGCAACGAGAGAGGTTGAGACAACCAGCCGATTTAACGACGAATTCGGGGTGCCTTCGGACCGGGCGGTCACCAAGTTGAAGGGACACCTCACCCCATGGGTCCAGGAATTCGTCCGCAACGCTCCCTTCGCCGTCATGGCAACCTCCGACGCGGAAGGCCACTGCGACTCGTCTCCCAAAGGCGGCAAGCCCGGTTTCGTCAGAGTCCTGGGTGAAAGGCATCTGCTGTTCCCCGATGTCGCCGGAAACAGGCTCTTCCAGTCCTACCAGAACGTCGAGACCAACCCCCATGTCGGCTTGATCTTCTTCATCCCTGGAATCAACGACACTGTCCGTGTCAATGGAAAGGCGACCATCGTGACCAAGGACGATCTTGACCGCCAGAACGTCGAGCTTTCCCTGTACGAGTTGGACGACAACTCCAAGCATCTTCAGGGGATGCTGATCGAAGTCGAGGAAGCCTATAGCCACTGCCCCCGGGCGCTGAAGTTCTCCAAGCTCTGGGACCCCGCCGAGATCGCCAAGAACCAGGAAGATTCCCCCATCACCAGCCGGACCGACGAGAACTACTTCAAGCACACCGGCGGGGCCTAACAGGTCCGAAATGGGGGTCTTCCGAGTCCCACTACGGATCGCAAATCCGGTCGACGACCGCGCCGAGACCGTAGACGCATTGGTCGACACCGGCGCTACGTTTTCGATGGCCCCCGCATCCCTGCTGCGTAATCTGGGAATTGAGCCTACGCGCACGGTGAGGTTTCGCATCGCCGACGGAGCGATTGTAGAATACCCAACCGCCGTTGCGGCGTTCTCCGCAGAAGGTCGCGATGGATTCGGCCGTGTTATCTTCGGCCCTGAAGGCCAATACTTGCTGGGCGCAACCACGTTGGAGGACTTATTGCTGGTCCCGGACCCAATCAATAAACGTCTTGCGCCAACCGAAGCTCTTTTAATGCAGTCCTGTCGTACACCCGTGCCGCCGTGTTCCCTGCCCCGCGCCACCGAACGTAAGCAGAATCAAAGGACTCGAAATGGTCTCTATACCGTTCCCCAGCCGGATCGACGAGAACTACTTCAAGCACACCGGCGGGGCCTAGCAGTTCCGATATGGGGGTCTTCACGGTACAACTCCAGATCGGGAATCCACTCGACGAACGTACTGAAACAGTCGAAGCCCTGGTGGACACAGGAGCCATATACTCGATGGTCCCCTCGTCCTTGCTGCGGGACCTGGGGATCCAACCTGTGGAGACTGTGACCTTTGAGATCGCCAACGGAGATACAGTGGATTATGAAACCGCCTGGGCAGCGTTCTCCGTAGAAGGGAGAAGGGGTCTGGCCAGAGTCATCTTCGGACCGGAGGGCGATTCCCTCCTGGGCGCAACGACGCTGGAAGACGTGAGGCTGATGCCTGACCCGGTAAACGAACGGCTCATCCCGTCCAGAGCACTCCTTTTCTAAGGCCGGACCTGGTCGAAATAGATACGATTCTCATCAACAAGCCCGCCACCGAACGTAAGCAGAATCAAAGGACTCGAAATGGTCTCTATACCGTTTGAAAAGCTCACACTGTCCAACGGCCTCGACGTCATCCTCCACGAAGACCACTCCATCCCACTGGTAGCGGTTAACGTCTGGTACCATGTGGGGTCCAAGGACGAAGAAGTCGGGCGCACCGGGTTCGCCCACCTCTTCGAACACATGATGTTTGAAGGGTCGGGCCACCATAATCACAGCCATTTCGACCCCCTGCAGAAGGCCGGCGCTAACCTCAACGGTTCCACAACCCCCGACCGGACCAACTATTGGGAGGACATTCCCTCCAATTACCTGGAGCTTGCCCTGTGGCTGGAGGCCGACCGGATGGGCTTCCTCCTCGACGCCCTTGACCAGCAGCGGTTCGACATTCAGCGGGACGTGGTCAAAAACGAACGCAGGCAGAGTTACGAGAACCGCCCCTATGGCATGGCATCTTGGCACATCCAGGAAGCCCTTTACCCCATGCCCCATCCCTACCATTGGATGACCATCGGCTCCCAGGAAGACCTGGACGCCGCCTCACTTGAAGATGTGCAGAACTTCTTCCGCCGCTTCTACGGTCCGTCCAACGCCAGCCTCGCCCTCGCGGGAGACTTCCAACGGGACGAAGCCCTGGACATGGTGAACCGATACTTCGGAGACCTGGTCCCCGGACCGCCGCTGCCACGCATGGGCCGCCGGGACTCGTCCCTCTCCGGGCGAGTGGAGCTTGAGATGCGGGACAAGGTGTCCCTCCCCCGCCTCTATATCTCATGGCCAACCCCTCCCGACATGGACACCTACGACGCGCCGTTGGATATCTTGCAAGGCGTGCTGGGTGACGGCCTTACCTCGCGCCTGCACCGCAGCTTGGTGTATGAAAAGCAGATCGCGCAGAGCGTTGGGGTGCGGTACCATCCCGGTGAGATAGCTGGTGAGTTCATGGTGATGGTCACCGCCGCCGCGGACCGCGACCTAGCGGACGTGGAAGCCGCGGTCGATGAGGAACTGACACGCCTCCGGGAGGAGCCCCCCTCGGAGGAGGAGGTCCAGCGGGTCAAAAACCGCATCGAATCAGCCCATTACCGCCAGTTGACCCGCATCGGAGGGTTCGGCGGGCGGGCAGACCAGTTGAACCACTACAACGTAATGGCCGGCGATCCCGGCCTGATAAACACAAGCCTGGAACGCTACCTGGCGGTCCAGCGGGAAGAGGTCATCCAAGCCCACGAGACGGTGCTGGACAGCGGGCAAGTGAGGCTCCGGGTATTCCCTGAGCGGACGCTAAAGCCCGCCACCGTGACCGTCGACAGATCAATCATGCCCCCGGCCTCGGCTGAACCCGAGTTCACCCCTCCGGTCCCTCAGCGCCACAGGTTGACCAACGGCATGGGCGTGATGGTGGTGGAGCGCAGGTCGCTGCCCCTCGTGTCGATGGGCCTGCTGTTCGATGGCGGCGCAACCCACGACCCCGAAGCGTTGCCCGGCCTGGCAAGCTTCACGGCCCAGATGTTGTCCGAGGGCGGCACCGAAACGCGCAGCAGCCAGGACGTTGCGGCAGCTTTTGAATTCCTCGGCTCGCGGGTCTCCACCGACGCACGCCGCGAGTCCACCCTGGTCTCCGCGGAAGTCATGTCCCGGCATTGGTCCACCGCCCTTGAACTGATCGCCGATCTCGTAAGGCGCCCTGCCTTCCCTCAGCACGAGTTGGATAGGGCCCGCCGCGAGCACCTGACAGACCTCCGGCGCAGCAAAGACGACGGCAACGCCATCGCCGAACAGCTAATTTCCGGGTTGACGTTCAAGAAGGACTCCGGCTACGGTCATTACATTATGGGCACTGAGGCCTCGACTCTAGCCCTGACTCGCGACGACATAGCGGGCCATTTCCAGGCGGCCTATGGGCCAGCGAACGCCACCCTCGTGGTGGTCGGCGACGTTTCGATAGACGAGGTCGTGGTCCAGGCGGAAAAGCACCTGGGCGACTGGAGCGGTGGCCCCTCTGGCAATGGCGCACATCGCGGGGGCGAGGCCAATCCCGCGGAGGGAGCCACCATCTACCTGGTGGACCGGCCCGGCGCGGCCCAGTCCGTCATCAGGGGAGTCCACCCAACACTGTCCCGCAGTCACCCCGACTACTTCGGCATGGCATTGGTCAACCATGCCTTCGGCGGTCAATTCGCCGCCAGGCTGAACCAAAACCTGCGCCAGGACAAGGGGTATAGCTACGGCTATCACTCGTCGGTCCACTGGTACCGCGGGCTCTCGATGCTCTCCGCCGGGGGCAGCGTCCAGACAGCAGTGACCAAAGAGTCGGTCCAGGAAACGCTGAAGGAGTTCGCCGGCATCAACCAGTCCAACCCCATCAGCGAAGAGGAGCTGCGGTCGGCCAAGGAGGGCATGCTCCGGGGTTATCCCGCTAGCTTTGAACGGTCGGGTATGGTGCTCAACCACCTTATGCAATTGCTGGTGTTTGGTCTGCCCGACGACTACTTCCGGAGTGTGAAACCCTCCATAGAGTCGGTAACTTTGGAAGACGCCCGGCGAATCGGAAGGGAATGGATCAAGCCCGGAGACCTCCAGCTACTTGTCGTAGGCGACAGGCAAGCGGTGGAACCGGGGCTTCGGGAACTGGAACTGCCCCTGGCGCTCCTGGACCCCTCCGGAAACCGGACCGGCTAACAGCACGCCGCCGCACCCCCTTTCGCAAAGGGGGGTGCGGGATTTCCACGCGCTGCGCCTGGAGAGTGCCGCGGAGAGTCCAGGACCGCGCACAATCAACGCGGCTCGTAACCCTACCGGGAAGGCCGCTCCCCCATCACCATCCGGACTGTCCTCCTGGAACCGTCACTGAATATTTCAGCCTCGACCTCTTGGCCGACCCGAAACTCAGTGCGGAGCAGCCGCAGCAGGTCGACTACAGCGGGGACACGGGTCCCGTCCATCGACATCACTATGTCACCGGGAACGATTCCCGCATTGTCGGCTGGCGACCCTTCCACCACGTGCTGGATGATAACGCCCTCGCGTATCGGCAAACTGAACTCGGCGGCCAACTCCGGGGTCAGGTCGGCGAGGAATACCCCCAGCCACGCCCATTTCACCTGGCCTTCATGAACCAGTTGGTCCGCCACCAAACGGGCGGTCTCCATGTTGATCGCGAAACCAATGCCTTCTATCGGCGTGCCGCCCCTGGCCCCTCCCCGGAGCACCACGGTGTTGATGCCGATCAACTCGCCGGACACATTGATCAAAGGTCCGCCGCTGTTGCCCGGATTGATAACCGTGTCGGTCTGAATCAGGTCGTAAAGCTCAGAGCCGCCTCCCCCGCTGATCTTGCGTCCCAGTGCAGACACTACACCTACGGTCACAGTTGGACCGCCCGGCAGGTCCAGCGCGTTTCCAATAGCGATCACCCACTCCCCAACCCGCAGCGGCACGCCGTCACCCAACGACAAGTAGGGGTGGTCCGAATCCGGAATCCGCAGCACGGCCAGGTCCGAGAGTGCGTCCGCCCCAACCAGTTCAGCCTCAACCTGGCTACCGTCGTCCAAAGTCACCGTGATCTTCTGGGCTCCGTCGATCACATGGTTGTTGGTAATGACGTAGCCGTCCGGAGAGATGATGACCCCCGTCCCGCTGCCAAACCTGGGGCGCACGACCCCAAAAAAGTCCCGCTCTACAAGCTGTACCACCAACGAGACGACCGCCGGGCGCACCCGTTCCACGACATCGGCCACGTTGGGTAGCTGGAGTACCGGGAGCGGCGTTGGCGTGGGTGGGCCCGGCTCTGTAGGACTTGGGGCGGGTTGATTGTCCGGAGACGCCGTAGGAGGAACCGGTGGGGCCGTAGGAGTCGAGATTACTGGAGTTATGTCTGGAGCAGTAGGCGTATTCTTGGTAGGAACGACCGGCGTACTGGGCGGTTGTTCCGCTACAAGTCCCGCATCGGGAGCCGGGGCCGTCGTTGCAATTGAGACCGTTTCCGATGTTGGCGGCGGAGTCGGAATGGCACATCCGGCGGTCCAAGTCCAGGCGGCCATGACCAACGCTATCAGTGGCAGGGCAACGGAGTATCGATTCAACCCTCTTCTCTCAACACGCGGCTGACCTAAAAGCCGATCGGCAGACCGAACGGTTCACAGCCGGAGGATGGCTTCTTGCTGAGCGGCGAACAGGGGCTGAACTCCCTGGTAAGCCAGCTCCACCACGTCGCTCACCCTGTCTCGCGAGAAAGGTTCGCCTTCAGTTGCCCCTTGTATCTCCACTAGCTCCCCAGACTTGGTTAGCGCCAAGTTGAAGTCCACCTGTGCGCGAAAGTCTTCCTCGTAGCAGAGGTCCAACAAAAGCTCCCCGTCAACGATACCGACACTGACGGCGGCAACCGTGTCGCGGAGAGGTATTCGGGGCAGGACGCGGTGGGCAACCAGCACCTTCAGGGCCTGGTGCAGCGCCACGTACGCGCCGGTGATGGAAGCGGTCCTGGTTCCGCCGTCGGCCTGGAGCACGTCGCAGTCCAGGTAAACAGTGCGCTCACCCAGCGATTCCAGGTCCGTCACCGCCCGGAGAGATCGTCCGATGAGGCGTTGGATCTCCTGAGACCGCCCGCTAACGCGCCCGGCGTCCCGGTCCCGCGCCGTGCGTGTATTGGTGGACCGGGGCAGCATCGAATATTCGGCTGTCACCCAGCCTTTGCCCTGCCCTCGGAGGAAGGCCGGGACCCGTTCCTCCAGGGAAGCCGCGCACAGTACGCGGGTGTTTCCGACCTCGATCAGGGCCGAACCCTCCGCATACCGCTGGAACCCCGGTGTAATGGTTGTTGGCCTGGCCTCGTTCCACTTTCGGTCGTCCCCTCGTTCCAATGTTACGGACCTCCTTGGGACGCAAATCTACCCGTCCCCTACAACCGTGCCTGTCAGTCCAGTATACATGACCGGAGACTGGGCCGAGTTGAGGGGAGGACTATTGCCGCCGATGGCCAGGGAGACGAAGTTCACCATTACCGGGCCAGAGCCGCCGGATGGGCCTGACCCTGCGGGGATAGCCATTGTGGTGATGGCGAGGAGACGGAGGCAGCCCGGACCTGACATTCGTAGCCAATAACAAAGGGGCCCCTTAGAGGCCCCCAGTCTTTTTGCCGATTAAGAGGATGGCGTATCCTCAGCCGGGATGCGGCGGTTACTTCTCCCAGGCCACGGGGTTCCGGAGGGTGCCGATCTCGCTGATCTCGATCTCTACAATGTCGCCGTCTACCATGTTGTCCGTCGCGCCGTCGGTGCCCATCCAGAGAACGTCGCCAGGGACCAGGGTCATGTACTTACTCATGTCGCTGATGTACTCCCGGACCCCGAAGATGGCGCTCTTGACATCATATTCGCCGACCACCCGGCCGCTCAGGTTGATCTTGACGTGCAGGTCGTCGGGTTCCAGGTCTGTCACGATCCACGGGCCCATGGGCTTGAAGGTGTCGGTGTTCTTGGCCCGCCAGAGAGTGCGGTCGCCTCGCTGCCAGGTCCGTTCGCTAACGTCGTTGCCGATGGTGTAGCCAAGCACGTAATCCAGGGCCTCGTCCTGGCTGACGTTCTTACATTCCTTGCCGATGACCACCACAAGCTCACCCTCGTACTGCACCTGCTCGGTGGCGTCCTTGGGGACGACTATGGGTTCGTCCTGGGCGATCAGGGCATTGATGGCCCGGTAGCCAACGTCGGCTTTCTTCGGCAGGTTGGGCTCCTCACCGCGCATGTTGGCCGCCCAGGTAACGTGCTCCGGGTAGTTGATACCCGCCGCATAAAAGGTCGGAGGTATGACGGGGACGAGCAGCTTTACCGAGCTCAGAGGGTGGGTCTTGGAGGTCTTGGAATGGCTGCCAAAGGGAGTCCCTTCCACTTCCACCACTGCGTCGCCTTCGATTATTCCGTAGGCCGCGTTGCCGCCGGACTGAAATCTGCACCATTTCATAATCAACGCTCCTGACAATCTATTCGCATGTCTGTGACCGCCCCAATTCTCACATCAACCGCAGAGGCGGTCAAGCCAGAGTAAATGGCCGGGACCATATCAATCTCCCCCTCGGAAAAGAGGGCTTTTGGCACAACGGAGAGGGGTTATTGCCACGGGGGGTTGCGGGCCGGAATCCAATACGTTGCCCAGGTATGCTCACTATGTTAGGCTCCCTGGGTTTGAACTTCGACTACGGAGGATAGCGTTTTGAGGCTGGAAAATAAGACGGCGATGGTAACCGGGGCCAGCCGGAACATCGGGCGCGAGATTGCTTTGACGTTTGCGAGGGAGGGCGCGGACCTGATTTTGAACACTCGGAGCAGCGCCGGGGAACTGGAAGACGTGGCTGCCAGATGCCGAGAGATGGGAGTCAAGACTCACACCGTGTTGGGCGACGTATCAGACTCCGGCAGGGTGAGATCCATGGTCGAGGAGGGGACCAAAGCCCTGGGGAAAATCGACGTCCTGGTCAGCAATGTCGCTATCCGCCCCCACAGGCCCATCCTGGAGATCACGGACGAGGAATGGCACCAGGTAATGGGGGTCAACCTTCATTCAGCCTTCTATCTCTGCCGCGCGGTCTTGCCCGGGATGATGGAGCGCCGGTCGGGAAGCATCGTCGCGCTGGGCGGACAAGCTGCGATTACCGGCAGGCCAGGCACGGCGTTGGTAACCACCGCCAAGACCGGGTTGCTGGGCCTGATCCGGGCCATCGCCGCGGAGATGGCGCCCTACAACGTGCGGGCCAACATGGTTAACCCCGGTTCGACGGATACGGAGCGGATGCACCCGGAATGGTACCCGGAGATGCAAGACGTCTCCCGCGGTTCAACGGAGCATGTGAGCGGAATCCCGATGGGGCGTCAGGGGACGGTGCAGGACATCGCCAACGCTTGCCTGTTTTTCGCGTCGGACGAGTCGGGTTACATCACCGGCGACCGGATGAACGTCGTTGGGGGACGCTACATAGTGTAATTGGCAGAGGGCGCGGCTATTGGGTTGCGCCGCTGTTGATCCAGACCAGGGTGGCCGCACCCAGAATGCCCGCCGAGTCCTTGAGCTTGCTCAATGCGAAGCGGAATTGTTTGTGTCGGCCGCTCATGGCCTGCTCCAGTATTATGGAGTGGATCCGCGGCATCAGGTCCAGGTCCTCAATGCCACGGGAGACACCGCCGCCCAGCACCAAAACGTCCGGGTTGTACAGGTGCAGTATGTTGGTAAGGCCCATTCCCAGCGCGGCCACCACGCCGTCCACGACGCTCAGGGCCAATGGGTCTCCCTGTCCCGCTGCCTGGAAAACCCTTTCCGAGGTTACGTCTTCCAACCGGCCCCCGGATAGTATGGACGTGGTGTTCCCACCGTCGTTAAGCTGCTCCCTGGCGGTCCGCGCGACAGCCGTGCCGGATGCAAAGGCCTCCAGGCATCCCCGCCTGCCGCAGTTGCACATTGGGGCGCTCGGCCCGGAGTCTATGACCATGTGGCCGATCTCCGCAGCGAGTCCGTTTGCGCCCAAAAACACCTGACCCCGGTAGACGACACCGCCGCCGATCCCGGTGCTCAAGGTTAGGTAAACGAGGGTGCGGGGAAGTGGTCCGGTCCCTCCCTCTCCCTTTCCGGCGCCAAAGTAATACTCGCCTAGGGCGGCCAAATCAGCGTCGTTTCCCACCCAGACGGGCAGCCCCAACTTTGCAGTCCAAATGGCCTTGGGGGATATGCCGTCGAGCATAGGAAGGTTCGGCGGCTGGTCGAGAATGCCCGTTTCCGGGTCTACCGGTCCCGCCAGGGCCAGTCCGATGCCCGCCACGAGCTGGCTGCCACACCAGGACAGAGCATCGCGCAGGGCCGCCTCTCCGGCCGCCAGTAGTTCCTGTGTGTCGTGTGACAGACTGTTGGCGACCCGTGTTTGCCAGTGGACCGCGCCGTTCTGGTCTACCACGGCTACCCTGTTCCACGTACCGCCCCAGTCCATAGCCACCGCAAACCGCGAGTCTTGAGTCATCTAATTCGACACCCTTGGTGCAATTTCGGCCAACAATTCGTCCAGTGCCCTTCTGAGGCGGTCCGCGTCCATAGGTCCAACGTACCGCTTCATCGGTCTTCCGTCGGGACCGATGAAGAACTTCTCCGGTATGCCGGTTACGCCGTAATCTATAGCTATCTTGCCGTCGCCGTCAATGCCGTTTGGGTAGGGTACCTGGTATTCGTTCACGTGATCGAGAACGGACTGGTCCTGGTCCCAGATGGCAATCCCAATAAACTCCACCGGACTACTACTGTATTCCCTATAGACCTGGGCCAGAGCCGGCGCTTCGCTTCGGCAGGGCGGGCACCATGACGACCAAAAGTCCAGCATAACCACCTTACCGCGCAGGCTGGAAAGGTTTAGCGGTCTTCCGTCCAATAACTCTAGCGAGAACTCCCTGGGAGTCTCCGAGGACACCTCGGCCTGACCGAACTCGGTATTGACCCCGAAACCTCCCGGGACGCCTCCTGTGGTTACTGACGCCCAGGCCAGGAGGGCCAGCAGGCCAAGGACCGGAACACTGGAAGCCAGCAGGATCCAACCCCGTTTGCCCATAGCCATCACCGGCGCTTATTCCCCGGTCCTATCCGTCGCGTGGGTCGCAGGCCGCTCCCCGGAAGGGTCATCCGGGACCAATATGCGGCCCTTTAGCGTGTCCCGGACGGCGTGGTACAGGGACTCTTCCATATCCCCCCGGCGGAATCTTTCGTCCAGCAGCGCGATCTCGCGGACTATACTTTCCTGGTCCACCATCGCGGGCGGGGCCGGTTGCGCCGGGAGGGGTTGGTTTCTTGAAGGCCGGAGTCCGCCCCAGAGCAGCAGCACAGCCAGAACAAGACCCAACATACCGGGAATCGCCACCTGCCAGAAGACCCCGTTGGCCACCCACTTTTCGACGCGAAGAGCCAGTCCCGGTTGCGGCAGCCCGGACAAAGTCACCATCAACTCCTCGCTGCGCCCCAGGTCCCTTGCTTCCCAGGCGTCGTACAGCGTCCCATCCAGGTTTGGGGAGGTAACCCGTTGCAACGGGGATACTTCCAAGCCCGAGAACCGTTCAGGCGCCAGCACCTGGAAAATGCCTGCACCCTGGTGGAATGCCTGCCGGTAGGTGATGGAGGACCCCTGGTAGGGCATCTTGTAGGAAAACTCCATGTTGTGTTGACCCGGCGGCACCTGGGACGTTACGGCGAAACCGGTACCCACGGAGACGATTTCACCGCCGGGAAGGCCGGACTGCATTCCCAGGGTTTCAGCCAAGGGGGGCAGGGAAAACCGGAGAAAACTCATTTGAGCAGGCACAGAAAGGTCGGGTTGAAGGGTGCGGTCGCTTTCGTTGGCCAGAGTAACGAAGTCGATAAAGGTGATTTCCCGCTCAGTAGAGTCCACATCCGCCAGCACTGTCAGGTGATGGGTGACACGTATCACCGATGCGTCAGTGGTAGTCTCATACACCATCAGGACCACGTCCCCTGAGAGGTCTGCCAGTGAGAGGCCAAGGGTGTATAACGTGCCGGAGTGGTTTGCCCCAAGAGCGTACCTGCCATTGGGCAGGGTAGGAAGACCCGTGAACTCGAACCGTCCATCATCACCGGTCATGGTCTGCGCTGTGTTAACCGTCTTGCCGTCGGCGCCGGTGACCAGCATGAGCACCTGGATATCCTCGGGAAGCGCCGCACCCGCCGTCCCGTTTACGATTGAACCGCTGAGGCTCACTGTCTCCTGGGCGTAGCCGCCCTCAATTTCCGATAGGGCAATACCCAGGACCAAAACCACGATCGCAACCAAACTACGGCGTGGCATCATTCCCCGGTTGCCTCGTTATGTTGAGGCTCAGCGTGGGAGACTTGGCGCCCGCACGCGGGACAGCTTTCAGACTCTCCAGGGACGGATGCGCCACAGCCCGCGCATACTGGGCCATCTCCGTAAATCCCGTTAACCGCCAACCGGGCGAGTAGGACATCGCGCTCCAGATCATGCTCTGCGCCGGACTCGCGGACCTCGTCTCTACGACGGAGCAGGGACGCCGCTTCTACCCGGTATCCCATTAGTTGCTCCTCGTAGGCTTCTTCGGTCACGCGGTTTAGTTGGCGCTCCAATTGCAGGGTTCGTATCGAGTCGAGCACAGCTTCCAGCCCGGCGTTCTCAGCGGCGGCCTCAGCCTCGCCCACTCCGCCGGTTTCAGGCGTGTCTCGCCTGAAAAACGGGTACAGGACTGCTATGACGCAGAGAAGGACCAATAGGGCCGCCACCAAGAGCATCACCGGACTATGCTGCCTTCACGACGACGGAACAGTTAGTCCGCGCCAGGCCCGGCGGCCGAGGCGGGAATCCCCCCGGCTGGCAACGGAGAAACGGCCCTGGCGGGTACCCGGCCGGCTTGCGGCCAAAGGGCAATCAACGTTCCGAGCACCAATACCGGCCCCGCCACCCACATCCACCAGATAAGGGGGTTGACCAGTATTCGCAGCCCGACGCTTCCGTTCTCCATGTTTTCGCTGGGAACGACGTACAAGTCTTCTATGGGCGTGGAGCGAATCGCGGCGCGGGTCGAGGCCATGTTGAACGAAGGATAGAAGGACCGGCCCGGTTCCAGCACGTGCTTGAGTTGGCCGTTCTGATAGACTTCAACCAGGGACAGGTATTCGGTACGGTTGCCTTTGAATTGCTCGGAAGTGCCCAGGTACCGCACTTCGTAACCGCGCACGGTCACGCTCTCACCCGGCGCGAGCACCACGTCTTTCTGCTCGTTGAAGAACCCTGTCCCCACCACGCCCAGGGCCACCATGACTACGGCCAGGTGGACGACGTAACCGCCGTAGCGGGGCCGGTTGGCCCATATCAGGCGTCCAAATGCCAGGGGGTAGATTTCGCTCCTAGCGCGGGCCACAGAGCCCGTGCCTCGGACCCACTCCTGGAGTATTCCCGCCGCCACCATGCCCCCCAGACCAAACCCAACCAGGGCGTAGGGCTTCCACACTCCCACAGCGAGGAGGACGATAATCACGCCAGCGCCTGCGGACGCGGGCACTACCAGGGAACGCCGCACGGTAGCCCAGGTCGCCCGGCGCCAGGGCAGCAGCGGCCCGACGCCCATCAGGAATATCAGCGCCAGAAATATCGGGCCGTTGACCCGATCGTAGAAGGGCCTCGCCAGAGTTATCTCCTGCCCGGTAAATAGCTGTGAGAGCAGGGGATAGACTGTGCCCCACAAGGTCACGAACGCTACGCCCAGGAGCAGCAGGTTGTTGATAAGGAAAGCTGCCTCACGGGAGAGCATCGAGTCCAGGTTTCGCGCGCTCTTGAGGAGGTGGTAGCGCCAGAAGAACACCGCAAAGGGGACGATTACTCCCACCGCCAGGAACAGCAGGAACACCCAACCAAGGGTGGAGGCCCCGAACGAGTGGACCGACGGCACCGAGCCTCCCCGGTTCATAAACATGCCGTACAACGCCAGTCCGAAGGCCACGTTTATCAGCACAATGTTCCACATGCGGAACATTCCCCGCCGTTTCTGCACCATGACCGAGTGAATGAAGGCGGTGAGCCCCAACCAGGGCATGAGGGCCGCGTTTTCCACCGGGTCCCAGAACCAGTAGCCGCCCCAACCAAGGATGGTGTAGGCCCACCAGGACCCAAGCAGCAGCCCGCAGGCCAGGAGCGCCCAGGAGAAGAGGCCCCAGACCCTCCCGGCGTCGATCCATTCGTCTCCGGTCTTGCCTCCCAACAACGAACCGAGGGCGAAGGCGAAGGGCAGGGATGCGGCAATCAACCCGGCCATCAACGCCGGCGGGTGAAAGAACATGCCGAAGTGGGTGAGCAGCGGGTTGATTCCCTCACCATCCAGAGGCACGAATGGGAGCTTGTCGAAAGGGTTGGCCATGAACCCTATCACGGCCAAGAAGAAAGTCAACACTAACATCAGCACGCCCGTGGTGTAGGGGAGGGTGTCCCGGACCGCCGCCGGAGCGCGCCAGACCGCGATTGCCGACATGATGGACAGCACGAATGCGATGTACAGCAGGGACCCTTCGTTACCAGCGTAGAACGCAACCCAGGTGAAATGGTCTTCCATGGCCAAGTCGCTATGAGCCGCGACGTATGCCACTTCAAAGTCACGGTTGATGAACAGGGTCACCAGGCTCAAGGTCGCCACGGTCAAGGCCAATACAGTCAGAGGGACCGCCCGTTGGGAACTTGCGACCAGCTCCTCGGAGCCGCGTAGTTTGCCCACCACGGAGCCCACCGCCCCGAAGGACGCCAACGCCAGAGCTATCCAAACGCACATGGAACCCAGTTCAGCCATTGCGCTCCTCTGTGGCAGGTCTGTCTCGCGTCCCGCGTGGCGGGGCTTCTACGATGTCCTGCTCGGACGTTTCCAGTCCCAGGCCGCGGTCTATTGCTTCCAGGTAAGGTCCCAATTCCTGTTCCTCAATCGGCGCGGCATCCAGACTCGCCGCCGTGCTGCGGGTCATTGAACGCAGAATGGCAAACCCGGCAGCGATTCCCAGCAGGACCGAGCCAATGGGGATTACCCAGGCTAAAAGGCTGATTCCGCCGAAAGGCGGAGCGGCCAGCACATGTTGGCCGTACCGTTGCACAAAATAGTCCAGGACCTCCTCGCGTGACTTTCCCTGGGACAGCATCAGGCGCACCTGTTGTCTCATCTGGCGGGCCAATTCCACCTGGGCCTGGTCGATGGACTCGGCGGGGCAGACAGGGCACATGAGCATGCGGTCGATGCCCTGCGCCTCTTTCTCGTCGAAGGAGCCGCCGGGGGGTGGAACGGGGTCCTGGGCTAGAGCAACGGAAGGGTTCACCGCTAACGTCGAAGCCAACAACGCAACCGAAAGCAGCAGGGGAATTCCTATTGAGGGAAAGCCTAACATGTGGCCGGGGCACTTCGTCCGGTCGCCTGGTTACTTCTACCCGGATGACGATAGAGGTTTCTGGCCACCATTGTACCAGTTTGAGGCAGATGCGGAATCCGGGCCGTCAATACAGGAAACTGGGCGCGGAAAGGGAGTCAACCGGCTTCCGGGTGCGCCCGGTTAACACCCGGCGGGTTTCTGACCTTCCGCCTGGAGGCAGTCTTGCACGTACCGTGCTATCAGATCTATCTCATCCGCGGTCAGTAGTTTGCCAAAGGCGGGCATCACCGTGAGGCCGGACTGCATAAACGGTTTCATCCCTACCATGCCCAGATCCATCACCGTGGACGAAGTCAGGTCTGGGTCAACCGCGGGCACATACCCATACTCGTTCGTGATCAGCGTAAGAACCGGACCGTTGCCCTTTCCCTCTGCCCCATGGCACTGCAAGCAGTTGACTTCAAACAGGTGTTTTCCGCCGGTGAACGAAGTGGACTTGGGCGCGGGAATCCAGTCCACTGGCACCGCCCCCTCCACTCCGGGCAACCTGGGAGGTTCGCCGGACTTGTAGGTCTGCTGGTAGTGCATCTCGTAGAAGATGTCCAGCGGGTATGTTCCCTGTCCGCAGGCCATAGCAGCCAGCGCCGCAACCATCACGGCCCCGAACAGCCAAGTCCGAATATGCGTCATGCGGCGCACCCGGCCCATCTTAGCTCTCCCTTACGACGTCGATGGCGCCAGCTTGGGTCAGTATGGAGTACACTTGGGGTAGCTGTTCTTCCTCCACATTGACCAGTACGCCGATGTAACCTTCAGTAATTCGGGTGTCGTAAAGGCCCTTCTTTGTCTTGGGAAGCCTGGATTCAAAGATGATCCCGATGATGGTGAAGACGATGGCCGTTAGCATGGTGCTCTCGTAGGTGACCACCGCCATCGGGGGCAGGGACATAATCGGCTTACCGCCCTGGACCATTGGGTAGGCCATCTGCGTCATAGACGTCATCAGGATGCCTATGGTCAGTCCGATCAGCGCGCCGACAAACGGGAAGACGTACAGCCGGTGCCGCTCTTCCCGCTCACCGAAAGCACCTTCCGGGTAGGGGGCGTCGGTCAGGAAATCGTAGTCTTCCTCCGAGATTTCGGCCGCCTTGAGGGCATCGCCCGCTTCGGCAGCGTAATTGGCGTCCTCGAAAAGTCCCAATATCGGACGTCTAGCCATTTTCTCCGTTGCCTCCTCCCGCCCCTGTGGCCTCCTTGCCGTCCAGAGACCGGGGCGAGGGTGTTAATCTTCTCTAAAGGTGGCCGGGACCACGCGCCGGCCGATCCGGATTTCGGTCTTCAGAATGTTGCCCTCTTTGATGTCGTACAGTGGGATCAAGGGCAATACCCTGGCAAACAGGAGCATCAACATGGCAACCAGGGCGAAGGTCGCCCCGATTATTGTGATCTCAACCGCGCTGGGAGCGTAAGTGTGCCAGGTGAATGTGAACAACTGTTTTTGCGCCAGTCCGGGCACGATGATCAGGAAACGTTCCAGCCACATGCCGATGTTGACCGAGATACATGCGATGGACATCAGCCACAGATTGCGCCGCCAACTGCTGGCCAACCACATGGCCACCGGCAGGAAGTAGGTCAACCCGGTGAAGAACATGAACCATAGGTTCCAGGGCGGCTTGGTGAACTGGAATTCCCGGACGGCGATCTCGTCAGCCTCCCGTCCGTAGAACCCGAAGATTACTTCCATCACGAAGAAGTAGAACCATCCTGTGGCAACCACTATCAGCAGCCTGCCCAGGGCGTCGATGTGCTCGTGGCGGATGTAGTCTTGCCAGCCGTATATCCAGCGCAGGATGATCATGACGAACGCCACCGCCGATACGCCGGAGTGGACCGCTCCCACAACGAAGTAGGGAGCGAATATCGTCGAGTGCCATGATTTGACCGACACCGCCATGCCGAAATCCCAGGACACTATGCTGTGGACCGAGACGAACACCGGCAGGATCAGGGCCGAAAGCAGGACACCGGCGATGATCTGGAGCTTCCACTGGCGGGGATTCCCCTGCCAGCCCATTGACATCACTGAGTAGATTCTATGCGGGATTCCAGTGGTGCGGTCGCGCAGGACCGCCATGTCGGGGACCAGAGCGACCAAGACGAACAGGACGCTGGAGGTGAGGTATGTGTAAACCGCGCTGGGGTCCCATACCAGCGGCGACCTGATGTTGGGCCAGATGCCGCGGGCGAAGTCATAGGGAATAAACGGGATGGTGTAAATCCAGTACACCAACCGCCAGGGCCTGCCCGTATGGATCAGGGGCATCAACATGGCGGTCATCAGCGAGAATACGGTCAGCACCTCGGCAGCGCGGGTGGCGGGCCTGCGCCACTCGGCCTTGGACAGCCGCAGGATGGCGGACAGCATCACGCCCGCGTGGCTGATTCCAATCCAGAACACGAAATTGACGATGAAGAAGCCCCACATCACGGGGCGGTTCAATCCGGTGACGCCCAGCCCCTTATTGACCATCAGTCCGGCCGCGCTGAACCCCCCGAGGACGATCATGCCCAGGATTATGAAGGCGAACCAGAACCATCGGGGCGAGGCCAGAATCGAGCCCAACAGGTCCCGGTTGACCACTCTCGCGGGGAGTACTCTACCTTCCTGCATTTAAGCTCCTGCGCCTGCCATCAGCGGCCCGGGGGCCGGCTGGAGATACATTTGGTCCATCACACACGAAAAACACAAGTACGACCGGCTCGACAACATCATTCTGGTTTCGCCAAGATAAGGTAACGCCCGCGTATAAAGGTCCCCATTCGCTGGTAGAGTAGACCTTCCTTCAACTCCCATAGGGATATGATTGGTATCAGCCTGGTGGCCAGCAGGTATACGAACGCCGCGCCGCCAATCCCTCCAATGACCATGAGAATGTCGCTTAGGCCCGGGTACACCGGCGGCGGCACTGTGTCCAGGAACTCACTATACAAGTCACCCGCGTTGAACGAGCCCACGAAGATCCTAATGTTGAAGAGGAACGCGCCGATTAGCGCCGATGCTCCGGCCAGGGCCGGGCCCCAGTCGCTCTTGCGCACTGGGTTCCACAGCAGTATCAGGAACGGCGCTACGAACGTGAAGAAGAAGTTCGCGGCAAACACGCCTCCGTAGGACTGGAACAGCAGGTAGTTCAGGATGTTTTGCTCCACCTCCAAGCGTCCATACCAGAAGGTGATGCCAAAGGCGAACATGTGATAGCACCACAACAGGGTGAAAGCCAAGAGCAGCTTGCTTGCGGACCAGAACGGCGATATTCCAATGTATTCCTTGTAACCGCCAAACCGGCGCAGAATGAACATTATGATCAAGATCAGACCCAAGGCTGCCTGGAAGCCATTCAAGCTGTACAACACGGGGAAGATGGAGTCCTTCCAGCCCGGTATCAGGCTCTGGGCGTAGTCGGAACTGATGGTGAAATGGATGAAGATCAACAGCATGAAGTACCAAGCCCCAAGCAGAGCCAGGAGACCCTTCTGAATAACCCATTGCCGCTTGGTGCCGTGCCAGCACCCCGCCAGCATGCTGTAGATGGCCCTGCGCGTGCCGGTGGCTTTCTGCCTTGCCTCGGCCATATCGGGAAGGGCTGATAGCCAGAGCAGGGCAACCGCGTTCACCGCCAGGAAAATGATCCCGAACAGGTCCCACCAGAAGGGCGAGCCGATCGGGCCTTCAAACCAGATGCTCCGGCGAAGTTCCAGCTCGTGACCCATGATTTCAGGGTTGTTCAAAGACGGCAGTACAATCGCCAGGGGTATGTAGAGCAGGATGTTGAAAACGCCGACGATTCCAAACATCTCGGAGACCCGGGACAACGGGCGCCGCCAGTGGCTCTTCGTGATCCGGAAAGCGGCTGCGGCGAGAGGTCCCGTACTCGTGACCATGAAAACGAAGGAGAACATGGCGGCGTAGTAGCCCCATGGGCCGTGTTCGCTGAAACCGGCCTGGGCAACCTTCATGATGAAGCCGATCACTCCGAGAACCAACAGCACGCCGGATCCCACGATGGCGAACGACATCGCCCCCGGCATGGAAAAGGTCTTCTGAGTGACGAATGCGGTGACCTCCGGAGCGTGCGGGAAGACCCACATATCGTCGGGGTGGTGGGCGCCCTCAGCCATGACCACCACCGTTACTCACTGGATATTTCTCTACCTTCTTCAGGTAGATCACGTTGGGCTTGGTGCCCATCTCTTCCAGAAGGCGGTAACCGCGGGTCGACCGCTCCTCCGGGTGTTCGTGCTCGTTCAGGTCCTTGAAGTAGCGCTCCACCGGCCCGGTGGTGTCACCCTGGTCCGCGAAGGACAGCGCATTGGTCGGGCATGCCTGGACACACGCGGGCATGAAGTTTCGTTTCTTCATCGCCGCATAGTCCAGAGTGCTGCGCTCGCGCCGTTCGATGGTGATTTCCGCCCGGCGGATCCGTTGGATGCAGAAGGAGCAGCGTTCCATCACGCCGCGGCTGCGGACGGTAACATCTGAGTTTAGATGGTTTCGCAGACTCTCCGGCCAGACCGGTTCCCAGTAGTTGAAGAACCGCACCTGGTAGGGGCAGTTGTTGGCGCAGTAACGGGTGCCGACACAGCGGTTGTAGACTTGTACGTTAAGTCCCTCGTCGTTGTGGTAGGTGGCGTATACCGGGCACACCGGCTCGCATGGAGCGTTCTCGCAATGCTGGCACATGATGGGGATGAACCGGGCCTTGACGTTGGGGAACGCACCCTCCCAGTACCGCTCTATCCTGATCCACTCGTAGGCACGCCGTTCGAGGAAAAGGTTCTTGGTGTTGATCGGGATGTTGTTCTCCGATTGACATGCGACTACACATGCCTGACAACCGGTGCAACGGTCCAGGTCCACAACCATTCCCCATTTGTGATCGGTCCGGTTAGTTACCATTCTGGTCCTCAGCGATTGGCTATCGGGCCGCCGCGCGGTTTGACCGGCGACCGGCTATCGAATCTTACAGTTCGCCGGGCGATATCGTCTGGATGATCCGCTCGCCGGGAAGGTTTCCTACCTCGACGGCCCGGACGATTCCCTCGAACTTTGATACCTTGATGCTGCTGGGAGTCCGGCTGACCCGCACACGGGTGCTAGCCCAGGCAAACGCGCCGGTGCCGTCCACCTGCCGGGGTGAAAGCACATCCATCACGTTCTGAGACTCGGTGGCTGGGCGCCCCGTTGCTGTTTCCGGCCCACCACTACGGCCATGGCCCATCGGAATTGAAAGCACCCTTGGCGGCACCGCCGGGGTAGGGTATACCGGCACCTGGATAGAACCATCCGGAGACTCGACCCTTACCAGGTCGCCTTCGACCACTCCCAGCAACTCGGCGTCCTGGTCGTTCATCTCCACCCATGATTGCCACGTGATGGTGGTTAAGGGGTCGGGCGCGGCCTGCAGCCAGGGCAGGTGAGCGTTGCGGCCTTCCAACAACGTGTTATGAGCAAAGGGGACCAGGTTGAAACCACCCTCTCCGGAGAACTGGGGCACCGACGCTTTACTAACGATATTCGACAATAGGCCGCCGGGAGGCGTGACATTCGTGGGACCCGTCGCGCCCTCGTCCCACCAGCCGCCTTGGGCAAGCAATTTGGTCCAGAATTCGGTGGCCGATCCCGCCGACACAGAGCCCCGGTCCAGTTCAAATAGCTGGTTACCGCTCTCCTTGAGCATGTCCTCGAACTTGTTCCACGGGAGCTCGTCCTGGACTCCCAGATCAGAAGCAATCGACAGGAGAATGTCCGGGAAGCTGCGCGGGTCCAACTCGCTCAAGGGGTTAATGACAGGCTGTTGAAACCCTATAGTCTGGTAACCTGGACCTGGCTCCGGGATGTCGCTGCCCCAGTCTTCCAGGGAGGCACGGTCAGGCAACACCAGGTCTGCCATGATCGTGGTATCGTCGAAGAAGGGAGAGAAGCTGATAATGTTCAGGTCTCCGCTATTCAATGCCTCACCGAAGCCCAGAGAGCCGGGAAGCCCATGTACGGGGTCAACTCCGTGAACCAGCAACAGATTGGTGGCCCCGCTGCGGAAATCGTCCGCCTCTTTAGCCCACTGCGCCAGAGTGGCTTCTTCCGCGGATGCCGGGATGTTATCGAGAGGGCTTGCCGGGTTGAACCTGACCCCGCCGGAGGCCCCTACGCTGCCAACCAGATAGTTGAGGGCGTAGATGGCTTCCAGGTTAAAGAGTCCGTTGCTATGCGCGCCCGCGGAGCCGCCGCCTATGGCAAGACCGGGCTGTGCCTCTGCGAAGATGTGGGCCAACTCCTCGATCAGGTGCGCCGGGTCTTCGCCCAATGCGCTTGCCGGAGGGAGTATAGGACCCAGCGCTTCGGGCCGGAACGCCGACAGCGCGTCGGCTCCGCTGCCACCAGTCAACGCGGCTACGTCGAGACCGGGGGCTTGCAGGTTATCTCTGAGGATCACATAGGCCAGGCTCATGGCCAGGTAACCTTCCCAGCCGGGCCGCACGGGAATCCACCTATCGGCGCTGGCCGCTGTCATGGAAAACCTGGAATCCACGTGGTAGAGGGTGCCGCGCTTCTTGCCCTCGGAGTTCCGGAACTCGCCGAATCCAACACTGTAGCGGGTGGGCGATCCCCATGTCGAGAGGAAATCAGCGCCGAAGGAGAGGACCACGCCGGCGTTGGCCAAGTCGAAGTCGGGCATCAACTCCTGCTGATACACGTTCTTCAAAGCAGTCCGGTAGGTCACGTTGTCCAGGGCCTCGAATGCCACGTGGCTGCCGCCAATTGCTTCAGCAAACTTGGGGACCAACATCCCCATGTGACCCCGCAAGGGTTCGGTCACCAACTTGACCCGGCCCCCCGCAGCCTGAATCCGCGACCGGAGTGTGTTCAACGCGGTGTCCCAATCTACGGGCTCATACTGGCCGGAACCCCGGGGACCGGTGCGCCGCATCGGACCGGTAATCCGGTCGGGGTGGTAAGCGGACTGCAGCGCGGCCTCACAGCGCGCGCTCTGTTTGCCCAGGTTGGTGGGGTAGAGGGGATTGCCTTGAATCTTCTTGGCCCGGCCTTCCATCACCCGGACTATGATGCCTTCGCATGAAGGGCAGGTGCGGCATAGGCTGGTATACCAGTTATCTTTGCCCCTGACCAAGTCTTCCGGCAGTTCCGGCGGACTCTGGAGGCTTAACTCACCCTCGCGGATGCCGAAGCCCTCGCAGGCCACTGCGCCCACCGCGGAGAGGCCAGCCCAAGCTAGAAAGTTGCGCCGTGTTAATTTCATGGTTAGAGAGTACCCTGCTCCCTTCGACGTTGCTCAGGACAAGCCATGATTACTTGTGACACACCGTGCAATCGGTCGCCACGTTGTTCTCCCGGTGGCAGTCCAGGCATGTACCCATCTTCAGGGACTGACCCTGCATGGGTTGCACTTCGGTCATTCTCGCCACGTCGCCGTGGCACTTCGAGCATACCTGGGCTACCTCGAGTTGTCTGTCCGGCGTGTCCCCCTGGGTGAAGAAGCGGACGTGCGCTTCGTGAATGAACCTGACATGGTCTGGGAGCCGGTGTACCCGTTCCCAGTTGATGGGTTGTGTCCCCTCCGGGTTATCCCGGAACTTGGCGATTTCCAACTTGGCGGACTCGGTCCTACCGGACACCTGCTTGTGACAGAAGAGGCACTGCTCCACGGCGGGGACGGTGGCCTCGGCGCCGCGGGTCACGTTGCGGTGGCAAAATTCGCATTGGATTCCCATCCCACCCTCGGCGGGAGTTCCCGCGTGGACCGTGTGGGGGAAAGCCACAGGCTGCGGCGGAGCGTGGCCCAGACCGAAAGGCGGATTGGAAAACCAGGATATGAGCAGCACCACCAACACGAAGCCCACAACAGCGAGACCCAGAAGGCCGACAAGCCCGAGGGTTACGATTTTCGCGTTCATTCGCATTGGTTCCCAGGACGTTCCTTTTCGGCCCAACTCGGGTGGGCGGCAAGCAGTTTATTGGAGTGCGTCAAGATCAAAAGTCAAAAAGTGACCGGCTTAAAAGAGCAGCCGGTCATAGACGTTATTTACGTGAAGCGCATTGGTGATTACCAGCACCATCAGCACCACGGCGACCGCCAGCACGATTAGAGCAAACAGGGTCAGCGGGACCCGAAGCCGCTGCGATCCGGGGGGCAGATGTCCGGTGATGACCAACGAGGGAATTATTGCGTGTGCCAATAGCATCGTAAACGCGAAAGTAACGAGTACGGGAAGGTATATCCAAAACCACCGCAGGAAATAATGGATATCTTGCCAGTTGGCAGTGGTAAGTCCTTTGGGGTCATCAAACATAAGTTAGTAGCCCTATTACCCCCCGCACTCTAACCAGGGCCAGTCAAAAGCAGAGTGAAAATTATCACAACACCCTAGGGGTGTCAAGGGTGATTCAGATAGGAATTGGACAGAACCAGTACACCCGGGGGCTACTTTCAGCCCGTGCCATGGCGGTCCCGGATATGCCAGGTCATTCCAGAAGCGGCTACGGCGAGAACAAGCATCACCGCAAAAGCCGGTTGGTAGCTGTTCCACCGATCGAATACTACCGCGCCGGCCAGCGCGCCCAGGCCTCCCGTGATCTGATGGACCATAGAGATAGTGCCACTTACGGCACCCAACCGGGCTGGCCCAAAGATGTTGCCGGCGAACACTACTGTCAGGGGAGCGGTCATCAAGAATGTAAACCCGTACAGCAGGGCAAACACCACCACCGCCGGTGTCGCCTGGGAGAGAAGGACCAGGGAGAAAATTCCAATCCGCATCAGAAAGCACACCATCGTGGGGCGGCCGGGGCCAAAGGCGTCGGAAAAAAGCCCGGAGGCCAGGACTCCGACCAGTCCCATTAGCCCCATCAGGGCCAGCAAGTTACCCGCGAAGGACGGTCCTATCCCTTCGTCCAGGGCAAATGCAACGACGTGGGTGGCGACGAAGAAGTCCTGAAACCCACAAATGGCATATACCCCGCCCAGGAGCCATAACTGTCTGGAGCTTGCAAGACTCTGCTGCCACTCCGCAGGCGGAGAGTGCTCATCACTTGGCGATGATAGGTCATTTCCCGCACCGGATGGACCAGCCGACGGAGGAGGCGACGACCTCACGAAAGCGATTACCACCGGGACTACGATCAGCAAATTCAACACGCCAAGAACAGCGTAGCCCGCTCTCCACCCGTAGCTGACCAGTCCCCCGGTCAGCAGCCCGATAATAATTAGTTGTCCGGTGGCGTTTCCGCTCACGGCGGCGCTATTGGCTATACCGCGCCGCCCTGGAAACCACCGGCTGATCATCACGCCTACTATGGGGTTGGACACTCCCGCGTTTCCCAGCGCGAAAAGCAGTCCGTAGACGAGGAACAGTTCCCAGGGGGAGGATATGATTGACATCAACCCGATTCCCACGGCCGCCAGGGCCGCTCCCGCGCCCATGATCCAACGGAGTTCGTAGCGGTCGGCAAGCCGCCCGGCGAATGGCATAGCGAACGCCGAGACAAGCATGAAGCAGGTTATGGCCAGGGAGAGGGTCGAACGGCTCCATTCCAGGTCATCGCTCATGGGCTTCAGCATCAGGCCCAGGGCATGGCGGGACCCACCGCTGAAGAACAGGACGATAAACCCGATGGCCAGGGCAGCCCAACCGTAACCTATCCTGTGCAACCGCCCCTCCAGAGGTAGATTCGGCCCACGGTAGCACCGGCCCCACAGGCCAGTCAACGGACCCGCCGCACTGAGAACCTGTCTACGATCTGTGGAATATGTTAAGTTGAGACTATTACCAAGGCAGGGTAATCATGTCTCATTCCTATCCCAGCGACATTAGCCGGGAGCAATTTACCCGGATTCTTCCCACGTTGGAGGCGGCCCGCCGACGGACCAAGCCCCGCACCGTGGACTTGTACGACGTTTTCTGCGGGGTGCTGTACCTCCTGAAAAGCGGGTGCCAGTGGCGGATGCTGCCTGCGGACTTCCCGGATTGGCGCACTGGCTACAAGTATTTCCGGCAATGGAGTGAGCGGCCCGGCCCGGAGCAAGAATCCATTCTGGAGCAGGTCTTAAAAAAATCGGTTGGCACGGCCCGACGGAGCAATGGTCGAAAAGAGCAGACCAGTTTCTGCATCGTGGACGCCCAGAGCGTCAGGAACACTGACAGCGCCGAGCACAAGGGCTATGACGCGGGCAAGAAGGTGTCCGGGATCAAGCGTCACATCGCGGTGGACACGCAGGGGTTGCCCCATGCGATTCACGTGACCACCGCCAACGTTACCGGCCGGGCTGGGGCTTTGGCGATGTTTGACCAACGCCAGGCCGGCCTGAGCCGGGTGCAGAACGTGCTGGTCGATGGGGGTTACACCGGGAAGCCCTTTGCCGTGGCGGTACAGAGCCTGTTGGGAGCCTCGGTGGAAGTGGTGAAACGCAATGAACTGCACACCTTCGTGGTGCTGCCTGCCTTTAGCCCCCGTGAAGACGGGGGGATGGGTGGTGGAGCGATCCTTTGCCTGGCTGGAGAAGTGCCGCCGACTCTGGAAGAACTGCGAGAGAAAGCTGAATACCAGTCTGCAAATGGTGGTTCTTGCCTTCGCGACGCTAATCCTGAAGAGATTGTAAACAGGCTCTGAGAAAATTGCGAAACTCTTCAGTTGCCGAAGAGACAGAAGAAAAATAGCGTGAACAGGATTCATCGGCCAATGAGGGTAAGGGGAGTTCGTCTGACATTTTGACGGTATTCGTCCTCCATCAGCGGTAGCAAGCCCAGCCGGGGAGTTTCGCAATTTTCTCCCGCACTCTCACACCACCGCGCCGCCCTCGGTCAGTCCACGCTAGACCCACGCCCCCACCCCGTCGCTCCGGAGTTGAGCCGGACCCGGAATCATCCACCATCAGCCGCGTCTATTTCTCATGCCCTCCTTGGACTCCGGGGACTCCGGCCCGGCCCGGAATTACCCGTCGCCTTGTGAAGGCCAGGTAAGCGTATGACAACTGTTATTTTCATGGGAAGGGATATGGTACCGGTTCTTGCCAAAGAGGACTGCACCGGCACCCGTCCGGGAGTCAGGCATGGACTCGCCAATACTGGCGTGGTCATGCCTATTGCTGTACATTACGAACCAGATTCAACTCCGGCCTGATTCAACGGGATTCGAGCCAGTCTCGACCACTAATCGGAGAGGAGGAAGCCATGCCCGGATCGATTAGAGAAGAGTACATCAGCAAGAACCCCCGGTCCGCGGAACTCTACCCTAAGTTCAAGGAGATATTCCCATCCGGGGGCGCGGGACATGACGGCTACGTTGCCGAGCCGTTCCCCATTGCCATCGCCAGAGGACAGGGCCCGCGCAAATGGGACGTAGACGGTAACGAATACGTGGACTACGGACTAGGTTCCGCGTCGCTGCTGCTGGGACATTCTCACCCGGCTGTGGTCGAAGCCCTGCAACGGGCGCTGCCCGACGGCTCCCACTACGGCGCTCCAGTCGAGGCGATGCTGGAGTGGGGCGAGAAGGTCCACAACCTCATTCCCTGCGCCGACAAGGTCCGGTTCGTGGGTTCGGGCGCCGAGTCCACCATGCTGGCCATGCGCGTGGCCAGGGCTTACACGGGCAAGGAAAAGATCATCCGGTGGGAGTCGCACTACCACGGTTGGCACGATTACGCCATGCCGGGCAACCTGGCCCCGTTTGACGTTCCCGCTTCCATCGGAATTCCCCAGGGCGCGATTGACTCGGTAATGGTGCTTCCTCCGGACCTCGAAGCCCTGGAGCAGGCCCTCGCCTCCCGGAACGACATAGCCGGCGTGATCACGGAAGGTTCGGGAGCCTCCTACGGCACGGTGCCCCTCCAACCCGGTTTCCTGGAAGGCGTCCGCCGCCTCACCCGTCAGTACGGCGTGGTGATGATTTTGGACGAGGTCATTACCGGCTTCCGCTGGAGCCCCGGCGGGTTGCAGCAGAGGTTGGGGATCGACCCCGATCTTTGCACGCTGGCCAAGATACTCACCGGCGGCCTCCCCGGCGGGGCGGTGGCCGGGCGCGGCGACATCATGCAGGTGATGGAGCAGACCGGCGACAGCGGCCACGACCGGTACCAGCGCGTCTTGCACGGCGGCACGTTCAACGCAAACCCGTATTGCGCCGCCACGGGCAACGCCGCCTTGGCCATCGCGGCTACCGGAGAGATGCAGGACACCGCCGACAGGATGGCGGAGCGGTTGCGCGTTGGACTACGCGAAATCATGTCACGCTACGAAGTCGCCGCTACGGTCTACGGCGAGTCCTCGACCTTCCACGTTTACTTCGGCGGAAGCACTATCGAGGGGCTGGACGCCAATACCCTGAAGAGCGCTCCCCCAGCGATCCAGAGCGCCTTTCGGCAGGCCCTGCAAGTGCGCGGAGTAGACCTGATGTCTCGCACCAGCGGAGTCCTGTCCGGCGTCCACACCGAGGCCGACATCGACCAGAGCCTGGAGGCCGCCGACGGAGCGATCAAGGCGATGATAGACGAGGGGTTGCTGCCTCACGGCTAGAAATTGAGTGGCTGGTAGAATCGGCTATGGATGATCTCCTCTCCAGGGCCCTCAACTCGGCCCAGATCAAAGGGGCAACCTACGCGGACATCCGCGTGGTCCGCACCGACCAGGAACGGTACGGTGTACGCAACGGTGTCGTCGAGACCGTCGCTGTGGACGAGTCCTTCGGCTTCGGGGTCCGGGTGTTAGTCGACGGCTGTTGGGGGTTCGCATCCAGCAACGACCTCACCCCACCTGAGATCGAACGAGTAACCGACCTCGCCATGCAGATCGGGAGAGCCTCGTCGCGCCTCGGAGGTGAGCCGGTGAACCTCGGTCCTCCCGTCACCAGCCGCGGCCTCTACATCACCCCGGTAAAGGTCGACCCATTCGCCGTGTCTCCTGATGATAAACTTGCCCTCTTGTTGGAGGCTGACGCCATGATGGGGTTCGTCAAAGGCGTCCGGTCCCGGCAGGGCAACCTGATATTCATCCGGGAGCATAAGACCTTCGCCAACACGGAAGGCGCGTTTGTAGAACAAACGATCTTCGAGGCCGGCGGCGGCATCCAGGTCACTGCCACCGGCCACGGAGAAGTGCAACGCCGCTCCTACCCTCAGTCACCGGGCCGCCAGCAAGGGTGCGCGGGCTGGGAATACATCACCGCTATGGAGTTGCCTCAACACGCTGAGCGTGTCGCCAGCGAGGCCGTTGAGCTGCTGACTGCGGACCCATGCCCCAGCGACAAAGTCACCACCATCATTATTGGCGGGGCGCAACTAGCCCTCCAGGTGCATGAGTCGTGCGGACACGCAATCGAGCTTGACCGGGTGCTGGGGGCAGAAGCGGCCTTCGCGGGCACTTCGTTTCTGACTCCCGAGAAGTTAAACAATTTCCGCTACGCCTCGGAGGCGGTCAACATTACGGCAGACAGCATCCGCCTCCCCGGCTTGGGCGCGTTCGGCTGGGACGATGAGGGTGTGCCGGCCCAGTCTACCCCCATTGTGCGGCGCGGAGAATTCACCGGGTACCTCATGTCGCGGGAAACTGCGGGGCGGTTGGGACTGGTTTCCAACGGCTGCATGCGCGCCGCCTCGTGGAACCGCATTCCCCTGGTCCGCATGAACAATGTGAGCCTAGAGCCGGGGGAGTGGAGCCTCGACGACCTGGTCGCCGACACCGACGATGGGATATATATGGAGATGAACCGCTCTTGGTCCATCGACGACCGGCGTTACAATTTCCAGTTCGGCACCGAGATGGGCCGGGAAATCAAGAACGGTAAGCTGGGCCGGATGCTGCGCAACTGCACCTACACCGGCATTACGCCCGAGTTTTGGAATTCCTGCGACGCCGTTTGCAATTCGGACCATTGGCAGATGTGGGGCGAACCCCACTGCGGAAAGGGGCAGCCGGGACAACTGGGCCATACCGGTCATGGCGCGGCCCCGGCGCGGTTCCGCAACGTCCGGGTCGGTGTGCTGCGATGATAGGCCGGGACAGGTGCGAATCCGTCCTCCGGCTGGCGCTCGAAGCATCAGGAGCTCAGGACGCTGACGCATACCTGGTGGTGCAGGACCTTGGCCTCACCCGTTTCGCGGCGAATACCATCCATCAAAACGTGTCACATGGGAACGCGCAGCTTCACATCCGCGCCGTTGAAGGCCAGCGTCAAGGGCGGGCCACTACCAACGATCTGAGCGATGCGGGAATCGCCAAGGCGGCCCGGAGCGCCCGGCTCAACGCATTGCTGATGCCCGATGACCCGCACTTTTTGGGTCTTCCGACCCCCGCCTCTCCGCCCCAGGTGCCGACGTTCGATGAAGATACCGCATCGTTCAGCCCCCCGGACCGTGCCGAGGTGGTGGCCATAGCGTGTGGCGAGACCGTGGCCGAAGGTCTGGATTCTTCGGGCTTCTGCCGCTCGGGAGTCCAGGAAACGGCGGCGATGAGCACCAAGGGAGCACGGGCGTACCATGCCACCACCTTCGCCGGATTTCTTATTACTGTGATGAGCGGCGATTCTGCCGGCTGGTCCAAGGGAGGCTCGTGGCGAGTCGCGGAAGTTGACGCGGCGGCCCTGGCTCAGGAGGCTGCCGGGAAGGCCAGGGATGGCCGAAACCCCGGAATAGTCGAGCCAGGCCAGTACACTGTAGTCTTGGACCCCTACGCGGTGGATGACCTGATCAGCGCCCTGAGCCAGTACGGGATGGGGGCACAGGCGGTCCAGGACGGGCGAAGCTGGATGAGCGGCCTGCGGGACACCCAGGCCATGAGCCCCCTTGTGTCCATCTGGGACGACGGTTTCAATAGGGCCGGATGGCCCAATCCGTTCGACGCCGAGGGTGTGCCCAGGCGCCTCACCCACATCGTCCAGGACGGTGTCGTGGGGTCGCCCGTCTACAACTCCTACACCGCCGGAAAGGAGGGACTGGAGTCCACCGGCCACCAGTTCTCATTTTCCGGAGGACCCCTGGCGAGTAACCTGTTCATGAAGACCGGTGATGTCCCGATGGAGCAGATGATCGCGTCCACCAAGCAGGGCCTGTACGTTACCAGGTTCCACTACATCCGGCAGGTGCATAACCGGGGCTGCGTAGTCACAGGAATGACCCGCGACGGCACATTCCTCATTGAAGACGGACGCATCAGCCGTCCGGTTAAAGACCTGCGGTTCACCCAGTCTTTCGTGGAGGCCCTGGCCAACGTCGAAGCCGTTGGCAACGACACAAAGCTGTGCCTCAACGAAGTGGGTTTCACCACCTGTGTCCCCGCCCTCAAGATCAACGGTTTCAACTTCACCGGCGTTACGGTGTGAGGTGCTGGCAGGGCTGGTTTCTGGCGTTCCGGGAATTGGCTTCTAAATTTACTATTACAGGTCGAAAATCTCCCGCACCGGACAACTGAAACCGGGCAGGACCTCGCCGCCGTCCAGCGTGTCGTCCTCATCAAGTATGATGGTGGGGCGGTTGAGTTGGTATACGTTCACGGAGCGGCGGCTGGGGAAAACTTCCCACACTATCGACACGCCGAAACTCAGCCACATGCGGACCTTGTCGTAGCTTTCTACGTTTGTAGTGCCGGGGGATACAATCTCGACCACGAGGTCGGGGACCACCTCGTAATATCCGGTAATGACTGCGTCCAACGCCAACTTCTCGACTGAGAAAAAGGCGACGTCCGGCACCCTGACAACATCCGGGTTGCGGTCCAACAGGACGCCGGCATCGGTGCCGATAACAGTACCCAATCTTTGAGGCAGAATGATGTTCATCAATTTGTATATTAGGATGGCCGCTATCTTTCCGTGCTGTCCACCCGCAGGCATCGTCTCGCAAAGCACCCCCTGAATCAACTCGCCCCGGACTCCCTTGCTGTACAGTTCAAGCAAGTCTTCCGCAGTCAACAACTTCGGATTCGTCGTCATTACCACACCCCGGTCTGGAAAAGATTGCGGCCATTGTACAATGCCCCTAGTGCAAAATGCCTATATAACTTGCCAGCGGGAGGCGATGTGCCATGAAGCGTCCGGTGGAGTTCTACAGCGAGGGTTTCAAGCTATACGGGGATGTCTACGCGCCCGACGATTTGACTCCCGGAGAGAAGCGGATCGCCGTCCTCTTGTGCCACGGCTACACGGGGGTCAAGGACCTCTACTTGCCGGACAACGCCAATGCCCTGAACCGGGCCGGGTATGTGGCTATGACCTTTGACTACAAGGGTTGGGGCGACAGCGAGGGAACGCGGAACCGCCTGGCTCCCTACAGCCGCGTGATGGACGTGCAGGCGGCGATCACCTTCCTGGGCCTGCCAGCCCGAGGTGGACGACGAGCGCATCGGCCTCTACGGGACCAGCTACGGCGGCGCGACGGTTTCCTGGGTCGGAGCGGTGGACCAGCGGGCCAAGTGCATCGTGAGCGTGGTTGGCGTCGGAAACGGCGCTCGCTGGATGAGCCGTGTCCGACGGGTGGACGAATGGTACGACCTGTTGGAGCGTTCCGCCGAGGACCGGGTAAAACGCGCCACCACAGGGGAGTTAGAATACGTGGACCGGAGCGACATCCTGCTCCCAGACCGCCAATCGGCGGAGTTGGCCGCAGCCGCCCGCCGCAACAACCCGGCGGCGGTGGGCACCATCCCCCTATCGAGTATGTGGACGACACTCTGGGCTTCAACCCCGAGTGGATCGTGGACAAGATTTCCCCAAGGCCAATACTGTTCATAACCAGCGACAACGACCGGCTGGTCCTCCCCGAGGAGTCGGAGCAGCTTTACGCCCATGCCGGGGAACCCAAGAAGTTGGTGGTGCTGAAGGGGTATGGGCATTACGAGGTTTACGCGGAACCGGCTTTTTCGGAGGTCATGGCGGAGACGCTGGCGTGGTTTGGGGAGTATTTGTAGGGGCGTCAGAAGAAGATTTCGAACGTGATATATTGGATTTCGCCCCTCTGATTTCATTGGTTGAGGTATCTATGCCATGCTCGCGAAACTGACCGGCAAAAACCATCTAATCTTGCCCAACGAGCTAGCCGCCGTTTTCGAAGGGGCCGAGTATTTCGATGTCACCGAGGAAAACGGCCGCATTCTGCTTACTCCCGTAACCCGCACTCGTGCCGATGCCGTGCGCGAAAAGCTGGATCGGATAGGAATCACCGAGGATGACATTGCCGACGCAGTGGCTTGGGCCCGCCGGGAGTAAACAAACGGTTGCGGCTGGTCCTTGACACCAACGTGACCGTTTCAGCGCTTCGGTTTCCGCAACGGTCATTGTCTTGGATTCGGACATCATGGCAGTCGGGCGTCATATTGCTGTTGCGAAGCGCCTATACCACCGCAGAATTAGTTCGAGTGCTTTCGTACCCGAAACTCAGTCTGACCGTCGAAGAACAAACAGACCTGTTAGATGACTATCTACCCTGGTGCGAGATGATTACCGTGCCGGAATTGTTGAGTGTACCCAACTGCCGAGATCCACGCGACCGCCCGTTCCTCGAACTGGCGCTGGCCGGTAATGCCGACTCTCTGGTGACAGGTGACAGGTGACAGGTGACAGGTGACAACGACATTCTCGCTCTGGCGCCGGAGTTCTCCGTTCCAATAATCACCCCCAGAGAATTAGACGAGCAACTGGCGAGTAGCACATAACAATTGGCGCCGGGGGTTATGGCGGAGACGTTGGGGTGGTTCGGGGAGTGGATGCCGGCGCGTTAGAGGCCCGCAAGGTTCGCGGAATCCGAATTCGACCGCCCACCGGATGGTTAGTCCCCAAAAGGGAGTATTCTCAACCATGCTGACGCCGGAACATATCCAGGCTGCCCGTAACATCGTCAAAGAGGCTGACCGGGCCTTTGACGCCGGTGATGTCCGCCTCGGCTCGCAAAAGCTCTGGGACGCCGCCGCCTCGCTGGTCGCCATCGTCGCCAAACAGCGAGGCTGGCCCCACGAAACCCCCAGTGACCTGGGAGACGCCGCCGAATATCTGGGCAAAGAGCGCGGCTATGACCCGGACCTGGGTGGAGAGTTCGGGGCCGCCGAGTACCTTCTCGACAACGCCCGACACAATTTTATGAGACCATACGAATTGGACGACTGCCGCGATGCAGTCCAGAGTTTCATCGAGAACATGCAGGCGCTGACCAGGTGAATCCCAGGGAACACATCGCCGCGGTACGGGGAGCATTGGTAAGGGGTAGTGGGAGTGTGACGGTTCCACTATGTCCCGCCAGCGGGACCAATAAATTATAATGACGGCAAAGGCTCATTGTTCCAGGGACTTGCCGGGGAAATCGACATGCTTGCAAAACGGACTGGCGCAAACCAGCTAACTTTCCTGGAAGAGGCGGAGGCAGTCTTTGGCGGGATAGAGTATTTCGACGTGACTAAAAAGAACGGCTGCATTGTGCTTACGCCCGTTCATGTCTCTCCGGCGGACGCGGTAAGGGAGAAGTTGGCGAAACGGGGTATAACCGAGGCGGATGTGGAGGAAGCGATCGCCTGGGCGCGGCGGGGCAACAGCGGTTGAGGGTGGTTATCGACACCAGCGTCCTTGTCCCTGCCCTAGTATTCTCTGGATACGGCAGGCATGGCGGTTGGGGGGCATCATTCCACTGATAAGTTGCGACACCATAGCGGAATTGAAGCGAGTGCTCTCATATGCGCAGTTCGGACTAACAGCGGAGCAACAAGGGCTCCTGTTAGACACCTATCTGCCTTGGACAGAGACAATTGCGGTCCCGGAGTCTCTGACAGTGCCCGATTGCCGCGACCCCAACGACATTCCATTTCTAAAGCTGGCCCTGGCCGACGGCGCAGACGCCCTCGTAACAAGCGATACCGACCTGCTCAGCCTGTCATCGGAGTTTTCCGTTCCGATAATCACTCCCAGAGAATTAAACGAGCAATTGGCGAGTAACGCATGACAGTTAGCGCCGGAGATAATGGGGGGACGCTGGCGTGGTTCGGGGAGTGGATGCCAGCGGAGTGGGCAGAAGACGTGAGAACGTCAGCCACTATACCGCTGATACGGAAACACCTGTGAGGAACTAAACTTGAACGAACGAGATAAACGAACTGTGGTGGGTATTGTAGAGCAGATTGTTTTGCAAGTAGCCGAAACGGAATTCTACCGTCTGACAGAAGGGTTGAGCTCTAACCAGAGATTGGACTGGGTTTCCGATGCAAGAAGGTCCCTCGAAGGGCTGCGATTCCTCAGATCACCCGATTATGCAGACCCTCTTGTAGCATTGTTTTATGCAGTTCAATATCAGTTAGCTCACATCAATATCGCATTCTCGATAGTCGAACACATTCGATCCACGAGAGAAGCCAACCGCATTTTTTAGGAGAAACGAACACACTGCGAGTTGTAGACTTTGGGTGCGGATCGTTGGCCATGCAGTTCGGAGTAACACTGGCACTAGCTGATGCCCTGCATCAAGGACAGCAGGTTTCAGATGTGAGAATAGATTCGATAGATAATAGCCACGCGATGATTGAGATTGGTCTAAAGCTTTGGAATGAATTTGCGACATACGTGAACCTCCATTTACCTGGCTCGGCGCTGTCCGCTGCGTGCGGATTGGTACAAAATGGCACTGTGGCACATACGGATTTGACAAAGATAGTGCCTATGCCAGGAGCCGATAATTGGCTGACCGCTCTACACGTGATTTACCGCTCCAACGTGAACGTCGTTCAACCTGTTCTCCGACACCTTCGCAAGATAATTCATCCTGTAGTTGGGGCAGTCACTTGCTACTACAATCAGGATCATCCAGCGTATGGCAACGTACAAATTGCCCTAGACGCCTCACCATTCCCGAGAACCGATCTGAAGACATTGAAACTTCAACCCGAACTGCCTACTTTTCCGCAATCTGCAACAAACGCGAAGTTGGCGCAGATGTGCCGAGAATGGGGATTCTTCCCCAATAATTATCGCCAGATATTCCGGGATTGGAAAGTTGATGAAACTGCCTTCTTGATTTATGCACCGAATTACCTGCGTGCTGCCGAAGTCGAGCAGTTGGCAGTTCAGCGGGCTGAGGAATTGCGCCAGCGCCAGGATGAGGCCGAACGTTTAGCGGCTCAGCAGGCCGAGGAGGAACGCCGACTCCGTATAGAGTATGAACGCATGGCCCCCCAGCAGGCTGCGAAGGAACGCCAGCGGCTGATCGAGCATAATCAGCGACTCGCCATGCGGACAATGGAGGAACGCCAGCGCCATGATGAATCTGAGTTGCGACGCGCTCAGCGTGTGATAGAGGCACAACAAGCTGTCTACAAGGAACGCCAGCGTGGAAACTTGCCTTGGAGAACTCTGGGTGCTTACCGGAATTCCAAAGATGCTATGCAGAATCCTCCGGCTGTCAACTCTGACGAGGGCAAAGTCTTCCGTGAACCTGAAAGAATATCCGTTGGCGACCGAGTTCGTATCACAGGTTTCGGAGAGGGTACTGTACGAAAACTCAAAAAGAACCGAGCAAATGTGTTGCTCGACAAAGGTTACGCGTGGGAAGGTCAAGTATCCGAACTGAAACTTGTATGACAATCGCCATTGGATAAAATTCAGTTCCCGGTGTTCAATGCGACTGACTAGACAGAGGTGACGTAGAAATGACCATACAACCTTCCCTGTTCGACAATCACATACCTATGCCGTCGGCAGACACACTCGCCGACACCGCCCACTCTGCTGGTATCGAAGAGATTGCCGTCGCATACGAGCCAACGGTGGTCCAGCACCCTACCCACATCGGTGAAACCGCGGTAGCTTACAACCCCGCCCGCGAAATCCTGACCCGCGCCACTGGGTTCATGGACGCCTACGACTTTACCCTGAACCCCTACAGCGGTTGCTCCTTCGGCTGTACCTACTGCTACGCCGCCTTTTTCAGCCGCGACGTTGCGAAGCGGGACAGTTGGGGCTATTGGGTCAGCGTCAAGGAGAACGCCGTCGAGTTGCTGGAGAAGCGGCTGAAAAGGCGCCCGGAGTCGCTGGACGGCAAGCTGATTTACATGAGCAGCGTTACCGACCCCTATCAGCCGGTGGAGCGGGAGTTGCGGCTGACCCGCCGCTTGCTGGAGGTAATGGCGGATGGACACAAGCCCAAGCTGGTTGTCCAGACCCGCAGCCCGGACGTGGTTCGGGATTGCGACCTGTTCCGCCGCATCGAAGAGAACGGAGGGCGGGTGCAGGTGAACATGACCGTTACCACCGACGACGAGGACATCCGGCGCACTTTTGAACCCTTCTGCCCGTCCAACCCGGCGCGGCTGCGGGCCATCGGCGCGGTGCAGGCAGCGGGCGTTGACGCCTGCATCACCATGACGCCGCTGCTGCTGGTCAGCAGTCCCTACGCCTTCGCCGATAGCCTGCTTGATACCGGCGTCCAGAAGTTCATCGCCCAACCCTTCCACTTCCAGCGGGGCAAGTTCCTGGCCGGCACCCGAGACAAGGCTTTCGACCTGATGGCCGAGAAGTTGGGCTGTGACCGGGATTCCTTCCGCGACAAGTACCTTGAGGACTACGAAATGGTGTTCCAGGTCTTGAATGACGCGCTGCCGGAGTTGGGCGCGGGGAAGGACGGTTTCAAGCCGCCTTTCTAGGGCGCGGTGAGCCTTCGCAGCCGGGCGGCTTGCGCCGGGGTTTGGGGGACGAATGTTGGCGGCGGCGCGGCCTGGATTGCTTCCAATTCCTGCAAGTAGGTCTTGGCGTCGTCGATGGCGCCCCGCACATGGCCCTCCAACATCCATTCTTCGTAGTAGTTAACGTGCAATTGACCGGCGCTGCGGAACAGATTGGTCAAATTGCGCCGTCCCATCTCGTCGGCGACTTGCTCGGAGATAGCATAGAGCAGGTCGTGGCGGTTGTGAAGCCAGCCTCTCTGTTCCGCAATGGACTTTACGGCCAGAGCCACCGCGCCCCAAGCCTTCTCCGACGCCTGTGTAAGGTCTCCTTTCTGAAATTCCTCCTCTGCCTGCTGGATATAACGTTGACTCATTTCTGTATACTTCTCAGGTGTTCCTGGCATAGCCATGCCCGTACCCCCATTGGCCGATTGGGCCGATTGTAGCAGGAACCGGAAGGAAGGGAACAATGACGCAGCAAGACCCTACCGCCCAAAATAACCAGCCCCCGGAAGAGGAATGGCCCATTATCCGGGCGCAGCCCCGGAGTTTTTTCAAGGCGCCCCTTTGCGACGACCTGAGCCAGCTTGACGCCGACGTGGCCATTATCGGCGTGCCCTTCGACCAGGGGACCATGGGAAGGCCGGGAGCCCGCTACGGCCCCGACGCGATCCGCGACGCCCCCCGCACCTACTCCTACGCCGATCCCTACGGACGCCAGAGCCAGGCCGAGGGGTTTTTCGACGTTGACGCCCAGGACGAGCTTCTTCGCGGCGTGCGCATGGCCGACTGCGGCAACATCACGGTCGTCCCGTCGGAGGTGGTGCGGAACTTCGACAAGCTGACCAAGGCTGTCGAGCAGGTTGTCGAGCGGGGCGCTTTCCCGGTGGTTGTGGGGGGCGATCATGCCATCACCTTCCCGGTGGTGCGGGGGCTGAGCAAGTTCGGGCCGCTGAACATCGTCCACTTCGACGCCCACTTGGACTACACCCACGACGTCCAGGGCGTCTTGTTCACCCACGGCAGCCCGATCAGGCGCTGCCGGGAGTTGCCTTTCGTCAACCACATCACTTCGGTGGGCATTCGGGCGGCGCGGCGTAAGCCCTACGAGGAGGCGATCAATGACGGCTCCCTTATCATAAGCAGTAACCGGTTCCGCGACTTGGGACCCCAGGCAGTGGCGGACCTGATCCCGTCCGCAGAGAACCTGTACATCACCTTCGACATCGACGTTATGGACCCCAGCCTTGCACCGGGAACGGGCACCCCTGAGACGGGCGGCCTTTTCTACCACGAGGTGCGGGACTGCCTGAACGCCCTGTTGAGCAAGCCGGGGGCGAACGGCCATCCGCTGGTGGCGTTCGACATGGTGGAAGTAGCCCCGCCCTACGACTCGTCGGAGTTGACGGTGCAAGTGGCGGCCCGGTTGATACTGGACATGCTCTGCGCCCGGTTCCCGTCGAAATAGGCCGGCGCAGAATTGTTTCACACGCGGGCGTTGGTACCTTCTCACCGCTAGAGAAAGTTTAGGGGCGTCCCTCGCTCGAACCAGGGAGGGTAGCCCTGGTACATTTCCCACTCATCCAAGTCTTCTCCCTGACAGGCGAAGGGAATGGCCCGCGCAGCCGAGGATCAGATCATGATGTTCATTTCCCGGGCGATGGACTCACCCAGGGCGCGGTCTCCTGAGATTTGCACCCTCCCGGACTCAATAGTCCCCGCAGGGTCCCAACGGCCGCAACAGAGGCATAGGAACGTTTCCACGTCCATCGACAGTCTCGCGTCCGGGGATTCGGGTACCGAGTCGAGAGGATTGGCCCTGGCGCCCTGCATGGCAACGGGGAGGACGCGGCCCTCTCCTCCAGTGACTTCCACGACCACGGTAGTCCCGTCGGGCGGCTGGACCTTTCTGCCCACGATGTAGGGGACGGCCATCGCCATCCGGCCCACTGAATGTTCCGCCACCGGCCCGTCCAAATCGCCGGGGATGCCCAACGCGCGGCGCATGTCCTGCTCGTGGACCCAGGCGTCGAAAATCCGGATCGCCAGGTAGTCCCGCTGAGTGCCGGGACCGATGGGCGTCTGAGCGGCGGCATCGAAGTCGCCTGGGCCCATGGCCCGCAGGACCTTCAGCCGCTCTCCGGTTGTCTCCCGGAAGTCTTCCAGCACTTGTGCTCCAGACCACGGACGCCGGTAGTCCACGACGATTTCGTTGTTGGCCCCGACATCGTTCTTGATATGGGTCAAGGTTGGAACCGTGTGGTCCGGCCTGGGCCGTCCCAACAGCCCGTTTTCACTGCCCGCGAGGTGGGAAAGCTGGTCCTGCACCGACCATCCTGGGCAGTCGGTGACCGTCTTCCACTGGGTCTCGCTCAAGCCAGCGCAGAGGCCGTCGATAGACTGCCACACGGCCTCCATGGTGTCTACCATCTGCTGGTCGTTCCGCTGCTCGCTCATCGTCAAACGCCTCTCCACCCGGTCTTTAGGCTGACCCCTGTTCCTCTTGCCGCCGCCGGTTTTCCCGGCCGGTGATCAGATGCACCGCTTCGTCGACGCCCATGCGGCCCACCGGCCCGGACGCGTACATTGCGCCGAGGACAACGCCTCCCCTGCCCAACAGGAACTCCGCCGGTTGGATAAATCCGCCCCGGTCGCCGGACCACCACGCGCCAATGGTCCCGGATTCCTCCTGCGTTAAGCCATGAGCAACGGGGAAGCTGAGGCCCTTCCCAGCCATCTCCTTAGCGTGTTCGAGGTCGTCCACACTAGCCGCCAAGACGGTGACTCCAAGCTCGGTGAGCTGGGACTTGGATGCTTCCCATTCGGCCAACTGCCGAGCACAGTACCATCACCAGTGTCCCCGGTAGAAGAGGAGCGCAGTGTACCGTGAGGGCGCTTGTTCGGGTAAAGTGATCTGGTCACCGTTTATCAGGTTTAGGGTCAGGGAAGGGAACCGGTCCCCTTGTTGCAGCTTGTCACCCATAACTTCACTCCCAGGGTTCCACGTATACAGGATATCCGCCTCCAGGGCGCAGGAAATCATCATACCCAGGCCCCATCGCCGAGGCAAGCACGTCACGGTGGAGAAAATTGCGAAACGTTGTGCTTCGCCAGATACTGGCCTGTATCACTACGAAAATACCAACTCGTCTTTCCCGCGAAAGCGGGAAACCACTACGATAGCTCTGGGCTCCCGCTTTCGCGGGAGCGACGGATGGGGGGCAGTGGAGTTTCGCAATTTTCTCACGGTGGAAGTCAATCTAACCCCTAGCCATCTCTTCCAGTCATGCGGATACCCGGGCCAAAATTGCTTGACACTCATGACGGGCGTTTGCTAGGATGCCTCGCATCGTCAGGCGATGTATCCTAAGAACCAAGCTGCGGAGCAGGCGTCCCCTTGATTCCGGCTGATGACTGGAAATCAAGAGACTAGAGGTCCCGTCGAGAATTCCATGGTTCGCATGGACAATGGGCCCACACTTCCGGAGATGTTCGACAGGTACAAAGGGCTGGTCGAACAAGAGCTTACCCGCTGCGTCCCCAGTCCGGGAGAGGCCGGGCCGTACCTCCTTCTCCGCTACCATCTGGGTTGGGTGGACCGCGAGGGTACTCCAGCAATAACCCCCCTCTCCCAGGGCAAAGCCTTGCGGCCAACCCTCTGCCTGTTTGCATGCGAGGCCCTTCAAGAAGACCCTGCCAGGGCCCTTCCGGCTGCTGCCGCATTGGAGTTGATCCACAACTTCTCCCTGATCCACGACGACATACAGGACATGGACTCTGAGCGCCGCCATCAGGCTACAGTTTGGTCCATCTGGGGCATACCAAAGGCACTGGTGGCGGGCAATGCCTTGCACACCATCGGCGATACGGCTCTGCTGGGTACGGCACGGAATGAAATCCCCGCGGCCACTGTCCTAAGGGTGTCGCAAATCTTGACCGACAGCTATCTGGAGATGATCCAAGGCCAGTGCCTGGACCTGCAGTTCGAGTCCAGCACCCGCATAGGCACCGATGACTACCTCCAGATGATTGCCTACAAGACCGGGGCGCTGATCCGCAGCGGCCTGCAGATTGGGGCGCTTCTGGCCACCGACGACCCGGTAGTCTACGATGCCTTTTCCAAGTTCGGAAACGGCTTGGGCCGGGCGTTCCAGATCAGGGACGATTATCTGGGTATCTGGGGAAACGAGTCCACTACCGGCAAGGCGGCGGGCAACGACATCCGCAGAAGAAAAAAGTCGTTTCCGGTGGTCTACGCCTTCAGCGAGGCCAAAGGGCAATCGCTGGACGAGTTGAACCGTATCTACAGTCAAGAGGAACTGGACGACCAGGACGTGGAACGGGTGCTGGAAGTGCTGGAAGAAGTGGGGGCCATGGAGCAGTCGCAAGTCTTGACCGAAGCCAGCGCGGAAGATGCTTTGAAGGCCCTGAAACCGGTCCCACTACCGGACTGGGCCGCGAAGGAAGCCGAAGAGTTGATAGACTTTCTCTCTCGCAGGCAATACTGATGGCTAAACTAAAGAACAGGTCAAACCCGGGAGACGGACCGGCGCAGACAGAACACCCCCAGCGGCCCATAGAGTTGTCGGTGCGGTTGGCGTGGTACATCTTGAAGAACCGGCTCAAGGGGCGCAAGAAGTTCCCCTTGGTAACCATGCTGGAACCCCTTGAGATGTGCAACCTGGCCTGTATCGGCTGCGGGCGCATCAGGGAATACAAGCCGGTCCTGGACAAGATGATGCCCGTGGACGAGGCATTGGCGGCCGTGCGTGAATCGGGAGCGCCCATCGTATCCATTGCAGGCGGTGAGCCTACGATTCACCCCCGAATCGACGAGATCATTAACCGGTTGGTGGCGGAGAAATACTTCGTCTTCTGTTGCACCAACGGGCTTTTGCTGGAACGGATGCTCGATAAAGTCCCGCCCTCCAAGTATTTCTGCTGGGTCGTCCACATGGACGGCATGGAGGAGAAGCACGATGAGTCCGTGGCCCGGAAGGGCGTGTTCAAGCGCGCCGTCGAGGGTATCGGCTTGGCCTTGAGCCGGGGTTACCGGGTCTGCACCAACACCACCATATTCCGTAGCAGCGACGTGGAAGACCTGCGGGAGATGTTCCGCTTGGTGGGAGATATAGGCGTCGAGGGGTCGATGATCTCTCCGGGTTACGATTTCGAAGACGCACCGGACCAGGATCTTTTCTTGACCCGCCGCGAGTCTCATTCGATGTTCCAGGACTTGCTCGACCCGGCCCATGCCGAAGGGATCAAGTTCTACAACAACCCCCTCTACCTCAACTTCTTAAAGGGTGACCGGGAGTATCAGTGCACCGCTTGGTCCAACCCCACCTACACGGTAATGGGATGGCGGAAACCCTGCTATCCCCTGGCCGACGAGCACGTCGAGGACGTTAATGAGCTATACGATGATGGCCTGTGGGACCGGTACGGCGTGGGGAAAGACCCTCGCTGCGCCAACTGCATGATGCACTGCGGGTTTGAGTCGGCCACCATATTCCAGGCTGTTACCACCCCCAAAGACTGGGCCACTCTTATCAAGTCAGGCGCCGCCCACAAGGGTGGGATCACCGCCGGGTGAGGCCGCATTTTATCCCGTGTTAGCCATCGTCGCCAGCATGGAGCAGGAACTTGCGAGACTCCGGCCCGAGCTTGCCAGTCGCGGCGTCGGCAGGATGGCCAGCGGGCAGCCGGAGTTGTATGTTATAGGGATAGGGAAAGCCAACAGCCGGAATAATGTGGACGCGTTACTCTCCCGTCATGACGCAAACCAGACTGGGGAGCCTATCCAGGAGTTGTTGTTCCTGGGTTTTGCCGGGGCGGTTGACCCGGCGCTCCGCACCGGCGACCTGGTGCTCGCCTCCCGGTTCCACCAGGCAAACGTCACTCCCACGGGACAGCGAGCAGAGCAAGAGAACGGGACCGGGGCGGGGAGCAAACAGCAGTTGGCCCCGGCCAGGGCAGCGGACGGCAAAATGTTCGACCTGGGGGTAAAGGCCGCTTCGGAAGCGGGACTGGAAGTTTCTCCAACCGACTCGCTGACGGTGGACCGGCTGATCTCAACGTCCGCTGAGAAGTTGGAGTTGGCGCGCCACTATCCGGTAGCGTCGGTCAACATGGAAGACTGCTGGGTGGCCGAAGCCGCGGCGGAAGCCGGAGTCCCTTTTCTCGCCGCACGGGTCGTGCTGGACCTGGCCGGGCAAGACCTTCCCGCGTACCTGCCTACGTTGGCACGCTCTCGCCGGACCGCGACAATCGGCGCTGTCATTCGGCCCTGGAGGATACCTAGACTCCTCGGTGTTGCGGACCAGATGCGCCAATGCCAGAGGGTCCTCGCCCGTTTCGCGGTTTCCTACCTGGGGGTCAGTGGTCAGTGACTAGCCGCCAGCCATTGGCCACTGACCACTGAGATGAAAGTCCTCGTAACCGGCGCAACGGGGTTCATCGGAGGCAACTTGACCAGGCTGCTCAGCAAACGCGGTTACGAGGTGCGGGCGCTGGTCAGGCCGGGTAGCAACACATTAACAATCGAAGGCATCAAGGTAGAGCAGACTCCCGGCGATATCCTCGACGCGGAATCGGTTGACAGGGCTGTGCAAGGTTGCGATGCAGTATTCCACTGCGCCGCCGCATACACTTTCTGGACAAGACAGCCGGGGTTGGTGCGCAGGACAAACGTTGAGGGTACGCGGAATGTGTTGGAGGCCGCGCAAAGGGGTCAGGTGTCCCGTGTGGTATACACCAGCACCGTGTCCACCATCGGGTATTCGGCTTCGGGATTGGCGAACGAGCAATCACCGGTAGAGCCAAGCCATCTGGTGGGACATTATAAGAAGTCCAAATACCAGGCCGAACAGGTGGCGTTGGACATGGCTTCCAAGGGTCTGCCCGTAGTCATCGTCAACCCCACCGCCCCGGTGGGACCCTGGGACGTGAAACCGACCCCAACAGGAAAAATACTGTTGGATTTTCTTCGGAAAAATATGCCAGCCTACCTTGCCACGGGCCTGAACCTGGTGGACGTGAGAGACGTGGCCGCCGGGCACATACTGGCAATGGAGAAGGGCCAGCCGGGCCACAGATACCTTCTCGGTAACCGGAACGTGAGTCTGAAGGAGCTTTTCACGATGCTCCAGACCCTCACCGGTTTGAAGGCTCCCCGGTTCAAGATGCCCTACTGGCTGGCCATCTCCGCAGGTTACTTGGACCAGGCTATCGAGGGAAAGCTGATGGGGCGGGACCCCCGGATTCCCCTTGAAGGGTTGAGAATCGCAAAAGAGCCGATGTATGTCGATTGTGACAAAGCCGTGAGGGAATTGGGCCAACCTCAAAGCCCGCTGGAGACCGCGTTGGAGAGGGCCGTCAACTGGTTCCGCGACTACGGTTACGCTCCGGGTCGGGTTGCCTGAATTGAGCGTCAGCCATCACGACAGCAGCCCCGTGCCATCAATGGACGCGCTACGCGGCGCGATCAGCCGTTCGCAAGGCTTTTTCCGCGCCAATCAATATGAGGACGGTTACTGGTGGGGCCGGCTGGAGTCCAACCCCACCATGGAAGCTGAGTACCTGATGTTGTCCCTGTTTCTCAGCAAAGAGAACAGGGACCGGTGGAACAAAATCCGCCGCTCCATCCTGAACGCCCAGCGGGAAGACGGTTCCTGGGGCCTCTACTACGGCGCGCCGGGAGACCTGAGCACATCGGTCGAATGTTACTTCGCCCTCAAGCTGGCCGGTGTCCCCGCCAGTTCCGACGAGATGGCCAGGGCCCGGGAGTTCATTCTTTCGAGGGGCGGCGTTCCCGGCACGCGGGTATTCACCAAGATATGGCTGGCCCTGTTCGGTCAATGGGACTGGCGGGGCCTGCCTCACATGCCGCCGGAATTGATCCTGGTCCCGCCGTCCCTGCCCTTTAGCGTCTACGACTTCGCCAGTTGGGCGAGACCTACCGTGGTGGCGCTGCTCATTGTGTTGAGCAGACACCCGACCTGCGCGGTACCGGAATGGGCCAACCTGGACGAGTTGTTTCCCCAGCCGCGCCAGGAGACCGACTACTCCCTGCCGAAGCCTCGCTGCGGCTGGGGCTGGGCCAAGTGGCTATATCTCCTGAACAAGGCTATAGGCGTTTACCAGCGGCTGCCAATTCACCCCTTCCGGAGGACCGCCGAGCGCAAGGTGGTGGACTGGATATTGTCCCATCAGGAGGCTAACGGGGGGTGGGCCGGCATCCAGCCGCCCTGGGTCTATTCGCTGATCGCACTGCACCACATGGGTTTCCCATCCGACCATGAGGTGATCGAAAAGGGGTTTAACGGTCTGGACGAACATGTTGTGGAGGACGCGGAAACCCTGTTCCTTCAGGGCTGCATCTCCCCAGTTTGGGATACGTGCCTGGCCCAGATTGCGCTGCTGGATTCGGGGATTAGCCCGAGTGATCCGATGGTCCAAAAGTCCACCCGTTGGTTGCTGGACCAGCAGATCCTGGAGCCGGGCGACTGGCAGGTCAGGGCCAAGAACGCCGAACCAGGCGGGTGGGCGTTCGAGTTCCACAACGACCGGTACCCGGACATTGATGATACCGCCGAAGTGCTTATGGCCCTGGAAATGGCCCGGTTGGAACCCGAGGAGGAACCCCGGCGGGAGCTAGCTATCAAGAGAGGCGTGAACTGGGTGCTTGCCCTTCAGAGCAACAGCGGCGGCTGGGGGGCGTTCGACAAGAACAACAACCGCGCCTATGTCAGCAGGCTTCCGTTTTCCGACTTCGGCGAGGTGCTGGACCCCAGCAGTGTCGACGTCACGGCCCACATACTTGAGATGCTGGGCAAGCTGGGCTACCAACGGGACTTCCCATTTGCGCGGCGTGCCTACGAATACATCCGGCGCGAGCAGGAAGAGGACGGCTCCTGGTATGGCAGGTGGGGCGTCAACCACATTTACGGAGTGTGCGCCGTGCTCACGGCACTCGACGCTGTAAACGAGCAGATGGACCAGCCCTACGTCAGCCGTGCCGTGGAATGGCTGCTCAGCCATCAGAACGATGACGGCGGCTGGGGAGAGAGCTGCGGCTCATATGTGGACCCGTCTCTGCGAGGTGTGGGGCCAAGCACTGCCTCGCAGACCGCCTGGGCGCTGATGGGGCTGATGGCGGCGGGGGAGGCGGCCGGCAATCTTCCGGACCGGGGTCGAATGGCCCTCCACCGGGGCGCGGGTTACCTGATACGGACGCAGAACCGGGACGGAACATGGAATGAACCATACTTCACGGGCACCGGGTTTCCGGGGTACCGGCAGGGGGAACCGCCCAAGAGGTTGCCGAAGCCCGGCGAATTCGGGTTCCAAGGGCTGGATATGCCGGCCGGGTTCATGATCAATTATCACATGTACCGTAACTACTGGCCGCTGATGGCCCTGGGGAGGTATTCCAGGGTGGCGCGCTCCGAGGAGCACCCTCCGCAGACCGGCAGCGCCGGTCTCAACCTGGGACTAGCCACGCCAACGAAGGGATTCCAGTGATATGAAAGCGAAGTCTTTTTGCCTTCAGATAAACACCGAGCAGGCCCCTCAGTTCATAGACATCACCGGCTGGGTAGGCGAATGTGTTGCCGAATCAGGAGTCTACAATGGTTTCGTGGTGGTCTACTCTAAGCACACCACGGCGGCGGTCAAGATCAACGAGAACGAGCCCCTGCTACTGGAGGACATGAAGAATTTCCTGGAGAAAATATCCCCGCGTCATGCGGGGTATCAGCACAACAACTTCACAATTCGCACGGTCAACATGACTGAAAATGAATCGCCCAATGGGCATGCTCACCTGCAACATCTAATCATGGCAGGGCAATTGCATCTTATTGAACCAGCACCTTGAGTAGATATTCGGTGTCCCAGCCCGCCCGCTTACGCTTGGCGGCGATGCCGCCCTTGGAGGTGGTCTCGTGCTTGAGCATGTTAAGGGTCATGCGGCGCAGAACTGAGAGGTTCTCGGCTGCGTCGCCCTTCCTGACTCTGCTCTCGTCCTCACGGAAGGCGATATCGAGAACCCAATGGACTGAGTTCTCGATACCCCAATGTCCGCGGACAGCATTCAGCATTACGCCGGAGTCGCCAGGCAGACTGGATATGTAAAATCGAGACTCGACAGATACTTTGCCATCAACTTCTCTCCTGGATTCCACCATTGCGATGCTGTTGAGCTTTTTCCACTGCCGGCGGTCATCCAGATAGCTTATAAGGTCCGGGTCAGAGATAGTCCAGCATCGTCCAGTCTCGATTCGACCATGACTCTTTTCCAGAGTTTCATGGAAATCGTGGGGTATACTGGAAAATTCTGCCTGGCGCGCGAGGTTGAATGTGTCCTTCACGTCCTGATATAGCTGTGGCTGGTTCTCCTTGAGTGCCAGTACGTAGTCAGCCCCTTGCCCGGTGATGGTCTGGGCAATCTCCTTCTGGCAGCCCATCGCGTCTATGGTGACAATGCACCCCGGCACCTCCAGCACTCGCAGCAACTCTGGTATGGCCGTTATCTCATTGGATTTGGCATCCACCTTGGTCTGACCCAGAATCATGCGATGGGCCGAGGCCCAGGCGCTCACCATGTGAATTGCTCCCTTGCCAATACGTTTGTCATGGGAACGCCGGACTGTCTTGCCGTCGATGGCTACGATCTGTCCTTGCGTCACATTGCTCACCCTCCGAACCCATTCGATGAAGCCGGCCTCGAACTGCTTGGCGTCCAACATCGCAAAGACCCGGCCGAAGGTGTCGTGCGACGGGATGCCGTTGGGCAGATCGAGTATCCCGCTGAGCCATTCCTTCTTTGACTTGCCGAACAACTCCACATCTACACAGGTATCAGCCCCACACACGACGGCGCAGATGGCAATGGTTACTATGTCGATTAGCTTGTGCCGCTTGGTTCGATCAATCCGGGGGTCTTTCAGATTTGAGAACTGTTCGGTCAGCGGGGATACGGGCCTATTCTCCATGAGGCCGCTCCAATTGCAAGAGTGGCCCATATTCTAAACTATGTCTAAAATTTAGATGCGATTGCCCTGCTAATCATGGGCACCAGCGAGACTGTGCCCATCATAGATGGTATGATGCAGGTCGGCCGATACCAGAAGCGTCTTCTTTGTCGAGCTGGATCATCCCCGCCCCAGGGAAGTGATGGCCTAGGTCGTCGGCGAATAGAATCTCCACCGGCAGCAGGAGAAGGCGGCGCCGTGACCGACCTTGAGCTAGGCTACGAAGAGGGCCGCGCCATAACCCGCCGGGAAGCCAAGAACTTCTTCTACGCGATATTGACCCTGCCAGGCCCACAGCGGCGCGCCATCTATGTTGCCTACGCCTTTTGCCGTCATTGCGACGACGCCGTGGACGCCGCAAGCTCCATCGAAGAGAAGCTGGCCCGGCTTGCTCAGCTTCGGACCAGCCTGGACGGAGCATACTACGACAGGTGCGATAACCACCTTTCCCTGGCTTTGGCGGACGTTGCCCAGACCTACGACATCCCGCAAGAGTATTTCAACGAACTCCTCCGGGGAATGGAACGCGACCTAGTTCAACAGAGGTACGAGACCTTTGAAGACCTGCGCGAGTATTGCTACCAGGTGGCCTCGGTCGTGGGGCTCATTTGTATGCAGATATTCGGTTATAAAGACCCTGCGGCCAAACCCTACGCCATCGACCTGGGGTTGGCGATGCAATTGACCAATATCTGCCGCGACGTGGGGGAAGACTTCGGGCTAGGACGTATCTACTTGCCCCAGGACGAGATGACCCGCTTCGGTTACTCGGAACGGGAACTGGAGAAGGGCATCGTCAACGACGGCTTCGTCAATCTGATGAGATTCCAGGCCGAACGCGCCCGTGGTTACTTCAAAAGCGGCTTCCAACTCCTCCCCTACCTATCGCCGCGGACCCGCGCTTGCCCCGCGGTGCTCGGACAGGTCTACAGCAAACTCCTAGACCAAATCGAGGCTTCCGGGTTCGATGTGCTCCAACGGCGGATCTCCCTGACCACGGCGGTAAAGATGCGCGTAACCGCCCAGACCTGGTTGGGCAGCATCTTGTCCCTTGGCAGTGGTTAATCGTGGCGTACGGCGTGCCCTTCTTTCTTACGCTTCCATCCAGCTCCAGGCGGCCGCAAGTTAGTATGGGAGCGCTGGTCCTTGCGCCCATGACCTACGAGGCGCTGGATGCGTTGAGCGAACTGCTCCCGGTGACCTACGAGAGTTGGACCGATACCCAGCGCCTCGTAGACCCGGAAGTCCTGGCGCGGCGAATGGAAAGGGAAGGAGTCTCCGTGCTGGTGGTGGAGGCCGACTTTCTGCCCGAAGAGCTTTTCCAGCAGTCCCCCGGCTTGAGGCTGGTGGCAGTCACCCGGACCAGCGTGGCCCACGTCGACGTGGACGCCGCCACCCGGTGCGGAGTGGCAGTGGTCAATGCGCCGGGCAGGAACGCCCAGGCGGTGGCGGAGTTGACCATCGGCCTGATGCTGGCCCTTTCGAGGCAAATTCTCAATCTGGATTCACGGGTCAAGACCGGCCGTTGGCAGTCGCCGGCCGCTCCCTATATCGAAATGCTCACTCAAGAGCGGGAGCTTTCCGGAAAGACCCTTGGGATCGTCGGCCTGGGGGTTGTGGGACGCAAGGTGGCGCGGTTGGCCGAAGCGTTCGACATGCGAGTCCTGGCGTATGACCCCTACTTGCCATACGGGCCTTATTTGGAAGAGCGGCCAGAACAGCTTTCCGCCAGGTTGGTGGGCTGTCTCCCGAAATTGGTGCGGGTGTCAGATTACATCTCGGTGAACGTACCCGATGGACCCGGCACACGAGGGCTGTTGGACCGGGAAGTGTTGGAAGCCACAAAGCCGGGGTGCCGCATTGTAAATACCAGCGCTTACCCGGTTTTCGACGAAGCGGCGCTGGTGGACGCGCTCCGCTCCGGTCACCTGGGAGGTCTGGCCCTGGACGTGTTTCAGACCCACCCGATCACCCCCAATAGCCCGCTCCTCGGGCTGGACAACGTGGTGTTGACCCCGCATGTGGGGGGCGCGACCCTGGAAACGGTTGGCCGTCACTCCTGGATGGTAGTCGAGGACATCGCCCGGTTCCTCCGGGGTGACAGACCGGAGAATCTGGTGAATTCGGCGGCCTGGAAGGACTTTGGTTAAGTACGTCCTTGGTCTAGATTTCGGGACCTCGACTCTCCATTGCCTGCTGCAAGACGGCCTGGGCCGGGTTGCAGCCCAAGCCGAAGCTCCCCTGGAGTATTTCTGTCCCGAAGGCGGCCCACCCTTAGCCCGTGAGTTCCACGCTGAACGTGTCTGGGATACGGCGGGCAGACTTGTACGCCAGGTCTGCAAGACGGTTAACGCCGCCGGCGGCCAGGTCTCGGCCATTGGAGTGACCAGCCAGGGGCAGGGGACTGTGCTTCTGGACAAATGCGGCCGTGAGTTATACTGCGGGCCCAACATCGATCTCCGCGCGGTTTTCGAGGGCGCGGCGCTGGACGAGGAAGCCGGCGGCGAAATCTACCGGGAGACGGGCCACTTTCCATCCATGCTCATGGTCCCGGCAAGGCTGAGATGGTTGCAGTCCTATCAGCCGGGCGCCGTGGAAGCCGCGAGCAAAGTCCTTTCAATCGCCGGTTGGCTGGCCTGGCGAATGACGGGTCAGCCCGTGGGAGCCGCCGGACTAGATTGCGGCCTCGGCATATCGGGGCTGGGCGGGCATGAAAACATAACAGCGTTGCTCCAACGGTTGGGGTTCCCAGTTGAATTAGCGCCCCCTCAAATTGCCGCCGGAGTCCCGTTTGCCGGTCTGACACCCGAGGTAGGCGAAGATTGGGGCCTGGTGGCTGGCACACCCGTGACCCTGGCGGATTCCGACAACCTTTCCGGTCTCATGGGAATGGGGTTGGCCGCGCCCGGAGAGACCGGAGTGCTATTGGGTTGGAGCGGGAGTGTTCAGGTGTTGACTAAGTCCGCACGGTTGGACGCGGGGCTGCAGCGCACGTGGGTAGACCCATATCCAGCCGGCGGGCTCCATACCGTGCAGGCCAACCTGGGAGACGTGGGGCGGGGGTATAGCTGGCTACTCCGGATCATCGGAGGAGGACTCGCCTACGCGGCGGCGGAAGATTTAGCCCGCCAGTCTCCACCGGGCAGCGATGGCGTGGTCTCGCTATTGGGGCCAGGACCCATAACCGCACCCAGCGCCGGGCTCCGGCTGGGCGGAATCATCTTTCCAACCCCGCTGACATTTCAAGAGGCGGACGCGGGGCAGATCATCCGCAGCTACCTGGAAAGTGTGGCTTATAGCGCTAAGGCCAACCTGGAAACCGCATCTGCCGTGGCGGGATATGCCGCGTCCCGCGTTTATATGGGAGGTGCGCTTGGCCGCAGCGACGTGCTGGCAGAGACTCTTGGTTCGCTCCTCGAAGTTCAGGTCCATCGAAGTGTTCACTCGCAAGTTAGCTCGTTGGGCGCCTGCGCCGCTGCCTGGGTAGCCGCGGGGAGATACGGGGACATGCGTGAGGCTCTAGAGTCGCAACCGCGTGCGTTTGACGTCTTCACGCCGGACGCAGGGCGCTCCGTGGAGTACCGCCAGCACTACCGGAGATGGTTCGACATATACGAGCAGGTCTCTCCCCCGCGCTGATCTCACGAAGCAGGCAGCGTAAGATAGAGACGGGAGGGTGTGTCAACATTGGATAAGTGGGAAAGCCAGCGCCTGGAGTTGCATGCAGCCTGCGGGGAGATGTACCGCCGCGGGCTTGTAGGGGCCTACAGCGGTAACGCCAGTCTCCGGCTGGAAGGGGACTTGGAAGAGGGTCTGTTGCTGGTGACGCCTACCCAGCGTCCGTACTATCGCCTGCAACCCGACGAACTGGTGGTAGTGGACCTCTCCGGCGATCCGGTGTCCGATGGCCTCGCGCCGTCCTCCGAGACCGCTCTGCATCTGGAAATCTACCGCACCAGGGAGGACGTCGACGCCGTGGTGCATACTCACTCGCTTTGCGCCTCAGCCGCGGCGGTGGCGGGCCGGGAGATACCTCCAATAGTTGACGAGATGGTGTTCCACATAGGAGGCGGAATTCCCATCGGAGGCTATGCTTTTCCCGGCTCGGAAGAACTGGCTCTGATCGCCGCCCGCACCATGGGCGAACGGAACGCGGTATTGCTGCGGAACCACGGAGTAGTTGGAGTTGGCGGCGAGATTTGGGACGCTCTGGAGGTGTGTGACCTGGTGGAACGGGTGGCCCATATCTTCGTGCTGGCCCAGGCGTTCGGCCCTGGTGGGGCAAACCCTCTGCCACCGGATATAATAGCCGTGGAGCAGCAGCTCTTTCGGATGCGCCGCCAGGCTTCTCGCGGCTAGCATCTCGACTACAGGACTGGCCTCGGCCCGTCTCGGACGCCTGGGCCCAGCCCTCAACAACCTTATTCAGGACGGGCCATGTCCGGGAGCGGCGGATGCTATCGGTCCCCACCTTTTTACTGCGGAAACTCTACGTGCGAGGCACTTTGCGAAACACCTGCACCGGATTTGAATTCCGGCTGCGAAATGATCTGGGCTCGGGATATGCCGAGCAGATGGTACCCTTGACCCTGGACGGTCAAGAACTGGCCTTGGAATCGTGCTTCTTTGGCGGCCAGGATGGCGTCCGGCGCTTCGACCTTATTACTAAAGAAAACCCCTTCTGCCTGGTCCTCCATAGCGAGACATCGGTGATGGCGGAAAACGTTTCATTGTCCGACGGACCCCACCGGGTGGAGTTGGGTTTTCGTGTCCCCGGGTTGGGACTGCTGCGGTTCGACTTTGAGGACATTGCCTCGGGGCAGGGGCAGACCGGGCTGGCCGGATGAACGAGGCTCCGAGAGCGGTGGCGGTCACCGGGTCTTCGGGTTTCGTCGGCGCGCGCCTGCTACGCACGCTGGAGGACGAGGAAAGCATCGGCAAGCTGGTGGCCATAGATTCCATGCCTCCTCCGGCTCCCATCCACAACATGGCGTCGTTCCGCATGGATGTCACTGGGCCCATAGAAGAGATTCTGGCCCGGCACCGCGTCTCCACAATGGTCCACCTGGCGTTTATTTACGGGCGGGGGCGCAGCCGCCGGGAGATCAACGCCGTGAGGCAGGCGAATTTGGACGCACTGGGGCACGTGCTGGATGCCTGCGTCAAAGCGCAGGTGGACCATATAATTTACCTCAGCTCCCACACCGTATACGGCGCCCACGCTGACAACCCGATTCCTTTGACCGGCGAAGCGCCGATGCGGCCTCCGGCCGATTTCGCCTACGGCTATGACAAATACCTTTCGGAACAGCTCCTCAGAGACTTCGCCGCTCAGTACGAAGACAAAGCCGTCACGGTGCTGCGCTCCTGCGTCGCGCTCGGTCCATCCAGCGATAACCGGATGGCGGAAGGACTTTTCCGCCGGTGGTTGCTGGGCGTATCCAATGCCAATCCCCCGATGCAGTTTGTGTACGAGGACGACCTGGCCCGGGTGATGACCATTTTCATCAAGCGAAGACTTCCGGGCATATTCAACGTCGCAGCGGACGGCGTGGTCTACTATGAGGAATTGGCCGATGTGCTGGAAAGTAGGCTTATCCGCCTCCCGGCGTTCCTCGCATACCCATTGGTCCAGCTTTCATGGGCCCTGGGAACCCAGCGGGAAGCTCCATCAGTGGGCCTCGACCTGGTGCGCTACCCTATCATCATGAGTACCGCGAAGCTGCAGGATGCAACGGGGTACCGGTTTCGCAACACGTCGCTGGATGCGCTGAAGGCATTCGCCAATTACAGAATGCCGTAAGAGCGCCAGGTATAGGGCATGGAAAAAACCAGAGTCATCATTGATACCGACCCGGGCGTTGACGACGCCATAGCTATCCTGATGGCTTTGGCTTGCCCGTCAATCGACCTGGCGGGGTTGACCACGGTCGGAGGCAACGTACCGTTGGCCCGCGGTACGCGCAACGCCCTTGCGCTGTTGGAATACGCGGGGCGCAATGATGTGCCCGTGGCTGCAGGGGCGGCGCGTCCCTACCGCGGCAGGTACCGCTATTCTTACGGGTTTCACAGCCGGAACGGGCTTGGCCGCCGGTTGCCGGACCCGGTCACCCTCCCGGTCACAGCAGGGGCCCCGGACTTTCTAGCGGAATCCCTAATAGCCTCCCCCAATGGTCTCACCATAATCGCCCTGGGTCCTCTGACCAACCTTGCGACGCTACTGGAGCGGCATCCGGGGTCCCTGGAAAAGTTGGAGTCTCTGGTCATCATGGGCGGAGCGGTGGACGTGCCGGGCAACGTAACCGGTAATGCGGAGTTCAACATCTGGAGTGATCCCTGCGCCGCCGACCTGGTGATGTCCGGAGTGCCGCGGATTACGTTGGTGGACCTTGGGGCATGCCGCCAGGTTTCGATCAACCGGGAGGATACAGGGCGCGTCAAAACCACGCATAGGCTGGGCAGGTTGGCCTCTCAGATCCTCGCCAACTGGTTTGCCCGCGACCCTCGCCGCGAGAGGTTCGAGTTCTACGACCCGCTGACCGTCGCGGCCGCCCTAGACCCTGAAGTCATGACCACTCGAAAGATGGGCTTGAGGGTGGAATGGGAGGATGAGGAGCTACTGGGCGCGACCTTGCCGGAGGAAAATAACCCACCTTTGTCCGTCAGCGAGCAAGTAGACAGCGGGCGCTTTTTCCAGCTACTGGAAGAGTTGCTGGGGCTTCAGGTCGCGTAATGGGGGGTAATTCCCCCGGAGTCCCTTCAGTTAGGGTAACGGCAAGTAGAGTAACGGCAACCCTTCGTGATGGCCGGGGGCGGTCTCCGGTTTGCAGCTTGGCAGGTGCGGAGGATGGGGGACCCCCCCCCAACCCCCTTTTGCGAAAGTGGGGCTTTAGCCGCCGTTGTCCAGGATTTCGCGGAAGTCGGGGTCATAGGAGACGGTCCAACCGAGCTCAACCTGCCGCTCCAGGGAGACCGCACCTGGCACGAAGCCGCCTGTGGGAAATTCACCGATGGCCCCTTCGTCTCGCAATGCCTGAATCTCCGCGAAGCCCAGCCCTATTATCTCGCCCAGCACGTATTCGTTGCCCTCTCCGAGCATCGGGGCCGGGCCTCGAATCTTGACCTCGGAGCTGGACAGCTTCCATCCGCGTCCGAGGTATTCGCGGTTGCCCAGACCGGTAGCGCCGGGATGGACCGTTGGCTCAAACAGTCCTCGCGCCCGGATGTGAGGATCGGTTAGCAGCCCCCTGGCGTTAAGCACTGGACCCGCCGGTATGCCCAGTCCCTGGAGGCGTTCCATAACCTGGTATTGGTTCAGCGTGGCGATCCACTCCGACACCAGTGCGTCCAACTCGTCCTGGTGTTGCAGGCGTGATTCGGCATTGGCGAATCGCGGGTCATCAGCTAAATGTGACTGCCCCATACACTGGCAGAGCGCAGCCCAATCCGAATTGTTCCGCACTGCGATGGCGGCCCATTCGTCCTCACCCACACACGGATAGCACCCGTGGGGGGCCATACTCTCGTGGCGGTTGCCCATGCGGCGGGTGCGCCGTCCGTTAAAGGCATAGTCAAGGACTCCCTCGCCGAGGAAAGACACGCCCCCCGGGTACATGGCAAGGTCGATCCACATCCCTTTGCCGGTCTTGGCCCGGTGCATCAGGGACGTCAACACCGCCAGTTCCGCCGTGAGACTGGCGAGGAAGTCGGTGTATGAATTGCCGATCTTGTTGGGAATCCCGGCCGTGGGAGGCGCCCCTTCAGGCCCCGGGTGGAGATATCCCATAAACGCGCCAGCGCCGTGGGTGGGTTCCAAGGCTGAGGCCATCGCCCCGAAATTGGTCCAAGGGCCGGAGTGACCGTACCCGGTGTTGGACACCATTATCAGGTCCGGCTTGACCGCCTTCAGGTTGGCGTAGTCCAGCCGGAAACGCCGCATCACCCTGGGGGTGAAGTTCTCTATGACCACGTCGCTGAGGCGGACTAGGTCCTTGAGGACTGTTATGGCTGCTTCTGACCGCAGGTCCAGGGTCAGGCTACGCTTTCCCCGGTTCAGTGTCTGGAAGGTGCCGCCGCGTTCCCAGTACAGGTCGCCAGGGTCGTTGCCGGGGTAGGGTCCGTTGAGGATGCGCGTGGTGTCCATGAACCTGACGTCGCAGGTATCGACCTTGATTACTTCCGCTCCCAGGTCGGCCAGGTAGGAGGCCGCGAATGGCATAGCGAAGACGCGGCTAAGGTCGACTACCCGGATTCCCGCCAGGGGCGCCCTTTCACTGCCATTCAGGATGGCTGCCATCAGACCGTCCTCGACGCCTGCAATGCGGCCAGTTTCTCGTCGGCGTAGCCCAATTCGTCCTGGAAGACCTCGCGGTTGTGCTGGCCGAGGAGGGGTGCGGGGTACCGGATGTCGTAGCTACCTTCCGATAGTGAGGGACCCATTCCGGGGTATTCCGCAGTGCCTGCGGCGGGGTGGCCCACCTCGACGTAGAATCCCCGCTCCCGCAGATGGGGGCAGTCGAACAGGTCGCCGGCATCCTGGGCCATTCCGAAAACGAGCCGCCTCTCGCCGGAAGCCTGGAACAACGGTTTGCGGTCCCATTTGGCCAGCGCTTCAATCAGTACCTCCCTCAGCTCCTCCCCGAATTCAACTCTTCCCGCACCCGACTTGAACCTCTTCGCTTGCAATGCCTCCCCGCCGATCAATTCCGCCACCACCGGCCAGGGTTGCGAACCCTGTACCGAGGGCACCACGTAGCCGTCGCGAGCCGGCATGAGCTCTTCAAATCCCGAGCCGCGGACCTGGCGGCGTCCTTTGATTGCGCCCATGTAATCGTAGAACGGGGCTGCCTGGACCAGGTGGGTGGCGAGACATTCCACCACCGACACGTCCACCTGCTGGCCTCTCCCGGTGGTCATACGGTGAAACAGGGCCGCCACGGTGGCGACGGCGGCGTTGGCCCCGGCCACGTAAAGCGACTGGCTAAGGGCGTTTCGCAATGGCTCCCGGTCCGAGTCTCCGGAGTGGTACATCAGGCCGCTTACGGCACACATGACGATGTCGGTGGCCGAGAAATCCCGATAGGGGCCGGTGAGTCCGAACGGGGTGATGGAGGTGACCACCAGGCCCGGGTTGGTCTTCTCGAACGTTTGGTAGTCCAGGCCGAGAGTCTCGGACACTCCGGGCGGGTAGCCCTGCACTACAACGTCCGCACCTTTGACCAGGTCTGCCAGCGCCTCTTGGCCGGAGGGGCTATTGATATCCAGCGTTACGCCCCGTTTGTTGGTGTTCAGGTAGAGGAAGGGGATGCTCTTTTCACGGTGGGGCTCATCGCCCGCGAAGGGGCCCATGTGCCGGGCCGGGTCGCCCGCTTCCGGAGGTTCCACCTTCACAACGTCAGCGCCGTAGTCGGCCAGCAGCCGGGCACAAAATGGGGCGGCTATTTCCGGCCCCAGGTCCAGTACCCGGATGCCTTCGAGAAGACCCAGGGACATTAGTCCTCCGCCTCCCACGTCAAAGGCAGGGCCTGTCCGCGCTTCGGGAGTACCGTTGTTGCCCTGCCGGAAGCGGTTTCCTCTCCACGGCTGTTACGGAGCGCCACCTGGCAATGGACGTAGCCGAAACCGTCCTTTTCCTCTTTGCCGGTGACCTGGCCGGAGGCCGTGATTACGTCTCCGGGGTAGTCCATGCCCCGGTGTTCGACGTAGATCCGCTTGAACCAGCCTTCCTCCCCGGCGAAATCGGTCATTAGCTGGCCCAGGTATTGGTTCTTGAGCGAGCCGTTGACCACGACGTTGGCCAACCCCTGACGTAGCTGGGCGAAGGGAAGGTCCCAATGAATCCTGGCGTAGTTGCCGTTGGCCGCTGCCCAGCGCACCAGGTGGGTGGTTGTCAGGGGTCCTTTGACAACCGGCGGCAGGTCCATCCCGACATCAATGTCTTCGTAATGGCGTTGGGCCGTTGAAGAAGGTACAGGACGTGTGGAGACCTCGGCGGGACTGGGTGGAGAAACGTCCACGGTCACCAGGCCATCTCTGGCATTGACCACCTGAAGGGGTACCTCCCCGGCGGGAAGGGCGCGGTGAATGCTCACGCGGCGGGCCTGGTTCACCACATTGCCGTTCTGGCCGGTCTGCACCTCCTGGCGCACGACGAACACCAGCGGACCTGACCGCCCCTGCTTTTCGAAAATATCGAGAATTCGGAACTTCCGGGTGATCCACAGGCCGACATAGGAGGGCGCCAGGAATTGCCAGTCGGCGCCGCCGTTTAGGCCGTAGCTGTTAAAGGGCAACGGCACCTGGAAGTGGGACTCCTGGCCCGCTCCGAAATACCCCACAGGAGGCGCGATATCCTTCCAAGTCGCCAGCGGCGGACATAGAAGACCTCCGAACCGGCTGCGGGCGGCGTGTTCAGCATCGACGTAAAGGGGATTGGCGTCCTGAATCGCATCAGCCACGTCGAAGGCCATTTCGCCGCTGATGGGGAACCGGTTGCGCTCCGCCTCGGTCTCCTGACCGATTAGGGCTCGGACCTCGTCCGTGATCAGTGATTCGGCCATGAGTTGGGCTCCTTCGGGGCAAGTGCATGGAATCCAACGCGCCGGTCAAGGGTGCGCCCGTCCGGGCGATGGCCAATGCAGTTTAGCACAAGGCCAGGGCCGCGGCGTCTTAACCGTTTCACTACGATAACCGGCAAGAATGGGCAGCTACAAGAGTTGTCCCTACAGGGGTTGGGTCCGGAGGAGATGCCACGGGCAGGTCGATTCTCCGGCGGGCGGCAAGACTGGGTTTTTTTATAGTTGGGGCCATTGTGCGACATTCTGCGACATCGAGCCTGGGTGGCCGGTTCAAGACTGGGTTTTTATAGTTCAGGGTCATTATGCGACATTCTGGGACATCGAGCCTGGGTGACCGGTTGAGGATTTGGACCGGGACCGACAATTGCCAATGCCTATGGTACCGGGTGGTCTCCGCAGGTGGGAAGGGGCAAGGCGTCAGCAGTCTAAATCAAGACTCGGTTGCACCGGGGACATAGCTGGGGATTTCAACCCGGAATTCCCGCTGGCCAACGAGCACACCTTGGTCGAAATGGCGTAGTGGTTCCAATTGGCCGGGTTATGCCCTCTCCCTCTGCCTCGCAGGGGTAGGATGTAAACCTTTCGCAGAGGGAGAGTGGACTGCCGAGAGCGCCTTTCTCCCCCTGGGAAGTGGTGGGAAGTGGAATGAGGGGCAGACGCTCCTACGGTTGCGGGAGGTCCTGCATGACGCTGAAGGCCGCGCCCTGGGGGTCGGCCAGGGCGGCGAAGCGGCCGATGGGCGGCTGGCCCTCGTATGCGGTGGGAGGGACGTAGACCGACGCGCCCAGCGATTGGGCCTGCTCCAGTGCGGCGTGGGCCACTCGAAATATACAGGCGAAGGGCGGGAACTAGTCACGGTTCCAGCATGGCGTACTCGATAGGCCGGGTTGCGCCGGTCTCGCCCTGCTTGGCCTGTGCGGGGTGCGGCAGACCGGCCCGCCCTCATGGAAGACCTCTGCCTCGAGCCCGCACAGTTGCCTGGGCCAACCAAGCCCGCATCTCGCAAGGACAGGGGTAGGATGTAAACCTTTCGCAGAGGGAGAGTGGACTGCCGAGAGCGCCTTTCTCCCCCTGGGAAGTGGTGGGAAGTGGAATGAGGGGCAGACGCTCCTACGGTTGCGGGAGGTCCTGCATGACGCTGAAGGCCGCGCCCTGGGGGTCGGCCAGGGCGGCGAAGCGGCCGATGGGCGGCTGGCCCTCGTATGGGATGATGTCGGTGGGAGGGACGTAGACCGACGCGCCCAGCGATTGGGCCTGCTCCAGTGCGGCGTTCACGTCGGCCACTCCGAAATATACAGTGCAGAAGGGCGGGAACTCCCCCATTTCCGGGGTAATCTGCATCACGCCGCAGACTTCGGCGCCGCCGGCCCGGAGCATGGCGTACTCGATAGGCTGCTCCACCAGGCCGCGCTCCAGCCCCAGAACCTTAATGTAGAACTCGATGGCGGCGTCGCGATCGGTAGTCATCAGTTCGTTCCAGCACATTGCGCCGGTCTCGCCCTTGACACGGCAGCCGATATGCTGGTTGGCCTGCCAGATGGCGAAGTACGCGCCCTGCGGGTCCTGGCACATAGCCATGCGCCCGGCCTCGAAAACGTCCATGGGACCGAAGACCACTGAGCCGCCGTTCTGCCCGACGGCTTCGGCGGTGGCGTCCACGTTCTCCACGGCGAAGTAGATGTTCCAGCGGGGCGGAACGTTCTGTTCCAGCTCCTCATCGCTCTGCCGGTATATGGAGGAAGCCTCCAGTCCGTTGAGCTTCTGCATGTGGTAGTACCAGCCGGGGATGATTTCCTGCGGGTCGTCGTCCCAGCCGAACAGGGCGCTGTAGAAGGAAAGCGCGCCGGTTTCGTCGGTGGTGTCAAGCTCGGCCCAAGAGGGTGCGCCCGGCGCGTGTGAAGTGACTTCCGGCATATCTGTGTTTGCTCCTGTTGATTCAGATCAGCGCCCGCCGCCGCGTTCCGGAGGCAGGGCGGCTATCAGTGTATACTCCAGCCTTTCCTTAAACAACGACCAAGCGACATTAAAATATCCGGGGTGAAATCCGGGAGTGTTGTGAAAGCTCCCTTGGCGATGGTCAGGTTGCGCACGGGGATGCCTTGATGTCCACACACCGATATCAGCACACCGCGCGGAGGTGATATGATGCCTCTTGTTCGACATCAAGAGCCCGGGGCACGGGTTGGAGCATTCCGTCTCAGGTCTTAAAGGAGGGCATCATGGAACTTAACGAGTTCGTAGCGGACGCACTGGAGAGGGAGCAGGAGTTTCTGCTGGAGGCCTTGCAAGACTTGACCCCGGAGGAGATGGCCTGGCGGGCGGGGCCGGAAGCCAACCCCATCGGCTGGATTCTTTGGCACATGCTCCGCGTGGAAGACATGTGGTTCCAGTTCTTCATCCAGCGGAAGACCGAACTTTGGGAAAGCGAAGGTTGGAACGCAAAGTTCGGTCTTCCCACCCGGGACAATGGTTTCGGACACACTCAGGAGCAGGTGACCCAATTCCCAGCCCTGGACCTGCCGGAGCTTCTAAACTACGGAGAGGTTGTCCGAGCCGCGACTCTGGAATACCTCAAGACACTGGGAGACGATGATTACGCGATAGTTCCGAGGGACCAGCGGCCGGAAATGTCCATCGGAGCCATCTGCCGCCAGATCATCGGAGAAGTCTACCAACACGTAGGCCACATCGCTTACTTAAAGGGCCTGCTGCGCGCCGGACAGGGGTAGGGAAAGGGGGGCTTAGCCTCTTTCCTTACGGGAGAGGTACGCTTCTACGCCCTCTTCCAGCGCCGTCCAGGGCAGCAGGGCGCACTTGATGCGAACAGGATATTGCCTGACGGCTTGCAATGAGAGGAGGTCATCTAATCCGGCGGCCTCATCCTCGGGCAACCTTCCCTGCATCATATCCCGGACCAGATCAGAGAGCTTCATGAGCTCCTGAAGGGTCTTGCCGGTGGACATGTGAGCCATCATGGAAGCCGAAGCTTGGATGATGGAACAGCCTTCGGACCGGGCGCTTGAGTTGGTCACACGCCCTGCGTGGTCCAGCTTGAGTTGATAGATGACACGGTCGCCGCAGAAGGGGTTGAACTCCTCGGCCTCCAGGTCCGGGGCGTCAAGAGGCTGACGTTTCCTGGGGTTGCGGTAGTGGTAGAGGACCATCTCCCCATAGAGGCCGTCGAGGGTCACATCCGGAACGTCAGGCATGGTAGCTCATGTAGGACCCGGAAGGGTAGGGCCAGTTATTTCAAAGCCTCCAGCTTGTCCAATAGCTCGCGAATCCGTTCAGTGCGACTCTCGATCCACTTGCCGTCCATGCGGTTTTCGTAGAAATTTATGTGAAGACTATTCGCGATATCGAAGAGGCCCCTGAACTCTTGATCTCCGGTTTCGTCAACGAGCCGCTTAACGACCTGGAATAACTCCCGATGGCCATTGTGCTGCCAACCTTTGGCCTCAGCTAGAGCTTTGATCATATGCGCCGAGGCCCCCCATAGCTTCTCGGATGTTTATAGCAGGTCCTCATCCGCCAAAGCTTCACCGGCTTTCGTGAAGAAATGCCAGCTAATCACTTTGCGCTCGCCGGCATAAAGCGGTCATTGCCCGGTAGGTCCCCCAATTTGGCGGATGCGGCCGGATATGTTATCCGCTACTCTGTAGTAACGGAGTCGTCGTGGCCCTCGAGCGCGGCCTTTAGCGTGTGCCAGGCCAGGATCGCGCATTTTATGCGAGTGGGAAACTCGGCCACTCCAGCCAGGCTTTCCAGGTCGTCGAGGGTATCGTAGTCGGGCTCTTCGCCGGGTTTGGTGAGCATCCGGTGGAAGGCGTCGAAAATCTCCTCGGCCCGTTCGACGCTGCAACCCTTGATGCTCTGTGTGAGCATGGAGGCCGAAGCCCTGGAGATGGCGCATCCCGAGCCCTGAAACCCGACGTCGCTGATGACATCTCCATCCAGCTTCAGGTACAACGCGACCTTGTCCCCACAGAGGGGGTTGAAGCCGTCGGCGGAACGGTTGGCGTCTTCCAGCTTGCGGAAGTTTCGCGGTTTGCTGTTGTGCTCCAGGAGGATTTCCTGGTAAAGCTCGCTCAGATCGGACATTAGCTGAAGACCTCGATCGCCCGGTCTATGCCCTTGACGAGGGCATCTATCTCTTCTTTGGTGTTGTAAAGTCCCAGGGACGCCCTGGCCGTGGCGGGAATCTCGAACCGGTCCATTATCGGTTGAGCGCAGTGGTGCCCGGTCCGTATCGCGATCCCTTCCGTATCCAGGATTGTACCTATGTCGTGGGGGTGGATGCCCTCCATCACGAAGGACAGCACTCCGGCCTTCTCACGGGCAGTACCTATTATACGCAAGCCTTCAATGCTCGAAAGGCACTCAGCCCCGTATTCCAGAAGTTCATGCTCGTAGGCTTTGATGTTGTCCATGCCTAGGTTGGACACGTAATCAATGGCAGTCCCCAGGCCGATGGCTCCGGAGATGTCAGGGGTCCCGGCCTCGAACTTGTGGGGCAAGTCGTTATAGATCGTCTTCTCGAAGGTCACCGACTTGATCATTTCTCCGCCGCCCTGGTAAGGGGGCATCGAGTCCAGCAATTCGGCTTTGCCATAGAGGACGCCGATACCGGTCGGGCCATAGAGCTTATGGCCGGAAAATACGAAGAAGTCGCAGTCGAGGTCGCGCACGTCGATGGTGATATGCTGTACGGACTGGGCTCCGTCAAGCAGGACGGGGACTCCCCGGCTGTGGGCCATGTCGATGATTTGCTTGGCGGGGTTGATGGTACCGAGCGCGTTTGACTGGTGGACGATAGACACCAGTTTGGTCCTCGGGCTAAGCAACCTTTCGTACTCGTCCATCAGCAACTCACCCCGGTCGTTGATGGGTATGACCTTCAGGTGTGCGCCGCGTTCCTGGCACAGAATTTGCCAGGGGACGATGTTGGAGTGGTGCTCCATGGCGGTGATAATAATCTCGTCGCCTTCGCCTACGTTCTGCCGGCCAAAGGAATGTGCGACCAGGTTTATGCCCTCGGTAGTGCCGCGGACGTAGATAATCTCCTGGTCCAACTCGGCGTTGAGGAAGTTGCGGACCTTGATGCGAGCTTCCTCGTAGTGGTCGGTGGCCCGCTGGCTGAGAGTATGGACGCCCCGGTGAACATTCGAATTGTCCGCAGTGTAATACTGGACCAGCGCGTCGATGACTGCCTGGGGCTTCTGGCTGGTGGAAGCGTTGTCCAGGTAGACCAGGGGCTTGCCATTGACGGTCTGGCGAAGGATTGGGAAATCGGCGCGTACCCTCTCGATGTCCACACCTGGGCCGACGACTGACGAGCCTTGCGAAGCGTTGCCGATGGTCATGGTTTGCCCCCGAATATGACCGTGTCTGTCGGGATGGTTGCTGAGAATACCCCGTCCAGGAAACGATGGACCGGCTCTACGCCAACCGTATCGACGATTTCGGCGGCGAAGGCCTGGATCAACATTCTGGTGGCAGTGGGCCTGTCCAGCCCCCTGCTCTGCATGTAGAAGAGGGTGTCCTGATCGATGTGTCCCGCCGTGGCCCCATGACCGCATTGAACGTCGTCGGCGTAGATCAGAAGAGCGGGCTTGCTGTCCACCTCGGCCTCGTGGGAAAGGACCAGGTTCTTGTCGGTCTGGCGGGAGTCGGCCTTCTGCGCGTCCTTCCGCACCAGTACGGTGCCTCCGAACACGGCCCGGGACTTCCCGGCGAGGATCCCTTTATAGAATAGCCTGCTGGTGGTGTAAGGTTTGGCATGGTCGATGTTGATCAGGTTGTCGATGTGCTGGCTGCCCGTGGTGGCGTATAAGCCCTTCAGGTCGCAGACCGCTCCGGAAGCGTCGAGTGTGACCAGGAAATCATTCCTGGCCATTTTAGTGCCGGTGGTGAAGGAGGAAGAGTTAACCGAGCTATCCTGACCCTGAAGCACTCGGCTGGTTCCGACGTGGAACGCTTCCGGCGTGTCCATGAGCAACCGATAGTGATCGACATGTGCTCCGTCCCCGACGCGCATCTCCAGGACGGCATTGGTGAAATACTGGGAACTGCTCAGGCCCACATAGCTTTCCACCAGGGTGACCCGGGCGTTATTACCCACCTGGACAAATGTCCGGGGGTGGGTTGCGTGGGGGGTTGACTGATCGGACGTAATGAACACCAGGTTAATTGGTATCGAGACGCTAAGGCCGTCGGGTACCTGGACGACAGCGCCGTCATAGAGGAGCGCAGTGTTTAACGCGGCGAAAGCGTCGTCGGCGAATTCGGCGAGCTTTCCCATATCCGGTTGGACCGTCTCCGCGCCGCGGGCGATAACAGATGCCAGGCTGGCGGAGACTACGCCGTCCTGTCCCGAGGGTATGGAGGAAAGGTCTTCAGAGAACCGGCCATCGACGAAGACCAGATTGGTCCAGTCGTCATGCCAGGGAGCGAGCAGGCGGACGGATCCGGCATCGATTCCGTTGGACGGGTCTTCCGGCTTTGAGGACTCGAAAGGAATAGCCGCCAACGGCCGGAGGTTGGTGTATTTCCACCTTTCATTGCCCCGCCGGGCGGTGGGGAAACCGGTCTCGGTGAACCGGGACCACGCCTCCATGCGCAGTTCCCGCAGCCACGCGGGCTCGCCAGCGGCCGGGCCGTCCAATAAGGCCTGGAACGCGGCGCGATAAGTTTCTATCCTGTCCAATGTTTGGGTCATAATCAGCTTAAGAGCACTACCTTATTCAACTGGCGCTATGGTTCTGCCTCGACGGCCTCCCTGATCCAATCGTAACCCTTCGCCTCCAGTTCGTGGGCCAACTCCGGGCCGCCGGACCGGACGATGCGTCCATTCATCAATACGTGGACGTAATCAGGAGTGATGTAGTTGAGCATCCTCTGGTAGTGGGTCACCAGAACTACGGCGTTAGACTCGTTGCGGAGCTTGTTTACCCCGTCGGCTACGATGCGCAGGGCGTCGATGTCCAAGCCGGAGTCGGTCTCGTCCAGCACGGCCAGCTTGGGCTCCAGCATGGCCATTTGCAGAATTTCGTTGCGCTTCTTCTCGCCGCCGGAAAAGCCTTCGTTGACGGTGCGCCGCGCCAGGTCCGGGTCGATCTCGACCATCTTGATCTTGTCCCTGAGCATACGGTCGAAATCACGCGCGCTTAGCTCTTCCTCGCCTTTGTGCTCGCGAAGGGCGTCCACGGCGGCCTTGAGGAATTGCCAGGCACGGACGCCGGGAAGCTCCATCGGGTATTGGAACGCCAGGAACACGCCTTCCCTTGCGCGTTGTTCAGGCTCCATGGCCAGCAAGTCCTTGCCCTGGTAGACTACCCGGCCCTGGGTCACCTCGTATTCCGGCCTGCCTGCCAGCACGTTGGCCAACGTGCTCTTTCCGGAGCCGTTGGGACCCATGATCGCATGGACTTCCCCGGGGTTGACCGAGATATCTATACCGTTGAGGATGTCGGAGTCGGCAACCTTCACGTGGAGGTCGTGTACTTCTAACATTGGCTGGTTGTTGTTCATCATCACCTGCGGCTGCCGTTAAGTATGTCTATTATCGAATCAACCAAGCGGTTGAATACTCCCGCCTTTAGAACCCCCCACTTCCCGTGTCACCAAATTCTGCTCGACAGTGAACAACTTGGCTGGCCGGGCATAGCTCGTATAACGCAGGGCACCCGTGTCGAAACTATTGCCATCCAATTCTATCGACCGGTTATCTGCATAAGAATTGGTGGTAAGCTGGCATAAAAGCCAATCTCTCCTGCCCGCTCGAGCTATGATGACAGCGGGCCGACGCTCCACTCGCGAGAAATCTGAAAACGTATATGGAACAATGACTACTGTCCCTGCTTCTCTTCCTCTAACAAATAGGCCCATGCTTCAACCTCTTCCGGCCGGTCCCAGTCTTCCGCAAGGGCCGATTCGCTGAGGAGAGTTATCCCCGCGACGGTCGCGCGTATCTCTTCGTCCAGCACCGTAACAAGCACATGGCACTCCGCCGGCAGCTTCACCGGCTCCAGCAGCCGCACGTTCCCGTTTTCATCCACCGTAGCTTTGAAAGTCCGAAGCACCGACCAACCTCCCCGGCCAACCTGTTCCTCTTCGTGAAACTTCGCGCCCCCTCCTGGATAAACCCGTTACCCCACCGCTCCTTCCAGGCTCACCTTCAAAAGCTGGGACGCTTCCATAGCAAACTCGAAGGGCAATTCCTGGAAGATGCCCCGGCAGAAGCCATTGATTATCATGTAGTGGGCGTCCTCTACCCCTATGCCCCGCTGCTGGCAGTAGAAGAGTTGGTCGTCGCTGACCTTGGACGTGGACGCTTCATGTTCCATCTGGGCGGTGGGGTTGCGCACCTCGATGTACGGCACCGTATGCGCCCCGCACTTGTCGCCGATGAGCAGGGAATCGCACTGGGTGAAATTCTTGGCATTGTCTGCCGTGGGCATAATCTTGACCAGGCCCCGGTAGGTGGCGTTGCCCTGGCCCGCAGAGATGCCCTTGGCCACGATGGTGCTCTTGGTGTTTTTGCCCATGTGGATCATCTTGGTGCCGGTGTCGGCCTGCTGGTGGTTGTTGACCAGCGCCACGGAGTAGAACTCCCCCACCGAGTTGTCGCCCTGCAGGATGACGCTGGGGTACTTCCAAGTGATGGCCGAGCCCGTCTCCACCTGGGTCCAGGAAATCTTGGAGTTCTTACCGGCGGCCTTGCCCCGCTTGGTGACGAAGTTGTACACCCCGCCATTGCCGTCCCGGTCCCCCGGGAACCAGTTTTGGAGAGTGGAATACTTGATCTCGGCGTCGTCCAGCGCGACCAATTCCACAACCGCGGCGTGAAGCTGGTGTGTCTTGCGAGCGGGGGCCGTGCAGCCCTCCAGGTAGCTGACATAGCTGCCTTCCTCGGCGACTATCAGCGTGCGCTCGAACTGGCCCGAATCGGCCTGGTTGATCCTGAAGTAGGTCATCAACTCCATGGGACAGCGGACTCCCTTGGGGATGTAAGCGAAGGAGCCGTCGCTGAACACAGCGGAGTTGAGGCTGGCGTAGAAGTTGTCGCCGTAAGGGACCACCGAGCCGAGGTATTTCTTGATCAGGTCCGGGTGGTTCCGGACCGCCTCGCTCATGGAGCAGAAGATGATGCCCTGCTTTTCCAGGGTTTCCTGGTAGGTGGTGGCCACGGAAACGCTGTCCAAGACGGCGTCCACCGCAACTCCGGCCAGCTTCTCACGCTCGGCCAATGGAATGCCCAGCTTGTCGAAGGCTTCCAGTATCTCGGGGTCCACTTCGTCCAGGCTCTTGGGCGCGTCCTTGCCACTGGAAGGGGCGGCGTAGTAGTAGATGTCCTGGAAGTCTATCTTGGGGTGGTGGATGTTGGCCCACGCCGGTTCCTCTTGGTTAAGACGGAGCCAATGGCGGAAGGCCTTGAGGCGCCATTCCAGCATCCATTCGGGCTCACCCTTTTTGGCAGAAATTAGCCTTACGATATCCTCGCTCAGCCCCTTGGGCGCGACCTCGGAGTCGATATCAATGGTGAATCCCCACTTGTAGTCGGAATCCAGGTCGCTTGAACTGGTGTCCGCGCGTGAGATGACCCTCTGAGTGGTCATTTATTCATCCTCTCCGGTAGAAGCGGTCCTGTAGATATCTCTAGGATTTGTACGAAGGACAATAGGTTAACAGGACTATTGTTGACTGTAAAGGTCGACAATTATACTAGCATTCCGGCCAACTACTGTCAACGATTATCGTAACCGTGAACAGTGGGTGATTCCAAGGGGTTCTGGCGGAGAAACGGGAGTGAATTTGGGCGTCCTTCGCGGGGGCGGGTCCACGCCCTTCGTCCTTCCAGCCTTGGTTGGGACCCAGAGGGGTTCAAGGCGTATCAACCTGTCCATGGGAGAGAATTAAGAGAGCATTTCCGGATCATGGCTCAGGGCCGGAACGACGGATTGGGTGGGTACTGGCAGGACCCGTTGCCCGGATCCCAAGGCACAGCCAACATCAAACAAGTGTATAATTTTACTAATGTCCAACGTTTCTGCTTCTCGCAGTGGGCTCGCAACTAAGAACGATCACTTTTGAACCCCTTAATCTGGAGCTAGACCCATGCCGCAAAACTTGATCCTCGGCGACTGCCACACGCATATAGACAACTACCCGACCAACGAGATGCCTGAGATATTGCAACGGGCCGAAGAGGCTGGGGTCGGCTTCGTAGTCCTAGCCGGGACGACAGTCGAATCAACAAAGAAGTGCATCGACCTTTCCAATGAATACGAGATGCTGTACGCCGGCGTGGGGATTCACCCCATGCAGGCTTACAACCGGATTGACGGGGCCACGTATGAGGAACTGAAATCCCTGGCCGAGGACTCGGAGAAAGTGGTCTGCATCAGCGAAATCGGGCTGGACTTCTTGCCCGATTCCCCGGACCACGACGTCCAATACCAGGTGTTCCGGGAGCAGATCAGGTTGGCGCGCAGCCTGTCCCTGCCTATTATCTTCCATTCCAGGGAGTCACATCCCGAGGTGTTTCAGACGTTGCGGGAAGAGGGAGCGGGAGAGGCCGGCGGCGTGATGCACTACTTCCAAGGGGACGAACCCACGGCGCGGGAGTGCATCGACGGAGGCTTCTTCATCTCCCTGGCGAGACCCCTGTTGAGGCTGCCGAGATTACAGGAGGTGGCCAAGGTTATCCCCCTGGAAAACATCGTGCTGGAGACCGACGCTTCGCCCCAGCCTTTTAAGAAGTACCGGCACAACTGGACCGAACCGCGTCACGTGCAGACCGTGGCCCAAAAACTGGCCGAGCTGAAGGGGATCACACTGGAAGAGGTGGCGGAAGTTACAACCAGGAACATCACCGGACTACTGCGACTGGAACATCTGGTCCAGCCCAGCTAGTGGATTCCTACGGCCAGGAGCTATTGACATGACCACTCAACGCGACCACCCTCCGCACCATGAGGCTCCAGAGCAGATCGTCCCCGAAAGCCTGAACGATTATCTCGAAGTCATGACCAAGGCGGTCTTTCAGAGCGGCCTATCCTGGAAGGTGGTTTCGAGTAAATGGCCCGGTTTCCGGGAAGGATTCAAGGGTTTCGATGCTCCCGCAGTAGCTACAATGGATGAGTCCGAAATCGACGCACTGGCCGTCAATCCCGCTATCGTCCGCAACCGCCGGAAGATCGTGGCCACTGTTCACAACGCCCAACGTCTCATCGAGTTGGCCGACGAGTACGGCGATATACGCAACTATCTGCGCTCCCACGGTGACTTCTATGCGCTGCTCAAGGACGTGCGCAAGCAGTTCAAATACATGGGGGACACAGGTACCTACTACTGGCTCTACGTCTTGGGCGAAGATGTGCCTGATTACGGCGAGTTTTGCAACCGCAATCAGTAAGGTATGATAACATTTCAGTGACTCAACGCGGCCCAGCCGATGCCCGGAGGTTGATAAGATGAGCGCGTCTGACACTTGCCAGATGGCCCTGAAAGAGTGGGCTATCACCGTCGAGGCCCTTTCCAGCGGCGAGCAGCTCTTGCTGCTGCGCAAGGGCGGAATCCACGAGGACGGCAAAGACTTCCGTGTGATTCACCGGGAGTTTGTGCTATACCCGACCTACGAGCACCAGAAGGCGGAGTTGCTACAACCCGAACATCAACCGGCGCTGCAGAAGTTGTTGGAGCGTCCGCGGGACGTCGAGAAAATTGCCTTCTCCCACTTCGCCCGCGCCGAAGAGGTGTTGGAGGTTTCCGACCAGGAGAAGGTGGACGATCTCCAGCCGCACTACATCTGGACCAAAGAGTACGCCCAGTCCCGTTTTCATTGGAAGCCGATGCTTCCCCTGACGGTGATGCTGCTCCGCGTTTACCGGCTGGCCCATCCGGTAACGGTTCCCTACTACAAGGAGTACAGCGGCTGCACATCATGGGTCGAGATTCTGGACCAGGTACCCCTCGGAGACCTGGAACCCGTGCTATCCGATGAAGTTTTTCGCCGCCGGGTGGATGAGATCAAGGACAGCCTTGGCCTGGTCGCGGCGGCTGGTTAGACTCGAGGAGTATTAACATGGAGTACCGGCAATTACCTCGAACCGATCTCAACCTGTCTGAAGTAGGTTTTGGCGTCTGGACAGTCGCTACCAACTGGTGGGGCAAGTTGGAGGAAAACGAGCGTGTAGCATTGTTGGAGAATGCCTTAGAAGCAGGCATCAACTTCTTCGACACTGCCGACACCTACGGCGAGGGCTACGGCGAAGAGTTGCTGGCTAAAGTCCTCGGTCACCGGCGTACCGAGCTCGTGATCGCGACCAAGTTCGGCTACGATTTCTACGATAAGTCCACCCCCAGAGTTGGCCACCAGGAACGGATTCAAAGGTTCGACCGCGAGTTTGTTACCTACGCCTGCGAGCAGAGCTTGAAGCGTCTGGGGACCGACTACATCGACATCTACCAGGTCCACAACCCCAGACTTGACACCCTGGAACGGGACGAGCTGTTCGAAACCCTGGAACAGCTACAGTTCGAGGGCAAGATCCGGTATTACGGCGTGGCCCTCGGGCCGGACATCGGCTGGTTTGAAGAGGGTCAGATGTCGATGGCAGACCGCAACGTGGGAAGCCTGCAGATTATCTACAGCATTCTGGAGCAGGAACCGGCCAGGGACTTCTTCCCGATCGCACGTGAACACAATGTGGGTCTGGTCTCGCGGGTCCCGCACGCATCCAACACGCTGACCGGCGAATTCATCGAGATTCCGACCTTCGCAGAAGGCGACCATAGGGCCCACCGCCGCGCCGAATGGTTAACGGAGGCATTGCAAAAGGTGGACCGTGTACGCTTCCTGGAATTGGAAGACACGCGGACCCTGGCACAGTCGGCCATCCAGTTCTGCCTGAAAAGGCCGGAGATCGTGTCGGTATTGCCCAACTTCACGAACCTCGACGAGCTGAAAGAATACACCGATGCGGTGGACACTCCCCCGCTTACCGACACCGAGCAAGAATACCTGACCGAACTCTGGGACAACGGATTTTACCTGGTAGAGCCAGAACCCGAGTTCCGCGAGATTTAGCCGCCGGGTCCAGACTTCATCCCGAGCCCCAAAACAGCCGAGCCCCAAAACAGCGATCACCCCCCCTCGCAGAGCTGAGGCCATCCCGCTGCGAGGGGACTTATTTTGCCCGCAGCCACCAGTCAACTACCCGCTACAGTCAACCAACCGCTACGGCCGCTCAGCCCCGATTCCCGTGTTTTGGCGTTACAACTAACTTGGTGCTGGGAAGCGGCATGAGGAACGACCGAAGAGCGCCGCTTCCGCCAAGGCGCGAGGTTGGATGCCATGGGTTGCCGGTCTTATCGTGGACAAGCCGCCCGGTTGGCAACAACTCCGGCCGCTCGGTCGGAGGGCGGCAGGTAAATCCCGATACTCACAGGGGGCAAATATTCCCAATTGCCCTGTCTGAGGCCGTCTTTGAGGTTGACAGGGGGAGCCGTGGAAATGCTAACATAGTACCCACTAGCAAATATCCATGCCGAGCTTTGGCGTGCCCAAACCAAGAAGGAGTCCGTATGGGAAATAACGACATCGCATTGATGGCGCACCTGATGCGCCGGGCCGGCTTCGGGGCCCGGTACGAAGAACTTGAAGAGCGAGCGGCCAAAGGCTACGAGGCCACCGTAGAAGAGCTTCTTCATCCCGAGGACAACCCGGACGGCCTGGACCTGGACCTGGCCGAGCGCTACTTTATCGAGTGGAACCACCACACCAGGGGCTTGCCGGAATACACGGCCTGGCGGATGATTAATTCGCGGGCAGCCCTGGCCGAGAAAATGACCCTCTTCTGGCACGGAATCCTTTGCACCGCCGACAGCAAGACCCAGAGTTACATCACTTCTCACGCCGAACTTGAGATGTTCCGCCGCTGTGGGATGGGCAGTTTCCGGGACCTGCTGTTGGAGATCTCCAGAGACCCCGCCATGATCTACTACCTGGACAACTGCCTCAGCCACAAGGGCGCGATCAACGAGAACTACGGGAGGGAGTTGCTGGAACTGTTCTCCATGGGTGTGGGCATGGACGGCAAGTTCAACTACACCGAGCAGGACGTTAAGGAATGCGCCAGGGCCTTCACCGGCTGGACCATCGCCAACGGGATCCCCGGGCAACCTTACGGCCGCTACGAGGCCCGGTTCGTCTACAACCCCGCCGACCACGACGAGGGTGAAAAGACCTTCCTGGGCGAGACTGGCAACTTCAACGGCGAGGACATCATCGATGTCATTTGCAAAAAGCCGGCGGCGGCGCGGTTCCTCTCCCGCCACCTGTACCGTTACTTTGTAGCGGACGACTCCCAGGTGCCCTCCTGGATGGACACTCCTCCCCGGGACCCGGACACGATCAAGATACTGGAGGACGAGTACTTCCGCTCCGGCTACAACATCCGGTCCATGCTCCGGGTGCTCTTTAACTCGGATGCGTTCAAGAACGCCCAGTTCTCCCGGATCAAGAGCCCTGTCGAGACCGTGATCGGTACGCTGCGGTTGGCAGGCGACTGGACGTCGCCCAAGCCCGGCTTCGAGTGGATCTTCGACGAGATGAAATACATGGGGCAGGAGATTTTGAACCCGCCCTCGGTGGAAGGATGGCATACCGGCCGGGAGTGGATCGACGGCGGTACGTTGGTCCACCGGATCAACTTCACCGCCGAGTTCGTGGCGGATGTGAACCACCCCGGCATCAAGGAGATAATCGGCCGGTTGGCCAAGACCGCGCCGGTGATTACCGCCGAGCAGTTGGTCGACGGTTGCCTACAGTACATGGGCCACTACGAGTTGGCCGATGGCACTCGCAACATGCTCATCGAGCAGGCCGGTAAGAGAGGCGACCTGAACACGAGCGCGGAAGATTTCCCTGAGCAGGTCACCAAGACTATGCAAATGATCGTCGCAACGAAGGAATATCTATACGCCTAGCCGGCCCGTCCGGCTCCGGTGGTCTGCCCACGGGCAGGCCGCGCCATGAACCCAACTTGGAAGGAGATGACCATGACGTCAAACAAGAAAGACCCGGTGCTGGTGGTTTTGCAGATGTCTGGAGCCTACGACGCGGTAAACACCATCATCCCATACAATGACCCCCGTTACGCGGACTACCGCCCGGTGTTGCAGGTAGCCCCGGAAGAGGTCTTGCACATCAATGACCAGGTTGGGTTCCATCCGGCGATGAAGCCGGTCAAAGACCTGTACGACCAGGGTAAGGTTGCCGTTATTCAGGGTATCGGCTATCCCAACCCCATCCGTTCCCACTTCCGGTCCATGGACATCTGGCACACCGCGGAGCCCGACAAGATGGGCACCGAGGGTTGGCTGGGCAAGGCGGTACGCGACCTCGACCCCAACAAAGAAAACGTCCTCACCGCCGTGAGCTTCGGCCGCGGCCTGCCCAGGGCCCTGGCTTCCCCCGGCGTCTCGGTGGCCTCGGTGGGCAGCCTGGAGTCCTATGGTGTGCTGACCGGTATCGACGGCGAAGACCAGCGCTCCGAGGCCCTGGACATTTTCGCCCGCATGTACTCCCCGCTGATCGGCTCCGGCCCGGCCAATGACTATCTGTCCCAGACCGGTCTGGACGCGCTCAAGGGCGCGGACATTTTGAACACCGCTCCGCTGACCTACTCCTCCAGCATCGAGTACGGCGGCGATGTCTTCTCCCAGTGGGTCAAGAATGTCTCCCAGGTCCACTTGGCCGAGTTCGGCACCAGGGTCCTTTACACCGGACTGAATCCCGGAGCCTTTGACACCCACGCCAACCAGAACATCGCCTTCCCCAAACTCTGGGGGCAGGTAACCAACGCCGTCAGCGACCTTTACGAGGACCTGAAAGAGCACCACAAGAATGAGGAAGTTGTCATCCTCATGTTCACCGAGTTTGGCCGCCGGGTCCAGGAAAACGGCTCCGGCACCGACCACGGTTCCGGAAGCGTGGCGTTTGTCATCGGCGACGCGGTCAACGGAGGCGTCTACGGCGAGTACCCGTCCCTCGACCCGGCCAAGCTGGACGAAGGCGACCTGCGGTGGAACAACGACTTCCGCAGCACTTACGCCACTCTGCTGGACAAGTGGATGGGACTGGACTCCCAGTCGATTCTCGGCGGCAACTTCGAGCAATTCGACTTCATCAGGTAGAGTCCTGGAACGGCAACATCCAGCTAATTAATCCAGGGCGCCCTACAAACAAGCGCCCTTAGTGAGGAATTATGGTTACTGAGATTGCTCCGGTAACTTTTCAGTATAGTCATACTATCGGCAGGCAGGAGTCACGCAGCGGCAGCGGCTTCTTCAACCCGGTCGCCATCACTCGCGACCAGGACAATCTGCTCTACGTGTTAAGCCGCGGCACGGAGACCCCCGCCTTCTACCCCTGCAAGCGGGTGACGGTATTCACTGTTGACGAGGATATGATCAGGGACTTCGGTCACAAGTTCCACCCCGAGGAGGCCGTCCCCGGTGCGCCCGACGGCGGCTTCATGTGGCCCACGTCCGTTGCGATAGACAGCCAGGGCAACTCTTACGTGGCCGACGAGTGGATGCAGCGCATCACCATATTCGACAAGGAAGGCGCCTGCCTGGGTAGTTGGGGCAAGGCGGGCGACGGCGAGGGCGAGTTCGACCGCCCTTCCGGGTTGGCCTTCGACAAGGACGACAACCTCTACATGGTGGACAGCCTGAACAGCCGGGTCCAGGTCTTCACCAAGGACGGCAAGTTCATCCGCAAGTGGGGGCACAAGGGCGACGGGGACGGCGAGTTCGACATGCCCTGGGGTATCGACATCGACCACAACGGCGACGTCTACGTGGCGGACTGGCGTAACAACCGCATCCAGAAGTTCAGCTCTGAAGGCCGGTTCCTGATGAAATTCGGCACCCCCGGCAACGGGGACGGTGAGTTCAACCGCCCCACCGGAGTCGCGGTCGATCAGGGCGGCATCATCTACGTAGCCGACTTTAAGAACGACCGGCTACAGGTGTTCCATCCCGATGGCACTTTTGCCACCAAGCTCACCGGCGAAGCAACCCTCTCCAAGTGGGGCAGGGAACGCGTAGAGCTGGACCCCACCATCGTCAAGGGAAGGGAAATCGCCCAGAACCTCCACGAGCGGGAGATGGCCTTTGCGGGTCCGGTCGCGGTGGAAGTTGATGACGAGAACCGGGTCTTCGTGGTGGAGGTAGCCCGCCACCGGGTGCAGGTATTCCAGAAGCAGTCCGCAGTCTTCCAGGGCGGCCTGCTGTAGACCCCTCCCCCAGAACTTCGGTTACCCTGGCATGAGAAACGAGAACGCCCCGGCAAGACCAGCCGGGGCGTTACTTCACTTCAGCGTCCTCGTTGGTAGCTGTTGGAGGTCCGTTCTGGGAAAATCCGGCTGGAGAATAGGCGCCAATCTCGAAGCGAGTCCCGGTAAGTGTTCTGATGCGGGCTCTATCGTCTGAATCCTCGATTGTGAATGGGCGCGGAGGGGAGGATCTTACGTCTTCCAATTGCCTCACGAATTGTTCGATATCATCTATCGCCTGCAAGATTTCGTCAGCGCCCCGAATGTTCTCGTAAAAGTTAGTGTGCATCGACTGGGCGACGCTCATCCACCTGTGGAGCTCGGGGTGTTCGAATTCTTTAGCAAAATGTGCCGCAGCAGCAAACAGATGCGCGTGGTGATAGTGGTTCCAGCCTCGTTGCTCGGCAACGGCCTTCACGGCGTGTGCCGCCGCGCCCCACGTTTTCTCAGAGGCCTGGAGGCGGTCACCACGTTGAAGTTCCTCTCTTGCTTGTTCGAGGAATCTCTGGCTCATTAGGGCGTGGTGGTCTGGGCCGGATAGCCCTGGATCGGGTAAGGATGTTGACACTTGCCGTCTCTCAGTGTTGATTCTGACCGGGCATCTTCTATAGCCTCATGGTATCACAGTACCGTGCCCAGACTCCTGGGCGGTGGCGGTAACAGACAGGGTCTTTGGGTCCTTCGTCTGAACTCGGCGAATCACATGAATCCCGGTACAAACAATAACGCCAATAATCGAAAATAATCGAACGCCGTTGGCAGTGGCCTCGCATGGGTTGACACTAACTATTAGAAATGCCTATAATCTTGTGACTACTTAAATCCGGCTACGGCTTCTCATTGATTCCCGCCTTCTTTATCACTTTTAAGCATCCCCATTCGCTTCAAGGCGCACTCAGACTGCCGGACGGTTAGCGTTGGCGCTGGCACATGGCCACTAAGTATATCTTCGTCACCGGCGGAGTGGTCAGTTCTATCGGCAAAGGGATCGCAGTCGCCTCAATCGGGCGCATCCTAAAAAGCCGCGGCCTTTCCGTCTCCGTTGTGAAACTCGACCCTTACCTAAACGTCGACCCCGGCACCATGTCCCCCTACCAACATGGCGAGGTCTTCGTCACGAGCGACGGCGGAGAGACCGATCTAGACTTGGGGCATTACGAGCGGTTTATCGACGTTGAGCTTACCAGGTCATCCAATCTGACCGCCGGAGACGTTTACTCGAACCTGATAGCCAAGGAGCGCCGAGGCGATTTCCTTGGCGGCACCATCCAGACCGTCCCCCATGTGACCACCGACATTAAGCAGCGGATCACGAGCCTGGGGGATGAACAGGGCGTTGACGTAGTAGTGGTCGAAGTTGGAGGCACGGTAGGCGACATAGAGGGACTGCCCTTCCTGGAAGCGATACGCCAGATACGCAACGACGTTGGCCGGGATAATGTCTTCTATATCCACCTGACACTGCTGCCATACCTGACGGCGGCGCAAGAGCTGAAGACCAAACCTACCCAACATAGCGTCAAGGAGTTGCGTTCCATTGGCATCCAGCCCGACGCAATTCTCTGCCGGAGTGATTACCCTGTACCCGACTCCATACGCCAAAAGGTCTCTCTTTTCTGCGACGTACCCGAACGCGCGGTCATTCCCCTCATCACAGTGGACAACGTGTACGAGGTGCCCCTGATATTGGAGGAAGCCGGGCTGGGGGACATCATTACCGAATCCCTGGGCCTGGTGGGGACGCCCCGCGATATGGTGGATTGGGCCGCAATGGTCCACCGGATGAAGGAGCTTACGGAGACGGTTTCCATCGCACTGGTCGGCAAGTATGTTGAGTATCCCGACTCCTACATCTCAGTGCGAGAGGCGTTGCGACATGCCGGCCTCAAGCACGGGTTGGACGTGGACCTGCGGTGGGTACATTCGGAAGACGTGGAAAAGTACGGCCCCGAGAGCCTGCTCGCCAGCGCCTGCGGCATCGTCGTTCCCGGCGGGTTCGGCCCTCGGGGAGTTGAGGGCATGGTCGACACCGTGCGCTACGCCCGAGAGCGCCAAGTACCGTACCTGGGCCTGTGCCTGGGGCTTCAGGTAATGGTCATCGAATGGGCCCGCAACATCATGGGACTGGAAGGGGCAAACTCATCCGAACTTGACCCCGACACTCCCCATCCCGTCATCGATATCATGCCGGAGCAGCGGGCCGTGACCGCCAAGGGCGGGACCATGAGGCTTGGTTGCTACCCGTGCCGTCCCGTCGAGAACACGTGGACCATGTCGGCGTACAACGCACCGCTGGTCCATGAGCGTCACCGCCACCGGTTCGAGCTAAACAACGCCTACCGGGAGTCGATGGAAAGTACCGGTCTCGTCGTCGGCGGTTTGTCCCCCGACGGCGCGTTGGTGGAAGCCGGAGAGGTCAAGGACCACCCTTTCATGGTTGGGGTCCAGTTCCACCCCGAGTTCCGCTCCCGGCCCAACCGGCCCCACCCGCTCTTCGACCAGTTCATCGGCGCGGCCAAGAAAACGATCCGGGAAGGAGTGCAACGGCCGCTGCCGTTGTAGTGGGTTCTGGTCAGTGGCCGGTGGTCAGTAGTTGAAGGCCGGTGCATACTAGACACTGACCACTGGAAACCGGCAACTGGAAACTAAAAAAGGTGGTGATGAGGTGAAGCTCTTCTTGGATACAGCAAACATCCAGGAAATCCGGGACGGAGCACGGCTCGGTGTAATCAGCGGGGTTACCACCAATCCCTCCCTGGCCGCCACCGAGGGGATAGGCGACCGGGAGAGCTATAAAAACGCAGTCCAGGAGATAGCCGACATCGTCGACGGGCCCATCTCCGTGGAGGTGGTCAGCCTTGATGCTGCCGGCATGATCGACGAGGGCCGGGAGATCGCTGAGTGGATTCCCAACCCGTGGGTAAAGATCCCCTCTACCCCCGACGGATTCGAGGCCATTTCCACCCTGTCGCGGGACGGCATCAAAGTCAACCAGACTCTTTGTTTCTCGGTGAACCAGGCGATCTTGGGGGCACAAGCCGGTTCACACGCGGTCAGTCCGTTTGTCGGGCGCCTGGACGACATCGGACAAGAAGGCATCGATCTGGTGGCCGACATCGTGGACCTGTTCAATAAACACCGGATCGATACCAAGGTGTTGGCGGCCAGCATTCGCCACACCCTCCACTGCACCATGGCGGCCCAGGCGGGTGCCCACATCGCAACCGTACCCTATAAGGTGCTGCTTCAGATGGTGCAGCACCCGCTGACCGACGCGGGCCTGTCCCGGTTTATATCCGATTGGCAGAAAGCCGGCGGCGGCTGAACCCTATCCTAATCCAAACCCTCTCTTGATAGAGCGGGAACAACACCGTAGAGGATATCATGGCGACTACGCAGCAAATCATGGACGTCAAGGAGTTGGGCGCAAAGACTAAGGACGAACTCTTGGTCGTTGCCCACGATATAGGAATTTCCGACGGCTCGGCGCTGGACCAATTGCGCCGCGAGGAGCTGCTCGTTCGCCTATTCCAAGTGGCCTCGTCTCAGCAGGCTCTCGTGTCTTCGGGCATTTTGGAGACCATGGACGAGGGCTACGGTTTTCTGAGGCAGGTGGCCTCCCATCCGCCCACGGGAGACGTGTACATCTCCCAGTCTCAGATACGGCGCTTCGGCCTCCGCACAGGAGACACGGTGACCGGCCAAGTGCGCCCCCCGAAGGAAGGGGAAAGATACTTCGGCCTGGTGCGGGTGGAAAAGGTCAACGGCCTCGGTACCGACCAGGTCCATGCCCGCTACCGGTCCCAGTTCGAGCACCTGACGCCCATCCATCCAGAGAAGCAGATCATCCTTGAGACGGAACGGACCAACCTCGCCTCTCGCATGGTTGACCTGTTTGCCCCCATCGGCCTCGGACAGCGGGGCCTGATTGTCTCGCCTCCCAAGGCTGGCAAGACCACCATGCTCAAGCACATTGCCCAAGGCGTGTCGGTCAACTGCCCTGAAGCCATCCTGATGGTGGTGCTAATCGGAGAGCGTCCGGAAGAGGTCACCGACATGCGGCGGGCGGTCAAGGGCGATGTTTTCGCTTCCACGTTCGACGATAGCGTGGAAGACCAGTGCCGCGTGGGAGAGCTGGCCTTGGAGCGGGCCAAGCGGCTGGTGGAGTTCGGCAACGACGTGGTAATTCTGCTGGACAGCATCACCCGCCTCACCAGGGCCTACAACCTGGCCGTGCCTTCCAGCGGCCGTACCCTTTCCGGCGGTATCGACCCTGTTGCCCTGTACCCGCCCAAGAAGTTCATCGGGGCGGCGCGGAATATCGAAGAGGGCGGCAGCCTGACGATCATTGCCAACTGTCTCGTCGACACCGGCAGCCGTATGGACGAGGTGATCTTCGAGGAATTCAAGGGCACCGGCAACATGGAGTTGCACCTGGACCGCCGCCTGGCGGAGAGGCGTTACTTCCCGGCGGTTGACATCCTGCGCAGCGGCACCCGCCGCGAGGAGCTTCTGTTCAGCGAAGAGACCATGAAGCAGATTTGGCTGCTCCGCCGCATGGTAAGCTTGGTCTCCAACGACGGGTCCGCCAGCGCTACCGAGCGCGTCTTGGAACGCCTAGCGAAGACCAACAACAACAAAGAGTTCCTAAGCAATCTGAACAAAGAAGTCTAAGGGTAGGATTCAACCGCTCGTCTGGGTTGTGTAGCGTACCATCCACTCTATGAAGTTTTTGCGCGTCATCCCCCGCCGCCTGGCCTCGGATGTGATGGCGTCGGCGACATCGGCATCTAGGGACAGATTCAGGCGCACACTTGGCTTGGTATGCGATGTGTGTATCAGGCGAATCGACGTTAACACGCTCCCATCGGGCACCTCGACATCCTCTAAAGCACTGGGAGTCTTCAGTGGCAGGCCATCTCTTTCCATCTCGGCGGCGTAATCTCTAAGTGCCTCGCCCGCGTTAAGCATCGCGTCATCAATTGTATGTCCCATGGCGACGACTCCAGGGATATCCGGGAAGACGACGCCATAAGCGTCTTGCTCACCGTCGATCAACGCAGGGTATCTCACCTTAATCCTCCCAACCGGCTTTCTGAGCAATGGAACGGGCCACCCGGAAAGAGACCGTCCGGTGACGGGGTATTGTGATGATGCCGGGGATATCTGGATGCCGATAGATGTCATGGTTGGACCCGTGCCTTTGCAGGTACCAACCGTCCCGCTCAAGCCTCAGAACAATAAGCCGCGTTCGTGTCTCCATTGGGCACCTAATAGTAACACACACACGTGTATAATATTGACACGCAAATTCCGGCATTACCGTGAAGATAGCCGGGTTCATCTTCTCATGTGGCTGTCCCGGAATTCGTTCCGGGGGACGGAGAGGCCCACTTGCTAACCGCATTCTTGACTGTCTAAGTTAGGATTTGCTTCCTCTAGTACGGGCGAATATCGCTTAGACCATATATTTCGAGCAAGGACCCTGTCGCGAAAGCAGGAGGTCAATGGAATATGCTTTCAGGGGGTCCTGCGCCGGGTCAGAATCACGGTGGCTTCCCCCTCTGCGGTCCGCTGGCCGCGCTGGTTCTCGCACCACACCGATAGGTCGGCCAGGTGGCGCCCTCCCTCGCGGCGCAGTCCTTCCACTTTTCCACGGCACCATGTCACGTCGCCGTAGATGTTGGGACGGATGAGGACCACTCTCAAGGAAGACAAGAACCCCTGATCGCCCATCCAGTTGGTCAACAGGTTGCCTACCCAGGAGACCCGGTCGATCCCGGCGTCATGAGCCGCCGGGAACCCGAACGCCTGGGCCACGTCGTCGCGCACCATAGATGACTCCCAGCTTTCCCACGAACCCGTCCCAAGGTCCAGAAATGCTGTATCCGGATGACGCTGCCGGTGGCGTAAGAACTGCTTGAAGCCCAGGGTTGGGCGGGTAGCGCAAACGAACTGGATCACTTCTTCCGAGGTCAATGGCCCCCGGACGATTGGCGGTATGGGGTCGCCTGGGCTTAGGCTGTCCCAGTACCTTGGTAATGCGCCGCGGACCTCTTCGGCGTCGTATGCGTCCTCCACCGCCCTCGCCTCGTCCGGGTCGAACACGTACTTATGAACGTCCCGGTACTTCCCGGACTGGATAGCGCCATTCCGAAGAGTGCGAATGATGGTGGATTCGGCTCGGGAAATGGGGTTTCCAGCTCCGTCGGAGTAGACGGTCTCGAAGGTCTGGAGGACCATTGGCCCGCAGAACCGGCCATGCTTCTCTTTTACGTCTAGCAGGCGTGTCGCGGCGGAAACCCGCTCTCCTGCGGTAAGCCACCTGCGAAACTCCCAATGTACTCCCCCGTACAAAACGTGGAGTCCCGGAAACTTCAAAGATGGAGCGGTGTCGTCAACGGAATACAGCCAAAGGGGAGGGGCAACCGTCGTACCGAGTACGCTGGCGGCGGAATAGGTAGGGTCCAGCCACAGCGGGTTACGGTCCCCGATGCTCTTGGCCCACCGGTTGATGGCCGGATGGCTAACCAGGTGGTTGTGTTGGGACCGGCGCAAGGGGACGCCGATTAAAGCGCGGGCGCCGGCCAATGCCGACGGGCCGATGTCTGGGTCAACGGCCGGGATGAGTGTCATTTGTCAGCCCGGGAAGGAAGCGAAATCACCGCGTTGCCGGGCATGGTGATCTCGTCCCTATGGTTGATGGCCCAGGCGTTGCACTCGACAAGGTAGCGCCCGTCCTCTACCCACTTTCGCTCGACGCGGCCCCTGATCCGGGTTACGTCACCGACGATGTTGGGCTTACGCAGGAAGGCCGAAAGGCGGTTTAGGAACCCGTCGTCTCCCATCCAGTCAGTAAAGTAGCGGCATAGCCAAGAGGCCCGTTGAGGCCCCATGTCGTACACGCCCGGCATCCCGACTTCCCTGGCCATGTACCCTTCCCAGTGCCCCCGGTGGGGATGGTCTTGCATACCGGTTTCGGGGTTGACGTAGGTGTCCGCCGGATGCCTGCGCCGGTTATGGAGTTGGTACACGTGGGCGCCGTTGTGGGCTACGGCCTCGGCGTTGAGGGCGCCGGAGTCGGTGAAGCTGCCGGTGAATGCGATTTCCGACATGCGGAGCGGACCGTATACCACCGGGTCCATCTCCTCGCCCACCTCAACATCCTCCCAATACCGGGGGGCTGCGCCCCGGACGGTCTCCGCCAACTGCTGTTGTTCCAGGGCGGCCAATTGATCCGGGGTCCAGTGCTGGGGCTGGGCCTCGTAGCTCATGCCGCCGCTTGCCCTCCGCCTGGGAGTCCTCATGTGGTGAGGACGGGACCGGGCCACGATGGCGCCATCTTGACGGGTGCAGGTCACGTCGCTAATTTGCAGGATCATTCGGGGAACCGCACGGCCACGTTTCTCCACCGCATCCGCCAGTTGGCCCCGTTGGGTAATTACGTCGCCTGGCCGCATGACGTCGAAGAACTCCCACTCAATGCCGGCATAGATCCACTGGATGCCTCGCAGTCCGGGAGCGATTATGGCCTGGCCGACCATTGCGGGGGGAGCGATGATGCCCCGCCACCGGGTGCCGGCCGCATGGCTGGAGTCGAGGAAGAGCGGGTTCTCGCTGCCCATGTAGTTACAGAAATCGCGGATATTGTCTTCGGTGATTTCGATGGTGGCGCGGGCCCCCCGGTAGTCCACGCCGATAAGACGACGGGCTTCTTGCAGGCTGTTTTCGTCGAGACCTGGGGCCTGGGACTCCACGCTATATGCCTGGTCCTTTAGCTGGACCACGCTCTCCGGCTCAGCCATGAACTCCTCCCGGCCAGTGCCGGGCCGTGAATGTCTCTAGTAAAGGGTCAGGCCAGAATTATATCAGACGATGGCTTATATTCAGGGTTCCATCCTGCGCCGGAACGACTGGAGCACGCCCCGCCCCGGAGGACCCGTCGTTCCGGCTGTGACCCAGAATCCGGAAGCAGTTTCCGGGATGCGGCGATATCCTGTATTCTGGCTAAAAGCCTGCCCCGTACTGGATACAGGGCAGGAATGACGGATGGGGCAGTAGCGGCGCGTAAGCGTCCCTGGTCCACATAATCGAACGATTCTGGAACCAACGGCCACTGACCACTGACCCCTGGCCACTGGCCGGGGAAAGTTGGGGCCTACAGCCCGAAAGCTTGCTTGTAGCTAAGGCCAATGCGGCGGGTCTCGGAATTGATGCTCAAAATTAGGACGCTGATCTCTTGTCCCTGATAAACACATTCCCTTGGGTTCTCCACCCGGCGTTGGGACAGTTCCGAGATGTGGACCAAGCCCTCAATCCCGTCTTCCAGCCTGACGAACGCGCCGAAGGGGACGATGTTGGTGACTGTCCCTTCGACCATCTGCCCGGCCCGGTAGCGTTCGTGGACCGTGTCCCAAGGCTCGGGTTTCGTCCTCTTCAAGCTCAGTGTCAACCGCTGCCGCTCCTGGTCTACACGCAACACCGCAACTTCAACGGTCTCGCCGACACTTACGACTTCGTCCGGGGTGGCGATCATCTTCCAGGAAAGCTCGGAGATGGGGATGAGGCCGTCGATGTCTCCCAGGTTAACGAACGCGCCAAAGTCCCGGATGGAAGACACCTTCCCGGAGAGCCGCTGCCCCTCTTCCAGGTTTGCGAGCATTTCTGTTTGGGCCTCGGCTCGCCGCCTTTGCCAAATGGCCCGCTCGGTGAAGATGAGGCGGTTGGCGTCCCGGTCCAATTCCAGGATATTGAACTCGGCCTCGTGATCGAGCCGGCCAGCCACGGCGTCTTCCCGGTCCACGCCCTGCACCGGGGCCAATTGGGAAAAGGGTGCGAAGCCGCGGATACCGTGCCAATCGACAACAAGGCCGCCGCGGTTATGGTCCGTGACCCGGCCAGTCACGGTTGCGCCGTCATTAAAGAGCTGTTGTAGCTCTGCCCACCACTGCTCTTCCAGCGCTTGGTCGACAGAAAGCAGGAGCATCCCGTCGGGGCCTAGATCTCCTAGAATGATAACGTTAATGCTCCGGCCCGGCGCCAGGGCTTCTCTATCGCCGTGGTCCAGCAGGCGCATTTCCTGAGTGGGGACCATCCCTTCCATCTTTTGACCGACGCTGACAACGATTCCTTCATCATCCCGCCGGACCACCTCGCCTTCGACGATGTCGCCACGCCGATAGGTCCGAGGGGCCAACTCATCCTCGGCGATATCCGACATCTGAAATAGGCTATCGGCGTCTATTTCTTGCACAGCAGCCCACGCTCCTTACCACCCACACATACATTGGGGAGTTGCCTAATGGTCCCTGCGGATTTACACCGGCAGACGATAACTATGCGGCCAGGTCCAACAGCCGACGCCGGAATCAGCCTGATTATTCTACGTGCGAACCCTCATAACTCGATGTATTCGAGTTCGGGGTCCCGCACTTGCTCAAGTTCCTGCAAGCGTCGGATGCCTTTTCTTGTATCACTGGCAACCCTGGCCGGGTCCCACAGGTCTACCCGGCGCTTGAACAGCCAATAGGTAAATTGCTTCATGTTGGAAAGAGAGTATTTGCGATCGCGGCCCAGGTGATGGAATCTGCGGAACTCGGTCAAAAGATTGGTCCGAGTGTCGCCGTACAAATGGGCAAAGGCCTCTTCCACCAGGTCTTCACTGTCGGCGTAGCACCTAGCCAGGTGCCGCTTGCGCACGTCCTCTTCAACCGAGAGTTGCAGCGCCTCTTCGACGACGACACCGTACCAGTAGTTGAGGTAGGCCGGGTACTTGCTGGAGCCCAGAAGTTCCTTGAACCGTTCCGGGTCCACTTCGACGGGCAGTTTACCGCGGAAAAGCAGCTCATCCCTGTCGTGGGCGTCAATTACGGCCCACGGAATGGAGGAGTCCAGGTCCGCGCACAGCCTCTCCGCAAGCACAAGCCAATCAAAGGCTTCACCGAGTATCAGATAATCATAGGTGCGTTCCTGGTAGACTTCCTGAGGCAGCGTCCATAAGGCCATCGCCTCTACCAACGCTTCGTACCAAGGAGCGCCAGCCCGGACCGCTTCCCGAAGATGCAGAATAGCCTCGGGAACACTCACGGTCAGGTCCGCAACCGACGTGGCTATGACCTCCGCTTCCCGTTCCATCAGGCGGCTTCCCCCGGTGAGGTCGTGTCGAAAACGGAGATGCGGTGTGGCTTGGGTGTCCGAATGAAGGAGAGGAACCGGTCGAGGGGCAGGGTGTTCAGGATGTTGTTGGGTTCGCACCAAGCGCGACGGGCTACGGCAACACCAAACCTTCGGTTGGCCAACTGGGTATGCCGGTGCGAGTCGGTACTGATCACCAAGGGCGCCCCCAACTCCCGCGCCCGGTACGCATGGGTGTCTTTGAGGTCCAATCGTTCCGGCGCGGAGTTAATCTCCAAGGCCGTACCAGTGTCGCGGGCCGCCTTTAGCACAGCTTCCAGGTCAAACCGGACCGGTGAGCGCGAGCCCAGCAACCGCGTCGATAGGTGTCCGATGATGGTGACCGATGGGTGCTCCATGGCCTGGATAATGCGCCGGGTCATGGTCTGCTCGTCCTGGCCCATGGCAGAGTGGACCGAAGCCACCACAACGTCTAACTGGGCCAACAGGCCGTCGGGGTAGTCTAGCGTTCCGTCGGCTCGGATGTCCACCTCCGAGCCGCAGAGCACGGTAATCGAGTAGCGGGCGTCAAGGGAACGCAATACGCTTATCTGCTCGGCAAGCCTCTCGTTGGACAGCCCGTTGGCAATACCCAGCCCGGAGGAGTGATCGGTGAGGGCCATATACTCGTAGCCCTGGGCCGCCGCGGATTCCACCATCGTTTCGATGGGGTCGCGGCCATCGCTCCAATTACTGTGCAGGTGCAAGTCTCCCCGCAGGTGCTTCTCCTCCACCAAGCGGGGTAGACCCGAGGACTGGGCCGCGTCCAGCTCCCAAACCCCGAGCCGGAGCTCGGGCGGGATGTAGGGCAGGCCGAGTCTGGCATAGAAGGACTCTTCATCGGGGAAACATTCGACCCGCCCTGTGGCGGCGTCCGTGATTCCGTACTCGTTCAGGGACAGTCCCATGTGGTTGGCGAAATCGCGCAGGCGGAGGTTGTGCTGTTGGCTTCCGGTAAAATACTGGAGCATCGCGCCAAAGGAACCGGGTTCCCCGATCCTCAGATCTACTTGTATTCCCGGCTCCACCACAACACTGGTCTTCCTAGAACCATTGACCAATACCTCGCGCACCTGGGGAAGGGCAACAAGGGCCGCACCCACTTGTTCATGGTCTCCGAACGGTCCGACCAAGTCGATATCGCCGATGGTCTCTTCCCAACGCCGCAGGCTGCCGGCGGGGTAGAGCCCGCCGTCGAGTTGAGGGCATTGGGCGTGGAGGGCGGCGGCAATCTCTTCGGCAACTTCCAACGCCTGGCCGATGGGCGTGCGCTCGTCCTTGGTCCTCATAGCCTGAATGTGGCGCAGGAGGCTATCAGCCGCCTTCTTGCCCATCCTGGGAAGGGTGGCGACGCGGCCATCCAGCACGGCTTGTTCGAGCTGGTCCACCGTGCTCACGCCCAACTCCTGGGCGAGTAGCATGGCGGTCTTGGGTCCTATACCCGGGATATCCATGAGGTCGAGCACGCCGGGAGGGGAAGCCGCCACCAGCTTGTCATAGGTGGAAACGCGTCCGGTTTCCAACAATTCTCGTATCTTATCGCTGATCGCTTTGCCGATTCCGGGGACCTTCTTGAGGTCGCCGCCTTGCCGCACGGCGGTTTCCAGGGAGAATGGGAGGTGTTCGATGGTGCGGGCCGCCCGCTGATAGGCCCGTATCTTGAAGATGGAGTCCCCTTGCATCTCCAAGAGGACCGCCATGTTCTCGAATAGACCGGCTATGTCGTCGTTGTTTACAGGCATCGTTCGGGTCTGGGAACCGGTTTCTAAGTCACAGTGCCGTGAAAGTCTGCCCGGCGGGTACAGGCGGGGCCTCGCTCTGCAGTTCTTCCACCAGGCGGCTCATGACGGAGGAGAGATAAGACGCGCCGCTAATCGCCTCGGGATATCCCATGCGGGTGGGACCGACCACACAGATGGTGCCCGCCACCTCATCGAGGACGCCGTAACGGCACAGGATGACGCCGAAGGAGCGCAGGGCCTCGCTGCGGTTTTCTCCCCCGATGTATATCGCCACGTCGTCTTCACGGGGCGCGGCGGAAATAACGCTTTCCTGCAAGACGCGCTCTTCCAACATCTCCACCAACTCCCTGGCGCGGCCGCTCTGGGAAAACTCGGGTTGGTTGAGCAGACGGCGCAACCCGTCCATGCGGTGTTCTTGCGGGCTGCCAGTGGCAGCCTCCCGCATCATTGCGCTGGTGTCGCGCTTGACCCGCTCCTCCAGCGGGGTCAATTCAAGGGGGCTGGTCTCGATGTCATGGTAGCCGAGTCCTGCCAGGGTGTCGTTGAGCTTGGTTGCCGAAAGGTCCAACTCATCCTGGCCTATTCGTTCTTCCAGAGGGAGCAACCGGCGGAGCAAACGGGCTTCCTGCAGCACCACGATTAACAGCCCCAGGAACTCCTTGATGTAGACGAGTTGGATCTGCTTTAGCCTGGGAGATTCGGCCCGAGGAATAGTCACGATGCAGAGGTTGCCGGTGATCCTGGAAAGGACCGAGGCACACTGTTGGCACCAGGCGTCGGTGTCCGGTTCGGTGCGGTCGAAGCGGGCATGTATCTGCCTCCGGACCCCTACCGGCAACTCCGGGACGCCGCCCAACGACTCCACGTAGTAGCGGTAGCCCATGTCGGAAGGTATCCCGCCCGACGAGACGTGAGGCCGGGAGATGTAACCTTCCTCGGTCAACTGGGACATGGTGTTTCGGACCGTAGCCGGGCTGACCTTTGAAGACGAAAGCCGGGCGATGTCTTCCGAGGCCACCGGGCTGGCGGTCTGGACGTATTGGTCGACCAGGATCTTTAATATGGACGTTGCTCTTTGCGACAGCATAGACCCACCATCGAACTGAGCGGATTCACCCGCCTGTGCAACATTAAGACCGGGCAAAAGCGGTCTTACACTCGTTGACCCTCTCTTCTACCCATTATTATACTACTATATCAGCTCGCCTAATCCCGCATTACCCAACGGTTGTGCGGCAGAAAATCCAGGGACACCGCCTTTGACCCGGCCTTATATACTCAAGGGAGAAGGGGTTGGACTCTCCTTTTCATGGGTGGGGGGCCAGGGTAAGTTCCATACACAGGGTTAAAGGCCGAGCCAAAGGCGCGCATGGGTGGACGGGAGGAATGAATGGACATCACCTGGCTGGGTAACGCTTGCTTCCGATTGACCGCTGACGACATGGTTGTCGTGACCGACCCCTTCCCCCAGTCGGTGGGGCTGCGGCCGGACTCTAGAACGGCCACGGTGGTCACAGTCAGCAACCGGGACCCCAACCATAGTAACTGGGCGGGGGTGCCGAGCAACCCCAAGGTATTCACCGCTCCGGGCGAGTACGAATACCGGGGAATCGGGGTGCGCGGGGTCATGACTCCTCTGGCCCCCGGCACCCCCCAGGAACAACGCAGTGTGGCGTTCTCCATCGAACTCGGCGGCGTTACCATTTGCCACATGGGCAGCGTCAAAGTCCCACCGACGCCATCTCAAATCGACGAGCTATCTCCGGTCGACGTGCTGTTGGTCCCAGCCGGCGGCGGGGCGACAATGGGCGTGGAGCAAGTGTTTCAGACCATGCAAGACTTGTCGCCCAAGATCGTCATTCCCATGGGTGAAAATGTCCCCGCGGGGAACGGAGGGGAAAGCGCCCAACCCATTGGAATGGAAGCGTTCGTGAGGCGTATGGGGCTGGACGACGTGAATCCTCAGCCCCGCTTGGTCGTCACCAATTCAAACCTGCCCGTCGATATGCGGGTTGTGGTCCTGTCTCCGCGAGCACGACCCGCATAGGAGCGCGGTCCATCATCAAGACGCGAGTCCGCAGAGAGATGGTGAGAGCGGTTGCGCGGCCTCGGTTGGGCCGAGGTGCGTGCGCAAGAGGCAGGTGCACAGCGCAGTTTGAGGATAGGCATTTTATCCGTGCCTATCCTCAAACATGTGGCGCCGGTAGGCAAGGCTAGGAGGCCACGGAAGCAGCGGAGGCGAGCTTCCTAAGGCCACCTGCCGAGCGGTGAAGGACTAGCCGGGATTGTGCTTTTCGATCAGCGGAACCACGCGAGTGTCCAGGTCGCCCAACTCCACGCCGGCGTCGGCGCGGGCAACGCCCAAGTGGGCCGCTCTCTGGATCTCCTCCCATTCCGGCTCAAGTTCGTATTCGTCCCGTAGCTCTTCGAGTAATGCTTCTAACGATTCTCGATCGAACATGGCAGTGTTTCTGAACCTCCATGAGTGGATTGGGTTGTCGTCCGAATGGCCGGTCTCGGACCTATCACCCTTGTGGCGCCTGAGAAGCCGCCGGCCCCTCCGCCTCAGGGTGCGAGTACCTTTTTGGGGCGAGTGCTAGTCTACTCTTTTCCGAAGCTGAGGGCAAGTATTCGGGGCCAATTTCCCCCAGTCTCGTAATGTGGTAGGACTCCCGGCCAGGTCAACGCTTCGTGGCCGCTCCACCGGGACTGACTTGCTCGATTCGCCTTTTTTGACCCACGTAGAAAATGATTAGCGCCAGGGGCATAGCGAGTATGAATACGGCGATTACAAATACGATTGTCCATGGCCCTACGCCAAACATTTGGTCGATTAGGTCTTTAATCCAGACCAGAAGGTCGGGGTTGGCGGCATCCGCATGATGCGCCGCTACTGTGTTGAGAAATGGCTGCATGACGGCCGTCCAATCAGCTTGACGATGCGCCTGCCGGGACCAGCGTCTGGTAGCGCACCGAGTATTTCCGCTCCTTTATGGTGAAAGCGGCTATAGCGGCCGGGAACAGAAGGGACCCGGCGATGGCGAAGGGCAGAGTATAGGAACCCGTGTGGTCATACAGTATTCCGGCCAGCAGGATGCTGGACGCGCCACCTAACTGATGGAACAGGAAAGAGATGCCCCCAATGGTCCCCAGCGCCCGCAATCCGTAGATGTCGGCGGTGAGGGACGTGGTGGGCGGGTTGGTGGCTATCCAGGAAGTCCCGGCCACGACCGCGAACATCCATAGCCCGGCTTCACCCGGGACCGTCAGCAAGATGACGTAAGCCAGTCCCCGGGTAAAGTACGTGGCCGCCAGCAGGTTCTTGGCGCTGAACCGGTCCGACAGGAAACCAACGCTCACGCTGCCGAGGGCGTTCATAAACATCATCACGCCGAATATCAGGGCCGCAGTCTGGCCGGAGACCTGCTGGTCGGCGGCGAAGGCAATGAAGTGGAATGAGATTATGGCCGTCGTGGCGCCGCAAACGGTCAGCGGCCCGGTCAACTGCCAGAAAGGCAGAGAGTGGAGGGACTCGGACCACTTATTGACCTCCAGAGGCCCCTGCCGGCGGGCCCCGTGTGTTCCAGCGCTATCTTCGGGAAGGCTGGGGTCACCGTCCGGTCGCAGACCCATCTTGGCGGGGTCGTCGCGCAACACGAGGATAGCCAGTGGGGCGGCCAGCAGCAGGATTATGGCCCCCAGGGCGGCCCAGGCTACGCGCCAGTCGGTGGCCTGGATCAAGTAGACCGCAAAGGGCACCATGATAAGACCACCAAGGGAAACGCCGCCGGTGTTCAGGCCCATGACGGTAGCGCGTCTGCGGCGGAACCACCTGGCCAGCACGGCGCCGGTGTTGGTTGTCGAAGCGCCGCTAAGGGCAACGGACGATAAGAGTCCAAACACGGCGACCAGAAAGAAGAAGTGGAACGTAAGGCTTAGGAGCGCGGTTGTCAGGCCCAACACCACGAGGCTTATACCGATGACTCTTCTGCCGCCGAGGATGTCCAGCACCCGGCCCATGAAGGGTTGGGATATGCCGCCCACCAGGAATCCAACGAACCCGGCGGCGGAGATGGTACTCCGGTTCCAATCAAATTCGGCCTCCATTGGGAGGACGAAAGCGCCGAAGCCGGTACGCGCCCCGTTGCTGACGACGGAGACGAAGAAGATGGTGGCTAGAATGTACCAGCCGTGGAAGACTTCCCTGGGCCGGGCAACCGGCTGAATCATAACGCGATGGCCATCCTAAACCGGATTAGCCGCCCGTGGCCCCGGTCAACCAGCCGCGGCAACCGCCGCAACCGCCGGCCTTTGGTACCGGACGGAGTATTTCTTTTCCCTGATGGTAATCGAGGAAAGAGCCGCCGGGAAGAGAAGGGCGCCTGCGATGAAAAACGGCCACTGGTAGGAACCGAGCTGGTCGTATAGCACGCCTGCCAGCAAAACGCTGGCTGCGCCGCCGAGCTGGTGGAAGAGGAAGGACACACCGGCAACCGTCCCCAGCACTCGCAAGCCGTATATGTCCGCGGTCAGGGATGTAGTGAGCGTGGGAGTGGCGAACCAGGAGAACCCCGCCACAACTGCGAACATCCACAAGGCGGCGTCTCCCGGTACAAAGAGCAGCAGCATGTACCCGCAACCCCTCATGAAATACACCAGCCCCAACAGGTTCTTTCTACCGAAGCGGTCGGAAAGCATCCCGGAACCCACGGACCCGAATACGTTCAGCCCAAGCATCACACCGAACACTGTGGCCGCCGTGTTCGGTTCTACCCCCCGGTCCAAAGCGAACGGGACGAAGTGGAAGGAGAGCAGGAAAGTCGTAGCCCCGCAAACGAAGTAGGAGGCGGACATCTGCCAGATGGGCATCGACCGGAAAGCTCCGGTCCACCGTTGCGTTTCCAATGGCCCGGATGGACGTTCCACGGGGACGCCGTGAGAATCCTGGGGCGGTGCGTCATCACCATCCGGTTGAAGCCCCATGTCAGCCGGATTTTCCCTGAGGAATATGTAAGCGACGGGAAAAGCCAACAGCAGGATGGCCAGTCCCAGTACGACCCAGGTCAGCCTCCAGCTAGTTGCATTGAGGAAGTACATTGCAAAAGGCACCAGCAACAGGCCCCCCATGGAAGCGCCCGCTGAGCTGATACCCATTACTGTGGCCCGGCGGCGGCGGAACCATCTGGCCAGGAGAGCGCCGGCGTTGTTCAGACCGGAGGCGCTGGAGGCGATGGAGGCCACGATGCCGAACATGAAGACCAGGAACAAGATATGGAAAGTCAGGCTAAGGATAGCCGTGGACAAACCGATGACGACGATCCCCCACAGGATTACCCTGCGTCCCCCGGTCTTATCGAACAGGCGTCCCAGGAAAGGCTGGGAAAAGCCGTTTACCAGGGCGCCCATGACCCCGGCTAATGAAATGGTGGTGCGGTTCCAATCGAATTCTTCGCTCATGGGTATTATGAAGTTCCCCATAGCGCTGCGGGCGCCGGTAGACACCAGCGCGACGAAGAAGACCGCCCCGACGATGTACCATCCGTAGAAGACCGGAGATTTATTGGGCTTGGTCTGGTCCATTGGCCCGATTATACACTCTTTCAGCGCCCTTTTTCATAGCGGTGCTTGCCTGCCGCTCCACCAAATTCTCCGGCACTTCGATGTTCACTTCCGTAACCACGACATGGCGGGCCAGAACGTATGACGGCACCGGGTCGGCGGCAGCCCCGGCGGCTTCCACCTTGAGAATCCCCTCCAGAGCGTCCTTTCCGTGGGCCAAAGCCTCTTCCACGGTGTCCCCATCCGTAATACAACCGGGATAGTAGGGAAAGAACACCTGGTAGCCGCCCTCATCCTGGGGAAGCAAAATCACGGTGAATTTCTGCATGGACATTTTTAGAGTCAGTCCGGTTTTGTCAGACTGGTTGACACTTCATTATTCATAATGATTAAAGAAACAATGTCAACACACATGGATGGAAGGTGAGCGGTAATGGATAAATGGGAAAAGCGTCAATTCAACCTCGCCGGGCGCCACCGATGGAAGGCCAAGCCCGGCAACCGGATTTTCGTTGCCGACAAAGGCGCAGTCAGTCTCGAGATCCCGGGAGACTGGATAGTTAAACCCAACTCTGCCTTGAAAGTACAAACCCGTCTCTCAGTGTAGCCCTTACGATTCGCCGAGTGGTCAACGACCGTAGTCGCGAGTAATCAATCCCGCTCATATTGTTACGGCGAGACTTTCCCCTCCAAGCAGAGACACTTCTTGCATCTCTTCGGGAATGGGAATGCTGAACTCGAGCATATCCTCGAGAACCATCGGGAGCACTTCCTTGATATAGCTAATCGCCTCTTCCCTGGTATGCCCCCAAGTTGCGGCCCCGTAACGCTCCAACTCGGCCCCGTAACGCTCCAACTCGGGACAGTATACAAAGAAGCCCCCTTCGTCGGGTTCAAGCACTACGCGCACATGGTACGTTTTCATCTCTCGCCTCTCTCAATCATGCTCCCACGGCGACACTTTCCTCCCACACTACTAATGCACCTTCCTCCGGCTCCTCTGGAAAGACCTCTCCATGCCGGGCCATACTGTCAAGAGTCATTTGCAGTACTTCCCGGATGTTCTTCATAGCCTCATCCCGAGTATACCCCCAGGTGGCTGCGCCTTTAGCCTCCAGCACCGGACAATACGCAAACCAGCGATCTTCATCCGGGGCGACTACTACCCGGTACTTGTAAGTTTTCATGCTCCCCCGCTCATACGGTTACAGCGAGCCGTTCCTCCGGCGGCAAGATCCCATCTTGAGGTTCATCGAGAATAGGCATACCAAGTTCAATCATGCTATCGAGAACCATCACGAGAACTTCCTGGATGTTCTTGAAAGCCTCTTCACGGGTGCAGCCGCCAGTGGCGGCGCCCTGCTTCACTAGCGCAGGGCAGAACGCAATCCACTGGTCTTCGTCAGGCTCCACCACAACCCGGAACTCGTAAGTTTTCATCCCAATCCACCGCTTTGCGTCAAATCCCCGGCGTCGCCCCTACGAGTCCTTCAACGCCATCGCGTCCTGCGCCGCGCTGGTCCCGGCGAGGCGTCCGAATACCATACCGGAGGACAGGCCGGAGCCGCCGGGGTAGTTGTAGTAGAAGAGGCCGCCCACCATTTCGCCCGCCGCGTACAGGCCGGGTATGGGGTCCTGGCCGTTGGTCACAACCTGGCCTCGGGTGTCTATCTTCACGCCGCCGAAGGTGAAGGTGATGCCGCAGGTAACCGCATATCCCAGGTAGGGCGGGGTGTCTATGGGCTGGGCCCAGTTGGTCTTGGGCGGGTTGATGCCCACCGTGCCGCGTCCGTCCTTGACCGTGGGGTTGTAGGGAACGTCCTGCTGCACGGCGGCGTTGTACTCGCTTATTGTCCGGGCCAGGCCCTCCGGGTCTATGTCCAGCCGGGCCGCCAGTTCCTCGATCGTGTTGGCCTCGGCCATCGTGACCTGGGGAATGTGGTACTCGTCGCGCAGCAGGTGTTTCACCTTGTCGTCGAAAATCTGGAAGGCCAAACCCTGGGTTTGGGTCAGCAGCGCCCGGCCATAGGTGACGTAGGTATAGTTGCGGAAGTCGGCCCCCTCGTCCAGGAAGCGGTTGCCTTCCAGGTTGACGATAATCCCGAAGGGGTAGGAATGTTTCTGGAATAGCTCGGTGATGACCCGGTCTCCGAAGGCGGGCGCGTTCATGTCCCAGGCCACGGCGTGGCAACTGCTCCAATGGCCGTGGGCTTGCGCCCCCACGTCCAGGGCCATCTTGATGCCATCGCCGGTGTTGTAGGGGATGCCCCGCACCTTGACCAACTCCCAGCCGGGGCCGAGGTAACGGCAACGCATCTCGGCGTTGGCCTCGAACCCGCCGGCGGCCAGCACTACGGTCCTGCCGGGGATGTCCTCGAAACCGTCCGGCCCAAGAACGCGCAGGCCCGACACGCGCCCCTTGTCATCTTGAAGAAGGCTGACACCCTGGGTAGCGTAGCGGATGTCAATTCCGGCGCGCTCTGACACTTCGAACTGCTGGTCCGACAGCCCCTTGCCCGCGCCCACGGCCTCCACCAGCAGCCCGCCCCAGAAGCGGAATTTGTCGCCGTCCTTGAACGCCTGCCGTCCATAGGACAGGACGAAGCGGACGCCCTTGCTCCGGAGCCATTGCATGGTGGGCAGCGACTGACTGACCAGGATTTGGGCCAGGTCGGGGTCCGTCAGTCCCTGGGTAACCCGCATCATGTCGTCGTAAAACTGGTCCTGGGTATAGCTGCCAACCTCCACCGAAGCCTCTTCGGTAGGCGACATGTCGGGAATGACCGTCTTGATATCCTCCAGCCCGTCAAAAGCGAACCGGATAATCCCGCCAGTGAAGTAGGTGTTGCCGCCCCGGAAATACTCCGGGGCCTTTTCCACCACCAGCACAGACTCGCAGCGTTCCCTGGCCGCGATGGCCGCGCAAAGCGCTGCGTTCCCGGCGCCCACTACAATAACGTCGTACTCGTCTGCCACTGTAAACCTCCGCAGGCAACTGCCTGTCAAGAATGTAGGGGAATCTGCCTCAAGCTATAGGGATTGCTTCTATGCCTTCAAACCGCCGCATATCCCTGTCGTCCGATACTATTGTCTGAAAACCGTGCTCCATGCAAACGGCCACAATCTGGGCGTCAAACACCAGGTTTCCCGACACATTGGCCTGGAGTGCCACACGGTTGAAAATCTTCCAATACCTGTCTCCGGGCTGCAATAAGCGGACGCTGGGACTTTGTAGAAGAGAGTCAATAACTTCCAGAGCTTCGTCCAAAGGTGTGGGTGAGGGGAAAAATCCGCGATGCGTAACCACACGCAGGAACTCGCCTATGCAAAACACCGGGATGCCCCAGGGCGTGTCCCCGCCAACGAGCCGCCGGATCAGTACCTTCGCAGCGTCGTGCTTGTCCATTTCATCACGATGCGCGTACACCAGCACATTCGTATCAATCGCTATCGGGGGAGTTGTCCGAGAAACCATAGAGAAAGTCCCTGCTGGTGAAGTCTATGCCCGGCCTAGGCTTGCCGGACCTGGTTACCCACTTTAGCTCGAAGGGCAAGGAATCGCGCAGGTACACCCGCAGGGCAGCCTCAACCAAGGCGGAGAAGGTTCTGCCGTCCTCATCCACCTTTTTCTTGGCCGCCTGGTAAAGTTCGTCGTTGATGTCTATGGTGGTTTTCATGGGCAAGAGCATATAGGTTTACCATACAAAATGGCAACCTAGACGGGGCTGTTAAATATGATAGCGCAGTGCTATTCCTCTCCTGTGGATATTGCCTAAATTAGCAAAAGTAAACCAGACGAGATCGGCTAAGGGGGATAAGGATCGATATGGGCAAACTGATGGGATGGGTACGCCGGTCTTGGCAGACTCTAGTTGTGCTGGTGATACTTGCCTTGGTTGTCGTGGCATTTGTACCTTTCTGGGTAGTCCCAACGTGGCAAACCATTTCAGATAAAGACCAGGTGCCACCTCATGTGGAATTTGTCAAAACCTTGGCACAGATTGCCTTGGGATTTGGGGTATTCTGGACCCTTTATGTTGCATGGCGACGCGCCACAGCAGCAGAGCGGACGATTGAAGTCACCCAAGAGAGCTAAATTACCGAGCGGTTCACCAGAGCCATTGACCAGCTCGGCAGCCAAGATAGCATGGCAATACGTTTGGGCGGAATATACGCTCTGGAACGAATTGCTAAAGATTCATCCAAAGACCATTGGCAGGTGATGGAGGTGATGACGGCCTACGTGAGGGAGAACTCACAATGGGAGATGCAGCCAAAGGCTAAGCAGCCATATAAAAGGGTTCTTACAGACATCCAGGCTATTCTGACCGTTCTGGGACGGCGCAATACCAAATATGAGGGGGCAGAACAAAGGCTCGACCTGACTCGTACTGACATCCAGGGGGTAGACTTGAGTGGTACTAACCTGCGAAACACCCTTCTTGAGTACAGCATTCTCCGACGGGCGAACGTCAGATATGGTAATCTCCAGGGTGCAAATCTCAGTTCAGCCGATCTTGAGGGAACTAAACTTTCGAACGCCAGACTTCAAGGGGCAGACTTGTCATCTGCTAACCTGGAAGGGTCAGACCTGATTTGCGCTAACCTCCAAGAGGCAGACCTTGTTGGTGGCAAACTAAAATGGGCAGTTCTCAAAGATGCTAATCTCCGAAATGCACGTCTCATCGGTGCTGAGCTTCATCATACAGACTTCGATGGAGCTGACCTTGAGCGAGCCGAATTTACAAGCTCGAACATCCAGGAGACGTACTTCACCAATGCCAATCTTCGGAATGCAGACCTCAGAAACGTTGACCTCCGGGAAGCGAGAAACCTTACTCAAGAACAGGTGGATTCCGCCAAAACTGACCCGTCAACTATATTTCCCGATCACCTGAAAGGAAAACAGCACCAATGACCAGACTCTGGAACGGTCCACACTCGCTGTTGGCGTTGGGCATAGTTGCGCTAATCATGTCGGCGGTTTTGGCGTGTGAGGACTCCGATAGCACGAACGGAGATTCTAGCAACACGAACCGGACTTCGGCAGAGTCAACCGAGACTCTACCAGTACCAGCTATGGACTCCGGAAGCGGGAACTGGATGGACGTGGATTTCTGGCGCGACGCTGAAGTAGCGGATGTGCGTGCGAAACTGGACCGCGGCGCGGACATCGGAGCAAGGGACGACAGCGGCAGGACGCCCCTGCATATGGCGGCAGCGAACAACGCGGATCCAGCGGTTATCGCATTGCTCCTTGAACGCGGCGCGGACATCCATGCAAGGTTCGGTAGCGGCGCGACGCCCCTTCATCTCGCGGCGGTAAATAACAGCGAACCGTCCGTTATAGCGTTGTTGCTGGACCGCGGTGTGGACATCCATGCAAGAGACAGTGACGACAGGACTCCCCTGCATTCGGCGGCGGCGAATAATGAAGAGCCGTCGGTAATCGCGTTGCTGCTGGACCGCGGCGCGGACATCAATGCAAGAAGCGATGACGGCTTGACGCCTCTGCATTGGGCAGCGGCTCTGGGTGAAAACCCGGCAGTCATCAAATTGTTCTTGGATCATGGCGCGAACTTCAGAGCCAGGAACGATGATGGCGAAACGGCTTGCGATCTTGTTGCAAATAACGACGCCCTAGCTATGACCGAGGCTTACGATCTGCTCTGCCGGTAGCCACCCCTCTCCTCCACTCCCCATCCCGCCCTCCAGCGGGTATCATACCCCCAACCAACTTGATACACCCAAACCGGGAGGTACACCATGCGCGGCGTAACCTTCAAAGGCAATAGAGAGGCCGAGATTCAGGAGTTTCCAGACCCTCACGCCGGGCCGGGGGATGCGGTTTTGCGGGTGCGGGCGTCGGGGCTTTGCGGGTCGGACCTGCACCGTTACCGGGACGCGGGGCCGACGGTTATGATTACGGGGCATGAACCCTGCGGGGTTATCGAGGAGTTGGGGCCGGGCGCGCCTCCGGGGCTCAAGCTGGGCGACCGGGTGATGTGCCACCATTACGCCGGTTGCGGCGTTTGCGAGAATTGCGCGATGGGGTACGAGCAGCTTTGCCCCCACGGGCGCGTTACATACGGCGGCGGCACGGGCCACGGGGCCAACGCCGACTACATCCTTGTACCTTCCCGTTCCCTGGTGCATCTGCCCGATGAGCTTTCCTTCGAGGAGGGAGCGGCCATCTCCTGCGGCACCGGCACCGCTTGGAACGGCCTGAACAAGATGGACATATCCGGGAAGGACACGGTGGCGGTGTTCGGACAGGGGCCTGTCGGCCTGAGCGGGACCCTCTCGGCCAAGGCGATGGGCGCGAGGGTGATCGCGGTTGACGTCGTACCGGAGCGGCTTGCCTTGGCCCGGGATGTGGGCGCGGACTACGTGATCAACCCGTCGGAAACTGACCCGGTGCAGGCCATCCGTGACTTGACCGGCGGCAGGGGAGCCTCGGCCTCATTGGAAACTTCCGGCAACCCAACGGCCCGGCAGCAGGTCTTGACCTGCCTGGCGCCCTTCGCCCGCTCCTGCTACGTGGGCATCGGCGCTCCCGCCGAAATCGACTTCACCCGCGACGTTATCTTTAAGGTAATCACCATCTTCGGTTCCTGGACCTTCAGCAAGTCGGAGTTAATCGAAATCGCCCGCTTTTTCGTCGAGACCAAGGCCCCGCTGGACCGCCACATCACGCACCGCTATACCCTGGACCAGGCCATCGAAGCCTTCCAGACCTTCGACGGAGCGACGACGGGAAAGTGCGTGTTTGTGTTTGACTAGGTAACTGTTCAGACTGGCCTAAATCTGATGAGCCAGATAGACTACGAGCATGAAACTGCCTGTGAATTTAGCCGGGGCTTCCCGGGAGGAATTGATTGAGATAATCGGTCAACTCATCAGCTTAATCGAGGCCCAGGAAGCCCGGATTGCAGAGTTGGAAGGCCAACAGAGGCCGCTGGATGCCGGACTGAAGGAGAGGAAGCCACCTTCTTGGGCCAAGGCCAACCGGCCAGCCCGCTCCAAGAAAGAACGCAAGAAGCGTACCCACGGGTTTGTCCGGCGTCGGGAGGAGCCGACCCATAGGGTAGAGCACGCCACGGCCAGTTGTCCCGGTTGCCGGGTCCCTCTGGCCGGCGGGAGGGTGCGCCGGCGCCGCCAGATTATAACCATACCCCGGGTGCGGGCGCGGGTAACTGAGCACGTGGTGTTGGAACGCACTTGCCGGAAGTGCGGGCAGCGGTGGTCCCCGGAACCGGATTGGAGCGCCCTCGCGGTAGGGCGGCAACGGGTGGGAATCTCAGTCCAGCAGGAAGTATGCGTGCTCCGGGAGGAGTGCCGGCTTCCCTATGGGGTGATTCAACGCTACCTGAAGTGGCGCTACAGACTGGGCCTTAGCGTGGGGGAACTGGTGGCCTTGGTGCGTGGAGTGGCCAGGCTAGGCCAGGAGGAGTACAACCAGCTACAGCAAGAGATTCGAGCCAGTCCGGTGGTGTATGGGGACGAGACAGGCTGGCGGGAAGATGGCCGCAACGGGTATCTCTGGAGCTTCAGCAATCCGGAAGTACGTTACTTCCTCCGCCGGGCCAGCCGGGGAAGGCAAGTGGTTGCGGAGGTGTTGGGGGATGAGTTTGACGGGGTGCTGGTCAGTGACTTCTACGGCGCTTACAACGTGCATCAAGGGCTGCATCAGAGATGTTGGACCCATCTCCTGCGGGACATCCACCAACTGAAGGAGCGATACCCTCAACACCAAGGACTGGCCGAATGGGCCCACCAGGTGCGGGAGGTGTATGACCAGGCGCAGGCATATCCCGGCCCTGACCCGGGCCTGCCGGAAACGGTGCAGCGGGCCCAGCGGGTAAAGCTGCAACAGCAGCGCCGGAAGCGGCTATGGTCCATCTGCAAGCCTTACCTGGACGGCGATGCGCCCATGAGGGTGCTGTGCCAGCGGGTGGAACGCTTCTTGCCGGAGTTGTTCGCTTTCGTCGCCGATCCCCGGGTGAGCGCGGACAACAACGCGGCGGAGCGCAGCCTGCGCCCAACGGTGGTGAGCCGGAAGATCAGCGGCGGGACCCGTTCGGAGCAGGGAAGCGAAACCAAGAGTATCCTCGCTTCCTTGTTCGGCACATGGCGCTTGCGAGGCTGCAACCCCTACCATGCCCTGAACTCCATCCTCTCCCAACCCCAACTCGCCCCAGTCTGAACAGTTACAGTCGAGCCGTTGCTTGCTGTGGAGACGGTCTCATATTAAGATACACCGGGATTTGACCTTACAGAGTTATGACCCGAAGGGAGTAACCGAGAGTTATGAGAGCAGCCAGACTGACCAGCCCGAAACACTTTGAACTTATAGACGTCGAGACGCCGGCCCCGGCTGAGGGTCAGTGCTTGATCAAGATTGAGAGGGCGTCGGTGTGCGGCAGCGACATCCGCGGCAGCTACGGGCCCGTCCTGCCGGAAGACCGTTACCCCATGGCCCCGGGCCGTCCGTGCCACGAGGTGGCGGGAGTCGTCGTAGAGAGCCGGACCGATGCGTTCCGCGAGGGCCAGCGCGCCATTGTGATTCCCGCCGGAGAGACGGGGGGACTGGCAGAGTACATCGTCTCCGACCCCAACAGGATGGCGCTTTTGCCCGACCACGGCAGCCTCGATGAGTGGGTAATGTGCCAGCCCTCCGGGACGGTACTTTTCTCCTGCCAACAGATGCCCAACTTGCTGGGCAAGACCGTCTTGGTCCTGGGCCAGGGCAGCATCGGGCTGAGCTTTACCATGCTGACATCCAGGATGGGCGCGCGCGCGGTAATCGGCGCAGACCTGCTGGACTACCGGCTAGAGAAGTCCAAAGAGATGGGGGCGACGCACACTGTAAACCCCAGCCGGGAGGAGATAGGCGAAGCCGTGCTTGAGATCACCGGAGGCGAAGGCCCGGACGTCGTAGTCGAGGCCGCGGGTTACCCGGACACCTTTAACATGTGCTTCCGGCTCGTCCGCCAGTTTGGCACGGTCATCGTCTTCGGAATCGCCAGCGAGGACTGGGTACCGGTGGAATACCACTGGTTGATGGACAAGCAGCCCCGGATTATTCCCACGACCGGCGCCCGCAGCGGGGACCCCATATCCCACATCCGGGAGATTGTCGGCTTAAGGGAACGCGGCTGGTGCGACCCTGGCAAGCTCCTTACCCACCATGTTGGGCTTTCCCAGGTCCAGCAGGCCTACGACATGTACGAGCAGCGGACCGACAACGTCATCAAAGTCGTGATGAATATTAACGAGTAGATATCCCACGCCAAGGCTAAGGACATGGCGACGATAGAGTCCTTTGGGCCGGAGTTGGAGATTCAGATGGTCAGGGAGAATTTAGCCTTGGCCATCTCCTATTGGACGGCGGTCAGAAAGGGCCAGATAACCCCGGCCCACCTTCCTGCCCAGCGTGACGTGGTGACCACCGAGACCGGCCATGTAGTTGAGGTGTTCAATCCCCTCAGAATTAGGGGCCAAGCGGAACTGGCCCGCTGCGCCACCAACCAGGTCCGCGGCGCATTCGCCTTCTCCGCAATGCAAAGCCACCGGACGCTGGAGTCGGTCTGCTCCGGGCTTCCCCTGTCCGAAGCCGAGCCCAGCCTCCGTTCCGCTCGTTCCTGCATGTACCTCCTGGACCGCTCTTTACGGCTGGGGATGTTGACCCCCGTTTGGTCATGCCCGCCGGAATACCGCCGGCGATTTGAGGTTGACTCGATATCGTTCGCGCTGGATGCTTCCGCGATTGACGGCCAACCCATCGCGTGGAGCGACTTCGGGGGGCTGGACAAATACCTCGGCCTATTGGCGTATTGCGCCGACGCTGTAGAGCGGATGCCCAGGGTCGAAGCTCAGGCCCTGCACGGACCCGCCTTGGACGGACCCATAGAAGAGAGTCCTCAAGACCAGTCGGCCGAAACCCTGACGGTCGATCATGAGGACCCCGAACCTGAGGAAGAGCCGGTGACACAAATCGCCGGCGCCGATTCGGTGAGCCAGTTCATTACCGAACGCTGCATCGTAGGACCCGAGTCGCGGATCATTGCGTCAGGGCTGTTTGCTGCG
>CBDCFD010000004.1:0-19182 GCA_965216155.1 Dehalococcoidia bacterium | reverse complement strand
TTCAGGCGGTCGTGCGGGCTGAGGCTCACGGGGTGGCTTGAACGGGGATCAGTTCGGTGTTCCCGGGTGAGATTCCCGGGCGGAGCCGTCCTGAACTGTTGGGGCGGCGGCGCGGCGGAAACCGCGTCTTCAGGAAATGCTGACGCCAGTTTGTAACTGAAGTCAACCATTTTTACAATGGTATGACGGCCGTTTCCAGACTGGAGCCAACCGGACGGTCGACGACGGCTGGATCTTCCCTTCCACACCGGAATGAACGGACTCATCGGGTAGCTGAACAGCAGGCCGACGATTATAGGGGGACGGCGGTCTGCCCGGGAACCGGACTCCGCCCAGGAACCAGTTCCACCTTCGGCGCCAGAGTCGGCTCCCGGCAGTGGAGGCACCGCCCCTGGTAGTCATTAGTTGTGAGTTGTCGGCTAGGTCCTCGGCAACCAGGTCCAGCCAGTCGTCGCATCCGGCCACGGTTTCAGGTCATCGGTCCAGTGCGCGTTCATGGGCCCTGCCCCGCAGAGTGGGTCGGCTCCCGGGCCGTAGTGGATGGTTCCGAAGACAGGTTCGCCCACCTGCTTTCTCAGCTTTGGGCAACAGGGGCGCTGACATAGCAGACTGCGGGGCGAGAATTCCGGACTGAGACGGCCCGCCCTCCTTTCTACGTTGGGCTGTCGGGAACCCGTGATTCGGATACCGGTCAGTATGAGGTCCGCCTGTGGCGGGAAATCTCGCAATTCAGGGTGCTCGCGGCGTATTCTTATCCGCATTCGGGTGACCACGATGAGGGCTCGCTTATCAAGTCCGCGATTGGCAGTTCGACCAATGGCATACCGGAAGCCTCCTGCTCACTGGTCGATGCGGTCTGGTGGCTTCTGTGCTGGCGGGATGAAGTGTCCCTGCGGCGCCGTTTGGCAGCCTCTTGGCGGCGGACGCCGCCTTTATGGTTTTCCCACGTCGGGGCCGTAGCTGGGTGAGTTCCGCTCACCTGAGTTCCATCAGGCCGATATCCTCTTGCGCTTCAAATTGGCTTATCTCGCTTGCCCGGTCTCTTATGAGTTCCGCCACCGTCGTCGTGCTGGAGTTGCCTGTGCCTACTCGTACCACTTTGGGCGGATGACCTCGCTGGACCGACATTCCGGCGAAATCCCGGTCCCTGCTGAGTATGGTGAAGCCGTTTCCCAGCGCGTAATTCCAGATTTCCGAGTCCTTGGCTCTTTCGCCGAGTTCGTGTTCCGTATGCTTGCTCCCAGGATATTCGCTCTCCAGCAGGCGCACCAAGTCTGGCGAGAGCATCTTGTCAATGATGAACCTCACGGCCTTTATGGCCGGTCGAGGGATTGAGCCATTCGCTTGGCGAACTGGACGCAGTCCGCTATGTCCGACCGTGTCAGCGAACTCTCCTGCTCCAGGATCTGATCAGCGCTCTTGCCCTGTGCCAGGAGTTCCAAGACGTTAAACACGGTTATCCTGAGTCCCCTGATGCAGGGTTCTCCGCCCTTCAAGTCCGGGTCGATGACCAAGGTGTTGGTGAATTCGGCTGCCAGGTCGTGGGCTTCCTCGCAATATCTCAGTATCTCCTCGGGGCCGCCGCTTCTCTGCGCTGCCTCCCGCCATCTGTTCTGCAGCTCCAGTATTTCCCGTATCTGGTTGAGGAGGGATTCATCCGGCCTGGGTGTTGCTTGGAACCGGATGGTTACTACTCTTGCGCCCTGCACATAGGGCGTCTCATCTTCCGGCGGCTCCTCGAGCTCGGTCATTCTTTCCGCCTTGCTCCGCAGGCTCATCCACAGTCCCTGTTCCATTTGGGCGGCGAACACGGCGTCCTCGGCGGCGGTGCGGGCTTCCATCACCCTGCGGATGGAGTCGATTTCCTCGTCTTGGTCCTTCCTCTGTGTCATCCCTGATTTCCTGCAGTTATGGGTTATTGCTTGGGTGCCCCGATACTCCTGGCGGATTCCACTGCCGCCGAGGGGATTTCTGGTGCGAGCTGCGACCGTCCGTGGTTCACGGATGTAATTACCCTGTACCAATGTTATCAGATGGTTTATCGGGCAACTTCGGTCAAGACTTCGCGGTTATCGTGAGCCTGCGGCCATGTTCAACGTGACCCGGCAATCAGATAAACGTGGTGAAGAGCGCTCCATGGGCGCCCCTCTGCACCTGGTCCGCCAGCCCCATGTCATGCAACAGCAAAAAAAGGTATGGCCCGTGGGTCCCGTTCCGACCATACACGTCCGGCAGACGTTCCTTCAGGTCCCGCACGTCGGCCACGCGGTGATTCTGGTTGTCTATGACGTTTAGGATATGTATGGCGTTCAAACAGCAGTCTCCACGTGGCGGGTGTGAGTAAGGTCCCGGCTGGTCACCGACCGCGCCTGAGATGGTAGAACGGTGGCAATGGCTATTGTGTCCCCATCCAGCGCCATGAATTCCACCACGTAAGCTTTCCCACCAGGGTGAACGTGCACGACGGCCCCCACGTCTCCAGGCATCAACTGTTCGCCTTCATCGCTGCAAACATCGGCGGTCAATACGACCTGCTCATGTTCCTTGAACATTTGTCATCTCCTTCGCGGGAAACGCTGCCACCAAAGACCTGGACTACGAAATTCACCGTCAAACCCCCACCCCAATTACAGGCGGTTTCCCGAAGACTACGGCGTTAACAACGAAGAATCGGACCTCGTTCTTTTGATGTATAACGCGGTGGGAGGCAGCACGGTCCACTGGGGAGCACATTCTCCCCGGTTCCATCCCTCTGACTTCCGGGTACGCACGCTGGACGGCGTGGGGCAGGATTGGCCCATTGACTACCGGGACCTCGAACCTTATTACGATGTCAGCGACCGGGTTATGGGACTCTCCGGAGTCAACGGGGACCCGGCCAATCCTCCCAGGCCCGAATTTCCCATGCCGCCGCTGGGGATAGGCGAATTTGGCGAAACGCTGGTCCGAGGGTTCGAAAAGCTGGGCTGGCACTGGTGGAGTTCGGAAAACGCGATAGCATCCAGAGCGTACGACGGGCGCGGCGGTTGCAACTATTGCGGGCCCTGTGACCTGGGATGCATTCCCAAGGCCAAAGCCAGCGCCGACGTGACCTACTGGCCCAAAGCCATTCGGATGGGCGCCACTCTCAAGGCGCAAACCCGAGTCCGGGAGATAATGGTGGACCAGGCCGGGCTGGCCCGGGGAGCGGTCTACTTGCCTCCGACGGCGTGGTACACGAGCAACGGGCCCGGGTGGTGGTCGTTGGATGCAACGGGATTGGGACGCCCCGGTTGTTGCTCAACTCCAAGTCCAGGTTCTTCCCCGACGGCTTGGCCAATAGCAGCGGGCTATTGGGTAAGAACCTGATGCTGCACCCGTCGGCGTTGGTCACCGGAATTTTCGACGAGGAACTGGACACCCAAAAGGGTCCCCATCACACTGCTATTCGAAGCCATGAGTTCTATGAGACCAACCCCGGACGAGACTTTGTACGGGGCTACAGCATGCTGGGCGTCAGGGGCTTCTCGGGTCCCGTGTCGATCGCCAACGGCGGACCAGCCGGCGGCCGGGTCCCGTGGGGGGCCGGGCATCACCGGGAGTTCCGCAAGCGATATGGACACAACGCAAACTTCGTCATATTGGCCGAGGACCTGCCCGAGGAAACCAACCAGGTTGTCCTAGACCCGGACCTCACCGATAGCCAAGGGATGCCCATGCCCAAGGTGAAGTACAAAATCAGCGATAACAGCTACAAAATGCTGCATCACGGCGTCGCTAGAGCGACCGAGGTCCTGGAAGCCGCAGGAGCGCGGACAGCGGAAACGGCGAGCATGTTTCAGGCCGAGGCCTGGCACCTGATGGGCACCGCCCGCATGGGTACCGACCCCGCGACTTCTGTCGTTGACCGCTGGGGGGCCGCCCATGACGTGCCGAACCTTTTCTTGGTGGACGGCAGCGTTTTCGTCACCGCCGCCGGCGTCAATCCAACTCCAACCATCCAGGCCCTGGCCTTGCGGACGGCGGAATATCTCACGCGTGAGGGCCGGAACCTGGCAACCGGAAGCAAGTCGACGGTCAGCTAGCCGGCCGGGCTTGAGGCTATCTGGAGGGGGATATGGTCGAGGGTAACCGGGTGTTCACCGAATACCAGGAAGAGTTGCTGAAGGCAGCGTTGAATCGCATAGTCCCCGCCGAGGACGATTTCCTTGGGGCCGGGGACTTGGGACTGGCGTCGTACCTCGATTTCGTGGCGGCGGAGTCGCCAACCTTGACCCGGCTTTTCCTGAGCGGGCTGGACCATCTCGAAATAACCGCCCACGAGAGAACGAACCGGGACTTTGGCGCCCTGTCGCCGGAACAGCAGGACGAGATACTCACCCGCCTGGAGCAGGAGCAGCCCGACTTCTTTGACGCCTTGGTCCAACACACCTACAACGGCTATTACACCCAACCGGCGGTCCTCAGCCGGATCGGGCACGAGGCTCGTCCGCCCCAGCCCCGCGGCTATCCGATGAAACCATTCGACCCGCGGCTCCTGGACAATGTCCGGAGGCGGGCCCCGTTATATAGAGAGATATGACCCGCGCTGCCCGGTTTTTGTCATCTTGCTGAGGGGAAGTCCGGGTCCCGCTTTTGCCGCACCGAGTCCAGGCCTTCGCGGACGTCGCTACCGAAGAAGCCCAGCATCTCCAGGGCCAGCGAATAATCGAAGGCGGTATGCTCCGCCATGCGCAGCCACTGGTTGATCGAGCGTTTGGTGTAGCGCAGAGCCGGTTGGGAGCCGGCCGCCAGCTTGTGAGCCACGCTCATCGCACGTTCCATCAGCTCGTCGTGGGGCACCACCAAGCTCACCAACCCAAGTCGCTCCGCTTCTGCGCCGTCGAGGAACTCGCAGGTCAGCAGATAGTACTTGGCCTTGGCCATACCAATGAGCAAGGGCCAGATCGCGGCGGCGTGGTCCCCGGCCGCGACCCCCAAACGCGCGTGGCCGTCGGTGAAGCGGGCGCGGTCCGAGGCGATGGAGATGTCGGCCAGCAGGGCAACCGCCAAGCCAGCCCCAACGGCGACCCCGTTGATGGCGGAGATGATTGGCTTGTCGAGGTTGATCATGTTGTGGACCATATCGCGGGCTTCCTGCATCCCGACAGCGATCACCTCCGCGTTGCCAATGGTCTTTTCGAGCATGTCGAAATCACCGCCGGCAGAAAACGCGTTGCCTGCTCCGGTGATCACCGCCACCCGCACCTCCGGGTCTTGGCCCAAGTCCAGCCACACCCGGCTCAACTCGTTGTGCAGCGTGAAGCCGGTGGCATTGAACACCTCAGGGCGGTTCATTGTGAGCAGCGCCACGCCGTCCTGCTTTTCGATGACCAGGTCTTGGTAGCTACTGTAGTCGGCCATTGCTATCCTCTAATGGTCCTTGTTCTGTTGGGAAATCCATGCGAGGGGCTACACCCTCATCTCCGATTTCATCGGGCACCGATTTGACCGGGCATCCTCGACAACGTAGGGAAGTCTCGACCGGATCCCGGCCTGCGCCGGAATGACGGGGTTTGGGGTGAGATGGAACAGGGTGGAAAGCTCAAATTATTCCCGCGATTGTGAGGGATGCCAGGGTGTTGGGGGTAAATCCTATTTCGCCGTAGATGGCTTCGTTGTCTTGGCCTAATCTTGGCGCGGGATTAGTGCCCGGGGAAACTTCCTCGCTGTCGTATACGCCCAACGGATATTTCAGTCTGCCGGTCTCCGCGTGGTCCAGATCGAACCAGAAGTTGCCGGCCTCCAACTGGGGGTCGGCCAGCAGGTCGGACACCGTGTTCACCGGGATGAAGACCAGATTGCGCCTCTGGCCCTCGTGGAAGAGGTACTCGCTGGTGAACCTGGTAGTGAAGTCGATGACCAAGGCTGTGATGACGTCGTTGTGGGGCCCCCGGTCTTGGCTGCCGCCCTTGTATGCCTCATTCAGCACATCTTCGTTGCCGGTAACCTCGTAGATCCATTCCGCCAGAGCATCCCACTCCCGCGAGGTGATGATGCCGGCGGAAATCCAGCCGTCCTGGCTGGGGTAGGCGCCCAACGGGACCGCGAGCATCGAGGTATGGCCCACCCTGGTCACGTTCTGCTCCATCTGCATCCAGGCCAGGGCGGGGTGCGCGTCGGTGTAGTAAGTGATGAGCGCCTCCTGCAACGACACGTCGATGTATTGGCCGTCGCCGCCGGCCATGTCCCGGTAGTAGAGGGCCGCGAGAATTGACGTGGCCGCATATTGGGCGCCGGGAAAGTGGGACTGCTCGTTGCCCTGCCGCAGCGGCGGACCGTCCGGGTCCCCCGTAATCTGCATGAAGCCGCTGGAGGCCAGGGCAATCAAGTCGGACGACTTGTAGTCTTTCCAGGGGCCGGTCTGCCCAAACGGGGTCACCGACGCCATTACCAGGCCCGGATTAATTTCCCGCAACGCGTCGTAGTCCAATCCCAGCGACGCGAGGTAGCCAACCGGATGGCTTTCCAGGACGACATCAGCTTTGGCGACCAGTTGTTTGAACAGATCCTGACCGCGGGGGGACTCCAAGTCCAGCGTGACCGACCGTTTGTTGGTGTTGTAGAACAGGAAATAGAGGCTGCGTTCGGGATGGACTTGGTCACCAGCAAAGGGTCCATTGCCGCGGCCGGGATCGCCGGTCAGCGGCTCTACCTTCACCACGTCCGCCCCATAGTCGGCCAACAGTTTGCCGCAGAACACGGCTTCGGGCCCGCTCAGGTCCAGGACTCGGTAAGGTGGGAGGAGACGGCCCTCTTGGGGTGGTTGAAGGGGCATCGTTTCTCAGGGACGATCCGGATAACGCTGTGCCCGCAGGTCGCGGGTCTATATGGCGTGGAGATTATAGGGAAGCGATCAAGAAGGCGTCAAGGTTGCCTGGTGCGGGGTGCGGGGTGCGGGGTGCGGGGTGCGGGGACTGCTATAACCAGCCAGGTTTCTAGGAAAAAAACCCGCGTAACGCCAAGGAGTGACGGTATACTTTAACCTGCCGGAACGGGCGCCGGCGGCGAACTGAAATCACGGCAGGCCAGTTGCCGGGGGGTCATCGCACTCAGAGGGCTTGCTTGCTGGGCCGTTCACATATCCGCAGTACCTTGGGCAACCCGATGCCACGATGCCCCTATGCAAGGAGTACAACATGGGAAGAATGGATGGAAAGGTCGCTCTTATTAGTGGAGGCGCTCGAGGAATGGGCGCCGTTGAGGCCAGGATGTTCGCCCAGGAGGGAGCGAAGGTGGTCGTGGGTGACGTCCTTGATGCGGAGGGGGCCAGTGTGGCTGCGGAAATCGCCGAATCCGGCGGAGATGCTCTGTTCGTGCACTTGGACGTTACCGATGAAGAGGGCTGGCGCAGCGCGATCGGGGCGGCCGTAACGACCTTCGGCAAGCTCGATGTCCTGGTCAACAACGCGGGTATCTGGCGAGGTGGACGGGTGGAGGACACCACTGTGGAAGATTGGGATATGGTCTTGGATGTCAATGCCAAGGGCGTCTTTCTCGGGACTAAGCTGGCCATTCCGGAAATGAGGAAGGCCGGCGGTGGTTCAATCATCAACATCTCTTCCACTGCGGGGTTGGTGGGCAGTTCGCGCGGCGCCGCGAGCGCGTATACCGCCTCTAAGGGAGCAGTGCGACTGTTTACCAAGTCAACAGCCATTCAGTACGCCAAAGAAGACATCAGGGCCAACTCGATACATCCCGGGGCGGTAGATACGCCAATGATCCAACAGGTCCGGCAGGCGGGCGATCAGAACAGTGGAGAACCATTAATCAGGAACCCTCTCGGCAGAATAGGCACTTCCGAGGATGTAGCTTACGGCGCCCTGTTCCTGGCCTCGGACGAGTCTTCATTCATGACGGGAAGCGAGCTGGTGATAGACGGCGGCGGCACAGCCCAATAAGCTGCCTTGGTTACAGGAAAGAGAACCCTCGATCCGGGGATTCTACAGAAATTCCATTGACAAGGTGGCAAAATGACTGTTAGCTTAGTCCGAATCACGCCCAAGGCGTTCGGAATTACGACATCATTGGATACCGCGTCGAGGTTGAAGTATGAATTCTCGCTGGATTAAGTTTCCCATGTGGCTCCAACTGGCGGCACTATTAGCGGCACTTGCTGCCATCGGTGTTGCGTGTGGCAGCGAACCCACTGCTGTGCCGGAACCGACACAGGCTATGGTGGCGCCCACTCCGGTACCAGTCGACCTGTCTGCCATTACATCGGAGATGCAGATGTCGATCGCCGATGCAATTGCAGGAATAGAAAGCCCCGAGACTCTCTCTGAGGGCGAAATACAGGAGCTCGTCCAGGATGCGGTAGCCCGGGCGGCGGCTAGTGCAGTGGCTAGTGTGGCGGCTAGTGTGCCGGAGCCCCTTTCCGACACTGAAATTGCGGAGCTCGTTGAGGCGGCTGTGGCTCAAGCGGCGGCTAGTGCGCCAGAACCGGTTTCCGAGGCTGAAATTGCGGCAATCGTCATGGCAGCAATCCCAACTCCCGTTCCGACGCCCACAGCGGTCGCCATGGTCGCCACGGTCCCCCCTCAGGCAATGCCGGTGTCGAACCGCGTGGTCTTTGTCGCCTTTGCAGAGCGTGAAGGCAACGACCCTACCACGATAGCCGCCGATGCCTTTTGGGGTCAGTTGACGCCCATGTATGAGGGCCTGATCGAGTACGACCAGTGGGGACAATGGACGCCCATGCTCGCCAATAGCTGGGAGGTCAACGAAGACTTTACGGCTTGGAGCTTCAATCTCCGGGAAGGTGTGCAATTCCACTTCGGACAGGGTGAGTTCACCGCCAAAGACGTAGTACATATCATTGAGCGCGTCGGCCGGGAGGGATCCCTTGCAGGGGATGCCCCGTTCTATGGAGGGATCGAAGTTGATGTGGTCGACGACTACAACGTCACCTTAAACCTGCCTTCAAGCAGGTCCTCACCCCGGACGTTCAGCAACGCGTCGCCCACCTTCATTTTGAGCAAGGACCATTGGGATGCCACGGGCCAGGAAGGGTTGGAGTTGAGTCCGGTGGCCACCGGCCCCTATCAATTCAGGGAGAGAAAGGAGGGCGAGTACATCCTGTGGGACCGGGTGCCCTATGAGCACTACCGGAACAATCCCGACTTCGCGGAGCTACAGCTATTGAATGTGAAAGAGCCCGGTACCCGCTTGGCCTTGCTGCTGACCGACGCAGCCCATATCGGCCAAGTGGAACGGCGCCATCACGAACTGATTGTCAACAGGGGTCTGGAGGTGGTCAAGTCAACCATCCCGTCCACCCCGGTCTACAGCATGTTTGGCGGCAACTATCTGCAAAGCTCACCTGACTATGACCCCACACTTCCTTGGGCAGCCCCCGGTGAGGTTGGCATCAAGGTACGGGAGGCCATGAACCGGGCGGTAAATCGAGACGAGATCAGGGAAACCATATTGGGAGGTAGAGGGGAGCCGATGGCTGTGACCTTCTGGCACCCTTCTCTTCCCGGCTGGGACCAGAGCTGGATTGACGACTATGAGGAGCACTACGGGTATGACCCGGAGCGAGCCAAGGAGTTGCTGGTCGAGGCAGGTTACCCCGATGGTTTCGATGTCTCGATTCTCATGACACCTCGCGCCGAGTTGGCTGAGGCATTGGATGTGAGCGAGGCCGTCGGTAACTACTGGAAGGCAATTGGGCTGGATGTGGAATTCGACCCCCAGGAGATTGTCTATTTTGTGGAACGGTTCCGTGCCCATGATATGGACTTTATTTGGACCGATGCCACCCGGCGCTTCCAGGACCCCGACATGCTCCGGGTGATATACACCACCGGGCCCCCACTGCATTTCTACGTGACCCCGGAATTGGACGCAATATACGAGGAACTGGAGTTGAAGCCGACTACTGACCGCGGGGAGAGAGACCGCCTTTTAAGGGAGGCAGGCCAGATGATCTATGACGAGTATGCGACTCTTCCCATGTTCTGGCTCCACCTGGAGGCGGTGATAAACCCCAACGTGGTCGCCGAATTTAACACCTCAGCATACATATTCCCAAGGGATCTGCAGTATGCCAAGGCGGTCAAGCGGTAAAGGCCGGTCGTTCTGGTCAATGCATGACACCCGGTTCTTGGGTCGTAGGTATGCACCCGCCAACAGCCTGGAGCGAATGGTCTCTATCTTAGGGTGGAAGGCCAGAGCTACCAGAGAGAATGTAGCGTAGAGTGCAGAGATGCAGCGCTACATTCTCATCCGCTTGGTCCAGGCGATATTTGCCATATGGGCTGTCACTGTCATCGTTTTTGCCCTGTCTCACGCATCGGGGGACCCCCTGACACTTCTGGTGCCCCTGGATGCAACGCATGATGAGATAGCGGAAGTCCGACGATTCTATGGCTTGGACCGGCCCATCCACGTCCAGTACTGGAAGTTCCTGAGCAACGCCGTTCAGGGGGACTTCGGCAGGTCCACGGTGCGGCCAGACCATGATGCCATGGAGCTGGTTTTGAACCGCGTCCCTGCCACCCTGCAGTTAGGGGCCGCCGCGTTGTTGCTGGCCGTCATTTTGGCTGTCCCCCTCGGAGTGTTATCGGCGGTCAGGAGAGACACCCCCCTTGACTATGTTGGCAAGATCTTCGCTCTCCTGGGCCAGTCGGTCCCTTCCTTCTGGATCGGGTTGATGCTCATGTGGGTTCTCTCTGTCGAGCTGGGTTGGCTTCCCACCTCCGGTAAGGGCGGGATCGATCATATGGTCATGCCAGTCATCGCCGTCGGATGGTTCCAGGTAGCGGCGATCATGCGGCTGGTCCGTTCTGCTATGCTGGATAATCTGGACAGCGAATACATAAAGCTGGCCCGCATCAAAGGCCTGGCGGAATGGAAAGTCGTCTGGAAGCACTGCCTGCGCAACGCTTTCATCCCTGCCCTTACCTACTTCGGGGTCACTGCCGGAGTGTTCGTCACCGGCGCCGTGATCATAGAGACCGTATTCGCCTGGCCGGGGGTAGGTCAGCTTGCCGTCGAAGCCACCGTATCACGAGACTTCCAGGTGTTGCAGGCGGTGGTGGTACTCGCCGCCGTTGGCTTCGTCCTGCTTAACCTCTTGGTAGATATCCTTTATGGTTATCTCGATCCTCGCATCCGGCTCGCTCGCTGATCCGGGCGTCGGACCGCTGCGCAGGAGACACGGTCATGGCCATCGCATTACCCGGAATAGGCGCCAGGCGAACAGGATCAAGGATTCTGGGAGCGGTACGTTGGACCCGCCGATTCCCAGCGGTGCCGTTGTTGGTGCTGTTCCTGGTGCTGCTGGGGCCGGCCATCTTCGCCAACGTGCTCACGCCACATCATCCCGAAATCGGGACCCTGCCAAAAGCGATGCAGCCCCCGGTATGGATGGAGGGGGGCGACTGGTCGCGGCCCTTGGGGGCGGATACCCAGGGTCGGGATATCATGACCCGCATCTTCTACGGCGCCAGGGTTTCCCTGATAATTTCCCTGATTTCCATCTTTCTCAGCGGGTTGATAGGTTCTTCCCTGGGGATGGCCGCAGCCTACTTCGGCGGTTGGGTGGACCACGTGATCTCCCGCCTTGTGGACATATCCATGGCCATCCCAGCGATCCTCTTTGCGCTGGTGCTGGGGGTGGTGATCGGCGCCGGCTTCAAAACGGTCATCATTGTCGTCCTGTATATCCTGTGGTCCCAGTATGCCCGGCAGATACGGGGTGAGACTTTGGCCATCATGGGCCAGGATTACATAGCCCGCGCCCGGGTGGCTGGGTGTTCTCACGTCCGCATTATGACCCGGCACATATTCCCCAACGTGTTCAATACGCTGGTTGTCCTGGCCACCCTGCAGGTAGGGTTCGTAATCCTCGTGGAGTCGGGCCTTAGTTTCCTTGCGGTTGGCATCCCCCGGCCTACACCAGCCTGGGGCTCAATGATAGCGGACGGACGAAGCCTTATCATTGTGGCTTGGTGGATCAGCTTATTCCCAGGCCTGGCGATTCTGCTCACGGTTTTATCCATGAACCTGATGGGCGACTGGCTACGGGACAAGCTGGACCCCAAGCTGAGGCAGGCCTAACCGGCAGTCCTGTTTTAAGGGCTCGACATTACCAAGGAGGTGACATGGCGGACTCTCTATACCAAACGCCGGCAGCCGGCACGAGGGTGGACGAGGAAGTCGAGCAATTCGATGCGATCATCATCGGCGCTGGAATCACGGGGCTATATCAGTTGTACCGTCTGCGTCAACTCGGGCTCTCGGTGCGACTCTTCGAGGATGGTGGAGGAGTGGGCGGCACCTGGTATTGGAATCGCTACCCGGGATGTCGTTTCGACTCCGAGAGCTACGCCTACGCATATTCGTTCTCAGAGGAACTCCTGGAGGAATGGGACTGGAAGGAGCTATTTTCCGGTCAGCCTGAGAACGAGCGCTACCTGAACTATGTAGCGGACAAGTTTGACCTGCGCCGGGACATCCAATTGAACGCGCATGTCGTCTCGGCGGTCTTCGACGAGGGCGAGAATTGCTGGCGTGTCCAAACGGAAAATGGCCGGCGGGCACAGGGCCGATTTTTGATCACGGCGGTTGGTGTTCTGTCGGCGCGTTATGTACCCGACTTTGCGGGGCTCGACAGCTTCAAGGGCGGCTGGTGTCACACCGGCGGATGGCCCAAGGAAGGCATGGATTTAGCCGGGAAGCGTGTGGGGGTCATAGGCACGGGGGCAACTGCTGTCCAGCTCATCCCGCAAATAGCACCAGAAGTGGCCCATCTGACCGTCTTTCAGCGCACTGCGAACTACTGTGCGCCGCTCCGGAATCGCCCGATCGACCCCGAATGGCAGCGCCAAATCAAGGCAAGCTACCCGGAAATCTTCAAGAAGTGTTACGAAACCCCCAACTCGTTGATGCACGAATTCGACCCGCGGTCGGCTATGGAGGTGTCACCGGAAGAACGGCTGGCGAAGTATGAAGAGCTGTGGGAGGAGCCCGGTTTCAAGAAATTCTTGGCCAATTTCCGTGACATCATGGTCCCAGGGGAGGCCAACGAGACCTATGCCGAATTTGTCCGCAACAAGATCCGGGAGCGCGTCAAAGACCCTGCGGTGGCCGAAATGCTGGTGCCCAAGGACCATCCCTTCGGCTCCAAACGCATCCCATGCGAGTCCGGGTATTACGATGCGTACAACAGGGACAATGTCTTACTGGTTGACGTGCACGAGGCCCCCATCGAGCGCATCACCCCCAAGGGCGTCAAGACCAGCAATGCTGAGTACGAACTGGACGTCATCATCTTTGCCACTGGATATGACGCCATAACCGGGTCGTTGGTCAAGATAGATATCCGAGGCGGAGGCGGGCAGACGATTAAGGACAAGTTTGCCCAGGGCCCGCGCACCTATCTGGGCATCCAAAGCTCTGGCTTCCCGAACCTCTTCACCATCAATCAGGCCCACGGGTTGGGAAACTACACCAGAGGCGCCGAATGGTCTGTGGAATGGGTGAGCGAGTGCTTGGGCTACATGCGCGAGAATGGGTTCACGCGTATCTCGGCCACGCCCGAGGCTGAGGAGGCATGGGTGGAGTACGTCGCCAAGGGGACGGCCGAATCGCTCCGGATGAAGGCCAACTCGTGGACGATCGGGGCCAACATACCAGGCAAAGCACGCGTCGCGCTCATCGCCAGTCCAGACAGCCCTCCGGTCTTTCGGGACAAGTGTAAGGAGGTAGCCGCCAAGGGCTATGAGGGGTTTCTGCTCCAATAGATCGTTCGCCATTCCCTGCTTCGGCATTGGCGAACGGTAAAGTTGACAGTACCGATCAGGGAGTCGGCCCGCTACTCGGCCGTAAAGCCACCGTCTATCACCAGCTCGATACCCGTGACATACGAGGACTCGTCGGAAGCCAGGTAAAGCACTCCGTAAGCTATGTCTTCCGGAGTGCCGATTCTTTTAATGGGAGTGATCGCTATTCGGTCGTCCCGGTCTTGGGGCGTTGGGAAGGTCCTGTCAGTCATTGGGGTCTCGATCAACCCCGGATGAACCGAGTTGCAGCGTATCCATTCATCGGAGTACTGGATGGCGGTCGCCTTGGTCAGGAGGCGTACCGCGCCCTTTGAGGCTGGATAAGCGCCTGAGCTGGGCCTCAAATCACCCACCAACCCCGAGACGGAGGAGATGTTGATGATGGACCCGCCTCCGGCTTTTCGCATCTCCGGGATGGCGTACTTGGTGCCGAGGAATACCCCCTTGGCATTCACCGCCATCACCCGGTCCCACCCCTCTACGGTAGCGTTCTCGATGGAGACTGGTCCGCCACTGGCCTGGATGCCGGTGATGCCCGCATTATTCACCAGGATATCCAGCTTGCCGAAGCGATTGACGGCGGTTTCCACCGCTGCCATCCAATCGGTCTCGCTGGTCACGTCAAGGTGAGTATAGGCGGCTTCGCCGCCTGACTGGCGGATTTCGGCCTCGACCTTCTGTCCTTCCTCGTCCAGAAGGTCACCAAAGACCACTTTGGCGCCTTCCGTGGCAAATAGTTTAGCTTCTGTAGCTCCCTGCCCTCGGGCGCCGCCGCTGATGAGTGCTACTTTCCCATCCAGCCTTCCCATTTCTATCCCCCGATCAAACTACGATCCTTACCATGCTATTGAAGCATGTAAGAGACAAGGATAACAAACTATCACCAACTGTTTTCAGCCGCGGCAGTCCTGTCGCTAGTTGTATGTGTCCTGCCGCCTACACCAACAGCGGTGGTAAAATGAACCAAAATCGCCGGAAACAACGCGGCCAGGGCATACGGTTTAGATTAGAGACGCTTGGGTAACTGAAAGGAGGACTAGGTGACTAACCTGCCACAATCCCCGGACTTCGACGCCGTGGTCATTGGCGCCGGATTTTCCGGACTGGGCATGCTTCGACGACTGCGCGATGACCTGGATATGTCTGTCCAAGTGTACGAGGCAGGTTCGGGAGTCGGCGGCACCTGGTATTGGAACCGCTACCCGGGCGCCCGGTGCGACTCGGAGAGCTACACGTATTGCTTCCTGTTTTCCAAGGAGTTGCTTCAGGACTGGGAGTGGAGCGGGAAATACCCGCAGCAGCCAGAGATTCTATCCTACCTCAACCACGTGGCCGACCGGTTCGACCTTCGCCGAAACATCCGGTTCAACACCAGGGTAACTGCCGCAAGATTCCTGGAGGACTCCAACCGATGGGAGGTGGAGACAGACCGGGGCGATCGTGTCACCGCCCGGTTCCTTATCACGGGTATCGGCTGCATCTCGGCAGGCAATGTTCCAGACATAAAAGGCCTGGACTCCTTCTTGGGAGAGTGGCACCACACTGGAAACTGGCCCCACGAGGGGGTCGAGTTCGCCGGAAAGCGGGTGGCGGTAATCGGCACGGGCTCCAGCGGTGTGCAGTCCATACCGGTGATCGCTGAGCAGGCCGAGCACCTGACGGTGTTCCAACGGACTGCTCAGTACAGTATCCCCGCCTGCCACCAAACTGCGGACCGCAGATTCATCGAGGAAGAGGTGAAGCCCCACTACGATGAAATCGTGGCGCAAATGAGGTTGACCGGCGTGCTGGTGGACCGGGATGAACGCTCGGCTTTAGAGGTCACCGCCGAAGAGCGGCGGGATAAGTACGAAGCTGCTTGGGCTGAAGGGGGACACAAATTTGCGGCCGGTTCCTTCAAGGACGTCATGACCGACATAGGGGCCAACGAAACCGTCTCCGAGTTCATCCGGTCCAAGATCAAGGAAATTGTGAACGACCCCGAGACCCTCGAGAAGCTTCTGCCCACGGACCACCCCTTTGGGTCGAGACGCATCCTCATAGACACCAATTACTTCGAGACATACAACCGGGACAATGTGGACCTGGTTGATATTCGCCGCTCACCAATTCAAGAGATCACGCCAATGGGGATACGGACCGAGGACGAGGAGTACGAGTTCGACATTATCGTCTTCGCCACCGGTTTCGACGCTATGACGGGCACATTTTTCAAAATGGATATCCGGGGCAGAAACGATGTTTCGCTCAAGGATAAGTGGTCCGAGGGGCCGAAGACCTACCTGGGCGTGCAGACCGCCGGATTCCCCAATATGTTCATGATTACCGGGCCGGGCAGTCCATCGGTCTTCATCAACATGCCCGTGTGCATCGACCAGCACATCGAGTGGATCTCCGACTTCCTTCAGTACATGCGGGAACACGGGATCGAGGCCGCCGAAGCAGATACCGATGCGGAGACGGCATGGGTGGCCCATGTTAATGAGCTCGTTCAGCCGACGATGTTCATGCTGGCCGACTCGTGGTACTGGGGAGCGAACATTCCTGGCAAGCCCCGAGTGTTCATGCCCTATGCCGGAGGCCTGGATGCCTACCGGAATAAATGCAACACGGTCGCTGACAACGGCTACGAGGGCTTCATCCTCGGCTCCAGGAGTAGGAGTCGAGGGAAGGCCGCGCCGGCAACTTAATTGAGCCGTCTAACAAAGCCGAAAATCGTCAGACGCGTGGATTCTCTAAACTCACAAACGAAGTGCAACACCGAGTTAAGGTGTTGCCATGGGAACTCGATATCAGCACCTCACCATTGAGGAGCGGTGTGAACTGGCCCGTCTACGCGCCTCGGGACACTCAGTCCGCCAAATCGCAGGTCTGGATCGATTTCCCACGGGCTTCATCCTCGGCTCCAGGAGCCGGGGGAAGGCCGCGGCGGCCACTTAGTTTAGCCTTCCAGCACAACCGCCGATCGTCAGGCCAGCACGTGGATTCCCGCTTTCGCGGGAAAGACGGGTAGGGCGGGCCGCCACAACCGCCAATCGCTAGGCCAGCGCGTGGATCCCGGTTTCGCGGGAAATACGGGTAGGTCGTCATACCGGCTCTAGCCGGCATAACGACGGACGGCACTTATCAAGGGACCAGAAGGAGCTTGCCTGTGGAGTGACGCCCCTCAAGCTGGCGGTGGGCTTCGGCCGCGTCAGCCAACGCGAACGTCCCACCAATGGTTACTTTGAGCTCCCCTGATTCGACCCAGCTCAGCACCTCCCCGGCTCTCCATAGCAGTTCCTCCCTGGTAGCGGTGTAGTCAAGAAGAGAAGGGCGAGTCAGAAACAAAGAACCACCCCGCAGGCTTGCGGTGTCCATCGGCGGCACGGGCCCACTGGCCTGGCCGTACAGCGCCAGGCAGCCTCGCGAGGCTAGTGAGCGAAGGCCCTGGTCGAAGGTGATTTTTCCTACAGAGTCATACACTACCTGGACGCCACGGCCGTCGGTGGCCTGCTTGATCTCCTCTTCGAAGTCCTCTCGGGTATAAATGATGGCCCTGTCGGCCCCTGCTTCCTTGGCCAGCCCAGCCTTCTCGTCTGTAGAGACCGTGGTAAAGACATAGGCCCCTGCTCGCTTGGCCATTTGAATCAATAACAAGCCGGTCCCACCGGCCCCCGCATGGACCAGAGCGGAGTTTCCGGGCTTGAGGGAATAGATGCTGTGAGCCAGGAAGTGGGCAGTCATGCCCTGAAGCAACACAGCGGCGCTGGTATTGGCGTCCAGCCCATCGGGTATTTTTACCAAGACGTCTGCCGGAACTACTACCTGCTGGGCATAGGCGCCCAAGACAGCGCAGTAGACCACCGGGTCACCCACTCTTGCCTCGGTCACGCCTTCACCGAGCGCCGAGACCACACCTGCCGCCTCCATGCCGGGAGTCATGGGAAAGCTTATTGGTGGATTAGCCCCTCCCCGGCGGGTGACGACATCGGTGAAGTTGACGCCGATGGCCTGAATGTCGATGAGCGCTTGGCCGGGCCCTGGAGTTGGATCAGGGCAGTCCGCGGATTTCAGCACCTCCGGTCCACCTGCTTCGTGTATCCTAATCGCCTTCATCTTCGTCCATCCTCTTACGTGCCCATAGCGTGGGGGGTAGCTACGCTCCCAGTCCTCCGCAGGGCGGCATTAGAACTGCAATGGATTATATTCCAACGGTATGCAAAGCGCGGTCGTGCCAGCGGACCAGCTCCTATAACAATACCGGCGCCAAGTTCGACCAGGTCGAATCACACCATAAAGGGTCCAATGCAACACATAAACCGCCCCAGACTTGACCCGTTCTACCAGATCATGCGCCAGAGGCTCCTGCGGACCGGATGGTTCAGCAACGCGAGTCGGACGTGGACGAGGCCAAGGTCGTGGTCGTTGTGCCGGAGACAACCGGGCCTACAGGACCGTGGGCCATAGCAGGACAGTGACCTCGCCGCCGCTGGCCCGTCGGCTTCCTCATCGGGGAAACGGTCGAAGCAGTCATGCGGGCTTCCCTCAAGGACCCAGACGCGCAGTTCGGCATGGTGGCCCCGTAGCTGCTTCTCGACGGGGTGGTGGAGCCAACCGGATGGTCGACGACGGCTGGATCTTCCCTTCCACACCGGAATGAACGGACTCATCGGGTAGCTGAACAGCAGGCCGACGATCATAGGGGGACGGCGGTCTGCCCGGGAACCGGACTCCGCCTGTGAACCAGTTCCACTTTCGGCGCCAGAGTCGGCTTCCGGCAGTGGAGGCACCGGCCCTGGTAGTCATTTTTGTTAGCCAGGTCCTCGGCAACCAGGCGGAGCATCTTGACGGTGGGAAGGAAGCCTGAGGCGAAGTGCACCGGAACCATTGTTGAAGGCTTCGCGGCTATCGTGAACCTCCGGCCATGTTCATCGTGACCCGGCAATCAGATAAACGTGGTGAAGAGCGCTCCATGGGCGCCCCTCTGCACCTGGTCCGCCAGCCCCATGCCATGCAACAGCAAAAAAAGGTATGGCCCGTGGGTCCCGTTCCGACCATACACCTCTGGCAGATGTTCCTTCCGGTCCCGCACGTGGACCGTCCGGCCTCGGAACGAGGCGTAGGCGTCGTATGCGGCCCCCAAGGGCAGGTTATGCGAATTGACCCGGGGCGGACTCCCCATCAGGTACCTGACCTGCGTTCCCGAAGAGCTCTCCTGCCTGATGTACTGTGTCCCGTTGAGCGATACCAAGACCGACCCGCAGGGAACTTTTTCGTTCATCAGGTCCCGGAACCCATTGAGGGTCATGCCGGTCTCCAGGAGGGGCGTCTTCCGCGCCGCCTCCGAGTAGCCGCCATCCGTCAGGACCGGCTCGTCCAGCAACCGCTCGAC
>CBDCFD010000003.1:0-13220 GCA_965216155.1 Dehalococcoidia bacterium | reverse complement strand
CGGCCGCTCCGGGAGTTGGGAACGCCAATCCTGGACAACGTCAGGCCCGTGCCGTACACCGAAGCCCAGAAGCTGGCGGTGGCGCCTGCGGGGCGACAGAACTACCTGAAATCTCATTTCGTCAGTGAGGTCAGCGACGACATTGTGGACATCGCGCTGGCCTATTTCGATCGCATAACATCGCCGCTCTCCTCCATCCTGTTCCAGTACCTCGGCAACGCCGCCCGGCGCGTGCCCGCCGGCGACACTGCCTTCGGACACCGCCACGCTCTCACGGAATGGGCCACCAATGCTGTTTTCTTGGATCCGGGAGAGTCGGAGGTGCACATCCGCTGGGCCAGGGAATTCGCCTCCGACCTGCTGCCCTTCTCATCGGGGGCCTACGTCAACCAGGTAGGTACGGAGGAAGACGAGGGAGCGGACGCGATACAGGCCGCTTTCGGGGACAATTTCCAGCGGTTGGCGGCCCTGAAGCAGAAGTACGACCCGGAAAACCTGTTCAGCCACAACCAGAACATCCGGCCGGGGCTTTAGTTCCTGCGGGCAGGGTTTCTGGTGTTTCTCCAAGGCGAAACTATAGTATCGTCAGGCGACGTTCGACTGACTTGACCAGTGCTGGCAGGACCCATCGATAGTGAGGTGCAGTTATGACCGGGAGTCGGGAGAGCATAGTGCAGGAAGCGATCGATTTGGCTATCGGAGAGCGCGGGGAAATCGGAATACAGGTCGCCGCCTACCTCAAAAGCGAACTGGTGATCGACCAGTGGGGCGGCCTGGCCGATGAGACCACCGGCCAGGAGGTCGACGGAGACACGCTCTTCCAGGTGTTTTCCAACATAAAGGCCGTGACGGCAACGGCCCTGCACATCCAGGTGGAACGGGGCCTGGTCGATTACTACCAGCCAGTGGCGAAGTACTGGCCCGAATTCGGCAAGCACGGCAAGGACCGGGGGACGGTGTTCGACGCGTTGACCCACCGCATCGGAGTGCCGCTCATGCCCGTGGGAGTAACTCCTGAGCTCATGTGCGACTGGGACTGGATGGTGGACCAGATCGCAGAGATGCATCCTCTCTTCGAGCCGGGGACTCGCAGCGGTTACATGGCCTACACCTTCGGTTGGGTGGTTGGGGAGTTAGTGCGGCGTACCGACAAGCTGCACCGACCATTCGGCCGGTTCATCCAGGATGAAATCTGCCAGCCACTGGGCATCAGCGACCTGTGGGCCGGGATTCCGCTAGAGGTGGAGCCCCGGGTGGCCAAACTGACCAATTTGCCTCCGATCCCTCCGGGCGCCCCTGGAATACCCCCAGACTCGCTGCGACTCCGGGCCACCCCGCCGGAGGTTGCGACAACCCAGGAGGTATTCGGCCACTCCGATGTGCGCCAGGCCTGTATCCCCGGGGCTCAGGGAATCATGAACGCGCGGAGCCAAGCCCGCTTCTACGCCATGCTGGCCAACGGCGGCGAACTGGACGGCGTGCGCCTTCTCTCCGAGGAACGTGTGCGGACCTTCCACATACCCCGTCCACCCAGTGATTACGATCCGGTTAGCGGCACACCCCATCACGGGACCATTGGGGGCTTCCATTTCGCCGGCAGTCCTGGCATGGGCGCCATGGGGAGTAACCCGCTGGCTTTCGGCCACAATGGCGCCGGCGGTTCGCTGGGCTGGGCGGATCCCAAGCACCGGCTGGCAGTCGCGATCCACCACAATCGCATGGTCCCTCACGGCCCGCCCGAGGAAAGCCCGCTGACACCCATTGGTGCAGCGGTGCGGAATGCCATGGGGATACCCGAGTAGATTCCGTGGGCTCCCTGGGAGGCGGTTTTGGGCGAACTCGTAATTTAGGGGAATATATACAATCTTATACAACCGTCTCCCTACAGTACCAATGTAACCATCAACAGAACACGTTTCCTATGGCGCCTGCGAGGATTAGCGAGGTTCTCCGGTCCAGATGAAACCCCTTCCGTCTGCCGGGCGCGGCCAACGTCCTGGGCGTCACGACGGTCATGTATCCCCCGCAATGGAGACAGAATTCAGCGGTGGGCGGACTCTCCATATAACTATCGTTGCAATGTCGGACGTAGTCCGTTTGACAAAAACTCCCGTGTTGCACTTACACGAAGCGGTGTACGCAGAAGATTTGGGCGGTCCGGGTTTCGGTCTCCTGGCCCAAACGTCCGTAGACTTCCCGGTCAACGTCGATTGGCTCGTACCAGATACGCGGGGGCCAACCACACCCATCTCAGCGAGTTACTGAGTGAGCGCGACGGCATCGACATCGGCCGGACCACCCTGCGGCGCATCCTGGTCAACGCCGGTCTGAGCAGTCCGCGGCGAAGGCGTCCGCCCAAGCACCGGGTGCGCCGCCAGCGCATGCCCCGGAAGGGAATGCTGATCCAGATGGACGGCAGTCATCACCCGTGGCTGGGGAACCAGGCGCCGCCGTTCACGCTGCTGATCGCCGTGGACGATGCCACCGGCACGGTGGTCGACGCCCTCTTCTGCGCGCAGGAGGACGCCCTCAGTTACTTCCTGCTCATCCACGGCCTGGTGAAGCATGTCGGCATACCCGTCGCCCTCTACACCGACCGGCACGGGGTCTTCAGGCACACGCCAGGCTCCGGTCTCCCCGGGATGCCAACCCAGTTCAGCCGGGCCATGGACGAGCTGGGGATCCAGATGATCTTTGCCCTGTCACCCCAGGCCAAGGGCCGGGTGGAGCGCTCGGCGGGAACGTTCCAGGACCGGCTGGTTACTGAACTCCGGCTGGCCGGGGCGAGCAGCATCGGGGAAGCCAACAGGGTGCTGGAGCAGTTCCTGCCGCGGTTCAACCAGCGTTTCCCAGTTCCCCCGCAACACCCTGAGCCTGCATTCCGGCCTCTGGACCCGGAGCTGTGCCTGGAACAGGTCCTGTGCTTCAAGCACCGCAGGAAAGTGGCCAGGGACAACACGGTTAGGTTCCAGTTGCACACCATCCAGTTGCTGCCAGGTGCGGAACGCCCCAGCTATGCCGGGGCGGCGGTGGAGGTCCTGGAAGGACTGGACGGCCGGCTGTCGGTGCGGCACGAAGGGCGCATCCTCCCTGCCCAGGAGGCGCCCCCCAGTACGGTATTTCTCCGAAACGGCCACCAGAATTCCGCAGCCGTTCCTGTCGCGCCCTCCGGTGCCAACGGCCTGGGCGAACGCTGGACCGCGGCTCTCCAACCACTGGACTCAGGGGCAGAGGATGAGGAGGATCAAGCGGCCATCACAGACAGCGCTGTTCCAGCCGGCAAGCCCAAAGCCGCCTCCCCTCGCAAGCCGACGTTCCTGGAGAGGGAGAGATGGAAGGCGATTCAGAAAGCCCGGCGCAAGGGGATGTCGCTTCGAGTGATCGAGCGGGAGTTGGGAATCCACAGAGCAACCGTGAGGAAATACCTGGACGCCGACGGTCCTCCAACCCGGCTACCCTGGGCGGGTCCTACGCCGTCATCATCTGATACCATGACCGCATAACCGAGTGACATTTCTGCTGGCCACTTAAACGGACATTTTCCCTGAACAGCGACACCCTGATGGCCCAACATCCTGCCGCCCTTGACAGTTGCTATTGAGTCTGACGGATGAACGTTATCGATTTCGTCCAGTTCGGTGGGATGGGGGTTAATCCGCGTCCACTGCGAGGGGTGCGACCGAACTCTTCCGCACGCGACCCCACAAGACACCGGCCCAGGCCTTCGATGCCGGTTGCCTTTTAGCGTCCTAGAGCCAAGGGCCACTCTGTTGATAACCGCCCGTGACGTGGAGCGCCGTCCCGGACACCCAGCTGGAGAGAGGACTGACCAGATAAAGAACCGCATGGCCAATATCACTCGGCTTTCCCAGGCCCAGGGGATATTGTAGTTCCCGCGCGACCCGTTCCTCTGGGGACCAACCAAAGTCTCTGGACTCGACCAGCGCGGGCATTATGGCGTTCACTCTCACGCCCCTTTCAGCCACCTGAGCGGAGAAGCCGACCGTTAGACCTATAAGCCCTGCCTTGCTGGCGTTATAAGCAGGAGAACCGTCCTTACTCCCTGCAACTCTTGCGGCTTGAGAACTGATGTTTATGATACATCCACTGCCAGCCTTCAACATTGGTCCCAGAGCAGCCCTGGAGCAGTAGAACACGCCACTTAGATTAACGTCTATGGTCCGCTGCCACTCATGGTCAGGAAGGTCCCATGCATGTCCCAGAGGCGCGTCTATGCCAGCATTGTTGACCAAGACGTCCAAACGCCCATACTCCTTCAAGGCCAGATCTACCAGAGAGTTGGCCTCCTGAGGATTGCTTGTATCCATGACCATAGTAACTGCTTCGCCACCTCCGCGGCGGATTTCTTCCCCTGTAGAGCTGGCGTCTTGAATATCCCCTATGACGATGCGGGCGCCGGCTTCGGCCAGGACGAGGGCAATACCCTTGCCGATCCCCTGAGCTGCTCCGGTTACTATGGCCACCTGCCCATCCAGTCTCAAGTCTGCAGCCATCGTGTTAACTCCTTATTGCCGCTAGAGCTGCGGCTCCAATTCGGGAATCTATTGGCTCACGGCGATACTGTCAACTGGGCAAGTGAGCCGGGTGGAGGATGGCCTCATGATAGAGGTACTTGAGCCCTGTGATCCCTGGATATGCGCGGTCGCGCGGGATACGACGTCGTGAACCGCGACGCGACAGCCGGCCAGTCGTGCCGTGTCACAGATCTTGCCCGGGCGTGCTGACGGTTGTGGCGATAACCTGTCTGAAGACGGCAGGGGACTGTGCTACCCGGTTCCCCGGAGACCTGGGCGCCGGTCCAGGCTCTCCCTGTCTATGGACTCTGTTTCCTCTGAATATCCTGGCGTCCAGATAGCCCGTCGAGGAAACTGTCCAGCCGGGCCTTCTCGTCTGCGCTCATGCCCTCCTCGCTGAACATCTTCTCGCCGAGTGCCGTGTAAGCTCCCGGAAGCTTGATTCATGCAACTCGCGCATGCAGTCGAAGTATCCCGAAGGCGCTTCTTCGAGTGAGCGAGCTTGGAGGATCTGCTCATCGGACATGCAGAGGAAAGACGTGGCGTTCGTGAACACGTAGGCGATTGCCAGGGAGTCCTGGGGATTCCACGACTGGAGCCGTTCGGACACGCCCACGCCGGTTTGATGGGTCTCGCGGACGCAGTCCTCGGTCTCATCGGTGACTCCTCCGACGCCGAACAGGAAGGTCGCGACATACAAGGTCGGTGCGCTGGTCCTCGTCCATGCACCGCGTGTAGCCGGGAGGGAGGAACGGCGGGACTCCGCTGACGTAGTCCTCCCGCACCTGACCCTGAACGCAGTACGAGGCGTATGACAGCCCGCCTACGGCCGCATCTATCGCCTCGACTGTGAGCGCCGTGGCCGTCTCGAGGCCGATGCACCCCGGCAGGTGCTCCGGCAGTGCGGATAGGAACTGGATGGCCGAGACGTCCAGGAAGTCGTCAATATTTCGTCCCCACTCCCTGGCGGATTCCTCCCGGATGCACGACGCCTGGTCGTCCGTGAATTGGGAGATGACGTCTCCAACTGTGGACCTCCTGTTCAGGTCGATCCCGGTCGCATTTGCCATCTCGGGAAGTGGGCTTATCCCGCACTCGGCGTAGGCGCGGATTACGCCATCGTATATGCGTGCACTGTCCGGTGTTTGAGCGGACGCCGGGGAAACTATGGCGAACATTGATTCTCTCCCATGATCGCTCCCAACCACGCACCTGAGGTCGCTCGGCTTCGGGTCGTCCGCGGCCCCTGGGTGAGACCCCGGATAACCCAGGCTGGACTCGGGAGAGAATATGTCGGCCATGGCATTGCGCCGGATGCCACGGAATACTCCTCCGCCTTCGAGGCCGTCGGGAAGGCAGAGCAGAGCTTCAAGAGCGAACCTGAGCGACCGTTCGTTGGCTACCTCCCCCACTTCCGGGGCTGTGAACGGGAATGGGTATCTCTGGTCGTTGTCCAGGTGGGCCGACACCAGGCACTCCCTGACCTCGTCCGGTTGGTCCCACGTGACCCTGGACACACGCAACCTGACGGTCATTTCCCATGGGAGGCAGTCGACCGCGTATCCTCCTGCGGCCGATTTCTCCCGGCCGCAGGCGACCTGATTGTCGGTCAGCAGACCCGCGTCCCAGGACATGACGGCCAGGAGCAAGTCCATCCTGGAAAGGTCGGAGAGACATACCTGGAACATATGCGACCTGATCTCATCGTTGGGGATGGGAGAGACAAGGAATGAGGCGAGTCCCTCCGGGCCCGGGTATTTCGTATGCAGTTGGCCTCTCCATCGGGCAGGCGGGAGATGAAGTCCCGTCCGGACACTCCAGGGTCCATCGGGAAGGAAAGAGGATCCCGTGCAGGACCGGTGTCGGGGTGGGTCTCGCCAGCCCACTCCATCATCAAGGAACTGACGTAAGTGGATGACCCGAATGCTTAGGCATGTCATACTCCGAGCCGCACCGGTACTCCGGTAAAGGCTGATCGCCAAGCTTAAACAACACAGCACTGCTGCCGCACCCGGAAGCCTTCACACACCGCAGAGACTGACCGCTCCGTCACCCGCGCTTTGGGAACACCCGGGCCCCTCTCTGCGCTCCGGCCGGAGGAGATCAAGCCCGCCGGGACCTGCGGGGGAGTCAGCTATGCAGACAAACGGCGTCAAGGGCCACCAGCACTTGGACTGTTTCGCGGACGAGAATATGTTCACCGTAGCGGGGTTCTCAGTGGAATCGGCCTAGGATTTCGTCCGAGAAAGTCGGACTTGTGAGGATGTGTCGACTTCGCTTGGAAAAGATGACATTAGTGGAAGCGTGGATACAACAGCAGCGGTCAGGGTGGGAACGGCAGGGCTCGCAATTGAGCGAGGGCGCGACTGAGGGGTGATTGGAAAAGGGATTAGGAGCCAATCATCCGCCGGACGACCCCAGCCAACCCGCGCCGTTGTAAGGGCGGGGACCCGATGTTAATATCAGCCCATGCCGGGACCGGGATTGGTGGAAGTGGCACCCTGACTGGCGGGATTGGAGTCACAACGCAAGGAGGCAGGGAATGGTCACCAATTTGGGCCACGTCGGTCTTATCTGCGACGACTTCTTCAAAATGAGGGACTTCTACACCCGGGTCATCGGACTGACGGTAACCGATGAGGACCCGGACCGGGGAAGCTGCTTCCTGAGCGCCGACCCTGATAATGAGCACCACGAGTTGGCCTTGGGAGAGGCGCGGGGCGATGACCACCCGATGGGACCCCGGCCGAAGACCACCGGCGTCGGACAAGTTTCATTTATTGTCAAGAGCATGGACGATCTGAAAGACCTATACCAGCGGCTGCTGGCGGAAAGCGTCCGTATCGACCAGACGGTAACCCATGGAATCTCCTGCAGCGTTTACTTTTTCGACCCGGAGGACAATCGGGTCGAGTTGTATTACAAGACTGGCTACGTTGTAAGACAGGGGTTCAGCCGTCCTATCGACCTGAGCAACCAGTCCAGCGAGGAGATTCTGGCCTTCTCCAAGTCTTTTGAGGCCACCCAGGGGCCGTTCCAAGGCGCCAAGCTGCCGGTGTCACGGTCCTAGTCCAACCTGTGCCGCGGTGTGCAAACAGAAAGGAGTAAGCCGTGCCTTACGCCAACATAGACGGAGTTAACCTGTATTACGAGGAGTATGGCGTCGGCCCCACGGTCATGCTGACGCCGGGCGGACGGGTAGACCACAACGGCCTGCGTCCCATGGCTGCCCTGCTGTCGACCCACTGCCGCGTCATCATCCACGACCGCCGCAACTGCGGCAAGTCCGACATGGTGATCGGCGGTGAGCTTTCCGAGCAGCACCTTTGGGCTGAGGAGATGGCGGCTCTGCTGAAATACCTGGGCGCTGCCCCAGCTTACATGGCCGGAGGGTCCGCCGGTTCGCGCACTTCCCTGACGGTGGCGGTGCGGCACCCGGAGGTGGTCAAGGGTGTATTTGTCTGGGAAGTCTCCGGCGGTCCGAGGAGTGCGGAACTGATGTCCCCCGGCTACTACGGACAGTATATCGAGGCCGCCGAGCGAGGCGGGATGCCCGCCGTGGCCGCCACCGAGTTTTTCGAGCAGCGCATCCGGGACAACGCTGACAACCGGGAACGGATCCTTTCCATGGACCCTGAGGAGTTCTGTTCTGTCATGCGCCACTGGCGGGACCAGTTCTCCCAACCCAACCCGGTGGGAGACCTTACCGAGGAGCAGTTGGAGTCCATCACCTGCCCGGTGCTGGCCTTCGAGGGCAACACGCCGGACGATGTTCACCACCAGTCTGCGGCAGAGAACGTGAAGCGGCTGGTACCCAACGCCGATCTGCGCCCGTCGGCGTGGACCCACGAGGAGTGGGCGGTCATCGGGCAGCACGACAACACCTTCCCAGGCATCGCCGCCACCAACCGCTACCACATGAAGTCCACTTTCTACGCCGCACAACTGCTGGAGTTCATCGCCAGGGTCGAAGCTCAGCAGCCTTCAGTCGTGGCCTGACCGTATCCCGTATAGACCAAAACGGAGGAACCGAATGGGAACTTTCAAACTTTACTCTGGCGATGACGGCCAGTCCCACATTGAGACCATCGACCTGGACCAGACGCCTGATTGGAAGAGCGCCCAGGACGCCACGACCATCAGCTTCAGTGAAGCCCCGCCCGGTCGCTTCTCCGACTGGCATACGGCGCCACGCCGCCAATTTGTCATAATCCTGTCCGGGCAACTGGAGATCGGGCTGGGCGACGGCTCCAAGCACGTCTTCGGCCCGGGCGACGCCCGTCTGGTGGAGGATACCACCGGCCAAGGCCACACCACCGCTACGCACGGCGACCAGGCTTGCGTCACCTGCGCCATCCCCCTGGCCAACCAGTAACCAACGCTGCTCGAGAAGCAACCCTTAAGTGGGAAGCCTGTCCGCATGGTATTGGTCACCACCGCCCGACCTCATTGCTCCGGTTGCCGGGATGGCGCGAAGGACGGCCGCCGGAATCACTGCAGTCCCTCGCCGATTGCGCTGGCTTGGTTCTAGGATTGATGGACGCTCTTGAATTGGAAAGACCCAATTTGATGGGCCACTCTATCGGCGGGTGGACAGGGCTGGAAAGCGGCGATCCAAAGCCCCGGGCGGGTCAGCCGGACGATAATGGTAAGCCCGATGGGTTTGGACTTCTCCGCCTCACCGCAAAATCGACACAAATCGAAATCTCACGTTAATGGGAAGAGAACCATGGCCAAGATTAAGCACATCGCCATACGCACACCGGACCCGGAAAAGACGGCCGCCTTTTACAAGTCGGTGTTCGAACTGGAGGAAGTCGGTCAGGCTGGTTCTGGCGTTTACCTTTCCGACGGCTATATCAACCTGGCCATCCTGAGGAGCAACGATCAGGGCAACGGAGAGTCTCCCCGAGACCTTCCCGGCTATGCCGGAATCGACCACTTGGGCTTCGTAGTGGAAGACGTGGACGCCGTCACCAGGAAGCTCGAGGAGGAGGGCGCCACCGCCATGGGGCGGCTGGACCTGGGCCACCCGCAGCCTGACGGCGGACGCTCCTACTATGAGCTCAAGTTCCGTGGCCCCGACAACCAGGTCATCGACATCAGCGGAGCGGGCTGGATCGGCACCTAGAACATACCTCCTTTCTTTTTCGGGATAGTACAACTGGCGAGGACTGCTCCAGGCAGTGACCGCTGTGCAGGACTCCCGCCTTGGCTGGTGGAGCGCAACCTGGAGTGCCGTCCTTGCCAATTCAGAAAGGTGAAGCAAAGATGCAGCTGGAAGGCAAAGTCGCCCTGGTAACCGGAGGGGCCCGCGGACTGGGCCGCTCCATGGCACTGGCTTACGCTCGCGAGGGAGCGGACGTCGCCATTGTAGCCCGCACTGCTTCGGAGCTGGACGCCGTCGGTTCGGAAATTCGCGCTCTGGGCCGCCGCGCCCACATGGTCAACGCCGAACTGACCACCAGCGAGGGCGCCAACCGGGCAGCCCGGGAGACCATCAGCGAACTGGGGAGGATAGATATCCTGGTCAACAACGCCGGTGGATACCGTCTCTTCACCAACGACCTGACCCACGCGGTTACGGTCCTAGACATCACCGAGAGGAATGGAGACGGGTGATGGAGTCAAACCTGACCACCACTTTCATGGCCTGCAGGGCGGTCCTGCCCCACATGATGGAACGCCGCTGCGGCGTCATCGTCAACCTGACTTCAAAGAACGTGGCCCGCCGGGGACGGGCGGGACAGGCGTCCTACAGAGCTGCCAAGGCGGCGGTGGAGCGGCTGAGCGAGTCGCTGGCGGACGAGGTGAAGGACTATGGCATAGCCGTCAACATCCTCGATCCCGGTTGGACCCTGACCAAGCCCAACGACGACTACGACGACGAAGTGCATAAGCGCATGAGGCTGCCCGACGACATTGCCGAGGTGGCCGTATTCATGGCCCTGCGGACCCCTGAAACCATGACCGGCCAGTTGGTTTCCGCCCCGGAATACGACGAAGAGCATGGCATAAAACGGCTTTCAGCTTACGAACGGCTCCACTCCTAAACTAAAGCCAAGATGAAACCCGCATGGATCCGTATGAGAATCCTGTAGATTCCACCTTGGTTTAGGTATGGTGCCGATCAACTCCTTGCCGAGCCTAACCGGTACTGTGTACTCCATCCCCCTTATGAACGCTGGCCGGAGAGTCTTGCTTTGGAGACGAGCGTCGCTCTCCAAGGGGGAAGTCATCCCCGCGATGAATCCCTGAATTTACGCGACGTTCATTCTTAGGAAACCTCTGAACAAGTCGCCAGCGCGACCATTTTCCCTATTTGACTAGCCGCAATCCACAGACTTATTCAGAGTATTCTTAGATCGGCCAGGGCCATGGCCCCGGCCAACACCTCCTCTGCCCTTTCGTTCACAGTTCGTTGCTCAACCGTAAACTCGTTTGGGCGGGGCGCCAACCCATCAATGTCGCAGTGTTCTTCAATCTCCGGAGCAAGGCAGCATGATACCGAACTCGCTGGGTGACTGCGTTTGTGACCTTTCCCTCCTATTTTGCGGCGAAACTCCTAACTCAACCTACCGGCCCGGTGTATACTCTGCCCGTAGCGCCTATGGCCGGATCATGCCAGGTCCCAACGAATATCATGGGATGAAGAGTTACTGTGGAAAAGATGGACATACCCTTCCTATCGACAACCGAGCTTTCGGAGTTGATCCGCCGGAGAGAAGTCTCTCCGGTAGAGGTGACTGAATCGTATCTGGAGCGCATTGACGCGTTGAACTTCAAGTTCAATTCCTACCTCACCGTCTGCCGTCAAGAGGCGCTGCACGCCGCCCGCGAAGCCGAGCAGGCCATCTCCCAGGGTAACTACCTCGGGCCGATGCATGGCATTCCCGTGGCAGTAAAAGACCAAATATGGACCAAGGACATCCGTACCACGGTTGGTTCACGGTTGATGGCCGATTTCTTTCCAGTGGAGGATGCCAGCGTAGTAGCGAATCTGAAGACAGCCGGAGCCATTTTGTTGGGTAAGACCAACCTCACCGAGTTCGCTATCGGCTCGTCACAACGGTACGGCCCCAATCGCAATCCCTGGGACCTGGACCGTTTCACCGGTGGGTCTAGTGGTGGTTCCGGCTCAGCTACTGCCGCCTTCTTGTGCGCCACGTCACTGGGAGAGGACACCGGGGGATCGGTGCGGCGGCCAGCGGCCTGGTGCGGGCTTGCCGGCCTACGGCCTAGCTGGGGCCGAGTGAGCCGTTATGGGGTCATGCCTGGGTCTTGGTCGATGGACCAAGTGGGCCCGATTTCCCGCACCGTAGAAGATGCTGCCATCACCTTGGGGGCCATAGCCGGATACGATCCCAAAGACCCCTATTCCTGGGACGTTCCCGTGCCCGATTATCGGCGCGCCTTGGATGGCGACGTGAGCGGTGTTCGGGTGGGCGCCATTCAAGAACTGGTCCATAGCGAAATCGTGGACCCGGAAGTTCGGGACGCCGTGGTCAGGGCCGGGACTGTGTTGGGGGAATTAGGAGCGTCCGTGGAAGAGGTGTCCCTTCCTCTAACCGTCCATGCTGGCATTATCACCGCGGCGCTAATAAATGTGGAGTCGGCGACAACCTACGGAGACTGGATCAGAGACCGGCTCTCCGATTTTGGCCATAGCAACCAGATCGGGTTGCTCACCGGCCGGATTCTCCCGGCGCAAGCCTACTACAAAGCCCAAAAGCTAAGAGAGCTGGTGCGGCGCCAGGTGCACGAGGCCCTGGAACGGTACGATGTCCTGATCCTACCCACTTCCAAGAGCTGTGCCCCACTGCTGGAGGACGACCCGGTGATTACCTCCAAAGCCATGGCCGCGGCTATGCCTCCGGTAATGACCAGGCCGTTCAATCTGGCGAACGCGCCCGCGATCTCGGTGAATTGTGGATTCAATTCCCAGGGCCTGCCCATTGGACTGCAGATCGGAGGCCGGCCCTTCGCCGAAGAGATGGTGTTGAAGGTGGCCCATGCTTTTGAGCAAGGGACCCCTTGGCATAGCCTGCGGCCGCCCAACGCATGACGAGGTTCTTAGTTGACGTTGGACTCACTTGGCCTGGGGATGGTGGAAATCCTCCTCTCCAAGGGGATGGTCGTCAGTTCCTTGGCTGGCAAGGACAACACACCGCTCATCATGCCCAAACCTCCGTAGCCAGGAAAGCAACCGCGTAGCTCCCGGTCGCGTCGAACAGGAACGCTGCGGCCAACATGAACGCATACATCGGGGCGCTGGAAATACCACCAATAGTGGCAAACGCTTTCTTCCCGAAATAATCACCGCGTATGGCTGTGGTTGGCGGGTTACGCCCCCCGAAGCCAGCGCCGAATATTGCGGCAAAGAGCATAGCCATCGGAAAACTATGGACCAACGCCGCTGTTAGGAAGCCGCTCGCTTGTATAAAGCCGAAAATCGCAATCGCCGCGCTTCTTGGGATCCTGTCCCCTACGTATCCACCAATCGATTGAGAAATTGCGGCCATTCCTGTCAAGGGCGTCGACAAAACATGCCAGTGGGGCGGAGCAAAAGTGTACCACCAGAGAGGTCATTGGCCAGCGTAAATGTCCGGGCCAGTTGTTCGGGAGAAGTGTCACAGAGGCAGGCTGGCAGCAGGCTGGTGAGTGAGTGAGGTCGGCTTCTGGCGC
>CBDCFD010000002.1:0-20546 GCA_965216155.1 Dehalococcoidia bacterium | reverse complement strand
AGGGACGGGACCTATGCGGGCCAACACCACACGACTTGAGGCCTCATCAGGCTCTGGGCTACCGAACCGCGGCCAATATGTTCGCGGGACGTAATGCTCCCGAGACGAGGAGTCTGAGGAGTCTAAAGGAAGGGAGAACTTCCTTAGGCCAGCATCAACATCATTTGCAGGAGTACATGGGCTCTCACTTAGTTCAGCATTTATCCTGTCCAAATAACCAGATCCACCTCACAATGTTGCCGGGTCAACGCCTGTGCTAATATTTTCCCAACCGTAACCACGCCACACTCCTCGACCGTCGGTGGGAACCTTCAACATAAGCGCAGGAATATAGTCTTGAATCCTCCAGTCCAGAGGCGATTTCAATGAAAATCCTCCAGGTGATTCACGGCTACCCGATGCGGTACAACGCGGGGTCCGAGGTTTACACCCAGGGGCTGGCCCAGGCTCTCGCTGCGCGACACGAAGTTCACGTGTTCACTCGCCAGGAGAACGCCTTCCTGCCGGAGTACGCCATCCAACAGGAGACGGACCCCTCCGACCCCAGTATTACCCTCCATGTAATCAATATGGCCCGGGCGCGGGATGGGTACCGCCATCCGGCGGTGGACGGCGCATTCGCCGACCTGCTCGACCGGGTCGGGTCCGAGGTGGTGCACATCGGGCACCTGAATCATCTCTCCACCTCCCTGGTGTTCGCCGCCCGGCACCGCCGCATCCCGGTGGTATTCACCCTCCATGACTACTGGCTGATGTGCCCCCGGGGACAGTTCATCCAGATGTACCCGCAGGACCCTTCGGATGTCTGGGCTGTGTGCGACGGCCAGGATGACCGGAAGTGCGCCGAGCGCTGCTACTGCCGTTACTTCGGCGGGGACCCGGAGCAGTACGAGTTGGACGTCACCTACTGGACCGGTTGGGTAGGACGCCGCATGGCTCACGCCCAGGACGTCTGCGAGGCGGTGGATGTCTTCATCGCCCCGGCCAAGTATCTCTTGCGCCGTTTCCGGGACGACTTCGGAATCCCGGAGCGAAAGTTGGTATACCTGGACTACGGGTTCCACTTGGACCGGCTGAAGGGCAGGAAGCGCTGTGGGGGAGAGCCATTCACCTTCGGGTACATCGGGACCCACATCCCGGCCAAAGGGGTGGACCACCTCATACGAGCCTTCGGAGAAGTCGCCGGCGAACCGATGCTCCGGATTTGGGGGCGGGACCGGGGCGCGGAGACCGCCGGTCTCAAGACCCTAGCCCAGGAGTTGCCCGGCTCCGCGGGCAGCAGGGTCCAGTGGATGGGCGAGTACCGGAACCAGGACATCGTACCTGACGTGTTCAACCGCTGCGACGCCATCGTCGTGCCCTCCATCTGGGCGGAGAACTCGCCGTTGGTGATTCACGAGGCCCTCCAGGCCGGTATCCCGGTAATCACCGCTGACTACGGGGGCATGGCCGAATACGTCCGTCACGGGGAGAACGGGTTGCTCTTCACCCACCGAGACACCGGGTCGCTGACCAAGCAGATGCAGCGGCTGGCGGACGACCCTTTGCTGGCTTCCAGACTGGGTAGCCGGGGGTACGTGCAGTCGGCGGACGGGAATGTCCCGGACATGGTGGAGCATTCCCTGGCGGTGGAGAACATATACCGCAGCCTGGTGCGTGGAGGTCAAAGCAGATGACCAACCCAGTCGTTCAACCCGAAGAGTCACCGGACCCGACAGGCCGGGACGGGGCGGTCAAGCCCGGTCCATGGCGCATCACCTTCGACACCAACCCCGACGACTGCAACCTGCACTGCATCATGTGCGAGGACCACTCTCCCTATAGCACCACACAGGTGGACCGGAGAAACACCGGCCTCGCCAAACGCCGCATGGACATGGGTCTTATCCGGCGAGTCCTGGCCGAGTCCGGAGGCACGCCGCTGCGTGAGATCATCCCGTCGACCATGGGGGAGCCACTGCTGTACCGCCATTTCGACGAGATATTGGACCTGTGCGCCCAGTACGGAGTCAAGCTGAACCTGACGACCAATGGGACCTTTCCCCGGAGGGGCGCCAGGGCCTGGGCGGAGCGCATCGTGCCGGTGACATCGGATGTGAAAGTATCCTGGAATGGCTCGGCCAAGGAGACCCAGGAGAAAGTTATGCTGGGCTCCAACTGGGAGAGGGTGCTGGAGAACGTGAGGACGTTCATCGAAGTGCGGGACGCGCACGCCGCCAGCGGCGGCAACCGTTGCCGGGTGACCTTCCAACTGACCTTCATGGAGGTCAACTTCCTGGAACTGCCCGACGTGGTGAAGCTGGCCGCCGGGATGGGAGCCGACCGGGTGAAGGGCCACCACCTTTGGGTGCATTCCCGGCAGATGCGCCAACAGTCGATGCGCCGGGACCGCGACGCCATCAGGCGGTGGAACGAAGTGGTGGACGCCGCGTGCCAGGTCGCGGAGCAACACCGGCTCCCGGACGGCGGCAGGGTGCTGCTGGAAAACATCTTCCGGCTGGACACTGATGATGCCGGCGAGATAGCAGCAGGCGCGCAGTGCCCCTTCCTGGGGCAAGAGGCGTGGGTGGCCGCCGACGGCAGGTTCAACCCATGCTGCGCCCCTGACGCTCTGCGGCGGACACTGGGGGACTTCGGCAACGTGAACGAGGTAAGCCTGTACGACATCTGGGACGGAGCCGCGTACCGGAATCTCCAAACCAATTACATGCAGAACTCCCTCTGCCGGGGGTGCAACATGCGGAGGCCGGGCGTTGAGTGAACACCAGGGATTGTTGCGAATATGCGATGTCACTGGATGCGAAAACCCGGGACCCGGAGTGCAACACCGGTAAGGAGCCAATATGAACGGACCGGAGTGGAAAGCCGAACTGGAACAGGAAGGGTTTGTTCACCTCCGACAGGTCTTCGGCGTGGAGGACGTTGACCGGCTGGCCGACCTGTCATTGCGGTCCATAGACGATTATTCCGCTTCAGAGGACTTGGTCCGGACTAGGGAAGGGGTCCCTCTCAAACTCCTGTACCCATTGGACAAATACGGCGACTTCATCGCTTTACTGGGCAGGAGAGAGGTGCGGGAAATAGTGGACACGCTTCTCCCAAGGCGGGAGTCGGTCCTCACTTGGGAGGACGTGCTGATAAAGATGCCTTCCGTCGGAGCCGGGGTCGGTCCTCACCAGGACATTGGGCTGGACCCAGTTAGGGAAACCGTCCACAGCCTGGGCATTTCGCTGCATACCGACGAGGAGAACCCGGTCTTCTTTCTGCCCGGCAGCCACCGCTTTGGACCGTTGACCGCGACTGCCGTCAGTGCGCTGTGGCAGGAGTGCCGGGACCAGTTCCGGCCCATCATCACCCAGCCCGGGGACGTGGTGATACACAATGTCCACGTGCTGCACTACTCCGAACCCAACCGGTCCAAGCAACCCAGGGCCACATGGTACCTGGAATTCAGAAATATGCAGGACCTGCTCCGAAAGGGACCGTGGAACCCAGATTGGACCTTCTTGAGAAGGGCAATATGGGTTCATGCGAGGGCCGCAGGGGGCGAAGACATAGGTCGAGACGAACCCGAAGCGGTGCGGCGGTATCTGGAACTTCTGGGAAAGGAACGGTCATCGTACCGGGTTCCCCACATAACCGGGACAGTTCGTTACGATTTGGCCAGCCCGTACAACCACTTCAACGGCTGGAGCGACGACTGGAAGACTAGTCGGCCCGCGACGGAGGGCAGCCACCATTTGAGGGATGACGGGAGTCCCCTCTACCACAGCAGATACGATGAGGTCCTCAAGTTCCACGGTCCGGGTCTGGCCCCGGTGCGGGATGCATCGGGAAGCTATCACATCACTCCGGACGGGGTACCGGCCTACGAGGCCAGGTACCTGCGCACCTTCGGGTTTTATGAGGGTCTGGCCGCGGTCCACTCCGCCGACGGGTGGTTCCACATCCTGCCCGACGGTAGTTCTATGTACTCTGAACTCTATGCTTGGTGCGGCAACTTCCAGGGGGAACGCTGCCCGGTGCGCCTCCCAGACGGCGGCTACTTCCACATTACGGCAGAGGGTGCGCCCGCCTATGAGGAACGGTACCGGTACGCCGGAGACTACAGGGACGGGTTTGCCGTGGTGCAGCGGGAAGACGGCAAGCACTCCCACATTGACTCTTGGGGCAACCTGCTGCATGGGAAGTGGTTCTTGGACCTGGACGTCTTTCACAAGAACCACGCCCGGGCCTGTGATGAACGGGGCTGGCATTATGTGGACCTCCAGGGGGAGCCCCTGTACGACACCCGGTTCGGAAACGTGGAGCCCTTCTACAACGGCCAAGCCCGGGCGGAGGGGTTCGACGGCTCCCTGTCAGTGGTCGACGAAGCAGCGGAGACCGTGGTGGAACTCAGGAAGCCCCTGAGGTCCCCCTTGGAAGAACTATCTGCGGACTTGGTGGGGCTGTGGAAGACCCAGACCATAAGGGCGGCGGTGGAGTTGGGTATCTTTGAAGCATTGCCGACGACCGATGCGGAGCTTGAGCAGAGCCTCCGCTTGGGCGATGCCGCGGCACCAAGATTGATGCGGGCCCTCACGGAACTGGGGCTGGTGTGGCGGGACGGGGACGAAGTCCATCATCTGACAGACAGAGGAGCCCTTCTGCGGCGGTCGCACCCGCACTCCTTGGCCGATGCAGCATCGCACTGGGGGCGGGAAGCTTATACCGCTTGGTCTGAAACCGGCTGGTCGCTGCGGACCGGGCAATCGGGCTTCGGCAAGCGGTACGGCAAGGAATTATTCGACTGGTTGTCAGGCAGGCCGGAGGAACTGGAGTCCTACCACCGGGCCATGTCGGCTTACGGGAAGCACGACTATCAACACTTGGCGGACTCGGTGGACTTCGGCATCCACGGCTCCATCCTGGACGCGGGTGGCGGGGGCGGGGAACTGAGTTTCGCCCTGCTGCGCGCTTTTCCCAATCTGAGGGCAACGGTCATGGACCGTCCGGAGGTTGTCAACCTGGCCGAAGTCCCCGGCGAACTTGCAGGCCGTTGCCGTTTTGTGCCCGGAGACCTGTTCCGGCAGTGGCCGGTGTCCGCCGACGCAATGGTGCTGGCCAGGGTGCTCCACGATTGGCCCGACGATGACGCGTTGCGGATACTGGTGCGGGCCCGGGATGCCATGCCTGCGGACGGCGCCCTCTACGTGATGGAGATGGTGTTGGAGGACTCCCGTGCAGCCGGTGGGTTGCTGGACCTGAACATGCTGGTGATGACCGGAGGAGCGGAACGTACCGAGGCCCAATTCCGTAGTCTGCTGACCCGGGCCGGTTTTGAACTGCTGGACGTGGTGGAGACCGGCGCCGTCAGTTCGGTCATCAAGGCCAAGGCCCTTTGAACGTCCCCGACACTGTAGCGTTCATTACGGAACGGCTGGCAACGGTACCGGAGGAGGCAGATGTCGCGCTGGTTGTCCGGCACGCGGAGCGGGAGGCTATTCCCGCCGGAGAGTTCGGCGTTGACGTGCCCCTCACAGCCCGGGGAGTTGCTGCGGCCGGGGCGCTGGGACGGGTATTGTCCGTCAGGGAAAGGGCGACGGTCGTCTCCAGCCCGGTGCCGCGGTGCGTGCAGACCGCCGAGGCGGTCCTGCGGGGTGGCGGCTGGTCTGGCGCTGTGACGCTGGACCGGCGTCTGGGCGACCCGGGCCCTTTTGTCGTTGACCCGGAGGTCAGCGGCGCGCTATTCCTGAAACTCCCCATACTGGAGTTGGTGCGGCGACAGTTGTCCGACCCCTGTCCTCCGGCGGGGATGCGATCAGCGTGCGAGGGAGTCAAGATAATTCTGGGATTGGTGGCCGGCGACCTGCAATGGCAGGGGCGACTGAATGTCTACGTCACCCACGACACCATCCTGGCGGTACTGTTGGCCCGGCTGTTCCGATTGCCAATCGACGACATTGACTGGCCGCAGTTCCTGGATGGGCTGTTCCTGTGGCGGTCAGGGGGCCAACTCAACCTCTCCTGGAGAGGACTCCCGCAGGCTTCGCACCCAAGTGGCGGTTAAGGCGATGGCTTCTGTCGTAGAGACCCTGGGAACGTAGCCAACTTCCCTCCTGGCCTTCCGGTTGGTGAAGGCTTCCCGCTGTCCCTCCTCGCCCGGACGGTAGTCCACGTACTCTATGGGGACGCCGGTCCCCGCGGCTTCCCGGCACATTAGGGCCAGTTCTTCGATACTCCGTTCCTCTCCGTAGCCGACGTAGAACTTCTGCCCTACCACTTTCTCTGCCGGGGCCTCGATGGTCAGCGTCCAAGCCGTCACCACGTCGTCGATGTAGGTCAGGTCCCGGGTCTGTTGCCCGCCCTCCACCACGATGGGCCGCCCATGAAGGGCGTTCCACAGCCACTTGAAGATGAAGACCTCGCGTCGCATATGCGGGCCGGCGACCACGCCGGTGGCCATGACGATGGAGGGCACTCCATAGGCCCGGTTCCAGGCCCACATGGCCAGTTCCCCGGCTGCCTTGGAGAACCCGTATGGGTTGTGAGGGGTCAACGGGTGGTCTTCGTCCATCGGCAGGTACAGGGGCCTCCCCACCTCGTTGCCCGACCCGGCGAAGATCAGCTTTGAGACGCAGTCCGCCCGCCTGACCGCCTCCAGCAGTTCGACGGTGCCCGCGATGTTCTGCATCACAGTGTAGCGGGGTGATTCGAAGGCCAGTGGAGTGTCCGGCTGCGCCGCCAGGTGAGCCACCACCGAATGCCCGGCCACATCCGAGGGCTGGATATCCTGGATACTCTTCCAGAGGTAACGGAAGTTGGGGTGGCACAATTCTTGGCGCAGCAACAGTGCATGGCCGGGGGGCGTCACGTCCAGCCCAGTTACTTCGTAGCCGAGACGAAGCAATGCCCTGGTCAAGTGGGAGCCGCCGAACCCCGCAGCACCGGTGATGAGGACTCTTCGCTCAACGTCCATTCTGCATCCCAAGGCCACGAATGCCAAGCTTGACTTGGTTGGTATTGCCCCTGCCCACTCCCAGGCACTCAAAGCCCAGGTCCATCATGGCCGCTTATATCATAAAGTATCGACAATAGAGTATCGACCCAGCCCGTGAGGTAGGGTTCGGTCCACTATCCAGTGTTAAGATGCATTTGTGAGGCTTTACCGGCCCGCCCACGTCCGGGCTGGTATCAAGATGCCCCGAGCAACCTTCCCTTGTCCCCATTCGCTGCCTCAAAGAGCGCAGCCGAGTCCCTTCTGTATTCCTGCCACCACCTGCACGGCATGGACGCCGTCGTGTTGCGGTATTTCACCGCCTACGGGCCGGTGTAATCGGCGGAGTTAAGGATTGGGTCCTCTGTGAAGGAAGCGTCATGGTCATGTTCCTAGCTTGGTAGTTGAGATCACCTTTCACATACTATACCGTCTCCGTCTCCGTCTCCGTCCCCGTCTCGCGCACTCGGGACCATTGCCTTCGGAAACCCCGACCTCCCCGCCCGGCTTCTCTGTGCCCTCTTCTCCCCCGCTTTTGCGGCCTCTTCGAACGACCCGTAGACGGAGCTTTCCTGCTCCTCATTCAAAGAAAAGGTCCGGCTATGTGCCAGCCCTTGACACGTAAATCTGTGCCATGCCCGGAATTTACCCTTATGAAACACCTTCCGCAACACGGAAATGACAGTGGTTTGAAGGTGTTTCATCCCCCCCCTCCCATTTGTTGAACACTTGCTGACTTTCCAGGCGTTAGCCAAAAATGGAACGCCACCAGCCGTGTTTGCCTGTAACTGCCTCCTCTTGTGGTTCTGGAGTGTTAGCGGCTGCAGGCGGCTCTGGCAGCGCCCGCGTGAAGGCTTCGATGGCCCGCTGGCTGGACTCCACGGTACGTTGACTGGAGCTGAGGGTATCGAATAATTGCTGGTACCGCCATTCTGAATCTTTAAGCTGTTGCTGGTAATAACTCACCAACTGCTCAAGCCCTCTGATCCGCTCTCTTAGTGTGGCATCCTCGCCTTTTGTTGAGGTCTCAGGGGAGGACTCAACTGAGGTCTCCTGCGAATCCTCAGGTGAGTCCTCGGGGTTGTCGAGGAGTACCCAGACTCTGTGCCGGGATCCGTGGGGCTCCAGTTCTGTTTCCAACTCGCCTCGGCTGATCATTCGGTCAATTGTGGCGCGGGACTTGTTGAGCCTCCGTTCGGCTTCAACTTTGGACACTCGTTGCTTCATGGCGAGACCTCACTATTACTCTGGCGATGTCTCAGGAGAGGCATCGGGGTGAGCGTATACGAGGTGTCACCGTTCCTGCCATTAGGAGGGGCTGCTGACTTTGAGAATATCCGGCTGGCTCTGATGTAGCCGTAAGTCGTCATGCCGTGACTATACCTTTACGTGACGGCCTTGTGCAGTGGGAAAGTGTCAGTTATGTGACAGTCATGTAAAGGCGCGTTTTTGTGCCTGTGTGCCAGCCGGACACGGTGACCAGTTGACGCGGCGGCGACGACCCAGACTATAATCGTTACCCGCCCAATTTCTGCCGCGGTCACGGGAACATTAAGACCGGGCACAGCTCAGGTATTGCCATGTGTGGAAGATACAGCCTGGCAGCAGACTTGGAAGACATCCAACAACGCTTCGAGCTATTTGCCAGCGACCTGACCTACTCGCCCAGGTACAATATCGCGCCGACACAGCCGGTGCTGGCGGTGACGAACGACGAAGGGGGGCAGGCCGCGTACCTGCGTTGGGGACTTATTCCTTCCTGGGCCAAGAGTGCCTCGGTGGGCAACCGCCTTATCAATGCGCGGGCCGAGACCGTGACAGATCGTCCCAGTTTCCGCACGGCACTGGCACGCAGGCGTTGCTTGGTCCTCGATGACGGTTTCTACGAATGGCAGAGAGTCGGAAACGCCAGAAGGTCCATGCGGGTCGTGATGAAGTCGGGAGAACTCTTTGCCTTTGCAGGACTTTGGGACTCGTGGCGGGACCCTGGCGGCGATATTGTTAGGTCCTGCACCATCATCACCACCGAACCCAACGAACTCCTGCGACCCATCCATAACCGGATGCCCGTTATCCTGCCGAAGGAGCTGGAATCCTTCTGGTTGGACGATGACGTGCAGGACCCATTGGCCCTTGCCGATATCTTGAGTCCCTATCCTGCCGAAGTGATGCGGGCCTACGAAGTTTCTTCCTTGGTCAACCGGCCTTCCAACGAAGGCCCTGAAGTGGCTATCCCCGTTGGGCAGGAAAGCCATTCATCCGGGACGCACCAAGCCCAACTGGTAATGTTCCAGCACGGGGACGATGAGACCCTCAATTAGCCCATCCTCGATTCTGTCCAACTAAAGGGACCGGCCACACTCCATTTCCGTGAACCCGGCTATGCTTCCGTTAGCATTGACCCTGGCCGCGTCCTCATGACACCATTTGTCTCTGTGTGGTGTAAAATAGTTACCAAGTTACCTCAGGAGTCACAGCATGAAGCCAGTCAAGTGCGACCCGGTGTATCTTCAAATGGCTCGCGCCGCCTTGATCGAAAAGCTGAAGCCCAGGCTGGAGCCGGTGCTTTCGGAATTGGGTGGAATACGGTCCGTCAGCGGCTTCAAGGACCCCGAGTTCATCAGGGTCTTCGGCCCAGGCTTGGACAGACTCCCGGACTCCGAACTGGTCAATCAGGCGCTGGCGCTGCTGACTGAACATGTGGCCGCCGCGCCGGCAGGCAAGACCGGCCTCCGGTTCTTCGATGCTCGAGTAGCGGACGGAGACAACGCATGACCACAGCTCGAAGACGGCAGACCAGAGTCCAACCCGAACCCAAGGGCGCCGACACCGACTATAGAGGGGAACTCTGGCGTATGGCCGACGCCCTCCGCGGCAGCATGGACGCCAACGAATACAAGCACGTCGTGCTGGGCCTCATCTTCCTGAAGTACATTTCGGACGCCTTCGAGGAGGCCTACGCTACGCTGGAATCGGAGCGGGACCAGGGCGCCGATCCCGAAGACCCCGACGAGTACCGTGCCCAGAGCATCTTCTGGGTGCCGCCCGAGGCACGGTGGCAACACCTGAAAAACCAAGCGCGTCAGCCCACCATCGGCCGCTTGGTGGACGACGCCATGACGAGGGTGGAGCGGGACAACCCGGCCCTCAGGGACGTGTTGCCCAAGGAGTACGGCAGGGATGCCCTGGACAAGCAACGGCTGGGCCAAGTGGTGGACCTGGTCAGCAACATCAAGGTCGGCGGGGCCGAGGCCCAAGCCAACGATGTACTGGGGCAGGTGTACGAATACTTCCTGGAGTAGTTCGCCATCGCCGAGGGCCGCAAGGGCGGCGAGTTCTACACTCCGCGCTCCGTGGTGCGGCTGCTGGTGGAGATGCTGGAGCCATACCAAGGCCGCGTCTACGACCCCTGCTGTGGCTCATCGGGCATGTTCGTCCAGTCGGTGGAGTTCATCCGCGCCCACGCCACGGGCAACGGCAACGGCGGCAAGGCCAGGGGCGACATCTCCATCTACGGCCAAGAGTCCAACTACACAACTTGGCGGCTGGCTAAGATGAACCTGGCCATCCGGGGCATCGAGGGCCAGATCGCCCACGGCGACAGTTTCCACAACGACCGCCACCCCGACCTGCGGGCCGACTACATCCTGGCCAATCCGCCCTTCAACGTTTCCGACTGGGGCGGGGAGCGGGTAAGGGACGACAAGCGGTGGGAGTACGGCGTACCTCCGGTAGGCAACGCCAACTTCGCTTGGGTGCAGCACTTCCTGTACCACCTAGCGCCCCGTGGAGCAGCGGGGTTCGTGCTCGCCAACGGCTCCATGTCCTCCAACCAGTCGGGCGAGGGCAACATTCGCAAGAACATCATCGAGGCCGGCCTGGTGGACTGCATCATCGCGCTGCCGGGCCAGTTGTTCCGGTCCACCCAGATACCGGCCTGCCTCTGGTTCCTGTCCAAGGAGCGCCGTAACGACCAGCGCCGGGACCGGCAGGGCGGGACCCTATTCATCGACGCGCGTAAGCTGGGATACATGCTGGACCGCACCCGCCGGGACCTGTCTCCTGACGACATAGCCCGCATCGCCGGCGCCTACCACGCTTGGCGCGGGAATGATGGTGCTGGCGACTATGCTGACGTTCCGGGTTTCTGCAAGAGCGCGACGCTGGAGGAAATCCGCAAACACGGGCACGTCCTCACCCCCGGCCGCTACGTGGGCGCGGAGCCCCAGCCCGACGACGGCGAACCCTTCCAAGAGAAGATGGTTCGCCTCGCCGTCCAGTGGCGGGAACAGCAGGCCGAGGCGGCAAGGTTGGACGCGGCCATCGCGGAGAACCTGGAAAGACTGGGGTTCGGTACGGGAGAATAAGCCATGCCCATCAATACCGACTTCCTGGTCCGCTGCATCAATACCCTGGCGTCAGCATTCGAACAGTTGCAGCAGCGCGAGCCTTCCGATGATTGTCTACGACATCTTCCGGGCGGCTTCCGTCAAAGAGTTTGAAATCATATTGGAACAGTCGGGCAGCCTTCTGAAGAAGCGTCTAAGGCCATTCTTCGCCAGCAACAGGCAGGCGGACCGGTTGACCTTCAGGGACGCATTCCGGTACGCGGCCAAGCATGACCTGATATCAGTGGAAACCTGTGAACGCTGGATGACCTACCGGGGGAGCAGGAACGACACCGCCCACAACTACGGTGAGCAATTCGCGGAAACCACGCTCAAATTGCTGCCGGACTTCATCGAAGACGCCAGGGCACTTGAGAGAGTAATAGCGGAAGGAAGGGAGGATGACTGACAAGCTGGACTTGCCGCGCCGCTACCGGGACCAGCTTGGGGCGCTGCTGCGGGAGTATGTGCCCGACGCCGAAGTGTGGGCTTACGGCAGCCGCGTCACCGGCAAGAGCCACGACGGCAGTGACCTGGACCTGGTGCTCCGCAGCCCCACCCTGGAACCCTTGGCCGAAGGCTTCTTTGATTTGCTGGAGGCCATCGAAAAGTCGAACATCCCTATCCTGGTCCAGGCGCACGATTGGGCAAGGCTACCGGAGAGTTTCCATAGGGAGATTGAACGGGAGTACGTTGTGGTGCAGAGAGTGACAAATAAATCATGGTAGATGGTTGGGGCACAGCGACTATTGAGGAAATCGCCGAAAAGGTCGCCATGGGGCCGTTTGGATCGTCGATCAAAGTTGAGACGTTTCTATCCGAAGGCGTTCCAATTATCAGCGGTCAACACCTGCATGGCATCAAAGTCGACGATACGCAGGGCTTCAATTTCATCGGCTATGAACATGCGCAAAGACTAGCGAACGCTAACGTCACGCGTGGTGACATTGTTCTGACTCACCGGGGCACGATCGGACAAGTCGCTTATATTCCAGACAACTCACAGTTTGATCACTACGTCGTTTCACAAAGTCAATTCTATATACGCTGCGACCGTACAAAAGTTATCCCTGAGTTTGTTGTCTCGTATCTCAGGTCGCCTGAGGGACAACACCGGCTGCTGGCCAACACTTCACAAGTGGGCGTCCCTTCAATTGCACAACCAGTCACATATCTGCGCACGATAGAAATTCCCATCCCACCCCTACCCGAACAGCGGTTCATCGCCCACATCCTCGGCACGGTGGACGACAAGATTGAGCTGAACCGGCGGATGAACCAGACCCTGGAGGAGATGGCTCGGGCCATCTTCCAGGACTGGTTCGTGGACTTCGGCCCGGTCCGCGCCAAGCTGGAGGGCCGGGAACCCTACCTGCCCCTGGAACTTTGGGACCTGTTCCCGGACCGGTTGGTTGATTCGGAGTTGGGGGGGATACCGGAGGGGTGGGGGGTGAAGGTGTTGAGAGACTTGTGTGCCAAGCCTCAATACGGCTATACCGCATCCGCACAGGATGGCTCAGTTGGCCCCAAGTTCCTACGCATTACGGACATTAACAAGCAAGCTTGGATTTCTTGGGAGACTGTACCCCACTGTGCTATAACCGATGAGGATTTCAGGAAGTATCGTCTGCATGTAGGCGATATCCTAATCGCACGGATGGCGGATCCAGGTCATGGTTGCCTAATAGAAGATGCGCAGTCGGCCGTATTCGCTTCTTATTTGATTCGCTTTCGCCCTGCGCTCGAGTCCTACGCGCGTTTCCTCCAATATTGGCTCCGATCCGACGGCTACTGGGACTTGGTGAGAGAACGGGGGGCTGGGACCACCCGAACAAGTCTTAACGCGCAAGTCTTGGGAGAATTTCCTCTCCTCATTCCTTCCAATGCAGTCATGGAAGCGTTCAAGGAGAAAGTTGATTGCCTCAGGACACGCGTCGTGGCTAACGTTGAAGAAATTCGGTTCTTGGTAGCCCAGCGGGATGCGTTGCTGCCGAAGCTGGTTGCCGGGGAAGTAAAAACAGTCTATGCCTTGGCTCTAGAAGTACAGCCCGACAAAGGGCTATTGGGGAAGTGATACTGATGACTATAGGACGACAGGAGAGTAGATGGTTCATTTGGCCGAATAGCCCACCAAGTAATGAGTTCCAAGTTGGGCATTTGCATAAGGGATTCCATGATTGTGACCGCACTGGTGGTGGTTACATCATGTATCTTGAAGCAGCCGAAATGATCCATGCTCCCAAGGGAAGGCCACTGACTGAAAAAGAAGAGGACCGACTCCGAGCTCGATTGACAACGATGCTTATTGGTCTGAGAGAGCATGGAGAAACCTACCCAATGGTGACCACTGGGCTTGTTGAGGCTGCGTATATGAAACAACCTCTTGCCGCTCACGAGAGGGCTGACAGGCTACTCCAATTTGTTGCCAAGTCTACAGCATCAGTTGGAGACTTTGTCCAGCTTTCACCAAGTAACTCTGATGCTGCGTTTGCGTGGTCGGAATCATTAGACTGGGGAGAGGTTTACTACTTACTTGGTTATTTGGAGGAAAGAGGTTGGTTGTATGCGGCCCCATCTTCTTCTTGGAGTATATTTGAGGGGCAGGTTACAGTAAACGGTCATGCTAGAATCCAGGAGCTAAAGGTAAATGTCGATTCTGCTCAAGCTTTCGTGGCGATGTGGTTTGACGACAGCATGAACGAGGCCTTCAAGCAGGGTGTGGAGCCTGCTGTGTCACAAGCAGGATATAGTCCCGTGCGAATCGACCAGAAAGAATATATCAACAAGATTGACGACGAAATCATCGCCGAAATTCGCCGCTCAAGATTCCTGGTAGCTGATTTCACCCAAGGTGATGATGGTGCAAGAGGCGGGGTATATTACGAAGCAGGGTTCGCTCACGGGCTTGGTTTGCCAGTTATTTTCACCTGTCGACAAGACGCTGTCGAGTCCCTCCATTTCGACACCAACCACTACAATCATGTTGTCTGGGAGAATCCCGAAGACCTGCGTGCTAAGCTCAAAAACCGAATTCTATCGGTTATCGGCGAAGGGCCGGAGCTACGAGACAGATGACACCCAACAACATCCGCATGTCTCGGACGAGGACTTTTCCATCGCCTACGTCAGGGCGGTCGCCGCGGCCAGTGGGCACGGCGTACAAGAAACATCACTCGACGAGGACTTAGACAGCGTGGACGGAAAGCTCGTGTCATTCGCCGGTACCCGACCTCAAATTGACTTCCAAGCCAAAGCAACGTCTCAGATGTTGGTACACGGCGATATGATACACTTCCCGTTACCGGTCAAGATTTACGATGACTTGCGGGCGGATACACGGACTCCGCGCATCCTGATAGTCCTGCTCATGCCAGGAGACGATTCTGCTTGGCTGACCCAAACTGACGATGAGCTCTGCCTGAGGCGTTGCGCTTATTGGTTTTCCCTTGCCGGACGCTCCGTCGTGCCAAACGTAAGCACCGTCACAGTACAGATACCAATCGCGAACATGTTCGATAGGACGCAACTCGACGGCCTGATGAGCAGGGCCAACGTGGGAAGTCCGCTATGATTGTGCAGATACGTGATCGGTCTGCGTTGGCGTCGTTGTCTATAGTTAGCCTTCGTTCCTACCTTGATTCTACCGGGTGGAACAACGAAGGCCCTTGGGGAGACCGTCCGGCTACGATCTATTCCAAGGAGCATGGGGGCAGGACTCGGGAAATCCTCGCCCCAACCCGGGACACTATCGCCGACTATGCCGAGGCCATGGCAGAGTCGGTCGCGGTCTTGGCCGAGGTCGAGGAACGGTCCCAGCTTGACGTCTTCTACGACCTGGCTGCCACTGGAGCGGACGTTATTCGAGTACGTTCGGCTAATGGTAAGGCAAATGAGGTATTGTCGCTGCGGCAGAGCGCCGCGTTGCTCAACGATGCCTATGCTATGGTGGCTTCCGCCGCCCGCGCCGTGGAGAAACCACAGGCGGCCTATCGAGGGCCGGTAAGCTCAGACGTTGCGGAATACCTGGATACCGTGCGGGCGTTGCCCGGTTATCATCAGGGCTACGAACTAACGCTCCACTCCCCCGTGCCGCTGGCCTTTGAGCCTCAAGGAGACTTCTGGGACGGATTTCCCGACCCCTTTCCTCGCCGTGTAGCACTCAAACTTGCTGACGCGTTGGAGCGTTCCAACGAAGCAATATCTTGGGCAATTACTGATGACCCACTGGAACATTTTAGACAGGCTGTGTCTCATGGCGTCAGCGCGAACTTGTGCGATGCGGTTGCTAATTTGGCCAAGAAAGGGGAAGGTATTGAAATCGACTTGTTCTGGGCTCCGGTGCGACCTGCCAATACCGAAGAGCGCCGTTTTCAATTTTCCGAGCACTCAGCAGATATCCTGAGTGAAGCCGCCAGGTCCTTCCGGCTCAATGAGCCGCTCTTCGACGAATCCGTGGTAGCACAGGTCGTCGCATTGGCCAGATACCCAGAAGAGTTCGAAGGACGGGCGACCATTCTTTACGTTTGGGACCGCCGACCTACCCGATTGCAGGTCACTTTCGAGGAGTCGTCCTACGACATCGTGATCCGAGCTTTTCAGCAGCGCGACCCCATCAGTGTAGATGGCGACATTTATCGGGTCGGCAGCGGCTATGAGCTACGCAACCCCCGCAATCTGTATTTGGTGGAATCGGGCGAGTCGTGACCACCCTTACCGAAGCCGACGTTGAGCAAGCCGCCCTGGCCTGGCTGCGTGGTCTCGGCTGGCAGGTGACCCACGGGCCCGACATTGCCCCTGATACGCCGGGCAGCGAGCGGAACGACTACGGCCAGGTGGTGCTGGAGCGGCGGCTGAGGGACGCCCTGTCCAATCTGAACCCGAACATACCAGTCGCCGCGTTGGATGACGCGCTCCGGGAGCTGACTCATCCCGAAGGGTCGACCATGGAGGCCCGCAACCGTTCCTTCCACCGGATGCTGGTCAACGGGGTCAACGTGGAGTACCGGACCAACGACGGCGCCATCCGGGGCGAGCAGGCCCAGGTGGTGGACTTTGACAACCCCGACAACAACGACTGGCTGGCCGTCAACCAGTTCACCGTCACCGAAAAACGGAACACTCGCCGACCCGACATCGTCCTGTTCCTCAACGGCCTCCCCCTAGGCGTCATCGAGTTGAAGAACCCTGCCGACGATGACGCCACCATTTGGACTGCTTGGCAGCAACTCCAGACCTACCGGGCCGAATTGCCCTCCCTGTTCTCCATGAACGAAGCTCTGATGGTATCCGATGGCTTGAACGCCCGCATCGGCGCCCTCGGCGCGGGAAGGGAATGGTTCAAGCCCTGGCGCACCATCACCGGTGAGACCTTAGTCGACTCCAACTTGACCGAGTTGCAGGTGATGCTGGAGGGCGTCTGCCAACCGGACCGGTTCCTATCCCTGCTCCGGGACTTCATCGTGTTCGAGGACGACGGCAGCGGCAAGCTGGCCAAGAAGATGGCCGGCTACCACCAGTTCCACGCCGTCCGGACCGCTGTCGGTGAGACCCTGAGGGCGTCTGAACTTCAACGGGACTGGGGAATCTCGTCGGAACCCATTCGTGGCAGGTATGAACCGGGGCTGCAGCCCGGAGGCGCCCCCGGCGACCGGCGGATCGGGGTGGTCTGGCACACCCAGGGGTCGGGCAAGAGCCTGACCATGGCTTTCTACGCCGGGGCCATCGTCCGCGAGCCGGCCATGCAGAATCCCACTATCATAGTCCTGACCGACCGCAACGACTTGGACGACCAACTCTTCACCACCTTCTCCCGCTGCCAGGACCTGCTGCGCCAGCCCTCGGTGCAGGCTGAGAGCCGGGCCGACCTGCGGGAGAAGCTGTCGGTTGCCTCCGGCGGCGTGGTCTTCACCACCATCCAGAAGTTTTTCCCCGAGGAGCGGGGCGACACCTACCCGACACTTTCGGAGCGGCGCAACATCGTGGTCATCGCCGACGAGGCCCACCGCAGCCAGTACGACTTCGTCGACGGCTTCGCCCGCCACATGCGTGACGCCCTGCCCAACGCCTCCTTCGTTGGCTTCACCGGCACCCCCATCGAATTGGAGGACGCCAACACCCGGGCCGTCTTCGGCGACTACATCAGCATCTACGACATCCAGCGTTCCGTGGAGGACGGCGCCACAGTGCCCATCCACTACGAGAGTCGCCTCGCCAGATTGGAACTGGATGAATCCAAGAGGCCCACCATCGACCCGGACTTCGAGGAAGCCACCGAGGGCGAGGAGATCGAGCGCAAGGAGCGGCTGAAGACCAAGTGGGCCCAGCTAGAGGCCGTCGTCGGGGCCGGAAACCGGGTCAAGCAGATCGCCGAGGACATTGTGGACCACTTCGAGCAACGCCTCGAAGCCCTTGAGGGCAAGGCAATGGTGGTGTGCATGAGCCGGCGCATCTGCGTCGATCTCTACAACGAGTTAGTGCGGCTGCGCCCCGCTTGGCGCGACGACGATGACGCCAAGGGCAGTATCAAGGTGGTGATGACCGGCTCCGCATCAGACCCGCCCGATTGGCAGCAGCACGTGAGAAACAAGCCCCGCCGGGAGGCGCTGGCCAACCGCTTCCGTGACGCCGACGACCCATTCCGCATCGTGCTGGTGCGGGACATGTGGCTGACGGGCTTCGACGCGCCAAGCCTGCACACCATGTATGCGGACAAGCCGATGCGGGGCCACGGGCTGATGCAGGCCATCGCCAGGGTGAACCGGGTGTTCAAGGACAAACCCGGCGGTCTGGTGGTGGACTACTTGGGGCTGGCCAACGACCTGCGGCGGGCGCTGATCACCTACACCGAGAGCGGTGGCACGGGGCGGACCGCCATCGACAAGGAAGAGGCGGTGGCGGTGATGCTTGAGAAGCACGAAGTCTGCTGCGACCTGTTCCACGGCTTCGAATGGTCGAAATGGACGACGGGAACACCAGTAGAGCGGTTGGGTTTGATCCCTCCTGCCCTGGAGCACATCCTTGCCCAGGAAAACGGGAAGGACCGCTACTTGCAGGTGGTACGCGAACTTTCCCAGGCATTCGCCCTGGCAGTCCCCCACGAAGAGACATTCCGGATACGTGACGACGTCGGCTTCTTCCAGCAGGTGCGAACCGCCCTTTCCAAGCGGGCGGAGGGAGAAGCGCGTCCCGAAGAGGACCTCGACCTGGCAGTGCGCCAGATCGTCTCCCGCGCTGTGGCCTCTGAGGGTGTGATCGACATCTTCGCCGCGGCCGGCTTGGAGAAGCCCGACATTTCCATCCTGTCCGAAGAGTTCCTGGCCGAAGTGCAGGGGATGCCACAGCGCAACCTGGCGGTGGAGTTGCTGCAGAAGCTGCTTCGGGGTGAGGTCGCGATACGCCGCCGCACCAACTTGGTCCAGGCCCGGTCCTTCGCCGAGATGCTGGAGCAGACCCTGCGCCGCTACCAGAACCGGGCCATCGAGGCGGCGCAGGTCATCGAGGAGCTGATACAGTTGGCCAGGGACATGCGCGAGGCCGGCGCCAGGGGAGAAAAGCTTGGGTTAACCGACGACGAGTTGGCTTTCTACGATGCCTTGGAAACCAACGACAGCGCCGTCCAGGTCCTGGGAGACGAGACCCTACGCGCTATTGCACAAGAGTTGGTCGATACTGTCCGCCGGAACGTCACCATCGACTGGACGCTCCGGGAGAATGTGCGGGCCCAGCTACGTGTATTGGTCCGGCGCATCCTCCGCAAGCACGGTTACCCGCCCGACAAAGAGGATAAGGCAACAATCACGGTGTTGGAGCAGGCAGAGGTGTTGTCTGAGGGGTGGGCAGTCGACGCCTGACGGGTCCTTTGGAGTTTACCGTTCACTCCCCAACTCCCCGTGGCAGTGCCCGCATAAAATCTCGGCGGTGTCACCCCCTGAACTTCGCCCGGCATCAGTGGCCGCCCTGAACGGGCCGGCGGAGACGTGCGGGTGGGTCAGGCTGAAGGTAGCCTCTGCAGGCCCCAGCCATCGGCATGGGCCGGAATCACGTAGATGTCGACGGTGTCGACATGTTGGATGACCGCCTGTCTGGCCATGAACTCCTGGACCGCCTCGAGGCCGCCGCCATCCCGGGCGGGCGCAACCGGTCCGTTGGTCACGGCCGCCACTTCATTCCGGATGTGATCGGCGGTGGGCGGGTGTTTGATCTCCATCCTGTCAGCCAGCGCCAGCAGCCGGTCCACCAGGTCGTCGGCCCCAAAGAGCACCTTGACGCGGCGCTACCCGGCCCACTCCTCGATGAGATGGTCCTGAGGGATGTCGGTGAACAGGAGTACCGGTATGATGAAGACCTTGACGCCCAGTACGCGGTACACCGCATCCCGGACGGCGATGGCGGCGTCCCAGGTCTGGGTGAGCGGGCAAGGCACGTCCCTCTTCCCGTTGACGGTCTGGATGGTTCAGACGCTCCTATCCACGGAGTACCGGCCGCCCTTTTCTTATCGGTCGACATATTGACCTGCCGGTTTCATTCCTGCGAAAATCGGCCCTCAGGACTCGCCAATTCACCACCTCTGCTCACAAGATGAAGTCTAGAGTTCTGAGAATTCGTGAGACCCTGGAGCAAGGAATGAAGTACGACGTGATCATCGTTGGAGGAGGGTCGGCAGGATGCACCCTGGCTGCCCGGCTGTCGGAAGATCCCAACCGCTCGGTACTCCTGCTTGAAGCCGGGCCTGATTACCCCAACTTCGATCAGCTGCCTGACGAAATCAAGTACGGCTACAACAACGGTGCGTCGGAGATGGACTCACCCTTCAACTGGTCTTACCAAGCCACTGGCAGCGCCCGTCAGTCACGGCCCATGGCCATCGCGCGGGGCAGGGTCATTGGCGGCTCCGGCGCGGTCAACGGGCAGGTGTTCCTGCGCGGGCTGCCGGAGGACTACGACTCCTGGGCCGGGCAGGGCAACACCGAGTGGAGCTACGTCAACGTCCTGCCCTTCTTCCGAAAGCTGGAAACCGACATGGACGTGCGCGACGACTTCCACGGCTCCGATGGGCCGGTCCCGGTGCGCCGGGTGCCGCGCAACGAATGGCTGCCCATCTACGAGGCCTTCCACCGGTCCGCCCTGGACGCCGGATTTCCCTGCGACCCGGACATGAACAATCCGGAGACCACCGGCACCGG
>CBDCFD010000001.1:0-24959 GCA_965216155.1 Dehalococcoidia bacterium | reverse complement strand
ACCGAACTTGAGGGATGTGTGGACCCGACTGTACGGTCATCTACGACTCCGCCCGCAGTTTTTCCAGCGAGGCAACGGGAAGGGCAGGACTAATCGTAGTCGGTCACAGGGTCTCGCTGGTCAGGCGCTTAAGCGTGGCCTTGACCAGCGGCCGCGACGTCGGGTCCGGGTGTCAGCCCAGGCGGTGCGCCGCGGCGTTCGCCACCAGGCGCGCGCGGTGGCCATCATCCTGCCGTCGGTCTCCACCAAGTGATACCGGTAACGGCCGACGCCGGCCGGAGCTGCCGGCAGGCCAGCGCACCGGTGCTCCAAGCATCAGCAGGTGAAGTCCCTCCAGTCGGCAACGTAGGCCCGCTGGGTGTTGGCGACCAGCCAGCGCAGTCTAGCCAAGGTGCCGGGATGCGCCCCCAAGTACGGTCACGAGGACACTGGAACAAGCATCGGCCGTGGCGTCTATCTGACCCGCGGCAGATTCTCCTTCAGCACCTTCGAGCACTCGGAGCCATCGTTACGGTCTACATTGCGACCGCCTCTGTCCGGTGTAAGCAGCGGAGTTAAAGTCGGCCACATAGACGGATTGAGCGCCTGATATTCGGCGGTTGCAGAGAGCACCGCCAAATATGAAAGCAGGGAGTGACACCAGGGTATCGTAAGCCCTGCACCGACGCATTCACTCAGCATGAACGGGGATATGGCGTGCCCTGCGGCGGCGGACATCGCCGACCTGAGCAGCATGAACACGGCCCCCGCAGTGGGACAGAGAAGCTGGCCATCCCTCGAGCTTCTCCGGAACACGCCTGAATTCTCCCGGGAGTTGCAAGCCACCGCGGGTGAACTAAATAACTCTGTCTCCCCGCCTTGGCGTGGACTGGCTGTCCGGCTCGTCCGCCGCTCCGGGCAGCGGGGTCAAAATCACGCGCCACCGGGGAGTTTCCTTGGACGCCTCGACCAGGAGTTCCCCCAGCGGGACATCGATGTCAATATCGTCGAATTCGAAGGTGTTCAGCGTCAACTATATTTGCCGGTCCTGTTGCCTCACCAGAAAATGTTACCGAAACTTTAGCACCTGGAATCCACTCCAACCAGCGCCATTTCCGGCAGTCCATCCAGTTCTGTGTAGGTTTCTTCAGTCCCGGCGTAAACCAGCTCTTTGGCCATGATGCCGCGCCACTCTTTCAGTCGGCGTTGCATGGTTCGCAGCTGTGCCTCGCTGAAGCGGTCCGAGTGTTCTGATTGCAATCTGGCCATCAGCGCCTTGCCGGTGGCGTCTGGTTCGGACTGCAACCAGACCAGCACCTCACCCCAAACACCCTCGAACGGATCCTTGCGGGTCCGCCAGTGCCGAGGACCTCGGACCCGGGCCGCGTGAGTAGGTCGGACTTCACCCTGGCGCCACAGCCTCGGCAACTTGGCGAGGAAACTGTTGAGGCTTTCGCCCTGCGGCGTTTCCCGCACTTCCGGTGCAGTCGCCGCCACCAGGGCCGACTGGGCCTCTCGGATGGTATGCAGCAACAGCACTGGGTCCAGTCTGGCTCGGTACCGGATGAGCGCGGCCCTCATCTCATCGCTGGTTGCATCGTGTTGGATCAGCCGGTCGCACGGCGTGGTCGGCGGACTGTAACGCTTGACGGTGGTGGCTCCGTCCCTGGTCTTGTCGATCAGCTTGAACGAGGGCTGGAAGAAGTTCACGTACAGGCGTAACGCCCCGTACAGGTGTGCCATGGTCTGACCGGCAACTTGACCCGAGTAACGATCATGGCCGACGAACCGCCGCACCACGGAACCATTCTTCTGCTCGATCCAGGCCTGGTCGTTGCTGCGGTACGCTCGCGACCGGGTGAACTCGATACCGTGATCGACACAGTACTTGATCAGCGTCTCGTTGATGAACGCTCTGTCGTTGTCCGAGTCGATGCCACGGATACGGAAAGGCAACCGCTGCCCGATGGCTTCCAGTCCCTCCACAATCAGGGATTGCTCCTTGGCTAGGAGGGGAACGGCTTCGGTCCAACCGGTACAGATGTCGGTGGCCACCAGGCTGTGGATGAATGATCCGGACAGCGGTCCACCGCAGTGAAGCACCAGATCAATCTCCAGAAAGCCCGGCGGCGGTCCGTTCCAATCATTGTAGGTACGTACCGGAACACGTTTCCCCATCGATTGCCGACGCCGGCGGCGGCGCCGGCTGCCCGCGGTGGAACGGATCGGTTTCAGGAGACGGTCGAGGGTCGCTGAGCTGGCGGCCAGCAACCGATCTCGTACCTCGGGGTCGAGAGCGAGATGGCCATGGCGTTCCATGGAGTCCACCAGGTGGGGCAACGCTGCCTTCAGGCGTTTTCCGCAAATACGGTCGGCAGCTTCCCAGATCACGATCACCGCTTCCCTGACGGCCTCATCATAGAGACGCCGGCCTTGCACGGAATGCGTTGTGTCTCTGCGGTCATCAAGCTTTCCGAGCAACCTGATGCCGTGCTTGCGATGGTGTCCGGTGACCGCGATGAACTCGTCAAGGATCCTGGTCTTGTCCTTCTTGGTAGAGTTCCGGTAACGGTCCCGTATTGTATCCAGCAACTCTTGCTTCGCCATCTTGCTGATGCCTCCACTCACGTGGTTGCCTCCGTATTTTCGGTAACATTTTATGTGAGGCAACCATCTTCGTTGGGTAACGTTTTGAGTGAGGCAATGCGCCGGCAAGACTAATTGTCGTTGATCACCGCCCGGAGGAGGCGGTGATCGACGCGGTCACTCCGGTCTTCAACCTCCACCCCGACACCATCCGGCGGCGTCTGCAGCAGGCAGCGCGGGCGGCTGGACTCCCCGGCTGGCGGGACATCACCGGACACTCCGGTCGGGTTGGGATGGCCCAGGACCTGTCGGCTGCGGGGTTCGCCCTCCCCGAGCTGATGACGGCGGGCCGGTGGAAGTCACCCAGGATGCCGGCCCGTTACACGGAGCGCCAGACAGCCGGACGGGGGGCGGTGGCCAGGTACTACCAGGGCGGCAGGGGGTAGAGGCCCGGCGTCGCAGCCCCGGGGAGCGGGCGCCGGCGAGGTGGTCGCCGTTTTCGGTGGCAGTACCTGGACACCCAACGGAGCTCGGGAAGGCCGCTACCCGGTTGTGTTGGGACGTTGTACGCCGCCCTCCAGGTTGGTGTTATGCTCTATGTATACCACTCTTTTTGGCGGGTAGGTCCCCTTTACAACGAGGAGATGAAAACGATGGAAAAGTTGACTCTGACGCTGCACAAGACCAAGGACACGAAGAACAAGGTCGTGTACGGCACCAAGGACGGCGAAGTCATCCAGAGCGTCTACATCGACAAGGACGCTCTGGGCGAAGTTCCACCGGCCACGCTTCAGGTGGTCATATCCGCACAGTGAGCCCAGGGCAGCCTCCTTGGCTGGGGAACCGCGGCTGGGGAACCGCGCTGAGGCGTCGCGCCGGTGAAAACGCTGTAACGCGGACCGCTGGAAGCCAGGGATGAGATGCCGCTGCTCAACCTGCAGCGGTATCTGTCCCGCCTCAGCCTGCTGATCATCGACGAATTGGGCTTCGTGCCCCTGTCCCGCACCAGAGCCGAGCTGCTCTTCGAGGTCTTCAGCCAGCGCTACGAACGGGGCTCCACAATGGTGACCACCAACCTTCCCTTCGACGAGTGGACCGAGGTCTTCGGCTCGGAACGCCTCACCGGCGCGCTGCTGGACCGGCTCACCCACCACGTCCACATCCTGGAGATGAACGGCGAGAGCTACCGGCTCAAGCGCAGCAGGGAGACCGCCGCAGCGCAAGCCCCGGACGAATTAGACAACCCATAAGTCGTGCCAGAAGCCGACCTCACTCACCCGCCCAGCCTGCTGCCAGCCTGCCTCTGTGACACTTCTCCCGAACAACTGGCCCGGACATTTACGCTGGCCAATGACCTCTCTGCTGGTACACTTTTGCTCCGCCCCACTGGCATGTTTTGTCGACGCCCTTGACATTTGGCGGACCGTCGTGGAGGTTGCGGGCGTCTTCGCGCTGATACTGGCGTCCATACCCACTGGGCCTTGGTCTACCGCCACCTGAAGAGCCGGGTCACCCAAGACGCACCCGGGGAGCAACCGACCCATACCCCGTAACAGCCCGTCGGTGGCCATGGTCCGGAGGCCCCGATGACGGCAACGGCTGCTACCCGGGTAAGGTAGCGCCTAACAAAATGGGTGTTACCGAGTTGGACCGTGATGTGATGAACGGTTCCTGCTCCCGGGACCTGCATGCAGTCCGGAGCCAGACCTGCCGGCAGGTCGGCATAGGGACACCAGTCGGTCCCGGGGAGCGTTGGCTTGGGGAGTCTGGAGATAGCACTAAATCTAGTATACGGCCAATTTTCAGTGTTGACGCGGATGACGCTTAATGGCCTGTTCGTGGTCTAGTTGTAGGGCCACGTTAATAAGGTCCCATTCGTCCAAGAGATCAGGGGAGGCTGAGTTGAACTTCAGTTGGTACCCACCTTGTTCGCCCGTCGGAGTAAACTCGGCAGTCGTTTCCAAGTGACGTTCTTCCTTCGTGGTTTTGTGCTCGAGGCAGAGGCAGACACGTTTCGTTCTTGCAATGGATTCCAGCCTGTCAAGGGTCGTCCCATGCCATTCTTCTGTGGTTATCACGCGTCCTGACTTAGTTGTGGCATACAAGAAGTTCCATTCTTCATCCTTCTTGCTACGAGCGAAGGTGATGCTGTCTGAGTCCTTGAGGAGGTCTTGGCGCAGTTCAAGTTGCTTGCATAGCGACGCCAAACCGATTTCAGTGTTTTCTTCTACATTGTGTCCTCTGGTGAGGAGGTGGATTCGGGGCTCGGTGTCAATGATCAAGTCGGATGTAACTTCCCGGGTGTCTGGAGTGCGAAGATCGTTGTAGAGTCCCAGCCACCCTCTGAATTTCTCGCTCAACTTGTCAGATATGTCGGCCCCAACCTTGCGCAGAGTCTCATCAACAGTGTACCGCAGGAATTTTTCACCTCTGTAGAAAACCCAAACTAAAAGGGCGGTGAGTTCCGGGTACGATATTGCGAATTGTATAAATGGCGCTGGTTCAAGACTTCGACGATCTATTATGGCAGTTGCCACGTCATCGTCTTGATCCGCCGTACTGCGGAACGCGCTCAAGTTCTCATGTCCGTCGAAGTTCACCCAATCTATGGATATTCTGATGGCCTCTCCGGAAGTTTCTAAGGAATCTTGGGAAAATGGACGTTCGTCATTGGGGAAAGAGACCTCTACGATCCTATCCCCTGTGGGTTCATGTATGGACTTCGTTACTCGATGGGTCTCGTCGTTGATGGCCTGTAGCGCAGACCCTCCCTCATAGTCTATGACTTTTGCTGCCCTTACCTTCCCTACGGGTACAAAGTGATGGTCATGATCAACGATTACCGGCATAGCTTTATCCCCGTTTATCTGCCCAGCCATGTCCACCAAGCATTCGCGGGTGAATCTCATGTCGTCGACCACTTCGGTTGTAGCCATTACTGCGGTTGTTGTCACCATTGTTCGTCATCCTTGGTGTGATTTAGCTTTCCAATAGCGTTGGGCTTACCCTTGTTGGGACAGTATTCCCATTGGGAGTGATTCTTGGAGCAGGTTTCAATACGGCGACTGGTGCTCGAACAACGCCCATGGGTGCAACACGTGGTAAAACCGAATGCCATCCCAGACAGTCAACCCGCACAACCTCATTCTGTCTAATTCGTCGTCAAAGTCTTCCAGGTATGCTTTTCCCTTACGATCCCGGCTCCAATATGCGAGTGCTGAAGTCAAGGGAATCAAGCAGGTTTCTTTAACGGTGGGAGACAATACTGCGATCGCATTGACATGTCCCTTGAGTCGAGCAGTACGAACAGCAGCATCGGATACTCCAAACAAGACCGAAGTGGCAGCCGGCGTCAGCAACTCCCGACCGTTCAGTCGTGCTTCTACCTTCGCAGCCTCCATGATCGCCGAACCATAAGTCTCCAATAGTTCCTGAGCGCTAAGCTGATGTGGCTCCATCGCAAGTCTCTCTAGAGTTTTATTCAACCTATCATGTTCTTACGCTAACGTCAACGTATTTGGGCTGGACAACTTGGAGGAGGACCTGGCACGCATCGCAGAGGAGGCGGAATTCTTCTACCCTCCAAAGCCGGAGCATTCCGAAAACGAGTGGCGCAAGGTGAACCTGTTGCAATACCACGGCGCGGAAGACCCCATGGGCGGCGGGCAGCAAACCCGGGTCACCCACGAGAAAAAGGCAATGGGCCATGGCCTGGAAGAGATGCTTACGGCGGAATCGATAATCATCAACATCCAGCATGTGGAAAGGTTGGAGGTGCGGCACTACCACCTTGGCCGGGACGCCGACGGCAACGTTGGGCTGCCCCAGGCGTAGCCCGGCCGCCGTAATAACCGCGCGCCCGGCGCGACTGCGAACCGTTGGCTGACGCCGACCGCTCCTCTGGCCGGCGCAGGCCCATGCCGGATTGCTGGCGGGAGTGGTGCGGCCCGGAGATGGCCCTTCCGGAGCTGCCCTTACCATGCGCGATAATTGTACTTATCGTGCATAGTAGAATGGATTTCCTGTCAAGGGAGCAACAACACAGAAGACCCCCCGCTCGCCAGAGGACTCTTTGGGAGAATGTGCAGCAGGCCAAGTTCAGGGGACTCTCCCTCAGGGCGACCGCTCGCGAGTTGGGCATCCATGGAAACACCGTCCGCAAGTACGCCATAGCCGAAAGCCCGCCACTGAGGAAGGTCAACGGCGCAGCAAGGACACCACAGCCTGAGACGGGAACACCCGTGTAAACGGACATTTTCGCAGACCAGTCAGGCGGACATTTTCGCTGGACAACAACAAAAGGTCAAAGGGACTATTGGTGACTGCTCTACGGGGATGAGTAATCTCTAAGACCAAAGTAAAGCCGCGGACACTGCCACGGGGAGTTGGGGAGTGAACGATACACTCCCAAGGGACCGTCAGGCGCCGACTGCCCACCCCTCAGACAACACCTCTGCCTGCTCCAACACTGTCTGGATGGCCTTGGCTTGCTTGTCGGGAGGGTAGCCGTGCTTGCGTAGGATGCGGCGAACCAGGACCCTGAGCTGGGCCCGCACGTTCTCCCGGAGCGTCCAGTCGATAGTGACGTTGCGGCGCACAGTATCGACCAACTCTTGTGCAATAGCGCGTAGGGTCTCGTCTCCCAGGACCTGGACGGCGCTGTCGTTGGTCTCCAGGGCATCGTAGAAAGCCAACTCGTCGTCGGTTAACCCAAGCCTTTCTCCCCTGGAGCCGGCCTCGCGCATGTCGCGGGCCAATTGGATCAGCTCCTCGATGACCTGCGCGGCCTCGATGGCCCGGTTCTGATAGCGGCGCAACGTCTGCTCCAGCATGTCGGCGAAGGATCGGGCCTGGATCAGGTTGGTGCGGCGGCGGATCGCCACTTCGCCCCGGAGTAGCTTCTGTAACAACTCCACGGCCAGGTTGCGCTGTGGCATTCCCTGCACTTCGGCCAAGAACTCTTCGGACAGGATGGAAATGTCGGGCTTCTCCAAGCCGGCCGCGGCGAAGATGTCGATCACACCCTCAGAGGCCACAGCGCGGGAGACGATCTGCCGCACCGCTAAGTCGAGGTCCTCTTCGGGGCGCGCTTCTGCCTCGGACCGCTTGGAAAGGTAGGTCCGCACCTGCTGGAAGAATCCCACGTCGTCACGGATGCGGAAGGTCTCGTCGTGGGGCACGGCCAGAGCAAAGGCTTGGGAGAGTTCCCGCACCGTCTGTAAGTAGCGGTCCTTCCCATTTTCCTGGGCAAGGATGTGCTCTTGAGCGGAGGGCAGCAATAACCAACGTTCTTGGGCTGGACCTGTGGTCCACTTAGACCAGTCGAAGCCGTAGAACAGAGCGCAGCAGACCCCGTACTTCTCAAGCATCAACGCCACTGCTTCTTCCTTGTTGATGGCGGTCTGCCCCGTGCCGCCACTCTCGGTGTAGGTGAGCAGAGCCCGCCGCAGGTCGTTGGCCAGCCCCAGGTAGTCCACCACCAGACCACCGGGCTTGTCCTTGAACACCCGGTTGACCCTGGCGATGGCCTGCATCAACCCATGGCCCCGCATCGGCTTGTCCACGTACATGGTGTGCAGGCTTGGCGCGTCGAAGCCGGTCAGCCACATATCACGCACCAGGACAATGCGGAAGGGATCGTCGGCGTCACGGAAGCGGTTGGCCAGCGCCTCCCGGCGGGGCTTGTTCCTCACGTGCTGCTGCCAATCGGGCGGGTCCGACGCCGAGCCGGTCATCACGACCTTGATGCTGCCCTTGGCGTCATCGTCGTCGCACCAGCCGGGGCGCAGCCGCACCAGTTCGTTGTAGAGAGCAACGCAGATGCGCCGGCTCATGCACACCACCATCGCCTTGCCGTCAAGGGCTTCCAAGCGCTGTTCGAAGTGGTCAACAATGTCCTGGGCGATCTGCTTGACCCGGTTTCCGGCCCCGACGACGGCTTCTAACTGGGCCCACTTGGTCTTCAGCCGCTCCTTGCGCTCGATCTCCTCGCCCTCGGTGGCCTCCTCGAAGTCCGGGTCAATAGTTGGCCTCTTGGATTCATCCAGTTCCAGCCTGGCGAGGCGGCTCTCGTAGTGGATGGGCACCGTGGCGCCGTCCTCCACGGAACGCTGGATATCGTAGATACTGATGTAATCGCCGAAGACGGCCCGGGTGTTGGCGTCTTCAAGCTCGATGGGGGTACCGGTAAAGCCGACGAAGGAGGCGTTGGGCAGGGCGTCGCGCATGTGGCGGGCGAAGCCGTCCACGAAGTCGTACTGGCTGCGGTGGGCCTCGTCGGCGATGACCACAATGTTGCGCCGCTCCGAAAGTGTCGGGTAGGTGTCGCCCCGCTCCTCGGGGAAGAACTTCTGGATGGTGGTGAAGACCACGCCGCCGGACGCAACCGACAGCTTCTCCCGCAGGTCGGCCCGGCTCTCCGCCTGCACTGGGGGCTGGCGCAACAGGTCTTGGCAGCGGGAGAAGGTGGTGAAGAGTTGATCGTCCAGGTCGTTGCGGTCGGTCAGGACCACGATGGTCGGGTTCTGCATAGCTGGCTCGCGGACGATGGCTCCGGCGTAGAAAGCCATGGTCAGGCTCTTGCCCGACCCCTGGGTATGCCAGACCACACCGATGCGGTGGTCGCCGGGGGCGCCTCCGGGCTGCCGTCCCGACTCGTACCGGCCGCTTCCGTCGCCCACCCCGCGGCCCTCCGATTGCAACTCCGCCGCCCGCAGGGTCTCGCCGACGGCCACCCGGACGGCGTGGAACTGGTGGTAGCCAGCCATCTTCTTGACCAACTTGCCGCTGCCGTCGTCCTCGAACACGATGAAGTCCCGCAGCAGGGCCAGGAACCGTTCCGGTTGGCAGACGCCCTCCAGCATCACCTGAAGCTCGGTCATGCCAGGCTCGGCCAGAGTCTCCCCCGTGATGGTCCGCCAAGGCTTGAACCATTCCCTTCCCGCGCCGAGGGCGCCGATGCGGGCGTTCAGGCCGTCGGATACCATCAGGGCTTCGTTCATGGAGAACAGGGAGGGCAATTCGGCCCGGTAGGTCTGGAGTTGCTGCCAAGCGGTCCAGATGGTGGCGTCCTCATCGGCGGGGTTCTTCAACTCGATGACGCCCAGGGGCAGGCCGTTGAGAAACAGGACGATGTCGGGGCGGCGGGTGTTGCGGTTTTCGGCAACGGTGAACTGGTTGACCGCCAGCCAGTCGTTGTTGCCCGGGTCGTCGAAATCCACCACTTGGGCCTGTTCGCCCCGAATGACGCCGTCGCTGGTCCAGTACTCCACGTTGATACCGTTGACAAGCATCCTGTGGAAAGAGCGGTTGCGGGCCTCCAGCGTCGCCCCTTCGGGGTGGGTCAGTTTACGGAAAGCGTCTTCCAACGCGGAGGTGGGCAAGGACGGGTTCAGACGGGCCAGAGCATCCCGGAACCGTCCCTCCAACACTACTTGGCCGTAGTCGTTTCGCTCCACGCCGGGCGTGTCGGGGGCAACGTCCGGCCCGTGGGCCGTCTGCCAGCCAAGGTCACGCAGCCAAGCTAGGGCAGCGGCTTCAACGTCGGCCTCGGTGAGGGTGGTCATACAGGATTCCTACGCCAGCATCAGGCGTTCGCCCTTCGGCTCCGGGATTGGGTCTCCGAACTCCCGCGCGGTTTCGAGCCACAGGTCCATGGCCTGATTGATATGCTTCAACGCCTCTTCCTGCGTGTCCCCGTGGGCTACGCATCCGGGGAGTTGGGGCGCTTCGGCCACAAAGGCGCTGTCTTCGTTGCTCCAATAGATGATAACCTCGTATTTGTGCATCAATCTCCACCTCCAAGCCGGCACCTCATGACTACCTGTCGGACCTGTCGCACTTGGTAGGGTTTGGCGTGACAACCGTCACGCTGCAGGTTGACCAGTTCGCGGACGTCTTCCTTCCTGAAAATATGATGACTTCCCCGCACCCGCTCGATGAATCCCAAGCTCAGCAGGAAAAGCCGGAGGTCGTCGAAACGGATATTGGCGTCCGCTCGGCCACTGAGAATTCTCTGTCGCAGTTCATCATCACGGTTCATAGAGATCGTTTCCGATGGTGGTAGGTCCCGCATTGGACGTTAGCTATACCAACGTCATCTCGCGGTGGTCGTCCCGCTCCGCGCCGGGCGTGTCGGGTGCACAATCCAGCCCGTGGGCCACCTGCCAGCCGAGGGCGGCGAGCCAGTCGAGCGCCGCCTGCTCTACGTCGGCTTCAGTGAGGGTGGTCATGGTTATCCTGAGTTCCTGAGCGGCTATTTGGTAGCCAATAGGGTTTCAATGTCTATGCCTTCAACCCAGGTTAGACTTCCGTCTTCGCCAATGGCGTGAGGTAGCCTGCAAAGAGGTCGCGGCAAGTTCGTGTTGTAATCGAATGGATTGACGTAAAGGCATACAGACCCTCGTGGGCTCCGTGGGAGGAAACCATTGAACATGATTAGTCCCGCCAATCGTGTGTGCCGTGGTTTGTATCCACCCTTAACCCATACTCCATCGGGCTTCCTGACTAGCTGGTCTGGGATTTCTGGATGATTCGGGAAATACCGAATCTGCTCCTGTCCAAAAAGTGTCGCCGTCTCAGCTTCTCTGTCAAAACGAATGTCCAGTACGTTTACTGCCACTATGAACGGCGCATCCAATTGATCGTACTTCTTGGCTTTCTTTGACACGCTGTCTTGGACTTCGCGTGCAGCGTCACCTGTATAACTGCCACCTACATCGACTATCAAACCTGGAGACGTACGATGCTTTCCCTCGGGGGGTATCGGTCGAAGTTCTCCACGCAGAACCCAGTCCTTGTCTTTGATTTCGGTATACGGCCTACCATATTCACCCAACAAATCAATTCGTTCTTTGAGCATGACCGGATCATACTCGCTGAGCAGTTTCCCGAATGTATTGATGAGCTCCTTCTTGCTCAGTGTTCTTGAGATTTTACCTTCGACACTCAAGCTAACTTGAAACTTGGGGGAATCTAGCGTGTTCAGTTTGGATATTACATCTTCTAGGTTACGGTCTACTACGGATGGATTATCTTTGGGATTCACGGTTGTGGCCTCAACATAACATTTATGGCGACCGTGGCTGACTAGAAAATCAGGGGTCTTCTCTGTATTGTCGATATCTGTCACGTGTACTTTGCAGCCAAGTTGCAACAATAGCTCATGCAAAAGAAGCTCGAACCATGCGCTCACGGCGCTCTTCCCATTCGTTAGTCTCTGCCTTAGAGACTCCTTGGCGCATTGTGGATATCTCTCCAACCACATCCCATATCTCTGGAGGAGTGGTCCTCCGTCGGGAAGGGTTGAGAGGTTTAACCATGAAAAGATGTCAGATGTATGGGTCATGTTGTTTGCAACTCCCCCACCGGCACCTCTCCCCTCACCAGTTTCAGCAGCAGCGTATCCCGCTGGGCGGTCAGGGAGCAAGATTCTTTGTTGCCCAACCGGATGCCATCGAACACCGGGCTGATTAGTGAACTGAATTTGGCCCAAAGCTCCGGTGGAGGCGAGGCAAGCAAGTACGGAGCCAATGCGTCGACTTGAACACGCTGCCGTCCCGATGTTCCAGTCATACTTTGGATCGCGTGCTCTCGAAAGGCCCCGTCCCGGGCCAGTAGGTATGAGTACTCGGGTGGAACAGGTGGGATTGCGCGCATCACGATAAACTCAGTTGAACCCCATCCTACGGCGTCTTCGGGGAGAGACTGGACAAATGCGGTTTTGCCATTCTCCAAGCATGGTGTTATCCGCGCAAGAAGCGTATCCTCGTTGCGGAAGCGCGTTCCAGAAGTGAACTCCCGCAGAATCGCGTCTTCTGGACTGGAACCAGACGTTGGCAGGGCTGCCATATCGATGTACGGGCCGATTGTCCCCTTCTTCATAGGTTCGCTGGGATTCAACTCGACGAACTGTTCAAGCGGCTTAACCTCCCACCCCTCCGGCACCTCCCCCAACTCCGAGTCAACCAACCGGTTGGGGAAGAGAGACCAAAGCTCCGGCGGCAAATAGGGTTCCCGGTCCTCTAGCTTGGCGCGGACCGGGCCGAAGTCCACGAACCAGTCCTGGGAAAATGCCCTGGCCATCTCCTCCAGCGTCTGGTTCATCCGCCGGTTCAACTCAATCTTGTCGTCCAGTGTGCCGAGAATGTGGGAGATGGCTTGCTGGTCGGGCACACGTGGGATTTTCACCGAAAGGGGATGAATATGATTGCGGTTCAGAGTGGGGACGCCGCTTCCTGCATTGAAGTCGGCCAAGTTGAGCGACCTGAGGAGATAGTAACAGAAACGTATGTCGTTACCGTGGAAATCCTTGACCCAAAGAGTCGTATTAAGAGGCCAGAAGTCCTGCTTCACGAATTGCCCACCGCCAAGGCTTCCCGAGCGACCGATAACAACGCCAGGACCTTTTACCACTGCTGTGTTATGAGTCCCGACCTGCCCTGTGGAGGCAATAACTGAATACAGACCGGGAATACGTTCAGTCTCTGGCAAATCAAAACCACGTTGAAGGGTTAACACTTCCCCTAACGTACTTTCGCGCCACTCGCCACTCACATACGATTTTCTTGGTTCTTGTAGAATCGCGTAATCAGATTCGATATTTTCCCGAAACGATTCTGGCAATTCGTCCCAGACAAGCAGGTCCACGGGGAAGGGAAGACTGCTTTCCTCCAAGGCTTCCCGCAGATGGGACACTGCCGCCTTACGGTTCCCGGAAACGAAGGCAACTAGGTCCAAGTCGGACTGGGAGCGGGCCGTCCACTTGACCCGCGAACCGTAGGCCCAGACGGTGACGCCGGGCAGATAGCGCTGCAACAGATCCAGTACCAGATTGCGGTCGCTTGGGGTGATGTCGACCGCGGCGGTCATTCCCAGGTCTCCCCTGACAGGGTCTGGTAAAGCCCGATGGCGTCGTCTATGAATCCGTCCATCATTTCCAAGGCCCCTTGCGCTTTTTCAGCATTATAGTCGTGAGTCGTATCGATGCGGGCCTGCACGTAGTTGTTCCATTCGGCCAACGTGGCAACGAGGAGATTATTGGAGTCGGCCAAGCGCAGGACAGGTCTGGGGCTGTTGGGGACCTCCGCAAGGCCCAGTTCCTCCTGAAGGTAGCGGCGCAGCACCTTCCACATGGAATCGTAGCAGGTCTCGAACCGCTGAATCACCGACTCGGCCACCGCTTCCTGCATCCACTGCGGAAGGCTGTCGTCCAGGTTCCTGTAATTTACATACTGCGACTCCAGATTTTTCAGAGACCTGCTGAAATTCCCGTAATCAATCATAGCCTTTCCCCACAATCATGGCAGGGTGATGGCAGGCGGCCACTGTCAAGCTGCCTTCCAGGGTCGCTGCAGCACCAAGGCTACGATGCCGCTGCCTTCCGTCCGAGTATCCTCAGCCTCGCGGTGCCGCCCTTCCCACCACTTGTTTCCGGCATCCACTCGTATCTCCTTCACTGAGTAAAGTGTTGCTCCAGGTCGTCGTAACCCTCTTCGTAGCCATCCAGGACGACGCGCATGTCGAGAGGGTACGTTGCCAGCAACTGCGTCAACTCACTTACGGTCACTGTGTCCCTCCATGAGAGCATCAACTTCCTTGGCAAGTATGGGGAGAATGGCCTGGGCCACGTTCCACACCAGTCGGTCGTCTACAACAGCGTATCCGTGAATCAGTATGTTGCGAAAGGCAATTATGCGCTCGTACTCACTGATCCGCCGCGCTGTCTCTTCGGCAACACCAGCAAGCTTGTTCATGGCCTCACCGATGATCTCGAATTGCCGCTCCACGGCCGAGCGCATCATGACGTCGGCCTCGTAGTCCACAAAGGTCTTGCCGCGGATGAAACCTTGCAACAAGGCAGCGGCGCGCTGGATATCAAAAAGATATTTCTTGGTCTCGAGCCGCATAGATGGATGTCCTTGTCTCCTCAACTGCCTGCAGGAAATAGGGATTGGTTATGGCCGACCCAACCACCAAGTCCACCCGCTCCTCGAAAAGCTGTTCCAATGCCCTCAGCAGTCCGAAGTAGGTGTCCGAATAAGTTTCTGTCGTCGCCGGCAAGAACTCGACGACGAAATCCAGATCGCTTTCACCCTGACGATATGACCCGGTGGCGGCGGAGCCAAACAGGTCAAGCCGGAGGACACTGTAGCGGCGGCAGAGGGCATCCAATTCATTGGTCCGTTCCGCAGCGACAGGAACCATCATCCTTCCTCCTGCTTGGCACCAAACCCCAGCTTTTCCAGGTTCTCGGCGATGGCCGCGTCCAGCCTTGCCGCCTCGGCCTGCTGCTCCCGCCACTGGGCGGCGAGACGCGCCATCTTCTCCTGGAAGGGTTCGCCGTCGTCGGGCTGCGGCTCCGCGCCCACGTAGCGGCCGGGGGTCAGGACGTGCCCGTGCCAGCGGACTTCCTCCAGCGCGGTGCTTTTGCAGAAGCCCGGAACGTCGGCATAGTCGTCGGCACTCTCCCCGCCACGCCAAGCGTGGTAGGTGCCGGCGATACGCGCGATGTCGTCGGCGGACAGGTCCCGGCGGGTGCGGTCCAGCATGCGCCCCAGCTTCCGGGCGTCGATGAACAGGGTCTCACCTTGCCGGGCCCGGCGCTGGCCGCTGCGGCGTTCCTTGGACAGGAACCAGAGGCAGGCCGGTATCTGTGTAGACCGGAACAACTGGCCAGGCAGCGCGATGATGCAGTCCACCAGACCGGCCTCAATGATGTTCTTGCGGATTTCGCCCTCGCCCGACTGGTTGGAGGACATGGAGCCGTTTGCCAGCACGAACCCTGCCGTGCCCCGGGGCGCCAAGTGGTACAGAAAGTGCTGCACCCAAGCGAAGTTGGCGTTGCCAACCGGCGGTACGCCGTGTTCCCACCGCTTGTCGTCCCTCACCCGCTCCCCGCCCCAGTCGGAGACGTTGAAGGGCGGATTGGCCAGGATGTAGTCGGCCCGCAGGTCTGGGTGGCGGTCGTTGTGGAAGCTGTCGCCGTGGGCGATCTGGCCCTCGATGCCCCGGATGGCCAGGTTCATCTTGGCCAGCCGCCAAGTTGTGTAGTTGGACTCTTGGCCGTAAATGGAGATGTCTCCCTTGGCCCTGCCGCCGTTGCCGTTGCCCGTGGCGTGGGCGCGGATGAACTCCACCGACTGGACGAACATGCCCGAGGAGCCGCAGCAAGGGTCGTAGACCCGTCCTTGGTATGGCTCCAGCATCTCCACCAGCAGCCGCACCACGGAGCGGGGAGTGTAGAACTCGCCGCCCTTGCGGCCCTCGGCGATGGCGAACTGCTCCAGGAAGTATTCGTACACCTGCCCCAGCACGTCGTTGGCTTGGGCTTCGGCCCCTCCGACCTTGACGTTGCTGACCAGGTCCACCACTTGGCCCAGCCGTTGCTTGTCCAAGGCGTCCCTGCCGTACTCCTTTGGCAGCACGTCTCTGAGCGCCGGGTTGTCCCGCTCCACCGCCGTCATGGCGTCGTCGACCAAGCGGCCGATGCTGGGCTGGCGCGCTTGGCTCTGGAGATGCTGCCACCGGGCCTCGGGCGGCACCCAGAAGATGCTCTGGGCCCGGTACTCGTCGGGGTCTTCGGGGTCGGCGCCTTGGTCCCGCTCGGATTCCAGCGTAGCGTAGGCCTCCTCGAAGGCGTCCGAGATGTACTTCAAGAAGATGAGGCCCAGCACGACGTGCTTGTACTCGTTGGCGTCCATGCTGCCGCGGAGCGCGTCGGCCATACGCCAGAGCTCCCCTCTATAGTCGGGATCGGCGCCCTTGGGTTCGGGTTGGACTCTGGTCTGGCGTCGTCGAGCTGTGGTCATGCCTTGTCTCCGTCCGCTGCTCGGGCATCGAAGAACCGGAGGCCCGTCTTGCCTGCCGGAGCGGCAGCCACGTGCTCAGTTAGCAGCGCCAGCGCCTGATTGACCAGTTCGGAGTCTGGGAGTCTGTCCAAGCCCGGGCCGAACGCACTGATGAACTCCGGGTCCTTGAACCCGCTGACGGACCGTACTCCACCCAAATCCGAGAGCACCGGCTCCAGCCTGGGCTTCAGCTTTTCGATCAATGCGGCGCGAGCCATTTGAAGATACACCGGGTCGCACTTTACTGGCTTCATGCTGTGGCTCCTGAGGTAACTTGGTAACTATTTTACACCACACAGACACAAATCGTGTCATCAGGGTGCGGCCGGGGTCAATGTTCACGGAAGCATTGCCAGATTCACGGGAATGGAAAGCAGTCGGGCCCTTTAGTTGGACGGAATCGCGGATGTGCTAAGAGAGGGTCTCATCGTCCCCATGCTGGAACATCACCAACTGGGCTTGGTGAGCCCCGGATAACGGGCTCTCTTGCCCAACGGGGATGGCCACTTCAGGACCTTCGTTGGAAGGTCGGTTGACCAGGGAAGAAACTTCGTAGGCGTCCATAGCTTCGGCAGGATAGGGACTCAAAATATCGCCAAGGGTCAAGGAGTCCTGCACTTCATCGTCCAGCCAGAATGATTCCAGCTCCTTCGGCAGGATAACCGGCATCCGGTTATGGATGGGTCTCAGGAGTTCGTTGGGTTCGGTGGTGATGATGGTGCAGGACCTGACAATATCGCCGGCAGGGTCCCGCCACGAGTCCCACAGACCAGCAAAGGCGAAGACCTCTCCCGACTTCATCGCAACCCGCATGGGCCTTCTGGCATTTCCGACCCGTTGCCATTCGTAGAAACCGTCAGCGAGGACCAGGCACCGCCGGCTCGCCAATGCAGTGCGAAAACTCGGGCGTTCCGCTACGGTCTCAGCCCGCGCATTGATAAGGCGGTTGCCCGCCGAGGCACTCTTGGCCCACGAAGGAATAAGCCCCCAACGCATGTACGCGGGCTGTCTCCCTTCGTCGTTCGTCACCGCCAGCACCGGCTGCGTGGGAGCGATGTTGTACTTGGGCGAGTGAGTCAGTTCACTGTCAAAAAACTCGAACCGCTGTTGGCTGTCTTCCAAGTCTGCTGCCAGGCTGTATCTTCCACACATGACGCTACCTTCGGGCATCGAGTTTGGATGGCTCTGTCACCAACTGCATTAACCGGACAGCGATTATAGGATTGGGCTCTCTTGGGTCGTCAACACTTTGTTGGGTCAAATCGGCTGTGTTGGGCAAATCGCGCTATCGAAGAAAATTGACGAGCCTTTGGAACGCCGTTGAAATAATGAATTTTGGGATGCCGCACGCGACAAAGTTTGGACTCCAGTGACAAAAACCGATAGGCTGGCCATCTAGCTTGAACAGCCGTCCGCAATGACACTTGGCAGTGGTCATGCACATGTGGGTAAGTTACAATCTCGACCCGGTTGTGAAAGAGAGACAGGAGATCAGAATGCGTTACTGCATCCTTTGTGGCATTCAAGTGGCCGATGGTGTTCGGGGCGCAAATCGCCTATCGGCTTCACTTCACAAGGCTTTCGGAGACCGCGGTCTGCGTATGGTCGTCCCTGTGGTGGGATCTGCCATGCCCGACGAAGAGGAACACATGGCGTTCGTGCACGGGTTCACTCCAATCTCTAAACACATGGTTGATGGTGAGACCGTCCAACAAGGACCGTGGGTCTGCGTGTCCAAAGCCGATGGATACACTTTCGGTGAACAGTGGGAAAGAATCACCTCACGCACAGGGCGACGGATTCCTTAGAGCGCCTACCCTCGGTCTGCCTTGAAGTTGGCGGGGGAGCAACCTTGCCCCAGAGCACCCGTCACACGACAAAAAAGAAGCCGCCCAGCGCTGGGCGGCTTCTTTTTTGTCGTTGCAAGAATCACCTTGGTTTGGGATTAAAAGAACACGGCCGCTCGAATCAGTAAGGTGCACAAAAACGCGCGTTTTTGTGCCTGGCACACCACTGACATTTCCAGCTAGCAGTCGGGTGGTACAAAAAGGTATAGTGATGGAGTGGACAGGATTTATGGTTACATACGGACCAGCAGGCGACAGACTCAGGGCCAATCGGGTAGCGACCCCGAGGCTCAGGTCCTCCAACTCCGTGACGCCGGCGTGTCATCTGACCTCATATACCGGGATGTGGGAATCTCAGGCGCGACTGGAACCAACAGCCGGAAGGGCTGGCAGGCACTGAACCGGCCGCTTGGGCCCGGAGGACGTCCTGGTGGTCGCCGCAGTAGACCGCATAGGCCGGCGCTGGATGGACACGGTCAGCACCCTCAGGGACCTGCGCGGCCGCCAGGTGCGGGTCAGGTCCCTTGCCCCATCGGAGCAGCATTGGACGCGTTACTTCGACGCCGACCCGGACTCGCCAGAGGCAGTGATCGGGGAGTGCTGGCCAGCTTCTTCACCTGGGCGGCACAGCAGGAGCTGGAGAGCATCCGCAGGAGGACCAAAGCCGGCTTGGACAAAGCCCGGAGCAATGGCAAGACCCTGGGAACACCGCGGAAGATGACGGACTTGAAGGTGGAAATGGCCAGGTCCTTCCGGAGGGACGGCTTGAGCTTCAGGCAGATCGGGACGGCTCTGGGAGTGTCTAGGACCACGGTGTCCAGGGCTTTGAGGGAGAGTTGAAGGTAGCGTAGGCACGGCGAAACGATTCACATTTGCAAATCGTCTAGAAACTCGGAAGCCGGTGTAACGCCGGTGACCAGCAGGTGGTCCCGGGCACGGGTGCAGGCTACGTAGAGCAGGTTTCGCTCTGTGTTGTAGACCTCTTCCAAGTCTGCCTCGTCGGTGATGGACTCCACCCGGGACTGGAGGGGGATTACTTCTGAGTCACAGGCCATGACGGCGACGGCGCGAAACTCCAGACCCTTGGCCAAGTGCATAGTGCTCACGGCCACACCGACGTCTACCGCTTCTGCATCATAATCGAGCACTGTGTAAGGCAAGCCTGAGAGTTCTACCGCAGCTATGGCTCGACAAATTTGGTCGATGGACCGGACAAACACGCTGACCTCACCGGGGTGCAGACCTTCGGAGATTCTGGCGATGAGCCACCTACTGACCGCGTCGCACTCGGAGTCCTCGGTTTCCACCACGTGGATAGCCGGGAGCGGCCCGTTGAACACCGACACCGTACCCTTCCGCTCCTCCAGGTTGCCGTCAACGTCGGACATCTCCGGGTCCAATAGACGGTCGGCGTATGTCCTTATCTGGTGGGAGGTGCGGTAGTTTATATTCAGAGTTTGGGAACGTCCGCGAATCTCAACACCCAGTTCCTTCCATGAAAAGGGTTGCTGGAAGATGCGCTGGCCCAAGTCCCCGGCGAAAAATAGACCGTTGGGTCGGCTCCCGGCCATTGCCGCCAGGAACCTCAACTGGGCGACACTCACATCCTGGGCTTCGTCGACCACAACGTGATCAAAGGGCGGGTGGTCCTGTTGCAGGATTTCACGGGTCAGTTGCCCGAACATCTGCGCCTTGGTCAACAGACCTCGTTCCTGTAAACCCGACCTGACCCGTTCAAAGACCGGCCACACAACTTTCCGCTGTGTTTCCGAAAGCCGACGGTAGCGGCCGATACGGTTCACATCCCGGTAGTCTTCCCAAGTGTCCAACTGCCAGGCGTCCACCACCCTGTCCCATTCGGTCAGGAGGAAAGTCATAGAAAAATTGGTCCTCTCGATACTTGCGGATTCCTTGACCAGTGCCTCAATGATTTCCTGCCGGGCCAATTCCGCCGGGCCAAACCTGGACTCGTACAGGCGCGAAGCCACGGTGTCCAGCGAATCCACCGAGATTCTTTCATCAGTTTGCTGGTCCTGGTGTACCAGCAGCCGCAACTTGGCTTTCAACAGGTTTGCCAGGGTATCGGAGAAGGTAGTGAGCAAAACCCGGTCATCAGAATTGGACTTGGCCAGAAATGCGGCCCGGTGGAGGGCCACAACGCTCTTGCCCGTTCCAGCAGAGCCTGAAACCCGGGCCGGGCCGTTGTAGTTCCGCTCCACCAAGCCAAGCTGGGCCGGATGGAGAAAGATGGTCCACTTCTCCCAGGGATATTCCAGCGCCTCTGCCAGTTCTTCGACGTTGTTCATGACGCGGAAGCGGCGCAGGGCGTCGGGGTGGCTGAATGGGTCGCCGCCCAGCGTGACGAAGAGCGAGGGTTGTGGAGTACGACCCACGGCCAATTCCAGCAAAGCTTCTGCCGCTTCCGTCGGCAGGTGTTCGGCCAAGTCCAGAATGCTGTCTTCATTGGAGGCCTTAACGTCTTCCAGCCACTCCACCGGTACCCCGTAGCCCAGCAGTTGGTCGTCCGGCAGATCGGCGAAAATAAGCGGCTTGGGCGGTGCCTGCATCTCGGTCTCCACGTAAACCGGCACCGGAATTTCCTGGACGACCTCCCGCAACTCCACCAGTTGAGCGGCGCCGGTGGTGGGGTGGGTTTCCAGCCTCCGGCGTTCGGCCCAGCGGTAGGCGTCATCGTGGCCGTCCACATAGCATAGAACAACATCATCCCCGGCTCGATGCAGTATGATGCGCAGGTCGCGGTTTACCCGGGCCGCCCAGAAATCAGGGTCTTTCGCTCCAGTCACACGGTGCAGGCTGAGGCTGGGGTGCGCGAGGTTGGTCTGCAAGTCAAAGGCAGTGGTCTTGGCCGCCCGCTGCTGATCGTTGGTGAGCCGGGCGAGGCTGGCGGTGAAGGTGTCGGCTATGCGGAATTGCACGACTTTGACTTTATCCGCCCATTATTTTCTTTTGAACTTCTTGACTACGGTTACCAGCCGAATGTAGCTCTTCAATGGACCGGGCGAGAACAACCGTAGGGATACCGAGGGCATGAAAAATGCGCATAGCTAGCTCCACCGGTCCCTCGGCAGACGAAATCTCATCCTCCTTTGGTGGCAAAGCTAGCTGTGGTGCGACCACGAAAGTATCAAGGGTTGTCCCATCAGGCACGACCATATTGGTTTCTTGGACTACTGGGTAACCAAAGTCATAAATATGATCCAGATACTTTGAATGATCCAAAAACGGAATAGTTCTCCAGACGTTCTCGAGACAAGCTTTCAAGAAAAACGGGCCATTAACGTTAGCCTCGCTTGCTAATATCCGATGACGTCTCACTACATGCCCAACTAAGTCCATTGCTATATTTAGAACCTGTTGACGATCTTTGGAATACGTTAAGTTGAGACTATTACCAAGGGAGGGGTAAGCATGTCTCATTCCTATCCCAGCAACATCAGCCGGGAGCAATTCGCCCGGATTCTGCCGACGCTGGAGTCGGTCCGGCGCCGGACCAAGCCCCGCACTGTGGACCTGTACGACGTTTTCTGCGGGGTGTTGTACCTCCTGAAAAGCGGCTGCCAGTGGCGCATGCTGCCTGCGGACTTCCCCGATTGGCGCACCTGCTACAAGTATTTCCGGCAATGGAGCGAGCGGCCCGGCCCGGATGAGGATTCCATTCTGGAGCAGGTCTTAAAAAAAATTGGTTGGCGAGGCCCGGCAAAGCAATGGACGGAAAGAGCGGACCAGCTTCTGTATCGTGGACTCCCAGAGCGTGAAGAACACTGACAGTGCCGGGAACAAGGGCTATGACGCGGGCAAGAAGGTGTCCGGAATCAAGCGCCACATCGCGGTGGACACGCAGGGGTTGCCCCACGCGATCCACATAACCACGGCCAACGTGACCGACCGGGCCGGGGCCTTGGCGATGTTTGACCGGCACCGGGATGGCCTCAACCAGGTGCAGAACGTGCTGGTGGATGGGGGCTACACCGGGAAGCCCTTTGCTGCTGGGGTGCGAAGCTTGTTGGGAGCCGCGGTGGAAGTGGTGAAACGCAACGAACTGCACACCTTCGTGGTGCTGCCGAAGAGATGGGTGGTGGAGCGGTCTTTCGCCTGGCTGGAGAAGTGCCGCCGGCTCTGGAAGAACTGCGAACGAAAGCTCAATACCAGCCTGCAAATGGTGGTTCTCGCCTTCGCAACGCTAATCCTGAAGAGATCGTAAACAGGTTCTTAGATCCAGCACTCTGCAATAGATTAAATCAGTGTCTAAGAGTCCTGAAACGAAGCTATTGCCAATTACGTACTCTTGCCATATGGGATTCGCCTTGTTAAGGGATAAAGTTGGAATAGGGATGGTGACGAAGGAATGACAGTTTCTGGAAAAATGCCATGTCAATACCCGTTTATTTGCGTCATTGCGGCCTACTTGCCTGGCAACAAATCCATCGTGGGTAGAGAAAATATTGTCGAAGGGAATCCCAAAGCCCTTCATGATTTCGGCAAAGCAATTAAACCCCTTATCGTACCAGTGTCCCATCACCTCGTAAGGATCTGACAGTATGCTGATATGAATGAACGGTTGGTTCTCTTCCCCTTTTGATGTGACTGGGCTCCACATCACTCGTTCCTCGAGCCTTGAGTGAGCCTCCTGTCTTCGCCGCGCGAGCAGGTCGAAGGTTGCTCTATCGGTCACGTACTTGGGCTGCGATGAATCACCTACTCGCATATAGATACGACCATCGTTATGGACATAGGGGCAGTCTGGCCCCTGCGGGACATGCACCACTATGATCGAAAATCCCTCCCTCAGGCCAATTGCCTCAATGGGACCCGGAAATACTCTAGCATTGTAAAAGGGCGGTGGTTGGATCAGGTCCTTGGCTGCGTTTCTTATGGAGTCCAAGGCAGTCTGCAATTCGGCGTTGGGTATGCCGGGAAACGCCGCTGCCATGTTGTAGACGGTATCTTCTTCAACACCCAAGAACAGGCATCCCCCGTATTGATTGGCAAAAGAAGACAGGCTCTTCGCCAGTTCACGGTTGACGATCATCTGCCGTTTGTATTCGACAAACCATCCCTCATGAACGTCCGTAAGGCAGGCTAGGTCCTCTGGCGCAACTTCATCAAGGTGGTCAGCAAATGGACGATATAGCAATGGTCACTCCGCGGCTTTGAATCGAACAATTGAGAATTTTCGTCCCTAAAGAGCCTCTTGACCGGTATCAGTTCCGGTCACCCCACCCTGAACACCTTCATCACCTCATCCCCCAAGTGGTTGATGACTTTGACCGCTATGCGGCCCGATTCCGGCCGGGGGAACGGCCGTGACACGGCGCTGTTTAGCGTCGCCCAGGCTTCTTCGTCGATTTCGGCCTTCAGGGTAGTCTTCAGGGACTTGTAGGGGTCGCCGGCGCCCAGGAAGTAGGCGTGGCGGACGAAGAAGCTCTCCTGGTTGTAGTCGGTGTCGATGAACCAGCAGGCGATGCCCTCCGGCCCGTCGCTGCGCACCTCGCCGCTGTTGGGCTGGAACACGTCCACGCCGTTCACCCGCACCTGGATTTGACCGTCATCGGCGTCCAGCACGTCTATGTCCGGCTCGCCGAATATGACGAACAGGTTGCCGTTGCCCGTGTTCTTCAGCTCCCCGGCCATGTGCAGGTCGGCGTTCATGCGGGCCTTCAGCACCGGGATGCGCCCCAGGCTCTCGAACTCCGTGGTGTGGGCGTCGTAGTTGAAGGCGCAGGCGATCAGCACGTCGAACCCGCACTCGGCAGCCTCCCGCGCCGCCTCCACCAAGTCGGGGCGGGACACGGTGCCGAACTCCGGCCCGATGAAAATCGCGGCGCGTTTTTCAGTGGATAGTGGAGAGTGGTTAGTGATTAGTTCCCCGCCCAACTCTTCACTCTCCACTATCCACTCTTCACTATAACGTCCCTCGGCGCAGACGAACCGTCCCGGCCAGGGCGTCAGGGAGGCGAAGGTTATCCGGTCCTCCCGGTGGGCCTGCTGGACGCCGGAACGCCGCAGGTTCTCCAAAATGACCTGCCCAAAGTCGTAGCCCGTGCCGTAGCCGTTGCGCGCCTCGGCGATGCCGTCGATCACTTCGCCGTTCTCGTCCACGCCCAGCACCCGGTGGGGCGAGATGCTCTCTACCGTGAAGGGGCCGGCCACCCGCACCTTGCTGCGGTCCTCGTAGGGCTTGTCGTACAGGTACTCGTAATCGGCCTTGGCCGCTATGGAGGCGTCGATCTCCCTCTGCCGGGCGATGCGCAGTTCCCACCACTGCCGGTGCAGTTCCTGGGCCTCCTCGGGCCACAACTCATCGGCATCGCGTGGAATCTCCCACTCCTCCCATTCGGTCCCCAGCGCCCGGTTCAGTTCCTCCCTGAGCGGCTCCAGTTCCTCCTGCGCCGCCTCCCAGATGACGTCAATTTCCGTGTTGTTGGCGATGTCCCGCAGGGTGATATGCGGCACCCGCTCGTAGACGAACCCCTGCCGCACGTTGCCGTAGGTGGGCATCTCCGACGGAGCGCGGCGGGACAGATCGGCCTCCTTCATCTGCCCCTCCCGGCTGTCGGCGAGGATGTAGTAGGGATAGCGGGCGCCCATGATGCGGGCGCGTGCCAAGGCCAGCGCGACACGGGAGGTGTCGATGGTGATCCACCGCCGCCCCCACTGTTCGGCCACGTAGGCAGTGGTG